>NZ_JAMBOY010000009.1 GCF_023715885.1 Microbacterium hydrocarbonoxydans | reverse complement strand
ATCAGCCTCGGCACCGGCGAGCTCCTCGCCGAATACACCCTCGACCCCACCAAGAACTACCAACGAAAAAACGGCTGAACCCCCGAAACCGGGGGTTCAGCCGTTCACGATGTCCTGAGACATCACAATGGCGGTGACGGTGGGATTTGAACCCACGGTAGGGGGTTACCCTACACAACTTTTCGAGAGTTGCACCTTCGGCCGCTCGGACACGTCACCGCCGACTAGCTTACGACACCGCGCGCTGCGGCGCGAATCGGGGCGGTGACGGCATCCTTCCTCCGCTCCAGTTGGCACCTGATGCCGCAATCCCTGCGGGATTGCGGCAAGAGGCGTCAACTCGACGAGGATGCCGAGGAACCGCGGTTTTGTCCGGCCGCCGGGTCCCTGCGTCGCCACCGCATCCTGGTTAGGATTGCCTAAACGGGAGGGTGCGCACATGGCTTTCATCACGTCCGAGGCTCTCGCCGCGACCGGGTACGTGGTCCTCGACGATCATGACCAGGCGTCCGACCCCGCCGAATGGCTCGATCTGCAGTACATCGGCTGGCGCTCGTCGGGCATCACGCGGTTCGCCCCGCTCGCGACCTACGCCGGCGACATCGAGTGCAACGGATTCTGGAACCACACCCCTCCCCGCACCGACAAGGACGGGGTGTGGGTGCCGTCGCAGGTGGCGATCGCACCGACCCTGCAGGCACGGGCGCTCGAACCCGGTGCCGGGGTCGGGCGCTGCCGCGTCATCGAGCTGCAGCCGAACACGTACGCGGATGCTGTCTACAACCTGCATCAGGACGACAACAACCGCCTCAACGACGACGGCACCGGCTGGGTCGTGCGCGGGTACTACAACCTCACCGACGACCCCGACTCGCTGCTGCTGCTCCGCTCCGACCGCTTCGACCCCGCCACCGAGATCCGGCTGCCGCTGCCCGCGGGCTCGCGGATCATCGTCGACACGCAGCGCTTCTGGCACGCCGTGTGGCATCGGGGCGCAGCTCCGCGCTTCGCGCTCATCACGTCGTGGACGTCCGGGCCGGAGCTCGACGCGTACATCGCGGCGAACCACGGGGATCCGCACCCGGCGACGGTGGACCTCGACCCCGCCCTCGTCGACGAGGCGCAGGTGGAGCTGCACCGCCGCATCGAGGAGCGCCGCCGCGCGTTCGAGGCGCAGGGCATCGTCATGGAGCCCCGCGCCGACCTGAACGTCTGACGGCCCCCCGGTCGTTGAGCGAGCGGAGCGAGACGAAACGCGCCACACCCCGCGGAACCTCCCGGCGTTTCGTCTCGTCGCTGCGCTCCTCGCTCAACGACCTGTGGAGATGGACACCGCGGCCTCAGACGGTACGGCCGTCCTCCAGCCGCACGACCCGATCGACCGACCCGGCCGGCGGAGCGACGTGCGAGATGAGCAGCACCGACTGCTCCCCCGCCGCTCCGAGCAGGTCCGCGAGCAGGGCGTCCGAGGCGTCCGGGTCCACGCCCGCGGTCGGCTCGTCGAGCACCAGGACAGGGAAGCCGCGCAGCAGGGCCCGCGCCAGAGCGATGCGCTGGGCCTGACCGCCCGACACGAGGCCGCCGCGATCGCCGACCCGGGCATCCAATCCGCCGCGCTCGCGCACCCACTCCCCCAGCCCGACCCGGTCGAGCACGGCGAGGAGCTCGTCGTCGGTCGCGGTGTCTCGCGCGAACAGCAGGTTCTGACGGATGTCCTCGTCGAACAGCTGCGGGCTCTGCTCGCACAGCCCGATCGTGCGTCGCAGCGCCTCGCCCGACAGCGCCGACGCATCGATGCCGCCGACCGTGTACGTCCCCTCCGCACGCAGGAATCCCACGAGCACGGCGGCGAGCGAGCTCTTTCCCGCACCACTCGGTCCCGAGACCAGCACACGCTCCCCCGGCCGCAGCTCGAGGTCGACCCCGCGCAGCGCGGGCGCGCCGCCCGGCCACTCCGCCCGCACACCGTGCAAACGCAGCGTAGGCGTCCCGTCGACCTCGGTGTCCGCTCCGTCGTCGGAACGCAGCTGCTCCGGCATCCGGTCGGGAAGCACGTCGACGATGCGCTCGGCGCTCGCGCGAACGCTGCGCCAGGATGCCGCGGCGATCGGCACCGCCCCGAACACCTCGAACACCACCATGGGCACGAGCACGGCCACCGCAAGCCACGGACCGTCGATCGCGCCGGAGACCAGGCCGGGGGCGGCGGCCGCGAGCGCCCAGACGGATGCCGCACCCGCCACGGCCGACACGACTCCCGCGGCGACAGCCTGCGCGAGCGAGGCTCGACCGACGGCGCGTCGCAGCGCGGCATCCGCCTCCCGCACACGCTCCCGCGCCTGCGGCTCGGCACCGTAGGCGAGCAGCACGTCGAGTCCGCCGATGTAGTCGGTGAGCGCGGCGGTGAGGTCGCCGCGGCGGGTCGACACGACGGCTTCGGCCCGCGAGCCGAACAGCCAGCCGAGGCCGACCGCGGCGAGCGCGGCGATCACGAGACAGACCGCGAGCGTCAGAGCCGCCGGCACCGAGACGAACAGCAGGAACCCGACGGCGCCCAGTGCGACGACGCCCGACACGGCCAACGGCTGCACCACCCGCAGCGGCAGATTCTGCAGGTTCTCGACGTCGTCGACGAGGGCGGACAGCACCCGCCCGTGGTCGGTGCGGCCGAGCCCGGCGGGAGACAGCGGCGTGAGCCGCCGGACCATGTCGGCGCGGGTCGCGGCGAGCTGACGCAGCGCGGCGTCGTGGCCGCTCAGACGTTCGAGGTACCGGGTGACGGCGCGCGTCACGGCGAAGAACCGCACGCCGACGACCGCGATCGAGAGGGGCACGAGCGAGTCGACGATCGACGCGCTGACGATCAGCCAGCCGCTCACCGCGAGCAGACTCACCGCGGCGCCGGCCGACAGCACGCCCCAGATCAGCCCCGGCAGGAAGCGCAGGAGCGGCGGCTGCGCGAGGCGCAGAACCTCGCGGATGTGCAGCGCGCGCGATTCGGACCGGATGCTGCTCATACGCGCACCCCCAACTCGACGACCTGGTCGGCGATGCGCCGGGCCGAGCGCCGATGCGACACGACGAGCACGGTGGCTCCGGCATCCGCCCGCTCGCGCAGCGAGTCCCAGAGCCGCTGCTCGGTCTGGGCGTCGAGCGCGCTCGACGGCTCGTCGAGGGCGAGCACCGCGTCCAGTCGCCGCGAGTGCCGGTACAGCGCCCGCGCGACCGCGACGCGCTGCGCCTGCCCGCCCGAGAGTCCGCTTCCCTGCACCCCGAGCTCCAGCGCGGGGTCGAGATCGTCGGCGCACGCGGACGCGAGCGCGTGACGGATGCCGTCGGCGTCGGGTTCCGCGTCCCCGAGAGACACGTTCTCGGCGATCGTTCCGCGGCTCAGCTGCGGGCGCTGTCCCGCCCAGGCCAGCCAGGCGGCGGGCGACAGCCCACGAACGTCGATGCCCCCGAGGGCGGCGGCACCTTCGAACGGGACGGCGCCGCGCAGCGCGGCGAGCAGACTGGATTTGCCGGATCCGCTCGGTCCCTCGATGAGCGTGACCGTGCCGGGGGCCGCGGTGAAGGTGACGGGCGGGAGATCGCGCACGCGCAGGTCGGTGACGATCAGCGGGCCTGCGGCGCGTCTCGTCTCGTCGCTGCGCTCCTCTCGCGGCGACCCGGGGCCAGCGCCCGCCTCGTCGAGCACCGCGAACACGTCCTCGGTCGCCGCCACGCCCTCGGCGGCGGCGTGGAACTGCACCCCGACCTGGCGGATCGGCAGGAACGCCTCCGGGGCGAGCAGCAGCACGAACAGCCCGACCTCGAGCGACAGGTCGCCCGACAGGAGGCGGAACCCGACCGCCACCGCGATCAGCGCCACGGCGAGCGACGAGAGCAGCTCCATCGCGAACCCCGACAGGAACGAGAACCGCAGCACCTTCATGGTCTCGCGTCGATAGTCGTCGGCGGTCTGCTCGATCTGCGCGGCGGCGCGGCGCTCCCGTCCGAACAGCCGGAGCGTCGCGAGGCCCTGCACGGTGTCGGCGAACCGGGCAGCGAGCCGCTGCAGCGTCTGCCACTGGCGGCGCTGCACGGTGCGGGTCGCGATGCCGATCAGGATGAGGAAGAGCGGGATCAGCGGCAGAGTGATCGCGGCAGTGAGTCCGCTCGGCCAGTCCTGCCACCACATCACGGCGAGGATCACCGGGGTGGCTGTGACGGTGAGAACGAGCTGCGGGATGTACCGGGCGAAGTACGCGTCGAGCGCTTCGAGTCCATGCCCGGCGGTGACGGCGAGCTCGGTGCGGTTCCGCTGCGCGAGCCACCCCGGGCCGAGTCGTCCGATCGCCGCGATGAGGGCTGCGCGCAACTCCATCCCGGTCCTTGCCGCCGCCCTGGTGCCGGCTGCGTCGGACGCGGCGATGAGCGCTCCGCGCAGCAGCGCGAGACCCAGCAGCGACAGGAGGGATGCCGTCACGTCGCGACCTGCGAGGGCGCCGGTCACAGCATCCGTCAGCATCCAGGCGAACGCGACCGTGACCGCCGTCTGCACGACCCCGATCACGCCCGACAGGAGCAGAAACCCCCGCGCGGCGCTCGCGTACCGGATGAGCCGGATGTCGACGGGTTTCACGCGTCGCCCCGAGACGTCGTTCCGGTCGCAGTCTGTGCCGCCGCCGACGCGAACTCGCGGCACGAAGTGCGACCGGAACCCCGAAGATCACTCACGCGTGCGCCGGAGCCCCCTCGATCGAACGGCGGGTGACGCGCTTGCGGAACACCCAGTATGTCCACGCCTGGTAGGCGAGCACGAGCGGGGTCGCGATCAGCGCCGTCCAGCTCATGATCTCCAGGGTATATCGCGTGCTCGACGCGTTCGCGACGGTCAGGCTGTAGGCCGGGTCGATGGTCGACGGCATCACGTACGGGAACAGCGCGGCGAACAGCATGACGACCGCGAGCATCACGGTGACCATGCCCGAGACGAACGCCCAGCCGTCACGGCGCACCAGCGAGAACCCGATCGCCGCGACCAGCGCGACCGCCGCGAGCGCACCGGCGCCGAGCACCAGCCACAGCAGCGGAGCCTCGCGGTTCATCGCGATGACCGCCGTCCAGACGACGGTGCCGACGGCCGCGAGCACCGTCGGTCCGGCGACGAGCTTCGCGAGGCGATGAGCGTCTTCGTGCACGGGCCCGTCGGTCTTGAGCGCGACGAAGAGCACGCCGTGCAGGAAGAACAGCAGCAGCGTCGTGACGCCGACCAGCAGCGCATACGGGTTGAGCAGCGCGTAGAACCCGCCGACGTAGACGTGGTCGGCGTTCAACGCGACCCCCTGCACGATGTTGCCGAACGCGACACCCCACAGCAGCGCGGGCACCGCCGAGCCGATCACGATCATGCGGTCGAAGCGGCGCTTCCAGGCGATGTCGTCTCGCTGATGGCGGTACTCGAACGACACGCCGCGCAGGATCAGCGCGAGCAGAATCAGCAGCAGCGGCAGGTAGAAGCCGCTGAACAGAGTGGCGTACCACTCGGGGAACGACGCGAACAGCACGGCGCCGGCGACGATGACCCAGGTCTCGTTGAGGTCCCAGACGGGGCCGATCGTGTTGATGACCTGGCGGCGCGAGACGTCGTCCTTGCCGAGGAACGGCAGCGACATGCCGACGCCGAAGTCGAACCCGTCGAGCACGAAGTAGCCGACGAAGAAGAAGGCGACGATGAAGAACCAGAGCGTTGCGAGATCCATGATGTCTCCTTCTCTCAGTACACGACCGACGGCAGCTGGGCCGTCTCCTCGTGGGGTTGCTCGTCGGTGTCCGGACCCTTCTGCGCAGCCTTGACGATCAGGCGCACCTCGACGACCGCGAGGGCGGCGTAGATCGCGGTGAACGCGACGAGAGAGATCAGCACGTCGACCCCGGTGACACCCGGCGAGACGCCGTCACGGGTGGTCATGAGACCGAAGACGATCCACGGCTGGCGACCCATCTCGGTGAAGACCCAGCCCATGATGTTGGCGGCGAGCGCGAGCGGGAACGACCAGATCGCGAGCTTCCACATCCATGGCGCCGGCGGCTTCTTGGCGCCCTTGCGGGTCAGCCACTGGCCGACGACGGCGACGAGGCCGGCGGCCATGCCGAGACCGATCATCCAGCGGAACGCCCAGTACGTGACCCAGAGGATCGGCGCGAACTCGGTGAGGCCGGTGTCGGCGAAGGTCGTCGCGTACTCGGCGTTCAGGTCGTTGATGCCGTGCACGCACGCGTCGAACGTGTGGGTCGACAGGAGCGACAGCAGGTACGGCACGCGGATGCTGAACAGCTCGGAGCTGCCGTCAGGGGTGCCGAGCGTGAAGAGACTGAAGGAGGCGTCCGGCCCGCAGACCGTGTTGAACGTGGCCTCGGCCGCGGCCATCTTCATCGGCTGCGCGGCGTACATCGCGAGGCCCAGCTGGTCGCCCGTGAGCACGACGCCGGCGGTCGAGACGATCATCGCCCAGAGGCCGAACTTCAGGGAGATGCGCACGGTGTCGAAGTGCTGTCCGCGGGCGAGGTGCCACGCCGACACCGAGATCACGACTCCGGCGGCGAACATGAGCGCACCGAAGATCGTGTGCGGGAAGGCGGCGAGCGCGACGGGGTTGGTCAGCAGCGCCCAGAAGTCGGTGAGCTCGGCGCGGTTGGTCTCGGGGTTGAAGACGTAGCCGACCGGGTTCTGCATGAACGCGTTCGCGGCGATGATGAAGTACGCCGACAGGATGCTGCCGATCGAGACGCACCAGATCGTGGCGAGGTGCAGCTTCTGCGGGAGCTTGTCCCAGCCGAAGATCCAGAGCCCGATGAACGTGGCCTCGAAGAAGAACGCGAGCAGACCCTCGAACGCCAGCGGGGCGCCGAACACGTCGCCGACGAAGCGGGAGTAGTCCGACCAGTTCATGCCGAACTGGAACTCCTGCACGATGCCGGTCACGACGCCCATGGCGAAGTTGATGAGGAAGATCTTGCCGAAGAAGCGCGTCAGGTGCAGGTACTGCACCTTTCCGGTGCGCACCCACGCGGTCTGGAAGATCGCCGCGACGAGCGCCATGCCGATCGTGAGCGGCACGAAGAGGTAGTGGTAGACGGTCGTCAGACCGAACTGCCATCGGGACAGTGCGAGCGGGTCGAGCCATTCCATGGGACCACTCCTTCTTCTCTGTCTGCGGGTACGCCGGTGAGAGGTCCGCCGCCCCCGTCGGGCGGCAGACCATGGGTCAGGTGACGCGCGCTAGGCGGCGGTCATCTCCGTGAGACGCAGCTGCACCGTGCACTCCTCCGGGAGATCGGAGGTTCGCACGGCCCCGGCAGCGAGCGGCCCGCCGGCTTCGGCGAGCACCCCCTGCATGAGGCCGAGGTGCACGGAGCACAGCATCGGACGGTCTTCGGCACGACCAGCGGCGTGCGGGCAGGGGCTGAGGTCGACCGTGAGCTGCTCGTCGTCGACGACGGGCTCGAAGCCGCTCTCCTCGAGGTGTTCGATCAGGGCATCCAGCTGATAGGTCGCATCGCGACCGAGAGCGGATGCCGTGGCGGGCAGCATCCGGCGAAGCAGATCTCCCCGCTGGGCCGCGGCCTTCGCCTTGTCGCGCGCGATGGGGCTCGACGCGTCACCCGTGCCTGTCGCCGCGCTGTACAGGGTGCGCGGCCGGCCGCGGGTGGTGCGGTGCTCGGTCGCCTGGATGACGTAGCCGCCCTCGATGAGGCGCTGCAGGTGCTCGCGCACCGTGTTCGGATGCAGTCCGGTGGCCTCGCACAGCTCGCCGATCGTGCGCTCGGCACGGCTCTGCACCAGGTGCAGGATGCGCACCCGGGAGAACGTCGAGATCGGCCCGCAGACGGGCGCTCCGTTGGCCATGGATCCAGTATCCCGCGGCCGTCGCGGCCGTCGCAGGCTTCCGGCCGTGAATAATGCCCGCCGCGATAGGGATGTCGGATACCGGCGATAGCCTGGCTGCATGGCTGCCCGTAAACCCGCTCCCCCCGCGTACGTCTGCACGGAATGCGGGTGGACGACGGCGAAGTGGGTCGGGCGCTGCGCCGAATGCCAGCAGTGGGGAACGGTGCAGGAGCAGGGCGCGCAGACCGGCATCCTCAGCCGCGTCACGCCGCTCGCCCCGAGCGCGGATCGAGCGGCGCGACCGATCACGCAGATCACCACGACCGACGCACCGCGCCGCACGAGCGGGGTCGCCGAGTTCGACCGAGTACTGGGTGGCGGGATCGTGCCGGGTGCGGCGATCCTGCTGAGCGGTGAACCGGGGGTCGGCAAGTCGACCCTGCTGCTCGAGGTCGCGGCCCGCGCCGCACATGCGGGGCGGCGGGTGCTCTACGCGAGCGCCGAGGAGTCACCGGCGCAGGTGCGTCTGCGCGCCGAGCGCACCGGGGCGCTGCACGACGAGCTCTACCTCGCGAGCGAGACCGACCTCGCCACGATCCTCGGTCACATCGACGAGGTCGAGCCGCAGCTCGTCATCGTCGACTCCGTGCAGACGGTGTCGTCATCGCTGATCGACGGGGCGGCGGGGCAGCCCAGCCAGGTGCGCGAGGTCGCCGCGACGCTGATCCGCATCGCGAAGGAGCGCGGGCTGCCGATCATCATCGTCGGGCACGTCACGAAAGACGGTCAGGTCGCAGGTCCGCGGGTGCTGGAGCACCTCGTCGATGTCGTGTGCCACTTCGAGGGCGATCGGCAGACCTCCCTGCGCTTCATCCGCGCGCTCAAGAACCGCTTCGGTCCGACCGACGAGGTCGGATGCTTCGAGATGACCGGAGACGGCATCGCCGAGGTCCCCGATCCGTCCGGGCTCTTCCTGTCGCAGGGCGACACCGAACCAGGAACCTGCGTCGCCATCTCGCTCGAGGGTCGCCGGGCGCTGCCGGTCGAGGTGCAGGCGCTCACCGTGAACACGACGGCGCCGAATCCGCGCCGCGTCGTGCACGGGCTCGATGCGTCGCGCGTGGCGATGGTGCTGGCGATCCTCGAACGGCGTGCGCAGATCAAGACGAGCACGCTCGACGTGTACGTGTCGACCGTCGGCGGGGTGCGCTTCACGGAGCCCGCCGCAGACCTCGCGATCGCCATCGCGGTGGCCGGGTCGATCCAGCAGATCCGCGTGCCGCGCACCGTGGCCGCGGTCGGAGAGCTCAGCCTCGCGGGAGAGATCCGCCCGGTCACACAATCGGCGCAGCGCCGGTCCGAGGCGTCGCGCCTCGGATACGAGCAGGTCGTCGACGATCGGTCGAAGACCCTGCGCGCCGCGCTGAGCGACGTGCGCGCCCGCAACACCTCGCGTCGACACGAGGGCGATATCCCGCCCTTCTGAACTCGGGCCGAGAGCGCGAGCGTCAGGCGTCGAGGGCCTTCAGGATCTCCTCGGGCGACGCCTGCATCGGATGCGGTCCCGCGATGTCGAGGAACACCGTCGTGATGGGGTGAGCGGAGAGGAACTTCCGCAGCCAGTCGGCGCCGTAGATGCCGACGCCGGGCGGCAGGTTCGCCGGCTTGTTCTTCGCGTCGCTGAACAGCAGCAGGGCGAGATCGCCGCTGTTCGGGTCGCGGTACGTCCACACCTCACCGCTGTCGAGCGGATTGTCGCGAGCACCGGGCGAGATCAGCGGAACGACGGTGGTGCCGTGACGAAGGGCGAGGGCGACCGCGGCGACGTCCTGCTTCTCGAGCGCCTGGGCGAGAGCATCCGACCGGAAGTCCTCGGGTGCGGGCTTTTTCCTGCCGTGCTTCGCCTTCTTCGCTGCCATGTCTCCAGCTTATTCAGCAACCGTGCGGACGAGGCGGGCGGCGAGGCGGGCCCGCAGACAGAATGGGGCCCTCTCGAGTCATCCATTGGGGACTGGGGTACTCGAGAGGGCCCAGGCTCTCGCGCGGCAGTGTCGAAGCGCTGGGGACGCTGTGAGTCGACGCCACTGGGGATGGCATAGCGCCGCAAGATCTGGAGAGCCGTGTCAATGGTATCCCAAAGAAGCACTTCCGTCATCCTCGAAGCTGAATCCAGGTCGGTATTCACGCGCCGGACACACGCCGGAAAACTGCACCGATATTCAGTGCAGGCGCTTCCCGAGATCAGGAGGGTGACCCGACATCAGGAGGTTCCGGGCCGAACGGTCCTGTTCTCGGGCGAGCCTCCTGATCTCAGGCGCAGGTTTCGCCCTCAGTACAGGAGGATCTGCGTGGTCGCAGCGCCGGCGAACCCGCCGATCTCGACGGCCACGTGGTACGACGATCCGCCGCCCGGGGCCCGAGGCCGGTTCTCCTGCGCGCAGGTCTCGACGCTCGAGCGCGTGCGATCCCACACCACCGGCACTTTGCTGGTGACCGTCGCGCCCGCGGCGAGCGTCGCGATCATGCTGCTCGGGTTCTCCTGACAGTCGGTCGACCGCCACCACACGTCGGCGCCACTCGACACCGTGAACACCTGGGTGCTCGATCCGACGTCGATCGTGCAGTCCGTCGGGCCGTTGTTGGTGAGCGAGATCGACAGGTTCGGCAGCTCGCCGGCGGCGTAGGTGTCGGCATCCGTGACCGCCGAGACCACGACGTCCTTCGCCTCGCACGCGACGACCCCGGGCGTCTCCTCCGCGACCGGCTCCTCCGACGGATCCGCCGAGGGCGTGTCAGTGGGCGTGGCATCGGCCGTGGGGGTCGGCGACGCCGACGGGGTCGCGGGAGGCACGGCCTCGGCCGCGCTGGCCCACGGGCGCGAGACGAGCAGCCACACCGCCACACCGATGACGGCGAGGAACAGGATCAGACCCACGAGCGCCACCAGTCGCCGGCGACGATAGACGGCGGCGGACTGACGAGGCATGACTCCAGGTTAAGCGATCGACCTGTCGATCCCCCGGAGCCTCAGCCCGGTATTCCGATGCGGCGCTCTCCGGAGCGGAGCTGCTGGATGACGACGGCGATCACGAGCAACGCGCCCTGGGCGACGTTCTGCCAGAACGAGTTCACCCCGAGGATCGTCATGCCGTTCGTGAGCACGCCCAGCAGGATGACGGCGAGGATCGTCCCCGAGATCGTGCCCTTGCCGCCCTTCAGCGCCGCGCCGCCGAGCGCCGCGGCCGTGATGGCCTGGAGCTCCAGCCCCTCCGACCCCGAGATAGGCTGCCCCGACCCGGTGCGGGCGGTGATGAGGATGCCGGCGATCGCCGCCACGGCGCCGGTGACCATGTACACCCCGATGATGTAGCGGTTGATGTCGATGCCGGCGAGGCGGGAGGCGATGTTGTTCCCGCCCACCGCATAGATGTTGCGACCGACCGACGTGTACCGCAGCACGATGTGCGCGAGCAGCGCCACCACGAGCAGCACGAGGATGAGGGTCGGGATGCCGGCGATCGCGCCGCGGGCGAGGAAGACGAAGAACGGGTCGGCGCCGGTGTAGCCCTGCGCGCGGCCGTCGGAGATGAGCTGCGCTACGCCCTTGAACGCCGCGAGGGTCGCGAGGGTCGCGATCACGGGGTTGACGCGTCCGAACACGATGATGCAGCCGTTCACGAGCCCGCAGAGCACGCCGATGCCGATCGCGCCGGCGACGCCCAGCACGGGCCCTGCCGCCGTGAAGATCATCGCCGAGGTCACCGAGGTGAGACCCGCGATCGACCCGACCGAGATGTCGAGCGCTCCGAGGATGATGACGATGGTCTGCACCACGGCCAGCAGTCCCATGATCGCGATGGCCGTGCCGATGACCTTGAGGTTCGCGACGCTGAAGAACAGCGGGTTCTGCAGCCCGATGACGGCGACGACGAGCACGATCGCGAGGATGAGCGAGACGTTCTGCACGCCCACTCCCCCGAGCACTCGACGCACCAACGAGGGCCGCTCGGTCGCGGGTCGCTCGACGGCGGCCGTCGCGGCTGCGCCGGTCTTGATCTCCGGGTTGTCGATCTTGTCGCTCATGCGGCGACCTCCTCGTCCATCGCGAGCGCGAGAATGCTCTCTTCGGTTGCCTCGGCGCGCGGGAGCTCTCCCGTGATCCGGCCGTGGGCCATGACATAGATGCGATCCGAGACGCCGAGCACCTCGGGGAGTTCGCTGGAGACGACGATCACGGCGACGCCCTCGTGGGCCAGGCGGTCGATGATCGCGTAGATCTCAGCCTTCGCCCCGACGTCGATGCCGCGCGTCGGCTCGTCGAGGAGCAGCATCCGCGGCGCCGTGGCGAGCCAGCGCGCCAGCACCACCTTCTGCTGATTGCCGCCCGAGAGTCGCCCGACGAGCTGCTCGGTGCTGGGGGTGCGGATGCGGAGCGAGTCGACATAGCCCTGCGCGAGCGCGGTCTCGGCGGAGTCCTTGACGAAGATCCAGCGCGACAGGGATCGCAGCACTGCGAGTG
This sequence comes from Microbacterium hydrocarbonoxydans, assembly GCF_023715885.1. GTDB lineage: Bacteria > Actinomycetota > Actinomycetes > Actinomycetales > Microbacteriaceae > Microbacterium > Microbacterium hydrocarbonoxydans_C. The sequence goes on along the minus strand of NZ_JAMBOY010000009.1, from coordinate 25,742 downwards.
CGGCGTTGTCGCGCACACTGCGTTCGAGCAGCAGGGCCTCGGCCTTGCGCTCCTCGGGGGCGAACCCGATCCTCGCGCGGATGCTGTCGCGGGGGCTGCGGAAGCGCCTGGCCTTCCCATCGACCCTGATCGCGCCGCCGTCGACGGGCAGGTCGCCCGCGATGGTCTTCATGAGCTCGCTGCGTCCGGCGCCGACGAGGCCGGCGATGCCGACGACCTCGCCCGCTCTCACCGACAGCGAGATGTCCTGCACGAACTCGTTCGACACGGCGTCGAGCTCGAGCACGACCTCGCCCGGGGCCGCGGGCTCGCGGTGGAAGAACTGGGAGAGATCCCGGCCGACCATCATGCGCACGAGTTCGTCGTGGTCGGTCTCGTCGACGGTCTTCGTGCCGACGTACGCGCCGTCGCGGAGCACGGTGATGCGGTCGGCGAGCTGGAAGATCTCGCCCATGCGGTGCGAGACGTAGCCGATCGCGACGCCTTCCTGCTGCAACTGGCGGATGAGCGCGAAGAGCAGTGCCACCTCCTCGTCGCCGAGCGACGAGGTCGGCTCGTCGAAGCAGATGACCGTCGGCCGCGCGATGACGGCACGCATGATCTCGACGATCTGACGCTGGGCGGGCGACAGATCGGCGCCGAGCGTGCGGGCGTCGATGACACGGTCGAAGCCCCAGCGGCGCAGTTCCTCGGTGGCGGTGCGCTCGAGGCGGCCGCGGCGGAACCCACCGGCACCGAGGGCGCCGATGTAGATGTTCTCGGCGACCGAGACCCAGGGGACGATCTCGGGCTCCTGGGCGATGACGCGGAGCCCGGCATCCCGGGCGTCGGCCGGTCCGGAGAACGACACGGCCTCTCCGCCGATCGACAGCTCGCCGCCGTCGGGCCGGTAGTCGCCGCCGAGGATCTTGAGGAGCGTCGACTTGCCCGCCCCGTTCTCGCCCATGAGCGCCGTGACCTCGCCGGCGCGCAGCTCCAGCTCGACGCCCCGCAGGGCGCGCACGGGGCCGAACGACTTGGTGATCGCCTGTGCGCGCAGCGCGACGGCCTGATCGGTCATGGTGTCCTCTCGTGATCGGATGCCGGGGGAAGCGGGGCGGCCGTGCTCAGGGCCGCCCCGCGGGAGAGAGACGTCAGGTGCAGACGACGCCCTTCTCCTCCCAGTTGGAGGCGTCCACGATCTCGGTGTTGGCGACCGTCTTCGGTGGCAGCTCGGTGCCGTTGCGCAGCAGGTCGACCATCGAGGTGACGGCGGCCTTGCCGACCTCGACGCCGGAGATGAAGAGCGCCGACTTGTTGCCGGTCTCCTGGCCCGCGTTCCAGTCCTTGCAGGTCAGATACGCACCGAGGCCGACGCCGATGATGTCGGCGGGGGCGACGCCCGCGTTCTGCAGCGCCGTGACGACGCCGGTCTCATTCTCGTCGTTGCAGCCCCAGACCACCCAGTGCTTCACGCCGGAGTTCGCAGTGATCACGGCGCCCGCCTTGTCCTGCGCATCGGTGGCGGAGTTGTCGGTGCCGACCTCGATGACCTCGGGGCCGTCGGGCACGGCCTGCGAGAAGGCGTCGATCGCGCCGTCGACGCGCTCGACGCAGTTCGGCTGGTCCTGCTTGTAGGCGGAGAGGATGCGGGTGTCGGCGGCGGCCCATCCGCCCTCCTGGTAGAGACGGGCGGCCTCGGCGCCGACCTTCTCGCCCATCGAGGTGCCGTCGAAGCCGGTGAACGGAGCGGCATCGCCCTTCGCGTCGACGATCGGGTCGTCGGCGGCCATGAGCGGGATGCCGGCGTCGGCGGCGAGCTGGATCACCTGCGGGCCGATCTGGGTGTCGGGGACGACGATGATGATGCCGTCGACGCCCTGGGCGATCGCGGCCTCGACCTCGGAGATCGCCTTGTTCGAGTCGGTGCTGACGTCGACGACGTTGATCGTGACGTCGCCGTCCTCCTTCGCCGCCTCCTTCGCGCCGTTCGCCTCGTCGATGAAGTACTGCTGGTCGCCCTGCTTCTGGATGAGGGCGATCGTGAGCGGCCCGTCGGACGTGCCTCCACCGCCGGCAGCGGGCTCGGCGGTCTCCATTCCGGACGAACAGGCGGTGAGTGCTGCGAGCGCGAGGACGGCGGCGCCGCCGGCGGCGGTCCGCGCCCAGAGGCGGCTGCGGGTGGCGAACATTGAGACTCCTTCGTCTTCGTGCGTGACCGGCCAGGACGACCGGCTGGTGTGCGGAACAGATCGACCGTACCCCGCCGGATCGCCACGAGTGGAGGACGATCAAACGGATCATATGGACGTTCCTCTGACTCCACCACACGGGTGTTCACATATATCCGCTCCCGGCGTGAACGCCTCGAAGCTTTAGCCTGGCAGTATCGACCGCTACGGCGGCCCGTGTCACCGCCGACCCTCAGGACAGCTCATGGACGAGACGCCGATCATCCCACCTCCGCATTACCGGATGGAGGGTTTCGAGCATCAGCGCCTGTGCGTGCTGCCCCGGCCGCTCGTCGACACCGCCCTCACCACTGCGGGCACGCGTCGACTGCTCGTCACCGACGCCGGATACTTTCCCCTGGCACGCGGACACCGGCGTGTGCGCGCTCGCGGCGCGGCCGAGACCGTCGTGCTGCTGTGCGTGGCCGGACGCGGCACCGTGACGATCGCCGGAGAGTCGCATGCGCTCACCCCGTCGACGTCGATCGCGATCTCGGCCGGAACCCCGCACTCGTACGAGGCCTCGGAGGAGGACCCGTGGAGCATCTGGTGGCTCCACGTACGCGGGACGGATGCCACAGAGCTCGCCGCGCAGACGCTCGGCCGGCAGAGTCCGATCACGCGCCTGAGGTCCCTCGACCGCGTCGTCGCCCTGTTCGACGAGCTCGTGACGGTGCTGGAGAGGCGGCTGTCGCCCCCGCAGCTGCTCGTCGCCTCGGGCATCGCCTGGAACCTGCTCACCCGCATCGCGGCCGACAGCATCCTCCCCGGTGAGGGTTCAGCCCTGGAACGCGCGATGCGGTACCTGGAATCTCGCGTCGACGGCGACATCCGCGTCGCGGATCTCGCGGCCCTGGTCGGCATGTCTCCGTCGCATCTGAGCGCGCTGTTCCGGCAGGCCACGGGGAGCGGGCCGGCCGCCTTCCACACGTCCCTGCGCATGACCCACGCCCGGAACCTGCTCGACACCACGTCGCTGTCGGTGCGCGAGATCGCCACCGCGGTCGGCTACACCGACCCGCTGTACTTCTCACGGCACTTCCGCCGGCTTCACGGGGTCAATCCGACGAGCTACCGCGCCCAGCACAAGGGCTGACCGCCCCAGACGAGCGGATGCCGCGCATCAGCGCCCGACGCTGCGGATCACCCACCCCGCACTCACGGACCCGCCGGGCGGCACGACGAGGAGGTCGCGACCCGAGCGGAAGGCATCGGGCGGACAGGTCATCGGCTCGACGGCGAGCCCGACCCGGCGGTCGACGCCGACGCCGTGATCGGCCGTGTAGACCTGCACCCAGGGGCACCGCTCGTCCCACTCGATCTCCGCACCGCGACCCTCGTCGTCGGTGAGGCGCGCCCTGGCACGGCCGTCGTGGCGCGTCAGCCCGGTGAACGCGTTGTTCACGACGGTGTCGCCGAGGCGTCGAGGGCGCCGAAAATCCAGGCCACCGGCATCCTCGACCGCGATGAGGCGATCGGGCAGCATCCGCTTCTCCGTCACGAGCAGGACGCGGTCGGCCTTCAGCTCGACGGTCAGATCGTCGATGACGCGCTCGCCCTCGGCCCCTGCGGTGAGATACGGATGCCCGCCGAGACCGAGCGGGGCCGGGCTCTCGCTCTCGTTCGTCGCGGTCACCTCCTGTGCGAGCCCGTCGATCCCGAGCCGGAAGTCCACGTCGATGCGCAGCCGCCACGGATACCCGGGCTGCGGGGCGACGACCGCCGAGAGCATGGCCCGGTCGGCATCCGCCTCGACCACCGCGAAGTCGCTCCACGCGACGAGACCGTGCGCCGCCGTGCCCGTCTCGGGCTCGTTCTGCACGAGCCGGTGCACCTCCCCCGCGAACGCGTACTCGCCGTCGCCGATGCGGTTCGGCCACGGCGCGAGCAGCGCTCCGCACATCGCGGGGCGCAGCTCGTCGGCGGCGAAGGGCACGATCAGGTCCACGCCGTCGTGTTGAAGCATCCGCACCGTGGCGCCGACGCTGGCGATCGACGCCCGATACCGACCCGCGGACAGGTCGACCTGGATGCCGGAACGCGGCGTGCTCACGCGTCGTCCTCCGCCTCCTGCGTGAACAGCAGCAGCTCGGGCAGGCTCGTGGCGAAGTAGTCCGTCACTCCGTCGTCGCGCCTTGCGACCGGCGGCACGTAAGCCGCCCTGGCCTCACCGAGCGTCGCGGGCGGGTCGGTGCGCGGCATCCCGAGCGCGTCGAGCGTGAGATCCCACGCGGCGATCGCCTGCCCTTCCCCGCCCTCCCAGGGCCGGAACGACCGGGTCGACAGGATGTCATGGGCGCGCGTGGCATCGCCCTCGACGACGAGCAGCCGCACGTACTCGATCGCGAAGTCGTCACGTGTGAGCACGAGCTCCTCGACCGGGCGCAGCGAGGCGAGCCGCTCCGCCGCCGGGTGGCCGAGTCGCGCAGCGAGCTGGTCCTGCTCGTAGCGGAGGCGCGCGTCGCGCGGAGCGAGCTCGACCGCCTGCGCGTACAGCGCCCACGCGCGGTCCGCGTCGTGCTCCACGTTGTAGGCGGCGAGCGCTGCGTTGCGCAGCAGCACGGCATCCCTGTGTCCGCAGTCGATCGCCTGGTTCCAGGCTGCGGCGGCGTCGCGTCGGCGGCCGTGCGCATAGAGCAGCATGCCGAGGAGCGAGAGGGCGACCGCGTCGGACGGGTCCGCGGCGACCGCACGCTCGAGGGCCTGCAGGGCGTCGAGGCCGAACGGGAAGGCCCAGCGCTGGTCCGCCGCGCGGGCCCTGGCGCGGTGTCGGGCGGCCTCCGCATGGTCTCCACGGTCGTCGAGGATCGCCGCCGCGACGTAGTCGGCCACCGGGCGGACGTTGCCGGATCGACGCACGGGCGCTGCGACGGCGGCGTCGAGCAGGGGCAGCGCGTCATCGCCGGCGCCCGAGACCGTCAGGTCCAGCGCGACGTCCAGCAGCAGCCCGGCGTCTTCGGCCGGGTCCCGACCGGCGAGCACGCGCAGAGTGGCATCGAGCGGGTCGACGGTCAGCGCCGCGCGGGCCATCGCGTCCGCCCCGGCGAGGTCTCCGTGCGCGCGCAGCGCCAGCGCCCGGAGCGCGATGCGGCGGGTGTCGTGCCCGGCTGTCGCGTCGAGCTGGTCGAGCACGCGCACGGCGGCGCGCACCCGCCCGGTGCGCAGCAGCGACCGCACGAGCTCGACGCCGGACGCCGCGGCCCAGGTGCCGTCCCAGCCCGCCTTGCCGAACATCTGCTGCGCCTCGTCCTCCCGACCGAGGCGGGCGAGCGCGAGACCGGCGAGATAGTACGCCTCCGTGTCCGTCGGGTTCGCGTTGCGGCGGGTCAGGCGAGCGATCGCGATGCGCGCGTGCTCCAGAGCCGCCTCGAACCGCCCTGCCCGGTACGCACGGTCGGCAAGGGCGAGGCGGGTGCGGGCGTCGCCCCGGTCGATCCGCAGCGCGGCCCGCCAGTACGGCAGCGGGGAACGCGTGGGGTGCCGGTTCTGCGCGAGATGGAGCCCCGTGAGATAGAGCTCCTCGACGCTGTCGAGGTCGTCGGGGCCGGGCGGCTCCTCGGCTACCCACGGCTCCTCATCGGGTGCGTCCGACGGCGTCCAGCGAACGAGCAGCGTGCCGACAGCGTCGCGGAGCTCGACCGACAGCTCCGGTGACGGCGCGACCTCCGACTCCAGTGTCTGCGGCTCACCCGGCACGAGATCAGCCGTGCGCTCGGCGACGACGCGCTCGCCGTCGAAGATGCGGAGTGCGGCGCCGGGGCGCGGGCTCGTCACGGCGAACCGTGCGGAGACCGTGCTCCCCCGCTCGACGTGCACGGCGGCATCGGGCGTCGCCTGGTGCGCGGCGCCGATGGCGGGGATCGGGTACCAGTACTGCGAGAAGACCTTGGTCTCGCCGGGCAGCAGCCAGGCGAAGTCGGGCTGGTTGTCGGTGTAGACGCCGGCCATGAGCTCGACGTACGGGCCGTCGGCATCCGTCAGCTGCGCGTCCCACGCGTGGCCGAACGGGGCGTCACCCCACGTCCACTGCTTCTTGCCCGGGGCATGACGGCGCTCCGCCCAGTGCACGAACCCGGCGCCCGCCGCGTGGTCGTAGCCGCCGAAGAAGTCCTGTTGCGAGTCGACGATCATGTACGACGTCGGCACGGGGATGTTCCGGTAGAAGTCGATGCGGTCGGCTCCCTCGTGCTCGGCGGCGAGAGCCGGGTAATCGACGCCGTAGTACGGACGATCGGCCCGCGGGAACGCCGTCAGCGCGCGTCGCGCATGGTCGGCGACGTAGCGCACGTCCTCCGGGAAGAACGACTGATACTCGTCGTGCACGCGCGCCGCCACGTTCGCCCACCAGAGGAACGACTGCCGCTCGCTCGTGCGGTTGTGCAGGCGGGCGACGAGCTCGACCACGGAGCTTCCCGGCCGCAGGCGGATGCCGTGCTGCGCCGACATGCGGGTGAACGGGTCGTGATCGTGGCACCACACCGTGACCGAGCCGTCCTCACCGTTCTCGATGCTCGTCTCGACGGGCAGGTAGGTTCCGGGCCGGTGGTGCTGCGGCCAGTTGAACTCCACGCCGCCGCTGATCCAGGGACCCGCGAGACCGACGAGCGCGGGCTTGATGACGTTGTTCCGGTAGAAGAAGTCGTAGCCGGTGGTCTTGTCGAAGCCGATGTGGATGCGGCCGCCGAGTTCGGGCAGCACGACGAGCCGCAGATACTCGTTCTCCAGGTGGATCGCCTGCCAGGTGCGCGTCACCGGCTCGTCGGCGATGTGCTCGGTGAACGGGATGGGATAGACCTTGCCGCTCGACCCCTGGTAGACCCGCTGGTCGAGGTAGAGCGGATGGATGCTGGGCTCCCCCGCATCGTAGGTTCGGATCTCGAGCGGCTCGCTCCACGCGACGGCGTCGCCGCGGTCGAGCGCCTCGCGCGCTGTGCCCCCCGCCTCGGGCACGACGATACTGTGACCGGCCGGCGCCTCGGTCCGGGGCAGGTCCATGGTCGATCCGACGTCGGGGCGGCGGTCGTTCATCTGAGGGTCCTCCGTGCAGCAGCGAGCCGTCGACTTCGCTCCATCGACGACAGGACGCGTGGTCCTGCCACGAAGCTAGCCGCGGCGAGCGTGCGTCCCCATGGTGCGAACGGGGGAGAATATGGACGATCCGATGGACCGCCGCCCCTCAGCGTGGCGCGATCAGAGCCGCTTCAGCATCCGCGTGTTGCCGAGGGTGTTCGGCTTCACGTGCGCGAGGTCGAGGAACTCCTCGACACCCGCGTCACCGCTGCGCAGCAGCTGCGAGTAGACGTCGGAGTCGACGACCTGTTCGCCGATCGGGGTATAGCCGCGACGGCCGAAGAACTCGACCTCGAAGGTGAGACAGAAGAGCCGGCTGAGTCCGAGCCCGCGCGCCTGCTCTTCGAGCCGGTCGACGATGGCCCGACCGACGCCGTGGTGCAGCCAGTCCTCGCGCACCATGAGCGTGCGCACCTCCCCCAGGTCCTCCCAGAACACGTGCAGGGCACCGCATCCGATCAGCTCGCCGTCGGCCTCGGCGACGACGAACTCCTGCACGGCGCCGTAGAGCACGGCGAGGTCCTTGCCGAGCAGGATGCGCTGCTCGACCATGGGCTGCAGGAGGTCGCGGATGCCGACGATGTCGGCGCTCCGCGCGGGCCGGACGATGTACTCGCTCACTCGTCCAGCCTAGAACGGCTCACCCGCCGCTCGCCGGGAAAACCCGGGCAGCCGGACTACCGAACGGCGCGCCTCGGGGCGACACGCCGTCGCGGGGCCGACTTCGTCTTGGTTCTCCGACCAAGGCCGCGAAGGTCGCGTACGACAGAAGGGGCGGATGCCGCAGCATCCGCCCCTCCTCTGGTGTAATCAGTCGTTGCCGGTGATCGCGAGATCCGGTGTGGCCGAGATCTCGCCTCCGCCGGTGTTCACGCCGACCGCGACCTTCTCGCCGCGCGGACCGTGCTCGAACAGGAACTCTCCGTCCTTCGCATCGACCTTCACGTGGTCGCCGGGGTTGAGCTCGCCGTGCAGGATCTTCTCCGACAGACGGTCCTCGACCTCGTGCTGCATCGCGCGACGCAGCGGCCGGGCGCCGAGCGCCGGGTCGAATCCGATCTCGATGAGGCGCTCCTTGGCGGCCAGCGAGAGCTCGATCGTCATGTCGCGGTCCAGCAGACGCTCGCCGAGGCGCTTGGTGAACAGATCGACGATCTGCACCAGCTCCTCCTTGTTCAGCTGCGGGAACACGATGATGTCGTCGACACGGTTCAGGAACTCGGGCTTGAAGTTGCGCTTCAGCTCCTCGTTGACCTTGCCCTTCATGCGCTCGTAGGTCGTGGCGTTGCTGCCCTCGATCTGGAAGCCGACCGGACCACCGGCGATGTCACGAGCACCGAGGTTGGTGGTCATGATGATGACGGTGTTCTTGAAGTCGATCACGCGACCCTGGCCGTCGGTCAGACGACCCTCTTCCAGGATCTGCAGGAGCGAGTTGAAGATGTCCGGGTGCGCCTTCTCGATCTCGTCGAAGAGAACGACGCTGAACGGCTTGCGGCGCACCTTCTCGGTGAGCTGACCACCCTCTTCGAATCCGACGAACCCGGGAGGGGCACCGAACAGACGCGAGACGGTGTGCTTCTCACCGAACTCGCTCATGTCGAGCGAGATGAGAGCGGCCTCGTCGTCGAACAGGAACTCCGCGAGCGCCTTGGCGAGCTCGGTCTTTCCGACACCCGTGGGGCCGGCGAAGATGAACGAGCCCGAGGGCCGCTTCGGGTCCTTGAGTCCGGCGCGCTGACGACGGATGGTCTTGGAGAGGGCCGCGATGGCCTCCTCCTGACCGATGACGCGCTGGTGCAGCGCCTTCTCCATGAAGACGAGCCTGGAGGACTCCTCCTCGGTCAGCTTGAACACGGGGATGCCGGTGGCCTGGGCGAGCACCTCGGCGATCAGGCCCTCGTCGACGACCGCCTGGGTCGCGACGTCACCCGAGCGCCACTGCTTCTCGAGGCGCAGGCGCTCGGCGAGGAGGCTCTTCTCCTCGTCGCGCAGCGACGCGGCCTTCTCGAAGTCCTGCTCCTCCGAGGCGATCTCCTTCTGCTCGCGGACCTTGGCGATCTTCTCGTCGAATTCCCGCAGCTCGGGCGGGCTCGACAGGATCGACAGGCGCAGGCGGGCGCCGGCCTCGTCGATCAGGTCGATGGCCTTGTCGGGCAGGAAGCGGTCAGACACGTAGCGGTCGGCGAGGTTCGCCGCCGCGACGATCGCACCGTCGGTGATCTGCACCTTGTGGTGCGCCTCGTAGCGGTCGCGCAGCCCCTTGAGGATGTTGATCGCGTGGGGCAGGCTCGGCTCGTTCACCTGAATGGGCTGGAAGCGGCGCTCGAGCGCAGCATCCTTCTCGAAGTGCTTGCGGTACTCGTCGAGCGTGGTCGCGCCGATGGTCTGCAGCTCGCCACGAGCGAGGAGCGGCTTGAGGATGCTGGCGGCATCGATCGCGCCCTCGGCGGCACCCGCACCCACGAGGGTGTGGATCTCGTCGATGAAGACGATGATGTCGCCGCGCGTGCGGATCTCCTTGGTGACCTTCTTCAGGCGCTCCTCGAAGTCGCCGCGGTAGCGGGAACCGGCGATGAGCGAGCCGAGGTCGAGCGAGTAGAGCTGCTTGTCCTTCAGCGTCTCGGGCACGTCGCCCTTGACGATCGCCTGGGCGAGGCCCTCGACGACAGCGGTCTTGCCGACGCCGGGCTCGCCGATCAGCACGGGGTTGTTCTTGGAGCGGCGGGAGAGGATCTGCATGACCCGCTCGATCTCCTTCTCGCGCCCGATGACCGGGTCGAGCTTGTTGTCGCGCGCCGCCTGCGTCAGGTTGCGACCGAACTGGTCGAGCACCTGCGATCCGCCCTGAGCGGCAGGGGTGTCGTTGGACTGGGCGCCGACGGATGCCGGCTCGCGGCCGGGCGCACCCGACAGCAGCTGGATGACCTGCTGGCGCACCTTGTTGAGGTCCGCGCCGAGCTTGACGAGCACCTGTGCGGCGACGCCCTCTCCCTCGCGGATGAGACCGAGCAGGATGTGCTCGGTGCCGATGTAGTTGTGGCCGAGCTGAAGCGCCTCACGGAGGCTGAGCTCGAGCACCTTCTTGGCGCGCGGCGTGAACGGGATGTGGCCGGTCGGCTGCTGCTGACCCTGGCCGATGATGTCCTGAACCTGCTCGCGGACGGCGTCAAGGGAGATGCCGAGACTCTCGAGCGCCTTGGCGGCGACGCCCTCGCCCTCGTGGATGAGACCGAGCAGGATGTGCTCGGTGCCGATGTAGTTGTGGTTGAGCATCTTCGCCTCTTCTTGGGCGAGGACGACCACACGACGGGCTCGGTCGGTGAATCTCTCGAACATGCTGTGACTCCTTATTCGCACTGGGGCGAAGCGAGGATCCCTCGACGGTCTCCGCGCCTGTACATCGAGAGTAACCACCGTGCGGAGGCAGTATGCCCGTGTTCGCCGTCGGCATAGCGCCGGGTCGCCGGATGACGGACGGATGTCGGAGCCGCTGTTGACGCGCATATCGAAAGTCGATATGTTAACGATTGTCGGTAACAACGATAGTCGATAAGGAGCGGACCATGTCCTCCACGAAGAACGACCGCGCGCTGAGCCGCGGCGACGTCGCAGCCCTCGTCGGGTTCTGCCTCGCCGGCGCCGTCATCGCCATCTACTTCACGGTGTCCTCGATCATCCGGATCATCGAGCTGGCCGGCGGTCAGCAGGTGCCCGTGGCCGTCGAGTTCCTCGGCGACAGCGTCGACCTGCCCCTGTCGACCGGCGGCACCATCGCGGTCGCACTCGAGAGCGGCACTATCACCGCGCCGCAGCTCCCCCTCATCGCCATCGTGCCAGGGATCATCGCGCAGGTGGTGCAGATCATCACCGTCGTGGTCGTCGTCTCCTGCCTGATCCTGCTCGCCCGGAGGACGATCGGCGGACGCATCTTCGGCCGAGGACGCACCGCGCTCGTCGCGACGGCGGGGATCACCGGTCTCCTCGGCTTCGCGGCGGTGCGATTCTTCGACAACATGCTCGCGAACGCCACGATCTCGCGGGTCACCGACAACGGGATCGACAACGCCGTCATCACCGTCGAGCCCTTCACGTTCATCCTCGGCGCCTTCGTCGTGGCACTCATCACCACGGTGTTCTCGATCGGCGACCGCCTGCAGAAGGACACGGAGGGCCTGGTGTGACTCCGGCCGAGAGCGGCGACGAGCTCACCGGCATCCACTGCCGTCTCGACGAGCTGCTGGCCGAACGCGGCATGACGCTCACCGAGTTGAGCACGCGGGTGGGCGTGAGCATCGTGAACCTGTCGGTGCTGAAGAACGACAGGGCCAGGGCGATCCGCTACTCGACGCTGCGCGCGATCTGCGACGCGCTGCAGTGCGAGGTGGGCGACCTGCTCGTGCTGGACTGAGCGTCAGACGACGGGCGGCTGCGGCGGCTGGGGAGGCTGGGGCGCGGGCGGCGCGAGGGGTTCGACGACGACGGCGGTGCCGTAGGCGCAGATCTCGGTGAAGTTCGCGATCGATCCGGCGTCGAACCGCATGGCCACGATCGCGTTGCCGCCGCGCTGCTGCGCCTCGGTCCACATGCGCCCCATCACCACCTGGCGGGCCTCGTACATGACCTGCGTGTACTCGGGGATCTCGCCGCCGCCGAGGGAGCGGAACCCCGCGGCGAACCCCTGCCCGAAGTCGGTCGAGCGCACCGTCAGGCCCATGACCTCGCCGAGCACCTGAGTGATGCGGTAGCCGGGGATGTCGTTCGTCGTCACCATGAACATGACGCCATCGTGACAGAGCGCGCGGTGCGGGGACAGATCATGGGGTGGGGATTTGTCCCCATGCAACCCCCTCTATGAATTCGCTGTGCGCCAATATTCTGGTGAGCATGAAGCTCAACGACCGGAACCTGCGCCCCGCCTCCCGCCTCCTCATGGCTCTGCCCATCGCGGCCCTCGCCTTTTCGCTCGCCGCCTGCGGCGGCCCCTCCCGCCCGTCGGTGGACGACGTCGCCGAGGGCATCGGCAAGGTCTTCGAAGAGCAGGGGCTCGGCGACCAGATCGACGACGACGCCTCGCAGTGCTTCGCCGAGTACCTCGTCGACTCCGACCTCAGCGATGAGACACTCAACTACCTCGCGAGCGGTGAGGACCGGCAGGCCAATCAGGACGATAAGGACCTGACTCAGAAGATCATCACGGATCACCTCGAGGAGTGCGTCGCCTGACACCGACCCGGACCGTCCCGAAGGATGACGGATGCTTCGGCATCCGTCATCCTTCGTCATATCGGCACGGGGAATGACGGCGCGCTCCTAGCGTTGAGCGATATGGCGCGCATTCGCGCGCATCGTTCTGTTCCCGCGCGCTCCCCCGGCGCGCATCGATCCTGGAGTTCCCCACCCCATGAGCACCACTGCGCGCACCAAGGCGCCCGACACTCGCGGGCCGGTCCGGAAGCTGCTGACCTCGTTCGGCTTCCAGATCCTCGCCGCCCTCGTCCTCGGCATCGCTGCGGGCCTCATCGCCCGGCAGCTCGGCGCGACCGCCGACAGCCCGAACGGCCTCTCCGCGACCCTCGACACGATCGGCAGTTCCTACGTGACGCTGCTGCGCGCCGCCGTCGTGCCGCTGATCTTCACGGCGATCGTCGCCAGCATCTCGAACCTGCGCCGCGTGCAGAACGCCGCCCGCCTCGCCGGCCAGACCCTGCTCTGGTTCGCCATCACCGCGTTCATCGCCGTGACGATCGGCATCGCGCTCGGGCTCGTCATCCAGCCCGGTTCACGCGCCGGCGAGGGCCTCGAGCCCAGCGACCCGTACACGGTCGGCACCTGGTGGAACTTCCTGCTCGGGCTGATCCCCCAGAACTTCCTCGGGATCGGCGTCAGCACGAACCCCGGAGCCACCGAAGGCACCTTCACCTCGAGCGTGAGCTTCAACATCCTGCAGGTCATCGTGGTCGCGGTCGCCGTGGGCATCGCCGCGCTCAAGGCGGGCAAGAAGGCCGAGCCGTTCCTCGCCTTCACCGAGTCGCTGCTCAAGGTCATCCAGCGCGTGCTGTGGTGGATCATCCGCATCGCCCCGCTCGGCACGTTCGGCCTCATCGGCGCCGCCGTCGTCAAGTACGGCTGGGAGAAGCTCGCGTCCCTCGGTTGGTTCGCGATCGCGGTGTACGTGGGCCTCGCGCTCGTGCTGTTCGTCGTCTACCCGGTGCTCGTGAAGACGCACGGCCTGTCGATCAAGCAGTACTTCTCGGGCGTGTGGCCCGCCGTGCAGCTCGGCTTCGTCAGCCGTTCGTCGATCGGCACGCTGCCCCTCACCGAGCGCGTGACCGAGCGTAACCTCGGTGTGCCCCGCTCCTACGCCTCGTTCGCGGTACCCTTCGGCGCGACGACGAAGATGGACGGCTGCGCCGCGATCTACCCGGCCATCGCCGCGATCTTCGTCGCGCAGTTCTTCGGCATCGAGCTGAACATCGTGCAGTACCTGCTGATCGTGCTCGTGTCGGTCGTCGGCTCCGCCGCCACCGCCGGCACCACCGGCGCGACCGTCATGCTCACGCTCACGCTGTCGACCCTGGGTCTGCCGCTCGAGGGTGTCGGACTGCTGCTCGCGATCGACCCGATCCTCGACATGGGTCGCACCGCGGTGAACGTCGCGGGCCAGGCGCTCGTCCCGGCGATCGTCGCCAAGCGCGAGGGCATCCTGAACGAGGAGCTCTACAACGCGCCGCGCGAGGGCCTGCCCTTCGCCGACGACAGCGACGACGAGCCCGAGGCGGACGCGACGGCATCTGCGACCGAGCCCGCCGGAGCGCGCTGACCCCGGAGGTCTCGACACACCTGCTGAACGCGGGCACACCACGCCGAGGCCCCTGCCCGGCTACGACGCCCCCTCTCATTCACGTCAATGAGAGGGGGCGTCGGCGATCAGCAGGGGCGTCGACGCAGGCGCGGTGCGCGGGGCGCGGGGCGGATGCTGCGGGGCGGGGACGCGAGTGCGGGGCGGGGACGCGAGTGCGGGGCGGCGGGTCAGGCGGCGGGTCAGGCGCGACCCTGCTGCCGCGTGGCGCCGCGGGTGTCGAGCGCCAGCTCCTCGGCATCCATCGCAGCGAGCAGCTCGCGCATGACCTCCTCGTCGAGGTTGCCGGCGTCGCGCTCCTCGAGCAGGATGTCGCGCCGCACCTGCAGCCACCCCCGTGACAGTGCGGCGAGGTCGTCGAACGAGGGGCGCGCGTGCGCGGCATCCTCCACCTCCTGCGCTTCGTCGGTGTCGCGCTCGACCCGCGTCATGCGCCGCGTGAACGCGTCGAACATCTCGAGGTCGACGTGGCCGTGCTTCGCCTCCCATTCGGCGCGCTTCTCGGCGAGGTACTTCTTGCCCGCCTCGCGGCTCTTCGCCTTGACCGCCTCGAGCGCCCTCTCGTCGTCCTGCTCGTCGGCGTCGCTGGCGATACCCAGGCCGCGGATCAGCACCGGCAGCGTCAGCCCCTGCAGCAGCAGCGTGCCGACCGTCACGATGAACGCCACCACGACGATCGCGTGCGACAGCTCGGTGCCGAGCGTCGCGAGATCGGCCGCGGCGAGCGCGGTCGCGAGCGTGACGACGCCGCGCATGCCCGCCCACGAGATGATCGCGTTGTCCTTCCAGGTCAGCTGCAGACCGGCCATCCGGTCGCGAACGATCTTCGACCGCATCTCCTCGGGGTCGTACTCTCGCCAGCGCTTCGACTCGCGCCGTCTTCCGTCGAAGGCGCCGGATTCGACCGCACGGTCCCAGCGGGCGAGGCGTCGACGGTCCTGGAAGTTGGCCCACGCGTTCGTCGGATACACGTACAGCGGACGCACGACGAGCACCACGAGCAGCACCGCTCCGGAAAGCAGCAGGATGCGGCCGACCTCCTCACCGCCCAGGTCGCTGAGCACGCGCGGGAACTGCAGCCCGATGTACGCGAACACGAAGCTCTCGAGCAGCAGGTCGGCCGACAGCCACAGCGGCTTCTCCTGCTGACGCGTCGTGTAGTCGGTGCGCGGCGAGTTGTAGCCGACGAAGAGGCCCATCGCCACGACGGCGAGCACTCCCGACCCGAGCAGGTGCTCGGCGATCGCATAGGCGCCGAACGGAGCGAGCAGGCCGAACGTGCCGATCACGACCGGGTCGGCGATGCGCATGCGCAACTGATGCAGCACGGCACCGAACACGAGCCCGACCGCGACGCCCACGCCGACGGCGAGGAGGAACTGCCAGATGCCGTCCCACACCGTGAGGGTGGCGCCCGCGAGGATCGCCGCGAACACCCGGTACAGCGTCAGCGAGGTCGCGTCATTGATGAGACTCTCCCCCGACAGCACGGTCATGATGCGGCGAGGGAGGCCGAGCTTGCGACCGATCGCCGCCGCTGACACCGCGTCGGGCGGCGCGACGATCGCGCCGAGCAGCAGCGCGCCGGGAAGGGTGAGGGAGGGCAGGATCCACCACGCGACGAAACCCACCGCCAACGCGGTCAGCAGCACGAGGGTGATCCCGAGGCGCCGGATCTGCGGCAGGCTGCGCTTGAACCCGACGAACGACACGTCGAGTGCGGCCGAGTACAGCAGCGGCGGCAGCACGAGGTTCAGCAGCAGGTGACCGTCGATCTCGACGTCTGGGACGAAGGGGAGGAAGGATGCCGCGAGCGCGACCACCGTCACCAGCAGCGGCGCCGGCCACCCCCGCCATCGCGCGATCGCCGCCACGACGACCGCACCGACGAGCACGTAGAAGATCTCGGCATCCATGCCCTCAAGATACTGCCGTCGGTCGCGCGGCTCACTCGCGTCCGGTCGCTCCCTCGGCCAGTTCCCCGCGGAGGTCGGCGTTCTCGTCCTGCAGGTCGAGCACGCGTCGGATGCCGGTGATGTTGATGCCCTCGTCGCGGAGGTCGGTGACGCGGCGAACGCGCGCGAGGTCGTCATCGCTGTAGCGCCGCGTGCCGCCGTCACTGCGCGCGGGCGCGATCAGCCCCTTTGCCTCGAACAGGCGCAGGCTCGCCTCGGGCACGCCGCTCAACTGTGCGGCGACGGCGATGCCGTACACCGGCATCCCTGGGTCTCGATCGCTCATTGACGTTCCTTCACTGGGACTTGCATTCTATCTCGTCATGTTCTATAAAAAATCTACAGCAACGGATGCAGATTACCTGCATCACCCATTCCGCCCTCTGGGCCGCACGAAAGGAGAACCTCATGGCACTGACCTTCGATCCCTTCAGCCAGCTCGATCGCTTCGCCGCGAGCGTGCTGGACTCCGTTCGCGCACCCCGGCTGATGCCGGTGGATCTCTACCGCGACGGCGACCGCTACATCCTGCACGCCGACCTGCCGGGCGCGGACCCGGGCTCGATCGACGTCGATCTCGACGGCGGGCAGCTGACGATCCGCGCACAGCGCACCGCTGACACCCGCGAGGGCGTGCGCTGGCTCGCACGCGAGCGCGGCGCCGGGTCGTTCCTCCGCCAGTTCACGCTCGGCGACGGAGTCGACCTCGACGGCATCAGCGCCTCCTACGAGAGCGGCGTCCTGTCGGTGATCATCCCGGTCAGCGAGCGGGCCAAGCCGCGCAAGATCACGGTCGAGTCGACGGAACAGCGTCAGGCGATCGACGCCTGATCCGGCGGGGCGGAGCCTCGCTCCGCCCCCCATCCCCCACCACAATCGCCGAGCCACCCCTTTCGCGCCGAGCCACCCCCGCGTGTGGCGTGCGCGTGGGGGTGGCTCGCGCACGAGGGGGTGGGTCGGCGGCGGGCACGAGGCTCCGGCATCCGCACGCGCGGGAATGCCCGCACGCGCCCCGACGTTGGGGTCGGGGTGACTGCTCTCTCCGTCCTCGACCTCGTCCCGGTGCGCACCGGGCAGACCAGCGCCGAGGCCATCGCCGCCTCGCTGTCCCTCGCCGAGGCGGCCGACCGGCTGGGTTATCGCCGGTACTGGTTCGCCGAGCACCACAACATGCCCGCGGTGGCATCCACCACTCCCCCGGTGCTCATCGCCGCCGCCGCGACGCGCACCTCGACGATCCGTCTGGGCTCGGGCGGTGTCATGCTGCCGAACCACGCGCCGCTCATCGTCGCGGAGCAGTTCGCCGCGCTCGAAGCGATCGCGCCCGGCCGCATCGACCTGGGCCTCGGCCGCGCACCCGGCAGCGACCCCGTCATCACGCAGCTGCTGCGCGGCTCGGGCACGACCAGCGATGTCGAGCAGTTCCCGCGTCATGTGCAGGACATCGGGGCCCTCGTGTCGGGCGACGGCGCGACCGTCCGGTTCACGTCCGGCGGCGAGTACACCGTGCGCGCCACGCCCGCCGCCACCGGAGCCCCCGAGGTGTGGCTGCTCGGTTCGAGCGACTACTCCGCTCAGCTCGCCGCCTCTCACGGACTGCCCTATGTGTTCGCGAACCACTTCTCCGGGCAGGGGCTCGAGCGAGCGCTCGACCTCTATCGCAGCGGCTACCGGCCCAGCGAGGAGCACCCCGAGCCCCGCACCTTCCTCACCGTGAACGCGGTCGCATCGCCGACGCGAGAGGAAGCCGAGGCTCGCGCCCTGCCGCAGCTGCGCATGATGGCGCGCCTGCGGTTGAACAAGCCACTGGTCGCGCTCGAGACGGTCGAGGAAGCACTCGCCGCCGAGACGGATGCCGCAACCGACCAGGTCGTCGAGGCTGCGCGCTCGCGCTGGTTCGTCGGCACGGGCGAGTCGGTGGCCGACGAGACCCGCGCGTTCGCCGCGACACACGGCGTCGACGAGGTCATGCTCTCGCCGGTCGCCGGCGCATACGAGTCCGAGCCGCGCGACAGCGCCGCGGGTCGCGCACAGACGCTCGAGCTCGTCGCCGCGGCGATGCGGTAGCGCACGGCATCCGCCGTTCCCCGGGGGCTGGTTTTCGTCGTCGCCGAGGCGTAGCGTCAGCGGCAACGGAAGGGGTTCGACGATGAGCACCAAGACCCTGGCACTGTGGGTGGCCTACGGCACCAACGGGGTGGTCGGCAGCATCCGCCACGACGACGAGGGATACACCGTCGTGATGGCGGGCTCGGATGCCGCGGCCGGCACCTACCCGAGCCTCGCCTCGGCGAAGGGGGCGCTGCACTCGAAGATGCGGCCGGGCAGCGCCTGGCCGATGTTCGTCGAGCACTGACCCCGGCCTGGGTGGCGGACCCAGCGCCGGCTACGCCTCGGGCTCGCCGGAGAGGATGCCGCGCAGCCAGTCTCGCGCCTCGACGAACACGTCGTCGGCGTAGCGGTCGGGGTACTGCACGATCTGGCGGTCGGCTCGCGGGTACGAGCCGAGGAACACGACGCGCGGGCTGAACCGGCGGATGCCGAGCAACGCGTCGGCCATGCGCTCGTGCGAGATGTGCCCGTCGGCGTCGATGACGAATCGGTAGCGTCCCAGCTCGTCGCCGATCGGCCGCGATTCGATGAGAGACAGATTGATGCCGCGGGTCGAGAACTGCTCCAGCATCTCGAGCAGCGAACCCGGGTGGTCGTGCGGCAACTCCACGATGAGCGAGGTCTTGTCGGCGCCGGTGGGCGCGGGAGCGGTGGTCGTCCGCGTGACGAGCACGAACCGGGTGACGGCCTGCGCGTTGTCGCCGATGCCATCAGCCAGCACATCGACGTCGAGGTGCTTCACGATGCCGGGGGCGGCGATCGCCGCCTGCGCGGGGAGCGATCCGTCGAGTACGCCGATCGCCGAGGCGACGTTGCTCGCCGCGGGTACGTGCGAGTGCGACGGCACGTTCGCGCCGAGCCAGCCATGGCACTGCGCGTAGGCGACCGGATGCGCGGCGATCACCTGCACGTCGGCGAGCGTCGTGCCGCGCGGCGCCACGAGCACGAAGTTCACCGGCACGAGGTACTCGCCGATGATGCGGAGTCCGGGCAGGGTCGCCAGGGCATCCTGCGTCGTGGAGACGCCACCCTCGATCGAGTTCTCGATCGCGATCATCGCCGCGTAGCTGCGCCTCTCGAGCACGTCGGCGAGCGCCTCGCCGACGTTGTGCACGGCACGCCAGTCCTGACCTCGCGCCTCGGCGACCTGGTCGAGCGCCGCCTCCGTGAACGTTCCGGCGGGACCCAGATAGCTGTAGGTGCGGCGTTCAGTCACGCGTTTCACCTTAGAGCAAGCGCGGGATCTCGAGACTCCCGGATAGCCCGCTGTCAAGGACCGGACATCGAGATGCGCGGATGCCGAGATGGGGGCAGACTGTCTGCATGACGAGCCGTGCCGGCCTCCCCGCGGAGGACACTGACCTGATCGACGTCGACGAGCTGATCGCGGCCTACTACGACCGGAGGCCGAATCCGGACGTCGCGGCCGAGCGGGTCGTCTTCGGCACGAGCGGACACCGCGGCTCCTCGCTCTCGAACAGCTTCAATGAGAATCACATCCTCGCCACCACGCAGGCGATCGTCGACTACCGCGCCGCGCAGGGCATCACCGGTCCCCTCTTCCTCGGCCGAGACACGCACGCGCTCTCGCTGCCGGCCGAGCGCAGCGCGATCGAGGTCCTCGTCGCGAACGGCGTCGACGTGCGGGTCGATGCGCGCGACTCCTGGGTGCCGACGCCCGCGCTGAGCCACGCGATCCTCACCTTCAACCGCGACCTCGCACCGGATGCCGCAGGTCGCGCCGACGGCATCGTCGTCACCCCCTCGCACAACCCGCCGCGCGACGGCGGCTTCAAGTACAACCCGCCGCACGGCGGCCCCGCCGACACGGACGCGACCGGATGGATCGCCGACCGCGCGAACGAGCTGATCGCGAGCGGCCTCGAGGGCGTCAAGCGCGAGCGCTTCGCCGACATCGACTGGGACGCCCTGCCGAGCTACGACTTCCGCGACGCCTATGTGCGCGACCTCGCGTCGATCATCGACGTCGACGCCATCCGCCGGGCTGGTGTGCGGATCGGCGCCGACCCTCTCGGCGGCGCATCGGTCGACTACTGGGCGCTCATCAAGGAAGTCCACGACCTCGACCTCACCGTCGTGAATCCGGAGGTCGACCCGACCTGGCGCTTCATGACTCTCGACTGGGACGAGAAGATCCGCATGGATCCGTCGTCGCCGTCGGCCATGGCCTCCCTCGTCGCCAAGAAGGGCGACTTCGACGTGCTCACGGGGAACGACGCGGATGCCGACCGTCACGGCATCGTCACCCCCGACGCCGGGCTCATGAACCCCAACCACTACCTCGCGGTCGCGATCGACTACCTGTTCTCGCACCGCGCCGAGTGGCCGCGCGACGCCGCGGTCGGCAAGACGCTCGTGTCGTCGATGATCATCGACCGCGTCGCGGAGTCCCTGGGCCGCCGTCTGCTCGAGGTGCCGGTGGGCTTCAAGTGGTTCGTCCCCGGCCTGCTCGACGGCACCGTCGCGTTCGGCGGCGAGGAGTCGGCCGGTGCGTCGTTCCTCCGCAAGGACGGCAGCGTCTGGTCGACCGATAAAGACGGCATCCTGCTGTGCCTGCTCGCGGCGGAGATCATCGCCGTCACCGGCAAGACCCCCTCGGAGCGGTACCGCGAGCTCGAGGAGGCGTTCGGCTCGTCGGCCTACCAGCGCGTCGACGCCCCGGCCACCCCCGAGCAGAAGGCGACGCTCGGCAAACTCGCGCCGGATGCCGTCGCCGCCACGACCCTCGCGGGCGAGGAGATCACCGCGAAGCTTTCGCACGCGCCAGGCAACGGCGCCGCGATCGGCGGACTCAAGGTGCAGACCGAGCACGCCTGGTTCGCAGCCCGTCCGTCGGGCACGGAGGACGTCTACAAGCTGTACGCGGAGAGCCTGCGCGGCCCCGCACACCTCGCCGAGGTGCAGGAGGAGGCGCGGGCCGTCGTCTCCGCCGCGCTGGAGGGCTGAGTCCGGGGAGTTTCGTCCGCTCCGCTCGCTCAACGAGGGGATGAGGGGCTTCCCCCGACCTCGACGATGCGCCGCCGCAGGAACCGCCGCTCCGCTTCGGTCGGTGCGAGCTCGACCGCACGCTGGTACTGCCCGAGCGCCTCGGCATCCCGTCCGGCACGACGCTGCAGGTCTGCGATCGTCGCGTGCAGCAGGTGATACCCGTCGAGCGCACCGCCGTCGATGGCGTCCACGACGGCGAGGCCGGCGTCCGGGCCCTCCGCGAAGCTCACGGCGATCGCGCGATTCAGTTCGACGACCGGCGACGGCGCTACCCGAGCGAGTCTTCCGTAGAGCTCGGCGATGCGCGCGAAGTCCGTCGCGTCGGCCGACGGGGAGGTGGCGTGCAGCATCGCGATCTCCGCCTGCAGCCGATAGGGCCCGGCGACGCCGTCGAACCGGAGGCGGGCCGACTCCGCTGCGGCGAGCGCGTGGACGCCGTGACCGATCATGCGTGCATCCCAGCGGGTGCGGTCTTGGTCGGCGAGGAGGACGAGGTCGCCGTCGGCATCGAGTCGTGCGGCTGCACGTGAGTGCTGGAACAGCATGAGCGCGAGCAGCCCGCGCACTTCAGGGAGCTGCGGCGCGTCGATCATGAGCGCGTCGAGCAGTCGCGTGAGACGGATGGCCTCGTCGGCGAGCGGAACCCGCACGAGTTCACGACTACCCGAATACCCCTCTGTGAACAGCGCGTAGAGGACCGCGAGCACCGCATCCGTGCGTGCCGGCAGCTGCTCGGCGCTCGGCACCCGATATGGGATAGCCGCGTCGCGGATCTTCGCCCGCGCGCGAACGAGCCGCTTCTGCATCGTGGACGTCGAGACCAGGAACGCGCGAGCCACCTCATCGACCTCGAGACCGACGACTGTGCGCAGCGTGAGCGCCACTCGGGCCTCCATCGAGAGGGCCGGGTGGCAGCAGGTGAAGATCAGCCTCAGCCGGTCGTCGTCGAGAACCGCAGCCGACTGATCCGGCACGGCTCCGACGGCCGCAGAGCGTGCGTGTTCGACGTCGATCAGCGCCTCCACCGCCGCCCTCTGCATGGTGGAGCGCTCGGTGTTCGCCCGCCGGAGCACGTCTATCGCCGCGTTCCGCGCAGCAGTGGTGAGCCACGCTCCCGGGTTGCGGGGGATGCCGGTGCGGGGCCAGGCTGTGAGCGCCCGCGCCACGGCATCCTGCACCGCATCCTCCGCGAGCTCCCAGTCTCCGGTGCGCGCGATGAGCGTGGCGACGATGCGCAGACGCTCGGCGGCGACCGTCTCGGCGAGCACCCTGCCGGCGTCGACGGCCGCCCCCTCGTCGATCATGCGCTCACTCCATCGGCCACACGGGCCGCACCTCGACGCGCCCGAACCGCGCCATCGGGTGCCGGGACGCGATCTCGATGGCCTCATCGAGGTCGGCGACGTCGATCAGGTCGAACCCCGCGATCCACTCCTTCGTCTCGGTGAACGGGCCGTCGGTGAGAATCGTTCGGCCGTCGCGGACCGTGACGGTTGTCGCATCAGAGGGCGGCCGCAGCCGATTCCCGACGCGGTTCGCGTTGCGACGTTCGAGGTCGGCGGCCCAGTCCTCGATGTCGTCCTCTTCGGGAACGTACGGCGGGGCGGCCGGATCGTTGACGATGAAAAGCAGGTACTCCATGATTCTCTCCTTCGTGGGATGGATTCTCGTGAAGACGACGTGTCGGCGGCGCTGGGGAGGACACCGCCCGCATCAGTGCTTGAGTCGACGCACCTCGACCGGAGAGAAGCGCGTCTCGGCAAGACCCGCCGCGATCTCCACGGCGCGGTCCCGGCTCGCGACATCGACGATGTAATACCCGCCGATGACTTCGACGCCCTCGGTGAACGGCCCGCGGGTCGTCACCTTCTCGCCGCGGCGCACACCGATGACCGTGGCGTCGTCAGGATCGAGCTCGTTGCCGTCGACCAACTCGCCGGACTTCCGCAGTTCCTCGAAGAGGCGGCGGTGCACGTCGTCGAACACCGACCGATCCTCCTCCCACTGTCGGCGCGCGTCGTCGTCGGTGAAGATCGTGATCATGTAGCGCATGGCATCCCTTTCGGTTGATTCCTGACTACACGACGGCGGTCGTCATGCCCAGAGGACAACCGCGGTCGCCACCGCGTTTGGTCTCGCTCCGCTCGCTCAACGACCCGGGAGGGTCCGCTCGCTCAACGACGAGACGAAACGCGGCGATCGACGACGCCGCTCAGCGCGAGCGGGCGAGCGCCGCGCCGGCCTCGCGCAGCCAGCGCGCGGGGTCGGCGAGCGCGGCAGCGGATGACCCGGCGAGCTCGGTGAGCGAGGCGGACGCCGTGAACAGCGATGTGTCGGAGTCGTCGGAGATGCGTCCGGCCGCGAGCATCGGCGTGGCGCCCGCCGTTGCGGCGAGGCCGGCGATGAACGACGGCACCTTGCCGTCGCCGGACTGCCCGTCGTACGACCCCTCCCCCGTGACGACCACGTCTGCGCCGCGGATCGCCGATTCGAGTCCGACCAGCTCGGCGACCTCGGCGGCTCCCGGCGCGAGAACGGCGCCCCAGGAAACGAGCGCGGCGCCGGTTCCGCCGGCTGCTCCACTGCCCGGCAGCGACGGGTCGAGGCCGAGCAGGTCCGCGAGGCGCGCGAGCGCGGCATCCACCGATTCGATGCCTGCGGGATCCAACCCCTTCTGCGGGCCGAACACCACCGCCGCACCACGGGGGCCGACGAGCGGGTTGGTCACATCCGTGAGCACGCGCACCTCGGGGGCCGCACGCAGTGCGCCGAGGTCGACCGACGCGAGGTCGAGGAGCCCGCGCGCACCCCGCACCATCGAAGCCCCCGCGGCGTCGAGGAACCGCGCACCGAGTGCGCTCAGCATCCCGATCCCGCCGTCCGTGGAGGCGCTCGAACCGATGCCGACGACGACGCGCGAGACGCCGTGGTCGAGCGCCGCGGCGATCGCCTGGCCGAACCCGCTCGTGTCGGCATCCCACGGACGCAGCTCGTCGAGCAGCTCGATGCCGGAGGTCGACGCGAGATCGACGACGGCGGTGCCGCGCGGCGCGCCGTCCTCGGGCGGGAGCAGCAGCCACGCGGTGTCGACCGGCGCCCCTGCGGGGCCGTCGACCGTGACGGGCATGCGCCGAGCGCCCGGGATCGCCGCGGCGAAGGCGGCCACCGTCCCCTCGCCGCCATCGGCCATGGGCCGGTGCACGAACTCGGCATCCGGCTCGACGGTCGCCCATCCGTCGGCGAGCGCGGCGGCCGCATCCGCCGCGGTGATCGTGCCCTTGAAGCTGTCGGGCGCCAGCACCACGCGGGTCATGCGGCCACCCCCGGCGTGCTCGATCGCTCGACGACCTCGAGGGGCAGGGGCGTCTGGCGCCAGTCCTCGTCGACCGTCGCGCGGAACGCCTGGTAGCCCACCTCGCTCAGCGGCACCCGCACCGTGGTGAGCGCGGGCGACACGTCCGTCGCCGACGGCACGTCGTCGAAGCCGCACACCGCGATGTCCGCCCCCACGTGGCGCCCCGCCGCGCGGATCGCCGACATCGCCCCGATCGCGATGACGTCGCTCATGCCGAAGACGAGGGTGCCGGGCTCGACGCCGTCGGCGAGCGCGGCTGCCATCGCCTCGGCTCCGGATTCGCGGCGGAAGTCGCCGCGGAGCACACGGTCGACCGTGCCACCCATCCCCTCGAAGCCGCTCGTGAACCCGGCGACGCGCTCGTCCGACGTGAGCACGCCGGGTGCTGCGCCGACGACGATCGCCGAGCGGTAGCCGAGCTCGCCCATGCGGCGACCCAGGTCCTCCGCTCCGGAGCGGTTGTCGATCTCGACGAGGCGGTTGTCACCGACGCGAGCCCCGAACGTCACGACCCGGCTGCCGAATCGGCCGAACCCGTCGAGTTCGGCCTCGGTCGCCGAGAAGTCCTCCCCGGTCGATCGCGAGGCCGCGATGATGAGACCCTGGGGCCTCTGGCCGCGCAGCGCGCGGACGATCCGCGCCTCCCGCGCCGGGTCGCGCTCGGTCACCGAGATCGTGACGACGAGGCCGTGCTCGTCGGCTCCGCGGGCGACGCCGGCGGCGATGAGGCCGAAGTACGGGTCGGCGATGTCGGCCACGAGCAGCGCGATGACCGGCGACGTCCCTCGGGCGGTCGCCTGCGCCGAGAGGTTCGCGGTGTAACCGAGGGCGGTGGCCGCCTGCTCGACGCGCTCGCGGAACGACTCGGCGACCTTCCGCTCCGAGCCGTTGAGCACGCGGGACGCCGTGGCGAGCGAGACCCCGGCCTCCCGCGCCACGTCGTGCAAAGTCGGCGCGGCGCCTCGCGACGTGCGCGGCTGGCGCACGCGGGAAGGGCTTTCCGGCAGGGTCATGCCCCGAGCCTAGTGGTCGGGGTGGCCGCGGCGTTCGGCCCATCCGGCTGGTGTTTCCGCGCATGACGGGCCGGATGCCGGCATCCGATCAGCCATCCGGGATCCGGCCAGCCATTCGCCCCCGGCCCGCCCGCACCCGGCCCGCCCGCCCCCGCC
>NZ_JAMBOY010000008.1 GCF_023715885.1 Microbacterium hydrocarbonoxydans | reverse complement strand
ATCGACCCCACCAAAACCTACTGGCGCAACACGCAGAAAGAGCCCGGCCGATGGCCGAGCTCTTCCTCCAACTAGTCGCCTATGTCGCGACTCACACGTCGCCTATGTCGCGACTCAACACAATGTGCGCCCGAAGGGACTCGAACCCCTAACCTTCTGATCCGTAGTCAGATGCTCTATCCATTGAGCTACGGGCGCTCCTGGACCGCTCAGCGGGCCGTAGAACAGCTTATAGCAGTCGTCAGGTGATTGCGAATCGAGGGGTCAGTCGGCGCGTTCGGCGACCTTCTCCTGCTTCTTCTTGCGCTTCGCGCGGGCGCGCTGCTGCGACGACAGGGCCTGCAGGTCGACGAGCCGCAGCGCCTGCATGCGTGCGTCGCGCATGCGCTCGTAGTCGGGATCCTGGTCGGGGCGCATGCCTTCGACGCGCAGACGACGGTCGAGGTTGTGGCGCACGTCCGACCAGGCCGCCGCGCGCGCCTCCTCGACGATCGCGCTGAGCGCCGTCTCGTCTTCCATCATCTCGCGCAGCCTGGTCGCGACACCGTGCGACTGCTTCGCGCGACGGCGAAGGTTGCGTACGTCGCGGTCGCGGTAGTCGTGTGTCCCGGACGGGTCGGAGTGGCGTCCGCGGGCGCGTTTGCGCAGGGCGGTGAGGTTCTCTTCGGCCTCTTCCGACTCCTCGGCCATCGCCCGCAGCGCCTCCCGGGCGTCGGCGATGTACTTCTGCGTATCGAACACGCCGCCCTCCGCGATCGTGCCGATGAGGATGTGGTTCTTCACGGCGAGGCGCGCCGCGGCGGTCGCGATCGCGACGCCCTCGGCGATGGCATCCGCAGTTCGTCCCACCCGTTCCTCCTCCCTTCGAGCGTACCCGTTTCGGGCCTCGCGGCGGTCGGCGAGAATGGAGCGGAGCCCGCCCGAGCGACGGAGACGATGATGCGACAGGGAGCGGTGGGCGCCGTGCGGCTCGTCGCGCGCGACGGCGTCCGCCTCATCGAGAAGCGGATGCCGGATGCCGAGCGTCACCGCACCGAGGTCCGCGCGCTGCAGGCGCTGTCATCCGACGACCTGCCCACCCCGGAGCTCGTCGAGGACGCGCCGTGGGCGATCCTCATGACG
Organism: Microbacterium hydrocarbonoxydans; assembly: GCF_023715885.1. Taxonomy (GTDB): domain Bacteria; phylum Actinomycetota; class Actinomycetes; order Actinomycetales; family Microbacteriaceae; genus Microbacterium; species Microbacterium hydrocarbonoxydans_C. Next base: position 44,226 of record NZ_JAMBOY010000008.1, on the reverse strand, counting down.
GAGATGCCCGGACGACGCCTCGACGAGGTCGACGCGGAGACCCGCCTCGCCGGGCTCAGCGCCTCGGCATCCCTCCTCCGCCGGTTGCACGAGGTGCAGACACCCGCAGGTCTCGCCCCGCGCCCCGACGACGCGACCATCGTGGCCCGTTACCGCGCCTCTGACGGTCCGCCCCTGCCGCTCGTGATCCCGCCATCGTCGGGCCAGGTCTTCTGCCACGGCGACTGGACCGACGGCAATCTCCTCTTCGCCGACGGCCGGATCACCGGGATCGTCGACTGGGAGGCATCGCACGTCGGCGACCCGCTCCGCGAGCTGTCCCGCGCCGCCTGGGGCGCAGGCCGCAAGGATCCGCGGTCGTCCACCGCCCTGATCGACGCCTACGGGGCGGATGCCGACGAGGTGCACCGGTGGGATGCGATCCACGCCGCCGAGCTGTGGCTCTGGTTCGCCGAGGCCGGCCCGCCCGAGTACCTCGCCCGACTCACCGCCGAGCTGCGGGTGTGGGAGACCTGAGTCAGCGCACCACGCCGACCCAGATCCCCGATGCCCACGCCTGCTGGTCGCCGTTGCAGCCCACGGATCCCGGGTACCCGCGCACGACGGCCATGCAGTTGGCAAGGAACTCCGGGTCGCCGCCGAAGAGGGCGTCGTAGGAACCCGAGGCGTTGAGCGATCCCCACACCTGGAATTGGTAGATGTGCGCGAGCTCGTGCGCCATGGCCCAGTTCAGTCGATCCGTGCTCCACCCGGCGATGTCTCCGCGGTACTTGATGTACCCGTTGCTGTTGGCGCAGGCGGGCGCCGTGCCTCCGGCGCACGACGACGATTCGTACAGGCCGACCCCCGCTCCGCCGACCCTGTCGAGCGCGGCGCGGACGCGCGCGTAGCCGTCAGGCCCGCTCGACGACCAGGCAGGCCCCGTCGGGCGGGCGTACTGCGCCGCCTGCCAGGTCGAGACCTCCTCGCCCACCTTCTCCGTGAGCGCATGCACGGTCGCTGTCGCGGCGACGACCACGGCCGGCTCGGACTTCTCGGCGAGCACGGTCTGCTGGGCCGACTGCGCCGCCGCCCGGTGCGCGGCGGTGTCGACCTTGCCCTCGGCCGCGCTGATCGCCGCGCTCAGCGACGCGATCTCCTGCACGAAGGCGGGGCGCACCTCGAGCACGGCTGCGCGGTCGGCGGTGTCTCGTTCTGCGGCCTCGACCTGCCCCTGCAGGTGGTCGGAGCGCATCTGCGCGTCGTTCGTCTGCTGAGCGATCTGCTGCAGCTCGGCGACGGCCTCGGCCCGAGCGTCGTCGAGCGCATCCGCCCGGCCGATGACACCGGCGGCGAGCAGCACGGCGGCCACGACCGTGACGGAGAACACGCGGCGCAGCATCACGGGAGGAAGCCTGTCGAGTCGGCGAGCTGTGCGTCTTGTTCGGCGATCAGCGCGCGCAGGGCGATGAGCTGCTCAGCGAGGTCGTAGTTGGCGGCCCGCGCGGCCGCGAGGTTCTCCTCGGCGCGCACGACCGCGACCTTCGCCTCGGCGAGCGCGGCGACGCGCTGCTGGTCTGCGACCACGACGATCACCGCTCCGCCGACGAGCAGCAGCCCTCCGACGACGACCGCGAGTCTGCGCATATCGCTCCCCAGACACGACGCACTTCCGGAACGATTCCGTACGCTCAATATATCCAGGCGGAAGCGCCCCGACTACCGGATCGCGCGCGGGGCGGCGCTGCGGAAACGCCGCAGTCTCAGACTGTTCAGCACGACGAAGACGCTGGAGAACGCCATGGCGGCTCCGGCGAGCATCGGGTTCAGCAGTCCGAGCGCGGCGAGCGGGATCGCCGCGACGTTGTACGCGAGTGCCCAGAACAGGTTGCCGCGGATGATCGCGAGGGTGCGCCGGGCGAGACGGATCGCGTCGACCGCGCCCCACAGGTCGCCGCGCACCAGGGTGAGATCGGACGCCTCGATCGCCGCATCCGTTCCCGTGCCCATCGCGATGCCGAGGTCGGATGCGGCGAGCGCCGCCGCATCGTTGACCCCGTCTCCCACCATCGCCACGACCTTTCCCTGCCGCTGCAGCGCCTCGACCTCGGCGACCTTCTGCTCGGGGAGCACGCCGGCGCGCACGGACCGGATGCCGACCTCGGCCGCCACGGCCTCGGCGGCGCGCTGGTTGTCGCCGGTGAGCAGCACGGGCTCGAGACCGAGGTCGCGCAGGGCGGCGATCGCCTCGCGGGCATCGGGCTTGACGACATCCGACACGACGAGCGCTCCGCGCGCGCGTCCACCCCAGGCGACCACCACGGCGGTGTGCGCGCGATCCTCGGCGGTCTCGAAGGCGGCGAGCAGACGACCGTCGAGCGGCGCCGACTCGTCGGAGAGAAACGCGGGCCGACCGACCGTGACCTGCACTCCGTCGACGACGCCGGCGACGCCGCGGCCCTGGATGCTGCGGAACTCGCTGACCGCCGGAAGGTCGCCGAAGCGCTCCACCGCGCCGCGCACGATGGCGGCTGCGACGGGATGCTCTGAGGCGTCCTCGATCGCGGCGGCGCGGCGCAGCACCTCGGCCTCGCCCTCGCCGTCCGCAGGGATGACGTCGACGAGGGTCATGCGTCCGCTCGTGACGGTGCCGGTCTTGTCGAGCACGACCGTGTCGACGCGGCGGGTCGACTCGAGCACCTCCGGTCCCTTGATGAGCACGCCGAGCTGTGCACCGCGTCCGGTGCCGACGAGCAGCGCCATCGGCGTGGCGAGCCCGAGCGCGCACGGGCACGCGATGATCAGCACCGCGACGGCCGCCGTGAAAGCCGCAGAGACTCCCCCACCGCCGATCAGCCAGGCGACGAGCGTCACCGCGGCGATCGTGAACACGATGGGCACGAACACGGTCGAGAGCCGGTCGGCGAGGCGCTGCGCCTCGGCCTTGCCCGACTGCGCCTGCTCGACGAGCCGCGCCATGCGCGCGAGCTGCGTGTCGGCCCCGACCCTCGTGGCGGTGACGACCAGGCGGCCGCCCACGTTCACCGTCGCGCCGGTCACCGCGTCTCCCGCGCGCACCTCCACCGGCACGGACTCGCCGGTCAGCATCGACGCGTCGACAGCCGACGACCCCTCGCGCACGACGCCGTCGGTCGCGATCTTCTCTCCCGGGCGCACGACGAACACGTCGCCGACGACGAGGTGAGCCAGCGGCATCCGCTGTTCCACGCCGTCGCGCAGCACGGAGACGTCCTTCGCACCGAGCTCGCCGAGCGCCCGCAGGGCCGCCCCGGCGGTGCGCTTCGAGCGCTGCTCGAGAAAGCGTCCGAGCAGCAGGAACATCGTGACGCCCGCGGCGACCTCGAGGTAGATCGTTCCGAGTCCGTCACCGCGCTCGATCGTGAACCGGAACGGATGCGTCATGCCCCACATCCCCGCCGTGCCGAAGACGAGCGCATAGAGCGACCAGAGGAACGCCGCCGAGACGCCGACCGAGATCAGCGTGTCCATCGTGACGGTGCGGTGGCGGGCATTGAGCACGGCTGCGCGGTGGAACGGCCATGCCGCCCACGTGACGACGGGGAGAGCGAGAGCGAGCGACGCCCACTGCCAGCCGGGGAACTGCAGCGCCTCGACCATCGCCATCGCGATAACGGGCACCGCGAGAGCCACGGCGACGATGAGGCGTCGGCGCAGCACGTCGTACGCCGGGTCGGTCTCGCTGGACTCGGTCTCGCGCGGCAACGCGGCGGAGTAGCCGGTGCGGACGACCTCGGAGATGAGGTCGTCCGCGAGCACGTCTCCCGCGACCTCGACGTGCGCCTTCTCGGTGGCGTAATTGACGGATGCCGTCACGCCGTCGATCCGGTTGAGGCGCTTCTCGATCCGCGCGGCGCAGGACGCGCACGTCATCCCGCCGATCTCGAGATCGTACGAGGCGAGATGCTCGCTCATGGGCGCATCAGGCGCGCGCGGCGCTGTACCCGGCCTCGTCGACCGCCGCCAGAACGGCGGTGTCGTCGAGCGGGGACTCGGAGGTGACGACGAGTCGGCCGGATGCCGCGCTCACGTCGATGGCGGTGATGCCCTGCAGCTTCGAGACCTCGCTGCGCACGGAGCCCTCGCAGTGCCCGCAGGTCATGCCCGTTACGGTGTAGGTGGTCGTGGTCATGTCGATCCTTTCGTCGATGACATCTCCACCATACCCCCTAGGGGTATCCTTGGGCTCGAGATCAGACAGATTCCGCGCGGACTTCGAGGCGGCGCGCGGCAGACGCCACGGCGCTCGCGGTGTGCTGCGGGATCAGCACGCGCAGCGCGTCGGCATCCTGCGCCTCGACGGCTTCGAGGATCACCCGATGCTCCTCCGCCGTCTCCACGAGGTCGTCGTGCTGGCCGAAGAGCCACTTCAGGCGGGTCGCGAAAACGCCGACGAATTCGCCGATCATATGGTTCCCTGCGAGGTGCGCCGCGACCTCGTGGAAGAGGCTCGCCGCGATGCGTGCACCCTCGACATCGCCGGATGCGGCGGCCGCCAGCTCCTGATCGTAGGCGGAGCGGAGTCGAGCGTGTCCCTCCGGCGTGCCGCGTTGTGCGGCGAAGACGAAGATCATCGTCTCGATCGCCTCGCGCACCTCGCCGTAGTCCTGAAGATCCTGCCGCGAGAACTCCCGCACGACCGCCCAGGTGCGCGGACGCGCCACCACGACCCCCTCGGAGACGAGGGTGCGAATCGCCTCGCGGACGGGAAGACGAGAGACGTTCAGATCCGCCGCGATGTCGCGCTCGACGAGCCGGGATCCCGGAAGCCTCCGACCCAAGACGATGTCATCGCGCAATATGCGCGTCACTCTCACCGACTCGAGTTCGCCGGCAGCCCCCACCTCCGCCATATCGGGATTGTCTCATCCGCGCACCGGAGGGACAAGTTTGGTATCCCACGGTGCGCGGACATCGAGATCAGGGCAGGCGGTTCGCGATGGCGAGGTTGGCGCGCAACTCCTCGGCGTTCTGCCGCACCACGTAGGCGGGGCGGTCGCGCTCGACGCGCCACGACTCGCTCAGCGGGCCGATGTTCACGGTGTCGAAGCCGAGTTCGTCGTAGAACCGGGTGACGAACTGCACGGCCTCCGCGTCGTCGCCGGCCGTCGCGAGGGCACGACGGTTCGCCGTCCCCGCCGGGGTTCCGTCGGTCGTGATGTCGCGGGCCGGGATGTGGTTGAACGCCTTCGCGATGCGCGAGGTCGGCAGCTGCTTCTGCAGCATCTCCGAGGTGGTGGTCTCACCCTTGTCGAGCTCGTCGATGTGGCCATCACGCTCGAAGTAGTAGTTGTTCGTGTCGAGCACGATCTTCCCCGCCAGCTCCTCGACCGGAAGCTCGTCGATCCGACCGAGCGGGATGGTCACGACGGCGATGTCGGCCGCTGCGGCCGCGTCGGTGGCGGTCGCCGCACGCGCCCTCTCACCCAGCTCGGCGATGAGTGGGGCGAGCGTCTCCGGCCCGCGGGAGTTCGCGATCACGACGTCGTAGCCGTGCGCCACCGCCGCGCGCGCGACCTGGCTGCCGATGTGTCCTGCACCGATGATTCCGAGAGTGGTCATGTGAGGGTCAACGTCCCGCGGCGGTACCTATTCCGCGATGTGGAGCAGATGCCTCTCCTCGACGCGGCGATAGCCGAGTCCTTCGTACAGGGCGATCGCACCCTCATTCGCGCCGAACACGTGCAGGCCGACGGAGTCCGCACCGTGCTCCCGCGCGACCTGCTCGGCGGCGCGCATCAACTCGCGGCCGTATCCCTTGCGTCGCTGCGATTCGGCGACCTCGATGTCGAGGATGAAAGCGTGCGGCCTATCACCTCTGCTTCGGAGGCCGACCCAGAGGATGCCGACCTCCTCTCCGTCGACCGTGGCAGTGAAGAGTTGCTGGCCCACTGTCTCGACGCCGTCGGGCAGCTCCTCCACCATCTGACGGTGCGACTCCGCGCGGGCGTCGTCGATCGAGTATCGGCCTGAGGCAGCGAGCTCCTCCGCGAAGGCCGCCTCCGATGCGGCGACGAAGGACGGATAGCGCTCCGCCGTCATCGGCTCGACCTTCACCACGGGCGCACGCTCGCGGTCGGGGAGCGGTTCGAGCAGCATCTGGATCGACGCGCACGCGAACCCCCGATCGTCGATGAAGGACCGGCTCGCCGCGTCGGTCGCGTACACCGAGATGCTGAGCCGGTCGACTCCGTGCGCACGCCCCATCTCGACCAGGGCGGTGAACAGCTCGTCTTCCTGCGAGACGGTGGGCCGGCCCGCGAAAGACAGGTCGAGGATCATGAGGATGCCGGAGATCGACGCGAGCCACACCGTGCCCAGTTCGGGACCGCCGTCGCGGATCGACAAGATGACCGATGTCTGCGTCTCGGCTCCGTCAGGCAGGAGCTGGTCGAGGAAGGCGTCAGCGTGCGCGACGGCGTCGTCGCCGACCAGCAGCCCCGAGTCCTGGCGGAGGGCGATGAGACGCAGCCTGGTAGCCGACCGCCAATCGTCGAAGCGGTCGGGGTCGAGCGGCGTCAGCGTAAGGGCCATGGTCCCATCCTGCACCTCGGCTCCTGCCGTCTCGACGGCGCCGGTGTCAGCTCTTGTGCAGCGCGTCCTCGGCGGCGACCCACGCGAGCATCGCGCACTTCACCCGCGCGACGTAGCGCGAGACCCCGCCGAGCGCTGCGGCATCGCCGAGCAGCTCCTCGTCGGGCTCGATCTTCCCGCGCGAGCGCATCGCCGTGCGGAACGCGTCGATCCGCACCTCGAGGTCATCGACGGTGAGCCCTTCGGCGAGTTCGGCGAGGAGCGACGCCGAGGCCTGCGAGATGGCGCAGCCGTGCCCTTCCCACGCGATCGCCTCGACGCTGCCGTCGGACGCGCGGTGCACCTGCAGGGTGACCTCGTCACCGCACGTGGGGTTGATCTGATGCGACTGCGCCGCGATCTCGTCGCGCAGCCCGAACCCGTGCGGTGTGCGCGAGTGGTCGAGGATGAGCTCCTGGTACAGGTTCTGCAGGTCGCTCATGCGCCCCTCCGGAAGAAGTCGATGGCTCCGGCGACGCCGGCGATCACGGCATCCACCTCGTCCTCGGTCGTGTAGAGATAGGTGCTCGCCCTGGTCGACGAGGTGATGCCGAGTCGACGGTGCAGCGGCTGCGCGCAGTGGTGGCCGACGCGCACCGCGATGCCGAGGTCGTCGAGGTACTGGCCGACGTCGTGCGAGTGGATGCCGTCGACATCGAAGCTCGCGAGGCCGACCCGCGGCAGATCGATGCCGGCGCCGAGCACGCGCACGCCGTCGATCGCCATCAGCCCGTCGACCAGGCGGCGGCCGAAGGCGGCCTCGTGGGCGGCGATGCGCGGCATCCCGACCGCCGACAGGTAGTCGATCGCCGCCGCGAGCGCGACGGCCTGCGACACCCGCTGCGTCCCCGCCTCGAAGCGCTGCGGCGGCGGCAGATACTCCGCCTCGGTGGTCGTGACGGTCGTGATCATCGACCCACCGGTGAGGAAGGGTGGGAGGGCCTCGAGCAGCTCGCGGCGTCCGTAGAGCGCGCCGATCCCCGAGGGGCCGAGCATCTTGTGACCGGACAGCACGGCGAAGTCGACGTCGAGGGCGCGCACGTCGAGCGGCAGGTGCGGCGCCGACTGGCAGGCGTCGAGCAGCACGAGGGCGCCGACACGGTGGGCCATGTCGACGAGCCGGTCTGTGGGGTTGATCACGCCCAGCACGTTCGACACGTGAGTGACGGCGACGAGCTTCGTCCGCTCTCCGATCAGCTCAGCGGCGACGTCGAGCCGCAGCGCTCCTTCGTCGTCGAGCGGGATCACCCGCAGCGTTGCGCCCGTGCGCGCAGCGAGCTCCTGCCACGGGATGAGGTTCGCGTGATGCTCCATCTCCGTGGTGACGATCTCGTCGCCGGGGCCGAGGCGGAAGCGCTCGGCGGCCGCTCCCCCGCGCCCCAGAGATGCGTTCGAGATTCCGTAGGCGACGAGGTTGATGGCCTCGGTCGCGTTGGAGGTCCAGACGATCTCGCCCTCGTCGGCGCCGATGAATCGGGCGACGGTCGCACGAGCGTCTTCGAACACCTCCGTCGCCTCGGCGGCGAGCGTGTGCGCACCGCGATGCACGGCGGCGTTCAGCGTCGTCGCGAACTCCCGCTCGGCATCGAGCACCGCGAGCGGGCGCTGCGAGGTCGCGCCGGAGTCGAGGTAGGTGAGCGGATGCCCGTTCACCTCGACACCCAGGATCGGGAAGTCCTCGCGCAGGCGCCGCACCTCAGCATCCGTCAGCGGGCTGTCCGCAGGCGCAGTGATCACGTCGGAGGCAGAGGTCGAGCTCATCCTTCTAGCTTCTCATCCGACGCCGTCGCGCGGGTCGCGCACTAGGCTCGCACCATGTTCAGCGCCGACACCCTCGCGACGTTCGTGGTCGCGGCGTTCATCATGGTCGTGATCCCCGGCCCGACGGTGTTGTTCACGATCGGGCGCGTGATGGCGCTCGGGCGGATCGGCGGATTCCTCAGCATCCTCGGCACCGCTCTCGGGTCGATCCTGCTCGTCGTGGCCGTGGCGCTCGGCGTCGGCACGGTGATCGCGCAGTCGATCGTGCTGTTCACGATCGTGAAGGTGATCGGTGCGGGGTACCTCGTCTTCCTCGGCATCCAGGCCATCCGCCACCGGAACGACGCCGCCGCGATCGCGACCGGACCGCAGCCGCGTCGCTCGGGTCTGCGCCTGCTCGCGGAGGGGTTCGTCGTCGGCGTCACCAACCCGAAGTCGATCGCGTTCTTTCTCGCAATCCTGCCTCAGTTCGTCGACCTGCACGGGGGATCCGTGCCGATGCAGCTGCTCGTGCTGGGAGTGATCGTCGTCGCGATCGGCGTCGCCTGCGACGCGATCTGGGTCGTGCTCGCCAGCGCCGCCCGGCAGTGGTTCGGGCGTTCGCCTCGTCGGATCGAGGCGATGGGCGCGACGGGCGGTGCGCTCATGATCGGGCTCGGCGCGTTCCTGCTCCTGTGGAGCGAGAAGCCCGCGACGACCTGACCCGGGTCACATGCGGGCGTAGCGGGCGCGGAACATCGAGAACACGCCGTACACGACGAGTCCGGCGCCGACGACCCACAGCACGGCCCGCCCGAACGGCAGGTCGGTGAGGCTGCGCAACGCAGCATCGAGACCTCCGGCCTTGTCGGGGTCGTGCGTCCAGGCCGCGACCACGAACAGGATGCCGGTGAGGGCGATGGCGATGCCCTTCGCGATATAGCCAATGACCCCGAGCACCACGATCGGCGGACGCCCCGCGCCCGACGGCAGGTCGAGCGTCTTGCGGAAACCGGTCGTGAAGCCGCTCACGACGAAGCCGATGCCGACGCCGACCACCGTGAGGCCGACCGCAACCAGGAGGAAGATTCCTCCGGGCGCTCCTAGCAGCACTTCGCTCACGAACTTCGACGACTTCTCGGATTCGGCATTGCCTCCGAACGCATAGATGACCGCGAGTCCGGCGATCACGAGGTACGCGACAGCGATTCCGAAGAGCTTGATGCGCTGCCCCCACTTCTTCACCTCGCCGCCGACGGCGACGACGCCGCTCACGACCTGCCACACCGCGAGGGCGAGGAGCGCGGCCGCGACGAGAGCCAGGATGAGCCCTCCCACGGGCGTCGATCGAATCTGCTGCATCGCGCCGTCCTGATCGGCATCGCCGCCACCGCCCGAGGCTATGGACACGGCGAGCGCTCCGATGATGATGTGCACGAGACCGATCACCCCGAAGCCGGCCCGAGCGACACGTCGGAAGGCGTCCGATCCCCTGGCCTCGTGCGCGGCGGACTTCGCTGTCGTCATCGATGCAGGATATCGCCGTGGGAGCGATGGGCCGGAGGGGCTTGATCCCGACGGCGCCGTGCGGCAGTCACGTGCGTTCGACCGGCTGCCGGAGGATCGTGCGCAGACGGTCGGGAGCGACCCGCCGAGCGTCGCCGAGGTAGATCTCGTGGTGACGTCCGGTCATGCGGAGGCCGTTCTCGGGGATGAACGCGTCGTGCAGCTCGGCCAGCACCGGGGCTTCGTCGTCGTACGAGCCGACATGCAATGTCTGCACGCTCAGTTCCTCGTCGAGAGTCTCGAGTCGCACCGACCGCAGCGCCGGCAGGGGCTCCTTCTTCGCCGCCGCCTTGGCTTCGACCTTGTCGACGGCCGCCGCGAACATCTCCGGTGTCACCTGGCCAGGCACCATGATCATCATCGTCCACAGCCAGGCCGACTTGTCGCGCTTGGTCGTGAACGACTCCTTGTCGGGCGCATCCCAGAGGCCTTCGAGCGGCATCACGACGACATCGAGATCGAGTTCGGCGCGGGCCGCGAACTTCAGCGTGTACGCGAGCGGGAAGAGTGCGGCGACGGCATCCGTGTATTCCTTCGCAGTGTTCGGGTCTCCCGCGCCGTCGACCATGAGGTACTGCAGCGGCGGCACCTCGACGAGGCGGAACTCGCCCCGCTTCGCCCGGTACGCATCGAGCGTCTTCTTCGGGTCGATCGGCATCGTGCACCTCTTCTTGCTATCGACGGTGCGTTCATCGTGCCATGAGGCACGGACACCGGGCGGACGAGTGCCGGTCCCGTTTCGGTGATCACTCGGCAGAAGGGCTCCCCAGGATCTCGCTGAGATGCAGCCCGTCGAGGCCAGCGCTCCGGCATGCCGAAAACGATACTCCGGTGTTTCGGCCGGATCCGGTTTCGGCAAGAGGTTTCGGCGGATCGTTCCTCGGCGTGTTGTGCACCCGGTCGTCGACGTCGGCGAGGCCGCCGGGAACGATCGTTTTCGGCAGCTGCCGCTCACGAAGATTGACCTTGACGCGGGGCACTGTCGCGACCGGCCGCGTCTTCGACGCCGACCTGCCCGATCGCGGCGATCTGGTCCACGAGACGTTCGGGACCGCGGATACCGCGCCCCTGCGCCTACGCGAAGGGATAGTGACCGCGAGCTTCACAACGAGCGCGCTAGCGCGTCCAACGTCCTCTATTTTCCCAGTACTTGCTGATGTCGTCCAAGGGGCGGCCTTTAGTTTCCGGAGCGAGCCAGACGACGAAGATGAAGGCGGCTACCGCGAAGAGCCCGAAGATGATGAAGGTTCCTGCTGGTGTCAGCGCTCGGCGAGAAGGCGGGGGCGGATCGTGGTGATGAACTGATCCCGCCAGAACGGCATCATGGCGCGTACTCCCGCTACTGCTCCGGCAGCGTCTTGTCGCCGCGCAGCGTCGGCGATGGCGGTGAGTGCGTCCGTGATTGCGTTGCCGCTCATCACGCCCTCGGTGGGTAGGAATGCACGGAACAGGATGGGGTTGGTTTTCTCGACCGCTTGGTACAGCACGTCGTTGCCTGTGGCCAGGTGAAAGACGCGGAAGAATCCGCCGAGGGCATTGAGCTGTCCGAGCCGGTCCTGTCCTGTTGCCGCGTGACGCGCGCGTTCGATGTGGTCATCGAGTTGCGTGAGTTGTTCGTTGGTGAGGGTTGCCGCGGTCTTGCGCACGGAGAACAGGTGGATGACCTGTGTGGCGTAGATCGCTTGGGTGATGTTGTCTTCATCGAACGGTGCGACACGGGTGTAGCGTCCGGGGACCATCTCGATGAGGCCGACTTCTTCTAGCCGGTTGAGGGCTTGTCTGATGGGCGTGCGGGAGACCCCGAGCCAGGAGATGAGGTCTTCGTCCCGGAGGTGTTCGCCGGCCTCGAGGGTGCCGTCGACGATCGCGTTCAGGATGGAGGTGTAGACGTCGTCGCGGAGGAGCCTGCGCGATTCAACGTCGGTGTTGAGGGGGAGAGGCATGATTACTCCTTCACCAGGCTTGCCTGCTGGCGGGTGTGGGTGACAACGCGTTCGCAATGGTGCCGGATGGACGCTGCCGCCGCTTCCCCATCGCGGTTCCGGATGGCGCCGGCAAGACCGTCGAGCTCCGAGGAAGTCATGAAGTAAGCGTCGTCTTTGGCGGCAAGGGCTGTGGCTTCCCGTCGAAGATGGGGGATGACGGTGTCGTAGATTTTGAGCACGTACGTGTTCGCCCAGGTGTTCAGCAGGACGGCGAAGAGGTCACTTGTGACCGCGGGGATGTCGGCTTGGTCACCATCGGGGCGGTGCAGACGGGCGATGGTTGTGGTCAGCAGGGCGACGTCGTCATCGGTGAGCAAGGGGACGACGTCTTCCGCGACGCCTTCACTGATGGCCCAGAGCGTTTCGAGGCGGTCGGCAAAAGCGGCCGCCTCGATAGGAGCGACACGCGTCCCCTTCTGCGGGAGCACTTCCACGAGCCCCATACTGGCGAGGCGGTCGATAGCTTCACGCACCGGAGTCCGCGATGCTCCCGCCCACGCTTCCATTTCGTTGTCACGGAGTGTCTCGCCCGGAGCGAGCTCGCCGCGGACGATGGCGTCCAGGAGGCGGTCGAACACCACGTCGCGGAGCAGCACCCGCGTTGTGGGGGCGGAATTTTTGGGAACGGGCATACTCTAATCTATCAATCTTCGCACGTGATGTCTAATATTTGATTACACGACGTTAGAGCAGGGACAGCTCGAAGAGTGTCAGCTCCGGATGCACCCTCGGGTGGTGACGAAGCACCCGAGGGTTGCGGGTCCACTCAGGAAGCCGCCCGCGGTCCAGGTCTCGTCGGGCCTCCAGTCTTTGTTCTGGAGGTTCCAGACCGGTTCGAAGGTGAGGTATTTGTAGGTGCCGTTGGACGCGTTGTCACCGATCTGGAGCGTGCCGCTGACCCAGCCGTACAGGATGACACCTCCCCGTCCGTCGTATGCCCAAACGGGTCCGCCTGAGTCGCCTCCGCTTGCGATGCCCTGGTCGTTGACGATGATGCATCGGGATCCTGATGCGATGGTGCAGGTGGCGTACACCTGGCCGCATTGGTATCCGCCGGCGGACTGCGTGGAGGCGGAAAATCCGGAGTGGCATAAGGGGGTGCCTTTCCGGATATCACCGTGAGCGACGTCGGAGAGCGGAGCATTGGTCCATTGGTCGGACACCCGAAGCAGGGGATTCAGCGGTGCGGGGCCGGTGGCGATGAGGGCCAGGTCGGGTGGGCCGGTGCGTGCGCCTGTTGTGTGGCTCACCCGTCCGAGCACTCCTTGTCCTGTGGGGGCTGTCTCCGATCGCCAACTCGTGAGGGAGAGGTTCATGTGGCCCACGCTGGGGATGAAGTCCACGCCGTTCCATCGCCAGATTCCGCCGCCCGAAGATCCGCCGGCGACGGCCGCGCTCCCGGTGGGGTGCGTGGCGGTGCTCCACGACCAGGGCTCGTCGTGGTTGGCGATGTCGCTGGAGGCGGAGACGGGATGCGCGAGGACGGCTCCCAGTGCCATGAGGACTGCCGTGATGATCACGAGTCGTTTCATGTACTAGTTGCACCGGATCGAGGCGGCGCCTTTCACTCTCATCCTAGTTCCGCACCTCCCCCTCCAGATGGAGACGCTGTCCGAGCGTGGCTGCAGATCCTCGTCTCTCAGGCAGTCACCAGCATCGTCCGCTTTTCTTCTTCGACCGCTGCAGCCACGGCCGTGCCGGCGGCGATTCGCAGCGCGATGCGCGCGATGCGCTCGCTTGCGGAACCGTCTCCGTACGGGGATCGGGCTTCGGCCAGGTCGACTCCGAAGCCCCCCTCAGCGATTGCGCGCCCCGCCGTGCTGGCGATGTCCTGCTCGGAGGTGAGGAGACGAGCGAATCCCGCGTCGATGGACTCCGGTCGCTCCGTTGAGCGGCGGATCACAAGAAGCGGCTTGCCGAGAACAGTGGTCTCTTCCTGGAGGCCGCCGGAGTCGGACACCAACAGAGTGGCGGCCTGGGCGAGATCCAGAAGCTCCGAGTGGCCGACCGATTCGATGGTGTGAAGCTGATCGAGAAGGTATCTCAAGCCGAAGCGCTGTGCGGCGTGGCGGGTGCGGGGGTGCGCGAGGAACAGCACCGGCAGTCCGATATTCACCAGCCCGCGGAGTACTCGCTCGAGGGCTTCGCGCGTGTCCGTGTTCTCGGGGCGGTGGATGGTAGCGAGGACGAACTTCTCGGGGGCCTGCCCGTCCGGGAAGTGATGGCCGATGAGGCCGCTGCCCTGCTCGAGGGACGCCAACGTCGCCTCGACGATCGTGTTTCCGGTGACGATGATCCGGCTGTCGTCCACACCCTCGCCGCGCAGGTTGTCAGCGTTGTGGGCGGTGGCCGCACAGTGCACGTCGGCGAGCGTGCCCACGACGAGACGGTTGAGCTCCTCCGGCATTGCACGGTCGTATGATCGCAGCCCGGCCTCGACGTGAATCACCGGAATGTTGAGGTAGTTCGCCGCCTGCGCGCCGGCGGAGACGGCGTTGGTGTCCCCCTGCACGATGACAGCTGCAGGCCGGCGAGCCTGGAACTCTCTGGTGAGCGCGAGCATCGCGGTTCCGATCTGCGTGCCCCGGTCCGCTCCCCCGACGCCCTCGAGTACAACGTCGGGGTCTCCGAGGCCGAACTGCTCAAGGAACTGCCCAGACAGCTCGCGGTCGTAGTGCTGCCCCGTGTGAATCACGTACGCGTGGTCGCCCAGCGCGCGAATCACGGGAGCGAGCTTGATGATCTCCGGCCGCGTTCCCAGAACAACAGCCACCTTCTTCATGTCCATGACGCCTACCTTTCGTCCGAAATATTAGATGCGTTTGCGTCTAGATGGAGAGTATGGCATAGTTCTTCTCGTAAGCGAAATATCAGGTTTTAGATCACCAGATTGGAGGTAGAGCGATGGACACACGAGCTGCGGACCGGGTAGTACGGCCGGCGACTCTGAGTGATCTGCTGCACGATCGGTTGCTGAGCGACATCATCAGCGGGCGGTATGCGCCGGGCGAGAAGCTCAGCCTGGATGCGATCTCCACGGAATGCGGGGTGTCTCGCACTCCGGTGCGGGAGGCGCTGCAGGCGCTCTCCCAAATCGGGTTCGTGGACGTCACGCGTAACGCGAAGACGGTTGTCGCGGACTGGTCGGTCGAGGACATGCGCGAGCGCGTCGTCGTGCTGGGTCGCCTGGTGTCGTTCCTCGCGCTGTCTGCGGACTCAGTGACCGTGCGGGAGTACGTCCGCGCCGAGTACACCTCCGACATGCGCCGCTACCTCGATCTCGCATCCGAGATGGTCAAGCAGGGCGTCCCCCGCCTGAGTAACTACACACAGCGCGGGATCCTCGGGCCGCTGCGCGTCTTCGCGCAGGACCACATCCTCGACGCTCACGGCGTCGACCACGCCACCGGCGAAGCGACCCGCCGCCGCTACCTGACCCAGGCCACCGAGGCCTTCGCCGACCGAGACAACCAAGGCGCCTCCCGCGCCCTGGCCCACTACGCCGACGCGCTCCGCGTCGCCCTCACACTCCCGCGCGTCGGTTTCGGGTCCGACACCCGGGCAACACACCAACCCGAGTACGCCACTTCCCACGTCGCACCCGCGACACACACACCCGCCGCCCACACACGGCACCTCGAAAGGACACCATGAACAAGCTCGGAAAGGTCGCCCTCAGCGCCGGCCTCATCACCGCAGGCCTCATCGGCCTCGCCGCCCCCGCCAACGCCGCCACCCCAGCCCAGGACGACATCACCATCGCCGCCCAGGGCGACCGCGTCGAAGGACCCCTAGTGTTCCGTTCGGCAACCACGGCAGATTACTTCTACTCAGTCAAGAGCGGCACGCCGATCAAATCTGGTTCCGGATACCGGACGGCTGCAGAGGCAGGAGCGAACTCCGTGCGGGGCACCTTCCCCGCCCCTGGGACGTACGGCCCCATCGAAATCGATGGAAAGTGCGTTTCCGTCGGAGCGGAGTATCGCGACAGTGCTGGCGATTTTCGCGGCTACGAAACAATCCTTGCCACGTGCAACCCGAACGACGGTAAGCAGAAGTGGCGCATGCCCGCTGGTGAGGGCCCGATCCAGTCGCTTCACTTCTCAGGAAACAGGAGCCTCTCGCTCTATGGCAGCCGCGTCCACGTCGCCACACCGACTGAGTCTGCTGGACAGGACAATGCCGTGACTTCGCTACTGAAGCCGGTCGTCGCTGCGGTCAAGCCGGTGGATATCACCGGTCCTACGGCTGGTGCGAACCTGGAGAACCCGCGTCCGGTGTTCTCTGGCACGGGCGAGCCTGGCGCCACCGTCGTGGTCACCAGCGCCGCGGGCGTGGTGCTTGGCACGACCACGGTCGGTGCCGACGGAAAGTGGAGCGTCACCCCCAGCCAGGATCTTGACCTGGGCGAGGAGACGGTCACCGCGACCCAGACGGACAAGAACGGTGGCAAGACCACTGACCGCGTCAGCATCAACATCGTTGCTGCGGCTTTGAAGCCGGTTGACATCACCGGTCCGGAGCAGGACGCCACGGTCGAGACGACCCGCCCGGTGTTCACCGGCACCGGCGAGCCCGGCTCGACGGTCGAGATCATCAGCGGCGCCGGCGTCGTGATGGGTTCGACCACGGTCGGCGCGGACGGCACCTGGACGGTCACCCCGGAGAAGGACTTCGACCTGGGTGAGGAGACCGTCACCGCGTCGCAGACCGACAAGAACGGCAAGGTCACGACCGACAAGGTCGACATCGTGATCGTGGACAAGGACGTTGAGAGCCCCATCGTGGCTCCCGGCATCGCCGCGATCGCAGCAATCGGCGCCCTGGGCGCCCTGGGCGGCGCCACCCTGCGCCGCCGCAAGGACTCCTAACCCCTAGGAGTTCTGGGCGGGGAGGCACCCTCCCCGAACGCCTCCCCGCCCCCTTCCACTTCTCATCGTCGCCCTCAAGGAGCACCCATGTACAACGGCGGACCCACGCCCATCGTCGGCGGAATCGGCACCAGCGTGCTGGCTACCACCGGCGCCGACCCGATCTTCCCCCTCACCATCGCCATCCTCTCCATCGTCATCGGCGGACTCCTCATCGCCCGCCGCCGCTGGATCACCCGCACCGCCCCTACCACGGACTAAACGTCCCCAACGACCCAACCACCAGACCCCCCACGACTCCCCACGCCCGGGTGGGGCGCGAAGCGCCCCACCCGTACCACCCGATCCTCTCCCGCTTCCCCGGGAGCCGGGCCACCTCACTGATCTCACCCGACTACTCCTTCCGAAAGCAGGACACCATGACTACCTCCGCTCTTCCCCTCAGCCGGCGCACACTGCGTCAGCGCCCTCTTCTTCCCCGCCTCGACCGAGCCCTGCGCATCCTCATCGCCATGGCACTTAGCGCAGGCAGCATCGCCCTTGTCACCATCAACAATGCCGTCCGAGGCATCGAGGCGATGATCGCCAGCTGGTTTCTATCGCCCTTCACCCGCGACCAGATCGACGCCTCCCTCGACCGCTACTTCGTGTGGACCGGCGATGACAAACTCATCGCCCTCCAGGTCACCGTCGAGTGCACAGCCCTCCTCATCGGAGTTCCGCTGACACTCATCGCCGCGGTCATCCTCGCCACCACCCGCGCCCGCTGGGGACGCATCCTCCTGGCCACCATCACCATGTGGGCCATTGTCGTCCTCGTCAACGCCTCACGTCTGACTCTGATCGGCTGGGCCACCCAGACCTGGGGTCTGGACCCCGGATACACCGTCAGCCACACCTTCGTCGGCTCCGTCGTCGGCATCCTCGGCTACGCCCTCGGCCTAGCAGCTCTGTTCCTCATCATCGGCGTGAAAAAGCCCCGCGGACTGCGACGCCCCGCCCCCCGCGATGCCGCCTCGGCAGAGGGGCCGCAATACCGTCGAGGCCAGAACGCCGCTTCACCCACGGCCGCGCTCCCCACGCGACGCGATCGTTCTAACCGGCGGTAGTCCGCTTCACGACTCGAGCGACCCGGGGGTGGGAAGACCCCGCGCACACGCCGCGCTTTCGGAGGCCTGTGCGCTCGTTCGAGAGCATCCCACGATGCTCACTGGGCCCGCCTCACAGTGGCGGGCCCAGCCTTCCTTCGCCGAGCCTTGCCGCTCGCAGCATCTTCCCAGCTAAAGAGCCGCACATCGTGGCAAAATATAAGATGTTAGATACGAAGCCATCCGGGCGGCGCATCACTATCGAGAGGCCATGAGATGTTCCCGATCCTCAACGCATTCACCGTGCTGCTCGGTGTGGCATTCGTCACCTACGTGACCTTCATCCTCATCCCCTACCTCCGCTACCCCAAGGTCGTCCCGGGTAACCCGGATGACTTCGAATGGCACTTCTTCATCCCCTGCCGTGACGAAGAAGCCGTCATCGAGACAACCGTCACCCGAGCCCGGCGCGACTTTCCGGGCGCGCACGTCTGGGTCATCGACGACGACAGTGAAGATGCCACCGCAGAGATCGTCACGCGCTTCGCAGAGGTTGACCCTCAGGTCCACCTCGTCCAGCGTCGCCGCCCCGAAGCCCGCACCGGCAAGGGCGATGCACTCAACGCCGCCTACCACCAGCTCCTCGGCTGGCTGCCCGCCGAGGCCGACCCGGAGCGCGTCATTGTCGTCGTCATCGACGCCGACGGAGAGATGGAACCGAACGCGCTCGAGGTCTGCTCCGCCGATGACATCTTCGGCGACCCCGAGGTCGGCGCCGCACAGATCGCCGTGTGGATGAAGAACCGAGATGACGCGAAACCGTACCCCCAGCGTGGCCGCCTCGCGAATGCCTTCGCCCGCTACCTCCTACGCATGCAGGACCTCGAATTCCGCACCACCATCGCCGCCATGCAATCCCTCCGAGCCAAAACCGGCACCGTCGGCCTCGGTGGAAACGGCCAGTTCACCCGCCTCTCCGTCCTTGACGCCATCGGCGCCCAGTACGGCGAACCCTGGCACGGCGCGCTGCTCGAGGACTACGAGCTCGGCGTACACGTCGTCCTCGCCGGCTACCAGGTCAAGCACGTTTACGACACTCAAGTCCACCAGGAAGCGCTGCCCTCGATCCGGCGCCTCCTCACCCAGCGCACCCGCTGGGCGCAGGGCAACATCCAGTGCGTCAAGTACATCGGGGAAGTCGTGAAGTCCCGGCACATCGACAGCGCCGGCGTTATCGAAACCACCTACTACCTGATCCTGCCGTTCCTGCAGATGCTGGGCGGGCTCGCCTTCGCCATCCTCGTCGGCGCGCAGGTCAACAGTTGGATACACGACCCCGCCCTCTTCCACGCCGCCGTCAACAGCCTCTTCGGCATCGCGGGACTCATGGCAATGTTCTCCATCGCGCCCTTCGCGATCTGGGGCTTCGTCTACAAGGTCCGCTGCGAACCGCAAGCAAGCTGGCTCACCGCCCTCGGATGGGGTATCGGCGTCTGGCTCTACGTCTACTACATGTACATCTGCATCGCACGAGCATTCCTGCGTATCGTCCGCGGCAAGAACGGCTGGTCCAAGACCCGCCGCAACGCTGAAGCCCATGTCTACGTCGGCGGCTCCGTCGCCGTGGAGGTCTAACAATGAAAAGCACACACCGACTGATGCGCACCACCGGCGTCCTTCTCTGCGACATCACCTTCGCCGCCGCCGGCACCCTCCTGCTCTGGTGGAACGGCGGCACCACCGTCGTCGACGGACCCTGGTACGGCTTCGCCCTCTTCCTCCTCATCGGCATCATCGTCCTCGTGCTGCGCCAACTGGCCGCCGCCCAGCGCCCCATCGAACGCCCCCACGACCCCACAAGCGACAAGATCGTGACACTCCTCGAAGCGGTCCTCCTCGCCGGGGTCACGGCCGCGTGGCTTGTTCTCAACGACTACTTTCTGGGGTGGGCCGCAACCTTCTCCGCCCTGTGCTTCCTCGTCGCCGCCACCCTGCAACTGCTCACCGATGTCCTCACCGCCCGCAACTCCGGCATACGGAAAACCGACACCACTCGCGTCGTACGACGCAAACTCCGCTCACTCGAAGTACACCGCCTCCTCATGGCAATCCTCGCCGTCGTCGCCGTCGTCGTGACCGCCCCTATCCACCACTGGATGCCCTCCCTTCTCAACCCCCTCCTCCTCCTCATCGTCGCCCCCCTCATCCTGACCGTCGCCGTCTCCCTCTTTGCCCCGTCCCGCACCCGCCGACTCACCCAAGGCCAGTGACACGCGCACACCCTGACGGCCACATGGTCCCCGGCCAGCAGCCCCACCACGCACAAACAGCACCAACACGATTCCCCTACAAAGTCACCGCGCATCTCGAACGAGGATGGTGGATCGTCACCGCAACCGACATCCGGACCCGCACGCGTGTCAGCACCCTCTCGCAGGTATCCGCAGCCGCCCGTCACCTCTACGCGCGCGCCCTCCTCATGCCCGCCCGCGACATCCCCCTCGAGGTGCGCATCCTCCGCCCGAGACCACCCGAGAACCCGGCCCGGCACCGGTATCAACGCGTTCCCCCAAAGTCCACGCTCGTCGACTGACCCGCCCTCACGGTGCCACGCGAACGACACCACCTCAGTACGATGTCGCCATGCCGAGTTGCACACGCACCGCCGCCGCCATCACGTTCCGCTTCGCATTCGCCGGCGCGTCACTTGTCGCCCTCGGCTACCAGCTCTTCACCGCCCACATCCCCCTGGGATACAGCGTCCCCAACTTCTTCCTCTACTTCACGAACCTGTCCAACATCATCCTCAGCGCCGTCTTCATCATCGCCGCACTGCGCTCTACCCGGCAAGGAAAGCCCGCCACCACAGCCGACACCGCAATTCGCGGAGCGTCGGTTGTCTACATCGCCTTCGTGGGACTCGTCTTCAACACCCTGCTCCGCGACGCCGATCTTTCCGGCCTCATCCCCTGGGTCAATATCGTTCTCCACATCGTGCTGCCCCTAGCCGGCATCCTCGACTGGATCCTGTGGCCGCCCCAGAACCGCATCCCTCGGCGGGCGATCCTGTGGTGGATGATCTTTCCCGCCGCATACGCCGCCTTCTCAATCGTCCGTGGCGCCCTCACCGGCTTTTATCCCTACCCGTTCTTCAACCCCGACGCCATCGGCGGCTACGGAGCTGTCGCCCTGTACTGCGGCGGGATGATCGCCGCATTCATCGCCCTCGCAATCGCGGTCCGTTCCCTTGGAAACTGGAGAAACAGGATAAGTTCCCGCCGCCCCGCCGGCACCGCGGCTTCGTCGCCCCTAGACGACTTCGGCGACAAGTAACACCGCCCGCAACTCCAGCGAGATCGGATTACGGCAATCGTTTACGGCGGCCGCTCGGACGTACGACCCGCACCCTTGCCGCAAACGATCGTTTTCGGCAAGGCTGATCTGCCTTCTCTCTCAGGTCGCTTCAGCGGACCGGCCGTGGTCGTCAACGGCGGTCATCGATAGCTGCCTGTTCTTGCGCTCAGCCGGTCCACCGCGATTGGAGTCCGCCCCTCGATCCACTGCCGAACGGACCACGGTCGGCCGAGGACCGGCGAGGGAGCCCCGACGCGACGACGCGCGGGATGGCGACGCGAAAGCGGGAGCCCAGGATCGCGAGGGTCTGCTCCTCACGGACCAGACTGGCGACGTAGCCGTCGGCGCTAGGGAGCCGGACTGTCATCCGGTCGCCGAAGAGCTGATCTTCTCGGGAGCAGCCATCGCGCCAGCTTAGTCAGCCCGCGGCCGGGCCATCCGGCAGGTGGACAGCACCCCGGCCTCCACCCTCACGCCGGTTCGACTGCCAACCACAGCTCGCACGTGGCATGCGTTCCCGTGAACTCGAGGTAGCGCACGATCGACGGCCCTGGCCGCAGACGCCACGGGTTCGACGGGAACCATTCGGTCGCCGTCGCGGCCCAGAGGCTCTGCAGCGTCTCCGGGAACGGGCCGCTCGCCGTGAACACCGCCCATGCTCCCGGGTCGACGCGCATCGCGTCGAGATCGGCCGGCACCTCGGCATCCGCCGGCATGGAGACTCCGTGCAGATAGGTGAGCATCGTGCCCTCCGGCGCGTCCGGCGGAGTGTCACGGGTGACGGCGAGGATGCCGCGCGGCTCCGCGGAGCTGAGCGCCTTGAGCCGGGCATGCTCTTCGGCGGGGATTCCTGCGATGTGCTGCTGGATGTGCGGATTCACACCCTCGTGGATGAGCGGGACCTCGACGGCATGCCCGACGAGCACGAGCTCGGATGCGGTGGTGATGGTGACGTCCATCGGACTTCTCCCTTCGACGCTCAGGCGGAACCGGAGCGTGGGTTGTGTGCGGAGAGGTCCCCCATCTCGGCGCGCGTCCGCCGGCGAGATGCCGTGCACGGCACGGAATGCCCGACCGAACGCCTCCACCGATCCGTAGCCGTGTCGCACAGCGACGTCGAGCAGACTCGGCGCCCCCGCGGCCAGCTCCGCGCCCGCGAGCGTCATGCGCCGCCGACGGATGTATTCCGAGAGCGGCATGCCCGCGAGCGCCGAGAACATCCGGCGCAGGTGGTACTCGGTCGTGCTGTGCGCTCGGGCGAAGTCCGCGACATCGAGCTCATCGCCCGTTGCTGCCTCAATCCGATCCACCAGCGCGTTGAGCGTTCCGATCATGAGGTCCTCCTTTCCTCACCATCGTGCGGCTCGAGCGTATCCCTGCACCCGATCATCCGCGTCCGATGCGATCGGGGGCGATCACGTGGACAGAGAAGAGCCCGATCCCGATCCCGGAATCGATAGCGACTCCTCATCGTGGCGGTCAGTCGCACCCGGTGAGGGCCACGAGACCAGATCTGCGACACGGCGGAGCGCAGTGACGAGCATGGCCAGGCGCAGGAGGAGATAACCCACCACCGTTCCGAGGACATTCGTGATGAGGTCATCGATGTCCGCGACGCGGCCCGGGCTGATGGTGATATCGCCGATGAATTGGACGATCTCGATCGTGCCGCTCACGATGAGTCCCACGAGAGCCGTCCGCAGCCAGGTCGACGTGCGCAGGAGGAGCGGCGCAAGGATGCCGAGGGGCACGAAGAGCGCCACGTTGAGCATCAGCCCGATCGGGTCGTCGACGAGGTCCTGGAACGGCACGACGCCGATCCAGATCCACCACGGCTTCTCATACTCGGAAGGACCGATGCTGAGGGGAAGGAAGGTGAAGAAGACCAGACCGGCGCAATAGACGGTCGCGGCGATGCCGCTGAACAGCCGCGCCGGGGTGAATCTGTCTCCCACGACCAATCGCCAGCAGGTGAGTACGACGCCCCCGACGACGAGCGAAGCGATGATGACGAGATCCACGACCTTCACGGTGCGAGAACCTCAGCCTCGCTCGCCCGGGTCGGCGAGCAGCTCGGCGAACGCGAGCTCGGCGGCGCCGATCAACAGGCGGTCCGCCCCGAGGGCAGCGGGTCGGATCTCCAGCCCCTCGGCGCTCTCCGCCATCGCCAGCGCGGCCACGTCGTCTGCAAGGCGCTCGCCATGCAGGTCGGCGAGCGTCGCGAGGAAGCCGCCGAGCACGACGACCGACGGATTCAGCACGTTCACCGCATTGGCGAGCGCGCTCGCGAGCACGCGCGCCTGACGCACCACCTCCGCTTCGACCTCGGAGGAATCGGATGCCGTGAGCTCACGGTCGAGCGTGTCGTCGTCGGCCTGATCGAGACCGGTGACATCGAGCAGGAGGCGCCGGCTCACCTCCGCTTCGAGCACCCCGTCGGCCGTGCGGCGATCGGCGTCGTCGGTGATGCGCGGACGGTTCTGACCGAACTCGCCGGCGTATCCGCCCGCTCCCGTCACCGGGATGCCGTGGATGATGAGCCCGCCGCCGATGCCCGAAGCCCCTCCGTTGAGGTACACGAGGTCGTCGATGCCCCGGCCTGCCCCATAGCGGTGCTCGGCGATCGCACCGAGCGTCGCATCGTTGTCGACCACCACGGCCACCCCGGTCGCCGCGCGTACGAGCTCGGCGAGCGGCACGTCGACCCACCCCAGGTGCGGAGCGTTGCGCACCACCCCGTCGCTCGCGCGGACGAGCCCCGGCACCGCGATGCCGACGGCCTCGATGCGGCAGCCGGCCAGAGCATCGGCGCGCCAGGCCGCGATCCGGTCGGCGACCACGGCGGCGGCTGCCTCGGGCGTGGGTACGGTGTCGTTGTCGATCCGCTCACGGACGAGGATGCTGCGGTCCAGCCCGACCGCGGCGATCTCGATCGCGTCGACCTCGGGGTTCACGGCGATCGCGACGACGCGCGCGGATGCCGTGACGACCGGCGACGGGCGCCCTACCCGCCCCGGCACCTCGGGCACGCGCTCATCGACGAGCCCGCGTCGGACGAGTTCCGCGACGAGGTCGGCGATCGTGGACCGATTGAGTCCGGTGCGCTCGGTGAGCGCCGCGCGGGACTGCGCGCCCTCCTCGTGGACGAGCCGCAGGACGCGCGCCAGATTGTGCGGGCGGGTTCCGGTGGCGGGACTCGTCGGAGACGGCATCCCTTCACTGTAGGGGGTGGACGCTCCCTCTGTCATGAGATATGTTGTCAGACACAACTTATTCGATGACCTGCACAGGAGCAGCCATGCCCACCCCCACTCGCGACGACAAGTTCTCCTTCGGCCTCTGGACCATCGGATACAACGGCGCAGACCCGTTTGGCGGTCCGACCCGCCCCGCGCTCGACGTCGTGCACGCCGTCGAGAATCTCGCCGAGCTCGGCGCGTACGGACTCACCTTCCACGACGACGACCTCTTCGCCTTCGGCTCGACCGACGCCGAACGGCAGACCCAGATCGACCGCCTGAAGGGAGCTCTCGCCGACACCGGCATCGTCGTCCCCATGGTCACCACCAACCTCTTCAGCGCGCCGATCTTCAAGGACGGCGGCTTCACCTCCAACGACCGCGACGTGCGCCGCTACGCGCTGCGCAAGGTCTTCCGCCAGCTCGACCTCGGCGCCGAGCTCGGCGCCAAGACCTTCGTCATGTGGGGCGGTCGCGAGGGCGCGGAGTACGACTCGGCGAAAGACATCCGGGCTGCGCTCGAGCGATACCGCGAGGCCGTGAACCTGCTCGGCGACTACGTGACCGACAAGGGCTACGACATCCGCTTCGCGATCGAGCCGAAGCCGAACGAGCCGCGCGGCGACATCCTCCTCCCTACTCTCGGACACGCGATCGCGTTCATCGACTCACTGGAGCGCCCGGAGCTCGTCGGCCTCAACCCCGAGGTCGGTCACGAGCAGATGGCTGGACTCAACTTCGCAGCCGGCATCGCGCAGGCGCTGTACCACGGCAAGCTCTTCCACATCGATCTCAACGGCCAGCGCGGCATCAAGTACGACCAGGACCTCGTGTTCGGCCACGGTGACCTGCACAACGCGTTCGCGCTCGTCGACCTGCTCGAGAACGGCGGCCCCGGTGGCGTGCCCGCCTACGACGGTCCCCGTCACTTCGACTACAAGCCGAGTCGCACGGAGGACGAGAACGGCGTCTGGGACTCGGCAGCCGCGAACATGCGCACCTACCTGCTGCTGAAGGAGCGGGCCGCCGCCTTCCGCTCCGACCCCGAGGTGCAGGAAGCTCTGGCCGCCGCCCGCGTCGACGAGCTCTCGACGCCGACCCTCGCCGAGGGCGAGTCGTACGACGACTTCCTCGCCGACCGCAGCGCCTACGAGGACTTCGACGCGAACGCGTACTTCGGCGGCAAGGGCTTCGGCTTCGTGCGTCTGCAGCAGCTCGCCACCGAGCACCTGCTCGGCGCCCGCTAATCGCCATGCCCCTGGTGCTCGGGGTCGACTCGTCGACCCAGTCGTGCAAGGTCGTCGTCGTCGACAGTGCGACCGGTGCGGTCGTCCGCACTGGTCGCGCCGCTCACCCCGACGGTACCTCCGTCGACCCCGAGGCCTGGTGGAGTGCACTGCAGGACGCGGTCGCGGAGGCCGGCTCGCTCGACGACATCGCCGCCTGGTCGATCGGCGGCCAGCAGCACGGCCTCGTCGCGCTCGACGCGCAGGGACACGTCATCCGCGACGCACTGCTGTGGAACGACACCCGCTCGGCCAGAGCAGCGGCAGACCTGATCGACGAGTTCGGCGCGGCGGCGCTCGCGGTGCGGACGGGCCTCGTCCCGGTGGCGTCGTTCACGATCACCAAGCTCCGCTGGCTGCGTGACAACGAACCGGAGAACGCGGCGCGGGTCGCCGCCGTCGCACTGCCGCATGACTGGCTGACCTGGCGTCTGCGCGGCTTCGGCCCGGAGAACCCCGTGCTCGACGAGCTCGTGACCGACCGGTCGGACGCCTCGGGCACCGGATACTGGAACCCCGCCACCGGCGAGTACGACCGGGAGCTGCTCGTGGCGGCGCTCGGACACGATGCGATCCTGCCTCGTGTGCTCGGCGCCGACGAATGGGTGACGGATGCCGCGGGGCGCCGTGTCGGCCCGGGAGCCGGCGACAACGCGGGTGCCGCGCTCGGGCTGGGCGCTGAGCCCGGCGACGTCGTGGTGTCGATCGGAACCTCGGGCACGGTGTTCGCCGTGAGTCGCGAACCGGTGCGCGACCCCGAGGGTACGGTCGCGGGCTTCGCGGATGCCTCCGGACTCTTCCTGCCCCTGATCGCGACGCTCAACGCCGCCCGGGTGGTCGACGTCACCGCCGCTCTGCTCGGCGTCACGCATGACGAGTTCAGCGCTCTCGCGCTCGCTGCGGAGCCCGGTGCCGGCGGACTCACACTGCTGCCGTACTTCGAGGGCGAGCGCACTCCGAACCTGCCCGACGCGACCGCGACCCTGAGCGGGATGACGCTCGCCTCCACCACACGCGAGAATCTCGCGCGGGCGGCGGTGGAAGGGATGCTGCGCGGACTCGGCGCCGGCCTCGACGCGCTCCGGGCCCTCGGCATCCCTCTCGATCGCGCGCTGCTCATCGGTGGCGGCGCACAGTCGGAGGCCGTGCGCCACATCGCACCCGACGTGCTGGGGCTGCCGGTCGAGGTGCCGGAGCCCGGCGAGTACGTCGCGCTGGGCGCGGGGAAGCAGGCCGCAGCGATCGTCGCTTAGCCCGCGGCCGGGAGCACCCGAGACGGAGTTGTGCCCGCGCGGGTCGTCGGGCGAGCGAAGTTTCCCTGCCCCGAAACCCACCACGCGCGTCGAGACCCACCACGAACGACGTCGCGGAGCGTGGGTCTCGGCGGGGGTGGTGGGCCTCGGCGGGGTGGCGAGTCCCGGAGCACCCCGTCGGTCGTTGAGCGAGCGGAGCGAGACGAAACGCGGTGACGTCCAGACGACGCCGCATGACTACGGTGGAACCGGAGGCGAAATGAAGATCCTGATCCCCGACACCATCGACCTGCAGCTCAGCGGAGACGCCGAAGCGGTCGTCTACGACATCACGCGTGAGATCCCCGAAGAGCACCGCGACGCCGAGGTGCTCGTCGTCTGGCACAACTCGGGCGCGTGGCTCGAGAAGGCCGCCGGTCAGCTGCCCCGGCTGCGACTCGTGCAGGCTCTGGCTTCCGGGGCCGATGTCGTCCTGCGGTCGGGCTTCGCCCCCGAGGTGCGCATATGCTCGGGGCGCTCCCTGCACGACGGTCCCGTGGCCGAGCACACGTTGGCGCTGATCCTGGCGGTCGTGCGTCGACTCGACCGCCTGCGCGACGCGCAGCGGGACCACCGGTGGGACGAGGCGTACAACGAGGAGCAGAGCGCATCAGGGACGCGGGCGCAGTTCACGCTCTCGGGGGCCCGCGTCACCATCTGGGGATTCGGATCCATCGCCACGACTCTCGCCCCGGTGCTGCGGCGGCTCGGCGCCGAGGTGCGCGGCATCGCGCGCAGCGCCGGCGACCGCGCCGGTTTCCCCGTGCACGCGGATGCCGACGCCGACGCCGTGCTGGCAGACACCGACATCCTCGTCTCGCTGCTGCCCGCGACCGACTCCACCGCCGACCTCTTCGACAGCGCCGTCTTCGCTGCCCTGCCCGAGGGAGCCGCCTTCGTGAACGTGGGTCGCGGCGCCACGGTCGATGAGGTCGCCCTCGCCGACGCGCTGCGATCGGGGCACCTCCGCGCGGCCGCGATCGATGTCGCGAAGGCGGAGCCGTTACCCTCGGACGACCCCCTCTGGAGCGCGCCGAACCTCTTCATCACGCCGCACGTGGCGGGCAACCGCCCGGTTGGGGCGAGCGGTCTCATCGACGACAACGTCGCCCGTCTCGCCGCCGAGGAGCCGCTCGTGAACCAGGTGCGCCCCGCGTAGCATCCGAACCTCCAATCGGAGGTTTTCGCCTCCGCGTGAGTATCATCGGGATCATGGCCGCTCCCTCCGACGACGAGACCCGCAGTCCGGGGCGCTACGCGAAGGGCATCGCCCGCCGGCAGGAGATCCTCGACAAGGCCATCGAGGTGTTCGCGAAACGCGGGTCGAAGCGCACGAGCCTGCGGGCCATCGCGCAAGAGGTCGGCGTGACCCACGCCGCCCTCACCCACTACTTCGGATCGCTGGAAGAGCTGCTCGTCGCCGTGTACCGCGAGTCGGAGCGGCGCAACGACACCGAGCATCCCGAGCCCTCCGGCCTGAGTCCGGCCATGATGATGCGCGTGTCGGCCGAGGAGAACCGCAACATCCCCGGACTCGTGCAGCTCTACTCGACGCTCGTCGCGAACGCGCTCGAAGAGGGACACCCAGCGGCGTACGAATTCGCGACGAAGCGCTTCTCGCGCCTGCGCGAGCAGATGGCCGAGCGGGTGCGAGAGCTGCAGGCGTCGGGCGAGATCCGTGGAGACTTGGATGCCGTGCTCGTGTCGTCGCTCGTCATCGCCGCGTCCGACGGCCTTCAGACGCAGTGGTTGCTCGACCCGTCGGTCGACCACGAGGCCGCGCTGGGGATGCTCGACGCCCTGCTCGCCGGGAGCCGCGACCCCCGCTGAAAGACGGAGCGGGCCCGCCGGCGTAAGCCGACGGACCCGCAGGGACCACAGACGTCAGAGCGTTGCGGCGAAGGGATCGAAGCCCTCCGGCAGCAGCGGCACAGGTGCCACAGTGCTCTCGACCGCCACCGTCGTGCCGGACAGCGCGGACTCCTGCGCCGAGAGCAGCACGTCGAGCACGTGGTACCCGAGGTCGCCCGAGGCGACGTGCGGGCGCCCCTCGGCGATCGCACGGACCATGTCGAGCGCGCCGAGACCTCGGCCCACCTCGACGTCGTCGTGCTCGACCTCGATCCACTCCTGCTGGAACGACATGCCGTCGCGGATGACGCCGAGCGGCTTCACGTAGGCGATGCGGCCGGCGAAGGTGTTGGGATCCGGCAGCACGATCGTGCCCTCGGTGCCGTGGATCTCGACGATGCCGTGACGCTCGAGAGCCGAGTCGAAGCTCAGCAGACTCTGCGCCTGAGCGCCGCCCTCGAACGCCGTCACGATCTGGATGGTCGACGGCACCTCGACCGGGAACGTCGTGCCAGCCAGCGGCCCGGTGTGGATCTCGCGCTCCTCGCGCGCCTTGGAGCCCACGGCCGCGACGCGATCGACGGGGCCGAGCAGGCTGACGAGCGCCGAGAAGTAGTAGGGGCCCATGTCGAGCAGCGGGCCGGCTCCCTGCGCGAAGAGGAACCCGGGGTTCGGATGCCACAGGTCGGGGCCCTGCGTCTGGAACGTCGTCTGCGCGAACAACGGGCGCCCGATCACGCCGCTCTCGATGACACGACGCGCCGCCTGGAATCCGGGGCCGAGCAGGGTGTCGGGAGCGGATCCGACACGCAGCCCGGCAGCCTCGGCCTCACGGAGCAGCAGCGCCGCCCCGTCACGGTCGAGACCGAGAGGCTTCTCGGTCCAGACGTGCTTGCCGGCGGCGATCGCGGCTCGCGAGACCTCGATGTGCACGGCGGGGATCGTGAGGTTCACGACGAGGTCGACGCCAGGGTGTGCGAGCACGTCCTCCGCGGAACCGAACGCCGGAACACCGTACTTCTCGGCCTGCGCCTGGGCGCGGTCGAGCAGCAGGTCGCCCACGATGAGCACCTCGGTGTCGGGGAACGACGAGAGGTTCTGCAGGTAGGTATCGCTGATGACTCCGACGCCGATGATGCCGATGCCGACCGCACTCATCGGGCGAAACCTCCCTCGACGAGGAACGCGTAGCTCGCGGCGATGTCGGCGAACACGTCGCCCGGGGCGTTGTCGTATTCGATGACCGCGTACTTCAGGTCGGATGCCGCGCGCAGCGCCTCGGCGAGGGGCACGTCACCCGTGCCGGCGTGGCGCTGGTCGAGCGATTCGGAGCCGAAGCTCTCGGCGCCCGGCGCGAACGGGTTGCTCGCGGGCGCGATGCCGTCCTTGACGTGGGCGGCGACGAGCCGATCCCCGAGCAGCGAGACGAGAGCGGTGACATCCTGCCCGCCGACGAGAGCCCAGTACAGGTCGAGCTCGATGGCGACGCGCTCGTCGGTGAGGGCGATGAAGCGCTCGTAGGCGGTCTGACCGTCGAAGTCCGCGACGAACTCCTGGGCGTGGTTGTGGTAGCCGACCTCGAGTCCGAACCCTGCGGCGGTTTCGGTGAGCGTGTTGAGCCGCTCGGCGATGTCGGTCACGCTCTCGAGCGTCTGCCAGCGGTCGGTCGGCACGAACGGATCGATGACCGTCTTGATCCCGACCTTTGCGGCCGCCTCGAAGACGACCTCGGGCGCGGGCGTCGGGATCGAGCCGTCGGGCGTCCACAGCTCGTCCGACAGCAGCGGCGCGTGGCCGGTCGGCGAGGCGAGGCCCGAAGCGTCGAGCGCGGCGCGGATCTGGTCGGGGCGACCGACGAAGTCGAACGCCTCGACGTTGCGCAGCCCGATCGCGGCGAGCTTGTCGAGCGAGCCCTCCATGTCGGCGGAGAACTCCGCCGCGAGCGTGTACAGCTGGACCGATGCTTCTGGCAGGGCCACGGTGACCTTCCTTCGTAGTGCGGGAGCGGGCAGCACGTTCTGCCCGCGGTCAGACTAGCAGAAACCTCCATGCGGAAGTAATGAGTCTCCGCGACGATTCCACCCGCACGGAGCATCGGATGGAGGGTGGACACCGACTCGCCGGAGGCGCATGCTGAACGCATGACGGCATTCAACAGCACCCACGCTTTCAGCGGCTTCAGCGTCGATGACATCGACGCAGCCCGAGCGTTCTACGGCGACGTCCTCGGGATGGACGTGACCACCAACGAGATGGGATTCCTGGACATCGCGCTCGGCGGCGGCGGCGGCTCGATCCTCGTCTACGCCAAGCCGAACCACGAGCCGGCGAGCTACACGATTCTCAACTTCCCCGTCGACGACGTCGAGGCGGCGGTCGACGAGCTCAACGCCCGTGGCGTGGTCACGAAGATCTACGATGACCCGCAGCTCGGCACCGACGCGAAGGGCATCTCTCACGGACAGCCGGGTCGCGGTCCCGACATCGCCTGGTTCAGGGACCCGGCCGGCAACGTGCTCGCGGTGCTCGCGCCGAACTAGGCGAGCAGTCGGTCGAAGGCGGCGTCCACCGCGGGGTCCACCCGCTGCAGCTCGGGGTGGGCGTCGTGCCGGTCGATGATCTCGCGCACAGCGGTGTGCAGCCCGATCCTGGGCGCGAAGTCCGGTACGAGCCGTCGGATCTTCGTGTTGTCGAAGACAACCGAGTGGGCCATGTCGCCGGTCAGCTGCCCCGCGCGATCCGGCAGCTCCGCTTCGATCGCGGCGCTCGTGGCGTAGCGCAGGCGCGGCTCGGCGCCGGCAGCGCGGCCCAGCATTCCGTAGATCTCGTTCCACGTGTAGACGAAATCGCTCGTGATCTGGAACGTGTCGCCGTAGGCGAGCGGGTTCCCCAAGAGGCCCACGAACCCCACGGCGAAGTCCCGGGAGTGCGTGAGAGTCCAGAGCGACGTGCCGTCGCCGTGCACGACGATCTCCTTGCCACGACGGATGCGGTCGATCGCCGTCCATCCGCCGAAAGCCGGGATGGTCCACTCGTCGTAGGTGTGCGAAGGCCGCAGGACGGTGACCGGGAAGCCGCGGTCGCGGTACGCCGCCGTCAGCAACTCCTCGCACGCGATCTTGTCACGCGAGTATCGCCAGTACGGGTTCCGCAGCGGCGTCGACTCCGTGATCGGCAGGTGCGCGACCGGCTTCTGATACGCCGACGCCGAGCTGATGAAGACGTACTGCCCCGTGCGCCCCTCGAAGCGGTCGATGTCGCGCTGCACCTGGTCGGGCGTGAACGCGATCATGTCGGCGACGACGTCGAACTCGCGGCCGGCGAGCGCGGCGTCGACAGCCGCGTCGTCGGCGATGTCGGCGGTCAGCACTTCGACGCCCTCGGCCGGTTCACGCTGCGATCGGCCGCGGTTGAGCAGCGTCACCTCCATGCCGCGCTCCGCCGCCAGCGCACTCGCGGCTGACGAGATGATCCCCGTCCCGCCGATGAACAGCACCTTCGTCGCAGACATATCGGTTCCCTTTCTGGGGTCCGGCAGGCAGTCGCGGTCAGGGACGCAGATCGATGTCGAGGTCGTCGATCACGTCGATGCCCCATTCCATCGGCGGCGTGGTCGCGCCGCCGGCTTCCTGTCGCGGGAACCTGTGGTGTCCGCGAAGGCGGGCGGCGTCCTCCGAGAAGTCGGGGTCGGCGCCTTCCGAGGCACTCGGCCCCACGAGGACGTCGTTGCCCAGCCCCACCACGAGCTCGGCGGTGTCCTCCCGACCGTTCACGAGGATCGGGATCTGCAGTGCATCGGATTCACCTTCGTTCGCGATCGCCGCCGCCAGCACCACGAGGGCGTCCGCGACATCGTCAGTGGTGACCAGCTGCTGACCTGCATACGAGACGAGCTTCATGACCATAGCTTGCCACCGCCCGGCGCTCGCGGTCTCGGGCTTGCGCCGATGCGGGTCTCTGTGTGAACGTGCTCCAGAGCCGCGCCCTACGAGCCGTCGCTCCAGCGCGGATGCAGCAACGCGGCTCCCACCGCACCGCCGAACTCCCCGGCGCGGGAGTATGCGAGCGCCGGCTCCGAGCGATAAGTCTCCAGACGACGGAACTCGCGGCGCGCGGACTCGCCGATGAGATCGGCGAACTGAGAGGCACTGCCGCCGACCACGATCGCATCGACGCGAAAGACCGTCTGAAGGTCAGCGAGTCCTGCGCCGAGCAGCCGCCCGAACTCCGCGAAAATCGACCGTGCGTCGTCGTCGCCATCACGCGCTCGCGCCGCGAGGTCGGAGAGCGCCGCCGAAGGTTCGGAGCCTTCGGGTCTCGTCGTCTCGGCCGCGCTCTGCAGCGCCGTGCGCGATACCGCCTGCTCCCAACACGAGGAGCGCCCGCAATAGCACGCTGCGGTCTTCCCCTCGATGAAGCGATGCCCAGCCTCGGGATGCTCCCCATCAGCGCCTCGCACAGGCCGACCCCGCGAGAGCGCGGCGACGCCCACCCCGGTGCCGAGCGTCACCATCAACAGTGACTCTGCTCCGGCCGCCGCCCCGACCTTCGACTCGTAGACCGCGGCCGCGACCGCGTCGTTGTCGATCGCGACAGGCACATCGAACTCCTCGCGGAGCACGGCTCGCAGGTCGACCCCGGTGAAGGCCGGGAGCGTCGCCGGATTGCGGATGATGCCTGCGCGGTCGACCGGGCCGCTCGCACCGATGCCTATCGACACGGCCTGCCTTGTGCCGATCACGCTGCGGACGGCATCGATGAGGCCACGCACGGCGAATGCGCGCCCCGTGGCCGTCGCGTAGGACAGCCGGTCGACGACGGATCCGTCGGACGCGACGAGCGCAACTCTGGTGCCGGTCCCGCCGAGATCGATACCGACTCGGAAATCCTCGGTCATAGGTGCCTCACAGTGTCGCCGTGATCTTGCTGCCGTACGCGAATGCCCCGGGCACGACGCCGTTCTCGCGCGCGATCGCCACCGCGAGCCTCTGCGCCACGACGGATTGCTCCAGGAGAGCGCTCAGCGATCTATCCGCTCGCGCATCGACGGTTGTCGCGCCCTCGATCTGCAGATCGCCGACGAGCACCACCAAGGCACCCGAGGCGAGGAGGTCGCGCACGATGCGACCGAGCGGCCCGTCGACATCTTCGCGGGACGCTCCGAAGAAGACGCCGGTGAATCCGGGCCCCGCCAGTTCATAAGGGCCGTGCCGGAACTCTCCCCCGACGAAGCCCTCGATAGGGACCTTCGACGATTCCTTGCCGATCAGAGCAGCGAACAGCGCGGTCGCCGCGGAATCCGCCCAGCCGATCGTCGCGAGACGTGGACTCTGTGCGGCCAGCGCGCTCTGCGCGATCCCCGTCAGATCGAGGTCGACCAGCGCCTCGATGGCGTGAGGAGATGCGGTCAGCTGCGCTTCGACCGCGAGACCGTCGATCGCACCGAAGGATGCGGCGATCCGGTGGTGTACGACGAGCGAGTTGAGATAGCTCTTCGTGCTCACGGTGGCCTCCTCACCGCTGCGCAGCGGCAGGTAGAGGTCCGCGGCCTGCGCGAGCGGACTCGTTTCATCCGCCGCGATGCCGATGAGTGCACCGGCGCGGGTTCCGCGATCGAGCAGTTCGACGATCTCCGCGCTCGCCCCCGACTGCGACGTCGCGATCACGAGCGTGTCGGGCGTGATGAGCTCGGGTGCATCGAGAAGCTGCCCGGCGTCGACGTTCCAGGCGGCTCGTCCGTGGCGTGTCAGAGCCCGCCAGGTGGGGAGACCGACCGTGTGCGAGCTGCCCATCCCGGTGAGAACGATGCGCTCCCAGGAACGGTCGCAGAGTTGCGCGAGCCGCTCGTCCGGCCCCTCCCCTGCGAGAGCGCGCAGCGCCTCGGGCTGCTCCCTGATGTTCTGTTCGAACGGTGATGTGTTCATCATCGGATGGTGTCCTCTCGAAGCAGGAGTCGTGCGATGTTGGCGCCGATCATGGCGGTCGGCAAGTTGATGTTCCCGCGGGTGATCGACGGCATGATCGAGGCGTCGGCGACGTAGAGGCCGTCGACGCCGCGGACGCGTCCGGTGCTGTCGACGACGGCGAGCGGGTCAGAGGCCGGGCCCATCTTGCAGGTGCCGGCCGGGTGACAGTAGTTGACGATGTCGTCGAGCGGGTCGGAATCTCCCACGCGCGGGCCGAGGACCTCGGCGAGTACCGGCTGCTCGACCATGCGCTCAAGCAAGGCGAGAGCCTCCCCGAGCACGGTGCGGTCGTGTCCGTCGGGATCGGTGCCGTAGCGGTGATCGATCACGGGGTTCACGACGTCGAGATCCGGTGCCAATGTGACGGTGCCCTCCGACCGCGCGCGCATGGCACCGCCGTAAAGCGAGATCGGCGGCAGACCGGGGTGACCACTGTTGGCTCCGGCGACCATGAACACGTGGATGTCGTAGGGTCCGTCGTCGCACAGGCTGGAGCGAGCACGGCCGATGGTCTGCTCGTCGGGGCTCCACCCACGAGCGGCGAGTTCGTCCAGCAGGCCCGGACGGCCCTCGAAGTCCAGCTGCACGCACTCGTGGTCGAGGAGGTGCTTGCCGACGCCGGGCACGTCCGCGACCAGGTCGATACCGAGCGCGTCGAGTTCGTTCGCGGGTCCGACACCGGAACGCAGCAGGATCGCCGGCGAGTGGTAGGCGCCGGCGGCGACGACGACGCGTCCAGCGTGGACGAGCGTGACTTCGCCGTCTACCTCGATCTCGGCTCCGGTCGCGCGCGTGCCCTCGAACGTCAGGCGGTGCACACGCGCTCCGCCGCGAATCGTCAGGTTCGGGCGGACGCGCACCTCGTCGAGGAACGCGAAGGCGCTGTTCCATCGGACGCCGTCCACCACGTTCACGGGCATCGGACCTATTCCCTCGGCAGCCTCGATGTCGTCGAGGTCGTCTGCGAACGGCAGACCCGCCGCGAGTCCCGCCTCGACGAACGCGCGCTGCGGAGGGGTCAGCTCCTCCATCGTGTAGCGCCGCACGCGGAACGCGTCCCGCACGCTCTCGAGCAGGGGCTCGACCTCATCGGCCGACCATCCGGGATTTCCCTGCGCTGCCCACTCGTCGTAGTCGAAGCGGGCGCTCACAGACGCCGTGCACCCGTTGTGCGCAGAGCATCCTCCGACGATCGCGGCGCGCGGCAGGTCGAGCGTGCCGGTTCCCGAAGTGCGCGTGGTGTGCAGGTCGTAGTCGTGCGACAGCGGAATGGTCCGAGCATCGAGCATGTCGGCGGGCCAATGGCCGTCGGCGTGGGCGCCGTAGTCGGGCCCGGCCTCGACCAGCAGAACCGTCGAGTCGGTTCCGGCGGCGAAGACGCCCGTGAAGGCGGATCCACCGGGTCCGGCGCCGATCACCAGGGTGTCGACGTGTGAGGGGAGAGAAGTGTTCATGGTTCCACCAGCGGGGTCAGGCGATGAGAAGCTCGGCCCCCGCAGCCGAGATCTCGTTCTTGTGCGTGCTCGCGACCGAGGCGTCGGTCACCACGAGGTCGACCTCGTCCAGGCCGCAGATGCGGGCGAACGCCTCTCGTCCGAACTTGGACGAGTCCACGGCGACGACCGTGCGGCGGGAGACCTCCCGCGCCGCACGCTTGACCGCGGCGTCCTCGACGTTCCATTCGGTCAGTCCAGCGCCGACGTCGATCGCCGACGCCGTCATGACGTAGGTGTCGAAGCGATATCGCCGCAGCGCCGCTTCGGCGTCCGAGCCGACGATGCTGGACTCGCCCGTCCGCACCATTCCGCCGGGGATCATCAGTCGCGTCGCGTGATCCGCCGACAGGATGTCGGCGACCCGGATGTTCAGCGCGCAGACCGTGAGGTTGCGTCCCACGAGCGCCTCGGCGACCGCGACCCCGGTCGAACCACCGTCGAGGACGATGGTCTGCCCGTCGATGATCTCCCGCGCCACGGCCTGACCGATGAGTCTCTTGGCGTCGGCGTTGGTGCGGCTCCGCAGGGCGAACAGCGGCTCGAAGCTGCGGCTCGCGGCGGACACCGCACCGCCGTGGGTGCGGACGAGCAGACCCGCAGCCGCCAGCTGGATGATGTCGCGTCGAGCCGTCATCTCGGAGACTTCGAAGCGAGCGCTGAGGTCGGCGACGCTCACCTCGCCCTGGTCGGCGAGCTGCGCGAGTATCTCCTGCTGTCGTTGCTCCGCGTTCATGATGTCGTCCTCTCGGTCGGTGGGTGACACTTCTCGAGATCAGTCAACATCAGGCAGCTCGCCCGCCTGTGCCATCCACGCGCGCTTTCCGGGGCGGAGATTGCGGCCGAACAGGATCGCGAGTCCGATCACCATGTACAGCAGCGCGATGAACGGCGCGAGCGAGATCGGGAACGCGGGCAGCGGATTGAGGCTGTAGAAGGCGATCAGTCCCAGCGCGATCGTGGACACGATCGGTGCCACCACGTACGCCCACGGATTGAACTCCTCCGGGCGCTTGGTGCGGAAGAACCGGTATGCCGCGATGTTCATGAGCACGAAGATCGGGATGTACACGAACGTCCCGGTGGTGCCGAACACGTTGAAGAGGTTGTACGGACCGATCGGGATCCCGATCGCGAGGCAGACGAGGAGCGCGAGCGCCGACTGCACGTACACCGCGACGACCGGTGTGCGGTGCTTCGGCTGAACGGTGGCGAGCACGGTCGGGAGCGCCCCGGTCCGGGCCATGCCGTATACCGTGCGGGTCGCGCTGGTCGTGCACGCGATACAGACCCCCAGGCCGGAGTTCACGAGCGCGATGAGCACTATGAGGGATCCGCCGTCGAAGACGCGGTCGGCGAGAACGAAGGCCGGGGCCGTCGGGGATTCTGCCAGCGCGTCCAGGTCGTCCACTCCCCAGCCGATCTGCAGCCCCCATGCTGTCACGACGTAGAACACGCCGATGAGGATGAGCGAGCCGATGATCGCCTTCGGGATGATCCGCTTCGGGTCGCGAGACTCCTCGCCGACCGCTGCGGCGCTCTCGAATCCCGTGAAAGCGAAGATCGACAGAACGACGGCGAGGAAGAAACCGGAACCGTTCTCGATCCCTGCCGGGTTGAAGCCCTCGAAACTCACCCCACCCGGGCCCGGGTTCACGACGCCCCACGCGGCGAGCGCGAGTCCGACGAGCATCTCGAAGATCGTCATGACGACCAGGAACTTGATGGAGATCACGATGCCGCGATACGCGCAGGCGAAACACACGGCCAGGATGACCACCGCGTAGACCCACCACGGCACGCCGATGCCGTACTTGGCGCTCAGAGCGTCGTGCAGGATGGCGCCGGTGAAAGAGGCGAGTGCTGCGGGGACGATCGTGACCATGACCGCGTACAGCCATCCCGTCATGAACCCTGCGCGGGGTCCGATGCCGTTCGACACGTAGGTGTAGAAGCCTCCCGCGGAGGGGAGGTGCCGTGCGAGGCCGCGGAGCGGGATCGCGAGCATCAGGCACAGCGCGAATGCGGCGAGATACGTGAGAGGTGCGCTGCCGCCGGCCTGCGAGGTGGTGAAGGCGATCGTGTAGAAGATGCCGAGCGTGGGCGAGATCTGCGCGATCGACTGCATGAGGGTTCCGCCGAGACCGATCGATCCGGTTCGCAACGTGGAGGTCAGGGGCGATGCCGCACGCGCTGGCGCGTCGGCGTGGAGGTCGGACATCGGGTTCTCCTTCGAACTGCCTGGCTGTGGGGGCAAGCGGGTGATGACGAAAACCTTACACACTGTCTGTCTATATACACAAAATAGATGTTCGCTTCGAACATAGTCGGACTCGCACCGGCATACATCGGCAGCGGGTCTTCGTCGGTCTCGACGGGTAGTCGATCAGGTGCCGATGCTCGACGAGGCCGTAACCCTCGACGCGCAGTTCACCGCGTCGTGGAATCGACCAGCGCCTCGACGAGACGCTCCTCCGCGGCGACGAGGTGGTCGCCGAGCAGCGCCGCGGCCCGGTCGGCGTCGCCGGCCGCGACCGCATCGAGGATCGCCTCGTGCTGCCGCGCGATCGCCGCGGCCTCCAGCAGTCGTCTGCCCTGCACCTGCGTCATGCAGAGTCGCACCTCATCGAGCACGCTGCGGTACATGCGCGAGGTGCGCTCGCTGCCGACCGCATCGATGAGGGCCGTGTGAAAGCGGAGGTCGGGGTCGACCGTCGCCGTGTCGGCGGAGGCGGGCATGGCGAGCAGCTCCGCGTTGGCCGCTCGCGCGGCATCCGGCACCGTGCGCGTCTGCGCGAGCTCGCGCAGTGCGGCGCTCTCGAGCCGCGTCCGGGTGCGGTACACGTCGCGGACCATCTCCGGGGCGATCGCGACCACACGCGCGCTCCGGTGCGCGGTGCGCACCAGAAGGCCGGAAGCCACGAGCTGCTCGATCGCGGCCTTCGCGCTCGGCCGCGCCACGCCGAACGTCGCCGAGACCTTCGCCTCGGTGAGCGCGGTGTCGGCACCGATCTCGCCACGAAGGATCTGGTCGCGTAGGCGGTGGGTGACGGCATCCACGACGCCGACGACGCCCAGGCGGTCGGCGGGTTCGGAGGTCATGGCACCAGCGTAGAGGACGGTAGGCTTCTCAGTATTCTTGTCTGACAATCTCTGGCGAAGGAGCCCCATGCCCACCACGCTCGCGCACCCGCTGTCCGACGAGACCCTCGGGCCGGAGACGTCCGTGTCGGTTCGCTCCATCGACCGCTTCGCCCGCGCACATGACGCCTCCCACTACCTGCTGATCCCAGACGCCGTACTGTCGCCGACCGATGCCGCCGGCGTCGCGCGCGCCTTCGCCGCCGTCCGGCAGGCCGGCCGCACCATGACCTTCCGATCGGGCGGCACGAGCCTCTCGGGGCAGGGCGTGTCGGGCGACATCCTCGTCGACACCCGCAGCGCCTTCCGCGGCATCGCCGTCGAGGAGGACGGCGAGCTGGTCCGTGTCGAGCCGGGCGCCACCGTCCGCCAGGTCAACACCCGACTCGCGCGCCACCGTCGCAAGCTCGGACCGGACCCGGCGAGCGAGATCGCCTGCACGATCGGAGGCGTCGTCGCCAACAACTCCAGCGGCATGGCGTGCGGCATCACCGAGAACTCGTACCGCACGATCGACTCGTTGCTGCTGGTCCTGCCGAGCGGGACCGTACTCGACACGGGCGCGGCCGACGCGCTCGACGTGCTGCGCGAGCGCGAGCCGGCCATCGTCGCGGGCCTGCTCGACCTCCGCGACCGCCTTCGCGCCTCGCCCGCGCACGTCGCGATGGTGCAGCAGCAGTTCTCGATGAAGAACACGATGGGGTACGGACTCAACTCCCTCCTCGACTTCGACGACCCCGTAAAGATCCTCGAGCACCTCGTGATCGGCTCCGAGGGGACTCTCGCTTTCGTCGCAGAGGCACGATTCCGCACCGTGCCGGTGCTGCCCTGCATCGCGACGGGGCTGCTCGTCTTCACCACGCTCGCCGACGCGATGGCCGCGCTGCCCGGGCTCGTCGCCCAGGGCCTCGCGACCGTGGAGCTGCTGGATGCCGCGTCCCTGCGTGTCGCGCAGGGGCTGAGCGACGTGCCCGCGGCGATTGCCGACATCGACGTCCGCGACCAGGCGGCGCTGCTCGTCGAGACGCACGCCGCCGACGCCGACGAGCTGGCGATGGCGACGACCGCCGCGCTCGCCGCGTTCGCCGAGCTGCCCCTCGCGACGCCCGCGCGCCTCACCACCGACGCGGCCGAGCGCGCCTCGCTGTGGCACGTGCGCAAGGGCCTCTACACCGCGGTCGCGGGAGCACGTCCGTCGGGCACGACAGCGTTGCTCGAAGACATCGTCGTGCCGGTCGACCGGCTGCTCGTCACCTGCCAGCGGCTCATCGAGCTGTTCGCCGAGCACGGGTACGAGGAGTCGGTCATCTTCGGGCACGCGAAGGACGGCAACGTGCACTTCCTCCTCAACGAGCGCTTCGACGACCCGGACAGCCTGGCCCGGTACCGCCGCTTCACCGCGGACCTCGTCGACCTCGTGCTCGCGCAGGGCGGCTCCCTCAAGGCCGAGCACGGCACCGGACGGATCATGGCGCCGTTCGTTCGGCGCCAGTACGGCGACGTCCTCACCGACATGATGTGGGAGATCAAGCACCTGCTCGATCCCGACGGCATCCTGAATCCGGGCGTCGTGCTGTCCGACGATCCGGAGTCCTATCTCCACGACCTCAAGCGCGTGCCGCGGGTGGAGGAGGAGGTCGATCGCTGCGTCGAGTGCGGGTACTGCGAGCCCACCTGCCCCAGCAAGGACATCACGCTCACGCCACGTCAGCGCATCGTTCTGAGGCGCGACATGGCGTGGGCCGAAGAGCAGGGCGACACGGCGCTCCTCGATGATCTGCACGCCGACTACGACTACGACGGCGTGCAGACGTGCGCGGTCGACGGCATGTGCGCCGTCGCCTGTCCCGTCGACATCAACACCGGCGACCTCGTGCGCAGGCTTCGCGCCGAGGAGGCCTCGAAGATCGAGAACGCCGCGTGGGATGCCGCGGCCAAGGGATGGGGCGCTGTGACCCGCCTGGGCGGCGTCGCGCTGACCGTCGCCGACGCCCTGCCTGCACCCCTGGTGCGCGGCGTGACGGCGATCGGCCGCGGCATCCTCGGCGACGACGTCGTGCCGCTCTACGATGCGGCGCTGCCCCGCGGCGGATCGGCGGCGCCGAAGGAGCAGCGCCCCACCGACGCGCAGGTCGTGCTGTTCGGCGCCTGCGTCGGCACCATGTTCGGTCCGGAGGACCACGGCATCGGCTCCCGTGACGCCGTCCGCACGCTGCTCGACCGCGTTGGGGTGTCGGTCGCGATCCCCGCCGATGCGGGCGGACTCTGCTGCGGCACCCCGTGGAAGTCGAAGGGACACCTGGCGGGGTACGAGCGAATGGTCGACCGCGTTCTGGCCGCCCTGTGGGAGGCGAGTCGCAGCGGTGAGATCCCGGTCGTGTGCGACGCGGCATCCTGCACCGAGGGCCTGCGCGTGATGCTGACGAAGCGCGCGGAGGAGCATCCGGAGTACGCGGGGATCGTGATCGAGGACGCCACGACCTACGTCGCTCGAGAGCTGCTGCCGAAGCTCGCGGTCACGCAGAAGCTGCCGCGCATCGCGGTGCATCCGACGTGCTCCACGACGGCACTGGGAGCGAACGGCGAC
Source organism: Microbacterium hydrocarbonoxydans (assembly GCF_023715885.1). Lineage (GTDB taxonomy): Bacteria > Actinomycetota > Actinomycetes > Actinomycetales > Microbacteriaceae > Microbacterium > Microbacterium hydrocarbonoxydans_C. Next base: position 2,176 of record NZ_JAMBOY010000008.1, on the reverse strand, counting down.
CTCGCGGCGATCGCGAACGCCGTCGCCGACGACGTCTTCATCCCGGAGGGATGGGGATGCTGCGCGTTCGCCGGCGACCGGGGGATGCTGCACCCCGAGCTCACCGCGAGCGCCACCGCCGTCGAATCCGCGGAGGTCGCGGAGGCCGAGCGCGCGGGCGGGTTCGACGCGTACGTCTCCGCCAACCGCACGTGCGAGCTCGGCATGAGCCGGGCCACCGGGAAACCGTACCGCCACGTGATCGAGGTGCTCGAGGAGATCACCCGCTGAGCATGCTCTCGGTCTCGCCGTCGAGTTGACATCTCCTGCCGCGATTCCGCGCGAATTCCCGCAAGAGGTGCCACTTGAGGTGCCTGTGCGACCATCTGCGTGAGAGGTTCTGGGCACCCGGCCTGATAACCTTATCAAGGTGGTCGATCGCTGATAATGTTATCGCCGTGCGCACTGCTCTCGACAATCCCTTCAGTCCCGGCTCCGACACGATTCCGGAGGTCTGGGCCGGCCGCACCGAGCAGCTGAGTGACTGGCGCGACGTCGTGCGGCCTCGCCGACTAGCAGGACTCCCGGAACGCGGCCGGACGATTCTCGGTGAACCCGGGCTGGGCAAGTCGAGCCTCGTGCGACGCATCGCCCAAGATTCCGCTCGCGCCGGCGACTGGGCCACCCCGCAGCTCCGCATCCCGGCGGGTGCCGACCCGCTCAAGCTCGTCGCCGAGGCGGTGCTCGGTCTCGCGAACGCTGCCGGACTCCCCTCCGCCCGGGAGAAGCGGATCAACGACGCGATCGCCCGCGTGCAGGCCGTCGCGGTCTCCGGCATCTCGCTCACCCTCCGTGGGGCGGACGGCCGCGAGCCGTACGCGGCGTTGACGGAACTGCTTGTGGAAGTCGGGACCGCGGCAGTCGCGAACGGACGGGTGGTGGCACTCATCCATATCGACGAGGTGCAGAACATCACCGACGAGAAGGCGCTCTCCCAGTTGCTCATCGCTCTCGGCGACGCCTTGTCCCACGAGATCGAGGTCGAGGTGCCGGGCGGTGCTCGAGTCAGTCGCTCGCTGCCGATCGCGGTCTACCTGACGGGTCTCCCCGACTTCGAAGACATGGCAGGTGCACGCAAGGGCGCGACCTTCGCGCGTCGCTTCAAGACGACCACCCTCTCCGCGATCGACGACGAGGATCTCGCGGAAGCACTGCAGGAGTTCGTGCTCGATGGATGGCAGGTCGCCGATGCGGGGGGCAGTGCGGGCCGAGTGCGGATGGAGCCCGGCGCCGCCGCCGCGATCGTCGACCTCTGCCGCGGTGAGCCGTTCCTGTTCCAACTCGCCGGGGAGCAGGCATGGTACGCCGGCACTTCTTCCACCATCACGGCGGCGCAGGTCCGACAGGGGTGGCGCGGCGCACAGCGCGAGGCCACCGCGCATGTCGAGCGAATACTCGAGCGACTTCCCCCGCGCGAGCGACAGCTCCTGCAGGCGATGGCCGGCCTTCCCACGAGCGAGCGCACAGCTACGCGCATCGCAGAGGCGATGGGTTTCTCGAAGGTGACCGAGGTCGGGCCGACGGCGCAGCGCTTGGACACCGTGCGCGGGATCATCGACCGGGGCAAGCCGTACACGTTTCGGCATCGCGCCGTCGAGGCGTACCTGACCAGCGACTGGCCGCGGAGCTGAGCGCGGAGGTCGCGGCTGCTGGTCGATAGTACAGCCGCACCCTAGACCTTTGGCTAGTAGAGGTTAGACACAAGTAGTGCCGCGGCTAGACGTTCGATTGGTGGATGCGAACAAAGATTGCGCAACCCCATGCGGATGCATGGGAAGGTGAAACGTCTCCAACGACGGAGCGAATGCTTCCGGCCGTTCTGGGGATCGGCGACGCGGGATGGGGATCCCATGTCAGGACAGCGTCCGCTCGCCCCCCATACACAGCGAGATACCGCATCCCCCTCACGGCCCGAACCGTGAGGGGGATCGCTGTTTTCGGGGCCGGGGATTTCACAGCCCGAAAACGCAGAAATCCCCCGCCGAAGCGAGGGATTCTCTGCGGAGACGAGGGTGTCTGGTTTCAGGACATCGTGAACGGGTGTCTCGGGACATCGTGAACAGTTCATCTGGTGTCGCGGGGATGTCTCAGGACATCGTGAACGGTGGCCAAGTACGAGATCCTGATCAAAGCCGTG
>NZ_JAMBOY010000007.1 GCF_023715885.1 Microbacterium hydrocarbonoxydans | reverse complement strand
ACACCATCGACCCCACCAAAACCTACTGGCGCAACACGCAGAAAGAGCCCGGCCGATGGCCGAGCTCTTCCTCCAACTAGTCGCCTATGTCGCGACTCACACGTCGCCTATGTCGCGACTCAACACATCGGTGGCGAGTGAGGGATTCGAACCCCCGAATGCAGTGCAGTCTGATTTACAGTCAGATCCCTTTGGCCGCTTGGGTAACTCGCCGTTGCGCGCCCGTCCGACTTCGACAGCCAACCGGGGGCACGAGTCATAATCATACCCGGATGCGGCGGGCCGGAGAAATCGAGTGGTCAGCTGCCGTGCACGCCCTTCTCCCCCTCGCGCAGCGACTCCGGCGTACGCAGCAGACCACCCTCGGCACGGACGGTCGCCGCGGCGACATCCATCGCGCGCTCGAGCAGGGCGAGCCAGCCCTTTCGGTCGGTCGGGGTCCCGTCGACCAGCCCGGCCGCCACGGCGGCGAGCGTCGCGTCGCCGGCACCGACGGTGTCGACGACGCGCCCCGGGAGCGACGAGATCGGTGCGTGCACGGCCCCGGCATGCGACTCCAGCGTTGCGCCGTCGGCACCGGCCGTGGCGAGCACCGCGCTGATGCCGAACCCCCGCAGGCGCTCGCGCAGCGCGTCGAGGTCGCCGTCGTAGAGCAGCGCCGCGTCGTCACCGCCGACCTTCACGATCTCGGCATCCGCGGCAACCCGCTCGAAGCCGCGCACGAACTCCGTCCGGTCACTGAGCATCCCCGACCGCGGGTTCGGATCGATCGCGAGCCGCGCGCCGGCGACGGCATCCACCAGTGCGTCCACCTCGGCCGGCACGTCGAAGGGGAAGCAGCTCACCGCGACGAGCGCGGCATCGGCGATCGCGGTGCGCGCCTCGTCGGAATATCGGATGCTGCGCCGCTGCGCCGCCTCGTTGAACAGGTACACGGGCTCGCCGTTGGCGGCCCGTTGCACGATCGCGCGCGACGAACCGAGGGGCGCCTCGCTCTCGATCAGACGCACGTCGTGATCGCTGAGGTACTCGCGGATGTGCGCGCCCGCCTCGTCGTCGCCCACCATGGCGATCAGCGTCGTCGGCACGCCCAACCGCCGCAGACCGACGGCCACGTTCAGGGCGGCGCCGCCGACCAGTTCGCGGACGCCACCGGCATCGTGGATCTCGTCGATGAGAGCATCGCCGATCACGACGACGGACGCGGAGGAATCAGTGCTCATTCCGCCGACACTACCGGTCACCACCCGCCCCGTGCGGCGGCATGTCCGCCTGCCGCCCGAGACCCGGGGCGGTACGGTGAGCGCATGAACGGACGACTCGCCGCCGGTGCGGCTGCCCTGGTGCTCCTCGTCGCCGTCACCGGCTGCGGAGCGGACACGCCCGCCGGGTCCGACGCGAAACCCTCGCCCTCGGCATCCAGCGCCTCACCCGACGAGACCGCCTCCCCCACACCCACCCCGACGCCCACGGCCGACGCCGTCGAACTGCCGACCGACTGCCGCGCGATCCTCTCCGAGGACGTCCTCTCGCAGCTCGGCGAGACGCCGTTGAACGACGCCGCGTTCGGCCCGTCCGGTGTCGGCGAAGACGGCACCCTCACCTGCATTTGGCGCGACCCGCGTGCCGACACCAGCGGTCTCGTCACCACCATCTCGCGCATGAACCGTGGCCCGGCCCTAGACATGCTCAACGCACTCGTCGCGAACGAGGGCTTCTCGTGCTTCACCCCCGACGGCGGCACGCGCTGCGAGAAGACCTGGCAGAACGAGCAGTACCCCGTGACCGACGGTCGGACGCTGTTCTGGCGCGACGACATCCTCATCGACACCCGGTACTCGAACCTCGCGCCGACCGGCTACACCTCGAGCATCATCGCGCACCTCTTCGACTGACGCGCCGCACGCACGAAGAAGGCCCCGGGCTGATGCCCGGGGCCTTCTCAGTCACTCAGTACCTCAGTTGTAGGTACCGGGGGTGATGTCGTCCGTCGAGAACGCGTCGAAGTCGACGTAGCCGAAGTCGCCGTCGGCGTACGCCCCGTCGGATGCGAAGATCCGGTTCGGGTAGCGCTCGCTCTTGGCCTCCTCGGTGGCCTCGACCGTGACGTCGCGGTACTTCGAGAGACCGGTTCCGGCGGGGATGAGCTTTCCGATGATGACGTTCTCCTTGAGACCGACCAGCGGGTCGCGCTTGCCCTCCATGGCGGCCTGCGTGAGCACGCGGGTCGTCTCCTGGAAGGACGCGGCCGACAGCCACGACTCGGTCGCGAGCGACGCCTTCGTGATACCCATCAGCTCCGGACGACCCGACGCGGGGCGCTTGCCCTCTGCCACGGCCTCGCGGTTGATCGACTGGTAGCGCTTGAGGTCGACCATCTCACCCGGCAGCAGGGTCGTGTCGGCGTGATCGACGACGGTGACCTTGCGGAGCATCTGGCGGACGATGACCTCGATGTGCTTGTCGTGGATCGGCACACCCTGCGAGCGGTAGACGCCCTGGACGCCGCCGACGAGGTAACGCTGCACCTCGCGGGCACCCATGACGCGCATGACCTCCTTGGGGTCGAGCGTGCCGACCTGCAGGGGCTGACCGACCGTGACGTGCTGGCCGTCCTCGACGAGGAGGGTCGCACGCTTCAGCACCGGGTAGACGACGGGCTCGTCGCCGTTGTCGGGCGTCAGGATGACCTTCTTGGCCTTGTCGGTCTCGTCGATCGTGATGCGGCCGTCGGCCTCGGCGATCGGCGACGCACCCTTGGGGGTACGGGCCTCGAAGAGCTCCTGCACACGCGGCAGACCCTGGGTGATGTCATCCGCCGATGCCGAACCACCGGTGTGGAACGTACGCATCGTCAGCTGGGTACCGGGCTCACCGATCGACTGGGCCGCGATGATGCCGACGGCCTCGCCGATGTCGACGGTCTTGCCCGTCGCCAGCGAACGGCCGTAGCACTGCGCGCAGACACCCACGGCGGAGTCGCAGGTCAGGACCGAGCGGACCTTGATGGTCTCGACACCGGCGGCGACCAGCTTGTCGATGAGCACGTCGCCCACGTCGTCACCGGCAGCGGCGAGGACCTCGCCCTTGCTGTCGACGACGTCGGACGCCAGGGTACGGGCGAACACCGAGTTCTCGACGTTCGCGTCGCGCACCAGCTCGCCCGCGGCGTTCGGAGCGGCGATCGGGAGCTCGAGGCCCTTCGACGTGCCGCAGTCCTCTTCGCGGATGATGACGTCCTGCGAGACGTCCACCAGACGACGGGTCAGGTAACCCGAGTCGGCGGTACGCAGAGCGGTGTCGGCGAGACCCTTACGGGTACCGTGCGTCGCGATGAAGTACTCCGCCACCGACAGACCCTCGCGGTACGAGGAGATGATCGGACGGGGGATGATCTCACCCTTGGGGTTGTTCACGAGACCGCGCATACCGGCGATGTTCCGGATCTGCAGCCAGTTACCACGAGCACCCGACGACACCATGCGGTTGATGGTGTTGTCCTGCGGGAAGTGCGCCTTCATCGCAGCCTGGACCTCGTCGGTCGCCTCGGTCCAGATCTTGATGAGCTCCTGACGACGCTCGGCGTCGGTCGTGAGGCCCTTCTCGTACTGCGACTGGACCTTCGCGGCCTGCTTCTCGTAGCCGGCGACGATCTCCGCCTTGTTCGGCGGGGTGAGGATGTCGCTGAGCGCGACGGTCACACCCGAGCGCGTGGCCCAGTAGAAACCGGCGTCCTTGATGCGGTCCAGCGTCGCCGCCGTCTCGACCTTGGGGTACTCCTCGGCCAGCTTGTTGACGATCTGCGACAGCTTGCCCTTGTCGGCCTGCTCGCGGACGAAGGGGTAGCCCTTCGGCAGCGCGTCGTTGAAGATCGCCTGACCGAGCGACGCGTCGACCAGACCGTGCTTCTCGTAGCCCTCGGGAGCCTCGCCCTCAAGGAAGGCCAGACCCGGGATGCGGATGCGGACCTTCGCCTGCAGGTCGAGCGTGCCCTCGTCGTACGCCAGCTGCGCCTCGCCCACGGAGCCGAACGCGCGACCCTCACCGGCTGCGCCCTCCTTGACCGTGGTCAGGTGGTGCAGACCGATGATCATGTCCTGCGAAGGCAGGGTGACCGGGCGGCCGTCGGACGGCTTCAGGATGTTGTTCGACGCGAGCATCAGCACGCGGGCCTCGGCCTGAGCCTCGACCGACAGCGGCAGGTGCACGGCCATCTGGTCACCGTCGAAGTCGGCGTTGAACGCCGCGCAGACGAGCGGGTGCAGCTGGATGGCCTTGCCCTCGACGAGCTGCGGCTCGAACGCCTGGATGCCGAGGCGGTGCAGCGTGGGCGCACGGTTCAGCAGCACGGGGCGCTCGCGGATGATCTCCTCGAGCACGTCCCAGACCTCGGGACGGGTGCGCTCGACGGCGCGCTTCGCAGCCTTGATGTTCTGCGAGTGACCGAGGTCGATCAGACGCTTGATGACGAACGGCTTGAAGAGCTCGAGAGCCATCTGCTTGGGCAGACCGCACTGGTGCAGCTTCAGCTGCGGGCCGACGACGATGACCGAACGGCCAGAGTAGTCGACGCGCTTGCCGAGCAGGTTCTGACGGAAGCGACCCTGCTTGCCCTTCAGCATGTCGCTGAGGGACTTCAGGGCGCGGTTGCCGGTACCGGTGACGGGACGACCGCGGCGGCCGTTGTCGAACAGCGCGTCGACGGCCTCCTGCAGCATCCGCTTCTCGTTGTTGACGATGATCTCGGGAGCGCCGAGGTCGATCAGACGACGAAGACGGTTGTTGCGGTTGATCACACGACGGTAGAGGTCGTTCAGGTCGGAGGTCGCGAAGCGGCCACCGTCGAGCTGCACCATCGGGCGCAGCTCCGGCGGGATCACCGGCACGACGTCGAGGACCATAGCGGCCGGGCTCATGCCGGTCTCCAGGAACGAGTTGACGACCTTGAGGCGCTTGATCGCACGGATCTTGCGCTGGCCCTTGCCCTCGGAGATCTGCAGGTGCAGGCTCTCCGCCTCGGCGGCCAGGTCGAACGACTGCAGACGACGCTGGATCGACTCCGCGCCCATGTAGGCCTCGAAGTACTGACCGAAGCGGTCCTGCAGCTCGTGGAAGACGTCGTCCTCGGGGCGGAGTGCGCCGACCTCGAGCGTGCGGAAGTCCTCCCACACGCGCTCGAGCTTGGCGATCGCCTCGTCGGCACCCTTGCGGATGAGCGACATCTCCTTCTCGGCGGCGTCCTTGACCTTCTTCTTCTGGTCGGCCTTGGCACCCTCCGCCTCGAGAGCGGCGAGCTCCTCCTCCAGCTTGGCCAGACGCTCCGCGATCTTCGAGTCGCGGCGGTCGCCGAGCGTCTTCAGCTCGAGACGGATGTTGTTCTCCTGCGTGCCCAGGTCGCGGTGACGAGCTTCCTCGTCGACCGAGATGACCATGTAGGCGGCGAAGTAGATGACCTTCTCGAGGTCCTTCGGCGCCATGTCGAGCAGGTAGCCGAGGCGCGAGGGCACGCCCTTGAAGTACCAGATGTGGGTGACGGGTGCGGCGAGCTCGATGTGGCCCATGCGCTCACGACGGACGGAGGACTTGGTGACCTCCACGCCGCAGCGCTCGCAGACGATGCCCTTGAAGCGGACGCGCTTGTACTTTCCACAGGCGCACTCCCAGTCGCGGGAGGGGCCGAAGATCTGCTCCCCGAAGAGGCCGTCCTTCTCCGGCTTCAGGGTGCGGTAGTTGATGGTCTCAGGCTTCTTGACCTCGCCGTACGACCACGCGCGGATGTGGTCAGCGGTGGCCAGGCCGATGCGAAGCTCATCGAAGGTTGTTGCGTCGAGCACTAGTTCTCCTGTGTCGGAATTCTTTTGAGAAATCGGGCTTCGGCGGGCTCAGCGGCGATGCGGCGCTGAGCCCGTCGAGGCGTTTAGATCTCGTCGATCGAGGCGGCCTCGAAGCGGCTGGAGATGTTGATTCCGAGCTCTTCCGCTGCGCGGAAGGCCTCGTCGTCGGTGTCGCGGAGGTTGACAGCCGTGCCGTCGGCCGAGAGGACCTCGACGTTCAGGCAGAGCGACTGCATCTCCTTCATGAGCACCTTGAAGGACTCGGGGATGCCGGGCTCCTGGATGTTCTCGCCCTTGACGATCGCCTCGTACACCTTGACGCGGCCGAGGATGTCGTCGGACTTGATCGTGAGGAGCTCCTGGAGCGCGTATGCCGCACCGTAGGCCTCGAGGGCCCACACCTCCATCTCACCGAAGCGCTGACCACCGAACTGCGCCTTACCACCGAGCGGCTGCTGGGTGATCATCGAGTACGGGCCGGTCGAACGCGCGTGGATCTTGTCGTCGACCAGGTGGTGCAGCTTCAGGATGTACATGTAGCCCACCGAGATCGGCGCGGGGAACGGCTCGCCGGAGCGACCGTCGAACAGCTGCGTCTTTCCGCTCGAGTCGATCAGGCGCACACCGTCGCGCGTCGGGAGCGTCGAGTCGAGGAGACCGGAGATCTCCTCCTCGCTCGCACCGTCGAACACCGGGGTGGCGACCTTGGTGCCCGGTGCCGCCTCGAGCGCCTGCTCGGGCAGCTTGACGGCCCACTCGGGGGTGCCCTCGACCTTCCAGCCCTGCTTCGCGATCCACCCGAGGTGGGTCTCGAGGACCTGGCCGAAGTTCATTCGACCGGGGATGCCGAGCGGGTTGAGGACGATGTCGACCGGGGTTCCGTCGGCGAGGAACGGCATGTCCTCGATCGGCAGGATCTTCGCGATGACACCCTTGTTGCCGTGACGGCCGGCGAGCTTGTCACCCTCGGTGATCTTGCGCTTCTGGGCGATGTAGACCACGACGCGGCGGTTCACGCCGGAGCCGAGCTCGTCGTCGCCGTCCTCGGCGTTGAACTCCTTGACGGCGATGATCGTGCCCTGCTCACCGTGGGGCACCTTCAGGGAGGTGTCACGGACCTCGCGGCTCTTCTCGTTGAAGATCGCGCGGAGCAGGCGCTCCTCGGCCGACAGCTCGGTCTCGCCCTTCGGCGTGACCTTGCCGACGAGGATGTCGCCGGGGCGGACCTCGGCGCCGATGCGGATGATGCCGCGCTCGTCGAGGTCCTTCAGGAGCTCGGGGCTGACGTTGGGGAGGTCACGGGTGATCTCCTCCTTGCCGAGCTTCGTGTCGCGGGCGTCGACCTCGTACTCCTCGATGTGGATCGAGGAGAGGGTGTCGTCCTTCACCAGATCCTGGCTGAGGATGATGGCGTCCTCGAAGTTGTAGCCCTCCCACGTCATGAACGCGACGAGGAGGTTCTTGCCGAGGGCCAGCTCGCCGTTCTCGGTGGCGGGGCCATCGGCGATGACCTCTCCGACCTCGACGCGCTCACCGGCGCTGACGACGACCTTCTGGTTGTACGACGTGCCCTGGTTCGAGCGGTCGAACTTGCGCAGGTGGTACTCCTGCGTGCCGCCCTCGTCGAGCATGACGACGACGCGGTCGGCGGAGACCTCGGAGACGACACCGGCCTTCTCGGCGGTGATCACGTCACCGGCGTCGATGGCGGTGTAGCCCTCCATACCGGTTCCGACGAGCGGCGAGTCGCTGCGCAGCAGCGGCACGGCCTGACGCTGCATGTTGGCGCCCATGAGCGCGCGCTGCGCGTCGTCGTGCTCGAGGAACGGCACGAGCGAGGTCGCGACCGACACCATCTGGCGCGGCGAGACGTCGATGTAGCCGATCTCCTCCGGCAGGAAGAGGTCGACCTCACCGCTGCCGCCCTTGGGGCGTGCGAGCACGTGGCTCTCGCGGAAGCGACCCTTCGCATCGAGCGGCGCGTTGGCCTGCGCGATGTTGAAGTCGACCTCCTCGGATGCCGTGAGGTAGTCGATCTGCTCGGTGACGACACCGTCGACGACCTTGCGGTACGGCGTCTCGATGAAGCCGAACGAGTTGATGCGCGCGAAGGTCGCGAGAGCGCCGATCAGACCGATGTTCGGGCCTTCCGGGGTCTCGATCGGGCACATGCGGCCGTAGTGCGAGGGGTGGACGTCACGGACCTCGACGCCGGCGCGGTCACGGCTCAGACCACCGGGGCCGAGAGCCGAGAGACGGCGCTTGTTGGTCAGACCCGCGAGCGGGTTGTTCTGGTCCATGAACTGCGACAGCTGAGAGGTTCCGAAGAACTCCTTGATCGCGGCGACGACGGGGCGCACGTTGATCAGGGTCTGCGGCGTGATCGCCTCGATGTCCTGCGTGGTCATGCGCTCGCGGACGACGCGCTCCATGCGGGACAGACCGGTGCGGACCTGGTTCTGGATCAGCTCGCCGACCGCGCGGATGCGACGGTTGCCGAAGTTGTCGATGTCGTCGGTCGCGATGCGGATCTCGGCCTGCTTGCCCGAGCGGATGCCGTCGAACGACTCGACACCGGCGTGGATGCGGACCAGGTACTTGATCGTCGCGACGATGTCTTCGACCGTGAGCACCGAGTCGGTGAGCGGGGCGTCGAGACCGAGCTTGTGGTTGATCTTGTACCGGCCGACCTTCGCCAGGTCGTAGCGCTTCGGGTTGAAGTAGAAGTTGTCGAGGAGCGCGCGAGCGGCCTCGGCGGCCACCTGCTCGCCCGGACGCAGCTTGCGGTAGATGTCGCGCAGCGCGTCTTCCTTGGTGACGATGGTGTCCTTCGCCAGGGTCTCCTCGATCGAGGGGAAGCCGGCGAACTCGGCGAGGATCTCCTCGCTCGACATGCCCAGGGCCTTGAGGAAGACGGTGACCGACTGCTTGCGCTTGCGGTCGATGCGGACGCCGACCTGATCGCGCTTGTCGATCTCGAACTCGAGCCATGCACCGCGGCTCGGGATCACGCGCGCCGACACGATGTCCTTATCGGACGTCTTGTCGGGGGTCTTGTCGAAGTAGACACCGGGCGAGCGCACGAGCTGCGACACGACGACGCGCTCGGAGCCGTTGATGATGAACGTGCCCTTGTCGGTCTGCAGCGGGAAGTCGCCCATGAAGACCGTCTGAGTCTTGATCTCACCGGTGAGGTGGTTCATGAACTCGGCCTCGACGTACAGCGGGGCGGCGTAGGTCTTGCCGCGCTCCTTGCACTCCTCGATCGAGTACTTCTCGGGCTCGAGGTACGGGTTCGTGAACGAGAGCTGCATCGTCTCGCCGAGGTCCTCGATCGGGGAGATCTCCTCGAAGATCTCGCCGAGTCCGGAGACCTCGTTGACGTCGGTGCGACCGGCCTGCTTGGCCTCTTCGACACGCGCCTTCCAGGCGTCGTTGCCGACGAGCCAACCGAAGGACTCGGTCTGCAGGGCGAGAAGGTCGGGGACCGTCAGCGTGTCGGAGATCTTGGCGAACGAGAGGCGGGATGCTCCGCGTCCGTTCTTGGTGGTGGTGGATGTGGATGCGTTGCGAGCAGCAGCCAAGGGAATAACCTCCGTGAGCCCCGCAGGGCTTCTCGATTCCTTTGTCGTCAGGTGGAGTTGCGCGCTCAGAAGCTCAACGGATGCCGACCACCATATGAGGGCACGGAGAAGCGAGCGCAACTACCAACTATAGACGCGATTGTGCGACATGGCAAGCTCAATCCTTGACCAATTCCGGATGCTGCGGTAAAAGCATCCGGAACCGGTCAGGATCCAGTCGTCAGGAGGCGATGTTCAGCTCGTTCCCCGGGATCGAGGCGAGCAGACGCCGGGTGTACGGGTCCCGAGGGTTCGTGAAGATCTCTTCCGAGGAGGCGGCCTCCACGAGCACCCCGTCCTTCATCACGCACACGTAGTCGCTGATCAGGCGGACCACCGCGAGGTCGTGCGAGATGAACAGGTAGCTCAGGCCGTACTCGCGCTGCAGGTCGCCGAGCAGCGTGAGGATCTGGTCCTGCACCAGCACGTCGAGAGCCGACACCGGCTCGTCGCACACGATGAGGTCGGGTGACAGGGCGAGCGCCCTGGCGACCGCGACGCGCTGGCGCTGCCCGCCGGACAGCTCTGACGGGTAGCGCGTGAGCATCGACTGCGGCAGCGCCACGTCGTCGAGCAACTGCCGCACGCGCTTGCGGCGATCCGCTCCGCTCCCCCGCCGATAGAAGTCCAGCGGCTCGGAGATGAGTCGCTCGATCGTGAACATCGGGTTCAGGCTCGAGTACGGATCCTGGAAGATCGGCTGCACCCGCTGGCGGAAGTCCTTCGTCTCCGCCCTGCTGAGCGACGACACGTCCTTGCCCTCGAAGCGGATGAGACCGCTGGTCGGCTCGATGATCTTCAGCAGCATCCGCGCGGTCGTGGTCTTGCCCGACCCCGACTCCCCCACGATCGCCACCGTCTCGCCGCGCGGGATCGCGAGCGACACGTCGTTCACCGCGACGAAGTCGTCCTTCTGCCCGCGCACCGGATACACCTTGGTGAGGTTCTCGATCTCGACGATGTTGTCGGCGGGGCCGCGTTTCGTCTCGTCGCTGCGCTCCTCGCTCAACGACCGATCGATCTCCGAACGGTCGGCGACCTCGAACGCCTCCGGGCGCAGCCGTGCGGCGGCGACGGACGGCGCCGCCTTCACGAGCGACTGTGTGTACGGATGCTGCGGAGCCTCGAGGATCTGCCTGGCCGGCCCCTGCTCCACCACGCGACCGCGGTGCATCACGACGACGCGCTCCGCGCGCTCCGCCGCGAGGCCCAGGTCGTGCGTGATGAGCAGCACGGCGGTGCCGAGCTCGCGCGTCATCGCGCCGATCTGGTCGAGGATCGTCTGCTGCACGGTGACGTCGAGCGCGCTCGTCGGCTCGTCGGCGATGAGCAGACGCGGCTTGCAGGCCAGGCCGATCGCGATGAGTGCTCGCTGCCGCATACCGCCCGAGAACTCGTGCGGGTACTGCTTGGCCCGGCGCTCGGGGTCGGGCAGACCGGCGGCGCTCAGCGCCTCGACCACCTTCTCCTGCACGTTCTGCCGGGTGGCGAGGCCGTGCGCGAGCAGCGTCTCGGCGACCTGCGTGCCGATCTTCGCGACCGGGTTGAGGTTCGACATCGGGTCCTGCGGGACCATGCCGATATCGCGACCCCTGATCGTGCGCAGCTCGTTCTCCGAGGCGTGCGCGATCTCGCGGCCGTCGAGACGGATGCTGCCGGCGGCCACGCGGCCTCCGCCCGCGAGCAGGCCGATGATCGCCATGGCGGTCGTCGACTTGCCCGATCCCGACTCGCCGACGATCGCGACGGTCTCGCCGGGCGCGATCTCGAGGTCCACCCCCTCCACCGCGTGCACGACGCCGTCCATGGTGGCGAAGTCGACGGCGAGGCCTTCGACCGACAGCAGCGGAGCGCTCGGCATCCGATTCTCCTTGTTCCGTTCCATGACGCCTTCGTCGTTCATCGCGCCCTCGTCCTCGGGTCCATGGCCTCGCGCAGCGCCTCACCGAACAGGGTGAAGCCGAGCGCGGTGACCGCGATGCAGATACCGGGGAGGAAGGCCAGCCACGGCGCGATCGCCAGCTCGTCCTGCGCGTAGGTCAGCATGCGTCCCCACTCGGCCGTCTCGGGGCGTCCGCCGCCGAGTCCGAGGAACGACAGGGCGGCGGCGTCGATCACGGCGGTCGCGAGCGTCAGGGTTCCCTGCACGATCACCGGGCCGATCGCGTTGGGCAGCACGTGCGACATCGTGATGCGGCCTCGGCCGAGACCCAGGGTCTGCGCCGAGAGCACGTAGTCGCTCGACCGCTGCTGCAGCATCGAGGCGCGCAGCAGGCGGGCGAAGATCGGCACCTGAGAGGCTCCGATCGCGATCATGACCGCGAACGGCGTCTGTCCGAGGATCGCCGCGATCGACACCGCGAGCAGCAGGTTCGGCACCGACAGGATGATGTCGACGACGCGCATGATGACCGTGTCGACCCAGCCGCCGAACGTGCCTGCGATGAGTCCGAGCAGCATTCCGCCGACGAGACCCAGCGCGGTCGAGACCACGCCGACGAGCAGCGAGGCCTGAGCACCCCAGATGAGCTTCGACAGCACGTCGCCGCCGAAGCGGTCGAGCCCGAGCGGGAACCCCGGCAGTTCGCCCGGCCCGGGGATGTACGTCGGGGTGATGTTCTTCGCGCCGGGCAGTGCCGTCTCGGGGTAGGGCGCCAAGACGGGCGCGAGAGCCGCGACGAGGACGAAAGCCAGCACGATGGCTGCTCCGATCCACGCCGTCGGGTTGCGACGCAGGCGACGGAAGACGTCGCGCCAGAAGCCGCCGGGGCCTTCCTTGATGCCGGCCTGGGCCACCGCGACGGTGTCGACGACCTCGCCGCCGGCGGCCGAGGGGCCCTGGGCGGGCGGGAGTGAGATGCTCACGACACCGCCTCCTCTCGGTGGGTGTTCGGGTGGGTCACGCCGGTCATCACTGCACCCGCACTCTCGGATCGATCAGGCTGTACGACACGTCGACCGCCAGGTTGATGAGGGCGTACGCGATGGCGATGAAGATGATGAACCCCTGCAGCACCGGGAAGTCCCTCGTGAAGATCGCTCTCGCCAGGAACGAGCCGATACCCGGGAAGGCGAACACGGTCTCGGTGAGCACGGCCCCCGAGATCAGAAGACCGGTCTGGAGACCGATCGTCGTGATGACCGGCAGCATCGCGTTGCGGAGGATGAACCGGTTGCGCAGGGTCGTCGACCCGACGCCCTTCGCGCGGCCGGTGCGCACGAAGTCGGCGTTCTGCACCTCGAGCACGCTGGCCCTCGTGATGCGGACGATGATCGCGAGCGGGATGGTCCCCAGCGCGAGCGCGGGGAGGATCAGATGCAGGATGGCGTCCCACGATGCGTCGAACTCGCCGGTGATGATGCCGTCCCACACGTAGAACCCGGTGACGTGGGTCGCGTCGATGCGCGGATCCTGCCGGCCGTCGGACGGCAGCCAGCCGAGCTGCACCGCGAACACGTACTTGAGGATGAAGGCGAGGAAGAACACCGGGATGGTGATGCCGACGAGGCTCAGCACGACCGAGGCGTGGTCGGTGAACTTGCCGTGCCGGCGGGCGGCCCAGTACCCGAGCGGGATGCCGACACCCACCGCGAAGATGAGAGCCGTGACGCTCAGCTCGATCGTCGCGGGGAACCGCCGGAAGAACTCCTCCATCACGGGCCGGTTCGTCTGGATCGACGTCCCGAAGTCTCCCTGCAAGAGGCGGGAGACCCAGACGAAGTACTGCTCGAGGATCGGTCTGTCGAATCCGTAGAGCTTGTTGACTCGCTCGATGGCCTCGGGGGTCGCCTTCTCGCCGAGAAGCGCGACGGCCGGGCCGCCGGGCAGGGCCCTCACCCAGGCGAACAGCAGGATGCTGAGGCCGATCAGGGTGGGGATGAGGAACAGCAGTCGCCTGCCGATGGTGCGCAGCACGAGAACTCCTATCATCGGCCGACGATCCGGCCGCCGAGCGAGGGCTGCTCGCTCGACGGCCGGTCGTCAGGCCGGTGGCCGTTACTTGGTGAGGACGATGTCCGTGAAGACCTCGTCGTTCACCGGGCTGGCCGGGTAGCTCTCGACGCGCGGGTCGAACGCGAGCGTGGGCGCCGGGTGCGCGAGCGGCACACCCGGGATGAACTGCGCCACCATCTCGTTGATGTCCTCGTACAGCGCCGTCTGCTCGTCGAGGTTGGCGACGCCGCGCGCCTCGGTGAGCTTCTGGAACAGCTCGGGGTTGTCGAAACCCCACTCCGAGCTCTGCTGACCGAAGAACACGCCGACGAAGTTGTCGGTGTCGTTGTAGTCGCCGGTCCAGCCGAGCAGGTGGATGCCGTGGTCGGACGTGCCTGTGGTGCGGTCGAGGTACTCGACCCACTCCTCCGAGACGGGCGTGGTCTGCACGCCGACCTCGGAGAGCTGCGACGACAGCACCGTGAAGATCTGCTCGGGGTCCGGCATGTACGGACGCGAGACGTTGACCGGGTAGTTGAAGTCGAGCGACAGGGGGTTCGCCTCGCTGTAGCCGGCCTCGGCGAGCAGCTGCTTCGCCTTCTCGGGGTCGTAGTCATAGGTCGTGACGTCGGCGTTGTAGCCGTTGACGGTGTCGGGCACGAACTCGATCGCCTTCTCGGTGCCCTCCGGGAGCACCTGGCTGATCAGGGCGTCCTTGTCGATCGCGTACGACAGCGCCTCACGGACCTTGGGGTCCTGAAGCTCCGGGATCGCCTGGTTGAACGCCAGGTAGAGGATCGTGAACGGCGGGCGCGAGACCATCGTGAAGCCGTCGTCCTCGAGGGCTTTCGTGTCGGCGGGGCCGACGAGGTCGTAGCCGTCGATCGAGCCGGACTCGAGAGCCTGACGGCGGGCCGTCGGGTCGTCGATGGTGCGGAAGATGATCTCGTCGACCTGGCCCGCCTCGCCCCAGTAGTCGCCGTAGGCCTTGAGCGTGACCTGCTCGCCCGGAGCCCACTCCTCGAACTGGTAGGGGCCGGTGCCGACCGGGTGACCCATGGCGTACTCGGACAGCACGGGCGCCTCGGCGGTGCCGCTCACGTCGTCGGCGCCGAACTCCGACATCGCGGAGGGGCTCTGCATGCCGAACGCGGGGAGCGAGAGAGAGGCGACGAAGCCGGCGAACGGCTTGTTGAGGTCGATCGTGACCGAGTAGTCGCCGTCGGGCGTGCACGACTTGTAGACGGCGTTCGTCGGATCGGACGCGTAGCCCTTGAAGAGCTTGTTGTAGTAGTACCCCAGCGCCTCGGAGGCGGCGAGACCGGTCCAGTTGTACCAGCGGTCGAAGTTCGCGCACACCGCCTCGGCGTTGAAGGGTGTGCCGTCGTGGAAGGTCACGTCCTCCTTGAGGGTGAACGTGTGGCTCATGCCGTCTTCCGACGACTCCCACTTCTCCGCGAGGAGCGGAGCGGGGTCGGCCGTGCCGGGCTCGGTGCCGACGAGTCCCTCGAAGATCTGGCGGGAGACGCGGAAGGTCTCACCGTCCTGCGCGAACGCGGGGTCGAGGCTCGCCGGGTCGGACGACGCCGCGAAGACGAACGTGCCGTCGACGTCGCCGGATGCTCCGCCGTCGCCGTCGTCGCGCTGACTGGCGACGCATCCTGAGAGGACCAGCGCCGCGAGCGCTGCTCCGGAGACGGCGATGAGGCCTCGCCGGCGTGTGATCGAGTGGTGCATGTGAAGAATGACCTTCCCTGTGGGGCGCTGCGTTGCGCGATCGGGGAGTGTTCGCCCCGGCTCACGGTGATTCCTTCGAAGCTACCCAGCGGATCCACGGATGCCAATCACCGATTCATCTCAATCGGGTATCGACTGACCGCGAATGAGGACTCAGCGACCGGAGGCGCGGCGTCGGGGCGCGGCGGCCTCGTGCGTGAGCTGCAGCGGGATTACGACCGGCTCGCCTCGGTGCTGCACGACCCGCACGAACAGGATGTCCACCAGCGCGAGCTGTGCGATGCGGCTCGACATCGCCGCCATGCGGAACGGCGACTCCTGCGCGTGGGTGAGCAGCACGACGTCGGCGGCGATGGCCAGCGACGAGTCCGAGACGCTCGTGATGGCGACGGTGAGAGCCCCCGCATCCCTGGCGACCTCGACGCCCCGAACGACCTCCTGCGTCTCTCCTCCGTGCGAGATCGCGACGACGACGTCGTCGGCGGTGCGGATCGAGGCCGCCGTGAGCGACAGGTGAGGGTCGGACGAGTGCGCGGCCGAACAGCCGATGCGGGAGAGCTTCTGCTGAAGGTCCTGGGCGGTGAGCGAAGACGACGCTTGGCCGAGGACCTCGATGTGCCGGGCGCCCACGATGGCCAGAGCCGCCCGGTCGAGGGCCGCGGCATCGAGTCCGCGCGCCGTCTTCTCGATCGCGTCGATCTCCTGTGCGGCGAGCTTGGCGGCGATCGCGGCCGGCTCGTCGTCGCGGTCGATCGCGGTCGTGTCGAGGCCGAACCGCGCCTGCTGCGCCTGCGCGAGCGTCACGGTGCGGGCGACCGCGACGCGCAGTTCGCGGTAGCCGCTGAAGCCCAGCGACTGCGCGAACCGCGCGACGGTCGACAGCGAGGTGCTGCAGAGCCGCGCGAGGTCGTTGATGGCGAGGTCGACGACGAGCGTGGGGTCGCCGAGTATCGTCTCCGCGACCCGTGCCTCGGCAGCACTCAGTCGGGGAACGGATCGGCGCACCAGCGCGAGAACGTCAGCGTCCACGGTGCCATCCTGCCTCAGACGGGGCGTTCTGCGCCCTCCGATGACGAAACCGGCGGAGCGGATGCGGTGCTCAGACGTGCCCGCGCCACCTCGGCGCCGACCCGGCTCGCTGCTCCGACCTCGACGACCGGGAGCGGAAGCGCCGCCTCCGGCGTGAGCCCGACGTTCACGACGACCGCATCCCGGTCCCGCCGCGCAGCCCTCTCGACGAGCTCGCGCTGGGCGCGGTCGGCGTCGGGCCTGTCGATGAGAAGCACGGTCCGCCCGTCCGCGGAGACGGCCGCGTCCAGAGCGGCATCCTGCTCCTCGACGGAGGTCCGGGCGACGTCCAGCCGCACCCGGTGGCCGCCGCCGGCCAACGCGGCCGCGACGTAGCCGGCCGCACTGTCGACCGCGAGGGAGGATCGCCGCCGTGCGTCGACGACGGACAGCGCCTCCGCCTCGCCCTCGGCGCCCGTGACGGCCCTGCCGACGATGCCGACCGCATCGAAGGGCACTGAGGGGTGCGGCGCGGCATCCCTCGCCTGCAGCGTCTGTGCGAGGCGAGCCACCCGTCGGGCGGCCTCTTCGACGCGCTCGTGAGACAGCGACCCGTCGCGCACTGCGGCGACGATGCCGTCGCGAGCCGCGTGGAAGTCGCGCTCGTCCTGGTCGGATGCCGCGGCGTCTCCTGGGTTGGTGGGGTTGCCGATGCAGAGCAGGTCGGCGCCGGCCGCGAGGGCACGGGCCGCTCCCCCGCCGAGCCCCACGGTCTCGCGGATGGCGGCCATGTCGAGGGCGTCGGTGACGATGACGCCCTCGAAGCCCCAGTCGCGCAGCATCCCGAGCACCCGCGGATTGAGCGTGGCCGGTTCGGCGCCCCACGCGGGAACCACGATGTGCGCGGTCATGATGCTGTCGACGCCGGCTTCGATCGCGGCGCGGAACGGAGCGAGGTGCACGCGCTCGAACTCCTCGATGTCGAGGGAGATCTCGGGGAGCGAGTGGTGCGAATCGAGGTGCGTGTCGCCGTGGCCCGGGAAGTGCTTGACGCACGCGGCCGCGCCTGCGGACTGGATGCCGTCGACCTCGGCCACGACGTGCCGCGAGACGAGCGCCTCGTCGCTGCCGAACGAACGAACGCCGATCACCGGGTTGCGCGGATCGGTGTTGACGTCGGCCACGGGACCGAGCACGACGTTGCCGCCGATCGCGGTGACCCGCCTGGCGAGCTCCGCACCGGTCGCCCTCGTCGCCTCGACGTCGTCGACGCGACCGAGCTGGGCGGCTCCAGGCAGGGTCGACCCGGTCGCCGACTCGAGACGGGTGACGCTGCCGCCCTCCTCGTCGATGCCGATCAGCGCCGCAGGATTCGCCGCGAGGATCGCATCGCTCAGCCCGGAGAGCCCGTCGCCGACGTTCTGTCCGAAGTACACGACTCCGGCGAGGCCGTCGCGCAGCTCGGCGAGCAGCCACTCCGGCGCCTCTGTTCCGAAGAATCCGGGCCAGAGCACGCCGTTCGCGAGGCGCTCGAGTTCGTCGGTCATCCCTTCACCGCTCCCGCGACCATGCCTGCCGACAGACGGCGCTGCACGATGACGAAGAAGATCATGACCGGCACCGTGATGATGGTCGACGCGGCCATGATGCTGCCCCAGTCGTTGGCGTACAGGCCGAAGAACGACTTGAGACCGATCGACACCGTGTACTGGTCGGTCTGCGCGCCGAGGATCGTCATCGCGAAGATGAACTCGTTCCACGCGGTGATGAAGCTGAAGATGCTGGTCGCGACGAGGCCCGGCATCACGAGCGGCAGCAGAATCGAGCGGAACATGCGCCACCAGCTCGCGCCGTCGATGTACGCGGCCTCCTCGAGCTCGACGGGCACCGCGGCGACGAAGCCGCGCAGCATCCAGATACCGAAGGCCAGCGAGAGCGCGACGTAGACGACCATCAGACCCAGGATGCTGTTGAGCAGCCCGAGGCTCTTGACCTGCAGGAAGAGGGGGATCACGAGCGCCTCGAGCGGCACCATCTGCACCACGAGGATCATCATGAGGATCGTCGTGCGGAACTTGAACTTGAACCGCGCGACCGCGACGGCGGCGAGCAGACACACGAGCGCGCTCACGAGCACGGTCACGAGCGCCACGATCGCCGAGTTGCGGAGGTAGGTGCCGAAGCCGCCCTCGGTCAGGACGAAGGCGAAGTTGTCGAAGCTGAACTCCTGCGGCAGCAGCGACTGACCTCCCGACGACGCCTTCTTGTCGAAGGCGCTGGAGACCATCCAGTAGACGGGGAACAGAGTGAAGATCAGGACGGCGGCGACGCCGATCCCGACGCCGATGCGCGAGCGGAGCCTGGGGCGCGGGTTCACAGCTCGTCCTCCTTCATGAGGGATCGGATGTAGACGATCGTGATGCCGATCAGCACGAGCGTGAGCAGCACGGCGAGCGCCGCGCCGAAGCCGTAGCGGTTCTGCCCGAAGGACTCCACGTACGACCAGACGCCGAGGTTGAGGACCTGCCTGTTGCCCCCGCCTCCGCCGGGCATGAGGTAGACCTGCGCGAAGACCTTGAAGTCCCAGATCGTCGACAGGATGATGACGACCGAGAAGACGGGCTTGAGAGTCGGGAAGATGATCTTCCAGAAGCGCGTCCAGGCGTTCGCGCCGTCCAGCGCCGCAGCCTCGAGCATCTCCTTGGAGACGCCGAGGAGGCCGGCGAGCACCGTGATCGCCACGAACGGGAAGCCGTGGTGCACGACGTTGAGGAGCACGATGCCGTAGAACGACCACTGGTTCGTGAACCAGTTCACAGCCCCGTCGATGAGGCCGAGGTTCTGCAGCACGGTGTTGAAGATGCCGCGGTCGGCGTCGAAGATGAAGGTCCAGACATACGTGCCGGTCACGGCGGGCATCGCCCACGCGACCATGATGCAGCTGGAGACGATGGTGCGCCACACCGGGCCGAGGCGAGCGAGCAGCAGGGCCACGAGCGTGCCGACGGCGACCGTGACGAAAACGGCGACGGCTGCGAAGCCGACGGTGTTCGGCAGCACCACCGTCCAGAGCGTCGGGTTGGTGAGCGCCTCGACGTAGTTCCCGAGGCCGATCCAGTTGCTCTCCCCCGTGTTGATCTCACGCAGACCGTAGTCCTGCAGTGAGTAGATGACCACCTGGACGAGCGGCCAGAGCATGAGCACCGCGAGGATGATCAGCCCGGGAGCGAGAAGGAGCCAGGGGCGAGCCGTGATCAGCGAGAGGCCTCGCTTCTTCGGCCGGCCGCCGGCCACGGGGGCGGAGCTGGACTCCGCCTCCGCGACCGGCAGTGGCGCGTGCACCATCGACATGGGGTGATATTGCCTAACTGTCTTACTGGTTGAGCAGCTCGGTCATCTCCGCAGCGGCATCCTTCGTCGCCGTGGCGACGTCCTTCTGCCCGCTGAGAATGGCCTGGATCATGGCGTTGGTGGTCTTCTTGGCCTGGACGGCACCGAAGTTCGGCGTCACCGGCACGGAAGCGCCTCCCTCGACCATCTGCTCCGCGAACGGAGCGACGAGCGGGTCGGTCGAGGCGAGGGCCTCTTCCATCGCCGACTGCACGCCGGGGAAGTAACCGGTCTCGTCCGCCCACTTCTCGGCGAACTCGCCCGTGGTCATGAGCTTGACGAACTGCCACGCGAGATCGGCGTTCTTCGTCGTGTTGAACACCGAGAGGTGCGATCCGCCGAGCACGGACGGAGCGATGCCGCCGTCCTCACCGGGGATCACGGCGGCGCCGATCTTGCCGTCGAGGTCGGGGGCGGCCTCGATGAGGGCCTTGGGGGTCCACGAGCCGGAGAGCATCATCGCGACATTGCCCTGCGTGAAGGCGTCGCGGAGGTCGGTCTCCTTCCAGGTGGTGGCACCCGCCGAGGAGAAGCCGTGCTCGGTCGCGAGTCCGGTGTAGAACTCGATTCCGGCCTGGGACTCCTTGCTGTCGAGCTCGCTGGTCCACTCGCCGCCGTCCTGCGTGGCGACCTCGCCACCGGCGCCCCAGACCCAGGGGTAGACCTGGAACTCGGCGTCACCCGGAACGGGGAACGGGAGCATGTCGGGCTTGGCGGCCTTGATGGCCTCACCGGCGGCGACGATGTCGTCCCACGTCTTCGGAGCCTCGAGACCGAGCTCCTCGAACACGTCGGTGCGGTAGACGAGCGAACGGACGCCGGCGTACCAGGGCATGCCGTACAGCTCGTCGTCGTAGGTGCCGGCGACCGCGAGGCCCTCCACGAGGTCGTCGCGCAGGCCCTTCTCGGCGTCGACGTACTCGTCGAGCGGCTCGAGAGCACCGGCGTCGGCGAACTCCGCGGTCCAGGTGGTGCCGGTCTCGGCGATGTCGGGGGTGGTGCCGCCGGCGATCGAGGTCACGAACCGGTCGTGGGCGTCCGCCCACTGGATCTCCTCGATGGTGACGGTCGCACCGGTCTCGTCCTCGAAAGCCTTGGAGACCTCGTCGTAGAAGGCGCTGGAGTCGGGGTTGGTGCCCTTCATGATCCAGACGGTGAGCTCCTGGCCCTCGCCGTCGACCGCTCCGCCGTTGTCGTCACCGGCTCCGCCGGCGCAGGCCGCCAGGCCCAGGGTGGCCACAGCGCCGAGCGCCACGACCGGAAGGATGCGCTTATGCATCAGGGATCTCCTCTTTGAACGTCCTGGCGGGCTCGGGTGCTGCCTACCACGTAGGAAAAAGTATTCACGACTAACTAATTCCCTGCAAGTTCCTCTCGGAAACGTCATGCACCCGTAACATCGCTCTTCGTCAGGCTCGCCGAGTAGGCTCTGCCGCATGTCAGGCGCCCTGGATGACACGAGAAGATCGACCGTCGCACGCCACGCGACCCTGCCGACGCCCACGGCTCTCTCATCCTTCCTGAAGATCCTGGGCATCTCGCTCAGCGTGCTTCTGGTATCGGCCATCGCCATCGGCGGCTTCGTCGCGGCCGACCTCCTCAACCGCACCGGCGACGGCGCCGTCGCCCTCGAGGACGGCGGCGACGCCGCTCCGCCGGCACTGGGCGCCTATCCGGACGACAAGGCGTTCAACATCCTCGTCGTCGGGACGGACGAGTGCGGCGAGATCACCACCCAGCTCCTCGGCGAGCGGTGCGAGGAGGCCGACGACGGCATCCGCAACGACGTCAATCTCCTCGTGCACGTGTCGGCCGCACCCCGAAACGTCACCGTGGTGTCGTTTCCGCGCGACCTGATGGTGCGCGTCCCCGAGTGCACGCGAGACGACGGCTCGACCGCCTCGTCGATGTCGAAGGCGCCGATGAACTCGCTGTTCGACCACGCCGGCATCTCGTGCATCGCGAAGACCATCACCGACCTCAGCGGCATTCCGATCGAGTTCGCCGCGAAGATCAGCTTCGACGGCGTGATCGAGATCACCGACGCGATCGGCGGCGTCGAGGTATGCGTCGCGGGCGACGGAATCCGCGACCCTCAGGCCGGCATCGACCTCCCCGTCGGCACCCACACGGTCTCGGGCGCGGACGCTCTCGCGTTCATACGCACCCGCCACGGCGTCGGCGACGAGAGCGACCTCGCCCGCATCTCCAATCAGCAGCAGTACATGTCGCGACTGGCGAAGAAGATCCTCAGCGCCGAGACGCTCACCGATCCGTCGACCGTGCTGCGGCTCGCGAACACCGTCGCCGACAACATCGTTCCGAGCCAGTCGCTGAACAACCCGCTGACGCTCAGTCAGCTCGCCCTCGCGCTCAAGGACGTGCGGTTCTCGGACTTCGTGTTCGTGCAGTACCCCAATCTCGACGACCCCGACAACCCGGGCATCAAAGTCGTGCCGGACGAGCGGGCGGCAGAGCCCCTGTGGGCGGCTCTCGCGGCGGGCGAGCCGGTCTCGCTGTCGGGCGACGTGGCGACGAATCAGAGCGTCGAACTCGTCGAGCCGACGGAGCCGGCGCCGACCGAGGAAGCGCCGGCCACAGCCGCGCCCACCGAGGCTCCGCGTGCGACGCTCCCTCCCGAGATCTCCGGGCAGAGCGTCGACCAGGAGACGTGCTCGGTGGGCAACCAGTCCCGCTGACCGACGCGAACGAGCGCGTAGTCTCGGAGCATGGGCAGGACGAGAGCGCGCGACACCGAGCATCCGCAGACCCGCCTCGACCACGGCGGCATCGCCCGCATCATCCCGTCCGACTTCACGAGCGGCTTCGAGCTCATCGTCGACGACACCCCGCAGTCGCACGTCGATCTCGACGACCCCACGCACCTGCACTTCGAGTACATCGTGCGGATGGGCGCGGTGATCGACCAGCTGCCCGAGGGACCTCTCACCGCGCTGCATCTCGGGGCGGGCGCGCTCACCATCCCCCGCTATGTGGCGGCCACCCGGCCGGGCTCCAGGCAGCAGGTCATCGAATGGGAGGCACCGCTCGCCGCTCTCGTGAAGGAGCATCTTCCGCTGCCCCGCGATGCCGCGGTCCGGGTGCGCATCGGCGACGCCAGGGAGGGTATCGGCCGCCTGCCCGCCGCACTGCAGGGGTCGTGCGACCTCGTCGTCTCGGACGTCTACTCGGGCGCGCAGACTCCGGCCCACCTCACGAGCGTCGAGTTCTACCGCGAGCTGCGTGCCCTGCTCGCGCCCACCGGTGTGCTGCTCGTGAACGTCGCCGACGGCCCCGGTCTCGCGTTCGCGCGCAGGCAGGTCGCCACGATCGCCGAGGTGCTGCCCGAGATCGGCATCCTCGCCGACACCCAGGTGCTGAAGGGTCGCCGTTTCGGCAACCTCGTCATCGCGGCATCCGCCTCCCCCCTGCCGACGGAATGGCTGCCGCGCATGCTGGCAGCAGGACCGCACCCGGCGAAGATCGCGCAGGGCGCTGAGGTGTCGTCGTTCATCCAGGGCGCGCGCGTCGTGACGGACGCGGATGCCGTGGCCTCGCCGCGTCCGGACGCCTCGCTCTTCCTGCGCTGAGCATCGACCGATCGATCGGATGCGGCGACTCGGGGCGTGCCGCCCCGGCTGGGGCTCCGACGGAGGGCACACTGGTCGGGGGATGCTGCGAGAGGAGAGCAATGAGTTTCATCCGTGGATACGACCACGAGAGTCTTCGCGAACTGGTCGATCTCGATGAATGCGCGGCACGCCTGGAGGAGATCTCGGACCAGCGCAGCCTGCCCGCTCTGCTGGAGCGGGTGTGGCTGTTGAAGGTGCTGAACCGCCTCGACGATGCGCTCGCCGTCGCCGACGAGACCGTGCGCCAGGCCCGTATGGCCGGCACGCGGAAGGACGTGCTCCGCGCGCGCGTGCTGCACGCGACCGTGCTGCAGCATCGCCGAGCCCACGCCGCTGCCGAGCAGGAGCTGGCGACATGCGCGACCGAGGCGGAGGGTCAGCGGTGGCTGTCGATCGCGGCGTTCGCGTACCACCACCACGGCCGCAACGCCTACGAGGCCGGCGACTACGACACGGCGCGGGAGAGCTTCAAGCAGTCGCTCTTCCTGCGTCGCGAGGCCGGTGCCGACGACCGCGAGCTCGAGACCGTGCTGCTCGCGATCGAGGCGGCCGAGCGCCGTCGCTCATCGGAACTGCTCGCGGGCTGACCCTGCTCGACGTCTCGACGGACGGATGCCGCGCGGCGGCGTCCGTGTGGATGCCGCCGCGATGTCGGCGGCATGGCTTAGCCTGAGCGCATGGCGGAACTTGAGCGGGTGCGCGTCTGGGGCGAAGCACTCATCTCGATGCACCTCGACGACAGCTGGTCGTTCGGGTTCGACCACGCGAAGCGCCGCGCGGGCCAGTGCGACTACTCGAAGAAGCGCATCACGGTGTCGCGGTATCTGGCTGCCCGGTTCGACGACGACGAGATCCATCAGGTGCTGCTGCACGAGGTCGCCCATGCGCTCGCCGGGCACGCCGCCGCGCACGGACCGGTGTGGAAGCGGGTGGCGCGCGACCTCGGCTACGTCGGCGGCACGACTCACCACGGCGAGACCGCCGTCGAGCTCGCTCCGTGGGTCGGCCGATGCCCGGCCGGACACGTGACGTACCGCCACCGGCGGCCATCGCGCGCGACGTCGTGCGCCCGCTGCTCACGCACCTTCGACGCGCGGCACCTCTTCGCCTGGACCCGTCGCGAGATCACCGCCGACACCCGGCTCGCGGCGCAGATGTCTCGCTGAGCCCGCCAGAGCCAGTCTGCGGAGAGCGCTCAGTCGCGACGAGGATCGCGATCGTGCTCCGCGGGGCCATCGTCCGACGCCGCCGGCTGTGATGCACCGGTGTCCTCGTCCGACGCAGAATCCGTGTGCTCGGTCGCGCCGTCGAGCGAATCGTCGTCACCGGCGGGAGCATGGGCCGCCCGCGCACTCGACCGACGTCGGAGCAGCGCTGCCACAGCGCGCCACCCGACCAGCAGCACCCCGAGGACCAGTGTCGCGACGATGATGAACGCGACCTGTGCCGTATCGCCGGAGACGACGCGCAGAAGCACGCCGCCCACAACAGTCACGACCCACACGACCGCGCCCCACGCCAGTGACCACGGCCGCCGCGGGCGACCCGGCAGCAGTGCCGCCGTGAGATGCCCGAGCAGCAGGGCCACGAGGAACGGCCAGGCCGTGACGAGGAAGCCCGCGGCATCCTCCTGGTGAGACGCTCGCCCGATCACGGCGAAGACGAGCACGAAGACGGCGTCGAGGACGAAGGCGGGGACGAACCTCATGCCACGACCCTACGACCAGGTCGGCGGATCGCTCGCGAGACTCACGCGAAGGCGAGGAACACCCCGTCGCGCAGCACCGGGACCGCGTCGATCGCGTCGAGCTCGGCAGCCTCCGTCGCGGTGGTCGGCCTCAATCCCGCAGCCGTCATGCGGTCGGTGGCGGGTACGCCGACCGCGATCTCCCGTGCCGAACCGCTCGCGCTGAGCATGTGGCGCAGCGCGCGGCGAAGGGCTCGGAACCCTTCGGCCGCGACCGCGGCATCCGGGGCGGTGTGGTCGATGCCCAGATCGGTGAGGGCGGCGATGACCGCACCCGCACCGAGGTGGTCCTCCACGGCGAAGCGGAGTCCTCCCGTGCTGTCGAGCTCGCCCGCCGCGATCACGGCGACCGAAGTGCGGGCCTGCCGTCGCTCCTGCTCGACGGCGATCGCCCGCGCGACGGCACCCGCGTTGCGCACACTGCCGAGGAGGACCGTCGCCCTTTCCGCTGCAGCGGCCACAGCCGCGCCGTTGCGCGACCACTCCCCCGCGTCGGCGAGCGACACGGTCGCGCCGGCGGCGACGGCATCCGCCACCGTCGACGAGAAGCGCAGCACGTCGACCACCACGACGACGTCGGCCGGGGCCAGCCGGCCGAGTCCCTCGACGCCCCAATCGAGGCGCACCTGATACGTGGACTGGTCGAAGGGAGTCGGCATCCGTCCAGCCTAGAGCGCGACGTCACCCTCGCGCCGCGTCGGGGACGAGGGTGACGGAAGATGACGCTCAGTCGGCGGCGAGCGCCTCGACCGGGGCGACCCGCGTCGCGAGCCTGGTCGGCGCGGCTGCCGCGACGAGGGTCAGCACCGCCGTCGCGACGACGATGATGACGACCGGGAGCCACGGCACGTGCGGTGCGACGAGCCCGGCCGGAGCGAAGTCGGGGTAGGTCGGCACGGAGCCGAGCAGCGACTGTGCGGCGATCCAGCCGTAGACCACACCCAGCACCAGGCCGGTGAGGGTCGCGGCGACCGTGATGTGCGTCGCCTCGAGCAGCACCATGCGGCGCACCTGGCGGTTCGACAGCCCGATCGACCGCAGCAGCCCCAGCTCACGGCGCCGCTGCACGACGCCGATCGTCAGCAGGTTGACGAGACCCACTGCGGCGATCACCGCCGACACCGCGACGAGCACCATCATGACGCCGGCGAACGCGTCGTAGGGGGCGAAGAACTCCGGCGGCACCTCACCGCCCGACTGGCCGATCATCATCTGCTTGACCGATTCCAGGGCGACGGCGAACAACGTGACGAGCGTGACCCCCATGACCACGCCGATCGTCATGCGCGAGGACCGCTCGGGGTAACGGAGCGCGTTCTCGGCTGCGAGCCGCGCTGTGGCGCTCGACCCGAACATCCGGCCGACCAGTCGCAGCACGGGCGGCATGAACAGGACGGACCCGGTCGCGAGCCCCGTGAACGACAGGACTCCGCCGAAGAACGCCACGACGACGCCCAACGGGTGCAGCAGCCCGAGACCGACGCCGGCCGCGAGCAGGATGGCCCCCGTGACGAGCAGGATCCATGCGCCGACGTGGCGGCTGGGACGCGAGACCTCATCGTGCGTGCGCTCGACCGACCCGCCGATCGCCTGCAGCGGGGTGACGGTCAGCACGCGGCGCGAACCTGCCCACGCCGCGGCCCAGGTGGTGAGCGCGACGCCGACGACCGGAAGCGCGACGAACGGTTGGGCGAGCGTGAAGCTCTCGGGCGAGGTGCCGATCAGCTCCGATCCGATCTGCACGCCCACGGCGGCGAGCCCGATGCCCGCGGCGAGGCCGAGCAGCGCGCCGATCACGCCGACGATGAGCCCCTGCCTCCCGACCTCCGTGCGCTGAGATCGCGCCGAGGCGCCGATCAGACGCATGAGGGCGATCTGGCGCGTTCGTCCCGCGATGATCGTTGAGAACGTGTTGGCGGTGACGATCGCCGCGACGTACATCGCGACCCCCGTGAGCAGGACGGAGAGGATGCCGACGACGAGAGCGAGACTCTCGCTGTCGCCGATGAACGGGTCGGCCTGCAGCACCGCTCCGAGATAGGCCGTCGTCTCGACGAGCACGACGCCGAACCCGGCTGAAAGCGCGGCGACGAGGACGCTCGCGCCCATGCCGCGGTCGCGGAGCCAGGCGAGGCGCGGTGCCGTGGCAGCCGTCTCAGGGACGATCGTGTTCGTCAGCGGCGTGGCCACCGCGGTCATGCCGTCACCTCGGCGGCGAGCATGTAGGCCGAGATCTCCTCGGCGCTCTGACGGGGATGGTCGGCGACGATGCGGCCGTCGCCGAGGAAGAGCACGCGATCGGCGTAGCTCGCGGCGATCGCATCGTGGGTGACCATCGCGATCGACTGCCCGTGCTCGCGGCTCGCGGCGGCGAGCAGCTGCAGCACCTCGCGACCCGTCTGCGAGTCCAGGTTTCCGGTGGGCTCGTCGGCGAAGACGAGGTCGGGGGCGGTGGCGAGAGCACGAGCGATGGCGACGCGCTGCTGCTGGCCGCCCGACAGCTGATGCGGACGGTGGTTCAGTCGGGATCCGAGCCCGAGGGTCTCGACGAGCCCGTCGATGCGCGCCTTCTCGATCGCGCTCGGTCGGCGGCCGTCGAGCTCGAACGGCAGCAGGATGTTCCCCATCGCCGTGAGCGTCGGGACGAGATTGAAGGCCTGGAAGATGAAGCCGACGCGACGGCGGCGCAGGACGGTGAGGTCGAGGTCTCCGAGGCCGGTGATGTCGGTGTCGCCGATCCAGACGCGTCCGTCGGTCGGGGTGTCGAGTCCGGCCATGATGTGCATGAGCGTCGACTTGCCGGATCCGGACGGACCCATGATCGCGGTGAACTGACCGCGGCGGATCCCGACGCTGACATCGTCGAGGGCACGGACCGTGCCCTCTCCCGAGCCATACGTCTTCGTGAGGTGCTGGACGCGGGCTGCGAGCCCGAGGTCGGTGGTCGTGATCTCCATGTCATCGACGCTATTTCCGGGGCAGTCCTCGGCACGTCGCCCCGGCGACGCATCCTCGTACATCGCAAGGATGATCCCCTCTCAGCCGAGCCACCCCTCTCTGTGCGACCCACCCCTTTCTGGACAGTCCGCAGACGGGTGGCTCGCGCCGTAAGGGGTGGCTCGCGCCGAGGGAGAAGGGTGGCGCGCGCCAATAGAGCGATCAGGCGAGGCCGTGCTCGAACGCGAAGACGACGAGCTGCACCCGGTCGCGCAGCGCCAGCTTGGTCAGGATGCGGCTGATGTGGGTCTTCACCGTCGCCTCGCTGAGATACTCGCGCGCCGCGATCTCGGAGTTCGACAAGCCGCGCGCGGCCAAGGCGAAGATCTCCTGCTCCCTGTCGGTCAGGGCAGCGAACTGCGGGGGGACGGGCTTGGGCGCCTCGGCGAAGTGCTGGAAGAGCTCGCGCGTCGCGGATGCCGCGATCACGCTCGACCCGGAGTGCACCGTGCGGATCGCGGCGAGCAGGAACTCGGGGTCGGCATCCTTCAGCAGGAAGCCGCTGGCACCCTGTCGGATCGCGCGCGCCGCGGCTTCGTCGAGATCGAACGTCGTGAGCATGACGATGCGCGGCGAATCAGGCTGCGCGAGGATCTCGGCGGTGGCGGCGAGGCCGTCCATGACCGGCATCCTGATGTCCATCAGCACGACATCCGGGCGCACCGAGCGGACGAGCTCGATGGCCTCCTGCCCGTTGCCCGCTTCGCCGACGACGTCGAGGTCGGGCTGCGAGGCGATGAGCATCCGGATGCCGGCGCGGAACAGCGCCTGGTCATCGACGAGTACGACCCTGATCATGCACCTTCTCCGATCGGGAGCGTCGCGCGCACGACGAACTGCGCGCCCTCCCGCTCCGCCTGAAGGCTACCGCCCACGAGCTGCGCCCGCTCGCGCATGCCGATCACACCGTGCCCGCCGCTCGGCTGCGACGACCCGGAACCGACCGTGTTGCGCACCTGGATCTCGACCCGATCGGGCAGCCAGGCGAGGTGCACGTCGACGGCACCGTCGCCGTGTCGGATGGCGTTCGTCAGGGCTTCCTGCAGGATGCGGTAGACCGCGAGCTGGATCGCTCCCGGCGGCTCGCCGGGCGGTGTCGGGTCGACCGTGATGCGCGGCTCGATGCCCGCCTGGCGTACCTGCGCGAACAGCGTCTCGAGGTCGGCGAGCGTCGGCTGCGGACCGTCGCCCTGCCGGTGGCGCAGCTGCGTGAGCAGCAGACGCACGTCGCTGAGCGCTCCCCGGGCGGTCTGTGCGATGGTCCCGAGCGCCTCCGTGGCCATCTCGGGCTTCGCCGCGGCGGCGTACCGCGCTCCGTCGGCCTGGGCGATGACGACCGCGAGCGAGTGCGCGACGATGTCGTGCATGTCGCGCGCGATGCGCACGCGCTCCTGCTCCTCGGCGGCGAGCGACTCGGCCTGCAGCTGAGCCGTGCGGGTGCGGCGAGCGCGCAGCACCACGCGCCACAGCAGACCGCAGACCCAGGCGAACCCGAGAGCGAGGATCGAGAGCACCAGGAGAAGCGAACCGGCGGTGATCTGGTCCCACCCGCTCCCGGAGCCGAAGGCGACGCCGTTGACGATCACCATGAACGTCGCCGCGACGAACCCGCCGAACAACGCGGATCCGAAGCCCCACCAGAGCACGGCGCGCGACCCCCAGGCAGAGGTCGCGTAGAGCACCAGCAGGATGCCGACGTCGATGGGCAGCGGGCCGAGTCCCGCGAACATCTGCAGCACAGCACCGAGCCACGCCGCGATGAGCGCCAGCGCGGGAGAGAGACGGCCGATCGCGACACCGCCGAAGATGAGCAGGCCGGCGCCGACGACGGCGGCGGCCGCCGCGCCCTGCACCGCCACGCTGCCCGTCACCGGGCCGTAGAAGGCCACCGAGATCGGCGTGAACACGAGGAACAGCAGCGCCGCGCCCACGATGTCGAGGGTCAGCGCTGTGCGCGAGAGCGGGCGGATCACCCCTCAACGCTACGCGGGGCGTGATGCCGACGGCATCCGCCTGCAGATGTATCCCCGCCCCCTCAGGCGCGCGCGATGATCTCGCCGTGCGGAACGAGATACCACCCGTCGCTGTCAGCGGCCCAGCGCTTCCACGCCTCGCTGATCTGCTCGAGGTCGTCCGACGTGGCCATGCCCGACGCGACGAGTTGCCGCGCGAGCGCGGACTCGCGGATGCGATCGGCCCACATCCCGCCCCACCACGCGCGCTGCTCGGGGGTGGCGTAGCACCAGGTGGATGCCGTCGCCTCGACCTCGTCGAATCCGGCGGCGCGGGCCCAGGCGAGCAGTCGTCGTCCGGCATCCGGCTCTCCTCCGTTGGCTCGCGCCGCGCGACGGTACAGGTCGAGCCAGCGGTCGAGTTCCGGCAGCACGGGGAACGACAGGAATCCTGCATAGTCGGCGTCTCGGGCGGCGACGATGCCGCCGGGAGCCGTGACGCGGCGCATCTCGCGGAGCGCCTGCACCGGGTCGCCCACGTGCTGCAGCACCTGGTGCGCGTGCACGATGTCGAACGAGTCGTCCGCGAAGCTCAGACGGTGCACGTCTTCGACGGAGAAGTCGAGGTTCCCGAGGCCTCGATCGGCGGCCAGTTCTCTCGAAAGCGACAGTGCCGACTCGTCGATCTCGGTCGCCGTCACATGCCCGACGACCGTCGCGAAGTCGACCGTGATGCTGCCCGGCCCCGCACCCACGTCGAGCAGGCGGACGCCGTCGTGCAGATGCGGGCGGAGATACGCCGCGGAGTTCGCGATGTCGCGGACGTTGTGCGAACGGAGAACGGACTCGTGATGCCCGTGCGTGTAGGTGGCCATGCTCCAGTGTGTCAGGAGCGCGCGTGACGGTCCGATGCAGGCCGCAGCGCTCAGCGCAGCTCGGCGACCGCTCGGCGGATCGCTTCGCGGTCGGGCTTACCCGAAGCGAGCACCTGCAACTCGTCGACGAGGATCAGCCGGGTCGGTCGCGCGTGCTTGCCGAGCTCGTCGGCGACGACGTCGCGGGCGTGCGCGAGCTGTTCGGCCTCGCTTCGCCGCAGCGCCTCGCCGCGCGCTGCGACGATGACCGACGCCTCGCCCCACCGCTCGTCGTCGACCGCGACGACCACCGCGCCGGCAAGACCGGGCACACCGCGGACGATCCGCTCGACGCGATCGAGGGAGACGTTGATCCCACCCGACACGATCACGTTGTCCGCACGCCCGTGCACCCGCACCACGCGGTCCTCGACGAGGCCGAGGTCGCCGGTGCGATACCAGCGGATGCCGTGCTCGTCGCGCACGAAGTTCCTGGCCGTCAGAGCGCCGTCACCGATGTAGCCGTCGGCGAGCATGGGTCCGGCGATGCGCAGTTCGCCGTCGACCGCGCGCACGAGAGCGCCGTCGAGCGGGACGCCGTCGTACACGCACCCACCGCTCGTCTCGGTCGAGCCGTACGTGCGCACGAGCCGGACGCCGAGGTCGGCGGCACGCTCCCGCAGCGGCTCCGGAAGCGCCTGGCCTCCCACGAGGATCGCACGGTACGCGCGGAGCGCCGCGAGAACGGAGGCGTCAGCGGCGGCATCGAGCAAGGTCGACAGCTGGACCG
Source organism: Microbacterium hydrocarbonoxydans (assembly GCF_023715885.1). Classification (GTDB taxonomy): domain Bacteria; phylum Actinomycetota; class Actinomycetes; order Actinomycetales; family Microbacteriaceae; genus Microbacterium; species Microbacterium hydrocarbonoxydans_C. Next base: position 127,760 of record NZ_JAMBOY010000007.1, on the reverse strand, counting down.
GGACGAGCGAGGTGTACAGCTCGGGCACCTCCCCTCCCGCCGCAGGACGCAGCATCGACAGCGTGGCCTCCGCGAAGGACTCCGGGGAGAACCGGCCCGACAGAGCGACCGGCTCGGTGCCCGCGAGGTATGACCGCACGAGCACCTGCAGTCCGGCGACGTAGCCGGCGGGGAGCGCGAGCAGCCAGCGTCCGGCGCCCAGACGCACGGCCGTCGCCTCGGCGCTCGCCCGCAGCGCCTCCCCGCTCAGGGCGACCCGCTTCGGGACGCCGCTCGACCCCGACGTCGCGATCACGACGGCGGTACCCTGCGGCACCCAGTCCGGCGCGTCGGCGAGCATGCCGAATCCGAGCGCCGGTCCGCCGTCCATCGCCCGGACGAGCGCGTCGCGCAGCAGCGCCGGATCGTCGGCATCCATCGGGATCAGCGCGACCATGACCGTGCCCTCAGCGCCTCAGTAGTGCCAGGGGAACGACGACCAGTCGGCATCCCGCTTCTCGAGGAACGAGTCGCGGCCCTCGACGGCCTCATCGGTGCCGTAGGCGAGACGCGTGGCCTCACCGGCGAAGACCTGCTGCCCGACCAGGCCATCGTCGACCGCGTTGAACGCGAACTTCAGCATGCGGATCGCGGTGGGCGACTTCGTCAGCACGGTGCGGGCCATCGACAGTGCCTCGCGCTCGAGGTCGTCGTGTGGGACGACCCGGTTCACCGCGCCCGCCTCGTAGGCCCGCTGCGCCGAGTACTCCTCGGCGAGGAAGAACACCTCCCGGGCGAACTTCTGCCCGGTCTGTCGCGCCATGTAGGCGGAGCCGTACCCGGCGTCGAAGCTGCCGACATCGGCATCCGTCTGCTTGAACCGCGCCTGCTCGGCCGAGGCGATCGTGAGGTCGCAGACGACGTGCAGAGAGTGCCCTCCGCCGGCCGCCCACCCCGGGACGACCGCGATGACGACCTTCGGCATGAACCGGATGAGTCGCTGCACCTCGAGGATGTGCAGCCGCCCGGCGCGAGCGGGATCGGCCACCTCGGTCGCGGACTCGGAGTACTTGTAGCCGTCCCGTCCGCGGATGCGCTGGTCGCCGCCCGAGCAGAACGCCCAGCCGCCGTCCTTCGGGCTCGGACCGTTGCCGGTGAGCAGCACGGCACCGATCCGCGGGTCCTGACGGGCGATGTCGAGCGCGCGATACAGCTCGTCGACCGTGTGCGGACGGAACGCGTTGCGCACCTCGGGGCGGTTGAAGGCGATGCGGGCGACGCCGCCGTCGTGCGTGACGTGGGCGGTGATGTCGGTGTAGTCCTCGGCGCCGGGCGCGAGCACCCATTCGTCGGGGTCGAACAGGTCGGAGACGAATGCGCTGGTCACGGCATCCAGCCTATTCCCGCGCGCCCCCGCTCACGAGCGGCGAGCGCGCAGCGCCTTTATCCAGCCGTCGACGATGTCCCACAGGCCGCTGCCGACGATCACTACGCCGAGGATGACGGAGAGGATGCGGAGCACTCCGCCCTGCGCGGCCGCTCCCGCGTCGGCCTGCGCCATCTCCGCCGCGTGCTCCACGGCGAGATACTGCAGGAATCCAGGATTGACCAGGTCGCCCGAGACGAGCAGATACATCGCCGGGACGACGAAGGCCACCGCGAGGATCGTGTTCACGACCGCCGCGGCGACCGTCCACCGGCGCTGCCGCCAGATGACGACGGCCAGAGCCGCCTCGGCGAGCAGAAGAACCAGAAGCACCGTCATGCCGACCGGCCAGAGCGAGGGATTGAGGATCGGCACCGGCACGCCGTCGTCGCGGACGAATCCCCGCAGCGCATCCCACAGGATCGCCCCGGCCGCGAGCACCAGGAAGATGAGCGAGCCGATGACCTCGCTGCGCCCCGCGCCCTGATCGGTGAGCTCCGGCAGCTGATCGACGGTCCACGTCGCCCCGGTGTCGGTCGCTGTGCGCTCCAGCACCGCGAAGACGAGCGTGGTCCAGAAGCCGACGTGCACGATCGACATGATGATCGCGACCACCACTGCGCCGATCGTCTCGCCGATGGCCGCGAACTCGAGGATCTTCGCGAGGGCGACGCCGATGGCCGCGAACGTCGGCACGATCCAGAGCAGGATCTTGAGCAGTCGCCACCACGTCAGGTAGTACTTGGGTCCGATGAGGTGGAGCGGACGATCGGCATAGCCCGCCGCGAGGATGCCCGGGTCGCCGAGATCGGTGAGCACGGCGCGCTCGGCGTCGGGAAGATCCTCGCCCTGCTCGCGTCTCGCCTCGATCGCATCGGCGATGGATGCTTCGAGCTCGGCGCGCACGTCGTCCTGAGACTCCGGGCGCAGGCTGCGGACGGTGGCGCTGATGTAGCGCTCGGTGAGAGTGGCGGTACTGGTACTGGGCATGTCAGTTCTCCTCTGCGGTGAGAGAGGCGATGGCCGCGGTGAGCACGCGCCATTCGTCGGTGAGGGTGTCGGCGAGCCGGATACCGGCCTCCGAGGTGCGGTAGAACTTGCGGGGTCGGGCCTCGTCGGTGTTCCACTCGCTCGTGAGGTACCCCTGCTTCTCGAGGCGACGCAGCAGCGGGTAGAGCGTGTTCGCGTCGGTGGCGAACCCGCGGGCGTCGAGCTGCTCGAGCAGGCCGTAGCCGTACCCCGCGACGCGCAGCAGCTGCAGACACGCCAGCACGACCGTGCCGCGCCGCAACTCCTGCAGGTGGGTGTCGAGCGTCTCGTTCATGTTGAATACAGTACTGTGTGGCACACACTACCGTCAAGCACACATGCATGTGTCTCGTCCGCCGATGACAGCAGTCGCCCGGCGCCGAGACACCCCTCTGTGCGCGAGCCACCCCGTTCGCGGCACGCCTGAAGGGGGTGGCTCGCATCAAGAGGGGTGGCTCGCGCGGAGGTCGCTTCGCTACGGGCCGCGACCCAGCAGAATGGGCACATGATCCCGCCGCTCGCAGACCTGCTCGACTCCACCCGGGTCGTCGCCCTTCCGATGCACACCCGCTTCCGCGGAGTCGACACCCGCGAGGCGCTGCTCTTCGAGGGTTCGCAGGGGTGGGCGGAGTTCTCGCCTTTCGTCGAGTACGACGACGCGGAGGCGGCCACCTGGCTCGCAGCGGCGATCGACTTCGCCTGGCAGGTCCAGCCCACGGCGGTGCGCGACAGCATCCGCGTGAACGCGACCGTGCCTGCGGTCGACGCGGCGAACGTGCCCGACGTGCTCGCCCGCTTCGCCGGATGCCGGACCGCCAAGGTCAAGGTCGCCGAACCCGGCCAGTCGCTCGCCGACGACGTCGCCCGAGTCCGTGCGGTGCGCGAGATCATGGGGCCGGAGGGCCGCATCCGCGTCGATGCGAACGGGCTGTGGAACGTCGACGAGGCCGAGCATGCCGTGCACGCTCTCGCGGAGTTCGACCTCGAGTACGTCGAGCAGCCCTGCGCGACGGTGCCCGAGCTCGCCGAGCTGCGGACGCGTGTGAAGTACATGGGCATTCCGGTCGCGGCCGACGAGAGCGTGCGGAAGTCCTCCGATCCGCTTGCGGTCGCACGCGCCGAGGCGGCCGATCTGCTCATCGTCAAGGCCCAGCCGCTCGGTGGCATCACCCACGCACTGCAGATCATCACGGCAGCGGGGCTCCCCGTCGTCGTCTCCAGTGCCCTGGATACGGCGATCGGCCTGTCGCAGGGCGCCGCGCTCGCCGCCGCCCTGCCCGCGCTCGACTACGACTGCGGCCTCGGCACAGCATCCCTGTTCTTCGACGACGTCGCCGACCGCCGCCCCGCAGACGGCGCCATCCCCGCGGAGCGCGCGGTCGCCGACCCCGCCGCGCTGACACGCCTCGCCGCTGCGCCGGAGCGACGCGACTGGTGGCTCGACCGGCTACGCCGCTGCTACGAGGTGCTCGAATCGCGACGCTGACCGGGGCTGTGGCGGAAACCGACGACGTCGACCGATATGTCATCCGGTCGGTCGCACACGCGTCACTATGACGTCACCCGGCCCGACTCATCCGTACGCTCGGGGTATGCGACGACCGTTCATGAACACCTCTGAGCAGCTCGCCTCGCTCGACGGGCAGCAGTACCTCGTGCTGCGTCCGAGCGGTCCCGTGGCCGAGCTGTACGAGCGGGAGCAGGATGCCGCGCTGCAGCGCGCCGACGTTCGTCATCCGTATACGGGGCACGTGACCCTGCGCGGGTTCTACGAACCGCAGCGGCGGGAGGAGCTCGCCTCGCTCGTGCGGGAATGGGCGGCCGTGCAACCCCCGATCGATGTCACCGTCGAGGCGGTCGACGTCTTCCCCGCACCCTGGCAGATCCTGATCCTGCGGCTCGCGCGCAGCGCGACTCTCGTCTCGGCGTATGCGAGCCTGACGCGGGCCCTGGACGCCACCGACTTCCGACGGCTCGGCGAGTTGAGCCTCGAGGAGTGGACGTTCCACCTGTCGGCCCTCTACGGCAAGACCCTCGAGCCGCGGGAGTGGGACGCCCTCGAGGCGGCGTCCGTGCGCGAGTTGGCCGACCGACCGACGGAGACGATCGACGAGATCGAACTCGTCTCCTACGACAGCGGAGCCGAGTATGCCGAGGTCATCCGTCTCGGGGACTGACCCTCGAGAACCCGGGTCAGCTCAGGCCCGAGTAGGCGTGCAGGCCCTTGAAGAAGACGTTGACGATCGTGAAGTTGAAGATCACGGCCGAGAAGCCGACGATCGACAGCCATGCCGAGGGGTTGCCCCGCCAGCCGCGGGTCGCGCGGGCGTGGATGTAGCCGGCGTAGAGCACCCAGATCACGAACGTCCAGGTCTCCTTGACGTCGAAGCCCCAGAAGCGGCTCCACGCGTAGTACGCCCAGATCGAGCCGGCGATGAGGGTGAAGGTCCAGAGGATGAAGCCGATGATCGTGAACCGGTACGCCATGCTCTCGAGGCGCTCCGATCCGGGGAAGGTACGCAGGAATCCGGGGCCGGTCTTCTCCGCACCCTCCGAGATCAGACGCTCGCGACGCGACTGCATCAGCTGGATCACCGAGAGCGCGAACGACAGGGCGAAGAACGCCGTGCCCAGCGAGGCCACGAACACGTGGATGACGAGCCACACGCTCTTCAGCGGGTCCATGAGGGGCGAGACCTCGACGTAGAAGTTCGTCGCGGCGAGCCCCAGCAGGATCACGACCAGACCGGTCATGAACGTGCCGAGGAAGCGCAGGTCGACGCGGGTCAGCACGACGAGGAAGACGGCGACGATCAGCAGCGTGCCCATCATCGCGAACTCGTAGAGGTTCGCCCACGGCACACGTCCGGCGGCGAAGCCGCGGGTGAGGGTGGCAGCGAGGTGGAAGACGAACGCGAGCACCGTGAGCGAGGTCCCGATGCGCGCCATGACGAATCGCTTCGGAGCAGGGTCGGACCCGGATGCCGCAGCGCCGCCCTTCGCGGCTGCTCCGCCCCGCGTCGCGGCGGAGGCACCCACGAGCTCGAACTCCCGCACGCTCGCCGCGTCGGCGGAGAGCTGCGAGCGTCGCGCGAGGTCGAAGGCATAGGCCACGAAGGCCGCCGCATAGATCGCGATCGCCGTCCATAGAAGGACGGGAGAGATCACTTCGAGATCGAGCATGGTGTCAGTCTACTTTCGGGGTGTCGGATGCGGGCCGGTCGGGTTCGGCGTCCGCGGCAGAGGTGCCTGATTCACCGGCGGCCGTCACGCGGGCGGAGCGGGACGGAACGCGCTGCTCGTCATGCGACGCCTCTGCCTCGGCATCCGCCTCCGCAACAGCCGTCGTGACCCCCGCCGCGTCGAGCAGTCGTGCGTGCCCGGCGACGAGATCGTCGACGGCGGATGCGAGCGTCGGATCCTCGCCGCGCGCCAGCCCGGCGTACTCCAGCGACACGGCGCCCTCGACCGGCGTGGCCTTGACCCACACGCGGCGGCGCGGCACGAACAGCGCCAGCATGAGGCCGCCGAGCGCGAGGAGCGCGAATCCGAGCACCCACGGCCCCGAGGCGTCGCGGTGGATCTGCAGCGACGCGAAGCGCTTGACCGACTGCGACGCGTCCGTCGCTCCGGCGGGTGACTCGTCGTCGAACGTGACCGTCCCCAGGCCGTTCGGCAGGTCGGCGGTCTCGCCGGGTGCGAGCTCGATCGAGTCGAGATCAGTGCCGCGGCCGGTGACCTTGGTCATGCCCTCGGTGTCGAGCACGTACACCGACCGGGGGACGCCCTCGTTGATGCCAAGGTCGCCCGAGTACACGTCGAGGGTGAGCGTCGGGTTCGTGAGGTCAGGATAGGCGGAGAAGAATGCGCCCGTATCGAGCACGCCGGTGGTCGGGTAGAAGAACCCGACGAGGCCGATCTGCTCGGCCAGACCGTCGGGGATCTTGATGACTCCGAGCGAGGTCATGTTGTTGTCCTGCGGCAGGAACGGCGTGCTGTTCGTGAAGACGACATCGCCGTCGGCGTCGCGCACCGTGATCGTCGGCGCGTAGCCGTTGCCGAGCAGGAAGACGTTGTCGTCGGCGACCGCGAGCGGCTCGTTCACCTTGACGGCGCCCGTGCGCTCGTCATCGTTCTCCAGCACCGTCATGTTGGCTGAGAAGTCACCGGCCTGTCCCGAGCCTGCTTCACCGAATGGCTGATAGGTCACGTCGAATGAGTCGAGCCGCATCGAATAGGGCGCGAGGGCGCCGTCGCTCACGAAGCGCCCGCGGTTCATCGAGTCGTAGTCGAGCAGCGTGTTCGCGAAGGTCTCCCCCTCGACGAGCACCCGCTGACCCGTGTAAGCGAAACCGCCGCCGACGCCGATCGTCACGAGCACGCCGACCAGGGCGAGGTGGAAGAGCAGGTTGCCGGTCTCGCGCCAGTACCCGCGCTCCGCCGACACCGATGACGACCGCTTGTCGTCGTAGCGCTCGACGCGGTAGCCGAGGGCCTTGAGCTGCTTCTGCGCGACGTCGACGGTCGCGGACGCGTCGGCCGCGGCATCCGTCGAGGTGCGCTCGACCGTGCGGAAGTCGGCGAGCCGCTTCAGACGCGCCGGGGTGCGAGGCGGCCGGGCGCGCAGCGCCTTCGCGTGGTGCTTGATGCGCGGGATCACGCAGCCGACCAGAGACGTGAACAGCAGCAGGTAGATCGCCGAGAACCACGGCGAGAGGTAGACGTCGAACATCTTCAGCCCATCGAGGATGGGGAAGAGATCGGGGTTGTCGCGCTGCCACTGCGTCACGCCGTTCGGGTCGGCCATGCGCTGCGGGAAGATCGATCCGGGGATCGCGGCGATCGCCAGCACGAGCAGCAGGATGAGCGCCGTGCGCATCGAGGTCAGCTGGCGCCAGCCCCAGCGCAGCCAGCCCACGAATCCCAGGCGGGGCTGCGTGATCGACTCGTCGCCGTCGATGTGGTCGGACGGGCGGAGCGGATCGCTGGTGGTGTCGCGAGACGTGGTCTTCACGGAATCCTTCCGTCGCGGCGTCTTCTGGTCAGAGCGGGAGGAAGACACTGCTCATCACCGCCTGGAGTCGGGACATGATGTCGGTCCACAGCCCGGTCACCATCAGCACGCCGAGCAGGATCAGCAGCACGCCGCCGATGATGTTCACGACGCGGATGTGCCGGCGCAGGAAGCCGATGGTCTTGGTCGCCCAGCCGAACCCGAGGGCGACGAGCAGGAACGGGATGCCGAGTCCCAGCGAGTACGCGAGACCGAGGAACCCGGCGCGCACCGGATCTCCGGCATTGAAGGAGAGCGCGAAGATCGCCGTGAGCGTGGGGCCGAGGCACGGCGCCCACCCGATGCCCAACGCGATGCCGAGCAGCGGTGCGCCGATCACGCCGTACTTCGAGTCGACATGGAGGCGGAGCTCGCGCTGGGCGAATCCGAACAGGCCGAGGAACACGAGTCCCATGAGGATCACGACGGCGCCCAGGATGCGGGTGACGAGGTCGCCCCAGCGGATCAGGAAGACGTTCGCGGCGCCGCCGAGTGCGGTGAGGGCGACGAACACGACGCTGAAGCCGAGGATGAACAGCAGCACGCCGAGGACGAGTCGGCCGCGACCCGGGGCGACCTGCTGCGCACCGCTCACGGGGCGGGGCGACACGGCGCCCCCGAGGAAACCGAGGTAACCAGGCACGAGCGGAAGCACGCACGGCGACAGGAAAGAGATGAGCCCCGCGAGCATCGCCACGGGGATCGCCAACCAGAGTGCGCCCGAGTTGATGATGACTTCGGGGCTCACGGCGCACCCGCCGGGCTCACGAGTCCTCCGCCAGCGCGTCCTTGACGAGCGTCGAGAGGACGGAGGTGCCGTCGATCGGACCGATGATCTTCGCGGCGACACGGCCCTGCTTGTCGAGCACGAGAGTCGTCGGGGTCGCCTGGATCGGCACGGCCTCGGCGAAGGCGAGCTTGGCCTCGGCGGTGTCGACGTCGATGAGGCTCGGGTACGTCACGCCGAACTCCGTCGAGAACGCCTTGGCGGTGTCGGGCTGGTCGCGGGTGTTGATGCCGACGAAGGCGACGCCGTCACCGCCCTGCTCCTGCCAGACGGTCTCGAGGTCCTTCGCCTCGAGGCGGCACGGAGCGCAGCCCGCGTACCAGAAGTTCACGACAGTGACCTTGCCCGCGATGTCGACCGAGTCGAACTTCTCGCCGTCCTCGGTGACGCCGCCGAAGGATACGGGCTCACCGCGCTCTGTGACAGGGATCTCGACGATCGCGCCATCGGCGGCCACGTAGCCGGTGTTGTCTCCGCTGAGGAAGGAGTCGCTGACCGCGTCGGGAGCGCACGCGCTCAAGCTGATGGCGAGCACCGCGGCGAGCGCGACTCCGACCGCACGGCGAGAGGACCGGATGCGGGAGGGGCGGCCGCTGCGGATCGGACGAACCGTCGAGGCGAGTGGCACGATTCCCAGTTTACGCGCGGGTTCCTATGCGTCGGCCGGGTAGGTGGGGCTGCGGAGCGTGGCGGGGTGCTGAGCGAGCGGAGCGAGGCGAAACGCGGTGACTGTCGCTCAGACCGCGCCGACGTCGACCGCGCCTCCCGTCGCGGCGGGCTCGGCGTACGCGACCTCGCGCCACACGTCGCCGACCAGTTCGAACGACGTGACGCTCGACAGCGCGCAGCGCCGGGTGCGGGGGTCGTGACGCAGCGGCAGACCCGCCACGCGGAGGTGCGTGATCCAGATCGGCGCCTGGTGCGACACCATCACGAGGTCTCCCCCGTCGGCGGCGTTCCAAGCCTCGGCCATGAGTCCTGTCATCCGCTCCGCGATCGACGCGTACGGCTCTCCCCAACTCGGCAGCGACGGCTGCCTGAGGTGCCACCAGTTCAGCGGATTCAGCAGGGATCGCTTCATCTGCGTGCCCTCGAACACGTTCGTCGGCTCGATGAGGCGCACGTCGATCTCGGGCACGAGGTCGAAGCGCTCGGTGAAGGGCTCGGCCGATTCCTGAGTGCGCTCGAGCGGCGAGCAGAACAGTCCGCTCACCGGACGGTCGAGGCCGGCGACATACTCCGCCGCGGCACCCGCCATCCGTCGCCCGGCGCGGCTCAGGTGGTAATCGGGGAGCCGACCGTAGAGCACGCGGCGCGGATTGTGCACCTCACCGTGACGGACGAGATGCAGTCGCGAGGCCGGCATGTCAGGCCTTGCTGTAGCGCGAGTCGCCGAAGCCCAGGATCAGGTAGCCGATGTAGGGGAACACGAAGAGCAGGAAGAACGAGAACAGTCCGCCCTTGCCGAAGCGCTCGCCGAGCTTGATCGCCACGACGATGCCGAAGATGAACCCGACGACAGGGATCAGGTAGAGCAGCGCCAACCACCCCGACATCCCGGCGATCTTGACGAGGAAGACGACGTTGACGATCGGGATGATCGCGAGGATGCCGGGGTACCCGGCCTTCGTGAACACCTTCCAGAGCCCGATGACGACCAGGATGTAGAAGACGAGGGCGATGAGGCCCGTGGTCCCCGAGAAGATCGATGCGTACAGGTCGGAGATGCCGTTGGAGTCCATGGTGCGCCTTTCTGTCGAGGCGATCCTACTGACCGATATGCCACGGGCCGGGGAGGCGACGGCTCCCCACGTAGAATGGGCGGGTTCAGCATCCCCCAGATCAGGAGGAATCCTCCGTGCTTCGCACTCACTCCGCCGGCTCCCTGCGAGCCGAGCACATCGGCCAGACCGTCACCCTCACCGGGTGGGTGGATCGCCGCCGTGATCACGGAGGAGTCGCGTTCATCGATCTGCGGGACGCATCGGGCATCGCCCAGGTCGTGATACGCGACGAGGAGGTGGCGCACCCGCTGCGCAACGAGTTCGTGCTCCAGGTGACGGGCGAGGTGTCCCGCCGCCCCGACGGCAACGAGAACCCGAACCTGCCGACCGGCGAGATCGAGGTCATCGCCACCGACGTCGTCGTGCTCAACGAGTCCGCTCCCCTGCCCTTCCAGGTGTCGACGGCGCTCGCCGAGACCGAGAACGTCGGCGAGGAGGCGCGCCTCAAGTACCGCTATCTCGACCTGCGGCGCCCTGCCGCGGCATCCGCCCTGCGTCTGCGCTCGGACGTCTACAAGGCGATCCGCGACGTGCTGCACGCCGAGGACTTCACCGAGGTGGAGACCCCGACCCTCACGCGCTCGACCCCCGAGGGGGCCCGCGACTTCGTCGTGCCCGCACGCCTGCACCCCGGTAGCTGGTACGCCCTGCCGCAGTCGCCGCAGCTGTTCAAGCAGCTGCTCATGGTCGGCGGTGTGGAGAAGTACTTCCAGATCGCCCGCTGCTACCGCGACGAGGACTTCCGCGCCGACCGCCAGCCGGAGTTCACCCAGCTCGACATCGAGATGAGCTTCGTCGAGCAGGAAGACGTGATCGCGCTCATGGAGCGCCTGGTCGTCGCCATGTGGAAGACGATCGGCGTGGAGGTGCAGACCCCGCTGCCGCGCATGACCTACGCCGAGGCGATGTCGAAGTACGGCTCGGACAAGCCCGATCTGCGCTTCGACCTCGAGCTCGTCGAGGCGACCGCGTACTTCGCCGAGACGCCCTTCCGCGTCTTCCAGGCCGAGTACGTCGGCGCGGTGCGCATGCCCGGCGGCGCGAGCCAGCCCCGCAAGCAGCTCGACGCCTGGCAGGACTGGGCCAAGCAGCGCGGTGCCCGCGGACTCGCGTACGTGCTCTTCAACGAGGACGGAACGCTCGGCGGCCCCGCCGCGAAGAACCTGTCCGAGGCCGAGCAGGCCGGTCTCGCCGAGTTCGTCGGCGCCGAGCCCGGAGACTGCGTGTTCTTCGCCGCCGGCGCCACGAAGGAGAGCCGGGCGCTGCTCGGCGCCGCCCGCGTCGAGATCGGTCGCCGCCTCGGCTACCTGAACCCCGACGAGTTCGCGTTCACCTGGGTCGTCGACGCCCCGATGTTCGAGCCGGCGGCGGATGCCGTGGCCTCGGGCGACGTGGCCGTCGGCGCGGGTGCCTGGACCGCCGTGCACCACGCGTTCACCGGCCCGAAGCCCGAGTTCGAGGACACCTTCGACACCGACCCCGGTTCGGCCCTCGCGTACGCGTACGACATCGTGTGCAACGGATCGGAGCTCGGCGGCGGATCGATCCGCATCCACCGCGAGGACATCCAGAAGCGCGTCTTCGAGGTCATGGGCCTCAGCGACGAGCTGGCCGAGGAGCAGTTCGGCTTCCTGCTCGACGCCTTCAAGTTCGGCGCCCCGCCGCACGGCGGGATCGCGCTCGGCATGGACCGCGTGCTGCAGCACCTGTCGAAGACGGAGTCGATCCGCGAGGTCATCGCCTTCCCGAAGTCGGGCAACGGCTTCGACCCGCTGACGGCGGCTCCGGCGCCCATCACGGCCGAGCAGCGTGCCGAGGCGGGCGTCGACTTCGAGCCGGAGGATGCCGAGGCCTGACCCGGCGCCCTCGCTCCACCTCGGTCGTTGAGCGACACTTCGACTCGCTTCGCTCGCTCAGTGCGGGTCTCCGCGAGACGAAACGCGGTGAGACGCTCTGTGCGACTCACCGCGTTTCGTCTCGTCGCTGCGCTCCTCGCTCAACGACCGGGATCCGGCCCCTCAGCGCATGGCGGCCATCGCGGGAACGATGTTCTCGTTCCACACATCGACGCCGAGCTTCGCGATGAGCGCGACGACCACGAGAAGGAACACGACGCGGATGAACGTCGCGCCGCGCGAGATCGCCATCCGCGATCCCAGATAACTGCCCGCGACGTTCGCGATCGCGAGGATGCCGCCGAGCAGCCACAGCACGGCACCGTGGGGGATGAAGAGCAGCAGTGCCCCGGTGTTCGTGGCGAGGTTGACGATCTTCGCCTTCGCACTCGCCTGGAGGAAGTCGTAGCCGAGCAGCGCGACGAGTGAGATCACGAGGAACGTCCCCGTCCCCGGCCCGATGAGCCCGTCGTAGAACCCGATCACGAGTCCGGCCATCCCCGCCATGATGTGGTGCCTGTGCCCGGAGAACCGGAGCTTCGTGGCCGCCCCCATCTGCGGGCGGAACGCCGTGAACAGCGCGACCGCGAGCAGCGCGACGACGATGATGGGCTTGAACGCCGCTGCCGGCAGCACAGTGGCGACCGCCGCGCCGCCGAACGACCCGGCGAGCGCGATCGCAGCCATGGGCAGCGCCGTGCGGATATCGGGTCTCGCTCGTCGGTAGTACGTCACGCTGCTCGTCGCCGTGCCGAACACCGAGGCGAGCTTGTTCGTCGCAAGGGCCTGGATCGGTGAGATCCCGGGGATGAGCAGCAATGCGGGGAGCTGCAGCAGCCCTCCGCCGCCCACGACGGCGTCGATCCACCCGGCCGCGAAAGCCGCGACGATCACGAGGATCAGCGTGCCCCAGGTGAGCTGCTCCAGCCCGAGCACACTGCCGATGTCCATCCCTCCAGGATGTCAGACCGTGCGGTCGCGGCAGCGACGCCACCCGTGACGAGTGGCCCGGCCACGGCATCCTGCACCCCTGCGCACAGCTGTCCCGACGAGGCGTCGCTCCGCACCGGATCGGCCACGATCCGGTCACCGGCCGTTCACCCGACCCCGCCCGATCGGCAACGTGGGAGCCGTAGTTTCCTCTCGCAATCCGAATACCGGCACACAGCGCCGGACACCGAGAGGACACCCATGTCTCGCATCACCCGCCGCGCCCGCATCGGCGCCGGCCTCGCCCTGGTCACCACGGCCGCCCTCGCCCTGACCGCCTGCTCCGGCGCGGCCGACGCCGCAGGCTCCGGCTCGGGCGACGGATCCGTCGACGCCGCCACCGCCACGTCCGTCGAGGACTTCGGCACCTTCGCCGATCTCGAGGAGGCGGCCAAGGCGGAGGGGCAGCTCAACGTCATCGCCCTGCCCCGCGACTGGGCGAACTACGGCGAGATCATCGATCTGTTCATGGAGAAGTACCCCGAGATCACGGTCAACGAGGCCTCGCCCGACGTCTCCAGCGCTGAGGAGATCCAGGCCGCCGAGACCAACAAGGGCCTCGACACCGCTCCCGACGTGTTCGACCTCGGTCTGACGGTCGCCCTGCAGAACACCGACCACTTCGCTCCTTACAAGGTGCAGACGTGGGACGACATCCCCGATGCACTCAAGGAGCCCAGCGGCCTGTTCGTCGGGGACTACGGCGGGTACATGTCGATCGGCTACGACTCCTCGAAGTTCCCCTCGCCCGACTCGCTCGACGACCTGCTCGGCGCCGACTACAAGGGCGCTGTCGCGATCAACGGCGACCCGACGCAGGCGGGTGCCGCCTTCGCGGCCGTCGGCCTCGCGACGGTGCAGTCCGACGGCACGCTCGACGACTACCAGCCGGGCATCGACTTCTTCTCGGAGCTCCAGAAGGCCGGCAACCTGCTCAAGGTCGACGTGACCACGGCGACGATCGCGAGCGGCGAGACCCCCGTCGTCTTCGACTGGGACTACCTCAACGCGACCCACGTCGCCGACAACAAGGACTGGAAGGTCGTCGTCTTCGACGGCACCGGCTACGCCGGGTACTACAACCAGGCTGTGAACGTCGACGCGCCGCACCCGGCCGCCGCCCGCCTGTGGCAGGAGTTCCTGTACAGCGACGAGGTGCAGAACCTGTGGCTCGGCGGCGGCGCACGCCCGGCCCGCATGGACGCCATGACCGAGGCCGGCACGATCGACGCCGACCTCGCCGCTGCCCTTCCCGAGGTGCCGGCCGAGACGGTCGTCCCCACGGAGGAGCAGTCGACGAACGCCGGCACGCTGCTCGGCGAGAAGTGGGCAGCGGCGGTCCAGTGACCACTGCCATCGCAGCGGGGGCGGATGCTTCGGCATCCGCCCCCGTCCCCTCCGCTCCGCTCAGCGCGGGGCCTGCGACGTCGTCGCGGGCCCCGCGCTCCGCGCCCTCCGCGGCCTGGCTGGGACTCGTCCCGTTCGCCGCGTACGTGCTCCTGTTCCTGGCCGTGCCGACGGTGCTCGCGATCGGCTCCGGCTTCTTCACGAAAGACGGCGAGTTCACCTGGACGAACGTCTCGGCGCTCGCCGACCCGGTCGTCCTCACGACCTTCGCGAACTCCGCCTGGCTGTCGCTGCTGACCGCCGTCGTCGGCGCCATCGTCGGCGCCCTGGTCTGCTACGCCCTCCTCGGCATGAACCCCGAGGGCGTCGTCCGCTCGACGGTGGATGCCGCGGCCGGCGTGCTGGCGCAGTTCGGCGGCGTCATGCTCGCATTCGCCTTCATCGCGACGATCGGCATCCAGGGCGTGCTGAAGCTCTTCCTCCAGGACACGTTCGGGATCAACATCTACGAGAACGGCACGTGGCTCTACGAGCTGCCGGGCCTCATCCTGCCGTACATCTACTTTCAGATCCCGCTCATGGTCATCACGTTCATGCCGGCCCTCGCGGCGCTGAAGCCGCAGTGGGCCGAGGCGAACCTCACCCTGGGCGGCACTCGATCGAGCTTCTGGCTGCGCGTCGGCATCCCCGTGCTCGCTCCGTCGTTCCTCGCGAGCCTGCTGCTGCTGTTCGCGAACGCGTTCTCTTCGTACGCCACCGCCGCTGCGCTCGCGAGCCAGGGGTCGCAGATCGTGCCGCTGCAGATCCGGACCGCGCTCACGAGCGAGACCGTGCTCGGTCGCGAGAACCTCGCCGGAGCACTCGCTCTCGGCATGATCGTCGTCGTCGGAGTCGTCATGGCCCTCTACTCGCTCATTCAGCGCCGAGCAGCGAGGTGGCAGTCGTGAACCGTCTCGCCCCCTCCCCCGTCACGCGCTGGGTCATCGGCATCCTCGTCGGCGCCTTCTTCGCGATCCCGCTGATCTCGACCTTCCTGTACACGCTGCGCCAGACCGACGGCACGCTCGGCCCCGAGCGGTGGGCGGCCCTGTTCGACCCGGAGAAGTCCGCGGCGATCCGTCCGATCTGGATGGGCCTGGGCAACTCCCTCGTGCTCGCGGTCGTGACCGTCGCGATCGTGCTGCTGCTGCTCGCGCCGACCATGATCCTCGTGAACCTGCGCTTCGGTCGCCTGAAGCCTGCATTCGAATTCGCCGTGCTGCTGCCGATCTCGATCCCCGCGATCGTCCTGGTGGTCGGGCTCGCGCCGATCTACCTGCAGATCGGGCGCACGGTCGGCACCGGCACGTGGACCCTGGCGTTCGCCTACGGAATCACCGTTCTGCCCTTCGCCTACCGCTCGATCCAGGCCTCGATCGACGCCGCTGACCTGCGTACGCTCGCCGAAGCCGCGCGGTCGCTCGGCGCGAGCTGGCCGACCGTCGTACTGAAGGTCCTCGCGCCGAATCTGCGCCAGGGACTGCTCGCGGCATCCCTCATCTCCATCGCCGTCGTGCTGGGCGAGTTCACGATCGCTTCGCTGCTCAACCGTCAGGTGTTCCAGACGGCCATGGTCGTCGTGCAGAAGCAGGATCCCTACGCGCCCGCGATCTTCACGCTGCTCGCGCTGGTGTTCGTCTTCGTGCTGCTCCTCCTCATCGGCCGCGTCGCCCGCGGCAACCGAAAGGCCCTGTCATGACCCTCCCCCAGACCGCCGACAACATCCTGCTCGCCGAGGCCGGCGAGGGCACCCGTGTGCAGCTGCAGAGCATCGTCAAGAGCTACGGCAGCAACACCGTGCTGCACGGCGTCGACCTCGACATCGCCCCGGGCGAGTTCGTCTCGCTGCTCGGACCGTCGGGATGCGGCAAGACGACCCTGCTGCGGGTGCTCGCCGGACTCGAGGGACTCGACAGCGGAGCCGTGCTGCTCGACGGCGGCGATGTGTCGCGCGTCCCCACGAACAAGCGCGACATCGGGATGGTCTTCCAGTCGTACTCGCTGTTCCCGCACCTGCGAGTGGTCGACAACACGGCGTTCGGCCTTCGGCGGCGCGGCGTGGGCAAGGCGGAGGCCGCGAAGCGCGCGCTCGACGCCCTGGCACTGGTGGGCCTCGGGGACTTCGCTGATCGCTACCCGCATCAGCTGTCCGGCGGTCAGCAGCAGCGTGTGGCCCTCGCCCGCGCTCTCGTGACCGAGCCGAAGGTACTGCTCCTCGACGAGCCGCTCTCGGCGCTCGACGCCAAGGTTCGGGTGCAGCTGCGCGACGAGATCCGGCGCATCCAGCTGCGCCTCGGCATCACCACGGTGTTCGTGACTCATGACCAGGAGGAGGCCCTTGCGGTCTCCGACCGGATCGCCGTGATGAACTCCGGCCGCATCGAGCAGATCGGCACGCCTGAAGAGCTGTACACGACCCCGTCCACCGCCGGCGTCGCGGCGTTCGTCGGTCTGTCCAGCGTCGTCTCGGGCGTCGCGGAGGGCGACCACGTGGTCGTGTGGGGTCAGCGCCTGCCCCTGCAGTCACCGGCCGACGGGCCCGTCGACGTCTACCTGCGGCCCGAGAACGTCCACTTCGCGTCGGAGGCGGATGCCGCGACCGACGCTCTCGTGCAGGAGAGCACGTTCCTCGGCAGCATGCGCCGCACACTGGTGCGCACCGAATCGGGTGAGCTCGTGCGGCTGCAGCACGCCCCCGGCATCCACCCCGCCTTCGGCGATCGCGTCCGCATCGCGGTGGCTCCCGAGCCCGTGACAGTGCACCCGCGCGGCTGAGCAGCGCCCGCTGTCTCCGCTCTTTGCAACTCCCGCCCCTCCTCGGGCGCCGAAGCCCACCACGCGCGCCGAGACCCACCAGTACCTACGTCGCCGCAGGTGGGCCTCGGCGCTCGTGATGGGTCTGGGCGGTAAGGGAGAGCCGCCGTGAGCGAGGTCGGAGCGTCGCGCGAGGAGCGGGCGCGCGACAGGATCTCAGAGCACGCGGGAGAGGAAGTCCTGGGTGCGCGGATGCTGCGGGTTGGCCAGCACCTCGCGCGGGTCGCCCTCTTCGACGATGTGGCCGCCGTCCATGAAGATCAGGCGCGAGCCGACCTCGCGCGCGAAGCCCATCTCGTGCGTCACGACCAGCATCGTCATGCCCTCATCGGCGAGCGAGCGCATGACCTGCAGCACTTCGCCTACCAGCTCTGGGTCGAGCGCCGACGTCGGCTCGTCGAACAGCATCATGTCGGGGTTCATGCAGAGGGCACGAGCGATCGCCACGCGCTGCTGCTGTCCGCCGGACAGGTGCCCGGGGAACGCCTTAGCCTTCTCGGCCAGCCCGACCCGCCCGAGCATCTCGTGCGCGATGCGCTCCGAATCCGCCTTATTGCGCTTCTTCACGCGCCGCTGCGCGATCGTGAGGTTGTCGAGCACGCTCAGGTGCGGGAACAGGTTGAAGCTCTGGAACACCATCCCGATGCGCGTGCGCACCCGGTCGATGTCGACATCGGGGTCGGTGATGTCGATGCCCTCGATGAGCACCTTGCCGTCGGTCGGCTCCTCGAGCAGGTTCACCGAGCGCAGCAGCGTCGACTTGCCGGAGCCCGACGGGCCGATCACGCAGACGACCTCGCCCGCCGTGACGGTGAGGTCGATGCCCTTGAGCACCTCGTTGTCGCCGAACGTCTTGACGAGCTTCTGCACGTCGATCGCCGGAGCGTGGACGTCGATCAGATCGGTGGTCATCGGGCCCGTCCCATCCGACGCTCCAGCCACGCGCTGAAACGCGTGAGCGGGATCGTCACGATCAGGTAGAGGATCGCCGCCATGATCAGCGGGGTTCCGTTCGCGTTCTGGGTCGCGGCATCCCTGGCGAAGTTCGTCAGCTCCTTCGACCAGATGAACGTGCCCGCGACGAAGAGCAGCGACGTGTCCTTGAGCAGCAGCACGAACTCGTTCGTGAGCGGCGGGATGATGATGCGGAAACCCTGCGGCACCACGATCCAGAACGTGGTCTTCATCGGCGACATGCCCAGCGAACGGGCCGCCTCCGTCTGCCCTTTCGGCACGGCCTGGATGCCGGCGCGGATCGTCTCTGCCATGTAGGCCGACGCAACCAGGATCAGACCGATCAGGCCGAGGACGACCGGTCCACCGAGACGGTTCCCGGGCACACCGAGGGCGATCGGCAGGATGAAGGCGATCGCGAAGATCGTGAGGATCGCGGGAAGACCGCGGAACAGCTCGATCCATGCCGTCGCGATCCACCGGAACGGGCCGATCTCCGACAGCTTCATCAGAGCCAGCAGCACTCCGAGCAGCAGGCCTCCGATGAACGCGACCGCTGTGAACCAGAGCGTGTTGACGAGCGCCGTGGTGAAGATGCCCGGGAGCATCTTCACCGCGACCTCTGGATTGAAGAAGAGCTGACTGATCCGCGCCCAGTCCGTGCTGATCGCAGCCCAGACCGCGATGGCGATCAAGACGACGTAGACGGTGTACCGGTAGATCTTGCTTTTCGTGGTGCGCCTCAACGCCATTGTCAAGGTCCTCCCGATCCCTTGCCTACCGCCGGATCAGTTCGCGGTGAAGTAGGTGTCGTAGATCGTCTGGTAGTCGCCGCTGTCGCGGAGCTTCTTCAGAGCGCCGTTGACCGCGTCGAGCAGCTCGGCCTTCTCGCCCTTGGCGAAGGCGAACCCGTACGACTCGTCGGTGTTGTACTCCTCGACGATCTCGTAGGCGCTGTCGGCCTTCTCGTGCTCGAGGTTCACCGGCTGGTCCTGCAGGATCGCGTCGATCTGACCGGCCTGCATCGCGGGCCACAGCTCGCCGTCGGACGGGTACTGCACGATCTGCGCGCCGGTGGCGTTCGCGTTGGCGTAGGCCTCGCCCGTGGTGCCCTGCTGGACGCCGACGTTCTTGCCGCTCAGGTCGTCGATCGACTCGATGCCCGAGTCGGTGCGAACGAGCAGCGACTGCAGCGAGTCGTAGTAGGGGTCGGAGAAGTCGAGGTTCGCCTTGCGCTCGTCGGTGATGGTCATCGCGGACGCGCCCACGTCACAGGTTCCGGCTGCAAGGGTGGTTCCCGACTGGAGCGCGTCGAAGCCGACGTCCTGAACGGAGAGCTTCAGGTCGAGCTTCTTGGCGATCGCGTCGAGCAGATCGATGTCGAAGCCGGTGTAACCGGTGCCGTTGTCGCCGCCCTCGAACTCGAAGGGCGGGTAGGGGATGTCGGAGCAGACCGTCAGCGTTCCCGCCTCGACGAGGCCGTACTCGTTGTCCGCAGCGGAATCGCCGGATCCGGATCCTCCTGCGCCGCCTGCGCATCCCGCGAGGGCGAGGGTGGCGGTCGCCGCGAGAGCGATCCCGGCGATGATGTGGCGACGCTGCATGTCAGCTCCTGAGGGGACGAGGGCCGAGTGCCCACGGACGGGTAGGAGAACATCTAAACACGGGCGACACCGTCGGACGGAACCGCGAGGGCTCTCTGCGCATCACGTTTCTGTTGCAAAGGGCGCGGAGGCTGCGGGCGTCAGATCTCGAAGTCGACGGCGACGCGTCCAGCCACCACGGAGCGGACATAGGCGACGACGGCCTCGTGCGCCGGGTGCACCTGATACTCCTCGAGCGCGGCGATCGAGTCGAAGTCCGCGACGAGGGTCACGTCCCAGTTGGCATCGGGGTAGGCGACGTTCGCACCGGCCGAAATCGACAGCAGCTGGGGTACGACCCCGTCGAGTGCCAGGAGGCGCCGGGCGACCTCTGCGGCCTGCTCGGCGCGCACCTCGGGGTCTTCGGCGGCGAGCTTCCAGCTCACGACATGGCGGATGGTCATCGGGTCTCCTTCGCGGGAGTCTCGGCGTCTCGGACCACGGCGGCTTCGAGTGCCTCGCGCAGTCGATCCGCCGACACCCTCCAGTGCGCGTGCAGCTCACCGTCGATGAGGACGACCGGGATCTTCTCCCACCACAGCTCGTATAGCGCGGGATCGTCGGTGATCGACGCCTCCACGATCTCGATGCGCTCCGCCGCGGCATCCGGAAGATCGGCGACGACCGCGTCGACGATCTCCGAGGCGACGTCGCAAAGGTGGCAGTCGGGCTTGCCGATGAGCGTGAGCGTGGTCACGCCGACGGCACCTCGACCTCGCGCCCCTGCGCGATCCACTCCCCCGTGCCGCCCTCGACGTTGGTGGCGTCGTATCCGCGGGACTCGAGAGCTTCGACGACGCGCGCGGAGCGGCCACCGGCCTGGCAGATGACGTCGAACGACTCGGCCGGGAGCTCCTCCAGGCGGTTGCCGATCTCGGACATCGGGATGTTGACGGCGCCGGGCACGTGCCCGGCGGCGAACTCGTGCGCCTCGCGCACGTCGATGAGCGGCGTGTTCTGTCGCTCGGCGAGCTCGGTGACGGTGATCGACTTCATGACTACTCCTCGACGTCAGGCGGAACCGGAGGCAGAGACACGAAGCGCCCGTCCGGAGACAGGCGCTCAGTGTCTGGCCGCTTACTTCTTGTTGCGGCGCTGGTGGCGAGTCTTGCGAAGCAGCTTGCGGTGCTTCTTCTTCGCCATGCGCTTGCGGCGCTTCTTGATGACAGAACCCACGGAAACCTCACTACGTCAGGGGCTGGGCGTCGCATGGTCGCGGACACCCGGGTACGGGCATGGAAAAAAATGCCTCGGAGCAGTCTAGCAAATCGAACGGCCTGCTCCGTCACCGCGAGAGGCGGACCTCTCCCCGGTGTTCAACCGACGTCGGAGATCGGACGCTGCAGCGCGTCGGCGACCGCCGACTCCGGCACACGGAAACTCCGTCCGAAGCGGATGGCAGGCAGCTCCCCAGCGTGCACCATCCGATAAACGGTCATCTTCGACACACGCATCAACTCGGCGACCTCAGCCACCGTAAGGAACCGGACATCTGGCACCTCGGGCATCCCACGTACCCCTTTCTCGATGTGCACACTCTATGGGCTGGCTGGGACGCGTGTAAACCCGTGTGACTCGTGTGATCAGTGTTCGCTGCCGACGGTGGCGAAGGCCCGCACCGGGAACGTGCCGAATCCGCGCACGGCGGGCGGCGCAGCCGTGAACCGGGCCCCGCGCGCGGGTACCTCGGCGAGATTGGTCAGGTGCTCGACCACGTGCACGCCCGCGGCCAGCAGGATGCTGTGCACGGGCCGCTCTCCTCCGCTCTCGGTGTCATCGATGTCGAGCGAGTCGATGCCGACGAGAACGACACCCGCCTCGACGAGCCGGCGCGCACCGTCCTCGGTGAGGAAGGGCGCTCCGTGGCCGTAAGCGGGCGTTCCGAAGTGTCGACTCCACCCCGTGTCCAGCAGCACCGCGGACCCTGACAGATCGCGATCCGCCAGCGTCTGCGGACCGATGCCGCGTCGCTCCGGCGTCCAGGCGTCGCGCAGGTGAAACGCCTCCGCCGGCAGATCGACGAGGGTGTCGAGCTCGAGTGCCGCGAGATCTCCGCCGTCGGCGTACCGGTGGAACGGCGCGTTCAGATACGTACCGGTGTTGCCGATCATCGTGATGATGTCCATCGCGAACTCGGTGCCTTCGGCGTACCTGTTCCGCGAATCCTCACGGGTGAGGTGAGAGGTGATCACGGGTGCGGGCAACCCGGGGTACGTCACGAGTCCGGCGTCGATCCGGTGGCTGAGGTCGATGATCCGACGTCCCGTCGTCGGCGCCGTATCCACGCCCCTCGAGCCGCGATGGGGTTCTTCGATGATCCGCAGATCGCGCAGCTCGACGTCCTGCACGAGCGCGAGTCCGAGGTGGCGCACGAGCAGCGTCGCGATCTCCGCTTCGCCGAGATGGGCCGAGGGGAGGTCGAGACGGAAGCCTTCGCCGGTCAGTCCCCCGCCGTTCGCGAACGAGAGGGCGAAGCCGAAGTGGGCCCGGTACTCGGCAGGTCTCGTCATCTCGACATCATGGCAGCCGTGCAGCGAGTCAGCCCCGAGGCGTCGAGCGGGACAGGCGCTCAGAGGCCTCCCGGATCGCCTGCCGCTCCTGCTTGCGAGCGGCCCGCAGCGCCTTCTCCGCCTCTCGCACCGCCCGGTTCGCCTCCTTCACGCGCCGATCACCGGCGAGTTCCGCCGGCGCGGCGCCGACCCACTCTGAGGCGTCCTCGTGCGGTGCGCCGCGGTCCAGCGCATCGATGTACGCGGCCACGCCGTCGAGCGTGCGCTCGACGCCGAAGCGGAAGGGATCGGCCGGAGAGGTGAAGACGCCGTCGTCGATCGCGCGGCGAAGGGCCGGGAACTCGTCCGCCGAGATCACTCGGTCATAGAGTTCGGATTCGCGTATGGCGACCTGGTCGGGGGTGAGCCCGCTGCCGCGGGCCTGCTCGGTGTACCCGGCCAGTACGATGCCGCACCATCGGGCATGACCGGTCACCGCGAGCGCGACCGCCATGCGTTCGTCCGTGCTGAGCGGCGTGCCCTCGAGCACCGCGAGATTCGCATCGAGCCACGCGGAGCTGTTCGGCGTGATCGGCGAGCCGGTGATCGGCAGAGACAGCACCCACGGGTGCCGTTGGTACAGCAGCACCTGCTCGCCCCACAGGTGCAGCAGGACCTCGCGCCATCCGTCGAGTTCGCGGTGCGGCTCGGGCGGCACGCCCGTGGCGTGCTCCTGCATGAGGAGGAGCAGATCGTCCTTGGCGCTCACGTAACGGTAGAGGGACATGGGCGTGAACCCGAGCGCGGCGGCGACAGCCGCCATGGATACGGCGCCGATGCCATCGGCGTCAGCGATGTCGACGGCGGTCTCGACGATCCGTTCAACGCTCATCTCCCGCTTCGGCCCGCGCTGCGGGTTCGCGGCGACGCCCCATGCGAGTGCGATGCCGCGCGGGAGTTCCGGGGGTTCGTTCTCCGTCATCCGCTCATCCTAGTTCTGTTTATTAAATAAACAGTGTGTTACCGTCATACACAGTTGCTTCGCTTGTACACAGTTTCTCTCGTACACAGATACAGCTCGCGAAAGGGAAGGCCAGTGTCCACAGCCATAGAAGTGCAGGGTCTGCGAAAGACTTTCGGCATGCACGTCGTCATCGACGACCTCGATCTTTCGGTCGTCCGAGGCGAGGTCTTCGCCTTGCTCGGCCCGAACGGCGCCGGCAAGACCACGATCATCAGCATCCTCACGACGCTGCTCTCCGCCGACGCCGGCTCCGCCACGGTCGCCGGCTTCGACACACGGACGCAGCGGGCCGAGGTGCAGCGGCGGATCAGTCTGACCGGGCAGGCCGCGGCCGTCGACGACGCGCTGTCGGCGACCGAGAACGTCGTCATGTTCGCGCGGCTGGCGGGCCTCAGCCGCGCGGCCTCCGCCCGGCGGGCCGCGGAGCTGATCTCGCAGTTCGACCTGACCGAGGCGGCGCGCAGACGAGTACGGACCTTCTCCGGCGGAATGCGGAGACGACTCGACCTCGCCCTGAGCTTCGTCGTCATGCCCGAGGTGCTGTTCCTCGATGAGCCGACCACCGGCCTCGACACCCGAAGCCGTCGCGACCTGTGGAACATCATCCGCACCCTGGCGGCGGCCGGGACGACGGTGTTCCTCACGACGCAATACCTCGAGGAGGCCGACCAACTCGCCGACCGCATTGCCGTGCTGCACGACGGCCGGGTCGCCGCTCTCGGTACACCGGCCGACCTCAAGGCGCGGGTCGGGGGCGACACCGTGGAACTGCACGACATCCGCGGCGAGCTGATCGGTCGGGTCCCCACCGACGGCAGCGTCGCCGGTCTGCGCCGTGCGCTCGACGAGCTCGACGAGCTCGACGAAGCGGGCTACCACGGCACCGTCTCCCTGCGACGTCCCACCCTCGACGACGTGTTCCTCGCCGTCACCACCCGAGAGAAGCACAACGCATGAGCGCCAAGCTTGCGGCATCTGCCCCGGGTGCACCGCTCCCCCGTCCGCGTCTCGGCGGTCTGGCCGCCGAATCCGTCTTCGTGGGCAGGAGCCTGCGCTACTCGCTCCGCGACGGCGAGTCGCTGCTCATGGCCATCCTCCTCCCCGTGATGCTCATGCTGATGTTCACGTGGGTGTTCGGCGGGGCGATCGACCCGTCCGGCGCCTACGTCGACTACGTCGTGCCCGGGATCATCCTCACGTGCGCGGGATTCGGCGCCTCATCGACGGCACTGTACGTGGCGACCGACATGCAGAACGGCATCATCGACCGGTTCCGCACCATGCCGATCCGCGCGAGCGCCGTTCTCACCGGGCATGTCGTCGCGAGTGTGCTGCGGAACCTCGTCGCGACCGCCGTCGTCATCGGCGTCGGCATCCTCGTGGGCTTTCGACCCCAGGCGACGTTCCTCGACTGGATCGCACTCGCGGGCCTCATCGCGCTCTACATCCTCGCCATCACCTACCTGTTCGCGGCGATCGGACTCGCGGCCGGCTCCCCCGAGGGCGCCAACGGCTACGGATTCATCCTGCTCTTCCTGCCGTACCTCTCCAGCGCCTTCGTTCCGATCGCGAGCATGCCCGGGTGGTTGCAGCCGGTGGCGGCGCACCAGCCGATCACGCCGATCGTCGACACCATCCGCGGGCTGCTCACCGCCGTACCGCTCGACGGGCAGCCGCTATGGGCGATCGGCTGGTGCGTCCTCATCCTGGTGATCGCAGTCGCCTGGGGCGGGTGGCTGTTCCGTCGGACGGCCGGAAGACGCTGAGGCGCAGGCATCCCAGGAGAGACATAGCGGCCGTCCCGGAACCGTTCAGGCGCGCCTGGCACGCTCAGGGAACGGCTCGGACAGGCACCTTTCCGGCCCACGCGGGTATGGGGCCCGCGGTTCCGCCCCCGTCGACAAGCCCCCCGTGTCGTCGGGGGCGGAGTGCGTCCGACGGGTCAGTTCCCGAAGCGCTTCAGCGCCGACGTCACGACGTGCTTCGCGGATGCCGCGGCGCGGCCGACCACCTCTGCGGCGTGCGCCGCTCCGTCCGGCAGCGGCTGGCCCGGGTAGTCGATATCCGGCGCGTCATCGCCGTAGGCGTCGACGAGGAACGGCACCAGCCAGTCGTCGACGGCCTCGAGCGGCTCGACCGCGAGGCTGTAGAAGCGACGCTGACCGTCCTCCCGCACGCTCACGAGCTCAGCCTCGCGGAGGACCTTCAGGTGCTTCGACACCGTCGGCTGACTGATGCCGAGGTCGGCGACGATGTGGCTGACGCTCGTGCCTGCATCCCCTTCGGACGTGCGTCGCAGGAGGAGCTGGAGGATGTCGCGCCTCGTGCCGTCTGCGATCACGTCGAAGATGTCGGTCATGTGATCAGGGTAGTCGTCCCCGGCACGGAGTACCATGACGAAGGCTCGGCGATCACCGCCGTGCCGCCGCCGCTGGGGTGGGAGACAGACGAAGGGGGACGCGATGTCGGGCATCGTGTCGGCGTCGTCTCCCGGCCACCGTCTCAAGACCGCGGCCTCCTGGGGCAAGCACATCATCACGTCGTCGCCGTCGCGGTTCGCGATCGTGATCTTCGCGCTCCTGATCCTCGTCTTCACCGTCCTGTTGTCACTGCCGATCTCGTCGGCGTCACGGACCGTCACACCTCTCGCCGACGCGCTGTTCACCGCGGTGTCGACGATCTGCGTCACGGGACTCGCGACGGTCGACATGGCCAACCACTGGTCCCCGTTCGGACACGTGCTGATCTTCATCGGTGTCAACATCGGCGCCCTCGGCGTGCTGACCCTGGCCTCGCTCATGGGCATGCTCATCTCGAAACGGCTGGGACTGCGTGCCAAGCTCCTCGCAGCCGGTGACACGAATCCGCTGCGCGCGCACGGCGGAGTGGTCAACGAGAGCCAGACCGTTCGTCTCGGCGAGGTCGGTCAGCTGCTCACCACCGTCGCCGTCTCCGCGCTCATCATCGAGGGCACGCTGGCCGTGCTCCTCTATCCCGCCCTGGTGATGGCGGGAGTCGACCCGATCGCCGCCCTGTGGGAGGCGCCGTACTTCTCGGCCATGGCGTTCACGAACACGGGCTTCGCCCCGAACGACGGCGGGGTCGCGGTGTTCGCCGACGACTATCTCGTGCTCTCTCTGCTGATGGTCGGCGTGTTCCTCGGGAGCATCGGGTTCCCGGTGATCTACACGCTCGCGAAACACGTCTGGCACGTGCAGAAGTGGTCGCTGCACACCAAGCTCACACTGGTCACGACCGTGCTGCTCTTCGTGCTCGGTGCTGCGGTGTTCCTCGTGCTCGAATACAACAACCCCAAAACCTTCGGGTCGATGGATGCCGCGGACACGACGTTCCAGGCCTTCTTCCTATCGGCGATGACCCGGTCCGGCGGGTTCAGCGTGATCGAGATCGACGACATGAACGGCTCGTCGTTGCTCGCTGCCAGCATGCTGATGTTCGTGGGCGGCGGCTCGGCATCCACCGCCGGCGGCATCAAGGTGACGACCCTCGCCGTGCTCGCGATCGCCGTGTGGTCGGAGGCGAAGGGCCGCCAGTCGGTCGAGGCGTTCGGCCGCCGCATCCCGAGCGACGTGCAGCGCGTCGCGCTCAGCGTCGTCGCGTGGGGTGCCACCATCGTGGCGCTGTCGACGATCGTGATCGCACAGATCACGAAGGCCGACCTCAGTCACGTGCTGTTCGACGTGATCTCCGCCTTCGCGACGGTGGGCCTCTCCTCGGGCCTCACGGCTGAGCTGCCGGACGCCGGCGCCTACGTGCTCGCGGCCACCATCTTCATGGGGCGCGTTGGTACAGTGACTCTCGCTGCGGCCGTCGCCGCGACATCGCGAACGCAGTACTACTCACTGCCCGTGGAAAGGCCGATCGTTGGTTGAAGTCCTCCGGGGCGACGCTCCCGTCCTCGTCATCGGTCTGGGCCGGTTCGGCGCTGCGTGCGCCGGCGAGCTCGACCGCCTCGATCGCGAGGTGCTCGCGATCGACGGCAATCTCGAGCTCGTGCAGAAATGGTCCGACCGGGTCACCCACACGGTGCAGGCCGACGCGAAGAACATCGACGCCCTTCGCCAGATCGGCGCGCAGGACTTCCAGGTCGCCGTCGTGGCGGTCGGCTCGTCCATCGAGGCATCCGTGCTCATCACCGCCAACCTCGTCGACCTGAAGGTGCCGCAGATCTGGGCGAAGGCGGTCTCGCAATCGCACGGCAAGATCCTCGCCCGTGTCGGCGCCAACCACGTCATCTACCCGGAGCGGGAGGCCGGCGAACGCGTGGCGCACCTCGTCAGCGGACGGATGCTCGACTTCATCCGCTTCGACGACGACTTCGTGCTCGCGAAGATGTATCCGCCCAAGTTCATCCGTGGCATCGGCCTGAACGAGTCGGGCGTGCGCAGCAAGTACCGGGTGACGGTCGTCGGGGTGAAGAGTCCCGGCAAGCCGTTCCGCTACGCGGAGGCGAACACGATCGTCACCAACCACGACCTCATCATCGTGTCGGGCACGAACAGCGACATCGAGCGCTTCGCGGCCCTCGACCGCTGAGATCCGACCGCGTCGCTCACGCAGCCACGACCCGCGAACGCGGTGTCACGCGCCGGCAGCGAGCTCCTTCGCCCTGGCGAGGGCAGCCGCCGCGGCATCCGCGAACGTCCGATCCAGGTGGGCGACCTGCAGCACCGCCACAGCCCGCTCCGTCGTGCCCTTCGGACTCGTGACGCGCCGCCGGAGCTCTGCGGGCTCCTCCCCCGATGCGTCGAGCAGCGCGGTCGCGCCGATGAACGTCTGCTCGGCCATGAGCCGCGCGTCGGCCCGGTCGAAGCCCATGCCCTCGGCGGCCTTGGTGAGCTCTTCGATGAGCAGGAAGACGTAGGCCGGGCCCGAGCCGGAGATGGTCGACAGCGCGTCTATCTGCGACTCCGGCACCTCGATCACGGCCCCGACGGTCTCGAACAGGCGACGTACGAGGGCGAGGTCATCGGCGGAGGCACCCCCGCCGGCCGCGAGGCCCGTGACCGCCTTCCCCACCGTGGCCGGGGTGTTCGGCATCGACCGGACGATGCGGGCGTCGGCGCCGAGGATATCCGCGAACGTCGCGAGGGTGACGCCCGCCGCGAGGCTCACGACGATGGTGTCGTCGCCTAGCGACGGGGCGATCTCGCGGAGCAGGTCGGGCACCATGGCCGGCTTGACGCCGACGAGCACGATCCGCGCACCGGAGACCGCTGCGACGTTGCCGTCCGGCTGCTCCGAGAGGGCGATGCTGGTGACGCCGTCGAGGTCGGCGAAGGCTGCGGCTTTCTCCGCGGAACGATTGGTGGCGGTGATCCCGCCGTCGACGCGGATGCCGGAGGCGACCACTCCACGGAGGATGGCTCCGCCCATCGATCCGGCACCGACGAACGTGAGAGAGGGAAGGGAGTCAGCCATGTCGCCATCCTACGGCGGGCTCACCCGGCATCCTCCGGGCGGCGGTTCTAGACTCGGACCATGAGTGCTTCCGGCGGCAGCAAGGCGATCATCGCGGCGTTCCTGGCGAACCTGGGCATCGCCCTGGCGAAGTTCCTCGCGTGGGCGCTCTCGGGCTCCGCATCCATGCTCGCCGAGGCCATCCACTCCGTCGCCGACTCCGGCAACCAGCTGCTCCTGATGCTCGGCGGACGCAGGGCGAAGAGAGAGGCAGACCGCGCCCACCCGTTCGGGTACGGGCGCGAGCGCTACGTCTACGCGTTCGTCGTGTCGATCATCCTCTTCTCCGTCGGTGGTCTGTTCGCGATCTACGAGGGTGTCGAGAAGCTCACTCACCCGCATGAGCTCGACCAGACCTGGTGGTGGCTGCCGATCGTGGTGCTGCTGATCGCGATCGGGCTGGAGTCGTTCTCGCTGCGCACGGCCGTCAAGGAGAGCAACCTGGTCCGCGAGAAGGGACAGTCGTGGGCGTCGTTCGTGCGCCGCGCGAAGGCACCCGAACTCCCTGTCGTGCTCCTGGAGGATGTCGGAGCGCTCACCGGCCTCACCTTCGCCTTGCTGGGCGTCGGCCTCACCGTGATCACCGGCAACCCGCTGTTCGACGCCCTGGGCACGGTCATGATCGGTGTGCTGCTGGTGCTGATCGCGATCGTGCTGGGCGTGGAGACCAAGAGCCTGCTGGTCGGTGAGGGCGCGACGTCGGCCGACCACGACCGCATCGTCGACGCGATCAACGCGGGCGACGAGATCGAGAAGATCATCCACATGAAGACCCTGTATCTGGGTCCGGATGAACTGATGGTCGCGGCGAAGATCGCTCTCAGCGCCGACAAGCCCCTCCGCGAGGCCACCGACGACATCGACGTGATCGAAGCCCGCATCCGCGAGGCCGTCCCGATCGCCCGGGTGATCTACATCGAGCCGGATGTGTACCGCCCCTCGCTCGACCCGGAGCCGTCGACCGACGTCTTCGTGCTGAAGTCCTCCGACTGACTGTGCGGCGTGCGCGCTGATCGATCCCGGTCAGCGCCGCTGCTCGAAGAACTCCCGGAGCAGTGCCGTGGCGGCATCCGCCTCGATTCCCGCGACGACCTCGGCGCGGTAGGGCAATCGCCGATCGCGGAGCACGTCGTACATCGACCCCGCCGCGCCGGCCTTGTCGTCCCACGCGCCGAAGACGACGCGCGCGATGCGCGCCTGCAGGATCGCGCCCGCGCACATCACGCACGGCTCGAGGGTGACCACCAGGGTGTGACCCTGCAGATTCCAGGAGCCGACGGATGCCGCAGCGCGCCGCAGCGCCTCGATCTCGGCGTGCCCGGTCGGATCATGGGTCTCTTCGCGGGTGTTGCGCCCCTCGGCGACGATGCGACCGTCCGGGTCGAGCACGACCGCGCCGACCGGGATCTCTTCGGCCCGTGCCGCCTCGGCGGCGAGCTGGAGTGCGCGCTGCATCGCTGTCGTGTCGGCCTCGGTCATGCGTCGAGCCTATGCGGTCCGATGTCGTGCGCGGGGCTGCGGCGCATTAGCCTGTATTCATGCGTGTCCACGTCGCCGACCACCCTCTCGTCACCCACAAGCTCTCGGTGCTGCGCGACCATCGCACCCCGTCGCCGGTGTTCCGTCAGCTCACCGAGGAGCTCGTGACGCTCCTCGCATATGAGGCGACCCGCAGCGTCAAGGTCAGCCCGATCGAGATCACGACCCCCGTCACCACGACCATGGGCGTGAAGATCTCGGAGCCGCGCCCCATCGTCGTCCCGATCCTGCGCGCCGGTCTCGGAATGCTCGAGGGCCTCGTCAAGCTGCTGCCCACCGCGGAGGTCGGCTTCCTCGGGATGGTGCGCGACGAGCAGACGTTCGAGCCCACGACCTACGCCGAGCGCCTTCCCGAGGATCTCAGCGACCGCCAGTGCTTCGCGATCGACCCGATGCTCGCCACCGGCGGTTCGCTCGCGGCCGCGATTCAGTTCCTGTTTGATCGCGGGGCCAAGGACGTCACGGCGATCTGCCTGCTCGGCACCCCCGAGGGCGTCGCCGCGATCGAGGAGATGGCCGGCGACCGCGATGTGACGCTCGTGCTCGGCGCCCTCGACGAGCGACTGAACGAGAAGGGCTACATCGTTCCCGGCCTCGGCGACGCGGGAGATCGTCTGTACGGCACGGTCTGAGTCCGGCCCGCGGTCTGCGCCCGGCCCGGGCTGCCGACCCGTTCTGAGCCCGCTCCGAGTCTCAGCCGGACCCTCACACCGCCAGGCGGTACCCCCGCTCGTCGCCGTAGTGCACGAATCCCGCACGCCGGAGGATCGGGGCCGAGGTCGACACGCGGCCTTTCACGAGCGCCGTGATCGCGCCTCTCTCGGCGCTTGCGCGGAGACGTTCGGCGAGCACTGCACGATACGCCCCGCGTCCGCGTGCATGCTCCACCGTCGCAGCACCCCAGAGCCGGGCGACGCCGTCGACGATGGTGCAGCCGCCAGTGCTGACGGGGCGTCCGTCGATACGAGCCAGCACGCGGAGACCTTCTCCGGCGTCCAGCGCGGCCGTGATTTCGGCGAGCTCGGTGCGCAATCCGTCGTCGTCGAGTGCGCTCTGCTCCCACACCGGCACGTTCACGCTGTCGACGTCTCGCACCTGGTCGAGAGTGCGCACGATCTCCGCGGTGACCCCCGGAGGCACCTCTATGACGGGGCCGTCGATCGCGCGCGCGAAGACGGCCACCGTGTCGACGTGGGCCGCACCCCGACGTCGGAGTTCGTACTCGAGGTCGGGCGAGTCAGAGGCATTGGTCCAGAACGTGAACACGGTCTCGCCCCACGACTTCGTGCGCGCCAGCGCGTCGTCGATCACCGTACCCGGGTCGGACTGCGAGTCGACCTGCGATCCTCGGACTCCACCGCCGAATCGCGCCGGGTAGCGCACCAGCTGCAGGTGGGTCTTCTCCTGCTCGCTGTCGCGCGGGAACCACGCCCACGCGGCGGAGGCCCGCAGGATCTGTTCGGTGGTGTGTCCAGTCGGCGCGGCGTGGCTCATTCGGCAGCTCCCACGAGGCGCGCGAACGCGCTCAACCGGGCGACACCCTCCGGTGTGCGCGGGAGGTCGTCGAGAAGTGCCGGTGAATGGATCAGGTAGGCCGCAACCTGCGCCCGGGAGATGGCGACGTTCAGACGATTCTGCATGAGGAGGAATTCCGGTCCGCGCGGCGCATCCTTGCCACTCGACGCTGCGAGGGACGTGATCGAGACGACCGCTTCCTTGCCCTGGAAGTTGTCGACGGTGCCGACGGGCACGTCGGGGAACCCCGCCGCGGCGAGAGCGTCGTGCACGAGCTGTCGCTGTGCGTTGTACGGCGTGACGACGATGATGTCGCTCTGTCCTAGCGGACGAGTCCGGGTCGCGGCGGTGTGATCGGTGACGGTGCGACCGAGCAGGTCACGGACCAGCGCCACCACCTCGGCGGCTTCTTCGGGCGACTGCGTGGCGTTGCCGCGATGACGCAGTGGGACCACATGCAGCCCGGGATCGATGCCCTCGATCTCGCGCTTCTCCGTGCCCGGCGCCGACGCCAGGCGGCCGGCGTAGGCAAGGCGTGAGACCGGAGCTGCGACGAACGGGTGCATGCGCCACGAGCGTTCGAGGAAGTATCCGAACTCCGGCCGCACGACCTCGTCACCATCCATGACCCAGCCGAGCGCCGACGTGTCGACGGGCTCTGGGTGCGCCCCCTGGCTCACTTGCGGCAGCTGCTGCGGGTCACCGAGGAGCAGCAGGTTCTTCGCACCCGCTGCGACCGCGATCGTCGACGCGAGCGAGAACTGACCGGCCTCGTCGACGACGAGGAGGTCGAGGCCGTGACGCTCAATCCTGGTCGTGTTGCTGAAATCCCAGGCCGTGCCGCCGACGACGACGCCTCGGCCCTCGTTCTCGGCGAGGAACGATGCCATGCCCGTCTTCGGGATGATCGTGTATCCCGGCTCGGCCGACGGGTCCTTCGGAGCCTTCCCCACCTGACCGGGCGGCACCCCGTCGGCGACCACGCGTTCGAGCAGGTTCTCGATGATCGAGTGCGACTGGGCCACGACGCCGATACGGTACCCGTGTTCGTTCACGAGTCGCGCGATGACCTGCGATCCCGTGTACGTCTTCCCGGTTCCCGGAGGGCCCTGGACGGCGAGGTAGCTGTCGTCGAGATCGAGAACGGCTCGGACGATCGCATCGACCGTGTCGTTCCCCTGGGCGGGAAGGCTTCCTCCTGAGCGCGTCCGTGGCGGGATGCGACGCAGCACGTCGGTGGCCGCGTCCCGCGGGTACCCGGGAGCGGCGGAATGCACGGCATCCGCCCACTCGTCTATCGCGCCCTGCAATGACGCGACGCGCGGCGGTGCGGCAGGTGTCAGCGCGAGCGGCAGTTCGTCCCAGGTCTGCCCCTGGATCGCCGACTCGGTGATGAGGTACCCGTCGTCCAGCACATCGGTGATCGTCACCGTGTGCGGCACATGCACGGCGCGCGACGGCACCTCGAGGTCGAACGGCGCGGGCACCTCGTAGAGCGCGAACGGTTGGCCGCCCTCACCGAGCGTCGTGCCGGGCGATACCTCGCCACGGATCTCGATGTCGCGAGACATCACGCGACGCCCCTCTCCCACGCTCCACTCACGAACCACCCGGGAGGCGAGGCGGTCGACGCGGACCACGTCGCGCGTGCCGTCCCACATCGTGACGGGCTCACGCAGCCGCTGGAAGTGCGAGACCCAGAAGCTCTTGGCCTCACGGAGGAAGTAGTCGATCGCCGCGGCCGCGATGCGGTGCACCTGGCCGTCGCCGTCCGCGGCGGCTTGCTCGGCGTCGGCCAGCAGCGCGACGGAGCGCGGCGACGGCTCGTAGATCACCTCGTCCGCCTCGTCGGGCGGGGCCGGATTCACACCCTCGCGGCGCGCGATCTCGATCAGCCAGTCACGGAGGCGCCTGGTCGAGACGCAGTCGTACCGGTTGTAGTCGGCGAGGTCGGCGAGTACGGCATCCGCCTCCGCCTGCTCTCCCGCCGCGGCGAGCTCGCGGGCCGCGACGTACTGCACGATCGAGTCATCGCCCTTCTGCACATCGCTCGTGCGCACATCGTCGCCCATGTAGAGCGGCTCGAGCTTCTTGATCGAGTACGAGCGTGACCCGACCCGCACCGTCCGCAGCACGAGCGGGTAGAGATCGACGAACACTCCCTCGCGCAGAAGCCTGTCGACCTCGGCCTCGCGCACACCGTAGCGAGCCGCCATCGCGATGAGGTGCGAGGTCTCATAGGGGGCGTAGTGGTAGATGTGCATGCCGGGGTGGGTGGTGCGGCGGAGCTTCACGAAATCGAGGAACTGCTCGAAGGCCTGCTTCTCGGCCGCGAAGTCGTGCGCCCACAACGCGGAGTACTGGTCGTGGTTGTCCACCCAGCCGAAGAGATAGTCGAGTCCCCAGTGCGGTCGACCGTCGAGTGCCGGCTCGGTGTACAGCGGATCGCCCTCGAAGTCGAAGAAGATGTCGCCGTGGCTCGGCACCGGCAGTGTGTGTATCGCAGCGGCGTAGTGCACGTCGTAGGCGGCTGCGCCCTCGGCATCCGCCCGCAGCTGCACACGCGCCTGCGAGCGCAGCGTCTCGAAGGTATCGACGTTCATGCCCTCGGGCGCGGCCGTCGCCTCGGCGAGCGCGTCGATGGTCTCGATACCGGCCGCGCGCAGACGTGCGCGCTGAACCGGCCTCATCCGCGCGACCATCAGCAGGTCGCGGTGGGCGATCACCTGCTCCTCGCAGGTCGCGCAGCGACCGCACGCGATGACGTCGAGTTCTCCGCGATCGTCTCCCCAGGCGAGCGCTGCACCGGGACTCGGATCGTCGATGCGACGGTCGGCGATGAGCGCACGGAGCCGCGCACGGCGCACCTGGAACAGGGGCAGCAGGTCATCGACGCGATGCGTGCTGACGCTGCCGTCGCCGAGGATCAGGTCGACCTCGTCGGAGCGCGGTACACCCAGTCGATCGAGCTGATCGACATATGCCGCCAGCTGCATGAGTGCTGTGACCCGCGCCGTACGGGCGAGCTTCGAGTCCTGCACCCGCCAGCGGCCGTCGTCGTCGCGCTTCAAGAAGTCGGCGAACCCCACGAACTCGTCGGTCGAGAACGCCGCCTGGAAAACGATGAGCGCGTCGGAATCGAGAGCCGCGATCGTCTCTGCGACGGCGGCGGAGAGAGCGTCGGCGTCGACCGACGACACCTTCTCGACCTGGCGCACGCGCTCCTCTCCGAGCTCCGCGATGTACCGCTCGAGCACGTTCTGCTCATGCACGTCGCCGAGGCGGGCCGCCCGGGCCAGAGTGGCGTCTTCCGGCTCATCGACCGCGGGTACGCGCCCGAGCTTCGCGTCGATCGCGCGACACCAGGCGAACTCGCACTCGGCCGCCGCCTTGAGGTCGCTCGCGCTCCAGATGACGCGCTGCGCCAGGGTGTCGATCCGCACGTTTCTCCCGTTCCTTCGGATGATTCGACCCTAGCCGCGGCATCCGACACGGGAACTCCGTCGAGTCGGACCGGTCAGCGCCACCAGGTGTCGTCCGGCGTCACCGGGAGGTGCCGCTTGTGCTGCGTCGCGAGGTACCGGGACTCGATGCGCCCGGCGACCTCCGGATCGACGTCCTCACCCTCGAGGAACGCGTCGATCTGCTCGTAGGTGAGGCCCAGCTCGTCCTCGTCCGCGCGTCCGGGCTGCCCGTCGAGCAGGTCTGCCGTCGGCACCTTGTACGCGAGTCGTTCCGGCGCGTCGAGATGCAGGAGCAGGGAACGCCCCTGCCGCTTGGTCAGGCCCGAGAGCGGCAGGATGTCGGCCGCACCATCGCCGAACTTCGTGTAGAAACCCGTGACGGCCTCCGCCGCATGGTCGGTGCCGATCACGAGCAGTCCGTCATGACCAGCGAGGGCGTACTGGGTCACCATGCGCAGACGCGCCTTGATGTTCCCGCGGTTGAAATCGGTGATGTCGCTCGTGACGGCGAACTCGATGTCGGCCTCGACGCCGTCGACTCCGTTCTGGATGTTCACCTCGACCGATGCGTCGGGCTCGATGAATGCCAGTGCGGCCGCCGCGTCGTCAGCGTCGTGCTGCACCCGGTACGGGAGCCGGACGGCGAGGAACTTCGCCTCGCCTCCCTCTGCTCGCACGCGCTCGACCGCGAGCTGAGCGAGCCTGCCCGCCAGAGTGGAATCCTGACCTCCCGAGATGCCGAGGACGAAACCCTTGGCCCCGGTCGTGCGCAGATAGTCGACGAGGAACTGCACGCGGCGTTCGACTTCGGCCTCCGGGTCGATCTCGGACTGCACGCCGAGGGCTTCTGCGATCTGCTTCTGCAGGGTCATGGCGGTCCTCCGGTCTTGTCGACATCAGTATCCTCCCCCAGTGTTACACCGGAATGACCCGCGGGGCGCGGAGCCGCGGCGAGCCGTGCACGGGCGATGGGAGAATGGAGGGGTGAGACTCCTCGTCGCCGCGATGGCATCCGAACTCGAAGCGTTCCCCGACGAACTCGAAGGGTTCGATCAGCTCGTCACCGGCGAGGGCAAGATGCAGGCGACCTACGCACTGACGCGAGCACTGTCCGCGAAGGATTACGAGGAGATCGTGGTCGTCGGCACCGCCGGCGGCATCGACCCGGAGCTGGACACCGTGGTGCACGAGATCGGCAGCGCGCTGCAGCACGACGTCTTCGATCTCGAGGGTGTCGCCGGACAGCACGTGTCCCTCCCCGCTCGCGTGTCGACGGGCCGCGAGGGCGTGCTCATCGCGACGGGAGACAGCTTCGTCGGCGATGCGGGGATCACCGCGGTCATCCGCCCTTCCGGCGCCGGGCTCGTCGACATGGAGACGTACGCGTACATCTGGGTCGCTCAGCAGTTCGACGTGCCGATCCGCGCGTTCAGAGCGATCTCGGACCGCGCCGAGGACGGAGCGCTCGTCGACTTCCGCGCCGCGATCGCCCGCTGCAGCGTGATGCTGCGCGAGACGATCCGCCAGGAGTACGGCGTCTGACGCTCAGCGCGTCTCGATCACGCTCGGACCGTTCGGCGTGGCGCGCACGGACAGCTGAGCCGGGATCTGCTCCTGCATCGCTTCGACGTGACTGATGACGCCGACGGTTCGGCCGCCCTGACGCAGCTCGTCGAGCGTGCGCATGGCGACGTCGAGCGTATCGCCGTCGAGTGATCCGAAGCCCTCGTCGATGAAGAGGGTGTCGAGACGGATGCCGCCGGCTCGCGCGGTGACGACCTCGGCGAGCCCGAGTGCGAGCGCGAGCGAGCTCAGGAACGTCTCGCCACCGGAGAGCGACTGCGCGGGACGGGTCTGACCCGTGTAGGCGTCGAACACGACGATGCCGAGGCCGGACGCGGCGCCCCGCGCGGCGAGCGCATCGGAGTGGCGCAGCTGGTACCGTCCGGTGGACATGTCGGCCAGGCGACGATTCGCCGCCTCGACGATCTCCTCGAGCTCGGCGGCCAGCACGAAGGTCTCGAGGGTCATCTTGCGGGTGTTCGCGCCGCGACCTGCCAACGCGTCGGCGAGCCCTCGCAGCACCTCGAAATCGGCGGCGCCCACGGCGCTCTCCGCGTGAGCCGCGGACGCGGAGCCGATGAGGGCTCCCAGCTGCTCGGCGAGCGCAGCGGCGCGCTCCGCGTCGGCCACGGCCGTCGACCACAGCGATCTCGCCTCGGCGGAACGCTGCTCGATCGGGTCGAGGTCGATCGGCTCCTCGGGCAGGGTCCGAAGTTCGAGGTCGAGGAGGATCGCCCGTTCCTTCTCACGCTCGACGGCGTGCTGGGAGACGCGTGATTCGAGCTCGGCCTGCACGAGAGGCGAGCGGAGCGCGGCCTCGGCGGCGCTCGCGTCGTCGAACGCGGAGGCGTCGAGCGCTGTGCTCAGTTCCTGGGCGGCCGATGCCGCGGCGTCAGCGCGTCGCGCTCGTTCGTCGGTCGCCTCGATGAGCGTGCGCGCATCGGTGACCTCGCGTTCCGCCGCGGCGATCCTCTCGGCGACCGAGGCGAAGGCTCCACGTGCGTCCTCCACCGCGGACGCCGCCTCAAGCTCCCGCTGCTCGACGATCGCGTGGGTCTCGCGTGCGGCCGCGAGCGCGGCGGCCGCCGATTCGCGCTCGCTCTGCAGTCCGGCGATGCGCGCCGACAGCTCGGCGGCGCGTCGGTCGAGGGCGGTCACCCGTTCGGCGGCGGCGAGACTCTGAGCATGCTCGTCTGTCGCCCGGGTCAGCTCGTCAGTCGCGGTGCGGACGTCTCTCCCGTCGGCGCGACTGCTCGCGGCCGCGACCTCGACGCGCAGCGACGCCACCTTCTCGGCGGCCGACCGCTCGATGTCGACGGCGTCGTCGCGTCGTGCCTCCGCGGCGACGATGTCGTCGGCCGACACCGGATCGATGTGTTCCGCCGGAGCAGGGTGCTCATGCGCACCGCACACCGGGCAGGCCTCGCCGTCGGTGAGAGCGCTCGCGAGCTCACCCGCGAACCCGTCGAGACGACGCTGCCGAAGGCGCGCGAGCTCCGTCTGCCTCTCCGCGAGCACCGAGCTGGCCGCGACCAGATCCTGCTCTGCGGCCGCGCTCTCCGCCTCCAGCCGCACCACGTCGTGCGCGGCTGCCACACGTCCC
The DNA here is from genome assembly GCF_023715885.1 of Microbacterium hydrocarbonoxydans. GTDB lineage: Bacteria > Actinomycetota > Actinomycetes > Actinomycetales > Microbacteriaceae > Microbacterium > Microbacterium hydrocarbonoxydans_C. The sequence goes on along the minus strand of NZ_JAMBOY010000007.1, from coordinate 89,342 downwards.
GTCGCTCCCTGCAGAGCCGCGGCGAGGTCGTCCGATCGGTCCGCGATGCGACGGAGAGCGTCGCGCTCGCGGGTCGTCTCATCGAGTCGGACCGGGAGGGTCTCGCCTTCTGCGTCGACCGCCGCGAGTCGATCCGCGGCGCCGGTGACGGCCTCCGCCGCCCGGTGCAGTTCGGACTCGCGCGCCGACGCCGACCGCTCGAGCTCGTCTGCGCGCCTCCAGGCCCCGGTCTCGCGGGTCCGCTCGGACGCCCACGAGGCGAGGTCGTCCGCGTCGACGGCATGAGCGTCCCAATCGCGCTGCGCTCGCTCTTCCTCCTCGACGGCCTGTACGAGCGCCGCGTCCGCGCGCGCCGCGGCCACGATCATCGTCCGCAAGGCCTCTGCTTCTCGCGCTCGCGACAGCTCCTCGCGCGCTGCGACGATCTGCGGCTCGACCTCCTCGAGGCGCGCGAGCGTCTGCCTGGCACGGTCGCGCTCCTGCTGAGCTCGGCGCTCCTCCCTGGCGGTACTCAGCGCCGCATCGGCCGCAGCCGACCGCGTCGCAGCATCCTCCCGCTCCGCGGCCCGACGCTCCGCGCGATAGTCCGCTCGTGCACGGGCGAGGGCCAGTTCGTCGAGCCGCTGCTCGGTCGTGAGCGCGGCGACCGGCATCGCTCCTTCGCCCCGCAGCGACCCGCCCTCGACGGCTTCGCGCTCCTCGTTCGCGAGGCCCCCGCTCATGACGAGCCGCTCGGCCTCGTCGAGTCGCGCCGCTACGACGGCGAGACCCGAGGCGAGCTCCTGTTCGGCGGCACGACGACGCTCGTCGAATCGTGCCTGCACGTCTTCGAAGCGCTCGGTGCCGAACAGCCTGCGCAGCAGTGCCTGGCGCTCGCGACTGCCTGCGAGCAGGAACTCCGAGAACCGGTTCTGGGCGAGGAGGATCACCTGCAGGAACTGCTCGCGGCTCAGCTGGAGGATCTCGTCGAGCTCGTACGCGGCCTCCCTCTCCCTGGCGGCAAGGCCGACCCACTCGCCGCCGACGAGCGCATCGAGCTGCACGGCGGCTGCCTGAACGGTCATGCCACCGCCGCGCTTCTTGGGCCTCTCGTACTCCGGCGAGCGCCGCACGCGATAGCGCCCGGCGGGCGTGCTGAACTCGACGAGGACCTCCGTGACGTCGTCTGGTTCGCAGTGGTCGCTGCGCAGGCGCTTGTCTCCGCTCTCGTAGCGGGGCACGCCGCCATAGAGCCCGAAGCACACGGCGTCGAGGATGCTCGACTTCCCGGCGCCGGTCCGACCCTCGATCAGGAAGATGCCGTCGTCGGCGAATGCGTCGAAATCGACGATCTGGCGTTCACGGAAGGGACCGAACCCTTCGACCTCGAGGCGATGGAGCTGCACCGGGACTCTCCGCCTCAGATCAGCGCGTCGGCGCGCACGCGGTCGTCGAGGACCTCGCGAATCAGCTCGCGCTCGCGATCCGTGGGGCCGTGTCCCGCCCGGACATGCTCGAGGAAGGCATCGATCCGCTCGACGTCGGATATCGCTCCGCGCAACCTGTCGACGTAGGTGCGCGGCGTCTGATCGCCGGCCACGGTCGGCTGGTGCTGGACCATCGCGCAGAACGGGAAGTGCTCGCGCAGACGACGCATCGGCTCGGTCTGCGCGACCGCGTCGGTGTAGACGGCGCAGACCCAGTGCTCGGCGTGCGCCTCGACGTTCGCTTCCGAAAGGATCTCGTCGAGTGTGCCGGTGATCGTGACCAGCGGACGCGGTACGGGAAGATCGACCCATTCGACCCCGACGAGGCCGTCGGCGTCGAGGTCGACGAGCCACGACCCGCGCGGTTTGCTCTGCTCGCCGAAGCTGTAGTGCAGCGGTGCTCCCGAATAGCGCACCCGCTCGCTGACCTGCTGGCGTCCGTGGATGTGACCGAGCGCCACGTAGTCGGGACCGTCGAACACCGCGAGTGGAACGACGTCGAGCCCGCCCTGGCGCACCTCGCGCTCGAGTCCGACGGTCGCGTCGACTCCCGCGGAGAAGCAGTGCGAGATCGCGACGGAGCGACCGGGGTGGTCCCGCATGCCACTGCGGACGAGGTCCATCGCGTGAGCGACGGTTTGCGCCTGCGTGCGCAGCTCGACATCCGGCCAGTGCTGACGCACGATGGCGGGCTCGAGGTACGGGATGCCGAAGAACCGCACCGGCCCGTGCTCGTCTTCCACGGTGATGGGCGTGCCGATCGCGCGCGGGTCGGTGAGCACATGGATGCCGTCGCGCAGCAGCCGCGCCTGGAAACCCAGTCGTGCGGCCGAGTCGTGGTTGCCGCTCGTGACGATCACGCGCGCGCCCGTCTCACTCAGGGCGACGAGCGCGTCGCTGAGCAGGGTGTAGGCCGCGCCGGCCGGGGTCGCGGAATCGAAGACGTCTCCCGCGATCACGACGACGTCGACCGCGTGGTCGCGCACCTGCTCCGTGAGCGCTCCGAGCACCTCGGCCAGTGCGTCCATGGTGGAGTTGCCATGGAAAGTGCGGCCGATGTGCCAGTCGGAGGTGTGCAGGATGCGCATACTCACACGGTACGAACCGCCACCGACATTCGCCCAGAGGCGTGCCGCCGAGCGCGCGGAACGGCCACGGTCCGACGCCCGACGGAGCAGAAGGTCCCCTGACCCACCCTCGTCACGATGGTCGGCACGCGGTGATGCGTGGTGCGCGATGCACGATCACCTGTGCGACGTGCAGGGCTGCGCGATGCGATGCACGGGCTGCCCTCCGCCCACAGGTGCCGGACTTGCCCCTCCGGCTGGGGATGTGCCCGCCCCGTCGTGACTACCGACTTCCGCTCTACTCCTCCAGGTCGCTGGTCCAGTTCGCCTGCTGGATCCGGTTGTCCAGCTCCCGCAGCTCGCGCGCGGTGTCGTCGGCACGGACCCGAAGTGTCGCGACGGGCAGTGCGGCGAGCTGGCGCAGTTCGGAGCGCATCTGCCGGAAACCCGGAGACGATGCGCCCGACGCGGCGGCTGCGGCATCCGTGAGGAGCGAGTGCTGCAGCCGCAGCACGTCGCGAGCGGCGAGTGCGTCGGTCATGGTGCCGTCCGCACCGAGGTCGAGGCGCGCGTTCGTGGCGTTGATGCGCCGGATCAGGTCGCGCAGCCGGTCGAGCGCCTCGTCTGCCTCGACGAGAAGAGCGGAGGCGTCCTCAGCCGGCTCCTCGCCCTCCTGGTATCGCGCATTGGCGGTGATGCGGGCGCGCAACTGCTCGATGCGGCGCTGCAGGTCGGCTCGGGCGGTGAGTGCCTCTGCGAGTCTCATGGCATCATCCTCGCGGGAGGCCGTCGCGTAACACGACGTCACACGACAGAACGGTCATCGCGAGCGCAGGAGCCCCGCGTGCTGAGGATGCGCGGAGAACCAGTCGGCGACGTACCAGCACACCGCATCGACCTTTCGATCACCCCGCGCCTCGATGTCGGCGACGGCACCCTCGACGACCGTCCCGGCGTAGCCGTGGCCCCGGAAAGTCGGGATCGTGAACGCTCTCGTGAGAGCGATGGTCCGGCCGTCGTCGCGGTAGTCGAGCACGCTCACGAGCTTTCCGTCGCGAGTCAGCGTGTACCGCGAGGCGTCCTTCTCATCGGTGAGGATGAATCCGGAGGCGAGTGTCGAGGTGGTCACCCGTCCACGTTACGCCCGCCGCGCCCATTGGTCGCCGTTTTGACACACGCGGACTTCTTCGGACATAATCCCTCCCATGACTACCAACGCAAGCCCTTTGTCCGCCCAGGAGGCGAACGGGACTGCCGGGATGATGATGCCCGGTCGCGTTGGCATGTGTTGCCGAATGTGTCGCTGAACGAACAGCCACTCCGTCTGACCTGACCCTTCGCGATCTGCGAGGTCCGGGTCTCCGAGCATCCACCCTTGCTCGCTCCCCCGGCTCGCCCGGTCATTCATGCAACGCATCAGAGCCTCCCGGCTCACGTCCTGAGGACTTCATCATCATGTCGAACACCGCACTTCTCGAGCGTCCCTCCACCGCAGCAGCCCCGGCACCCGCCGCGTCGGCACCGCTCGCCGCCGATCTTCCCGCCGTCCGCTCCCCGCGCGGCTTCGCGCTCTACGTCGGCCTCGACGAGATCAAGGCCGCCGAAGCCGGCGTCAGCCTCCCACTCCTCGTCGACGCCCTTCGCCGTACCCTCGCCGAGCTCGCGCCCGGCGCCGAGACGCACGCCACCGTCGCGCTCGCGCCGCACGGCTCGGGCGGACGCGATCTCGACGTCGTGCGCCTCGCGCTGCACGAACCCGGCGCGATCGCCCGCACCAAGGCGGCCGCCGAGGAGGAGACCACCGACGAAGAGGGCGGTGTCGTCGTCGACATCTCTCGCAAGCGCGTCCTGATCGACGGCGAGTCCGCCGCTTTCACCTACAAGGAGTTCGAGCTGCTGCAGTACCTCGTGCTCCGTGAGGGTCGCACGATCGAGCGCAGCGAGCTCGTGTCGGCTCTCTGGCAGGCGCAGGACGACGAAACGCCCGGCGAGCGCACCATCGACGTGCACGTGCGCCGTCTCCGCGCGAAGCTCGGCCGCTATGAGGACATCGTGCGCACGGTGCGCGGCATCGGCTACCGCTTCGATCGCCACGCCGACGTCGTCATCCGCTACGGCCACGGAACGCCGTCGCCCGACCGGTTCTGATCGGCACCCGCTCGCACCCGGGTGTCAGCCCTGCCGCGTAGGGTGGGCGCATGACCCTGACGCAGGATGCCGCAGCCGCCGAGCCGGCCGCTCACCCTCGTCGGGAATCGGTGTACCGACCCGGTCATCACGTCGACGTCCGACGCACGGTCGGCATGCTCCGTCGCGGCCCCGGCGATCCCACCATGGTGTTCGACGGCGCCGTCATCTGGCGCACCCTGCGCACGTCGCGCGGAGCGGCCACGCTCGCGCTCCGGGCCGTCGGCGACGAGATCAGGGCGAGCGCCTGGGGCGCCGGCGCAGGCGAGGCGCTCGACACCGTGCCTGCACTGTGCGGCGCACAGGACGACCCCTCGGGTTTCGACCCCTCCCACCATCCCCTGATCGCGGAGGTCGCGCGGCGGTCTCCGGGCATCCGCCTCGCCCGGACGAACGAGGTCTTCGACGCGCTGGCCTGCGCGATCCTCGAGCAGAAGGTCACCGGGCTGGAGGCCTTCCGAGCGTGGCGTCTGCTGGTGACGAAGTTCGGCCATCGAGCGCCGGGTCCCACTCCCCGCCCCATGTACGCCGCGCCCACGGCATCCGAATGGCACCGCATCCCCTCGTGGGACTGGCACCGTGCCGGTGTTCAGCCCCCGCAGTCCAAGACGATCGTGCGAGCTGCCGCGCGTGCCGATTCGCTCGCCCGCGCGTTCCGCGCCGCGACGACGGGCGACGACCGCGATCGTGTGCTCACGAGTCTCCCCGGCATCGGCGTGTGGACCTCCGCCGAGACCCGACTCCGCGCGCTGGGCGACCCCGACGCCGTGAGCGTCGGCGACTACCACCTCGCTCACGAGGTCGGGCACGCCCTCACGGGGCACCGCACCGACGACGACGGGATGCTGGAACTGCTCGCCCCCTGGGCGGGTCACCGGCAGCGTGTGATCCGCCTCATCTTCGCGAGCGGCGTCAGTGAGCCGCGCCGCGGCCCCCGGCTCACCCCGGCCGACCACCGTCGGCACTGACCGCGCGCAGGCCCCGTGGCGGCTCTAGGCTGAGACCATGTCACGCACCGCACTCCGCGTCTCCGTCACCGTCGGTCTGCTCGTCGCCGGCGTCGTGATCGGTCTCGTCTTCCAGAACGTGTGGCTCGGCATCCTGCTCGCTGCGATCGTCTGGCTGGGCTGGTTCCTCGGCTACGAGTCGCGACGCGGTCGTAACGCCGGTGTGAACGACGAGGACCACGGCATCGAGCTGTGACCCGACGGTCGCCGCTCTCAGTAGTAGACGGCGAGCGGACCGGACGGCCCGTCGATCACACGCACCGGAGTGTCGAACACCCGGGTGAGCACCTCGTCGGTCATGATCTCGGACGGCGTGCCGAACTCGACGACCTCCCCGTCCTTCATGGCGCAGATGCGGTCCGCGTAGTGCCCCGCGAAGTTGATGTCATGCAGCACGATGACGATCGTGCGCCGGAGTTCCTCGGCGGCACGGCGCAGATGCTTCATCATCTGCACCGCGTGCTTCATGTCGAGGTTGTTGAGCGGTTCGTCGAGCAGCACGAACTCCGTGTCCTGCGCGAGCACCATCGCGACATAGGCGCGCTGCCGCTGGCCGCCGGAGAGCTCGTCAAGGAAACGCTGTTCGAGATCGGTCAGCCCGAGGAAGTCGATCGCCTCCGAGATCCTGTCCTCGTCGACCTGAGTGAGTCGCCCGCCCGAGTGCGGAAAACGACCGAAACCGACGAGCTGGCGGACCGTGAGCCGGGTGACGAAGTGGTTCTCCTGCCGGAGGATCGAGACGATCTTCGCGACCTGCCTCGACGGCGCGCGATGGACGTCGACGCCCGCGATCTCCACCGTGCCCGCGTCCGGAGCGAGGAGCCGGCCCGCCATCGTGAGCAGGGTGGACTTGCCGGCACCGTTCGGACCGATCAACGCGACGATGCCGCCGGCCGGGAGATCGAGCGAGATGGGCCCGATCTCGGTGTCGCCGCTGTAGCGGTGGACGAGATCGCGGATGCGGATCACAGTCGCCCCTTTCGGAGGATGACGATCAGGAAGACGAGCCCGCCGATCAGCTCGACGATGATCGTCACGGCGCTGACCAGGGTGAAGACGTGCTTGAGCAGGAAGTAGGCCACGCCCAGCGCGACGTAGCCCAACAGCCACGCGACGGGGAGCAGCAGGCGGTGATCGTAGGTGTCGGCGATGGTGTAGGCGAGAGTGGCGACGAGGAATCCGAGGAACGTCATCGGACCGAACAACGAGGTGCTCATCGCGGACAGCACCGCGACGAGCGTGAGCACGAGCATGACCTGTCGCTTGTGATCCAGCCCGAGGTTGGTGCTGACGTCGCGGCCGAGCGCGATGAGATCGAGGCGTCGCGCGAGCATCCAGATCGCTCCGCCCGTGACAAGACAGACCGGGATGACGAACCACAGGAAGTCCGTGTTCGCGTTCGTGATGCTGCCGAACAGACGCGCCGCGAGCACGTCGAACTCGTTGGGGTCGAGCATCTGCTGCAGGAACGTCGAGAGAGCGCCCATGCCGGTGCCGAGGATGATGCCGATCAGCAGCATGACGTGCAGATTCCCGAAGCGTCCGGAGAGCAGCCAGGAATAGAGGAGGACGGCGAAGAGCACCATGAGGGCGGACTGCAGCAGGAACCGCGTGAAGGGATCGAACCCCGAGAGACCCGTGACGCCGAAGAAGAACACGATCGCGGTCTGGATGAGCACGTACAGCGACTCGAACCCCATGATCGACGGGGTGATGATGCGGTTGTTCGTGGCGGTCTGGAACGCGACGGTCGCGAAAGCCTGGCAGAAGGTGACGACCGCGACGACGAGCACACCCGAGACGCGCATCCGAGAGATCCGGAGCCACCGCCCGCTGAACGGCACGTACGGATTGTCCCAGCAGAGCAGCAGGGCAGTGACGACCACCGCCCCGACGATCAGCGCGGCGAGGACGAGCCGGTACCGCCGGCGATGAGCGGGATCCGCGAAGGATCCGGTCCGCCGCGAGAGCGGTCGGAGGCCGAGGTCAGCGGACACCGGTCCCCCTCCGCGCCCGCAGCAGCATGGCGATGAAGACGGCGGAGCCGACGACGCCCAGCACGAGCGAGATCGGCACCTCGAAGGGCATGATGATCGTGCGGCCGATGAGGTCGCAGACCGTCACGATCCAGATCCCGGTGAGGAAGACCCACGGGAGGTTCGAGCGCAGATCGTCTCCGCGCACCATCGCGACGAGGTTCGGGACGATGAGCCCGAGGAACGGCAGAGCGCCGATGATCACCGTCACGACACCGGTCGTCATCGCGACCAGCCCGACACCGAGCAGGACGACGCGCTCGTAGTGCAGGCCGACGTTCGTGGCGATGTCGCGCCCCAGACCGGCGACGGTGAAGCGATCCGCGGCGATCACGACGACGACGCAGACCCCGAGCACGATCCACAGCGGCTCGTAGCGGCCGATCTCGATGCCCGTGAAGCGACCCATGAACCACCCGCCGATCACCTGCAGGAGGTTGAAGCGCAGGGCGAGGAACGTCGAGACGGCGCTGACCACGGCGCCGAACATGATGCCGACGATCGGCACGATCAACGAGGACTTCAGCGTGACCCGACGCAGGAACGCGAAGAACACCAGCGTGCCGACGAACGCGAACACGATCGCGATCGCCATCTTCTCGATGACACCGGACGCCGGCAGCAGGATGTACGTGACGAGAAGACCGAGCCCCGCCCATTCGGTCGTGCCGACCGTGGTCGGCTCGACGAAGCGGTTCTGCGTCATGAGCTGCATCACGAGACCCGCCATCGCCATGCTCGCCCCCGCGAGGACGAGCGATACCGTCCGCGGCACACGGGTGATCCAGAGGAACTCCCGCCCCTCACCGTCGGGAGCCGTGATGTCGGCGACCCCGGTGAAGATCGAGATCGCGATGAGACCGAGGGTCAGCACTCCGGCGAGCAGGAGGGGCCAGGTGCGCGCCCATCGGGAGCGGGCACGCCGATGCGATGCGGTGCCGCCGGGGGCGTCGATGTTCGTGATGCGCCGAGGCGGCGGCTCGGCGGGGATCGTCGAGGTCACAGGTGTCTCCGTACGGGTGCGCGCCGCTGCCGCGTCCCCCGCAGACGAGTAGCGGCGCGCACGCGGCGTCAGCGCGTCAGGCGGACTCGAACAGCTCGGTGAGTCCGTTCAGGACCGCGGTGTACGCGAACACGTCCTCGGTCAGGTAGTAGTCGGCGGGCATCACGGTGATGGCCTCGTTCTGCACGGCCGGGACGCTCGCGAGCGCCGCCGAACCGGTGATGAGCTCGAGGGCGGGAACCACGGTCTGCCCCTCCTCCGACACGGCGGCGTCGCGGTCGAGCACGAGCAGGTAGTCGGCGTTCGCCTGGGCGAGTGCCTCGAGCGAGACGTTGTCGCCGGTGTGGTCCGTCGTGCCCTCGGCGTCGAGCGCAGGGGTCATCCCGACCAGATCGAAGAAGATGCTGGCACCGCGCCCGTCGGTCGGATTGGAGTAGTTGATCTCGCCGCCCGAGGTGACCAGGCCCATCACCGTCTTCTCGGGGTCGTAGGCGTCCTTGGCCTCGTCGAGCGCGGTGTGGAAGTCATCGACGAGGGCCTCGGCCTCCGCCTTCCTGTTGAAGACCTCGCCCATGAGGGTGATGCTCTCGACCACGAACTCGTCGGCCGACTGGTCCTCGGGGCCGGTCATGTCGAGGAATGCGGCGTCGGGTGCGGCGTCCTTCACGCCCTGCGCGTTCTCCTCGCTGCTGAACCGGTAGCCGTTGACGACCAGGTCGGGGTCGGCGGCGACGATCTGCTCGAAGTCCGGCTCGGTGTGCAGGCCGATGTTGAGGATCTCCGACGAGTCCTTGAGCGGGTTCTCGGGGCTGAACAGGTCGAGCGGCGCGACTGTGACGGGGAGGTCCCAATCGGCGGCGAGCTGGAAGAAGCGGTTGTCGGTGATCGCGACGCTGTCGGCGCTCTCGATCGTCACCTCGTTGCCTGCCATGTCGGTGACCGTGACCGGATAGTAGTCGTCGGCCGCCGACTCACCGGAGTCAGGGGCCTCTGCGGTGGCGGCGCAGCCGCCGAGGGCGAGCACGGCGGCAAGGCCGAATCCGACAGCGGTGAGCGTTCTGGGCATGGACATGGAGGGACTCCTGTTCTGCTGGGACATCGCGCTCTCGGCGCGGAACGGTCGGAGTTAGGCACACCTAACCCCGGTCCAATGTAGGTTAGCCTTACTTCATGAGCAACACGAAATCCGGCTTCTCGATCGAGCGTCGCGGACTAGACCTGCGGTTCCGCTCCGTCACCCTCTCGGCGCGGGAATGGCTCGCACCCGAGTTCGTGCGCGTACGCCTGACGGGCAGCGACCTCGCGGGCTTCGAGTCGCTCGGAGCCGATGACCACATGCGCCTGTTCTTCCCCGCCGGGCCCGTCGGATCGGTCGAGGAGATGCGCGCGGCGCCGAGTCGTGAGTACACTCCGTTGGCCTGGGGTTCCGATTGGCTCGACGTGGAGTTCGCGGTGCACGGCGACGCCGGGGTAGCGGCGCCATGGGCGGCGAACGCTCCCCTCGGGTCATCGATCGGCGTGGGCGGGCCGCGCGGCTCGGCCGTCATCACGGGCGAACCCGGGTCCTGGTTCCTCGTCGGCGATGAGACGGCCATCCCCGCGATCCGACGCTTCTCCGCGCTCATCCCCGCGGGTGCGCCGGCGCGGATCATCGTCGAGACCGTGTCGGCGGAGCACGAGGTCGACATCGACGCGCCCGTCGAGGTCGAGTGGCGGCACCGAGGCGATGCGCCATCCGGCTCCGCCCTGATCGCGCTCCTCGAGGGACTGACTCATGCGGACGCCGTCGGCGCCGACTCGTTCGTCTTCATCGCCGCCGAGCAGTCGGTCGTGAAGCCCGGCCGGGCTCTCCTGGAGCGGTGGGGCATCGACACCGGGAAGGCGGTCGTGAAGGGCTACTGGAAGCGCGGCGAAGCCGAGTATCACGCACCCCACTGACACCGGCGCGGCGCCCTGACAGACTGGGCGGATGGCTCTTCTCGATCACCTGGGCATCACCGTCGACGACCTCGAACGCGGACGGACGCAATTCCACCCCGTGCTCACCGCTCTCGGATACGTGAGCGGAGGGGAAGACGGCCACTCGATCTCCTGGAACAACGGGGACGAGACCGAGATCATCCTCTATGTCTGGGATGAGAACTCGGAGCCGCATCGGCACGGGCGCATCGGCTGGCAGCACATCGCCTTCGCCGTCGACTCGCGCGACGAGGTCGATCGTCTGCACGACATCGCCAAGGATGCCGGCTGGACCGTCGTCCGCGAGCCGAAGGAGTACCCGCGGTATTCGGCTCGCTATTACGCGTCTTTCGTCGAGGATGCCGACGGCATCCGCATCGAGTTCATGCACAACCCACCTCGGGAGAGCTGACGCGCCGACTCTCTCTGCACCGTACGAGGTTTCGGTGGCCTTTCCCCCCGTCGGTGGAATCCCGGAATCCGTTGTCGCGGACACGTGCCAGACTCGCCTGATCGATGCGACGATCGGGGGATGGGGTTCATGAACGATGCGCAGACCTGGACGATGATCGGCGTCGTCAGTGCCCTGCTGTTCGGCATGATCGGCGTCGTCTCAACCCTTTTCGTGAGAATCCTGCGCGCCGAGATCGGCGGACTCCGCGGCGAGATGAACGCCCAGATCGGCGGACTCCGGGGCGAGATGATCGCTCGTTTCGACGCCGTCGACAGCAAGTTCGACGCGGTCGACAGCAAGTTCGACGCTGTCGACAGCAGGTTCGACGCGATACACAGCCGCATCGATGCGATGAGCATTCGCATCGACGGACTCGATCGCGACGTGCAGGCGCTCGTGAAGCGCACCTTCGGCCTCGACCGCGAATGACGCCGGGGTCACGCCGACGCCGCTTGACGCCCGGGCGTGTCGTCCCCTACTGTGGCAAGGCTGTGCCGATCGGCCCAGCACACCAGCCGAGGAGACGACGGATGACCGCCCTGCGGAATCTTTCCATCGCAGCGGTGTCGATGTTTCAGCAGAAGCACGATGACCGCTACGAGTCGTACCCTCCGGCGCGCGCCGTGTGACAGCATCCGCTCTCGCAACGCCCCGCACCGTCAGGTCCGGGGCGTTTTCCGTACGGGAGACTCCCGACCTGTGGCTGGACATCACCACAAGGAAGGAATCATGGAGAGGCTCTCCGCACGGCTGCTGTCGTGGGCGTCTCTGATCGACGAGAAGACGCTCGATCAGGCGCACACCACGGCCCGCATGCCGTTCATCCACCCGCACCTGGCGCTGATGCCGGACGCACACCTCGGAAAGGGGGCGACGGTCGGCTCGGTCATCCCGACGCTCGGTGCGATCATCCCCGCCGCGGTCGGCGTCGACATCGGCTGCGGCATGATCGCCGTCCGCACCGCGTTCACGAGAAGCGACCTCGACGGCCGCGACCTCGCCGAACTGCGGGAGCAGATCGAACGCGCCATCCCGCTGTCCGCCGGTCGCTACAACCGCAAGATCGTCGCGACGGCGGAGCCCAGGATCGCCGAGCTCGAGCAGCTCGCCGAGGAGAACGGCTTCGACCCTGCGACGTACGCGGGGAACTGGCGACTGCAGCTGGGTACGCTCGGCTCGGGCAACCACTTCATCGAGGTGTCGGTGGATGAGCTCGACCGCGTGTGGCTGTTCCTGCACTCGGGGTCACGAGGCGTCGGGAACCGGATCGCCGGTCACCACATCGGCGTCGCACAGCGGCTCGCCAGGCAATGGTGGATCGACCTCCCCGACCCCGACCTGGCCTACCTCGTCGAGGGCACGCCCGAGTTCACCCGGTACATCCGGGAACTGCGGTGGGCCCAGCGCTTCGCCCTGCTGAACCGGGAGGAGATGATGGACCGCGTCATCCGTCAGGTGTCGGAGTTCCTCGGCTCGCCGGTGGAGGAGCAGGAGCGGATCAACTGCCACCACAACTTCACCGAGTCGGAGAAGCACTACGGCAAGCAGGTCTGGGTGTCCCGGAAGGGAGCCATCCAGGCGGACGCCGGTCGGCCCGGGCTCATCCCCGGATCGATGGGAACCGCGTCGTACGTCGTCGAGGGGCTCGGGGATCCGCAGTCGCTGAACTCCTCCCCGCACGGCGCAGGCCGGGAGTACTCTCGGTCCGCGGCACGGCGCACGTTCTCCCTCGAGCAGCTGCGCGAGGCGATGACGGGCATCGAGTTCCGTGACACCGACGCGTTCGTCGACGAGATCCCGCAGGCCTACAAGCCGATCGACCGGGTGATGGCGGATGCCGCGAGCCTCGTGTCGATCCGGCACACGCTGCGGCAGCTCGTCAACGTGAAGGGCGACTGATAGGGGGTGGACGACGGGCGACGTCGTCCACCCCTCCTGCACACCTCGACTCCGTCGCGGGTTCTCCCCTCTTCGTGGAATCCCGGAATCCGTTGTCGCGCGACCGTGGCAGACTCGCTGCGTCGGTGCGACGATCGGAGGATGGGGTTCATGAACGATGCACAGACCTGGACGGTGATCGGCGTCATCTCGACGCTCTTGTTCAGCATGCTCGGCGTCGTCTCGACGCTGTTCGTCCGGATCCTGCGCACCGAGATCGGTGGACTCCGCGGCGAGATGGTGGCGGAGATCACTGGTCTGCGCGCCGAGACCACCGCCCGATTCGACGCCGTGAACAGTCGATTCGACTCGGTGGACAGCAAGTTCGACGTGGTGCACAGTCGCATCGACGCGATGAGCGCCCGCATCGACGGCCTGGACCGCGATGTGCAAGCGCTCGTGAAGCGCACCTTCGGCCTCGACCGCAAGTGACACGCGGCCCGCGAGGTCAGAGCACCGGCTCGACGGCCGCCTCGGCATCCGCCCGGTCGGTGAACGCCGTCTTCGGGACGAAGACGAGAAGGACCGCCGCGATCAGCGCGGTGACGCCGCAGACCACCCACACCGTGACATACCCCGCGAAAGAGCCGGCCGTGCCTTCCACGGCACCGGCCGCCCCGTTCAGCAGAGCGATGCCGAACACGCACGACGCGATCGCGCCGCCCACCGTCTTGACCGAGTTCGTGAGCCCCGTCGCGACGCCGGTCTGCGTCGCGGGAGCAGCCGATGCCGCGGCAGCAGGAAGGGCCGCGACCAGCGCACCGGATCCGAGACCCACCACCACCATGTTCGTGATGACCTGGGCATAGGCATGGTGGAAGGGCAGGAAGAGCAGGAATCCGACGCCGACGAGCACCGAGGCCCCCATCAGCGTGACCCTTGGCGTGAGAGCCCGGGCGATCACCGGGAACAGGAGGGCGCCGACGATCATGCCGATCAGATAGATGCCGATGATCAGGGAGGTGGCGAATCCGGTGGTTCCGAGGCCGTAGCCGTACATCTCCGGATCGGTGCGCGCGAACGTCGACAGCGGTGCCTGGGCGCCCAGCACGCTGACGCCGAAGAGTCCTGCGGTGAGGAACACCGGTCCGAGAGCCGGGGAGCGGAACATGCGCACGTCGATCAGCGGGTCGTCGTTGCGCAGCTCCCACAGCACGAACGGGACCACGAGCAGGATGCCGAGCAGCACGACGCCCCACGACAGCGGGTTGACAAGCCCACCCTCGAGGCGGAGGAGGCTGAGACCGCCCGTGAAGCAGATGAGGGCCAGCGAGATGAGGATCACGCCGACGGTGTCGAAGACGCCGCCGACCGGCTCCGGCGACTCGGTCACACCGAACAGGATCACGAAGAAGCAGACGACGATCAGCAGGGCGGGGATGAGCAGCACGACGGTGAGCGGCAGCACGTCGATGAGCGCTCCGCCGGCGAGGGCTCCGATGATCGCGCCGCCTTCGAGAGCGGCGACGAGCAGACCTGCGGCCTTCGCCGTGATGGAGGCCCGGCCCTCCAGGTGCCTTGATCGCGACCAGATCAGCGCGATCTCGAGCGGCAGCCACACGACGTAGAAGCCCATCAGAGTCCAGCCGATGAGAAAGAGGGCGAAGGAGTCGGTGAACGGCAGCACCAGCGCGGCGGCGGCGGTCAGCGCGGTGGAGATGAGGAGCATCCGCTTGTGGCCGACCATGTCGCCGAGCTTTGCGAACGCCGGAACGACGAGCGCCGACAGCATCAGCTGTGTGCCCTCGAGCCAGTTGACGTCGGCGTCGTGGATGCCGAGGTGGCGCGCGATGTCGCTGAGCATGGGCGTGTAGTACCCCTGCAGCACACCGCTCGTGAACTCGACGAACGCCAGGAAGCCGACGACGGCGGCGAGAGTGCCAAGGGTGCGGGTGCGCGTCATCGCGACTCCTCGGTGACAAGGCGGGACCGGTCGGGGCGGCGACCGGGAACGGGTGAGATCACCCTAGCCGTTCGAGCAGCGCGCGATGGAAGCGCTCGCCGCGCTCGAGAGCCGCGATCTCGACGTGCTCGTCGACCCCGTGGATCGATGCCCGCTGCGCGTTCGACATCTCCAGCGGAGCGAAACGATAGACGGCCGGGGCGAAGCGGTGGAAGTGCCGGGAGTCGGTAGCCGCCATCATCACGTACGGCACTGCGGGGATGCCGGGGTGGGACACGGCGAGCGCGTCGGCGAGCAGAGCGAACTGCTCGGTGTCGACCGACGATTCCGGGGAGGGCTCGCTGGCGTCGACGACCGTCACCGTGACGAGCGGATCACGGATGCGCCGTCGCACCCGCAGCACGGTCTGCTGCGTCGTCTCCCCCAGCGCGATGCGCAGGTTCACCGTTGCCGACGCCTGTGAGGGCAGGACGTTCGCGGCCGTGCCGCCGGACTGCATCGTGGGAGCGACCGTGGTGCGCACGAGCGCCGCAGCCTCGCCGCCGAGCGCCGCGAACACCCGTCCCGTGAGCCAGGGCGCGGCTCCCAGCAGCCGCAGCAGGTGACGGGCTGCGCCCGGCGTCTCGGCGGCGAAGCGCGTCAGCATGCGGGCGACGGCCGTCGAGACCCGAGGCCGGAAGGTCGTCGGCCCGAGGCGGTCCACCGCTCGCGCGACGCGGCGCACGGCCGTCAGGCTGGGCGGGGCCGAGGCGTGGCCGCCGTCGCCGCGGGCCGACAGTGTGAGGGTCATGACCCCCTTCTCGCCGACGCCGATCATCGCGGCTCGGCCGGGCACGAAGGGCAGCGGGGCGTCGACGACAGCTCCGCCCTCATCGACGACGAGCCACGGAACGATGCCGCGGTCGCGGAGCACGCGGGCGATCTCCTCGGCGGCACGGCCGAACGTCTCCTCATTACCCCCGAACGAGAGGTACACGTCGCGCGCCGGGGAGAACCCGCCCGCCAGGAGGTTCTCGACCGCTTCGAGCACGACTATGAGCGGGCCCTTGTCGTCGAGCGCTCCGCGACCGTACACGATTCCATCGGAGACGACCCCGGCGAAGGGCGGATGGGTCCAGTCGTCGCTCTCGTCGACCGGAACGACGTCGTAGTGCGCCATCAGCACCACCGGATCTGCCGTTCGACCCGCGCGGCCCCGCCAGTGGAAGAGGAGGCCGAAGTCCGTGTGCCGCTCGAGAGCCAGCGCCTCGTGCGTCAGCGGGTAGAGCTCTCGGAGGAGGGCGAGGAAGTCCTCGAAGGGCTGCATCCCGCGCTGATCGAGCTCGGCCGACACCGTGGGGAGCTGGATCATCCGCGAGAGGCGGTCGGCGATTCCGGGGCGGGGATCTGTCACGAGGGCCATGGTATCGGCGGAGGCATCTCACGGAACGCGAGAGAATCGAGGGGTGAGCCTGTTCGCCTTCGCCCCGTCCCGCGGCCCGCGATGGCCCCTCGCCACACAGGCCGCGCTGGGGATTGCCGCACCGATCGCGATCATGACCCTGCTCGGTCAGCCTTCGCTCGGGTACATCGCGGCGTCCGGAGCCTTCACGGTGCTGTTCGCCGGCTCGGCGCCGACGGTCGATCGGGCGCGCGTGCTGCCGTTCGTCGCCACCGGCCTCATCGCCAGTGCCGCGCTCGGCGTCGCGGTGTCGGGCAGCCCGTGGCTCGTCAGCGTCGGCGTCGTCGTCGTCGCGATCGTCAGCGCCGCACTGTCGTTCGGCTTCCGCCTGGGGCCGCCAGGGCCGCTGTTCTTCGTGCTCGTATTCGGGCTATCCGCCCACATCGCCGCGAGTTCGCCGGTGGCGCCACTCGTCTACCTCGGCGCTCTCGCCGGCGGGTGCGTGTTCTCGTACGCGGTGGCGATGGCACCGCTCCTGCTCCCCCGCCCGCGGTCCGTCGCCGCGCGTCCGCTCGGCGAACTGCTCCCAGGGCCGTCGCTCGACGCCGACTCCCGCCTGCTGCTCCTCCGCGTCGCCATCGTGGCGGTGCTGGGCGTGCTGCTCGGTCTCGTCGTCGACCCGGCCCGCACCTACTGGATCGTCGGGTCGGCGGTGGCGGTCATCGGCATCGCCGCAGCCCGCCGTGCGGCCGTGCAGCGGGGTCTGCACCGGATGCTGGGAACGGTCGTCGGCGCGGGTGTGTACGCACTGCTGGCGCTCCTGCATCCGACCGGGCTGTGGCTGGCACTGCTGCTCGGCGCCCTGCAGTTCGCGATCGAGCTCGTCGTCGTGCGTCACTACGCGCTCGCACTCGTCTTCATCACCCCGCTCGTGCTCCTCCTCACCGGGGCTGCCACGGGCGACATCGGCTCGATGGACGTGGCGGGCGAGCGCATCGTCGACACCGTGGTCGGGGCAGCTCTCGGCGCCGCGTCCGGTCTCCTCCATCCGCGCTCCCCCGCCGAGGCGTGACCCGTTCGGGAACAGCCGCGGGCGGCATCCCGTTCTCCCCTGTGTGAGAGGACGACGATCATGGAGCTGACCCTGGTGACCTCGGCGTTCTGCGGCGCCTGCGCGAGAACGCGTTCCGTATTGGCCGAGGCGACCCGATATCTCCCCGATGCCACCGTCACCGAGATCGATGTCGCGCGCGACCCGGACGCCGCCGAGGCCCTCGAGATCCGATCCACTCCGACCGTCATCATCCGCGACGCCACGGGTGCTGCGGTGTTCCGCGCCGAAGGCGTTCCGACGGTGCCGCAGGTGCTGACGGCGGCCGTGAAGGCTCTGCCTTCCTGAGACTCCTTGTGCAGGCAGCGCGCCCGACGCACAATGATCGTGCGACAGGGCCGCGTCGGCCCCGCATCACACACCCGGGAGCAGTCATGGCGAACCTGAATCCGTATCTCTCGTTCCGCACCGAGGCGCGGCAGGCGATGGAGTTCTACCGGGACGTGCTCGGGGGTGACCTCGAGATCACCACCTTCGGGGAGTTCCCCGACATGGTGCAGGATCCGGACCAGGGGGACCTCGTGATGCACGCGCAGCTCACGACCGACGACGGCCTCGTGCTCATGGCATCGGACACCCCGAACGGGATGACGTACGAGGCTCCGGCAGGCATCTCGGTGTCGCTGAGCGGCAACACGCAGG
Organism: Microbacterium hydrocarbonoxydans; assembly: GCF_023715885.1. GTDB lineage: Bacteria > Actinomycetota > Actinomycetes > Actinomycetales > Microbacteriaceae > Microbacterium > Microbacterium hydrocarbonoxydans_C. The sequence continues at coordinate 71,188 of NZ_JAMBOY010000007.1, read as the reverse complement.
CGCGCACGCAGGAGGTGTGGGACGCGCTGTCCGCGGGGGCGACGGTCACCATGCCGCTCGATACGCCGCCTTGGGGCGGTACCTTCGGGATGCTCGTCGACCGCTTCGGCATCGCGTGGATGCTGCACGGCGACCCCGAGTGACCGGAGCGCCGCACGCGGTCAGTGCAGCGCGTTCTCCTGGATGAACGCCCGGAGTGCCTGCTCGTCGTCGGCCATCTCGGTCACCTGCTGCGGAGCGTCGAGCATGGCGCGGAGCTCGTCGGAGTAGTCCAGCTCGATGCCGATCGCCTCGCGGATCGTGGCGGCGAACTTCTGCGGCTTCGCCGTCTCGAGCACGAGCATGGGCACCCCCGGCTCGAGGTACTCACGAGCGACCTTCACGCCGTCGGCCGTGTGCGGGTCGATGACGTCGTCCGACGCCTCGTAGACGGAGCGGATCGTGTCGAGGCGATCGTCGTGCGTCGAGGTGCCGCTGACGATGCCGTACTCGTCGACGAAGCGGGCGAGGTCCGCCGTGAAGTCGAAGTGACCCTGCGTGTCGAGGTCGTTCCACGCGCTCACCACACGGGCGGCGTCGCGGCCGACGAGCTCGAAGATGAATCGCTCGAGGTTCGAGGCCTTCGAGATGTCCATCGACGGGCTCGAGGTCGCGAGCGTCTGCGCGGCGCTGCGAGGGCGGTAGACGCCCGTGCGGAAGAACTCGTCGAGCACGTTGTTCTCGTTCGCCGCCAGCACGAGGCGACGGATTGGGAGCCCCATCTCCTTGGCGAAGAATCCGGAGAGGATGTTGCCGAAGTTGCCGGACGGAACGGTGAAGGAGACCTCGGTCCAGCCCCCGGCATCCGTCGCACGCAACCACGCCCAGAAGTAGTAGACGACCTGCGCGGTGATGCGAGCGAGGTTGATCGAGTTCACCGCGCCGAGGTGCTGCGACCGTTTGAAGTCGAGGTCTCCGGCGAGCGCCTTGACGAGGTTCTGGCAGTCGTCGAAGACGCCGTCGATCGCGATGTTGTGGATGTTGTCGTCGTCGAGGGAGAACATCTGCGCTCGCTGGAACGTGCTCATGCGCCCCTGCGGCGACAGCATGAAGACCGAGATGCGGTCCTTGCCCCGCAGCGCGTGCTCGGCGGCCGAGCCGGTGTCTCCCGAGGTCGCCCCGAGGACGTTGAGGACCTGGCCCCTCTGCTCCAGCGCGTACTCGACCACCTGACCGAGGAACTGCATCGCGAGATCCTTGAACGCCAGAGTCGGTCCCTCCGAGAGCCCGACCAGGGTGAGACCCCCGTCGATCTCGCGGAGCGGCACGACCTCCTCGGGGAACGGCGCGTAGGCCGCGGCCGTCATCCGGGCGAGGTCCTCGCGCGGGATGTCGGTGGCGAACAGGCCGAGCACCTCGGTGGCCAGTTGCGGATAGGTGAGCGCGCGCCAGCGCTCCAGGGTCTCCCCGTCGACCGTCGGCATGACCTCGGGCACGGCGAGACCGCCGTCGGGGGCGAGGCCTTCGAGCAGCGTCTCGCAGTACGGCAGCGGCGTCATGCCGCCTCGGGTGGAGATGTACTGCACGGGAGCTCCTCGGTTCGGAATCGGCACGGGATCTCCATTGTCGCAGGTGCGCCGTCGGTGGTTTCACGATCGTCGCGAACCGCTCAGGGCTCGCCAGAGTCCGACCCACTCCTCGGCCCGGAGATCGCGCGGCAGGCGCCGCGAGGCGGCGCCCGCTTCGCGCAGGGCCGCTCGCGCGCGCGCAGCGCCGACGTGCGTCGCCGCGGAGACCATGGCGGTCAAGCTCGCGCCGCGCGCGGTGAAGACGGCGCGGACGAACGCCTCGTACGCGCGACGGTCGCGTGGCGACACGAGCGGCTCGTCGCGGCGCGCGATCGTGAGCAGACCGCCGTCGACGCTCGGCTGAGGCGTGAAGGCCCATGCCGGCACCCGCCCCTCCAGGGCGGCCGTGAACCACGGTGCGACCTGCGCGGTCATCATCGTGCCGCCGCCGACGCCCGCGCGCTTGCGCGCCACCTCCCACTGCGTGAGCAGCACGGCGTGCGTCCAACGGTGCGACGACAGCATCCGCCGCAGGATCGGGGTGGTCAAGTGGAACGGGATGTTGCCGACGACGACGTCCGCGTTGAGAGGATGCCGCAGCGCGTCGCCTGCGCGGACGGTCACGCGCGGCAGAGCGGCGTCGAGACGCTTGGCACGGTGCTCGTCGAGTTCGAGCGCGGTGAGCGGCCTACCCAGACGCGCCAGCGGTCTCGTGAGCGCGCCGTCGCCGGCTCCGAGTTCGAGGATCGATCCCGAGGTCGCGCCGACGAGGGAGACGATCCGGTCGACGGTGGGCGTGTGGGTGAGGAAGTTCTGGCCGAGCTCGTGGCGGCCGCCATGGTGTGAACGAGGCATGAGTGCGCTCCGGAAGAGTGATCGGAGCACCTCTGAGGAGGGTGGACGCGATGCGTCGAGAGACAGCCCGTCCCGAGGTGCGATGACATCTCGGTGGACGGCGCGCTGATGCGTGCGAGTGCGAGCGCGCCGTCAGGGGCGGCGGTCGCGGAACACGGCGATGCGCCCCATCACGGGCGCGCTGTCTATCATGCGGGCCAGCCTAGCTCACGGGCGCACGCGATGCGCAGCGACATAGCGTGTGAGTCGCCTCATGGCAATGGGATATTTCTTCTCGATCAGAACTCGTAGCGTGAGGCTCATCAACTACAGAATCGGGAGCACTCATGTCTGCGAACACCCCCACCGCACATGACCAACGCACGGAGGCGACGGACATCCCGCCGCAGGCCACTCCTGCTCCCGAGCCCCTGTACGAGCGCGTCGACATCGACCGCTACGTTGTCTTCCATGAGGGTCCCGTCGGATACATCGAGCACGTCGCCCCGGTCTTCGTCTGCTACGTCGGAGTGCCGTACCCCCGCGCGGAGGAGGTGGCGCAGGTGCACGACTTCCACGAAGCGGTGAAGACGGTCCTGCACCGCGCAGCGTCTGTTCGGCGCGCTCTGTGAGCCTCGAGGTCTGGCCCGGGTCGCCGTATCCCCTCGGGGCGACGTTCGACGGACAGGGCACGAACTTCGCGCTGTTCAGCGAGGGAGCCGAGAAGGTCGAGCTGTGCCTCTTCGATGAGGACGGCACCGAGCACCGCGTGGAGCTCGAAGAGGTCGACGCATTCGTGTGGCACGGCTACCTGCCGTCGATCCAGCCCGGTCGCCTCTACGGCTACCGCGTGCACGGACCGTTCGACCCTGCGCAGGGGCAGCGCTTCAATCCGAACAAGCTGCTGCTCGACCCCTACGCCAAGGCCGTCTCCGGCCGACTCGATTGGGGCCAGCCGCTGTTCGGCTACGACTTCGGCGACCCCGACTCGCGCAACGACGAGGACTCGGGCGCGGCCATGGTGAAGGGCGTGGTGGTGAACCCGTTCTTCGAGTGGGCCGGCGACCGTCTGCCCAAGACGCCCTACGCGCAGACCGTGATCTACGAGGCGCACGTGAAGGGTCTAACCATCCAGCACCCCGAGGTGCCCGAGGATCTCCGCGGCACCTACGCCGGTATCGCGCACCCCGCCGTCATCGAGCACCTGGTGCATCTCGGCATCACCGCCATCGAGCTGATGCCCGTGCACCAGTTCGTGCACGACTCGATCCTCGAGGAGAAGGGGCTGTCGAACTACTGGGGGTACAACACCCTCGGGTTCTTCGCCCCGCACAACGACTACGCCTCGAGCGGCCAGCACGGCGAGCAGGTGCAGGAATTCAAGGCGATGGTCCGCGCGCTGCACGCAGCAGGCATCGAGGTGATCCTCGATGTGGTGTACAACCACACCGCGGAGGGCAACCACCTCGGCCCGACGTTGTCGATGCGCGGCATCGACAACGAGGCGTATTACCGCCTGGAGGAGGATCGCCGGTACTACACCGACTACACCGGCACGGGCAACAGCCTGAACGCGGGCAACCCGCATTCGCTGCAGCTCATCATGGACTCCCTGCGCTACTGGGTGACCGAGATGCACGTCGACGGCTTCCGCTTCGACCTCGCATCGACCCTGGCGCGGGAGTTCTACGACGTGGACCGCCTCGCGGCGTTCTTCGAGCTCGTGCAGCAGGATCCGGTGGTCTCGCAGGTCAAGCTCATCGCCGAGCCGTGGGACGTCGGTCCCGGCGGATACCAGGTCGGCAACTTCCCTCCGCAGTGGACCGAGTGGAACGGAAAATACCGCGACACCGTCCGCGACTTCTGGCGTGGCGAGCCGCAGGCGCTCGGCGAGTTCGCGTCGAGGCTGACCGGGTCGGCCGACCTGTACGAGCACTCGGGCCGTCGTCCTGTCGCCTCGATCAACTTCGTCACCGCTCACGACGGCTTCACGCTGCGCGACCTCGTGTCGTACAACGAGAAGCACAACGAGGCCAACGGCGAGGACAACAACGACGGCGAATCGCATAATCGCTCGTCCAATCACGGCGTCGAGGGTCCGACCGACGACGAGGGCATCAACCGGCTCCGCGCCCGCCAGCAGCGCAATTTCCTCGCGACGCTGCTGCTGTCGCAGGGCGTGCCGATGATCGCGCACGGCGACGAGCTCGGCCGGACGCAGCACGGCAACAACAACGGCTACGCCCAGGACAACGAGATCACCTGGGTGGACTGGGAAGCGGCCGACCATCCGCTCATCGAGTTCACCGCCGCCCTCGCCCGGTTGCGTCGCAATCATCCGACGTTCCGTCGCAGCCGCTTCTTCGACGGACGCCCTGTTCGCTCGGAGGACGGCGAGCGCACGCCCGACGTGGTCTGGCTGCGACCCGACGGTCGCCGGATGGAGCCGGAGGACTGGGACAACGGCTTCGGCCTCGCGGTCGGCGTGTTCCTCAACGGCCAGGGCATCCGTGAGAAGGACCGCCGCGGCCAGCCGGTGTCGGATCAGAACTTCCTCGTCTACTTCCACAGCGGAACGGACGCCGTCGACGCCGTGCTCCCCGACGACCGTCTCGGAGATGCCTGGGACGTGGTCGTCGACACCTTCGGCGAGCGCGCGGGCGAGACCCGACTCGCTCCCGGGTCGTCGATCACCCTCGAGGCAGCCTCGCTGCTGGTGCTGCGCGAAGCCGCGGCGGAGGAGCCACCCACCGACGACTCGGTCGAGGCATCGCTGCGTATGCAGACCGAGCGCACCGAGGCACCTGCCCCGGCCCCGACTCCGGAGCTCCCTCGATGACGCGGCGTCCGCTCTCGACGTATCGCCTGCAGATCCGCGCCGGATTCACACTCGACGACGCCGCGGCGACGACGGAGTACCTGTCGGCGCTCGGCGCGTCGTGGGCGTATCTCTCGCCGCTGCTGGCTTCGACCCCGGGCTCCGACCACGGCTACGACGTCGTCGACCACTCGCACGTCGACGAGTCGCGCGGCGGGCCGGACGGACTCGACCGGTTCGCCACCGCGGCGCGCGCAGCGGGTCTCGGCATCCTCATCGACATCGTGCCGAACCACGTCGGCGTCGGAAGCCCGCGCGACAACCCGTGGTGGTGGGATGTGCTGCGTCTCGGTCGTGCGTCTCGTCACGCCATCGCGTTCGACGTCGATCGTCGACTCGGCGACGGTCGCATCCGCCTGCCGATCCTCGGTTCATCCGTCTCCGAGGTGCTGGCCGCCGGCGACCTCGAGGTCGACACGACTCCTACCGACGATGCCCCCGACGGCACGCTGCACTACTTCGAGCACGTGCTCCCGCTCGCGCCGGGCACGGGCGAGCTCGTCGGCGACCTGCCGGCGCTGCTCGACGCGCAGAACTACGAACTGCGTTTCTGGGCGGACCAGAACGCCGAGCTGAACTACCGCCGTTTCTTCGCGGTGCCGGAGCTGGCCGGCATCCGCGTCGAGCTCCCGGATGTGTTCGAGGAGTCCCACCGCGAGATCGTCCGCTGGATCACCGACGGTCTCGCCGACGGCCTGCGTGTCGACCACCCCGACGGCCTGGTCGACCCAGCCGGCTACCTCGAGAACCTCGCGGATGCCACGGGTGCGGCGTACACGCTGGTCGAGAAGATCCTGGAACCCGGTGAGGAGCTGCCGTCGTGGTGGCGCACAGACGGCACGACCGGGTACGACGCCCTGGCCGAGATCGACCGCGTGCTCATCGACGGCGACGGCGTGGCGGAGCTCGACGCGCTCGACGCCCGCCTTCGGGAGGAGACCGGGCTGTCCCCGTTGGAGGCATGGCACGACCTCACGGTGTCGACGAAGCGCATGGTCGCCGAGACGATCCTGCAGTCCGAGGTGCACCGACTCGTGCGGTCGCTGCCTCACGGCGTCGTCGCGGCGAAGTACGCCCTCGCCGAGATCGTCGCGGGTTTCCCCGTGTACCGCTCGTACCTCCCGGCCGGAGGCGAGCACCTGCAGCAGGCGATCGACGCCGCGACCGCACGCCGGCCCGACCTCGCCGAGGCCATCGGCGAACTGACGCCGCTGCTCTTCGACACGGCGCTCGAGGTGTCGGAGCGCTTCCCGCAGGTGAGCGGCGCGGTGATGGCGAAGGGCGTCGAGGACACCGCGTTCTACCGCTTCACGCGGCTGGGCACGCTGACCGAGGTCGGGGCCGACCCGTCGATCGCGTCGCTGTCGGTCGACGACTTCCACGAGGCGCAACGCGCCCGACTGGCATCCTGGCCGCACTCCATGACGACCCTGTCGACGCATGACACGAAGCGCTCGGAGGACGTGCGTGCCCGTCTCTCGGTGATCGCCGAGGTGCCGCAGCGGTGGGCCGAGGTCCTATCGGATCTGCGCGCCGTCGCGTCGACCGGCCACGGCCCGTTCGACGCCCTGCTGTGGCAAGCGGCCGTCGGCGCTTGGCCGATCTCGACCGAGCGGCTGCGCGAGTACGGCCTCAAGGCGGCACGGGAAGCCGCAGAGGGCACCACCTGGCAGCATCCTGACGAGAAGTTCGAGAGAGGCGTCATCGCGATCGCCGAGGCGGCGAACGGTGCAGCCCGCGAGATCGTGCAGGGCTTCGTCGACGAGATCGTCGGCGCCGGTCGCAGCAACTCGCTGTCCGCGAAGGTGCTGCAGCTCGCGGCGCCGGGCGTTCCCGACGTCTATCAGGGCACGGAGCTCTGGGACCACTCGCTCGTCGATCCCGACAATCGCCGTCCGGTCGACTTCGCGGAGAGGGAACGGATGCTGCGGAAGCTCGACGCCGACGTGGCGCGCGGCGACCTGCCGCCGATCGACGACTCCGCGATGGCGAAGATGCTCGTCACTTCCCGCACGCTGCGGCTGCGCCGCGACAACCCAGAGCTCTTCGAACGCTATCGACCCGGAGTCGCCGCTGGTTCGGCATCCGATCATGTGGTGGCGATGGACCGCGGCGGCGTGCTCGCCGTGGCGACGCGACTGCCGGTCGCTCTCGATCGCCGGGGAGGCTGGGGCGATACGGTGCTGCTTCGCCATGATCTCCCCGCGACAGACGCCTTCACGGGTCGTCGCATCGGGCCGGGCTCCGTGCGGCTCGCCGAACTGCTCGACACCTACCCCGTCGCCCTGCTGGTGGACGAGCGATGATCGGCGTCTGGGCTCCGCGGTCCGAGCGCGTGCGCCTGCGTCGTCTGACTCCCGGCGGTGCGGTGATCGGCGAGCACGAACTCGCTCGCGACGAACACCGCGACGGGTGGTGGGCGATCGACGTCGACCTGCCGGAGGGAGAGCGCTACGGGTTCGTTCTCGGGGACGGCGACGACCTGCGCCCCGACCCCCGCTCGCTGCGTCAGCCGGGCGGCGTGCACGGCCCCTCAGCAGTGTTCGACACGAACCTCTTCGAGTGGGACGACCAGGACTGGACCGGTCGCCAACTCGCCGGCGGCGTGATCTACGAGCTGCACGTCGGCACCTTCACCCCGGACGGCACGCTGGACGCGCTGATCGGACGGCTCGATCACCTCACAGGTCTCGGCGTCACCCACGTCGAGCTGCTGCCGGTCAACGCCTTCAACGGGAAGTGGAACTGGGGCTACGACGGCGTGCTCTGGTACGCGGTGCACGAGGCCTACGGCGGCCCCGCCGCCTATCAGCGCTTCGTGGAGGCGGCGCACGATCGCGGCCTCGCCGTGATCCAGGACGTGGTCTACAACCACCTGGGACCGAGCGGCAACTACCTGCCCGAGTTCGGACCGTACCTGCGCGACGGCCAGAGCAACACGTGGGGCGCCTCCGTGAACCTCGACGAGCACGAGGTGCGCGAGTACATCATCGAGAACGCGCTGACGTGGCTGCGCGACTTCCACGTCGACGGCCTGCGCCTCGACGCCGTGCACGCGCTGCACGACGACAGCCCGACGCACCTGCTGCGTGAGCTCGCGGAGCGGGTCGACGCGCTGTCGGCGCACCTCGGCCGCCCGCTGACGCTGATCGCCGAGTCGGACATGAACGACCCGACGCTGATCCTGCCCCGCGAAGCCGGGGGCTACGGGCTCACCGCGCAGTGGTCGGACGACTGGCATCATTCCGCCCACGTCGCGCTGACCGGCGAGACCTCCGGGTACTACGAGGACTTCGCCGACCCTGAGGCGCTCGTGAAGACGTCGCAGTCCGGGTTCTTCCACGACGGCACCTACTCGTCGTTCCGGGAGCGGGACCACGGCTCGCGGATCCCGGAGACGGTTCCCGCGTGGCGCCTCGTCACGTTCGCGCAGGACCACGACCAGATCGGCAACCGAGCCGCGGGAGACCGCCTGTCGGCGACCCTCTCGCCGGAGCGGCTTGCGGTCGCGGCGGTGCTGACCCTCACCGCCCCCGGCACGCCGATGCTGTTCATGGGCGAGGAGTGGGGTGCGTCGACGCCGTGGCAGTTCTTCACCTCGCATCCCGAGCCGGAACTCGGCCGCGCGACCGCCGAGGGGCGCATCGCGGAGTTCGCGAAGATGGGATGGGACCCGGCCCAGGTGCCGGACCCGCAGGATCCGGCGACGTTCGAACGCTCGCACCTGCGGTGGGACGAGATCGACGACCCGTCTCACGCCCGCCTCCGGTCCCTCTACCGCCGCCTGACCGCGCTGCGGCGGGAGCGGCCGGAACTCACCGACCCCGACATGACGCACACCGTCGCCGCCGTCGAGAACGCGGACACGGCTCCCGACGCGCGAGCGTTCCGTATCGACCGGGGCGCGGTGGCCGTGCTGGTGAACCTCACCGGCGGAGAGGTCGACTTCGAGATCCGACCCGGAGACGCCGTGCTGCTCGAGACCGCGGAGTCCCGTCCGCACGAGGACCGGATCACTCTCGGTCCCGAGTCGGCCGCGATCGTCGGACCGCTGCTCTGAGCCTGGTCAGGGCGCGAGGTCCTTCGCGAAGCACAGCGACAGGTCGCTGCCGACGTAGTGCCCGTACAGCGGGATCGCCGTGTATCCCTCGCGCGAGTAGAAGCGAACGGCATCGGGCTGCGCGGTACCCGTCTCGAGCACGAGACGACGGATGCCGAGGGTGCGCGCCTCGTCCTCCAGCCCTCGCAGCAGGGATGCGGCAGCGCCGGTGCCCCGCGCCTCCGGTGCCGCGTACATGCGCTTGATCTCGGCGACCGCGTCTCCCAGGTCGGGTTCGTCGAGCGGGCGGAGGCCGCCGCAGACGATCGCCTCCCCTGCGGGGTCCCGCGCGAGGAGGAACACCGGGACGTCGTCGGCGGAGGGGATGACTCCCGGCTCGTGATCGTCGCTCCCGTATCGCTCGTCGAGCTCCCGACGCTGTGCAGCGCGCAGCCGTACGGCGTCCGGATGCTCCCAATCGACACGGTGGATCGACACGCCCATGAGTCCTCCTCATCGTCTTCGGGCACGACCCTATCGAGGTGACGTTTCGGGATGTTGCGCGAATTCATCTTGTAATGAATTCACCGAGAGATGTACTGTGAGGCCGTGACCCTCACGGCATCCCTCTCGCACACCTCCGCCGTCGCGCGCCTCGGGCATGCGCTCTCCGACCCGACGCGCGCCGCGATCCTGCTCGCACTGCGCGCTGCCCCGGCTTATCCCTCAGACCTGGCGGACGAGCTCGGGGTGACCCGCCAGTCCCTGTCGAATCACCTCGCGTGCCTGCGCGGATGCGGACTCGTCGAAAGCACCGCCGACGGTCGTCGCAGCCGGTACGAGCTGACCGATCCGCACCTCGCTCCCGCACTCGATGAACTCATGAGGGTCGTGCTGCTCGTGGAGCCCGGCTGCTGCAACGGCGACGGGTGCACGTGCTGATGACGACCACGCTCAGCCACGCGCGACGCACGACACTGCACGGACGCATCCGCCTCATCGTCGCCATCACCATCTTCTACAACGTGATCGAGGCGTTCGTCGCCATCGCCGCCGGCACGGTCGCCTCATCCGCCGCCCTCCTCGGCTTCGGACTCGACTCCACCATCGAGGTGCTCTCGGCAGCCGCGGTCGCCTGGCAGTTCACCCGCAGAGACCCCGAACGGTGGGAGAAGCCGACGCTCCGCGTGATCGCCGTCGCGTTCTTCGCGCTGGCCGCGTACGTCGCCATCACCTCGGCGCTCTCGCTGCTCGGCGGAGCGCGTCCCGAGCACAGCCCGGTCGGATTGGTGCTCGCCGCCGTCAGCGTCGTCGTCATGCCCTTCCTCTCGCTGGCTGAGCGGCGAGCGGGCCGAGAGGTCGGATCCGCCACGGCCGTCGCCGATTCGAAGCAGACGCTGATCTGCACGTATCTCTCCGTCGCCGTGCTCCTCGGGCTTGCGCTCAACAGCCTGCTCGGCTGGTGGTGGGCGGATGCCGTCGCCGGACTCGTGATCGCCGGGTTCGCGATCCGCGAGGGCGTCGAGGCCTGGAAGGGCGATTCCTGTGCGACGTCCGTCGGGATGATCCTCGAGAGCGAACAGGACGACCACGACCACCACGATCACCACCACTGAGCGGCCGGCGACCGGTTCAGATCCAGCCGCGCTCCTCGGCGAGCAGCACGGCCTGCTGACGCGTGGAGACCGAGAGCTTCGCCAGCACGGCCGAGATGTGGTTGCGCACGGTCCCCGGCGCGAGCGACAGAGCGCGGGCGATCTGCCCCGTCGTCTCGCCCCGTCGACCGGCACGCAGCACGTCGAGCTCGCGGTCGGTGAGAGGAGAGCGCTCGTCGCTGAGAGCGTCGGCAGCGATCTGAGGGTCGACGTAGCGCGCTCCGGCGGCGACCCGGCGGATGACGTCGGCGACCTCGTCCGCTCCCCGGGACTTGGGCAGGAATCCCGCCACTCCGGAGGCCAGGGCACGCCGCAGCACACCGGGGCGAGCATGACGGGTGACCACCACGCACCGGGTCGCGATCGCGCGGTTCAGCCGCTCGGCGACCTCGACGCCGTCGAGACCCGGCATCTCCAGATCGAGGAGACAGACGTCCGGCGTCAGACGCAGCGCCTCGGCGACCGCCTGCTCGCCGTCCTCGCACTCGGCGACCACGTCGATGTCGCCCTCCAGACGCAGTAGCGCGGCGAGCGCCGAACGGATCATGCCCTCGTCATCGGCGAGCAGCACTCGGATCATCGTCGCCCTCCCTGCACCCCATCACTCGCCGGTACGGTGACGACGACGGCGAACTCGTCGCCCTCGTCGCGCACCTCCAGCGTGCCGCCGACCTCGGCGATGCGCCTCTTCACGCCGTCGAGGCCGGATCCCGTGTGCTCACGCCGCGCGGAGGGGTCGACGTCGTTGACCACTTCATACCGCCACCCGCCGTCGGCACGCGCGAAGGTGAGCCGCGCGCGGCGCCCCGCCCCGTGACGAAGCACATTCGTCGTCGTCTCGCGGATCACGGGCCCGAGTGCGGATGCCGGTGCCTCGCCGGCATCCGCAGCGATCTCCGCATCGACGGAGATGCCCGCGGCACTCAACAGGTCGCGGGCGTTGGCGACCTCGTCGCCGAGCGGCACCGACCGGAACCGGGTGGCGAGGTCGCGGGTCCCCTGCCTGGCGTCGTCGACGCTGGCGCGTGCGGCACGGAGCTGGTCCAGCGCGCCGTCCGGGTCTCGCGCCATGAGCCGTTCGGCGAGTTCCAGCTGCAGCGCGATGACCTGCAGATGATGACCCTGCAGGTCGTGCACGTCGGTCGCGATGCGCAGACGCTCCTGGGTCGCGGCGAGGCGCGCCTCGGACGCGCGGGCCCGATCGAGGGTCACCAGCACGTCCCACCACCACAGCGACGACACCGACATCGCCGGGATGACGATCGCATAGAGCGTGGGAATCCACTCGGGGATGCCCACGCCCAGGGCGCCGCGTGCGCCGTCGACGAATGCGAAGCCGATCATCACGAGAGTGGCGAGACCCACGACCCGCACCCGTACACCGCGCTGCCAGTTCAGCAGCACGACCGACTGGGCGAGGGGCATGACCCCGAACAGCCAGCTGTCGGCCGCGAGCCCGGCCGCGGCACCGTAGGCGACGGCGACGAGCAGCGGCACGGCGATCCGCGCCCACGGGAATCCCGGCCCGTTCTCGACCCGGTGGCGATAGGCCGAGAGGAGCACCATCGTCGACACCAGCCAGACGATGCCGCCGGCGCCGACCACGACGGTCGCGATCGGGTCCACGGGCGTCGCGAGCACGCGGAGCGCCCACGCGAAGACGAGGAACAGTTCGATGAAGACGACGGCGGTGACCGTGTACCACCACGTCGCGGTGATGCCGCGAGCGAGCGCGCGAGCTCCAGGAGGCGGGTCGCCGAGCGGACCGGCGACGGCGGAAGGGCTGCTCACCCCTCCCACCATAGGGGCGTGACAGTTGTCATGGATGCCGCGTGCGAAGCACCCGGAAACCGGTGACGGCGCGACACTGCCGCGCACTCCGCCGACGCGATGGACTTGTCCCATCAAGGCGGAGAGCCCGCCCTCCCGAACCTCAGGAGCACACCATGAACCTCGTCGAGACGTTCCAGAACCTCGTCGCCCAGGTGCCCGACCTCGTCCAGCCGCTCATCGTCGCTCTCGCCGGCGCGATTCCCTTCATCGAGGGTGAGGGCGCCGCTGCGATCGGCATCATCGGCGGCATCCACCCGGTGATCGCCGCTCTCGCGGCGATGGCCGGCAACTTCCTGTGCGTCGCGATCCTCGTCATCGCCGGTGCCGGCGCCCGCAAGGCGATCGTCACCCGCTCGCGCAACCGCGAGGCCGTCGCGGCCGGCGGCGGCTCGCTCGCCGAGGTGGATGCCGAGGCCGACCGCGGCTCGGCACGCCGCGCCAAGTTCCAGCGGGCATTCGAGCGGTACGGCGTACCCGGCGTGAGCCTGCTCGGCCCCCTGCTGCTGCCGACCCACTTCACCGCGACCATGCTCGCCGCGTCGGGCGTCGGCAAGGGCCGCGTGCTCATCTGGCAGGCCGCGGCGATCATCCTCTGGACCACCGCGGTCACCCTGATCATCAGCGGCGCGATCTACGCCATCCGCTGACGCGCGGACTCCGCACCCCGGTCGCAGTTGGTGCCGCCGAGATCGCATCTCGGCGGCACGAACTGCGACCGGGGGTGCCGGATGCTGCACGTCACCGCGCCGAGCGCGGCGCGAGCGTCGCCAGGAGCTGGAGCTTCTCGTGGCTCTCCGTGCCGGGCACCGCCGTGTACACGAGGAGCAGATGCGACTGCACCGGGTCGACGAGCGTCTGGCAGGCGAGTTCGATCTCGCCGAGCTCCGGATGCACGAAGCGCTTCGTCTCCCGCGGGCGGATGCCGACCTCCTGACGGCCCCAGGCCGCCCGGAACTCCGCGCTGCGCTCGACGAGCAGGCGCGAGTACTCGGCCGCGCGCGACCGCGGACCGCGCAGCGAGATCAGCTCGCGCAGACCGGAGGCCCACAGCCGCACGAGGAACTCGTGATCGTCGGGGTGGTACAGCGCTCGGGTGCGGGCATCCGTGAACCAACGGAACCCGAGACTGCGCTCCGGCCCCGTGAGACCAGCTGTGTCTCCGGTGAGCGCGACGCCGAGCGGAGTCTGCCGCAGGGTCTCCCCCAGCTCGGTCACGATCTCGGCGGGCGTGTCTTCGAGCCGGTCGAGGATGCGCAGCATCCCCGGGCTGATGTGCTCGGCGCCGGCTCCGCTCTGCGGTGGACGGTGGCCGGCCAGTCGGAAGAGGTGATCGCGTTCGTCGAGGGTGAGGTGCAGGCCCTGGGCGATCGACGACAGCATCTGCGCGGACGGCTGCGGCCCGCTGCCCCTCTCCAACCGGGCGAGGTAGTCGGGCGACATATGACTGAGCGCCGCCACCTCCTCGCGCCGGAGTCCCGCCGTGCGGCGTCGGCTCCCCCGCTGCAGACCGACGTCCTCCGGCTGCAGCACCTCGCGGCGGTGACGCAGGAACTCGGCGAGCGCATCGCGATCGATCGGCATGGATCCCCCTGGTTGGTCGGTTCGATCCTCACACGGCGCGGTGACGGCATCCACTGATCGTCATGTCCTGGATACGGCGCCGCCGGCCCGCGAGAGTGGACGGCGACACCGAGGAGCACGCCATGACACCACGCACCCCCGACATCACCCTCCCGTCTCTGACCGGCCGACGCGCCGTCGTCACCGGCGGCAGCGACGGCATCGGTCTGCGCATCGCCGCACGGCTGGCGCGACAGGGCGCGGAGGTGATCCTGCCGGTGCGCAACAGCACGAAGGGGGATGCCGCGGTGCGGGCGATCCGCGCCGACGCCCCTGATGCACGGGTGCTCACGCTGCCGCTCGATCTCTCGTCGCTGGAGTCGGTCGAGTCGTTCGGAGCCACGATGCGCGCCGACGGGGCGCCCATCCATCTGCTGGTGAACAACGCGGGCGTCATGACGCCGCCGGAGCGTCAGACGACGGCCGACGGCTTCGAGTTGCAGTTCGGCACCAACCACCTGGGGCACTTCGCACTCGTCGCGCATCTGCTGCCGCTCCTGCGCGAGGGTCGCGCGCGGGTGACGTCCCAGATCAGCATCTCGGCGAACCAGGGGGCGATCAACTGGGATGACCCGAACTGGGAGCGGTCGTACCGCGGCGGCAGGGCCTACAGCCACTCGAAGATCGCGTTCGGACTGTTCGGCCTCGAACTCGATCGGCGCAGCCGGGCAGGCGGTTGGGGCATCAGCAGCAACCTGGCTCACCCCGGCGTCGCGCCGACGAGTCTTCTCGCCGCCCGCCCGGAGCTCGGACGCGCCCGAGACGGCGTCGACGTGCGCCTGATCCGCTGGCTGTCGGCCCGAGGTGTCCTGCTCGGGACCCCCGAGTCCGCCGCGCTGCCCGCGCTGTACGCCGCCGTCTCCCCCGAGTCCCGGGGCGGCGCCTTCTACGGCCCGAGCGGCCCGTTGCATCTGGGCGGCGCGCCCGCGGAGCAGCCGCTGTATTCGCGACTGCGCAGCGGGGACGACGCTCGTCGCATCTGGATGCTGTCCCAGGCGCTCACGGGCGTCGATTATCCGCGGGTGTGAGCACGAGCGGGACAGACGACGCCGTCGAGGCCGAGCGGCTCGTGCACCCGTTTCAGACTCCGCCCGCCAGCCGTGAACACGTCGTCGCTACGGTCGGGAGGTCCTGTCCAACGACTTCTCCCGGGAACCCCAGTGACACTCCCTCCTCCTCTCCGTTCGAACGCGCGCGTCTCGACCAGCCCCGACTCGCGGCCGTACCGCCCGACCCTGACGGTCGCGCTCATCTTCGTCTTCGTCCTGGTCATCGCGCCCTACGTGAACCGACTCGCCCCGCTGTTCGGAGGATCGGCCGAGGAGGATCGCAGCGACGATCCGTTCGGCGCCCTCCAGAACCTGCAGCCCCTCGCCGATCTGCTCTTCGACGATTTCGCCTTCGAGCTGATCGCCGTGCTCGCGTTCATCACGGTGATGCGCTGGTGGCGGTTGCTGCAGTTCGAACCGTACCCGCTCCGCCCCCGCGCCTTCGGCGCCCTCCCCATCGCGACTGCCGCCCTCTTCACCGTCGCCACCCTGATCGGCGTCATCGCGACTCCCCGCCCCGACTGGCGGCTGCTGGCTCTGCAGGCTGCCTTCATGCTGGTCGTCGCCGTCATCGAGGAGTTCTGCTGGCGAGGTGTCGCGGTGATCGGGCTGCGCGGGTCCGGCGTGCCGGAATGGCTCGTCTGGCTTCTCACGTCCGCGGGGTTCGCCGCGATGCACTTCCTCAATCTGTTCGCCGGCGCCGATGTCGAGGGCACCCTGGGGCAGGTCGTGTTCACGTTCCTGCTCGGCTCCGCGTGCTACCTCGCCCGCCGCGTCGCCGGCATCTGGCTCGCGGTCGCGGTGCACTTCACGAACAACTACCTGCAGGTCGCGGCCAGCGGGAGCGCCGAGTCGCCGCTCTTCGACCTCGTGAACGCCACCGCGATCGGGGGCCAGGCACTGATGGCGCTGGCGCTCCCCATGACGATCGTCGTGCTGATCCTCGAGGCGCGGCGCACCCGCCGCGCCTCGAGGTCGGCGATGGCTACTCCGTCAGGGTGAACCGCACGGTGGTCGCATTGCCGGCGACATCACGTACGACGAGCGTGTTGTCGCCGGCCACGGCACCCATCGATCCGGGCACCACGGCGTTGAGATCGGACCACACGGCATCCGTGACGTTCTTCACCTCGCCGTTCAGCACCACGAGATCGACCTTGCCCGCGTCGTAGAGCTTGAACGAGACCCTGCTGTACACCCCGTCTCCCCCGATCGACTGGGTCGATCCGCCCTTGACCGTGACGGTCGGCGGCGTGACGTCGAGAGTGAAGACGACGGTCGTCGCGTTGCCCCCGACATCGGAGACGATCAGGGTGTTCATCCCCTCCACGGCTCCGAACGCTCCGGGCACGACACCGTTGAGGTCCGACCAGACGGCATCCGTGAGGTCTTTCTCCACTCCGTTCAGCGTCAAGCGATCGATCCTGCCCTCGTCGTGGAGCTTGAACGACACCCGGCTGTAGACACCGTCGCGTCCGACCGTCGCGCCCGGCTCGCTCTTCACCGTGACGCGGGGATCGACGTCGTCGACCGCGGCGGCCGTGACGGAGAGGTCCCGCAGCCGACCGACGTTGTCGAACGATCCGAAGCCCACCCGCCCGGTCGGGAAGGTTGTGTCGGTCGCCGTCATCAGCGGCGCGTCCAGTCCGTCGAGGTACACGGCGACCTGACCCGTGTCGGCGCACCGGATGAGCCGCACATCGTGCCACTCCTCGTCGGTCACCGCGGGCGGCGCGCCGACCGTGCCGTTCCACTGGTCGTCGATCCGCTCACGGTCGACCCCGTTCACCTTGAAGATGCCGTTGTGCGGGTAGATCGTGTTGTCCTTCGACAGATGGGCGTAGTAGTACTCGGTGTCGGACTGCCATCCGAAGACCAGGATCACGTCGCGGTTGTTCACCGACGCCTTCTCGTCGAGACGCACCTGCGCCGTCAGGTCGAACGAACCCAGCTCCTCCCCTTCGGTCAGCACGGCGTACTCGAACGGACGGCGGATGCCGTCAGCCGGATCCGTTCCCGGTTCGGTGAGCACGATCTCGTCGCCGGAGAAGTCCCACTTCGCGGGAGTCCGAGGCGCCCAGTTCGCGGCATCCATGACGTCGGTGATGACCTCGCCGTCGGGCAGGCACGGGGCGGGTGCCGGCGGCTCACTCGGCGCCGCACCGTACAGCGCGTACTGCGCCGCGACCTGCTCGGCGGTGGGTACGGTGTCGAGCAGCATCACATCGTCCATGCGCCCATGGAACGGATTCGCCTCGCGCGTGTTCTGCGGGAAGCTGCCGCCGATCTTGATGCCTGCCGGTGCGGTGTCGGACGTCGCGCCCTCGCCCCAGGGGTTGGATGCCGTGTACCGACCTGCCAGCTCCTCGCCGTTCATGAACAGCTTCATCTCTCCGGCGGCGAAGTCGAACGTCGCGGCGAGGTGCACCCACTGCCCCTTCTTCAGGATCTCGTCCCACGGCAGGTCGGCGGCGAAGGTCCAGGACCCCGCTCCGTCCACGCGGCGGCCCAGGGCGACGAGCTTCAGCTCGCCGTCGACCGTGATGACTTCGAGCAGAGCGCGCACGGCGTGCCCGTCGGACGTGCCGGTGAGCACGCCGGCGAGTCCGATCGCGTTGTACACATCGTCGGGAGTCGCCGTGCCGGAGTTCAGCGCCGGATGGTCGCCCGTCGGCTTGAACCAGCCCATCACGGAGACCTGCTCGGCGCCGGCGAACGCCGAAAGCGAGTCGACCCCCGAGGAGTCGTAGACGCCCGCCTTCCAGTCGTCGTTCGACGCGGTGCGCGGGCTCATCTGCTGCGTCTGCAGCGCCTTGCCCGCGCCGGCGTACGCGCTGTCGGCGACGCGCATCTCGACCCCGCCGTTGATGAGAGAGATGTCGGTGCCGGAGCGCCCCTGATCGACCTCGACCGTCGGGTTCGCGGTACCGGGGTGGTCGAAATCGTGGTGGGTCACGACGTTCGGCGCGAGTTCGGGGAGGACGAAGGGCGATGCCGGTGCACCTGTCTCTCGCGCACCCGTCACCTTCCAGATCTTCCCGTTGGCCTTCGATACGAGGTACAGCTCGCCGTCGGCATCCGACCCGAACCGCAGATCGACGCGTGTGTCGCCGACGAGTTCCTGGAACGTCGTCTCGACGCCATCGGCGAAGACCCGCAGCTGCTCGATCGTCGCGAGGTCCTCGATGTCGCCGTCGTTGCGGACCATCTCGTCGGCCTGCGTCGAGAGCACCCAGCCGCGCACGAGATCGGTGAAGAGATAGCGTCCCTGCAGCTCGGCGATGTCGCCGCGATAGACGAATCCGCCGTTCACGGCCACCCCGGCATCTCCCGTCTGCCCGGGATCACGGTTGTGGTCATAGGCCGCGACCGGGTAGGTGAACCCGTACTGCGCGTCGTCGGCGGGAAGCGGGAAGATCTGTCGGTTCTCGGCGAGGAACGACCCCTCGCGCACCGACCACCCGAAGTTGTCCCCCGGTTCGACGGCGTAGATCGACTCGACCTGCCACTCGCCGATGTGAGCGAGGTACATGGTGTGGTCGCCCTCCGGGTCCCAGCTGATCCGGTGCGGATCGCGAAGACCCACCGCGTAGATCTCGGGAAGAGCCCCGGCCTGACCGACGAAGGGGTTGTCGGCCGGCACGCCATAGGCGCCGTTCGCACTGTCGGATCCGGTCGGGTCGATGCGCAGCACCTTGCCCTGCGGCGTCGCGAGGTCCTGCGGGTTGCCGTTGCCCACGCCGTTCCCGCCGTCCCCGACGAGGATGTACAGGATGCCGTACTCGGCAGTGTCCGGCTCCGCGGTCGGGTTGAACGCGATCTGCTGCACGGTGTGCACGCGGCCGCCGAAAGGTATGCGCATGACCTCGCGGTGGGTGCCGGCGAACGTCGCCGCCGACGGATCGGTGGCCTTCCATTCGGTGATCACGCTGTGGAACTGCGTGTTGCCGTAGGCGGGGAAGTCGGGGGCATCCTCGGTCAGCGCCGTGCCGCCCTCGGTGTGCACGGTGTAGAACAGCCCGTTGTCGGCGAAATCGGGGTGGAACTCCGCGGCGCCGAGTCCGGTGCCGAGCCCCGCGCTGTTGTGGAAGTTGTCGACGAACTGATCCCGCACGTTCAGATACGGCACGTACTCGCCCGACGCCTTGTCGACGAGGTAGAGGATCGCGTTGTTGTCCGGCACCATCAGGCGACCCGATCCGTCCGGCACCTCGTCGAGGTGCGTGATGCGGTTGTGCCGCACGAGACGGGGATCCTGCGTGGCCGGGGTGGTCTGCGACGCCGGCAGCTGCGCGAGCTCCGTGACCTCGATGCCGAGGGAGGCGAGCTGGGGGTCGGGCAGCGGGTTGAGCAGCGGCTGAGCCGGCGTCTCCCCTGGTGCGCAGTCGCCGTCGTTGCCGGTGGCGATCGCGAGGTTCTCGCGGGCGGTGTCGACCGCGACGTCGTCGAGCAGCAGGCGACCGGCGCTCGATGAGCCGTTCTTCCAGAAGAAGCGGTCGAGCGAGCCGTCGACGGCCTGACGGAACCCGAACTGCTCCTCGGTGCCCTCCGGCAAACGGGTGATCTGCTCGTACGGGCCGCCCTGACTGTAGACGGCGACCTGATCGTTCGCGTTGTCGGCGACGATCCACACGCACTGCCAGGCGTCGCGCGACCACACGCCGGCGGGCTGGAACGCCCCTCCGTCGCGGACGCGCAGCACGTCGTCGTTCTGGTTGTTCACGTAGGCGCGGCTGTGCGTGTAGTCGTTCGGCGCATCGACGTCGGTGAGGCCGAACGAGGTGTCGACGCTGCCGGTGCGCAGGAACCGGAAGAACAGCGTGCCGGTGTCGCCCTCGGCGATCGCGGGGATGTCCCGGTAGGCCTGCTGCCCTCCGCCGACCGACTCGACCACCTGGTTGTTGCCGTTCAGCGGGTCGGCGACCACCTGCGGCGCGGCCGAGGCGACCCATCCGTCCTGACCGTTCAGGGCCGTGCGCTGGTAGTCCTCGAAGTCGATCAGCTCGGTGAACGGCTCCGCGGCCGCGGCCGGGGATGCCGCGAGCAGCCCACCCGCCATGATCGCGGCGACCGCTCCGGCGGCCATCCGTCTGCGTGCCCGGCGGGACGGCGGAGCCCCTCCCGCACTTTCGTTACCCTGCGTCGATCGCATGCTTCGTTCCTGCATCAGAAACCTCTCAACGTCGTCGTCGTGCGGTGTCGTGCCGGGGTGACTGCTGTCTCGCTCCGGGGCGGCACCGCAGCGGAGCGGACGATCGTGACGAGCGGACTGACTACCTACCCGTCAGGGTGCGGATCAGTGGTTGGCGGCGGGCTTCCCTCCGAGGTAGAGCGCGGCCAGCGTGGGGTCGGCGAGCAGGTCGGATGCCGGACCCGAGATGTGGACCCGACCGAGGTCGAGCACGCAGCCGATGTCGGCGGTCTCGAGTGCGCGGCGGGCGTTCTGCTCGACGAGCAGCACGGCGGTGCCGGCGTCCCGCATCCGCACGACCTGCTCGAACACCTTCTCGGTCGTCTTGGGGTCGAGTCCCATCGACGGCTCGTCGAGCAGCACGACCTTCGGACTGACCATGAGCGAGCGCGCGAACTCGACCTGCTTCTGCTGGCCGCCGGAGAGCAGACCCGCGAGCTGCTTCCACCGCTCCCCGACGATCGGGAAGAGGTTCTGCACGAACTCGACGCGCTCCTGGATGACCTTCTGGTCTTTGAGGGTGAACGCGCCGAGCATGACGTTCTCGCCGACCGTCATCTCACGGAAGACGCTGTGCCCCTGCAGGACGTGGGCGAGGCCGTTGCGCAGCATCGACTGCGGTCCGTCGCCCGTGATGTCACGGCCGTCGACCTCGATGCGCCCCGACCGCGGCTTGAGCATGCCGCTGGCGACCTTGAGCACGGTCGACTTGCCCGCGCCGTTCGGGCCGACGAGGCAGACGACCGACCCGGGCGGCACCTCGACGGTGAGCCCTCGGAGCACGAGCGCGGCGCGGCCGTAGCCGGCCTCGATGTCGCGCAGTTCGAGCAGGTTCTTCGCTTCAGACTCCAAGGTAGGCCTCCAGGACGCGCGGATCTTGCTGGATGATCTCGGGGGTGCCCTCGGCGATCGGCCGGCCGCGGTCGAAGACCACGACGTGATCGCACAGGCTCATGACCATCTCCATGTTGTGCTCGACGATGATGAAGGTCTTGCCCTCCTCGTTGAGTTCGCGCACGAGGGTGGCGATGCGACCGATGAGGGCGGGGTTCACGCCGCCGGCCGGCTCGTCGAGCATGATCGTGTCCGGCTCGCCCATGAGCACGCCCGCGAGCTCGAGGAGCTTCTGCTGGCCGTAGCTGAGGTTGCGGGCCTCGGCGTGCTCGAGGTGGTCGATGCCGACGCGTCGCAGCCATCCGCGTGCTCGTTCCAGCTCGTCGGGATCGTGCGCCGATCGCAGCTGCTGACGGATGCTCGTGCTCCGCACCGCGACGAGCAGGTTCTCCATCACGGTCATCCGCGGGAAGACTCGGCACAGCTGGAAGCTGCGTCCGATCCCCGCCCGCGCGATACGGTCGGGAGACTTCCGCGTGATCGACTGACCCCGGTAGCGCACCTCGCCCGAGTCGGGCTTGATCATGCCGGTCACGCAATTGAAGAACGTGGTCTTGCCTGATCCGTTGGGCCCGATCAGGCCGTTGACCTTGCCCTCCTGGAAGCGGACGGAGGCCGCGTCGACGGCGGTGACGCCGCCGAACGACTTCGTCATCGAGTCGGTGCTCAGGCTCTCGAGCGTGGTGGTGGCGGCGTTCATGCTGACGTCTCCTTGCTCGCGGCATCCGCTTTTCGCTTCTCGTTCTGCTCGAGCAGCTGCGCCGCAGTGACCTCTCGGATCGAGGCCTGGTCGGACTTCCGCCGGAACAACGATCCGACGGCGGGGATCACGCCGTCGGGCATGAAGAGCACGACGACGCCGAGCAGGATGCCGGTGGCGATGAGGTGGAACTGCGTGTCGCCGAACTCGAGCTTGAAGTACTCCAGCGCGACGCCGACCACGACGGCTCCGAGCAGCGGGCCGAACAGGTTGCGCACGCCGCCGAGCAGAGCCATGAGCACCATGTACGAGCCGATGAGGATCGAGAACTGGAAGATCGGGTCGAGGTCGCCGAACCACAGCGCGTACAGACCGCCGCCGAGCGCCACGAAGAACGCCGAGAGGATGTAGGCGATGAGCTTGTAACGGGTCGTCGGGACACCGAGCGACTGCGCCTTGTCCTCGTCCTCGCGGATCGACTTCAGCGCGGTGCCGAACTTCGACCGGTCGATGATCCACCAGGTGAGCAGGGCCACCGCGAGGATCGCGACGAACAGGTAGAAGAACACGCGGTGGTGCTCTGGGCGCAGCATTCCCGGGAACGGACGGGGGACGTTGAGCCCCTCGGATCCGCCCGTGACGTCGCGCCAGCTCTGGAACACCAGGAGCATGATGAGCACGAACGCGATCGAGACGATCACGAACGACGCGCCGCGCACCCGGAGGGCGGCGATGCCGATCGGGATGGCGATCACGGCCACGAGGACGGTCGCGAGGATCCAGGCGACGAAGCCGGGCAGCGCGAGGTACTTGATCAGCAGACCGGTGCCGTAGGCGCCGAGCCCGAAGTAGGCCGCGTGCCCCAGGGAGATGTACCCGGTGAACCCGCCCATGAAGTTCCACCCGGTCGACAGGACGGCGTAGTTCAGGATGACGACGCCCGCGGAGAGGATGTACGGGTTCGGAGCGATGGCCGGGAAGGAGAGGATGAGCGCCGCCCCGATCACGATCAGGACGAGGCGCACCCAGGTCGCCGACGGGCGGCGGACGGGGGCGGGCGGAGCGACGACGACCGTCTCGGTCGCGATCGGTTCGCGGCTAGAAACGCTGGGCAAGACGACCTCCGAAGAATCCCTGCGGACGGAACATGAGCGTGGCGAACAGTGCGACGTAGAACACCGTCTGGGCCCACGTCGGCCCGAGCGGCAGCTGCAGCAGGCTCTGCGCGATGCCGAGCACGAGGGCGGCGATCGCCGCACCCGGGATGCTGCCGAGACCGCCGACGACGATGATCGCCATGAGCGGTCCGATCCAGTGCCAGTGCAGCGAGGGGTAGATCGTGGCGTCGAGAGAGAGGGCCGTGCCGCCGATCGCCGCGGTCGCAAGGCCGAGTCCGAAGCCGTAGCCCGCCACTCGGTCGGTGTTGATGCCGACCAGACGCGCCGCTTCGGGGTGCTGGATCGTCGCCCGCAGCGCCTGACCGAACTTCGTGTACTTCAGCAGCGCGAAGAGACCGGCGAGGGCGACGGCCGCCAACCCGAACGCGATCAGCTTGACCACCGGCACCTGGGCGCCGAGGACCTCGATGCTCGCACTCGCGTAGGGCAGCGGGATGCGGCGCTGGGTTCCGGAGAAGAAGAACCCGAGCGCTCCCTCGATGATGAGCGCCACCGCGAACGTCAGCAGCACCGACATCATCGTGAGCGTCAGCGGCTTGAGCCGGGACACGAGCAGCCGCTGCATCACGACGCCGGTCAGGAAGAACAGCGGCACCGTGACGACCAGCGATACCAGCGGATCGATCCCCGTCTCGCGGTTGAACCACCAGGCGAGGTACGCCGCGAGGATCAGGAAGGCGGAGTGCGCGATCATGACGACGCGCATGATGCCGAAGTAGAGGGTGAGCCCGGCTGCCAGGAGGGCGTAGAGCCCGCCCAGCAGGATGCCGAGGATGAGGCTTTGAAGAAGGAGGGATCCGCTCACGATGTGCTGATCACCACGTCGGCTTCGGGAAGAGGAAGTCGGTCTCCTTGACGTCCTCGGGCAGGACGATCCGGATCTCGCCGCCGACCCACTGCTGGATGAGGTGAGCGCCGGTGGGCTTGCCCGTCTCATCCCAGCTGAGCGGACCGACGACCGTCTCCACCTCGTTCTCGCGGAGCCAGTCGATCAGCTCCTGCTGGCACTCGCCCTGCTCGGCACAGCCCACCGCCTCGACGGCGGCGGCGACGACCTGACCCGTCGTGTAGGCGTTCGCCTCGTCTTCGGCTGGTGGGTTCCCGTGCATCTCGGTGTACTTCTCGACGAATTCGATGTTGCTGGGGAACTGCGAGTCCGGCGAGTATCCGGTGGGCGCGAGGATGCCCTCGGTCGCCCCGCCGATCGCCGCGGCGAACTCGGGGTTCGTCGGAGCGGTCGAGAAGGCGGCGAGCTCGGGCTGGTAGTTCAGCTGCTGCAGCGCGATGATGAGGTTCACCGCATCCTGGTACTGCGTCCCGCCGATCACGATGTCGGCGTCCGACTGCGCGATCTTCGCGGCGATGGTGGAGAAGTCCGTGGTGTTCGGCGGGTAGACCTCGTCGACGAGGATCTCGACGCCCGCCTCCTCCAGCTTGTCGCGGAGGCCGTAGGCGGTGCCCTGCGCGAAGGGGTCGTCCATCGCTGCGACGGCCGCGGTCTCGGGGCGCTGGTCCTCCGGAAGCGCGAGCAGATAGTCGGCGAGGTTGTTGTAGTGGTCGTTCGCGATCGCGGGCGCGGCGTAGAAGAGGTTGTCGAAGCCCTGCTCGAACACCTCCGCCGCGGCGCCGGCCGGCTCGACGAAGAGCATGCCGTACTCCTGGGCGACCCGAGCCGAGGGGACGACCAGGCGGGTGGAGAACGGCCCGAACACGAGGTCCACGCCGTCCTGCGCGATGAGCGACTCGTAGTCGGAGACGACGCGGTCGGCGTTGGACTGGTCGTCGAGGATCTTGAGCTCGACCGGGCGACCGAGGAGCCCGCCGTTCTCATTGACGATGTCGCGCCAGGCCTCGTAGCCCCGCTCGACGCCTTTGCCCGGCTCCGAGAAGTCTCCGGTCAGAGGCAGCGAGATCCCGATGACGATCGGGTCGTCCTCTCCACCTCCGCCCGCGTCTCCCGTTCCCGAACAGGCTGCGAGCAGCAGACCGGCGATGGTGACGGTTCCGATCGCGGCGGGAATCCGTCGGCTGTGGCGGCGTGCAGTCATTGCGGTGTCTCCTACGTCATCGTAGCGAAAGCGCTTTCGTAAGCGCTTCCGCTAATATACTGGGATACAAACGCCGAGAGCAACCCTCAACGCTTATCGCGTCGGATTAGCTCCCTGGGGGAGGTTCTCAATGAAGCGCATCACCGGCACACCGCGTCTGATCGACGTCGCCCAGGCCGCGGGGGTCTCGCTCGCGAGCGCGTCGCGCGCGATGACCGGCGGATCGGGCATCTCGCAGGCGGTCGCCGAGCATGTCCGACGCATCGCGAAGGAGCTCGGGTACGAGCCCGACCTGCACGCCCGCGGCCTCGCCGGCGGTCTCGTGCCGACCATCGGGCTGCTCGTGCACGAGATCGGCGACCCGTACTTCTCCGAGATCGCGAGCGGCGTCATCCGCAGCGCCACACTCGAGAACCGCTCGGTGCAGATCGCGCAGGCCGAGCGCACGCCTGAGAGCGAGCTCGCGCAGGTGCAGTCCCTCAGGCGGCAGCGGGTCGGCTCGATCATCATCGCGGGTTCCGGCTACTCCGACCCCTCGCACGAGGAGCGCATGACCGCGGCCCTCGCGGACTTCGCTCAGGCGGGCGGCCGTGCGGCGGCCATCGGACGACACCACCTGGCCATCGACTCGGTCCTCCCCGACAACCACGGCGCCGGGGTCTCGATCGGACGCCACCTCGCCGACCTCGGTCATCGCCGCATCGGTGTCGTCGCCGGACCGCTCGAGCTCAACACCGTGACCGACCGCATCGCCGGCCTGCGAGAGGGGCTGGCCGACGCGAACGCCGAACTCACTGTCGTATCTCACGCCTTCACCCGCGAGGGCGGCATGGCCGGAGCGCGCGAGCTGCTCGACAGGGAGCTCACCGCGATCGTCGGACTCAACGACGCCATGGCCATCGGCATCCTCAGCGAGCTCCGACAGCACGGCATCCGGGTACCCGACGACCTCTCCGTCGTCGGGTTCGACGACATCGCCGTCGCCGCCGACGTCGCGCCCGCGCTGACCACCGCCCGTATCCCGATGTTCGAGATGGGGCAGCACGCGGTCGGCCTCATCCTGCGGCCGGAGAGCGATGAGCCACGCGCGGTGACGACGACTCACGAACTGATCGTCCGCGACTCCTCGGGCCCGCCCCGCTCCTGAGCGGCGGATGCCGTCGACCGGCGATCGGGCGCGGTCCGTTCGTCTGCCAGGATGCTGTCATGCCCCGCTTCGATCTCGATCCCGAACAGCTGCGCGCCTACCGCCCCGACG
Source organism: Microbacterium hydrocarbonoxydans (assembly GCF_023715885.1). Taxonomy (GTDB): domain Bacteria; phylum Actinomycetota; class Actinomycetes; order Actinomycetales; family Microbacteriaceae; genus Microbacterium; species Microbacterium hydrocarbonoxydans_C. Next base: position 44,464 of record NZ_JAMBOY010000007.1, on the reverse strand, counting down.
TCGCCGAACCCGCCGACTTCGACGAGTTCTGGAGCACGACCCTTGCAGCATCCCGCGCCAAGGCGGAGCCGGCACGCCTCACTCGCGTCGAGTCGCCGCTGCGCACCGTGGAGGTCTTCGACGTCACGTTCTCGGGGTACGACGGCGACCCGATCTCCGGGTGGCTGACGCGCCCCGCCGGAGCCCACGAGCCGCTACCGGTCGTCGTCGAGTACAACGGCTACAACGGTGGACGGGGGCTCCCCCACGAGCACCTCGCGTGGGCCGCGTCCGGCTACGCTCACCTGTTCATGGATACCCGCGGCCAGGGATCGGGATGGGGAACCGGCGGAAGCACCCCCGACCCTCACGGCACCGGCCCTTCAGCGGCCGGCTACATGACCCGCGGCATCCTCGACCCGGCCGATTACTACTACCGTCGCGTCTTCACCGACGGGGTGCTCGCGGTCGACGCCGTTCGCGGCATCGACGGACTCGACCCGCAGCGGGTCGCCGTGACCGGTACGAGCCAGGGCGGGGGCATCGCCATCGCCGTCGCCGGGCTCGCCGACGACCTCGTCGCCGTGATGCCCGACGTGCCGTTCCTCTGCCACTTCGAGCGTGCCGTCGGCATGACCGGCCGCGACCCGTACCAGGAGATCGTGCGGTACCTCTCGGTGCACCGCGATCAGGTCGACGAGGTCTTCCGGACGCTCTCGTACTTCGACGGCGTCAACTTCGCCGGGCGTGCGACGGCCCCCGCGCTCTTCTCGGTCGCCCTGCTCGACCAGGTCTGCCCGCCCTCGACGGTGTACGCAGCGCGGAACAGCTGGGGTGGGACCGCCGACATCGTGGACTACCCGTTCAACGAGCACGAGGGCGGCCTGGGCGAGCAGTGGCTGCGGCAGGCGCAGTTCCTCGCCGAGGTGGTCGGGGCGCGCTGAGCCCATCGCACGTCAGCGACCGACCTCGGCGTCGCTCAGCGCACCGCGCCCGCCGTGAGTCCGCCGACGAGCCAGCGCTGGAAGAACACCGCCGCCGCGAACACCGGGATCACGCCGATGAACGACGCCGCGGCGATCTTGCCGAAATGCGGCGTGCGGTCGCCGTAGAACAGCGACAGCGCGACGGGGAACGTCTGCGCGTCCACGCTCTGCGTCAGGAACGTCGCGAGCAGGAACTCGTTGTAGTTCAGGATCGCGACGATGATGCCGATCGCGACCAGGCTCGGCAGCAGCAGCGGCACGACGACCGACCACAGCATCCGTGCGGATCCCGCGCCGTCGATGCGCGCCGCCTCCTCGATCTCGACGGGCAGCCGACGGACGAACCCCTCCAGCAGCCATACCGCGACCGGCACGTTCACGAGCGCGTACACGAGGGTCAGACCGAGGAGGGTGTTGTTCAGGCCGATCACGCGCAGCAGCGTGAGGAGCGGCACCACCGCGACGATCGGCGGCAGCAGCCACGGGCTCATCAGCGTCGCGCCGAGCGTGCGACCGCCGGCGTTGTGCCGCACGATCGCCCAGGCGCCGGGCACCGCGAAGGCCAGCGAGATCAGAGCGCCTCCGACGGCCGCGAGCACCGAGTTGAGGATCGACCGGGGGATGTCGGTCGAGAGCACGTCGCCCCAGTTCGACCAGTGCGGGTCAGCGCTCCACAGCACCCCGGCGACGGTCTCGTCCCGCCCCATGAGCGACACCGAGAAGAGGTACAGCAGCGGCACGAGCGTCACGGCGAGCGCGACGAACAGCACCGTGCTCGCGACAGGACGGACGCGCACGCGACGCTCACTCATGACGGGCCTTCCGAGCGAGGGCCGCGACGACGAGCGTGACGGCCGTGACGATGACGGCGAAGACGATCGTGATGGCCGACGCCCGGCCGATGTCGAACTCCTTCAGCGCGACCTGCTGGATGAGATAGGTCGTCGTGGTCGACGCCTGACCCGGCCCGCCCGAGGTCATCACGAACACGAGGTCGAACACTTTGAGCGCGATGACGAGGCGGATGAAGAAGGCGGCCACGACCGTTCCGGCGATCGCGGGCCACGTGATGTGCCGGAAGAGGCGGATACCGTGCGCTCCGTCGAGCGAGGCCGCCTCGCGCACCGCGGGGTCCTGCGTCAGCAGTGCGGCGTAGACGAGGATGACGATTAGCGGCGTCCACTGCCACACATCGGCGAGGCCGATCGCGGGCAGCGCCCAGGCCGTCGTCGAGAGCGGAGCGAGCGAGACGTCGGGGAGCACGGTGGCGAGGAGACCGCCGCCCGGGTTGAACACGAGCTTCCAGAGAGTGCCGACGACCACGGGCGGAGTGATGAGCGGCAGCAGGAGCAGAGTGCGCACGACCGCTCCCGACCGTGTCGCCCGCTCCAGCGCGACGGCGATGGCCACCCCGAACCCGGCGCTCGCGACCGCGACGACGAGGGCGTAGCCGACCGTCCGCGCGAAGGAGGCGACGACGTCGGCGTCCGTCAGGATGCTCTCCAGGTTCGCCGTGCCCACCCACTCCTGGAAGGGCCGACCGAGGGTCGAGTCGCTGAAAGCCGCGGCGAGGATGAAGAGCAGCGGGTACGCCCCCAGCACGATGATCGACAGGATCGTCGGCGCGGTGAACAGGGCGGATGCCGACGCGCGCCGACTCGCCCGTCGCGGCGCGAGGCCGGACGGGCGGGCGGAACGCGGGAGCGCACGCGCGGCGAGGGTGTCAGCCAAGGATGTCTTCCCACTCGGCCTGCACGCGGTCGAGCGTCTCCTGCGCCGAGCCGCCGTCGCCCGCGATGAGCTTGGCGAGCTCGTCGGTGAGGATCTGGGCGGCCTGGGAGGCGTTCTCCCCGGTCGGCCAGGCGAGCGAGCCGCTGAGCGTCGTGCGGTTGACGCGCTGCAGGTCGGGGTAGGTCTCGCCGTAGGCGGCGCTCTCCAGCGACGACTCGCGGTTCGGGTCGATGCCGGTCTGCGGGTCGGCGACGATGAGTTCGGAGTTCACCTCGCTCGACGCGGCGTACTCGATGAACGCCTTCGCGAGGTCGGTCTTCTGCGTGTTCGCGGCGATCACCCACGTGAAGCCGGCGACGAGCGACGCCTTCGGCTCGGTGTTGTCGCCGCCCACCGGGAGGGTCGTGACGCCCCACTTGCCCGCGACCTTCGAGTCGGGGTTCGTCTCGGAGCCCACGCCCAGGTCGGTCCAGTTCTCGATGAAGCCGACCTTGCCGTCGTACCAGGCCCCGTTCCCGACGCCGAAGTCGGTCTCGGCGGGAGTCGGGAACGCGTAGGGCACGGCATCCACCAGCGCCTGCGCGGCCGCGACGGCCTCGGGCGAGTTGATGGTGGGCTTTCCGTCCTCGTCGACGAACTCGCCGCCGAAGCCGGCGAGGCGGTTCGCGAAAGCCGCGCCGAGGATCAGCGGCGACTTCTGGCCGAAGATCGCCGAGCCGTAGACGCCCTGGTCGCCCTCGTTCCCGGTGATGGTCTTCACGTCGGCGAGGTACTCGTCCCACGTGGTCGGCGGCTCGGTGATGCCGTTCCGCTCGAGGATCTCCGTGTTGTAGAACAGCACGTGCGTGTCGCCGTCGAACGGCAGGCCGTAGCGGCGGTCGCCGACGAGCGTGTACGGGTCGTTGATCGACGGGATGAAGTCGTCGGTCTCAAGCGACGGCGTCTCGTCGATCCAGTCCGTGAGGTCCTGGATCGAGCCGCCCTCCGCGAGGTCGCCGATCGACACATACCAGGGCGCCGCGACGTCGAAGGTGTTCGCGCCGGACTGCTGGTCGAGAGCGAGGGTCGAGCCGATCTCGTCGTAGGGCACGATCGTGAGGTTGACCTCGGCGCCCGTCTCCTCCTCGAAGTGCTCCTTCAGCCAGTTGCCCGCCCCCTCATGCGAGGTGATCAGCAGGGCGTTGAGCGACTGTCCGGAGAAGTCGCCGTCGTCATCCGAGCCACCCGCGTCCGGCGACGACGACGCGCAGCCGGCGATGGCGATGGTCGCGGCCGTGACACCGGCGACGCCGAGCAGCAGACGGCGAGCGCGGCGGCTCGGAAGAAGGGACATGAGGGCTCCTCAGGAATCGGGTTCGGGAAGCGGATCGGCGCTCACGCTAGGGAGGGACCGGCCGCCCGCGCACCGCCGCCGTAACACTTCGTCGCGGAGCGACCAGCAACGTCATCGTGCGCGCGGGCGACCGCACGGAATGGCTAGTGTCGCGGCATCCCTACCCTCCCGAGGAGCACCGTGCCCGGCCGCATCATCCTGAACGCATTCGACATGACCTGCGTGACCCACCAGGCGCCGGGGCTGTGGAGGCATCCCGACAATCAGGCCGACCGGTACCACGACCTCGATTACTGGGTCGACCTCGCGAAGACGCTGGAGCGCGGGACCTTCGACGCCCTCTTCATCGCCGACGTGCTCGGCACGTACGACGTCTATCGCGATTCCGCGGCCGCGGCGCTCGGGGATGCCGCGCAGGTGCCGCTCGGCGACCCGGTGGTGCAGATCTCCGCGATGGCGCACGCGACCGAACACCTCGGCTTCGGCGTCACGGTCGCCACCACCTACGAGCAGCCGTACGCCCTCGCGCGGCGATTCTCGACCCTCGACCACTTCACCCGCGGCCGTGTGGGTTGGAACGTCGTCACCAGCTACCTCGATTCAGCGGCGCGCAACCTCGGCCTCGACACGCAGATCGCCCACGACGACCGCTACGAGATCGCCGAGGAGTTCCTCGACGTCACCTACAAGCTGTGGGAGGGGTCGTGGGAGGACGGCGCGGTGCAGCGCGACCGCGAATCCGGCGTCTTCACCGACGCGTCGCGCGTGCATTCGATCGGACATGAGGGGCGCAACTACCGGGTGCCCGGCATCCACCTCGCCGAACCGAGTCCGCAGCGCACCCCGGTGATCTTCCAGGCGGGAGCGTCGCCACGGGGCCGCGAGTTCGCGGCCAGGCACGGCGAGGCGATCTTCATCAACGGTCTGCGACCCGAGGTCACCCGTCCCGTCACCGACGACATCCGCGCCCGCGCCGAGGCGCTCGGTCGTCCACGCGACTCGGTGTCGATCCTCACGCTCGCCACGGTCATCGTCGCCGCGACCGACGAGGAGGCGCAGGCCAAGCTCGACGACTACCGGCAGTACGTCTCACTCGAGGGCGCGCTCGCACTGTACGGCGGCTGGTCGGGTCTCGACCTGTCGCAGTTCGATCCCGACGTGCCGCTCACCTACGTCGACACGGACGCCGCGCGCTCCGCGCTCTCGATCTTCACCAAGGCCGATCCCGAGCGGCAGTGGACGCCCCGTGACATCGCCCACTACGTCGGCATCGGCGGGATCGGCCCCGTCATCGTCGGCAGTGCGCAGACCGTGGCCGACGAGTTGGAGCGGTGGGTCGAGGTCGGCGGCGTCGACGGCTTCAACCTCGCGTACGTCATCACCCCTGGCACGTTCGAGGACATCGTGGAGCACCTCGTCCCCGAGCTGCGCCGCCGCGGACGGGTCTGGGACGAGTACCCCGAGGGCACGCTGCGCGGACGCCTCCGCGGCGACGGCTCCCCCATCGTGCCGGACTGGCACCCCGCCCACGCGTACCGCGGCGCCTTCGCCGGCGCGGCGAGCGCCCTCGACGGCACGATCGGCGAGCCGCTCGACGGCTCCACCGACCTCGCCGACCTCGACGACCCCACCGCATTGACCGACCTCAACGAGAAGGAGGACGCCCGATGAGCGTCATCGCAGAGACCTCGAACCGCAGCCTCTGGAAAGGCACGGCGGATGCCGCGGAGCGCGCGCACTGGAGCGCCGTCGCCGAGCGCGTGGCCGCAGAGCTCGCGACGGACGCGCTGCAGCGCGACCGGGCGAATCAGGATCCGACGGCCGAGCTCGATCTGCTGCGGGATGCCGGCCTGGTGAACCTTCTCCAGCCCGCGGAGTTCGGCGGAGGCGGAGGGCACTGGGAGACTGCGTTCCTCGTCATCCGCATCCTGTCGCGGGTCGACGCGTCGGTCGCCCAGGTGCTCGCGTACCACTACATCAACTCGGGGAACATCGGCTTCGCCGCCGACCCGTCGGTGCAGGAGCAGTGGCACCGCAAGACGATCGCCGGCCGCTGGGTGTGGGGCGACTCGGTCAACCCGACCGACCCCGACCTCGCGCTCACGGCGGACGGCGACGGATACCGTCTCGACGGCCTCAAGCGGTTCTCCACCGGGGCGTCGGCAGGAGACGTCGTACTGGCGGCTGCGGCCGTTCGCGGCGGCGATCTCGACGGTACGGTGCAGCTCGTCGTTCTCGATCACGATCGCGACGGCATCCGCTACCTGGGCGACTGGGATGCTCTGGGGCAGCGCCTCTCGGCGAGCGGCTCGGTGCGGTTCGAGAACGTGCGGGTCGAGATCTCTGATGTCCTGGGCGAGCTCGGTGACGAGCCGTTCTCGACGCTCATCACCCCCGGTATCCAGCTCGCCTTCGGGAACCTCTATCTCGGCATCGCGGAGGGTGCGCTCGCCCGCGGCCTCGACATCGTTCGCGCGCGACCGCGCGCGTGGTTCCTCAGCCAGGCCGACACGTACCGGCAGGATCCGTTCGTGCAGCGCGTCGTCGGGGAGTTCGCCTCGCGCATCGCCGCGGTCGTGGCACTCGCGGATCGAGCCGGCAGCCTGTTCGACGAGGTCGTCGACGAAGGCGCGGCCGTCACGGCCGAGCGCCGCGGACAGCTCGCCATTGAGATCGCCAAGGTCAAGGTCGTGTCGACCGAGGTCGGGATCGAGGTCGCCGATCGCATCTTCGAGGTCACCGGATCGAGTTCGGCCCGTGCGGATGTCGGGCTGGACCTGTTCTGGCGGAACATCCGCACGCACTCGCTGCACGACCCGATCGACTACAAGAAGCTCGAGGTCGGTGCGTGGACGCTGAACGGCGAGCTGCAGCCGATCTCCCTCTACACCTGATGGGCACGCACGTGACGGAACGGAAGACGCGGCTGGATGCTGCGCGTGACCGCCTGCGCCCCCTCTTCGCGGAGATCGCGCAGGGCACCGTCGCGCGGGAGCAGAGCCGTTCGCTGCCGTTCGCCGAGGTCGAGGCGCTGCGCGAAGCCGGCTTCGGTCGTCTGCGCCTCCCGGTCGAGCTCGGCGGCGACGGGCTGGACTGGCCGTCGTTCGCGGAGATCCTGATCGAGCTCGCGGCGGCCGACTCCAACCTGCCGCAGATCTTCCGCGGTCACATCGCCTACGTCGAGCACGTGCTCGCTTCTCCCCCTGGTGCACGCCGCGACCTCTGGCTCGACCGTCTCGCGCGGGGAGAGCTGGTCGGGAACGCCTGGTCGGAGAACGGAGCGGCGGCCGTCGGCGCCAACGCCACCCGCGTCTCTCGCAGACCCGACGGCACCTGGCGGGTCGACGGTCGCAAGTTCTACACGACGGGCAGCATCTTCGCCGACTGGATCGACGCCACCGTCGACCTCGACGGCACCACCGTGACCGCGTTGATTCCGCGGCATCAGGGCGGCGTGTCGGTCTCCGACGACTGGGACGGCTTCGGCCAGCCGCTGACCGGCACCGGGACCGCCGTGTTCGACGACGCCTCGGTCGATGAGGGTGACGTCGAGCCGTTCACCGCACGGTTCCCGTTCCAGACCGCGGTGTACCAGCTCACCCTGCTCTCGGTTCTCGCGGGCATCGCCGCCGCCGTCGAGCGCGACACTGCGGCCCAGGTCCGGGCTCGGACCCGGGTGTACAGTCACGGCACGGCCGACCGTGTCGCCGACGACCCGCAGGTGCTCCAGATCGTCGGTGAGCTCACCGCGACGAGCGCGACGGCCAGGGCGCTCGTGCTCGATGTCGCCCGCGAGGTGCAGCACGCGGCCGACAGCCTCGGCACGCCGGAGGCGCAGGATGCCGTGGTCGCGGCGGAGCTGCGGTCGACCCACGCGCAGATCGTGCTCACCGACCTCGTCCCCCGTGCAGCGACCCGCCTCTTCGACACCCTCGGCGCATCCGCCGTGCGCTCGGGCACGGCGCTGGACCGGCACTGGCGCAACGCGCGCACGGTGTCGTCGCACAATCCGTGGATCTTCAAGGCGCGGCAGCTCGGCGACCACGCGGTCAACGGCCGGGTGCCGGACTTCGTCTGGGCGGTCGGGGCTGCGAAGGAGCACACGAACGCGCCGGCGCCTGCCTGAGCCCACGGAGGTCGTACGCCCGGATTCGCGCCGAGCACGACGGGCGTCTGCCATGCTGTCGTTCATGAGGACCGGGACCACTGTGGCGTGGAGCGTCGGCGTCGTCGCCGTGATCGCAGCGGTCGGCGTCGGTGCTGTGATGGTCGCGACGTCCGTCACATCGGGTGCAGCACCGTCCGGGGCTGTCGAATCGACGCCGAGTCCGACGCCGAGTCCGACTGCGCCTCTCGACGAAGAGGCCGCGATGATGGCGGAGCTGGGCGACGGCTACCAGTACCTGGGCCACGGCACGAGCATCCCGAAGAACGCGATCGCGGGGTGTCCCGAAGCCGGCTACATCTTCCTCGGCAGCGACGACGACGGGCCGCCGCACGCGGAGCACCTCGGGGCCGATCTCGTCGACCTCGGGCCGAGGGACTACGCGCAGGGCACAGTCGGCTTCGACGACCAGGGGCGGATCGCGACGTACACCGTCGCGCCGGGCGATGTGGAGACCGTGATCGGCGAGCGCTTCTGCATCTACAACGGCATAGCGCTCGGGATGCTGAACGGGTATCCGGGCGGCGACGCCATCCAGCCCGGCGACGTCATCACCCTGAACGCAGACCTCGTCACCGACTGGGTCAGCCCCTACCCCGAGGGCTGAGTTCCGCGCGGCCAGTCGTCGGTTCAGCGCTGCTCGCAGACCTCGCACGCGGCGCGCGAAGCCCGAGGATGATGCCCAGGATGCCGAGAAAGACCGTACCGGCGGCAGGTCCGTACAGCATCAGGCAGGACCCGATGTTCGGGGTCGGGGACGGCGACCAGACCAGAGTCAGACCGGTGACGTAGGCGATCGGAGTCCATACCAGCAGCCACGCCGGGGCCCAGCGCCACGGCGATGGGATGACTGCCGCGAGGCCGATGCTGACGACCGCGACGACGGCGACGACGGCGAGTAGGCCGAAATACGCCATGGCCGTCAGCGCCCATGCATCCTCCTCGGCGTGCGGATCCGATGTGTCGGGCACGAGACCGAACCAGAACGACTGCGTCAGCGGAGCGACGACCAGGAGAATCGTCGAGGTCGTGCCGACGATGCCCCGGTCGGTCACGCTGCCGGCGCGTCCCAGCCCGACAGCCGACACGATGCCCGCAGCGGCGAACAGCCAGTCCTTCGCCGGAGAGATCGCAGCCAGCGGCCCTCTCGCGACGACATAGACGAGCACGGACAGCAGGAGGAGGATGCCGCCGGCGACCCAGGTACGGCGGCGCGCGGATGCCGCCGCGATCTCAGCATCCGCGTTGTCGCTCATCCGCTCACGATAGCCGCCCGTCGTCGGCGCGGTGGTTCAGGTGGCCGCGCCGCTGTCGAGCAGCCAGTGGTACCGCATCATCAGCGCGCGGTCGGTCGCCCCGAGTGCGGCGGCCACACCGATCGCGAGATTCACCCACCACGGCAGATGGATCGGCGACTCGAACACTCCGATCGACTCGGCGATCAGCGGGATGCGCGAGAGCGGCTCGGCGAGCTGGAGCAGGTTCACTCCCAGACCGACGATCAGCGCGACGACAGCGGCCGCCCCGAGGGCACGGCTGGCGGCGGGATGCCGTCGAGACAGACGCAGTCGTCGCCCCTCGGCCGACGCGGGATCCGGTTGCAGCTGTCGCTCCGAGCCGTCGGACGAGACGAACACGCAGCGTCGCAACCCTGCCTCGCTGGTGCGCACCTCGATGACGCCGCCCGCCACGGGGAATCGAGCGGGCACCCGCGAGATCGCGGATCGGCAGCCGTCGAGGTAGAGGCTTGCCATGATCTCGCCGGTCTCGGGATCTCCCCCGTGCTTGACCTCGATCGTGTGCACGACCTGGCGACCCTCCACGGGAAGGCTGATCGACAGCACGGAACGCCGGAACATCTGCCACCATCGGAACGGGCGGAGGGGTCGCCCGTCCCCCGGCTTGATCCGAGTGCTCCATCTGACCATGTGCGACCATCTCCTCTCCTCGAGCGGACTTCACACGCTAGGCGAGCGCCTGCGGACGGCACATCAGTCGCGCGCAGGCGGCCGCTCATACTTTGGTCGGAGGGCCGACGACCACGGCACGAGGCACACACCGGAGTGCGACTCATAGGATCGGGATCATGGACGCGCCTGCCACTCCGCACGCTCGTGCACCTCGGAATCACGTCGTCGACGTCGTGCTGATCGTCTTCTCCGCCGCGCTCGGATACATCGCCGTCACGACCCTGGAGCGCCCGTTCGGCTGGCCCGCCTGGACCGGATCCGTCGAGCTCGCGCTCGGCCTGTGCGCGTGCCTGTCGCTGTGGTGGCGCCTGACCCATCCCGTCGCCGTCGCGACGGTCCTCCTCGTCGCGGGGACGTTCCTGTCGTCGGTGTCGGTCGCGCCTCTCTTCGCCCTGTATGCCGTGGCACTGCTCTGCTCGATCCGCGTCACCATCCTGTTCTGCGCGCTGAACCTCGTATCGGTCGCCGGTCCACTGCTTCTCCGACCGGAATTCCATGCCTCCCCGCTGCTGTTGCTGAGCGCGCACGTCGTCGGGGTGATCGCCGCGACCGCCTTCGGTCTCGTCATCCGGAGTCGGCGCGCTCTTGTGCAGTCTCTGCGCGAACGCGCGGTCGCCGCAGAAACCGAGGCCGCACTCCGGGCGTCGCAGGCGGAGCACGAGGCTCGCGAGGAGCTCGCGAGGGAGATGCACGACGTCCTCGGACACCGCCTGTCTCTCCTCAGCATCCAGGCCGGCGCTCTCGGCTACAACGCCTCGATGTCGTCCGCCGAGAGCGCACAGGTCGTCGAGGAGATCCGACGCAACTCGCGCGCTGCGCTGCAGGATCTCCGCGAGGTGCTGCATGTGCTCCGCTCCCCGCAGGCCGACGTACCCCTCCCCGGCGCCGCCGACATCCCCACCCTCGTCCGCGAAGCCTTCCCCGTCGGCGGCTCCATCACGCTGTCCGATGAGAACGGCCTGACCTCGGTGGACAGCGGTGTCCCCGCTCTGCTCGGCCGGACGCTGTATCGCTTCGTGCAGGAGGGACTCACGAATGTCCGCAGGCACGCGGCCGGAGCAGATACCGTGGTGTCGATCACCGGGCGTGCGGGGAGCGACATCCGCGCGGAGATCCGAGATACGGGCGCGGGAGCGCCGGCTCCGCAGGCGGCGAGTGGAACCGGTTCGGGTCTGCGTGGTCTCGCCGAACGCGCGGCCCTCGTGGGCGGCGAAATCTCTCACGGTCCGACCGACGACGGCGGCTGGCGATTGGCGATGAAACTACCGTGGCTCGCATGACCCGTGATGTCGGCATCCGCGTGCTCATCGTCGACGACGACCCCGTCGTGCGGTTCGGACTGGCGATGATGCTCCGCGCGGCATCCGACCTCCATGTCGCCGGTGAGGCGTCCACCGGGCTGGAGGCGCTCGACCGCGTCGACGAGCTCCACCCCGACGTCGTGCTGATGGACGTGCGGATGCCGGGGATGGACGGCCTGACCGCCACCGAGCACCTCCTGTCGCGACCCGATCCGCCCGGGATCATCGTGCTGACGACCTTCGACGCCGATGACACCGTTCTGCGCGCGCTGCGCGCCGGTGCCGCCGGGTTCCTCCTGAAGGACACGCCGCCGCACGAGCTGGTCGGCGCCGTGCGCGCCGTCGCGTCGGGCAGTCACACGCTCTCGGCCGACGTGACCCGCCGACTCATCGACCTCGCCGACACCGCACACGGCAGGCCTCGGCGCGCGGCGGCGCGCGAACGACTCGGCGTACTCGCCCCGCGCGAACTGGAGGTGGCGAAGGAGGTGGGCGCCGGTCTGTCGAACGCGCAGATCGCCGGCCGGCACCACATCAGCCTCCCCACCGTCAAGACGCACGTCTCGTCGATCCTGACGAAGCTCGGCGTCGCCAGCAGGGTGCAGGTCGCACTTCTCGTGCAGGATGCCGAGCTCGACGACGACTAGCTCTCGCGCTCAGGAAGGGCACCCGTGCGAGACGGGTGCCCTTCCTGCTTTCGGTCGCGGAGCTACTCGGTGGGCAGTGCGCAGGTCGCACCCTCGGCGGGCACCTCGAGATCGATGAGGTACTTCTCCACGATGTCGTTCACGCAGTCGCTGCGCCCCAGGAGGTACGCGGCGTGCTGGTTCCCCTCCACCGTCAGCAGGCTGCCGCCCAGCGCCTCCGCCATCGCGACTCCCCCGGAGTGCGGTGTCGCCGGGTCACCGGTGACCGAGACCGTGAGGGTCATGGGGATGTCGCCCTCCGGCACCTCCAACCAGGGATCGCCGCGGGTCGGAGGCTCCGGCCAGGACGCGCATTCGTGGTGGTACTCGACGTCCGCCTCGCTCAGATCGAGCAAGGGCGCGACCTCCGCGATCCGTTCCGCGAGCGCCGTCTGCTCCTCCGGCGTGCGCGCCGGCGCGTCCATGCACCGGATCGCGACGTTCGCGTCGGGATCGGTGCCGTAGACGCCGTCGGCGCCCCGCTCGAAGTAGCGGTCGCGCAGCAGAGTCAGCGTCGCCCCGCTTCCCGCCTCGACCTCGGCGAGGCCCGCTATCACCAGCGGCCAGTCCGCCTCGGCGTAGAGTCCGGAGGTGACCGCGGCCAGCGCGTCGTAGAGGCCCAGTTCTCGGCCGTCGCCGGTCGGCACCGGGGCGTCGGCCAGAGGGCGGATGATGTCGTGCAGCCGATCTGTCGCCTCCTCCGGCTCTGTGCCGAGCGGACAGTCGCTCGCCTCCGCGCACTGCGCGGCCAGCTTGTCGAAGGCCGCCTGGAAACCGGCGAACTGCGAGACGCGGAAGTCGGAGGAGGTCAGCGTCGGATCGACCGCCCCGTCGAGGACGATCGCGCGGACGTTCTCGGGGAACGTGGTCGCGTACATCGCGGCGATCTCCGACCCATAGCTGTACCCGAGGAACGACAGCTTCTCGTCGCCCAGCGCGGCGCGCATGATGTCCATGTCCTGCACGACGTTCGTCGAGCCGACGCTGGTGAGGGCCGCTTCGCCGCCTGAGGCGTCGATGCACCGCTGCGCGGCCTCGTCGGCCTCCTCCTTCGACGTCAGTGTGTAGACCGCGCCGCCGACGAAGCCCTCACCCCGGTCGTACTCCGCATCGGAGAAGCAGTCCACCTTCGGCGTGGACGCTCCCACGCCGCGCGGGTCGAACCCGACGATGTCGAAGTTCTCGAGCAGAGGGTTGGTCTGCCAGGCGGGCTCCAGCCGGGCGATGAACGTGTTGCCGGAGACCGCGGGCCCTCCGGGGTTCACGAGCAGCGAGCCCGTGCGCTCGCCCTTCGCCGGCACACGCAGCACGGCGATCTCGGCCGTGTCGCCGTCGGCGTCGCTGTAGTCCAGCGGAACCTCCACCGTCGCGCACTCGACGTTCGGGTTCGCGTACAGGACCGCGTTCTCCTGCGTCGTCGCGAACGGATCGCACGCACCCCACTCGATGTCCTGGTCGTGGAACTGACCGAGGTCGGCGGCGGGCGGATCGTCGGGCGGAGCGGTCGTCGGGGTACAGGCGGTCACGACGAGGAGAGCGGCCACGAGAGCGAGGCCGCCGACCATCGTGCCCCGCCACCGGGGCTTCTGTAGGAATGACATACCGCCACGCTAGGAAGACCGCGCGGCGGCCGAATCGGGGCGAAGTCGGGTCGGGGGCATCCGAAGTATGATCCGGCAGGGTCGATCGACGGAGGCTCGACGAGCCGCCCCCGCGTCTCACACGGAAGCACGCCCCTCGAGGATCGCCTGCTCGTCGAGTCCTCGTCCTCCGCGGAAGCGGGCGGCGGGATGCGTCTCGGCGACACGCGGCCCGGCGCCGTGCACGCGCTCGCGCAGCGTTTCCCCCGGCGTGTACGCGTCGCGCAGCCGACCGCGGCGCCGCAGCTCGGGCACCGCGTAGTCGATGAAGTCGCGAGCCGTGTCGTACGAGTGGTACTGCACGAGGTTGATGCCGTCGATGTCGTGCTCGTCGAGCCACGACTCGATCTCGTCGGCCACGTCGGTCGGCGACCCCACGGCCATGAAGGGCTTCCGGTGGAACCCCTTCATCGTGGCGAGGAACTCGCCGATCGTCTGCTCCTGCGGCAGGAACGCCGCCGTGAGGTCGTCGGCCCGCCCCTCACGGCGCAGCGCCTCGCCGAGTGTGAGGTCGGCGGGGTGCGCGGTCGGGTCGAACGGCAGACTCGCGTGCGCGAGCACCCCGTCGATGCTCGCGTACCGCTCGTACTCCGCGAGCTTCGCCTCCGCCTCCTCGCGGGTGGGCGCGACGATCACGGTCGCGCCCACGACGAACTTGATGTCGTCGCGCGCGCGACCTTGCCGCTCGAGCTCGTCGCTGATCTTCGCGATCGTGCCGCTCACCTGCTCGAAAGAGCGCCCACCGGTGAAGATCAGCTCCGCGTGGCGGCCGGCGAACTCGATTCCCCTCGACGACTGCGTCGCCTGGATGAGGAAGGGCGTGCGCTGACGGGACGGAGAGGAGAGGTGCGGTCCGGCGACGGAGTATCTCGGACCTCGGTGGTTGATGTACCGGATCTTCTCGGGATCGGCGAACACCCCGTTCTCCCGATCCTCGACGATCGCGTCGTCGTCCCACGAGCCCTCCCACAGCTTGTAGAGCACCTCGAGGTACTCGTCGGCGATCTCGTAGCGGGTGTCGTGGTCGACCTCGCCGTCGAGTCCGAAGTTGCGGGCGGCGTTGGGAAGGTACGAGGTCACGATGTTCCACCCCACCCGACCCTTGGTGAGGTGGTCGAGGGTCGACATGCGGCGCGCGAACGCGAAGGGCGGTTCGTAGGTGGTCGAGAATGTGATGCCGAACCCGAGGTGTTGCGTCACGGCGGCCATCGCCGGCACGACGAGCATCGGGTCGTTGCTCGGGATCTGGAGGCCCTCGCGGATCGCCGTCTCCGGCCCGCCGCGGAACACGTCGTAGGCGCCGATCACGTCGGCGAGGAACACGGCATCGAAGCCGCCGGCCTCGAGCAGCTGCGCGAGCTCGGTCCAATATTCGATGTCTGTGAACTGCGTCCGTCGATTGCCAGGAAGCCGCCAGAGTCCGTGGGTGATGTGGCTGACGCAGTTCATCTCGAACAGGTTGAGGATGAGGCGCTTGGGTTCGGACATGACGGGGCTCCTTCCGTGACGCACACGCGCCACCGCCGATCGTCCCGCATGAGCGCGGAGCGACGGCATCCGATGGCGCTGCATGAGGCCGCATGACGCCGCGTGACGTCGCACGGCGCCCCGTGACACGAGGGATGTGAGCCGCCGCCCGGCTCGGGATGATCGCACCAACGCGGCGTCCATCGACCGCCGCGTCGACACCCGACGAAAGGCCCCGAGCCCCATGAACGCCTCCAGGACCCGCCGAGCACTGGCCGCGACCGCGGCCTCGGCCGTGGTCGCCCTCGCCCTGTCCGCCTGCAGCGGCGGCGCCGTCGCACAGCCCGCCGCCGACGCCGAACGCGTCGACGGCGGCACCATCGTCTACGCGCACCAGCAGGAACCTCAGTGCCTCTTCGGCGGCTGGATCGAGCAGGCGTACATCTCGTACCAGTTCCTCGACAGCCTGTTCTCCCTCACCGAGGACGGCGAGGTCGTGCCGTGGCTCGCAAAGGACTGGGCCGAGAGCGACGACGGTCTGACCTACACGCTCACCCTCAAGGAGGGGGTCGAGTTCACCGACGGCACCCCGGTGGATGCCGAGGCCGTGGCGTACAACTTCGACTACTGGGTCGACGGCGGCAACAGCACCGCGGCCGTGTGGCTCGGCGGATACTACGAGTCGGCCGAGGCCGTCGACGACCTCACGGTCGCCGTGCACCTCTCCCGCCCCTACACGCGCTTCGTCGAGAACCTCACGCAGGGGTACTTCGGCATCCAGTCGCAGCACGCGCTCGAGACCCGCACCGAGGAGGAGAACTGCGAGCAGCCGATCGGCTCCGGAGCGTTCGTGGTCGAGAAGTGGAATCGCGGCGAGAACGTCGTCCTCGTGCGCAACGACGACTACACCTCGTGGCCGGAGAACGCGAAGCACACGGGTCCGGCATACGTCGAGAAGGTGGACTGGCGGTTCGTCGCCGACGGAGTCACCCGCGTCTCGGCGCTGCGCTCCGGCGAGGCCGATGCGATCTACGACATCCCCGCGATCGAGTGGGAGGGCATCGAGAACGAGCAGTACGAGCTGCACAAGTACGTGACACCGGGCCGCCCGCAGCAGATCTCCTTCAACACGACGCGCGCGCCCTTCGCCGACGAGAACCTCCGTAAGGCCTTCATCTTCAGCCTCGACCGCGAGAGCATCGTCGACACGATCGGCCACGGCGTGATCCCGTTCGAGGGCAACGGCGGGGTGAGCAGAGCGACGCCGGCGTACAGCGAGAAGGCCGCCGACTGGTACGCGCACGACGCCGACGAGGCGAACAGGCTGCTCGACGAGGCCGGGTGGACCGAGCGCGACGACGACGGCTACCGGGTCAAGGACGGGGAGACCCTCGAGGTCGTCTTCCCGTACAACGCCGGCACGATCATCAACGCCGACGGCGCGTCCATCTTCCAGGCCGTGCAGGAGCAGGCGAAGGCGACGGGGTTCAAGGTCGACCTCATCCCGGTGCCGCCCTCCGAGACATGGGCGGGGACCTACGCCGGTCGCGACGCCTACGACATCTCGGCCGGGTACTGGACCTCGGTGAACGCCGGCATCCTCTACATCAACTGGCGCCCGAGCACGGAGGACGACCCCAACTTCGCCAATAGCGCCTTCTACGACGATCCCGCGCTCGAGGCGATCATCCTCGCGGCGAACTCCGAGCCGGATGCCGCGGCACAGGACGCCCTGTATCAGCAGGCTCAGGAGTACATCGCCGAGCACGCGCTGTCGTTCGGCCTGTACGACCGGCTGAGCACCCTCGGCGTGAACCCGCACCTGCGCGACGTCTGGCAGGAGCACGCACAGGGAGGACCGACGTTCTATGACGCGTACTTCGTCGAGTGAGGCCCGTCCGGCCGAGCGGATCGTCTTCGGTCGAGCGGCGGCCCCAGGGCGGACGCTGCGCCGCCTCCGCCGCCTGGCGTCGAGCCTGATCGGCGCCCTGGTCGTGCTGTGGGGTGCGGCCACCGCCGCGTTCCTCGCGCAGACCGCACTGCCCGGGGACCGGGCGACCGCGATCCTCAACATCCGCACCGGCCAGGCGCAGGAGCGCACTCCGGCGGAGCTGGCACCGATCGTCGACGCCTACGGGCTCGACCATCCGCTGGTCGTGCAGTATCTGGACTACATCGGCGGGCTGCTGCGCGGCGACCTCGGCACGTCGTACCAGCAGTTCCGGCCGGTGTGGGATCTCATCGGCGAGCAGCTGGGATCGACGCTCGTGCTCACGGTCACCGGCATCCTGCTCGCGTGGGTGCTGATGGTCGTGTGGGTGACGGTCACCGCGGGTCGCGGCCCGCGGGTCCGCGCGCTGGGCTCGGCGGTCGACACGGTCGCCGCCGCGCTGCCGCCGTACTGGCTCGGCATCCTCCTCCTGCTGGTCTTCGCGCTCACGCTGCGCTGGTTCCCGGTGATGGGCGGCAGCGGGGTCAACGGCATCGTCCTCCCCGCGCTCACGCTGGCGATCCCGCTCGCGGGGTTCATGGGCCAGTCCGTCCGCGCCGAGTACGAGCGGGCGCTCGACCAGCCGTTCGTGCTCAGTGCGCGGATGCGGGGCATGGGCGATCTCGGCATCCGCCTGCGTCATGTGCTGCGGCACGGCTCGATCCCCGCCGTCACACTAACGGGATGGGCGCTCGGCGCGACCGTCTCCGGCGCCGTGATCGTCGAGCAGATCTACTCGCGTCCGGGCATCGGCAAGACCCTCGTCGCCGCGGTCGGCGCGCAGGACCTGCCGGTCGTCACCGGCATCGTCGTGCTCGTCGCCGTCCTCTACGTCGTCGCCAATCTCCTGGTCGACGTCGTCTACACGCTCATCGACCCGAGGCTGAAGACGTCATGACCACCACGCCCCTCTCGCCCTCCCGCGTTCCCGTCACGACGCAGCCCCGCACTCGTCGCCGCCGTCGGGTGAACTGGTCGCTACTCGTCTCGATCGTGTTCGCCGTGCTGTTCGCGATCGCGGCGCTCGCCCCGGGCATGCTGGCCACCCACAGCCCGACGGCGCAGAGCTTCGCCGACGCCCTGCAGGCTCCGTCGCTCGCGCACTGGTTCGGAACCGACGAAGCGGGGCGCGATCTGTACAGCCGCGTCGTGCACGGCACCAGGGAGTCGCTCCTGATCGGCATCGGCGCGGCCGGGATCGCCCTCGTCGCCGCGCTCGTGCTCGGCTCGCTCGCCGCGCTCGGCGATCGCGTCACCGCGGCGATCGTGAACCGCGGGATCGAGGTCGTCTTCGCCTTCCCGAACCTCCTGCTCGCCCTGCTGCTCGTGTCGATCCTCGGCCCCTCGCCCTGGACCCAGGTCGTCGCCGTCGGGGTCAGCACTGCTCCGGGATACGCGCGAATGGTGCGCGGCCAGATCCTGTCGGCCAAGAACGCGGGCTACGTCGAGGCCGCCCGGGCACTCGGCCACGGGTGGTGGCGGATCTTCGGTCGTCACGTGCTGCCGAACGCGATCCGGCCGCTCGTCGCCGTGTTCACCATGGCGATCGGCCAGTCGATCGTCTGGGCCTCCGGACTCTCGTTCCTGGGACTCGGCGTCGCGCCGCCCTCCTCGGAATGGGGCGCGCTGCTCGACGCCGGACGGGCCAACATTTTGCAGGCGCCGTGGCTCACCTTCATCCCCGGTCTCGTCATCCTCGTGCTCGCGCTGACGGCGACGACGATCGGCAAGCACATCCAGAACAGCCTCGAGAAGGGACGCTGACATGAGCGTCGTGGAACACCCCGCACGATCCGCCGCGCTCGCGGGCGCAACCGATCCGCGCCTGACCGTCCGCAACCTGCACGTGGGATTCAACCGCGACGGCGAGACCCGCAGCGTCGTGCGTGACGTGTCCTTCACGCTCGGGGCAGGGCGGTGCGTCGCGATCGTTGGCGAGTCCGGATCAGGCAAGAGTGTCACGGCCCGCACCCTCGCGGGGCTGACCGGGCACGGCGCCGTCGTCGAAGCGCAGGAGATCTCCCTCGGCGGGGTGGATCTTACCGCGCAGACCGACCGGTCCTGGCGCGGCATCCGTGGCCGGCGCATCGGATTCATCCAGCAGGATGCTCTCGTCTCGCTCGATCCGCTGCGCCCCGTCGGGCGCGAGATCGAGGAGGCGCTGCGGCTGCACGGATGGCGCGACCGCCCAGCGCGGCGACGCAAGGCGGTCGAGCTGCTCGCGAGCGTCGACGTACCGAACCCCGAACTCCGTGCGGGGCAGAGGCCGGGCGAGCTGTCGGGCGGACTGCGGCAGCGCGCTCTGATCGCGTCCGCGATCGCCCTCGACCCCGAGGTGATCATCGCCGACGAGCCGACCACCGCGCTCGACGTCACGGTGCAGGCGCAGGTGCTGTCGCTGCTGGAGGACGCGAAGGCCCGCGGTGCGTCGATCATCCTGATCAGCCACGATCTGTCGGTGGTGGCGCAGCTCGCCGACGACATCGTCGTGATGCGGGGCGGGGAGGTCGTCGAGCAGGGCGCAGCCGCGCAGGTGCTCGGCGCGCCGCAGCACGACTACACGCAGAGCCTGGTCGACGCCGTGCCGAGCGGACACACCCGCGGTGAACGCCTCGCGCCGCAGCAGATCACCGTTCCGAACCTGCACCTGGCTCGACCGTCGTCGGGGGAACGTGGCGAGCCGGTGCTCGAGGCGCGCGACCTCGTGAAGCGCTTCGTCGCCCCGGACGGACGACACAGCACCGCTGTCGATCACGTGTCGTTCACGCTGCACCGCGGCGAGACGCTCGGGATCGTCGGCGAATCGGGGTCAGGGAAGAGCACGACGGCCCGCATCGCGCTCGCGCTGGAGACCGCGGATGAGGGAGAGGTCCGACTGCTGGGGTCACCCTGGTCCGGAGTCTCCGAGCGGAAGCGACGTGCGCTTCGCCCCCGCATCGGCGTCGTCTACCAGGACCCGCTGAGCTCGTTCGACCCGCGCTGGAACACCGAGCGGATCCTCGTCGACGCGATCCCTGTGGATGCCGGTCTCACCCGTCGCCAGCGGGAGCAGCGGGTCGTCGACCTGCTCGCGCAGGTCGCGCTGCCGGCATCCGTGCGCGAGCGCTTCCCGCTGCGGCTCTCGGGTGGACAGCGCCAGCGCATCGCGATCGCGCGGGCTCTCGCGACATCGCCCGAGATCCTCGTGCTCGACGAGGCCGTGTCGGCGCTCGACGTATCGGTGCAGGCGCAGGTGCTCGACCTGCTCGTCGATCTGCAGGACGAGTACGGCCTCAGCTACCTCTTCATCTCGCACGACCTCGGTGTGATCCATCACCTCAGCGACCGCGTGCTCGTGATGAAGGACGGCCGTGTCGTCGAAGAGGGCGACGCCGAGCGGATCTTCCGCGACCCCGAGCACCCGTACACCCAGGAACTGCTGCGATCGCTGCCCAGGCTCGAGGCCGAGGGCCGAGACGGTGTCGCGCAGACCCATCCGTGGCGGGTCTGTCACGATCGACAGGTGAGCACATCCGCAGACGACCCCCAGATCGGCCCGCTGGACGTCGATGCCGCCGCACTCGCCCGGGCCGGCGAGCCTTTGCAGGCGCTTCTCGACCGCCTGGGAGTACCGTTCGATCCGGATGCCGCTGAGGGCGCTCCGGTCGCGGGCTGGCGAGTGCTCAAGAGCACGACGACAGGGTCGGTCGTCGTCGGATCGCCGACCGATCCGGACGGGACGCAGTGGCGCATCGCCGAGGTCGATGTCGAGGCGTCCGGTGCATCGCGCCCGCCGGTCAGAGTCCACCCCGACACGATGCCGTTGCGCCCGAGCCGGGCCGAACGCGCGGCCGGGCTCGCCATGCGCTGGCCGCCGTTGAGCGCAGGTGAGGCCGCGCGGGGAGTGTTCGTGATCGATGTCGTGAACGATGGGACCACGCGGTGGTGGCCCGACGGGGATCCGTTCCTCGCCGTCGGGCTGGTCACCGCCCCTGGCGTCCAGCCGGGCGCAGTGAGCTTCGGCTACCTCAGCGGGGAGAACGTCGCAGTGCCGCTCGACCCGGGCGAGTACGCGCGCATCCACGTGCGTGTCGATGACGAACAGTGGGCTGATCGCGACGCCGGGACATACGAGCTGCACGCGATGCTCGCGACTCTTCCCGTACGGACTTCTCGCCCGTTGACCGTCGAGCTCACCGCGGAGCAGATCGAGTCCCGTCGTGCTCGCGTCGAGGCGCGGGGCCGGAGGGGTGCCGAGTCGGCGGAGATGCGAAGGCACCGACGGGAGACTCAGCGGCAACTGGCCGCGGGCGTCTCGCAGCTGGAGGAGATCGCGCGCATCGTCGTCGGCTCCGCGACGGTGGAGGACGCCGTCACCACGCTGAAGCCGCTGTTCGACGGCGATCCGAATGCCGCGCGCACAGTCGTCTACGCGTCTCTGTCGCAGTTCACGAAGTCCGAGATCGCGCGTCTGACGGACGATGCGCGCGACGCGGACGGAGAACGCCTGCGATAGCGGGAGTGCGCCGGAACGAACTCAGGAAGCCTCGGCCTCGCCGCGAGTCTGTAACCCCGTAGGGCGCCGGAGACACGCGCCCTTACCGTCGCGCCATGTCAGCAGAGCAGCGCGCAGCGAGTACGGACCCCTTCCTGGCAGCGGACGGACCCATCCCGTCGAACGATCGCGCACGCGCGGCGTACTCGAAGCGCAACCTCTGGTCGGGAATCCTCTTCGGCATCGGCCTGGTGGCATTCATCGACGAAGCCGTCTTCCACCAGCTGCTGCACTGGCATCACTTCTACGACCTTTCGACGACGGAGGTCGGACTCGTCTCAGACGGCTTCTTCCACGCTGTGAGCTGGTTCGCCACGATCGCCGGACTCTTCCTGCTCGCCGATCTGCGACGACGAGGGGCGTTCTGGCCGCTGCGCTGGTGGGGCGGCGTGCTGCTCGGGGCGGGAGCCTTCCAGCTGTACGACGGCGTCATCCAGCACAAGGTGCTGGGCATCCACCAGATCCGCTACGTTCCAGACCTCATCGTGTACGACCTCGCCTGGGGGATCCTCGCGGTGCTGCTGCTCGTCGTCGGCGGCATCCTCACCGTGCGCACGCGGCACAGCCGCATCCCAGTCGGGTGACCGTGCACGACCACTCCTCGGGTACCGGGATCAGCTCGGACGTCATTCTCGCCCTCCCGTTCGCATTCGCCCTCGTCTTCTATGCCGCGTGCGCGTTGGTTCAGTGGCGCCGCGGGCGATCGTGGCCCTGGTATCGCAGCGCGGCGTGGGCGGCGGGAATCGTCACGGCCGCATCCGGCTTCGTTGGCCCGCTCGCGGGGGCCTCCCACGGCGACTTCGTCGCACACATGTGGACGCATCTCCTGGTCGGCATGGCGGCACCGCTGCTGCTCGTGCTCGGCGCACCGGTCACGCTGATCCTGCGGTCGATCGACGTCGGTGCCGCTCGACGGGTCTCGCGGGCGCTGCGCAGCTGGCCTGCTCGATTCTTCAGCGCTCCGGTCACTGGCGCGATCCTCACCATCGGCGGGATGTGGATGCTGTACGCCACTCCGCTCTACGCCGAGATACAGGGCGGCGTTCTGGTGCATCTCACGATCATGACCCATCACCTCCTGGCCGGATACCTGTTCACCGCAGCGATCATCCCCGTCGATCCGGCACCGCATCGGGCCGGTTTCGCCCTCCGGACCGTGGTGATGATCGTCGCGCTCGCCGCACACGGCATCCTGGCGAAGACCCTCTACGCCCATCCCCCGGCGGGAGTGAGCGCAGTCGAGGCGCAGGCCGGAGCACAGTTGATGTTCTACGCCGGGGACATCATCGACGCGGTGATCATCGTCATCCTCTGCGCGCAGTGGTACCGCGCGTCGGGAAGGGACCTGCCAAGGAGCGAGCGGCGCCCTTCCACGTTGCCGAGGGCCTCCCGTCCACGGATCGCCCCGCGTCACAATTTTCCGTGACCAAACCGTTGCATTCGTTATCTCGCCGTTATAGAGTGATCGCACGGTGAATGTTTGCTGTGGCATCCACCTCATGTGATTGCAGGACACTCTTGGTGCAAGGGACAAGGGCCGGTCGGGAGCCTCTCCGACCGGCCCTTTACTGTTGCCGTACTCTTTTCCCATGACCGATCGCAAGCTCGCCCTCGAGGCCTGGGAGAGCCTGTTCCGCGCGCAGCACGAGCTGTTCACCGAGATGAACGCCGACTTCGACCACTCCGACCTCGGGCAGGCCGAGTACGACGTGCTCCTCACGGTCACCCGCTCCCCCGACATGTCCGCACGGCTGCGCGACGTCACCGCCAACATGCTCATCAGCCAGCCGAGCGTGTCCAGACTTGTGGACCGGATGGTCTCACGCGGCCTCGTCGAGAAGTGCCCCGACCCCGAAGACGGTCGCGGGGCGCTGATCCGGGCGACGGATGCCGGCGCCAGAGCGTTCCGCAGCGTCGCGACCGTGCACGGCCGATCGATCGCCTCACGGATGTCGGTGCTCGACGACGAAGAGCTGCGCACCCTGCGCGACCTGGCGCAGAAGCTCCGCGGGCGCTGACGCGCAGCATCCGCTGCCCGCTAGCCGCGGGCATCCCCCGTAGCCGCGCAGGCGGCATCCGCCTGCCCCCATCGCCGCGCGCGACGAAGGAGATCTCGCGTAACGAAGGAGCATCCGAGGACTGAGGTCCTTCGATACGCGTGTTCTCCTCCGCAGCCGGTCCGGAGGAACCGAACGGTCCCCGGGGGAATTCTCCCCGCGCGGTCACGAGCCGGTTTCTGGCAGGGTGGAACCGAGTCCCGGCATCTCGCGCCGGGACCGCGGACCACCCCCTCGGGGGGACCAGGGAGGTCATCCATGGAGATCGCCGGAATCGTCGGCATCCTCGTCATCGTCGGGATCGCGGTCGTCGCCGCCGTCGTCATCCTGCTCATCCTGCTGCTGTTCGCTCGCAGCTGGATCAAGGTCGCGCGGGCTGACGAGGCACTCGTCATCTCGGGCCGCAAGCAGAAGGTCGCGCGCGCCGTCATCGGCGCCGACGGCACGACGCGCGACGAGATGTCGGAATCGCCTGTCACCGTGATCGTGAACGGCAAGTCGCTCGTCAACCCGATCACGCAGCGCCACGAGATCATCTCGCTGCGCTCGCGCCAGGTGTCGCTGAACGCCGAGGCGCAGTCGCTCGACAACGTCACACTCAACGTCGACGGCGTCGCGATCGTGAAGATCGGCTCGGACCCGGTGCTCGTGCGCCGTGCGGCCGAGCGGTTCGCCTCGCAGGACGCGGCGATCGAGCAGTTCACCACCGAACAGCTCGAAGGTGCCCTCCGCGGCATCGTGGCGACGCTGTCGGTCGTCGAGCTCATGCGCGAACGCAAGAAGTTCTCGGATCAGATCGCCGCCGACGTCTCGCAGGAGCTCGCCGAGCAGGGCCTCATTCTCGACTCGTTCCAGATCAAGGGCATCACCGACAAGGTCGGCTACATCCAGTCGCTCGGTGCTCCCGAGATCCAGGCGAAGCGCCAGTCGGCCGAGATCTCGCAGACGAACGCCGACCGTGCGATCAACCAGAAGAACATCGCCAACCAGGAAGCCAACCTGGTCGAGCAGACCGCTCTCGACACCAACACCGCCAACGCGAGCGCCGGCATCGGTCGCGCCCGTGCCGAAGCGGAGCAGGCAGAGCAGCTCGCCCGCGCCCAGGCCGAGCAGGCCGTTCTGCAACAGCAGGCCGAGAACAAGCAGGCCCAGCTCGACGCCGACGTCAAGCGCGTCGCCGACGCGCAGCGATACGAGGCCGAGACCCGCGCCCAGGCCGAGCTGTACACCCGTGAGCGCGCCGCCGAAGCCGCCGCGATCGAGCAGGTCAAGCAGGCCGAGGCCCGCACCCGCATCGCCGAGCAGCAGGCCCAGGCCGACAAGGCGAAGGCCGACGGTGAGGCTGCGGCCGCCATCGCCCGTGCGACCGGTGAGGCCGACGCGCTGCGCGCCCAGGCCGAGGCCGAGTCCGAGGCACGTCGTCTGCGCGCGAACGCCGAGGCCGACGCCATCCGCGCCGAGGGTGAAGCCCGAGCAGCCGCCGTCGAGGCCGAAGCGAAGGCCATCGCGTCGAACCAGGACGCGTTCCTCTCGCAGCGGGTGCTCGAGACCCTGCCGGCCATCATGGCCGAGTTCGCGAAGGGCTACTCGACGATCGGCAGCGTCTCGATCATCGGCGGCTCCGGCGAGGACGGAGCGTCGAACGTCGTGGGCGCCGACAGTGCCAAGGCGCTCAAGTCGGTGTTCGACAGCGTCAGCTCCGCCACCGGACTCGATCTCGCGTCGATCATCCAGGGCCAGGCCGTCGGACGCGGCATCGGCGAGGGAGTGGCAGCGGCATCCGCATCCGCTCCCGCGAAGCGCACGCCGAAGCCCACCACGCCTCCGCCGCCCGCACCGCCGGCTCCCGCCGCGGAGTAACAGCACACGAACAGCGGATGCCGCGGCCCGACGGGTCGCGGCATCCGCTGTCTCCGGCTCGCAGCCTCCGACCCGGCAGACTGGAGGCATGACGTCCGCCGCTTTCGACCTCGCCGCGGTCGGCGTGGGGCTGTCGTTCGCGGAGGCGATCGACGACCTCGAACATGCTCTCGACGGCAGTCAGGCCGTGGTCGTCAGCGCCCCGCCCGGCACAGGCAAGACGACCCTCGTGCCACCACTGCTGGCAAACCGGTCGAGCGGACGCGTCATCGTCACGCAACCGCGCCGCGTCGCCGCCCGCGCCGCGGCCCGTCGCCTCGCACAGCTCGACCGTTCCTCGGTGGGCGACCGCGTCGGATTCACAGTGCGCGGCGAGCGCGCGGTCGGCCGATCCACCCGGATCGAGTTCGTCACGGCCGGCGTGCTGCTGCGACGGATGCTCGATGACCCCGGGCTCGACGGAGTCGATGCCGTGATCCTCGACGAAGTGCACGAACGAGCCCTCGAGACCGACCTGCTCATCGGTCTGCTCTCCGAGGTGCGCGAGCTGCGCGACGATCTCTCGGTCGTGGCGATGTCGGCCACTCTCGACGCCGAGCGCTTCGCCGCCGTCCTCGGCGCGGACGACGCGCCCGCTCCGATCGTCGACCACGACGTGCCCGCCTTCCCTCTCACCGAGCGCTGGGCGCCGAGCTCCGCGCCCCGCCTTGACGAGCGCGGCGTCACCTGGGCGTTCCTCGACCACGTCGCGCGCACTGCGGCATCGGCTGCGCGCGATGTCCGGCACGATGACCTGTCGGCCGACGTGCTCGTCTTCGCACCCGGTGCCCGCGAGGTCAGCGAGATCGCCCGCCGCATCTGCGCCACCGCCGACGGCTTCGACGTGCGCGAGCTTCACGGGCAGATCTCCGCGCCGGAACAGGATGCCGTGATCCGCGGCCGCGCGCCCGACGACCGCCCGCGCATCATCGTCACGACCTCGCTCGCGGAGTCGTCGCTCACCGTGCCCGGGGTGCGGCTCGTGGTCGACAGCTGCCTCGCGCGGCATCCGCAGCGTGACTCCGCCCGCGGCATGACCGGACTCGTCACAACCGCCGCTCCCCGCTCGTCGTGCGTGCAGCGAGCCGGACGCGCCACACGCCAGGGCCCGGGGACGGTGATCCGCTGCGTCGATGAGCGCACCTACGCCGCCGCCCCAGCCCGACCCGCACCGGAGATCGCCGTCGCCGACCTCGCCGATACCGCGCTGCTGCTCGCCTGTTGGGGCGCGCCGGGCGGGGTCGGTCTGCGGATGGTCGACCGACCGCCCGCCGACAGCCTCGCCGACGCGGTCGCGGTGCTGCGGGGCCTCGGCGCACTCGACGAGGACGGGCGCGCCACCGACGAGGGGCGCGCGCTCGCCCGCATCCCGACCGATCCCCGTCTCGCTCGGGCGCTCCGCGACGGCAGTCCGCTGGTCGGCGCGCGCCTCGCCGCCGAGGTGGTCGCACTGCTCGGCGGCGACCTGCGCATCGCTGACGCCGACGTCGCACAGGCCCTGATCGCGCTACGTGGCGGGCGGACGCCGGATTCCCGCCGCTGGCGCAGCGACGCGGACCGCCTCGAACGGCTGGTGCCGCCGACGCGCGGCATCCACTCCGATCTCGACGGCACGGGACTGGTGATCGCCCTCGCCTTCCCCGAGCGCATCGCGCAGCGCGTGGAGCGCACGGCCGACGGCGCGACGTTCCTGCTCGCCTCCGGCACCCGTGCGGGCGTGCGGGGTGCACTCGCCGCGGCCGAGTGGATCGCAGTGGCCGATGTGGCCCGTGCGTCCGGACGCGCAGCGGCAGGCTCCGGCGCGATCGTCCGCGCCGCGGCAGCCCTCACCGAGCCGCAGCGCGAGATCGCCGCAAGCCACCTCATGACCGACCGGGTCGAGGCGGAGTTCGTCGGCGGACGCGTGCAGGCCAGACACGAACGGCGTATCGGAGCGATCCTGCGGTCGTCGGCCGCGGTTCGGCCGACGACCGACGAAGGACGGGATGCCGTGCGGCGAGCACTCCGACGTGACGGCCTCGCGGTGTTCCCCTGGTCGGAGTCGGCGGACGCGCTACGTCGTCGGTTGGCGCTCCTGCACCGGGAGCTCGGCGATCCCTGGCCGGATGTGACGGATGCCGGACTGCTCGAGGCCCTCGACACCTGGCTCGCGTCCGAGCTCGACGCTCTCGCGGGCGGCACCCCCGCCGCCCGGATCGACCTCGCGAACGCGTTGCGCCGCCTGCTCCCGTGGCCCGCGGCGAGTCGCTTCGACGACCTCGCGCCCGAGCGCCTGGAGGTTCCGACCGGATCGCGCATCCGGATCGACTACCCCGCGATCGACGACGAGTCCGCCCGCCCGGTCGTCGCCGTCAAGCTTCAGGAGTGCTTCGGGTGGGCCGAGACTCCTCGACTCGTCGACGGACGAGTGCCGGTGCTGTTCCACCTGCTCTCCCCGGCCGGTCGTCCGCTCGCCGTGACCGACGACCTCGCCTCGTTCTGGTCGGGGCCCTATGCGCAGGTGCGCGCGGAGATGCGCGGGCGGTATCCGAAGCATCCGTGGCCCGAGGATCCGTGGGCGGCCGCCCCGACCCGATGGACGAAGAACCGCACGGCGCGCGAATCGGGGTAGGCGTTTCGTCTCGCCGACCGCAGCTCTAGCGCGTGCGGCGGCGCAGGGTGAGCGAGGCGAGCGCCAGCGCACCGACGCCGAACGCGACGACGACGAGCAGCGGTCGGTAAACGTCCCACCCCTCGTCTCCGGCAGCGACCGCGTTGATGGTGTCGATCGCGTAGCTGAGCGGCAGCCAGTCCGAGATCGCATGGAGCACGTCGGGCATCTGATCGCGCGGCATGAACAGGCCGCCGAGGATGATCTGCGGGAACACCAGCAGCGGCATGAACTGCACGGCCTGGAACTCCGTCTGCGCGAAGGCGCTGGCCAGCAGGCCGAGGGCCGTGCCGAGGAGGGCGTCGACGACCGCGACGAGGCCCAGCTGCCACAGCTCGCCGTCGAGGTCGAGCCCGCACACACCCACCGCGAACGACACCGTGATGACCGCCTGCAATAGGGCCATGAGTCCGAAGGCGAGCGCGTAGCCGAGGATGAAGTCGGCCTTGTCGAGCGGTGTCGTCATGAGCCGCTCGAGCGTCCCCGACCGCCGTTCCCGCAGGGTCGTGATGGACGTGATCAGGAACATCACGATGAAGGGGAAGAGCGCGAGGATCGCTCCGCCGAACTGATCGAAGACGCCGTCCTGGTCACTGAAGAGCCACGCGAACAGGCCGACCAGCAGACTCGGTGCGACGAGCATGAGGGCGATCGAGCGCGGATCGTGCCGCAGCTGTTCCAGCACGCGGCCGGCGGTCGCCAGCATCCTGCGCGCGTTCATTCCCCGGCCTCCCCTCGCTCGCGTCGGGTCATCGGATGCCGCGTGGCCGCATGCGCGCGATCGTCCCGCTCGATCAGGGCGAGGAACGCCGCGTCGGGGTCTCTCGTGCCGGTGTCGTGGAGCAGCGCGGTCGGCGTCGTGGCGGCGATGATGCGCCCCGACCGCATGAGCAGCAGGCGGTCGCAGCGGATCGCCTCGTCCATCACATGACTCGACACGATCATCGTCACGCCGCGCTCGGCGAGTCCGCGGAACAGCTCCCACAGCTCCATCCGCAGCACCGGATCGAGTCCGACCGTCGGCTCATCGAGCACGATGAGATCGGGCGAGCCGATGAGTGCCATCGCGAGCGAGACGCGGGTCGCGTGTCCGCCGCTCAGCGACTCGACGAGCTGCGAGCTCTGCGGCTCGAGTCCGACGTCCGCGAGCACCCGGTCGACGTCGGTCTTCGTCGCGCCGAGCACGCGCGCCAGGTACGACAGGTTCTGCCGCACCGTCAGGTCGCCGTACACCGCGCCGCCCTGTGTGCCGTAGGCGACGCGATGGCGCAGCGTTCGCGAGCCGCCGGGTTCGCCCAGCACGGTCACGGTCCCCGAGCTGATGCGCTGGACTCCCACGATCGATCGCATGAGCGTGGTCTTGCCGCATCCGGACGGACCGAGCAGCCCCGTGATCTGCCCGCGCGGGATCGTCAGGTCGACGCCGTCGAACACCGCGGTCCTGCCCCGGCGCACGTGGAGCCCCGTGACCTCGACCGCCGACTCACTCGTCATGCGATGACTATGCTCCTGGCAGCATGACCCGGTCAACGACCCCCGCGAGGATGTTCAGGCCAGGAGGTGTCGCAGGTAGCGGGGCGGGTCCTGCAGGAATGAGCGCCAGTGGTTCACGAGAGCGAGATCCTGCCACTCGGCCGGACGGATGCCCCACTCCCCGACCTCCAGGATCTTCGCCCCCGGCAGCGCGGCGAGCACCGGCGAGTGCGTCGCGCAGAGCACCTGTCCGCCTTCGTCGACGATGCGCTGCAGCACGGCGATGAGTGCGAGCGTGGACTGGAACGACAGTGCGGCCTCGGGCTCGTCGAGGCAGTAGAAGCCCGGCTCGTCGAAGCGGCTCTCGAGCACAGCGAGGAAGGACTCGCCGTGGCTCATCTCGTGGAACGGCACGTCGGGCGCCCTGGTCGACGGGTTGTCTTCGAGATACGTGTAGAACGAGTGCATCGTCTCGGCGCGCAGGAAGAAGCCCCAGCGGTTCGACCCGACTCCTCGCTGGAGCCGGATCCATTCCGACAGGGGCGACTCGGTCGGCCGGGTCGTGTGCCTGGCATTCCGCGATCCCCCCTCGGGGGAGAGACCGTAGGCGACCGCCACGCCTTCGACGATCGTCGACTTGCCGCTGCCGTTCTCCCCCACGAGGAAGGTCACTCCGGGATCGAGATCGATTCCCTCGCGCAGCACCTGGGCGACGGCGGGGATGCTCGTGGGCCAGCGACCGTCGGGATCGGGCGCGAACTCGTTCGGCCGCACCGCCACGATCGGCTGCTCGCGCCTGCGCCTGCTCCCCGGCTCCCAGATCGACTCCATGCCTCCGACGCTACGTGCGGCCGCGGACATCGGCATCCTCCGTCCCCGCCGCCGACCGACCTGCACGCCGTCCGCCCACCTGCATGCCGGGATCGGCCCATCCGGCCCTGCATCCGGGTTTTCGACATGCAGATCGGCACGCGGGCGGGCAGGGCCGCCGGGTATGCAGGTCGGATCGGCCGGTAGCGCACGCGCCCCGCTCAGCACTCGATGACGTTGACCGCGAGGCCGCCTTCGCTCGTCTCCTTGTACTTCGTCGACATGTCCATGCCGGTCTGGCGCATGGTCTCGACGACCGCATCCAGCGACACGTAGTGGCTGCCGTCGCCGCGCAGAGCGAGCCGAGCGGCCGTCACGGCCGTCGAGGCGGCGATCGCGTTGCGCTCGATGCACGGGATCTGCACGAGACCGGCGATCGGGTCGCACGTGAGTCCGAGGTGGTGCTCCATCGCGATCTCCGCGGCATTCTCGATCTGCCGGTTCGTGCCGCCCATGACGGCCGTGAGCCCACCGGCGGCCATCGCGCACGCCGACCCGACCTCGGCCTGGCACCCGCCCTCGGCTCCCGAGATCGACGCGTTGGCCTTGAACAGCGAGCCCAGCGCGGTCGCGGTGAGCAGGAATCGACGGATGCCCCGGCGACGATTCGCCTCGGCGACCGCGTCGGGGTCCTCGATCGCTCCGACCGCGACGAGCGACGCCTCCGCGCCGAAGCCGAGCAGGGCGCTGCCGACGAGTTCGCCGTACGGCGTGACGGCATTGCCCGCGCCGAGGCCCGAGTCGGCGAGGAACCGCCACCAGTACATCGCAACGGCGGGGAGGATGCCGGCCGCGCCGTTCGTCGGTGCCGTGACCACGCGTCCGCCGGCCGCGTTCTCCTCGTTCACCGCGAGCGCGAACGCACCGAGCCACTCGCCGGGGAGCTCGCGGTGCCCGTCGGCCTCCACCTCTTCGAGCTGTTCCCGGATCAGGCTCGCCCGGCGCTTGACCTTGAGGATGCCGGGCAGGATGCCGTCGCTGTGCAGCCCCGCGTCGACGCAGCCCGACATCGCGTCCCAGATGGCGTCGAGACCGGCGGCGACCTCCTCCTCGCTGCGCACCGCCGTCTCGTTGAGTCGAGCGACCTCGGCGATCGAGAGACCGTGCTCGTCGCACAGCGCCAGCAGCGATGCCGCGTCGGCGTACGAATACGGCAGCGGGGCCGTGGCGAGCTTCGCCTCCTCCCCGTCACGGCGAATGAAGCCGCCGCCGACCGAGTAATAGGTCTCCTCCGCCACGACCGTGCCCTCGGCATCCCACGCGGTGATCGTCATCGCGTTCGGATGACCGGGCAGCCGCGTGCGCGGAGCGAAAACGATGTCGTCCTTGGTGAATGCCACCTCGTGCGAGCCGTCGAGCAGCAGGTGTCCTCCTGCGGGAAAGTCCGTCCAGGCCGAACGCACGGCGGCCGGATCGCAGGTCTCGGGTTCGAGACCGCGAAGTCCGGCGACGACGGCATCCGGAGTGCCGTGCCCGATGCCGGTCGCGCCGAGCGAGCCGAACAGGGTGCAGCCGACGCGCGAGACGCGATCGATCGCGCCTGTCGCCGTGAGCCGCCTGGCGAACTCCAGCGCAGCTCTCATCGGCCCGACCGTATGGGAGCTCGAGGGTCCCACTCCGATGGAGAAGAGGTCGAAGGCCGAGACGTACGCTGTCACTCATCCAGCGTACGTCGTCGAGCGGATGCGATCGTCAAGCCCCTTCCCGCGGCGGCGAGCCCGCGGCATCCTGAACCCGTCCACCCACGCGAAAGGGCTGATCATGAGCGACACCACACCCGACCAGGACCCGGCCTCCGACCTCACCCCCGAGGCGCAGGCTCCCACCCCGACTCCGTCGTCCGACGTCCCGGGCGAGTTCACCGCGACCGGCCCCTCGGTCGAGACTCCGACTCAGGGCGCAGGAGACGAGAACGCGACCGACGGCCAGGCAGAGACTCCCGAGCAGGCGGAGTCTCCCGAGGACGCAGACCCCGAAGAGGTGCCGAGCACCGAGGAGCTCGAGGAGCCCAGCACCGAGAAGTCCCCCGGTGAGGAGCCGAAGGCCCCGAAGCGCGACGACCCCGAGCCCGACCATCAGGCGGTCGGGATCGGGGTCATCGACGGTCCGCAGACGGACCAGGGCGACTGAGGCGGCTCCTACCCCACCCCGACGCCCGCGTCCCGGTCGCGGATCGTGCCGCCCCGAGGGCGCGGAGACGGCACGGACTGCGGCCGGAACGAGTGCGGGGAGCTACTCGACGAGCTTTCCTGTCGTGTCGACGTCGCGCATGAGCTCCGCGATCTCGTCGGGGATCGGCGGGATCAGCTCGTGCGTCACGCCCGCGGCCGGGCTCCACACCAGGTTCACCTGCAGCGTCGGATCGGTGTCGGGGTAGTCGCTGCGGTTGTGGCATCCGCGGGTCTCCCGACGCTCCAGCGCCGCCTCCAGTGTGGCCCTCGCCGCGATCGCCGACGCCTTGAGGTCGAACGCGTGCGCGAGATCCTGGAACCCGGCGATGTCGGGGTGGATGCCGATGTCCTCCATCCGCCCCTCGATCATGTCGAGGTCCGCGAGGCCGGCACGCAGCCCGTCCTCCGACCGCACCACACCCGCGTGCTCCGTCATGGTGTTGCGGATCGCGCGCTGCAGGGCGCGGACGTTCTCGTGGCCGTCGGCGGCAAGCAGGTCGTCGATCTCGGCGCGGGCCTGCGCCACGGCATCCGCCGACCGCTTCTGCGCGTCGAGACCGGCCGCGTGCGCCATCGCGGCCTGGCCGACGATGCGCCCGTACACGAGCAGCTCGATGAGCGAGTTGCCGCCGAGGCGGTTGGCGCCGTGCAGTCCGCTCGACGCCTCGCCGATCGCGTAGAGACCGTCGACGTCGGTCTGGTGGTCTTCCGGGCGCACCCACACGCCGCCCATCGAGTAGTGCGCCGTGGGCGCGATCTCTATCGGCTCGGCGGTGATGTCGAGCATCTGCAGTTCCATCATCGTCTGGTAGACGCGGGGCAAGCGCGTCATGATCGTCTCGCGCGGCAGGTGCGAGACGTCGAGCCAGACGCCGCCGTTCTCGGTGCCGCGCCCCTCCGCGATCTCGGTGTAAGCAGCGAGCGCGACGCGGTCGCGGGTCGACAGCTCCATCCGCTCGGGGTCGTACTTCTCCATGAACCGCTCGCCGAGCGCGTTGCGCAGGATGCCGCCTTCGCCGCGAGCGGCTTCGGAGATGAGGGTGCCCGCGGCGTTCTCGGGCTCGATGATCCCCGAGGGGTGGAACTGCACGAGCTCGGGGTCGCGCAGCCGCGCGCCGGCCTCGACCGCGAGGCGGAACGAGTCGCCGGTGTTCTCGTCGCGACGAGAAGAGGTGCGTCGCCAGATGCGGTTGTGGCCGCCCGCGGCGAGGATCACGGCATCGGCATGGATGAGGTAGCGCGTGCCGTCGGCCTGGTCGAAACCGTACGCACCGAAGACGACGTTGTCTCGGACGAGGAGCCGCGTGATGTAGACGTTGTCGAGGATCGGCACGTCCAGCTGCTCGGCCTTCGCGACGAGAGTGCGCTGGATCTCGAGGCCCGTGTAGTCACCCGCGAAGGCGGTGCGGCGGAAGGTGTGCGCGCCGAAGAACCGCTGCGAGATGCGGCCGTCGTCTTCCCGGGCGAAGTCCATTCCCCAGCGTTCGAGATCACGGATGCCGCGCTCGGCGCCCTGCGTCACGATCTCGACCGTGTGCGGGTTGGCGAGCAGATAGCTCTCCTTGATCGTGTCGGCGGCGTGCTGCTGCCAGGTGTCGTCGGCGTCCATGGTGCCGAGGGCGGCGTTGATGCCGCCGGCCGCGAGCGAGGTGTGCGCATCCTGTCGGGGGCGCTTGCCGACGGCGAGGACGTCGATACCGTGCTCGGCCACCTCGATCGCGGCGCGCAACCCGGATCCGCCCGTCCCGATGACGAGGACCGTGGTGGAGATCTGCCGTTCGCGTGTACCCATGGGATCCACGCTAGGAGGCGACCCTCATACCGTCCAATGCATAGTTTCACTGCTTTCGATAGACTGCGGGAATGAACTTGGAGCAGCTCCGAGGTTTCGTCGAGGTCGCCCGTCTCGGTCACTTCACGCGCGCCTCCGAGCACCTCCACCTCGCGCAGCCGTCACTGAGCCGACAGATCTCGACGCTCGAACGCGAGCTCGGCGCCGAGCTGTTCCACCGGGCGCGGGGCCACATCGCCCTCACCTCGGCGGGTGAGGCGCTGCTCCCCCGCGCGCAGCGGATGCTGTCGGAGGCCGAGGCGATCCGCGAGGAGATGGGCGAGCTCGCCGGGCTCCGACGCGGACGGGTGCGGCTCGGCGCGCCGCCCACCCTCTGCATCAGCCTCGTCGCCGAGGCGATCAGCGCGTTCCACGCCGCCCACCCCGGCGTCGACCTGCACCTCGACGAGAGCGGATCGCGGCTGCTCGTCGAACAGCTCGCGGTCGGCGCCGTCGACATCGCCCTGATCACCGAGTCGGAGGGGCCGCCGCCCTCGGGCTTCAGTCTGAGTCGGATGCCGCTGCTCACCGAGGAGCTGGTCGTCGTCTCCGCGGCCTCTCAGCCTCCGGTCGCCGTGACGCCCGCGATCGGACTCGAGCACCTCGCGACGCTGCCGCTCATCGCCCTCGACGAGACCTACGAGCTGCGCGCGACGACCGATGCGGCGTTCCGTTCGGCCGGACTCACGCCGACCTACGTGCTCGAGGGTGCGGAGATGGATGCCCTGCTCCGCTTCGTCGAACGCGGAGTGGGCGTGGCGGTCGTGCCGGCGATGGTGCTGCTCGATCAGCCGGCGCTGCGGTCGGTGCGCCTGACCCACCCGATGATGCGGCGCACCGTGAGCCTCGCGCACCGCGCCGACGTCACCCCGGCGGTCGCGGTCGCCGCGATGCGCCAGGTCATCGTCGCCACGGCCGCCGAGGTCGCCCGCCGCGACCCCGCGATCACGACCCTGCTCGACTGACGGCATCCTCGACCGACCTGCAGGTCGCGATTCCCGATGCAGGGCAGGAAGCCCGATTCCGGCCCTGCCTGCGTGTATCGGACCGACAGCCGGGTTCGATCAGGATGCGGCGAGCTCGTCACGCAGGAGCGCCGCGCCCGCGCTGAGCGCGCTGAGCTTGCCGAGGGCCGCCGCTCGCGGCAGCGGCGCCATGCCGCAGTTCGTGCTCGGCACGAGCTTGTCGGAATCCACGTAGGCGAGCGCCTCGCGCAGCACGTCGGCGACCTGCTCCGGCGTCTCGACGCTGTCGCTCGCGACGTCGATCGCGCCGAGCATGACATTCTTCCCTCGGATGAGCTCGATGAGGTCGAGGGGCACGTGCGAGTGCGCCCGCTCCAAGGAGACCGTGTCGATGATCGACTTCTGCAGCAGCGGGAACGACTCCTCGTACTGACGCCACTCCGGTCCGAGCGTGGCCTTCCAGTCGGTGTTCGCCTTGATCCCGTAGCCGTAGCAGATATGCACGACGGTCTCGGCGCGCAGCCCCTCCGCCGCGCGCTCCAGCGCCGCGACTCCCCAGTCCTTCAGCTCGTCGAAGAAGACGTTGAACGCGGGCTCATCGAACTGGATGATGTCGACCCCGGCTGCCTCCAGCTCGCGCGCCTCCTGATTGAGGATGGTCGCGAACTCCCACGCGAGCTTCTCGCGGCTGCGGTAGTGCCGGTCGGCCAGCGTGTCGATCATCGTCATCGGCCCGGGCAGCGCCCACTTGATGGGCTGATCGGTCTGCGCGCGGAGGAACCGCGCGTCGTCGACGAACACCGGCTTCTCGCGGCTCACCGCACCGACGACGGTCGGCACGCTCGCGTCATACCGGTCGCGGATCCGCACCGTCTCGCGCCGGTCGAAGTCCACGCCGCTGAGGTGCTCGATGAACGTCGTCACGAAATGCTGGCGGGTCTGCTCGCCGTCGCTGATGATGTCGATGCCGCGGCGGGACTGCTCCAGCACGGCACTGCGCAGAGCATCCTGCTTCCCTTCGGCGAGCGCGTCGCCCTCGAGCTTCCAGGGCGACCAGAGGGTCTCGGGCTCTGCGAGCCACGACGGCTTGGGAAGGCTGCCGACGATCGACGTGGGCAGGATCTCGTGGGCAGCGCTCACGCGGCCACCGCCGGCTTCGATGCCCCGGTCGCACGGCCGGACGCCCACTGCGCCAGCAGCTCGCCGTGCGGTGCGATGAAGTGCTCCTGCGTGTGCTTTCCCTGGGCGAGCGCAAGGCGGCTGCGCTCTTCGCGGTCGTACCCGATGCGGGTCGTCGAGAAGTCCTGCTGGTCGAGGGTCGGACGGTACACGCTCGCGGCGGCGGAGTTCGCGTTGTAGATCTCGGGACGGTAGATCTTCTGGAAGGTCTCCATCGTGGCGATCGTGCCGATCAGCTGCAGGGCGGAGTAGTCGCCCAGCAGGTCGCCTTCGAAGTAGAAGGCGAGTGGCGCGACGCTGCCCGGGGGCATGAAGTAGCGCACGGTCAGGCCCATCTTGCCGAAGTACGCATCGGTGAGGGATCCGTCGTCATCCTGCACGTACTCGACGCCGAGGATGGGGTGGTGGTTCTCGGTGCGGCGATACTCCTTGCTCGTCGAGACGCTGATGCAGATCACCGGCGAGGTCGTGAAGCGCTCGCGGTACGCGTTCGAGGCGAGGAAGCTCCGGAACAGCTTGCCGTGCAGGTCGC
Organism: Microbacterium hydrocarbonoxydans; assembly: GCF_023715885.1. Classification (GTDB taxonomy): domain Bacteria; phylum Actinomycetota; class Actinomycetes; order Actinomycetales; family Microbacteriaceae; genus Microbacterium; species Microbacterium hydrocarbonoxydans_C. The sequence goes on along the minus strand of NZ_JAMBOY010000007.1, from coordinate 7,055 downwards.
CGAAGTCATCGGGGACCGTGAACCTGCCGGCCGCCTCGGCCGCAGCGGGGAGAAGGATGCTGAAGTCGTAATCGCGCACGTAGGACGAGAAGTTGTTCCCCACGATGCCGTGATGGCGGGCGCCGGTCGATCGGTCGACGATCGTGATGTCGAGGACTTCGAGCAGCGGGAATCGCTCGTCGTCGCCTCCGTCGGCGAACTCGAGCGCCGCGGAGATGATGTCGAGCTCGAGCGTGTAGCGGTCCCTCGTCGGGTTGTCCCAGTGCGCGAGGTCATTGAACCGACGGTCGATCATCGTCAGCGCGTTGCGGAGGTTCTCCTGACGATGCTCGCCGCGGGCGAGGTTGGCGAAGTTCGTGGTGATGCGCGAGTCGGCGGACGGCGTGTAGTCCTCGTCGAAGCGCGTGGTGGTGATGTGGAACGTGAAGTCGTTCGCCATGAGCGGCCCATCTGTCAGAAGTCGGTAGCTCCATGGTGCAGTCGGACTCGACATATCGGGTAACTATCCCGACCTATGCGCGGGTATAGTCTCCACCTATGGCACGCGCATCCAGCGGCATCACGCTGCAGCAGCTCCACTACTTCGTCGAGGTCGCCGCGGAGGGATCCATCAGTGCCGCCGCCGACCTCCTCTATGTGTCACAGCCGACCATGTCCGCCGCCATGAAGGATCTCGAGACGCGTGCCGGCCGCACCCTCCTCCTCCGCTCGGCCCGCGGCGTCACCCTCACGGCCGACGGGGTGGAGTTCCTCGGGTACGCGCGGCAGGTCACGGAGCAGGTCGCGCTGCTCGAGCAGCGTTACCTCGGCCGGCCGCCGTCGCGTCGCCTGCTCGGCGTCTCGGCGCAGCACTACTCCTTCGTGATCGACGCGTTCGTGCGCATGGTGAAGGCGAGCGGGGCGGCCGAGTACGAGTTCTCGCTCCGCGAGACGCGCACGTGGGACATCATCGAAGACGTCCGGACGCTGCGCAGTGAGCTCGGCATCCTCTACCGCAACGACTTCAACCGCAGCGTCATCGACAAGCTGCTGCGCGACTCGGGCCTGGCGTTCCACCCCCTCTTCCTCGCCGATCCGCACATCTTCATCTCGCGCAAGAACCCGCTCGCCACGCGCGACCGCGTGACCCTCGACGACCTCGCCGGCCTCCCCCGTCTCACCTTCGATCAGGGCGCGAACAACTCGTTCTACTTCGCCGAGGAGATCCTGTCGACCCTGTCGAGCGCCCGGGAGATCCGCGTCTCGGACCGCGCGACCATCTTCAACCTCATGATCGGCCTCGACGGGTACACGATCTCCACCGGCATCATCAGCGACGACCTCGATCCCGAGATCGTCGCGATCCCGCTCGACGTCGACGAGCGCATCGAGATCGGCTGGATCGGCCACTCCGCGATCCCGCTCACGGAGCAGGCGCAGCGCTACCTGGACGAACTGCGGGCGGTCGTCGCCGCCTTCGGAGTCGAACTCCTCGGCTGATCGCCGGAGAAGGCACGGGAACGCCTCGGATGATACGGCGTCCGAGGCGTTCTCCATGGTCGGTCAGGCCTCTACAGACACCTTCTTCGCCTCCGCCTTCGCCTGGGCGCGTGCCACGATGCGCCCGCGCACCGCGAGGGTGAGGACGATGGCCAGGATCGCATACAGCGCGATCGAGATCGGACCCTGCACGAGCACCGAGAAGTCGCCGTTGGCGCTCATCGCGGCATCTCGCAGGCTCGTCTCGGCCAGCGGTCCGAGCACCATGCCGATGATGAGCGGTGCGAGCGGGTAGTCGAGCGCCCGCATGAGGAAGCCGAGCAGTCCGATCCCCAACAGCATGAGCAGATCGAACACCGATCCGCTCGTCGCGTAGATGCCGAGTGCGCAGAAGAGCGTGATCCCCGCGTACAGGTAGGGACGCGGGATGAGCAGCAGCTTTGCCCACAGCATCGCGAACGGGAGGTTCAGGATGAGCAGCACGATCATCGCGATGAAGAAGCTCGCCAGCAGCGCCCACACGAGCTCGGGCGCCCGCTCGAACAGCAGCGGACCGGGCTGCAGACCGTACTGGCGGAAGGCGGCGAGCATGATCGCCGCGGTCGCCGAGATGGGCAGCCCCAGGGCGAGCAGAGCGCCCATCGCCATGCTCGTGGTCGAGTTGCCTGCGGCTTCGGGAGCCGCCAGACCGCGGATCGCCCCGGTGCCGAACTTCGGGTGCGCCCTGCGCGCATCGAGCCTCTTCTCGAGTCCGAACGCCAGGAAGGTGGGGATCTCCGAGCCACCCGCCGGCACGACGCCGAACGGCAGGCCGATCGCCGTGCCCCGGAACCAGGCGGGGGTCGCTTCCTTGAATTCGGCCCGGGTGAGCCAGGGCCGCCCCGACGGCTTGATGAGCGCCTTATCCTTCATGTGCCGTTCGAGGCAGGCGACGTAGATGACCTCTCCGAGCGCGAGGATCGCCACGGTCACGGTGACCAGCGAGACGCCGTCGAAGAGGTTCGGCGACCCCATCGTGAAGCGCGGGGCACCCGAGACGCCGTCGACGCCGATCACGGCGATGCCGAGGCCGATGAACAGCGACGTCAGCCCCTTGATGACGTTGTCGGTGACGACCGACGAGGTGGCGACGAAGGCGAACACGGCGAGCGCGAAGAACTCCGCCGGTCCGAACCGGCTCGAGAAGTCGGCCAGCGCCGGAGCCAGGAAGACCACGACGATCGATCCGACGAACCCGCCGATGAAGGCGCCGATCGCGGCGGTCGCGAGCGCCTGGGCCGCCCGTCCATTACGAGCCATCTTGTGGCCCTCGATGGTCGAGGCGATCGCCGACGCCTGTCCCGGCGTGTTCATCAGGATGCCCATCGTGGAATCGCCGAAGAGCCCGCCGAAGTAGACGCCGGCGAACATGATGAACGCCGCCGTCGGTTCGAGTGAGAAGGTCACGGGCAGCAGCAGGGCCACCGCCATCGAGGATCCGAGGCCCGGCATGACGCCGACCGCGGTGCCGAGCAGGCACCCGATGAGAACCCACACGAGGTTCTGCCAGGTGAGGGCTCCGGCGAAGCCCTCCGCGAGAAGCTGCAGCACATCCATGTCAGAACCCCCAACCGAGAATGCCCGAGGGCAGAGACATGCCGAGCGCCATGTCGAACGCGATGTACGAGAGCGAGCTCACGGTCAGACCGACCACGAGGCTGAACAGCCAGCGGGTCGAGCCGAAGCCGCGCGCGATGCACCAGAACAGGAGTCCTGCGGCGATGATCCAGCCGAGAATGTTGAGCACGAGTGCGAAGACGAGGAACGAGCCCACCACCCAGGCGAGGGATCTCACGTCGACCCGGACCGTGCGGGGCACGGCCGGCTCCTCGGGCGTGGAAGCGGATGCCGGTGCAACCGGAGCTGCTGCGGCGGATGCCGCGGCGTCGTCCTCTGCGCGATGCTCGCGCACCGCGCCGACGGCGAGCACCGCGGCGAAGAGGTAGAGCCCGGCCGCGATCAGCGTCGGGAAGAACTGCGGCCCGGGGAAGGCGGTCCCCTCGGGGACCTTCATCGTGAGGATGCCCACGAGCAGGTAGGTCGCGAAGGCGACCAGCACGGCCGGCATGGTGAGGTTCTTCAGCAGCGCCGCCACGCGTCCGGGTCCCGCCCCGAAAGCCAGTCGCTGCCCGACGACCGCGGATACCGCTGTCGGATTGCTGGATGACATCACAGACCCATCTCCTCGTACAGCTGCTCGATACGGGAGTGCTCGTCGGCGAGGAACGCGTCGAGATCCTCCCCCGTGATGACCCGCTCCGTCCAGTGGTAGCGGTCGATCGCGTCCTGCCACTCCGGTGTCTCGATCGATTCGGTGATCAGGTCGCGCAGTCCGTCGACCTGATCGTCGGCGAGCCCTGCCGGCGCGGCGAGCATGCGCCAGTTGGTGAGCGAGACGTCGTATCCCTGCTCGGCCGCCGTCGGGATGTCGATGCCGTCGACCGGCTCCTCCGCGACGAGGGCGAGCACCCGCAGACGGCCCGACTCGATCTGGTCGATGTTGTCGGGATAGCCGCCGGCCGCCGCCTGGGCCGTGCCGTTGAGGAGGGCCTGGATCGCCTCTCCTCCACCGTCCGACGAGATGTACGTCGTGTCGAGGGGGTCGATGCCCGCGCTGAGCGCGAGGTCCGTCACCACGAGCTGGTCGAACGACCCGCCGCCCGTCCACGGCACGCCCTTCGGATCCGCCTTCCAGGCCTCGACGAGATCGTCGAGCGTCTCGTGCGGGGAGTCGGCCGGCACCACGATGACGTCGTACTCCTCGACGACCACGGCGAGCGGAGTCACGTCGTCGAGCGTCGCCGCGGAGCCGAACTGGATCGTCGCCGCCATGAGTCCGGTGCCTCCGACGAGGAGGTTGTTCGGCTGCCCCTCGAGCACTGAGACGTTGCCGAGGGCGATCGTGCCGCCGGCACCCGGCATGTTCACGACCTGGACGTTGTTGACGAGCCCGTTCGCCTTCTGCGCCTGCTGCAGCTCGCGGGCCACGCCGTCCCACCCGCCGCCGGCCGCTGCCGGCGCGATGATCGTCATCGACGCGTGGATGTCCTGTCCGGCCGCGGCCGAAGTGATGGAACCGAATGCGGCGATACCGATCGCCGCGGCGGCGACCGTGCCGCCTATGACGCGGGGCAGGACCCGCGCTCCCGATGAACTCGTCGTCATCATCGCCTCCTCGTGCGGACATCGTCGTCGCCGCAAGACGGTTATTAGGATGGCAAGGGTCCGAGCGCACGTCGCGTGCGCTCGGCTTTGTGCTCATAGATGCTCATGACGCTCAGAGACGAGCGGCGGACGGCGATCCCGCGACGGAGAGGTGGTCGAGATGAGACGCATCAGCCGCGCCCGCACGGTGCGCCTCGGCGTGCTCCTGCTGCCGAGCGTCATCGTGCTCGCCGCCGTCGGCGTGACGGCCGGGGTCGCGATCACCGCGCAGGAGCGCAGCATCCGCGCCGCAACGGCCGACCGCGTGCACGAGGTCGCCGCGAGCCTCGCCGTGCTGCCCGAGGTGCGGAGGACCCTGGAATCGACGGTCGACAACGGCGACGACGACGATCTGGCCGACGCGAGCGACCTCTCCGCGGCGACAGAGGAGCTGCAGCCGCTCGCCGACATCGTCGGGCAGGCCGCCGGGGTCTACTACGTCGTCATCACCGACGACGAGGGGGTGCGGATCACACATCCCCTGCTCGAGGAGCGCGGGGTGCAGGTGTCGACCACGAACGAGTCGGTCTTGGCGGGCGAGGAGTTCCTGGGAACCGAGACCGGTCCGTCCGGGCGCTCGCTGCGCGCCAAGGTCCCCGTCTACGGCGACGGGGACCGGGTCATCGGGATGGTGGCGGTCGGCGTGCTGGAATCGAGTCTCTCGGCGCAGCGGGACGAGGCCCTCGGCGACCTCCTGCCGTGGATCGTCGGAGCTCTCGTCGTCGGCACGCTGGCGAGCTCGGCCGTCGGCGCCGCGATCGAGCGGCGCTTCCGTCGTCTCGACGAGCAGGCCGCGGAGCACGAGCACCTGCGGCGCACCACCACCGCCCTGCAGGAGCAGTCGCACGAGTTCAGCACCCGGCTGCACGTGATCCATGGGCTCGTCTCACACGGCGATACCGACGACGCGCTCGCGTACATCGATGGCATCGTACCCGTGCTCACCTCCGAGCGTCCGGCGGTGGGCGGTGCCGCGGTCATGGGCGCGGCGATCGAAGCCGTGCAGAACGAGCTCACGGCCGTGGGCGCGCGGCTGGAGCTCGACGTCGACGACGACATCACAGTCGACGAGGGCGTGCTGCTGGTCATCGCGAACCTCTGCCGCAACGCGGGCGAGGCCGGCGCGCAGCGGGTCCGATGCACCGTGAAGGAGCGCGGACGCACCCTGGTCGGCTCGGTCGAGGACGATGGACCGGGCATCGACCCCGCCGACGTCGAGCGGGTGTTCGCCCGCGGCTACTCGTCGAAGGCGGATCGCTCGGTCGGCGGGCGTGGCATCGGTCTCGACCTCGTGCGCCGCACGGTTGCGGCGCGGGGCGGCGTGATCGAGGTCGGGCGATCGTCGCTCGGCGGCGCGCGCTTCGACTTCGAGATGGATGGGGCGCGATGAGCGGCATCCGTGTCCTCGTGATCGACGACGACCCCGGCGCTCGTGCGCTGCACGGTCGATTCATCGCCGAGACTCCCGGTTTCGAGCTGGTGGGAACGGCCGGCACGGGTGCCGCGGCGCTCGCGCAGGTGACCGACGACGTTGATCTGCTGCTGCTCGACATGCGCCTGCCCGACATCAGCGGCGTCGAGGTGCTGCACCGGCTCCGCGCCTTCGGCGCAGGTGGCCCCGATGTCCTCGTCATCAGCTCATCGCGTGATCAGGTGACGGTGCGCCAGGCGCTCGCGGCTCACGTGGTCGGGTATCTCATCAAGCCCTTCACTCAGGACGTGCTGCGTCGGCGGCTCGAGGAGTACGCGGCCCGACGCAACGCTCGCGACGGCGATGAGCACGACCGGCCGCTGGCGCAGGGCGAGGTCGACCGCCTGCTGGCCACCGGGACCATCCGACTGGGCGACCGCGCAGCCGATCGCCCGTCCACGCCCTCGTCCGCCCAATCTAGCGGACTGCCGAAGGGACTCGCGGAGGTCACGCTGGCGCGCGTGATCGCGGCTCTCGACCCCGTCGCCTCGCGGTCGGCATCCGACATCGCTGCGGCCTGCTCGCTCTCGCGAGCGACCGCTCGCCGTTACCTCGACCACCTCGTCGCGACAGGCGTGATCGACCTCGCGCACCGGTACGGCAAGCGCGGGCGACCGCAGGTGCTCTATCGCCTCGCGCCCTCGCCCGACGCGTGACGGTGGCGGCGGAACAATCCCGGGATGCAGAAATCCCCGCCGCTTCCGCGACGGGGATTTCCGAGTGATGTGCGCCCGAAGGTGTCTGGGTTCAGGACATAGGCGACACGTGATCGGCGACACGTGAGTCGCGTCATAGGCGACAGTGGGGCATGTCGTCGAAGCATCGGGTCGTGGTGTTGAAGATCATCGCTGGAGAACTCTCG
>NZ_JAMBOY010000006.1 GCF_023715885.1 Microbacterium hydrocarbonoxydans | reverse complement strand
TCGGCGGCCATAGCGTGAGGGAAACGCCCGGTTACATTCCGAACCCGGAAGCTAAGCCTCACAGCGCCGATGGTACTGCAGGGGGGACCCTGTGGGAGAGTAGGACACCGCCGGACTCCTTTTAGACGAAATGGCCACCCAGAGCTGGGTGGCCATTTCGCGTTAACAGCACACACGAGAACAGGGAGCATCATGCCGGAAGAGGAAGAGCGCCGTCCGCGTCGCAATGACGACAGAGGACCGCGCCGAGACCGCCCTTCCGGACACCGCTCCGAGCAGCCGCGACGTGATGCTGGTGCCCCGCGTCGCGAGGGTGGTTACAACCGTGATGGTGATGCCCCGCGTCGTGAGGGTGGCTATAACCGTGATGGTGGTGCCCCGCGTCGTGAGGGTGGCTATAACCGTGATGGTGGTGCCCCGCGTCGTGAGGGTGGCTATAACCGTGACGGCGGACAGCGTCGTGAGGGTGGTTACAACCGTGACGGCGGACAGCGTCGTGAGGGTGGTTACAACCGTGACGGCGGACAGCGTCGTGAGGGCGGTTACAACCGTGATGGTGGTGCCCCGCGTCGTGAGGGTGGCTATAACCGTGACGGCGGACAGCGCCGTGAGGGCGGGTATAACCGCAATGGTGGTGCCCAGCGTCGTGAGGGCGGTTACAACCGTGACGGCGGACAGCGCCGTGAGGGATCCGCGCCGCAGTCGGACCGTTCCCGATCCTTCCCGCAGCGCGGGGGAGCGGGTCGTGAACGCCCGTTCCAGGCTGCGGCCGAGCGGCCTCGGCACAACGACCCGGTCTTGCCGGAAGACGTGACGGCACGCGACCTGCACCCCTCGGCTCGGAACGAGTTGAAGACCCTGAGCAAGGAGAACGCGGAGCACGTGGCTCGGCATCTCGCCATGGCGTCTCGGCTCATCGACGAGGATCCTGCTCTCGCACACCAGCATGCTCTCGCCGCCTCCCGTCGTGCCGGCCGCATCGCCATCGTGCGCGAGACGCTGGGCATCACCGCCTACGCGAACGAGGACTTCGCGCTCGCTCTGCGGGAACTCCGCACGTATCGTCGCATCTCCGGCAAGGACGATCAGATCGCCCTGATGGTCGACAGCGAACGCGGCATCGGCCGCCCCGATCGTGCGCTCGAGACGGGCCGCGCCGTCGACCGCAGCGCGCTGACCACGCCGGTGCGGGTCGCCCTGGCGATCGCCATGTCCGGTGCACGTCTCGACCAGGGCGACCTGGAGCTGGCGCTGGGGGAGCTCGAGATCCCGGAGCTCGACCCCGACCGCGCGTTCGAGTGGAGTCCGGCGTTGTTCTCGGCCCGCGCGGCCGTGCTCGAAGACCTCGGCCGCACCGAGGAGGCCGCGTTCTGGGCGCATCGCGCCGAGGTCGCCGCCGAGGCGCTCGGCGTCGATGAAGCCGGTGACGAGGAGATCTTCGTCGAAGACGGGATGATCGACGACATCGAAGACCTCGACGAGGACTCCGACGTCGCCGATGCGGATGCCGGCGCGGAGCCCGACGAGACCGAGGCTCGCGACGCGACGGATGCCGAGGGCGAGATCGAGAGCGCCGTCGAGACCGAGAACGCTGCTGAGCCTGAGCCGTCGATCGAGGACGAGGTCCGCGAGTTGCTCGGCGAAGACGAGTCCGACACCGAAGGGTCCGGCACCCACGAGGGGCGCGACTCCTCGAAGGAGGCCTGAGGCGCGGTGGGGCTGTTCTCGAAGAAGCAGGCGCAGCGCACACCGCTCGACGGCGCCGATGCCGTGCTGGCCGATCTCGACGGGGTGGTCTACGCCGGTCCCGGCGCGCTGCCGCACGCGGTCGAGAGCCTCAACCGAGCTGCGGAATCGGTGCGTCTCGGCTACATCACGAACAACGCCTCACGGACGGATGCCTCGGTCGCCGCGCACCTCAGCAGCCTGGGACTCGACGTCGCCCCGGCCGATGTAATCACCAGCCCGCAGGCGGCGATGCGACTGCTCGCCGGGATCGTCCCCCCGCCGGCCACCCTCCTCATCGTGGGCGGCGACGGACTCGTCGACGAGGCAGAGAAGGCGGGCTACACCGTCACGCGCTCGGCTGACGACTCGCCGGCGGCCGTGGTGCAGGGCTTCGCCCCCGAGGTGGCGTGGACCGACCTGGCCGAGGCCGCCTTCGCACTGAAGGTCCCGGAGGACGAGGGCGGCATCCCCTGGATCGCGACCAACACCGACTGGACGATCCCGCGCGAGCGCGGGGTCGCACCGGGCAACGGCACGCTGGTGTCCGCTGTCCACACGGCGATCGGTCGACTGGCGACGGTCGCCGGCAAGCCCGAGGTGCCGATCTTCGAGGAGGCCCTGTCGCGCTTCGGCGCCCAGAACCCCCTCTTCATCGGCGACCGGCTCGACACCGACATCCTCGGCGCAGTGCGCGCCGGGATCGACTCGGCTCTCGTTCTCACCGGCATCGACCGGCCCAAGCACGTCCTGGCCGCGCCCGAGGGATCGCGGCCGACCTACATTCTCCGCGATCTTCGCGACCTCCACGAGCCGTATCCGACTGCCTCGGTGAAAGACGGCATCCACTCCGTGAACGGCGCGTCCGTGCGTGTCTCCGGGCCCGATGTGGAGATCCTGGCCGAGGGCGACGAGCAGATCGATCTGCTCCGGGCCGGCGCGTCCGCGATCTGGGCGTCCGGGACCCCGGTGTTCGTGCTCCGAGTGCCGGAGCGTCTCTACGACGACCCGTTCCACCGCCCCTGACGACGGCCGGGCGGTCGTCGTGGCTCCGGCCCGCTGTCGCAGCCGCCGCGTACAGTAGAGACGTGAGCGATGAGACGACGAACGAGCCGACCGACGGTCTGTGGAGTCGCCTGCGCCTGATCGAGGGGCAGCCGTTGGCTGCGCGAGCAGACGCGTACTCCGGGTTGCACGACGAGCTGTCCCGCCGCCTCGACAGCGGCGCACGCCTCGATCAGCGCGACGCCTCTGGCGCGCGATGACGCGACTCGACGCCGCCCTCGCCACGCGGGGACTCGCTCGTTCGCGAACGCACGCCGCATCGTTGATCGCGGACGGCCTCGTGACCGTCGACGGGCGCCCCGTGGTCAAACCCTCGACCCCGGTCCTCGACACGGCCGAGATCACCGTCGCCGGCGCCGACCACTACGTCGGCAGGGCCGCCCACAAGCTCATCGCCGCTCTCGACGGATTCGACATCGCCGTCGACGGGCGTCTCGCGCTCGATATGGGCGCTTCGACGGGTGGCTTCACGCAGGTGCTCCGCGAGCGCGGTGCGCGGTCGGTCCTCGCCGTCGACGTCGGACACGACCAGCTCGCGGCATCCGTCGCCGCCGACCCCGGGGTCGTGCTCGTCGAGGGCTACAACGTGCGCTATATGACGCCGGAGAACCTGCGAGCCGCGACGGGCGAGCAGCGGGCGCCCGACCTCGTCGTCGGAGACCTGTCCTTCATCTCGCTCGAACTGGTGCTGCCCGCCGTCGCGGCAGTGGCCGCGCCCGACGCCGACATCGTGCTGCTCGTGAAGCCGCAGTTCGAGGTCGGCCGCACGGCGGTGCGCGGCGGACTCGTGACGGATCCCGCCACTCGCGCCGATGCCGTCGCGAGGGTCGTCTGGAGCGCCTGGGATGCCGGACTGGGGATGCTCGGCATCCTCCCATCGCCGATCCTCGGCACGCACGGCAACACGGAATATCTCGTACACCTCGCTCCGGACCGGGGCACGGATCCGTCAGAATGGTCGGAACGCATCAACGCACTGGCAGGGGGCCGATGAACGAGCGCAACATCCTGGTCGTCGCCCACGCCCGACGCACGGACACCGTCGAGGCGGCTCGTCGCGTGGTCGAGGCGCTGCGCGAAGCGGGAGCGCGTCCGGTGCTCGCAAGCGACGACAGCGGGGACCTCAGCGCAGTCGATCCGTTCTTCGCCGACGTCGACGTGCTCGGCGACACCGTCGCGCAGGAGGACCTCGAACTGGCGATCGTGCTGGGCGGGGACGGGACGATCTTGCGCGCAGCGGAGCTGGTACGGGGCTGCTCGGCGCCCGTCCTCGGAATCAACATGGGTCATGTGGGCTTCCTGGCCGAGATCGACCGCGACGACATGGACGCCGCGATGCGTCGCGTCATCGACCGCGACTACGACGTCGAGGAGCGGCTCGCCCTCTCGGTGCGCGTGAAGGATGCCGGCGGCGCGGTCGTCTACGAGACCTTCGCGCTGAACGAGGCGACCGTCGAGAAGGGGAGTCGCGAGCGCATGATCGAGGTCGTTCTCGAGATCGACGGACTGCCGCTGTCGAGCTTCGGCTGCGACGGCATGGTCGTGTCGACCCCGACCGGATCCACCGCCTACAACTTCTCGGCCGGGGGACCGGTGATCTGGCCCACGGTCGAGGCCATCGCCGTGGTGCCGCTGTCAGCGCACGCCCTCTTCGCGAAGCCGCTCGTGGTGAGCCCCGACGCCGCCGTCGCGATCGAGATGCTCGACGGGACCACCGGCTCCGGCATCCTGTGGTGCGACGGCCGTCGATCGCACGACCTGCCGCCCGGCGCACGGGTCGTGGTGCGACGGTCCTCCCGCCCCGTGCGACTGGCACGCCTGCACACCGCCGAGTTCACGAACCGCCTCGTGCGGAAGTTCCAGCTCCCCGTCGCGGGCTGGCGCGGACAGGGGGCGGGCGCGTGATCGAGGAGATGCGGATGCAGGGGCTCGGCGTGATCGCCGACGCCGTGCTCCCGCTGGGCACGGGCTTCACCGCGATCACCGGCGAGACCGGAGCGGGAAAGACCATGGTCGTGACCGGGCTCGGACTGCTGCTCGGGGCCAGGGCCGACTCGGGCGCCGTGCGCGCCGGTGCCGCGCAGGCCTCGGTCGCGGGGGTCTGGATCGTGCCGGAGAAGGGCGAGGTCGCCGACATCGTCGCCGACGCCGGCGGTGAACTCGAGCCGGCCGGCGGCGGGACGGCCGAGCTGTACGTCTCCCGCACCCTGAGCGCAGAGGGACGCAGTCGCGCGAGCGTGGGTGGACGCGCCGCGCCGGCGGGAGTGCTCTCGTCCTTGGCCGACGAGCTCGTCGTGGTGCACGGACAGTCTGAGCAGCTGCGACTGCGGTCGGCCGTCGCTCAGCGCGATGCGCTCGACAGGTTCGGCGGCGCCCCGATCGCGACGGCGCTCGAGGCCTACGCGGCAGCCTTCGCGCGCTGGCGCGACCTGGATGCCGAGATCGCCGACATCACGGAGAACCGGGACCGTCGAGCCGAGGAGGCCACGAGGCTGCGCGAAGCGCTCGCGCTCATCGAGGCGACGGCCCCCGAGCCCGGTGAGGACGTCGAGCTCACCGCTCGTGCCGAGCGCCTCGCGAACGCCGAAGACCTGCGCCTGGCTGCCACGCTCGCGCACAACGCCCTGTCGAGCGAAGAGGGCGAGCCCGATGTCTCCGCTCTCGTCGCGGAAGCGCGTCGATCCCTCGAGCGCATGACCGACCCGACGCTCTCCGACATCTCCGAGGGTCTCGCCGACATCGGTTACCGCGTCGCCGACATCGCCGGGCAGCTCTCGGCGTACCTGGCCGACCTCGATGAGTCGGGCCCTCATGAGCTCGCCGCCGTCGAGGAGCGCCGCGCAGCGCTCGGCGCGCTCGTGCGCGCCCACGGGTCGCTCGAGGAGGCTCTCGAACTCTGGCGCACCGGATCGAACCGCCTCGCCGAGCTCGACGACGACGGGGACCGCATCACTCGGCTCGAGGCCGAGCGCGACGCCGCACGCACCGAGCTCGACGAGTTCGCTGCGGCATTGACCGCAGAACGCACGGCAGCCGCAGCGCGTCTGGGCGCCGCTGTGACGGAGGAGTTGCACGCCCTCGCGATGCCGGATGCGACGCTCGAAGTGGCGGTCACCCCCGGCGCGGAGAGCGCACACGGTCGCGACGACGTCGGCATCCTGCTCGCGCCGCACCCGGGCGCGGAGCCCCGCTCCGTGTCGAAGGGCGCGTCGGGAGGCGAGCTCTCGCGCGTCATGCTGGCCATCGAGGTCGTCATCGCCGGTACCGATCCCGTTCCGACGTTCGTGTTCGACGAGGTCGATGCGGGCATCGGCGGAGCGGCTGCGATCGAGGTCGGTCGGCGACTCGCCCGACTCGCCGAGAAGTCGCAGGTCATCGCGGTGACCCATCTCGCGCAGGTCGCGGCCTTCGCGAACAATCACCTCTCGGTCGTGAAATCCCACGACGGAGCAGTCACAGCCTCCAGCGTCCGCCGACTCGAGGGGGAGGAGCGGGAGGCGGAGATGGCCCGTCTGCTCTCCGGACTCGCGGATTCGGACGCCGCACTCACCCATGCCCGCGAACTTCTCAGCCTCGGCGTCTGAGCGAACTGTTAGGATAGAAGCCCGTGATGAACTCTTCTTCTGCGGGGCCCAAGAACGACACGACCAAGCACATCTTCGTGACCGGTGGTGTCGTTTCGTCGTTGGGCAAGGGGCTCACCGCGGCCAGCCTCGGCAACCTGCTCACCGCTCGCGGACTCCGCGTCGTGATGCAGAAGCTCGACCCGTACCTCAACGTCGACCCCGGAACGATGAACCCGTTCCAGCACGGTGAGGTCTTCGTCACCGACGACGGCGCCGAGACCGACCTCGACATCGGCCACTACGAGCGCTTCCTCGACATCAACCTGTCGCAGGCCGCGAACGTCACCACGGGTCAGATCTACTCCCAGGTCATCGCGCGCGAGCGGCGTGGCGAGTACCTCGGCGACACCGTGCAGGTCATCCCGCACATCACCGACGAGATCAAGCGCCGCATGCGCCTGCAGGCGACCGAGGACCCGCAGCCCGACGTCATCATCACCGAGGTCGGCGGCACGGTGGGCGACATCGAGTCGCAGCCGTTCCTCGAGTCCGCGCGGCAGCTGCGTCACGAGCTCGGCCGCGACAACGTGTTCTTCGTGCACGTCTCGCTGGTCCCGTTCATGGGGGCCTCCGGCGAGCAGAAGACCAAGCCCACGCAGCACTCGGTGGCAGCTCTCCGCCAGGTCGGCATCCAGCCCGACGCGCTCGTGCTGCGCAGCGACCGCCCGGTCAGCGAGAGCAACCGCAACAAGATCGCGCTCATGTGCGACGTGGATGCCGAGGGCGTCATCAACACGGTCGACCTGCCGAGCATCTACGACATCCCGTCGACGCTCAACGAGCAGGGGCTTGACTCGTACATCGTGCGCCGTCTCGGCCTCGACCAGAAGGCCGAGGAGGTCGACTGGACGCGGTGGAACCGGGTCCTGCACGCCGTGCACAACCCGAAGCACGAGGTCACGATCGGGCTCGTCGGCAAATACATCGACCTGCCCGACGCCTACCTCTCGGTCACCGAGGCGATCAAGGCCGGAGGCTTCGCCCAGGAGACGAAGGTTAACATCAGGTGGATTCCGTCCGATCTGTGCGAGACGCCGGACGGCGCCAGGGAGCAGCTCGCCGCGCTCGACGGCATCTGCGTGCCCGGCGGCTTCGGGATCCGCGGCATCGAGGGCAAACTCGGTGCGCTGAAGTTCGCGCGAGAGCAAGGCATTCCGACCCTCGGTCTGTGCCTCGGCCTGCAGTGCATGGTCATCGAGTACGCGCGCGATGTCGCCGACATCGCTGGCGCCTCGTCGACCGAGTTCGACCCCGAGACCACCGAGCCGGTTATCGCGACCATGGCTGAGCAGGTAGAGATCCTCGACGGCGGCGACCTGGGCGGCACCATGCGCCTGGGCCTCTACCAGGCCGCCCTCGCGGAGGGGTCGCTGGCGCGCGAGGTCTACGGCGCCCCGATCGCGTCCGAGCGGCACCGTCACCGCTACGAGGTCAACAACGCGTACCGCTCGCGTCTGTCCGACGCGGGGCTCGTGTTCTCGGGTCTCAACCCTGAGCTGGACCTCGTCGAATACGTCGAGCTGCCGCGCGACGTGCACCCGTACTACATCGCCACGCAGGCCCACCCCGAGCTCCGCTCGCGGCCGACCGACCCGCACCCGCTCTTCCGCGGACTGGTCGGCGCGGCGATCGAGCGGCACCGCGCGAGCGAGCTGTTCGACGTCGAAGCCGATGCCTGAGAACTCCGTCGTCGCGGGCGGGCTGCGCGACGAACCCTTCGAGCCAGAGGTCGTGCAGAGCGAGCTCGCGTTCGAGGGCGCCGTCTGGAACGTCCGCGACGACCGGGTGCGGTACGGAGACGGCGAGATCCGTCGTCAGTACGTCGAGCACACCGGCGCTGTGGCGATCCTCGCGCTCGACGACGAGGGGCGCGTGCTGGTGATCCAGCAGTACCGGCACCCGATCCGTCATCGCGACTGGGAGCTGCCCGCGGGCCTGCTCGACGTCGACGGCGAGGAGCCGCTGGTCGCCGCACAGCGGGAGTTGGCCGAGGAGGCCGATCTCGTCGCCGCCCACTGGGAGCCGCTCGTCTCCTCGTGGACCACTCCCGGCGGCAACGACGAGGTGATTCACATCTTCCTCGCCACGGGGATCTCGGCCGCGGCGTCGGCGCACGAGCGCGAGGACGAGGAGGCCGACATCCGCGTCGAATGGGTTCCGCTCGACGCGGTGATCGCCGCGGTCATGGAGGGGCGGATGCGCAACGGCATCCTCACCATCGGCGTGCTGGCGACCGCGCAGAGGCTGCGAGACCGGGCCTGAGCATGCAGCTCGACCGTGCGTTCGACTCGTACCTGCGCCATGTCACGATCGAGCGTGGGCTGAGCGAACACACGATCGCCGCCTATCGGCGCGATCTCACCGGCTATCTCGAGTGGCTGACCGCTGACGGAATCGCCGACTCGGCGGAGATCACACCCGCGATCGTGGGGCGCTTCATCGCGGAGCGGTCGTCCGCGGACCCCGCGCCGGCGGCGACGAGTCTTGCGAGACTGCAGTCGTCGGTACGCGGGTGGCATCGTTTCCTGGCGCGCGAGGGCATCGACGACGACGATCCGAGCGGGCGTCTGCGACCGCCGAAGGCGCCGCGTCGTCTGCCGAAGGCGCTCACCATCGATCAGGTCGAGCGCCTGCTGGCCGCTCCGTCGGCCGAGGAGCCGATCGGCATCCGCGATCGTGCCCTGCTCGAGCTCCTCTATGCGACCGGCGCGCGTGTCTCGGAGGCGGTGAACCTCGATGTCGACGACGTCTCGCACGGGGACGTGCTGCGGCTACGGGGCAAAGGGTCGAAAGAGCGCATCGTTCCCCTCGGCTCGTATGCCCGCGCTGCCGTCGACGCCTATCTCACTCGTGTGCGGCCAGATCTCGCCGCGAAGGGCCGAGCCTCGGCGCGGCTGTTCCTCGGAGCTCGGGGAGCACCGCTGTCGAGGCAGAGCGCCTGGCTCGTGATCCGGGATGCCGCGGAGCGCGCCCAGATCACGTCGGAGGTGTCGCCGCACACGCTGAGGCACTCGTTCGCGACCCACCTGCTGCAGGGCGGCGCCGATGTGCGGGTGGTGCAGGAGCTCCTGGGGCACGCCTCCGTGGCCACGACGCAGATCTACACCCACGTGTCCGTCGACACGCTGCGCGACGTCTACGCGACCTCGCATCCTCGGGCGCGGTGATCGGGACCGACGCTGATGACCGGCACCGCCGCGCGGCGAAGGGCTCCGCCGTGCGCCTGCCGCTACAATCGACCAAGCACGAGGGAGCAGGAGAAGCGGTGGCGGAGAAAGCGGCGAAGTCCAGGGCGAAGGCACGGAAGGCCGACGAGACACCCCTCGGACCGACCGGCCGGCCGTATCACGGGTTCCCCACTCCTGAGCCGCTGGCCTCGCACGGACCGGCTCGCATCATCGCCCTCTGCAACCAGAAGGGCGGAGTGGGCAAGACCACGACGTCGATCAACCTCGCCGCCGCCCTCGCGGAGTACGGCCGCAAGGTGCTCGCCGTCGACTTCGACCCGCAGGGTGCGCTGTCGGCGGGCCTCGGCATCCAGACGCACGACGTGACGACGATCTACGATCTGCTGCTCGACACGAAGCGCGATGCGCACGAGGCGATCGTGCACACGAGCGTCGACGGCCTCGACGTCATGCCCGCCAACATCGACCTCTCGGCCGCGGAGGTGCACCTCGTCAACGAGGTCGCGCGCGAGACGATCCTCGCGCGTGTGCTGCGCCAGGTCGCGGGGGAGTACGACGTCATCCTCATCGACTGCCAGCCGTCGCTCGGTCTGCTGACGGTGAACGCTCTGACCGCCGCTCACGGCGTCATCATCCCGCTCGAATGCGAGTTCTTCGCGCTCCGCGGCGTCGCACTGCTCATCGAGACGATCGACAAGGTGCGCGACCGGCTGAACCCGTCCATCACGATGGACGGCCTGCTCGCCACGATGTACGACCCGCGCACGCTGCACTCGCGCGAGGTGCTGGAGCGCGTGGTCGAGGCGTTCGGCGACGACGTGCTCGAAACCGTCATCGGCCGGACCGTGAAGTTCCCCGACGCGTCCGTCTCCGGCGTCCCCATCACCGAATTCGCTCCGGAGCACGCCGCCGCCCAGGCGTACCTGCGGCTGGCGCGGGAGCTGGTCGCCCGTGGCGCCGTCGCCTGACGAGACTCCTGAGACGCTCGCGTCCGTCGGACCGGACGAGGCGACAGCCGCGGCATCCGAATCGGCCTCCGGCGAGCCCGAGGCGGGGTTCCGGGTCTCGCTGTCGAACTTCGACGGACCGTTCGACCTGCTGCTGAACCTCATCTCGAAGCACGAGATGGACATCACCGAGGTCTCGTTGAGCGCGGTCACGAACGAGTTCATCGCGTACCTGCAGCACCTCGACGACGATGAGGAGCTGGATCAGGCATCGGAGTTCCTCGTCGTGGCCGCCACGCTTCTCGACATGAAGGTCGCCGGACTCCTGCCGCAGGGAGAGCTGGTGGATGCCGAGGCCGTGGCGCTCCTCGAAGCACGCGATCTGCTGTTCGCCCGGCTGCTGCAGTACCGCGCGTTCAAAGAGGTGTCGGCCTGGTTCTCGCGCTGCCTGCAGCGGGAGGATCGCCGACACGTCCGGGCGGTGCGGCTCGACGAGAAACACCGCACGCAGACGCCCGAACTGGTCTGGTCGCTCAGCGTCGACGACTTCGCGGCACTCGCGCTGCTCGCGTTCGCGCCGAAGGAGATCCCGCACGTCGGCCTCGACCATCTGCACGCTCCGCTCGTCAGCATCCGCGAACAGGCGGCGATCGTCGTCACGCTGCTGCGCGGCACGGAGTCGCTGAGCTTCCGCGAGCTGGTGTCCGGCATCCGCGAACCGGGCATCGTCGTCGCGCGCTTCATCTCCGTGCTGGAGCTGTATCGGCACGCCGCACTGAGCTTCGAACAACTGGAACCGCTCGGCGAGCTCACGCTGCGCTGGGCCGCCGACTCCTGGTCGGACGAGACACTCGCGAGCCTGGGGGCCGACTATGACCGATGACCTGACCGCGCCCACCGAGGAGCAGGCGGCGGCCCCGACCGCTCCTCTCGAGACCCCGCTGGCGGAGCGGATCGAGGCGATCCTGCTGATCATCGACGAACCCATCGGCCTCGTCGCCCTCGCCGCCGCCGTCGGATCTCCGGTGGCGGCCGTGCGTCAGACGATCGAGACGCTCGTCGACGACTACGACGGGCGGGGCAGCGGTCCACGGCGCGGCTTCGAGCTGCGCGAGGTGGGCGGTGGGTGGCGTCTCTATGTGCGCGAGGACCACGACTCCCTGGTCGCCGAGTTCGTCGGCGGTCAGGCGCCGGCACGACTGTCGCAGGCTGCTCTCGAGACTCTCGCGGTCATCGCTTACAAGCAGCCCGTGACGCGCAGCCAGGTCGCCTCGATCCGCGCGGTCAACGTCGACTCGGTCGTGCGCACGCTCCTCGCACGCGGACTGATCACCGAGCTCTTCGCCGATTCGGAGACGGGTGCGATCAACTACGGCACCACCGACGCGTTGCTGCAGCACCTCGGGATCAACTCCCTCGACGAGCTCCCCCCGATCTCCCCGCTGCTCGACGACGGCGCCGACGGTTTCGATGAAGGAGTGGTCCGATGATGGAAGACACGAGCTCTGCGCCCGAGGGCGTCCGACTGCAGAAGGTGCTGGCCGCGGCCGGCGTCGCGTCGCGGCGCGTGGTGGAGCAGTACATCGTCGAGGGGCGCATCCGGGTGAACGGCCGCACCGTGACCGAGCTCGGCACGAGGATCGACCCGGAGACCGATCTCGTCGACGTCGACGGGACGGCCGTGCAGCTCGACGTCTCCAAGCGCTACGTCATGCTCAACAAGCCGACCGGTGTCGTCAGCAGCATGCGCGACGAGAGCGGTCGTCCCGATCTGCGCCGGTTCACGAAGGACTACGAGGAGCGTCTCTACAACGTCGGCCGTCTCGACGCCGAGACCAGCGGGCTGCTCGTCCTCACGAACGACGGCGAGCTCGCACACGTGCTGGCGCACCCGTCGTTCGGTGTCACCAAGGTCTACATCGCCAAGGTCGACGGAGCGGTCACTGCGCAGACGATCTCGAAGCTCACGAAGGGGATCGAGCTGGAAGACGGCCCGATCGCCGCCGACAAGGCTCGTCTCCTCGACACGTCCCGCGGTTCGAGTCTCGTGGAGCTCACGCTGCACTCCGGTCGCAACCGCATCGTGCGACGGATGATGGCGGCGGTGGGGCATCCGGTCACGGAGCTCGTCCGCCGGCAGTTCGGACCCCTCCACCTGGGAACCCTCCCGGCTGGTCGCACACGCGAACTGAGTAAAATCGAACTCGGTGCGCTGTTGACTCTCGCGCGCCGTGATTCCGGTGTCGCCGCGGCGCCAGGCGAGCAGCAGGAGAACGAGTGACCGAGACGACGAGTGCGCCCGGCGAGGTGCCGACGACCGGCGTGTCCGCGCCGCGCGTCGCGACCCGTCTGTCCGGCACCGTCCGCATCGTCGGCGCCGGCCTGCTCGGCGCGAGCATCGGGCACGCGCTCCGGACGAAGGGCGTCGACGTCGTGCTCGCCGACACGTCGCCCGCACAGCTGCGTCTTGCGATCGACTACGGCGCGGGACGGGCGGCGGCGGATGCCGACACCCCCGCGCTCGTCGTGGTGGCCGTGCCGCCCGACGTCACCGCCGATGTGATCGAAGCCGAGCTGGCGCGATTCCCCGACGCCGTGGTCACGGATGTCGCGAGCGTCAAGCTCGAGCCGTTCCTCGCCCTCCAGAAGCGCGGCGTCGACATCACCCGCTACATCGGCTCCCACCCGCTCGCCGGTCGGGAACGCGGCGGAGCGATCTCCGCCCGAGCCGATCTCTTCATCGGACGACCGTGGGTCGTGTGCCGGGATGAGGACACCAAGGCCTCCGATCTCGCTCTTGTCGAGGCGCTCGCGCTGGACGTCGGAGCGATGCCGCTGGAGATGACCCCGGAGGAGCACGACCGGTCGGTCGCGCTCACCTCGCACGTGCCGCAGGTCGTCGCGAGTCTGCTCGCCGCGCGGCTCGCGGTCGCCGACGAGGGCGCGCTGCGCCTCTCCGGCCAGGGTGTGCGCGACACGACGCGGATCGCGGCATCCGCTCCCGAGCTGTGGGTGCAGATCCTCGGTGCGAACGCCGGGCCGGTCGTGGAGATCCTCGACGCGCTGGCAGACGATCTCCGCGAGGTGTCTGACGCGCTGCGTGCTCCCGACGCTCCGGGCGCGCGGCGCGTGGTCGCGGAGACGATCAAGCACGGCAACGACGGTGTCGAGCGCCTGCCGGGCAAGCACGGCCAGAACCGTCGCTTCGAGAGCCTCGTCGTCATGGTTGACGACACGGCCGGTCAGCTCGGTCGGCTGTTCGGCGAGCTGGGCGAGCTCGGCGTCAACGTCGAGGATCTGCGTCTCGAGCACTCGCCGGGCGCACAGTTCGGTCTCGCCGAGATCAGCGTCGATCCCGCTGCACTGCACGGGGCGATCACCGGACTCCAGGAACGCGGGTGGCGGATTGCAGGGACCACGAATGACTGACTTCATCGCGATCGACGGGCCTGCAGGGTCCGGCAAGTCGAGCGTCTCGAAGGCGGTCGCCCGCCGGCTCGGATTCGGGTACCTCGACACGGGGGCTGCCTACCGGGCCCTCGCCTGGCACGTCCTCGACCGCGGTGCCGACACCGATGACGCGGAGTCGGTGCGCCTCGCGGCATCCGAGTTCCCGGTCAGGCTGGGTCTCGACCCCGACGACCGCGCCGTGCTCGTGGGTGACTCCGACGTGACCGACGCGATCCGTGAGCCGCGCGTCTCCGGCGCCGTGAGCGGCGTCGCCCGCGTGCCCGAGGTGCGCGAACAGGTCAACCGTCTGTTCCGGGCGCTCGTCGCCGAGGCTCCCTACCCGGCTGTTGTGGTGGAGGGCCGCGACATCACCACCGTGGTCGCACCCGACGCGCCGGTCCGTATTCTGCTCACCGCCGCACCCGAGGTGCGCGCCGCGCGCCGCGCAGGCGAGCTCGCGGGAGAGAACGCCCAGGCCGTCGCCGAGGCCCTGCACAAGCGCGATGCCTCCGACAGCGCGGTCGTCGACTTCCTCAATGCCGCCGACGGTGTCGAGGTCGTCGACTCGACCGCGCTCGATTTCCCCCAGACCATCGACGCCGTACTCGCGGTGATCGAACGACTCCGAGGAGCACACCGTGGCTGACGACGAATACGAGGGCGGCCCCGACCAGCTCGCCGAGAAGATGGACGCACTCGACGAGGAGCTGGCCGAGCAGCGCGCTGAGACACTGCGCGCCGGCCTCGCCGACTACGAGCTCGACGACGAGGATGCCGCGCTTCTCGCCGGCGTGACGCTGGGCGAGGACGGTATCCAGTTCCTGCCGGCACTGCCCGTGGTGGCGATCGTCGGCAGGCCGAACGTCGGCAAGTCCGCGCTCGTGAATCGCATCCTCGGCCGTCGCGAGGCCGTCGTGGAGGACACGCCCGGTGTCACGCGCGACCGCGTCACGTACAAGGCGGAGTGGAACGATCGTCGCTTCACGCTCGTCGACACCGGCGGCTGGGAGCCCGATGCGAAGGGCATCGATCGATCCGTGGCTGCGCAGGCCGAGGTCGCGATCGACCTGTCGGACGTCGTCCTCTTCGTCGTCGACGCGATGGTCGGCGCCACCTCCACCGACGAGCACGTCGTGAAGCTGCTGCGCAAGAGCGGCAAGCCGGTGTTCCTCGTCGCCAACAAGATCGACGACAGCCGCCAGGAGCCCGAGGCCGCCGCGCTGTGGAACCTCGGTCTCGGCGAACCGCATCCCGTCTCCGCGATCCACGGTCGCGGCGTCGCCGATCTGCTGGACGCCGTGCTGAAGAAGCTGCCGGACGTCTCGGCCGTCGCGAAGGCCGAGATCGGCGGGCCGCGCCGGGTCGCCATCCTCGGGCGCCCGAACGTGGGCAAGTCCTCGCTGCTGAACAAGGCGGCGGGGGAGGAGCGCGTGGTCGTGAACGACCTCGCCGGCACCACCCGCGACCCGGTCGACGAGATCGTGGAGCTCGGCGGCAAGCTGTGGACGCTCGTCGACACGGCCGGCATCCGTCGCAGGGTGCACATGGCGCAGGGTGCCGACTTCTACGCGTCGCTGCGGACCTCCGCCGCGCTCGAGAAGGCCGAGGTCGCCGTCGTCGTGCTCGACGTCTCGGAGACGATCAGCGAGCAGGACGTGCGCATCATCGATCTCGTGCTCGAGTCAGGCCGTGCCCTCGTGCTCGCGTTCAACAAGTGGGACCGCCTGAACGACCTGGATCTCGAGAACGCCGACCGCCGTCGGTACCTGGAGCGGGAGATCGAGCAGGACCTGGCTCACGTCGCTTGGGCCCCGCGCGTGAACATCTCGGCGAAGACCGGCCGCCACCTCGACAAGCTCGTACCGGCGCTCGAGACCGCGCTGGAGAACTGGGACCGCCGCATCCCCACGGGCAAGTTCAACGCCTTCCTCGCCGAGCTCGTGGCCGAGCACCCGCACCCGCTGCGCGGCGGAAAGCAGCCGCGCATCCTGTTCGGCACGCAGGCGTCGACACGTCCGCCGACGTTCGTGCTGTTCACGACGGGGTTCCTCGATCCGGGGTACCGCCGATTCATCCAGCGTCGCCTGCGTGAGCTCTACGAGTTCGAGGGAACGCCGATCGTCGTCAACATGCGCGTCCGCGAGAAGCGTCAGCGCTAGACCGCGGTGCTCGACGGGCCGTCCGCTTCGTGCGGACGGCCCGTCGCTGTTCCCGCGTGTGACCGGCGCGGATGCCGATGCCCGGATGCTGTGAAAGGCTGAGGGGGTGACTGTCGTTCCCCCCGCTGCCGGTGAGCCCCGCCGCCCGTCCGGGCCGCGTGATCCCGGCGATGCCTGGGTCGTGGCCCCGTCGGGTGAGAAGTACTGGGGTAGGTTCGGAGCGGCGGGCCTGCTGGCGGTCGATCCGGAGCGCGGGATCCTGCTGCAGCACCGTGTCGCGTGGAGCCACTTCGGCGGAACCTGGGGGCTTCCCGGCGGCGCGCTGCACGAGGGGGAGAGTGCGATCATCGGGGCGGTTCGTGAAGCTCAGGAGGAAGCGGGCGTGCCGGATGCCGCGGTGCGGCCTCGATTCACGAGTGTGCTCGACCTCGACGTCTGGTCGTACACGACGGTGATCGCCGATGTGGTCGAGCCGTTCGACCCGGTGATCAGCGACCCCGAGAGCGTCGCGCTGGAGTGGGTGCCCGTCGACGAGGTCGGCACTCGGCCGCTGCATCCCGGATTCAGACGGGCGTGGCCGACGCTGCGGGCGCTGCTCGCGGTGCGCCCGTCGCTCGTCGTCGATGCGGCGAACGTGGTGGGGTCGGTGCCGAACGGCTGGTGGAAGGATCGCGCGGGCGCCGCGCGTCGGTTGGCTGAGAGCCTGAACGGGCTGTCCGTGGCGGGATCCGACATCGACCTCGGTGGCAGTGCCTGGTTCCCGCCGATCGCGCTCGTCGTCGAAGGGGCGGCGCGGGGCATCGATGCTCCCGACCCTGACGCCGATGACGACGACGCGCTGCTTCCGGCCGGCGTGGTCTCGCTCGTGGAGGCGGATGCCGGAGGGGATGACGCGGTCGTCGCCGAGGTCGAGCGCCGGGTCGCCAGCGGTGCGTACGTGGTGGCGGTCACCAGCGATCGCGAGCTGCAGGCCCGAGTCGCGGCTGCCGGCGCCGCCCAGGTGCGCTCCTCCGGCTGGCTGCAGGGGATACTGGCCGCCCCGAACTGAAGCCCGGGCGCGCCGGGCAGCACCCGACGCCTCATACGAACAT
This sequence comes from Microbacterium hydrocarbonoxydans, assembly GCF_023715885.1. Taxonomy (GTDB): domain Bacteria; phylum Actinomycetota; class Actinomycetes; order Actinomycetales; family Microbacteriaceae; genus Microbacterium; species Microbacterium hydrocarbonoxydans_C. The sequence goes on along the minus strand of NZ_JAMBOY010000006.1, from coordinate 174,369 downwards.
CACTCGCCGTCGCGGGGGATCCACGTAGGAGCGCCCCAGTGGACTCTCCCAGGTCACACACCCGTCGGGGAGCTGTCGCGCGGTCCATCGGTGCCGAGGGTCGACGTCGGGATGTTTGAGCGAGTGGTGCGTCGTGCAGAAGTGGCTCAGGTTGTCGAGACGGGTGCGACCGCCGAGGGCGTGGTCGTGGTTGTGGTCGATCTCGCATCGGTGCACCGGCATACGACAACCAGGGAATCGACAGTGCTGGTCGCGAGCCCGCAGATGTCGGCGCATCGCCTCGGTGGGAGTGTATGTGTCGGTCTGCACGACCTGCCCGGCGGGGTCGAGGAACAGCCGGGACCAGCCCGTGTTCCGGCCGGCGAGCGCCCGGGCGATCCCGGGATCCAGCGGGCCGTGCCCGTCGAGTTCTGCGGGCCGGTCGTCGGCACCGATCAGCGTGCTCGCTGCGACTGTCACCTGGATTCGAGGCTGCACGGCGTCGAGTCCCGAGCCGAGTTCGGCGCTCGGTACCGAGACGAGGAGCAGATCGGCGAAGAGGTCCGCGCGGATCTGGTCGAGCGTGCGGCCGTCAGCGGGGAGGTGCTCGATATCGGGGCTGCTCGGGTCGGTGAGCGGGTCGACGAGCCCCGCGAGAGGATCGACGGTGAAGGTACCGTCCTCGCCGAAGATCACGGTGCCGGCGGCAGACGAGTCGCGTCGGGGGTCGTCGGGCGCGAGGTCATCAACGGTGATCTCGTCGCCGCGGTCCTCGACCGGAGGCAGCGTCGGTGCGGCATCCGCTCGACCGCGCACGACTTCGCGCGCCATGCGGGTGAGTCGATCCGCGATCGCGACAGCGAGCCACTCCGGCAGCACGGCGGTGAGGAGAGCGAGCCCATCGTCGACGGAACGCACGGAGACGCATCGTTCCGACTCCGCGCGCCGGTGTCGCTCGACCACGGTCTCGCCGGCGAGCGCGGCGGCGACCTGGCGAGCGTGAGCCCGGGTGCGGGCGGCGGTCTCCTTCTCAGCGATCACCAGGACGGCGGTCTCGTAGAGCGTCAGCGTTTCGGCATCCACTCGGCCATTGCGCACAGCCTCAGCCACGACGGCGCTGGCGCGAACGATCTCGCGCACGTGGCCGACCGTGATGTCGCCTGCGCGGAATGCGGCGCGCGTCGCGGGGAGATCGCGAGAGAGGGTGCGAGCGTCGGTGAAGGAGTGCTCCACCGTTCCGTGGGGGAGGTGAGCCGCGGCCGAGTACTCCGACAGCATCGATCGATAGATCGCGTCGCGGTGGAACGGGCTCTCGGCGACATCGGCCTCGTGCACGCCGATCCGCTCGATCAACAACTCGGTTGCCTCAGCCTCGAGCTCCGCGATCTGACGTCTCTTCTGCACCCACCCGTCAAGCAGGCGCTGTCTCTCCCGGAGGTCGAGATCGAGGTCGGTCGGCGTGATCATGTTCCCATTTTAGAACATATGTTCGACTATGAGAGGGTCAATCGAGGAAGATATCGGCATCCTCGTCTCCCCGTCCGCGAAGGCGATCGATGTCACGGCGCTCGCGCTTCGTCGGCCGACCGGCTCCGCGATCGCGCACACCAATCATCGCCTGAGGTTCGCGCGCGGGCGTGCGGTCCTCGTACGCCGCTGCGGCGAGAGGTGCGCCGACGCGCTTCACGAGGAGCTGACGCACGACCAGGATCCGATCGAACCCCGCGATGCGCACCCTCAGTTCGTCGCCCACGCGCACCTGTTGAGCAGCCTTGACCTTCTCGCCGTTGAGGCGCACGTGACCCGCACGGCAGGCGGTGGTGGCGGCGGAACGGGTCTTGTACGCGCGCACCGCCCACAGCCAACTGTCTATCCGTACCGCGTCGATCATCAGGATTCGACGGTGACCTGGGTGATCTGGCCATCGGGGCCGAGATGCACGGCCGGCCAGTAACCCTCGGGAAAGTGTGCGCCGCAGGTGTCGGTGAGGTGGAGCACGATGGTGCCGTCCTCCGAGGCTTCGATGGTCTCGAGAGCGAGATCCGTCGCGGCGGCGTCGAGCTCAGCCGGTTCGGGGGAGCCCTGGCTGAACGCTGTGACGACGGCATCCGTCGCCAGCCGGCGCAGCCCGGCGAGAGCGGAGAGCGTCTCACGGATGCGGGGGATGAGCGCTCGCGCTTCGTCGGCCGTGGTGGCTTCGAGCATGAGCTCGAGATCGGCGTCGTCGAGCGTGACCGTGCCGGCGTACCAGTCGTGTGTCAGGACCGTGCCATCGCTCAACTCCGTCGTCGCCCGGGTGAGCATGCCCAGTTCGCGGTCGTCGATGATCGGATGCTCATTGCTCATGGTTCCACGCTACTGGCGCATGCCGTCAGGAGGCCATGTCCAGAGTGACGAGGGGGCGGCCCGCCTTCAGCTCGCCGCGTGGTTCGAAGCCTGCTGCGACGAAGGTGCTGAGCGTGCCGTGGAAGAGTTCGTTGCTGCGCTGAGATGCGCCGCCTGTGTCGACCGGATACCCCTCGATGATTCGGGCGCCCGCTCCTCGGGCGTACTCGACAGCGGCATCGAGCAACGCGCGATTGAGGCCCTTGCCGCGATGCTCGCGCCGCACGACGAAGCAGCTCACCGCCCAGACGCTGTCGTCGTCGAACGGCTCGTGCGTCGCTGCGACGATCGCCCGTGTGTGCGCGAGCCGCCGCTGGAGGGGCCTCGGACCGATGCGGATCCAGCCCGCCGCCTCTCCGTCGACGTATGCGATGAGTCCCGGCGAGGGACCGGCATCGATCTCGGCGCGGAACATCTCCACGCGCTCGGGAGTCGTGGTCTCGTTCCAGTCCTTGTTCCGCAGCATCGGCCAGATGCACTGGCAGCTGGCGCCGTCGCCACCGCCCGTGAGCGCGCGCTGCACGTCGTCCCACCGCGCCGTCGTCGCCACCTCTGTCGTGATCGTCACCATGGTCCGACGGTACGCCCGGGCTCCGACACGGGCAACGCCCGGGACGCAGTCGGTTCGCGGAGGCGTCGCCGGTCAGGCTAAGATAGGGGAGTTGCCTGCGCGAGAGTGCAGACCAACGGGCTGTGGCGCAGCTTGGTAGCGCACTTGACTGGGGGTCAAGGGGTCGCAGGTTCAAATCCTGTCAGCCCGACCGAGAAAGGCCCGGAAACTCGCAAGAGTCTCCGGGCCTTCTGCGTGTCCGCGGCAGTGCGGAGCATCGAGGAGACAGACGCGCGTCACGACCCGGCGAGCAGATCGACCGTCCCGTTCGCCGTGATCGCCCCGACCGGCAAACCGACTTCTTCTCCCAGAGCGGAGATCGCGGCAGCGGCCTCGGCAGCCCGGCCCGACAGGGCGAGCTCCTCACCGCGAGTAGCGAGATCGTCGGCATCCCACCCCGCGACGGTCAGTCCGATGCCGACCGCTGTCACACCCGACTCAGTGATCGCATTCAGCTTCACCGCGATGATCGGGGCGTCCAATGCCGCGACGTCTGCTCCATCGCCGACACCCAGCGCGCCGGAGGCACGCAGCTCGGCGAGTCCGTCGAGGAGGTCGGCGAGCTTCGGATCGGGCGTGCCGTCGCTGGCGACCGTTGCGTCGTCGTATGCGCCATCGTCGGCGGACCACCTCATCGACCAGTCGACCCGACCGAACTCGTCCTCGAGAGCCGATGAGGCGACGGCCGCCCGCACGAGGGCTGCGGCATCCGAGAAGTCGCCGGTCCGCACAGAGGCGTCGGCGTAGAGACCGCCGTCTTCCCGGACGGAGAGGGTGAGGAGGTCGAAGCGCAGCAGTGCAGCGGCGACCGCTCCGGCTTCGCCCGCCATCATGGCCGCGGGCGGCGCGCCGAAGATCGACGAGCGGCTCGCGGTCTCCACGCTCTTCACGACGCAGGGGGAGTCGCCCGGCGCCGCCCACGCGTTCTCGAGCACGCGGGCGAGCTCGTCCTCCGCTACGCCGTCCTCCATCCTGACGCGCAACTCACACTTCGGGCTGACGTTGATGTTCCGTTCGACGACGTACACCGACACCTCGCCGCTGTCGCCGACGACGCCCTCGACCTGTGAGACGGCTCCGGGTGCGGCGCGCGACAGCGGTGTGCAGGCGAGGACGATCGCCGCGATCACGACGAGAAGTGAAACGCTCAGCACAGCCATGGTCCCACCGCGTCGACGCCCCCGAGTCATGCCCCGACCCTATCGGTCATCTCTCGGGGCTCAGGTCTCCGGCTTCACGAGAAAGGCGAGCTCGACTGTCCACGCGGTCTTGCGCGGCTCCTTCCTCGGATCGGCGCGGAGGATCTCGAAACGTCCGCCCCACCTCCCCGAAGCGGGATCGGTGTCGAAGCGTCTGCCCTGCTCCGGAGCCCACGCGAGAAGCGTCTTGTTCGCCTGCATCGAGCTCCCGCGGTACGCGATGATCGCGTAGTCCCCGGCCGGCGCCGATCCGGTCCGCACCCGATCGTCGTCTGAGACGACGCTCGCGTCGAGCACGCCCACCTCTATCTCCATGTCGCCCGCCATGTCTACGGTGTGCAGCCGCAGGAAGAACGGTCCGCCGACCTCGATCCGTCGCGCCGCCAGCCAAGCGGAGAGCTCGGCGATGAGAGAATCCCGGACCGCGAGCATGCCGCGGAACGGAGTGACGATCCGGATGCCGAGGGTCTGTCGTTCCGGTCTCGTCTCTATGCGCGGGCCGTCGTGAATCTCGAATGCCATGAGGCCATGATCGCCGGGGAAGGCCGACAGCAACAGGGGGCTCGGCGGAGCGCCTCAGACGAGCGCCCCCACGAGCGTCGCCAGCCCTTCGGCGTCGTGCGGTGCGTGCCCGCGGGCGTCGTTGTCGAAGTATACGTAGACGTCGCGGGGGAGTCCGTCGCTCGCGCCCGATCCGTCGGCCCAGGCGCTTACGATACCGGCCCATTCCGCCAGCTCCGCCGCCGTGTATCCGCTGTGATACAGCATCTGCGCCCCGTGCAACCGGACGTACGCGAAGTCGCTGGTGAGGACGTCGAATCGAGGCCACCGGCCGGCGGTGTCGGCGGCGACGAGCGCGGCGCCGTGCTTCTGCAGGAGGTGAAGCGCCTCCGCGTCGGCGAAAGTATCGGATCTCGGCTCGAGCGCGTAGCGCAACGGCCGGTCCTCCTCGATCTGCAGCCAGGCGCGGCCGTCGAGTCGCTCGTCGTGCCGCCTTGCGAGATCGAGCGCCTCACCTGTGGTCGACGGCAGCCCCGCGAGGAACGCCTCGACCAGCTCGGCGTCGAACGTCTGCCGTTCGGGGAGCTGCCAGAGGATCGGTCCGAGCTGGGCGCCGAGGGCGAGCACGCCTGACGCGAAGAAATTCGCCAGCCCCTGCTCAGTGTCGCGCAGCCGGAGCATGTGCGTCACGTAACGGGAGCCCTTGACGGCGAAGATGAAGTCCTCCGGCACCTCCGACCGCCATCGGCGATAGCTCTCCGGACGCTGCAGCGAGTAGAACGACCCGTTGAGCTCCGCGCTGGAGAAGTGCTCGCCGATGTACTCGAGCTCACGGCGCTGCGCGAGCCCCTTCGGGTAGAAGTCGCCTCGCCAACTCGCGTACTTCCACCCGGAGACGCCGATGCGGATGCGGCCGTTCGGCCGGGCTGCGTTCATTGGTGCACGATCCTCCTTGAAGGATGGACGCTACGACGTGCGCAGTCCGCGAGGATCGGGCTTGACGGACGCCGAACGGCACACTACGAGACGGCGGCGCGACATCGGGACTGGTTGCCCTCTCGAGTCATCCGCCCCAGTTCAGATCGCTCGAGAGGGCCCACCGTCCTGCCCGGACGGAAGGGGAGGGCGGCGAAGATCTCGCTGCTCTCGTCGGCTGTTCTCCCCATAAGTCAGCCGGTAGCCCCCGCTACTCTGAGCAGAATATCGCTAATCGTCTTTGTCCGCCATTTGGGGGACAAAGAAATGTACGAATGTTTCTTCCAAATTTTGGGCACTCGGTGAGAATCGCACCCGGGGTTGCCTTCGGCATCCGCACTCCTAAAGTGGATCCATGGACAGAAGGCTCGTGCTGAACGCCCACCTCGCCGTCGCGCGGGGGCATCGCGTTGACGTCATGGAGGCCGTCGACGAGGAGAGCGGACGAGCATCGGTGTTGCAGATCGTGGACCTCGACAGCGGCGTCCGCTACGTACGAGATGAGGGCACGCGCGGTGACATCGTGCGCTGGTCTGGTCGGGTGTCGGACTGCACAGTGACCGTCGGCTCCGACGCGCGCACAGTGCTCACGATCGATGTCGAGGGAGGTGGCGCTGGGGAGACGAACGCCCGGGCGGCGCTGCTCGGCGCCGACGCCGCCGTCGAGGCGGCCAAGGCCGAGGCCGACCGGTGGGGCGGGTCAGAGGGAGTGCCCGAGCCGGAGACCGACCGCTTCTGGTGAGGTGCCGCCCCCGTCGACTCAGCGGAAGTCCCGCGAACGGTGCGAGACGCCCGTCCGCAGGTCTTCGAACGCATCGGCGAGGATGTTGATCACTCCCTCGGGCGAGCGCTCCAGGATGCCGCGGATGATGAGCGCCGGCGAATCACGAGCGATCCGCCGGTAGCGCGCCCACACCCCGGTCGAGCAGATGACGTTGACCAGGCCGCTCTCGTCCTCGAGGTTCAGGAACGTGACGCCCGCCGCGGTCGCCGGCCGCTGCCGATGCGTGACGAGCCCCGCGACCTCGACCCGGCGGCCGGTCTCGTGCGATTGGAGGTCACGGGAGGTGAGCACGCCGCGATCGGCCAGCGCCGCACGGAAGTGCGCCATCGGGTGATCGTCGGTGGAGACTCCTGTCGCCCAGAGGTCCGATGACAGCTGCTCGTAGCTCGACTGATCGGCGAACAGCGGCGGCTGCACCGAGACGACGGTGCCGGGCAGGAACCGAGATCGGTCCTCGGCGGCCGCTCCCGCGAGCCACATCGCCTCCCGCCGCTGCAGACCCAGCGACTCGAACGCGCCGGCCGTGGCCAGAGCCTCCAGCTGCGCGGCTGTGGCATCGGTCCTCCGCACGAGGTCGTGCAGGTCGCGGTACCGCCCGTGCGCCTCGCGCTCCGCGACGATCCGTTCAGCGAGGGGGAGCCCGATGCCGCGGACGCCGCTGAGGCCGAGCCTGACCGCATACCCGCCGTCACGCCGGTGAGCCGCCGACTCGTCGGGCAGTGTGCGGTCGAAGCGAGGGGTGTCCGGCTGGTCGGCCTCACGGCAGGAGTCGAGGCCCGTCGGCATCCGCTCCGTCGCCTCGGAGAGCGGCTCGAGCGAGTCGGTGGCCGCCGACGCGTGCAGATCCGGCCGCCTCACCTCCACGCCGTGACGGCGGGCATCGGCCGTCAGGGTCGCCGGCGAGTAGAAGCCCATGGGTTGAGAGCGCAGGAGACCGGCGAGGAACGCCGCGGGGTAGTGCAGCTTCAACCAGGAGCTCGCATAGACGAGCAACGCGAACGAGAGGGAGTGCGACTCCGCGAAGCCGAAGTTCGAGAACGCCTGGATCTGCGCGTAGATCCGGTCGGACTGCTCCTTCGAGAGGCCGCGCCGCGTCATCCCGGAGTAGAGCTTGTCGCGCACCTTCTCGATCTTCTCGAGACCGCGTTTGGAACCCATGGCGCGTCGCAGCAGATCGGCCTCGTCCGCCGTGCAGTCGCCGATCGCCGTGGCCATCTGGATCAGCTGCTCCTGGAAGATCGGAATGCCGAGTGTTCGCTCCAGGATCGGCTTGAGATCCTCGTGCGGATACGGGACCTCCAGCAGCACCGGCTCCTCACCCCTGGTGGCGCGGGCGCGGTTCTCCTCGTCGAGGGCGTCCTTCGCCATCTTCCGGCGGACGAACGGATGCACAGCCCCGCCCTGGATGGGGCCGGGGCGGATCAACGCGATCTGGATCGCCAGGTCGTAGAAGCGGCGCGGCTGCAGGCGGGGGAGCAGACCGATCTGCGCTCGAGACTCCACCTGGAACACGCCGATCGAGTCGGCGCGGCAGAGCATGTCGTAGACGGCCGGCTCCTCCTTCGGCAGCGTCTCCAGCGTCCACTCCTCCCCGGTGGCATCGCGGATCAGGTCGAAGCAGTGCTGCAGGGCGGCGAGCATGCCGAGGCCCAGCAGGTCGAACTTCACCAGTCCCATCCAGGCCGCGTCGTCCTTGTCCCACTGGATGACGGTGCGGTTCTCCATGCGGGCGTGCTCGACGGGGACGACCTCGCCCACCGGTCTCGCCGTGAGCACCATGCCGCCGGAATGGATGCCGAGGTGCCGCGGCGCCTTCAGCAGCTCGCCGGCGTACTCCAGCACGTTCGCGGGGATGTCGTGCTCGTCGGCGACCTCCAGCCTCGTGCTCCAGCCGTCGACCTGACGCGACCAGGCGTCCTGCTGGCCCACCGAGTGCCCGAGTGCTCTCGCCATGTCGCGCACGGCGTTCTTGGGGCGGTACTGGATGACGTTCGCGACCTGCGCCGCGCGCTCCCGCCCGTACTCGCGGTAGACCCACTGGATGATCTCCTCGCGGCGGTCGGAGTCGAAGTCCACATCGATGTCCGGCTCCTCCGAGCGGGTCGTCGCGAGGAACCTCTCGAACGGGAGTCGGTAGAGGATGGGGTCGACCGCGGTGATCCCCAGCAGATAGCAGACAGCGCTCGCCGCAGCCGAGCCGCGGCCTTGGCACAGGATGCCGCGTCGCCGCGCCTCGGCCACGATGCCGTGCACGATGAGGAAGTAGCCGGGGAAGTCCTTCTCCTCGATGACGTCGAGCTCGCGGTGGATGCGTCGCCGGCCGTCGTCGTCCAGGCGGGGATACTTCGTCGGCACCGCTTCCCATACGAGGTGCCGCAGCCAGGTCATGGGCGTGTGCCCCTCCGGCACCTCCTGCTTCGGGAGAGCCGGCCGTGCGCGTCGCAGCGGGAAGGCGGATGCCGCGGCGATCTCGAGCCCGGAGGAGATCGCCCCGGGGTAGCGGCGGAACCGCGCTGCCATCTCGGCGCCGCTGCGCAGGTGCGCCCCGCCGTGTGCGGGCAGCCAGCCGTCGAGCTCGTCCATGCTGCGCACCGCCCGGACCGCGGAGACCGCTTCGGCGAGGGCGGCCCTGTCGGGTGTCGCGTAGTGCACGTTGTTCGTCGCGACCACGGGCAGCCGCAGCCGACGGGCGAGGTCGGCGAGGGCGTCGTTGCGGCGGGTGTCCAGCGGGTCGCCGTGGTCGAAGAGCTCGACGACCACGCGATCCCGACCGAAGAGGTCGACGAGCCGACGCAACGGGGTCATCGCGTCGCCGGCCTCGAGCCCTCGGCGGACAGCGCCCTTGCGACATCCTGTGAGCACCGTCCAGTGCCCGGCGGCCGTCGCCGCGAGCTCGTCGATGTCGTAGACCGGCCGTCCTTTCTCGCCGCCCCGGAGGTGCGCTCCCGTCATCGATGCCGACAGGCGGTGGTACCCCTCGAGGCCGTCGGCGAGCACGAGCAGATGATCGCCGACCGGATCGGCCGCCCCGCGCTGCGGCCCGTCGAGTCCGAGGGAGAGCTCGGCGCCGTACACGGTCTGCACCTGCACCTCCATCAGCTCCGCGACCTCGGCGAAGCGCGCCGCGCCGTAGAAGCCGTCGTGGTCGGTGAGGGCCAGCGCCGAGAGGCCGAGCCGTTCGGCCTCGGCGAGGAGGTCTTCCGGTGACGATGCCCCGTCGAGGAAGGAGTACGACGAATGCGCGTGCAGTTCGGCATAGGGCACGGGGTCGGTCGGACGGGTGACCGCCGTCGGCGGGTTCCGCTTCTTCCGGGTGCTGACCGGTCCGGGGTCGGGGCGGTCGAGGCGGGGCTCGGGGCCGCCGATCGGATACGGCGACTCCTCGCCGCTCAGGGTGCGTTCGAGCTCGCGCCAGGTCTGCGGAGGGTTGTGCCATCCCATCAGCGATACCGTCCCTCGGCCCACCAGCGGTCGCCGGCGGAGAACACCAGCCACGCACGATCGTGACCGTCGACGATCTGCAGTCGGTGCCCTCTCTTGCCGCCCGAGCTCTCCCACCGTCTCTCGTGGATCGGCCAGGGGCCGGCCCAGGCGCGCACCTCGACGCCGTCGATCCGTGCGGGGACCGCGGAGAGTGCTCCTCGCTCATCGATCTGCACCGACTCTCCGTCCGGAGTCTGCACGCCGATGGGTCGAGGAGGACGGAAGACCTCGGCGGGGAGCGGGTCGGGAAGACTCCCCGGCCAGGGCTGATCGGGGTCGCGCGGCGCGACGGATCGCTCGCCCCACGGGGTCAGCACCTGCCGGTCGGCGAGCCAGCGACCGCCCGAGAGCGCGGCCGTCACCACGCCCTGATGGCCCAGCATCGTCTGCACACGCGAGACGGCGTGGTGGAGGCGCTCGTCGGTGCCGGAGCCGAAGAGTCCCGGCTGGTGATGGGCGGCGTCGTCGACGGCCGTCGGCGCGATGCGCACCATCGCGATGCCGCCGAAGGCCCGCGCCTCGCCGACCGGCTCCTTCGCCGACTCGGCGGCCAGCGCCTCGAGCTGCCAGCGCACGCGGTCGACGAGATCCGCCGCATCGAAGCAGGTCGGATGCAGCCAGGTGCGGGAGTACACGCGACCGTCGTCGTCGGTGAGGTCGATGCGCACCTCCGTGCAGACCACCGAGGCATCAGCCAGGGCGAGCATCACCGCGTCCGAGGTCTGCCGCACTGCGAAGGCCACCTGGTCGGCACCTGCCAGCGGGGTCTCGAACTCGATGGAGCGCACGAGCTCCGGGTCGGGCGGTCGGGGCACGACCGCCCGGGAGTCGGCGCCGGCGGCGAGGGCGTGCAGCCGAGCTCCGCGCTCGCCGAAGCGGTCGCGCACCTCGATCGCATCGAGCCGGGCGAACTCGCCGAGGGTGCGCACTCCGAGGCGGGTGAGCAGTCCGGTGAGCTGGTCGTCGCGCAGCACCCCGACGGGGAGCGGGTGCAGGAACTCCTCGGCGCGCCCGGACGGGACGACCGTGCAGGGCCCGGAACCGCGGGCGGCGAGTTCGGCGGTGAAGGGGCCGTCGGCGATCCCCACGCGCACTTCGGGATACCCCGCTTCGGCGAGGATGCGGATCAGGGCATGACCGGCTTCCGGTTCGCCGTCGTGGTAGCGGGAGATGCCCCGTGCGCGCAGCGCGGCGAGGCCGGGGCGCAGCAGGGCGGCACCCGGCGCGTGCTTCTCGATGAGCTGCAGCACGGGCAGGAATGCCCGCTCGTCCCGCGCCGGGTCGTGGGGGATCACCCGCAGCGAGGAGATGTGCCCCTGCGCGATGCGGCGGCGCTGGCCTGCGCGCACGCCGTGCTCTCGCGCCGACGCTGTGCAGGCGACCACCGTGTTCGCGTGAACGATCGCGGTGGGAGGATGCGGCGGCGCTCCGCCCAGGGCCGCCCGGAGCGGCCAGTCGGGGAACCAGAGGACCAGGACGCGGAGGGGAGCGCTCATCCGGCCACCGCCAGCGGGTACTCGGGTGGGCTCGCGTCTCCCTCGCGCAGGGCCGGCAGCGCGGTCAGCTCGGTGATCGTCTCCGCGGCAGCCTGTTCCGCGATCGCCTCGACGGCACCGTGGCTTCCCGGGAGCCGCACCCGCACGCTCGCACCCGTCGGGGTGTGCCTGGTGCGTGCGGTCACGGTCGCCGTCGATCCCTCGATCAGTCCCCAGCCCTCGCCGATGCCCTCCCACTGCTGGTCGTGCAGGCGGATGGCGCCCTCGCTCTGCGGCCATGCCCCGTAGTGCTCGGACTCGGTGACCAGCAGTGTGGTGCCGCGGTCGCGCAGTCGGGCGCTCAGGCGGGAGGCATCGGCATCGCGCACCCGTCCTCCCGGCTGCACGGCGATGAGGGGCACGACCTCGGCGAGAGCGGAGGCGGCGGCGAGCCAGCGGTCTCCGGGATCGGGGACGAGGATCAGCCGGGGAAGCTCGATCCCGAACGCCGAGGCCGCCTCGACGCCCAGCGTCGGCATGCCGACCACGGCGCACCAGAGACCGCGTCGGGAGGAAGCGCTGAGCAGAGCGAGCACGAGGCTGGGGGACGGGGACACCGTGTACGCGGCGCCGGCCTGGAGACCCTGATCGGGGAGCAGCGGGGCGAGTGCCTCGTCGATCGGGAGCAGGGGGAGATCGCTGCGGCGGCGCTGCATGCGGCTGATCTCCCGGCGCAGCCGGAGCACCTCCCCGGCACGGGAATCACCCGCCGGGGAGATCGTCGACACCGCATCGAACCCCATGCATCCATCCTCGAAGCTATGTACGAATAAATCAACTGGATCAGATGACGATAGTTCGAACCTCCGACATCCCTTCGCGAACGGTCATGTCGGAGATCCTGGATACGCTGTCGCCCATGCAGATCGAGTTCGAGAGCTCTGTCACCCGCTGGGAGAAGCGCGTCGACGACTGGTTCTTCGCCACCATGCCGGAGGAGATCTCGCTCGAGATCCGCGAGCTTCCCGCGCCGCAGCGGGGATTCGGATCCCTGCGAGTGCGAGCGCGCATCGGCTCGTCCCTCTGGAGCACCTCGATCTTCTTCGACGGGGCTGCATTCGTACTCCCGCTCAAGAAGGCGATCCGCGACGCGCAGGGCATCACCGAGGGTGACGTCGTGCTCGTCGACCTCGACATCATCGATCTCTGAACAGGCCGCGGGTTATCCACACCCGGCGGCGCACGGCATCCGGGCATTCCCTAGCCTTCCCGGATGGATCCGCGTCCCGTGCTCATCGTCCTCGTGCATCTGGGCCTCGTCGTCGTCGCCGCCCGACTCGTCGTGATCGACCTCCGCAGCCACCGACTGCCCGATCGGATCGTGCTCCCGACCCTCGGCGTGCTACTCCTCCTCGCCGTCGTCGACGCGGCGCTCACGCATGACACGGCCCCGCTGATCCGAGGCGTGGCGGGGCTCCTGATCCTCGGCGGCTTCTACGCACTGCTGCGCCTGATCAGCCGCGACGGCATGGGCGGGGGAGACGTGAAGCTCGCGGCCACGATCGGCCTGGTGCTCGGCTGGCACGGCTGGCAGGAACTCGTCGTCGGCGCGGCGGCCGCCTTCGTGCTCGGGGCCCTCTTCGCCTGCGCACTGATGCTCCTCCGTCGAGCGGACGGAGCCACCCGCATCGCCTTCGGGCCGTGGATGATCGCCGGAGCGGTGCTCGGTCTCGCCGTGGGCTGAGAACGCAACCGAGGCGACGGCGCTAGGGTGAGGGCATGGCACTCGCACGACTTCACGGAGGCCCGCTCGACGGGCAGATCATCCCTCTCGACGACGACGCGGACGACAAGCTGATCGTCCCCTACAGCGAGACGCAGGTGGTGTACAACCGTCGCGGAGACGCGCAGAACACCGGCGACTCCGACGGCCCGACCGAACTGGACTACTGGTACGACGAGTCCCTCGAGGAAATCAACCCTTCGGATGACTGACGCGCACGACCCCGCCGAGCCGTCGCGCGTCGTCGAGGTCGAGCGCAAGTACGACGTCGATCCGGGAACGCCGCTGCCGGACTGGCACGGCCTCCCCGGAGTCGACGCGGTGTCGGAGGGCGAGGTGCGCGAGCTCGACGCCCGCTACCTGGACACCGCCGATGTCGCGCTGTCGCGCTCCGGCGTGGCGCTCCGCCGCCGCACCGGCGGCCCCGACGCCGGCTGGCACATCAAGGGTCCTCGTGAGGGCGACGGGCGCCTCGAGATGGGCTGGCCGCTCGGAGACGACGATTCCGTTCCGCAGGCGATCGTCGACGCGCTCGCGCGCTGGACCACCGACGAGCTGTCGCCGCTGGCACGTATCGAGAACCGTCGCACCGCCTACCTGCTCTCCGGGCCGCACGGTGTGATCGCCGAGTTCGTCGACGACCACGTCAGGGCCACGGACCTGCGCCATGACGTGCAGCGCGAATGGCGCGAGTGGGAGCTCGAACTCGGGCCCGCGGCGCCGACCGGGGCTGCCGCCCGCGCCGCCTTCTTCGCGGCAGCCGAAGCGGCGATCTCCGCCGCGGGCGCACGCGCAGCGGCATCCGACTCCAAGCTCGCCAGAGCACTCGGGTTCTGAGGGAGCGCAACCCCCTTCCCGCGCCGGGACGGCTCATGCTTGAGTGACAGCATGAGCCGTCCCGCTGTACTCCGATCGCTGCACACGATCGTCCCCGACACCGTCCTCCGGCAGAACGAGGTGCGCGACGTGTTCGCGTCGCAACCCGACGTCGGCCGTCTCGGCCAGCGTCTCATCGGAGCATCGTTCAACGGGTCGGGCATCGACACGCGCCACACGGTCATCGACGAGCTCTCGCTCGCCACCCACACCGATGACCCGACGTTCTTCGATCGCGAATCCGGCAGACTTCTCGCTCCGGGCACCAAGGTCCGCAACGAGTTCTACGTGGAGCAGGCGACCCCGCTCTTCATCGCGGCGGCCCGGGGTGCGCTCGACGCGTCCCCTGACGTGCAGGCCTCGGACGTGACCCACGTGATCACGGTCTCCTGCACGGGCTTCCACGCCCCGGGGCCGGAATACGAGATCGTCCGGGCGCTGGGGATGCGCGACAGCGTGCAGCGCTACCATCTGGGCTTCATGGGATGCTACGCCGCGATGCCCGCGCTGAAGGCGGCGAGTCAGTTCTGCGCGGCCGACCCGGATGCGGTCGTGCTGGTGGTGAGCGTCGAGCTGTGCACGCTGCACCTGCGGTCGTCGGAGGACCCCGACCTCATCGTCGCGTGCTCGCTCTTCGCCGACGGCGCCGCCGCCGGCATCGTGACCGCCCGCGAGCTGCCGGCGGGGGAGCGCGGAGTGGTGCTCGACGGCTTCCACACCGCGATCGCCGAAGAGGGCGAGAAGGACATGGCGTGGACCATCGGCGACAGCGGCTTCGAGATGATCCTGTCGACGGCCGTGCCGCAGATCATCGGCGAGACGATCATCGGCGCCATCCGCCCCCTCTACGCCCGCGACGAGGACCTTGCCGACGCGTTCGACGAGGGGCGCGTCGGCGATCGCGTCGAGCACTGGGCCATCCACCCGGGCGGTCGCAGCATCCTCGACCGCATCCAGGACCGGCTGCATCTCAGCGACGAGCAGATGATGCCCGCACGCGAGACGCTGCGTGAGAAGGGCAACATGTCGAGCGCGACCATCCTCTTCGTACTCGAGCGCATCCTCGACGGGGGCGCACGGAACGGGTCGCGCGTGGCGGCGATGGCCTTCGGCCCTGGACTCACCGCCGAGAGCGCGCTGATGACCGTGGTCGCGCCTGACGCCGCATGAGGCACGATCTCTCCGTCCGCGACGTCCGGGTGCGCGAGCTCATGGACGAGGCGGACGCCGATCTCCGGATGCTGGAGCGCACCTACGAGCGGTTCGGACTGGTGAACGCACTCGTCTCCCGACCCGGACGGCTCTATCGGAGGGACATCCGTCCACGCGCACGGCGCGGACCCGTGCGCGTCCTCGACATCGGCGCCGGGGGTGCCGATGCGTGCCGTCTGCTCGCGGCCCGTCTGCGGCGCGACGGACTCACCGGCTCGATCACGGCACTCGATGCGGATGCGCGGGCGATCGACTGGGCAGCTCGACACGACGACGGCGCAGGCATCGAGTACCGGCACGCCCTGTCATCGGATCTCGTCGCCGAACGAGCGACGTTCGACGTGATCTTCTCCAACCACGTGCTGCATCACCTCGACGACGGCGAGCTGCAGGGCATCCTCGACGACTCCCGGCGTCTCCTCGCGCCGGGCGGAATCGCCGTGCACCGAGACATCGCCCGCAGTGCGACCGCCTACGCGCTGTTCGCCGCGGCGACCCGGCCCTTCGCAGGCAGTCTCCTCCGTGGCTCCTTCATCCGCGAGGACGGCCTGATCAGCATCCGTCGCTCGTACACGCGCCGGGAGCTCGCTGCAGCCGTCCCGGAGGGATGGCGGGTGGAATCCGGGCTCCCGGCCCGACTCGAGGCGAGGTGGGAGGCGGTCGATGCCCGCCCATGAGGTGATGGTCGTCGGAGGCGGCCCGGTCGGGCTCCTCTTCACCACCCTGCTCCTCCAGCAGGGCATGGACGCCGTGGTCTTCGAGCGGCGAGGCGAGACGGACACCAGGACGAGGGCGATCGGCATCCATCCGCCGGGCCTCGACGCTCTCGACGCGGCGGGAATCGGCGCAGCCCTGCGGTCGGAGGCCCTGGAGCTCGACGGCGGCGAGGTGCGCAGTCGACGCCGTCTGCTCGCGGCCGTGCGCTTCGACGCGGACAGGCCTGTTCACGTCCTCGCCCAGCCGCGCACGGACGCCCTGCTGCGCGCGCGACTGCGAGAGCTTTCCCCTGAGGCGCTGCGACCCGGACGCACGGTGAGGTCGCTGCGCGATGACGGTCGGGAGGTGACCGCGCAGGTCGAGGGCGCCGAGGGCGCGCGCGAGGTCTCGGCGGCGTTGGCCGTCGTGGCCGACGGAGTGCACAGCGGTCTCCGGCGGGCGCTCGGAGCGGGCTGGCGGCGAACGCCGGGGGCGGCGCCGTACGCGATGCTGGATGCCGACGACCCCGAACCCGATCGCGTGGCCGTGCTGCACTGCGAACCGGAGGGACTGGTGGAGTCGTTCCCGCTGCCCGGAGGGCGCCGCCGATGGGTGCTGCGTCAAGACCGCCCCACGGCGATCGATGCAGCGGACTTCCGAGCCCGCATCGCCCAGCGCACCGGCATCCGGCTGTCGATCGACCCGGGGACGCAGCCTGCGCGGTTCCTGGCTTCGCAGCACGTCGCCGAGCGGTTCGCACAGGGACGCATCGCACTGCTGGGCGATGCGGCCCGCGAGATCAGCCCCATCGGAGGGCAGGGGATGAACCTCGGTTGGTCGGATGCCGTCGCCCTGGCCGACATCGTTGGTCGCTCTTCCCGGCGTCGTCCCGACCTCGAGGGTTACGCGCGGGACGCCCGGCGGTCGGCTCGGCGCGCCCAGCGCCGGTCGGCCTTCTACATGTCGATGGGCGCTCCGGCCACCGGCACGCGTCTCATCGCCCGCGAGGCCCTGATGTCGGCGCTCGGCACGCGTCCGATCCGAGGATGGACAGCGGGGCTGATCACCATGCGCGGTCTGTGACCGGACGCACGAAGGCCCGGCGCCGCGTGAGCGGACCGGGCCTTCGAGACGTCGCGATCAGAAGTTGATCATGTGACCCGCGAGACCGTGGAAGCCCTCCTGCAGAGCCTCGGACAGCGTCGGGTGCGTGTGCACGTTGCGGGCGAGCTCGAGCGCGGTGAGGTCCCACTTCTGCGCGAGGGTCAGCTCGGGCAGAAGCTCCGAGACGTCGGGGCCGATCATGTGGGCGCCGATGAGCTCGAGGTGCTCCGCGTCGGCGATCAGCTTGACGAAGCCGACGGGCTCGCCGAGGCCGTGCGCCTTGCCGTTCGCCATGAAGGGGAAGGTGGCGACCTTGATCTCTCGACCCTCGTCCTTGGCCTGCTGCTCGGTGAGACCGAACGATGCGACCTGCGGCGAGCAGAACGTCGCGCGCGGCATCATGCGGTAGTCGCCGAGCGTCTGGGTCTCGGCCTTTCCGATGGTCTCGGCCGCGACCACACCCTGCGCCTCCGCGACGTGTGCGAGCTGCAGCTTCATCGTCACGTCGCCGATGGCGTAGATGCCCTCGACGTTCGTGCGCATGTGGTCGTCGATGTCGATCGCACCGCGCTCGGTGAGCTTGACGCCCGTCTTCTCGAGGCCGAAGCCCTCGACGTTCGGGGCGAATCCGACCGACATGAGCACCTTGTCGGCCTCGATCGACGACTGCTGGCCGTCCTTGCCCGTGTACGAGACCGTGACGGAGGATCCGTTGTCGACGACGCTCTCGACCTTGGTGGAGGTGAGGATGTCGACGCCGTAGTTCTTGTACTGCTTGGCGATCTCCTTCGACACGTCCGCGTCCTCATTGGGGAGAGCGCGGTCGAGGAACTCGATGATCGTGACCTTCACGCCGTAGTTCGTCATGACGTAGGCGAACTCCATGCCGATGGCGCCGGCGCCGACGATGACGATCGACTTCGGGAGCTCGCGGCTGAGGATCTGCTCCTCGTAGGTCACGACGTTGTCGCTGAGCTGGACGCCCGGAAGCAGACGGACCTTCGAGCCGGTGGCGATGATCACGTTGTCGAACGTGACCTCTTCGGTCGTGCCGTCGGACTTGGCTACCGAGATGGCCTTCGGACCGGTGAAGGTGCCGCGACCGTCGTACTCGGTGACCTTGTTCTTCTTCATCAGGAAGTGGATGCCCTTGACGCGGCCGTCCGCGACGACGCGGCTGCGATCGAACGCCTTGCCGTAGTCGATGGAGAACTCGCCGGAGATGCCGAAGAAGTCGGCCTTGTGGTTCAGGGTGTGCGCGAGTTCCGCGTTCTTGAGAAGCGCCTTGGAGGGGATGCAGCCGACGTTGAGGCAGACACCGCCCCAGTACTTCTCTTCGATGATGGCCGTGGAGAGGCCGAGCTGCGCGCTGCGGACGGCGGCGACGTATCCACCAGGACCGGCACCGAGGATGACGACATCGTAGTGAGGCATGGCTCCAGCCTATCGCTCCATCGGGGCGTCGGAATCGGGATCGGAGGGGTCTGCGACGGCGGTCTCGGCATCGCGAGCGCGGCCTTTCAGGGCGACGGCGATGACGCCCGCGACGGCGGCGGCGAGCACGCCGGCGATCGCGAGGAGCCAGATCCAGGTGGTGGCCGAGGACCCGTCCTCCGCGGATTCCGACGGCTGCGGCGTCGGCGTCGCGGCCGGAGCGGCGGTCGCCTCCGCGGTGGGCGTCTCCTCCGGCGTCGCGCTCGGGCCGGGAGCGGGGGCCGTGACCGTGCTGTTCGCGACCGTGAAGTCGAACTCGCCGGAGGTGGGGTGACCGTCGCTCGAGACGATCTTCCAGATCACGTGGTAGCCACCCGCTGCCGCCTCGGCGACCAGCGGCTGGGTGACGATCGCGCCGTCCACGCTCGCTGCTCCGTCGGTGACCGACGCGCCCGAGGCGTCGGTCACGACCACTTCCGTCGCGCCGTCGCCGTCGATGAGCTTCGCGCTGAAGGTCAGGGTCAGTGCGGCGGGGAGCGTCTCGACCGCGCTGTCGGCCTCCGGGGAGGACGCGATCAGGCTGTCGTGGGCGGATGCCGACAGCGGGGCGATCAGGAGGAGGAATCCCGTCAGCAGCGCGGCGGCCAGGGCGACGGGGACGAGGGAACGGCGGCGGGCGACGGTTTTCACGCTCCCCAGCCTAGGAGCGTCCGATATACGACGGCTGAGTGGCGCTCGGCCCTCCCGCGAGCGCCCGCCGATCAGTTAGTCTGGACGACGAGGAGGGCACAGTGACAGACAGCGACAGCCGACCGGCCCACGACGCCGCGATCCACCGTTCCGGCGAGCAGCGGCACGACGTGACGCAGACGTTCGGGCACGATTCAGACCTCTCGTTCGTGCCGTTCGGCGTGGAGTTGACCGACGTCGAGCAGAGTGCCATCGCAGCCCTCCCCGCGGGGTCGGCCCTTCTCCTGGTGCGCTCCGGCGCTCTCGCGGGAGCCCGATACCTCCTCGACACCGACGTCACCACGGTCGGGCGTCACCCCGAGGCCGACATCTTCTTCGACGACGTGACGGTGTCGCGGCGTCACGCCGAGATCACCCGTAGCGGGTCGACCTTCGAGATCATCGATCAGCGCTCGCTCAACGGCACATACGTCAACGGCGAGCGGGTCGACCGCAGCGTCCTCGTCGACGGCTCGGAGCTGCGTGTCGGCAAGTTCCGGCTGAACTTCTTCGTCTCCCCGGTCGATCGCCCAGCGGCGAACGCCTGATGGCGGCGTCCCCCGCCCGTGAACGCTCGGCGTCCGCGGGCCTTCTGAGCATTGGTCAGGTGCTCGCGAGGCTCACGCCGGAGTTCCCCGATCTCACGTCGAGCAAGCTGCGCTTCCTCGAAGTCCAGGGCATCGTCACCCCGTCTCGCACCGAATCGGGGTACCGCAAGTTCTCGCAGGCCGACATCGAGCGCCTCCGGCTCGGCCTCACGCTTCAGCGCGACCACTACCTCCCGCTCAGCGTGATCCGTGCGCAGCTCGATGAGGCGGAGGCCGGCGGCGATGCCGCGCTGACCGCCCCTCCGTCGATCGCCCCGACCCCGCGGCGGTACCGTCGCGACGAGCTGCTGTCTGCCGCAGGAGCAGGGCCGCAGCTGCTCAACGACGCGATCAGCACCGGCGTCGTCACCGCGCAGGAGACTTATCCCGAATCGACGGTGACTCTGCTGCGCGGTCTGGTCGCTCTCGACCGGCACGGTATCGAACCGCGCCACCTCCGCTCGTTGCGACAGAGTGCCGACCGCGAGGTGGCGCTGATCGAGTCGGCCCTGTCGGCGCTGTTGCGGCGGACCGATGCCGCCTCCCGCGGTAAAGCGGGGGAGATGGCGCCGAGTCTCGCCGCCAAGATCGACGAGGTGCGCTCGCACTTCGTGAAGGAAGCGATCGCGAAACTGCTTTCGTAACGAACTGATTGCGACACACCTTCGGGGTGTCGCGGATGTCGTTGCCGCTGCCGGGGGCCTGCTCTACCGTGGAGGTAACGGCTCCAGAGAGGAATTCAGATGAATGCGGACGAGCGTGCAGACGACCCGCGGTTCGTGACCGAACTCCTCTTCACCGACGGTCTGCCGGCGATGGACGACGAGGTCGGCTACCGTGGTGCGGTCGCCGCCCGGGCCGCCGGCATCACCTACCGTCAGCTCGATTACTGGGCCCGCACCGAGCTCGTCGAGCCCACCGTGCGGGGCGCGAGCGGCTCCGGCTCGCAGCGTCTGTACGGGTTCCGCGACATCCTCGTGCTCAAGCTCGTGAAGAGCCTTCTCGACACCGGCATCTCGCTGCAGCAGATCCGCACGGCCGTCGACGAACTGCGCCGAGCGGGCATCCGCGATCTGGCCGGGACCACGCTCATGAGCGACGGTGCGTCCGTCTACCTGTGCACCTCCAATGACGAGGTGATCGACCTCGTGAGCCGCGGCCAGGGAGTCTTCGGCATCGCCGTCGGCAAGGTGCTCCGCGAGGTGGAGTCGACGCTGGTCGAGTTCGACCCGACCGCGCCGGACCCCGTGGATGAGCTGAGCGCCCGGCGCGCCAAGCGCTCGGCCTGAGTCGCGCTGAACCGCAGCGACAGACGGAGAACGCCCGCTCGATGAGCGGGCGTTTCGCGTCTGTGCCGGACTCGGGGTCGTGGCGATCAGGCTTGCGCGCCCGACTCCGAGACGGGGATGCGGCCGGTGCGGATGATGCGGTCGAGCAGCGAGTCGAAATCGGCGGCGAGTTCCTGAGCGGAGTCTCCGGGCCAGATGTGCAGCGGCTTTGCCGCGCCCTGTGCCTGCTGAAGTGATGTGCGCTCCGGCAGTTGGGGCGAGAGGACGAGCGGGCCGAACATGTCGCGGAGCTCCTTGATGCGGAACTGGTGCTCGATGGACTGCGGCCGCACCCGGTTCACGACGATGCCGAGCGGCTGGAGACGAGGGGAGAGGCCGCGGCGGATCTCCTCGATCGCGCGCAGGGCCCGGTCGGCCGCGGCGACGGAGAAGAGCCCCGGCTCCGTGACGACCATGACGCGGTCGCTGGCCGCCCACGCCGTGCGGGTGAGGGCGTTCAGCGACGGCGCGCAGTCGATGAGCACGAGGTCGTAGTCGGCCTCGACGGCGGCCAGGGCCTCCTCGAGCTTCCACACGTCGCGGACGCTCGGGTGGGGGCCGTCGAAGTTGATGGCCGACGGGCTGCCGATCAGCACGTCGATGGTGCCGGGGTGCACCTTGGCCCAGCCGCTGGAGGTGATCGCCTGACGGACCACCTTCTCCTTGGGGTTGGCGAGGACGTCGGCGATGTTGAGCCGACCGGCCACCTGGATGTCCATTCCGGTGGACACATCCGACTGCGGGTCGAGGTCTACGACGAGAGTGCGGACACCGCGGGCGAAGGCCGCTGAGGCCAGTCCGAGTGTCACGGTCGTCTTGCCGACGCCTCCTTTGAGAGAGCTGACGCTGAGTACGTGCACGGACTCCACGTTACCTTCCCCTAGGCTGGGTGCACACTCAGCCCCGCCCCATGCGCGCCGATCACGTCGCGCATCGAGCTCTCAGAGGTGTGCATGTTCCAGAAGATCCTGGTGGCGAACCGCGGCGAGATCGCGATCCGTGCCTTCCGTGCGGCAGTCGAGGTCGGAGCGAGGACGGTGGCCGTCTTCCCGCACGAGGACCGGGGCTCGGTCCATCGACTGAAGGCCGACGAGGCCTATGAGATCGGCGAGCGAGGGCATCCGGTCCGGGCGTACCTCGACGTCGACGAGATCATCCGGGTCGCCAAGGAGGCGGGTGCCGACGCGATCTACCCCGGTTACGGGTTCCTGTCGGAGAACCCCGACCTCGCCGAGAAGGCCGCGGCGCACGGCATCGCGTTCATCGGCCCACCGGCGTCCGTGCTCGAGATGGCCGGCAACAAGGTCGAGGCCAAACGGCACGCGGTCGAGGCCGGAGTGCCCGTGCTGCGGTCGACCGAGGCGTCGGACGACGTCGACGCGCTCGTCGCGCAGGCCGAGGAGATCGGGTTCCCCCTCTTCGCGAAGGCCGTGGCCGGGGGCGGTGGCCGCGGCATGCGCCGCGTCGAGGCCCTCCCGGAGCTCGCACCTGCGCTCGCAGAGGCGATGCGCGAGGCGCAGAGCGCGTTCGGCGACCCGCGGATGTTCCTCGAGCAGGCCGTGGTGCGGCCACGGCACATCGAGGTGCAGATCCTCGCAGACAAGACCGGCGAGACCGTCCATCTGTTCGAGCGCGACTGCTCGGTGCAGCGCAGACACCAGAAGGTCGTCGAGATCGCACCGGCTCCGAACCTGGACGATGACGTGCGTGCCGCCCTGCACGGCTACGCGGTCGCCTTCGCCCGGTCGATCGGCTACGAGAACGCCGGCACGGTGGAGTTCCTGCTCGAGACGGCGGGGGAGCGGGCCGGCGAGGTCGTCTTCATCGAGATGAACCCCCGCATCCAGGTCGAGCACACGGTAACCGAGGAGGTGACCGACGTCGACCTCGTGCAGAGTCAGATGCGCATCGCGGCCGGACAGACCCTCGCCGACCTCGACCTGCAGCAGAAGCACCTGCACCTGCGCGGCGCGGCGCTGCAGTGCCGGATCACGACGGAGGACCCCACGCAGGGCTTCCGCCCCGACACCGGGAAGATCACCACGTACCGCTCGCCTGGTGGCGCCGGCATCCGTCTCGACGGCGGCACGGTGCATCAGGGCGCGCAGATCAGCCCGCACTTCGATTCGATGCTCGCGAAGCTGACCTGTCGCGGACGGGACTTCCCCGCGGCGGTGGCCAGGGCACGTCGCGCCCTCGCCGAGTTCCGCATCCGCGGCGTCTCGACGAACATCCCCTTCCTGCAGGCCCTGCTCGACGACGACGCGTTCGTCGCGGGCGACGTCAGCACGTCGTTCATCGACGAGCGTCCGGAGCTGCTGCGCGGCCGGGCGTCGAAGGACCGCGGCACGAAGATCCTGAACTGGCTCGTCGACGTCACCGTCAACAAGCCGCACGGCGCGCATCCCGGCGTGATCGATCCGCGCGTCAAGCTCCCGACGATCGACCTTTCGGTGGAGCCGGTCGCCGGATCCCGCGAGCGACTGCTCGAGCTCGGTCCGGAGGGATTCGCGCGCAGCCTGCGCGAGCAGAGCGCTCTTGCGATCACCGACACGACGTTCCGCGATGCGCACCAGTCGCTGCTCGCCACCCGGGTCCGCACCCGCGACCTGGTCGCCGCCGCGCCGTATCTTGCTCGCCTGACTCCGGGACTGCTCTCCGTCGAGGCCTGGGGAGGGGCGACCTACGACGTCGCGCTGCGCTTTCTCGGCGAGGACCCGTGGGAGCGCCTGGACAAGCTCCGGGCGGCGCTGCCGAACATCGCCATCCAGATGCTGCTGCGAGGGCGCAACACGGTCGGGTACACGCCGTACCCTGAAGCCGTCACGGACGCGTTCGTGCAGGAGGCAGCCGCGAGCGGCATCGACATCTTCCGGGTCTTCGACGCCCTGAACGACGTCGGTCAGATGCGTCCGGCGATCGACGCTGTGCGCAGCACGGGCACGGCGGTGGCGGAGGTCGCGCTGTGCTACACGGGTGACCTGCTGAACCCCGCCGAGAACCTCTACACGCTCGACTACTACCTGCGCCTCGCCGAGCAGATCGTCGACGCCGGCGCGCACATCATCGCCATCAAGGACATGGCCGGGCTCCTCCGGCCGGCGGCCGCAGCGAAGCTCGTCACGGCGTTGCGTGAGCGCTTCGACCAGCCCGTGCATCTGCACACCCACGACACCCCCGGAGGACAGCTCGCGACGCTGCTCGCCGCGAGCGCCGCGGGCGTGGATGCCGTCGACGCGGCATCCGCTCCGCTCTCCGGCACCACGAGCCAGCCGTCGCTGTCGTCGCTCGTCGCCGCTCTCGCCCACACCGAGCGGGACAGCGGCATCGATCTCGCGGGGGTCTCGGACCTCGAGCCGTACTGGGAGGCGGTGCGGCGCCAGTACGCGCCGTTCGAGTCCGGCCTTCCGGGACCTACGGGGCGCGTGTACCACCACGAGATCCCCGGCGGTCAGCTCTCGAACCTGCGCCAGCAGGCCAAGGCGCTCGGCCTCGCCGACGATTTCGAGCTCATCGAGGACATGTACGCGGCGGCCGACCGCATCCTCGGCCGGGTGCCGAAGGTGACTCCTTCGTCGAAGGTGGTCGGTGATCTCGCCCTGCATCTCGCCGCCGTGAAGGCCGACCCGGCGGACTTCGAGGCGAACCCCGAGAAGTACGACGTGCCGGACTCGGTCGTCGGCTTCATGTCGGGGGAGCTCGGGGACCTGCCGGGCGGATGGCCGGAGCCGTTCCGCTCGAAGGTGCTGGCCGGTCGCTCGATCCGCGCCGGTGTCACCGACATCTCGGCGGACGACGAGCGGGCTCTCGCCGGGGAGAGCGCGGAGCGGCGCGAACGCCTCAACACGCTGCTCTTCCCCGCCCCGACCAGGGAGTTCGCGCAGACGCGCGAGCTGTTCGGCGATCTCTCGGTGCTGGACACGGCCGACTACCTCTACGGCCTCGTCCAGGGGCAGGAGCACCTGGTCGAGATCGACCGCGGCGTGCAGCTGTACGTCGGACTCGAGGCGATCGGAGACGCCGACGAGCGCGGCATCCGCACGGTCATGACGACGCTCAACGGTCAGCTGCGCCCGGTGTTCGTGCGGGATCGATCCGTGGCGGTCGACGCGCACGAGGTCGAGAAGGCCGACACCTCGGTGCCCGGTCAGGTGGCTGCTCCGTTCTCCGGCGTCGTCACGCTCAAGACCGAGGTCGGAGCATCGGTGGCGGCCGGGGAGCCGGTCGCGTCGATCGAGGCGATGAAGATGGAGGCGGCCATCACCGCCCCCATCGCGGGCATCGTCGAGCGCCTCGCGATCGGCGGCACGCAGCAGGTCGACGCGGGAGACCTTTTGGTCGTCATCCGTCCGGCGCACTAATCTTGTGCGGGCGAGGGCCGCGCTCGCTGCAGCGCTCCCGAGGCCCGACCGAGCTTGGAGTGACGACGTGACCCCGAAGAACGTGGCAGAGCCGCCGGACGACGAATCCCGCGGTGTGCTCGACGATGCCGCATCCCTGGACACGACGGGGATCGGCATCCTCGGACACACCGCCCAGGTGAGCGTCCAGCTGCCGAAGGACGAGGACGACGCGCTGGAGGACGACGGCGTCGTCGAGGGCGAGGTCGTCGCCGACCTCATCGTCGACGAACCCGTCCCCGCCGCGAAGGCGGCTGCCGAGATCTCGGAGGTGTCTCTCTCGACACCGATGATCATCGAGCTGCCCGCAGAGCAGGTCGACGCGAAGCCGGCTGCGCCGACGGCGGAGGAAGACGTTTCGAACGCCGAGGCCGAAGCCGATGCCACGGACGAGGAGCTCGCCGTCGTCGGAGCCGACCGGGTGGTCGTCGACCAGGATTCGTCCATCGAACCGGAGGACGACGTCGAGGGCGACGGTCCGGATGACGAGACCATCGAGCCCGACGTGGTCGACGAGTCCGACGAGATCGCGGAGCACGACATGGTCGTGGAGTCCGACGGAGCCGGCGAGCTTGGCGAGGCTGCCGACGTCGAGGACGGGTCGGAGTCGCCGGAACCGGATGCGGTCGTCGGCCGCGAGGTTGCCGAGACCGCGTCGGAGGACGGCGCCGCATCGGACCGCGCCGACGACGTCAGGCTCCCCGAACAGACGCAACCTGCGGAGAGCGAGGATGCCGCGCCCGCGCTGACTGCCACGGGATCCGAGCTCACCACCGAACTCGATCATGACGCGGAGGCGGCCGCCGCGGCGGTGTTCGTCGCACGTGCTCGTGCCGATCTCGACACCCGCTCGCGCACACGCGCGAGCGACGCCGTGCGACCGAAGGAGGATGCCGTGGTGGAGCAGCCCGAGAAGCCGGTGCCGACCCGTCACGCCGCCCGTGCGTCGCGCTCCGACGTGCAGTTGACGGCGAAGCGCCTCGACGACCTCAGCGATACCTCGCGCGAGAGCGCCGATCTGCTCACGGCCGACCGACTGCTCGATCCGCACCGCGTCACGAAGCCCGAGCCCGAGGGAGCCTGGAGTCACTTCCTGTACACGATCTCCGGACGACGCATCAACATCGGCGACGGTCGACGCGCACGCGAGCGCAAGGCGCTCACGTCGCGCATCGCGGCGCCGCTCACGGGTGGTGCGCGATTCGTGCCCGTGCTGTCGCGCAAGGGTGGTGTGGGCAAGACGATTCTGACGACACTGCTCGGCATGGCGCTCGCCGATGCCAGGGACGACCGGGTGATCGCCGTGGACGCCAATCCCGACCGCGGTACCCTGGCCGACCGCGTCGTGCGCCCGCAGCACAACCGCTCGGTGCGCGACCTCGTGCGCATCCACGACGACATCAAGGGATACCACGACATCTCGGGGGTCGTCTCTCGCGACGTCACGCGCCTCGACGTGCTCGCGTCGGACTCCGATCCTCGCATCGCGGAGGCCTTCAGCGACAGCGACTACCGTGACGTCGCGGAGGTCGCCGCGCACTACTACTCGCTCGTGCTCACCGACACGGGTACGGGCATCGTGCACTCGGTGATGGCGGCGACGCTCGACCTCGCCGATCAGTTCGTCATCGTGTCCGGGCTCAGCGTCGACGAGGCGCGACTCGCCTCCGAGACCCTGACCTGGCTCGAGACGAACGGCTATGCCGAGCAGGCGAGGGATGCCGTCGTCGTGCTGAACCAGTCGCACCCCGGCGCTCCACTGGTGCGTCTCGACGAGCTCGAGAACCACTTCCGCACGCGGGCGAAGCACGTCGTGCGGATGCCGTACGACGCGCAGATCGCCGGCGGCGGCCCGATCGTGTTCGCGAACCTGCAGCCGGAGACGAGGAAGGCGGCGCGGGAGATCGCGGCGCTGCTCGTCGAGGGACTCCGAGCGAAGGCGGCCTGATGACTGTCCGTGAGATCCGGGTTTTCGGCGATCCGGTGCTCCGCACCGCATGCGCCCCGATCGAGGAGATCGACGACGGCGTGCGTGCGCTCGTCGCCGACCTCGTCGACACCGTCGAGCTGCCAGGGCGAGCCGGTGTGGCAGCTCCGCAGATCGGCGTCGCGCTGCGCGCGTTCAGCTACAACATCGACGGCGACATCGGGTACGTGATCAACCCTGTGCTCACCGAGGTCCGCGGTGAGCCGGTGCCGACAGGGGAGGGCTGCCTGTCCGTCCCCGGCCTCTGGCACGACGCCCTGCGCCACCCGTGGGCACGGGTCGAGGGCATCGACCTCGACGGCGAGCCGGTGGTGCTCGAGGGCGAGGGACTGCTCGCTCAGGCGCTCCAGCACGAGACCGACCACCTCGACGGCAAGCTCTACCTCTCCCGGCTCGACGCCGAGACCCGCAAGCGAGCGATGCGCGAGGTGCGCGAGAGCTCCTGGTTCTGAGGTCTCGGCCCTCGTCGAGCCGCCCCGTAACGAACGAACCCGCCCTCTGCGGTCAGCATGCAGGGGGCGGGTTCGGATGTGAGGGGCTGGGTCGGCGGATCAGCCGCCGATCGCGACGTTGGTGGTCGATACCGGCTCGTCGTAGATCGCGGCGATCTCGTCGGCGAAGTCGTTCATGATGACGTTGCGCTTGATCGACAGCTTCGGCGTCAGGTGGCCGGAGGCCTCCGTCCACTCGCTCTCGAGGATCGTGAACTTGCGGATCGACTCCGCCCGCGAGACCCGGGTGTTCGCGGCATCCACCGCGCTCTGCACCTCTGCACGGACCGCCTCGCTCTTCGCGGCCTCGGCGAGCGGCATGTCCTTGTCGAGGCCGTTGTTGGCGAGCCAGGTCGGCAGCATCTCGGGATCGAGGGTGACGAGCGCCGAGATGAACGGGCGCTGATCGCCGACGACGACGACCTGGCCGATGATGGGATTGGCGCGAATGGGGTCCTCGAGCGCGGCGGGGGCGACGTTCTTGCCGCCGGCGGTCACGATGATCTCCTTCTTACGGCCCGTGATGGTCAGGAAACCCTCGGAGTCGAAGCTGCCGATGTCACCCGTGCGGAACCAGCCGCCGTCGCTGAAGGCCTCGGCCGTGGCCTCGGGGTTGTTCCAGTACTCGCGGAAAACATTGATGCCGCGCACCTCGATCTCGCCGTCGTCCGCGAGACGCACCCCGACGCCGGGCAGAGCGGGGCCGACCGTGCCGATCTTCGACTTGTCAGCCAGGTTCACGGTCGCCGGCGCGGTGGTCTCGGTGAGGCCGTACCCTTCGAGGATCACGACTCCGAGGCTGTGGAAGAAGTGGCCGAGGCGCGAGCCGAGCGGTGCGGATCCGGATACGGCGTAGACGACCCGGCCGCCCATGGCCTCGCGCAGCTTGCCGTAGACGAGCTTGTTGAACAGGGCGAACTTCAGGCGCATGCCGAACGGGATGCTCTTGCCCTGCTCCAGCAGCTTCGAGTGCTCGATCGCGACGTCGGCGGCGGCACGGAAGATCTTGCCCTTGCCCCCTGCCTCGGCCTTCTGCTCGGCGGAGTTGTAGACCTTCTCGAAGACGCGCGGAACCGCGAGGAGGAACGTCGGCTTGAACGAGCCGAGCGCCGGGAGCAGCTGACGCGTGTCGGGCTGGTGCCCGGTGCGGACACCCGCGTGGACGTTGAGGATCGAGATGAAGCGAGCGAAGACGTGCGCGGTCGTGATGAACAGCAGGGTGGACGACCCGGGCGTCTGCACGACCTCGTCCAAAGCCTTGGCGGAGTTGCGGGCGAGTTCGACGAAGTTGCTGTGCGTGAGAACGCACCCCTTCGGGCGACCGGTGGAGCCCGAGGTGTAGATGAGGGTCGCGATGTCGGAGCCGACGGCGATGCCGCGCAGCCGCTCGATCTCTTCGTCGGCCACGGATGCGCCCTGCGCGGTGAGTGTGTCGATCGCTCCCAGGTGCAGCTGCCAGACCTCGCGCAGCAGCGGCAGGTCTCCGCGCACCTCGTCGACGCGGGCGAAGTGCTCCGGCGACTCGACGAGCAACGCGATCGCGCCGGAGTCCTCGAGGATCCACTGGATCTGGGCGGGCGAGCTGGTCTCGTAGATCGGCACCATGACCGCGCCCGCGTAGAACAGGGCGAAGTCGACGAGCGACCACTCGTACGTCGTGCGTGCGAGGAAGCCCACCTTCTCGCCGGGCTGGATGCCGGCGGCGACGAAGCCCTTGGCCAGTGCGATCACCGCTGACTGGAAGTCGGACGCCGAGATGTCGCGCCATCCGCCGTTCTCCGGAACGGCGAACAGGGGGCGGTCGGGGGTGGCCTTGACGCGCTCGACCAGCAGATCGGAGATGTTCGCGTCGGGGTCGGCGGGGACGACGGCGGGGACTTCAAACTGGACCACGGCAGCTCCTTCGGTACCGGTCGGGCACGGGGTTGCCCCCGAGTCTAAGGCATGGGACCGGGTCGCATGAAGCATGGAACTCAGTCGCCCCGGGCTCGTCGTGAAAGTCCGACTCCGACCGGGGCGGACGCGGCGCTAGACTTCACATCGATGTTCTACTGGCTGATGAAGTACGTCGTGATCGGCCCCGTGGTCAAGGCGGTGTTCCGCCCCTGGATCGTGGGGCGCGGCAATGTGCCCCGGACCGGAGCGGCGATCCTCGCCAGCAACCATCTGTCGTTCGCGGACTCGATCTTCCTGCCCCTCATGATCGACAGGTCGATGTCGTTCCTCGCCAAGAGCGACTACTTCACCGGCCGCGGCCTCAAGGGCTGGGCGACGAAGTTCTTCATGAAGGCCACCGGTCAGATCCCGATCGACCGCTCAGGGGGAAAGGCCTCCGAGGCCTCGCTCAACACCGGTCTGCAGGTACTCGGGGGAGGCGACCTCCTCGGCATCTACCCGGAGGGGACGCGCAGCCCTGACGGCAAGCTGTACCGCGGCCGCACGGGTCTCGCTCGCATGGCGCTCGAGGCGAAGGTTCCTGTGATCCCGGTCATCATGGTCGACACGGACACGGCGATGCCGATCGGACAGCGTCTGCCGCGGGTCGTGCGCGTCGGCATCGTCATCGGGGAGCCCCTCGACTTCTCGCGGTACGCGGGGATGGAGAACGACAGGTACATCCTCCGCTCCGTCACGGACGAGATCATGGTCGCGCTGCAGAGACTCGGCGAGCAGGAGTACGACGACGTCTACGCGTCGACCGTCAAGGACCGTCTGCCGACGCGCGTCACACGACGCTCCTGAGGCGTCTGGGCTCCCTCGTGCCCAGTAGGCTGGGAGCCATGCTCCAGCACCACATCGACGCGCTCGACGCGTGGCGTTCGCTCCCGATCAAGCAGCAGCCGCAGTGGCCGGACGCCGAGCGCGTGGCCGAGGTCTCCGCTCAGATCGCAGCGCTCCCGCCCCTGGTGTTCGCCGGTGAGGTGGACAACCTCCGCGATCGGCTCGCGCGCGCCGCGTCAGGGCAGGCATTCCTGCTCCAGGGCGGGGACTGCGCCGAGACGTTCGCCGGCGCCACCGCCGACCAGATCCGCAACCGCATCAAGACGGTGCTGCAGATGGCGGTCGTGCTGACGTATGGCGCCTCGATGCCGATCGTGAAGATGGGCCGCATGGCGGGGCAGTTCGCCAAGCCCCGCTCCAGCGACACCGAGACCCGCGGTGACGTCACTCTGCCCGCGTACCGAGGCGACATCGTCAACGGCTACGACTTCACCGAGGGATCGCGCCAGGCCGACCCGGGCCGCCTGCTCCAGGGCTACCACACGGCAGCATCGACCCTGAACCTCATCCGCGCTTTCACGCAGGGTGGCTTCGCCGACCTGCGGGAGGTGCACTCCTGGAACAAGGGCTTCGCACAGAACCCGGCCAACCAGCGCTACGAGCGCATGGCTGCCGAGATCGACCGTGCCATCAAGTTCATGGAGGCCGCGGGCGCCGACTTCGACGAGCTCAAGCGCGTCGAGTTCTTCACCGGCCACGAGGGCCTGCTGATGGACTACGAGCGTCCGATGACCCGGATCGACTCGCGCACGGACACCCCGTTCAACACGTCGGCTCACTTCCTCTGGATCGGAGAGCGCACGCGTGAACTCGACGGGGCGCACGTCGACTACTTCTCGAAGATCCGCAACCCCATCGGTGTGAAGCTCGGCCCCACGACCACGCCCGAGACGGCGCTCGCGCTCATCGACAAGCTGGACCCGAACCGCGAGCCCGGCCGGCTGACGTTCATCACGCGCATGGGTGCGGGCAAGATCCGCGACGCGCTGCCGCCGCTGCTCGAGGCCGTTCGCGACTCCGGGGCTCAGCCGCTCTGGGTCACCGACCCCATGCACGGCAACGGCATCACGACCCCGACCGGCTACAAGACGCGTCGATTCGACGACGTGGTCGACGAGGTCCGCGGCTTCTTCGAGGCGCACCGCGCAGTGGGCACGTTCCCCGGCGGCATCCACGTCGAGCTCACGGGCGACGACGTCACCGAGTGCCTCGGCGGTTCCGAGCAGATCGACGAGGCTGCGCTGGCCACTCGCTACGAGAGCCTCTGCGACCCGCGTCTCAACCACATGCAGTCGCTCGAGCTGGCGTTCCTCGTGGCCGAGGAGCTTGAGAAGCGCTGACGACAGCATCCACACGACCAAGGCCCTCCCCGGATCGGGGAGGGCCTTGGTCGTCTGTCGTGGACGATGGATGCCGTTCAGCCGCTGAGCTGGATGGAGAGCTTGACCGTGCCGCCGCGGGGGAGCTGCTTGTCGGCCCCTGGATCCTGCGCCGTGACCTTCGCCAGATCGGCGAATCCGGGCAGGTCACCCCAGGCGGCATAGGTCGCGGTGAAACCGGCGCCCTCGATGATCCGCTTGGCCTCGACCAGCGTCTTGTCGGTGACATCCGGTACCGGGAACAATTCCGGGCCTTTCGAGACGATGAGCTGCACGGTGTCGCCGGGACGCCAGTTGCCCTCTTCCGCACGGTCGGACACTCCGATGACGAGGTCCTTCTGTAGCTTCTCGCTGAACGCGTAGACGATCTCAGGCGAGACCTGCAGCTGCTTGTCCGTGAGTGTCGTCGTCGCCTGGTCGACCGACATCCCGCTGACGTCGGGGAACGGGCCGGCCGAGACGTAGAGTTCGACGGAGTCGTCTTCGAGCAGATCGCAGCCGTCGCCGCAGCCGTAGACCTCTCCGCCGTCGCGCGGGGTCACGAAGGCGTTGATGACCCGCCCGGCTTCGGCGTCGGAGAAGAGGAGGAGGGGCTGGTCCGCGACGTTGACCTTGATGTCGGCGAGGTAGTCCCGCGCCTCCTGCTCGGTCTTGCCGTTGAGGGCTTCGGCGGTATGACTGGCCGGGCCGATCGAGATGATCACCGTGACCTCGGCGCCCTTGTCGAGACGCTGACCCTCCTCGGGGTCGGTGCGGATGGTCTGGTCTCTCGCGACCTCGATCGAATTCTCCTCACCGCGGACCGGGACGAAGCCCTCCTCGGTGAGAGTCGACGCCGCCTCGTCATAGGTGAGTCCCGCGACATCGGGCACGGCGACGAGAGAGCCGGGGCCGGAGCCGAACCACCAGCCCACGCCGCCCGCGACGGTGGCGAGCAGCAGCACGAGGGTGAGGAGCAGCGCGCCACGTGCGCGTCGGCGCGACGAGCGCCGGCGCAGCAGCGTCGCGTTGTCGACCGCCTGCGGGGTCGGTGCCGCGGGGTCGGAGAGCACCATCGTGCTCGGCATGATCTTGGTGAGCTCAGCGGAATCCGCCTGCGAGCGCTGAGGCGCGGTCGCCGCCGCGACCGCGGGGGCGATACCCAGGTCGCGTTCGATGTCGCGCAAGCGTTCGAGCATCTGCTGGGCGTCGTCCGGTCGCTCGTCCGGCGACTTCTCGGTGGCCCACAGCACGAGCTCGTCGAGCTGCTCGGGTACGGCCGGGTTCCGGACGCTCGGTCGGGGGACCGACTCCGTCGCGTGCTGGAACGCGATCTGCATGGGCTGCTCGCCCTTGTACGGCTGCTCGCCGACGAGCATCTCGTACAGCATGATGCCGAGGGCATAGATGTCGCTGCGGGCGTCGGCCGTGCCGCGGGTGACGAGCTCGGGCGCGAGGTACGCGATGGTGCCGAGCAGCTGCTGGCCGGTCGCCGTGTTGGCGGTGGTCGCGCGGGCGAGACCGAAGTCGCCGATCTTGATGCGGCCGTCCTCCGCGAGGAGCACGTTCTCGGGCTTCACGTCGCGGTGCACGATGCCGGCGCGGTGCGCGGCGGACAGTCCCGCGAGCACGGCGTCCATGATGGTGATCGTCTGCGGAACCGTCAGCCGCCTCTGCTCGCGGAGCAGCTCGCGCAGAGTGATGCCCGGAAGGTACTCCATGACCAGGTAGGCCAGCTCGCCGTCCTGCCCCTGATCGAAGACGTTGACGACGTGCGGGTCGGCAAGACGGGCGGCAGCCCGAGCCTCCTGGATGAAGCGGCTCTGGAACGACGAGTCATCGCTGAGGTGCGCGTGCATCACCTTGAGGGCGATGCGACGCTCGAGACGCAGGTCGGTCGCGACGTACACGGTGGCCATGCCGCCGCGGGCGATCCGAGCGCGGACCCGGTACCGACCGTCGACAAGCCGCCCGATGAGGGGGTCGGCCTGCTGATTGGTCGTCACGTCAAGATTCTATTGATGACTGCCTGAAAGCTCGGGGAGCGGCTCGCCCTCTGCTCCTGCGCGTTTGCCCGGAACAGGCTCATCCGTACTGCGCGAGCCACTGGTACGCCTGGGTCTCCCAGAGTCCGTAGCGCTCGGGGTAGGCGGAGATCTGCACGGCCTGCGCGGCATCCGTGAAGCGCATCGACTCCCAGCCGGGGATGTCGAGCAGGCCGCGAGTTGACTGACCATTGGGGTCGCCGGCGCCGCCGAAGAACACGCGTGTGCTGCGGTCGGCGTCGAGGATCTGCTCCGCAGACCCCCATCCGGTGCTCGGGCGCTGCTGGAAGAGGCCGAGCGAGTCACGGTCACCCCAGGAGAGGTTGCGCATGCTCGACTCGACCATCGCGGTCGCGAGTCCGATCGCGATCGCGCGATCCGAGACGCCGAGCTCTCTGCCGATGCGGATGATCAGGGCTGCGTTTCCGACCTGCTCGGCGTCCAGCGCCGCAGCGGACTGCGAGGACGCGGCCTGCGCCGGCACCGGAGTTGCCGCCGGTGCCGGCGCCGGGGCTCCGGCGACGGCGATGCTCTGCCCGGGATAGATGATCGACCCCGTGGACAGGCCGTTGAGGGCGAACAGCGCGGCCGTGGTCGTGCCGTACTTCTGGGCGATGCCGAACAGCGTGTCTCCCGCGGCCACGACATGGGTCTGCGTCGCGGCCGGAGGCGGGGGAGTCGCGGGCGGTGCGGCGGCGGGCGCGGGGGCGCCGGAGACCGCGAGAGTCTGGCCGGGGTGGATGATCGAGGAGTGCGTGAGGCCGTTCGCCGCGAGCACGGCGTCGACCGTGGTGCCGTACTTCTGCGCGATGCCGTAGACCGTGTCGCCGCTGACGACGACGTGCGAGGCGCCCGCGGGCGCGGTGGTGACCGACACCGGAGCCGCAGGGGCGGCGGTCGTCCCGCTGAGGGTCAGCGACTGGCCGGGGTAGATGACCGATCGCCAGGTGAGCCCGTTCCAGGCGAGGACGTCGACCGTGCGGAGACCGTGCTGTCGAGCGATCGACGAGACGGTATCGCCGGGCTGTACCACGTAGCTGGCGGGCGTCGTGGTCGCGGGGACGATCCGGCCGGGACCCTGCATCCGTTCTATCGGGACGGTCGTGTCGGCCTGCGCCGGAACGACCGCGAGGGGTCCGGTGAGGGATCCGATCACCGCGGCGGGCACCCCGATCTGCAGATATCGGGCGCGACGGCGTGCGAGTGGCTGTCTCAAGGCTTCCCCCTTGTTCGGCGTCTGCCTACGCTGACACGGGTGTAGACAGAAGTCAACAAGAGTGACGCATGTGACGGAAGTGATTCTGACAGTGCGCGAGCGGCCGGCTCGAGGAGATGAGATAGTGAACAGCGTGTCTGAGCAGTCTGAGAACCACCTTCCCGAGAACGGCGCCACCCCGACCGAGTGGCTGACGATGCCCGACCTGGTCGAAGTACTCGGCGAGCCGCTCGGCCGCGTCCGTCGGCTCATCGACGAGCACTACCTCATCGGGTCGCGCCGCTCCGGCGTCTTCGCCGTGCCGTCGGTGTTCATCGTGGACGGTCACCCGCTCTCGTCGCTCCGCGGGACCGTCATCGCGCTCCAGGATGCGGGCTTCACCGACGACGAGGTCGTCGACTGGCTCCTCGCCGACGAGGACACCCTCGGTCGTTCGCCGATCGCCGCGCTGCTCGCCGGCCATAAGAGCGAGGTCCGTCGCATCGCGCGCACCCTCGCCTGACCCGCGGCGTGAGGTCGTCGGCTTCTCGGGATCAGGCCGCGCGCACCGTCGCCGCGCGGGCGAGGTCGCGCAGGTCTCCGACGGCGGCGTTGTCGAGACGTGCGCCCGAGAGCGCACGGTCGGCCTCCTTCGCGTAGTCGTCGATCATCGCCTCCACGCGCTCGAGGGCTCCGGACTCGGAGATCGTCGCCTGCAGAAAGCCGATCTGCTCGGGGGTGAGCTCGGGGTCGCCGAGCATCTCGTCGAACAGGTTGCGCGCAGAGATGTCGAGCGTCTGCCTGGTCAGCGCGACGAGAACCGTGCGCTTCCCCTCCCGGAGGTCGTCTCCGGCCGGCTTCCCGGTGACGGCCGCATCGCCGAACACCCCGAGCACGTCGTCGCGGAGCTGGAACGCCATGCCCACCGGGTGCCCGAACGAACGCAGCGCGCGCAGCTGCTTCGCATCGGCCTCCGCCACCGCCGCGCCCAGCACGAGCGGCTGCTCGATGCTGTATCTCGCCGACTTCAGCGACACCACCCGCAGGGCGCGTTCGACGTGCGACTCGGTGGCGTTCACACTCCATGCCGACTCCTCGGCGATGTCGAGGAACTGACCGACCGTGACGTCGCGCCGCATGCGGGCATACTCTCGGCGCACGGTCGCGGCATGCGGAAGGGAGGCGACGGCCTCCTCGAACAGATCGTCGCTCCAGGCGACGAGCAGATCGCCGAGCAGGATCGCCGACGAGCGGCCGAACGCAGCGGCGTCGCCTGTCCATCCGGCCGCGCGGTGCGACGCCTCCAGCGCGCGGTGCGCCGCCGGACGTCCGCGACGGGTGTCGGAGTTGTCGATGATGTCGTCGTGCACGAGCGCGGCGGATTGGAAGATCTCCAGCGCCGCGCACACGTCCCAGAGCGGATCGTGCTCGCCCGCTCCACGGTCGCGGTGACGGGCCACAGCTCGCCACCCCGCGTGGCAGAAACGCGCACGCAGCCGCTTCCCGCCGACGAGGGTGTCGGCACCGGACTCGACGAGGGCCGCGGCATCCGGTCCGTAGACGATCGCCTCCGCGCGCATCCTGTCGAGGAACGTCTGCAGGCGGGCGGCCACCGCATCGGGCACGAGGGGAGGGGTCGGCACGACTCCCAGCATACGTAAAGCCAATGAGGGGCCCGCTCACTAGCCCGCGACCTCATACCGCGCGTAGAATGAGGAGACCATACCCGAGGGGGACGAAATGCCACTCTCCGAACAGGAGCAGCGTCTGCTCGACGAGATGGAGCGCCATCTCCTCCACAACGACGCCGATGTCGTGAGTGCGCCGTCAGGCGACCGAGCACTCAGCTATCGCAATCTCGTCTACGGGGCGCTTCTGCTCCTCGCCGGTGTCGGCGGGTTGATCGTGGGTGTCATCCTCGGCGACGTATGGGGTGTCGTGGTGGGAGTCATCGGCTTCGCCGCCATGCTGGGGGGCGTGATGCTCGCCGTCACCCCCGTGCGACGCTCGACCTCATCGACGCCGACCGAGCGCGCCCCGAAGAGGGCGCGCGGATCGGCCTCCTTCATGGACCGCATGAACGATCGCTGGGATCGCCGCCAAGACGGTCGCTGACCTCGTCTCCTTCTCGAAGGCCCGGATGCTCTGAGCATCCGGGCCTTCGTCATTTCCGGACGCTGTCGTGGAATCTCCTCCACTTGTCCTCCACCGTCCTCCACTCCACGATTCCCGCGTCATTCCGCGTCCCTCTCGCCGTGCCCTGAGGCTCCTGCGCGCTTTCGCGACCTCTCCGGACAATTCCCCATAGGTTTGTGGAGGAAAGTGGAGTAAAGTGGGGCGCACCTCGAAGTTGGCCGGACGAAGAGGGGGTGATGGCCGATGCTGCTGGGTACGCACTCTCCGAAGCTGGACGACAAAGGGCGGGTCATCCTCCCTGCGAAGTTCCGCGAAGACCTCGGTGGCGGCATCGTCGTCACACGTGGCCAGGAGCGCTGCCTCTACGTCTTCAGCACGGCCGAGTTCGAGGCGATGCACGAGCGGATCCGTCAGGCACCGCTCGCCAACAAACAGGCGCGCGACTTCATGCGCCTGTTCCTCTCCGGAGCCAGTGCGGAGATGCCCGACAGCCAGAACCGCATCACCATCCCCGCGCACCTCCGGCAGTACGCGGGCCTGCAGAAGGAGCTCATCGTCACCGGAGTCGGCGCGCACGCCGAGATCTGGGATGCCGAGAGCTGGAACGCCTACCTCGCCGCCGGCGAGGAGTCCTACGCCGACCTGGAGCAGGAGGTGATTCCGGGACTGTTCTGATCACGGCTGTGATGCCCCGCCGCTCCCGCCCCGACACACTTCCCCGGTGCCGGGTCGAGAAGCGGAGGGGGATCAGGGCCCTGGTCTCCGAGACAGAGGTCACCCGAGAAAGATCATGAACCTCCGCGACATCCACACCCCGGTCCTGCTCGAACGCTGCATCGAGCTGCTCGCCCCCGCCCTCCAGCGCGACGGGGCGATCCTCGTCGATGCCACTCTCGGCATGGGAGGGCACTCCGAGGCGCTCCTGGAGCGGTTCCCGAACATCCGTCTCGTCGGCCTCGACCGCGACACCGACGCCCTGCGCATCGCGGGGGAGCGTCTCGCGCGCTTCCGCGATCGCATCACCCTCGTCCACACCGTGTACGACGAGATCGGACTCCACGCGCAGGGAGCGTCCGGCATCCTCTTCGACCTCGGTGTCTCATCCCTGCAGCTCGACGAGGCGGATCGCGGATTCGCGTACTCGAAGGATGCCCCGCTCGACATGCGCATGGATCAGACCAAGGGCCTGACCGCAGCCGAGGTCATCGCCCTGTACAGCGAGGGCAACCTGCGCCGCATCTTCGAGCGCTACGGCGAGGAGAAGCTCGCCGGCCGCTACGCCCGTTTCATCATCGAGGCTCGTCAGCAGAAGCCCATCACGCGATCGGGAGAGCTGGTCGACATTCTCATCGCGGCGACACCCGCCGCTGCGCAGCGTGCCGGCCATCCTGCGAAGCGCGTCTTCCAAGCCCTGCGGATCGAGGTCAACAGCGAGCTCAGCGTGCTCGCAGACGCGATCCCCTCCGCCATGGACTCCCTCGCGCTCGGAGGCCGGATCGTCGTGATGTCGTACCAGTCCCTCGAGGACCGACTCGTGAAGCAGGCGTTCGCGGCGGGCGCCGCCTCCACGGCGCCGAAAGGCCTCCCGGTCGAGCTGCCCGAGCACGCACCGCGCTTCCGCATCATCACCCGCGGAGCGGAACTGGCCGACGACGACGAGCGGGCACGCAATCCCCGCGCGATCCCCGTGCGCCTGCGTGCCGCGGAGAAGGTGCGTGACGCATGAGTCTTCCCGCAGCAGCCCGGCCACGGACCGTCGAGAGGGAGTCGCCGGCACGCGCTCCGCGTCGACAGCTCCAGCCCGTCACCAGCGCGCCGAGGCGTCGTAAGCCCAAGCTGGCGTACGCGCTCGTCGCCCTCGCCGGCGCCATGGCGATCGGCGCGGCGCAGATCGGTCTGTCGCTGGCCATCACACAGGACTCGTTCCTGCTCGCCAGCCTCACCTCGCAGCAGCACGACCTCGACCTCCGCACCGACGCGCTGCAGGAGGACCTGACGGGTCTCAGCTCTCCGCAGGCGCTGGCGACGGGGGCGGCATCGCTCGGGATGGTCGTCGCAGGCACCCCCTCGTATCTCCGTCTCAGCGACGGCGCCATCTTCGGTCAGGGGACGGGCGCCGGCGGCATGTCGACGATCGACCCCAACGGCGCAGGAGCGGTCGGGAACGCGCTGCTCCAGGCCCCCGTCACCGAGACGGCGACGGATGATGCCGCCTCCGACGCCGCGGCGGGACAGACGCAGCAGGAACTGCCACCGGCGATCACAGACGGCCTTCCCAGCCCCACGACGCGCTGAATCCACCACCACGATCTGACGGAGAGAGTCCATGACGACACGAGCCACCCGGACGCCGCGGCGACGCACGGTCGTCGCACTGGCCGTGATCCTCTCGATCCTCGCCGCGTTCATCGTGCGCCTCGTCGACATCCAGATCGTCCGCGCCGACGAACACGTGTCGCAGTCGCTCGAGTTCATCTCGCACGGCACCACGATCTACGGTGACCGTGGGTCGATCGTGGACTCGGACGGCAACGTGCTGGCCGAGAGCGTGGCCGTGTACGACGCCAACGTCGACCCGAAGGTCATGAACCTGCTCGAGACGGACGACAAGAATCCGCCGAAGATCCCATGGGCGGAAGCCGCGCAGCGGATCGCCGAGATCACGGGCGTGGACGCCGAGGCTCTCCGCACGGGAGTCGAGGCGCAGCACGCCGCCGACCCCGAGTCGCAGTGGTACCAGGTGAAGACGGGCCTCAACGCCGAGCAGTACATCCAGCTCAAGGAGCTCAAGGCGGAGGGCGTGAAGTATCTGCACTTCGAGGAGCGCGAGACCCGGGTGTATCCGAACGGCGCGGTCGCCGGCAACGTCGTCGGCTTCCTCGACGGCACCGGGGCGGCGCAGGCAGGCGTCGAGAAGATGGACGACAGGTGCCTCGCGCCGACGAACGGCGAGGAGAGCTACCGCACCGGCAAGGACGGAGTCATCATCCCGGGCAGTGAGAGTCGGACGGATGCCGTCGACGGCGGCACCGTGCAGCTGACGATCAACAGCGACCTGCAGTGGTACATGCAGCAGATGATCGCGGAGGAGGCGCAGACGCAGGGCGCCAAGGGCGGCACGGTCACGGTGGTCGAGGTCTCGACGGGCAAGATCCGCGCCGCCGCCGAGTGGCCGACCATGGACCCGAACGATCTCAACGCCTCGAGCTCGGACACCTGGGGCAGCAAGCTCTTCACCTACCCGTTCGAGCCGGGATCGACCTTCAAGGCCGTGACCGCGGCAGCCGTCATGGAGAACGGGGGCGTCACGATGACGAGTCCGACCGTCTCCGCATCCTCGAAGGAGAAGTTCCCGAACGGCGCCGTGATCAACGACGCATTCGTGCATCCGACGTTCCAGTACACGCTCGCGGGCGCGCTCATCGACTCGTCGAACGTGGCACTGTCGAAGTTCGGCACCATGGTGAGCCCCGATGTGCGCCACGACTATCTGCAGCGCTTCGGCGTCGGCGAGACGACCGTCGGCTTCCCCGACGAATCGTCCGGCCTCCTGCACCCCACGGATCAGTGGGACAACCAGTCGCTGTACACGACGACCTTCGGGCAGTACTTCACCGTGACCGCTCCGCAGCTCGCGGGCGCCTACCAGGCGATCGCGAACGGCGGAGAGAAGATCGGCCTCTCGCTGGTCGAGTCGTGCACGGCGCCGGACGGCTCGGTGGTCACCCCCGACGCACCGAGTCGTGAGCAGATCATCCAGCCTCAGACGGCGGCGGATCTCACCCGGATGCTCGAGAACGTCGCGGTGCAGGGTGGGAACGCCGAGCGCATCCAGGTTCCCGGCTATCGCGTGACCAGCAAGACCGGTACCGCGCAGATCCCGGACGGCAACGGCGGCTACAAGCAGGGCGTGTACTACACGAGCATGGTGGGTTTCGCGCCCGTCGACGATCCGCAGTACGTCGTCGTCGTGACTCTCGATGAGCCGACTAGAGTTACATCATCCGCGGCGACCGCGTCGGCCTTCCAGAAGGCGGTGACGCAGACCATGAAGACGTACCGCGTGATGCCGTCCTCCACCCCGATGGACGCACTGCTTCCCAAGTTCGAATGATCGGCGCGCCGCGCGCCTGGAGATGTCATGATCGCCCTGTCGCTAGCTGAGATCGCCGCCGTCCTGGGGGGCGATCTGCGACTCGCGGGAGCCGCCACGGCCGAGACCGTGGTGGACGGCGTCGTCGACACCGACTCGCGGAACATGGGTCCCGGCTCGATCTTCGTCGCGAAGCCCGGCACCGCGACCGATGGTCACAACTTCGTCGGATCGGCTCTCGCGTCCGGCGCCGCGCTCGCGATCGTCGAGCGGCAGATCGACGTGGAGATCACCCAGATCGTCGTTCCGGACGCGGTTCGCGCGCTGGCAGACCTCGCCCGAGAAGTCGTCGCGCGGGTCCGTGCTGCCGGTTCGCTGAAGATCGTCGGCATCACCGGATCGAACGGCAAGACCACGACCAAGAACTTCCTCGCTCGGATCCTGTCGGACGAGGGAGCCACCGTGGCTCCCATCAACTCGTACAACAACGAGGTCGGCGCCCCGGTCACCATGCTGCGCGTCACGTACGACACGCGCTTCCTCGTCAGCGAGTTCGGAGCGGACGCGCCCGGCAGCATCGCCCATCTCGCCGGGCTGGTGGAACCGGACGTCGTCGTCGTGCTCATGGTCGGGCTGGCGCACGCCGGCGGTTTCGGCGGCATCGAGGCCACGGCGAAGGCGAAGTCGGAACTCGTCGCGGCGGCCACCCCGACCGGAACGGCCGTGCTGAACATCGACGATCCACGGGTCGCGGCGATGCGTGAGCTCGCCGAGTCGCGGGGGATGAGCGTCGTCGGGTTCGGTCAGGGCACTGCGGCGCAGGTGCGGGCCGAGGGACTCGAGGTGACGGCATCCGGTACCTCGTGTGTGATCGAGGCAGCCGGGGCGCGGGTGCCGCTGCACCTCCGCGTCCTCGGAGCGCACCACATCAACAACGCCCTCGCGGCCATCGCCGCCGCCGGGGTACTCGGCGTCTCGACGGCGGATGCCGTCGAGCGACTCGAGACCGTGGAGATCGCCGAGCGCTGGCGCATGCAGCCACTCGGCAACGACCGTGTCCGCATCATCAACGACGCCTACAACGCGAGCCCCGACTCGATGGCGGCAGCCCTGCGCACGCTGGCGCAGATCACCGGCCCCGACGAGCGCACGGTGGCCGTGCTCGGCGCGATGAGCGAGCTCGGCGAGAGTGCCGGCGAAGAGCACGACCGCATCGGCCTGCTCGCCGTGCGTCTCAACATCCAACGCATCGTGGTGGTCGGGCCGGAAGCGCGCCGCCTCTACATCTCCGCGATCGGCGAAGGGTCGTGGGACAGCGAAGCCGTCTTCTTCCCCGATCAGGACGCGGCTTTCGACTATCTGCGCGAGGAGCTCCGTGACGGCGACCGCGTGCTCGTGAAGTCCTCCAATTCGGTCGGGCTCCGGCACCTCGGTGATCGTCTGGGAGAATTGTTCTCGTGAGGTCACTCATCATGGCGGCGGCCATCTCGCTCGCCTTCACTCTCTTCCTGACTCCCGTCTTCCTCCGGCTCTTC
Source organism: Microbacterium hydrocarbonoxydans (assembly GCF_023715885.1). Lineage (GTDB taxonomy): Bacteria > Actinomycetota > Actinomycetes > Actinomycetales > Microbacteriaceae > Microbacterium > Microbacterium hydrocarbonoxydans_C. The sequence continues at coordinate 131,208 of NZ_JAMBOY010000006.1, read as the reverse complement.
CGCAAGTGGGGATGGGGTCAGGTCATCCGCACCCCCGAAGCGCTCGAGAATCCGAGCCACGAGGCGAAGCGCGGCACCCCGACGATGGGCGGGGTCATCTTCATCGCCGGCACCATGGTCGGATACTTCACCGGCGTCCTCGTCGGCGGAGGCACACCAGCGCTGTCGGCGATCCTCGTCATCTGGCTCATGGTGGGCTTCGGCGCCGTCGGCTTCATCGACGACTACATGAAGGTGCGCAGCCAGCGCAGCCTCGGTCTCTCCGGATGGCGCAAGATCATCGGGCAGCTGATCGTCATGATCCCGTTCGGCATCGTCGCCCTCAACTTCCCGAACAAGTTCGACCAGACGCCCGCCTCGGGATCCATCTCGCTCTTCCGCGATATCCCGTGGCTGAACCTGTTCGCGTTCACCGTCGTCGTCGGCTGGGTCCTCTACCTGCTGTGGATCTCGATCATCGGCGTCGCGACCTCGAACAGCGTGAACCTCACCGACGGACTCGACGGCCTCGCCGCCGGGGCCGGCGTGATCGTCGTCGGCGCCTACAGCCTCATCGCCTTCTGGCAGTTCAAGCAGTCGTGCGTCGGCGAGGGGGTCGAGAAGGCGGCGATCGGCGGATGCTACGAGGTGCGCGATCCGTTCAGCCTCGCCATCGTCGCCGCATCCTTCGCCGCCAGCCTCATCGGCTTCCTGTGGTGGAACGCCCCCAAGGCCAAGGTCTTCATGGGCGACGTCGGCTCGATGGCCATCGGCGGCGTCATCACCGCCATGGCGATCCTCACGCGCACGGAGCTGCTGCTGCTCGTGATCGCCGGCGTGTTCGTGCTCGCCTCGGGCTCCGTCATCCTGCAGCGCGCCTACTTCAAGATCACCCGCGGCAAGCGGCTCTTCCTCATGAGCCCCTTCCACCACCATCTCGAGATGCGCGGGTGGTCCGAGGTGACGATCGTGGTGCGGATGTGGATCATCGCCGGACTCCTCGCCGTGTCCGCGGTCGGCCTCTTCTACGTGGAATGGCTGACCCGTGTCGACTGAGTCCCGGCTGGCGTCGCTCACCAGTTGGAACGCCGACTGGGCCGGCCTCCGGGTCGCGGTGCTCGGCCTGTCCACGACGGGGTTCTCGGTCGCCGACACCCTCACGGAGCTCGGCGCCGAGGTGCTCGTGCTCAGCGAATCGGCGGATGAGGAGTACGCGAAGCTCGTCCCCGTCGTCGGCGCGCGGCTGGAGCTCGGTTCGCTGAGCGACGTGCCGCAGACGCTCGTCGACTTCGACGCGGAGGTCGTGATCGCCTCGCCAGGGTTCGCGCCCTCGCACCCCGTCATCCGCTGGGTGCAGGAATCGGGCATCGCCCTGTGGGGCGACGTCGAACTGGCCTGGCGGGTTCGCGACAAGGTCGTGCGCGCCGACGGAACCCCGGCCGACTGGGTGCTCATCACGGGCACGAACGGCAAGACCACCACCACTCAGCTCACCGCGAGTCTGCTCGTCGAGGGCGGTCTGCGCGCGGCGCCGTGCGGCAACATCGGCGTGCCGGTGCTGGATGCCGTGCGCGACCCCTCCGGCTTCGACGTGCTGGTCGTCGAGCTGTCGAGTCATCAGCTCTGGTACCTCGGCCTCGCAGAGCCCGAGGGCGAGCTGTACCCGCATTCCTCCGTCTGCCTGAACCTCGCCGACGACCACCTCGTCTGGCACGGCAGCGCCCGCGCCTACCGCGACGCGAAGGCGCTCGTCTACCGCAACACCCGCGTCGCCTGCGTGTACAACAAGGGCGATGAGGCGACCCGTCTGATGGTGGAGGACGCCGAGGTCGTCGAGGGGGCGCGCGCTATCGGCTTCGATCTCGGCATCCCCGGACCCAGCGATCTCGGCGTCGTCGAGGGACTCCTGGTCGATCGCGCGTTCCTCGACGATCGCGCACGCAGCGCGCTCGAGCTCACGACCGTCGCGGATCTCGAGACCGCCGGGCTCAGCGCGCCGCACATCGTGCAGAACATCCTCGCGGCGAGTGCGCTCGCGCGGTCGCTCGACGTCGCCCCCGAGGCGATCCACGACGCTCTCCAGAGCTTCCGTCTCGATGCCCATCGCATCCAGGTCGTCGCCCGCCATGCCGGCATCACCTGGGTCGACGATTCGAAGGCGACGAACCCGCACGCCGCGGCCTCGTCGCTGCGCGCATACCCTGGAGCCGTGTGGGTGGTCGGCGGGGACCTGAAGGGCGTCGACATCGCCGACCTGGTCGCCACCGCCGGCGCGTCCGCCCGCGCAGCAGTCATCATCGGCGTCGAGCGCTCCGAGGTCGTGACGGCATTCGAGCGACACGCGCCGACGGTGCCCGTGTTCGAGGTGGATGCTGGCGAGACTGGTGAGGTCATGAACCGCGTGGTGGAGATCGCTGCGGGGATCGTCGACGGCGAGGGCACGGTGCTGCTGGCTCCCGCGGCGGCATCCTTCGATCAGTTCACGAGCTACGCGGATCGGGGCCGCCGCTTCGCCGAAGCGGTGCAGGACTGGATCGACCGGGGGAGCGCCGATGACACAGGTCGCACGCCCCCCGCGCTCTGAGTCGGGATCCTCGGGCGGCCTCGCGGCGCGCGTCTCGCTCGGTCGCCGCTTCACCCCGCTCTCGACCGAGTTCCTCATGATCGCCTCTGCGGCGCTGCTGCTGACGATCTTCGGGCTCGTGATGGTGCTGTCCGCGACGAGCGCCACCGCCGTCTCCCGAGGCGAGAACCCGATGGATGGCGCTCTGCGGCAGGGCGTGTTCGCGGTGCTCGGCGTTCCGTTGATGTTCCTCATCTCGAGGATGCCGGTCCGCTTCCTCAAGCGCATGGCTTGGCCGGCGCTGTTCGGCGCGATCGCGCTGCAGCTGCTCGTCTTCACCCCCCTCGGCATCGAGGACGGCGGAAACCGGAACTGGATCAAGATCGCCGGCTTCACCCTGCAGCCCTCGGAGTTCCTCAAGCTCGCGCTCGCGCTGTGGATCGGCTACGTGCTGATGCGCAAGCAGACGATGCTCGGCACGTGGCACCAGGTCTTCATCCCCGTCGTGCCCGTCGGCGCGCTCGCGATCGGCACCGTCCTCGCCGGCAAGGACCTCGGTACAGCCATGGTGCTCGTGCTCGTCCTCCTGGGCTGCCTGTTCTTCTCGGGAGTGAAGCTACGGCTCTTCATCCTCCCGGTGCTGCTCGGCATCGCCTCGGTGATCGCCCTTGCGGTGACCAGCCCCGACCGGATGCGGCGCATCACCGCGACGTGCTCGGACATGTCCGCCTACACCGGCGACTGCTACCAGTCGATCCACGGGATCTGGGGCATGGCCTCTGGCGGCGTGTTCGGCGTCGGCCTCGGCAACTCGCAGGAGAAGTACGGCTGGCTGCCCGCGGCGGGCAACGACTTCATCTTCGCGATCGTGGGGGAGGAGCTCGGCCTCATCGGCTGCGTGGTCGTGCTCGCGCTCTTCACACTGTTCACGGTCGGTGCCTTCCACATCATCCGCAAGACCGCCGACCCGTTCATCCGCATCGCCGCCGGCGGCGTCACGGTGTGGATCACGGGCCAGGCCGTCCTGAACATCGGCGTCGTCATCGGGGTGTTCCCGGTCATGGGCGTGCCGCTGCCCTTCATGTCGCAGGGAGGAACGGCGCTGCTCGCCGTGCTCATCGCCTGCGGCGTGCTCCTCGCCTTCGCCAGGACGATCCCCGCTGCTGAGACGCGCGCTGCTGAGCGGGCAGGCTCGCCGGGGCGGGCGCCCTCGGCTGGACGGGGGCCCTCGGCCGGGCGGGGTAGGGTCTCTCGGTGACCACATACCTTCTCGCCGGCGGGGGAACCGCCGGTCACGTCAACCCTCTGCTCGCCGTCGCCGACGGCCTGCGGTCCCGCGACACGGACGCGGCGGTGCTTGTGCTCGGCACGGCGGAGGGACTGGAGTCCCGACTGGTGCCCGCCCGCGGCTACGAGCTCCTCGTGGTCGACAAGGTGCCGTTCCCGCGGCGTCCCGACGCGCAGGCCGCGCGGTTCCCGCTGCGGTTCCGTCGAGCGGTCGCCCAGGTGCGCGACCACATCCGCGCTCACGGCGTCGATGTGGTCGTCGGATTCGGCGGCTACGCCTCGGCGCCCGCCTACGTCGCCGCGCGTCGCGAGCGGGTCCCGTTCGTCGTGCACGAGGCGAACGCGCGCCCCGGCCTCGCGAACGTGCTCGGCGCTCGTCGTGCCGCCGCGACCGGTCTGGCCTTCGCAGGCACGCCGCTGCGCGGCGGCGAAGTCGTCGGAATGCCCCTGCGGCGAGAGGTCATCGAGCTCGATCGTGCAGCGGCGCGCGACGAGGCGGCCGCGCATTTCGGACTGGATGCGTCGCGGCCCGTGCTGCTCGTCTTCGGCGGATCGCTCGGCGCCCAGCGCCTCAACGACGCTCTGGCCGATTCGTGGGGCGATGTGCTCGCGGCGGGGTGGCAGCTGCTGCATGTCACGGGTGAACGCAGCGATCTCGCCGATCCCGGCGTTCCCGGCTACGCGCTCGTGCGGTACGTCGACCGCATGGACCTCGCGTTCGCCCTGGCGGATCTCATCGTGTCGCGCTCCGGAGCCGCCACCGTCAGCGAGATCAGCGCCCTCGGCATCCCCGCTCTGTACGTGCCGTACTCGGTCGGCAACGGAGAGCAACGCCTGAACGCCGCCACCGCGGTCGCCGCCGGCGCTGCGAAGCTCCTCGACGACGCGACGTTCGACGGCGACGCCGTGCGACGGATCGTCGTCCCGCTCCTGGGCGATCCCGACCGCCTCGCCGCCATGTCGGCGGCTGCGTCGACGGTCGGGACCCGCAGCGGCACGGAGAACCTCATCGCGCTCGTCGACCGCGCTCTCGCCTCCGTGTGACCGGCGTCGCACTGCGCCGCTCCGTCCGACCCGAAAAGTAGACTGAACCCGACATGATCAGACCTGACCTCTCCCTCCCGATCCCCGAGTCGATCTCCTCCGCGCACTTCATCGGCATCGGCGGATCCGGCATGAGCGGCCTTGCGCGCATGTTCCTCGACGCGGGCATCCGCGTCTCCGGCAGCGACCGGGCCGACAGCGACAACCTGCGCGCCCTGGCCGCCGCGGGGGCGACCGTCCACGTCGGACACGACGCCGCACATCTGGGCGACGCCGACACGGTCGTGCACACCGGAGCGATCTGGCCCGAGAACCCGGAGTTCGTCACGGCGAAGGAGCGCGGCCTGCACGTCATCCACCGCTCGCAGGCGTTGCACTGGCTGATCGGCTCCCGCCGTCTCGTGTCGGTCGCCGGAGCCCACGGCAAGACGACCTCGACCGGCATGATCGTGACGGCGCTCCAGGAGCTGGGCGCCGACCCGAACTTCGTGAACGGTGGCGTGATCGAGCAGCTCGGAGTCTCGAGCGCCTCAGGCTCGGGCGAGCTGTTCGTGATCGAGGCCGACGAGTCGGACGGCACGTTCCTGCTCTACGACACCGCCGTCGCCCTCATCACCAACGTCGACCCCGACCACCTCGACCACTACGGATCGGACGAGGCATTCCACGACGCGTTCGTGCGCTTCGCGGACGCGGCGACGGAGGCCGTCGTCATCTCGAGCGACGACGCGGGCGCGCTGCGCGTGGGTGCGGGTCTCTCGCACCCGAACGTCGTGACCTTCGGCCAGGCCGAGGTCTCCGATCTCCGCATCACCGACATCGTCGCCGCGGGCCCGGTGGCCGCGACCCTCACGCACGGCGACGAGAGCGTCCGCCTGCAGTTGGCCGTGCCGGGCGTGCACAACGCCGTGAATGCGGCGGGTGCCGTCGCCGTGCTTCGAGCCCTGGGATTCGGACTCGAGGAGTCGGCGCGAGCCGTCGAGGGTTTCGCCGGCACCGTTCGACGCCTCGAGAAGCACGGCGTCGAGCGAGGGGTCGCGGTCTTCGACGACTACTCTCACCACCCCACCGAGGTGCGCGCGGCGCTCGAGGCGATGCGGTCGATCTCCGGTGACGGACGCATCATCGCGATCCAGCAGCCGCACACCTACTCGCGCACGCAGCACATGTTCCGCGAGTTCGCCGACGTGCTCGAGACGTATGCCGATCACACGGTGATGCTCGACGTGTACGGCGCCCGGGAGGACCCGGTCCCCGGGGTCACCGGCGAACTGGTGAGCGGCGCGTTCCGCGACCCGTCCCATGTGCACTACGTCGCCGACTGGCAGCAGGCTGCCGACTACACCGCATCCGTCGCCCGAGAGGGCGATTACGTGATCACGCTGGGGTGCGGCAACGTCTACCAGATCATCCCGCAGGTGCTCGAGTCGCTGCGGACCACCGAGGCGTAGCGCATGCGCCGCCCGCCCCCGCTCCCGACGCCTGCCGGTGAATCCGCGGAGAACGCGCCCGCGCGACGTCGCCCGAACACCGCGGCCGGACAGGGCGTCGTCGAACGAGGCGGAGCGGCACCGGGGACGATCTCGGAGATCCCTCTGACGGAGGCCGTCGATGACGACCGGGAGATGTCTGCGCGTGACGTCTGGCGTGCCGCGCGAGCGCGGCGGAAGGCGCTTCGTGCGGAGATCCGGCGGTTCACGCAGCGGTCCCGTCGCCGCAGGATCGTCTGGCTGAGCGTGGTCGGGGCCGCTGTGCTGGTCGTGGGCGGGAGCGTCGCCGCGGCGTACAGTCCGCTGTTCGCCGTCGAGAAGATCACCGTGGTCGGCGCGACGACGCTCGACCCCGCCAGCCTCGAGGCCGCGCTCGCGGATCAGCTGGGCACCCCGCTCGCGCTCGTGGATTCGAGCGAGGTCAAGGCATCGCTGCTCGCGTTCCCGCTCATAGAGACCTACGCGCTCGAGGCGAAACCGCCGCACGACCTCACGGTGCGCATCGTCGAGCGCACTCCCGTCGGAGTCATGCGCTCCGACGCGGGGTACACGCTGGTGGATGCCGCGGGCGTCGCGCTGTCGACGACCTCCGACCAGCCGGCGGGTCAGCCGATCCTCAACATCACCGGAGGCACCGACTCCGCCACGTTCGAGTCTGCGGGGCTCGTGGTGCGCTCGGTCCCGGCGGATCTGCGGGCGGCGCTCACCGACGTCACGGCGACGACGCCCGACGACGTCACTCTGACGCTGAGCACAGGCTTGACGATCGTGTGGGGCAACTCCGAGAACTCGCCTCTGAAGAGCGAGGTCCTCGCGAAGACGCTGCTCTCCGTGCCGGGGGCGTCGTCGATCGACGTGACCTCGCCGCACGCGGTCGTCGTGGGCTGAGTTCGCGCGGCAAACACACGACACGCCCGTGTCGCTGCGCGCGCGCACCCATGCGGCGCTTACCTTCGAACAAGAGAAACCATTGCCGGGAAATACTTTACACCTCTAGTTGAGGTTTAAGGTTCAACCGGCGGGGGTGGCTCTCCATCGAACAGGCTCGATTATTCGGAGGCCGGCCATGAGCCAGAACCAGAACTACCTCGCCGTGATCAAGGTCGTCGGCGTCGGCGGTGGCGGCGTCAACGCCGTCAACCGCATGATCGAACTCGGTCTCCGCGGAGTCGAGTTCATCGCCGTGAACACCGACGCCCAGGCGCTCCTCATGAGCGACGCGGACGTCAAGCTCGACGTGGGCCGCGAGCTCACGCGCGGACTCGGTGCCGGCGCCGACCCCGAGGTTGGCCGTCGCGCCGCCGAGGACCACGCCGAGGAGATCGAGCAGGCGCTCACCGGTGCCGACATGGTCTTCGTCACCGCGGGTGAGGGAGGCGGCACCGGCACCGGCGGCGCCCCCGTGGTCGCCCGTATCGCGAAGTCGATCGGCGCTCTGACCATCGGTGTCGTCACCAAGCCGTTCTCCTTCGAGGGTCGTCGTCGCCAGAGCCAGGCCGAGGCCGGTGTCTCCAAGCTCAAGGAAGAGGTCGACACCCTCATCGTGGTGCCGAATGACCGACTGCTGGAGATCAGCGACCGCGGCATCTCGATGATCGAGGCGTTCGCCACGGCCGACCAGGTGCTCCTCGCCGGTGTGCAGGGCATCACAGACCTCATCACGACCCCCGGTCTCATCAACCTCGACTTCGCCGACGTGAAGTCCGTCATGCAGGGTGCGGGTTCCGCGCTCATGGGCATCGGATCCGCGCGGGGCGCTGATCGGGCGATCAAGGCCGCCGAGCTCGCGGTCGAGTCCCCGCTGCTCGAGGCGAGCATCGAGGGAGCGCACGGTGTGCTGCTGTCGATCCAGGGTGGGTCGAACCTCGGCATCTTCGAGATCCACGACGCCGCCGACCTCGTCAAGGAGGCCGCGCACCCCGAGGCGAACATCATCTTCGGTACGGTCATCGACGACACCCTCGGCGACGAGGTGCGCGTCACGGTGATCGCGGCCGGATTCGACGGTGGCGAGCCCTCGCTGCGCCTCGACCCGATGGTGGTCACGCGGCCGGCTGCGGCCAGCACGCTGCCCGAGGTGACGCTCTCGAAGGACGAGGAGAGCGCGCCCGCCGCATCCGAGCAGGCCGAGAAGAACGAGCCGGCTCCGCAGCGCGTCACCGCGACGAGCATCGAGCCGGCGTTCGCAGACGACGACATCGACATCCCCGAATTCCTGAAGTGACCGACCTGGCGGCACGGCTGTCGGCGATCGATGAGCGGATCGCCGACGCCGCGCGCCTGGCCGGCCGCGACCCGCAGGAGATCACGCGGATCGTCGTCACCAAGTTCCACCCCGCACCGCTCGTTCGGGAGCTTGCGTCTCTCGGCGTGACTGATGTGGGGGAGAATCGGCAACAGGAACTCTCTGCGAAGACGGCCGAGCTCGAGGGTGTCGGCGTCCGGTGGCACTTCATCGGACAGGCGCAGACCAACAAGGCGGCCGCGATCAGACGGAGCGCGGATGCTGTGCACTCCGTCGACCGCGAGCGCCTCGCCGACGCGCTGCACGGGGCGGCGGAGGATGACGGCATCCTCGACGTCCTGGTCCAGGTGAATCTCACAGACGACCCCGGGCGCGGCGGCGTCGCGCCCGATGCGGCGCGCGCGCTGGCGGAGCACGTGCTCTCCCTGCCCACCCTGCGATTGCGCGGGGTCATGGCCGTTGCGCCCCTGGACGAGGACCCTGCCCCGGCCTTCGCGCGGCTGCGTGCGATCTCCGACGATGTCCGGACAGTCGACCCTTCAGCTGCGTGGATCTCCGCCGGGATGACCGGCGACTTCGTCGAGGCGATCTCTGCGGGTGCGACACACCTTCGGATCGGCTCCGCAATCACAGGACCCCGCCCCGACCGGGGTTAACCTCTAAGCAAGACCAGCCCGACACGTTCGAACCGGAGGACACGATGGGTAACCCGCTGAAGAAGACCATGGTGTATCTCGGCCTCGCCGACGAGGAAGAGGTCTACGAGGAGGAGCAGCAGGCCCCGGCCCGTGCCCACCGAGAGCGTGACCGCGAACGCGACGAGCCGGCCCCCGCCCCGATCACCCCGCTGCGTCGTCCCGTCGCGGTGCGACAGCCCGCAGGAGGGGCAGTGAACGAGATTCTCACCGTGCACCCCAAGCAGTACCGCGATGCGCAGCTCATCGCCGAGAGCTTCCGCGAGGGCGTGCCGGTCATCATCAACCTCTCGCAGATGAGCGATGCGGACGCCCGCCGGCTGATCGACTTCGCCTCCGGTCTCTCGCTGGGCCTCTACGGCCGCATCGAGCGCGTGACCTCGAAGGTGTTCCTCCTCTCGCCGGAGAACATCAACATCTCGGGTCACGGGGGCATCGCGCACGCGGACGCGGAGTCCGCGGGCTTCGACCAGTCGTAACCCGTGGGGCTCGTCTCCGTCTTCGCGAGCATCGTCCACACGGCGCTGCTGCTGTACCTGCTCGTCCTCTTCGCGCGGTTGATCCTCGACTACATCCCGATGTTCAACCGCGAGTGGCGTCCCAAGGGCGCCGGACTCGTCGCCGCAGAGATCGTCTACACGATCACCGATCCGCCCATCCGGTTCTTCCGGCGGATCATCCCCCCGCTGCGGATCGGCTCGCTGTCTCTGGACTTCGGATTCTCGCTGACCATCCTGATCGTGCTGATCCTCATGAACATCGTGGGCATCTTCCGCTGACACCGGGCGAGTTCCCCAGGGTCGGGTGTCGCGGCATCGCGGCGGACAGACTCGGGGACTATGCTTGGCTCCCAGGTGCGCGCCCCGGGTTCGCGCCACATCACGACCGCGCCATTCTCGAAACTGGCAACCGAACTCATCGAAGGAGCCACCATGGCACTTACCCCGGATGACGTCGTCACCAAGCAGTTCCAGCACGTCCGCTTCAAGGACGGCTTCGACCCGGACGAGGTCGACGACTTCCTCGACGAGATCGTCATCGAGTGGCGCAAGGCCCTCGAGGAGAACGCCGAGCTGAAGGCGAAGCTGGCCGCGTACGAGTCGGGTGCCGCCCCGGCCGCCGCTCCCGCTCCTGCTGCCGAAGCGCCCGCTGCTCCGGCGCCCGTCGAGACGCCCGCCGAGCCGGCTCCCTCGGGCTCTGCGACCGCCACCGCCGGCATCATCGAGCTCGCGCAGCGCCTGCACGACGAGCACGTCGCCGAGGGTGAGGCCAAGCGCGCCCAGCTCATCGCCGAAGCGGAGGGCGAGGTCAACCGCATCCGCTCTGAGGCCGAGGCCAAGCAGCGCGAGGAGTCCGCACGCCTCGAGCGCGAGCGCAACACGCTCGAAGCCCGCATCACCGAGCTCCGCAACTTCGAGCGCGACTACCGTTCGCAGCTGCGCGGCTACATCGAGGGTCAGCTCCGTGACCTCGACGAGAAGTCGGCGTCGACGGACTCGACCCCGGTCTCCGCGATCGGACTGTAGGTCGTCCTCTTGCCAGGACGCCGTCCTCTTCGTCGGTCGGCGGCCGGCGCGATCGTTGCGATTCTCGCAGCCGTCGTGCTGGCCGCCGATCAGTTTGTGAAGTACCTCACCATCGAGAACCTGCCCCTGCAGGAGCCGGTGCCCGTGCTCGGTGAGTTCCTTCAGCTGTACTACGTCCGCAATCCCGGTGCCGCATTCTCGCTGGGCTCGGACGTCACCTGGATCTTCACGATCGCCCTCGCGGTGGTCGCCGGCGTGATCGTGTGGAAGGCCTTCGGCCTCCGCTCGCGCCTCTGGGCCGTGGTGCTGGGCGGGCTCCTGGGCGGCGTGCTCGGCAACCTCACCGACCGGCTCTTCCGCGACCCCGGCTTCCCCATGGGGCATGTGGTCGACATGATCTCGATGCCGTGGATGATGCCGGCGATCTTCAACGTCGCCGACATCTTCATCGTCACGGGCATGATCTCCGTCGCGCTGCTCGTCGTGTTCGGTCTGCGATTCGACGGCTCGCGCGAGCGCGACCACGCGGTCGTCGAGACCGACGAAGAAGCGGAGGCCGTGGCTGTGGCTGAGGCGGTCGTACACGACAGGGCCGACTCCGATGATTCGGCTAGCGACGCGGCGGGGTCTTCCTCCGGCCCCGCGACTGCCGACGGGCGCTGATCGTGGAGTTCCGGACCCTTCCCGTCCCCGACGGGCTGGATGGAGTGCGCGTCGACGCGGCGCTGGCCAAGATGCTGGGGTTCTCCCGCACGTTCGCGGCCGATGTGGCCGCGGCGGGCGGGGTGCGTCTCGACGGCACCACCCTCGACAAGTCGGACCGTCTTCGCGGCGGTGGCTGGCTCGAGGTTGAATGGCAGCCGAAGGAAGAGCCGCGCATCGTACCGATCGCGGTCCCCGAGCTCGGCATCGTCCACGACGACGACGACATCGTCGTGGTCGACAAGCCGACCGGCGTCGCCGCCCATCCTTCGCTCGGCTGGGACGGTCCGACCGTGGTCGGCGCCCTGGCGGCGGCCGGGTTCAGGGTGGCGACCAGCGGCGCTCCGGAGCGGCAGGGCGTCGTGCACCGGCTCGACGTCGGAACCAGCGGTCTCATGGTGGTCGCGAAGACGGAGGCCGCCTACACGGCCCTCAAACGTGCCTTCAAGGAACGCACCGTCGAGAAGATCTATCACGCGGTGGTACAGGGGCATCCCGACCCGCTGGTCGGCACGATCGACGCGCCGATCGGACGGCATCCGAATCACTCCTGGAAGTTCGCCGTCGTCCCCGACGGTAAACCGTCGGTGACCCACTACGAGACCCTCGAGGCGTTCCCGGGCGCTTCACTGCTCGAGATCCACCTCGAGACGGGGCGCACGCATCAGATCCGCGTGCACATGGCCGCTCACCGGCATCCGTGCGTGGGCGATCCGCTGTACGGAGCCGACCCGACCCTCTCCGCGCGCCTGGGCCTCACCCGCCAATGGCTGCATGCGCACCAGCTCGCCTTCACGCACCCGACCACGGGGGAGTGGGTGCAGTTCGAGTCCGCGTACCCCGCCGACTTCCGGCACGCTCTCGACGTGCTGCGCGCCGACTAGCCATCGCGATGTCGTCGGTGTACACCACACTGGGCACATGAGCATCCAGGTGCGACCGGCGACCGTGTTCGAGGATGTGACCACGCTCGTCGGACCCAAGAAGCCCACATCGAACGTGTGCTTCTGCCTGAGCTACCGCATCGGCAGCGTCGAGAACCAGTCACTCAGGGGTCCGGCGAGGGCGGCGCGCGTGCGCGAGCTGTGCCACCGGGACCCGCCGCCCGGCGTGATCGCCTACCTCGAAGACGAGCCCGTCGGCTGGGCGGCGCTGCATCCGAGGCGGGACACGAGTTTCGCCCGCAACCGGCTGATCCCGCACGTCGATGATCTCGACGTCTGGTCGCTCTGGTGCTTCCGGGTGCGTCCGGGATACCGGAAGCAGGGCATCTCGCACGCGCTGATCGACGGTGCCGTCGCTTACGCGCGCGATCGCGGTGCGCCAGCCGTCGAAGGGTATCCGGTCGACAACCGTGGCGAGAAGGTCGACCTCACGATGGCGTACGTCGGGACGCGCGCGCTCTTCGAAGCCGCCGGGTTCGAGAAGGCGGCCGAGACGGGCTCGGTACTGGACGGATTCCCCCGCGTCCTGATGCGGCTCGATCTGAGCTGAGCGCAACCCGTTCGAGGAGATTGGAGATTTAATGAACCACTTTCTCCTTCTGAGGCAATACATAGTGTGAGCACAGACAGCGAGATCATTCAGCGGTCGCTCGGGGCACCCCGAGCGTTCGCGGAACTCTTCGACAGACATGCCGGAGTGATAGCACGGTACGCCGCTCGACGCCTCGGAGCGGATGCCGGAGAGGACATCCTGAGCGAGACGTTCCTCGTCGCCTTCGCGCGCCGCACGGCATTCGATACGACATGGGACACCGCGCTGCCGTGGCTGTTCGGGATCGCCTCCCGTCTGATCAGGAAGCATCGGTCCACGGAGGCCAAGCACCTCCGGTCCAGTATCGAGTCTGCCCAGCGTGACGAGCACATCTCGCACGACGACCTGGAGACCACGATCGCCCGGCTGGATGCCGAGATCTCGACCCGCGAGCTCGCCCCGCGGATCGCATCGCTGTCGGCGAAGGATCGGGAGACGCTCCTGCTGTACGCCTGGGGGGACCTGACGTACGAGGAGGTCGCCGCGGCCCTCGGCGTTCCGGTGGGCACGGTGCGCTCCCGCATCAACCGCGTGCGCACCCGGTTGGATCCGCATCGCGGCGCCAGTCGCACCCGAATCGTGAAGCAGAAGGAAGGAGAAGTCGATGGACGTTTTCGAGCGCGTGCGTGAGGTCAACACGGGGGTGAGCATCACCGACGAGCGGATCGCCGGGGCGCGAGCCCGACTTCTCGAGGGCATCGACGCAGGCATGATGACCGCGCGCAAGCGCGTGAGTCGCCGGCCGATGTTCCTCATCGCGGGAGCCGTCGCGGGGGTCGCGGCGGCGACTGCAACGGTCATGGTGGTCGGTCAGCTCACGACGCCGGACCCTCGGGTGGAGGCGGTGCCCGCCAGGGACTCGGGCGCGCTGCCTGTGCCTGCGTCCTCACCGCTCCCGATGCCCACACCCACACCGGAGACCGCGGCACAAGTTCTGCGAGGCGCGGCGACGGCCGCGGAGTCCTATCAGGCACCCGCCCTCGCACCCGGACAGTATCTGCGCCAGGAATGGACGACGGAGGAGCTATATCTGTTCAACGAGAGCGTCGGCGAGAGCGAACCGGGAATGGGCGTCATCCGCACCACCGCCACGAGCGCTTGGACGATGCGGATATCGGGAACGAGCTACACCCCGGCTGACCTCTCTCAGGACGTGTACACCGAGACCGAGCCCGCAGACCTCGGTGCGTCTTTCGGTGACACCAGTGTTGCCGAAGAGCGGGGGCGCCAGCAGGTCGGGCGACTCGGGTTCGACTCGCCGATGTCCTTCTGGAGCCCACTCAGTCCACCGTTGGACGTCGAAGGAGTGTCCGACCTCGCGCAGTTCTACTCAGCCATGCCGCTGGAGTCCGCGGCGATGGTCGAATGGATACGCTCGCACCTCGGAGACGATGCACCGGGTTGGGTGGATGGAAAGGTGGGCTGGGTGATGATCAGGCTGCTCGCGCAGAATGCCGGACCCTCCGAAGCGCGGGCTGCGATCTATCGTGCGCTCGGCACTCTCCCGGGTTCCACCGTTGGCGAACTGCAGGGTGGCCAGCGGACCATCACCTTCGACTCCGCGCTGGCGTGGGACGGCGGCGAGTCGACCACGAGGTTCACCGTAACTGTGAACATGAAGACGGGTATCGTCACAAGCACAACCCACACCTCGGAACTCGGCGAAAGCGGCGTCGTGCCGGTCGACGTCCCGGATATCCGCACAACCTACTCGGAGCCTGTCGTCAGCGCGCTCCCCTGAGTGGGTCGGCGCGGCTCGCGACGCGATCCCGATGTCGGACGCCGAAAGTAGACTCGAACCATGGCATCCGACTCCTTCGTCCACCTCCATGTGCACAGCGAGTACTCGATGTTGGACGGTGCGGCGAAGATCGCCTCGATGACGCAGGCAGCCGCCGATTACGGGATGCCGGCGATCGCCGTCACCGACCACGGCAACACCTTCGCGGCGTTCGAGTTCTACAAGGCGGCGAAGGCCGCGGGCATCAAGCCCATCGTGGGCCTCGAGGCCTACGTGACGCCGGGGACCCACCGCAGCGACAAGTCGCGCGTGCAGTGGGGCTCGCCCGACCAGAAGAGCGACGACGTCTCGGGATCCGGCGCGTACACCCACATGACCATGTGGAGCGAGAGCACGCAGGGCATGCACAACCTGTTCCGGCTCAGCTCACTGTCGAGCATGGAGGGCTACTACTTCAAGCCCCGCATGGACCGCGAGCTGCTGCAGACCTACGGCAAGGGGCTGATCGCCACCACGGGATGCCCGTCGGGCGAGATCCAGACCCGACTGCGGCTCGGGCAGTACGACGCGGCGCGCGCGGCGGCCGCGGAGTTCCAGGACCTGTTCGGCAAGGAGAACTACTTCGCCGAGATCATGGATCACGGGCTCTCCATCGAGCGACGCGTCATGACCGACCTGATCCGGCTCGCGAAGGATCTGGGCATCCCGCTGGTGGGAACGAACGACTCGCACTACACGCACCAGCACGAGGCCGATGCGCACGAGGCGCTGCTCTGCGTGCAGTCGGGCTCGACGCTCGACGATCCGAACCGCTTCAAGTTCGACGGCGACGGGTACTACATCAAGACCGCCGCCGAGATGCGGCAGCTCTTCCGCGACCACCCCGAGGCCTGCGACAACACCCTCCTCATCGCCGAGCGCTGCGAGGTCGAGTTCAACACCTCCGCGAACTACATGCCGCGGTTCCCGGTTCCGGACGGTGAGACCGAGGACAGCTGGCTGATCAAGGAGGTCGAGGCCGGCCTGCACTACCGCTATCCCAACGGCATCCCCGACAAGGTGCGCAAGCAGGCGGAGTACGAGACGGGCATCATCCTGCAGATGGGGTTCCCCGGGTACTTCCTCGTCGTCGCCGACTTCATCAACTGGGCCAAGGACAACGGCATCCGCGTCGGTCCCGGCCGCGGATCCGGGGCGGGCTCCATGGTCGCGTACGCCATGAAGATCACCGACCTCGACCCGCTCGAGCACGGTCTCATCTTCGAGCGCTTCCTCAACCCCGATCGCGTCTCCATGCCCGACTTCGACGTCGACTTCGACGACCGTCGCCGCGGCGAGGTCATCGAGTACGTGACGAGGAAGTACGGCTCGGAGCGCGTCGCCCAGATCGTCACGTACGGCACGATCAAGTCCAAGCAAGCCCTCAAAGACGCCGGACGTGTTCTCGGGTTCCCGTTCAGCATGGGGGAGCGCCTCACGAAGGCCATGCCGCCGCCCGTCATGGGCAAGGACATGGAGCTCGGCGGCATGTTCGACTCCGCGCACCCGCGCTACAAGGAGGCGAGCGAGTTCCGCGCCCTCATCGAGACCGACCCCGAGGCGAAGACCGTCTTCGACCGGGCGCTCGGACTCGAGGGACTCAAGCGTCAGTGGGGCGTGCACGCCGCCGGCGTGATCATGTCGTCCGAGCCGTTGCTCGACATCATCCCCATCATGCGCCGCGAGCAGGACGGCCAGATCGTCACGCAGTTCGACTACCCGTCGTGCGAGTCGCTCGGTCTCATCAAGATGGACTTCCTGGGGCTCCGCAACCTCACGATCATCTCCGACGCGCTCGACAACATCCGCACCAACCGTGGCGAGGAGCTCGATCTCGAGCACCTCGCGCTCGACGACCGCGGAGCCTACGACCTTCTCGCCCGCGGCGACTCCCTCGGCGTGTTCCAGCTCGACGGCGGGCCGATGCGCTCTCTCATGCGACTGATGAAGCCCGACAACTTCGGTGACATCTCGGCCCTCATCGCGCTGTACCGCCCGGGTCCCATGGGGGCGAACTCCCATACCAACTACGCGCTGCGCAAGAACGGCATGCAGCCGATCACGCCGATCCACCCGGAGTTCACGGAGTCCCTGGCCGACATCCTTGAAGAGTCCTACGGTCTCATCATCTACCAGGAGCAGGTCATGGCCATCGCCCAGCGCGTGGCCGGGTTCTCTCTCGGCCAAGCAGACATCCTGCGGCGTGCCATGGGCAAGAAGAAGAAGTCCGAGCTCGACAAGCAGTTCGAGGGCTTCCAGGCCGGCATGCACGCCAACGGATACTCCGACGGAGCCGTGAACGCGCTCTGGGAGATCCTGCTGCCCTTCTCGGACTACGCCTTCAACAAAGCCCACTCCGCGGCGTACGGGGTCGTGTCGTACTGGACGGCCTACCTCAAAGCGCACTATCCCGCCGAGTACATGGCCGCGCTGCTCACCAGCGTGGGCGACTCCAAGGACAAGATGGCGCTGTACCTCAACGAGTGCCGACGGATGGGAATCAAGGTCCTGCCGCCCGACGTCTCCGAATCGATCAACTTCTTCGCCGCCGTCGGAGATGACATCCGCTTCGGACTGGGAGCCGTCCGCAACGTCGGCAGCAACGTGGTCGACGGAATCGTGCAAGCGCGTAAGGACGAGCGCTTCACCTCGTTCCACCACTTCCTCGACAAGGTCCCCCTGCACGTCTCGAACAAGCGGACGGTCGAGTCGCTCATCAAGGCCGGCGCGTTCGACTCCATGGGCGACACCCGTCGTGCGCTCATGGAGATACACGAGGATGCCGTCGAGGCGGCCGTCGACCGGAAGCGCAACGAGGCTCAGGGAGCCATCGGCTTCGACTTCGACAGTCTCTACGACGGCATGGAGGAAGCGGCGCCCGCGAAGGTCCCGGCGCGTCCCGAGTGGATCAAGAAGGACAAGCTCGCCTTCGAGAGGGAGATGCTCGGGCTGTACGTCTCCGATCACCCGCTCGCCGGCCTCGAAGTACCGCTCGCCAAGCATGCCTCCATCTCGATCCACGACCTCAACAACTCGGAGGATCTTCAAGACGGAGACCAGGTCACGGTGGCGGGGCTCGTCACGAGCGTGCAGCACCGCGTGGCCAAGGCCAGCGGCAACCCCTACGGCATGATCACGATCGAGGACTTCAACGGCGAGGTGACGGTCATGTTCATGGGGAAGACCTACACCGAGTTCCAGCACACCCTTCAGCAGGACTCCATCCTCGCGGTCCGCGGCCGGGTGTCGCGGCGAGACGACGGCTTGAACCTGCATGCCCAGTCGGCGTTCGCTCCCGACGTGGGATCGTTCGATGCTGCCGGTCCACTGTCGCTCGTGCTCGCCGAGCAGCGTGCGACAGAGCGGGTCATGCAGGAGCTCGCCGACGTGCTGCGACGGCATAACGGCGACACCGAGGTCGTGCTACGGGTTCATCGCGGGGGTACGGCGAAGGTGTTCGACGTGCCGATGCCGGTGAAGGTCTCGGCCGATCTCTTCGGCGACCTCAAGTCGCTGCTCGGACCGACCTGCCTGGGCTGACGACCTGTCATCGGGCGTCTCTCCCTGCACGCCTCCCCGGGGCACCGGGTAGGATCATGACCCGTTGGGTGCGAGGCGTCCGAACTCCGCACCGTGACGAAAGGACCACCCATGAGCGCGGAATCCCCCTTCCTGAACAGTGATCCCGCCGATGATGCGACGTCGGCACCCGCTTTCTCCCCGGCCGACGAGGACTTCTCCGACGACGACGGCGTACTGTACGACGAGGAGGTCACACCCGAATACGGCATCCTCGGATTCACCCTTCGGGAGCTGATCATCGTGGGCGCCTGGCTCGTTCTGTTCGTTCTGTCTTTCTTCCCGCTCGGCTGGTCGCCAGCCCTCTGGGCGCAGGGGATCTCGTGGATCCTGCCGATCGGCGTCCCGACCGTCGCCGTCTTCCTCCTCGTGCTCCGGCGCCTGTCGCCCGACGGCATCCGTCGTGTCGGGTCGCTCGGCATCGACCAGTTCGCCTCCGTGGCCTTCTCCGTCGCGGCCGTCTGGTGGGCGCAGGTTCTCTGGGACTACGTCGCGCTCGTCATCCGCGCCGACGTCGACGCGGTCGTCTGGGTCCCCTGGGTGCAGTTCATCGTCGCGCTCGCCCTCGTCGCGCTCACGGTGTTCGCCCCGCTGATCCCGGGGATCAAGGAGGACTTCCGCGGCCGCCTGGTGACCCTCGCTCACCGCAACGCGAATCCGGTCCGTCCGGTCATCGCACGTCCGCGGCCGGAGCGGCCCGAGCCGCCGGCTGCAGCGACGTCTGCCACCGGCTCAGACGAGACGGCGACGCCTGCTGGGTACGCTCCCGCCCCTTACCTCGCGCCGAACACACAGGTCACCGTTCCCGCGAGCGGGCTCGACACCGAGCTGACCGGGCAGCAGGCGACAGACGAGGTCGCGCGACTCGACGTGGCCGAGCAGGTCCCGCTGTCGTCGCACGCCTCGGGCGGGGGAACCGGTACCGAGCAGGCGACCAGCGACGAGACCTACACCCCGTCCTACTCCCGCAGCTCGTGGGAGCGCGAACCCGAAGTGGTGTCGGACACCGGCAGCATCGAGGCGATGCTTGGAGCCCGCGCGCAGGACGTCGATGCGGCACCGCAGACACACGCGTTCTCGGCGATCGACGAGGCCGACCTCGATGCGACCAACCCGCGTGACCCCGCCCCGGCCGCGCAGCCGTTCTGGATCCTCGCGCCGACCGAGCGCGATGTGCACGACGAGCTGGGCGAGCCGATCTTCCGCATCGGCCCGTCGGCGTGGGCGCTCGTGATCGAGGACCGCGGCGGTGCCTATGTCGTGCGCCATGACGACGGACGGATCGGGTATCTGCACGACATCGCTGACATCACGAAGGGCTGACCTTGCGCACGATCGATCTGCGGGGGCGCGAGCTCTCGCCCGCAGACATGCTCGCAGCCGTACCCCGGGCTGCTCAAGCGAGAGCCGAGGCTCTCGATACCGCCGCACGAATCGTCGATGACGTCCGCGAGCGCGGTGAGGCGGCGCTCCGCGAGCAGGCAGAGCGGTTCGACCGCGTCACCGGGCACGACCTCCGAGTGCCTGCCTCGCACATCGACGAGGCGTTGGCGGGACTCGAGCCCCAGGTGCGGGCTGCCCTGGAAGAGGCGATCCGCCGGGTCCGCACGGCTTCGGAGGCTCAGGTTCCGGCGCCCCGGGTCACGCGCATCGGGCCGGGGGCGACGATCACGCAGCGGTGGCAGCCCGTGCAGCGCGTCGGCGTCTACATTCCCGGCGGCAAGGCGGTCTACCCGTCGAGCGTCATCATGAACGTCGTCCCCGCCCAGGTGGCGGGCGTGGCGCAGATCGCGCTCGCGTCGCCGCCCCAGAGCGACCAGGACGGCCGCATCCACCCGACGATCCTCGCCGCCGCGGGGCTCCTCGGTGTGACCGAGGTCTACGCGATGGGCGGCGCGGGGGCGATCGGCGCCTTCGCGCACGGTGTCGCCGGTGTCGGGCTCGACCCGGTCGATGTCGTGTCGGGCCCCGGGAACAACTACGTCGCATCCGCGAAGCGCGCGGTCGCCGGAGTCGTCGGCACCGACTCGGAGGCAGGTGCCACCGAGATCCTCGTGGTGGCCGACGCCGAGGCGGACGCGCGCCTCATCGCCGCCGATCTCATCAGCCAGGCCGAGCACGACGAGCAGGCGTCGGCGGTCCTCGTCACCCACTCCGAGCAGCTCGCCGGCGCGGTGGCGCAGGAGGTCGAGAGGCAGGCGGCAGCGACCCGCCACGCGGCGAGGGTCGCCGCAGCCCTGTCCGGTCCGCAATCGGCGATCGTCCTGGTCGACGACCTCGCGATGGCGACTGCGTTCAGCAACGCCTACGCTCCGGAGCACCTCGAGCTGCACCTGACGGATGCCGAGTCGGCGTCGGACTCGTTCACCAGCGCGGGCGCCGTGTTCGTCGGCGATCAGACCCCGGTGAGCCTGGGCGACTACATGGCGGGCAGCAACCATGTGCTCCCGACGGGCGGTCAGGCGCGCTACGCGCCGGGACTCGGGGCGTACACGTTCCTCCGTCCGCAGCAGGTCATCACCTACGACCGCGATGCTCTCGCGGTCGTGCGTGCGGGCGTCGTCGCGCTCGCGAACACCGAAGTGCTGCCCGCGCACGGTGAGGCGATCGAGGCGCGGTTCACCGCGTAGGATCGGTCAGATGCACTGCCCCTTCTGCCGTCACCCCGACTCGCGTGTGATCGATTCGCGCACCAGCGACGACGGACTCTCCATCCGCCGTCGGCGTCAGTGTCCCGAATGCGGGGGACGCTTCACGACGACCGAGACGGCGAGCCTCAACGTCATCAAGCGCTCCGGCGTGATGGAGCCTTTCAGTCGCGAGAAGGTCATCTCGGGTGTCCGCAAGGCGTGCCAGGGCCGCCCCGTCACCGAGGCCGATCTGGCGATCCTCGCGCAGCGCGTCGAGGAGGCCGTCCGGCAGACGGGAGTCTCGCAGTTGGACACCAATGAGATCGGCCTCGCCATCCTGGGCCCGCTACGGGACCTCGACGAGGTCGCCTACCTGCGGTTCGCCAGCGTGTACCAGGCCTTCGACTCCCTCGACGATTTCGAGACCGCCATCACCGACCTCAGGGCCGACCACGCGAAGAGGGAGCCGGTCGACCGGTAACCTGGCAGGGATGTATCCGCTGCTCTTCCGCGCCGTCCTGTCGCGCTTCGACCCCGAGTTCGCCCATCACGCCGGCATGGCGGTGATCCGCGTGCTCGGAGTGCCGCCGTTCTCCGGCGTCACCCGCGCGCTCACGAAGCCGGACCCGTCACTCCGGGTCGACGCGCTCGGAATCACGTTCCCGTCGCCGTTCGGCGTCGCCGCGGGGTTCGACAAGAACGCCGTCGGCGTGCGCGGACTCGCGGCTCTGGGATTCGGCCACGTCGAGGTCGGCACGGTGACCGCCATCCCGCAGGAGGGCAATCCGAAGCCGCGCCTCTTCCGCCTCGTGGCGGACCGGGCCGTCATCAACCGTATGGGTTTCAACAACAGGGGAGCGGATGCCGCCGCGCGGCGCCTCGCTCGTCTGCGGCGTGGAGCTCCGGACACGGTGATCGGAGTCAACATCGGCAAGAGCCGCGTCGTCGATGTCGAGGACGCGACCGAGGACTACGTCGCGTCAGCGAGGCGTCTCGCGCCGCTCGCCGACTACCTCGCGGTCAACGTGTCGTCCCCGAACACTCCTGGCCTTCGCGGGCTGCAGGCGGTCGAGACGCTCGCCCCCCTGCTCCGCGCCGTGAAGGAGGCGTCAGGGTCCACCCCGCTGCTCGTCAAGATCGCTCCCGACCTGCCCGACGACGAGATCGCGGCGATCGCCGGAATGGCCGTCGCCGAGGGGCTCGCGGGAATCATCGCGCACAACACGACGATCAGCCGCGACGGTCTCCTCACCGATGACGCGACGGTCGAGGCCGCGGGCGCGGGAGGGCTCTCCGGCGCGCCACTCAAGGAGCGGTCACTGCAGGTCCTGCGCCTCGTGCGCGAGGCCGTCCCGACGGGTTTCTGTGTGATCGCCGTCGGAGGAGTGGAGACGCCGGAGGACGTCCAGGAGCGTCTCGACGCCGGCGCGACACTCGTCCAGGGCTATACCGCGTTCCTCTACCGTGGACCCTTCTGGGGTCGTGAGATCAACCGCGGCCTGCTCCGGCTGCGGCGAGGCTGAGCCTCTACGCCCGCTGCCGCACCGGATCGAGACGAAGAGGGCCCCACCGAATTCGGCAGGGGCCCTCTTTCGAATCGGACGTGTCAGGCGGGGTACTGTCCCCGCTTGACCTGAGCCTTCGGCAGGCGCATGAACCGCATCTGCAAGGATCGCATGGCTGCGTACCAGCCGAGGCCGCGTTCCATCCGCTCAGCCCCGAACTTCGCGGACACCTTGCGCTTGACCCGGATCGCAAGGAAGATCATGCCGCCGATCGCGAGCACGAGGTACGCCATCATAACGAGGTACGCCCAGCCGGCGATGGCGAACCCGCCGATCGCGAGGTTCGGCGGAAGGAGGGAGATGAGGATGACGAGCACCATGACGCCCATCACGAACTCGGCGGGGTGCCAGCCGGCGTCCACGTAGTCGCGCACCCAGCGGCGCTGCGGCCCCTTGTCGCGGGCGGGGAGGTACTTCTCATCGCCGGCAGCGAGACCAGCCTGCGCGCGAGCGCGGCGCTCGTTCAGCTCGGCGCGCGCGGCGGCCTTGGCCTCTTTGGTGTTCGCCACCAGAGGGCGGCGGCGGGCGGCCTCCTGCTCCGCCCGGGTCGGCGTCGCACGTCCCTTGCCCGCGGCGGGCTTGTCGGCGGCGTCGTCGTTCGTCGGAGGGGATGCGGGGGAAATGGCCACGAGGTTCCTCGGTTCGGGTGAAAAGGATCACCTTAAGATTACTCGCATGACATCTCCTGCCCACCCCGGCGACCAGAACCTCTCCAGCGACCGCGAGCCGGCGCTCCTCGAAGCCGCGTCGACCGGGTTTCCCGCCGCGCTGAGCGACCTCGGCGCACTCGTGCGCATCCCGGGCATGGCCTGGCCGGCCTTCGATCAGACCCAGCTGGAGCGCAGCGCCGAGGCAGTCGCCGCTCTCGCCGAGGGCACGGGGATCTTCGACGAGGTGCGCGTCCTCCGCGCGGCGATCCCCGGCACCGACGAGCTCGGCCAGCCGGCCGTGCTCGCCACCCGTGCAGCGCGGGGCGGCAAGCCCACCATCCTCCTCTACGCCCACCACGACGTGCAGCCCCCCGGAGACGACGCGCTGTGGGAGACCCCTCCCTTCGAGCCGACCGTGCGGGACGGGCGCCTCTACGGTCGAGGCGCCGCCGATGACAAAGCGGGCATCATGGCGCACATCGCGTCGATCCGCGCCGTGGCCGAGGTCGTCGGCGACGATCTCGAGCTCGGCATCGCGCTGTTCATCGAGGGCGAGGAGGAGTACGGCTCGCGATCCTTCGCGCAGTTCCTGTCCGACAACAAGGATGCGTTGCGTGCCGACGCGATCGTCGTCGCCGATTCCGGCAACTGGGACTCCGTGACCCCGGGCCTGACGGTCTCGCTGCGCGGCAACGCCCGCTTCACCGTCCGCGTCCGCACGCTCGACCACGCCTCGCACTCCGGCATGTTCGGGGGAGCGGTGCCCGACGCCATGATGGCCACGATCTCGATGCTCTCGACCCTGTGGAACGAGGACGGTTCGGTCGCTGTTGAGGGGATGACCGAGCGCGACGCCCCGACCCCGGAGTACACCGAGGAGACCCTGCGCGACGAAGCGGGGCTCCTGCCCACGACGACTCCGATCGGCGACGGTTCGATCCTCAGCCGAATCTGGAACAAGCCGTCGGTCACCGTCATCGGCATCGACGCCACGAGCGTGGCTGCGGCGTCGAACACGCTGTCGCCCGAGGTCACGGTCGTCATCAGTGCCCGCGTCGCCCCCGGGCAGTCCGGCGAGGACGCGTATGCAGCGCTCGAAGCGCACCTGCGCGCTCATGCGCCGTTCGGCGCCGAGCTGACGTTCTCCGACGTCGACCTCGGAAACGGATTCCTCGTCGACACGACCGGCTGGGCGGTGGCGCTCACCCGCGACGCGATGCGCGACGGTTACGGCGTTGCGCCGATCGACCTCGGCGTCGGCGGGTCGATCCCGTTCATCGCCGACCTCGTCCGCGAGTTCCCTGAGGCGCAGATCCTCGTCACCGGCGTCGAGGACCCGCATTCCCGCGCCCACAGCCCGAACGAATCGCTGCACCTCGACACCTTCCGTCATGCCGTCGCGACCGAGGCACTCCTCCTGTCGCGCATGAACGACATCGTCATCTGAGCGCGAATCCCGACGCCGACTGCCCGGGCGAAACGGACCCGCCCGGGCCGGGGCGAAGGTAAAATCGAGACACCAGCCGTGTGCGAACGCGGCCCGTCACAAGGAGCGACATGAGCGACACCGCACTCACCCCCGCAGAGACCACCCAGGCGCACGGCGTGAAGCTGACCGACGCCGCCGCGACCAAGGTCAAGAATCTCCTCGAGCAGGAAGGGCGCGACGACCTCCGTCTGCGCGTCGCGGTGCAGCCCGGCGGATGCTCCGGACTGATCTACCAGCTGTACTTCGACGAGCGCTTCCTCGAGGGCGACGAGACCGTCGACTTCGACGGCGTCGAGGTCATCGTCGACAACATGAGCGTGCCCTACCTCGACGGTGCGTCGATCGATTTCAAGGACACGATCTCGGAGCAGGGCTTCACGATCGACAACCCGAACGCTGCAGGCAGCTGCGCGTGCGGCGACAGCTTCCACTGATCGGATCACGCCCGCCAACCTGCACGGTTGGCATGAATCAGGTGTGAGGTTGCCCTAGACTTGGGGTGTGCCCTGTCCGCAATCTGAAAGGTGCATCGTGCCCTCGAAACGCCGCCTTCGTTGGGTCGCTCTTCCCCTGGGAGTAGCGACAGCCGTGGCCCTGGCGGGATGTACTGCCACCGAGCTGAACGGCTACCTCCCGGGCTTCGTGGAGGGTGAGCCGGCCGTCACCAACCAGACCGAGCGTGTCTCGGGCCTGTGGGTCAACTCCTGGATCGTGCTTCTCGCCGTCGGCGTGATCACCTGGGCGCTCATGGCCTGGGCCGCGATCGCGTACCGCCGCCGCAAGGGTCAGACCGGTCTTCCGGTGCAGATGCGGTACAACATGCCGATCGAGATCTTCTACACGGTCGTGCCGCTGATCCTCGTGCTCGGCATGTTCTTCTTCACGGCACGTGACCAGGCGGCGATCGAGACGAAGTGGGACGACCCCGACGTCGAGATCACCGCGATCGCCAAGCAGTGGGCATGGGACTTCCAGTACGACGGCGACGAGGACGACAACTCCGATGCCGTGTGGACGATGGGCATCCAGGCGCAGCCGGACGCCGCCGGCAACATCGACCAGGATCAGCTCCCGACCCTGGTGCTGCCGGTCGACCAGAAGGTCACCATCAACCTGCAGTCCCGCGACGTCATCCACTCCTTCTGGATCATCGACTTCCTGTACAAGAAGGACATGTACATCGGGAAGGACAATTCCTGGTCCTTCATCCCGACCCGTGTCGGCGAGTACTCCGGCAAGTGCGCCGAGCTCTGCGGCGAGTACCACTCGATGATGCTCTTCAACGTGAAGGTCGTCGAGCAGGACGAATACGACGCCTACCTCCAGTCTCTCGAGGAGGAAGGCAACACCGGCGACATCACCGACGCCTACGACCGTCTGTCGAACCTGCCGGGCACCGCCGGTCAGAACGACTCCGAGGAAGGAGAGGAGTAAGCCATGTCGACCACTGAAGCACCCCGCACCGACGAGGCCCCTCGCTCCCGTCCCACCACTCTGCCCGCGCGCCAGGCCGCTCTCATGAGCTCGTCGCGTGTCGAGCAGAAGGGCAACATCGTCGTCAAGTGGATCACCTCCACCGACCACAAGACGATCGGGTACATGTACCTCATCGCCTCGGTGCTGTTCTTCCTCCTCGGCGGTGTGATGGCGCTCGTCATCCGCGCTGAACTCTTCGCGCCCGGCATGCAGATCGTGCCGACGAAGGAGCAGTACAACCAGCTGTTCACGATGCACGGCACGATCATGCTGCTGATGTTCGCGACGCCGTTGTTCGCCGGCTTCGCGAACGCGATTCTGCCGCTGCAGATCGGCGCGCCCGACGTCGCGTTCCCGCGTCTCAACGCTTTCGCGTTCTGGCTGTTCCTCTTCGGCTCGACGATCGCCGTCGCCGGCTTCCTCACCCCGCAGGGCGCGGCATCGTTCGGATGGTTCGCCTATCAGCCGCTCGCCAGCGCGTCGTTCTCGCCAGGCGCCGGCGGAAACCTCTGGATGCTGGGACTCGGCATCTCGGGCTTCGGCACGATTCTCGGCGCGGTGAACTTCATCACGACGATCATCACGATGCGCGCTCCGGGTATGACGATGTGGCGCATGCCGATCTTCTCGTGGAACACACTCATCACGAGCCTGCTGATCCTCATGGCGTTCCCGGTGCTCGCCGCCGCGATCTTCGCCGCCGGAGCAGACCGTGTGCTCGGCGCTCACATCTACGACCCGCAGAACGGCGGGGTGCTCCTCTGGCAGCACCTGTTCTGGTTCTTCGGCCACCCCGAGGTGTACATCATCGCGCTGCCGTTCTTCGGCATCGTGTCCGAGGTCTTCCCGGTCTTCAGCCGCAAGCCGATCTTCGGGTACAAGACGCTGGTCTACGCGACGATCGCCATCGCCGCCCTCTCCGTCGCCGTGTGGGCGCACCACATGTACGTCACGGGCTCGGTCCTGCTGCCCTTCTTCGCGCTCATGACGATGCTCATCGCGGTGCCGACGGGTGTGAAGATCTTCAACTGGATCGGCACCCTCTGGCGAGGGTCCGTGACCTTCGAGACCCCGATGGTCTTCGCCCTCGGCTTCCTCGTGTCGTTCGTCTTCGGCGGTCTGACCGGTGTCATCCTCGCGGCGCCGCCGCTCGACTTCCATCTCAGCGACTCGTACTTCGTCGTCGCCCACTTCCACTACGTCGTGTTCGGAACGGTCGTGTTCGCGATGTTCTCGGGCTTCTACTTCTGGTGGCCGAAGTGGACCGGTCGCATGCTGAACGAGCGCCTCGGCTACGTGCACTTCTGGATGCTGTTCATCGGCTTCCACATGACGTTCCTCATTCAGCACTGGCTGGGTGTCGACGGAATGGTGCGTCGCTACGCCGACTACTCCGAGGCCGACGGCTGGACCTGGGGCAACCAGGTCTCCACGATCGGTGCGATCATCCTCGGCGCGTCCATGCTGCCGTTCTTCCTCAACGTGTGGATCACGGCCCGCAAGGCGCCGAAGGTCACGGTCAACGACCCGTGGGGCTATGGTGCGTCGCTCGAGTGGGCGACGTCGTGCCCGCCGCCGCGTCACAACTTCACCTCGATCCCGCGTATCCGCAGCGAGCGGCCCGCGTTCGATCTGAACCACCCGGAGGCGGCCGAATTCGCCACCACCGCCCCGGGCGAGCGAGAGGGCCACTGACCCATGCGCGACAACGTCATCCTCTGGTGGATCCTCACCGCGTTCTTCGCGTTGATCGGTGTCACTTACACCGGCTGGCACATCCTGGCCACTCCGAACGACAATTTCGCCATGCGGATCGAGTGGGTGGGCACCGTGGCGCTGTTCTTCGCGGCGTTCATGGGCGCCATGGTCGCGTTCTACCTCGACCGCACCCACAAGGCGCAGAAGGGTGAGCTTCCCGAGGACATCCTCACGAGCGACATCGACGACGGCGACCCCGAGCTCGGAGAGTTCAGCCCCTGGTCCTGGTGGCCCCTGGTGCTCGCCGCCTCGGCCGGAGTCTTTGTGGTCGGCCTCGCCGTCGGACACTTCCTGCTCCCGATCGGTCTGGCGATCTTCGTGGTCGCGATCGTCGGCTGGGTGTACGAGTACTACCGCGGCAACTTCGCTCGCTGAGCAGCGCGGAGAAGGGCCCCGGGGAGTGATCCTCGGGGCCCTTCTCCTATGCCCGACAGGTTCGAGGTGTGTCAGCTGCGGGTGCGGATGCGCGCGATGCCGGTGAGCGGGTCCACCGGTCGACGGTGGACGCCGTCGGCGTCTTCCACGGGGTAACCCTCCCGCACCCAGTACTCGAATCCGCCGATCATCTCCTTGACGTCGTAGCCGAGCGACGCGAACTCCAGGGCGCCCTTGGCTCCGGCGTTGCATCCAGGACTCCAGCAGTACACGACCACGGTCGCATCCCTCGCGATCTCCTGAGGTGCGCGAGCGGCGATCTCGCTGTAGTGCATGTGCACTGCTCCCGCCACGCGACCCTGAGCCCAGGCCTCGTCCGATCGCACGTCGACGATGACGATGCCCTCTCCGCGCTGCTGCGCGGCATAGGCATCGCTCGCGTCCGTCTCTGCGGCGAGTTTGGTGGCGTAGTAGGCGGCTCGATCCATCATGATCACAGCCTAGGGACGGGTGGTGCGGAGCGCCGCTCGTATCCGGACGATCGTGCATGCGAATCGCGCCAGCGTGGCCGACAGCCTCCGAGTCAGAGCAGGATCGTCATCTGGAGCCGGCGTCCGTGCCGGTCCAACCCGAGTTCCGTCTCCGTCTCGACGAGCTGCCGGTGGAATCCGGACTCGGGGATGCTCTCCTGGAATCCGCACGAGGCATAGAAGGGGGCGTTCCAGGGGATCTCCGCGTATGTGCGGAGCGTCACGCGGGAGTATCCGCGGCGGCGGGCCTCGTCCAGTGCGGCCTCGACGAGGCGGCGGCCGTGGCCGCGGCGACCGTGCTCGGGGAGAACCGAGAGCTGTTCCAGATGCGCGGTGCCGACGGCATCCAGCACGTGCACGAAGCCGACGGGGGAGGAGTCCGAGTTCTCTTGGAGAAGGAGCACGTACCCCGTCGATCCGACGCGCTCGGTCCCGTCTGCCGGCGGCGGCCACTCGGGTGCGCCGAGCGCTTCGACGAGGAGCGCGTCGGCGATGGCCTCGATCGTCTGGATGACCTCGGCATCCTCGGCACGTGCCTCCCGGATCGTCGTGGTCATCGCAGGTCTCCCGGCACGGCCGCGATCGCTTCGATCTCGACGAGCTGATCGTCATAGCCGAGCACGGTCACTCCGAGGAGCGTGCTGGGTACGTCGTGGGCGCCGAAGGCGGCATGGATCACGTCCCAGGCGGCGATGAGGTCCCGCTGCTCGGTTGAGGCCACCAGGACCCGAGTGCTGACGACATCGGTCAGATGGGCTCCGCTGGCGTCGAGAGCGTGCTGCAGGGTCTCCACACAGCGCGCGGCCTGGGCGGCGTAGTCGCCGGGCGCGACCGTCGTCCCGTCGTCGGCGAGCGGACACGCGCCGGCCAGGAAGATGAGGCGGGCGTCTGCCGGGGCGGTGGCCGCGTACGCGTACGGAGCCGTGGCGAGAGAGTCGGAGCGGATGAGACGGACGACGGAGCTCATGCGACGATCCTCCCATGCGCACGTAAAAGGGCCCTGTCCGCGGACGGACAGGGCCCTGGTGGGGGAGCGGAGCGACTACTCCGCGTCCTCCTCCGACTTCTTGTCACGAGGATGCTTGGGAGGATCCGTCGCGATCACGGTGCTCGGAGTGTTCGCCGTCTCGTCGACGTGGTTCTCCTCCGCCGTGAGAGGTGCCTCGGGGAAGCCCGCGCGCTCGTGAGCGCCCTGGATCTCCGCCAGCTCCGTCTCCTCGTTCTGAGCGATGACGTGGTGCTGGTGGGCATCCGCCTCGTCGACCTCGGCCTGCGTGAGCGGGGCCAGGCGGTCTTCGAAGAACCAGCGCGAGATCGAGGAGCGCAGGTTCTCGCTCCACGGAATGCGGCCCTTCTCATTGGGGCGGACGACGAGCGGCTCGTAGCCGTCGACGTCGATGAGCTTCCACCGGTCGTACTTGTCGACGGGTTCGTGGACCTCGATGAACTCGCCGCCGGGGAGGCGCACGATGCGTCCGGACTCGAATCCGTGCAGGACGATCTCGCGGTCCTTCTTCTGCAGAGCGAGCGCGATGCGCTTGGTGACGAAGTAGGCGAGGACCGGGCCGACGAAGAGCATGGCCTGCAGGGTGTGGATCACACCCTCCATCGTCAGCATGAAGTGCGTCGCGATGAGGTCGGAGGATGCCGCGGCCCACAGGACCGCGTAGAAGACGACACCGGCGACGCCGATGGCGGTGCGAGTGGCGGCGTTGCGCGGACGCTGGGCGATGTGGTGCTCGCGCTTGTCACCGGTGATCCAGGCCTCGATGAAGGGGTAGATCGCGACGACGACGATGAACAGACCGAGGACGGCAACCGGTGCGAGGATGCCGAACGACCAGGTGTGGTCGAGGAACACGACGTCCCAGTTCGACGGAGCCAGACGAAGAGCGCCGTCAGCGAATCCGATGTACCAGTCCGGCTGCGTACCTGCCGACACGGGGGACGGGTCGTACGGGCCGTAGTTCCAGATCGGGTTGATCTGGAAGAAGGTCGCGATCAGCACGATGGCGCCGAAGACGATGAACAGGAAGCCGCCCATCTTCGACATGTAGACCGGCATCATCGGGTAGCCCACGACGTTGTCGTTCGTGCGGCCCGGGCCGGCGAACTGCGTGTGCTTGTTGATGATCATGAGCATCAGGTGCAGACCGATGAGCGCGATGACGATCATCGGGAGCAGCAGGATGTGCAGGGTGTACAGGCGTCCGACGATGTCCGTGCCGGGGAACTCGCCGCCGAAGAGGAGGAACGAGGTCCAGGTGCCGATCAGCGGCAGACCCTTGATCATGCCGTCGATGATCCGGAGACCGTTACCGGACAGCAGGTCGTCGGGGAGCGAGTAGCCGGTGAAGCCCTCCGCCATCGCGAGGATGAACAGGATGAAGCCGATCACCCAGTTGAGCTCGCGCGGCTTGCGGAACGCGCCCGTGAAGAACACGCGAAGCATGTGCACGCCGATGCCGGCGATGAACACGAGAGCAGCCCAGTGATGGATCTGACGGACCAGCAGGCCGCCGCGCAGGTCGAACGAGATGTGCAGCGACGACTCGAGGGCCGCCGACATCTCGATACCGCGCATCGGGGCGTAGGCGCCGGTGTAGTGCGTCTCGACCATCGACGCCTGGAAGAAGAACGTCAGGAAGGTCCCGGAGAGGAACACGACGACGAAGCTCCACAGCGCGATCTCGCCGAGCATGAACGACCAGTGGTCGGGGAAGATCTTGCGTCCGAGCTCCTTGACGAAGCCGGAGAGGCTGGTGCGCTCGTCGAGGTAGTTCGACGCGGCGCCGACGAAGCGGCCGCCGAGAGGCGCCTTGGTGTCCTTGTCCTCTTTGGACAGCGTTGCGGTGCTCAATGGCGCTCCCAGAAGCTCGGGCCGACGGGCTCGGTGAAGTCACTGCGTGCGACGAGGTATCCCTCGTCGTCGACGGTGATGGGCAGCTGCGGCAGCGGACGCGCGGCCGGGCCGAAGATGACCTTGGCGTGATCCGTGACGTCGAACTGCGACTGGTGGCAGGGGCAGAGGAGGTGGTGCGTCTGCTGCTCGTACAGCGCGACAGGGCAGCCGACGTGAGTGCAGACCTTGGAGTACGCGACGATGCCGTCGTACGACCAGTCCTTGCGGTCCTCGGCCTCGATGAGCTGCTCCGGGCGGAGACGCATCATGAGGACGATGGCCTTGGCCTTCTCCTCGAGGTACCCGTCGTGGTGGCTCAGCGTCGCGAGCTCCTCCGGGATGACGTGGAAGGCGGAGCCGAGAGTGACGTCCGCGGCGCGGATAGGCGTGCCGTCGGGATCGCGGACCAGGCGCGCGCCCTTCTCCCACATCGTGTGCTTGAGCAGCGCGACCGGGTCGCCGGCAGTGGGGTCGTCGGGCGTGCTGTGCGGCGCGAGGCCACGGAAGAGCGTGACGCCGGGAATGATCGATGCGACGATCGCCGCGAACAGCGAGTTGCGGATCATCGTGCGGCGTCCGAAGCCGGACTCCTCGTTCGCAGCGGCGAACGCCTGGATCGTGGCCTCGCGTGTCGAGTCCTTGCCCCGGGTGGGGTGGCGGTGCTCGATGTGCTCCTTGTCGCTCATCAGCGCCTTGGACCAGTGGATTGCTCCGATGCCGAGGGCGAGGAGCGCGAGCGCGATCCCGAGACCGATGAAGAGGTTGTTCTGTCGGATGTCGATCAGAGCGCCGCTCTCGATCGGGAACAGCATGTAGGCGGCGACGGCCCAGATGCTTCCGGCGAGCGACAGGTAGAACAGCGTGTAGACGGTCCGCTCTGCGGTCTTCTCGGCGCGCGGATCCTTGTCGGTCATCCGCGCGCGGTGCGGCGGCAGCCCCGGGTTCTGCACAGGGTCGCTGACTGCGACACCCAGCC
Organism: Microbacterium hydrocarbonoxydans; assembly: GCF_023715885.1. Lineage (GTDB taxonomy): Bacteria > Actinomycetota > Actinomycetes > Actinomycetales > Microbacteriaceae > Microbacterium > Microbacterium hydrocarbonoxydans_C. The sequence continues at coordinate 98,431 of NZ_JAMBOY010000006.1, read as the reverse complement.
CCGGAGAGGGCTGGTAGGCCCTGTCAAGAGCCTGCGAGTCGTCGTCGTGTGCCATGGTGCTCCTCGTACGTTCCTCTTCGATGAATAAGCGTCAGTTGGACTTCGCCGTGATCCACACGGTGATGGCGACCAGGGCGCCGATTCCGAAGATCCAGGCGAACAGGCCCTCGGACACAGGACCGAGCGAGCCCAGCGAGAAGCCGCCGACCTGCACGGACTGCTGCTGGAACAGCAGAGCCGAGATGATGTCGCGCTTGTCCTCGTCGGACAGGTTCATGTCACCGAAGACGGGCATGTTCTGGGGGCCGGTGACCATGGCGGCGTAGATGTGCAGCGCGCTGGTCTCGGTGAGGGCAGGGGCGTACTTCCCCTCGGTGAGCGCGCCACCGGCGGCGGCCACGTTGTGGCACATGGCGCAGTTGACGCGGAAGAGCTCGGCGCCGTGCGCGACATCCCCCTCGCCGTCGAGGATCTCGTCCTTCGGGAAGGTCGGGCCGGGAGCCGTCTCCTGCACGTACGAGGCCATCGCGAGGATCTGCTCCTCGGTGAACTGCGGCTCCTTCTGGGGAGCCTGCGGACCCTGCATCTGCAGCGGCATGCGCCCGGTGGAGACCTGGAACTCCACAGCCAGCTCGCCGACGCCGTAGAGACTCGGGCCGTTCGGCGTGCCCTGCAGGTCGAGGCCGTGGCAGGTGGCGCAGTTCGCCTGGAACAGCTTCTCGCCGTCCTCGACCGTCAGCGTGCTCGACGCGGCGGTCTGGGTGTCGGTCGCGGCGAACGCCGCGGATGCACCGGCGTACACGGCACCGGTGATCATGAGGCCTGCTCCGATGAGGGCCGCTGCTGCCAGGGGGCTGCGGCGGCCGTTAGAACGGCGCTTCTTCTCTCGTGCCATCTCGGGGATCAGCTCCGCTCTTATTTCAGGAAGTAGATAACGACGAACAGCACGATCCAGACGACGTCGACGAAGTGCCAGTAGTAGGACACCACGATCGAGGAGGTCGCCTCCTTGTGCCGGAAGTTCTTGACGGCGTACGCGCGTCCGATGACGAGCAGGAACGCGATGAGTCCGCCGGTGACGTGCAGGGCGTGGAAGCCGGTGGTGATGTAGAACGCCGATGCGTAGGAGTCGGCGCTGATCGGCATGCCCTCGGCGACGAGCTGCGCGTACTCCCAGACCTGGCCCGACACGAAGATCGCGCCGAGTGCGAAGGTGAGGAAGAACCACTCGACCATGCCCCAGCCGAACAGGCGGCGACGACCGGCACCGTTCTTCTGGCCCTTGGGGAGTCGGTACGGCTGCAGGTCCTCAGCGGCGAAGACACCCATCTGGCAGGTGAAGGAGGAGAGCACCAGGATGGCCGTGTTCACGAAGGCGAACGGCACGTTCAGGAGTTCGGTGCGGTCGGCCCACAGCTCGGGTGAGGTGCTGCGGAGGGTGAAGTAGATCGCGAAGAGTCCCGCGAAGAACATCACCTCGCTGCCGAGCCACACAATGGTGCCGACAGCTACCGGGTTGGGCCGCTTGATGGTTCTCGCCGCCGGGGCATACGTCGCTGAGGTCGTCACCCTTCCATTATGGCCGATCCGCGGGCATGATTCTCGCACCGCGGGGCTCCAGATAGCCCTCCGGGGACTAAGGGGACCCTAAGAAAACGCTGCGAATCCACGGTGAATCCCTGAGGAACAGCGGATGCCGCGTCCGCGCCCTCGCTTCGATAACCATTCGAGCAGTTCGTTCCCGCCGATAGGATCGCTCACATGCCTGAAACGCTGACCTGGTCCGACGTGCTCACCACTCTTCTGGAACGTCGTGACCTCAGTGTCTGGGAGTCCACCTGGGCCATGCGTCGGATCATGCGCGGCGATGTCACGGAGGCCCAGCTCGCGGGCTTCCTCGTCGCGCTGCGCGCGAAGGGCGAGACCATCGACGAGATCGTCGGGTTCCGCGACGCCATCCTCGAGGCTGCGGTCCCTCTGCCGGTGTCTCCCGACGTGCTCGACATCGTCGGTACCGGCGGGGATCGGGTCGGCACCGTCAACGTGTCGACCACGGCCGCCATCATCATCGGCTCGGCCGGGATTCCCGTCGTGAAGCACGGGAACCGCGCGGCGAGCTCGGCATCCGGCTCCTCCGACGTGCTGAGTGCGCTGGGCCTCGAACTGACACTCGACCCCTCGGCAGTGTCGTCGATCCTCGACCGCACGGGAATCACGTTCGCGTGGGCCGGCGCCTTCCACCCGGGGTTCAAGCACGCGGGCGGCGTGCGTGCGGAGCTCGGCGTGCCGACCGTCTTCAACATGCTCGGCCCGCTCTGCAACCCCGCTCGCGCCGAGGCCAACGCCGTCGGCGTCGCCCAGATGGAGCGCGTGCCTCTCATCACCGGCGTCTTCCGCACCCGCGGCGCGACCGCGCTCGTGTTCCGCGGCGACGACGGCCTCGACGAGCTGACCACGACCGGGCACAGCCGCATCTGGGAGGTCACGCGCGGCGACATCCACGAACACGACCTGGACCCGCGCGATCTCGGCATCCCGCTCGCCGACCTCTCCGACCTCATCGGCGGCACGCCGGCGCATAACGCCGAGATCCTGCGGCGCACCCTCGCCGGGGAGCAGGGCCCCGTCCGCGACATCGTGCTGCTCAACGCCGCGGCCGGCATCGTCGCCTTCGAGCTCTCGCAGGACCCGACGCAGGCCACCCTCCCGATCGTCGAGCGGCTCCGGGCGGGCTACGACAGGGCCGCTGCGGCCGTCGACGACGGTCGGGCCGCCGCCAAGCTCGACCAGTGGATCGGCGTCAGCCGGGAGCTGGCCACCGCCTAGGGGGAGCCATGGACCCGATCGCCGCACTCCTCGAGATCGCCTCGCTGCTCGAGCGCGAACGGGCGTCGCGATATCGGGCCAAGGCCTTCCGACAGGCGGCCGCCACCCTCCAGCAGCTCCCGGAGGACGTGCGCTCAGATCCGACGCGACTTCGTGCGGCGAAGGGGATCGGCGAGTCGACGTTCTCTGTGATCCGCCAGGCGCAGGCGGGTGAGGTGCCCGACTACCTCGTCGAACTGCGCGGGGAGGTCGAGCCGGAGATCATGTCGGAGCTCCGCTCCAAGCTCCGCGGCGACCTGCATGCCCACACGGAATGGTCGGACGGGACGACGTCGATCGGCGTCATGGCGGCTGCCGCGCGCGCTCTCGGACACGAGTATCAGGCGATCACCGACCACTCGCCGCGCCTGAGGGTCGCCCGCGGGCTGTCCGCTGAGCGGCTGCGCGAGCAGATCCCCCAGGTGCGCGCGGAATCGGGTGACGGCTTCACCCTGCTCGCCGGCATCGAGGTCGACATCCTCGAGGACGGCGCCCTGGACCAGAAGGACGACCTCCTCGCGGAACTCGACATCGTCGTCGCGTCCGTGCACTCGAAGCTGCGAATGGATGCGCGTCCCATGACCGCGCGGATGCTCGCGGCCGTCGCGCACCCGCGGGTGAACGTCCTCGGACACTGCACCGGGCGTCTCGTGCAGGGGGACCGAGGGACGCGTGCCCAGTCGCAGTTCGACGCCGAGACGGTGTTCGCGGCCTGCGCGGAGAACGGCGTCGCGGTCGAGATCAACTCCCGGCCCGAGCGTCAGGATCCTCCGGACGAGCTCATCGCGATCGCGCTGGAGGCGGGGTGCCTGTTCTCGATCGACAGCGACGCGCACGCGCCGGGGCAGCTCTCGCTCCTCGACCACGGGGCGCAGCGCGCGGAGCGCGCCGGGGTCCCTGCGTCCCGGATCATCACGACCTGGGGGCTCGAGCGCCTGCTCGCCTGGGCGGGCTGACCCTCAGTCGGCGGTCGTGCCGACCGCGGCGACGGCTCGCGCCATCGATCCGCCGAGGTTCCACGTCTCGGCCAGGGCCAGGGCAGCATCGACCTCGTCGGGTCCGAGGGGGAGGAGCGGCTCGGCGGGTGCGGTGATGTCGAGATCTTTCGCCACCTCGACGACGGTCGGAGCGACGTCGAGGTAGGCGGAGGCGGCGAGCACTTTGGCCCGCACCCCGGCGCTCATGCCCTCTCCCGCCTCGGCGGCAGCTCGGATGCCGGCGAGGTCGCCGTGCTCCTTGAGCAGCGTCGCCGCGGTCTTCTCGCCGACCCCGGCGACCCCGGGGAGTCCGTCGGAGGCATCGCCGCGCATCGTGGCGAAGTCCGCATACTGCGCGGGCAGCACTCCGTACTTGGCGACGACGACGGCATCCGTCACGATCTCGAGATTGCTCATGCCCTTCGCGGTGTAGACGACGCGCACATCGCGCTCGTCGTCGACGAGCTGGAAGAGGTCGCGGTCGCCCGTCACGATGTCGACCGGCATCGTCGCGTGGGTGGCCAGGGTGCCGATGACGTCGTCCGCCTCGTGCTCGGCGACGCCGATGATCGGGATGCGCAGCGCGGTCAGGGTCTCGCGGATCAGCGGGATCTGCGCTTCCAGCGGATCGGGCACCTCTTCGACGTCCGGCCCCGCCGGAACGACCTCGACCACGCGGTGAGCTTTGTAACTCGGGATCAGGTCGACGCGCCACTGCGGGCGCCAGTCGTCATCCCAGCAGGCCACGACATGCGTCGGCTCGTACAGCGCGACGAGCTTGGCGATGATGTCGAGCAGGCCGCGAGCCGCGTTGATGGGCGAGCCGTCGGGGGCCGTCACCTTGTCCGGCACGCCGTAGAAGGCGCGGAAGTAGAGGCTGGCGGTGTCGAGCAGGAGCAGCTTGTCGGCGCGATCTGGCATGGGGACAGTCTGGCAGGGGAGTCGCCTGCCGACCGATATTCGGGGGAAGCGGTCGGGCTCCCGGTCTGATAGTCTCAACTGTCACTCGTGGCGTGTCTCGCATGCCCTCGTGACAGAAATCACAATCCAACCGCTGTGAAGCATGCACATGACCGTGCGCGGTCGCGGCTTCCGGCCCGAGTTCCCATTCAACAAGGACAACCCACTACATGACTACCGCAACGACCGCCCCGGCCACCAAGCAGGTCGCCATCAACGACATCGGATCTGCTGAGGACTTCCTGGCCGCGGTCGAGAAGACCCTGAAGTTCTTCAACGACGGCGACATCATCGAGGGCACGATCGTCAAGATCGACCGCGATGAGGTCCTGCTCGACGTCGGTTACAAGACCGAGGGTGTCATCCCCTCGCGCGAGCTCTCCATCAAGCACGACGTCGACCCCAACGAGGTCGTCAAGGTCGGCGACGAGGTCGAGGCTCTCGTTCTCCAGAAGGAGGACAAGGAAGGCCGCCTGATCCTCTCCAAGAAGCGTGCGCAGTACGAGCGCGCCTGGGGAGACGTCGAGAAGATCAAGGAGAACGACGGCGTCGTCACCGGTACGGTCATCGAGGTCGTCAAGGGTGGACTCATCGTCGACATCGGCCTCCGCGGCTTCCTGCCGGCCTCGCTCATCGAGCTGCGCCGCGTCCGCGACCTCACGCCGTACCTCGGCCAGGAGATCGAGGCCAAGATCCTCGAGCTCGACAAGAACCGCAACAACGTCGTGCTCTCGCGCCGCGCCCTGCTCGAGCAGACGCAGTCCGAGTCGCGCACCACGTTCCTCAACAACCTGCACAAGGGCCAGGTCCGCAAGGGCGTCGTCTCGTCGATCGTCAACTTCGGTGCGTTCGTCGACCTCGGCGGCGTCGACGGTCTCGTGCACGTCTCCGAGCTGTCCTGGAAGCACATCGAGCACGCCTCCGAGGTCGTCGAGGTGGGCCAGGAGGTCACCGTCGAGATCCTCGAGGTCGACCTCGACCGCGAGCGCGTCTCGCTGTCGCTGAAGGCGACGCAGGAGGACCCGTGGCAGGTCTTCGCCCGCACCCACGCGATCGGCCAGGTCACGCCGGGTAAGGTCACCAAGCTCGTTCCGTTCGGCGCGTTCGTGCGCGTTGCAGACGGCATCGAGGGCCTCGTGCACATCTCGGAGCTCTCGAGCAAGCACGTCGAGCTCGCCGAGCAGGTCGTGTCGGTCGGCGAAGAGGTCTTCGTCAAGGTCATCGACATCGACCTCGAGCGTCGTCGCATCTCGCTGTCGCTGAAGCAGGCCAACGAGTCGGTCGACCCCAACGGCACCGAGTTCGACCCGGCCCTGTACGGCATGGTCGCGGAGTACGACGAGAACGGCGAGTACAAGTACCCGGAGGGCTTCGACGCCGAGACGGGTGCCTGGAAGGAAGGCTTCGACGCCCAGCGCGAGGCATGGGAGCAGGAGTACGCTGCGGCCCAGGCTCGCTGGGAGGCGCACAAGGCCCAGGTCGCGAAGGCGGCCGAGGCCGAGGCTGCGGCCGGCGACGACTTCGGTGGTCAGTCCTTCTCGAGCGAGGCCGCCGGTGCGGGCACGCTCGCGGACGACGAGGCTCTCGCGGCTCTGCGCGAGAAGCTCTCGGGCGGCAACTCCTGAGCATCGATTCTCACCGGAACGGGCCGTCACTCTTCGGAGTGGCGGCCCGTTCCGCGTCTCCGGGGATTGGGCGTTGAAGTCGGACCCGGGCTTACGTGACCGAACATTACGAAGCGGTTCGTGACACGGGTACGCTCTCGGACAGCATGAAGGCATGACCTCCCTGCTGAACGCGCCCGCAGCGTCGCGCGCTCCGGGGGCGCCCGGCGCCGCCGCATCCGTGCGACTGGACGCGGTCGAGCGCTCGTTCCCGCTCGCGACCGGGCGGCGGGAAGTCCTGCGGGGCGTCGATGTCGACGTGGCCGCAGGGGAGATCGTCGCCGTCGTCGGGCCCTCGGGCTGCGGGAAGTCCACACTGCTGCGGCTGATCGGCGGATTGGACACCCCGAGCCGCGGCCGGATCGAACTCGGCGGCGCGGCCGTCGCCGATGCCGATGAGCGCACCGCTGTCGCCTTTCAGGAGCCCCGGCTGCTGCCGTGGCGGACCCTCGCCCAGAACGTCGAGCTCGGACTCCCTCGGCGCACGCCCCGCCGTGAAAGCCGCGAGCGCGTCGACGAGCTGCTCCACCTCGTCGGCCTCGAGCACGCGGCCGCGCAACGCCCGCGCGAGGTGTCGGGCGGAATGGCGCAGCGCGCATCCCTCGCCCGCGCTCTCGCCAGGAACCCCGGCGTGCTGCTGCTCGACGAGCCGTTCGGCGCACTCGACGCCCTCACCAGGCTGCGCATGCACGACCTGCTCCTGAAGATCCATGCCGCCGAGCCGACCACCGTCCTCCTCGTGACGCACGACGTCGAGGAGGCTCTCTACCTGGCTGATCGCGTCCTCCTGCTGCGCACCCTCACGAGCGACACGGATGCCGCGGCTCCATCCATCGCCCGCATCGTCACGGTTCCGGGCGCGCGTCCCCGGGACCGCGCCGACCGCGGCCTCGCAGACCTCCGCGCCGAGCTCCTCGAAGGACTCGGCGTCGACACCCACCACCGCACGTCCCCCGAGGAGAACCGATGAGCACCATCACCCGCCGAATCATCCCTGCGATCGCGATCGCGGGCACGATGATGCTCGTGGCCACGGGCTGCGTCGCAGGGGAGGACGCCCCCGCCGACACCGCGGAGGCCGACACCGCCGCATCCGGCGAATGGTCGTCCGACACGATCTCCCTCGACTTCGCCACGTACAACCCGCTCAGCCTCGTCGTGAAGGACCAGGGACTGCTCGAGGAGATCCTCGGCGACGACGTCACAGTCGAGTGGGTGCAGTCCGCCGGTTCGAACAAGGCCAACGAGCTGCTGCGCTCCGGATCGATCGATGTTGGATCGACGGCGGGTTCGGCCGCCCTGCTCGCGCGCGCCAACGGCTCTCCGATCCAGGTGATCGACATCTACTCGCAGCCGGAGTGGGCGGCGATCGTCGTCGGACCCGACAGCGACATCACCTCGGTCGAGGATCTCGCGGGCAAGTCGGTCGCCGCGACCAAGGGCACCGACCCCTACTTCTTCCTCCTGCAGGCGCTCGAGGAGGCAGGGCTGTCGATCGACGACGTCGAGGTGCAGAACCTGCAGCACGCCGACGGACGCGCTGCCCTCGACGGCGGATCGGTGGCCGCCTGGTCGGGGCTGGACCCCATCATGGCCGCCGCCGAAGTCGAATCCGGCGACAAGCTGATCTACCGCAACGTCGACTTCAACTCCTACGGCTTCCTGAACGCCACCGAGGACTTCATCGAGAATCACGCCGACCTCGCCCAAGCCGTCGTCGACGCGTACGAGCAGGCCCGCGAGTGGGCGCTGGAGAACCCCGAGGAGACCGCCGCACTGCTCGCCGAGGTCGCGGGCATCGACCCCGCCGTCGCGACGACCGTGATCGAGGAGCGTTCGAACCTCGACGTGAGCGGCGTCCCCGGCGACGACCAGATCGCGGTCCTCGAGAAGATCGCTCCGGTGCTGGTGGACTCGGGCGATGTGCAGGGCGGCAAGGAGTCCGTCGACAAGGCGCTGGAGTCCATCGTCAACGACACGTTCGCCACGAAGGCGGTCGGCGGAGAGTGACCGACCTCGACCAGCGCGTGGTCGTGCCCGCAGACGCACGCGACGCGCTCGATGCGGCGAAGGGGCAGTACCGCCCCTCCCAGCGGCGAGCCCGCCGCGGATGGGAGCGCCCGGTGGTGCGCATCGCGGGGGGTGTGCTGCTGCCGATCCTCATCGTCGCGGCGTGGCAGATCTCGACGACCAGCGGGATGGTCGAGCCCTATCGGCTGCCCACACCGGCATCCGTCTTCGCCGCGGGTGTCGAGCTCGCCGAGGGAGGCGCCCTGTACACCCACATCGCGATCTCCGTCCAGCGGGTGCTGCTGGGGTTCGCGATCGGCTCGGTCATCGGTCTCGCGGCAGCAGGCATCGTCGGGCTGTCACAGCTCGGCGACATCCTGCTCAGCCCCACTCTCGCCGCCGTCCGTGCGGTGCCTTCGCTCGCCTGGGTGCCGCTGCTGATCCTGTGGATGCAGATCGGCGAGTCGTCGAAGGTGACTCTGATCGCGATCGGCGCGTTCTTCCCGGTCTACACGACCGTCGCCTCCGCGCTCCGGCACGTCGATCCGCAGCTCGTGGAGGCAGGGCGATCCTTCAGCCTCCGAGGGTGGTCGCTGTTCCGCACCGTGCAGCTCCCCGCGGTCGTGCCGTCCGTGGTCGCGGGCCTTCGCCTCGCACTCGCGCAGGCCTGGCTCTTCCTCGTCGCTGCGGAGCTCATCGCCTCGTCGATGGGTCTCGGATTCCTCCTCACCGACTCGCAGAGCAATGGTCGCGTCGACCGCATCATCCTGTCGATCATCCTGCTCGCGCTGCTCGGGACGATCACGAACGGCATCCTCGCGCTCGTCGAGAAGTACCTGCTGCGGCGGTGGGCGTGACGGTGGACGAGGCGCGACTGGTCGAGGAGCGGACCTATCCGGCGCCGGCCCGTCTCGCCGCCACCGCGAACGTGACGGCCGAGGCCTATGCGGAGGCGGAGAGCGACCCGATCGCGTTCTGGGAGCAGGCTGCGCGCCGACTCGACTGGGCGAAGCCCTGGGAGACGCCGCTCGACTGGCAGCCGCCGACGGCAGAAGCGGGACCCTCCGCGCGATGGTTCACGGGTGGACGACTCAACGTCGCCTACAACTGCGTCGACCGCCACGTCGACGCAGGGCGGGGCGACAAGGTCGCTCTGCATTTCGAGGGCGAGCCGGGCGACCGCACCGCGGTCACTTACGCCGACCTGCAGCGCCGGGTGGCGCAGGCCGCGAACGCACTCATCGCGCTCGGCATCCGGGCGGGTGACCGCGTGGTGATCTACCTGCCCGTCCTCGTCGAGACGATCGTCGTCACCCTCGCGTGCGCGCGCATCGGCGCCGTGCACTCCCTCGTCTTCGGAGGCTTCTCCGCCGAGGCCGTCCGGTTCCGCCTCGCCGACACGGGAGCCAAGCTCCTCGTCACGAGCGACGGCCAGTTCCGTCGGGGCACGGCGACGGAGGTCAAGACCACGGCGGACGTCGCGGCCGCCGACCTCCCCGACCTCGAGCACGTCCTCGTCCTGCGGCGCACCGGGCAGTACGTGCCCTGGACCGAAGGGCGCGACGTGTGGTGGCACGACGTCGTGGAGGCCGCGTCGACCGACCACGTGGCAGAGGCGTTCGATTCCGAGCATCCGCTCTTCATCATCTACACCTCCGGCACGACCGGTAAGCCGAAGGGCCTCGTGCACACGTCGGGCGGCTACCTCGCGCACGCGAGTTGGGCGCACTGGGCGCACTTCGATGCGAAGCCCGACGATGTGCACTGGTGCACGGCCGACCTCGCCTGGGTGACGGCCCACACGTACGAGATATACGGTCCGCTCTCCAACGGGCTGACGCAGGTCATCTACGAGGGAACGCCGGACACGCCGCACCGCGAACGCCACCTCGAGATCATCGAGCGCTACGGCGTCACCGTCTACTACACGGCTCCCACGCTCATCCGGACCTTCATGACCTGGTTCGGGGCCGACCTCCCGGCGGGGCACGACCTCTCGACGCTGCGCCTGCTCGGCACGGTCGGCGAGGCGATCAACCCGGAGGCGTGGGTGTGGTTCCGTCGCAACTTCGGACGCGACGAGCTCCCGGTGGTCGACACCTGGTGGCAGTCTGAGACGGGCGCTGCCATGATCGCTCCGCTTCCGGGGGTGACCACCCTCAAGCCCGGCTCGGCGTCCGTCCCGCTCCCCGGCATCGACGCGACCGTCGTGGACGAGCACGGCGTCGAGGTCGCACCCGGCCGCTCGGGCACCCTGGTGGTGCGCCGCCCCTGGCCGGGAATGGCCAGGACGGTGTGGGGTGACCCGGCGCGGTACCGGTCCGCGTACTGGGCGGCGTACGCGGGGCACGGCGACTGGGGCGGCTACTACGTCGCGGGAGACGGAGCCACACGTGATGACGACGGATACATCCGGATCCTCGGACGCCTCGACGACGTGGTGAACGTCTCGGGGCACCGCCTCTCGACGATCGAGATCGAGTCGGCGCTCGTGGCCAACGACACCGTGGGGGAGGCGGGCACAGCCGGAGTCTCCGACCCCGTGACCGGACAGGCCGTGGTCGCCTTCGTGACGCCGTCCGGGCGATCCGCGGTCTCGTCGGCCGACCTCCGCAGCGAGGTGGCGCGCGCCATCGGGCCGGTCGCCAAACCCAAGCATGTGGTCGTGGTACCCGACCTGCCCAAGACCCGCTCCGGCAAGATCATGCGCCGCCTGCTCGCACAGCTGTGGGAGGCCGAGCAGGACCGACGAGCCGGCCGCGAGGCGCCGCCGCTCGGCGACACCACTTCTCTGCAGAACCCCTGGGCCGTCGACGACATCGCCGCCGCGCTCACGAACGTCGAACTGAGGACAGCATGACGGAAGAGCACCGATTCGGATTCCGCACCAGAGCGCTGCACGCCGGAGGCACGCCGGACGCGTCGACCGGCGCGCGCGCCGTGCCGATCTACCAGACCACGTCATTCGTCTTCGACGACGCCGCCGACGCGGGCAACCTCTTCGCCCTGCAGAAGTACGGGAACATCTACTCGCGCATCGGCAACCCCACGGTCGCCGCGCTGGAGGAGCGCCTCGCCTCGCTCGAGGGCGGGATCGGTGCCGTCGCGACGGCATCCGGCATGAGCGCCGAGTTCATCACGTTCGCCGCGCTCGTGGGTGCCGGCGATCACGTCGTCGCCGCCGCCCAACTGTATGGCGGCACCGTGACTCAGCTCGACGTGACCCTGCGCCGCTTCGGCGTCGACACGACGTTCGTCGCCTCGACCGATCCGGCAGACTTCGCGGCGGCGATCCGGCCGGAGACCAAGGTCGTGTACGTCGAGATGATCGGCAACCCCTCCGGTGAGATCGCCGACATCGAGGGTCTCGCCGAGGTCGCCCATGCGGCGGGCGTCCCGCTCGTCGTCGACGCGACCCTGGCCACGCCGTACCTCGCGCGCCCGCTCGAGCACGGCGCCGACATCGTCATCCACTCGGTCACGAAGTTCCTGGGCGGGCACGGCACGACCCTCGGCGGCATCGTGATCGAGAAGGGCACGTTCGACTGGGGGAACGGCCGCTTCCCGCAGATGACCGAGCCGGTCGCCTCGTACGGCGGCATCAAGTGGTGGGACAACTTCGGGGAGTACGGGTTCCTGACGAAGCTGCGCACCGAGCAGCTCCGCGACATCGGCCCGGCGCTGAGCCCGCAGGCCGCGTTCAACCTGCTGCAGGGCATCGAGACCCTGCCGCAGCGCATCGACGCCCACCTCGCGAACGCGAGGGTCGTCGCGGAATGGCTCGCCGCCGACCCTCGGGTCGCCTACGTGACCTGGGCGGGGCTCGAGGAGCATCCGCATCACGAGCGGGCCGCGAAGTACCTGCCGCTCGGCCCTGGGCCGGTCTTCGCCTTCGGCGTCAAAGCCGACGACGGCCGCGTCGCGGGGGAGAGACTCATCGAGAACCTGCAGCTCGCCTCGCACCTCGCGAACATCGGAGACGCGAGGACCCTCGTGATCCACCCCGCGTCGACGACGCACCGGCAGCTCACCGACGAGCAGCTGGTCGGGGCGGGCGTGCGCTCGGATCTCATCCGCATCTCGGTCGGCCTCGAAGACGCCGAAGACATCATCTGGGACCTGGACCAGGCCCTCACGATCGCGACGGGGGAGAACCGATGAGCGACACGACCCTGGCCGGCGACAGCTGCGCCGTTCCCGCCCCGCAGGACGCGGCGGCCTGCGCGCTGCCCGGCGCCGCACCCGAGCCTGCCGGGCGCACCTGGATCGGTCCAGGACAGCAGGAGCGGTTCGCGATCCTCCGCCGTACGAAGTCCATCGCGATCGTCGGCGCGTCGAACAACCCGGCCCGCGCGTCGTACTTCGTCGCCACGTACCTGCTCTCGAGCACGCCGTACGACGTCTACCTGGTGAATCCGAGGGAGACGGAGATCCTCGGCCAGCCGGTGTACTCGTCTCTCGCCGACCTGCCCGTGGTGCCCGACCTCGTCGATGTGTTCCGCCGTCACGAAGACCTGCCAGGCGTCGCCCAGGAGGCGATCGACGTCGGCGCGAAGGCGTTGTGGCTGCAGCTCGGATCCTGGAACGAGGATGCCGCAACGCTGGCGCAGAGCGCAGGTCTCTCCGTCGTGATGGACCGCTGCGTCAAGATCGAGCACGCGCGGTTCCACGGCGGGCTGCATCTCGCCGGCTTCGACACCGGTGTGATCAGCTCGCGGCGGCAGCTGCTGTCGCGCTGAGCCTCGACCAGCGAAGCCTAGACTGACGGCATGCCTCTCATCGCGCTGACCGGCGGCATCGCCTCGGGCAAGTCGACCATCGCCCGCAGGCTCGCGGAGCACGGCGCGACGATCGTCGACGCGGATCAGATCGTCCGCGACGTGCAGGCGCCGGGGAGCCCGGTGCTGACGGAGATCGCCGAAGTCTTCGGCGACGAGGTGATCGCTCCTGACGGTTCGCTCGATCGAGCGGCTCTCGGCGCCCGGGTCTTCGCGGATGCCGACCTGCTCGCGCGGCTCAACGCCATCGTGCACCCCGCCGTGCGCGCCGAGTCCCAGCGGCGATTCGACGCGGCATCCGCTCAGAACCCCGAGGGGGTCGTCGTCTACGACGTGCCTCTCCTCGTCGAGGCCAGGGTCGACGACCCCTGGGACCTGGTCGTCGTGGCGCACGCCCCCGCGGACGTCCGTCTCGAGCGGCTCATCGAACTCCGAGGCATGGAACGCGAAGCAGCACAGGACCGCATCGACGCGCAGGTGTCGGACGAGCGACGGCTGGCGATCGCGGACGAGGTGATCGACACCTCCGGCACGCTGGAGGAGACCGTCGCGCAGACGGACGCCCTCTGGCAGCGGATCCGCGCGCGGTGAGCTTCACCGGTCACGCGCCGGGGTCGTCCTCGTACCGCCGGCTGATCGTCGGGTTGTTCTTCGCGGGGATCGCGACCTTCGCCCAGCTGTACTCTCCGCAGGCCGTGCTGCCGCAGCTCGCGGCCGACCTCGAGGTGTCGCCGGCGACCGCGGCGCTCACGGTCTCGGCGGCGACACTGGGGCTCGCTGCTGCGGTGGTCCCCTGGTCGCTCGTCGCCGACCGCGTCGGCCGGGTGCAGGCCATGGCGGTCGGCGTGATCGCCGCGACGGTGTTCGGACTGCTCGCCCCGCTGAGTTCCGCTCTCGAGATGCTGCTTCTGCTGCGGCTGCTGGAGGGCATCGCGCTGGGAGCCATTCCCGCGGTCGCTCTGGCGTTCCTGAGTGAGGAGGTCACGGCGCGCAGTGCGGCGGCCGCCGCCGGCAGCTACATCGCAGGCACGACCGTGGGCGGACTGGTCGGACGAGTGCTGTCGGGGATCGTCGGCGAGCCGGCGGGCTGGCGGGCGGGGCTGTGGACCGTCGCCGCCGTCTGCGTCATCGCCGCCGTCCTGTTCCTCTGGCTCACGCCGAGGGCGCAGGGGTTCGTGCCCGGTCGGCTCCGGGCGGGAGGGGATGTCACAGGAGTCCTGGTTCGATTGGTGACGCCGCTGCGATCAGGGGCCCAGCTCGCGCTCTACGCCCAGGGCTTCCTGCTCATGGGCGCCTTCGTGGCGGTCTACAACTACCTCGGCTTCCACCTCGCTGCTCCGCCGTTCGCGCTGCCGGCGTGGCTCGTGACACTGCTGTTCCTCGCCTACCTCGCCGGTACCCTCTCGTCGCCGTGGGCGGGCGCGCTGGCCTCGCGGATCGGGCGCTATCCGGTGCTGCTCTGCGCGACGGCGCTGATGGCGGCCGGTGCTCTGACCATGCTGGCGGGAATGGCCTGGGTCGTCCTGATCGGGCTCCTGCTGTTCACCGCCGGGTTCTTCGCCGCGCATGCCGTCGCGTCGGGTTGGGCGCCTGTCGCGGCAGGCCCGACGACCCGCGCGCAGGCCTCCTCGCTCTACTACTTCGGCTACTACGCGGGGTCGAGCCTGTTCGGCTGGGCCCTCGGCATCGTGTTCGGCTCGGCGGACTGGACGTGGTTCGTCATCGCCGTGGTCGCCCTCTGCGCGGTCGCCGTGGCTCTGGCGGCCACCGCGTTGAGCGGGACGACCGGCGCCCGGCCCTTCGAGGAGAACCGCTGACCGGAACGGCCCTCCCTGGGCCTTTACGACCCCGATGTCGGTGGCCCGGCCTACGCTGGAGGTATGCACACCACCCGCAGCGTCCGCGCCTTCGAGGTCGTCAGCGAATACGCCCCGGCCGGAGACCAGCCGCAGGCGATCGCCGAACTCGCGTCGCGCATCAACGCCGGCGAGACCGACGTCGTGCTGCTCGGAGCCACCGGTACCGGAAAGTCGGCGACGACCGCCTGGCTCGTCGAACAGGTGCAGCGCCCGACGCTCGTCCTGGCCCACAACAAGACCCTCGCCGCGCAGCTGGCGAACGAGTTCCGCGAGCTCATGCCGAACAACGCCGTCGAGTACTTCGTCTCGTACTACGACTACTACCAGCCCGAGGCGTACGTCCCGCAGACCGATACCTTCATCGAGAAGGACTCGTCGATCAACGCCGAGGTCGAGCGCCTTCGGCACTCGACGACCAACTCTCTGTTGAGCAGACGAGACGTGGTCGTGGTGTCGACCGTGTCGTGCATCTACGGACTCGGTGCGCCGGAGGAGTACCTGCGCGCCATGGTCGCGCTCCAGGTGGGGGAGCGGTACGACCGCGACGCCCTCATCCGGCAGTTCATCGCGATGCAGTACAACCGCAATGACGTGGACTTCTCGCGCGGGAACTTCCGCGTGCGCGGCGACACCATCGAGATCATCCCGGTGTACGAGGAGCATGCGATCCGCATCGAGCTCTTCGGGGACGAGATCGAGGCCCTCTACTCGCTGCACCCGCTGACCGGAGAGGTGATCGAGAAGCTCGACTCCGTCCCGATCTTCCCTGCGTCTCACTACGTCGCGGGCACCGACGTGATCCAGCGCTCCATCGGCACGATCGAGCACGAGCTCGAAGAGCGTCTGGCCGAGTTCGAGCGCCAGGGCAAGCTGCTCGAAGCGCAGCGCCTGCGCATGCGCACCACGTTCGATCTCGAGATGCTGCAGCAGCTCGGGTTCTGCTCGGGCATCGAGAACTACTCGCGGCACATGGACGGTCGGATGCCGGGTGAGCCCCCGCATACGCTGCTCGACTTCTTCCCCGACGACTTCCTGCTGGTGATCGATGAGTCGCATGTGACCGTTCCGCAGATCGGCGCGATGTACGAAGGTGACGCCTCTCGCAAGCGCACTCTTGTCGACCATGGGTTCCGGCTGCCGAGCGCCATGGACAACCGGCCGCTGCGGTGGGATGAGTTCAAGAACCGCGTGGGGCAGACCGTGTATCTGTCGGCCACGCCCGGCAAGTACGAGATGGGCATCGCCGACGGGGTGGTGGAGCAGATCATCCGCCCGACGGGCCTCGTCGACCCGCACATCGTCGTCAAGCCGTCGAAGGGACAGATCGACGACCTGCTCGAAGAGATCCGAGTCCGTGTCGAACGCGACGAGCGCGTCCTCGTCACGACACTGACGAAGAAGATGGCGGAGGAGCTCACCGACTTCCTCGGTGAGCACGGCGTGCGGGTGCGCTATCTGCACTCCGATGTCGACACCCTGCGCCGGGTCGAGCTCCTGAGCGAGCTGCGCTCGGGCGTCTACGACGTACTCGTCGGCATCAATCTCCTGCGGGAGGGGTTGGACCTGCCGGAGGTGTCTTTGGTGGCGATCCTCGACGCTGACAAGGAGGGCTTCCTGCGTTCCGGCACGTCGCTGATCCAGACGATCGGTCGTGCCGCGCGAAACGTCTCCGGCGAAGTGCACATGTACGCCGACAACATGACGGATTCGATGGCCAAGGCCATCGAGGAGACCGATCGGCGCCGAGACAAGCAGATCGCCTACAACAAGGAACACGGCATCGATCCGCAGCCGCTGCGCAAGCGCATCGCCGACATCACCGAGGTCCTGGCCCGAGAGGGCGCAGACACCGCCGACATGCTGGCCGGGCGCGGCAAGGCATCGGGCAAGGGCAAGTCGCCGACGCCCAACCTGCGTCGCACCGGTATCGCCGCAGAGGGCGCTCAGCAGCTCGAGGCGACGATCGAGGATCTGTCGAACCAGATGCTCGCCGCAGCCGCCGAGCTCAAGTTCGAGCTCGCGGGGCGCCTGCGAGACGAGGTGCAGGACCTGAAGAAGGAGCTGCGGGCCATGGAGCGTGCCGGGCACGCCTGAGCGAAGGGCGTCTGACGATGGATGCGGCCGGAGAAGAGCTCGCCGACCGGGTGCGGGCGCTGCTGACGCTGGGCGGCGACGTCGAGGAGAAGCGGATGTTCGGGACCCGTGCGTTTCTCATCGACGGCCATATCCTCGTCGGTGCGCGCTCGGCGGGAGTGCTGCTAGTCCGCGTGCGCGAAGAGACCGGCGCGGCGCTGGTCGCGCGACCCGGTGTGACGACCGCGGTGATGGGACCGCGCACGATGGGGACAGGTTGGCTCGACGTGGCACCCGAGGCGACCGCCGACGACGAGGCGCTCGCGTTCTGGCTGGACGTCGCGCGGGGGGACGCCGACCGACAGGAGTGACTGGCGCGCGCCCCTGAATGCCGAGGCCGAGGCCGCGGCCGAACGGCGAGTGTTCTGTTCAGGGGCAGTGCACGAGGGTCTTCGGTCCGGATCGATCGATGACGTGAGTGCTCATCGGGGCACCGCACAGCGGGCAGGCACGTTCGGCGCGCTCGGCCGCGCTCGGCGGTGGAGTCTTCTCGTATGGGCCGACCGAGGCCGGCCCGGCGAAGCGGATCAGGTTCGAGTTGACCCACGAGTAGAGGCCGCCGGCGGCGCGGATGCGGTCGCGGAGGGGAGCACGCTCGGGGTTCGTCATGTTCGTTAGTGTACTAACTATTCGTGGTCTTGTATAGTGGCGGCATGGCGACCTCCGACGACCTCCTGCGACTCGAGAACCAACTCTGCTTCGCCCTCGTCACGGCGGCCCGCAACGTCGTCGCGATCTACCGGCCGATCCTCGAACCGCTCGGTCTCACTCACCCGCAGTACCTCGTGATGCTCGCACTGTGGGAGCGCGCTCCGCGGTCGCTGAACGACCTCGCGTCGGACCTTGCGCTCGAGCCCGCGAGCGCATCGCCGCTCGTCAAGCGTCTCGAGGCCGACGGTCTCATCGCGCGCCTCCGAAGTGCGGAGGACGAGCGTCGCCTCGACATCACGCTGACCGACGCGGGGAGGGCGCTCCGCGAGCGCGCCCTCGATGTGCCGCGCCAGGTGATGGAGGCCGTCGGGATGGATGCCGCGGGGATCGCCGATCTGCGCGACGGTCTCGCGCCGTTCGCCGGGCGCCGGGTCGACGCCTGACCCGCACCGGACATTCCTCTCGGCATCCCGCCCCACCGGTGCCCCCACTCTAGGGTGGAGGCATGTTGCGCGCCGTCCGAGAAGAGGCTGAGGCCACGCGACAGCGCCGTCCGCTCGGCGGTGTCCTGCTCGGACTCGTCTCGATCGCCGGCTTCTTCGCCCTGCTGATGTTCGCCTCCGCGCTGCAGGGGTATCCGGTCTTCGCGCCTGGGCAGGAGTCGGGCCCCGCCGTCACCGTCACACCCGAGCCGCAGCCCGAGATGACGCAGGGACCGCTTCCCGAGATCCCGCCGCAGGAGGATTCGCCGGTTCTCACGGCCATCGCGATCGTGGTGGCGGTGATCATCGGTGCCGCGATCCTGATGATGCTGTTCTTCGGCATCCGTCTTCTGGTCCGCACCTTGCGCGGCCTGTGGCGTGATCGGCCCCTCGCACGCCGCGTCGCCGCTGTGGTCGCCGTGGGGGCTGCGGAGACCGAGGCGCCGTCGTCGGAGCCCGAGGCGGAGGTCGTGCGCCGCGGCGTGGCGCAGGCTCTCGACGCGATCGGTGACGGAGCCGAGCCGGGCGACAGCATCACCGCGGCCTGGCAGGGGCTCGAAGAGACCGCGGCCGACGCGGGAGTCGTGCGAGCACGCAGCGAGACGGCCGCCGAGTTCACGGTGCGGATCCTCGCGCATCGTCCATCGACGTCGGGCGAGGTCGCGACGCTGCTGCGCCTCTTCGAGGACGTCCGTTTCGGGGGTCGCGTGGCGGACGAAGCGGACCGGCGTACCGCGATCCGCTGCCTGCGGGCGATCGAGGAGGGGTGGCGGTGAGGAAGCGGGCTGTCGTCATCGGGCTCGCAGCCCTGCTCGTGGTGTCGGTGCCGCTGCTGCTGTCGATGTTCGGAGTGCCCTTCGACTTCGCGCTCTCCTGGGCGCTGATCGTCGTGGTCCTGATCACGGTGACGCGGCAGGCGTTCACGGACGAGAGCGCCTCATGGCCGCCCCCGCCGCCGTCGCAGCCCGTGCGCGGCTCGGAGGTCGCGCGCCTCGCCTGGTCGATCAACTCCCGGACGGGGATCGCCGGCCATGCCGTCGTGAGACGGATCGACCGAGTCCTCCGCCGACGCCTCGCCCGGTGGGGTCTCGACCCCGACGATCCCGACCATCACGACGGCATCGACCTGCTGGTCGGCGAGGACGTGCGCACTCTCCTCCTGCGTCGCGAAGTGCGGCGCACCGACATCGAACGCGTGCTCGACGCGCTGGATCACCTACCTACTCGACCTCAGGAGACGAACCGATGACAGACGACACCGCCACCATCGCCGAGGCCGGGCAGCGCATCCTCGACGGCGTCCGCACCGCCGTCGTGGGGATGGACGAACCCCTGACCATCGCACTGGCCACGATCCTCGCCGGCGGGCATGTGCTGTTCGAAGACGTCCCCGGCCTCGGCAAGACGCTGGCGGCGCGCAGCCTCGCCTCGGCGCTCGGGCTCGAGTTGCGGCGTCTGCAGTGCACGCCCGACATGCTCCCCGGGGACGTCACGGGGTCGTACGTGTACGTGCCTGCGACGGGTGAGTTCGAGTTCCGCCCGGGCCCGCTGTTCACGGGCCTGCTGCTCGCCGACGAGATCAACCGGACGACGCCGAAGACGCAGTCGGCCATGCTCGAGGCGATGGCCGAGGCGCAGGTGACCGTGGAGGGGAACCGCTTCGCACTTCCCTCGCCGTTCCACGTCATCGCGACCTCGAACCCGATCGAGTACGAGGGCACATACGCGCTCCCCGAGGCGCAGCTCGACCGATTCATGGTGAGGCTCTCGGTCGGGTACCCCGCGGCCGAGGACGAGTCGCGCATCGTGATCGAGCGGATGCGTCGACAGACCGCCGACGCCCGCGTCGCCCCGGTGATCGACGCGGCGCGTCTGCGCGGCATCCAGGCTGCCGTCGAGCGCATTCACGTCGACCCGGATGTCGTCGCGTACTGCGTCGAGCTGACGCGCGCGACCAGGCGAGCGGCCAACGTCGCGGTCGGCGCCTCGCCGCGCGGATCGCAGGCGCTGGTCCTGCTCGGCCGTGCTCTCGCCGCGCTCGACGGGCGCGGATACGTCCGACCGGACGACATCAAGCGCATCGCGGTGCCCGTGCTCGCGCACCGGCTCACTCTGACGCCGCAGGCATGGGCTCAGGGGGCCGACCCTGCGGCAGTGGTCGAGACGGCCGTCGCCCAGACGCCGGTGCCCCCGACCATCGCCGCCGCCCGATGAGCGACGACGCCCGCTCGAGCCTGCGGATGCCGCTGCGGTGGCGACGAGGTCCCGTGCTCGCGATCGCCGTGGCGGGGGCCGTTCTGCTGGCGGCGGTCGGTCTTGCGCTCTCGCGCCCCGATGTGATCGCGACCGGCCTCCCGCTCGCCCTCGGGGCGGCCTGGATGCTGCTTCGCCGGCCGAGCGACGGCACGGCGCTCATCGCCCTGCGCGCGGCATCGCGGAAGCGCGGGGCGACGGCGGCTGCACGGGGCTCGATCGACGTCGACACCGAGGCCGACTGGATGCAGCTCGCGATCGATCAGGACGGACGTCGTTCCGCGCTCGCCGAGGTCCGTCGGGGGAGCGCGGTCGCCCGATCGACGGCCGTGCTGCGGCATTCGGGCCCGGTCGAGCTCCTCGCTGTCACGGCTCGCGCAGTGACGATGGACGGCGCGTGGCTGTCGGATGTGAGCGAGCGTGTCGCGCTCGGCTGGCGGACGCCGCCGGAGATCCGTGAGCCGGGGGTCGTGCCGACCGGTCGGCGTCTTCGGGGGATCCATGGCACGCATGAGGGGTCGCGTCCGGGCGACGGCGGCGACTTCCGCGACATCCATCCGTTCGCGCCGGGGGATCAACTGCGGCGCATCGACTGGCGCGCCACGGCCCGCGCGGCGCGGAGGCGGGGCGATCTGCTGGTCCGCCGGTACGACTCGCTCAGCGATTCCTCGGTCGTGATCGCCCTCGACACGGCAGACGACCTCGGCGCGGTGGTGGCGAGCTGGGGGCGATCCGACCCTGATCGCTCCGGCGTGACCTCGCTCGACCTCGGGCGCGAGGCGGCGCTCTCGATCGCCGCAGCCGCGATCGGGTCGGGTGATCGGGTCGCGTTCCACGCGCTCGCCCCCGGCGGCCGGAGCCTGCGCTCGGGCGGTGGCTCCCGTCACCTCGCGCGCCTGCGCGGTGTCGTGGCGGCGACCGGGGTCGGCGGAGAGGATGCCCACCTGCGACGGACGCCGGTCGTGCCGAACGGGTCGATCGTCTTCGTGCTCTCCACGTTCTCCGACGGGATCGCCGCCGTGCAGGCGACACGCTGGCGAGCCGCCGGGCATGCAGTGGTGGCGGTGGACGTGCTTCCCGAGCTCGACACCGCGCGTCTCACCGTCGAGCAGCGCGTGGCGATGCGGACCCTGCTGGCCGAGCGCACAGAGGTGCTGGCCGACCTGCAGCACGCGGGCATCGAGGTCGTGCCCTGGTCGTCGTCCGACCGCGAGGTGGGAATGCGTCTCGCGGCGATGAGGCAACGACGGGAGAGGGCGGGTCGGCGATGACCGCGCGCTCGCATACGCTCCGCGTTCCGGCGGCGGTGCCCGGCATCGCGCTCCGGCTCCTCGTCGTCGCCCTCGTCGCCGCAGGGGTGCTGCTGCTGATGCCGTACGCGCTCTGGCAGGGGATCGCGATCGTCATGGCGGTCGCGGCGGTCTTCGTCCCGGCGTCGCTCGCGGCCTGGGCGGCGGCGGCCTGCCTCCCGTTCGGGCTGCTGGTGACCGAGCCGTCGGCCACGCGCACGGCCCTCGCGGTGCTGCTCGTGCACGCGATCCACGTCGTCGCGTCGCTCGCGCTGGTGATCCCGGCCCGCTCGCGGGTCGCGCTTCTCGTGCTCGGCCCGAGCGCCCTGCGGTTCGCGGTCGTGCAGCTGATCGCCCAGCCCACCGCGTTTGGAGTGCCGCTGCTCGTCGGCGCATCGGGGTGGGCGACCGCGAGCTGGCTCGCCCCCGCGGCCGCCGGTTCGCTCGCCGTCGGACTGGCTGTGGCGCTGGCGGCTCTGAGGAGGGCGGACGCCGAGTCTCGGTCGCTTCCCAGCCCCGCAGGCCCCCTCGGCGGAGCCAATGTCCGTGGCCCCTCGTAGACTTGACCGGTGCCAATCGTCCCCGTCGCATCCCCAGGAAAACTCAGTGTTCGCGGTGCTCGCGTCCACAATCTGAAGAACGTCGACATCGACATCCCGCGTGATTCGCTCGTCGTGTTCACCGGCCTGTCCGGGTCGGGAAAGTCGAGCCTCGCGTTCGACACGATCTTCGCCGAAGGACAGCGGCGCTACGTCGAATCGCTGAGTGCCTACGCGCGCCAGTTCCTCGGTCAGGTCGACCGTCCTGACGTCGATTTCATCGAGGGCCTCAGCCCAGCGGTGTCGATCGACCAGAAGTCGACGAACCGCAACCCGCGATCGACCGTCGGCACGATCACCGAGATCTACGACTACATGCGACTGCTGTGGGCGCGCATCGGCGTCCCGCACTGTCCCGAGTGCGGCGAGCGAATCCAGCGTCAGACCGTGCAGCAGATCGCCGATCAGCTCATGACGCTTCCCGAGCGCACGCGCTATCAGATCGTCGCGCCGATCGTGTCGCAGAAGAAGGGCGAGTTCGTCGACCTGTTCCGCGAGCTCGGCGCCAAGGGCTACTCGCGAGCGATCGTCGACGGCGACCTCATTCAGCTGGCGGAACCGCCGACGCTGAAGAAGAGCTACAAGCACGACATCGCGGTGGTGGTCGACCGCCTCGTGGCCTCCGACGACATCCTGGGCCGCGTGACCGACTCGGTCGAGACCGCCCTCGGTCTTGCCGGCGGCGTCGTGCAGGTCAACTACGTCGACGAGGAGGGCGACGCCGCGTGGCAGTCGTTCTCCGAGAAGCTCGCGTGCCCCAACGGGCACCCGCTCAGCCTCACCGAGATCGAGCCCCGCACGTTCTCGTTCAACGCCCCGTTCGGCGCCTGCCCGGCCTGCTCGGGTCTCGGTACGCGCATGTCGGTGGACGTCGACCTCATGCTCGGCGACGAGGAGCTCTCGATCCGCGAGGGCGCGATCATCCCTTGGACCACCCAGGGCAAGGGACTGTTCCAGTACTACGAACGCCTGCTCGAGGGGCTCGCCGCCGACCTCAACTTCTCGCTCGACACGCCCTGGCAGGACCTCAGGGTCGACGTGCAGGATGCGATCCTCCGCGGCGACAACTACAAGGTGACCGTCAAGTGGAAGAACCGCTACGGCCGCGAGATGCGATACGCCTCCGGATTCGAGGGCGTCGTGCCCTACATCGAGCGGCAGTACGCCCAGGCCGAGTCCGACACGCAGCGCGCCCGCTGGGGGGAGTACCTCCGCGAGGTCCCGTGTCCTGTCTGCAACGGCGACCGTCTCAAGCCCGAAGTGCTCGCGGTGCAGGTGCACGGGCACTCGATCGCCGAGGTCTCGCACCTGAGCCTCGCCGACGCCCGCGCCTTCATGGAGACCCTCACGCTCACCGACCGCGAGGCCAAGATCGCCGCGCAGGTGCTGCGCGAGATCCGTCTGCGTCTCGACTTCCTCTTGCAGGTGGGTCTGTCGTACCTGAACCTCAGCCGTTCGGCAGGGTCGCTCTCGGGCGGTGAGGCGCAGCGCATCCGGCTCGCCACGCAGATCGGCTCCGGCCTCACCGGTGTCCTGTACGTGCTCGACGAGCCGTCGATCGGCCTCCATCAGCGCGACAACCGCCGGCTCATCAACACACTCCTCAAGCTCCGCGACCTCGGGAACACGCTCATCGTCGTCGAGCACGACGAAGAGACGATCGAGGCCGCCGACTGGGTCGTCGACATCGGCCCCGGTGCCGGTGTAAACGGCGGCGAGGTCGTGCACTCCGGCCCGTACTCGGCGTTGCTGAACGAGTCGGACTCGATGACGGGCGAGTACCTGTCCGGCGCCCGCGAGATCCCGACGCCGACGAAGCGCCGCAAGATCGACAAGAAGCGCAAGGTCAGCGTCGTCGGGGCGCGCGAGAACAACCTCAAGAACGTGAGCGTGGACTTCCCGCTCGGAGTGCTCACCGCCGTCACCGGCGTGAGCGGCTCGGGCAAGTCGTCGCTCGTGAACGACATCCTCTACCAGGTGCTCGCCTCGCGACTCAACGGGGCGAGGACGGTTCCGGGCAAGCACACGCGGGTCTCCGGACTCGACAACCTCGACAAGGTCGTGCACGTCGACCAGGCGCCGATCGGCCGCACCCCACGGTCGAACCCCGCCACCTACACGGGGGTGTTCGACCGGATCCGGTCGCTGTTCAGTGAGACGCCCGAGGCGAAGGTGCGGGGATACCAGCCCGGCCGTTTCAGCTTCAACGTCAAGGGCGGCCGCTGCGAGGCGTGCTCCGGCGACGGCACCATCAAGATCGAGATGAACTTCCTGCCCGACGTGTATGTCGACTGCGAGGTCTGCCACGGCAAGCGGTACAACCGCGACACGCTGGCGGTGCACTACAAGGGCAAGAACATCGCCGAGGTCCTCGAGATGCCGATCGCGGAGGCCGCGGAGTTCTTCGAGCCCATCCAGGCGATCCACCGCTACATGAAGACGCTCGTCGACGTCGGCCTCGGGTACGTTCGGCTCGGTCAGTCGGCGACGACGCTCTCCGGCGGTGAGGCGCAGCGCGTGAAGCTCGCCACCGAGCTCCAGCGCCGCAGCAACGGACGCAGCATCTACGTGCTCGACGAGCCGACCACGGGTCTGCACTTCGAAGACGTGCGCAAGCTGCTCGAGGTGCTGAATGGATTGGTCGACAAAGGCAACACCGTGATCGTGATCGAGCACAACCTCGACGTGATCAAGTCCGCCGACTGGGTGATCGACCTCGGACCGGAGGGCGGTTCGGGCGGTGGCGAGATCCTCGCGACCGGCACCCCCGAGCAGATCGCTCGCGTCGCCGAGAGCCACACCGGACAGTTCCTCGCCGAGATCCTGGATGAGGGGCGCTCTGCGCGGAAGGCCAGCTGATGGCCGACGTCCTCCCGTACAAGCCGAGGACCGGTGAGATTCCCACCGATCCCGGCGTGTACCGCTTCCGCGACGCCGATGGGCGTGTGCTGTATGTGGGCAAGGCGAAGAACCTGCGCCAGCGGCTGTCGAACTACTTCGCTCCGCTGCGCACTCTGCACGAGCGCACTCGACGGATGGTCACCACGGCGGCCTCCGTCGAGTGGACGGTCGTGCCGACCGACGTCGATTCGCTGCAGCTCGAGTACATGTGGATCAAGGAGTTCGATCCGCCCTTCAACGTCCGCTACCGCGACGACAAGTCCTACCCGTTCATGGCGGTGACGCTCGGCGACGAGGCCCCGCGCGTGATCGTGACGCGAAATCGCAAGATCCCCGGCGCGCGGTACTTCGGCCCGTACCCGAAGGTCTGGGCGGTGCACGAGACCATCGACCTGATGATCAAGGCGTTCCCGATCAGGACCTGCAGCGACGCGAGCTACAAGCGCGCCATGCAGACGGGGCGACCCTGCTTCCCCGGACAGATCGGCAAGTGCGGCGGACCCTGCTCGATGACGGTCACGATCGAGGAGCACCGGGCGATGGTCGACGACTTCGTCGCCTTCATGGCCGGTGGCGACGAGCGGTTCACCCGTGATCTGCGGAAGCGGATGCTGGCGGCATCGGCCGCGATGGATTACGAGGCAGCCGCGAAGTTCCGCGACAAGCTGTCGGCCATCGAAGCCGTCCTGGGCAAGAGCGCGCTCGTGCTCGCCGCCGACGAAGACGCCGATCTGTTCGGCATCGCGGAAGACGAGCTCGCCGCAGCGGTGCAGCACTTCGTCATCCGCGGCGGGCGCGTGCGCGGTGTGCGGGCGCTGACGATCGAGAAGGAGATCGACATCTCCTCGGCCGACCTCGTCGACCAGGTCCTGCAGCGCGCCTACGGCGATGCGCAGGACGTGCCGCGTCGCATCATCGTGCCGACACTGCCCGACGACGCAGCCGAACTCGAGGAGTGGCTCCGCGAGCGACGAGGGAGGAAGGTCGAGATCGCTGTCGCGCAGCGCGGACAGCGGGCCGACCTCATGCGCACCGCGATGATCAACGCGCAGCAGGCGCTCATCAGGCACAAGACCCGTCGTACGAGCGACTACGTCGCCCGCACCCAGGCGCTGACCGATCTGCAGGAGGCACTCGGCATGTCCGAGGCCCCGCTGCGCATCGAGTGCTTCGACATCTCGCACCTCGGCGGCACCAACGTCGTCGCATCCATGGTGGTGTTCGAAGACGGTCTGCCGCGAAAAGACCAGTACCGTTCGTTCAACATCGCGGAGACGACCGACGACACCGACTCCATGTACCAGGTGCTCACCCGCCGCCTCGCCTACCTCGACAAGCCCGACGAGACGGAGGTCATCGACCCGACGACCGACGAGATCGTGGGGGAGGACGTCGGCGAGGCCACCGTCAAGCGGCGGCCGCGCTTCGCCTACCCCCCGCAGCTCCTGCTCGTCGACGGCGGCCAGCCTCAGGTCGAGGCCGCGGCGCGCGCTCTGCGCGACTCGGGTCACACCGAGATCGCCGTCTGCGGCATCGCCAAGCGGCTCGAGGAGATCTGGCTCCCCGGCGACGACTTCCCCGTGATCCTTCCTCGCACCAGCGAGGCGCTGTACCTCCTGCAGCGGCTCCGCGACGAGGCGCACCGCTTCGCGATCACACATCAGCGCAAGCGCCGCAAGAACGACATCACCACCGTGCTCGCCGAAGTGCCGGGGCTCGGAGCCTCGCGCATCAAGGTGCTGCTCAAGCACTTCGGTTCGGTCACCGCGCTCCGCGCCGCAGCCCCCGGCGAGATCGAACAGGTGCAGGGCATCGGTCCCGTCCTGGCCCAGAACATCCACACGCATCTCGCCACCCGGTAGTCCCGTTCTCGCTAGGCTGGAAGCGGCGGGGAGAAGGGGTAAAGATGACTGACGGGGACAAGGGCGAGTTCCTCATCGTCACGGGCATGTCTGGCGCCGGTCGGACGACCGTCGCCAATGCTCTGGAGGATTTGGGCTGGTACGTGGTCGACAACCTGCCGCCGCAGATCCTGCGCCCGCTGCTCGACCTCACCGACATGGGCGGCAACGCGCTCCCCAAGGTGGCGGCCGTGGTCGACGTGCGCGGCCGCAATCTGTTCGACGACTTCCCGGGCGTGGCCAGAGCGCTGCGTTCGCGCGGCTCCGTGCGCGTGCTGTTCCTCGACGCCTCCGACGACGTGCTCGTGAGGCGATTCGAGTCGGTGCGGCGTCCGCACCCGCTTCAGGAGGACGGAACGCTGCTCGACGGCATCCGCGGCGAACGGTCGCGTCTCGCCCCGATCCGCGAAGCCGCCGACATCGTGATCGACACGTCGGCTTTGAACATCCACCAGCTGGCCACCCAGGTATCCGAGCTGTTCGCCGAGGAGGGTGCGCCTCGCCACCGCCTGACGCTCATGAGCTTCGGGTTCAAGTACGGGCTCCCCACCGACGTCGACCTCGTCGCCGACATGCGCTTCCTCCCGAACCCGTTCTGGAACGAGGAGCTGCGCGGACTGACGGGGAAGGACGAAGAGGTCAGGGACTTCGTGCTGTCGCGCGACGGTGCCGCGGAGTTCCTCGACGCATACACGGCTGCGCTGACCCCTGTGCTCGAGGGCTATCAGCGCGAGAACAAGAGCCACTCGACCGTGGCGGTCGGCTGCACGGGCGGCAAGCACCGGTCGGTCGCGATGGTGGAGGAGCTGGCGCGCCGGCTCGCGGCGGTGCCCGGCGTGGCCGTCAACGTCCGTCATCGCGACCTCGGCAGGGAATAGCAGGCACCTCCGCCAGAGTAGGCTGGAGGTTTGCGTCGCGATCCGGCGCGTGAGCGTAGAGGAGTGTCGTGGCACTAACCACCGACGTCAAGGCTGAGCTGGTCAGCATCCGCAATGCACCCCCCACTGTGCGTGTCGCGGAGGTCACATCCATCCTGCGATTCGCGGGTGGGCTGCATTCGATCGCCGGGCGCGTCGCCGTCGAGGCGGAGGTGGATGCCGAAGTGCTGGCGCAACGCGTGGCACGCGACCTCGCGGAGATCTACGGCGTCCGTCCCGAGATCGCCCAGGTCCAATCGAGCACTGCGAACGACGGTGCCCGGTGGGCCGTGCGGGTGATCGCTGCAGGGGAGACCCTCGCCCGGCAGACCGGCCTGCTCGATCAGCGCCGCCGCCCCGTCCGGGGCCTGCCCAATCGCCTCACCACCGGCTCACGTGCCGAGGTCGCAGGTCTCTGGCGCGGAGCCTTCCTCGCCGCGGGAACGCTCAGCGAGCCCGGCCGGTCGGCGATGCTCGAGATCGCCTGCCCGTCGTCCGAGGCCGCGATGGCTCTGGTCGGCGCCGCGCACCGCCTCGGTGTCGCCGCGAAGGCCCGCGAGGTCCGTGGCATGCCCCGCGTCGTCGTGCGCGAGGGCGAGGCCATCCGCACGATCCTCGCCGAGATGGGCGCCAAGAAGACCGCCGTCGCCTGGGAGGAGATGCGTCAGCGTCGCGAGGTCCGCGCCGGTGTGAACCGTCTCGTGAACTTCGACGACGCGAACCTGCGTCGCTCCGCGCAGGCCGCTGTCGCCGCCTGCGCCCGCGTCGAGCGCGCGCTCGAGATCCTCGCCGACGACGTGCCGGAGCACCTGCGGGTCGCCGGAGAGCTGCGCCTCGCCCATCGCGACGCGAGCCTCGACGAGCTCGGCCATCACGCCGATCCGCCCATGACGAAGGACGCCGTCGCCGGCCGCATCCGCCGCCTCCTCGCGATGGCGGACAAGCGCGCCCAGCAGGAGGGCATCCCCGGCACCGAAGCCGCCGTGCCCGCCGGACTCGACGTCTGACCGAGCGAAAGAGAAGAGAGGCGATCCCTGTCAAGGGGTCGCCTCTCTTCGTCATACGGCGGAAGGATCAGGGGTGACGATGTGTTGTCCTCACTAGGATGAGTTACGTCTGCTCCGCACCGCATTCGGCAGCGCGGAGGATCGGCAAGCGCCGCGGCGCGGCGCGGATTGGATGAAAGCGACATGGCGACCTATACGCTCCCCGACCTTCCCTACGACTTCGCAGCCCTCGAGCCGCACATCAGCGGCAAGATCATGGAGCTGCACCACGATAAGCACCACGCCACCTACGTCGCCGGCGCGAACACCGCGCTCGAGCAGCTCGCCGAGGCTCGCGAGAGCGGCAACCTCGCCAACGTCAACAAGCTCGAGAAGGACCTCGCGTTCAACCTCGGCGGTCACGTCAACCACTCCATCTTCTGGACCAACCTGTCGCCGAACGGCGGCGGCCAGCCCGAGGGCGAGCTGAAGGCGGCCATCGACGAGTACTTCGGCTCGTTCGAGAAGTTCCAGGCCCACTTCACCGCCGCTGCCACCGGCATCCAGGGCTCCGGCTGGGCCGTGCTCAGCTGGGACTCCATCGGCCAGCGCCTCATCATCCAGCAGCTGTTCGACCAGCAGGCGAACACCGCCCAGGGCACGATCCCGCTGTTCCAGCTCGACATGTGGGAGCACGCCTTCTACCTCGACTACCTCAACGTGAAGGCCGACTACGTCAAGGCCGCGTGGAACATCGCCAACTGGGAGAACGTCGCTCAGCGCCTCGAGGTCGCCCGCGAGAAGACGAACGGCCTGCTGGTACTGTCGTAATCGGGTCGCGTCCCGACGGGCCTGGTCTCGTCGGGACGCCATCTCAGCCAAAAACCCCCGCGCATCGCGCATGCACGATTGCTGCGCACAGCGCACGAGAAACAGGGAGACCTGAGTGTCTGTCAAGATCGGTATCAACGGCTTCGGCCGCATCGGACGCAACTACTTCCGCGCGGCTCTCGCGCAGGGCGCTGACCTCGAGATCGTCGCGGTCAACGACCTCACCGACAACAAGACCCTGGCGCACCTGCTGAAGTACGACTCGGTCGGCGGCGTCCTCGACGCCGAGATCAGCTACGACGACGAGAGCATCACGGTCAACGGCAAGGCCATCAAGGCGTTCGCTGAGCGCGACCCCGCCAACCTCCCGTGGGGCGAGCTGGGCGTCGACATCGTGATCGAGTCCACCGGCTTCTTCACCAAGGCCGAGGCCGCGAAGAAGCACATCGACGCCGGCGCGAAGAAGGTTCTCATCTCGGCTCCGGGCACCGGCGTCGACGCGACCTTCGTCATGGGTGTGAACGAGGACACCTACGACCCCGCCGCACACCACATCATCTCGAACGCGTCGTGCACGACGAACTGCCTGGCACCGCTCGCCAAGGTCTTCAACGACGAGTTCGGCATCGACCGCGGCTTCATGATGACCGCGCACGCCTACACGGCCGACCAGAACCTGCAGGACGGCCCGCACAGCGACCTCCGTCGTGCCCGCGCCGCCGCGATCAACATCACCCCCGCATCGACCGGTGCCGCTAAGGCCATCGGCGAGGTGCTCCCGGAGCTGAACGGCAAGCTGAGCGGCTCGTCGTACCGCGTTCCGGTCCCCACGGGCTCGATCGTCGACCTCACCCTCATCACCGACCGCGAGAACCTCACGGTCGACGAGGTCAACGAGGCGTACAAGAAGGCCGCGGCCGACGGTCGCCTCGCCGGGTACCTGCAGTACAACGCGGACCCGATCGTGTCGAGCGACATCGTGCACAACCCGCACTCGTCGATCTTCGACTCGACGCTGACCAACGTCAGCGGCAACCTGGTCAAGGTCTCCAGCTGGTACGACAACGAGTGGGGCTACTCCAACCGTCTCGTCGACCTCACCGAGTACGTGGCCGAGCGTCTCTGAGACATCTCCCATGACTCTGCGCACCCTGGATTCACTGGGTCCGCTCGAGGGCAAGCGCGTCATCGTCCGTTGTGATCTGAACGTCCCCCTGCGGGACGGGGTCATAACGGACGATGGCCGTGTACGCGCCTCGCTGCCGACCCTCAACGCCCTCATCAATGCGGGCGCCCGCGTCGTCGTGTGCTCGCACCTCGGTCGTCCCGACGGCGCGCCCGACCCGCAGTACAGCCTCGAGCCGGTCGCGCAGCGTCTGTCCGAGCTGCTCGGCAAGCCGGTCGCGTTCGCGCGCGACACGGTCGGCGAGTCGGCTCACGAGGCCGTCGCCTCGCTGGAGGACGGCGGCGTCGTCGTCATCGAGAACCTGCGATTCAACCCGGGGGAGACCTCGAAGGACGACGCCGAGCGCGGTACGTTCGCCGCGCAGCTCGCCGAGCTCGGTGACGTGCTCGTCTCCGACGGCTTCGGCGTGGTGCACCGCAAGCAGGCGAGCGTGTACGACCTCGCCGAGCGGATCCCTTCGGCCGCCGGACTGCTGATCGCCGCCGAGCTCGACGTGCTGGACCGCCTGACCGAGAACCCCGAGCGACCGTACGCGGTCGTCCTCGGCGGTTCGAAGGTCAGCGACAAGCTCGGCGTGATCTCGCATCTGCTGCCGCGCGTGGACCGGATCCTCGTCGGCGGCGGGATGCTCTTCACCTTCCTGAAGGCGCAGGGCCACGCCGTGGCCTCCAGCCTCCTCGAAGAGGACCAGCTCGACACGGTCCGCGGCTACATCGCGGAGGCGGAGGAGCGCGGCGTCGAGCTCGTCCTCCCGACGGACGTCGTCGTGGCGTCCGCGTTCTCGGCCGACGCCGACCACGAGGTCGCCGAGGCCGATGCGATCGAGAACACGGCGTTCGGCGCTTCGGGCATCGGTCTCGACATCGGACCGGAGACGGCCACGCGATTCGCCGAAGTCATCCGCAGCTCCAAGACCGTGTTCTGGAACGGGCCGATGGGCGTTTTCGAGTTCCCCGCGTTCGCCGCCGGCACCAAAGCGGTCGCTCAGGCGCTCACCGAGGTCGACGGTCTCAGCGTGGTCGGGGGCGGAGACTCCGCAGCGGCCGTGCGTCAGCTCGGCTTCGACGATGACAGCTTCGGTCATATCTCGACCGGCGGCGGTGCCAGCCTCGAGTTCCTCGAGGGCAAGAAACTACCCGGCCTGGAGGTACTCGGATGGCAGTGAACACCCGGACCCCGCTGATCGCGGGCAACTGGAAGATGAACCTCGACCACCTGCAGGCGGTCGCGTTCGTGCAGAAGCTGCACTGGACGCTGAAGGACGCGAAGCATGAGGACGGATCCGTGGAGGTCGCGGTGTTCCCGCCCTTCACCGACATCCGCAGCGTGCAGACGCTCATCGACGCCGACAAGATCCCGTTCGCGCTCGGCGCCCAGGACCTCTCCGCCCACGACTCCGGTGCCTACACCGGCGAGGTGTCCGGTGCGTTCCTGTCCAAGCTCGACGCGAAGTACGTCATCATCGGCCATTCGGAGCGTCGTGAGTACCACGCCGAGTCCGACGAGGTCGTGGCGGCGAAGACCAAGGCGGCGCTGAAGCACGGTCTCGTGCCGGTCGTCTGCGTGGGGGAGACCTCCGAGGACCTCGAGAAGTTCGGCGCGAGCGCCGTTCCGGTGGGTCAGCTGGAAACGGCTCTCCAGGGTCTCTCGAAGGACGCGGACATCGTCGTGGCGTACGAGCCGGTCTGGGCCATCGGCTCCGGACAGGCCGCCACGCCGCAACAGGCGCAGGACGTCTGCGCGGCTCTGCGCGGCGTGATCGCGAAGGTGCTCGGCGAGGATGCGGCGGCACGCACGCGCATCCTCTACGGCGGATCGGTCAAGGCGGCGAACATCGCCAGCTTCATGCGCGAGCCCGATGTCGACGGCGCGCTCGTCGGGGGCGCGAGCCTCGTCGTCGATGAGTTCGCCGCGATCATCCGCTTCGAGAAGCACGTCGGAGTGTGAGCGAGTGCGGCGGGGCTCGGGTCCCGCCGCACCGTATACTTGACCGTTACGGGGGCAGTCGTGCCCCAGCGAAAGGCTCTTCCTCGTGGAAATTCTCGAGTTCGTCCTGCAGGTCGTGCTGGGTATCACCAGCGTCCTGCTGACCCTCCTCATCCTGCTCCACAAGGGGCGCGGCGGCGGCCTGTCCGACATGTTCGGCGGCGGCATGTCGACGGCGGTCGGCTCCTCCGGCCTCGCCGAGCGCAACCTCAACCGTTTCACCGTGATCCTCGCCCTGACGTGGTTCGTGGCGATCGTTGCGCTCGGACTCATCACGAAGTTCGAGGTGATCTGATGGCTACCGGCGGCAACGCGATCCGTGGAACCCGCGTGGGTTCCGGACCTATGGGCGAGCAGGACCACGGCTATCACGCCGACCGCATCGCCGTGTCGTACTGGGACGGTCTCGGCAACGAGACGGTCCGCTACTTCGCGGCGGGTCTCCCTGAAGACGAGATCCCCGAGATCATCGACCACCCGCAGTCCGGGCTCCCGGCCGGTCGCGACAAGGAGAATCCTCCTGCTCTCGCGAAGACCGAGCCGTACAAGACGCACCTCGCCTACGTGAAGGAGCGTCGCACCGACGAGGAAGCTGTCCAGCTCCTCGAGGACGCCCTCGCGCAGCTGCGCGAGCGGCGGGGGCAGTGACCTCCGTCTGATCCGCACAGAGGCCGCCGCGTTCCCTCGCGGCGGCCTCTGTCGTGCACAGCGCGGGCGTGAGGTCAGCGACAGGCGTACGACGCGTCGATGTAGGACTGCGGAGGGTAGCCGTAGGCCCAGACGCCGTTCGCATCGTCGGTGAAGCCCATGCCGATCGCCCACGCGGTCGCCCATTTCTCGATGCTGTCCTGCGTCGATGAGTCGTACATGTCCTCGCACTTCACGCTGATGGCATGGCCGACCTCGTGCGCGACGAGCGCCTTGCTTCGATCGGCCGGCCACTGCTCGGCAACCGAGTTCGACAGCTCGATCACTGCGCGGTCGGGCTCGTCCCACCACCACGTCGTCAGGCCGCCCATGCTGCCGTTGTCGCCGGCGTTGTTCACGATCGGGTTCCAGTCGAACTCGAGCAGCACCCCCGGTGCCAGGGAGCGGGCGAACGCCTCGATCTCCAGACGCGTACCCTGCAGCGGACCGGCCTTCTCGGCGAGCTCGGCCTGCTCCGAGGCGACCACCTGCGCGGCCGCATCCTGCAGCGAGACGAAGGTGGCCACGGTGAGGTCGTCCAGGGCAGAGGTGGCGGAGGCGTCGGAGGCGGCGTCCCGGAGCGCGATGACGTCGAGGTTCTTCGCGGAGATGTGCGCGGCCTCGAAAGCGGCTGCCGCGGTGGCAGCGGAGCCGAGAAATCCGAGTCCGGTCTCCTCCACGGCGGCCCCGGCGTCGGCGAGGTCCGGCACCTCGGCATCCAGCTCGCCGACGAGCTGATCGAGGTCGGCGGCGTCCTGGTCGAGCTCGTCGGCCTCGCCGAAGAGCTCCCAGAAGAAGGTCGGCTTCGGTTCGGCATCCGGGAGCGAGACCGTGGCGTGGTCCGATGCGGCGGAGGCGAGGTCGCCCGCCTCGGTGACAGCCGCACCGAGCGATTCCTTCGCCGCGGGGTCGGTCAGCACGCCGGTGTCGCTCTGCAGCAATTGGTTCGCGATCTCGGAGGTGGCCGTCAGCGCATCGCTGGACTGCTGCAGGTTCGCGACAGAGACCTGAGCGCTGTCGCGAGCGGACTCGAAGTTCGCCGCCGCGTCGTCGTAGCCGAGATTCGCGGTCGTCTGCAGGGCCGCGACAGCACCGATCGCGACGACACCGACCGCCAGGCCGATCCAGAGCCCAGGACGGCGCTTTCGCGGTGCCCGCGTCGGCGAGGCGCCCACGATGTGCTGGGGGAGCTCATGACCGCCCCACGGAGAGACAGGGCTGCCGAGGGGGGCTGTCATGCGGTGGGACCTCCGGTGAGGGATGCGGCGTACATCGACTCTGCCAGAGAAACACGCACGGGTAGGGAACAAAAGCAAGAAGGCCTCCGCATCTCTGCGGAGGCCTTCGAAGTGAGGGGGTGACGGGAATCGAACCCGCGCAATCAGTTTGGAAGACTGAGACTCTACCATTGAGCTACACCCCCGGACCCGTCGTCGTGCTCCGGGACCGATCGGTGACGTGCACCGACTGTTCGATCATAGCGGACGGTCGAGGGTGCTCCCGTCCGTTAGACTCGATGGGGCTGAATCTGCGTGCGGATTCCCCGGGGCGTAGCTCAGTTTGGTAGAGCGCCCGCTTTGGGAGCGGGAGGTCGCAGGTTCAACTCCTGTCGCCCCGACACGGCTCGACAAAGCCTGGCAGCCGCGATTCAGCGCGGAAATCACAAGGAGAACACACCAGCATGGCGAACAGCACCGTCGAGAAGCTGACCCCGACCCGGGTCAAGCTCAGCATCACGGTCACCCCCGAAGACCTCAAGCCCAGCATCTCGCACGCCTACGAGCACATCGCGCAGGACGTCCAGATCCCCGGCTTCCGCAAGGGCAAGGTTCCCGCCCCGATCATCGATCAGCGCATCGGCCGCGGCGCCGTCATCGAGCACGCCGTGAACGAGGGCCTCGATCGCTTCTTCCGCGACGCGACCACCGAGCACAAGCTCCGCGTCGTCGGCCGTCCGTCGGCCGAGATCATCGAGTGGCCGAGCGAGAAGGACTTCTCGGGCGACCTGCTCGTCGACATCGAGGTGGACGTGCGCCCCGACATCGAGCTCCCCGACTACGCGGGCATCACGCTGACCGTCGACGCCGTCGAGGCGGACGACGCGGCGCTCGACGCCGAGCTCGAGAACATGCGCGCACGCTTCGGCACGCTCGTCCCCGTCGACCGCCCCGCAGCGAAGGGCGACTTCGTCGAGCTCGACCTGGTCGCCACGATCGACGGCGCCGAGATCGACCGCGCCGAGGGCGTCTCGTACGAGGTCGGCTCCGGCGAGCTGCTCGAGGGCATCGACGACGCGATCGAGTCGCTGACCGCCGGTGAGGACACCACGTTCCGCTCGACCCTCGTCGGCGGCGACCACGCCGGCTCCGAGGCCGAGGTCGCCGTGTCGGTCAAGGCGGTCAAGGAGCGTGAGCTCCCCGAGGCCGACGACGACTTCGCGCAGATCGCGAGCGAGTTCGACACGATCGCCGAACTCCGTGAGAGCCTCGCCGAGCGCGTCTCACAGCAGGGCGTCTTCACGCAGGGCTCCGCCGCCCGCGACAAGCTCGTCGAGACGCTGCTCGAGCAGATCGAGATCCCCGTGCCGCCGCAGCTCATCGAGGACGAGGTGCACAACCACCTCGAGGGCGAGGGGCGTCTCGAGGACGACGTGCACCGCGCCGAGGTCACCGAGGCGAGCGAGAAGCAGTTCCGCACGCAGGTGCTGCTCGACACGATCGCCGAGCAGGCCGACGTGCAGGTCTCGCAGGAGGAGCTCTCGCAGTACCTCATCCAGTCGGCCGCCCAGTACGGCATGGCTCCGCAGGAGTTCGTCGAGGCGCTGCAGTCGTCGAACCAGCTCCCCGCCCTCGTCGGCGAGGTCGCGCGCAACAAGGCCCTCGCGATCGCGCTCGGCAAGGTGAAGGTCGTCGACACCAACGGCAAGGCCGTCGACCTGTCCGACTTCATCGTGACCGACGACGACGCCGCTGACGAGGCCGAGGCAGCCGAGGCCGCCGACGAGAAGCCGGCCAAGAAGGCTCCGGCCAAGAAGGCTCCCGCGAAGAAGGCCGCCAAGAAGGACGACGACGCCGAGGCCGACGAGAAGCCGGCCAAGAAGCCCGCCGCCAAGAAGGCTCCGGCCAAGAAGGCTGCCGACAAGGGCGAGTGATCGATCGCGATCTCGAAAGGGGCGGATGCTGCGGCATCCGCCCCTTTCTCGTCACACACGACCTTCCGAGGAGGAGACATGAAGAGCTGGGATGAGCGGATCGACGAGGTGTGGGCCGAGGCATCCGGCGAGGAGGTCGGCGACGACACCATCGCCCGGATCGACGCCCTCGCCGCGGAGCGGGGGAGCGATGACGCCCGAGCGGAGTTCGAGCGCGCCGGCGCGCGCGACTCCGCCGGCCGCCCCGCGGAAGCGGTCGCCCTGTACCGGCGGGCCCTCGAGCTCGGGCTGGACGAGGAGCACCGTCCGCAGTGCGTGATCCAGCTCGCGAGCTCACTGCGCAACCTCGGCCGGTACGACGAGGCGCTCGAGGTCATCACGGCCGAGGAGGAGCGCTCGGCAGACAGCCCGTATCGCGACGCGGTCGCGACGGTGCACGCGCTCGTCCTGGCCAGTGGTGGCAAGCCCGCTACCGGGCTGTCTGTGGCGCTGCTCGCGCTGGTGGCGCACCTGCCGCGGTACCACCGGTCGATGACGGCCTATGCCCATGAGATCGCGGATCTCGACACCTGATATGCCGACGGCGAACACGGCCTGGGCGCCGTGTTGTCGCCGGTAGATTCGAATCACTGAAACACGGAATCAGGAGCTGACATGGCTGCAGAACCCCTCCTCGCGACGAGCGTCTTCGACAGGCTGTTGAAGGACCGCATCATCTGGCTGGGATCAGAGGTGCGTGACGAGAACGCCAACGAGATCTGCGCGAAGATCCTACTTCTCGCCGCAGAGGACTCGGAAAAGGACATCTACCTCTACATCAACTCGCCCGGCGGCTCCATCACCGCGGGAATGGCGATCTACGACACGATGCAGTTCGTGCCGAACGACATCGTCACGGTCGGCATCGGAATGGCCGCGTCGATGGGTCAGCTCCTGCTGACCGCCGGCACCAAGGGCAAGCGCTACATCACCCCGAACGCCCGCGTGCTCCTGCACCAGCCGCACGGTGGCTTCGGCGGCACGTCGAGCGACATCCAGACCCAGGCCCAGCTCATCGTCTCGATGAAGAACCGCCTGGCCGAGATCACCGCCGCGCAGACCGGCAAGTCGGTCGAGCAGATCAACGAAGACGGTGACCGCGACCGCTGGTTCACCGCCGATGAGGCCCTCGAGTACGGCTTCGTCGACCACATCCGCGAGTCCGCCACCGACGTCGTCGGCGGCGGCGGCACGGACGCCAACTGAGAGAGCGAGAGGAATCTTCATGTACACACCCACCTTCCGCTCCGCCGGTGACCTGCCTTCCAGCCGCTACGTCCTGCCGCAGTTCGAGGAGCGCACGGCCTACGGCTTCAAGCGTCAGGACCCGTACAACAAGCTGTTCGAAGACCGTGTGATCTTCCTGGGCGTACAGGTCGACGACGCGTCGGCCGACGACGTCATGGCGCAGCTGCTCGTGCTCGAGAGCCAGGACGCCGAGCGCGACATCACCATGTACATCAACTCGCCCGGTGGCTCGTTCACGGCCATGACCGCGATCTACGACACCATGCAGTACGTCGCGCCGCAGATCCAGACGGTCGTGCTCGGCCAGGCCGCGTCCGCGGCATCCGTGCTTCTCGCGGCGGGCGCTCCTGGTAAGCGCCTCGCGCTGCCCAACGCCCGCGTGCTCATGCACCAGCCGGCGATGGGCGAGGCCGGCCACGGACAGGCCTCCGACATCGAGATCCAGGCGGCGGAGATCCTTCGCATGCGCACCTGGCTCGAGGAGACCATGGCCCGCCACACCGGCAAGCCGGTCGAGCAGGTCAACCGTGACATCGACCGCGACAAGATCCTGTCGGCTGCCGAGGCTCACGAGTACGGCATCGTCGACCAGGTGCTCAGTTCGCGCAAGCGCGCCTGACCACGGTCGTCCACGAGAGGACGTCGGCCCACGGGCCGGCGTCCTCTTCTCGTTCCTGCGGATGCGCGGAGCGGTGCGACACTTCTGCTCATATGAGCACGCGGATGCGCGAACGGTGATTCCGACGTACCCTGGACGGGGAAGGAGGATGCCGTGGAAGATGAACTGATCATGGTGCGAGTCGCCGAGCTGTACTACGACGAGGACAAGACGCAGGACGAGATCGGCGCCCTCCTCAAGCTCTCCCGGTGGAAGGTCGGACGTCTGCTCACGCAGGCGCGCGAGCGCGGTATCGTCCGTATCGAGATCATCCACCCGCGCGCCCGTCGCCTCGGTCTCGAGCGCGACCTCGTCGAGCGGTACGGTCTGTCCGCGGCCGTCGTCGTCCCGGCACCCGACGGCGATGACGGCACCCTGGAGCGCGTAGCGCAGGCCGCCGCCGACTACCTCAGCGCCATGCGCCCCGTGCCCCGCACGCTCGGCGTGAGCTGGGGGCGCACACTCCGCGCGGTCGCGGAGGCCCTGCCCGACGGCTGGGCGACCGGCGTCACGGTCGTGCAGCTCAACGGGGGAGTCAGCCTCAACCGGCGTTCCGGGGGCGCTGCCGGACTCGCGGTCACGATCGCGCAGCGCGCCTCAGGGCACGTGTCGCTGCTTCCGAGCCCCGCGATCCTCGAGCGCGTCGAGACGAAGCAGGCCATCGAAGCAGACCGCACCGTCGCCACCGTGCTCGAGGAGGCCGGCCAGGCTCAGGCGTTCCTCTTCACCGCCGGTCCGTGCGACGCCAGCTCCGCGCACGTCGAGAACGGCTACCTGACGGCATCCGACGTCGAGGAGCTCGCCCGCCGCGGCGCCGTCGGCGACCTGCTCGGGCGCTACATCGACGCCGACGGCAACATCGTCGACCCGCAGCTCGACTCGCGCACGGTCGGCGTCGACCTCGCACGGCTACGCGAGGCGGAGCGAGCCATCTTCGTCACCGCGGGCGAGGCCAAGCACGACATCGCGCGCACGGTCGTGGCCAACGGCCTGTGCAGCGTCCTGGTGACAGACGAGACCACAGCACGAGCATTGTTGGAGGAACGATGACGACCCAAGAACTCAGCCGCAGATCGGCGGTGGACGTGCTCGGCGGAGAACCCGACGACGCGACGCTCCGCCGCTTCCTGCACGGACTCCCCGGCGTCGCCGTCGGGCTCGAACAGCGCGCAGCGGGACTCGGGACGCGGTCGATCAAGACGACCTCGAAGGCATGGGCGCTCGACACGATCATCAGGCTGATCGACCTCACCACGCTCGAGGGCGCTGACACGCCCGGCAAGGTGCGGTCGCTGGTGGCGAAGGCCAAGAACCCGGATGCCGCGGACCAGACCACCCCGAAGGTCGCCGCCGTGTGCGTGTACGGAGACATGGTGCCGGACGCCGTCGACGCGCTGGGAGCGATGCACGGCGACCCTGACGACGGCCTGATCTCCGTCGCCGCCGTCGCCACGGCCTTCCCGAGCGGGCGTTCGTCGCTCGCCATCAAGCTGGCCGACACCGCCGAGGCCGTGGCCGCCGGCGCCGACGAGATCGACATGGTCATCGACCGCGGCGCATTCCTGGCCGGCCGTTACGGTCTCGTCTTCGACCAGATCGCGCAGGTCAAGGAAGCCTGCCGCCGCGCTGACGGCTCCTACGCATCGCTCAAGGTGATCCTCGAGACGGGAGAGCTGAACACCTATGACAACATCAAGCGGGCGTCGTGGCTCAGCATCCTGGCCGGAGGCGACTTCATCAAGACGTCGACCGGCAAGGTGCAGCCCGCGGCCACCCTGCCGACCACGCTTCTCATGCTCGAGACCGTCCGCGACTGGTACCGCGGCACCGGGCAGCGCATCGGCGTGAAGCCGGCCGGCGGCATCCGCGCGTCGAAGGACGCGGTGAAGTACCTGGTCACCGTCGCCGAGACCGTGGGGGAGGAGTGGCTGCAGCCGCACCTGTTCCGCTTCGGTGCGTCGAGCCTGCTCAACGACGTGCTGCTGCAGAGGCAGAAGCTCACCACCGGCCACTACTCCGGCCCCGACTACGTCACGATCGACTGAGGACGAGATATGTCATTCCTGGAATACGCTCCGGCACCGGAGTCGAAGGCCGTGCTGAACCTCAAGGACAGCTACGGCCTGTTCATCGACGGCGAGTTCGTCGACGGCTCCGGCGCGAGCTTCACCTCGATCTCTCCCGCCGACGAGTCCCGCATCGCCGAGATCGCCTCGGCCACGGACGAGGACATCGACCGTGCGGTCGCCGCCGCGCGCCGCGCCTATGACAAGACGTGGTCGCGCATGAGTGGACGCGACCGCGGCAAGTACCTCTTCCGCATCGCGCGCCTCGTGCAGGAGCGCGCTCGCGAGCTCGCCGTCGCGGAGAGCCTCGACAACGGCAAGCCGATCAAGGAGAGCCGCGACGTCGACGTGCCGCTGGTCGCCTCCTGGTTCTTCTACTACGCGGGCTGGGCCGACAAGCTCGACTACGCCGGCCTCGGTGCGAACCCGCGCGCGCTCGGCGTGGCCGGCCAGGTCATCCCCTGGAACTTCCCGCTGCTCATGCTCGCGTGGAAGCTCGCGCCCGCCCTCGCGGCCGGCAACACCGTGGTGCTGAAGCCGGCCGAGACGACGCCGCTCACGGCGCTGATCTTCGCCGAGATCCTCCAGCAGGCCGACCTCCCCGCCGGTGTCGTGAACATCGTGACCGGCGCCGGAGCCACCGGCGCTGCGCTCGTCCGTCACCCCGACGTCGACAAGGTCGCGTTCACGGGCTCGACGGGGGTGGGGCGCGACATCGCGCGCGCCGTCGCCGGCACGAACAAGAAGCTGACGCTGGAGCTCGGCGGCAAGGCCGCGAACATCGTGTTCGACGACGCCCCCATCGACCAGGCCGTCGAGGGGATCGTCAACGGCATCTTCTTCAACCAGGGGCACGTGTGCTGCGCGGGCAGCCGGTTGCTCGTGCAGGAGTCGATCCATGACGAGGTGATCGACCGGCTCAAGAACCGCCTGTCGACCCTGCGTCTCGGCGACCCGCTCGACAAGAACACCGACATCGGGGCCATCAACTCGGCGGCCCAGCTGGCCCGCATCCGGGAGCTCAGCGACATCGGCGAGGCGGAGGGCGCGGAGCGCTGGACCGCGGACTGCGCGATCCCGCAGAAGGGATTCTGGTTCGCGCCGACGATCTTCACGGGCGTCGAGGCGTCGCACCGGATCGCTCGCGACGAGGTCTTCGGCCCCGTGCTGTCGGTGCTCACGTTCCGCACTCCGGCAGAGGCGATCGCGAAGGCGAACAACACCCCGTACGGCCTGTCGGCGGGGATCTGGTCTGACAAGGGCTCCCGCATCCTCGCGGTCGCCGACCGTCTGCGCGCAGGCGTCGTCTGGGCCAACACGTTCAATCGATTCGACCCGTCGAGCCCGTTCGGCGGTTACAAGGAGTCCGGCTACGGCCGCGAAGGCGGGCGCCAGGGTCTCACCGCGTACCTGAAGGGGGCCGCAGCATGAGCAAGCGACTCAGTGTTCCGAAGACGTACAAGCTCGCGATCGGCGGGGCGTTCCCGCGCAGCGAGTCCGGACGCACCTACGAGGTTCTCTCGGCGAAGGGCGCGTTCCTCGCCAACGCGGCGAAGGGGTCGCGGAAGGACGCCAGGGATGCCGTCGTCGCCGCGCGCGCCGCGGTGAAGGGCTGGTCGGGCGCGACCGCGTACAACCGCGGCCAGGTGCTCTACCGTGTCGCCGAGGTGCTCGAGGGTCGTCGCGCGCAGTTCATCGACGAGATCTCGGCCCAGGAGGGGCTCTCGTCGTCGGCGGCGTCCGCCCAGGTTGACGAGGCGATCGACCTGTGGGTCTGGTACGCGGGCTGGTGCGACAAGTACGCGCAGGTCGCCGGCAACGCGAACCCGGTCTCAGGTCCGTACTTCAACATCTCGGTGCCCGAGCCCACCGGCGTCGTCGCGATCGTCGCTCCGCAGGATTCCGCGCTGCTCGGCCTCGTGTCGGTCGTCGCCCCGGCGCTGGTCGCCGGGAACACCGTGGTCGTGGTCGCCAGCGAGCGGCATCCGCTCTCGGCCATCAGCCTCGCGGAGGTGCTCGCGACGAGTGACGTGCCCGGTGGCGTCGTGAACGTGCTCACGGGATCGCCGGCCGAGATCGCGCCGTGGCTCGCCTCGCACCAGGACGTCAACGCGCTCGATCTCGCCGGAGCCGGGGATCTGGACTGGGTCGACATGCAGATCGCCGCCGCCGAGACGCTGAAGCGCGTCCTGGCGCCCGGAGCTGTCGCCGCCTCGCCCGAGCGGATCGCCGCGTTCACCGAGGTGAAGACGGTCTGGCACACCAAGAGCATGGTCTGACGCCCGCTCGCGAGCCGACGCCCCTGTCTGCTGCCGAAGCCCCTGCTGATTCACGCGAATAAGCAGGGGCTTCGGCGATCAGCAGGGGCGTCGAGTGACAGATGCCGCATCCGCTCTGCGCCGACGGAGCGGCGTCCGAACTCGCGGAGCCCCGGGCACGCGCCAATGCGTCCCTGTGTCGGATGCACCGGTTAGGCTCAGTAGACGATCTCTGGATCCCTCGAGGAGGACGCGCATGGCCCGTATCGGTGAAAGCGCTGACCTGTTCAAGTGCTCGTTCTGCGGGAAGAGCCAGAAGCAGGTGCAGCAGCTCATCGCTGGCCCCGGTGTGTACATCTGCGACGAATGCGTCGAGCTGTGCAACGAGATCATCGAGGAGCGCATGGCGGAATCGTCCGCAGAGGGCACCGCGGACTTCGAACTGCCGAAGCCCCGCGAGATCTTCTCCTTCCTCGAGGAGTACGTCGTCGGACAGGAGCCCGCCAAGAAGGCCCTGGCCGTAGCGGTCTACAACCACTACAAGCGCATCCGCGCGCACGGCACGCTGCAGCCGGCAGAGCAGAAGGCCGAGAGCGTCGAGATCGCCAAGAGCAACATCCTGCTCATCGGGCCGACGGGCTGCGGCAAGACGTACCTGGCGCAGACGCTGGCGAAGCGTCTGAACGTGCCGTTCGCGGTCGCCGATGCCACCGCGCTCACGGAGGCCGGTTACGTCGGCGAAGACGTCGAGAACATCCTCCTCAAGCTCATCCAGGCAGCCGACTACGACGTCAAGCGCGCTGAGCAGGGCATCATTTACATCGACGAGGTCGACAAGATCGCCCGCAAGGCCGAGAATCCGTCGATCACGCGCGACGTGTCTGGTGAGGGCGTGCAACAGGCGCTTCTCAAGATCATCGAGGGAACGGTCGCGTCGGTCCCGCCTCAGGGCGGTCGCAAGCACCCGCACCAGGAGTTCCTGCAGATCGACACCTCGAACGTGCTGTTCATCGTCGCGGGAGCCTTCGCCGGACTCGAGGACATCGTCTCGGCG
Source organism: Microbacterium hydrocarbonoxydans (assembly GCF_023715885.1). Taxonomy (GTDB): domain Bacteria; phylum Actinomycetota; class Actinomycetes; order Actinomycetales; family Microbacteriaceae; genus Microbacterium; species Microbacterium hydrocarbonoxydans_C. The sequence continues at coordinate 54,042 of NZ_JAMBOY010000006.1, read as the reverse complement.
CGCGTCGGCAAGCATGGCATCGGCTTCGGCGCTCCGCTGCACGACAAGGGCAAGGATCTCGACCTGTTCAGCGAGGTGCTGCCGGAAGACCTGCACAAGTTTGGCCTGATCCCCGAGTTCATCGGTCGTCTCCCCGTCGTGACGAACGTGTCGCCGCTCGACCAGGATGCTCTCATCGACATCCTCACCGGCCCGCGCAACGCCCTGGTCAAGCAGTACCAGCGTATGTTCGAGCTCGACGGCGTCGAGCTCGAGTTCGAGGATGATGCCCTCCGGTCGATCGCCGACCTCGCGGTCGAGCGCAAGACAGGCGCCCGCGGGCTGCGCGCCATCCTCGAAGACGTGCTCGGGCCGATCATGTTCGAGATCCCCTCGGCCGAAGACGTCGCCAAGGTCATCGTCACCCGCGCGGCCGTCGAAGAGGGCGCGCCGCCCACCATCGTCATGGAGCGCAAGCGCAAGAGCGCCTGATCGTGCGACCGGAGCCGTGGGAGGTCCTCTCCCGACGCGTGCTCGTCGAGGACGATTGGATCCGCCTCCGGGCCGATGACTGCCGTGCGAGCGGCGGTCGGTCGATCGCGCCGTACTACGTGCTCGAGTATCCCGACTGGGTGTCGGTCCTGGCGCTCGATCGCGACGGCCAGGCGATCGTCGTCGACGAGTACCGTCACGGCGGAGGGGTGATCGCACTGGGCACGATCGGCGGCGGGGTCGCAGTCGGCGAGACCCCGGCTGCAGCGGCCGCACGGGAGCTGCGCGAGGAGACCGGCTACGCCTCCGCCGAGATCGTCGACCTCGGTGCGACGTGGGCGAACTTCGGACACCAGACGAACCGAGTCCACCACTTCCTCGCTCGAGGATGCCGTGTCGTCGGCGACCCGGAGCCCGACGAGAACGAGACGATCTCGGTGCAGATCCTGCCGATGGAGACACTGGGTGAGCAGCTGCGTCAGAGCTACCACCAGCTGACCTGGTTCAAGGCCAGAGACTGGATCGCTCGGGAGACCACGGCGGCCGGACGATGACGACCCGGCAACCTGCAGCTCTCGGAACCGTCGTCGCGCTCGGGGGCGGCGGGTTCTCGATGTCGGATGAGGGAGGCTCCGCTCTCGACGACCACCTCCTGGATCTGACAGGTGTGGACCGGCCACGGGTGTGCCTCGTGCCGACAGCCAGCGGGGACTCGTCCGACTACAGCCGCCGCTTCGCCGACGCGTTCGCGGGTCGTGCCGAGACCTCGGTGCTGTCGTTGTTCGCCACTCCGCCGCACGGGTACCGCGATCCGCGGGTCCTGCTGGATCAAGACGTGATCTACGTCGGCGGTGGGTCGACCGCGAACCTGCTCGCCGTCTGGGGTCTGCACGGGCTCCCCGCCATCCTCCGCGAGGCCGCGAAGAACGGAACGATCCTGGCAGGGATCAGCGCGGGGATGAACTGCTGGTTCGACCAGAGCTCGACCGACTCGTTCGGACCGCTCGCTCCGCTGCGCGACGGACTGGGGTTCATCGAGGGCAGCGCCTGCCCGCACTATCTCGGCGAACCGGGTCGGCGGGATCAGTACCTCGACTGGGTGCGCCGCGGGGACCTCGCGGGCGGATACGCCGCCGACGACTTCACCGCGCTCGTGTTCCGCGATGGAGTGCTGACCGATGCCGTCGCCGAGCGGGCGGGGCGTACGGCCTTCCGCGTCCGCCGCGGGGGAGACGGCGTGATCGAGGACCCCATCGAGGTGCGAACGCTGGGCTGACACAGTTGACTCAGGGCGTCAACCCGCGGCGCTTGAGGAGCGGGGCGATCTCGGCATCCCGTCCCCGAAAGTCCCGGTAGGCCTCGAGCGGATCCTTCGACCCGCCCACGCCGAGAAGCCGCTGTCGGAACCTGTCGCCGTTCTCCCTGGTCAGGCCGCCGTTCTCTCGGAACCAGTCGACGGTGTCGGCGTCGAGCACCTCGCTCCAGATGTATGAGTAGTACCCGGCGCTGTATCCGCCGGAGAAGACGTGGGCGAAGTACGCGGACGAGTACCGGGTGGGGACGGCGGGGTCGTCGAGGCCGATCTCAGACAGGGCCGATGCCTCGAACGCCGCCGCGTCGGTCACGCTCTCGTCCGGGCCGATCCGGTGCCACGCCTGGTCGAGCCATGCGGCGGCGAGGTACTCGCTCGTGGCGTGCCCCTGATCGAACGTCTCGGCGGAGCGCAGACGTTCGATGACCGCGGCATCCAGGGGCTCTCCCGTGACGTGATGACGGGCGTAGTTGTCGAGGACCTCGGGCCACAGGATCCACATCTCGTTCACCTGGCTGGGGAACTCCACGAAGTCGCGGAAGACATTGGTCCCGGCGAAGTGCGGGTACGTGACCACAGCGAACAATCCGTGCAGGGCGTGACCGAACTCGTGGAACAGGGTGGTGACCTCGTCGAGCGTGAGCAGAGTCGGCTCGCCGTCCGCGGGCTGGGGGACGTTGAGATTGTTGACGACGACCGGACGCGTGCCGCGGAGTCGTGACTGGCTCACGATCGGGTTCATCCATGCGCCGCCCCGTTTCGAGTCGCGCGTGTACAGGTCGAGGACGTACAGCCCGAGCTCCGAGCCGTCGTCATTGCGCACCTCGAACACTCGGGCGCCCGGGTGGTACGCCACGAGGTCGGCGCGCTCCGCGAACGTCACGCCGTACAGCTGGGTGGCAGCGAAGAACACGCCGTCGTGCAGCACCCGCTCGGCCTCGAACCACGGCCGAAGAGCCGCCGTGTCGATGTCGTAGCGCGCCGCGCGCACCTTCTCGGTGTAGAACGCCCAGTCATGGGCTTCGACGGGGAAGGGCTCCGGTTCGAGCTCGTCGACGATCTCCTGCAGCGCGGCCCGTTCGGTGGACGCGTTACGCGCCGACGGTGCGGCGAGCTCGCGCAGCATCCGCTCGACGGCCTCCGGTGTGCCGGCGGTCTCGTCGGCCGTGACGTACGCGGCGTGCGAGGGGTACCCCAGCAGCGCCGCGCGCTCCGCGCGCAGCCGGGCGATCTCGATGAGCACGGATCGATTGTCGTTCGCGTTGCCCCGCGACGCCCTGCTCCGGGACGCCTCCATGATGCGCCGGCGCGACTCGCGATTCTTCAGCTGCGACAGATACGGGTGGCCGGTGAAGAGGGGCAGCGAGACCACGTAGCCGTCGACACCGCGCTCCGCGGCGGAGCGCGCCGCCGCGGAGAGTTCGCCCGCGCCGAGTCCCGCGAGCTCGTCCTCGGTCTCGAACACGACGGCCAGGTCGTTGGTGTCATTGAGCAGATTCCGCTCGAAGGTGTTGCTGAGCGTCGAGAGCTGCTGGTTCAGGAGGGTCAGTCGTGCCTTCGCCTCGTCGTCGAGCGCCGCACCGGCGTGCGTCATCTCGCGGTAGTGGCGTTCCACGAGGTACCGCTGCTCCGCGTCGAGGTCGAGGTCGTCGAGCTGCGAGTGGACCTGCTGCACGCGCCAGTACAGTGCGCCGTCGAGCGTCACGGCGTCGTGGTGAGCGGCCATCAGGGGGGCCAGCTGCTCGTCGACGGCCTGGATCTCGGGTGTCGCGTCGGCTGAGCTCACGGTGTAGAACGCGTGCGAGACGCGCTCGAGCAGCTCGCCTGAGCGCTCCAGTGCCTCGATGGTGTTCTCGAACGTCGGCATCGAGCGCACCATCGTGATGCGGGAGACTTCCCGGCGGTGCTCGTCGAACGCGGCGCGGAACGCCGGGAGATAGTGCTCCGGGCGGATGCGGGTGTAGTCGGGGAGTCCGTACGGGAGAGTCGACGGCTGCAGCAGCGGGTTGGGGGCGTCGGTCATCCTCTGAGCCTAGCCATCGCGCGCTCGAGGGCCTCGACGACCAGACGTACGGAGCGGCGGCGCAGATTCTCCGGACGGGCGAGCACGTCGATGAGGCGATGCGTCGACACTCCGCGCAGCGGCAGCCTCACGATGTCGTGGTCGTCGACCGTGCGGGAGGTGTAGCGGGGCAGCATGCCGATGACCCCTCCTGCGGCGATGACCGCGGCGACGGCGCCGTAGTCGTTGATGCGGTGCCGGATCTCGACGGGTCGACCGGCCACCGCCGCCACTGCCGCGAGGACGTCGTCGGGGGAGTAGCCGGCTCGGCTCGTCACCCAGGGGCCGTCGACCACGTCGAGCGGCGTCACGCGCGAGCGGTGGGCGAGCGGGTGCGCTGCCGCGACCGCGACGTCGAGAGGCTCCTTCACGAGCGTCATGCTGCGCATCCCCTGCGAGGGCCACGGGGCGGAGTGCTCCATGCGGTGGGCGAGCACGAGATCGTAGCGAGCCGTGAGACCGGGGAACTCGCTCTGCGCGACGTCCTCATCCGTGAGCTCGACCGTGGGTGCGTCATCGCCGAGCTCGCGGAACAGTTCGCCGAAGAGGGCTTGACCGACGCTGTGGAATCCACTCACCGTGACGATTCCGGCGGGGTCGCTCTCGAAGTCGTCGATCGAGGTGCGCGCCGCCGCGATCGCATCGATCGCCTCGGCGCCCGCGGCAGCGAGCACCTGCCCGGCGGCCGTGAGTGCGAGACGCCGACCCTCCCTCCGGGTGAGGGGAGTGCGGAAGCCGCGCTGCAGGGCGGCGAGATGCTGCGACACGGCGGACGGTGTCACCGACAGGGCATCGGCGACCGCGGCGACGCTGCCGAGGGCGCCGAGTTCACGCAGAATCTGCAGCTGGTGGATCTCCACATCCATAGCTTAGTGAGCGCTACACGGACTATGCAGAGATGTCGTCTTGTTCTAAATCGTCCGCCGCGATGTGATCGATACATGAGAGCTCTGTTCAAGGGTGAACGCGCCGCCGGCCTGGAACTCGTCGAGAGACCGGATCCCGTCGCCGCGCCCGACCAGGTGGTCATCCGCGTGCTTCGCACCGGTATCTGCGGCACCGACCTGCATATACACCGGTGGGACGACTGGGCCGCATCGGCGATCGACGCCCCGCTGATCCCCGGTCACGAGTTCTACGGAGAGGTCGTCGAGGTCGGACCGCTCGTGCACGACATCGCGGTGGGCGACCGCGTCTCGGGTGAGGGGCACATCGTGTGCGGTACCTGTCGCAACTGCCGGGCGGGTCGACGGCAGATGTGCATCCGCACGATCGGCCTCGGTCTGCAGCGCGACGGAGCGTTCGCCGAGTACCTCGCGCTGCCGGCGACGAACGTGTGGGTGCATCACGCCGACGTCACGCCCGAGCTCGGCGCGATCTTCGACCCGCTCGGCAACGCGGTGCACACGGCCCTCACCTATCCGCTTGTCGGCGAGGACCTGCTGGTCACCGGATGCGGGCCGATCGGCCTCATGGCGATCGCGGTGGCCCGGCACGCCGGAGCGCGGTTCATCACTGCCACCGATGTGAGTGCGCCACGGCTCGAGATGGCGACCCTCATGGGCGCGGACGAGGTCGTCGACGTCTCGCAGCGCGACATCCGCGACGCCCAGCACACCCTCGGCATGCGCGAGGGATTCGACATCGGCTTCGAGATGAGCGGGGCTCCCTCCGCGCTTCCGGCCATGATCGAGAACATGAACCATGGAGGACGCATCGCGATGCTGGGCCTTCCCAGCGACGGTTTCGGCATCGACTGGGGCAAGCTCGTCACCCACATGCTCACGATCAAGGGCATCTACGGCCGCGAGATGTTCGAGACATGGAACGCCATGGGCGCGATGCTGCAGACGAGCGCGACGCTGCGCGAGTCGATCGGCCGCGTCATCGCCGATGTGCTCCCGGCGAGAGACTGGGAGCGCGGTTTCGCGGCGGCGGAGTCCGCCGGCACGGGAAAGATCATCCTCGATTGGACGGAGCTGTGATGTACGGGACCTTCGGGAAGCATGTGGCGGCGGAGCTCGCCGGGATCGACGAGGCCGGCCTCACGAAGCGCGAGCGCGGAATCCGCGGTCCGCAGCGGGCCGAGATCACCGCGGACGGGGAGGAGGTTCTCAACTTCTGCGCCAACAACTACCTCGGTCTCGCCGACGACCCGCGGATCCTGGACGCCGCGAAGTCGGCGCTCGACGAATGGGGCTACGGTCTCGCGAGCGTGCGCTTCATCTGCGGTACTCAGGAGCAGCACCTCGAGCTCGAGCGCCGCCTGGCGGGCTTCCTCGGCACGGATGACGCGATCCTCTACTCCTCCTGCTTCGACGCCAACGGCGGAGTCTTCGAGACGCTGTTCTCCGCGGAGGACGCGATCATCTCCGACGAGCTGAACCACGCGTCGATCATCGACGGCATCCGGCTGTCGAAGGCCCGCCGCCTGCGCTATCGGAACCGCGACATGGCCGATCTCGAGGAGCAGCTGAAGGCGGCATCCGATGCCCGCTTCCGTGTCGTCGTCACGGACGGCGTGTTCTCGATGGACGGGTACATCGCACCGCTCGCCGAGATCTGCGACCTCGCGGAGCGGTACGACGCGCTCGTCTTCGTCGACGACTCCCACGCGGTCGGCTTCGTGGGGGAGAACGGTCGAGGCACGCCCGAGCTGTGCGGAGTCGCGGACCGCGTCGACATATACACCGGTACGTTCGGCAAGGCTCTCGGCGGCGCGTCCGGCGGCTACGTCGCCTCGCACGCCGACGTCGTCGCGCTGCTGCGCCAGCGTTCGCGCCCATACCTGTTCTCGAACACGCTGGCGCCGTCGATCGTCGCCGGTACGCTCACGGCTCTCGACCTCGTCGAGGGATCGGCCGATCTGCGGGCTCGGCTGCGAGAGAACGCGGCCCTCTTCCGCGAGCGGATGACGGAGGAGGGTTTCGACCTCCTGCCGGGGGAGCACCCCATCATCCCGGTGATGTTCGGCGACGCCGCCCTCACCGCGCGCATCGCCGCCGAGATGCAGCGCCAGGGTGTGTACGTGACGGCGTTCAGCTTCCCGGTGGTGCCGCGCGGGCTCGCGCGAATCCGCGTGCAGCTGTCGGCAGCCCACACCCCTGAGCAGGTCGAGCAGTGCGTCTCGGCGTTCGTCGCCGCGCGTGCAGCCGTGAGCTGACCAGTCGCAAAGATCCATTTGCAAAGAAATGCTTGCAAAGATAGTTTTGCAAGAGTATCTTTGCATGCATGGCCGACAAGAGAGAGTCCCGCAGCCTGGATGCCGGCGCGCTCAAGGCGCTCGCGCATCCACTGCGGGTGCGCATCTTCGATCTCCTGAGCGAGCGCGGTCCGCAGACCGCCAGCACGCTCGCCGCGCTCGTCGGGGAGACCTCGGGCTCCATGAGCTACCACTTGCGAGCCCTCGCCGCGCATGACCTGATCCGCGAGGTCGAAGGTCGAGGCACCGCCCGGGAACGGTGGTGGGAGCGCCCGAAGGGACGGATCAATCTGCCGGGTCCTGATGACACCATGACCCCGTCGAACCGCGCCTCGGCGCAGATCGTCACCTCGGAGTTCTTCCGGCTGCGTCACGAGACCCTCATGGCCTATCTCAATCGGTCGGAGGCGGAGATTCCCGAGGAGTGGCGCGACGCGGGCGTCATCATGACGACCTACCTCGACCTGACTGCCGATCAGATGGCAGAGCTCAAAGCTGAACTGGGCGCGGTCGTGGATCGCGTCGTCGACCGCTATCAGGGCCAGACCGGACCGGAGGTACGCCGAGTGACGCTCCGCACGGAGCTGTTCGACCTGCCGACCGCCGCACGGACGGAGGAATCATGACCAGCGCAGCCCTGCGCCTGACGGCGCCGACTCTCGTCGAGCGACGCATCCTCACCCTCGCCCGGCACCTCGAGGCGTTCGTCGAGCGCCGGATCGCGGCGCGCGCGGAGCGCCGGGAGATCGCCCTCGACATCCTCCGCGAGCAGCAGGCCCGACGGCACGACCCGCGAGCCGTCGAGCACCTGCTCGCGCAGATGGGCGTGCCGCGGCGCTGAGCCGACCGGAGTGCAGCGCGTTTCGTCTCGGTCGCTGCGCTCCCTCGCTCAACGACCCGCGGGTGGTGCGGGCGACCCGGCCAGGCTCAGTCCTCGAACGGGCGGGCGACGACGTCGCCGGATGCGGTCTGGACGACCTCCCAGCCGGCGTCGAGCTCGGCGATCGCCCGGCCCTCGAGCCAGGTGAGGGTCCACTGACCCGTGAGTCCCTTCGACTCCACCTCGGCGATCGCGGGGTGGAGCATCGAGGGGACGGACGCCGGCGGTTCCGCCCCGGTCGACCAGCGGGTGCCCAGCTGCATCATGCCTCATCGGCCGCAGCAAGCTCGATCGCGACGGCGAACTCCGCCGCTTCCGTGAACTCGAGTTCGGCGATGCGTCCGACCGCGCGCAGGTCGTCGGCCGCGGCGCGCAGCGCCTCGAGCTTGGCCGCCGGCGCCGCGATCTCGGCGCGCGAGACCGGTGTCTTCTGCGAGGCCTTCGCCTCGGTCTTCGCCCGGCGGATGCCGATCAGAGCCTCGCTCGCCGCGGAGAGCACCGCGGTGTCGCCGTCGATGGACAGGGGCTCGGGCCAGGATGCCGTGTGAACGGATCCCTCTTCGAACCACGACCAGACCTCCTCGGTCGCGAAGGAGATGACCGGCGCCAGCAGGCGCAGCAGTGTCGACAGGGCGAGGCGCAGCGCGAGCGCGGCCGAGGCCTGGCCGACGTTCGTCTGGTCGTAGGCGCGCTCCTTGACGAGCTCGAGGTAGTCGTCGCAGAAGGTCCAGAAGAAGGCCTCGGTGACCTCGAGGGCCTTGGCCTGGTCGTAGTTCTCGAACGCCTTGGTCGCCTCTACCACGACGGCGTCGAGCGCCGTCAGCATCGACGCGTCCAGGGCATGCGTCACCTGCGCGCCCTCCGGCACGGGGAACGAGAGCACGAACTTCGCGGCGTTGAGCACCTTGATCGCCAGCCTGCGGCCGATCTTCACCTGCGTCGGGTTCTGCGGGTCGAACGCCGCGTCCATGCCGAGGCGGCTCGACGCGGCCCAGTAGCGCACGGCATCCGATCCGTGGGCGTCGAGGATGTCGGCCGGAGTCACCACGTTGCCCTTGGACTTCGACATCTTCTTGCGGTCGGGGTCGACGATGAAGCCCGAGATCGCGGCGTTGCGCCACGGCGAGCGGCCGTCTTCGAGGGTCGAGCGCAGCATGGTCGAGAACAGCCAGGTGCGGATGATGTCCTGCCCCTGCGGGCGCAGGTCGAACGGCGCGGTGAGCTGCCACAGCTCCTCATCGCGCTGCCATCCTCCGGCGAGCTGGGGCGTCAGCGACGACGTGGCCCACGTGTCGAGGATGTCGGCTTCGGCGTCGAACCCGCCGGGTACGCCGCGCTGGTCCTCGGAGTAGCCCGCGGGCACATCGGTGGTCGGGTCGATCGGCAGTGCGGCGTGATCGGGTGTGAGCACACGGTCGTAGTCGCGCTCGCCGTTCTCGTCGAGGCCGTACCAGAGCGGGATCGGCACACCGAAGAACCGCTGACGCGACACGAGCCAGTCGCCCGTGAGGCCGCCGACCCAGTTCTCGTAGCGCACGCGCATGAAGTCGGGGTGGAAGGCAACGTCTTTGCCGTGCGCGAGCAGCTCGTCGCGGAGTTCGCTGTCGCGGGCACCGTTGCGGATGTACCACTGACGCGTGGACACGATCTCGAGCGGGCGGTCGCCCTTCTCGAAGAACTTCACGGCGTGGTTGAAGGGCTTGCCGACGGCGGTCATGTCGCCGGTCTCCTGCAGCTTCTCGACGATCGCCTTGCGCGCGGAGAACACGGTCTTGCCGGCGAGCTCGGCGGCGTACCAGTCGGCCGCCTCGGCGTTCGCCACGATCGACGGGGCGGTCGGAAGGAAGCGTCCGTCGAGACCGATCGTCGTCATGTTGGGCAGGTCGCGACCGTCGGCGGTGCGCAGCTCGCGCCACCAGATGATGTCGGTCACGTCGCCGAAGGTGCAGACCATCGCGGCGCCCGTGCCCTTGTCGGGCTGGGCGAGGTGGTGGCCGTGGATCTCGATCTCGGCACCGAAGAACGGTGTGCGCACCTTCGTGCCGATCAGGTGCTTGTGCGGACCCTCCGGGTGCGTCACGATCGCGATGCACGCGGGGAGCAGCTCGGGACGGGTGGTCTCGATCGTGATCGAGCCCGAGCCGTCGGCGAAGGGGAAATCGATCGTGTGGTACGCGGCCTGCTGGTCGCGGTCCTCGAGCTCTGCCTGCGCGATCGCGGAGCGGAAGTCGATGTCCCACAGTGTGGGCGCGAGGGACTGATAGGCCTCGCCGCGCTCGAGGTTGCGGAGGAACGCGAGCTGGCTCTGACGGATCGTGTCGTCGGAGATGGTGCGGTACGTCTGGGTCCAGTCGACGCTGAGGCCGAGCTGGCGGAACAGCGCCTCGAACTGCTTCTCGTCCTCGACCGTCAGGCGCTCGCACAGCTCGATGAAGTTGCGGCGGCTGATCGGCACCTGGTCGGCGGCGCGGCTCGACTTGTTGTCGCCGCCCTCGAACGGGGGAGTGAACTCCGCGTCGTACGGGAGCGACGGGTCGCAACGCACGCCGTAGTAGTTCTGCACGCGGCGCTCGGTCGGCAGGCCGTTGTCGTCCCAGCCCATCGGGTAGAACACCGTCTTGCCGCGCATGCGCTCGTAGCGGGCCTTCACGTCGGTGTGGGTGTACGAGAACACATGGCCGATGTGGAGGCTGCCGGACGCGGTCGGCGGGGGAGTGTCGATCGAGTAGACGCCCTCGCGGCCGGACTGGGCGGCGCGGATGCGGTCGAACAGGTAGGTGCCCTGCTCGGACCATGCGTCGCCCCACTTCGCTTCGAGGCCTTCGAGTACGGGCTTGTCAGGGATCTGAGAGAGTGCGGACTCGGACATGGAGGTCTCCTCGAGCGATGTATGCGGCACTGTGTGAGCGTGCCTGAGTGTGGGGTGTGGCTCCAGTGTACCGACCGCGGTCGTGCACGAGCCCGACGGCCACATCGACCGAGTCCAAGAATCCGCCCTAGACTGGATTCATCCCGACCCGTTCTTCCGAGGAATAGTCATGCCTGCACACCCCGCGCGTCGCGTTCTCCCCGTCGTGGCGCTCGCCGCCGTCTCCGCACTGGCGTTCAGTGCGTGCTCCGCCGGTTCGTCCGACTCCGCCGGTGCCGAGCTCGTCTGGTCGATCGAGGGCGCGAACCTGGCGGCCGGGCACATGGACCCGCAGGTGAGCCAGCTCGACGTGTCGGGGATGGTGCAGCGCGCGGTGCTGGACTCCCTCGTCTTCCAGGAGGAGGACGGATCGTTCACACCCTGGCTCGCAACCGAGTGGACGGTGTCGGACGACAGCACCGAGTACACCTTCACTCTCCGTGACGACGTGACCTTCACCGACGGCGAGCCCTTCGACGCGGAGGCGGTCAAGGCGAACTTCGACCGCATCGTCGACCCCGAGACGGAGTCCGCCCAGGCCGCGAGCATGCTCGGCGCCGACTTCTACGAGGGCACCGAGGTCATCGACGAGCACACCGTCAAAGTGTCGTTCACGCAGCCGTACGCCCCGTTCCTCCAGGCGGCCAGCACACCGCAGCTCGGGTTCTACTCGCCGGCCGTGCTCGAGGAATCCGCGGGCCAGCTCAAGGCGGGTGGCCCCGGCATCACGGTGGGCACCGGCCCATACGAGCTCACCGAGTACACGCCCGATCAGGAGATCGTGTACACCCGCAACGACGACTACGCCTGGGGTCCGCACGGCGAGAAGGCACCCGAGGTCGAGACCCTGCGCGTCGAGATCCAGCCGGAAGCGTCGGTGCGCACCGGGGTGGTGCAGAGCGGCGAGGCCGACATCGCCAGCAACATCCCGCCGAACCTCGCCGGAGATCTCGGCGACGCGATCACTGTCGACTCGGTCGAGTACCCCGGCCTGCCCTATTCGCTGTACCTCAACGAGAAGTACGGGGTCTTCGCCGATGAGAAGGTGCGTCAGGCCTTCGCGAAGGGTATCGACATCGACGCCGCGGTAGAGGAGATCTTCTTCGGTCAGTTCCCGCGGGCGTGGAGCATCCTCGGCCCGACCACGCCGGGCTACGACGCCGCGCTGGAGGACAGCTGGCCCTACGACCCCGAGGCGGCGAACGCGCTGCTCGACGAGGCCGGATGGACGGAGCGCGACGCCGACGGCATCCGCATGAAGGACGGTCAGCCGCTCTCGGTGCGCTGGATCGCCTACACGCCCGTGCCCGACGACCGTGCGGCTCTCGCCAACGCGATCCAGTCGGACCTCAAGGCGATCGGCATCGATGTCGTCCGCGAGGTCCTGGAGCCCGGCGCGTACAACGAGCAGTACGGACCCAAGACCTTCGACCTGACCGACTGGGGCTTCTCGGGCGTCGACCCCGACCTGCTGCGCAACCACCTGCACACCGACGGGTTCCAGAACGCCTCTCAGGTCTCCGACCCCGAGGTCGACGGGCTGCTCGAGCGGGCTGTCGCCACCAGCGACCAGGGCCAGCGCGACACGCTGTACATGCAGCTGCAGCAGTGGAACGCGACGCATCAGGCGATCGTGCCGCTGTACGTGCCGTCGGCGATCACCGCCGTCGGCGAGCGCGTGAGCGGCCTGCAGTACGACCTGTACGGACGGCCCCTGTTCTACGATGTGAGCGTCGACTGACCGGGATCGGTCGCTGAGCGATCGGAGCGGGACGAACGTGAAGGCTGCGCTGTTCCGGATCGCGGGGCTCGCGGCATCCGTCGTGGTGGTGCTCTGGGGAGCCGCCACCCTCGCGTTCCTGGCGTTCCGGGTGATCCCCGGGGATCCGGTGTCGGTCATGCTCGGACCGCAGGCCCAGGTGAGCGAGGCCGTGAAGGACGGTATCCGCGCGGAATTCGGACTCGACCGTCCCCCGTTCGAGCAATACCTCTCCTTCATCGGCCAGCTCGCCCGGGGTGACCTCGGGGAGTCGTACCAGCTGCGTATGCCCGTGACCGAGGTCATCGGGCGTCAGCTCGGCGCCACGCTGCAACTGTCGGCGCTGGCGCTGCTCATCGCGGTGATCCTGGCGCTCGTCGTCACGGTGCTCGTGCGCGGCCGAGTGGGGCGTTCGATCGCCGCCGGCGTCGAACTCGTCATCCTGTCGTCCCCGGTGTTCTGGATCGGCCTCGTGCTGCTGAGCGTGTTCGCGTTCGGCCTCGGCTGGTTCCCCGTCTCCGGTGCGCGCAACCCGGCGACGATCGTGCTGCCGGCGGTCACCCTGGCACTCCCGGTCGCGGCGCTGCTCAGCCAGGTCCTCCGCGACGGGCTCACCCAGGCGGAGCGGATGCCGTTCGCCGAGACCGTCCGTGCCCGGGGCGCGAGCGCCGGATGGTTCACCCTGCGGCACGGACTGCGCCACGGTGCGGCCGGAGCGATCACCCTCGCCGCCTACCTCACGGGTTCCGTTCTCGGCGGTGCGGTGCTCGTCGAGACCGTGTTCGCGCGATCGGGACTCGGGCGGGTCACGCTCGCGGCGATCAGCAACAGGGATCTGCCCGTGATCACCGGCATCATCCTGCTCAGCGCCGTCGTGTTCGTCGTCGTGAACCTGATCGTCGAGCTGCTGCATCCGCTCCTCGACCCTCGGCTGCGCACGCAGCACTCGCGTCCCACGCGGCGCACGTCGACGGCGGTGCTCCGATGAGGCGCGCCCAGACCGTGCTGCTGTGGTGCGCGGTCGCCGTCCTCGCCGCGCTGGCGTTCGCCGCGCTGTTCCCCGGGCTGCTGTCGACGCACGACCCGCTGCAGACCGATGTACGCGCGGCGCTGCAGGCGCCCAGCGCCGAGCACCTGTTCGGCACGGACCAGAGCGGCCGCGACGTATACTCCCGGGTGGTCTACGGGGCGGGACGCTCGATCGGCATCGGTCTGCTCGCGACGGCGATCGCGCTCGTCGCCGGACTCGTCGTCGGAGCGCTCGCCGGTGTCGCACCGCGAGCCGTCGACGCGGGTCTCATGCGTGTGAACGACGTGCTCATGGCGTTCCCGGAGTTCCTCGTCGCGCTCGTCGTCATCGCCGTGCTCGGACCAGGGGCGGTCAACATCGCCATCGCGGTGACCCTCGCCGCGGTGCCCGTGTACATCCGTCTCGCCCGTGTGCAGACCCGGGTGCTGCGCGGGATGGAGCATGTCGAGGCTGCGCGCATCCTCGGGGTCACGCCGGTTCGGGCGTTCGTGCGTCACGTCGCGCCGGGCGTCCTGGGATCGCTGAGTGTGCTCGCCACGATCGGCATCGGATCCAGCATCCTCGCGGCGGCCGGGCTGAGCTTCCTGGGTCTCGGGCCGTCAGAGCCGACGCCCGAGTGGGGTCTCATGCTCGCCGGAGGACGCAACGTGCTCGGGCAGGCGTGGTGGATCGCCGTGTTCCCGGGGATCGCCGTCACCGTGACGGTGGTCGCCGCGACGATCGTCGGGCGCACTCTCCGCGCGCGAGCCGAAGGGCGGACGACGTGACCGCTGTGCTGGATGTGCAGGGACTCCGCATCGATTTCGGCGCCCAGTCTGTCGTGAACGGATTCTCGCTGCTCGTCGAGGCGGGGGAGTGCGTCGCCATCGTCGGGGAATCCGGAGCGGGCAAGTCGCTCACGGCTCGCGCGCTGCTCGGGCTCACGCCGACGAACGCCCGCGTGCGCATGGAGAGGCTGACGATCGACGGCGCCGACGTACGGGCACTGAGCGAACGAGGGTGGCGGGGCCTGCGCGGCCGACGCATCGCCCTCGTTTCGCAGGACGCCCTCGTCTCCCTCGACCCGCTGCAGCGGATCGGGGATGCGGTCGCGGAGCCGTTGCGCCTGCACGGTCTCGCGGGCGGGCGGCATCGAGCACAGACCCGCGTGCGAGATCTGCTGCAGCGGGTGTGGATGCCGGACGCCGAACGCCGCGCGCGGCAGTACCCGCACGAGCTGTCCGGCGGGCTGAGGCAGCGCGCTCTGATCGCCTCGGCGCTCGCGGCCGACCCGGCAGTGCTCATCGCCGACGAGCCGACCACGGCGCTGGACGCCACGGTGCAGGCGAGGATCCTCGGCCTGCTGCGCGACATCGCGGATGCCGGAACGGCGGTCGTCTTCATCAGCCACGACTTCGCCGCCGTGCGCCGGGTGGCAGACCGGGTGCTGGTCATGCGCGGAGGAGCAGTCGTGGAGTCCGGCCCCGTCGCCGAGGTCTTGGAGAACCCGCAGCACGACTACACGCGCCGGTTGATCGCCGCCACGATCCACGATCCGCGGAGGAGTGCTGCGGCTGTCGCGCCTCCTGTGCTGGTCGCGAGCGGGGTCTCGAAGGCGTTCAGCGGCGTGCCGGCGGTCGACGATGCGTCGTTCACCGTGGCGGAGGGTCGCACGCTCGGCGTGGTGGGCGAATCGGGATCGGGAAAGACGACCCTCGCCCGCATGATCGTCGGGGTCGAGCGTCCCGACGAGGGTGCCCTGGAGTGGTCGACACCCCGGCGTGTGCAGCTCGTGCACCAGAATCCGCTCGGAGCGTTCGATCCTCGGTGGAGCATCGGACGCTCGCTGCGCGAGGCGCTGGCCGCCGGCGGGGTTCCTCGGCCCGAGCGCGCCCGCCGCGTGGACGAGCTGCTACGCGAGGTCGATCTCGACGCGAGCCTCGCGCGTCGCCGACCGCACGCTCTCTCCGGCGGACAACGTCAGCGCGCTGCCATCGCCCGCGCGCTCGCCGCGGACCCGCAGGTGCTCGTCCTCGACGAACCCGTCTCTGCGCTCGACCCGTCGGTGCGCGAACGGGTCCTCCGCCTCTTGCTCCGATTGCAGCGCGAGCGCGCCCTCACCATGATCTTCGTGTCGCACGACCTCGATGTGGTCGGCGCCGTGGCCGACGAGGTGATCGTCATGCGGGACGGGGCGATCGTCGAGCAGGGGTCGGTGGGGGCGGTGTTCGCTGCGCCGCAGCATCCGTTCACGAAGGAGCTGCTCGAGGCGGGCGGTCCGGTCAGTCGATGACGCGGATGCCGATGCTCGCCGCGAGGACCGGGGCCAGCTGTTGCACCTGGAACGACGACAGTGTCGTGCCGCGCAGGCTGTTCGCGTCGAGGAAGGCGCCGGCGTCGAGCCCGCGCAGGTCGACGTGCGTCGCGCGAAGACCACGCGGGTCCACCTCGTCGCTGCGCGTGTCGGCGAAGCGGACGCGGGTGAGCTCGGCCTGCGGCATGTCGAACGTGCGGACGCCGCACTCGGCGATCTCGACGTCGGTGGCCTTCGCCGCGCCGAGGTTCAGATAGTCGATCCGCACCCCGCGCAGTTCGAGCTCGTCGATCCGCGCTCCGCTGAGGTCGAGGGTGCCGAGCCGCCCGCCCGTGATCCTGACGCGACGCACGTTCGCATCCCGCATTCGCAGCGAGGCGATGCGGGCGCCCGTCATCCCGACGTCGATGAGGGTCGCTCCCGTGAGGTCGATGCTGTCGGCATCCGCGCTGATCGTGCACTGCTCGAGCGACGAGTGCGCGAGGTCGACCGTGCCGTCGAGGTCGAGCCGTGCCGTGAACAGGTCGGCCCCGCGAGCCGGCCGGGCGTCGTCGAGCTGCGGCGGGAGGTCGGGAGGGGAGACGCGAGGGGCGACGAGGGCGTCGGATGTGCGAGCCATGCCTCGAGCGTAGGCCGGGGCGCCGACCTTGTCGTGCCGCGAATGTGCACGTGCGTGGTGCGTTCGTCCCCCGCGGAGATGTGCGCCTCACGAGGATCGGTGCGGACTGCACGACCGCGCGACGCGCTCAACTCCTCTGAAGATGCGCGCGCGACTCCTCCTCCACCGATGCGATATGGATGCTGTGCTCCACCGACTGTGCACCGGACGGGTCGTTCGAGTCGCGGGCGGGCACACGTCGTGGACACTCAGCGGATGCGGAGTGCCGAAGAACTAATCGACGCTATGGCGAGTCGGGGCGGCGTCGTGCGGGCGCAATGGGTAGGCGAGAGGGGTTTCTCGCGTCGATGCGTGGACGATGCGGTGCGACGCGGCCTCGTCGTCAGGCCGCGTCGCGGATGGCTCGCCGATCCGGCTGCGGAGCGCACCCTGACCGCCGCGGCGCGCTTCGGGGTCGTCCTCACCTGCCGCACACAGGCGAGCCTGCTCGGCCTCTGGGTCCATGACGTGTCTGGGCCGCCCCATTTCGCAGTGCCGCCACACTCGACCAGGCGCCTCCCGATCGACGCCCGTCTGCACTGGGGGAACCCGCTGGTGCCCCGGGACCCTGATCAGCTGGTCGACCCGATCGAGAACGTGCTCGCCCACATAGCGGAGTGCGAACCATTCGAGCAGGCCCTTGCGACGTGGGAGTCGGCGCTGAACAAGTCGCTCGTCACCCTCGATGCGCTACAGAACCACGTGTGGAAGCCCGCCGCTCGAGCTGTGCTCGCGCACGCGACCCCGTTCGCGGATGCCGGGCTCGAAACGTACCTTCGGATCCGCCTGCGATGGCTCCGCGAGCCCCTCCGCATCCAGATCTGGATAGCCGGACACCGCGTCGACACACTGATCGGAGATCGTCTCGTCATCCAGATCGACGGAGCCCACCACGTCGGGCCGCAGCGCACCGAGGACATCCGGCACGACGCGGATCTGCGTCTCATGGGGTACCACGTGATCCGACTTTCGTACGCGCAGATCATGTTCGACTGGCCGACGGTCCAGGATCTCGTCATGCGCGCAGTGGCGCAGGGACTGCATCGTGCGAGGTAGGCAGGCGGGTTCGGCGGAGATGTGCGCTCCAGAAGGTCGGATGCGGCACGACTCACCGTCGGAAGCGCACAACACCGTGCGAGGCGCACGCGTCGCACCCATCGCGGTTCGAAATGCGAGAGGCAGCGCGGATGCCGGAGGCGCCGGGCCACACGTACAATGGAATCACGAGCACCGATCCGGCCATCACCGGGGAGCTCTCGGAAGAACGGCTCCGCCCGCACAGGAGGGGCCCAGTAGAACCGAGCGGGGCAGGCCCGTCACAGCCGCAGTGAGAGTGGTCCCGCCGTGAGGCGCGGCACGCGGGGTGGTACCGCGGTCCATCCGGAGAGTGAATCCGGAGGGTCGTCCTCGCAGCAGCATCCGCCACGACTCCTGCGAGACGACATGACCTACCCGCGATCCTCCTTCGGCCCGGCCGCTGACCAGGCTGCCTCCGTCGCCCCGAGCCCGCGCTTCCCCGAGATCGAGCGCGAGGTGCTCGACGTCTGGAAGCAGGACGACACGTTCCGCGCCTCGATCGAGCAGCGCGAGGGCGCAGACGAGTGGGTGTTCTACGACGGCCCGCCGTTCGCCAACGGTCTGCCGCACTACGGTCACCTGCTGACGGGATACGCCAAGGACCTCTTCCCGCGGTTCCAGACCATGCTCGGCAAGAAGGTCGACCGCGTCTTCGGCTGGGACACGCACGGCCTGCCCGCCGAGCTGGAGGCGATGAAGCAGCTCGGCATCACCGAGAAGAGCGAGATCGAGGCCATGGGCATCGACGTCTTCAACGAGAAGGCGCGCTCCTCGGTGCTGAAGTACACGCACGAATGGCAGGACTACGTCACCCGCCAGGCGCGCTGGGTCGACTTCGATCGCGGATACAAGACGCTCGACCTGGGGTACATGGAGAGCGTCCTCTGGGCGTTCAAGACCCTCTACGACAAGGGCCTCGCCTACGAGGGCTACCGGGTGCTGCCGTACTGCTGGCGCGATGAGACGCCGCTGTCGGCGCACGAGCTGCGCATGGACGACGACGTCTACCAGAACCGCCAGGACCCGTCGGTGACGGTCACGTTCCCGCTGACCGGCGCGAAGGCCGAGGCTCTGGGTCTGACCGCCGTGCGCGCCCTCGCCTGGACGACCACGCCCTGGACCCTCCCGACCAACCTGGCGCTCGCCGTGGGGCCCGACATCGAGTACGTGGTGCTCCCCGCCGGTCCCGGCGGCGCCGCCGACGTGCACGCCGTCGCGGGGAGCGAGGACGCCGCTGTCGAGGCGTCGGCTCACCGCTATCTCCTCGCGCGCGAGCTGCTCGCCGGCTACGCGAAGGACCTCGGCTACGAGAGTGCCGACGACGCGCTCGCCGCGGTCGATCAGACCCTGCGCGGCTCGGAGCTGCAGGGCGTCACGTACGACCGCCTCTTCGACTACTACGCGGATGCGGAGACGTACGGCACCGAGAACGCCTGGCGCATCCTCGTCGACGACTACGTCACGACCAGCGACGGCACCGGCATCGTGCACCAGGCCCCCGCCTACGGTGAAGACGACCAGCGCGTCGCCGGCGCCGCCGGCATCCCGACGATCCTGTCGCTCGACGATGGCGGCAAGTTCCTGCCGAACGTGACCGATGTCGCGGGGATGCTGTGGATGGACGCCAACACGCCCCTGATCCGCCTGCTGCGCGGAGAAGGTCGCCTCCTCCGCGAGCAGAGCTACGTGCACTCCTACCCGCACTGCTGGCGCTGCCGGAACCCCCTGATCTACAAGGCGGTGTCGAGCTGGTTCATCCGCGTGACCGAGATCAAGGACGACATGCTCGCGAACAACGAGCGGATCACCTGGGTGCCGGAGAACGTGAAGTACGGGCAGTTCGGCAAGTGGCTCGAGGGCGCGCGCGACTGGTCGATCAGCCGCAACCGCTACTGGGGCTCGCCCATCCCGGTGTGGAAGAGCGACGACCCCGAGTACCCGCGCGTCGACACCTACGGCTCGCTCGAAGAGCTGGAGCGCGACTTCGGTGCGCTGCCGCGCAACCCGGAGGGTGAGGTCGACCTGCACCGCCCGTACATCGACGACCTGACGCGGCCGAACCCCGACGACCCCACCGGCAAGAGCACGATGCGCCGCATCGAGGACGTCTTCGACGTGTGGTTCGACTCGGGGTCGATGCCCTACGCGCAGGTGCACTACCCGTTCGAGAACCAGGAGTGGTTCGACTCGCACGCACCCGCCGACTTCATCGTCGAGTACATCGGGCAGACTCGCGGCTGGTTCTACGTGATGCACGTGCTGTCGACCGCGCTGTTCGATCGCCCGGCGTTCACCGGCGTGAGCTGCCACGGTATCGTGCTCGGCAGCGACGGCTACAAGATGTCGAAGTCGCTGCGCAACTACCCCGACGTGTCGGAGGTGCTCGACCGCGACGGCTCCGACGCGATGCGCTGGTTCCTCATGTCGAGCTCGGTCCTGCGCGGCGGCAACCTCGCGGTCACCGAGGAGGGCATCCGTGCGGGAGTGCGCGAGTTCCTCCTGCCGCTGTGGAGCTCCTGGTACTTCTTCGCGACCTACGCCAACGCGGCGAGGGACGGGGGGTACGAGGCGTCGTGGCGCACGGACTCCGCGGATGTGCTCGACCGCTACATCCTCGCCCGGCTCGGCGAGCTCGTGCGCGACGTGCGCTCCGACCTGGAGGGACTCGACTCGACCACGGCGTCCGCGCGCCTGCGCGACTTCGCCGAGGTTCTCACCAACTGGTACATCCGCCGCTCGCGCGACCGGTTCTGGGAGGGCACGTCCACGGAGGCGTTCGACACGCTGTACACGGTGCTCGAGACGCTCTGTCGCGTGGCCGCTCCGCTCGTGCCGCTCGTGAGCGAGCGCGTGTGGCAGGGGCTCACCGGCGGTCGCAGCGTGCATCTGCAGGACTGGCCGGATGCCGACGCCTTCCCCGCTGCCGACGACATCCGCGACGCGATGGATGCCGTGCGCGAGCTGTCGAGCGTCGGCAACGCCCTGCGCAAGAAGGAGAAACTCCGCGTCCGGCTGCCGCTCGCGCGCCTCACGGTCGTGTCGCCGCTGGCCGACACGCTCGGTCAATTCGAGGACATCCTCCGCGAGGAGCTCAACGTGAAGTCCGTCGAGCTCGTGGCGCAGACCGACACGACGGCCGCGGACTACGGCATCAGCCACCGCCTCAGCGTCAACGCCCGTGCGGCGGGCCCGCGTCTCGGCAAGAACGTCCAGACCGTGATCAAGGCCGCCAAGGCCGGTGACTGGTCGGAGGTCGACGGCGTCGTGACCGCGGGCGGTATCGCGCTGGAGCCCTCGGAGTACGAGCTCGTGCTGGAGACCTCGGGGCGTCCCGACGGTGAGGCTCTGGCACTCGTACCGGGCGGCGGGTTCGTGCTGCTCGACACGCAGACCACCCCCGAGCTCGAGGCCGAGGGTCTCGCTCGTGACGCGATCCGCGTCGTCCAAGAGGCTCGGAAGAACGCGGGTCTCGACGTGAGCGACCGCATCGTGCTCGCCCTCAATGCGACGCCCGAGGACGCGGCGGCGCTCACCGCGCACGCCGAGCTGATCTCCCGCGAGACCCTCGCGATCGCCTTCGCGGCGCAGGCGACCGACGGCCTCGATGCCGTGGTCGACGGGGTCGAGAGTCCGGGTGACGGCGTCTTCCGGACGGGCGCGCGAGCGCTCGGCTCGGCGAAGGGCCCGATCATCGTCACGATCGACGCCACGTCAGCGGTGCGTGAGGGGGCGAACGCATGAGTGCTCGTGATCGGGCGGATGCCGTCTACGAGACCCTGCTGAGCCGGGCCGGCGAACGCTGGGTGCAGCCGCGCAAGGAGCGCACTGCTCGCGTGCTCGAGCTGCTCGACGATCCGCAGCGCACCTACCGGGTCGTGCACATCACCGGGACCAACGGCAAGACGTCGACCGCTCGCATGATCGAGAGTCTGCTGCGCGCCCACGGGCTGCGCACCGGGCTCTTCACGAGTCCTCATCTGGAGCGGTTCACCGAGCGCATCATGATCGACGGCGAGCCCATCGCCGACGAGGCGGTGGCGGATGCCTGGGACGAGATCGAGCCTTTTGTGGGCATCGTAGACGCCGAGCTCGAGGCCGCGGGCGAGGAGCCGCTGACGTTCTTCGAGCTGCTCACCGTGCTCGCCTTCGTCGCCGTGGCCGATGCGCCGGTCGACGTGCTCGTGCTCGAGGTCGGCATGGGAGGCGAGTGGGATTCGACGAACACGGCCGACGGCGACGTCGCTGTCTTCGCCCCGATCGACATCGACCACGCCGATCGGCTCGGGAACACGATCGCCGAGATCGCGACGGTCAAAGCGGGCATCATCAAGGACGGCGCGGCCGTCGTCTCGGCCGAGCAGTCCGAGGACGCGGCCGAGGTGCTGCGCCGTGTGGCGGCGGAGCACGGCGCGTCGATCGCGTTCGAGGGCGCGGACTTCGGTCTCGTCGAGCAGAACCTCGCGGTCGGGGGACAGCTCATCACGATCCGCGGCCTCGCGGGGGACTACGTCGAGGAATACCTGCCGCAGTACGGTGCGCATCAGGGGCACAACGCCGCCCTTGCCGTCGCGGCGGTGGAGTCGCTGATCGGTGGCGCTCAGCAGCGCATCGCCGACGACATCGTCGCTGAAGGGCTGCAGGGTGCGACATCGCCTGGAAGGCTCCAGCTGCTCGGCATCTCGCCGACCGTGATCGTCGACGGCGCCCACAATCCGCACGGTGCCCGCGCGCTCGTGCAGGCGATGGGCGACAGCTTCGACTTCGACGAATGGGGCGTCGTGCTCGGCATCCTCGCCGACAAGGATGCCGCGGGCATCGTCGCCGAACTCGCCCCGGCGGCAGCCCACGTCTTCGCGACCGCCCCGGAGTCGGATCGCGCCAGCGATGCCGACGCCATCGCCGATCTCGTCGAGGCGACCGGACGCCGCGCGACCGTTCACGAGTCGCTGGCGGATGCCGCGGACGCGGCGCGCGAGTGGGCCGCGTCGTCCGACCGACGAGCGGTCCTCATCGCCGGGTCCGTCGTGCTCGCCGGCGAGGCGATCGCCCTCTCCGAGGAGGAGGACTGGAAGTCGGGGTGGCGCGCGTGAGCGCGGACTCCGCTCCGGCACGCAGGCAGCGCCCGCCGCGGCCACCGCGTACCCTCGTGCAGAAGCTCGCTCCGATCGTGCTCGGCTTCGAGTCGATCGTGGTGTTCCTCGCGGGACTCACGATCTTCGGCCTCAAGACACTGCCACCCGGCATCCCGCAGTGGTGGGGGATCGTCGGAGGAGGCGTCGTCGGACTCGCGTGCATCGCGGTGGCGGGCATGATCACGAAGCCGTGGGCCATCACTGCGGGGTGGGTCATCCAGGCTGTCATTGCGCTATCGGCGATCCTCGTCCCGGCCATCCTGCTCGTCGTCCTGATTTTCGGCGGCATGTGGGCGTATGCGACGATCGGAGGGGCCCGACTGGACGCACGACGCCCCGACGGATCCGCCACCGAGACTCACACAGAGAGCGAATGACATGGCCACCGAAGAAACCCTCGTCCTCGTCAAGCCCGACGGCGTCGCCCGCGGACTCACCGGGGCGATCCTGGCGCGTATCGAAGCGAAGGGCTACGCGCTCGTCGACATCCGCCTCGTCGAGCCCGACCGCGACCTCCTTGCCGCCCACTACGCCGAGCACGAGGGCAAGCCGTTCTACGAGCCGCTGCTCGAGTTCATGCTCTCCGGCCCGTCCGTCGCGATCCGCCTCGCCGGGAATCGGGTGATCGAGGGCTTCCGTTCGCTCGCAGGTACGACCGACCCGACCACCGCAGCCCCCGGGACGATCCGCGGCGACTTCGGACGCGACTGGGGCCTCAAGGTGCAGCAGAACCTCGTGCACGGCTCCGACAGCCCGGAGTCCGCAGCCCGTGAGCTCGGCATCTGGTTCGACTGAGTCGTTGCACGACGAAGCCCGCCGCACCCGAGGTGCGGCGGGCTTCGTCGTGTCGGCGGTGGATCAGAGGATCATGCCGATGACCTCGCCGAGGAGGTCGAGACCGCGCAGCTGAGCGAGCAGGATGATGATCGCGAAAGCCAGGATGGTCGCGAGCGGCACCCAGGCCATGAGGCTGTTGGCGCGCGCCTTGACCTTCTCGTTGCTCGTGAAGGTGCCGTTCCGGGTGAGGTGCACCATCGTGGCGAAGAACGTCGGGATGGTGACCGACCAGGTCAGCATGCACCAGGGGCACAGCACGCCGAGGTTGGGGGCGTAGAGGCTCTGCCAGATCAGCCAGCAGACCAGGCCGAAGGCGAACGTGACCCCGACGCCGAACGCGGCCCAGAACCACCGGGGGAATCGGGCACCGGCGAGGATCGCGACGCCGACGACCAGGGGAGCGATCCAGAGGCTCAGGCCGATCAGGGGATTGGGGAATCCGAAGATCTCTCCCTGCCAGGATCCGAGGTTCTTTCCGCACTGGATCATCACGCTGACGTTGCAGCTGAGTTCCGCGTCGGGATTCTCCAGCTGGATGAACTTGTCGATCGTGAGCTGGAAGGCGGCGAACCAGCCGACGACGCTCGCGATGATCAGCCAGACGGCGTAGACGACGGGGCGGGTGCGCTGCTCGCTCATATGTGGATTATCACAGCGGTCGCTATGGATCGGGCGTGAGGCGACCGGAGAATATCGAACTCCGGAGCGGGTGAAGCCGTCGATGCCGCGTTCGCGGCCACTTGGTGCGATAATGGCCTGTGATGCACCGCTCGACCTCGTCGTAGCACGCATCGACGCAGACTTCGGGGCCGTATGCCCCTCGCGACCAGAGCCCAGAGCCGGTCGCACACCGAATGAGTTCGCGGCACCCCGGTGCCGCATGAGAATTCGCGGAGCACCCGGTGCACCGCGCGAGGAGTACGCCAGAGATGGCCGACGAGAACAATGAACATGACGCCCCTACCCTCGACTTCCCTGCGGATGCTGACGCATCAGCCGCAGTGATCGCGGAGACTCCCGAGGAGTCGCCCGCGGAGGAGACGCCCGCCGAGGACACGGTCATCGAGATGGATGCCGCGACCGCCGCCGCTGAAACTGCTGCGGAAGAAGCTCTTACCGAGGCTCCTACGGCTGAAGAGACTCCTGCCGCTGAAGAGGCTCCTGCGGCCGACGAAGCTCCCGCCGTGGAGGAGGCCCCCGCTGCCGAAGAGGCTCCATCTGCAGAGCAGGATCCGGCCGCCGAGCCGGAGACGTCCGAGCCCGAGGAGCCGGCGAAGCCTGCCCCGGTGACGGCTGTCTCGCTGGGACTGCTCCCCGAGGTCTTCGTATCCCAGGTCTCGACGCGCTTGCACTTCTACGCTCCCGAGATCGTGCCGCTTCCGGCGCGGCCAGGACGCGACCGCGGATTCGAGCGCGATCTCGACCGCGACGGCGACGAGTCGTCTTCGGGTCGGCGCGGTCGCCGCCGCCGCGGCGGCTCGGACGAGGGCGACCAGCGCGACGAGCCCCGTCAGCCGCGCCAGCGCGTCGTCGAGTACATCACCGAGCCGAAGGCGATCAAGGGATCGACCCGTCTCGAGGCCAAGAAGCAGCGCCGTCGTGACGGCCGCGATGCGGGCCGTCGTCGTCCGGTGGTCACCGAGGCCGAGTTCCTCGCACGTCGCGAGTCCGTCGACCGCAAGATGGTCGTGCGCGCCAAGAACGGCCGCACCCAGATCGGCGTCCTCGAAGACGGCGTGCTCGTCGAGCACTACGTCGCCCGTAACCAGGACGCGTCGCTGATCGGCAACGTCTACCTCGGTCGTGTGCAGAACGTCCTGCCGAGCATGGAGGCCGCCTTCGTCGACATCGGCCGCGGCCGCAACGCCGTGCTCTACTCGGGCGAGGTCGACTGGGACGGCGTCGAGACCGGCAACCAGCCGCGTCGCATCGAACTGGCGCTCAAGGCGGGCGACCGCGTCCTCGTGCAGGTCACCAAGGACCCGGTCGGGCACAAGGGTGCCCGCCTCACCAGCCAGATCTCGCTCCCCGGACGCTACCTCGTGTACGTGCCGGGCGGATCCATGAACGGCATCAGCCGCAAGCTCCCCGACAACGAGCGCGCCCGCCTCAAGCGCATCCTCAAGGAGGTGCTGCCCGAGTCCTCCGGCGTCATCGTCCGTACGGCGGCCGAAGGCGCCACGGAGGAGCAGTTGACCCGCGACGTGCAGCGCCTCACCACGCAGTGGGAGCACATTCGCAAGCAGGTCGAGAGCCAGCAGGCGCCCGCGCTCCTGCACGCCGAGCCCGACCTCCTGGTCAAGATCGTCCGTGATGTCTTCAACGAGGACTTCACGAAGATGCTGATCCAGGGTGAGGACGCGCAGCGCACGATCCGCGCGTACCTCGAGAGCGTCGCGCCCGACCTGCTCGAGCGCGTCGAGACCTACGAGGACGAGGTCGACCCGTTCGACGCGTTCCGCATCACCGAGCAGATCGAGAAGGCACTCGACCGCAAGGTCTGGCTGCCGTCCGGTGGCTCGCTCGTGATCGACCGCACCGAGGCCATGACCGTCGTCGACGTGAACACGGGCAAGTTCGTCGGGTCGGGTGGGAACCTCGAGGAGACCGTCACGAAGAACAACCTCGAGGCCGCCGAGGAGATCGTCCGCCAGCTTCGTCTGCGCGACATCGGCGGCATCATCGTCGTCGACTTCATCGACATGGTGCTCGAGTCGAACCGCGACCTCGTGCTGCGTCGGCTCATCGAGTGCCTCAGCCGCGACCGGACGAAGCACCAGGTCGCCGAGGTCACCTCGCTCGGACTCGTGCAGATGACGCGCAAGAAGCTCGGTCTCGGCCTGCTCGAGACGTTCAGCGAGGCGTGCGAGGTGTGCGCCGGCCGCGGTGTCATCGTGCACCACGACCCCGTCGTCAAGCACCGCTCGAACGGCAACGGAAACGGCAACGGCAGCACGTCGTCGAACAACCGTCGGCAGCGGAACGGCAACGGGCAGGGTCAGAACCCTGCGCCCGCGACGACGCACAGCATCCCCGAGGGCGCCAAGTCGGCGCTCGCGCAGATCGCCGCGTCGACGCGTGCCCCTGCAGCCGACACCGTCGCGGACGCGCCGGCCGAGGTCGCGCCCGACGCCGCGCCTGCCGCGCCGCAGGAGCGTCCCAAGAAGCCCCGCAAGAAGCGCGGCGCGGAGCGCAAGGGCCCGAAGTCGCCGGCCGAGCAGCTGCTCGACTCGGTGCTCGATGCCCTCCCGGAGCCGAAGGCGCCGGGGCAGGGTCGGGGACGCCGCCGCGTGACGACCGCCGCGCTCACCGGCACCCCCGTCTCGGTGAACTCCGACTCAGCGGGTCCGGTCGCGTCCTCGGACGCGGAGTCCTGACGCGATCAGCCGTGTGACGAGCTCCTTGCCGCCGACGTGCTGAGCGCCGGCGGCGATGAGCCGTGGCAGTGCGTCCTCCGGGACGTCGTAGTGGTCGAGGTCGAAGGCCCGGCCGGGGAGCTCCTGGGCGCGCGCGAAGGCGTGCAGCTCGTCGAGGCTCTCGTCGCTGACCAGGTGCGCCCACAGTCGTCCGTGGGCGGGCCAGACGGGGTCGTCGACGAGGATGGTCATCCCGCCAGCCTAGAGCCGGACACGCAGCCCACGGCGTTTTGCCACAGTGTCCGGCATCCGGTAAAGTAGTCCCTTGGTGCGCATGCCGCGTCGTCCTCGACGGTCGGAGCGGAGAGTCTTGCAGCCGCACCCGTCGCCCCGCGACGCATGCAAGCAACAGTCTTCCCGTGAGATTCTCGGAGCCCCGCGCTCCCCAACGAAACAGGTATGAAGTGGTTTACGCAGTAGTGCGCGCCGGTGGGCGGCAGGAGAAGGTCGAGGTCGGCACGATCGTTCAGCTCGACCGTGTTCAGGCTGCTCAGGGCGAGAAGATCGAGCTGGCCGCCGTGCTGCTCGTCGACGGCGCCACGGTGACCACCGACGCCGACCAGCTCGCGAAGGTCAAGGTCACGGCTGAGGTGCTCGGCAACCTCCGCGGTCCGAAGATCGTCATCCAGAAGTACAAGAACAAGACCGGCTACAAGAAGCGTCAGGGCCACCGCCAGGAGCTCACGCGCGTCAAGATCACCGGCATCAAGTAAGACCGAGGAGACCAGGACATGGCACACAAAAAGGGCGCAAGCTCCACCCGCAACGGTCGTGACTCCAACGCACAGCGACTGGGCGTCAAGCGCTTCGGCGGTCAGCAGGTCCTCGCCGGCGAGATCATCGTCCGTCAGCGCGGCACCCACTTCCACCCCGGCGTGAACGTCGGCCGCGGTGGCGACGACACGCTGTTCGCTCTGGCCGCCGGCGCGGTCGAGTTCGGCGCGAAGGGCGGCCGCAAGGTCGTCAACATCGTCGCCGCTGCTGAGTGAT
This sequence comes from Microbacterium hydrocarbonoxydans, assembly GCF_023715885.1. Classification (GTDB taxonomy): domain Bacteria; phylum Actinomycetota; class Actinomycetes; order Actinomycetales; family Microbacteriaceae; genus Microbacterium; species Microbacterium hydrocarbonoxydans_C. The sequence continues at coordinate 26,015 of NZ_JAMBOY010000006.1, read as the reverse complement.
CACAGCACGACAGTAGACATCCGAATCGGGGCGGGCTTCGGCCCGCCCCGATTCGCTTTTTCAGGGAGAGAGACATGGTCACCTTCGTCGACACCGTGACGCTGCATCTGCGGGCGGGCAAGGGCGGCAACGGCTGTGTCTCCGTCCACCGCGAGAAGTTCAAGCCGCTCGGCGGACCCGACGGCGGCAACGGCGGCGACGGCGGCGACATCGTGCTCGTCGCCGACCCGCAGACGGGCACGCTGCTCTCGTACCACCACTCTCCGCACCGCAGCTCCGGCAACGGCGGCCCCGGCATGGGCGACCACCGCGCGGGGTTCATGGGCGAGGACCTGGTGCTTCCCGTGCCCGTCGGCACCGTGGTGAAGAACTCCGCCGGCGACGTGCTGATCGACATGATCGAGCCGGGGGAGCGCTTCGTCGTGGCTCAGGGCGGTCAGGGCGGTCTCGGCAACGCGGCTCTCGCGACTCCGAAGCGCAAGGCTCCAGGCTTCGCCCTCCTCGGCACGCCGGGGCAAGAGGGCGATGTGGTCCTCGAGCTCAAGACGGTCGCCGACGTCGCACTCGTCGGCTACCCGTCCGCCGGCAAGTCGAGCCTGATCGGCGCGATCTCCGCCGCACGGCCGAAGATCGCCGACTACCCCTTCACCACGCTGCACCCCAACCTCGGCGTCGTGCAGCAGGGCGACTTCCGCTACACCGTCGCCGACGTCCCCGGTCTCATCGAGGGAGCGAGCGAGGGCCGCGGCCTGGGTCTGGAGTTCCTCCGCCACGTCGAGCGGTGCTCCGCACTCCTCCACGTCCTCGACTGCGCGACGCTCGAGCCGGGCCGCGACCCGATCTCCGACCTGGACGTCATCCTCGCCGAGCTGGCGGCCTACGAGGTCCCCGAGGGGCAGACGCCGCTCCTCGAGCGGCCGCAGCTCGTCGCCCTGAACAAGGTCGACGTCCCCGAGGCGCGCGATCTCGCCGACCTCGTGCGTCCCGACCTCGAGGCCCGCGGGTTCCGCGTCTTCGAGATCTCCACGGTCTCGCACGAGGGGCTGCGTCCGCTGACCTTCGCGCTCGGCGAGATCGTCGAGCAGCACCGTGCCGATCAGGCCGCTGCCGCTCCGGTCCGCGAGCGCGTCGTGATCAAGCCCAAGGGATCGCAGAAGGACTTCACGATCCGCGTGGAGGGCGGCACCTACGGCAACGTGTACCGCATCATCGGCGAGAAGCCGGTGCGCTGGGTGCAGCAGACCGACTTCCAGAACGAGGAGGCCGTCGGCTACCTCGCCGATCGTCTCGAGAAGCTCGGCGTCGAGGACGAGCTCTTCCGCCTCGGTGCGGTGCAGGGCTCGACCGTGGTCATCGGCGAGGGCGACAGCATCGTCTTCGATTGGGAGCCGACCATGTCGTCGGCCGCCGAGCTCATGACGGCGCCGCGCGGCACCGACCCGCGTCTCGCCCCGAACGGCCGTCGCACGACCTCGGAGCGCCGCGAGCAGTACTACGAGCGGATGGATGCCAGGGCCGTCGCGAGAGCGGAGGCGGAGGAACGCCGTCTCGCGACGCGCGAGGATGACGCGTGACAGCTCGCACCAGGGCGGATCTGGCGACCGCCGCGCGGATCGTCGTGAAGGTCGGCTCGTCGTCGATCAGCGGTGAGGCGTCCTGGCGCATCCCGGTGCTGGTCGAGGCACTCGCAGCCGCGCACGCCCGCGGCGCAGAGGTCATCCTCGTCTCCTCGGGCGCGATCGCCACCGGCATCCCCTTCCTGCGTCTCGACGCCAGGCCGACCGACCTCGCGACACAGCAGGCGGCCGCCGCCGTGGGGCAGAACATCCTCGTGTACCGGTACCAGGAGGCGCTTCGTCCTTTCGACATCGTCGCCGGCCAGGTGCTGCTCACCACGGGCGACCTCGAGAACCCCACCTCGCGCAGCAACGCCCGTCGTGCGATGGAGCGTCTGCTCGGTCTCCGCATCCTGCCCATCGTGAACGAGAACGACACGGTCGCAACGCAGGAGATCAGGTTCGGCGACAACGACAGGCTCGGCGCGCTGGTGGCGCAGCTCACTCAGGCCGATGCGCTGGTGCTGCTGAGTGACATCGAGTCCCTGTACACGCGCCCGCCGTCCGATCCCCGAGCCGAGCCGATCGACGTCGTCGCGCCGGACGCCGACCTCTCCGGACTCGAATTCGGATCGACCGTCGTCAACAGCGTGGGCACCGGGGGAGCGGCGACAAAGGTCTCGGCCGCACGCCTTGCCGCGGCATCCGGTATCGGCGTGCTCGTGACGAGCGCCGATCTCGTCGGACAGGCACTGACCGGCGAGGAAATAGGGACCTGGTTCGAGCCGGCGCTCTCCTAGACTGGGCGGATGACCGATCAGACCCCGCAGGTGCGCCTCGAGCGCGCCAAGGAGGCGTCCCGCGCCACCGCCGCGCTGACCAGCGATGACAAGGCTCGTGCGCTCGAAGCGATCGCCTCGGCCCTGGAAGCGAACGCCGAGACGATCATCGCCGCGAACGCCCGCGACATCGAGCGCGGTCAGGCCGACGGGATCGGCGACTCCCTGATCGACCGCCTGCGCCTCGACGAGAAGCGCGTCTCGGCTCTCGCCGCCGCCGTGCGCGAGGTCGCCGCGCTCCCCGACCCGGTGGGCCGTGTCGTCGGCGGGCATCGGATGCCGAACGGCGTCGCCCTCGAGCAGGTGCGCGTGCCCTTCGGCGTGGTCGGCGCCATCTACGAGGCTCGCCCGAACGTGACCGTCGATATCGCGGCCCTCGCTCTGCGGTCCGGCAATGCTGCGGTGCTCCGAGGCGGCAGCGCGGCACGCGACTCCAACACCGTGCTCGTCGAGGTCATGCGCGACGCCCTGAGCGAGGCCGGCATCACGCCCGAGGCGATCCAGACGGTCGACGACTTCGGTCGCGAGGGCGCGAAGGCGCTCATGCACGGCCGCGGGTTCATCGACGTGCTCGTGCCGCGAGGCAGTGCAGGACTCATCGAGACCGTGGTCACGGAGTCGACGGTGCCGGTGATCGAGACCGGCGCGGGCAACGTGCACATCGTGCTCGACGAGAGTGCTCCGGACGACTGGGCGCGAGACATCGTGGTGAACGCGAAGGTGCAGCGCCCGAGTGTCTGCAACGCGGTGGAGACCGTGCTCGTGCATCGTCAGGCCGCTCCGCGTCTCGTGCCTCTGGTCGCCAGTGCCCTGCAGAGCGAGGGCGTGGCGATCCACGGTGACGACATCGTCGCCGGTCTCGTCTCGAACGTGATCCCCGCGACCGAGGAGGACTGGGCCACCGAGTATCTGAGCCTCGACATCGCGATCAAGGTCGTCGATACGCTCGACGACGCGCTCGAGCACATCCGCCGATACAGCACGGGCCACACGGAGTCGATCGTCACGACCGACTCCCGCAACGCCGAGCGCTTCCTGGCCGAGGTGGACTCCGCAGTCGTGATGGCGAACACGTCGACGCGCTTCACCGACGGCGGCGAGTTCGGCTTCGGCGCCGAGGTCGGCATCTCGACGCAGAAGCTGCACACCCGCGGACCCATGGGACTCGCCGAGCTGACCAGCACGAAGTGGCTGGCGCGTGGGGCGGGGCAGACTCGCGGCTGAGGACTAGACTAGGTGGCGCTGCGGCGCTTCGAGCGCCCACCCGCCAGCCACGAAACGGAGCAAGGATGAACCTCGTCGCACAGATCGCGATGGCCGCCGCCGAGACCGAGCACCACGGAAACGTCGCTCTCGAGACCGTCATCTTCGGCGTGATCGCCGCGATCGTGTTCGCGTTCCTCGCGCTCGTCACCCTGTCTTACAAGAACGTCGCCAACCGCCACTCGGCCAAGGCCGAAGCCTGGGCCGCCAGGCACGGCAAAGACGGACACGAGGCGGGGCACGGCCACTAGTCCCGTATGACTGACACGACCTCGCGCCCCGCGCGCATCGGTGTGATGGGTGGAACGTTCGACCCCATCCACCACGGACACCTCGTCGCCGCGAGCGAGGTCGCGCACTCCTTCGGGCTCGACGAGGTCGTCTTCGTCCCCACCGGTCACCCCTGGCAGAAGTCGGACGTCACGCCCAGCGAGCATCGCTACCTGATGACAGTGATCGCGACGGCTTCCAATCCGCAGTTCACGGTCAGCCGCGTCGACATCGATCGCGAGGGGCCCACCTACACGATCGACACCCTGCGAGACCTCAAGAAGGCGAGGCCGGACGCCGAGCTCTTCTTCATCACCGGCGCCGATGCCGTGGCGCAAATTCTCAGTTGGAGGGACCATGATGAACTGTGGGAGCTGGCCCACTTCGTCGCGGTCTCCCGCCCAGGTCACATCCTGAGCACCGATGGCCTCCCGAGCGACGACGTCAGCCAGCTGGAGGTGCCTGCGCTGTCGATCTCGTCGACCGCCTGCCGCGCGCGGGTGCGCGAGGGGGAGCCGGTCTGGTATCTCGTTCCCGACGGAGTCGTTCAGTACATCGCGAAGCATCATCTGTATCGGAGCAAGGCATGAGTACATCGGATCAGCCCGCGCAGGGCCCGCTGACACGAAAGCAGCTGAGGGAGCTCCGACTCACGGGTTCCACACCCGTCATCACGCCCGACGAGGCCGCGGCCGCTGCGACGTCGCCCGCCAGTGCTGAGCCGAGCGCCGCCCAGCCCGCTCCGGCACCGGAGCCGACGGAGTCGCCGGAGCAGACGGAGTCGCCGGAGCAGACGGAGTCCGACGGCGAGATCACCGGCGAGACGCGTCTGACTCGCCGTCAGGTGCGCGAGCGCATCCGCACGGCATCCGTTCCGGTCGTCGACGGGGAGCAGGTCGGCGGAGCGCAGACCGAATCCGCCGGCGAGACGACGGATGAGGATGCCGCGGCTTCCGCTGCCGACCCCGACCGGGCGTCCTCGGACGACGAGTCCGTCGTCACCGCCGTGCCCGTCTTCGCGCCGCCCACACCGTCGGGGGCACGGGATTCGTCGTCGGACGATGATGACGAGGTCGACGAGGAGCTCACGGTCCTCCCCGTCAGCGCAGCCACGAGCGTCGACTCCGTGGGCGTCGTGCCGCTCGTGCCCGCATCGGTCGAGCCCGACGAGGCTTCTGTCGATCACGCCGAGGCCGGTGAGCAGGACGAGGACGACCCCGCCGCGGCCGTCGCCGCGCTCGGGATCGAGGTCGAGGCCCAGCCCGAGAGCGACGAGGACGACCATGCGGAGGACGACGTGCTCGCGGACGTCGACGAGGCGGACGACGTCGTGGTCCCCGAGGGGGAGCGCCCGACGGTGAACTCGGCGTTCGGCAGCGGTGTGCTCGGCAGTGAGCCCGAGCCCCAGAAGCCGTTCGCCCCGTCGTTCGACGAGCTCCTCACGGTCGGCGACTCGACCGGGTCGCACCGCGCACCGAACACCCTGATCTTCACCCCCGGACCCGGCGAGGGTTCGCTGTCCGGCCCCGTCGCCTCCACGGGCGAGATCCTCGTCACCGGCTCCTACGAGCTGCCGAGGGGACTCGGATCGCAGGGGCACGCGCACGGAACCACGGACGGCAGAGACGTCGACGCGGTCCTCATCGACGGGGAGCTGCCCCCGGCATCCTCTCCCACTCCGATCGCCGCCAGCTCGGCGATCAGCACCATCAAGCCCGCCGGAGAGGTCATCCGGCCGCCGGCGCCCGAGAAGGGCAACCGGCTCATGATCATCCTCGCGATCGTGGCGGGTGGTCTCGCCCTCGCGGTCGGGGTCGCCGTCGTGATCGCCATCACCACGAATGTCTTCTGATGCAATCACCTGAAACCGCCGAAGAGATGCTGCAGATCGCAGCGGAGGCCGCCGTCTCGAAGGGCGGCGAGGATCTCGTCGCCCTGAACGTGTCGGAGCCCCTGCCGCTCGTCGACATCTTCCTGCTCGTCACCGGGAACAGCGAGCGCAACGTCGCCGCGATCGCCGACGAGATCGAGGATCGTCTGATCGAAGCCGGCCACAAGCGCGTGCGCCGAGAGGGTCGCGCGGAGGCACGCTGGGTGCTGCTCGACTTCGGGGACCTGATCGTGCACGTCTTCCACCAGGAGGAGCGGGTCTATTACGGGCTCGAGCGCCTCTGGAAGGACTGCCCGGTCATCCCGATCGAGCTGGCCGAGCCCGCCGACCGCAGCTGACATGCCCACCCATCTGGTGACGGGTGCCGGTTCCGGCATCGGCGCCGTCGTCGCGCAGCGTCTCCTGGAGCGAGGGGACGACGTCGTCGTGCTCGCGCGAGATGCGGGTCGCGCCCGTGAGATGACGGCCGCGCTGCCCGGGGCGACCGCGCTCGTCGGAGATCTCGCGCAGCCCGGTCGGCTGTCGTGGGCATTCTCGAAGCAGCCCCTGCCTGAGCGCATCGACTCGCTCATCCACGTCGCGGGAGTCGTCGACCTCGGACCCGTGGCCGACCTGCCGCCCTCGCTGTGGGAGCAGCAGCTCGCCGTGAACCTCGTCGGTCCGGCGGAGCTGACCAGGCTGCTGCTGCCCGTGCTGCGGGTCTCGCGCGGACGGGTGATCTTCGTCAACTCCGGAGCGGGGCTCCACGCGCATGCCGGCTGGAGCGCGTACGCGGCATCCAAGCACGGGCTGCGCGCGCTGGCCGACGCACTCCGGGCGGAGGAGGCGGAGCACGGCGTGCTCGTGAGCTCGATCTACCCCGGGCGCACGGCGACGCCGATGCAGGAGCGCGTGCACCAGCAGGAGGGTCGTGAGTACGACGCCGAGCGCTTCATCACCCCGGAGAGCGTCGCGACGACCATCCTCACCGCTCTCGACCTGCCGTCCGACGCGGCGCTGACAGACCTCACCGTCCGGCCCGCCCGCTGACCCGTCTGCCGTCGATCGGCGCGGTTGTCAAGGGGCTCGGTTCTCTTCGTCGCGCCGGAGATGATCTCCGCGGGGAGAGAGTCTTGGAGGACTGTCACATGAATGGAGATCCGGAGCCGAGATACGTGCTCAACCGCATCACCCCGTCGGAATGGGTGATCAACGACCGGCGGTACGCCGAGAACGACCCTCGCTACGTCGTGGCGTGCGTGTACGAGTACGCGGAGACGGAGGTGGAGGTCGTGTGGTTGCGCGATCTCCCTCTGGCCATCCGCTACTCCACCGCGTACGACGTGCTGGAAGACGTCTCGCGCGTGCAGGATTCGAGCCGGGCGACGCGTCCGATCGCCATCCCGCACCTGCCGCCGCTGCTCGCGACCTGAGTGCCCCGCCTTCGCGCAGGTGGGCGACCATTGCCGGTCGGCCCGTCAGGCGCTGAGGCGGGTCCGCCGCGCCAGCATCCCGCGGTCGGCCCTGGTCTGCGGAGGGATCGCCGACAGCAGCGACTGCGTGTACGGGTGGGTCGGGGTGCGGTAGACCGTCTCGGTGTCGCCGACCTCGACCATGTCGCCGAGGTACATCACGGCCACGCGGTCGGCGATGTGGCGCACGAGTGACAGGTCGTGCGCGATGAATACGATCGACATTCCGAGGCGCTCGCGCAGATCGCACAGCAGGTCGATGATCTGCGCGCGGATCGAGACGTCCAGTGCCGAGACCGGCTCGTCGCAGACCAGGACGTCTGGATCGAGGGCCAGGGCCCGTGCGATGCCGATGCGCTGCCGCTGGCCGCCGGAGAACTGATGGGGGAAGCGCGAGCCCATCTCCGGTGACAGCCCGACGAGCTCGAGCAGTTCCGCGACGCGCTCCCGACGGCTCGCCGCCGTGCCGGTGCGCGTGGCCGCGAGCGGCTCGGCGATGAGCTGCTGCACCGTCATCCGGGGGTTCAGGGACAGGTAGGGGTCCTGGAAGACCATCTGCACACCCCTGCGCAGCGTCTTGCGGTCCTGCAGGCGACCACGGGTGACGTCGCTGTCGCGATACACGAGGGTCCCGGCGTCGGGGGAGTCCAGGCCCACCAGCATCCTGGCGAGGGTGGACTTGCCGCTGCCCGACTCGCCGACGATCGCGAGGATCTCGCCGCTGCGCAACTCCAGGTCCACTCCGGCCACGGCGGCGACGCGGTGCGCACGACGACCGCTGCCCGAACGGAAGGTCCGCTCGACGGCGGTCGCCCGCAGGATCGGCGTCGACGCGTCGTCCTGGACGGCGGCGCTCACGTCCTTCGGCATCGAGTCGAGCAGCTGCGTGGTGTACGGATGCTGCGGTGCGGTGAGCACGTCGTCGGCGCTGCCCGACTCCACGATGCGGCCGTGGCGCATGACGGCGACGCTGTCCGCCACCTCCATCACGACGCCGAGGTCGTGCGTGATGAGCAGGATGCCCATGCCCAGCCGGTCGCGCAGGGAGAGCAGCAGGTCGAGGATCTGCGCCTGCACCGTGACGTCGAGCGCCGTGGTGGGCTCGTCGGCGATGATGAGATCGGGATCGAGGGCGATCGCCATGGCGATGAGGATGCGCTGGCGCTGTCCTCCGGAGAACTGGTGAGGGTAGTCGTGCACGCGTTTCTCGGGCACGGGGATGCCGACGAGAGTGAGGAGCTCGACCGCCCGAGCGCGAGCGTCGCGGCGGGACATGCGGCGATGGGCGCGGAGAAGGTCGCCGAGCTGATCGCCGATGCTCAACACCGGGTTGAGGGCCGACAGGGCGTCCTGCATGACGAGGCTGACCCTCACACCGCGTAGGCGTCGATGCTCCTCGGGGGAGAGAGTCAGCAGATCGGTGCCGCCGAGCGCGAGCGTGTCGGCGTGCACCTCCCCCTCGTCGATGAGCCCCATGATCGCGCGGGCGGTCATCGACTTGCCCGAGCCGGATTCGCCGAGCAGTGCGAAGACCTCGCCGCGGCGCACCGAGAGGTCGATGCCGTCGACGACGCGGTTGCTCCGGCCGTCTCCGGTGAGCGTGACGGTGAGTCCGGCGACCTCGAGCACGGTGCCGTCTCCGGGTGCAGACGTGTTCTCCATGGACACATCATGCCACCACATCCGACCCGAATTGTTTCGAACAGGAAACATCTCAGCCGAATTTTCGCAAAGTAGTTGACACCGGCGCCGAAATCATCGAGATTCGAGGAAATCTCCCTTCGTCGGACGGGAGAGGCATCCCGCACCACCGAAACGAAGGAGCATTCGTGCTCGAACAAGCTGACCGCTATGACGGCTACACCGCCTACGAGTACCTCGAAGCGGGCAAGGACTACCGCGAGTTCCGCTACGCCAAGCAGATCGGCCGCGTCCCCGCCTACGAGGGCCTCGAGCTGACCGACGCGCAAAAGGAGCGCACCGAGCGCCTGCTGCGCGAGGAGACCGTGATCTCGCTGCACGAGCACGTGCAGGTCTTCCCTGAGGACATGGGCGAGCTGCGCGACCACATCCGCCAGGGCCGCGAACCCACCGGATACCAGGGCCTCGCGCGCTCCGGCCTCACCGCTGTCTTCGACAACGGCATGGACGGCACCTGCTGTATCTCGAGCGACGCCGGCTGGAAGTACCAGGACGTGCTGTTCGACCTGGGCGTGCGCATGGCCGACCTCGCCCATCAGGACTTCGTCATCAAGGCCGAGTCGATCAAGGACATCCGGTACGCGGCCGAGACCGGACGCGTCGCGCACATCTTCGCGCTCGAGGCGTCGACCATGATCGAGAACGAGGTCGACCGGCTCGACGTGCTCTACGGCTTCGGCGTGCGACAGATGGGCATCGCGTACTCCGAGGCGAATATGCTCGGCGGCGGTCTCAAGGAGCGCGGCGACGGGGGCCTCACCTACTTCGGCGAGCGCGCTGTGGAGCGCATGAACAAGCTCGGCATCGCGATCGACATCTCCCACTCGGGCGACCAGACGTGCCTCGACGTGATCGCGCACTCGACGAAGCCCGTGTTCATCACACACGCCGGTGCCCGGGGTCTCTGGCCCACGAACCGCATGAAGACCGACGAGACGATCATCGAGTGCGCGAAGCGCGGTGGCGTCATCGGCATCGAGGCCGCGCCGCACACGACGATCTCGCCGCAGCATCCGAAGCACTCGCTGGAGTCGGTCATGGACCACTTCCAGTACTGCGTCGACCTCGTCGGCCTGGAGCACGTGAGCTTCGGGCCCGACACGCTGTTCGGCGACCACGTCGGACTGCACGACGCGTTCTCGTCGAACCTCTCCCTCGGCCAGGCTCACGCCAACGTCGAGTACGAGAAGCAGCCGTACGTCGACGGGATCGAGAACCCGGCCGAGGCCTTCTACAACATCATCGGCTGGCTCGTGAAGCACGACTACTCCGACGACGAGATCCGCGCGGTCGTCGGCGGGAACACCATGCGCGTACTCGAGGAGGTCTGGGTCTGATGAAGCACAAGAGATACCTCGCCCTCGGTGCGGCCGCGGCACTCGCCGTGAGCCTCACCGCGTGCGCCCCATCCGCTCCGGAGCCGGGGGAGTCGTCCTCCAGCACCGGGCCGAGCGACGAGACGCTCAGCATCGGCACTACGACGGACGTCGTCAACTTCAACCCGGTGCTCGGCAACAGCCGCACGGACTCGTGGATCACCAACCTGATGTACCCGCATTTGCTGAGCATCAGCGAGGACGGGACGAAGGAGGAGCACGTCGCCACCGACTGGGGCTACGTGGACGACACCACCGGGTTCTACGAGATCCGCGACGACCTGACGTGGAGCGACGGCGAGCCGTTGACCGCCGAGGATGTGGCGTGGACGCTGAACGCGGTCAAGCGCGACCAGGCGCCCGGCACGTTCTACGGCCAGCTCGGCAACCTCGACACGGCCACGGCGGTGTCGGACACGCGGGTCGAGCTGACGCTGACCCAGCCGGACTCCTCGATCATCGACGAGATCGGCTTCTGGGGCGTCGTGGTTCCGCAGCACGTCTTCGAGCCGAAGGGGTCGATCGCGGAGTTCGCGAACGACGGAAGCGACGGCGGCTGGGTCGGCATGGGGCCGTTCATCCTCGACGACTTCCAGGTCGGGCAGCACTACACGCTGAAGCGCGTCGAGGACTACCCGCTCGTCGACGGCGGGGTGCCGGGACCGGCCGAGGTGGTCTACCGCGTGTACCCCGACGTGAACACCGAGATCCTCGCCCTGCAGAGCGGTGAGATCGACGTGATCGCGAACGCGCTGCCGCCGGCGCAGGTCGAGCAGCTCAGCAACGCGAGCGGGCTGCAGGTCATCGAAGCCCCGGGCCTCGGATACGCCCACCTCGTCTACAACATGGAGAAGCCCGACCTCGCGAAGACCGAGGTGCGGCAGGCGCTCGCCCATGCGGTCGACTACGAGGCGATCCGCACGGTCGTGCTGCAGGGCCAAGCGGTGTCGACGGGCTCCAGCGCCCTCATGCCCGTGCTCGCCAAGTACTACGACGACTCCGTGGAGGAGTACGAGTTCGATCCGGAGAAGGCGCGCTCGCTCATGGAGGAGGCCGGGTACACGGCTGACGCCGACGGCGTCTTCCCCATCTCCTTCCGGCTGATCTACTCGCTGCAGGACAGCGTGACGAGCCAGTGGGCGCAGCTGGTGAAGGACACGGCGGCTGAGGCCGGCATCACGATCGAGCTGCAGGGCACCGAGCGGAACACGTACCTCTCGATGACCAACGCGGGCGACTACGACATCTACGCCGGCAACTTCGCGATCATGGACGACCCCGTCACGAACTTCGCGCTGTCGTACCTCCCCGGAGGAGCGATCAACTACACCCACGTCGACGACCCCGAGCTCAACGCCCTGATCGAGGAGGGCATGGTCACGTTCGACGAGGACGAGAAGATCTCGATCATGCGCGAGGCGAACAAGATCGTGCACGAGCAGGTCTACGACAACATCATGTACACGCAGAACCTCTTCTTCGCAGCCAGCGACGAATGGGCCGGCTTCATCTCGAAGCCGAGCGAACTGCTCTCGATCGTGAACCCGCTCTCGCTCGCGAGCGCGCACCCGGTCGAGTAACAACCCCCACTCTCGAGGAAGGTCGCCCGGGTGTCCCGAGCATCGTTCATTCTCAGCCGCGCAGGGCGAGGCCTGCTCACGATCTGGTTCGCCGTGACCGTGACGTTCCTGCTGCTCCGCCTGCTCCCCGGCGACCCGGCGCTCGCGCTGGCGAGCCCGAACATGACGGACGAGATCCGGGCGACCATCCTCGAGCAGTACGGCCTGGATCAGCCGCTGCTCATCCAGTACGGCCTCTACATGTGGCAGCTCGTGCAGGGCAACCTGGGGATCTCCTTCACCCAGTCGATCCCTGTGCTCGACGTCCTGCTCCAGCGGCTCCCGTGGACGCTGCTGCTCACCGTGACGGCGCTCGTGCTCACGATCGTCATCGGCATCCCGCTCGGCGTGGCCGCGGCATCCTTCAAAGGCCGGTTCATCGACCGGGCCGTGCAGGTGCTCGGGGTGACGGGCCAGTCGCTCTTCGTGCCGAGCGTGGCGATCCTCCTGCTCTTCGTGTTCGGGCTGAACCTCGGCTGGTTCCCGATCGGCGGGGCCTACACGAACAACACGTACGGGATGGACTGGTACCTCAGTGTCGCGCAGCATCTCGTGCTGCCGGCCGTGTCGCTCATGCTGATCCAGGTGGGGTCGTACGTGCTGACGATGCGGTCGACCCTCATCGAGACCCTCAGTGAGGACTACATCCTCCTCGCCAAGGCGAACGGCCTGCGCGGGCGGCGCATCCTCTGGAAGCACGCGCTGCGCAACGCCCTGCTGCCCACCACGACCCTGATCGGCCTGCAGCTCGGCTTCCTGGTCGGAGGCGCCGTGCTCACCGAGACGGTGTTCGCCTACCCGGGCATCGGCCGCGGTATCTACGAGGCCGTCACGCAGCTCGACTTCCCCGTGCTGCAGGGTGCTTTCCTCATGCTCGCCGTGACCGTCGTGGTCGCGAACACCATCACCGACATCGTCTACGGCTACCTCGACCCGAGAGTGAAGACGTCATGACCGCTCCTCTTCTCCCCACCGCCGAGGGCGCGCCCCTCACCGAACCGGCCGCAGTCGGCAGCGAACGGGCGAGCGCGCACACGTGGCGCGCATTCCGCCGGGACCCGCTCGGGATGATCTCGCTCGCGCTGCTCCTGCTGCTGGTGGTCGTCGCGCTCGCCGCACCGCTGATCGCCCCCTACCCGGCGAGTTACGGTCCCGACGTCCTGCGTCCGCCGGGCGCCGGTCACTGGTTCGGCACGGACGCGCTCGGTCGCGACGTGTACTCCGAGGTCATCTGGGGAACGCAGCAGAGCGTGCTCGTCGCCGTCGCGGCATCCGTCATCGCGATCATCTTCGGCACGATCATCGCGGTCATCGGGGCGTACTTCCGGCGCCTCGACGGCATCATCAGCGTCATCGTCGACATGACGCTGTCGCTGCCCGTGCTGCCGCTCATGATCCTCATCGCGGCGCTCGTCGGCCCGAGCACGACGACGATCATCCTCGTGGTCGCGGCGTTCTCCTGGCCCGAGGTGACGCGTCTCGTGCGGTCGCAGGCTCTCACGGTCGTCGGACTGCCGTACGTCGACGCGGCGCGCCTCATGACGACCTCGCCCTTCTGGATCATCACCCGCCACCTCCTCCCCGCGGTCACCCCGGTCGTCGTCGTCTCGGTCGTCGTCACCGCCTCGCGGGCGGTCCTCTCGGCTGCCGGACTGGCCTTCCTCGGCCTGGGCGATCCGACCACATGGTCGTGGGGTCGCATCCTCTACGAGGCCCAGCAGGCCGGTGCGATGGTCAGCGCGTGGTGGCTCACGCTGTTCCCCTCGATCGCGATCCTCATCCTCGTGCTGTCGGCGACGCTGCTCTCGATCGCCTACAACGACGCCCGCAATCCCCGTCACCTCAAGCGATGACCGGAACGGATGACATGAACGACTTCGATCAGAGACTCGCCCCCGCGTTCTTCGACCGCACGCAGGAGCGCGTCCGCACGATGATGGCCGAGGAGGGCTTCGACGCGTTCCTCACCGATCACCCCGAGGACATCGCCTACCTCACCGGGTTCTTCCACCACCCGTCCGAGCGTCCGGTCGCGGTGTGGGTCGAGGCGTCGGGGCGTACCGTGATGCTGCTCCCGGAACTCGAGCGGGAGTACGCCGAATCGCAGTCCGCCCATGCGGAGCTCGTCGCCTTCTTCGAGTACCCGGGCATCGTGGCACCCTTCCAGGTGCTCGCCGATGCGGTCGCACCCGCGCGGCGCGTGGGGTTCGCATCGACCATGCCCTACGTCCGCCTCGCGGCGGCTCGCGCAGCGTTCGAAGCGGCCCAGCTCGTGGGTTCCGACCTCACGATCCGTGCTCGGTACGTGAAGTTCCCCGAGGAGGTCGTGCTGCACCGGGAGGCGGCCAGGATCACCGACCGGATGCTGGACGCCGGCGTGCAGCTGGTGGTCGACGCCGTGGCCGCCGGGGGAGACCTCCCGACCGAGACCGAGCTGGAGAGGCACGTCACCGCCGCGGGCACCCGCCTCATGTACGCCGAGCACCGCAACGTCGTCGTGGCCTCGCTGCTCGCCGGCGGGCTGGTGTACTCCGGCGCGAACTCCGCCTTCCCGCACGGGCTGCCCTCGGTCAACAGGCTGCGCGAGGGCGATACGTTCATGCTGTCGCTCGGATGCGCGGTCGGCGGGCGCTTCATCGAGGGGGAGCGCACCTTCGTCCTCGGCGAGCCGACGGCCGAGCAGCGCCGCTACCACGACACGGTCCACGCCGCGCAGCAGCTCGGTCGCGAGACGATCAGGGCCGGTATCGAGGGCAGGGAGGCGAACAGGCTCTGCCTCGACGTCATCCGCGGCGCGGGCCTCGGCGACTACGTCCGTCACCGTCAGGGGCACGGCATCGGGCTCGGCATGCACGAGGCGCCCTGGCTCGAAGACGGCGATGCGACGGTGCTGCTGGCCGGCATGGTCGTCTCCAACGAACCCGGCATCTACGTACCGGGGCACGCGGGGTACCGCATCAGCGACAGCATGCTCATCACCGACGACGGAGCGGAGCCCCTCACCACGTTCCCGCGCGGACTCGACGACTGCACCATCCCGCTCTGAAGCACCGACCCTCACAGGAAGAAGACGACGCATGACAACCACACCGCCGGTCTCACCCGAGTTCGCCGCAGCCACCACCGATCACCAGTGGGTCGAGATCAACGGCAATCACCTCGCCGTCGAAGTGCTCGGCCCGGAGGGCGCCCCCGCGATCATCACGCATCACGGCGCCCCCGGCCTCGGTTCGCGCGCAGAGCCGCGCGCGAGCTTCGGACGCCTCGCCGACGAGTACCGGGTGGTCGTGTTCGACGCCCGCGGGAGCGGCCAGAGCGAGGGCAACGGCACGTTCAGCCACGAGCAGTGGGCCGCCGACATCGACGGCCTGCGCGAGTGGATCGGCGCCGAGCGCATCGTCATGGCGGGAGGCTCCTACGGCGGATTCATGGCGATGGAGTACGCCCTGCGCTACCCCGACCGCGTGGCGGCCGTCGTGCTGCGCGACACCTCGCCCGACGACTCCAACGCGCATCTGGCGCGCGAGAACGCGCTGGCGTCGGACCGCGTGAGCATCGACATGGAGAAGTTCGACCGCATCGACGTCGGCAAGGTCCGCGACAACGAAGACCTCAAGGACTGCTGGCGCGAGATCCTCCCGCTGTACGACTTCCACTACGATCCGGATGCCGTGGAGCGGAAAGTCGAGGCGACGCCCTACCGTTACGAGGCGCACAACTACGCGTTCTCGGTGAACCTGCCCAACTACGACCTGAAGCCGCGCCTGCCCGAGATCTCGGTTCCGACACTCATCACCGTGGGCCGGACGGACTGGATCACGCCAGTATCGTGTAGCCAGACGATCGCCGATCTCATCCCGGACTCCGAGATGGTGGTGTTCGAGAAGTCGGGGCACTCCCCGCAGATCGAGGAGGCAGAGGCGTGGACGGACACGGTGCGCACGTTCCTGCACCGGGTGTACCCGCCGACGGCATGAGCAGCGCGCCACTCGTGAGGGACGTCAGCGACCTCGACCGGCGCATCGTCGTCGCCCTGCAGCAGGACGGACGGGCGAGCTGGACCTCGATCGCCGAGTTCGCCGGAGCCTCGGTGTCGACCGTGACCAGGCGCGGGCAGCAGCTGCTCGCCGAGGGGATCGTGCGGGTCGGCATCGTGCCGACGCTGGGGAGCGAGGGGCACGTCGAGACGTTCTTCGTGCGGATCAACTGCACGCCCGGTTCGCAGCTCACGGTCGCGGAGGCGCTCATCGGGTCGCAGTACGTGCGATTCGTCACCCTGGTGACCGGGAAGTTCGATGTGTTCGCCGAGGTCGTCATCCCCGGGGACTCCGCGAACTACGCCCATGTCCTCACGGATCTGCAGGCCATCCCCGGCGTCGAGCGCTGGCGCAGCGACCTGGTGGTGCACACCTACAAGGTGAGCTTCGACTGGGGGCGTCAGCTGTACGACTCGCACGCCGAGGCGACGTCCGACCCGCAGTCGTACATGCCCGCGCCCAATACGTGCGATCCGTCGCATTTCGACGATGCGGATCGAGCGATCGTGCGCGAGCTGAGCGACAACGGGCGTGCATCGTTCCTCTCGATCGCGGCCACGCTCGACATGAACGAGAGCAGCGTCCGTCGGCGGTATGAGCGGATGCGATCGGCGGGGTGCCTCACGACGGTGACGATGGTGCCGGCATCCGCCCTCGGCATGAGCGCCGAGACGCTGCTCATGCTGCGGGTCGAGCCGTCGCGCCTGGCCTCGGTCGCGCAGACGCTGTCGCAGCACGTCTCGGTGCGGTTCCTCGCCGCCGTGCTCGAGGAGAACTCGCTCTACTGCGAGATCATCCTCCCGAGCACTGAGACGCTGCACGACTTCCTCACCGGGACGATCGCTCAGCTCAAGGGCGTGAAGGGGTGGGATGCGGCCATGGAGCTCGTGTTCATGAAGCGCGGCTTCATCGAGACGCCGTGGTGGCGCGGCCAGGTCGCGTCAGCCGGAGCGAGCTGAGCCGACGGGCGGTCGCCCGCCGGCCCGGCTCGATGGGATCAGTCGCCTTCCGCGGCGATGCGGTCGGCGTCGGCGCTGTCGATGAGGTCCGGATTCGCATCGGGGTCGAGCTCGCGCTCGCCCTCGACCTCGCGTGTCGGCTCTTCCGGCGACTCGTCACCGTCGCCGAGCGGCGGAACCGGAGGGATCGGGGGTGGGGGGTTGCTGGTCATTGCCTGCTCCTCTCGTCGTGAGTGCTGCCACGGTACGACGCGATCCGACGCGAGGGGAGTCGGTTGACGGCGCGGTCCGGCGGGGCTAGGCGGGGAGGTCAGACCGTTTCGGGTCGCTTTTTGCGGAAGGGTCGTGCCGGCGTGTGCGGCCCATCCCAGACGGTGATGATTCCCCAGGCGACGGCGGCGATGGGGACGGACAGCACGGCGCCGACGATTCCGCCGAGAATCGTCCCGGTGGTCAGGGCGAGCAGGATGACGAGGGCGTGCAGCTTGAGCGAGCGGGCCATGACGACCGGCTGCAGGAAGTTTCCCTCGAGCTGATTCACGAGCACGACGATGCCGACGACGATCAACGCGGCGACGGGGCCGTGGGTCACGAGCGCGACGAGGGCGGCGAGGATGCCCGCTGCTGTCGCTCCGACGAGCGGGATGAACGCGGTCAGGAAGACGATGACCGCCAGGGGGATGGCGAGGGGGATCTGCAGGATCGCCAGGCCGATGCCGATTCCCAGAGCATCCGCCGCGGCGACGATCGACGTGCCTCGCACGTACCCGCCGAACACGTCGACGGTCTTGTCGCCGATGCGGCGAGCCCGCTCGTAGCTCTCGCCCGTGAAGGGGCGCAGCAGGAACTCCCAGATGCGCGGGCCGTCCTTGAGGAAGAAGAACAGCACGACGATCATGAGCGCGAGTCCGGTGAAGAAGCTCGCGGTCGCGGAGACGCCGGCGAGCGCGCCGCGACCGAATGAGGCACTGGTGAGGAAGTCGCCGGCACTCGCCCAGACCTCGTCGAGGTCGATGGACGCGAAGTCGAACGGGAGGGTGTCGAGCCACGCTGTGACCTGTGTGATGCCGTCGGTCGCCGAGTCGACGAGGTCGTCCCACTGGGACCGGACCGTCAGCACGATCACCCAGATCACGCCGCCGAGCACGACGATGATGCCGATCAGCGCGATCCAGGTCGCGAGGATCGACGGCACTCCGCGGCGCCTCATGAGGGCGACGAGCGGATGGATGGCGCTCGCGAGGATCAGGGCGATCGTCACGGGGATGAACACGAGTGACAGCTGCGTGATGACGAGTACGCCGACCGCCACGAGCGCGAGCACCGCCAGGGTCTGCAGGCTCCGCGTCGCCGCCAAGCCCCATCCTCGGGCCCAGAGGCTCCCCGCGTCCGGTGTCGTCGAGTCCGCGGTCGTCGGCTCCGGTCGTCGGAACAGTCCCATCACGTGCGCCTCCCGCTGTCCGCGCCGACGCCGGAATGACGAACGATCGCCCCGTCTTTCTATCCAGGCCCGCCGCCGATAGCAAGCCCCTGGCGCGCGGGTCGCGGAAGCCGCACGATTCTCGTATGCCGCCATCGAAGCGGCGGGAGAGGACGACACCAATGACCGACCAGACCCCCACCCAGCGCGTTGCGGAGCTCATCAAGGACTTCCGCTTCGCCATGCTTACGACCCGCAACGCGGAGGACCGGCTCGTCGCCCACCCGCTCACGGTGCAGGAGGCCGAGTTCGACGGCGACCTGTGGTTCCTCGTCGCGAAGGGCGCCACGTTCGTCACCGATCTGCGCGCGGACGATCGGGTCGGCGTCTCGCTGAGCTCGAACGACTCGTGGGTCTCTCTGTCGGGGCACGCCGAGCTCGTCGAGGATCGGGCCAAGATCCACGAGCTGTGGAGCCCGACCGTCGAGGCGTGGTTCACCGACGGACCCGACGATCCCGAGGTCGGCCTGCTGAAGTTCACGGCGGAGACCGCCGAGTACTGGGACAGCCCCGGAGGCAAGCTCGCCTCGCTGTTCAGCTTCGTGAAGTCGAAGGTCACAGGCGAGCAGTACGACGCCGAGAACGAGACGGTGCGCCTTCCCGAGCGGTAAGCACCGGGCGCCGCGTCCTGTGCGGCGCGGCGCCGGTTCTTCGGATCAGGCGAACCGGCGGCGGTGCAGTTCCCTGATCTCGGCTTCGAGCTCGGGCGCGGGGCCGTCGACGATCGCGGCCGGCACGACGTCGGTGATCGCGAGGGGTGCGACGGGCGACGGGCCGACGCCCCACTCGCGCAGCCACCCGCTCAGCTGCCGCGACGACGCCACGTAGACGATGCGGCCGAGTCCCACCCATCCGTGGCTCGCCGAGCACATCGGACAGTGCTCGCCGGACGTGTACACAGTCGCTGCGGCGCGCTCCTGTGCATCCAGGTTCATGGCCGCCCAGCGAGAGATCTCGAACTCCGGATGGCGCGTCGCGTCACCGTGAGCGACATGATTGCGGTCCTCGAACAGGGTCTCGCCGGTGGCCGAGACGAGCACCGATCCGAACGGTTCATCGCCGTCGTCGAGTGCCTCGCGCGCCAGTTCGATGCAGCGTCGGAGGTGGGTCAGGTCGGTGTCGGAGAGTGTCATGGTCGGACCTTCCGGGCGTCGGGGGAGAGCATGTGTGGACGAGTACGACGGCCCACCGGGACGAGGGCGAGGAGGATGCCGGCCGCGACGCCGCCGAGTCCACCCAGCACCATATCGCCGATGGTGTCCTGATAGGTGACGAAGATGTCGTCACTGATGTATCTCCAACCGAGCCACTCGATCATCTCCCACACCGCGCTGATGGCGAGCGCCAGCAGCGGCAGGAGGACGATCGGCGTGCGGCGGCTCAGCGTGTGCCCGCTCCCGTCGACCGCCGTCACGAGGCGGACGACGCTCGTGCGCGTGAGGATGACCGCGGCGATGACCGCCAGCACTCCGGTGCACAGGAAGTGGAGCACGAGATCCCAGCCCGTGACGGTGCGGTAGAGGTCGAACACGTTGCTCCACGCCGCGACGAGCACCGTCGCACACGCCGTGACGTCGAACCAGGCGGCGAGGCCGAGCATCCGAGGAAGCATGAGCGCGGGCAGCGCGAGCGCGGCGATTCCGGCATCCGTGGGTTTCAGCCAGATCGCGGCGGCGAGCACTCCGAGCACGCCGACGAGACGGAGGGCGTCCGCGAGCCACTCGCCGAGCGTCGTCGGCGGTCGCAGGAAGTCGTCCTTCACGCTGCGCCTCCGATGCGCAGGATGGCGTGCACGGGCAGATGGTCGGACGGGAAGACGCCGAAGAAGCGCCGAGCGTCGACAGCTGTCGATCGGACGTCGATGTCAGGCGTGGTGAGGATCCCGTCGATTCGTCTCGCCCCGATCCGTGGCGGCCGGTAGTTCGCGTGCGTGCCCCACTCCGGCGAGCGCCGGGTCTGAGCGGCCGTCCAGGCGTCGACGAGCAGCCCGTCGTGGAGCATCCGCCGCAGGGTGTTCGAGCGGGGGCCGGCGTTGAAGTCACCGAGCACGATCGTCGGCAGCGCCCGGGCGCCGATCAGGGAATGGATGCGGTCGACGGACCGATCCCGAGAGCGGACTGACAGCGGATCGAGGTGCGTGTTCACCGCGAGGAACACCAATCCCGTTCGGCGGTCCTCGAACTCCGCCCACACGAGGATCCGCGGGAACGGGGTTCCCCGATCCCGAGATCCCGCGCGGTCCGGCTCGTCGGACACGGCTTCCTGCCTCCATGCCCGCACGGTCAGACGGGTGCTGTCGTACAGCAGGGGAGTGCCCTCGCCGCGCCCCTCGGGTCCGCGCCCGCGACCGAGGCTGCGGTAGGCGTCGCCCAGAGCCGTGCGGACGGTCGGCATCGCGTGCGGCAGTGCCTCCTGAAGTGCGAGCACAGCGGGACGGCTCGCACGAAGCAGTGCCGAGACCGCCGGAGCCCTCGTGCTCCAGCGATCCGCCCGCCGCTGCAGGATGCGGTTGGTCGGCCGACGAAGATTGAAGGTCATCACGTGCAGATCGTCGGGATCGGACGGTCCCGCAGGTCCATCGCTCGACCGGGCGGGGATCGCGGGGTCGGATGCCGTCATGCGGCGATCCCGGCCGACGTACGCGCAGGCGAGGTGCGGCGACGCCGTGCGACGAGACGACGCCAGCGGCGCGGGGGGAAGTCCTCGGGCCAGTGCAGCATCACGCTCCGGAACCCTCGATGCACGCGACGTCCGAAGGCGCCCTGGGTCAGGGGTCGCATCGACATGCCCATCGACGATCCGGGCAGTCGGGCGATCGTGAACGCGTCGCCGAGGTGGAAGGCGAGGTCGAGGTCGTCGTGCACCTCGGCGTCGTCGCGGTGCACATCGTCTTTCACCTGCTCCCAGGCCGATCGGCGGAAGGCGAGGTTCGAGCCGAAGAGCGGCAGATGCCCCAGCGCCATCCCCGTCATCGCCGCGTACGCGCCGAGATAGAGCAGCGCGAGCGGTGCGCGGAGGGCGCGCGGGCCGTCGGTGAAGTGCGCGCGTCCCGTGAACGCGGCCACCTGCTCGGCGTGCGAGAAGGCGTCGCGCACCTCCGCGACCCAGGTCGGCGCGGGCACGCAGTCGGCGTCCAGGCGCAGCACGAGGTCTCCCTGCGCGGCGTCGTAGCCGGTCGACGCAGCGGCGGGGATGCCGGGTACGGGGCACGGGATGACGCGGGCGCCCGCAGCGCGTGCGACGACGGCCGAGTCGTCGGTCGAGCCGTTGTCGACGACGATCACCTCGTCGGGTGCCACCGTCTGCGCGGCGAGCGCGTCGAGGCAGCGGGCGAGCAGCGGGGCGTCGTCCTTGACCGGGATGACCACCGAGGTCCGGAGGTGCCCCGCATCGACCGACAGCTCCGGCATCCGTGCGCCTCCCATGACGTCACCGCACGGACGTCCGTCCATGCTCTCCTCCCACCCTACGGAGGGCAGGGGAGGGGCGTGGCCGGGTTGACGTGGCAGCCGTGCGGCGCTATCCGTGCGGCACGTGCCGGGAGCCCGCCGAGTCGAGGAGGTGCGGAAACGACAGAGGTCGAGGTCCCGCGGGACCTCGACGTCTTCTGGTGGACCAGGGCGGACTCCAGTCACATGAGTGGAAGCACGTCGAACGGCGGGAAGCCGTGTGGGAGCTGGCGAAGCGGGGCCTCGGCTTGTCGGGCTCTGCAGCTGACACGGGGCTCGACGGAGCGATCACGGAACCAAAAAGGCGGACTCGAACACCTCTAACGACCAAGCAGATAGAAGCGATTCACACGTCCCGAGACAGCGGCGAGAGTGTAACGTCGATCGCCCAGCGGTTCGAGGTGAGCCGGATGACGGCGTGGGAGAAGACGGCCCGAGCGACGCAATGCTCTGACTCGGATGCGTCATGACCCGTCGAAACGACCGCAGTAGACATAGCCTTGAGTCGATATCGTCCCTGATCTATACTGAAGGCATGTCTTGGGACGTGCGACTCTGGGAAGACGTGGAGTCGTGGGTCCTGGGGCTGGATGACGAGACCTACAACCTGATCGCGGCTGCGATCACTCGGCTGGAGTCCGAAGGGCCGACGCTCGGGCGGCCTACAGCGGATCGGATCAAGGGTTCGCGTCATCACAATATGAAGGAGCTGCGGCCCGGTTCGGCAGGGCGCAGTGAGATCAGGATTCTGTTCGCGTTCGATCCGAAACGCAGGGCCATCCTGCTCATCGCCGGAGACAAAGCGGGCAGATGGAAGCAGTGGTACGAGCAGAACATCCCGATAGCCGATGACAGGTTCGATGAGTGGCTGACGAGTGAGGAGGAGTGAGATGAGCACCAAGACAAAGACCACCGCATGGAGCGACGTGCGCGCTAAGCGCCCCGTCGACCAGGCTGCGGTTGCCGAGCATGTTGCCCGGATGGAGGCCGAGGAGCGCGCCTACCGACTAAGAGAGATCCGCGAAGAGCAGGGCGTGACGCAGAAGGAACTCGCCGACCGCATGGCCATCACCCAGCCCACCATCTCAGCCCTCGAAGCAGGTAACCTCGATCGCTCCGGGCTCGCCACTTTGAAGTCCTACGTCGAAGCCCTCGGCGGCACCGTCGAAGTCACGGCTACATTCGGCAGCCGGAAGCTGGTGCTGTCGCCACACGAGTAGCCGATCGGGCCAGACGACCCGCGTCGATGGCGGGGCAACGTCGCGGGTCATGTCCAACACCCGATGCTTCATGCTTCCCGGATGTCGAGCAAACGTAGTCACGAGCCGGGCGCGGGTAATCTCAAAGGCATGAGCAACGTGGTCGGTGCCCAGGCAAGCCGAGAAGAAGAGATCGCCTTCCTCGCTATGGAAGAAGTGCTCGGTATCCAAATCCAGCTTGCGGACGCGGGCGCTGGCAACAAGGTACCCGACGGGGCTTGGATCTACCCCGGCGGTGAAGGTCGGCAAGGAATCGTCGAGATCACTTCACCCCCGGCGACGAGCCTGATGAGTGAATGGGCAACTGCGAAACGTAACGGTACACCGCAGAGCGAGAGCGGATCAGTGCCCACGCGCTTCGGTGAACTCGCAGAGGTCTGCACCGAGATGCTCGCGGAAGACTGGGCGCAGGAGAATCTCGATAAACTCCTCGCGCGGGCTGCGGACGAGAGGCACCTGTTCCTCTTCGGCCGAGGCCACGACATATTGCACTATTTCTACAGACTCTCTGACTCTTGCGGTGACGCCCCCTCTGAGCCCGTCCAGGACCTGGTGCTTCCGGAGGGAATCTCGGACGTCTGGTTCCGCGGTCGCTCCACACGTGACGCGCAGGATCGACAGGGTTCTTCAACGGTTCAGCTGGCGCGATTTCAAAGCGGCATCGGATGGCACCGCTATGTGGCAAGCATGGAGGAGCGGCAGTTACCGTCGCCCAACCGGGGCATCGCCGACGACCCAGTGCCCGAAGGGTGGCGGCAGCCGAAAAACCGATCGCTCCCGCTTTCTGACGAATGACGGCGCGATCGTTGGCAGGTTAGGACTTGTTCTCGGGGCGACGAAGTGACGCACTTCTAGAGACCGCTGGCGAACCGGTTCTGGCGGCGTGCCACTCACGCCATGCGCAGAGCAGCAGGTCACCCAACCTGGCGGGTCCAGTCCTGCAGGTACATTCGGATGCGAAGCAGCTCACGGTCATCGAGGTTGTTGTTGTGGGCGACGATGTTCCTAGACGCCTCGAGTTCGGTGAGTCGATTGATGACCCAGTTCTGATCTGGGAACAGGTCTTCGAAGGCTTCCCAGTTGCGTCGAATGATCGCAATCAAGTCGCCGAAGTCGGTGTAGTAGATCTCCTGGGCTCCACGGCGGATGTGCCAACGGTTGGCACCCTCCTTGTCTTGGCGCTGATCGACCTTTTTCCGGAGTTCGGACGACGCTCCAGATTCCCACCAATCCGACCCGAGCGCGTCCTGCATCCGTTCGACGACCAATTCACGGATCGAGTTCTCGAGACAAAAAAGCGCAAGATACGCAGGCAAAGCCTGGACGGCGCTGCGCCGGACCGCCGGAGAGAAGTCCTCTAGAGGCAGAACTCGCTGCACTGCACCGGGGTCTTCGGCTGCTCTGACGGAGATCCCCTCTGACTCCAAACTGTCTAGGAGGTCCTCCACGGCCATTCCTTTAAATAGCCAGTCACGAATCGCGGAATCGAGCGTCACTGCAGTTCCTCCCGAAGTGCCCTGAAGATCGCACGATAGACGGCGACGTCGGAGCTGGGGGGTAGGTGAAGGTGGATGTCATGATGCAGGCTGAGAGAGCTAGCAAGACTCGCGATTCCGGCGGTCTGCGTAGCCCGCGACGAGCCGTTCGATGCCGCCGCGCCATCCGGATCGCTCGTCTCAGAGCTCACAGGGGTGGCTGCGCCCGCCGCGACCGACCAGTCGGCATGTGAAGCGAAGGCCTTGAAGGTAGATGCCATCTTCTTTGCCACCGCGTCTCCCTGGCCGGTGACGGTCTTGAAGATATCGGTCAACTCAGTGGCCGATCGGGTGTGTGCGGCCTGGTCTGCCATGAAGATCGGCGACCAACCCTCGCGCAGGCCATCCGCCATCGCGCGGCCAGCCGTCGAAGCCGCTTTGAACTCGTTGTACCGCTGTAGCGGAGTTCCATCGGTGGCGATGAACCCCAACTGCTTTAGCATGCGCGGGAACGACCTGTCCTGTGAGGCCGTGAAGCCTAAGGTCGATTTTACGAACTCGACCGTGAACTTCGGCGGGGTGCCCGCTCCCTTGATCTTCTCCAGGATCAACGCGACGTTGCCGACACTAGGCATGTAGGGAAGGTCGGTTGCCACTGAAGTCTCCCTGTTGTTGACGGATAAAGAGAGTGTAGTGACCGGGTCTATTGCACGGATAGTTGCCGGTTCAGGCAGCAGAGCCAAGTCAACCCGCGCGATCTTCCTGTAGCTCAACGAAGGTGGCCTCCCGTGGCCCCGCATATACGGCGCCTGATTGATCTAGTGAGCCTCCACTTTGATGCCTCACACGTCTTTCAGAAGAGGCGTGCGGCCGTCAGCCCCACCGGTGCGTGCCCGTCCGCAGTACTCCACCTCAGAGGTGCCACGCCGCTGACCGGGCCACCCTCGCAAACCCACTGTTGAGACGGCACGCCTCTTGCAGATCGAGGTTTCGGACCCCTACGGATCAGTCGGAGACGGCGGGACAGCTCTGCCTGGATTTCGCGGATCGTCATGGCGAGCACTCCCGACGCCAGGAGACCGCTGCCCAGCGGTCCAAACGAGTTCTCCCCGAGCAGGGGCAGTCTCCACAGTGCTGCACGACGAGAGATTCGCAGTGCTCTCCGACGAGTTGGCCGGAATCGCCGCCAACCGGCGCGCTGAGTGACATAACTCGCGACTCATCTGAGACATATGTCCCGACTCATCACATGGTGGACCTGAGGGTGTCTGGGTTCAGGACATAGGCGACACGTGATCGGCGACACGTGAGTCGCGTCATAGGCGACAGTGGGGCATGTCGTCGAAGCATCGGGTCGTGGTGTTGAAGATCATCGCTGGAGAACTCTCGA
>NZ_JAMBOY010000005.1 GCF_023715885.1 Microbacterium hydrocarbonoxydans | reverse complement strand
CTGACTGGTACTAATAAGCCGATGACTTGATAACACACCGTTCGTTGGTGCTTGCGTCCACTGAGTGGTTCTCGATGTACGGTCGAGAACCGCATAACTAAGACTTATGTCGTTATGCAACGATTGAAACATCAATAGTGTTTCGGCGGCCATAGCGTGAGGGAAACGCCCGGTTACATTCCGAACCCGGAAGCTAAGCCTCACAGCGCCGATGGTACTGCAGGGGGGACCCTGTGGGAGAGTAGGACACCGCCGGACTCCTTTTAGACAGAGAAGCCACCCAGAGTTGGGTGGCTTCTCTGCGTTAACGCGGTCGTCGCGCTCCACGGCGTACCGCGCATCAGTGCAGGCGCGACTCGAGCACCGCTGCGGTCTCCCGCACGGCCTCCGCCAGCACGCCCTCATCGAGCGCGGGATCCGCCCAGGTGACGGCGACGGCTGCGATCGGCCACTCGGCGTGGTCGCGAACGACCGCGCCGACGCTGCGCAGCCCGTCGGCGATCTCGCTGTCCTCCGTCGCATAGCCGCGCGCGCGCACGGTGCGCAGGACCTCGCGGAGCTCGCGTGGTGTACGAGGTCCGAGTCCGGTGCGGTCGGGAAACGCCGAGGCGCTCGGGTACAGCGCGCGCACCTGCTCCCGGGGGAGTGCGGCGAGCATCGCGCGGCCCGACGCGGTGAGGTGTGCGGGAAGCCGAACCCCGACGTCCGTGACGAGCGCGGGGCGCCGCGGCGCTCGCTCCTCCACGATGTAGAGGACGTCGCCCCCGCTCATGACAGCGAGATGCGCGCTCTCGCCCAGGCGGTCGGACAGCGCGGCGACGAGAGGGCGGCCGAGACGGGCGAGGGGCTGCTGCCTCGCGTAGCCGCCCGCGAGCTCGAACGCCGAGGTGCCGAGACCCCACCGGCGCTCCTCGGCGAGGTGCAGGACGAAGCCGTGCTCGGCGAGCGTGGTGAGCAGGTGGTAGACCGTGGAGCGGGGAAGAGCGAGGTCCCGCGCGATCGCTGAGGCGGCCACCGGCGCCGGTCGTCCGGCGAGATAGCGCAGCATCCGCAGTGTGTTGTCGGCCGCCGGCACCTGCGCACCAGAGCCGCGCTCGCGTCCGCCCGACATGTCTGAGATCACAGACACAGGATGCCATGGAGCGCTCTCTGACGCCACGGCGCGGGTGTGGAATCGAACCATGCGCTCTTCCTCCTCCGTCGTCGTGGGCGCCGCCCCGCTCACGATCCCCGACGTCGTCGCTGTCGCCCGGAACGAAGCGGCCGTCGTCCTCGCGCCAGAAGCCCTCGACCGGGTGCGGCAGACTCGAGCGGTTGTCGACGGACTCGCCGCCGATCCGAATCCGCACTACGGGGTGTCGACGGGCTTCGGCGCTCTCGCGACGACGTTCATCGCAGCCGATCGTCGTCGTCAGCTGCAGGCCAGCCTGATCCGCTCCCATGCTGCGGGCACAGGCACCGAGGTCGAGCGCGAGGTCGTGCGCGGCCTACAGCTCCTCCGTCTGCAGACGCTGGCGTCTGGGCGCACGGGGGTGCGCCCCGTCGTGGTGGAGACCTACGCCGCTCTGCTCAACGCGGGGATCGCGCCGGTCGTCCGTGAGTACGGCTCGCTCGGCTGCTCCGGCGACCTCGCGCCGCTCGCGCACATCGCACTCGCGGCGATGGGCGAGGGTGACGTCCGCACCGCCGACGGCGACCTCGTCCCAGCATCCGAAGCCCTCGCCGCCGCAGGGATCGCGCCCGTCACGCTCGTCGAGAAAGAGGGTCTCGCCCTCATCAACGGCACCGACGGGATGCTGGCCATGCTCTCGCTCGCGCTGCACGACCTCGATGCGCTGATGTTGACGGCCGACATCGCCGCTGCGATGTCGATCGAGTCCCAGCTCGGGACGGATGCCGTCTTCGCCGCGGACCTCATGATGCTGCGGCCGCAGTTCGGGCAGGCCGAGTCCGCCCGCAATCTGCGCTCGTTCCTCAGCGACTCGCCGCTGGTGCACAGCCACAAGGGGCCGGAGGACGGCCGGGTGCAGGACGCCTACTCGCTGCGCTGCTCGCCGCAGGTGCACGGCGCCGCTCGCGACACCATGGCGCACGCGACGCTCATCGCCGACCGCGAGCTGATGAGCGTGATCGACAACCCCGTCATCACCCTCGACGGGCGGATCGAGTCGAACGGCAACTTCCACGGAGCTCCGGTCGCCGCCGTGCTCGACTTCCTCGCCATCTCGGTCGCCGATGTCGCCTCGGTGTCGGAGCGCCGCACCGACCGGGCTCTCGACCCCGCTCGCAGTCATGGGCTCCCGCCGTTCCTCGCCCACGAGGTCGGGGTGGACTCCGGACTCATGATCGCGCAGTACGCCGCCGCCGGCATCGTCTCCGAACTGAAGCGGCTCGCGGTGCCGGCATCCGTCGATTCCATCCCGTCGTCGGCGATGCAGGAGGACCACGTGTCGATGGGATGGGCGGCCGCGCGCAAGCTGCGTCGAGCGATCGACGGGCTCGGCCGCGTACTCGCCATCGAGATCCTCACCGGTGCGCGGGCCCTCGACCTGCGCGCACCGCTCCAGGCCGGGCCGGCGACCGGGGCGGTGCGAGACCTCGTGCGCACCGTCGCCGCCGGGCCGGGACCAGACCACTACCTCTCACCCGACATGGAGGCCGTGACCGCGCTGGTGCAGTCCGGCGCCGTGGCCCGCATCGCGAAGGAGCATGCCCATGAGTGACACGACCACCACCACGACCGCCACCGAATCCGACCGCGCGATCCGCGCGCCGCGCGGTGACCAGCGCACGGCCAAGAGCTGGGGCGCGGAGGCGGCGAAGCGGATGCTGATGAACAACCTCGACCCCGAGGTGGCCGAGCATCCGGAGGATCTCGTCGTCTACGGCGGGACCGGGCGTGCGGCTCGCAGCTGGGAGGCCTACGACGCGATCGTGCGCACCCTCGACGAGCTCGAGCCCGATGAGACCCTGCTCGTGCAGTCCGGCAAGCCGGTCGGCGTGTTCCGTACCCACGAGTGGGCGCCACGGGTGCTGATCGCGAACTCGAACCTCGTCGGCGACTGGGCGACCTGGCCGGAGTTCCGGCGGCTCGAGCAGCTCGGACTCACCATGTACGGACAGATGACCGCCGGATCATGGATCTACATCGGCACGCAGGGCATCCTGCAGGGGACGTACGAGACCTTCGCCGCCGTCGCCCGCTCGCTCGGTCGTGATTCGCTGCAGGGCACGCTGACCCTCACGGGCGGTGCCGGGGGCATGGGCGGCGCGCAGCCGCTCGCCGTGACCATGAACGAGGGAGTGGTCCTGATCGTCGACGTCGACGAGACCCGCCTCGCACGACGCGTCGATCACGGCTACCTCGACGAGTACACCACCGAGCTCGACGCCGCCGTGGCCCGCGTCACCGCCGCGAAGCAAGCGGGTGAGGCCCTGTCGGTCGGCATCGTGGGCAATGCGGCCGAGGTGTTCCCCGAGCTGCTGCGACGCGGCGTGGCGATCGACATCGTCACAGACCAGACGAGTGCGCACGACCCGCTCGCCTACCTTCCCGTCGGCGTCTCGATCGCCGACTGGAGGGCGGAGGCCGCGCGCGACCCCGAGGAGTTCACGCGTCGCTCCCGCGAGTCCATGGCCGCGCACGTCGCGGCGATGGTGGGGTTCCAGGATGCCGGTGCCGCGGTGTTCGACTACGGCAACTCGATCCGGGCGGAGGCGCAGCTGGGCGGCTTCGAGCGGGCTTTCGACTTCCCGGGGTTCGTGCCCGCGTACATCCGCCCCCAGTTCGAGGAGGGGCGGGGCCCGTTCCGCTGGGCCGCCCTCTCGGGTGACCCGGAGGACATCCGCAGGACCGACCGCGCGATCGCCGAGCTGTTCCCGGAGGACGCCGCGCTGCATCGCTGGCTGGAGAAGGCGGGCGAGAAGGTCCACTTCGAGGGGCTTCCGGCGAGGATCTGCTGGCTGGGCTACAAGGAGCGGCACCTCGCCGGCCTGAAGTTCAACGAGATGGTGGCCTCCGGGGAGCTCTCGGCGCCGATCGTGATCGGTCGCGACCACCTCGACTCCGGCTCCGTCGCCTCCCCGTATCGCGAGACCGAAGGGATGAAGGACGGCTCCGACGCGATCGCCGACTGGCCGCTGCTCAACGCCCTGCTGAACACCGCGTCCGGCGCATCGTGGGTGTCGCTGCATCACGGCGGGGGAGTCGGCATCGGCCGGTCGATCCACGCCGGTCAGGTCACGGTCGCCGACGGCTCCGCGCTCGCCGCAGAGAAGCTCGAGCGCGTGCTGACAAATGACCCCGGCACCGGCGTCATGCGGCACGTGGATGCCGGATACGAGCACGCCCGAGACATCGCCCGCGATCGCGGCCTGACGGTGCCGATGCTGTGAACACGACGCTGATCACCGGCATCGGGGAGCTGACGACCAACGTCGGCTCGCCGGCAGACCCGATTCGCGGACGCGGCCCCGATCTGCGGTCTGATTCGGCGGATGCGTCGGCGGATCGGGACGACGTCAGCGGATCAGGACGCGCAGGCGACCCGTGCGGCACGATGCGCGACGCGGCGGTGCTGGTCGAGGGCGACCGGATCGCCTGGGTCGGCTCGCCGCACGACGCGCCGGATGCCGACGAGGTCGTCGACGCCGAGGGGCGGGCCGTGATCCCCGGCTTCGTCGACAGCCACAGCCACCTCGTGTTCGGAGGGGACCGAGCAGCCGAATTCGAGGCGCGCATGGCCGGGCAGCGGTACGCCGCCGGCGGCATCCGCTCCACCGTCGCGGCCACGCGCGCCGCCACCGACGACGAGCTTCGCGCGCGCCTGCGCGGGTTCCTCGACGAGATGCTCGGGCAGGGCACCACCACGGTCGAGATCAAGAGCGGCTACGGCCTCTCGGTCGCCGACGAGGAGCGACTCGTGCGCCTGGCCGCAGAGGTGACGCCCGAGGTGACGTTCCTGGGGGCGCACGTCGTCCCTGCAGAATACGCCGACGATTCCGAGGGGTACGTCGACCTCGTCTGCGGCGACATGCTCGACGCCTGTGCCCCGTACTCGCGGTGGATCGACGTGTTCTGCGAGACGGGTGCGTTCACGGTCGCGCAGTCGCGCCGCATCCTCGACGCGGGGATCGCGCGCGGGCTGCGACCCCGCCTGCATGCGAGCCAGCTCGGACCGGGCGACGGCGTGCGGCTCGCGGTCGAGCTCGGTGCGGCCTCGGTCGATCACGGCACCTACCTGACGGACGCCGACGTCGCCGCGCTCGCCGCCTCCGACACCGTCCTCACCCTGCTGCCGGGGGTCGAGTTCTCGACGCGCCAGCCGTACCCGGACGCCCGGCGGCTGATCGACGCGGGCGTGACAGTCGCGCTCGCGTGCGACACGAACCCGGGGTCGAGCTTCACCTCGTCGATGCCGTTCTGCGTCGCCCTCGCGGTCCGCGACATGGGCATGACCCCGGCCGAGGCGGTGTGGTCCGCGACAGCGGGCGGCGCGAGGGCGCTGCGGCGCGACGACGTCGGGATCATCGCCCCGGGAGCTCGGGCCGACCTCGTGCTGCTGAAGGCACCGACGCGCATCCACCTCGCCTACCGCCCGGGCGTGCCCCTGGTGGACCGCGTCTGGAAGGACGGGATCGCCGTCCGCTGACGACGACCCCGCCCGTCAGCGCAGCGCCGCGGCGGTCACGACCGCCGCCGCAGCCGACCAGGCCTGCGGGCGGCACGCGGCGGGATACGGCACCGGAGCGCCTCCGGCGACGCGTGGCTCACCGGAATGCAGCTCGGGAACGCGGTAGTCGAAGCCCTCCGCCAGATCGAGCAGCTGGCCGGCGACGTGCCGGGCCTCGTCCACGAGACCGGCCCGCCGCATCCCGTGCACGGCGATCGCGGTGTCGTGCGTCCAGACGCTGCCGCCGTGATAGCTGAGCGGCCAGTAGCCTGCGGCATCCGTCGACATCGTGCGGATGCCGTAGCCGCTCGACATCGACGTGCCGAGGAGCAATTCCGCGCACGCGCGCTCCTCGTCGGCGTCGAGCAGACCGGTCCCGATGAGGTGGCCGATGTTGCTGGTGAGGGTGTCGACCGCGGCGCCATGGGCGTCGAGCGCGATGGCCGGGTACCGGCCCTCGGGCGTCGTCACCCAATAGGCTGCGCGGAACCGCGTACGCAGGTCCGCAGCCCACGAGCGCAGGGCGTCGCCGCCCGGCTCGCCCAGCTCGTCGAGCAGCGCCGCCCCACGAACCGCAGCCTCGTAGGCGTAGCCCTGCACCTCG
Source organism: Microbacterium hydrocarbonoxydans (assembly GCF_023715885.1). Taxonomy (GTDB): domain Bacteria; phylum Actinomycetota; class Actinomycetes; order Actinomycetales; family Microbacteriaceae; genus Microbacterium; species Microbacterium hydrocarbonoxydans_C. The sequence goes on along the minus strand of NZ_JAMBOY010000005.1, from coordinate 262,443 downwards.
CTGAGGGCGATCGGGCCCTCGGCGAGCCGTCCGTCGCGCCACTGGATCGAGTCGCCCGAGTCCTTCCACCCCTGATTCGCCAGGCCGTGGCCGGTCTCGTCGGCGTAGTCGATGAACCCGCTGCCCGAGGCGTCGCCGTGCACGACCATCCAGTCCAGGGCGGCCCGCAGGGCGGGAACGAGCTCACGCAGGTCATGCTCCGGCATCCCCGCGTCCCGCGCGTCGGCGAGCAGGCACACCCACAGGGGCGTGGCGTCGACCGTGCCGTAGTACAGCGGCGGCAGGAGCACGCCCTCGCCCGGCAGTGAGAGCTCGGCGCTGCGCAGCTCGTGCGCGATCTTGCCGGGCGCCTCGGCCGTGTGCGGATTCACCGCAGTCCCCTGCAGCCGCGCGAGCACCCGCAGGGTCGAACCCGCGATCGCGGGGTCGGATGCGAGGGCCAGTCGCGCCGCCCAGATCGAGTCGCGCCCGAACAGCGTGAAGAACCACGGGGCGCCCGCAGCGTAGAAGGCGTCAGCCGGGTGGTCGGGGAGCGCGAGGCGCAGCGCGTCGAGATCGGCGGTCGCGCGGTCGAGCCAGCGGGCGGCGCGAGGATCGGCGCCCGTGCCGACATGGCGAGTGTCGGCGGCGCGCGCCGGCGTGGTGACCACAAGGCTCGAGTCGTCGAGGTCGGCCTCCCACGACAGCTCGACGGCACCGCGCGCGGAAATGGTCGCACGCCAGGCGACGACCAGATCGCGCCCGTCCGTCGACACCTCGGCGCCCCGAGCCGAGAGAGCGAACGACGCCTCGCCCGAGCGGCAGCGCTCGCCGTCCCACGTCCAGTCCTGACCCCCGTCCTCGCCCGCCTTGACGAGTTGCATCGGAGCGAAATCGGGTCGCACGCGCACCTCGACGGCGACCTCGACGGCATCCTCGAGGTGCGAGGAGAACCGCAGCGTCTCCGCGAACCGACCGGCCGTCACCGTGCGATCCCTGTCGAGCCGCACCTTGGGGTCGGCCCCCGCGTCATCGAGTCCGCGCAGCAGGTCGGTGAAGCGCACGTGCCGCGGTGTCGGCGACGAGTATCCGATCGACTCGAGAGCTGTTCCGCGCACCGAGATGTCGATCCCGGCGATGTGCCGGACGTCGCCGTGGAACACCCCGTGGATCGGTGCGGTCCCGATCCGCCCTGCGCGATCGGACCAGACCTGGGTGGGGGCGTCGAGCACGATGACGGCGTCGTCGAGCAGGGGCTGGAGGTGAGGGCGGTCGGTCATTCCTTGACGGCTCCTTCGGTGGAATTCATGATTCGGCGCTGGAAGACGAAGAACATCACGGCGACGGGGATCGTCATGATGAGCGCCGCCGCCAGCTTGAGCGGGTACTGGGTGCCCTGACTGAGCTGCCCGCTCGCGAGGGACGCGACGCCCTTCGTCAGGGTCGTCAGGGCGGGATCGTTGGTCGACACGATGAAGTGGCTGAGCTCGTTCCACGAGCCCTGGAACGACAGGATCACGATGGTGATGAGGGCAGGGGTCGCCATGGGCAGCACGACGGACCAGAACATGCGGAACGTGCCGGCGCCGTCGATGCGGGCCTGCTCCTCGACCGACACCGGGATCGACTCGAAGAAGTTCTTCATGATGAAGACGCCGGCCGCGTCCACGAGCAGCGGCAGGATCATGCCCGCGTAGGAGTTGAAGATGCCCAGCTGATTGATCACGAGGAACTTCGGGATCAGCAGCACGACGGTCGGCACCGACATGACGGCCACGAGTGCGGCGAACACGACTCCGCGACCACGGAACCGCAGACGGGCGAGCGCGTAGCCGGCGAGAGAGTTGAAGAACACGCGACCGGCGGTCACGAAGATCGTCACGATCGCGCTGTTGACGAACCAGGACGGGAAGTCGGAGTTCGCGAACAGGCGCTCGTAGGCCGCGAAGGTCCACGACTCCGGGAGGAGATTCACGCCCGAGGAGGCGGCATCCTCGTCGGTCTTGAAGCTCGTGAACACCTGGATGAGGAACGGGTAGATGTAGATCAGCGCGAGCACGATCAGCACCGCGTACAGCACGATCTGCCAGGTGAGCTGCTTCGAGGAGAGCCTCATGACGCACCTCCCTTCGTCGTGATCTCGTAGGCGCGGATCCGACGGCGCGACACCGGCCGGTCGCGCAGGACCCAGCGCTGCAGGAGCGTGAACACGACGATGATGACGAAGAGGATGAAGGCGATCGCCGCGCCCTGGCCCCACTCCTGGTCCGTGAAGGCGGTCTTGTACGACTGGTAGGCGGGCGTGAGCGTGGTCTTGCTCGGGGCGCCGCGCGTGCCCGTGTAGATCTGGTCGAACACCTGCCAGCATCCGATGAGGCCGAGGGTCAGCACGGTGAACAGCGTCGGGCGCAGCTGGGGGAGCGTGACGCGCCAGAACCGCTGCCAGCCGTTCGCGCCGTCCATCATGGCGGCCTCGTCGACGTCGGCGCCGAGGTTCTGCAGGCCGGCGAGGAACAGCAGCATGAACGTGCCGGAGGTCGTGAAGATCGCCATGAGGATGTACGCGCTCATCGCGATCGAGGGTCCGGCGAGCCACTCCCACCAGGAGATGCCGAGCATGCCGCCACCGGTCAGCGCGGCGGGGCCGGCGTCGACCCCGACTCCGCTGAGAGCGAGGTGCAGGATGCCGCGGGGGTCGTTGAACCAGTTCGGACCGTTGACGCCGAACCAGGCGAGCACGCTGTTCACCGCGCCGCTCGCCGAGAACAGGAACAGCCACAGCACGGTGATCGCCACGGAGCTGGTGACGGAGGGGAAGTAGTAGGCGGTGCGGAAGAATCCGCGGCCGCGCAGCACGGCGCGGTTCACCAAGACCGCGAGGAAGAGGGCAATGGCGGTCTGCAGGGGGACGACGAGCAGCACGTACCAGGCGTTGTTGCGCAGGGCGGTGCCGAAGTCCTTGGTCGCGAGACCGCCGTCGGCGAGCACCGCGGAGTAGTTCTCGACGCCCACGAACGACACCGACGGCGAGAGGGGGCTGCCGCGCCCCGCCCAGTCCGACATGCTCACCCAGAGGGCCATGAGCACGGGAACGAGCAGGAAAACCCCGAGGATGACGATCACCGGCGCCGTGAAGAGCCATCCGGCTGCGGCCTCGCCGCGGCGGAGCCCGGAGGCCCCTCCGCGGCGAGGCGTGGCCTGCACCGCCATGATTACTCGACGATCGCTTCGAGGTTCGACTGCACGGTCCCGAGGATCTGCGCGGGGTCACCCGTCTTCAGCGACTCGATCTGCGCGTTGAAGTCCGCGATCACATCGGCCGCTCCGTCCTGGTTCGGCGGGAACTGCGCGTCTTCCGCACCGGCGAGGAACGGTGCGAGGTCGGGGTTGTCGCTCGTCCACTGGTCGGCGGCCGAGGTGATCGACGGCATCGGGCCGAAGGCCTTCGAGAACGCCAGCTGGCTGTCGGCGCTCGTCAGGTACTCGACGAGGTCGAGCGCGGCCTGCTGGTTGGGGCTGTCGGCCGCCATGCCCCAGCAGTTCGTGAACTGCAGGGTGCCCTGGCCGCCGGGGCCCTCCGGAAGCTCCGCGACGGTGTAGTCGACCGAGCTGAAGTCGTTCGCCATCGCGCCCGTGATCCAGTTGCCCTCGATCACCATCGCCGCGAGTCCCTTGCCGAGCGCCTCGCCGCCCCAGCCCGCGCCGATGTCCTTCGCGAAGGCGAAGGAGCCGTCGCCGAGGTGCGTCTTGACGTAGTCGAGCGCGTCGACGTTCGCCTGATCGTCGGCGATCGCGGTTCCGTCGTCGACGAGTCCGCCGCCGGCCTGTGCCATGAACGTGCCGACCCGCTGGTACTCGGCGCCGAACGCGAGCCCCACGTGCTCCGGGGTGGTGAGCTTCTGGGCGACCGATGCGAGGTCGTCCCACGTCTTCGGCAGGTCGGCGTCGGTGAGTCCGGCCTCCGTCCACATCTGCGTGTTGATCACGAGCGCGAGCGTGGAGAAGTCCTTCGGCGCGCAGTAGAACGTGCCGTCGAGCGTGAAGTTCTCGACCAGCGACGGGTAGAAGTCGTCCTTGTTGGCGAGTTCGTCGCCGTACGCCTGGAGCGAGCCGTTCGACGCGTAGCCCGCCATCTGCTCGGGCGCGAGGTAGAAGAGGTCGGCGGGTTCGCCGGCCGCGAAGCCCTGCGACAGCTCCTGTGCGAGATCGCTCGCCACCTGGAGCTCGACGTCGGTGCCCGACTCCTCCGACCAGGCGTCGAGCGCCGACTGCACGGCCTCGGTCTCGGCGTCGCCCGACGACCCGATCAGCACGGTGAGCGCGTCGTCGGAGGAGGTGAGCCCCTCGGAGTCTCCCGCCGGCTCGTCGCCGGAGAAGCCGGAGCCGCATCCCGTGAGCACGAGCGTGCTGGTGAGCAGCACCGCCCCGGTGCCGAGGAGGGCGCGTGTGTTGTGCCGTGTCATGTCTCTCTCTCCTTTGATGAGGGCGTCTCGCGCAGAAATTTGAACGATCAAACTACGCATGCCATACGCTAGGTCGCGCGGACTGGACGTGTCAAGCCCGCGGGATCGAGGTTTGGGATGGCGAAGGCTCCGACGGTCGAGGACGTCGCTGCGCACGCCGGCGTCTCCCGGCAGACCGTGTCGAACGTGCTGAACACGCCCGATATCGTGAAGCCCGCGACCCGGGAGCGCGTGCTCGCGTCGATCGACGAGCTCGGGTATCGCCGGCATGCGGCGGCCCGCAGGCTGCGCCTGCGGCGGAGCTCGACCATCGGCATCCGCCTCGATCCGTACCTCGGCGGGGTCTCCGGCGTCGTGCTCGACCGGTTCGTCCACGCGATCACCGACCGCTCCAGCGAGCGAGGGATGCGCATGCTGGTCTACGCGGCCCGCACCCCGGAGGAGGAGCTCGCCCGGCTCGCAGAGCTCTGGGAGGGGTCGGAGATCGACGCCGCGATCATCACGGGCACCGTGCGCGATGACCAGCGGGTGGGAAGGCTGGATGCCGTGGGCCTGCCCTTCATCTCCTTCGGCCGACCCTGGGGCGACGACGATATCGCCGACCCCACGCATCTGTGGGTCGACGTCGACGGCGCGGCGGGCACGCGCGCGGCGACCGAGCACGCGCTGCAACGCGGAGCATTCGTGAGCTTCCTCGGCTGGCCGTCGGGCTCCGGGACGGGTGACGACCGGGAACGCGGATGGCGGGAGGCGATCGACGGGGCCGGGGCGCAGGGCACCCGCATCGTGTCGGAGGATTCCGTGCAGGGTGCGCGGCACGCCGTCGCCGCCGTCCTGAGCGACGACGCTCGAGCCGACGCCATCGTCTGCGCGAGCGATGCGCTCGCCGTCGGCGCTCTGCTCGCGCTCGCCGACGCCGGGGTCAGGATACCCGTGATCGGATTCGACAACACGCCCACGGCCGAGGCGCTCGGATTCTCCAGCGTCGAGCAGCGACCCGAGGACGTCGCGGAGGCCGTGCTGCAGCTCCTCATGGGGCCGACCGGCGACGTGGTCTCCCCACGGCGGGTGGAGTCCGGTGAGGCGCACGCGCTCATCACCCCGGAACTCGTGATCCGCTGACCTCCTCGGGTCGGCAGACGGCGACGCAGCGGGCGCGGTATCGTTGCGACACGATGAGGATGACGCGTCGCACTCTGCTGATCGGCGCCGGCGCCGGCGTCCTGGGAGTGATTCTCTCCTCCTGCACGCCTGAGCCGGCGCCCACTCCCACGCCCACCCGGACGCCGACGCCCACGCCCACCGCAGGTGCGATCACGCCCTCCGCGTTCGTACGCAGCGCGTGGACGAGCGACCCGTTCTCGCGGGGAGCAGCGAGCTACACGCCCGCCGGCACGCAGCAGAGCGCTCGCGAGGCGCTGGCCGTCCCCGTCGACGACCGCTTGTTCTTCGCCGGTGAGGCGACCGACGCCGAGGCGCCGGGCACGATCGATGCGGCCCTCCGGTCGGGCGACCGAGCTGCCGACGACCTTCTCCGGCTGGCAGGCGACGGTGAGCGGATCGCGGTGATCGGCGCGGGACTGGCCGGCGCGGCAGCAGCGTCGCGGCTCGTCGAAGCCGGTCATGAGGTCACGGTCTTCGAAGCACGCGACCGGGTCGGCGGGCGGGTGCAGTCCGTGGTCGACGAGAAGCAGTGGCCTGTTCCCGCGCAGCTGGGCGGGTGGCTCCTCGCCTCCGCCGACAGCGAGATGGCCGCGCTGCTCACCCGCCTCGACATCCGTTCGACGACGCTCGGTACTCCGCTCTGGCGATCGGCGGAGGGAGGCATCGAGCCGGTGTCGACCGAACCCGTGCAGGCGGCGATCGCCGCAGGACAGCAGCAGCCGACCGACATCGCCCTCGTCGACGCCCTATCCGAGGCCGGCGTGGATCTCGAGGATCCCGGCGTCGTCGCACTGCTCGCCACGGTGGCGGCTTTCTCCGGCTCCGATGCCGGCGAGGCGTCGACCTGGTTCCCGCCCGCTCTGCCCCCGTCAGAGCTCATCGCTCCCCTCGGCGACCTCGGCGCGATCGTCGACGACTTGCTGGACGGCGCGAAGGTGAGCCTCTCGTCTCCGATCTCTCGCGTCGCCTACGACGACGCCGGTCTCAGCCTGAGGATCGCCACGGGAGAGTCGCTCTCGTTCGACAGGGCCGTCATCACGGTCCCGCTCGGAGTGCTGCAGGGAAAGGGCCTGGAGTTCGCCCCCGCGCTGCCCTTCGCGCAGCGCGGTGCGATCGCCGAAATCGGCATGGGTCGGATCGAGACGGTCTGGATGCGGTTCGACGAATCTCCGTTCGCCGCCACCGCCCCCGAGGATCCCGACGCCGCCGTGCCGACGGTGTGGCATGTCGTGGGTGGTGACGCGCTGATCCGCACATGGTTCGATCTCTCGGCCGAGACCGGGGAGAGTGTCGTGGTCGGCATCCTCGGCGGTGACGCGGCAGGCGAGTTCGCAGAGCTCGACGACCAGAAGGCGCTCGAGGCGGCCATCGCCTCGCTCGCACCGTTCCTCGCGACGCCCTGACCGCGCAGGCGCGGGTCAGACCGGAGGTCGGTCGTGTCCCCGTCGGCGCATCCGGCTCACGAGCACGATGACCGACGCCACCGCCGCGAAGATCGCCAGCGCGATTCCGCTCGTGATGAGGAACTCCGGCGGCCCCGACACCTGTCGTGGATCGAGGAAGTAGTAGGGGTACCAGCCGACGATCGGCCCCCGCCACAGGGTCACGCCGCCCCAGGCGAGCGGGAAGGCGAGAGCGGTCGGCACCACCCACCACGGCACACCGCGGTGGCCGGGTGTGAGCACCCAGGCGACGGCGGTGCATGCAGGCAGGTAGAAGTGGAGCACCTGATCCGACCACGGCACGTCGACGCGGATGCCGCGGAGTCCGGCCTGCCAGACGATCAGCGCGAACGCAAGGCCGGCCGTGATCGTCCAGGTGAGCACGAGTGCGAGCGAGACCGTGAACCATCGCGGGTCCGTCGTCCTCCGGAACGCCAGCACCGCGCCGACGAGGAGCACGCCGACCAGTGCGCAGTTCGACTGCACCGTGAGATAGGCGAAGAAGTTCTCTCCGGCGATCGTCGCAGAGCTGAGCCCCCAGAACATCCGATGAACGAGGGCGACGATGCACACGCTCGCCGCGGCGAGGCGCAGCACGCCGAAGACCGCTCGTGCCCTCACTGTGGCCGTCGTCCCTCCCTCGACGCGCGTCGGGTCGCGCGTCGCCCATCCGGCGAGTCTACGGAGTACGACGCGGATCGACGGGCAGGAGGGTCGGAATCACACTGTGCGAGAAGAAGCAAGCCCCGCGCGGAAAAGGGAGAACCGCTTCTAGATTCACGCCCATGTCAGTATCCTCCCCGTCGCGCGCCCGCAGTCGGGAGCGCGGCACCCGTCGCCACGGCCGCAGTCCTGCACTGAAGCAGCACTACAACAAGCGCGAAGCGCTGGCCGGATACCTCTTCATCTCGCCGTGGATCATCGGGTTCCTGATCTTCACGGCAGGAGCCATGGCGTACAGCCTGTACATCTCGTTCAGCAACTACAACCTCGCGACCAATACCGCCCGCCCCATCGGCACTGCCAATTACGAGCAGCTGTTCGAAGACCCGCGGGTCGGCGTTGCGCTCGCCAACACGCTGTTCTACGTGGTCATGGCGGTGCCGCTCGAGATCATCTTCGCGCTCGTCCTCGCGCTGCTGCTCAACCGCGTCGGCCGGGGAGCGGGCATCTTCCGCACGCTCTACTACCTGCCGAAGATGACCCCGGCGGTCGCGACCGCCGCGGTGTTCTTCCTGCTGCTGAACGGCAACTCCGGCGCGATCAACCAGTTCCTGCGCCTCTTCGGCATCCAGGGTCCGCAGTGGCTCGTCGACCCGGCGTGGGTGAAGCCGAGCATCGTCATCATGACCCTGTGGACCGTGGCCGGCACGATGGTGATCTTCCTCGCCGCGCTGAAGAATGTGCCGACCGAGCTCTACGAGGTCGCGTCGATCGACGGCGCGGGGGCGGTCCGACGCTTCTTCTCGATCACGCTCCCGATGATCTCCGGCGCGATGTTCTTCAACGTCATCGTGCTGTCGATCGCCGCCTTCCAGATCTTCGATCAGGCCTACCTGCTGTTCTGGCGAGATCAGAGCAATTCGTCGCCCGAAGCGTCGCTCTTCTACGCGATCTACCTCTTCCAACAGGCCTTCCGCCAGTTCAACTTCGGCTTCGCCGCGGCGATGGCCTGGCTGCTGTTCGTCATCATCATGATCATCACGGTCATCCAGGTGAAGGTCGGCAACCGATTCGTCTACTACGAGGGAGACCGTTGATGTCGTCTTCACTGCGGCAGCTGCCTCCCGCCGCCGAGCCCATCCTCGAGAGCGAGACTCGCGCCGTCACGGTGCCGAAGCGGTCGCGCTTGCGTCGCGCGGTGTCGCAGCCGAAGATTCTCGCAGTGCGGATCGTCCTCGCCGTCATCCTCATCGGGTTCGGCCTCCTGTTCCTCTATCCGTTCGTGTGGCTCCTGGCGGCGAGTTTCAAGCCCCGAGGCGAGGTCTTCGACAACTCGCTCATCCCCAAGACGTTCATCCCCGAGAACTACATCGAGGTCTGGAACCAGCTCCCCCTCCTCAGCTGGATGTGGAACAGCATCGCTATCGCCCTCCTCGCCGCAGGCACCGTCGCGATCTCGAGCTCGATCGTCGCCTTCGGGTTCGCGTACTTCAAGTTCCCCGGCCGCGGGATGCTCTTCGGGCTGGTCCTGGCCACAATGATGCTGCCCGGCGCCGTCACGATGATCCCGATCTACCTGATCTGGAAGGAGACGGGGATGCTGGGCACGTGGGTGCCCCTGTGGGGCATGAACCTCTTCGGATCCGCGTTCTACATCTTCCTGCAACGGCAGTTCTTCCTGGGGCTGCCCCGCGAGCTCTTCGAAGCCGCGCGTCTCGACGGGGCCAGCTACTGGGGCCTGTTCTGGCGGATCGCGATGCCGCTGTCGATCCCGTCGTTCATCATCGTGTTCCTGTTCGAGTTCCAGGCGAGCTGGAACAACCTCCAGGCGGCCCTCATCTACCTGAACGCGGGCTCCGTCGACGAGTTCACGGCCCCGCTCGGCATCGCCTACGCCATGACGAAGTACAGCCCGACGGCCGGCGGTCACGGCGACTATCAGTACGTCATGGTGGCGTCCCTGATCGTGACCCTGCCGATGCTCATCCTCTTCGCCTTCGGGCAGCGCTACTTCATCGAGGGCGTCGCCACGCAGGGGCGGAAGGGCTGACCGTGACCACACGTCCATCGACCGATACGACGACACACAGCAACCGAAAGAAGGAATGACATGCGCAAGCGCATCCTGGGATTCGCCGCCATGGCCGCGGCATCCGCCATCGTGCTCGCGGGCTGCAGCGGAGGAGGTGCGGGCGAGGGCGGCGCGGATGCCGACTTCGACGCCGAGCCCGCGGGCACCCTCAACGCGTGGGGCTTCGAGAACGCCGACGACGTGGGGCAGTCCCGTGTCGACTACGCGGCCGAGCAGCTCGGCGAGGTCGAGGTGGACCTCGACGCGACGGCGTTCGACGCGCAGAAGTTCACCACCCGCATCGCGAGCGGCGACGTACCGGACGTGGTGCAGATGGACCGCCGCTACGTCACGACCTACGCCGCGCAGGGGCTGATCATGCCGCTCGACGAATGCTTCGCCGCGCAGGACGTCGATCCCCGCGACCACTGGTACCCGTTCGTGGTCGACGACGTCACGTACGACGACGAGGTCTGGGCCGTGCCGCAGTTCTATCAGCCGCCGGCCATCATCGTGAACAAGAGGGTGCTCGCCGAGGCGGGCGTCACACCCGATCAGTTCGACACGTCGAACCCCGACGGTCTGATCGAGGCGATCGGCAAGATCTACCAGGAATCGGGCGGCGTGCCGTCGCGCCTCGGCTTCGACCCCGTCCCGACCGGGCAGGGTGGGCTCTGGATCCTCGCGATGGGCGGACAGCTCAACGACGAAGACGGGGCGCCGACGCTCGACGACCCGAGCAACCTCGCGGGCATCGAACTGCTGAAGCAGATCACCGACGCGCAGGGCGGCTTCGCCGCGGTGAAGAGCTTCACCGACTCGTTCGACACCTTCGGCGACAACAACCAGTACGTGGCGGGCCAGGTCGGCGCGCAGGTCAACGCGCAGTGGTACCCGAACGTACTCGGACCGTACGCGGATCAGATCGACATCGAGGCCGTGCCGTTCCGCGACAAGGACGGCGAGCCGTTCTCGGTCGCATCCGGCACGGCGTTCGTGGTGCCGGTCGGCGCGAAGAACCCGGCGGCGGCGTGCGCGTGGATGGTGAACCTCACCTCGGACGACGCGTGGATGGCGGCGGGGGAGGCCCGCGCGCAGACGCTGACGGACGACGGCGGGCTCAACACCGGCCTGTTCACGGGCTCGCCGGCGTCCGACCAGGCGATCCGCGACCAGTTCGTGACCGAGACCGGCAACGCCGGCTTCGACCAGGTCATCTCGACGTTCTACGACGTCGTCGGGTACGGTCAGTCGTTCGGGTCCTCGCCCGCCGGGCAGGAGATACAGAACGAGCTCAACAACGCGATCACCGCCGCGCTGCTCGGCGACAAGGAGCCGGAGGAGGCTCTCGCCGACGCGCAGCAGGCCGCGATGCGCGCGTACGAGAACGCCACAGCCGGCTGAGCGGATGCTGTCGGAGGGGCGGGTCGACGTGGTCGGTCCGCCCCTTCGCGCGACCGGACGCCGGACGCACCGCGCTACTGTTGCTTCAGATCCGGCACATCGGGTCACTGTCCTGAGGTTCGAATGGCCACCATCTACGACGTCGCGGAACTCGCCGGAGTGTCTCCCGCCACGGTCTCGCGCGTCTTCAACGGCACGAGCGTGTCGGACGACAAGGTGGCCGCGGTGCGCGACGCGGCGGCGAAGCTGAGTTTCACGCCCAACCGGATGGCGCGGTCGCTGCGGCGACAGAGCTCCGAGGTGATCGCTCTCGTGATCCCGGACATCGAGAACCCGTACTTCACCGAGATGGCTCGCGGCGTCGAGGATGTCGCGTCCGAGGCCGGCTACTCGGTGGTGCTGTGCAACTCCGACTCGCAGATCGAGAAGGAGGCGACGTACCTGCGCATCGCGATCGCCGAGCACATGTCGGGCGTCATCATCGCGACCGCCGACGAGAGCAGCAGACTGGACCCGATCCTCGCCACCGGACGTCCGGTCGTCGCGGTCGACCGCGGTACGGCCTACGACGTCGACGGCGTCGTGATGGCGAACCGGGCGGCGGGGATGTCGGCAGCGAAGGAGCTGTGGGACGCCGGATACCGGCGCATCGCCTATATCGGCGGCCCCGAGCACATCGACACCGCGGCCGAGCGAGCCGCCGGGTGGCGGGCGGCGCTGACGGGCGTGAAACCCGACCTCGACGTCGACGAGCTCGCGCGGTTCGCATCCTTTCGCGTGGAGGGAGGCCGCGCGGCGATGGAGGAGCTGCTCGCGCTGCCCCAGCCGCCGGATGCCGTGGTCGCCGGCAACAATCTCATCGGCGTCGGCGCGATCCAGGTGCTGACGGAACGCGGGCTCACCCCGCCGCGCGTGGGGGTCGCCGTGATCGGATCGCTGCCGTTCACGACCCTCTCGCCGAGTGCGGTCACGGTGGTGAGGCTCCCCGCTCGGCACATGGGTGTCACGGCGGCGCGCATGCTTCTCGAGCGCATCGGCGGCGACACGCAGCCCGCGCGGACCGTGGTGCTGCGCAGCGAGGTCCAGCCGGCCAGGGGCGGTCGCGACTGATCTCCGCGCCGGAGATCTCCGGCTACTGCGACTTCCAGAAGCGCGTCGCCAGATTGGTCAGCTCGGTGTCGAGGTCGTCGACCTTCGACTCGACGCGGGTGAGGCGGCTCTCGATGACGTCGAGGCGCCCATTGACCTCGCCGCGGAATCCGTTCAACTCGCCGCGGAACCCGTGGAGCTCGCCGAGCATCTCGCTGCGGAGGCCGCCGACCTCGGCGCGGATCACCCGGCTGAACTGGGAGGTCATGAGGGTCATCCCGCCGAGCATCATCGCGGCGAACACGCCGATCACGGTCCACGTCTGAGGTTCGGTCATCTCCACGGCTCCATTCTGCGAGTGAAAGCCCAGATTGTCACGGTATTCCGGTCGTCGACGTCGTCAGCCGCGCGCTTCCCTCGCGGCGTGTGGAGAGGTCGTCAATCGGCAACCGCGGTGCAGGACAACCGAGCGCGCGTGTAGTCTGAAATCGATTTCGCGCAACGTGGCGAAGGATTGCACGATCACCAGTCGGGGTTTCAAGGAGGACGCCATGCGCTGCACCCTCGGGGTGGACATCGGTACATCCAGCAGCAAGGGCGTGCTGGTGGATGCCGACGGCGCGATCATCGCCACCGCGACCCGGTCGCACGAGGTCTCCCGCCCCCGCGCCGGGTGGGTCGAGATGGACGGCGACGTGTGGTGGGACGAGTTCGTCGCGATCGCCCGCGAGCTCCTCGCCGAAGCTCCCGATGCCGAGATCGTCGGCATCGGCGTGAGTGGCATGGGTCCCTGCATCCTCCTCGCCGACGATGACGATCGCCCGGTCCGCCCGGCGATCCTCTACGGGGTCGATACCCGCGCGACGGCGCAGATCGAACGGATGACGGCCGAGCTGGGCGAGCCTGAGATCACGCGCATCGGCGGATCGACGCTGACCTCGCAGGCCGGGGGGCCGAAGCTCGTCTGGGTGGCCGAGGAGGAACCGGATACCTGGCAGCGCGCTCGCCGCGTCTACATGCCGGCCTCGTGGCTCGCCCGCCGCCTGACCGGCGCCTACGTGCTCGACCACCAGTCCGCGAGTCAGACGTCGCCGCTCTACGACATCGAGCGCGAGGCGTGGCACGACGAGTGGTGGCAGCGGTACGCGCCCGGAATCGAGCAGCCGCCGCTGCTCTGGGCCGGCGGCGTCGCAGGCGGCGTCACGCGAGCCGCTGCGGATGCCACCGGCATCCTTGAAGGCACTCCCGTGATCGCCGGCACGATCGACGCATGGACCGAGGCCGTCAGCGTCGGGGCGCACGAGATCGGCGACCTCATGCTCATGTACGGGACGACCATGTTCCTCGTCGCGACGGGCGAGGAGACGCTGCGCACGCCCTCGATGTGGACCACGGCCGGTGCCTTCGCCGGCACGAGGAACCTGGCGGGCGGTCTCTCCACCTCGGGCGCCCTCACCGCATGGCTCAAGGACCTCACCGGCGCCGACTACCCGCAGCTGCTCGCCGAGGCGACCGAATCCGGTGCCGGGGCGCGCGGATTGCTCATGCTCCCGTACTTCGCGGGCGAGCGCACCCCCATCCAGGACCCGGATGCCCGGGGCATCATCGCCGGGCTGACGCTCGCCCACACCCGCGGCGACCTCTACCGCGCCGCCCTCGAGGCGACCGCCCTCGGTGTGCGACACAACGTCGAAACGATGCGTGCAGCCGGTGCGGACATCCGCCGCATCGTCGCGGTCGGCGGCGGGACGCAGGGGCGGCTGTGGCTGCAGATCGTCTCCGACGTCACGGGCCTCGTGCAGGAGGTGCCGGCGACGACGATCGGCGCGAGTTACGGCGCCGCCTTCCTCGCCGCGGTCGCGACGGCCGACGGCGCGGCTCCCGACATCACCGCATGGAATCCGGTGACCGAGACGATCCGCCCCGACGAGTCGCGCCGCGAGGTCTACGACGAGTTGTTCGACCGCTACGTCCGCCTATACCGCGAGACAGCGGACGTCGCGCACGAGCTCGCGGCCGTCCAGAGGGAAGCGCCGGGATGACCCGCCGCGGCCGTCTCGACAGCACAGGCGACAGCACCACCACCCGCACCACCCGAGAGGCATCATGACCACCTACACCCTGCCCGCACCGGCATCGCGCCCGGCATCCGCCCCGAAGACCGCGTACCTCATCGCCTCCGGCGATCTGCGCGAGTCGGCGAACACCGCCGGCTGGCCGTCCCAGGTCGAGCTCGAAGCCGGTGTGACCGGTGTGCTGAGCGACCTGGGCTGGACCGTGATCCGCGCGAACGACGTCGATCCCGAGACCGGCCACGGCTTCATCTCGAGCCAGCGCATGGGCCTCGAGGTGTTCAAGAACATCCCCGTCGACGCCCCGCTCATCGTCGCCGAGGCCGTGTGGCAGTACTCGCACCACGTGCTCGCGGGGCTCCGCACGCACGAAGGCCCGATCCTCACGGTCGCGAACTTCGCGGGTGACTGGCCCGGTCTCGTCGGCCTGCTCGGCCTGAACGCGGGCCTGACCAAGATGGACAAGCCGTACTCGACGATCTGGTCGGTCGACTTCACCGACGACTGGTTCCGCGACGGCATCCGCGAGTGGACCGAGACCGGCACCATCACCCACGATGCCTCGCACGTGCGGCCGCTGCCCGCGCTGCCCGACAGTCCCGAGAAGCAGCTGGGCGAAGCGCTCGCCGCCGAGCTGCTCGCGGAGAAGGCCATCATCGGCGTCTTCGACGAGGGCTGCATGGGCATGTACAACGCGATCTTCGACGACGAGCTGCTCAACAAGACCGGCATCTACAAGGAGCGCCTGTCGCAGTCGGCGTTGTACGCCGAGATGCTGCGGGTGACGGATGCCGAGGCCGACGCCGCCTACGACTGGCTCATCGACCGCGGCATGACCTTCCGGTACGGCGAGGACGCCGCGACCGAGCTCACCCGCGAGCAGGTGCAGTGGCAGCTGAAGATGTACATCGCCGCTCTCCGCATCGCCGACGATTTCGGACTGGACGCCGTCGGCATCCAGTATCAGCAGGGCCTCAAGGACCTCGTACCCGCCTCCGATCTCGCCGAGGGCATCCTCAACTCGACCGAGCGCCCGCCGGTCACCTCCCGCGACGGCTCGCGGGTGTTGCACGAGGGGCGCGCGTTCCCGCACTTCAACGAGGCGGACGAGGGTGTCGCGGTCGACGCGCTCGTGACCGACCGGGTGTGGCGTGCGATGGGGCTCGTACCGGACAACACCCTGCACGACGTGCGCTGGGGCGAGGAGTACGACGGGCAGTTCGTGTGGGTCTACGAGATCTCGGGATCCGTTCCCGCCTCGCATCTCGGCGGCTGGCAGAACGCCGAGGGGTGGCGGCAGGGACACGTGTTCTTCCCCGCGGGCGGCGCCACGATCAACGGCGTCTCGAAGCCGGGCGAGGTCGTGCTGTCGCGGGTGTTCATCGCCGACGGCATGCTGCAGGCCGACATCTTCCGCGGCTCGGTCGTCGAACTGCCCGAGGAGGAGACGCGGCGCCGTAAGGAAGACACGAATCCCGAGTGGCCGATCGCGCACGTCGTGCTGCACGGCATCTCGCGCGACCAGTTCATGGCCCGCCACAAGGCCAACCACGCGCAGACCGTCTACGCTCCCGATGCGGAGACCGCCGACAAGGCTCTCATCGCCAAGGCCGCGATGTTCGCGGGGATGGGGATCAAGGTGAACCTCGTGGGCGACGTGAACATCTGAGCGGATCGCGACGATCTGAACGAGACGGGAGGGGCGGATGCTGCGGCACCCGCCCCTCTCTCGCCGCGTGCGCGACCCCCTTTCGAGCCTCTCGCTTAAGCGATATAGTCATCGGCACGCCGCATCGACGCGGCGCGAGATCGACAACGACGCCGAAGGAGAAGCTCCACCATGAGTCAGCCGAACCCCCGTCATTCCCTGATCCGGCAATGCCTCGCGGCATCCGCTGCGCTCGCTATCGCTGCTGTCGGAGGTGTGGCCGCCTCGTCGGCCGCAGCAGACGAGGCTCCAGGCACCGACGCGAATCTCGCGGTCTACGTCGAGGTGAACTCGAACGATTTAGCGAACGTCGCCGATTACCAGCTCGCCGATTCGGGCGCCCCGGCCGTCGACCTCGCGATGATCTTCGCCGCCAACATCAACTACGACGGCGAGAAGGCGTACCTGCACTTCAACGAGCGCGTCACCGAGACGCTGCAGGATGCCGAGAACCAGATCCGTCCGCTGCAGGAGCAGGGCACAAAGGTGCTGCTCTCGGTGCTCGGCAACCACCAGGGCGCCGGCTTCGCGAACTTCTCGACGTACGCCGAGGCCGACGCCTTCGCCGCCCAGCTCGCCGACGCCGTGACCACCTACGGACTCGACGGCATCGACTTCGACGACGAGTGGAGCCAGTACGGCGCGAACGGCACGCCGCAGCCGAACGCCCAGTCGTTCGGGTGGGTGGCGTCGGCCCTGCGCGACCGCCTCGGACCCGACAAGCTCATCACGCTGTACGCGATCGGACCGTCGTACACGACGACGGACTTCGGGGCCTTCGACGTGAGCGCGACGCTCGACTATGCGTGGAACCCGTACTACCCGACCTACGACGCTCCCACGGTCCCCGGGCTCGACGACCGTTCGCGCATCGGCGCCGCGGCCGTCGACCTCTCGACCGTGAGCGCGACGACCGCGACGGACTTCGCCCAGCGCACGGCAGCCGACGGCTACGGCGTCTACGTCGCGTACAACCTCACCGCGACGAACCAGTCGTCGCTGCTCTCCGGCATCACCGAGGCGATCAAGGGCGAGGCGACGGTGTACGCCCCGCACTGAGCGGGCTCCAGCCCGTCAGCCCAGATCGAAGAGCTCGAGCTGACGCACGGTGACCTCGGCCTCCGCCCGCACGCGGAGCGCCGAGGTCACGGTGCGTGCGGCGAGGGTGAAGGGCGTCGTGCGGTCGGGTGGGAGCTCCGTCTCGGCGGTGACGGCGATCCGCTCCCAGCCGCTCGTCGTCGCGGCCTCCCAGACGAGCGCGGTCGAGGATGCCGCGGCCACCGTCGTGACCGAGACGTCACTGACCGCCCGCGCCTCGGCGAATCGCCAGCCGATCCACTCGCCCGGGTGCAGCGCGACCCCGTCGGCGCCGCCCGGGTCGCCGTCGTCGAACGCGCGCTCCGCGTGGCGGACGCCCTCCGACGCGAGCGGCACACCCTCGATCGCCGTGAGGTCGGGGCGCCACGGCGCGGCATCCGTCTCCGTGATCTCTCCGAGCCAGCTCTCGGGATCGTCGTCGAACACGAAATCCAGCACGATGTCGGCGGGGGCGGAGCCGGCCAGGGCGTCGACGGGCAGCTCGGCTGTGGCGAGTGGGATGCCGTCGAGCCGGGCCTCACGCAGCACGTGCGCGCCCCGCGAGCTGCGGTGGGACCGGATGCGCAGGGTCGACCCGTCGCCGCGGTCGATGCGGACGTCGTCGAGCAGCGGCGAGCCGATGCGCAGCACTCCCGAGGCGAGTTCGAGCGGATAGAGTCCGAGCGCGGCCCACAGCCACCACGCGCTCATCTCGCCGTTGTCCTCGTCGCCGGGAAAGCCCTGCCCGATATGCGCGCCGGCGAACAGGCGCGCGGCCAGCTCGTGCACGATCTCGGCCGCCCGCCACGGCTGATCCGTGAACGCGTACATGAGGGGGATGTGGTGCGCCGGCTGATTGGAGATGCCGCACATACCGGCGCGCACAGCGCGGGCCTCCCTCTGCTCGTGGATCACGGTGCCGTACGCCCCGCCGAACCGCTCATCGGCGGTCTCGGTCTCGGCGAACAGCGCGTCGAGGTGCTGCCGCAGTCCGGCCCGACCGCCGTAGAGGTCGGCCAGTCCGTCGCCGTCGTGCACCGCGCCGACCGACATGCCCCAGGCGTTCGTCTCGATGTTGTCGCCGCCCCAGGTGCGCGGGTCGAAGGGCTCGGACGAGAACGCTCCCCGGTCGTCGCGGCCGCGGAAGAACCGTGTCTCGGGGTCGAACAGCGCGCGGTACGACAGCGCACGGTTCGCGAAGTAGCGGGCGAAGGCGCGGTAGCGCGCGGCATCCGTCGTCGACGTCTGCGGGTCGGACGCGAGCTGCGCGGCGAGGTGGCCGAGGGCGGCGTCGCTGACGGCGTTCTCGATGCTCCAGCTCATGCCCTCCGGCACGGCGGATGAGATGTACCCCGTGAACCGACCCCGGTCGATGCCCTTCCGGCCGCGACGCGCGTCCGGCCCGGGCTCGCACGCGTTGCGCCAGCCGCTCTCGAACGCCGCGCGTCGATCGAACCCGACGCCCCAGCGCGCGGCATCCGCGAAGATCTGGTCGCTCGACGTGCCCACCATGCTGTCGACGTACCCCGGCGCGCTCCACCGCGCCATCCATCCACCACGGCGGTACTGCGCGAGCTGTCCGTCGAGCAGTCGCCCGGCGAGCGCCGGATCGAGCAGCGCGAGGCCCGGCCATTCGGTGCGATACGTGTCCCAGTAGCCGTTGTTGACGACGAGCTCACCCGAGACGACCGGCGCGCTCGTGCGCGTCTCGCCGAACGGCTCGCGCGCTGTGAATACGTCGGCGAAGGCGGACGCAGTGGCGTCGGCAGATCCGGTCTCTTCGGCGGCCGTGTTCGGATACAGGTGCATGCGGTGCAGGGCGGCGGCGATCCGCGCCCGGACCTCCTCGTCGGCGAGCGCGCGATACGGTGCGTCGGCGTCGGATTGGGGTGGGATGGTCACGCGGCCGAGCAGCCGGTTCCAGGATGCCGCGGCCTCGCCGCGCAGCTCGTCGAACCCCATCGCGCAGTCGAGCTCGAGGGCGAGAGCGCGCTCGGCCTGCTCGATCGACAGGAACGACACGGCCACGCGCACCTCGAGCGATCCGCGACTAGCGACGAAGCCTGCGACCCGTCCGCGATCGGCGTCGTCGAGGCGCCCGCGCTCGGCCGCGCCCTCGACCACCCGGCCGGCGAAGTAGCAGCGCGGCGCGTTGCCCCACTCCTCGGAGCCCTCGGGGATCCAGCCTCTGAAGCCGTCGGCATCCATCTCGTCGAGGCGTCCCTCGTCGGTCAGCTGGTCGATCACGAACCCCACGCGCTCATCGGCGTCGCCGCTGCGGACGCGGAATGCGGCCCCGTGCACGGTCGCCGTCATCTCGGCGCGGATGCGGCTGCCGTGCCCGTCGGCGAGCTCGGCGGTGTACTCGTGCGGCCTCGCGCGTTCCGACCCGGCGACGATCCAGCGACGGCGGGTGGCGTGCTGCGACGCCGGGGCACCGGAGAACGGCATGAGCTGCAGCACCGAGCGATCGCCGATCCACGGGCTCGGCTGGTGCGAGAACTGCAGCGCCTCCAGGCGTCGGCCCTGCGGGTCGTCGTGCACGAACGGGCGGTACGGCCAGCGTGCGTCGGCGGCGTCGGTCGCCGGGGTCACGAAGGTGAAGCCGTGCGGGCGCGCCACCGCCGGGATCGTGTTGCCGCGTGAGAAGCGGTCACCCGAGTGCGTGCCACGACGCGTGTCGACCCGTTCGACCGGAGGGAGATCGGAGGCCGCGGCGACGCGCTCCTCGACGAGCACCTGGACGAATCCGGTCACCCGCGCGGGCAGAGCCTCGCTGCCGACGAGCGATTCCGCGCCGAGCACGACCTCGACCGTGCCGCGTCGCCCGGCGAGCGGAGCGAGCGAGACGGTGTCGGCGTTCCACTGCTCGGGCATGCTCCAGCGCGCGGCGAACTGCGCCTCCGGGGTGACCGCGAAGCCGTAGCGGTCGCGCACCGCGGAGTCGTCGGCGAGGCGGCTGCCGTCGTCGAGCCGCACGTCGACCGACACGGCGAGCGCGGCGTGCGGCGCGAGCGCGGCATCCGCTCCGTCGGCGTAGAAGGCCCAGTGCAGGACCGTGTCCTCGGTGATCGTGATCGTGATCGCGTCGACGTCGGGCATGTCGACGCGCTTCTCGCCACCGGCCGGGTCGAAACTGAACGCGAAGACCGGTGCGGGGAGCACTCCCGACAGCGGTCGCGAGGACGGCGGGTCGACCGGCCCGCGGTCCGGGGTGAGCTGCGGGGAGCTCACCCCTTGACCGCCCCCTCCTGCACGCCCTTGAAGAAGAAGCGCTGCGTGAACGAGAACATGATCACGATGGGCACGAGGGCGATCATGGTGCCCGCGGCGATGAGCCGCGGGTCCACGGAGAAGCTGCTGTTCAGGTAGGCCATGCCGACCGTGAGCGTGTACTTCGACGGGTCGGACAGCACGATGAGCGGCCAGAGGTAGTCGTCCCACGCGCCGATGAAGGCGAAGATCGCCACCACCGAGACCATGCCTCGGATGTTCGGCCACACGATGTGGCGGATGCGCTGCCAGGTCGTCGCACCGTCGACCGTCGCCGCGTCGAGCACGTCCTTGGGGATCATGCGGCACGCGGTCGCGACGAGCAGCACGTTCATGGCGCTGATCGCTCCGGGCAGGAACACGCCCCACAGGGTGTCGGCGAGGCCGAGCGCGCGGATGGTGAGGAAGTTGCTCGTCACGGTGACCTCGCCGGGGAAGAGCAGGGTCGACAGCAGGATGCCCATGACGATCCACTTGCCGCGGAAGCGCATGCACCCCAGTGCGTAGCCCGCGAAGGTCGCCAGCACGACGTTGCTGATCACGGTGCCGACCGACACGAGCAGCGAGTGCCAGGCGTAGAGGTAGACCGGCACGATGTCGGCGACGGTCGCGTAGTGGCCGAGCGTGGGCTCACGGGGGATGAGGTTCGGCGGGAAGGAGTAGATGTTCTCCTGCGGCCCCTTGAATGAGGTGGACAGCTGCCACACGAACGGGCCGATCACGAGGAACAGCACGAACACGAGCAGGGCGTACCGGCCGATCAGCCCGCCGAGCGTCGGCTTGCTGAAGTCTCCCGAACCACGGCGGCGGAAGATGCGCTCGCGCGACGGCGGCGCGGCATCGTCTGCCGTGCGCTCGTCTTCGGTGCGGGGCCGGGCCAGGATGCTCATGCGGAGACCTTCGCCTTCTTCTCGCGATTCATGAAGGCGATCGCGGCGAGCGGGATGAGGGTGAGGAGGAACAGCGCCACGCTGATCGCGGAGGCGTAGCCGATGTTGCCGTTGAGGCCCGACCCGACCTGGCGGATCAGCATCACGAGCGATATGTCGTAGCCGCCCGGGCCGCCGGTGCTCTTCGACAGCACGTCGAGCTCGGCGAAGACCCGCATGGCCGAGACCGCGATGAGCACCGAGATGAGCAGCATCGCGCCGCGCACCGAGGGGATCGTCACAGACAGGAACCGGCGGAAGGACCCGGCGCCGTCGAGCATCGCCGCCTCGTGCAGCTCCTTGCCGACGTTCCCGAGCGCGGCGAGGTAGACGACCATGTAATAGCCGAGGCCCTTCCACACCGTGAGCAGGATGGCGCAGCCGAGCAGCAGCCAGCGGTCGACGAGGAACGCCACCGGCTTGTCGACGACACCCAGGAACTCGAGCGTCTGGTTGATGATGCCGCGGCTGTCGAACAGCCAGGTCCAGATCAGGGCGACGACCACGACGGACGCGATCACCGGGAAGTAGAAGGTGGTGCGGAAGAACGAGATGCCCGGCAGCTTCTTCTGCACGAGCAGGGCGAGCAGCAGCGGCAGGATCGTCAGCAGCGGCACGCACACCACCACGTAGATGAGGCATGTGGTGAGGGCGTTCCAGAACATCTCGTCGCCGAACATGCGCTCGTAGTTCGCGCCGCCGACGAACTCGGGCGTGCGCAGCGGTTTGGCGTCGGTGAAGCTCAGGACGACGGTGTTGAGGAACGGCCAGAGTGCGAACACCAGCACCCAGATCACGGCGGGGGCGAGCAGGAGCCAGGGCGTGAACCACCGATGCGAGGTGATTCCGCCTACCCGTTTCCGGATGCCGGTGTCCGCACTCATGCTTACTGGTCCACCCGGTTCGCGTTGGCGTACTCGACGATCTTGTCGAGCTGCGTCTTCGGATCTGCTTCGCCGTTGATGGCGAGCGCGATCTGCTGAGTCATGTACGTTGCCATGTCGGACGTCCACTGGAACGGGATCGCCTTGGCATCCTGCATCGCGGTGAACACCGTGTCGATCGCGGCGAGCTGCTTCGGGTCGGTGACCGACGATGAGATGTTCTCGACCACGGTGTCACCGCCCGAGGCGGTGCCCGGCGCGGTGCCGACGGCGAGCGACGAGAACGCGATCTGGTTCTCCTCGTTCGTCACGAACTCGGCGAACGCGAGAGCCGCCGACTTGTTGTCGGAGTCGGCCGAGACGTTCAGCCCCTGCACGTACAGGGGAGGGATGCCGAGGCGCGGCGTCGCGACCGTGTTCTCGAGGAGCGCCGGGGCGTCCTTCTGCAGGTCCGTGGTGAAGCCGGTGCCGCCGGTGGTGAAGGCGACCTTCTCCTGGATGTACGCCTCGGCGTTCCCGCCGTAGTCGCCGGTCAGGGCTTCGGCGGGCATCGCACCGGCGGCGTACGCGTCGGCGTAGGCCTGGATGATCTCTGCGGCCTCGTCGGTGTTGAAGACGAACTCGCCCTCGTCGTCGATGACCTCCATGCCGGCCGATGTGAACGTGTCGAGCGCGGGGATCGACGACAGCAGCTGCACCTTGCCGCCCGACTCCGACGCGACGTCCTTCGCGAGGGTGAGCAGTTCGTCGACCGTGGTGGGCAGGTTGTCCTCCGTGACGCCGTAGGGCGCGAGCTGCGCGAGGTTCCACCACGAGGCGTCGCTGGAGAGGTACCAGGGGAGGCCGTAGGTGCCGTCGACGCCCGGGTACTGGCTGTACGACTCCCACGCGCCGGTGTTGTACGCGTCCTTCAGGTCGGCATCGGCTTCGTTGACATCGAGGAGCTTGCCGGCGGCGACGAGCGGGTAGGCGATGTCCGGCGGCAGGTTCAGCACGTCGGGCAGGGTGTCGGCGTTGGCCTGGCTGAGGATCTTCTCCTGGTAGCCGTCGCCCGGCTGGTCGAGCCACTCGACAGTGACGTCGGGGTGCTCCTCCTCGAACGCGTCGATGATGTCCTCGAAATACGGGGTGAACTTCTCGTTCTTGAGCGACCAGGTCTGGAACTGGATGGTTCCGCTCAGCTCCCCGGAGGTGTCGATCGGGCCGGAATCGCTCCCGCCGCCCCCGCCTCCCGTGCAACTCGTCAGCGCCAGGACGCCGATGCTGAAGGCTGCCACCGTGGCAATGCGTGTCGGAACTCTCATCGTGCTTCTTCCTCGAGGCGGGCGATAGGGCGCGGGTCCAGTCATCGGACTACAGCGCTTTAGCAGATAAAACCATCCGAAACGTCGCGTGTCAAGGCTTGCTCTAGCGGTCGCATGCCGTCACTCAGGCGATGGTATGCGCGATGTTGCTCAAGCGTTATAGTGGTCCGATCCCGTCCTCGCCGGAGGACACCGTCGGAAAGGTCCGGATTCATGACGCAGCGCGGCGCCCTCGATGCTCCCCTGAGGTTCGGGGCGAATTACACGCCGTCGAAGGACTGGATGCACTCCTGGCTGGACTTCACCCCCGACGACGTGCGTCGCGACTTCGCGGCGCTCGCCGAGCTCGGGCTGGATCACGTCCGGGTGTTCCCGCTGTGGACGGTGCTGCAGCCGAACCGCACGTTCATCCGCGCCAAGGCCGTCGACGACGTGCGGGCGATGGTCGACATCGCCGCGGAGTTCGGGATGGACGCGAGCGTCGACGTCATCCAGGGGCACCTGTCGAGCTTCGACTTCGTGCCGTCGTGGCTGTTCACGTGGCACGACAAGAACATGTTCACCGACGCCAGGGCGCTCGACGGTCAGGTCGCGCTCGTCGACCGCCTGGGTCGTGCGCTCGGCGACGCCCCCAACTTCCTCGGGTTGACCCTCGGCAACGAGGTCAACCAGTTCTCCGCGCATACCCACCCGTCGCCCTGGCCGGTGACGCAGGACGAGGCGGGGGGATGGATCGAGGCCCTGCTGTCGGCCGCCGAGCAGGCGGCCCCCGGCCTGCCGCATGTGCACAGCGAGTACGACGCCGTCTGGTACATGGACGGGCACGGCTTCACGCCTGCGCACGCGTCGCGCCTCGGCGCCATGACGACCATCCACTCCTGGATCTTCAACGGCACCGCGCAGCGGTACGGCGGGCGATCCGTGGCCTCCGACCGGCACGCGGAATACCTCATCGAGCTCTCCCGCGCGTTCGCGACCGACGGCGATCGACCGATCTGGCTGCAGGAGGTCGGGGCGCCCTCGAACTGTCTGGCAGACGACGAGATGCCCGGGTTCCTCGAGGCGACGGTGCGCTCGGCGGCGCGCACCGAGAACCTGTGGGGCATCACCTGGTGGTGCTCGCACGACGTGAGCCGCGAGCTCGGCGACTTCCCCGAGCTGGAGTACTCCCTCGGACTCGTCGATCAGGCGGGCGCGGCGAAGCCGATCGGCCGTCGCCTCGCCGAGCTCATCCCCGAGCTGCGCCGGCGCACCGCGGCGCCGACGCGCGACACCGCGATCGTCGTCGAGGTCGACGAACGCGAGGTGCCGGTGAGCAGGGCCGCCCTCAGCCCCGGCGGCGCGGTGTTCCAGGCGTGGGTGGACGCCTGCACGAGCGGACTGGACCCCGCTCTGGTCACGTCGGTCGACGCACTCGATGCGGCGGCGCTCGACGCCCGCGGCATCCGGCATCTGATCCGTCCCGATCTCGCCGCGAGCGGGGTGGAGCGCTACGGCTCGGTGAACACCGTCGTGCAGGCCTGAGGCGATCGCCCGGTCAGTTCGTGGGCGCCGGCGGAGCCGTGCTCTCGCGCACCGTGAGCGTCGGCGTCGGCCCCTCGACGCTCGGCAGGTTCGCGCCCGCCTCGATCTGCTGCAGCAGCAGGGTGGCGGCGCGTTCGCCGAGTTCGAACGTGTCACGCGTCATCGCGGTGATCGACGGGTTGATGAGCCCGGCGATGACGGAGTCGTCGAACGACGCGAGCGAGACATCGCGCGGCACGCGGCGGCCCATCTCCTGGGCGACCCGGAGTCCGGCCACGGCCATGACGTCGTTGTCGTACACGATCGCGGTCGGGCGCTGCCGCCGGGCGAGGAGTGTGCGCGTCACGGCCGACGACCGCGCGGGGGAGAAGTCGGTCGTGATGACCTCGCCCGCGATCCCGTCGGCGGTCATCCGCTCGAGCACCTCGGCACGCAGTCGCGTGTGCTCGAGCTCGGCAGGCCCCGCCACGTAGGCGATGCGCTCGTGGCCGAGAGCCGCGAGGTACGAGAAGAGGGATTCCGCCACCGCGTCGTCGCCGATCCACACGCTGGGCACCGCGCCCTCGGGCGACGGCTTCGAGCCGATCATGACGGCGCGGGCGTCGAGAGCGGTGATGCGCTCGCCGCGGGGGTCGTCGTCGCGGGGGTCGATGAGGATGATGCCGTCGACCTGATTGGACGAGCGCCACTGCCGGTGCACCTCCATCTCCTCCGCGATGCCGCTGACGAGCCGCAGCTGCAGACTGACCTTGCTCTCGGAGAGTCGCGACTCGATGCCGGCGATGAGGTCGGTGAAGAACGCCTCGGAGCCGAGGGAGCGGGCGGGGCGCGCGAGGGCGAAACCGACCGTGTTCGCGCGGGCGCCGACGAGGGCACGCGCCGCGGAGCTGGGCTGCCAGCCGTTCTCCTCGACGATCGCCAGGATGCGCTGCCGCGTCTCCTCGCTCACGCCCGGACGGCCGTTGAGGGCGAACGAGACCGCGCCGGGCGAGACGCCGGCCATGCGCGCGATATCGGCGATCGTGACGCGTTTCGCCGGGCTCATAGTCCCTCACCCTACTTGATCGGTTTAGCCCGCAGGAAGAAGTGGCGACACCGGAAGGACACGGATGCTAGATCGCTTTAGTAAATCCGATAGCATCGTCGGACGGCAGCGCATTCCCCCTCGCCGTCACCCCGCCCCCTCTCACCGTCGAGCTCGGAGACTGACCCAATGCATGACGACACCTCGCTCACCGTCGGCCGCGTCAAGCGCGTCCTGGAAGAGCGGATCCGACCCGCCATCCACTCGGCCTCCGTGCCGCTGGAGATCGCACAGCACGAACTGCCCGGGGAGCCGATCGCCCCGACCGAGGGACTCGCCCTCGACTTCGAGCCGGCCGCGGTCGGCGAGATGTGGGGTCCGGCTTGGGGCACCACCTGGTTCCGCCTCACCGGCAGCGTGCCGGCGGAGTGGGCCGGCCGCCGGGTCGAGGCCGTGATCGACCTCGGTTTCGACATCAACATGCCCGGGTTCCAGTGCGAGGCGCTCGTCTACCGCCCCGACGGCTCTCCCGTGAAGAGCATCAACCCGCGCAACCAGTGGGTCCCGATCGCGCAGACCGCCCGGGGCGACGAGCCCGTGGAGCTGTACCTCGAGGCGGCCGCGAACCCGGTGCTCCTCGACTACCACCCCTTCCTGCCCACGCAGGAGGGCGACATCCGCACCTCCTCGAAGGAGCGGCTGTACCGCTCGCGGCGGATGGACCTGGCCGTCTTCGAGCAGGAGGTGTTCGACCTCTCCCTCGATCTCGAAGTGCTGTACGAGCTGCAGGCCGAACTCGCGCCGACATCGCCGCGGCGCATGCGCATCCTGCAGGCGATGGATGACGCGCTCGACGTGCTCGACCTGCAGCGCATCGCAGAGACGGCATCCGACGCCCGCGCCCGTCTCGAAGGCGTCCTCGCCGCGCCGGCCGAGGCGAGCGCGCACCAGATCTCGGCGATCGGCCACGCGCACATCGACTCCGCCTGGCTGTGGCCGGTGCGCGAGACGATCCGCAAGGTCGCGCGTACGACCTCGTCGATGACCTCGCTGATCGAGGAGCAGCCCGAGTTCCAGTACGGCATGTCGAGCGCGCAGCAGTACGCGTGGCTCAAGCAGCACCGCCCCGAGGTGTGGGAGCGCGTCAAGGCCGCCGTCGCAGACGGGCGCTTCCTGCCGCTCGGCGGCATGTGGGTCGAGTCCGACACCGTCATGCCGTCGGGCGAGTCGCTGGTGCGTCAGTTCGCATACGGTCAGCGATTCTTTGAGCGCGAGTTCGGCATCCGATCGAGGGGCGTCTGGCTCCCCGACAGCTTCGGATACTCGCCCGCGCTGCCGCAGCTCATGCGTCGCGCCGGATTCGCGTGGTTCTTCACGCAGAAGATCTCCTGGAACCAGCAGAACGTGTTCCCGCACCACAGCTTCCTGTGGGAGGGCATCGACGGCTCGCGGATGTTCACGCACTTCCCGTCGATGGACACCTACAACTCGCAGTTGAGCGGCATGGAGGTCGCGAAGGCCTCCCGTCAGTTCAAGGAGAACCGCGTCTCGTCGCGGTCGATCGCCCCGGTCGGCTGGGGTGACGGCGGTGGCGGCACGACACGTGAGATGACCGGCAAGGCTGAGCGCCTGCGCGACCTCGAGGGCAGCGCGCGCGTCGAGTGGGAGCATCCTGACTCCTTCTTCGAGAAGGCGCGCGCCGAGATCGCGAACCCCGCGGTCTGGGTCGGCGAGCTCTACCTCGAGCTGCACCGCGGCACGCTCACCAGCCAGCACGCGACGAAGGCGCTGCACCGCTGGGCGGAGCACGCGCTCGTCGAGGCGGAGCTCTGGGCGGCCACGGATGCCGTGCGCACCGGCGCCGCGTACCCGAAGGGCGAGATCGACCGGCTGTGGGAGACCGTGCTGCTGCACGAGTTCCACGACATCCTCCCCGGCACCTCGATCGCCTGGGTGCATCGCGAGGCCGTCGAGGTGCTGACCGGCGTGCTCTCGGATGCGCAGGACATCGCGGATGCCGCGCGGCGGTCGCTCGCGGGCGAGGGCGATCGCGAGCTGCGGTTCACGCCGAGCTCCGTCGGCGCAGGCTCGGGTCGCGCGCTCGGTGCGGCCTGGGTCGCCGAACCGGTTGCCGCCCCGACGTCGCTCACGGAGGAGGCCGGCGGCTGGCGCCTGGAGAACGACCTCGTGTCGGTGCTCGTATCGGGTGAGGGCCTGATCGTGTCGGCGGTCGACAAGGCCACAGGACGAGAGGCCGTCGCCGAGGGACGTGCCGCGAACCTCTTCCAACTGCACCAGGACTTCCCCAACATGTGGGACGCGTGGGACATCGACCGCTACTACCGCAACAGCGTCACCGACCTGACCGAGGCGGCGTCGATCTCGGCGTCCGTCGTCGACGGCGCAGCCGTGGTGCGGGTGGTGCGCGAGTTCTCGCAGTCCCGCATCGAGCAGACCATCGTGCTGGCCCCGGGGTCGCGCACCGTGCACCTGCGCAACGATGTCGACTGGCACGAGACCGAGAAGCTGCTGAAGCTCGCCTTCCCGCTCGACGTGCAGGCGTCGCACACCGAGGCCGAGACGCAGTTCGGCTACCAGGCGCGCGTCACACACACGAACACCAGCTGGGAGGCTGCGAAGTTCGAGGCGTCGATGCACCGTTTCGTGCTCGTGCGCGAGCAGGACTTCGGGGTCGCGCTCGTCAACGACTCGATCTACGGTTACGACACGTCGCGCGATGTCGAGGGTGATGCCGTCACCACGACCGTGCGCCTGTCGCTGTTGCGGGCGCCGCGGTTCCCGGATCCCGACACGGATCACGGGCCGCATCAGATCGAGATCGGGTTCGTGATCGGAGCGGATGCCGAGATCGCCACCGCTGAGGGCATCGCGCTGAACTCCGTGCCGACGGTCGTGCGCGGTGCGCGCGAGGTGGAGCCGCTCGTGTCGGTGCAGGGAGAGGGCATCGTCGTCTCGGGCGTCAAACTCGCCGACGACGGGTCGGGCGACGTGATCGTTCGGCTCTACGAGGCGCTGGGTCGCCGAACGACGGGGTCGCTGACCGTCGGGTTCGAGCACGCTGAGATCCGCGAGGTGTCGCTCATCGAGGATCCGCTGGAGGATGCTCGCGTGGGTGGCGAGCTGTCGCTGCGACCGTTCGAGGTGCGGACGCTGCGCATCGCGCGCTGAGCCGTCTCCCCGCACGCGTGTGTGAGCTTCACGCGTGCGTGTGTGACGGGCTGTTGTGGCGACCGCTCTGCGGGAGGACGATGGCGACATGGCGACCATCGACGACGTGCGAGCGATCGCGCTCGCGCTCCCCGGTGTGACCGAGCGGGTGGGCGGCCACACCGGGGAGCCGGCGTGGCGGTTGTCGAGCGGCCAGATCGCGTGGATCCGTGGTCCCCGCGCGGCCGACCTGCGGCAGCTTGCCGCGCTCGGAGCCGCGTGGCCGGAGGGCCCGGTGCTCGCCGTGCGGGTCGGCAGTCTGGCGGAGAAAGAGGCTTTACTCGCGGCCGAGCCCGGCATCCTCTTCTCGATCCCGCATTTCGACGGCTACTCCGGGCTTCTCGTGCGGCTGGATGCGATCGATCGCGACCGCCTCGCGGAGCTCATCGCCGACGCCTGGCTCGTGCGGGCCCCGGTGCTGGTGGCGAAGCGGTGGCTCGACGAGCGCGGACTCGCCTAGCCCGAGGTCTACCCTCCGTTGTTGCTCCGATCCCGGGTCGTTGCGCGAACGGACCTCCTTCGAGGGTCGTTGAGCGAGCGGAGCGAGACGAAACGTGGTGGGGTTCCGGTCGTTGAGTGAGCGGAGCGAGACGAAACCCACCCCATCGGTCGTTGGGCTAGCGGAGCGAGACGAAATGTGGTTTCGTGTCGGGTCGTTGAGCGAGCGGAGCGAGACGAAACGCGGTGAGGTCTCTGGTTCGTTGAGGCCTTCTCCCCTCGCCGTTCGCACCGTGTTCCGGTGTTTTGGAATACGCCTCTGACCTGGTCCGTTTCTGGTGGTTTCACCCGCGTGAATGTCGGTGGCCCGGGGTTGGATGAGGGTATGACCCACCCCGCCGACGTACTCGCTCAGGTCGCGTGCGACCTGGATGCGGTGCTGTCCGACGACACCCTGGCGGGGTTGTCTGACACGGATCGGGTGCGGGTGTTGCAGGCGGCGGGTGCGGTGTTGCGGCGGGTGGAGGCGGTGGTGGTGGAGACGCTCGGGTCGACGAACCCGGTCGATCTTGCGCACGGGGCGGGGTGTCGCAGCGCGCAGGAGTTGGTGCAGCGCGCCCTGCTGGTCGATGGGGCCGGTGCGGGGCGGGTGGTGAAGGCGGCGGGGCTGGTGCGGCGGGAGTCGAGCCTGGTGTCGGGGGAGTGGTTGCCGGCGCGGTGGCCGGCGGTGCGGGACGCCCTGTTGGACGGGGTGATCGGGGTGGCGGGGGTGGTGGCGGCGACGGGCCCGGTGGAGCGGATTCATGACCGGATCGGGGCGGAAGAGCGGTTGGCGGCGGATGCGTTCCTCGCCGATACCGCCCGCGGCCGTCACGACGAGGACGACGCTGGTGACCTCGAAGACGAGGACGATGAGAGCACAGGTGTGTCGGGGGAACCGGCGCGGGGTCCGGGGGTGTTGCCGGAGGATCTGGGGCGGGTGGCGCAGCAGATCGCGGTGGTGTTGGACCCGGACGGCCCCGAGCTGGACGACCAGTACGCACTCCAGCGTCGCGGCCTGACGATCGGGCGCCTGCACCAGGGTCTGCACCGGATCACCGGGCACCTGCTCCCGGATGCGGCAGCGCAGCTGCAGGCGGTACTGGATGCGATGCTCAACCCGAAAGTCGACGGCCCACCCCACCCGACCGGGGTGAGGTTCACCCCGTCGCCGGGCGAGGACGGGAACACGGCGAATGGTGCTGGTGCCGAGTCGGGTGATGCCGTCCCGCTGGATCCGTGGAACTCTGATCCGCGTGCGGTGGTCGATTCCCGCACGCACGCCCAGAGACGTCATGACGCGTTCGCGGCGGCGGTGGGGATCGCGGCCCGACACCAGGACATGCCGTCCCTGGGTGGGGCCGCGCCGACGCTGGTCGTGACGGTCGATGCGACAGACCTAGCGGGGAACACCGGGCGGGCGCGGCTGCCCGGGTCGGATGCCACGATCCCCACCACGGCGGCCGCGCACACGGCGTGCTCCGGGGTGATCCAACGGGTGGTGGTCGATCAGGGAAGGATCGTGGGGATCACCGTCACGGACCGGGTGTTCACCGTGCATCAGCGGCGGGCGATCATCGCCCGCGACACCGAATGCCTCATCCCCGGCTGTCATGTTCCGGCGGCGTGGTGCGAGATCCACCACGTCACCGAACACGCCCGCGGCGGGCCGACCTCCACCGACAACGGCGTCCCGTTGTGCTGGTGGCACCACCGCTCCCTCCCCACCTCCGGGTGGGAGATCCGCATGAACAACGGCGTCCCCCAGGTCCGCGGACCCGCCTGGTGGGACCCCACCCGACGATGGCACACCCCCACCCACAGCGCTCCACCACTGGCCAGGTCGGCATGATGCGTGTGCGCCGGCCACTCGTCTTGTCGTCAGGATGCTTCGAGCAGGAAGGGCCGGGCTGCGTCGAGGAAGAGCTTCGGGTCGTCCGCCCACAGCCGCACACGATCGACGGAATGGATTCCGCCGCGAGGGTGTGCGCCGGGAAGACGGATCGCCACCTCTCGCTCCAACTCGATCTCGATGTTGGTCTCCGACTGCACGCGCTCGGCGTACTCCGTTCCGATCACTCGGGGCTGCTTCGGCTCATCCACGCGACGCGAGATCGCCACCGATCGGATGTCGTCCCAGCGCAGGAGTACGACGAGTTCCAGGCCGCCCCGCACGCGAACCCCCTCCGGACCGACCGTGTGCGGTCGCATCAGCATCGCGCAGAGCAGTCCCAGCATCCAGGTGACGCCCCAGATCCCGAGGACCAGCATCGTGATGCGCACCGCCGGCCACTGGTGGACGATCAGGTCGATGATCGGGATCTCCACCGCCGACAATCCGATGAAGATGAACAGCAGGGTCAACACCGGGCGATGGAACGCCACCCCGGTCGCGCCAGGCGCGATCGCCGGACGGCGGGCGACGGCGCGAGCGATACTCGTGTACACCCGGATCTCGCTGATGAGCGCACGACGCAGCAGGATGCCGACGCGGGCGAGCCGAGTGGGCGGAGTCAGCTGCGAGGCGTGCGAGGTCATCCCGCACCTCCGTCCCGAGATCCCTCAGCGGCCGCCGCGTCCGTGACGAGCGTCTCGAGGTGGGAGCTGATCGCCGCGAGGCCCCGGGCGACCGCCGCGCGATCGCCCGGGGCCACGGCGCGCAACAGCGATTCGTTCAGCTCGGCATGCTCCCGCTGCATCCGCGCCATGAGGTCGCGCGCCGATTCCGTGAGTTCCACGAGCACCGCACGTCGATCGCTCGGATGCGGCGTCCGTCGCACATGCTCCGAGCCCACGAGGGCATCGACGAGCCCGGTGATGTTCCGCGGCGAGACCCCGCACAACCGGGCGAGCGTCTGCTGCGTGGACGGGCCATTGTGGTGCACCGTCCAGAGCAGGTGCACGCGGGCCGTGGTGAGGTCGGTGCCGGCGAACGCTCGCTCCATGTCCTTCTGGAACAACTCGCCGATGAGAAGCAGGCGGTCGACGAGTAGCGGCTCCATGTCCGTGAGTCTACTACATGATTACCTTACTTCACGATATGCGAGCGGCTCACGCCGGTCCGAGACGGAGCACCTCCGGCGACTCGCCCCCGGTGAGCTCGTCCGCGATCCGCACGCTGCGCGCGAGGTCGTCGAGCGAGCCGTCGAGCGTTCCGAACCGCTCGCGGTCGCTGCAGACCGCCGTGACGGTGATGAGATGAGTGCCCGTGTCCCACGTGTAGGTGGCGAAGGGCGGTGTCGCGGGCGACGGCGGCATCGCGACGACGAGCTTCTCACCGGCGCCCAGCCACCGGCTCGAGAACGACTGCGTGTCGTCGTAGTCCATCGGCATCGACGCCCGGGCGATCCGGACGTCCGGTGTCAGCACCTGCACCGTCGCCATCGCCACGACGAGCTCGGGATCCGCCTTCCACGTCCACACGAGAACACGGCCGTCGGCTCGGCGCATGAGCATCGGCGCCGCCTGGCTCATCGCCCACGCCCCGAAGCGGGACCCGGGGCGCTCGCTCGCCCCGAGCGCGGCGTTCGCCTGGCCGAGCAGCATCCTGATGGCGGCCTTGCGGTGACGGCGCCCCTTCCACCCGAGGGAGTCGGTCACGGGGATCCACAGCTGCGGGTCGGCGTCGGCTGTCAGTCGCATGACCCCACGGTACGGGGTGAACCTGTGCAGGCGCAGGCCGGCCGTGGCATCCCATCCGCCCTCGCCCGGCCCGCCTCGGCGGCGCGATCAGACCCCTCGGGTAGAGTGGCCACCGCCCAGATCGGGCTTCCTGGCCGCCAGACCGATAGGCAGAATGTCTTCCTCTCCCTCCGATCCGACGAGCGCTTCCGACGCCGCATCCGCCGCTGCCCCCACGAACGGGTCGCGTCCGCTGCGCATCCTGATCGGCTGCGACACCTTCTCGCCCGACATCAACGGAGCGGCGCGATTCGCCGAGCGCCTCGCCGCGGGGCTCGTGCAGCGCGGTGACGACGTGCACGTCGTCGCCCCCAACCAGGCCTATCGGCGCACCCCGGCACGCACCGAGGTGATCGAAGGTGAGCCGATGACCGTGCACCGCCTCCCGTCGGTGCGCTGGGCGCCGCACGACTGGCTGCGCTTCGTGTGGCCGTGGCGCTCCAAGCACTATGCCCGCAAGGTGCTCGATGCGGTGCAGCCCGACGTCGTGCACATCCAGTCGCACATCGTGATCGGCCGCGGCCTCGCCCGCATCGCGCACCAGCGCGGCATCCCGGTGATCGCGACCAACCATGTGATGGCCGAGAACATCCTCGACCACACCACGATGCCGAAGTTCATCGACGACCTCGTGCTGCGCTTCGCGTGGGCCGACGCCAAGCGCACCTTCGGCCTGACCCGCGCGATCACGACGCCGACGCGACGCGCCGCCGACTTCCTCGAGCGCACCGTCGCGGTGCACGACGTCATCCCGGTCAGCTGCGGTATCGACCGCACCCAGTACACCCCGGTGATCGGCCCCCGCGAGAAGAACCGCATCGTCTTCGTGGGTCGTCTCACCGCCGAGAAGCAGGTCGAGGTCATCCTGCAGGCGATGACCAAGCTCGACCCGGCGCTCGACGTCACGTTCGACATCGTGGGCGGCGGAGACCAGCGCAAGCAGCTCGAGAATCTCACCGGGCAGCTCGGCCTCGCCGACCGCGTCACCTTCCACGGCCGCACGACCGATGAGGAGCTGCGGGCCCTCCTGTCGCGGGCGTCGGTCTTCACGATCGCCTCGATCGCCGAGCTGCAGTCGATCGCGACCATGGAGGCCATGGCCTCGGCGCTGCCGATCGTCGCCGCCGATGCGGTCGCCCTCCCGCACCTCGTGCACGACGGCGAGAACGGCTACCTCTTCGAGCCGGGCAACGCGGATGCTCTCGCGGCGCGCCTCACCGACGTCCTCACCTCCGACCGGGCCGAGTACGAGCGGATGCAGCAGGCGTCTCTCGACGGCGTCGTCATCCACGACATCAACCGCACCCTCGACACCTTCGAGGCGCTGTACCGCGACGAGCCGCTGCCGCAGTAGCGGCCCGTCATGCACGTCGTCTTCTTCGGCGATCAGCACCTGGACTCCCTCGGCGGCGCCCAGGTGTCGATGCGGCTGCAGCGCGAGTTCCTCGAACGCGCGGGGCACACCGTCACGGTCGTCGCGCCGCGCATGCACGGCCCCCGCGCCGCGCGCACGCCCGACCCCGCGAACGTCGACCTCCCGTCGATCCCGATCACCGTCGACCGCGAGTACTCGATGTCGTGGCCGGGCCGCGCGACCGACCGCACGCTCGACCGCGCCCTCACGCGGCGTCCGCCGGTCGACCTCGTGCACGTGCAGGCCGACTTCTGGGGCGCCTTCATCGGACACCGTTTCGCAGCTCGTCACGGCATCCCGGTCGTGCACACCATGCACAACCGCGTCGACGTCGGCATCGCCGCCGTGACCCCGCTGCATCGCCCCGTTCTCGCGGTGCTCAACGCGTGGCGGCGGGTCGCCCTGCGCGGAGTCGCCGAACCCGTCGGCGGGTCGGACGGCTGGGCGTTCCTGCGCGGACTCGCCAGCGGAGCGGATGCCGTGACTGCGCCGTCGACCCACTTCGCTCGTCGGCTCGAAGAGCACGGCGTCTTCTCGCCCGTCGACGTCGTCTGGAACGGCATCGACGACGACATCCGCGAGCAGACCCTCGACACCGCGCCCGCGCACCGCGAGCCGGGACGCCCTCGGTTCGTGTGGCTCGGTCGGATGAGCCCGGAGAAGCGCCTGCTGCCGTTCCTCGAGGCGTTCGTGGACTCGGGCGTCGAGGCCGACCTGGAGGTCATCGGCGGCGGGGCGCAGCGCGGCGCCGCCGAGAAGATCGTCGGGGGCGTTCCGCACGTCCGCTTCGTCGGCCGGCTCAGCTATCCGCAGACGCTCGCGCGGATCGCCGCGGCTGATGCGCTCGTGCAGACGTCGATCGGCTTCGAGACGCAGGGCATGACGCCCTTCGAGGCCGCGACCCTCGGTACGCCGTCGATCATCAGCGATCCCGACATCGCCGCGGAGCTCGGAGGCGGGCTCTGGGCCGTCCCCGGCGCGGCCGGCACGGAGGCGCAGCGGCGCGCCGGACTGGTCGAGACACTGCAGCGCGCGGCATCCGACATTGCTGCCGGGATCGCCCCCGTTCCGTCACGCGAGGTGGCCGAGGCCTTCCGGCAGTCCTCGCGGACCGCCGCGATGATCGAGGTGTACGAGCGCGTGCTCGCTCAATAGGCCAGCCAGGAGAACACCCCGGAGAGGCCGGTTGCGAGGTATCCCACGAAGGATGCTCCCGCGAGACCGACCGCGATCGCGGCCTGCAGATACGGGCCCGAGCGGCGCAGGGCGACGATCCCGACCGCCAGCGCTCCCGCGTCGGCGAGGAACACGATGAACCCGATCACGCTCGTCAGGCCCATCCACACGCTGTAGTAGTCGCCGGTGTACAGGAACGGCGAGAGCAGCGTCGAGAAGAGACGGATGCCGAGTGCCACCAGCGCGACGATGAACGCGATGCGTCCGAGTGCGCCGGCCATGGTGCGGGGCGCCGAAGCGGCAGTGGGGTAGCCCTGGCTCTGGTACAGCTGGCCCTGGTGCTGCTGGCCCTGGTACGGCGGATACCGGTGACTCTCGGGCGGATAGCCGTGGGGCTGCCCTGGCGGCTGCGCTCCGGGTCGGGGAGCCTGTGGATTCTGCTGATACGGATCGGACATGGAGGGCTCCCGGGTCAGCGGTAGGTCAGAGTGAGCGCGAGGTTCGACACCCACGACATGAGGATGCCGAGGATCTCCGACGCGGCGATGCCGATCGCGATTCCGGCGAGGAGCTGCCGCCCGGGACGTCGCACGGCGACGATCCCGAGGATCAGCGCGGCGATGGCAACGATCAGCACCAGCCCGTTGCCCACCGCGGCGAATGCTCCGTACAGCGCGGCGCTGAAATCGACCGCGCTGATGAGGATCGGCAGGCTCAGCGCGACGAGCACCCCGCTGGCGAGCGAGACGAGTGCGACGATGAAGGCCACGCGTCCGAGCCCACCGCCTGCGAGTGCGGGGGAAGCGGTCGATGCCGCGCTTCCCGGGTATGTCGCGGCCTGATTCGGCTGGCCGTACGGCTGACCGGGATGACCGTACTGCTGAGCGGGTCCCGGCCGGCCCTGGGGTTGCCCCGGCTGCGGGTAGTGCTCACCCTGCGGGTGCGGGGGAGTTCCCTGCGTGGGCGGGGGTGGCTGCTGCTGCGGCTCGCTCATGGTCACGAGCGTAGCCCTGCGGCGCATCGGATGGGACGCCGCGCACGCCGAGTGGTCAACGATAGGCGTGACCGGAGTGCGCGTCGTCGATGGCGTCGCGGCCGGCGACCTGTCGCCAGTCGGTCGGCTGGTGACGGTACCCGTCACCACGCAGTTCCACGACGGTGGCGATCACCGCCCAGATGACGAGAGCGAGGAGTGCGAGGAGAGTGAACATGGCAGAAACGCTACGACCGGTCTTGATCCGCCACGAGTGGCAGAATAGACTTGATCCGTACGATTACTGCCAACTCGAGGAGTCGCCATGAAGACCGTCGCCTGCGTGATCCACGACGGGTTCTCGCCGTTCGAGTTCGGGGTCGCCTGCGAGGCGTTCGGGCTCGACCGCACGGACTCGGGAGTGCCCAACTTCGACTTCCGCGTCGTCGCGCCACAGCCGGGCGCCGTGGCATCGACGATGGGATTCTCGGTCAACGTCGAACACGATCTGTCGTTCGCGTACGAGGCCGACCTCGTCGTCTTCTGCCCGGTGCCCGCGTCGTCGTGGACATCCATCGATCCGCGGCTCATCGATCTCGCTCGCGACGCCGTCGCGCGCGACGCCTGGGTCCTGACCGTTTGCAGCGGCTCCTTCATCCTCGCGGCGGCGGGCGTGCTCGACGGTCGCCGGGCCACCACGCACTGGCGCTATTCCGACGTGATGGCCGACATGTATCCGCAGATCGACATCGACCCCGACGTGCTCTTCGTGCAGGACGGACACATCATCACGAGCGCAGGCACGGCCGCCGGGATCGACGCCTGTCTGCATCTGCTGCGTCTGGAGCTCGGCGCCGAGCTCACCAACCGCATCGCCCGCCGCATGGTCGTCCCCCCGCAGCGGGACGGCGGTCAGGCGCAGTTCATCGACCGCCCCATCCCGGTGGTGCCCAACGACTCGCTCGCTGCGGTCGCCGACTGGGCGGTCGAGCACCTCGCCGAAGACCTCGGCGTCGACCAGCTCGCCGCTCGTGCATTGATGTCACCGCGCACCTTCGCCCGTCGCTTCAAGGCCGAGTACGGGGCGACGCCCGCCGCGTGGCTTGCTCGACAGCGGGTGCTGCATGCGCAGCGGATGCTGGAGCGCAGCGATCTGCCCCTCGACCGCATCGCCGAGGAATCCGGGTTCGGTTCGGCCGCCGTGCTTCGACAGAACTTCGCCCGCGTGCTCGGCACGACGCCGACCGCGTACCGCGCGCGCTTCTCGTGCGCCGATCCGGAGCCGTCGGCGGCCTGACCGGAAAGGGCGCGATGCTCCCGGCTACTCCCAGTGGCCGGGACTCGGCAGCGCCCGATAGTCGAGCTCGACGCCCTCCGGTGTCACCGTCGCCGTCGAGTACAGCAGTGACTGCGTGGGGAATCCGTAGGGTCTGTTGTCGCGGATGATCGCCCGGTCGTCCTCCGGGTCGAGCCGGGCGGACACCCCGAGCAGCGCCGTCCATTCCGCGGCCCAGTCGGCGCTGTCGGCCGCCGGACCCAGCGCGCGGAACTCGGGCAGCCACGTCGCGATGCGCGGCGTCTCCGGATCGTCGAGGTCGTCGTGGGCGACCATGTGGATGCCCGGATCGATCGCGGTCTCGCGCAACTCGACGCCGTCCCAGCTCAGCAGGTGCGAGCCGTCAGGGCTTACCTCGAGCAGGTTGAAGCCGTGCATCGGCAGCGGCGCCTCGGGAGAGCGGCCCATGACCGACTCCAACGCCAGCGAGCCGCGTGACCGCGCGAGCTCGTCGGGAAGCTCGGCCACGTCGGCGCGATTGAGGAGCACGGCCAGTCGTCGCTCCGCGGGGTTCACCGCCAGCCAGGCACCGCCCGCGCGTCGGTCGCGGATGCCGGAGACGCCGGGATACTTCTCCGGCCACCATTCGCCGGGGGCGTCCCACGCCCGTTCCGGGTCCTCGTCGCGCACCGCGAGGAGGCGGGCGTTCGCGGCATCCGCCACATCGATCACCACCGTGCACACGGTGCCAGTCTAGGTCGGGGTTCGGGGATGCCCGCCGTCTGACTGATCCCGTGGGGCAGAATCGAACCGTGAACATCGTCGTCGGAGTCACCGGAGGAATCGCCGCCTACAAGACCGTGCATCTCGTGCGGCTGCTCACGAAAGCCGGGCACGACGTCACGGTCGTGCCGACGGACGATGCGCTGCGCTTCGTCGGTCTGCCGACGTGGGAGGCGATCAGTCGGCATCCGGTCACGACGAGCGTCCACGACGACGTCGCGCGCGTCCGGCACGTCGCGCTCGGGCAGAACGCCGACCTCGTCGTCGTCGCCCCCGCCACCGCGAACTCGATCGCCAAGATCGCGGCGGGCATCGCCGACGACCTCCTCGGCACCACGCTGCTCGCGACCGAGGCGCCGGTGCTGCTCGCGCCCGCGATGCACGCCGAGATGTGGCGCAACGCCGCGACGCAGGCGAACATCGCGACCCTCGTCGGCCGCGGCCTCCATCTGGTGGGCCCGGCGGAGGGTGAGCTCGCCGGCGGCGACAGCGGG
The DNA here is from genome assembly GCF_023715885.1 of Microbacterium hydrocarbonoxydans. GTDB lineage: Bacteria > Actinomycetota > Actinomycetes > Actinomycetales > Microbacteriaceae > Microbacterium > Microbacterium hydrocarbonoxydans_C. Next base: position 222,871 of record NZ_JAMBOY010000005.1, on the reverse strand, counting down.
CCCGGGCGGATGGCCGAGCCCGAGCAGATCTTCACTGCGGTGCTCGACGTCCGCGCACCGCGCGACCTCGACGGGCTGAACGTCGTCGTCTCGGCGGGCGGTACGCGCGAGCCCATCGATCCGGTCCGCTTCCTCGGCAACCGCTCCAGCGGGAGGCAGGGCGCAGCCATCGCCGCAGAGGCCGCCGCCCGGGGCGCGACCGTGACGCTGGTCGCCGCGAACGTCTCCGACGACGTGCTCGCCGTGGCGCGGCATCCGCAGCTCGAGGTCGTGCACGTCGGCACGGCAGCGCAGATGGCGGACGCCATGAAGTATGCCGCGGTCGCGGCGGACGTCGTCGTGATGGCGGCCGCCGTGGCGGACTACCGACCGACGGAGGCCTCCGACCAGAAGCTCACGAAGGAGCTCGGCGGGCTGGGTCGGATCGAGCTGGTCGAGACGGAGGACGTGGTCGCCGCGCTCGCAGAGGCGCGCGCGGCCGGGCGAGCTCCGACGGGACAGGTGATCGTCGCGTTCGCCGCGGAGACCTCGGAGGATCCCGAGGAACGGCTCGATCGGGCGCGCCGGAAGCGGGAGCGCAAGGGCGTCGAGCTTCTCGCCGTGAACCTCGCCGACGCCGGGCACGGATTCGAAGTCGCGCACAACGCCGTCGAGATCGTGGGCGGCGAGGGGGCCGTCGTGGCGTCAGCGGCGGGAACGAAACGCCAGGTCGCACGGGCGATCCTGGACGCCGCCGTCGCGGTGCGCTAAACTTGAGTCATCCCCACTCAACTTTCTGGATGGGGCACGCGACGACAAGGAGTCTCCTCAGGAGGAACAGATGCCAGGCCCACAGAGCACCCCGCAGAACGACGAACAGCAGTCCGCCCTCGAGCAGTTCGGGATCAACCTCACCGACCGCGCCCGCCAGGGCAAGCTCGACCCCGTGATCGGCCGCGACAGCGAGATCCGACGCGTGAGCCAGGTGCTCACCCGGCGCACGAAGAACAACCCGGTGCTCATCGGCGAGCCGGGCGTCGGCAAGACCGCCGTCGTGGAGGGCCTCGCGCAGCGCATCGTCGCCGGTGACGTCGCCGAGTCGCTCAAGGACAAGGAACTGGTCTCGCTCGACATCTCGGCGCTCGTGGCCGGTGCCATGTACCGCGGTCAGTTCGAGGAGCGCCTGAAGAGCGTGCTCAAGGAGATCACCGAGTCCGACGGCCGCGTCATCACGTTCATCGACGAGCTGCACGTGCTCATGGGCGCGGGCGGCGGCGAGGGATCCGTCGCGGCCTCGAACATGCTCAAGCCCATGCTCGCCCGCGGCGAGCTGCGCCTGATCGGCGCCACCACGCTCAACGAGTACCGCGAGTTCATCGAGAAGGATGCGGCGCTCGAGCGCCGCTTCCAGCAGGTGTACGTCGGCGAGCCCTCTGTCGAGGACACCATCGCGATCCTGCGCGGGCTCAAGGGGCGGTACGAGGCGCATCACGGGGTCACGATCTCCGACAGCGCCCTCGTGGCGGCCGCCGCGCTGTCGAACCGCTACCTGCCCGCGCGGCAGCTGCCGGACAAGGCGATCGACCTCATCGACGAGTCGATGTCGCGGCTCAAGATGGAGATCGACTCGTCGCCGGTCGAGATCGACCAGCTCAAGCGCCAGGTCGACCGCATGAAGCTCGAGGAGCTCGCGCTCAAACGCGAGAAGGACGCCGCGTCCAAGGAGCGCCTCGGCGCGCTGCGCGAGCAGCTCGTCGGCATGGAGGCCCAGCTCGCCGAGCTCGAGGCGCGGTGGGCGCGCGAGCGCCAGGGACTCAATCGGGTCGGAGAGCTCAAGAAGCAGCTCGACGACGCCGTCACCCAGCGCGACCTCGCGATGCGCGAGGCCGACTACACGCGTGCCTCGAAGCTCGAGTACGAGACCATCAAGCGCCTCGAGCGCGAGATAGCCGAGGCCGAGCAGGCCGAGCAGACGGTGTCGACCGAGGGACGGATGGTCAACGAGCAGGTCACCGACGAGGACATCGCCGCCGTGATCGCGGCGTGGACCGGCATCCCGGTCGGACGTCTGCTGCAGGGCGAGAGCGAGCGGCTGCTGCACCTCGAAGGAGAGCTCGGTCGTCGCCTGATCGGTCAGAAGGACGCCGTGAAGGCGGTGTCGGATGCCGTGCGCCGCTCCCGCGCGGGCATCAGCGACCCCGGTCGCCCGACGGGATCCTTCCTGTTCCTCGGCCCGACCGGTGTCGGCAAGACCGAGCTCGCGAAGGCGCTCGCCGACTTCCTCTTCGACGATGAGCGCGCCATGGTGCGCATCGACATGTCGGAGTACGGCGAGAAGCACTCGGTGTCGCGGCTCGTCGGCGCCCCTCCCGGGTACGTCGGGTACGAGCAGGGCGGTCAGCTCACCGAGGCCGTGCGGCGTCGTCCATACAGCGTCGTGCTGCTCGACGAGGTCGAGAAGGCGCATCCCGAGGTCTTCGACGTGCTGCTGCAGGTGCTCGACGACGGTCGGCTGACCGACGGCCAGGGGCGCACGGTCGACTTCTCGAACGTCATCCTGATCCTCACGTCGAACCTCGGCTCGCCGATCCTCATCGATCCGACGCTGTCGCCAGACGAGAAGCGCGACCAGGTGATGGCTCTCGTGCGGCAGGCGTTCCGACCGGAGTTCCTGAACCGTCTCGACGACGTCGTGATGTTCCAGGCGCTGAGCGAGGACGACCTCGCGCAGATCGTCGAGCTCTCGGTCGACCAGCTGCACGACCGGCTGCACGACCGCCGGCTCTCGCTCGCGGTCACGCCGGATGCGCGGTCGTGGCTCGCGGAGCGCGGCTACGACCCGGTGTTCGGTGCGCGCCCGCTGCGGCGGCTCATCCAGACCGAGGTGCAGAACAAGCTCGCCACGGCGCTGCTCTCGGGCGGCGTGCACGACGGCGACACGGTTCGAGTCGACGTGTCTGCCGACGGGTCGGGGCTCGTGCTCACGGCCGCGACCCCGGAGCCGACCCCCGAGGGGGACGACGACGACGTGATCGAGGCGGAACTGCTCGACGACTGAGGCCGCACGTCGCGCGCGCGGCGAAGGAGATCTCACGCTGCGAAGGACCGGATCCTGTGGATCCTCCTTCGTTGCGTGAGATCTCCTTCTCTGCGTGAGGCGCCCGGGGTGGGGCGCCCGGGGTGAGCGGCGCCCTGGGTCAGAGGCGGGTGCCGCGCGCCGTGATCGCGTCGCGTTCGAGCTCCTGACCGATGATCGAGTGGCGCCGGGAGTACGCGAAGTAGATCACGATGCCGACCAGCAGCCAGACGCCGAACCGCACCCAGGTCTCGGTGCTCAGGTTCAACATGAGCCAGAAGCAGGCGATCGCCGAGATCCAGGGAAGCCACGGCGACAGCGGCACCGTGAACGGGCGCTCGAGGTCGGGGCGGGACTTGCGCAGGATCGGCACGCCGATGCTCACAAGCACGAAGGCCGACAGGGTGCCGATGTTGATCATGTCGCCCAGCACCTGCACGTCGGTGAAGCCCGCGATGATCGCGATGATCACGCCGACGATGAGCTGGATGCGCACGGGCGTGCCGCGCTTGGCGTCGGTGACGCTCAGCGAGCGGGGGAGCAGGCCGTCGCGGCTCATCGCGAACACGACGCGGGCGAGACCCATGAGCAACACCATCACGACGGTCGTGAGTCCGACCAGGCTGCCGATCGCGATCACCTGAGCGGCCCAGGTCGCGCCGACCAGCTCGAACGCGCTCGACAGCGACGGCTCGTCGAGCTTCGCGAGCTCGGTGTACGACACCATGCCCGTGATGACGATGGCGACGAGCACGTAGAGCACCGTGACGATGACGAGTCCGAGCATGATGCCGCGGGGCACCGTGCGCTTCGGGTCCTTGGTCTCCTCCGCGCTCGTCGCGACGACGTCGAAGCCGATGAACGCGAAGAACACGAGCGCGGCGCCGGAGAGGATGCCGAACACGCCGTACAGCGTCGGGTCGGCGCCGGTGAGGAACGAGAACAGCGACTGCGTCCAGGCGCTCTCGGATGCGGCGCCCTCCTGTGCCGGCGGGACGAACGGGGTGTAGTTCGCGCCGTTGACGAAGAAGAAGCCGACCACGATGACGAACAGCACGATCGCGACCTTGATGACCGTGAACACGCTGTTCACCCGGCTCGACAGTCGGGTGCCGAGCGCGAGGAGCGTCGTGAAGATCGCGACGATGACGACGGGACCCCAGTCGAAGGCGAGTGGCCCGAGCTGCAGCGTCATGGGGATGTCGAGGTCGAACAGCGACACCGCGTCGCCGAGGTACACGCCCCAGTACTTCGCGATGACGGCCGAGGCCATCAGCATCTCGAGGATGAGGTCCCAGCCGATGATCCAGGCGAGGAACTCGCCCAGCGTCGAGTAGGTGAACGTGTAGGCGGATCCCGCCACGGGAATGGATGACGCGAACTCCGCGTAGCAGAGGATCGCCAGGCCGCACACGACCGCGGCGATCACGAACGAGATGATCACCGCGGGGCCGGCGTGCCTCGCCGACGCCTCGGCGCCCACCGAGAAGATGCCGGCGCCGACGGCCACCGCGACGCCCATGACGGCGAGGTCCCAGACGCCGAGGGAGCGCTTGAGCGAGCGCTTCTCGTCGTGAGTCTCGGCCATGGACTGCTCGACCGACTTGATCCTGCGCAGAATTGCCATGCCGACGAGTCTAGGTCGCAGCAGCCGCGCAGTGTTCCTGACAAATCGCGACGGGAGCGTGGCGCGGCTACAGAACCGACTTCGGCACGCGGTGCAGCGTCACTGCCCCGACCGCCGCGAACGGATGCAGCGGGTCGGGATCGCTCGACCCCGTCGGTCCGCCCAGCTTCGAGTCGACGAGGGCGCTCATCACCGCGAACGCATCCATCCGGTCCCACCCGTGGTCGCCGACGAGGAAATCGTAGGCGTCTTCATAGCCGCGCGTGATGCTCTCCTGCACGGGATCGCCGAGTCCGACGAACAGCCACGAGTCCGGCGTCTCGATGCGCGGAGCCCGCAGCGCGAGCCCCGGGATCACGTCGACGCTCACCACGGCGATGCCCTCCGCCTCGATCGCGACGAACGACGACTCGCCCTCGCTCATGATCGCGTGGATGTCGCCGATCGACAGCAGGGCGCCCTCGACCTCGACCGGGAGGTAGACGGTCGAGCCGGGCGCGACCTCGGTGACGTCCATGTTCCCGCCGAGCGCGGTGGTGGGCATGACGGTCGAGTTAACGCCGGATGCCGGTGCCGTGCCGATGCATCCGATCATCGGCCGCGGAGCGACCAGGTGACGATCCGTGAGGTGCACGCCCGCTTCGTCGATCGTGATGCGCCGGGTGAGCACCGCGTCTCCCATGCGGTGACGCAGTGCGCCCGTGCCGGGGAGGCTCACCGACCATCCGCACTCCTTCAGGCGGATCTCGTGGACGGTCACCGCGAGCGCGTCGCCGGGGTGTGCGCCCTCGACCCGAACGGGACCGGTGACGGGGTTGATCGGCGCCGTCAGGGCGCCGAGGTCGCCGTGATCGTGGAGCTCGCGGTAGACCGCGTCATCCGTCTCGAAGCCGATCCGCTCCCCGGTACCGGCCGCGATGCGCAGCACCGGATCGACGTCGGCACGGAATCCCGGGCGGCCGAGCTCCTTGCCGAGGAAGTGGTCGATGCCGGTCATTCCGTCTTCCCTTCGCTCGTGGCCGCGTGCTCCGACAGTATCTCGGGATTCGCGCCGTTGCGGATGCGGAAGATGACGAACACGATGACACCGACGGCGAGCCAGATCACTCCGCCGACCTTCGCCTCGACGGAGGCGTTGACCAGCACGTACCCGATGATGAGGAACCCGCACAGCGGCACGACGAGGTGCAGCAGCCAGTTGGTCGAGCGCTTGCGGACGATGTAGTGCCAGAAGACGGCGACGTGCAGCAGGAGGAATCCGAACAGGGCTCCGAAGTTGACCAGCGACGAGATCACTCCGATCTGTCCCACGAAGAACAGCACGAGGACGACGCTCAGGGCGCTGACCACCAGGATCGCGTACACCGGTACCTGACGCGCGTTGATCTTCGAGAAGAACCGCGGCAGCTGTCGGTCGCGGCTCATCGAGTACAGCAGGCGCGACGTGGCGGCCTGCGCGGCGATCGCGTTCGCGATGCCGACGGCGACGACGTTGACGGCGAGGAACGCGGTCGCCCATCCGCTGCCCGCAGCCTGCGCGACGATGGAGAAGAACGCGTTGTTGACCGTGTCCTCATCGAAGGCGATCGTGCCGGCGGCCAGAGCGCTGGCGAGCCAGGTCTGCAGGATGAACAGGGTGGCGACGATGAAGAGCGCGATGACCATCGCCCGACCGGCCGGGTTCCTCCTGCCGGTCGTCTCCTCCGACAGGGTCGAGATGCCGTCGAAACCGAGGAAGCTGAGCACCGCGATCGACAGCGCGGCGGCGATCAGCGGCGGGTCGACCTTGGCCGGGTCCCACAGTTGCGCGAGCGAGAAGGACGAGCCGGCGATGGTGTCGCCGGTGAGGGCGGAGACGGCGATCACGACGAAGATCGCGACGAAGACCAGCTCGATCGCCAGGAAGATGCGGTTCGCGACGGTGATCGAGCCGATGCCGAGCACGTTGATGACCGTGTTGACGGCTACGCAGAGGATGGCCCACAGCCACTCGGGTGAGTCGGGGAAGATGCCGCGCATCGAGGAGGCCGCGAACACGTAGAGCAGGGTCGGCACGAGCAGATAGTCGAGCAGGATCGACCACCCGGCGAAGAATCCGGCCACGGGATGCGTACCCCGACCCACGTAGGAGAACACGGAACCGGCGAGCGGGAACGACTTCGCCATCTGCGCGTAGCCGAGGGCGGTGAAGATCATCGCGATCAGGCCGACGAGGTAGACGAGGGGCACCATGCCCTTCGACTCGTTGAAGACGACGCCGAAGATCGCCCAGGGCGCGATCGGCACCATGAAGACGAGGCCGTAGACGACGAGGTCGACGGTCGAGACGGAGCGCTTGAGCTCCTGCCTGTAGCCGAACGATTCCAGCCTCGGCTGGTCTCCGGATGCGGTGGTGGTCATCGTCTCTCCTGTCGGGTCACGGGTGGTCTGCGAGGAAGTCCGCGACGACGCGGAGGAACTCGCGGGGCTGTTCGAGGTGGACGCAGTGGCTTGCGCCGGGGAAGACGTGAGAGCGCACGTTCGGGATGCGGTCGACGAACGGCTGCCACGTCGCGGGGGTGGCCTCGTCGAACTCGCCGGCGACCACGAGGGTGGGGGACAGCACCTGTTCGAGACGGTCGACGACCGACCAGTCGCGCAGGGTGCCGACCACGTGGAACTCGTTCGGGCCGTTCATGGTGTGGTAGACCGTCGGGTCGTCGAGCATCTGCGCCTCGCTGTCGACGAAGTCCTGCGGCGTGGGCACGACGCGGCACACGTGACGCTCATAGAACACCTGGGTCGCCGCGAGGTAATCGGGGTGGTCGATCGTGCCGTCGGTCTCGTGCCGGTCGAGCGCCTCGCGCGCCGCCACCGGCAGCTCCGCACGCAGCCGCGCGGCCTCGCTCGTCCACAGCGGCATGGATGCGGGGGAGTTGCAGATCAGCAGGCTGAGGATGCCGTCGGGCTGCCGCACCGCGATCTCGGCGCCGAGCATTCCTCCCCACGACTGACCGAGCACGTGATACTCGTCGATGCCGAGATGGGCGCGCAGCGCATGGAACTCGTCGACGAAGAGTGCCGGCGTCCAGTGCTCCACGGGCGCATCGGGGTGGTGGGAGCTGCGCCCGCAGCCGATCTGGTCGTAGTGGACGACCGTTCGCCCGGTCAGGTCGGCGAGAGCCTCGAGAGCGCGGACGTAGTCGTGCGCCATGCCAGGACCGCCGTGCAGGACGAAGAGCGGGGCGAGGTCCCGAGGCTCATCGGGCTCGGTGACCCGGTACCAGGTGAAACCATCACGGAACGGGGCAGTGGATTCGCGACGATGCATGAGGACATCGTGGACCTAAATGGTCTGTGAGTAAACCATTCCGTCGTGATTTCACATCGATGTAACACTGGAACCGATATGACGGAGACCGACGACACCCTGATCGACCGCATCACCGACCGGCTGGTGACGGCCGTGGCGATCGGAGAGTTCCTGCCCGGGACGCGGCTGCCGGCCGAGCGCGACCTCGCCGTGTCGCTCGGCGTCGGCCGAACCACGACGCGGGCAGCGCTCGAACGTCTGGTCGCCCGCGGCATCCTCGAGAAGCAGCGGGGCCGCACCGGCGGATCCTTCGTGCGGGAGGAATGGCCGACGTCGGAGGCGGCGGCCGTGACGCGCTGGCTCGAGGAGCAGTGGCCGCAGCTCGTCGATGCCGCGATCGCCGGCACCCATCTGCACGGCGCGATCGCGCGACTCGCGGCGGTGAATCGCACGGAGGACGACATCGTCCTGATGCGTGCGCGACTCGACGACTTCTCCGAGGCGGAGACGGGCGCGGCGCGCCAGCACGCCGACAGCCTGCTGCACCTCGCCATCATCGCCGCGGCGCACAACGACACCCTGTCGGAGGTGGTGCGCGAGCACGAGCGACGCTTCACGATCGTGGCGCCGGCCCATCTGTGGGGCGATTCCGACAGTCGCCCGGCGATGGAGGAGCGTGCCGCGAGGGAGCACTCGGAGCTGGTCGACGCGATCGTCGACGGGCGGGCGGAGGATGCCGGGCGGATCGCGCAGCATCACGTCGAGATCGATCTCGAGCTGCTCGAGGCAGTGCGCCGCCGCGCCATCGGGCGCTGACGCGGCATCCATATCCTGCGTGTCCTGCTCGCGCTTTCCGCCGAGACCTTACGGAAACGCCGAAACCCCATCTGAGCTACGTAGCTCGGATGGGGTTTCGGCGCGGGTGTGGGGTCTCGACGCGCGTGTGCGGCGGCGGAAACGACGAGACGGGACTTCGCTCAGGCGCTGAGGATGACCGTCTCGTCGATCGGGCGACGAATGCGCGGGGCGACTTCGCGCTCCTGCAGCACCTCGGGCAGCGACTCGACATCGCCGAACTCGCCGACCGCGAAGACGGTGGCCGGCACGAAGCGCTCCTCGAGGTCGGCGAACTCGCGCACGACCTCGGGGTCGAACCCGCTCATCTGGTGCACGACGAGACCGTCGTGGTGAGCCTGCACCGAGAAGTGCGCGACGGCCTGGCCGAGGTCGTAGAAGGCGTGGGTGAGGGGCGTGCCGTCGGCCGTCGCGGTCTCGGCGATCGCGACGACGAGCACGGCGGCGTTGCGCGCCCAGGTCTGGTTGAAGCCGACGAGCGAGTCGACGACCTGAGCGTGCAGGGCGGTGCCGCGACGGGCGACGATGAAGCGCCAGGGCTGCGAGTTGTTGGCGGAAGGGCTCCAGCGCGCTGCCTCGAGGGCGGTCGCGAGCTTGGCCTCGTCGATGTCGTTCTGCGCGTCGTAGGCGCGGGGGCTCCAGCGGCCGGCGAGCACCTCGAGGACGGGGTGCTCGGTGGGGGCGGTGCGGTCGATCACGGGAGTGCTCACGGAAGTGCCTTTCAACAGGAGTCGGATCCGGACTCCGTCGTCCGTGTACGAGGGTGCCAACGACTGCATGCGTCCGCATATTCCCGTGACGTTCTGTGACGGCCGAGGATGTCGCACGATGCCTCGGATGCCGCGCAGCCGCGGTATCGGCCCCGGTCAGTCCAGCAGATTGCTGGATGCCGTCGACGCGAGCGCCCGCCGCACCGCGCGGATCGACGGGGAGGCCGCTGAGACCCGCCGCGCCGAGGAGAAGATCTCGCGCCGGGGTTCGTCGGGAAGGGGTGACAGGTCGACGGTCGGTGTCTCGCCCGCCCACACGAGCTCGGGCAGCAGTCCCACCGCGAGCCCGGCTCGGATGAGGCGCACGTGCGCGGTGAGGTCGGCGACCTCGAACCGCACGTCCGGCTCGAAACCCGCGGTGCGGCAGAGCTGTTCGGCCCACGCGCGCGACGCCGTGCCGGCGGGTTCGAGCACCCAGGGCTCGTCACGCGTCGACCACAGTGCCGCGACGGCATCCGCTTCCGACGGGCTGCCCGGCCGTCTGGCGAGCGCGATGGCGTCGTGGGCGAGCGCGACCCGATCGAGGTCGGAGTGCAGGGGGCGCGTGCGGCCGGGGTACTGCTCGGCGAGGATCAGATCGAAGTCCCGGCTCGAGACGCCGACGAGACCGGTCTCGGGGTCGCTCTCGGTGACCTCGACCCGGAGGGACGGGTGCTCGGCACGCAGCGCCGCGAGCGCTCCGGGGAGCAGAGAGTGTGCCGTCGACTGGAACACCGCGAGATGCACGGTCCCCGTGACCTCCGTGAGCGACTCGGCGACCGCGACCTCGGCCTGCTCCAGGCGGTCGAGGATGCCGATGGCCTCCGTCACGAGCACGGTGCCCTGCGGGGTGAACTGGACTCCGCGGCCGACCCGGCGCAGCAGCGCGACGCCCACCTCGCGCTCGAGCGCGGCGAGCTGCTGCGACACCGTCGCCTTGCTGTAGGAGAGGGCGTCGGCGACGGCCGAGAGGGTACCGAGGCGCGACAGCTCCACGAGCATCCGCAGGCGGTTGACGTCCAGCATCCGGTCTCTTCGCGTCATCGGTGATCGTTCAGCCAGGGTGAACGGTCAGCACTCGAATCGGTTGATAGACGTAGCCTACTGCGCCGTCTGAGAATGATCGAGCCGCGCGCACCCGGACGCGCGATCCCCCTGGAAGGTCCCCGATGACTGTCGCCGCCGACACCGCCACCACCCCGAGCACCGAAGAGGTCGCCGCGCTCGTGCAGCGCTGGCTCGCCGAGAGCGAGACTCACCCCGTCGAGCCGGCCGCCCAGCGTCTCTCCGAGGTGCTGAAGGACCCGAACGGCCTCGCCTTCACGGTGGGCTTCGTCGACGGCGTCATGCGCCCCGAAGACCTCGGCGTCGCCGGCCGCACACTGGCCGAGCTCTCCGACATCACCCCGACGCTGCTGCCCGGATACCTGCGCGCCGCGATCAAGGCCGGCGGGTTCTTCGCCCCGAAGCTTCCCGGTGTGGTCGTGCCGATCTCACGCCGCGTGCTGCGGGCCATGGTCGGACACCTCGTGCTCGACGCGACGCCCTCGAAGCTCGGTCCTGCGATCGCGAAGCTGCGCAAGACCGGCAACCGACTGAATCTCAACCTCCTCGGCGAGGCGGTGCTCGGCGAGCGCGAGGCCGGCCGCCGTCTGCAGGGCACCTACGACTTCCTCGCGCGCAAAGACGTCGACTACGTGTCGATCAAGGTCTCGAGTGTCGTCAGCCAGCTGTCGATGTGGTCCTTCGACGAGGCCGTCGCCGACGTCGTCGAGAAGCTGACCCCGCTCTACCGCCTCGCCGCCGACGCGGAGGCCAAGGGTAAGGCGAAGTTCATCAACCTCGACATGGAGGAGTACCGGGACCTCGACCTGACCATCGCGGCGTTCACCAGCATCCTCGACCAGCCGGGTCTCGAAGGCCTCGAGGCCGGCATCGTGCTGCAGGCCTACCTGCCGGACGCGCTCGCCGCGATGCAGCGTCTGCAGGAATGGGCCGCCGTGCGCCGTGCGAAGGGCGGCGCCCCGATCAAGGTGCGCGTCGTCAAGGGCGCGAACCTCGCGATGGAGGAGGTCGACTCGAAGATCCACGACTGGCCGCTCGCCACCTACGGCACCAAGCAGGACTCCGACACCAACTACAAGCGCGTGCTCGACTGGGCCATGACGCCGGAACGACTGAATGCCGTGCGCATCGGCGTCGCGGGCCACAACCTCTTCGACATCGCGTACACCTGGCTGCTCGCGAAGTCCCGCGGCGTGACGGAGGCCGTCGAGTACGAGATGCTGCTCGGCATGGCGACCGGTCAGGCCGAGGCCGTCCGCAAGGACGTCGGCCGCCTGCTGCTCTACACGCCGGTCGTGAATCCGGCGGAGTTCGACGTCGCGATCGCCTACCTCGTGCGCCGCCTCGAAGAGAACGCCAGCCCCGAGAACTTCATGTCGGCCGTGTTCGAGCTCGCCTCGAACCCGCAGCTGCTCACCCGCGAGCGCGAGCGCTTCGAGCGCTCTCTCGCCGCGCTCGTGGCAGACCCGGCGGTGCCGTCGCCGAACCGCGTGCAGAACCGCGCGGCCGAAGAGCGGACGGATGCCGTGACGACGGGCTTCCACAACCAGCCCGACACCGACCCGGCGATCGCCGCGAACCGCGCGTGGGGCCGCGAGATCCTGAAGCGGTCGATCGGCTCGACCCTCGGTCTGGACGCGATCGCCGCCGCGCGCGTCGAGGCAGAGGCGCAGCTCGACGGGGTCTTCGCCACCGTGCAGAGCGCCGCCGAGGAGTGGGCCGCGCGCCCGGCATCCGAGCGCGCCGAGATCCTGCACCGTGCCGGCGACGAGCTCTCCGCCCGTCGTGCTCAACTCATCGAGATCATGGCGCACGAGGCGGGCAAGACCATTGCCGAGGCCGACCCCGAGGTCAGCGAGGCCATCGACTTCGCGCACTACTACGCAGAGCGGGCGCTCGACCTCGAGGACATCACGGGGGCCGAGTTCGTGCCGTCGAAGGTCACGGTCGTGACCCCGCCGTGGAACTTCCCCGTGGCGATCCCCGCAGGCGGCGTACTCGCCGGCCTCGCCTCGGGCTCCGGCGTCATCATCAAGCCGGCCAAGCTCACCCAGCGCTGCGGCGCCGTCATGGTCGAGGCCCTGTGGGCGGCCGGGGTGCCCCGTGAGCTGCTCGCTCTCGTCGACCTGGCGAACCGCGACCTCGGCACACAGCTCGTGGCGAGCCCTGCGGTCGACCGGGTGATCCTCACGGGTGCGTACGAGACGGCGCAGCTGTTCCGCTCGTTCCGCTCCGATCTGCCGCTGCTCGCCGAGACGAGCGGCAAGAACGCGATCATCGTGACCCCGTCGGCCGACCTCGACCTCGCCGCCGCCGACGTCGCCCGCAGCGCTTTCGGGCACGCGGGGCAGAAGTGCTCGGCCGCATCGCTCGCGATCCTCGTCGGGTCGGTCGCCGACTCCGCGCGCTTCGAGCGCCAGCTCGTCGACGCGGTGACTTCGATGCGCGTCGGCCTGCCCGAGGACCCGGCGACACAGATGGGCCCGATCATCGAGCCGGCGAACGGCAAGCTGCTCACCGCGCTCACGACGCTCGACAAGGGTGAGCGGTGGCTCGTCGAGCCGAAGCGGCTCGACGCCGAGGGGCGGCAGTGGACGCCGGGTGTGAAGACCGGCGTCGCGCCCGGGTCGACCACGCATATGACGGAGTTCTTCGGTCCGGTGCTCGGCATCATGCGCGCGAAGGACTTCGACGAGGCCATCCGCCTGCAGAACGCCGTGGACTACGGATTGACCGCCGGCATCCACTCGCTCGACTCGGACGAGGTCGCCACCTGGATCGACCGGGTCGAGGCGGGCAACCTCTACGTGAACCGCGGCATCACCGGGGCGATCGTGCAGCGGCAGCCGTTCGGCGGCTGGAAGCGCTCGGCCGTCGGCGCCGGCGCGAAGGCCGGTGGACCCAACTATCTGTTCGGTCTCGGCGACTGGGCTCCGGCCGAGCTGCCCGCCGCCGCTCCGGGCGCGGCCACCGCGCCCGTGGTCGAGTCGGTGCTGAGCGCCGCCGCGGCCGATCTCGACGCGGTCGAGATCGAGTGGCTGCACCGCGCAGCCGCCTCCGACGAGCGCGCCTGGACCTCCGAGTTCGGCGTCACCTCCGACAAGTCCGGTCTCGGTGTCGAGCGCAACGTGTTCCGGTACCGTCCGGTCGAGGTCGACGTGCGCATCGCCGAAGGTGCGACGCTCGCCGACGGCATCCGGGTGATCGCCGCCGCCCTGCGCAGCGGCAGCCCGTTCACGGTGTCGGCCGCTGCACTGCCCTCCCGCGTGGAGAAGGCGCTCCGCGCTGCCGGTGTGACCGTGTCGAGCGACAAGGACGCGGCATGGGTGAAGCGCTACGCCAAGGCCGCCGCCAAGTCCGAGCACAGCTGGCGTCGCGTGCGTCTCGTCGGCGGCGACGCCGCGGCGCTGTTCGAGGCTCTGGGCGGAACCCCTGACATGGCCGTGTGGTCGCACGCCGTGACCGGCGCCGGCCGGGTCGAGATGCTGCCGTTCCTGCACGAGCAGGCCGTGTCGATCACGAACCACCGCTTCGGCAACCCGACGACGCTCTCCGAGGGCGTGCTCTGACGCCCACCCCCTGACACCCCCCTGACGCCGCGCTCTTCTCCCGCCGAGACCCACCGGGAGCGCCGAGACCCACCACCGCAGACGTCGGGGGTGGTGGGTCTCGACGGGGGTGGTGGGCTTCGGCGCAGGGGATCTCGGCGCGGGGTAGGTCTCGGCGCGGGGAAGGTCTCGGCAAATGGGCAGGGGCGTCGACGCAGCAGCGCAGGAGCGGATGCTCAGCCGCGCAGCGCTTCGCCCAGCTTGACCCGGGTGCCCATGCGCAGCAGCGAGTTCTCGTAGATCTTCGCGCCGACGGCGATCGCCGCCACGCAGCTCGCGAGCAGGATCACGAGGCTCAGCAGGGGCTCCCACCACTGCGCCTCCCCGACGAACAGGCGCATCGGCATGCCTACGGGCGCCGAGAACGGCACGTACGACATGATCGTGAGCACCAACGGGTTGTCGTTGAACACGATCACCAGCACGTACGGCGCCATGATGAGCATCGTGATCGGGGTCGTCGTCGATCCGATGTCCTCCTGACGCGACACCATCGAGGCCGCAGCGGCGAACATCGATGCGAGCAGGATGAACCCGAAGAGGAAGAACACCGCGAACCAGATGATCGGGGCCCCGAGCGTCGCGAGCACCTCGCTCTGACCCGTGGCCGTGAGCCCTATCGTGGCGATCGCCGCGAGCGCGAGGATCTGCCCCATCGCGAGGATCGTGTTGCCGATGACCTTGCCGGCGAGCAGGGTGCGCGACGAGATCGTCGACAGCAGGATCTCGACCACGCGGGTCTGCTTCTCTTCCACCACGCTCTGCGCGATCGTGCCGCCGAACGTCGCCGCTGCGCCCATGAACACGATACCGAACGCGATGGCGATGAAGTACCGCAGCAGCGGGTTCGTGGTCGCCGGCTCGAGGATCTGCACCTCGGGCGCCTGCGACAGCGCCGACACGAGTCCGCTCGGGGCGTCCTTGAGGGCGATCACGGTGAGTCCGGTCGCGCCCTCGCCGGGAACGACCGCCGCGTCGACCTTCTCGGAGCGGAGCAGCTCCTCGGCGGCTGCGGTGTCGGCGACCTCGGTGGCCTCGACGTTCGGCAGGGCCGACACGACGGATGCCGTCTCGGACGTCACGGCGACGGGCATGGACTCCGCGGCGGCGTTCTTGCTCGCGAAGCCGCCGATCACGATGCCGGCGAGCGCGATGAGCAGCAGCACGCCGGTGGAGATCAGGAAGGCCTTGCTCCGCAGTTTCGAGCCGATCTCGCGTTCGGCGACGAGCCAGATCATCGAGGCCTGGGTGCTCGACCGGGCGGGGCGGCGGAAGGGGGCTGGCGTGCTCACTGGATGACCTCCTTGAAGATCTGGGCGAGGGAGGGATGCTTCGGCGCGAAGCTCGCGACGTCGCCGCGCTCGACGGCGGTGCGCAGCACGCGCTGCGCGGTCTCGGGGCCGTCGGCGTCGAACAGGGCGTAGCCGCCCTCGAAGTCGACGACGGTGACGCCCGGTTCGGCGCGCAGCCACCCGGCATCCCCGGAGGAGACGAGCTCGTAGCGGTTGCCGGCGTGCTCGGTCCGCAGGCCGTCGCGGGAGCCCGCCGCACGGATCTGCCCGCCCGCGAGGATCACGAGGTCGTCGCACAGCCGCTCGACCACGTCGAGCTGGTGCGACGAGAACAGGATCGACGCTCCCTTGGCCGCGGACGACTGCAGCACCGACGCGACGACGTCGACGGCGAGCGGGTCGAGTCCCGAGAACGGCTCGTCGAGGATCAGGACCTCGGGGTCGTGCACGAGGGCGGCGGCGATCTGCGCGCGCTGCTGGTTGCCGAGCGACAGCGACTCGATGGTGTCGTTCAGGCGCTCCTCGAGTCCCAGTTCGGTGAGCAGCGCGGTCGCGCGGGCCGTGGCATCCGGCTTGCTGAAGCCGTGCAGCCGGGCGAGGTACACGATCTGCTCCAGCACCTTCATCTTGGGGTAGAGCCCTCGTTCCTCCGGCATGTAGCCGAAGCGGCTGCGCTGGTCCCCGGTGAGCGACTGTCCGTCGAGGGCCACGGTGCCTCCGTCGGCGGAGAGCAGCCCGAGGACGATCCGCATGGTGGTGGTCTTGCCTGCGCCGTTGCCGCCGACGAAACCCGTCAGGCGGCCGGGGGCCACCTCGAACGAGACGTCGTCGAGCACGCGCCGAGAGCCGTAGCTCTTGGTGATGCCGGTGAGTGCGAGCTGTCCTGTCATGCCTTCACGCTAGGGCGGGGGTGTGGGACGCGGCATCCCCCGTGCGGCGGATCGTCGTGGGGAGCCGGCGGCGCCGGTCCACCGCGCGGCGGACGCCATCCTCCACCCGAGAAGCGGCGCGCTCACCGCGAGGTCAGCATCACGAGGATGCCGAGGGCGAACGGCGCCGTCGTGACGAGGAACACCGCGCCGAGCACGATGCCCACGACGATCCACGGGCTGCGCCGCCGCAGGCGCCGGCCGGGCGGTGCGACGCCGACCGGCGGAGGGGTGAGCACGATCGCCGGAGCGGTGAACGGGAGGGCGGGTGCGCCGGGAACCTGCGAAGACGGCATGACCGACCCCGCCGACCCTGCCGGCCCTGCCGGCGCCGCCTGCCCGCGCAGCCGCTCGTCGCGCCAGCGAGCCCACTGATCCAGCTTCACGAGCAGCGCGCCGACAGCTCCGAACAGCCACGCCCAGGTGGCGGGATCGAGCGTCGACGCCTCGCGCTTCGTGTAGAGGAAGAGCCAGTCGTCGACGATCTCGACGTCGAGCTCGGCCGCATGGTCGACGAAGCGCGCCATCACGTCGGGGGTGAACAGATAGAGCGCGTCGACCTCATACCCCTCGGGGCAGTACAGCGAGAAGTAGCGGTCGAAGTCGCCCTCGAGCGAGAGTCGCTGGTCGCGGCGGAACGCCCCCGCGAGGCTGCTGCCGAGGGTGTTGTTGCCCAGGGCGTCGAGCAGGATGTTCGGCAGCGGCACGTCGAGCTTCACCGCGACGTACCCCCACCGATGCGTCTGGCTCTGCTTGCCGTTGCTCGTCGTGTACTGGTAATTGCCGAACTCGACGAACCGGGGCGCGGTGCCGCGTAGGACGTCGGTCGACATCCGGCCCGACCCGGCTTGGAAGATCAGCCCGGGCAGCGGCGGTGCGTCGATCCGGTCGAGGTAGGTCATCGCGTTCGCGGCGGCGAAGCGAGACAGCCGGAAGCGGGTGAGCGTGCGCTGCCGGTTCGCGCGCCGCACGAGCGCGATCACGCCGACGATGAGACCGCCGAACAGGAGCAGACCGACGAGACCGCCGAGCAGCACGCCGCCGTCCCTGCCGATCGCGTACCCGATCCCCAGCAGCAGCACGCCGGCCACCGGCACGATCAGCAGCAGCGCCATGATCACGAACACCCACGTGACGATCTGTCCGGCGGTCGTCGGATTCGCCCGTCGGTGCGCGCGGGCGAACGCGTCGATCTCTGCGGGGTTCACCGGCTCCGTCAGGGCCCGGGCGTCGAAGAACCCGGCCGGGGTGCGCGGCGACGGGGCGGCGGGCGGCGGAAGGGTCACGCGTCCACGCTAACCTGCCGGGCCGCGGCGCCCGATGTGCAGCGCTCCGCGCACGAGGAGTCCGGCGACGAGCGCCCAGAACGCCGCGCTCACCCCGAGTACGGCGATACCGGATGCCGCGACGAGGAACGTGACCACGGCGGGGATGCGCTCGCCGGGATCGTCGATGGCCTGTTGCACCGAAGAGCCGAACGCCCCGAAGAGGGCGAGCCCGGCGACGGCGGGGATCACGGCATCCGGCGCGAGGAGCACGAGCGCGGCGAACGCCGCCGAGAACGCGCCGAGCACGAGGTACGACGCGCCCGTCGACACCCCGGCGATCCATCGGCGCCCGCGATCGGGGTCGGCCTCGGGAGATGCCGCGAGCGCAGCGCTGATCGCGGCGAGGTTGATCGCGTGTCCGCCCGCGGCAGCGGCCGCCGCGGTGCCGACGCCGGTCACGAGCATGGCCGGCCGCCATGGCACCTCGTAGCCGAAGCTGCGCATGATCGCGACGCCGGGCACGTTCTGCGAGGCCATCGTGACGATGAACAGCGGCAGCGCGATGCCGACCAGGGCGCCCACCGTGAAGACGGGAGCGGTGAGCTCGACGCGAGGGAGCAGCAGGCCGGCATCCACGGGCGCACCGGACTGCACGAGCGAGATGGCCACGACGACGGCCGCGGCGACGAAGGCGAGCGGCACGGCCCACCGGGGGGCGAGACGGGCGAAGACGAGCCAGGTCACCACGACCGGGATGACTCCCCAGGGATCGGCGACGAGTCCGGTGATGGGCGCGAGACACAGCGGCAGCAGTACGCCGGCGAGCATGGCCTGGGCGATGGACGGCGGGATCCGGGCGATCAGCGCACCGAGCGCCGGCCAGAGCGCCGTGAGCAGGATGAGCGCCGCGGCGACGAGGAACGCGCCGACCGCCGCGGGCCAGCCGCCCTCGACGGCGCCGGTCGCCGCGAGGAGTGCTGCGCCGGGCGTCGACCAGGCGGCGGTGATCGGCATGCGGTAGCGCCAGGCAAGCACGATGCACGCGAGGCCCATCGTGAGGCAGAGGGCGAGCAATCCGCTCGCCGCCTCGGCGGGGGATGCGCCGACTGCGGCGAGCCCGGTGAGCACGACCGCGAAGGAGCTCGTGAAGCCGACGAGCGCCGTGACGATTCCGGCGAGGACCGGTCGGGCCAGGGTGGACCCGGGCTGGTCGGATCGAGGCGGGCGGGCGAGCACACTCCGAGAGTAGCGGGATGCCGCGAGGCGCCCCGAGCACCTCGGGTCGGACCGGGCGCACAGGCGCGCCGGGCGCGTCAGGCGAGCCCGAGGCGGTAGGCGAGGACGACCGCCTGCACGCGGTCCCTGGCGCCGAGCTTCTGCAGGATGCGCGAGACGTGCGTCTTCACGGTCGCCTCGCCGATGAACAGCGCGCTCGCGATCTCGGAGTTGGTGCGGGCGTCGGCGAGCAGCGAGAGGACCTCCGCCTCCCGGTCGGTGAGCGGCTCGCTGAGAGCAGGTGCCGCTGTGGCCGGCGCCGAGGACGCGGGGCGCAGACCGGCGGCGTCGACGGACCGCGGGGAGTCGGATGCCGTGGCGAACCGTGCGAGTACGCGCCTCGTCACCTCCGGCGCGAGCATGCCGTCTCCGGCGGCCAATGCCCGGACCGCGGCGATGAGATCCTCCGCTCCGGCGTTCTTGAGCAGGAAGCCGCTCGCCCCGGCATCCAGCGCCTGATACAGGTAGTCGTCGCGATCGAAGGTGGTGATGATCGCGATGGCGGCCGCGATGGTCGGGTCGGCGACGATGCGGCGGGTCGCCTCGATGCCGTCCATGTCGGGCATCTGCACGTCCATCGTGATGACGTCGGGCCGCAGCGCCCTGACCTGCGCGATCGCGTCGGCGCCGGTCGACGCCTCGCCCACCACCGTGATGTCGGGCTGGCTGTCGAGGATGGTGCGGAAGCCGGCGCGCAGCATCGCGTGGTCATCGACGAGCAGCACGCGGGTCTGATCCGAGGTCATGTCTGAGCGTCCTTCCGATCGATGGCGGCGGCCTGATCGAGGTTCGCGACCGGGCCGTCGAGCGGCACCCGCGCCCGCACGCGCAGGCCGCCGGTGCTGCGCGGCGCGACCTCGAGGGTGCCGCCCGATGCGGCGGCGCGCTCCCGCATCCCGAGCTGGCCGAGTCCGGGGCGGAGGGCGGCGACCGCCCGCCCGGTGTTGACGACCTCGACCTCGACGGCGTCCGCGTCGTAGCGGACCCTGACGTCGGCGGTGGCGCCGACGCCCGCGTGCCGGCGGGCGTTCGTCAGCGACTCCTGCGCGATGCGATAGAGGTTCACGGCGACGACCGACGGCACCGCGACCGGGTCGCCGATCACGGCGTAGTCGGTGCGCAGCCCGGCCTCTGACGACGCCCGGGCAAGGTCGGCGATGTCGTCGAGCGTGACGGTCGACGCCGGCTCGGCGCTGTCGCCTCCGGGGGTGCGCAGGGTCTCGAGCAGCTGCCGCAGCTCATGGATCGCATCGCGCGCCGACCCCTCGATGCCGGACAGGATGCCGCGCGCCTTCTCCGGATCCTGGTCGATCACGAGCCGCGCGGCGCCGGCCTGCACGCCCATCACCGACACGTGGTGGGCGACGACGTCGTGCAGCTCGCGCGCGATGCGCACCCGGTCGAGCGCCACGGCCTGCGCGGCGGTGACCTCGCGCTCGCGTTCGAGTTCGGCCGTGCGCAGCTCGAGGATCTCGCGGGCCTGCGCGGCGTTCCACGAGCGGTCCCCGAAGTAGTAGGCGCCGCCGAAGTAGAGCACGTTGAGCAGCACCTGGATGAGCATGAAGGCGACGTACGGAGACATCAGACCGGCGGCGACCTCGGCCTCATCGGCCTGCGCGATCGCCTCGCGGTACATCGTGATGAGCAACCAGACGAACATGCCGACGATGATCGCGACGCGCACGATCATCGCCGCCCTGCGCTCGTTCATCCACGCGCCGACCGTGTACAGCGCCACGAACATGGCGATGTTGCCGACGTAGATCTCGGGTACCTGCAGGGAGACCGCGGTGAAGTAGGCCACGCACACGACCACGGCCACGGGAGCCGGGAAACGCCGACGGAAAGCGAGTGGCACGGTGATGACCGCCGCGTACACGAGGGCGGTCCACGGCTCGGCGCGGGTGTCGCCGTAGATCTCGGAGATCGTCGACAGTGCCCCGCTGAGGACGGCGCCGACGAACATGATCGCGGCGAGCACGAGATCGGCGCGCTGTTCGCGGGCGCTCGGCGTGCGTGTGAACGTCGCGGCGGGCATCCTCCCACCGTACGGGCGGACGGATGCCGCGGCATCCCCCGCACGACGGATCCCGTCCGGCCTGCGACAATCGAGCGTGACCTCCGCGCCGCGCCTCGCTCCCCTGTACCTCGCGGGTTTCACCACGGCCTTCGGCGCGCACGGCATCGCCGCCGCACTCGGCGCGGAGACCGACGACATCGGGTGGACGCTCCTGGCCTTCGGGTTCACGCTTGCGCTGTACGACCTGGCCGAGGTACTGCTCAAGCCGCTGTTCGGTGCGCTGAGCGATCGCGTCGGCGTTCGGCCCGTGATCATCGGCGGTCTGCTCGCCTTCGCGGCGTTCTCGGTGGTGGGCGCTGTGGTGCCGGGGATGGTCGGGCTGGTGATCGGGCGCTTCGGACAGGGCGCGGCGGCCTCGGCCTTCTCGCCCTCGTCGTCCGCGGCTGTCGCGCGGCTGACCGACGACGCCACGCGCGGAAAGCACTTCGGCCGCTACGGCTCATGGAAGAGCCTGGGCTACGCCCTCGGTCCGCTGCTCGGAGCCGTGCTCGTCGTGTGGGGCGGGCTCCCCGCGCTGTTCTGGGCGCTCGCCGCGCTGGGTCTCGGCGCCGCGGCGTGGGTCGCCGTCTCCGTGCCGCACGTTCCCGTGCTGCCCCGCAAGCGCGTGACGCTCCTCGACCTCGGACGCGAGCTCGTCGCTCCCGGTTTCCTCGTGCCGACCCTTGTGCTGGCGGCGACCACCGGGGCGCTCGCCGTGGCGGTCGGGTTCCTGCCGCTGCTCGGTCGGCAGGCCGGGCTCGACACCGTGTGGAGCATGGCGATCGTCACGGTGCTGGCTGTCGCGTCGAGCGTGGCACAGCCCCTGGTGGGCTCGGCGCACGACCGAGGCCGGATCTCGGTGCGCGGCGGCACCGTCGGCGGGCTGCTGCTCATCGCGGTCGGCATCGCGCTGTCGGCGATCACACATCATCCCGCCGCGCTGATCGCGACGGCCCTGCTCGTCGGACTCGGGGTGGGGACGGCGACGCCCGTCGCGTTCTCGCACCTCGCCGCCTCCACCCCGCCCGAGCGCATGGGGCGCACGATGGGCAGCGCGGAGCTGGGTCGCGAGCTCGGTGACGCGGGCGGCCCGTTGGTCGCGGGAGCCGTGGCGACGGCATCCGTTCACGGAGTCGGGCTCGGCGTGGTGGCCGTTCTCACGGCCGGCGCCGGTGTGCTGGCGGCCGTGGGGACGCGACGCTCTCGCGACAGCTGAGTTGCTCTTGACAACCATGCTTGCTTTTTGCAAGCATCGAGCATCATCACCCACGACAAAGGAGTCATCGTGACCAGTGTCTTCGTCAACCTGCCCACCACCGACCTCGAGCGTGCCAAGGCGTTCTACACGGCTCTCGGCTGCGAGATCAACCCGAACTTCACCGACGAGAACGCCGCGTGCGTCGTCTGGTCGAAGGACATCTACTTCATGGTCTTGAAGCGCGAGTTCTTCCAGACCTTCACCGACAAGCCGATCGCCGACCCGAACGAGGTCGTGCAGGTCTCGGTCTCGTTCAGCCGCGACTCGCGCGACGAGGTCGACGCCATCCTCGAGAAGGGTCTCGCCGCCGGCGGCGTCGAGCCGCGGCCCGCCCAGGACTACGGCTTCATGTACTCGCGCGACCTCGACGACCCCGACGGCAACTCGCTCGGCTTCCTCTACATGACCCCGGAGGCCGCCGAGAACGGCCCCGACCACGTGGCCGATCACGCCGCGGAGCAGAACGCCGCATCCTGATGGCGGCGCGCAGCTACGGCCAGTACTGCGGGGTCACGACGGCCGTCGAGCTGATCGGCGAGCGGTGGGCGCTGCTCATCGTCCGCGACCTGCTCGTCGGACCCCGTCGGTACACCGACCTCAAGCAGGGCCTGCCGCGCATTCCCACCAACATCCTGTCCTCCCGGCTCACGGAACTGCAGGACGGCGGCGTCGTACGCCGCATCCCGCTGCGGCGCGGTCTCGCCTACGAGCTCACCCCGTACGGGCAGGCGCTCGAGTCCGTCGTCCTCGCGCTTGGGCGTTGGGGCTTCCAGACGATGGGAGATCCGGGGGAAGGCGACGTCATCACGCCCGACTCGCTCACCATGGCCCTGCGCACGGCGTTCCAGGCGGATGCCGCGGACGACGCCGAGTACGAGCTGCACGTCGGGGAGGTCGCGCTCCGCGCTTCGGTGCGCGGCGGTGATCTCGTCGTCGCGCAGATCGCGCCACCTGCTCCGCCCGGGCCACCCGTCGACGGACGTCAGCCGGAGGGAGAACCGGATGCCGTGATCGTCGCCGGCCCCGGCATCCGTCGCGTGATCGCCGGCGAGATCACGCCGGATGAAGCGATCGCGCAGGACGTGCTCGCCGTCGTACGCGGCGACGTCTCGAACCTCGAGTCGTTCGCGCGCACGTTCCACATCGCGCCGCTCGGCGCAGCCCTCACCGTATAGTTCCGCTCTTCCCTCGTGCAAAGGAGCACCATCATGACCGGACGCATTCTCATCGACCTCTTCTCGACTCTCGACGGCGTGGCCCAGGGCCCGGGCGGCGTGGGGGAGGACACGTCGGGCGGCTTCGCCTTCAGCGGCTGGCAGGCCGGCTACCCGGCGTCGGGAATGGGCGTCGAGGTCGCGAAGGGCATGGCGGGCTTGGACGCCCTGCTGCTCGGTCGCCGCACGTACGACATCTTCGCCGCGTACTGGCCGCAGCACACCGACGGCCCCTCCGGCGAGATCGGGCGACTGTTCGACCGCGTCCCGAAGTACGTCGCGACCCGTGACGCCGACCTCCCACTGGAGTGGCAGGGCAGCTCCCGGGTCGGATCCGACCTGGCGAGCGAGATCGCCGAGCTGCGCGCCCGCCACCACGAGGTGCACGTGATCGGCAGCATCGACTTCGTGCACACCCTCCTCGCGGAGGGGCTGTTCGACCAGCTCAACCTCTGGGTGTACCCGATCCTGCTCGGGGCCGGCAAGAAGGTGTTCCGCGACGACGCCCTGCCCTCGGTGCTCGAGCTGCTCGAGCCCCCGGTCACGGATGCCGAGGGCGTGACGCTCCTCCGCTACGGTCGCACCGACCGGACGCCAGCGGTCGACACGTTCGAGGACTGAATCGCGAACCGAAACGTCCTATATCGGTATATGGAAGAGCCGCGGTGCGATGACGGGTTGTCTCGATCGTCCCCGGAAGACACTCTCCGGGATCACTCGATCAAGGAGCTCTCCCATGGCATTCACTTCCATCCCCACGACGCGCGTCGTGCCCCGGTTCGCAGCGACGCTCAGCGTCGCGGGTCTCCTCCTCCTGGGCGGCTGTGCGGCGCCGGGTGCTGTCACGCCGCCCGCGGATCGTCCCAGCGAGTCGGCGGCGACGGATGCGTCGGCCGTCCCGGTCCCGTCGTTCGAGCTGACGAGCGAAACGGTCGACGAGGGCGAAGAACTGGCGCTGCCGCAGCGGTCGGGTCTCTTCGGCGTGCCGGGCGGCGGGGACGTGTCGCCTCAGCTCAGCTGGGCGGGGTTCCCGGAGGAGACCGACAGCTTCATCGTCAGCGTGTACGACCCCGATGCTCCGACCGGCTCAGGATTCTGGCACTGGACCGTCGCGAACATTCCCGCCCACGTGACGTCGTTGCCCGAGAACGCGGGCACCGAGGATGGCGCCGGTCTCCCCGCCGGAGCGGTGCAGGTTCCCAACGATTCCGGCCTCGCCCGGTTCATCGGTGCGGCCCCGCCGAGCGGCACCCACGAGTACCGGATCACGGTCACCGCCGTGGATGTGCCGGAGTTCCCCGCGGACCAGCGTGTGACGTCGCCGCTGCTGCAGTTCTTCGCGTCGAGTGTGACGCTCGCCCGCGCCACGATGACGGTCACGGCGACGGCGGGCGCAGAGGAGTAGAACCTCAGGGTGACGAGAGCATCCGCTCGATCACCCGGGCGACGCCGTCGTGGTCGTTCGAGGCGGTCGTCTCGTCGGCGACATCCTTCACAGCATCCTGGGCGTTCGCCATCGCGACGCCGTGACCGGCCCAGCGCAGCATCTCGACGTCGTTCAGCGCATCGCCGAAAGCCACGACATCGGCGCGGTCGATCGCGAGGTGCTCGCAGAGCCGCGCGAGTCCCGTCGCCTTGGTGACGCCCTCGGCCATGACCTCGACGAACGGGGCGCCGGACAGCGTGACCTCGAAGCCGGACAGTCCGAGGCCCCGCAGGGCATCGAAGACGGCAGCGGGAGCGAGTTCCGGATGCCGGATCACGAGTTTCAGGCTCGGAGCGTCGAGCACCTCGGCGAGGTCGACGCCCCCCATCGTCGACGGGTCGCGCTTGTGATCCGACAGGTCGGCGATCGCTGCGTAGCCGTGCTGCGCCACGAACGACTCCCCGCCCTCGCGTACGCTCGCGAACAGCAGATCGGGGATGCTGTCGCCCAGCGCCTGAGCCAGCGTCCGGATCGTCTCGGCCGGCAGCTCCTCGGCGAACAGCATCCCGCCCTCGGTGAGGTGCGTCGCATACGCCCCGTTGCTGCACAGCGCCCAGCCGTCGAAGCCGGCGCCGGACGCGATCGCCCGCAGACCGATGGGCTGCCGGGCGGTCACAGGGACGACGTGGATACCGCGCTCCCGCGCCGCATCGAGAGCCGCCCTCGTGCGTGCGCTCACCTCCGAGGCGGACGTGAGCAGCGTGCCGTCGAGATCGGTCGCGATGAGGCGCACGGTCACACGATCGTCAGGAGAAGATCATCGGGAGGTCGTCGTCGTCGTGAGCGGCTCCCGTTCCGAGACGGCCGCCGTCGAGCTCGACGACGACGGGCACGTGGTCGCTGGGCTGCTCGCCCTTGCGCTCCTCTCGGTGGATCGCCGCGCCGGTGACCGCATCGGCCAGCGTCTTCGAGCCGAGGATGAAGTCGATGCGAATGCCCTCGTTGCGGGGGAATTTGAGGCGCTGGTAGTCCCAGTACGTGTACCCCTCGGGCAGCAGCGGCCGAACGACGTCGCTCACACCGGCGTCGGCGAGAGCCAAGAACGCCGCGCGCTCAGGCGGGGAGACATGCGTGGAGACGCCCTCGACGATGTCGGGGTCGCCGTTGTCCTCGGCGAACGGGATGATGTTGAAGTCGCCGACCAGCGCGAGCGGCAGATCGGGGTTCGCGGCGAGTTCGGCGGCCGTCGACTTCTTGAGCTCCTCGAGCCAGTGCAGCTTGTAGGCGTAGTGCGGATCTCCGAGCGCACGGCCGTTGGGCACGTACAGGCTCCACACGCGTACGCCGTCGACGAGCACGCCGAGCGCTCGGGCCTCGAGCGGAGCATCCGGTCCCTCGTGCCCCTTAGCGAAGCCCGGCATCCCGTCGAAGGAGGTGCGCACGTCCGTGATCGGCAGGCGACTGGCGATCGCGACGCCGTTCCACTGATTGAGTCCGTGTACCTCGACGTGATACCCGGCCTCTTCGAACGGGCCGTAGGGGAACTGCTCCGGCTTGCACTTGATCTCCTGCATCGCCAGCACGTCGATGTCTTCTCTGACGGCGAACTCGACGGTGCGGGTGACGCGGGTGCGGATGGAGTTGACGTTCCAGGTGGCCAAGCGCATGCGTCAAGCCTAGGGCGTGCCTCCTACACTGGATGCCGTGACCGCACTCGACGCAGACCGCCAGACACTCCTCGATCTCATCACCGACGAGGCGGTGTTCCACGGCGATTTCACCCTCTCCAGCGGCAAGAAGGCGACGTACTACGTCGACATGCGCAAGCTCACGCTCGACCACCGCGCCGCGCCGGCCATCGGACGGATCATGCTCGACCTCGTCGCCGATCTCGACGTCGCAGCCGTCGGCGGGCTGACCCTTGGTGCCGATCCGATCGCGAACTCGGTGCTGCACGCCTCTGTCACGACGGATCGTCCCCTCGACGCCTTCGTCGTGCGCAAGGAGCCGAAGGACCACGGCCGAGGCCGTCAGATCGAGGGTGCCGACGTGAAGGGCAAGCGCGTCGTCGTGCTCGAAGACACGTCCACGACCGGGCAGTCCGCGCTCAAGGCGGTCGAAGCCCTTCGCAAGGCGGGCGCCGAGGTCGTCGCTGTCGCCGTGATCGTCGACCGCAAGACCGGTGCACAGGCAGCCATCGAAGCCGAGGGGCTCGAATGGCGAGCCGCCTTCGACCTCGACGACCTCGGGCTCGACCCCCAGTGACCCGCTACGCGCTCGCCGTCGACATCGGCGGCACGAAGATGGAGGCCGCCCTCGTCCGCGAGGACGGCACCCTCGTCGACGGCAGCCGCAGCCGCCAGCCCACCGGTCGTGAAGCGACCTTCGCCTCGCTCGACCTCGCGGTCGCCGCGGTCGTCTCGCACGCCCTCGCGCCGCTGCCGGCGGATGCCGAGCTCGTCGGCGCCGGTGTCGGCAGCGCCGGACCCATCGACCGCGCCGCCGGCGCGATCCTGCCCGTTAACATGCCGCTCGCGCGTGGCTACGGCCTCGCGGCATCCGTGCACACTGCGGCATCCGCGATCCGCGGAGTCGACGTGCGAACGGTGCTCGGCCACGACGGGGGCGCCCTCGCGCTCGCGGAGTCGTGGCTCGGGGCGACACAGGGTGCCGGAGCGTCGCTGTCGATCGTCGTGTCGACGGGTGTCGGCGGCGGTTTCGTCGTGGGCGGCGCATACATCCCGGGGGCGACCGGCAACGCCGGGCACCTCGGCCAGGTTCGCCGCGAGGGCGGGCTCACGCTCGAGGAGATCGCCTCCGGACCGGCCAGTGCCGCGTGGGCGCAGCAGCAGGGCTGGACGGGGTCGACCGGCGAGGATCTCGCCAAGGATGCTGCGGCGGGTGTCGCGGTCGCTCGGGCGGCGATCGAACGGTCGGCCACGGCCGTCGGGCAGGCGCTGGCCGACGCGGCCACCCTGGTCGACCTCGATGTCGTCGCGATCGGCGGCGGGTTCTCCCGAGTGTCGGCCGACTACATCGATCTGGTGCAGGCGGCTCTGACAGCGAGCGCCGCGCACGAGTACTCCCGTCGCACCCGCGTGGTGCGGTCGGGGCTGGGCGACGAGGGGCCGCTGATCGGAGCCGCCGCGCTCGTGCTGCGCTGACGCACTCGCGCACTCGGAGCGCCGGTCAGCGGGTGCGGGTGAGCAGGCGCGGCACCGGACCTTCGAGGCGGGCGACGGCGACCTTCACCTCTGTGGTCTCGTGTCCCACCGCGTCGATCCGGTCGGTGAGACTTCTCTCGACCTCGTCGATCCGCGCGCTGAGCTTGCGCTCGACGTCGTCGATCCGGTCATTGAGTTTGCGCTCGACCTCGTCGATCCGCGCGCTGAGCTTGCGCTCGACCTCGTCGATCCGCGCGCTGAGCTTGCGCTCGACCTCGTCGATCCGGTCGTTGAGCCTCCGTTCGACCGCATCCGTCCGACGCACGCACCAGGCGAAGCCGATGAACATGCTCGTGCCAAGTGTCACCACGATGCCGACCGCGCTGAGCACGACCGCGATGATCTCTGCGGACACGAACATGCTCCTATTCTGACGAGGCTCTGACGGGTTTCGCAGAATGCTAGCTGGCACCCGCCGACCGCCGGTGCGGCCCCATGGCTCACCTGACCGAGCAGGGGAGGAACCCATGATGAGCCAGGCATGTGCAGGAGAGGCCGTGACGTTCCGTCTACATCCTTAACAAATTCCGCGTAGGCTCGGATCAACCAATGCCGCGGGAAGGACACTCATGC
The DNA here is from genome assembly GCF_023715885.1 of Microbacterium hydrocarbonoxydans. Classification (GTDB taxonomy): domain Bacteria; phylum Actinomycetota; class Actinomycetes; order Actinomycetales; family Microbacteriaceae; genus Microbacterium; species Microbacterium hydrocarbonoxydans_C. The sequence continues at coordinate 194,102 of NZ_JAMBOY010000005.1, read as the reverse complement.
GCGTACTCGGACTGCTCTCCGGCACCTCGCACGACGGCATCGACGTGGCCGTCGTCGATTTCCGTGAGGAGGCGGGCGCTCTGCACGGCATCGTGCTCCACGAGGACAGCGTCCCGTACGAGTCCGCGCTGCGCGCCCGCCTCGTCGCCGCCCTCCCTCCCGCGCAGACCACGCTGGCCGAAGTGTGCGAGCTCGACACGTTGATCGGCCAGGCGTTCGCCGAGGTCGCCGCAACCGCATCCGAGGCGGTCGGCGGAGTCGACGCCGTGTGCACGCACGGCCAGACGGTCTACCACTGGGTGGATGGCGACCATGCGCTCGGCACCCTGCAGCTCGGCCAGGCGGCCTGGATCGCGGAGCGCGTCGGTGCTCCGGTCGTGTCGGACGTCCGCGTCCGCGACATCACCGTCGGCGGTCACGGCGCCCCGCTGGTGTCGTTCCTCGACGAGCTGCTGCTCCGGGACCGTGCGGGTGTCTCGGCAGCCGTGAACCTCGGAGGCATCGCGAACATGACCGTGGTCGGACCCGATGGTCTCGTCGCCTACGACATCGGACCCGCCAACGCGCTCGTCGACGCGGTCGTCGTCGCCGAGGGACTCGACCCGCGCGGCTACGACGCGGATGCCGCGATCGCGCGAACGGGAACGGTCGACCATCCACTGCTCGCCGCGTTGCTCGCCGACCCGTACTACGCGCTTCCGGCGCCGAAGAGCACGGGCAAGGAGCACTTCCACCTCGAATACGTGCGCGCCCACGTCGACGAGGCACGCCGGCAGGGGCGCGAGATCTCAGGCCCCGACCTCGTGCGCACACTCACGGAGCTCACGGTGCGCACGGTCGCGCAGGACGTGCGCGCCGTGGGTATCAGCTTCCTCGCCGTCTCCGGCGGCGGCTGCCACAACCCTCTCCTGCTGCAGGGGCTCCGCGACGCGCTCCCGGGTGTCGAGGTCGTGCTCGCCGACGAACTCGGCGCGCCCGTCGACAGCAAGGAGGCGATCCTGTTCGCCCTCATCGGATGGTGCACGATGCACGGCGTGCCTGCGGTGACGCCGGGCGGCACGGGAGCGCGCGGGGCACGCATCCTCGGCACGATCACGCCCGGACGGGGTCCGCTGCGGATGCCGGAGCCGGTGGAGTCCGTGCGGAGTCTCACGCTGGGCTGAGTCGTGCGACCGCCGGGTCAGCGCTTGCGGTCGTCGTCGTCCCAGGGGCCTTCCCACCAGCCGGCGCGGCCGTCGCCTTCGCCGCCGTCGGGTCCGCGGCGGCGGGAGCGCACGAGCTGCACGACGAGGACGATGAGCGACGTCGACATGATCGCGATGATGGTCAGGAAGAGCAGGTCGGACTGGTTCACGGGCGCCTTCCCTCCGCCGCGTCCGCGACGATCTTGGCGATGCGCGCTGCGCGGGTCTCCGGTCGCTTCGCCATCGCGATGTGCGTGAGGCCGAACTTCTTCACGGACTTCGGGAACGCGTCCCAATTGTCGCGCGCGGCTGGCACGGCATCCAGAGCCGCCGCGAGCTCCGGCGGCTCGATGCCCGCCTCGGGGCCGTCGAGCACGGTCCACGACCCGTCGGCGCGTGCGGCCTCGAGCACGCGGATCCCCGCCGCCGCCATCTGCCCCGTCGCTTCGAGCTCGGCGATGCGGGCCTTGTTCGTCGCCGCCCATCCGCTGCCTCGTCGGCGTGGACTGAACCACTGTCCGACGGTCGTGTCGTCGAAGGTGCGCACCGGGCCGTCGATCCAGCCGAAGCACAGCGCCTGCCGGACGGCGTCGTCATAGCCGACCCCCGTCGAGCGGCCTCGCACGCTCAGCAGCCAGACGCCCGCCGTGCGGTCGTGGTTCTGCTCGAGCCACGCGCGCCAGGCCGCGGCATCCGCCGCCGAGATCCGTTCGCCGTCGTCGAGCGCGCCCACGTCAGTCCTCGTCGAGCGTCGGGATCGACTCGGTGACGGTGGGCAGCAGGTCGGCGACCGAGTCGACGACCTCGTCGGGGCGGAACGGGTACTTCTCGATCTCGGCCTCGTCGCTGATGCCGGTCATCACGAGCACCGTGTGCAGGCCGGCCTCGATGCCTGCGACGATGTCGGTGTCCATGCGATCGCCGATCATGCCGGTCTTCTTCGAGTGGGCGCCGATCTTGTTCAGCGCCGACCGGAACATCATCGGGTTGGGCTTGCCGACGACGTAGGGTTCCTTGCCCGTCGCCTTGGTGATGAGCGCCGCGATGGCGCCGGTCGCCGGAAGCACGCCGTCGGCCGACGGCCCGGTCGCGTCGGGGTTCGTGACGATGAAGCGCGAGCCGTTGATGATGTGACGGATGGCCTTCGTGATGGCCTCGAAGGAGTAGTTGCGCGTCTCGCCGACCACGACGAAGTCAGGGGTCGTCTCCGTCATGATGAAGCCGGCCTCGTGCAGGGCGGTGAGGATGCCCGCCTCGCCGATGACGAACGCCGACCCACCGGGCAGCTGCTGCTTGAGGAAGTCCGCCGTGGCGAGAGCCGAGGTCCAGATGCGCTCCTCCGGCACGACGAGGCCGCTGGCCCGGAGCCGGGCGGACAGGTCGCGCGCCGTGAAGATCGAGTTGTTCGTGAGGACCAGGTACGGGATCTCGTTCTGCTCCCATCCGGCGAGCAGCTCGGACGCGCCGGGAATGGCGGTGTTCTCGTGCACGAGCACGCCGTCCATGTCGGTCAGCCAGCACTCGATGTCGTCGCGGTGTCCCATGTGCACAGCCTATTGGGCGAGTGTTGCCGCGAGGTGACAGCCTGCGGGCTGCCCGAACCGGTCTAGGCGGTCAGCCAGACGACGTCGGCTGCTCCATCGGGGAGCTCGACGTCCGCGCCGTCGAGGCGGATTCCGGAGGCCGTCGTCTCGACCGTCGCGGCGACGACCAGACCGAGAGCATCGAGGGCGCGCAGCAGCTCGGGGTCGCGGTCGTCGACGCGCAGGACTCGACCGGTGTGACCGGCCGGGGCGTCCGCGAGCAGCACGAACGGCTCCCGGTCGACGTTGCCATCCGCATCCGGGATCGCGTCGCCGTGGGGGTCGAACCGCGGGCGCCCGAGGCGCTCGTCGATGCCCTCGAGCAGGCGGTCGCTGATCGTGTGCTCGAGCACCTCGGCCTCGTCGTGCACCTCGTCCCAGCCGTAGCCGAACTCCTGTACGAGCCACGTCTCGATCAGTCGGTGACGCCGCACCATGGCGAGCGCGCGCCGGGTTCCGGCATCCGTCAATCGCACCGCCCCGTAGGGCACGTGGGAGACGAGACCGGCGGCGGCGAGCTTCTTCACCATCTCCGTGACCGACGACGGCGCGATGCCGAGCTTCGCGGCGAGCACCGACGGCGTGATCGGCGCGTCCTGCCACTCGGTGTGCGCGTAGACCGTCTTCAGGTAGTCGTCTGCTGCCGGGGATGCCACCGCTCCAGCTTAGGCGAGGCCGTTCGGGCGCTCAGAGGTCAGGGATTGGCGACCGCGACGAGGATGCCGAAGGCCACCTGACCCGCGAAGAAGACCACGAGGAACCCGAGCAGGGCCGCGAACAGCGAGAGCCGTCCGTCGAAGCCCTCGACCTCGGCGATGCCGGTCTTGCGCGCGCGGAAGGCGAGGACGAGCGTCGCGACGCCGAGCGCCAGCTGCACCCACGGGCCGCCGACGGGCAGCGCCTTCGGGAAGGCGACGAGCAGGCCGCTGATGACGCCGGTCGCGAGCCCGATCCAGGTGAGGATGCGAACGGTGCGGCGCGCGGAATCGGCAGACATGTCATCGAGCCTAATCGTCGGCGGCGAGCCGGCAGAGCGCTCTGCACGGTCGGCGGCTCAAGCTCCTGTGAGAACCAGCCAGAGCAGTGCGCCGTTGAGCGCGATCAGGAGCACGGAGGCGATCACCCCGGCGGCGGTCGTCCACCCCCGGTTCGCCCACGCGCCGAGCGTGCGCTTCTGGGCGGTCAGTGCCACGAGCGGGATGAGCGCGAACGGGATGCCGAAGGACAGTACGACCTGGCTCAGCACGAGCGCGAGAGTCGGGTCGACTCCGGCACCCAGGATCACCAGGGCGGGGATCAGCGTCACCAGCCGTCGGGCGAGGAGCGGGATCCGCACGCGCAGCAGTCCGTGCATGATCTCGGCGCCGGCGTACGCGCCCACCGACGTCGATGCCAGGCCCGAGGCGAGGAGGCCGACCGCGAAGAACGTCGCGACGACGGGGCCGAGACCGGCGGCGAGCGCGGCGTGCGCTCCTTCGAGTGAATCGGTCCCCTCGACGCCGGCGAGATTCGCCGCCGCGAGCAGCAGGATGCTGAGGTTCACCGACCCTGCGATGAGCATCGCGATCGAGACGTCCCACCGGGTCGCGGTGAGCAGACGACGGATGCGCGAGCTCTCGGTGCGCGCCGCCTCGGTCGGCGCGTGCGCGGTGGCGGAGCCGAAGCGGTCGCGGGTGAGCGACGAGTGGGCGTAGATCGCGTGCGGCATGATCGTCGCCCCGAGGATGGAGGCGGCGAGGAGCACCGAGCCCGTGTCCTCGAAGCGGGGAACGAGACCGCCGACCACGGCCGCGCCGTCGGGAGGAGCGATGAACAGGCCGGCTACGAAGCCCACCGTGATGATGGCCATGAGGCCGATGATGACGAACTCGAACGGACGGGCACCGCGCCGACTCTGCACGCCGAGCAGGACCATCGAGACCGCGCCTGTGATGAGGCCGCCGAGCAGCAGCGGGACGTCGAACAGCAGATTGAGGGCGACGGCTCCGCCGATGACCTCGGCGAGGTCGGTGGCCATGGCGACGAGCTCAGCCTGCAGCCAGTACGCGCGGCGGGCCCAGGCGCGTCGCATCCGCGTGCCGATCACCTCGGGCAGGCTCTGCCCGGTCACCACGCCCAGCTTCGCCGAGAGGTACTGGATGAGCCAGGCCATGACGTTGCCCACGACCACGATCCAGACGAGCAGGTACCCGTATTGGGCACCTGCGGTCATGTTGCTCGCGACGTTGCCCGGATCGAGATACGCGACTCCGGCGACGAGGGCGGGGCCCAGCAGCCACAGGCTGCGGGACGGGGCCACGCGCGACGACGGCGTCTCGAGGACGTCATTTTTAGGCATGCCGAAATCGTAGCGGATATTTCGGCGCCCCTAAATATCGACTCGGTAGCGCGGGGATACCCTGGCGTGATGGACGTGCAGCCCCTCTCCGAGCACCCCGCGCCGCGCGGATCGGCCGACGACGGGGCGTCGCCCCAGCCGGGCTACGGCGTCGGCCCCTGGCCCGGCGGAGAGGGTGCATGGCCGCAGGGTGAGCAGTACGATCCCGACCTGCTCGCCGCCGGCGACACCCGGAACGTCATCGACCGGTACCGCTACTGGCGCCTGGAGGCCATCGTCGCCGACCTCGACACCCGTCGGCACCCGTTCCACGTCGCCATCGAGAACTGGCAGCACGACATGAACATCGGGTCGATCGTGCGCAGCGCGAACGCGTTCCTGGCCGACACGGTGCACATCATCGGCCGCCGACGCTGGAACAAGCGCGGCGCCATGGTGACCGACCGCTACCAGCATGTGGTGCACCACGACGACGTGGAGGGCTTCACCGAATGGGCGCGCACGCAGGAGCTGCCGATCATCGCGGTCGACAACGTGGACGGCGCTGTGCCGGTCGACCGTGCCGACCTGCCCTCGCGGTGCGTGCTGCTGTTCGGGCAGGAGGGCCCTGGACTCTCCGACGAGGCGCTCGCCGCGGCATCCGCTCACGTCGAGATCACTCAGTACGGCTCGACGCGCTCCATCAACGCCAGTGCCGCGGCCGCCGTGATCATGTACGAGTGGTGCCGCAGGCACGCGGTCTGAGCGGCGACCCCGGCCTCGGCGACGGCGACCTCGGTCAGCTGCGGTCGATGCCGAAGAGGTGGCGGTAGATCGCGTTGACGTCGCGATCCAGGGTGTCGATGCGGCCGTGCACGGCACGGAATTCCGCGCGAACGGCCTCGAAGCCGAGAGTCATCTCCGTGCGCACGCTCGCGATCTCGGTGCGCACGTTCGCGAACTCGCTCGCGAACTCGTTCCGCACGCTCGCGAACTCGTTCCGCACGCTCGCGAACTCCGTCTTCATGATGCGCGCGAACATCGTCACGATCAGAGTGATCGTGCCGCACATCCCCGCCGCGAAGACGCCGATCAGTGTCCACACCTGTGGTTCGTTCATCCCCAGCATCCCTTCAGTGTCCCTCGATGATGCGGGGCGGCGCGAGCCGTGCGGACGCTGTATCCCGGAAAACTTCGGGGAGTGTGGAAGGCGCTGTGCGCGGCGGACATGTGCAGGAGGAGATGCTGCGCTCAGGCGCCCGCAGACACCCAACCCCCGGAGCGCACGCGCCATCCCAGCGTGGCCAGACGTGCCAGGAGGTAGACCCCGAAGAACGCGACGGCCAGCCAGATCAGCCCGGCCGCGCCGCTCACTCCGGTCGCGGCGATGATCCAGAGGGCAGGGAGGAAGGGCACGAGGTTCAGCCCGCCGGCGATCGCGAGGTATCGGGCGTCGTCCGCCCCCATCAGCACGCCGTCGAGCACGAACACCACTCCGGCGATGGGCTGCGCCACCGCGAGCACGAGCAGCGCCGGCTGCACCAGGGTCGCGATCGCCGTGTCGCCCGTGAACACGATGCCCAGCACCCCCGAGAGCGCCGCGATGACCGCGCCGACGATCACGCCGAACCACACGCCCCACGCGACCGTGCGCTGCAGGACCCGGTGCACCTGCTGCTCGTCGCCCGCGCCCAGCTCCTTGCCGATGAGGGCCTGCGCGGCGATGGCCAGGGCATCGAGGGCGAACGCGGCTGCGGAGAAGATCGTGAAGACGATCTGCCAGCCCGCGAGCTCCGACGTGCCGATTCCGGTCGCCACGGCGACCGTCGCGAGCAGCGCGACGCGCAGGCTCACGGTGCGCAGGAACAGCCAGCCGCCCGAGCGCGCCGTGCGTCCGAGACCCTCGCGCTGCACGCGCAGCGACGCCCGATGCTTCGCGGCCAGCCGTCGGACGACCAGCGCGTACGCGCCGACCATGCCCCACTGGGCCACGACGGTACCGGCGGCCGACCCGGCGATGCCCCAGCCGAGACCGTAGATGAACACGACGTTGAGCAGCGCGTTGGCGCCGAAGCCGAGGCCGGCGATCCAGAGGGGCGTCACCGTGTCCTGCATCCCGCGCAGCAGGCCGGTCGCGGCGAACACGATCAGCATCGCGGGGAGACCCCACATGGATACGACGAGGTACGCGCCTGCCTGCTCGGAGACGGCCTCGCTCGCACCGAACAGCGACACGAGCCAGGGGGACGACGCAGCACCCGCGGCGGCGAGCACCGCGCCCAGAGCGAGTGCGAGCCACATGCCGTTCACGCCGACCGAGACGGCGTCGCCGGGACGGCCGGCGCCGAAGTGCCGAGCGACGGCAGGCGTCGTGGAGTAGGCGAGGAACACCATGAGGCCGACGATCGTCTGCAGCACGGCCCCGGCGATGCCGAGACCGGCGAGCGGTGTGGTCCCGAGGTGGCCGACGAGCGCGGCGTCCACGATGAGGAAGGCGGGCTCGGCGATCAGCGCCCCGAGCGCCGGAACCGCGAGCCGCAGGATCTCGCGGTTGAGGGTGCGCCCGGTCATCCTCCGAGCCTATGGGGTGCCACCGACGCCCGGCCCGAGCGCGTGCTCCGCGTTCTAGGGTGGAGAGGACCGGAGGCACGGAGGTGCGCCATGACCGATCCACGCGAGGCCGCGGCGAGGTACCGCGCGCAGAGGCAGGCCGACGAGGGGGACGAGGAGTCCCGGGTCGCCACGACTCCCGGCGCAGCCGCGGCTGTCGACCGGGCGGCGTTCATCGAGTCGGCGATCCAGGTCGCGATCCGCCGCGGCGATTTCGACGACCTGCCCGGTGCGGGCAAGCCGATCGAGGGGCTGGGGGCGCACCACGATCCGGACTGGTGGATCCGTCGCAAGATCGAGACCGAGAACCTCACGGGGCTCGGCCCACCCGCGATCATGCTGCGCACCGAGGATCGCGAGCTCGACGCCCAGCTCGATCTGCTCGGACGCGAGGACGACGTGCGCTCCGTGCTCGAGGACTTCAACCGGAGGGTTATCGAGGCTCGCCGCCAGCTGCAGGGCGGCCCGCCCGTGGTCACGGCCCCGCGCGACGTCGATGCCGAGGTCGCGGCGTGGCGCGAGCGCCGCGCAGCACGCTCCGCCACAGCATCCGCGCCCGCATCCGACGAGCCGCGTCGGCGCCGGTTCCGCCTTCGTCGGAAGGCTGATCGGCCCGACTGAACGACGTGCCCGCCGCCGATGTCGGCGGCCCGCATAGGCTGGTCGCATGACCGACGTGCTTCCCTCTGGCCTTGAGACCTCCGAGTTCAGCTCCGACATCCGTCCGCAGGACGATCTGTACCGCCACGTCAACGGAGCGTGGCTCGCGCGCACCGAGATCCCCGGCGACAAGGCGCGGTGGGGCTCGTTCCATCTCCTCGCCGAGCAGGCCGAGAAAGACGTCCGCACCATCATCGAAGAGTCTCAGGATGCCGAGGAGGGCACCCTCGCCCGGAAGATCGGCGATCTCTTCGCGAGCTTCATGGACACCGAGCGCATCGCCGCGGCCGGTGTCTCGCCTCTGGCCGCCACGCTCGCCGAGATCGACGCGATCGATGACGTCTCGGCATTCCTCCGCACCGTCGGCGCGTACGACCGCGACGGGCGCGCCCACCTGATCGGCCTCTACATCGAGCCCGATCCCGGCAACCCCGAGCGGTACGTGCCGTTCCTCGTGCAGTCGGGGCTCTCGCTGCCCGACGAGAGCTACTACCGTCTCGACACCTTCGAGGGAACGCGCGCGGCCTACCGCGCTCACCTCGAGCGTCTGCTCGCCCTGGCCGGGGTCGCGGATGCCGCGACGCAGGCCGAACGCTCCATCGCCCTCGAGGGCGAGGTCGCCGCGCACCACTGGGACAACGTCCGAAGCCGCGACGCGGTCGCCACCTACAACCTCAAGACCTGGGACGAGATCCAGTCGCTGGTGGGCGTCGACCTCACGCCCTGGCGCGAGGCCGTGGCACCGACCAACCCCGACGCGTTCGCGGAGGCCGTCGTCTACCAGCCCAGCTTCCTCGAGGGACTGGGCACGCTGCTCACCGCCGACCGCCTCGACGACTGGAAGGCCTGGCTGCGCGCCCAGGTCGTGCACGCCGCCGCGCCGTACCTGACGGATGAGATCGTGCAGGAGAACTTCTCCTTCTACGGCACCGAGCTCACCGGCGTACCGACGATCCGCGAGCGGTGGAAGCGCGGCGTCTCGGTCACGGAGGGGGCGCTGGGCGAGGCGATCGGCAAGGTCTACGTCGAGCGGCACTACCCGCCGACGGCGAAGGCGGCGATGGACGAGCTCGTCGCGAACCTCATCGAGGCGTACCGGCAGAGCATCACCGACCTCGAGTGGATGACGGCGGAGACGCGCGAGCGCGCTCTCGCGAAGCTCGACGCCTTCACTCCGAAGATCGGTCACCCCGAGGTGTGGCGCGACTACTCGACGCTGACGATCGATCGCGACGACCTGCTCGGCAACGTCCGCCGCGCGGCGATCTTCGAACACGACCGCAACGTCGACAAGGTCGGTGCACCCATCGATCGGACCGAGTGGTACATGCCGCCGCAGATGGTCAACGCGTACTACAACCCGCTCATGAACGAGATCGTGTTCCCGGCGGCGATCCTGCAGTACCCGTTCTTCGACGCCTCGCGCGATGCGGCGGCGAACTACGGCGGGATCGGTGCCGTGATCGGACACGAGATCGGCCACGGCTTCGACGACCAGGGCAGCCGGTACGGCGGAGACGGCAAGCTCGAGGACTGGTGGACGGATGCCGACCGCGCGGCATTCGAGGAGCGCACCGCGGCGCTGATCTCGCAGTACGACGAGCTGGTGCCCGAGGGCCTCGACGCGGAGCACCACGTGAACGGGGCCCTGACCATCGGCGAGAACATCGGCGATCTCGGCGGTCTCGGCATCGCGCTCAAGGCCTACGAGCTGTCGCTGGGCGGAGCCGAGGCACCGGTCATCGACGGTCTCACCGGGGTGCAGCGGCTGCTGCTGTCCTGGGCGCAGGTGTGGCAGCAGAAGAGCCGTGAGGCCGAGACGCTGCGACTGCTGACGATCGACCCGCACTCGCCCAACGAGTTCCGCTGCAACCAGATCGTGCGCAACATCGACGCGTTCTACCAGGCGTTCGGCGTGACGGAGAATGACGCGCTGTGGCTGCCGGAGGACTCCCGCGTCACCATCTGGTGACTTCCACGTCGTGCGGCTCCGCGCGACCGGATCGCCCCGGGAGGGGGTGCCCTGCCGTCCGGCATGTGACGTTCTCGTGACCGATCATCGTCGTCTGTAGGGCATCCTCACCCCCGGGGGTTACGATATCCGTGCCGTAGGCCGCGAGCCCCCGGCATCCCGCCAATCCGACCCCCTGTAAGGATCACGCGTGGGCGCTCCCGAGCCTCTCGATGGGCCTCCTCTGGCCTCGCTGCGCCGCTCCCAGCGAGCGGGACGCCGCCTGCCGCGGCGCGCTGCCGAGGGGCGCCGTTCGTTCACGTCGACGCTCCGGGCACTGGAGCAGCTCGCGGACGCGGGCGCCCAGGTCTCGGTGCACGTCGTCGATCTCGACAGTCATGTGCACGTGCTGGCCGGCGACGATCACGTCACGATGCCGGTCGCGGGTCTCGGAGTCGTCCCGCTGCTGATCGAGGTCGCTGCGGCGTTCGAGTCGGGTGCGCTCGACCCGCTCGAGATCGTCGACCGGTCGGCGGTCGATTCGGTCTCGACCTCGGGGGTGTGGCGTCATCTGCACGCCCCTGCGCTGCCGCTCGAAGACCTCGCGGTGCTCGCGGCGACGGCCGGCGACCCCATCGCCGTCAACGCGCTGCTCACCCGCGTCGGCCATGACCGTGTGCGGCAGCGCATCGAGGACCTCGGCCTGCGCCGTACGGCGCTTCTCGACCGGTTCCGCGACGAACGCGGCCCCGACGACGCCCCGCAGGTCGCGGTCGGCTCGGCCAGGGAGTTCGCGGGCCTCTTCTCGGCGCTCGTGAACTCGCAGGTCGTCGGGGCGCCCGTGAGCGCTCAGGTGTCGGAGTGGCTCAGCCTCAACCAGGACCTCAGCCTGGTCGCTGCCTCTACCGGCCTCGATCCGTTCGCCCACGACCACGACGCGCACGGCCTGCTGTTCATCAACAAGACCGGCCGCGACCGCGGTGTGCGTGCCGAGGCCGGCGTGCTCGCGGGCCCGCGCGCGGGCGTCGCCTACTCGCTGATCGTGTGCTTCGACGACCTCTCGATCACCCACCGGCTGCGGGCGCACGACGCCTTCCGCGTGCTCGGGGTCGAGCTCATGGAGTATACGCACTAGCCCCCGCCGGCACGACCGGCGCCCGGCGACACCGGTTCGCTAGCATCGAGGGATGCCGCGCACCGACTGGACCCCGCATCGCCGAGACGACGGCGAGCTGCTGGGCTGGATCCGCCCCTCCGGCGACGCCTGGGTCGCTGTCGACGTGCTCGGTCGGGTGTGCTCCGACCCGACCGATTGGCTCGACGCCGAGGCTGCTCTCGACGACCGGGGGATCGCCTGGCTCGCCGATCCCTGGGTGCTCGACGACGAGGCGGGCGGACCGCTGCGGGTGCGCATCCTCGAGGTCACGCCAGACGACGGGGCCGCACCCGGTCGCATCGTGGTCAAGATCGACGACTTCGGCGACGTCAACCGTCCCCCGACGCAGCAGTACGTGCTGCCCTGGCCGATCCCGACGCGTCTGCGCCCGCCGCGCTCCGGTGACCCCGACCCGCGGGTGCTGTGACGCGAACGCTGCGACGCGCAGCGGGACTCCGTCCGCCCTCGGGCATCAACCCGGAAGCGACGGGTGCTGCTCGGTCGCACGCTGCCGCGGGATGAACAGCGACAGCACGACCGCGACGATGCCGGCCGCGATCGCGAGCCAGAAGCAGACGGCGAACGCGTCGCGGGCGGGCACCGCCACCCCACCGACGTCGACGCTCATCGCCGCGAGCACGCCGCCCATGACCGCGGAGGCGCTCGATGTTCCCACCGAGCGGAAGAGCGCGTTGAGACCGTTCGAGGCGCCGGTCTCGTTCGCAGGCACGGAGCGCATGATGATCATCGGCATCGCGGCGAACGTGAAGCCGATTCCGACGCCGATCAGGAGGTTGGCCACGAGGATGTGCCAGACCTCGCTCGACCACAGCAGCACGAACACGTAGGCGAGCACGATCGCCACCGCGCCGACCGTGAAGAGCGGCCGGGGTCCGACGGTGCGTTCGAGCCACCCGGACAGCGGCGAGATGACCATCATCACGAGACCCGCCGGCATGACCACGAGCGCCGCCGACACCATGTCGAGGCCGAAGCCCGACCCTGTCGCGACCGGCATCTCGAGCAGCTGCGGGAAGGTGACGTTCGAGGCGAACAGCGCGAAGCCCATGCCGATGGCGGCGATGTTCGTGAACAGCACGGCGGGACGGGCGGCCACGCGCAGGTCGAGCAGTGGGTCATCTGTGCGCAGCTGGTACCAGCCCCAGGTCAGCAGCACGGCGACGCCGCCGATGATGCTCGCGAGAGTCAGCGGGGCCGTCCAGCCCCATTCGGCGCCGCGGGAGACGAAGAGCAGGATGCCGGTGAGGCCGATCGCGAGCCCGATGGCGCCGAGCACGTCGAGGCGGCCCGGGAAACGCAGCACGTCCTCGGGGATGGCGAGCAGCACGAGCACGAGACCGACGGCGCCGAGTCCGGCGGCGAGCCAGAACAGCCAGTGCCAGTCGGCGTTCTCTGCGAGCAGTGCGGCGACCGGCATCCCGATCGCGCCTCCGACGCCCATGGTCGCGCTCATGAGTGCGACGGCCGTGCCGAGGCGCTCCGGCGGCAGCACGTCGCGCATGATCGCGATGCCGAGCGGGACGACTCCGGTGACGGCGCCCTGCAGCGCCCGGCCGATGATGACGCCGACGATCGAGCCGGAGAGGGCGGCGATCAGCGAGCCGACGATGAGCAGACCGAGCAGCACGATCACGACCCGACGCTTGCCGTACATGTCGCCGAGGCGTCCGGAGATCGGCGTCGCGACCGCGGCGACGAGGAGGGTGATGGTGACCACCCAGGTGGTGTCCTCGCGCGAGGCGTTCAGCAGGCGGGGGAGTTCCGCCTGGAGGGGCACGACGAGCGTGAACATGAATGACGAGCAGAGACCGGCGAAGGCCAGCACTGCGACGATCGCCCAGCGCGGAACCTTTCGGGAGAGTCTCCTGCGCGCGCGATCGTCGGTCTCTCCCATCCCTTCAGGCTATCGGCGGTGTTGGCCACCCGGACCCGATCGCCCGGACGGATGCTCTCAGCTGACGCCCTTCATGAGCTTCAGCACCGGTTTGACCGACAGCAGCAGCCCTGCGCCGACGGCGATGGCGATCAGACCGAGGATCGAGAAGTAGGGCACCTCGTTCTTCGGATCGTAGAAGCGCACGAGCCACCCCGAGATCGCCGTGCCCAGCGCGACCGAGAGGAAGAACAGCGCCACCATCTGCGTGTGGAAGACCTTCGGCGCGAGCTTCGTGGTCACCGACAGCCCGACCGGCGAGATGAGCAGCTCGGCGATGGTGAAGACGAGCAGGATGCCGACGATCGCGAGCAGCGGCGTGGAGTTCGCGCTGCCGTTCGCGAAGAACAGGAACAGCAGGAACGCGGCGCCCATGATCATCGCGCCGAAGGCGAATTTGACCGGCGTCGACGGCTGGCGCTTCCCGAGCCGGGTCCAGATCGCCGCGAAGATTCCGGACAGGATGATGATGAAGACCGGGTTGATCGACTGCACCCACGACACGGGCATCTCGAAGCCGAAGAGGTTCCGGTCGAGGCGCTCGTCGGAGTACACCGTGAGCACCGTGAACTGCTGCTGGTAGAGCGACCAGAATGCGACGCTCGTGATGAACAGCGGCAGGAAGGCCCAGACCCGCGAGCGCTCGGTGGCGTCGATCCGGCGGCTGCCGAGGATGACGGCGAAGTAGGCGATCGCTGCGACGACCGTGCCGATGATGACGATCGTCGAGAGGTTGTCGGCCTTGATGACCCCGAGCAGCACGAGCGCCGCGACGGCGACGACCGCCGCCACAGCGATGACCGCCACGAGCGGGTAGCGGCGACGCGGGAGCGGGTTGGGTACGCGCCGCGCCTCGTCGGGCAGGGCCTTGCGTCCGAAGGAGTACTGCACGAGCCCGAGCGTCATGCCGATCGCCGCGAGACCGAACCCGTAGTGGAAGCCGAGGGTCGACTGCAGGATGCCGGTGAGGATCGGTCCGAGGAACGCGCCGAGGTTGATGCCGAGATAGAACAGCGAGAAACCGGCGTCGCGACGGACGTCGTCGGCGCTGTAGAGCGTGCCGACCACCGAGGTCGCGTTGGCCTTGAGTCCGCCGGAGCCGAGGGCGACGAGCACGAGACCGACGCCGACACCCAGGAAGCCGGGCAGGAGCGCGAGAGCCACGTGGCCGGCGACGATCACGATCGCACTGAGGAACAGCACGCGCTCAGAGCCGAGCATGCGGTCGGCGATCCACGCCCCCAGGATCGTCGCCAGGTAGACGGAGCCGCCGTACGCGCCGACGATTCCGCCGGCGACCGCCTTCGACAATCCGAGCCCGCCCTCGGTGACGGAGAAGTAGAGGTAGATGAGCAGGATGCCCTGCATGCCGTAGAAGCTGAAGCGCTCCCACATCTCCACGCCGAAGATGTGAACCAGCGCCCACGGCTGGCCGAAGAACCGGGTGTCGGACGCCGTCGTCGCCGTGTCTCGTGTCGCCATTCCCCTACGGTACGCCCGGGGCCGAGGCCTCGGCAGCGTCTTCCCCCGGGCGTCGGATTCCGCTATCGCGCCGGAGAGGGGCAGACTGGTGGCGTGCGAACCATCCGTGACCTCGACACCGTAGAACTCATCATCGACGCGCAGAGCCTGCTGGATTCCATCCGCGGCCCCGAGCGCGTCATCGACGCCGGGACGCTGCGCGCGCTGCAGCAGTCCGGCAACTACGTCGTCGGACTCTTCGACGGAGAGGGCGGCGAGGAGCGGATGGTCGGTGCGTCGATCGCGTTCTTCGGCGCCCCGGCACGCCGCGCGATGCACTCGCACATCACGGCTCTCCTGCCCGAGTACCGCGGACGCGGCTGGGGGCGGGAGCTCAAGGAGCACCAGCGACAGTGGGCGTTCTCGCGCGACGTCGGCCGCATCACCTGGACCTACGACCCGCTCGTCGCGCGAAACGCGCACTTCTTCCTCTCCGTGCTCGGCGCCCGGGTGACCGGTTACTCGGTGAACCGGTACGGGATCTTCGGCGGAGGGGATGCCGGAGACGAGAGCGACCGCCTCGACGTGGAGTGGGCGCTCGCCGACATCGCCAAGCCGCCGGCATCCGAGCTCGTGGTCGAGACGCTCGAGATCCCGACCGACATCGAGGCGATGCGTGACTCCGACCCCGCCGCCGCCCACGAGTGGCGCACGCGACTGCGAGCGCAGATGGAGGGGCTGCTCGGCAGCGGCCTGCAGATCGCGGGCTTCGACGTGGAGCGCGGGTACCTGTTCACACGGGCATAATCCGGCGCGGATAAGATTGGAGTGCCCGTGCTCACGGGCTTTCTCCACCGCATCCGACCATTGGAGCCACCGTGGCCGAACAGTCCCGTCTCGACAAGGTCATCGCCCTTGCCCGCCACCGCGGGTTCGTCTTCCAGGCGGGTGAGATCTACGGCGGCTCGCGGTCGGCCTGGGACTACGGACCCCTCGGCACGGAGCTCAAGGAGAACATCCGCCGGCAGTGGTGGCAGACGTTCGTGCGCGGACGCGGCGACATGGTCGGTCTCGACTCGAGCATCATCCTGCCCAAGCGCGTGTGGGAGGCGTCTGGTCACGTCGCGACGTTCAGTGACCCGCTTGTCGAGTGCCTGCACTGCCACAAGCGCTTCCGCGCCGACAACCTCATCGAGGACTTCGAAGCGCGCAAGGGTCGCAAGGCCGAGAACGGCCTCGCCGACGTCCCCTGCCCGAACTGCGGCACCAAGGGTCAGTACACCGAGCCGAAGGACTTCTCGGGGCTCGTGAAGACCTACCTCGGCGTCGTCGACGACGAGTCGGGCCTGTACTACCTGCGTCCGGAGACCGCGCAGGGCATCTTCGTGAACTTCTCGAACGTGCTGACGGCGAGCCGCAAGAAGCCGCCGTTCGGCATAGGCCAGGTCGGCAAGGCGTTCCGCAACGAGATCACGCCGGGAAACTTCATCTTCCGCACGCGCGAGTTCGAGCAGATGGAGATCGAGTTCTTCACCCCTCCGGCCGAGGCGCCGCAGTGGTTCGACCACTGGGTCGAGGCATGCTGGAACTGGTTCATCGACCTCGGCATCGACCCCGAGAACATGCGCCAGTTCGACGTGCCGGAGGAGGACCGCGCGCACTACTCGGCCGGGACGATCGACGTCGAGTACCGCTTCGGCTTCCAGGGCAAGGAGTGGGGCGAGCTCATGGGCGTCGCCAACCGCACCGACTACGACCTGTCGAGCCACAGCGAGGCGTCGGGTCAGAGCCTGACGTACTTCGATCAGGCGTCGGGCGAGCGCTACACGCCCTTCGTGATCGAGCCGTCGTTCGGTCTGACCCGCGCCATGATGGCCTTCCTCGTCGACGCCTACGTCGAGGAGCAGGTGCCCAACGCCAAGGGCGGCACCGATGTCCGCACGGTCCTGAAGCTCGACCCGCGTCTCGCTCCCGTCAAGGCTGCGGTGCTGCCGCTGAGCCGCAACGAGCGCCTGTCGCCCCTCGCACGTGAGGTCGCCGACACGTTGCGCGGCTCGTGGGCCGTCGACTTCGACGACGCCGGCGCGATCGGCCGCCGCTACCGTCGTCAGGACGAGATCGGCACGCCCTTCTGCGTCACCGTCGACTTCGACTCGCTCGACGACAGGGCCGTGACCGTGCGCGACCGCGACACCATGGCTCAGGAGCGCGTCGGCATCGACGAGCTGCACGACTACCTGGCCGCTCGACTCAAGGGCGCCTGACTCGCCCGCCGTTCCTCGGAGTCGACGAACCCCCTCGCGTCCGCGGATGCGAGGGGGTTCTATGCTGACCCCATGTCCGTGATCGAGCAGTGGAGCGAGTTCCACGTCGCGATGGTCGGCGCCACCGCCGCTCTCGCAGGCCTCGTCATCGTCGCAGCGAGCGTCAACATCTCGGAGATCGTCACGTCGCGAACGCTGACGGCGCGGCTTCTCGCGGGCATCGCTGCCCTGCTCCTCGCCCTCTCTGTGTCGGCTCTCGGGCTCGTGCCGGGAATAGACGACAC
The DNA here is from genome assembly GCF_023715885.1 of Microbacterium hydrocarbonoxydans. Taxonomy (GTDB): domain Bacteria; phylum Actinomycetota; class Actinomycetes; order Actinomycetales; family Microbacteriaceae; genus Microbacterium; species Microbacterium hydrocarbonoxydans_C. The sequence continues at coordinate 176,678 of NZ_JAMBOY010000005.1, read as the reverse complement.
CTGGTTCGGCGCACTCACCATCATCGCGACGCTGATCGCCGCCGCGTTCCAGGCGAACGCCACCTGGCTCATCGCGCGCGATCCGAGCCCAGCCGATCGTGCGAAGCCGCTCAAATACGTCGTCGGATTCCTGCCGATCGTCGCGTATCTCGCTGCGGGCGCAGCCGTGCTGTGGCAGCATCCCAGCGGCATGTACCTCGCCGCCGTCGGCTGCGTCCTGGCCGTGGTGTCGGCCGTCGTCGTGTCGTGGGTGGCGCTGGTGGAGGTGCTGCGCTGAGGGCGATGGATCGCCGTCCGAGCCGACCGTTCCTCTCGGGCTAACCCGTGACGATGATCTGCGCCTGGGTCGAGCCGCCCGCCTCCATCCATGCGAGCGAGCGTTCCAGGATGCCGCGCAGGACGTCCAGATCGATCGCCTCCAGGTCCTTGATGTAGAGGCAGCTTGCACCGGTCGTGTGCGGCCCGAGCGCGCTCAGCGCCTCGGCATGGGCGTCGGTGCCTTCGAACAGATAGATCGTCGTCGCTCCCGCCCTCGGTGCGAAGCCGAGGAGCCCGCTGTCGCCCTGCGTCCCGGTGGGGTAGCGGTAGTGGCAGGAGCCGAACCCGATGATCGTGCCCCAGGTCTGCGGTTCTCGTCCCGAAACCTCCCGCATGAGGGCGGTGAGAGTCTCGGCATCCCGTCGCCGGATCGCCGGCTTCGCTCGCGCGATCAGTCCGGCGACATCGTCGCCCGTGGGTTTCATTGCTTGGCCGCCTTGGCGGCGGCCTTCATGGCCTTCTTGTGCTCACGGACCTTGGCCAGCGACTCGGGTGAGACGATGTCGGCGACGCTGCGGAAAGAGCCGTCCTCACCGTAGGCGCCTGCGGCTTCGCGCCATCCCGCTCCGGTGAAGCCGTACTGCTTTCCGAGCAGCGCCAGGAAGATCTTGGCCTTCTGCTCGCCGAATCCGGGCAGGGCCTTCAGCCGCTTCAGCACTTCCGGGCCGTCGGGGTCTCCCTCGGTCCACAGTGCCGCCGCGTCGCCGCCCCAGTTGTCGACGAGGTCCTGACACAGGGTCTGCACCCGCGTCGCCATCGAACCGGGGAAGCGGTGCACGGCGGGCGTCGCCTTGAAGGCCTCCAGGAACTCGTCGGGGTCCATGTGCGCGATCGAGGCGGCATCCGCCGCGCCCGTGCGCTGCTCGATCTTGAGGGGACCGGCGAAGGCGGTCTCCATCGGCACCTGCTGGTCGAGCAGCATGCCGACGAGCAGGGCGAGGGGGTTGTCGGTGAGGAGAGCGTCGGCGGCGGTGTCTCCGGTGATGTGAAGAGCCATGGTTCCAGTGTGGCAGGGCGATCCGAAGCTCGCCGAGTAGCCCGGTCAGAGTCTCTGCAGTCGGGGAAGGGGGCCTTCGAGACGAGCGATCGCCACCTTCACCTGGGAGAGTTCCTCCTCGATGCGCACGAACCTGTCGTCGAACTTCTCCTCGAGATGCAGGAACCGCGCGTCGATCTTCTCGAACCGCTCGTCGACCTTCTCGAACCGCGCGTCGATCTTCTCGAACCGCGCGTCGATCTTCTCGAACCAGCCGTCGACCTTCTCGAACCGTCCGTCGATGCGGTTGAAGCGATCTTCGAGAGCGGCTGTCTGCCGCGCGAGCATGATGCGGACGCTGCCGAGCACGGTCGCGCAGAAAGCGGCGAGGGAGACGATGATCCCGATCAGGTCCGGCGACACGAGCATCCTCCCAGTCTGCGCGGATCGGCCGCGCTTGTCATGGGTGCGACGATATGAAGCATCCGGATGGCGCGAGACCTCGAACGGCGCGCGAGCGCGCCGGCTGTGGAGAATCCGCGAAAGCGGACTCTGTGCAGAAGCGGTCAGGCGGTTGCCGCGTCGTCGTCGAACGCCGATTGCGCGGGCTGCACCGGCTCGATGCCGTACAGCGTTTCGAGAGCGACCGCGAAGTCGTCCGCGCGGCCCGACGCGGCGAGTTCGTGCGCCCGAGCGGTCGGCGTGTGCAGCAGCACTCCGGTGAGGTGGCGGAGCGCCTGCTCGACTTTGCCGTCTTCGTCTCCGCGGGCGCGGGCGCGTTCGATCTCGGAGTCGAGCAGAGCGAAGATGTGCGACCGCAGGGCGATGACCGACGGCGTCACGCTCTGCCGACTGCCGACGACGTGGAACGTGTCGGCGGCTTCGCGGACGACGGTGCGCGCGGCATCCGTCGCCTGCAGTTCCTCCAGAGGCGCGTGCAGGCTGATGGTCTCGAGGTCGAGCAGTGCCACGCCCTCGAGCGAGGCGACGGCGGGGTCGACATTCCGCGGCATGCCGAGGTCGATGACCAACTGGCTGTGCGAGCCGACCGGGCAACCGGCTGCGGCCATACCTGCCGGCGCCTGCAGGTGCGCGGGCGTCAGCACGGGCTCGGTCGCCGTGGTGCAGGTGATGAGCAGGCTCGAGTGCGCAGCGGTGCGTGCGTAGTCGGCCGCAGCGACGGGCCGGATGCCGTGCTTTGCGGCGAACTTCTCCGCACGGCCGGAGGGCGAGTAGACGGAGATGTCGACGGCGCCGCGCTCGCGAAGCGTGGCGAGGGTGACGGCGGCGTAGGCGCCGGTTCCGACGAGCAGCACGCGCTCGGCCGACCAGTCGGCGATACGACTGTCGGCGAGCTCGAGAGCCAGACGCACGAGCGATCGGCCGGCGCGGCCGAGCGCTGTGACGTTCTTGACCTTGCGCTGGGCCTGGCTCGCTCGCTGGAAGAGGCGCTCCAGCTCGGGGGAGGTGGTCCCCTCCTTGCGGGCGGCCTTGAGAGCCCGGCGGACCTGGCCGGCGATCTCGCCCTCGCCGGACACGACCGATTCGAGCCCGGAGGCGACGGAGAAGAGGTGCTCGGCGACGCGGCGTCCCGAGTGCACCTCGTAGGCGCCGTCGAGTTCGGAGGTGCTGATGCCGGTGGCCGACTCGACCGCTTCGAGCACGGCCTCGACGCCGATGGCGCCGGCCGCCGTGACGGGCTCGTCCATCTCCACGTACGCCTCGAACCGGTTGCACGTCGCGAGGACGACCGCACCCTGCACGCACGACGCAGTGTCCACCACGGTGGAGGCGACGTCGTCGGGGGTGCGGCTCAAGCGTTCGAGCAGTTCGAAGGAGGCGGTCTTGTGACTCGCCGTGACACACAGCAGCACCTCATCAGTCTACCCCTCCCCGCGCACAGGTCGGCCGTCGCAGGGGATGGGAGGATGGATGCATGGCCCTCTCCGACGCCCCCCTGGTGCGCGCCCTCACCGGTCCCCGCCCCGATCGCACCCCCGTCTGGTTCATGCGGCAGGCGGGTCGGTCGCTCCCCGAGTACCGCGAACTCCGGGTGGGGACGAGGATGCTCGACGCCTGCCTCACGCCCGACCTCGCCGCCGAGATCACGCTCCAGCCGGTGCGTCGACACGGCGTCGACGCGGCTGTGTTCTTCAGCGACATCGTGATCCCGCTGCGCCTCGCCGGTGTCGACGTCGAGATCGAGCCCGGTCGTGGCCCGGTCTTCGCGAACCCCATCCGAACCGCGGCTGACGTCGACCGCATCACCGCGATCGACCCGGCGTCACTCGACGGCGACGCCGTCGCCGAGGCGGTCCGCATCGTCACCTCCGAACTGGGCGAGACGCCCCTGATCGGCTTCGCCGGAGCACCCTTCACCCTCGCCGCCTACCTCGTCGAGGGCGGACCGTCGAAGGAGCACCTGCGAGCCAGGGCGATGATGCACGCCGATCCCGATGCCTGGAACCGCCTCGCGGGCTGGCTGGCCCGCGTCTCCCGCCGGTTCCTCGAAGTCCAGCGCGACGCCGGGGCCTCCGTCGTCCAGCTCTTCGACTCCTGGGCCGGTTCGTTGAGCCGCGCCGACTACCTCGCCTTCGTGGCCCCGCACTCACGCACCGCGCTGGATGGCATCGGCATCCCGACCATCCATTTCGGCGTCGGCACCGGTCCGTTCCTCGCTGACATGCGCCTCGGCGGCATCGCCGACGGGGTGGGCGTCGACTGGCGGATGCCGTTGGACGAGGCGGCCGCACTGGTCGGGTCCGACACCTCGCTGCAGGGCAACATCGATCCTGCTCTCCTGTCGGCGCCGTGGCCGGTGCTCGAGGCGCACGTCCGCGACGTGGTCGAGCGCGGTCGCGCTGCGCGCGGCCACATCCTGAACCTCGGACACGGGGTGCCGCCGGAGACCGATCCCGACCAGCTCACCCGCATCGTGGAGCTCGCCCACTCGCTCTGATCGCGACGCTAGCTCGTCGCTCGAGCAGAGCCGCGCAGCCGGCGGACGATCCGCAGGTCGTCGAGCGTGAAGCGCCCGTCGGGCATGGCCGCGCGGATCCGCTCGTCGGTGAAGGAGCGGGAGGGGCGGATGTCGGGGGGCAGCTCGGGCGCGGGCGGTGCCGCCTCGCTCACGCCCTCTGTCAGCATCCGCGCCTGCGCCTTGGCGACGAGCGGCACGACCATGACCCATTCGACGAGCTGCGCGAGGATCCGGATCATCCACGGCGGGACGGGTACGTACGCCGGTCGTCGTCCCGCGACGCGGGCGATACGACGGATGGCTTCGCCGAGCGTCACCTCGTCGGCGCCCATCACGGCGACGGTCGGCTCCGCGATGCGGCCCTCGATGGCGGCCGTGAGCACATCGACGGCGTCGTCGAGCGGCACGGGACGAGCCGTGCGCTCCCGGAATCCGACTGTCCAGAACATCGGCAGGCTCCGCACGGCTCGCGTGACGTGATCGACCATGTGATCACCGGGGCCGTAGATCATCCCGAACTTGAGGATCGTGTGCGGGATGCCGGATCCGCGGATGATCTCCTCCGCCTCCCATTTCGTCTCGTGGTACCCGGAGCCGCAGTCCGGGCGGGCCCGGAGGAAGCTCACCATCACGATGCGGCGCACGCCCGCCCGTCGAGCGCCTTCGACCACCGCGCGGGTGCCGTCGACGTGCACGCGACGGAACGTCTGATCGCCGATCTCCCGGTTGATCCCGGCGCAGTGGGCGACGACCTCGCACCCTGCGAACGCCGCCGCGAGAGCATCGACGTCGTCGATCTCGACTCCGGTGCGACGAGACACGACGACCGCGTCCGGCAGGCGCTCGGCGAGGTGGCGTCCGACGAATCCGGTGCCTCCTGTGATGGCGACTCGCATGATGCACTCCTTCGCTCATTAGCTCTTGGGCTAAACACTATCTAGCAGGAGTGCTATATTGCAACCATGACAGATAGCGCGTCCGACATCTTCGCCGCGCTGGCACACCCGACGCGCCGACAGATCCTGCAGGATCTGAAGGAAGGCGAGCTCGCGGCCGGCGAGATCGCCTCGCGATTCTCGGCCAGCGGTCCCACCATCTCGCGGCACCTCTCGGTGCTGCGTCAGGCGGGCCTCGTCACCGAACGGCGCGACGCGAACCGCATCCTCTACTCGCTGGTCGGCGAACGGCTCGCACTGTCGGTCGGCGACTTCCTCTCGACCGTGTGCCCGGAGCAGATCGTGCTGCGCGAGATCCGCAAGCGCGGATCAGGGCGGGGTGAGGTCGCACCGGCCGAGGCGTGAATCCACGGCCCTCGCGGACGGGTCGCTCAGGCGGCGGTGGGAGGATTGAAGGCATGAGCCACGAGCCCGCCCCCTCGGATCAGACACCCCATCCCGAACCCGCGGAACTGGCCGAACGCGCATCGCACCGCCATGTCGTCGTGATCGGCGGCGGCGTCGGCGGACTCATCGCGGCCCGCGAGTGCGTCAAGGTCGGCATGCGCGTCACGCTGTTGGAGGCGTCGGATGCGGTCGGCGGCGCGATCCGCCGGGCGGAGCTCGACGGTGTGGTGCTGGACGCGGGTGCCGAGAGCTATGCCACGCGTGGCGGGCACGTGCGGGCGCTGGTGACCGAGCTCGGTCTGGCCGAGCGCATCGTGACGCCCGCGGCGGGAGGGGCCTGGGTGTCCGGAATCCCCGGAGTCGGCGCTGCGCCGCTTCCGGCCGGCGGCATCCTCGGCATCCCGAGCAACCCCTTCCAGGACGACGTGCGTCGCGTGATCGGGTGGTCGGGCGTGTGGCGCGCATATCTCGACCGCGTCCGCCCCCCGCTGACGATCGGGCATAGTCACAGTCTCGGCAAGCTGGTCGCGTCGCGCATGGGCGTCAAGGTGCGGGATCGTCTCGTCGCTCCCGTCACGACCGGTGTGTACTCGGCGTCGCCGGACGATGTCGACGTCGACGTCGCGGCGCCCGGGCTGAACGCGGCCCTCACGAGCGTCGGCTCCCTCTCGGGTGCCGTGCAGGCGCTTCGCGACGAAGGTGCAGCGAGAGCTGCGAAGGCGCAGACGCCCGGGGCGGCTGTCGAGGGGCTCGTCGGCGGCATGTCGGTGCTGTCCGAGGCGCTCGTGGCCGACATCGAGAAGCTGGGTGGGGCCGTGCACACGGGCATCCGGGTCACCGATGTCGCGCGTGACGGCGACGCCTGGGCGGTGCGGACCGACGCGGATGCCGCTGTGCAGGCCGATCTCGCCGAGCTCACCGCCGACGGCGTCATCGTCGCGACCTCGGAGTCGGTGGCGCGCGAGCTGCTCGCCGTCGCCGCGCCCGGACTCGCGACGACCGAGACGGCGACCGCCCCCGAGATCGAGATCGTGACGCTGCTGCTCCGGCCGTCGGCCCTCACCGGCGCTCCTCGCGGCACGGGGGTGCTCACGGTGCCGGGCAGTCATACCGCGAAGGCGCTGACGCACTCGACGGCGAAGTGGGAGTGGGTGCGTCAGGCCGCCGGAGACCGCCACGTCGTGCGGGTGTCTTTCGGCGCCCAGGGTGAGCCTGCCGCGACCACCGCACTCGATGACGACGGGGCCGCCCGGCTGGCGCTCCGCGAGGCGGCGGCGCTGCTCGGCGTCCCGCTGCGTGACGATGACCTCATGGCGGCGCACCGGTCCCGGTTCGTGCAGTCGCAGCCCGCCTCGATCATCGGCTCCGGCGAACGCCGAGAGGCCGCACGCGCCGCAGTGCAGGCCGTGCCCGGCCTCGCCGCGGTGGGCGCCTGGCTCGCGGGCACGGGTCTTGCGCAGGTCGTGCCGGATGCCGCCGGCGAAGCCGACCGCCTCCGCCGCGCGCTGCTCTGGGACTGAGCCGTGTCGTCGCGGAGTCTCGAAGCCGTTTCGTGACCGCTCGAAGGCGATCTGTCAACCCTCCCCGCTATAGATGCCGAAAACGGCATACGGCGTTACGCTGGTCACCTGTCAGGCGGCGCCGAGCCGCCGGTTCGCCTTCGGGCGTTCACACCGGAACAACGTGAGGAGACCCCATGAAGGGGAAGATCGGACTCGTCGTAGGACTCGGCGTGGGATACGTGCTCGGAACACGCGCGGGGCGCGACCGCTACGAGCAGATCAAGACGCAGTGGCTGAAGGTCTGGAACCAGGAGCCGGTGCAGGAACAGGTCGAGAAGGTCAAGGACTTCGTCGGCGACAAGGCTGCAGCCATCCCCGGTGCGGTGTGGAACGGCGTTCAGAAGGTCGTGAAGTCGGCGAGCGGCAACGGCACCGCCGGCCAGCGCCTCGACTCCGCCGTCGCGGCGGGCCGCAAGGCTGCGGAAGACGTCGTCGACGCCACCGAGGACGCGGTGGAGGAGGCCAAGGGTGAGGCGTCGAAGCCCGCTCAGAAGCCCGCTGCCAAGAAGCCGGCATCTTCGTCGACGTCTGCGAAGACCGGGAGCTGACGTGCCTCGCGGATACCGCGATCGCGCCGAGGACAGCCTGCTGTCACTGATCGGCGACCTGCCCGAGCTCATCGGCAACCTCGTCAAGGCCGAGATCGACGCGGCGAAGGTGTGGATCTCGAAGACGGCCAAGGACGCTGGGGTCGGCTCGGTCTGGTTCCTCGTCGCGCTGTTCTTCCTGTTCTGGGCGGTTCCCGTCATCCTCACTTTCGCGATCGCCGGACTCTCGTCGTGGTGGCCGGTGTGGCTGTCGGCGCTCGCCGTGCTCGGCATCCTGATCCTCGCCGTGCTGTTCTTCGCACTGCTCGGCATCCTGAAGTTCCGCAAGGTGCTCCGTCGCCAGAACCCCGCGCAGGCGGTCGGCGACGACATCCGAATCGTGAAGGAAGCCGGCGATGACCGACTCTGAGATCTCCCGGCGCCGGACGGCGCCCACCATGGACACGCTGCCGAAGACCGCCGTCCCCGCGGGGATCGTCGACGCACGTGAGTCCGCGCGCGCGGAGCTCAAGGCCGCCCTCGCCGCGATCGAGGTCAAGGGCAACTTCCCCAGGCGCATCGACAGGGCGTCGAAGCGCGCCGTGGCGAAGGCGCGCGTGTTCGCCGACCGCAATCCGGTGGCCGCAATGGCAGCCGCGGTCGCCGTGGCTGCGGTCGTGGGTGGCGCCGTCTGGGTCATCGCCAGGACTGTCTCGCGCTGACCCCCCCGCTCTGCCCGCCGGGCGTGACCCGCGCGTTCGCCACCACTCCGCAAAAGAGGGCAGACTGGATCCATGTCCGTTGAGCACCAAGAGAATCCGTCCGGCTTCACTCTGTGGGCCGTGTGGCGACGCAACCCTGACGCCCCGGTGACCGAGGCCGACTCCACCGAACTCGAGACGATCGTGTCGTACATCGAGGACTCCGGAGTCACGGTCCGCGGCTTCTACGACGTCTCCGGGCTGAAGGCGGACGCTGACCTGATGGTGTGGCTGCACGGCGACACCGCCGAGGAGCTGCAGCGGGCCCTGCGTCGTCTGCGTCGGACAGAGCTGCTCCGCTCGCTGCTGCCGGTGTGGAACGTCATGGGCGTGCATCGCGACGCCGAGTTCAACCGCTCTCACGTGCCGGGATTCCTGCGCGGTGTCGAGCCGAAGGACTGGCTGTGCCTGTACCCGTTCGTGCGCACGCCGGAGTGGTACCTGGCGCCGGAGGGCGAGCGCCGCGCGATGCTCGCCGACCACGGCCGCAAGGGTGCCGCGTTCACAGGGGTCATCGCGAACACGGTCGCCGCGTTCGCGCTCGGCGACTATGAGTGGATCCTGCCGATGGAGGCCGACGACGTCACGGACCTCGTCGACATGATGCGCGACCTGCGTTACACCGACGCGCGTCTCTACGTGAAGGAGGAGGTGCCCTTCTACACCGGCCGCCGTCTCCGCTTCGACGAGATCGCGGACGTGCTGCAGTAGGACTCCCATGAGCACTTCGTCTTCGCTGTCCTCCCCGATCCGGCTGGGCACCCGCCGCAGCGCGCTCGCACAGGCGCAGTCCGGTCACGTCGCCGCCGCCCTCGAGAAGGTGTCGGGTCGCCGCGTCGAGCTCGTGCCGATCACGAGCGAGGGCGACACGAACCGTGCGTCTCTGTCGGAGATCGGCGGCCAGGGCATCTTCGCCACTCGGCTGCGCGAGGCGCTTCTCGCCGGTGAGTGCGACTTCCTGGTGCACTCGCTCAAGGACCTCCCCACGGCGATCCCCGAGGGGCTGACCATCGCGGCGACTCCGCCGCGCGTCGACGCGCGCGACGTCGCCATCACCCGCGGGGGTACGCCTCTGCACGAGCTCCGCTCCGGCAGCACCGTCGGCACCGGTTCGCCGCGTCGCATCGCGCAGGTCGGCATCCGCGCTCCGCATGCGCAGGTCGTCGACATCCGCGGAAACGTCGATTCGCGGCTCGCGAGGGTGGAGTCGGGCGAGCTGGATGCCGTGATCCTCGCTGCGGCGGGCTTGACGCGGCTGGGCAGCGACTCCCCGTTGCATCGCGAGGAGCTCGGTCTCGCGGAATGGCCGACGGCACCGGGGCAGGGCGCTCTTGCGGTGGAGACGCGATCGGATGCTCCGACCGAGCTGCTCGAGGCACTCGGCGCCCTCGACGATCTCGACACGAGACTCGCGGTGACCGTCGAGCGCGCGGTGCTCGAGGGTCTGGATGCCGGATGTCAGGCGCCGATGGCCGCTCACGCTGTCCTCTCCGGCGACGAGATCCGCGTCAGGACGGTCGTGTATGCGCCCGACGGCGACCGCCGGATCGGGCTCGACGTCACCGAGTCGCTGAACGGGGAGTATATTCGTCGGAACGGCAGTGGCAATGGTGCGGATGCTGCCGATGGCGCAGACCCGATGCACGCAGCGCGCGAGCTCGGGTTGACTCTTGCCCGTCGGCTGCTCGAACAGGGGGCGGCTGACCTCGTCTCCCGAGAGCATTCTTCATGACTGATTCGAAGCAGGACCGACCGCTGAGCGGATGGCGCATCCTCGTGCCCCGCGGCGGACCGTGGGGCGATGGCGTCGCCGCGAGTCTGCGCGCCCAGGGGGCGGTTCCCGTGGTGGCACCCCTCATCAACTTCGCGCCGACGACCGATCAGGCGGCGCTGGATGTGGCGCTCGCTCAGCTCGCCGACGGCGTGTACGACTGGCTGACCGTCACGAGCGCGACGACCGTCGATGTGATGTTCGCTCATCGCGCCGTCGTGCCTCGCAGCACGAAGATCGCCGCGGTGGGCGAGACGACCGCCGCCGCTCTGCAGGCGGTCGGATATGAGGTCGCGCTCGTCCCCGACCAGGACAACTCCGCGGAGGGGATGGCGGAGCAGCTGATCGCGCTCGAGACCGCGCCGCGCCGCATCCTCGCCCTGCGCAGCGAGATCGCGAAGCCGGTGCTGAGCGTGTTGCTGCAGGAGGCGGGACACGATGTCGACAGCGTCGTCGCGTACCGCACGGTGGGTGTGCCGGTCACCGATCGCATCAAGCGCGATGTCGAGAACGGGCGCATCAACGCGATCCTCATCACGAGCGGGTCGGTCGCCGCCCAGGTGCGCGAGCAGTTCCCTGAGATCCCCGACGACACACTGCTCGCGGCGATCGGGCCGCGTACAGCGCGGGATGCCGACAAGGCCGGCCTTCCGATCACGGTCATCGCAGACCGGCAGACGGTGGATGCCCTGATCGAGGCCGTGTCGAGCTTCACGCTTCCGCACGCGGCGGACGAGTTGGCGCCATGAGCTTTCCCGATGTGAGGATGCGCCGGCTGCGTCAGTCGCCGGCGATGCGCGGTCTCGTTCGTGAGACCTCCGTGGAGCCGCGCCAGCTCGTGCTCCCGCTGTTCGTTCGCGAGGGGCTGACCGAGGCGCAGCCGATCGGTTCCATGCCCGGGGTCGCTCAGCACTCGCTGGATTCCCTCCGGGCGGCCGCGACGGATGCCGCGGAGGCCGGTGTCGGCGGCGTGATGCTGTTCGGCGTCCCGGCGGTGCGCGACGCGCGCGGATCGGGAGCGGACGACCCGAAGGGCGTTCTCAACGTGGCTACCGAGGCGCTGGCCGCGGAGGTCGGCGACGCGCTGGTCGTGCAGACCGACCTGTGCCTCGACGAGTTCACGGATCACGGACACTGCGGCGTGCTCGCGGCGGACGGCTCGGTGGACAACGACGCCACCCTCGAGCGGTACACGTCGATGGCTCTCTCGCAGGCACGCGCCGGCTCGCAGCTGCTCGGCCTCTCCGGGATGATGGACGGCCAGGTCGCCGTGATCCGACAGGCGCTCGACGCGGAGGGGTTCACCGACACGCTGCTTCTGGCGTACGCCGCGAAGTATGCGAGCGCGTTCTACGGTCCGTTCCGCGAGGCGGTGGACTCGCAGCTGCGCGGCGACCGCCGCACGTATCAGCTCGATCCGGGCAACCGCCGAGAGGGTGTGCGCGAGGCCGTCGTAGACGAGCAGGAGGGAGCCGACATCGTCATGGTCAAGCCGGCGATGGCCTTCCTCGATGTGCTGCGCGAAGTGCGCGACACCGTGCACGTGCCCGTGTGGGCGTACCAGGTGTCCGGTGAGTACGCGATGATCGAGGCGGCTGCGGCAAACGGCTGGATCGATCGTCGCGCGTCGATCCTGGAGTCGTTGCTGTCGATCCGCCGGGCGGGCGCGGACGCCGTGCTCTCGTACTGGGCGACCGAGGCCGCGCGCTGGCTGCGCGGCTGACTGTTCGCGATCCGCTTCCGTCGCCGGGCGACCGCGTGCACCTGAGTCCGGTGCCCAGGCACCCGGGCTAGCCTGGAAGATGCCGGTGCCTGCCGTGCGACGTCCGAGGAGTGTGCTGTGACTGACCGCAATGACGACCTGTTCTCCGCTGCCCGTGCGGTGATCCCCGGTGGTGTGAATTCGCCGGTGCGGGCGTACGGTTCGGTCGGCGGAACGCCGCGGTTCCTCGCGTCGGCGCACGGCGCCCGCGTGACGGACGCCGCCGGCGTGGAGTACGTCGATCTGGTCGCCTCGTGGGGCCCCGCGCTGCTCGGGCACGCCCACCCCGAGGTCGTCGCCGCTGTGCAGGAGGCCGCTGCCCGCGGACTGTCGTTCGGCGCCCCCACCGAGGGGGAGGTCGAGCTCGCGGAGCTGATCGCGGGTCGTGTGCGGGTGGGTGACGCCGCTCCGATCGAGCGCGTGCGGCTGGTGTCGACGGGCACCGAGGCGACGATGACGGCGATCCGGCTCGCGCGAGGGGCGACGGGCCGCGACCTGCTCGTGAAGTTCGCCGGTCACTACCACGGACACTCCGACGGACTGCTCGCGGCCGCGGGTTCGGGCGTCGCGACGCTCGCTCTGCCCGGTTCCGCAGGCGTGCCTGCGCCGATCGCCGCCCAGACGCTCGTGATCGACTACAACGACCGCGCGGCGCTGGAGGCGGTGTTCGCCGAGCACGGCGAGCGCATCGCGGCAGTCATCGTGGAGGCCGCCGCCGCGAACATGGGTGTCGTGACGCCGGAACCGGGGTTCAACCGCTTCCTCGCCGACATCGCGCACCAGCACGGCGCGCTGCTGATCCTCGACGAGGTGCTCACCGGATTCCGTGTGCACCCCGCGGGGTATTGGGGTCTCCAGGCCGAGGCGGGCGAGGACTACCGACCCGACATCATCACGTTCGGCAAGGTCGTCGGAGGTGGAATGCCCCTCGCCGCCCTCGGTGGACGAGCCGACGTCATGGACATGCTCGCCCCGGTCGGTCCGGTCTACCAGGCCGGCACGCTCTCGGGGAACCCGCTGTCGGTGGCGGCAGGCCTCGCGACCCTGCGGCTCGCGACCCCCGAGGTGTACGCGAGGGTGGACGCTGCCTCCGCGCGCGTCGCTCGCGCGCTCGATGCGGCACTGACGGACGCCGGTGTGACGCACGCGATCGCCCACGCAGGAAGCCTCTTCAGCGGGTCGTTCCGCGACGGCGCCCCGCGGGACTACGTGCAGGCTCAGGCGCAGGAGTCCTTCCGTTACGCCCCGTTCTTCCACAGCATGCGCGAACAGGGCGTCGCGCTGCCGCCGAGCGTCTTCGAGGCCTGGTTCCTCACTGCCGCTCATGGCGAGGACGAGCTGCAGCGCATCGAGGCGGCGCTTCCGGCTGCCGCCGCGGCTGCTGCGGGCGCCCGCCCGGCGAGCTGACACGCTGACGTGAGCCATCACACGAACATCACTCGTCGTTGCGGCGAATCCCGATAGCTTCGGCCCGACGGACTGAGCCAGTCGATCGTGCCGTCCGGCAGCTGTCGCGCCGACCAGCGATGGTCATCGGCGATGTCCGGATGCTTGAGCGAATGGTGCCCGCGGCAGAGGTGCGCGAGATTGTGGACGTCCGTGCGCCCGCCCTTCGCGTGGTCGCGGGTGTGATCGATGTCGCATCGATGCAGCGGCATTCTGCACCCGGGAAAGCGGCAGTGCTGGTCGCGCGCCCTCAGGAAACGTCGCATCGGCTCAGTCGGTGTGTACGTGTCGGTCTCGGTGACCAACCCGCCCGCGTCGAGGAAAAGGCGCGACCAGCCGAGGTTCCGCCCGGCGAGGTCACGGGCGTGGTCGGGGTGCAGCGGTCCGTATCCGTCGAGCTCGGCGGGTCGTTCGTCGAGCCCGGCGAGCGTCGTCGCCGCGATCGTGACCTGGATGCGTCCCCGGATGTTGTCGAGCCCGGGGCCGTTCGCCGGACTGGGCTCGGCTGCGAGCAGCAGGTCGGTCAACAGGTCGGCGCGCACCTGGTCGATCGTGCGCGAGTCCGCGGAGACGGGACCCTCGTCGCAGTCGTACCGGAAGCGGTGACCCGAGCTGGCGGTGGCGAAGTCGGTGGCGGAGTCGATGTCGGTGTCCGCGTCGCTCGAGGGCGCGAGGCGCCCGGGATCAGTCGTGAACGTACCGTCAGCGAAGATCGCCGTCCGATCGAGCGAATCGAGGCGGGGCCCGATGCCCCGATCGCCTCCCGAGGCGTACGCCTCAGGAGTCTGCCGCGCCGCCACCACTCCGCGGGCGAGTTGCGTGAGCCGATCCATGATCGCGGCGGCGAGGTGCTCGGGCAGCACGACGGTGAGCAGTGCCAACCCGTCGTCCACCGGCCGCATCGTCACGGCTCTCTCTGATCGCGAGCGCGCATGCCGCTCGACCACCGTGCCGCCTGCCAGCGCAGCGGCGAGGCGCTTCACGTGAACGGCGGTGCGGGCCGGCGTCTCCGATTCCGCCACGACGCGAGCGGCCGTGTCGAAGGTGGCGAGAGCCGCGGCATCCGCTCGTTTGTTGTTGATGGCCTCGCGGACGATCCCGCTCGCTCGCACGATCTCCCGCACGTGCGCAGCACTGATCGTGCCCGCTCGGAACGCGGCCAGGACATCGGGTTGACCCTGCTCGAGGAAGGCGGCGTCAGTGAAGGCGAAGTCCATCGTGCCGTGCGCGATGCGCCCCGCCGCGGCGTACTCCGCGACCATCGAGCGCTCGATGATCGTGCGGTGCAACGGCTGCTCGGCGGCATCCGCCTTCATCAGTCGCATGCGCTCGGCCAACAGATGCGAGGCCTGGGCTTCGAGTATGGCTATCTGACGTCGTGTCTCCAGCCAGGCATCGAGCAGATCGGAGGGGCCGATGTCGATCGTCGAAGTGGAAGCCATGTCTCGACTTTAGTATCTTTGTTCGAATATCGAGCAGAACATCGGAATGGAGCAAAGAGCGTATGACGGTCGCACACAACGGATCGTTGCGGTCCTGTGAAGAAGACGCAGCCAACTGGCAGGGCACCGCTGGCAGACTGGACGCATGGTGACGTTGCTGCTGGACCAGACGCAACTCGAGGTCGTGCTCTCGCCGATCGAACGAGCAGCGAGCTTCCACCGTGACAACCTGCGGATCGTGCGTGAGACCATCACCAAGGTCCAGCTCACCGACGACGCCTGGACATGGCTGCGCGGCGTCCCGAACCCCGGGACGCACATCCCGGGGATCCTCGCCGCCGGAACGTGGAAGGCCGCCGGCAGCACCGATTTCGTGCTCATCCGTCGCCATCGTCCGAGCGTCGTGATCGACCTCGACGGCGACGAGCAGTTCCGGCGCCTGATCCTGACGACGCGTCACGGCCTCTCCCTCACGCAGGCGCTGCGCCTCCCGGTCTCCGAGGAGCCCGCCGACGTCGAGGAGATCGTCGCCACGGCGCCCACGCCGGTGTCGAAGCCGCGCAAGCGTCCGGTCATCCGCCCCCGTCCCGCCTGAGGGCTCAGACAGAAGAATGCCTCCCCGCTGATCGGCGGGGAGGCATTCCACTGTCACGCGGGCGAGGCGCGTTCAGTCGTGTCGGTGCTCGTGCTCGCCCTCGTGGTGCTCGTGCTCACCCTCCTGCTGCGCACCCTCGCCCTCACGTCCGGCGTCGGCTTCCACGTCCTCGCTCGGCGCCCAGGCGGGAACCTGATCGATCACTCCGGTGGCCGCGACGGACCACTGCGTGTCGCCGTCGGCAGCTTCGCTCTGCCCCTCCGCGGTGGACGCGTCACCGTGCGGGTAGTCCCGCGGCTCGTCCTCGTAGTACGCGCGCGCGGCCGCCGCGAGCATCGAGCTCACCGCAGCCGAACGTGGGTCGGTGCCGTCGTCGGCCCGCTCGCCGGACTCCTCGTCGGCCCGCTCGCCGGACTGGTCGTCGGCCCGCTCGCCGGACTCGTCGCTGATCTGCTCGTCAGGCTCAGCGGCAGCGGCGACGTCGTCCGAATCACCCGCCGCGCCGAGGCCCGCGAAGACCTCGACGCCCGATTCCGGGGATCCGTCGGCGGCCTCGTCTTCCGCCGCACCCGCCTCGATCTGCGTCGATCCGGCGCCGAAGAGGATGTCGTCGAAGGAAGGGCCCCCCTCGATGTCGGCCTCCGGCGCGTCGCTCGTAAGCGTCGCCTCGTCGACGACGTCAGATGCGGGCTCGGCCTCCGTGACGGGCTCGGCGTCCGCGTCCGTGGACGCACCTGCATCCGTCTCCGCAACGGCGAGCGGCTCAGCATCCGCCTCTGCGACGGTCTCGACATCGCCGGAAACGGGCTGGGCATCCGCGTCAGCACCGCCGGTGACCTCGCCCGCAACGACGTACTCGGATGCCGCGACGGCGGCGCGAGGCTCGAGCGTGCCGCCCCGCACGAGTTCGATGAAGACGTCTTCGAGGGTCGGTCCGCGCTGCACGAGCGTGGTCAGGGCGATCCCGGCTGATGCGGCGACCGCGCCGACCCTGGCCGCGTCGCCCCCGCGCGCGCGGAGTCCCGACCGGAGAACCTCGATCTGGAATCCGGCCTCGAGCAACGCCGTCCGCAGCGCCGCGCGGTCGGCGGCGTCGACGACCACGGAACCGGCCGACGGATCCGCGAGCTTCTCGATGCCGCTCGAGAGCATCAGATGCCCCTTCGAGAGGACGAGAACGTTATCGGCGACCTGCTCGACCTCGCTCAGGACGTGCGAGGAGACGAGCACGGTGCGCCCCTCGTCGGCGAGACGACGCATGAGCAGGCGCATCCAGCGGATGCCCTCGGGGTCGAGTCCGTTGGCCGGCTCATCGAAGACGAGGGCGCCGGGGTCGCCGAGCAGAGCGTGGGCCACGCTGAGGCGCTGTCGCATGCCGAGCGAGAAGCTGCCCACGCGTCCCTCGGCCTCGTTCTCGAGCCCGACGAGCGCGAGCACTTCGCCGACGCGGGCGAGGGGGATGCCGTTGGCCTTCGCCGCCATCGTGAGCAGCCGCGCTGCGCTGCGCCGAGGGCGGTACGACGTCTCCTCCAGCACGGAGCCGATCGTGCGCAGCGGGTGCCGCAGCTCCGAGTAGGCGACGCCGCCGATGGTGGCGCTTCCGCTGGTGGCGCGGACCTGACCGAGCAGGATGCGCAGCGTCGTGGTCTTCCCGGCGCCGTTCGGGCCGAGGAAGGCCGTGACGGCTCCCGGCTCGATCCGTGCGGAGAAGTCGGACACCGCCGTCACGTCATTGAAGCGCTTCGTCACGCGCGTGAACTCGAGCACCTGTCCGTCGGGCATCCGCGACCTCTCGTTGCAATGGGCAGTTCCGTCTATCCTGCCGGAAAAGCCGTCCGATCGCGTATTTACCGCACGATCCTGTGCGAAGGCAAGGGCGAATCGAGCGGGTAGCCTGGCACGCGTGACCGATTCCACCCCTGCGCCCCGGGTCCTCGTCCGCACGGAGGGGGCGCTGGGGCGGCTCACCCTCAACCGCCCCGAGGCGATCAACGCGCTGGACCCCGGGATGATCGATCTGCTCACCGAGGCACTCGAAGCCTGGCGCCATGACAGCGACGTGCAGATCGTGATGATCGACGGTGCGGGCGACCGCGGGATGTGCGCGGGCGGCGACGTCCGTGCTCTGTACTCGCAGATCGTGGCCGGCGACACCGACGTCACCGCGGAGTTCTTCCGCTCCGAGTACGCTCTCGACGCGCTGATCGCTGAGTACCCGAAGCCCGTCGTGACGATCGCGGACGGGATCACCATGGGCGGTGGCATCGGTCTCTCCGGGCACGCGGCGATCCGCATCGTGACGGAGCGCTCGAGGCTCGCGATGCCGGAGACGCGCATCGGGTTCACGCCGGACGTCGGCGGCACCTGGTTGCTCAGCCGCATGCCGGGGCGACTCGGCGAGTACTACGGCCTGACGGGGTCGACGATGGATGCCGCAGACGCGGTGCTGCTCGGATTCGCCGACCACATGGTCCCCTCCGATCGCCTCGATGCCCTGCGGGAGGCCCTCGCCTACCGCGCCGACCCCACCGGCCCGTCCGAGATCGTGCTGCTCTTCGACGAGACGCCCGATCCCTCGCCAGTTCCGGCGTCGCGCGCGTGGATCGACGACGCGTTCTCGGCCGACACGGTCGCCGGGATCGTGCAGCGCCTGCGGGCGCGCGAGGAGCAGGATGCCGCGGCCACGGCCGATCTGCTCGAGGGTCTCGCGCCGACCGCGCTGGCCGTGACCCTGGAGGCCGTGCGCGAGGCGCGGGCGATGAACGGGCTGCGGGACGCCCTCGCCGGCGAGTACCGCCGGGTCATGTGGTTCGTGATGCAGCACCCCGACCTGGTCGAGGGCATCAGGGCCCAGGTCGTCGACAAGGATCGCAACCCGAAATGGCGGCCGGGGTCCATCGCGGATCTGCCGGAGGACGCGGGGGCCGATGCGCGTGCATACACCCCGGAGCGTGCTCTGTTCTGAGGTCGCCTCCGCGCGGCCGCTTGTTCGTCGCGGTGCAAGAAGTACGCGGTATCGGCCCGCCGGTTCGCTGTGAGCGAAGGTCCTCGCGGAGGGGCCTACGAATGTCGGCGGTTCGTGGCACTCTTGCTTGTGCGCGATCGTCGGCCCGCGTCCGCCCGCCGGGAGATCCGCCGCGTCATCCTTCCTAGAAAGTCCGCCTGTGCTGGGAAAAATACTCGTCCGCTATCTGTCCCGATATAAGTGGCTGCTCCTGGTCGTCCTGGTGTTCCAGTTCGCCAGCGCTCTGGCCACCCTCTATCTGCCGCGTCTGAACGAAGACATCATCAACAAGGGCGTCGCCCTCTCCGACACGGCCTACATCTGGCGCACCGGCCTCTTCATGCTCGCGGTGTCGCTCGGCCAGATCATCGCCTCGATCATCGCGACCTATTTCGCGGCCCGCGCCGCCATGGGTGCCGGTCGCGACATCCGCTCCGACGTGTTCGGCAAGGTCAGCGGCTTCTCCGAGCGCGAGGTCTCGCAGTTCGGCGCCGGCTCCCTCATCACCCGCAACACGAACGACGTTCAGCAGGTGCAGATGCTCGCGATGATGGGCGCGACCATGCTCGTCACCGCACCGCTGCTGGCGATCGGCGGCATCGTCTTCGCCATCCAGACGAACGTCGGGCTGAGCTGGCTGATCGCCGTCTCGGTGCCGCTGCTGCTCATCGTCGCCGGTCTGGTCGTCAGCCGGATGGTGCCGCTCTTCCGCAGCTACCAGGGCAAGCTCGACGCCGTGAACCGGGTGATGCGCGAGCAGCTGACCGGAGTGCGGGTCGTGCGCGCCTTCGTGCGCGAGCGCATCGAGGAGGAGCGCTTCCGCGAGGCGAACACCGACATCATGGTCGTCGGTCGCAGGGTCGGCTCGCTGTTCGTGCTGCTCTTCCCGCTGTTCATGCTCATCCTGAACGTGACGGTCGTTGCGGTGATCTGGTTCGGCGGCATCGAGGTCAACGCGGGCACGGCCCAGGTCGGCACCATCTTCGCCTTCATGCAGTACATCGGTCAGATCATGGGCGGCGTCATCATGGCCAGCTTCATGGCGATCATGATCCCGCGCGCCGCCGTCTCGGCGGAGCGCATCGGCGAGGTGCTCGAGACCGAGTCGAGCATGTCCCGGCCTATCGACGGTGTCACGGCGTTCGACGAGCCCGGTGCGGTCTCGTTCGACGACGTGTCGTTCACCTATCCGGGGGCCGACGCCCCTGTCCTCTCGGGCATCAGCTTCGGTGCGCGGCCCGGAGAGACCGTGGCGATCGTCGGCTCGACCGGCGCCGGCAAGACGACCCTCGTCTCGCTCATCCCTCGGCTGTTCGACGTCTCCGGCGGTGCGGTGTACGTCGGCGGCACGGACGTGCGCGAGGCGGACGTCGAGTCGCTGTGGGCATCGATCGGTCTGGTACCGCAGCGCCCGTTCCTGTTCACGGGCACGGTCGCGTCGAACCTGCGCTATGGCCGAGAGGACGCCACGGACGAGGAGCTCTGGCAGGCGCTGGATATCGCCCAGGGCCGCGACTTCGTCGAGGACATGCCCGACAAGCTCGAGTCCCGCATCTCCCAGGGCGGCACGAACGTGTCCGGCGGTCAACGTCAGCGTCTCGCCATCGCTCGGGCGATCGTTCGGCAGCCGCAGATCCTCGTCTTCGACGACTCGTTCTCCGCACTCGACCTCACCACGGATGCGAGGCTGCGGCAGGCGCTGTGGCGAGAGCTGCCGCACGTGACGAAGATCGTCGTCGCGCAGCGCGTGTCGACCATCACCGACGCCGACCGGATCGTGGTCCTCGAAGGAGGAACGATGGTGGGTGTCGGCACGCACGAGGAACTTCTCGAGACGAGCGACACGTATCGCGAGATCGTCGAGTCGCAGCTGGGGGTGGACGCATGAGCGACCAGAAGCCGCAGAGGGCACGGCGCGAGCGCAGAGGCGCTTCGGCGGCCCCCGTCGTCGAGCGCGAGCTCACCGACGAGGAGAAGTACGAGGCGGAGCTCGCGGAGAAGGCCCGCCAGGACGGCGGCGGCTGGGACAGCGTCGCGCCGGGCAAGGCCGACAACTTCGGCAAGAGCTTCGGGCGGATGATCGGGCTGCTCAAGCCCTCGGCCGTCTGGTTCGTCTTCGTGTCGGTGCTCGGAGCGATCGGCGTCGTGCTGACGGTGGCAGCGCCCAAGGTGCTCGCCGAGGCGACGAACCTCATCTACACCGGCTTCATCGCGAATCAGCTCGCTCAGTCGCAGGGCGACTTCCCCGGATTCCCGGCGGGGACCCCGAAGGCAGAGGTCGTCGAGCAGCTGCGCTCGTTCGGACAGGACGACTTCGCGAACCAGGTCGCCGCTCTGCACGACTTCCAGGTCGGGGCCGGTATCGACTTCGACGCGCTGCGATGGATCATCGCCGCCGTGCTCGCGATCTACATCGCCGCGGCGTTCCTCAGCTGGGTGCAGGGGTACGTCATCAACGTGATCATGGTCCGCACCATGTGGCGCCTGCGCGAGCGCGTCGAGGCGAAGATCAACCGCCTGCCGCTGTCGTACTTCGACAAGGTGCAGCGCGGCGATCTGATCTCGCGCGTGACGAACGACATCGACAACATCACGCAGACGATGCAGCAGTCGCTGTCGGGCGCGCTCACGGCGGTCCTGACCGTGGTCGGCGTGCTCGTGCTGATGTTCTCGATCTCCTGGCAGCTGGCTCTCGTCGCTCTCGTCGCGCTGCCTCTCATGGGAGTGATCTTCGGCGTGATCGGTCCGCGTTCGCAGAAGGCCTTCGGCACGCAGTGGCGCAAGGTCGGTCGCCTCAACGCCCGCGTCGAGGAGTCGTTCTCGGGCCACGCACTCGTCAAGGTCTTCGGTCGCGAGCAGGACGCGCTGCAGAAGTTCAAGGACGAGAACGAAGAGCTCTTCCAGGCGAGCTTCAAGGCGCAGTTCCTGTCGGGCATCATCATGCCGGCGATGACCTTCGTCGGCAGCCTCACCTACGTCGGCATCGCGGTGCTCGGTGGCCTGATGGTCGCCAGCGGTCAGCTCCGCATCGGCGACGTGCAGGCGTTCATCCAGTACTCGCAGCAGTTCACACAGCCGCTCTCCGAACTCGGAGGCATGGCTGCGGTCGTGCAGTCCGGCACGGCGTCTGCCGAGCGGGTGTTCGAGCTGCTCGACGCCGACGAGCAGGAGGCGGACGCGAAGGACGCGCCGCCGTTCGCGGAGGGCAGGGGCGTCATCGAGTTCGAGAACGTGCAGTTCTCCTACGCGCCGGACCGGCCACTCATCACCGATCTGTCGTTCCGCGTCGAGCCGGGGCAGACGGTCGCGATCGTCGGTCCGACCGGGGCCGGGAAGACCACGCTCGTGAACCTCATCATGCGGTTCTACGAACTCAGTGGTGGTCGGATCACCCTCGACGGGCAGGACATCTCGGAGATCACCCGCGACGAGCTGCGGTCGCGCACCGGCATGGTGCTGCAGGATCCATGGCTGTTCGCGGGCACGATCCGCGAGAACATCCGCTACGGACGCTCCACGGCGACCGACGAGGAAGTGCTCGAGGCCGCCAAGGCCACCTACGTCGACCGGTTCGTCCACGCGCTCCCCGAGGGCTACGACACCATGCTCGACGAGGACGCCTCGAACGTCTCGGCCGGTGAACGTCAGCTCATCACGATCGCGCGGGCATTCGTCGCCCAGCCGTCGATCCTCATCCTCGACGAGGCCACGTCGGCGGTCGACACGCGAACCGAGCTGCTGCTGCAGAACGCGATGGCGGCGCTTCGTCAGGGTCGGACGTCGTTCGTGATCGCGCACCGTCTCTCGACGATCCGAGACGCCGACCTCATCCTCGTGATGGAGCACGGCGACATCGTCGAAAAGGGCACGCACGACGAGCTCATCGCTGCGCAGGGTGCATACTGGCGTCTCTACCAGTCGCAGTTCGAGCAGGCGGCGACCGACATCGACGCCGAGGACGCTCTCACGGGCTCGACGCCGGTCGTCGTCAGCGGTGAGGCGGAAGAGGTCTCAGCCGCGCAGGTGGGCGCGACTGTCGGAGCGCAGCAGCCTCTGTCCGAGGTCTCTGCCGCCAAGGCGGTCGTCGAAAGGCCGGACGGCGAGTCCCACGCCTGAGCTCAGGCACGCGAGAGCGCCGCGTCCCTTCGGGGCGCGGCGCTTCCGCGTCTGCGGGGCAACAGCCGTCCGCGCTCGACCGCGGCTCGCAGTTGGCCCCTGACGTCGCAATGAGCGCGAGATTCCCGCGCTAGGTGCCACCTCAAGGGCAGGATGCTGGTCGTCAGCGCTGTGCTTCGCTGATGCCGAACAGCTCGAACGGATGCGTGAGTCGCCACCACGGATCCGGTCCCTCGACGTCGGCGTCGAGGTTGAGCGGCGTGACGACCGAGTCGAGGGGACCCGCCACCAGCAGCGTTCCGACCTCATCGCCGTCGTCCCGGTGGTCGCCCAGATCGAACGTGGGGGTGCTCTGCGCTCCCGCACCGTTCCACAGCACGACGTCGGAGTCTTCGGCCGTGACGATGTCGATCGTCGTGCCCCACAGCGTGGTGACGGTGCCGACGACCGTCCCCTTCGGCACCGCCGGCTCCTGGGCGGCGATCGCAGCCTCGACCTGGGCGAACAGCGCGCGCGTTTCGGACAGCCGCTGCTCGTCGTCGGATTGACCGAGCACCGCAGCGTACATCCGCACGGTGGTGTCGTCGACCGTGATGTCCTTCGCCGTCAGCAGGTTCCAGCTCTCGCCGAGGGTTCCGGTCTTCACTCCGACGACGCCGGCATCCGCCAGCATCCCGTTCGTGTTCACGACTGTTCCCGCTCCGGGCAGGTCGACCGACGTCGTGCTGACGATGCTCGCGAACACGGGATTCTGCATGGCGCGCTCCGCGAGGGCGACGAGCGCTTCGGGCGTCGCAGTGTTCCGGGCATCGAAGCCCGAAGGGGTCACGACGGTGATGCCCTCGAGGCCTCGGTCGCGAAGCCACACCTGCGCCGCGGAGGCGAAGGCCGCCTCCGTTCCCCAGATCTCGCGCGCAAGCCGGTCGATGTAATTGTTGGCCGACCCCAGGAGCGTGCCCTGCAGCAGCTGATACTCCGTGAGCGTGCCCCCGACGGGCACGTCGAGCGCCGACTGATCAGAGCGCCGGTACTGCCAGTAGGAGAGATTGTCGGCGCGGGTGAACGCGAACTCCGGCCCCTGCTCACCGGGCTGCAGTGGCATCTTGTCGAGCACCATGAGGCTCGAAACGACCTTCGTCACGCTCGCGATCGCGGCGGGATCCAGCGTCGATGCTGTCGTGTTGATGCCGCCGACGCCGACCGCGGCGCTTCCCTGCGCGGGCCAGAGGATGCCGGCGGCCGGGGCGGCCGTCGATGCGAACTCCGTGGCCTGAACCGTCGGGGGGATCTCGTGCAGCGGCCACAGCATCGTCGCCCCCGCGTACGTCGCGACGAGGCCGACGAGCACACCGATCGGCACGAGCACCCCGGCGGATGCTGCCCGGGAGCGAAGGCGTGCGCCCCGCATGATCGCGCTCGCGGCATCCGGTTCCGCATTTGCGGTCAGCGACGGCACCGTCGTCGCCTCCGCGACGGCCGACGCATCGACCCAGGTGAGTGCGGTGGCGCCCGTTCCATCCTCCGCCCAGCGCGCCTCCGGGGCTCCGTCGATGTCTCGCATGCCGAGCTCGTCCAGGCCGTCGCGATCCGCCGACGGGGCGGGACGCGTCAGCGCGGGCGTCGCCTCGCTCGCGGTCGCGGGAGGTGCGACGGAGGTGGCCTCGGCGGAGTCTGGAGCGGTCACCCCCTCACGGTAACCGAATCACCGACGAGATCCGTGGTGCGGAGGGCGGAGGCGACACAAGTGTCGGACGACTCGGTATGATCATCAGCACAACCACGGGAGTCCGGCGAGCCGGGCTGAGAGGGAGCGAATCGCGCTTCGACCGTCGAACCTGATCTGGGTCATGCCAGCGCAGGGAGGAGCATTCAATGAGCACATCCACGTCCGGATCCGCCGCCACTGCGTCCGCCAAGGGCCTCGGTCGTCCGGGGCTCTGGCGCTGGCGGGTCGTCGACATCGTCGTCGCCAGCGTCATCGCTGTCGCCTGTGCGCTGATCTTCCTGCTGTGGAACGTCGGCTACGAGGTTCCCAGCAGCCTCTTGAAGCCGCTCCTGCCGGGCGTTCAGGGTCTGCTGGCGGGGCCATGGCTCATCGCGGGCGTGCTCGGCGGACTCATCATCCGCAAGCCGGGTGCCGCGCTCTACACCGAGCTCGTCGCAGCGGTCATCTCCGCCCTGGTCGGCAACGCGTGGGGGCCGCTCACGATCGTCTCCGGCATCGTGCAGGGCCTCGGGGCAGAGCTGGTTCTCCTCGTCTTCCTCTACGGCGTCTGGCGCCTCCCGGTCGCGATGCTCGCGGGCGCGGGCGCCGGTCTCGCCTGTGGCATCAACGACCGCATCCTGTGGTACGCGGGCGCCGACACTCTCTTCACCGTCGTCTACATCGTGTCGACGACCGTCTCGGGCGCGGTCATCGCCGGTCTCGGTGGCTGGTTGATCGCGCGAGGGCTCGCCGCCACGGGTGCCCTCGGCCGGTTCGCCGCCGGCCGCGAGGTCACCGCACGGGTGTGACGACCGCCGCACGGCCGGCCGAGCTCGAGGCGCGCGGCTGGGGGTGGCGGTACGCCACGCGACAGCGGTGGGCGGTGCGCGATGTCGAGCTGCGCATCGAGCCGGGGGAGCGGGTACTGCTGCTCGGCGCCTCCGGGTCGGGAAAGTCGACTCTGCTGCAGGGACTCGGCGGTGTTCTCGGCGGAGCGGACGAGGGCGAGACCCTCGGCGAGCTGCTCGTCGACGGGCAGGCGCCGGTCGACGCGCGCGGACGGGTCGGCATGGTGCTGCAGGACCCCGACACCCAGACGATCCTCGCCCGGGTCGGCGACGACGTCGCGTTCGGCTGCGAGAACCTCGGCGTCCCGAGAGATGAGATCTGGCCGCGGGTACGCGAGGCCCTGGATGCCGTGCAGCTCGACGTCGCGCTCGACCGTTCGACCGCGGCTCTGTCGGGCGGGCAGAAGCAGCGACTCGCACTGGCCGGCGTGCTCGCGATGCGCCCTGGTGCGATCCTGCTGGATGAACCCACCGCGAATCTCGACCCCGACGGGGTGAGAGAGGTGCGGGATGCCGTCGGCGCGGCGCTCGATCGCACCGGTGCGACGCTCGTGGTGATAGAGCATCGCATCGACGTCTGGCTGCCGCTCGTGACCAGGGTCATCGTGCTCGGCGCGGGCGACGACGGCACGATCGTGCTGGCCGACGGCAGTCCCGAGGTCGTGCTGGGGGCGCGGGGCGCCGAGCTCGCGGCATCCGGCGTCTGGGTGCCGGGCCACCCGCCCGCGCTCCCGCCCGCGCCCCTCTCCGGGCCCGGTGAGACGCTCGTCGAGGCCCGCGCCGTGCAGGTGTCGCGCCGACGGGGGCTCCCCGTGGCGGGGCCCCTCGACCTCTCTGTGCGCGCGGGCGAGGTTTTGGGCATCAGCGGACCGAACGGCGCGGGCAAGTCGACCCTCGGGCTGACCCTGGCCGGGCTGATCCCCGCCGAAGCGGGCACCGTGCGGGCCACGCCGACGCTCGCAGACGGCGAGTCCTCAGATCCGCTCGGCTGGTCATCGCGAGCGCTGCTGACGCGCATCGCGACGGTGCTGCAGACCCCCGAGCACCAGCTGCTCGCCAAGACCGTGAGAGAGGAGCTCGCTGTCGGTCCCCGCGCGCTGCGGCTCGCGCCGGCCGAGATCGCGGCCCGTACCGACGACCTCCTCGACCGACTGCGACTCCGCACTCTCGCGGATGCCAATCCCTACACGCTGTCCGGCGGGGAGAAGCGGCGACTGACGGTGGCCGCCGCGATGGCCACACGCCCGCGGATGCTCGTGCTCGACGAGCCCACCTTCGGTCAGGATGCGGTGACCTGGGCAGAGCTCGTCGCCCTGATCGCCGCTCTCCGCGACGAGGGCGCCGCGATCGTCGCGATCAGTCACGACGAGGCCGTGCTCGACGCGCTGCACGCTCGTCGGATCGAGGTCGGGCGATGATCGACCCGCTCACCGCCCGCGTCGAGCGAAAGGGGCCCATCGCGCCGCGCTCCGCGCTCGCCAAGCTCGGCGCCGCGCTGCTCATCGCACTGCCGCTCGTGCTGACGATCGATGTCGTCTCGGCATCCGTCGCCCTGCTGCTCGAGATCCCGCTGCTGGTGCTCGCCGGTCTGCGGGCCCGGGAGTTCTGGCTCCGTACCGCCGTGCTGTGGATCGCCGCGCCGCTCAGCGCGGTGACGATCGCCCTGTACGGCGCGACGAGCGGCACGGTGCACTTCGAGTGGCTCGTGATGCGGGTGAGCGACGGGTCGCTCGCGCTCGCCGCCGCGACGGCGGTACGCGTGCTCGCGATCGGCCTCCCGGCCGTGGTGCTCTTCGTGACGGTCGACCCGACCGACCTCGCCGATGACCTCGCCCAGCGCCTGCGCCTGCCGGCACGGTTCGTGGTCGGTGCGCTCGCCGGGATGCGGATGCTGGGCCTGCTCGCCGACGACTGGCGCGCCCTGGCTCTGGCCAGGCGGGCTCGCGGCGTCGCCGACGAAGGCCGGGTGCGCCGAGCGTTCGGCATGGCGTTCGCGCTGTTCGTGCTGGCGATCCGCCGTGGTTCGTCGCTCGCCACGGCGATGGAGGCGCGAGGATTCGGCGGTAGGGGCACGCGTTCCTGGGCGCGCCCGTCGAGGTGGGACCGGGGCGACACCGCGCTCGTCCTCGTGGCGGCGGTCATCCCCGTGGTCGCGATCGGTGTCGCCGTGCTCACGGGGGCGTGGAACTTCATCCTCGGCCCGACGGCCTGAACGGCGACGTTCCCGTTGCGCCCGGCATCCCGATATTCAGCTTTCTCATAGCGAGCGCACCCGCGCATTCGCTACCATCGACGTAACCCAAGGGGAGTACTCCGACACGGGTGGCTCGTCATTACGGATGTCCCTGCATCCCGGGTCCCCGGTCCTCGGTCGAGGATGGAGAAGACCTTGGCGTGGACCCTGTCGCGCCATCTCTCGGAGACCCCTGTGAACATCACCCCCCTCGTCTGGATCATCACGATCCTCGTCACGATCGCCTTCTTCGTGTACGAGTTCTTCGCGCACGTCCGCAAGCCGCACGAGCCCACGGTCGGCGAGTCCGCCCGGTGGTCGGCCTTCTACATCGGACTCGCGCTGCTGTTCGGCGTCGGCATCGGCATGGTGTCCGGGTGGAAGTTCGGCGGCGAGTACTTCGCGGGCTACCTCACCGAGAAGGCGTTGTCGATCGACAACCTCTTCGTGTTCCTCATCGTGATGGCCGGGTTCGCGGTGCCGAAGATCTACCAGCAGAAGGTGCTGATGATCGGCATCGTGATCGCGCTCATCATGCGCGGCGCGTTCATCGCCGTGGGCGCGACGCTCATCGAGAACTTCTCCTGGATCTTCTACCTGTTCGGCGCCCTGCTGCTGGTACTCGCGTACCGTCAGGCGTTCGTGAGCGGCGACCACAACCCCGCCGACGGCCGCTTCATGCGCTTCGTGCGCCGCATCCTTCCCGTGAGCGACGAGTACGACGGCGACCGCCTCACGGTCGTCAAGGCGGGGCGCCGCTTCGTGACGCCGATGTTCCTCGTCATCATCGCGATCGGCTTCGTCGACCTCATCTTCGCCGTCGACTCGATCCCCGCCATCTACGGTCTGACGGAGGAGGCGTACATCGTCTTCACCGCCAACGCGTTCGCTCTCATGGGTCTGCGCCAGCTGTACTTCCTCATCGGTGGTCTGCTCGAGCGCCTCGTGTACCTCGCGCAGGGTCTCGCCGTGATCCTCGCCTTCATCGGCGTCAAGCTCGTGCTGCACGCGATGCACGTCAACGAGCTGCCGTTCATCAACGGCGGCGAGCCGATGCTGTGGGCCCCCGAGATCCCGATCTGGTTCTCGCTCGTGTTCATCGGCGCGACGATCGCCGTCGCGACCGTGGCGAGCCTCGCCAAGACCCGCCGCGACGACCGCCGCGCCGCCCTCGACTCCTCTTCCGCAGGCACTCCCGCCGACACCACCCCTCGCACAGACAAGGAACCCTCGTGAACCAGTCGCGCCGCTCCGACGCGTCCGCAGACCCTGACAGACCCGGCGCCCGAATGACCTCGGGCACCCACGCACCGCAGAGGTCGGCCCGATGATGGGCGACCTGCTGTGGAACATCGCTCTCGTCCTCGTCTTCGTGCTCGTCGGCGGCGTCTTCGCCGCGACGGAGATGGCGCTGGTGACGCTGCGCGAGAGCCAGATCAACGCGATCGCCGCCCGTGGGCGCCGCGGCGCGAAGGTCGCGGGCCTCGCGCGCAACCCGAACACGTTCCTCTCGGCCGTGCAGATCGGCGTCACCGTGGCCGGCTTCGCGTCGGCCGCCTACGGCGCCACCTCGATCGCGCCGTCGGTCGCGCCGCTCCTGCAGTCGCTTGGACTCGACGAGCAGCTGTCGTTCACGCTCGCGACCGTCATCCTCACCCTGCTGATCGCGTACCTGTCGCTCGTGCTCGGCGAGCTCGTGCCGAAGCGTCTGGCCATCCAGCGCAACGCGCAGTTCGCCTACGCCGTGGCCCCCGTGCTCGACGGCTTCGCGACCGTGATGCGTCCGGTGATCTGGCTGCTCTCTGTCTCGACCAATGCGCTGGTGCGCCTGCTCGGAGGCGATCCGCACAAGACGGCCGACGAGCTGAGCGAGGAGGAGCTGCGCGACATCGTCGCGACGCATCAGAGCCTTCCCGACGATGAGCGCCGCATCCTCGACGACGTGCTGTCGCTGCGCGACCGTCAGGTCAGCGAGGTCATGCGACCCAGGCCCGAGGTCGTCGCGCTCGACGGCACCGCCACGATCGCCGAGTCGATGGCGCAGGTCACCGAGCTGCCGTTCTCGCGGTACCCCGTGGTCGACGCCTCGATCGACGACATCGTCGGCTTCGTGCACGTGCGCGACCTGTTCGAGGCGGCGGTGGCCGACCCCTCTCGCACCGTGCAGAGCCTCGCGCGTCCCGTCGAGTACCTGCCGTCGACCGCGCGGGTGCTACCGACGCTCACCCGGCTGCGTGCGGCCGGTCACCACATCGCCGTCGTCGTCGACGAGTACGGCGGCACCGACGGCATCGTCACTCTCGAGGACCTCGTGGAGGAGGTCGTCGGCGAGATCTTCGACGAGTACGACACCGAGGACCGCATCCCCGCGGCGGGCGGCTCGCTCGACGGCCGCCTCAATCTCGGGGACTTCGCCGAGATCACCGGCATCGCGCTGCCGCGCGGCGCGTCGGACACGGTCGCGGGCTTCGTGACCGAGATGCTCGGCCGCCTCGCGGTGGTGGGCGACTCGGTCGAGGTTCCCGGCGCGACGATCCGCGTGACCGCGGTGGATCGTCGACGCATCTCCGAGATCCGGGTCGTGCTGCACGACGAGTCGGACGCGTCGGGCGAGGCCTCCGCCGAGAACGCTCCCGTCTGATCCCGACCGCTGCCGGCGGCTCAGGTCTCGTTCCAGAGCCGCCGGTAGTAGTCGATCCTCGCGCGGTCGGGCTCCACGCCGTACGCCTCGATCAGCGCATCCTCCCACCCCGGGCCGAAGTTCCATGCGGTGCTCATCGAGGCGACCGCGATGTCGGCCCAGCGGTCGGCGACGCCGAGCGCGGCGAGGTCGACATGGCCGAGTGGCCGGCCGTCGTCGTCGAGCAGCGTGTTCGGCACGCAGGCGTCGCCGTGGCACGCCACGAGCACGTCGACGGGCGGGGGAGTGCGGAGGTGGTCGGGAACCCGGATGCCGCGCGCCGCCGCGTTCGCGATGCGCGACGCAGGGTCCCACGACCACGGGCACTCCGCGACGGGGAGGGCGTCGTGCAGTTCTCGAAGGCCGCGGCCGACGGCTCGCACCGCCGTCTCCGGATCGGCGACCCAGCGCGGGTCCACCGCGCTGCGGCCGGGGAGCGCCGCCGTCACGAGCCATTCGTGCGCGGCATCCTCTCCCTGGTCCAGGACCTCGGGAACCGTCGTCCAGCGCCGAGCCCATCGCATGCGCTCCGCCTCGTCGCGCATGTTCGCCTCGAGGTCGTGCGGGCCCCACTTGATGAACCGGCCGTCGTCGGTGCGAAACGTCACCCCGCCGAGCGAGTTCCGCCACACCGGGGTGAGCGCGGCGCCGGCGGCGAGCGAGCTGACGATCTCGGGCACCGGCAGCGCCGCCTCGGGGATGCTCATGCGTCCATCCTCGCGTCTGCGTTCGAGGCTCGGATCCGCCGCGCCGGGTGTCGTAGGCTCGGACCGATCGACGGCGCGACGCCGCGATCGGGATGACACCGGGAATCAGTTAGGCTGAGACCGAGTCGCACACGTTCGAAGGGGAACCGCATGCAGATCCAGGGATCCAGCGCTCTCGTCACCGGCGGCGCGTCGGGCCTCGGCCTCGCCACCGCACGGGCGCTCGCCG
Organism: Microbacterium hydrocarbonoxydans; assembly: GCF_023715885.1. Classification (GTDB taxonomy): domain Bacteria; phylum Actinomycetota; class Actinomycetes; order Actinomycetales; family Microbacteriaceae; genus Microbacterium; species Microbacterium hydrocarbonoxydans_C. The sequence continues at coordinate 145,673 of NZ_JAMBOY010000005.1, read as the reverse complement.
CCGACGGGGCCGTGGTCACGGTCCTCGACCTCCCGTCGTCCGCCGGCGCGGAGATCGCCGAGGAGCTCGGGGGCGTCTTCAGCCCCGGCGACGTGACGAACGCCGAGGATGCCGCAGCCGCCGCCCGCGTCGCACAGGACGCCGCCCCGCTGCGCATCGTCGTGAACTGCGCGGGCATCGCACCCCCGGCCAAGGTGCTCGACCGCGAGGGCAACCCGGCCGTGCTCGCCGACTTCGAGCGCATCGTGCGCATCAACCTCGTCGGCACGTTCAACGTGCTCTCGCAGGCCGCAGCCGTCATCGCGAAGAACGACCCCGTCGAGGGCGGTGACCGCGGCGTGATCGTGAACACCGCGAGCGTCGCCGCGTTCGACGGTCAGATCGGGCAGCCCGCCTACTCGGCGTCGAAGGGCGGCGTCCACGCGATGACCCTTCCGGTCGCGCGCGAGCTCGCCCGCTACGGCATCCGGGTCTGCACGATCGCCCCGGGCATCATGGAGACGCCCATGCTGATGGGGCTGCCCCAGGAGGCCCAGGACTCGCTCGGCACTCAGGTGCCGTACCCCTCTCGGCTCGGCCGTCCCGACGAGTACGCATCCCTCGTTCGACAGATCATCGAGAACGGCTACCTCAACGGCGAGACGATCCGCCTCGACGGCGCGATCCGCATGGCGCCGAAGTGACCGCCCTGCCGTCTTTCGAATCGCGCGCTTTGCCCGAATCGAGGCGGCATAACTGCAATCCAAGCGATTCGAAACGGGAAGGTGGGCGATGAGCGCACTGGCAGGCAAGACCATCCTCATGTCGGGGGGCAGCCGCGGCATCGGCCTCGCGATCGCCCTGCGTGCCGCGGCCGACGGCGCGAACATCGCGATGCTCGCGAAGACCGACTCCCCGCATCCGAAGCTCGAGGGCACCGTGCACACCGCGGCCGAGCAGATCCGCGCGGCGGGTGGGCGGGCGCTGCCGATCGTCGGCGACGTCCGTGACGACGACGACATCACCGAGGCCGTGCTGAAGACCCAGGGCGAGTTCGGCGGCATCGACATCGTGGTCAACAACGCCAGCGTCATCGACCTCTCGCGGTCGCTCGAGCTCGGAGCCAAGAAGTACGACCTCATGCAGGACGTCAACGTGCGCGGCACCTTCATGCTGTCGCGCGCGGCGATCCCGATGCTCAAGGATGCCGAGAACCCGCACATCCTCTCGCTCTCGCCGCCGCTGAACCCGACGCCGAAGTGGCTCGGTGCGCACACCGGCTACACGCTCGCGAAGTTCGGCATGACCATGGTCACGCTGGGGCTCGCGGCGGAGTTCGCCCGCGACGGCATCGCCGCCAACACCCTCTGGCCGCGCACGACGATCGCGACCGCGGCCGTGCAGAACCTGCTCGGCGGCGACAAGGTCATGGCCGCGAGCCGCACCGCCGACATCTACGCCGACGCGGCGTACTCGGTGCTCACCAAGCCCGCGGGCGAGTACACGGGACAGACGCTCATCGTGGAGGACGTGCTCGAGTCCGACGGCGTCACCGACTTCACGCGGTACGCGGCGGTCCCGGGCACGCCCGACGACCGGCTCTTCCCCGACATCTTCCTGGACTGACGAGGGGGACGGGCGAGCTACCCCCGGGCTCCGTCAGAACAGCAGGTAGACCGCGCCGACCACCGTCAGGGTGATCACGATGCGGTCGAACAGCACCTGATCGAGTCGCTTCGCCACGAGCAGGCCGAGCAGCGCGCCGATCACGACGAGCGGGGCGAGCGCGGCATCCATCAGCAGCACCGGCGGATGGAAGAGGCCGAGTCCGGCCAGGAACGGCACCTTCGTGACGTTGATGATCGCGAAGAACCAGGCCGACGTGCCGAGGAACACCTGCACCGGTGTGCGGGTGGCGAGGAAGTACATCGACATCACGGGTCCGCCGGCGTTCGCGACCATGGTCGTGAAACCGCCGAGAGTGCCGTAGGTACCGGCGAGCAGGATGCCGCCGCGCGGCGTCTCCTGCACCTCTCGCCGACTCTGCCGCCAGCGCCGCCACAGCGTCACCGCGATCATGAGCAGCAGGATCACGCCGATCGCCCGGCGCACGATGCCGTCTCCCGCGACCGCGAGGAACGCGAAACCGACGAGGAGCCCCGCGACGACCGCGGGCGCGAGGCGCAGCAGCGTGGGCCAGTGCGCGTGACGGCGATACGCGAGGATCGCGAACACGTCACCGACCATGAGCAGCAGCAGCATCGCCGCGGTCGACGTGCGCGCGGGGAGAACGGTCGCGAACAGCGCGATCGCGAGGATGTTCGCCCCGGGCAGCGCGGTCTTCGAGATGCCGATCGTGACGGCCGCGACGCCGAGCGCGACCCATGCCCAGGGTTCGAGTGCGGGCACGGTCAGGCTCCGACCGTCGGACGGGTCAACTCCGCGCGTTCGCGAGAGACGAGGCGAAGCGCGCGGCGCGCTGCTCGATGTCGGCCCAGTCGGAGTTCTTTATCGACGCGCCGTTCGCGAGGTCGCCGCCGGCGCCGACAGCCACCGCTCCCGCGCGGAACCAGTCGGCGAGGTTGTCGGGCGTGACACCGCCGGTCGGCATGAGCGGTGCGTCGGGGAACGGCCCGCGCAGCGCGCCGAGGTACGAGGGGCCGCCGAGCGAGGCGGGGAAGATCTTCACCACGTCGACGCCCAGCTCGAGTGCGCCCATGACCTCCGTGGGCGTCATGGCACCGGTCATGACGACGCGACCGGTGTCGAGCATCGCGCGGGTGAGCGCAGGCAGGGTGCCGGGGCTGACCAGGAACTCGGCACCGGCGTCGGCCGCGGCGGTCGCCTGCTCGGCGGTGGTCACGGTGCCGGCTCCGACGTAGGCGGCGTCGCCGTGGCGGGCGATGAGCTCGCGGATGACGGCGGGAGCATCGGGGGTCGAGAACGTGACCTCGATGCCGGTCACCCCGCCGCGGATGATCGCCTCAGACGCCTCCAGCGCGAGCTCGGGCGAGGGAGCCCGGAGAACGGCGAGGACGCCGGTGGCGCGGGCACGGTCGAGACGGTCGGGCATCGGGGCTCCTTCGGTGGGGGATGCGTCCATTCTCTCGGACGGCTACTTGTCGTTACAAGCTCGGCGCGGAAGGCCACGCGTCGATCGCGTCCTTGGAGTCCCTCAGACCCAGACCGCTGTGCTCGCGAAGGAGCTTGATCGCGGCGATCGGCTGCTCGGCCGTGACGAGTCGGTCGATCTCCGAGGCGACGGATGCGGGCAGCGACGAGCGCAGCGCAGCGGCATCCGTCGGCGCCGATCGCTGCACCGCGATCGCGGTGGTGGCGGGCGCGGAACCCACCACCCAGCGGTCGATCGCGTTCTTCGCCTCGCGCAGGCTCACGTCGGTGTGGTCGCGGTAGACCTTGATCGCCTGGATCTTCTGCTCCGCGGCGACGAGCCGGTCGATCTCGGCGGCGGCATCCGGCGAGAGCGAGACGGGAGCGCTCGAACCTCCCGCCATCGAGCCGGACACAGCGGGAGCCTGCGGACGCATCGCGCGGAACGCCCGTGACAGCACAGCGACCACGATCAGGGCGGCGACGACGATTCCGATGATCCACACGAGGTCCATGGTCGCCAGTCTAAGGAAGGCCTCGGGGCGCCCGCCCGACGGTCTGCCCAGGCCTCTCCCACCCCGCCCCCGGTACCCTGGAGACATGACCGAGAATTCCCGCACGCGCGAGACGCGCGCTCAGGCAGCGCCCGCGTCGTCCCGTTCGGGGACGGCTATCCGCTCGACCGGCGGCACGCAGGTGCGCCCGGCGACCGAGGGGTGGACGCAGCAGAAGGATGCCGAGGGTCGGCCGCTCCTGCAGTTCGCGAGCCCGAAGCGCGGCAAGCCGCCAGTGCACCTGGCCGATCTCACCCCCGCCGAGCGCGTCGAGAAGGTGAAGGAGCTCGGGCTCCCCGGCTTCCGCGCGAAGCAGCTCGCGACCCACTACTTCCGCCACTACACGTCCGACCCCGCGGAGATGACCGACCTCCCCGCCGGCATCCGCGACGACCTGGTGGCCGGCATGCTGCCTCCGCTCATGACCGAGGTCCGCCGGCTCGAGACCGATCGCGGAGACACGATCAAGTTCCTGTGGCGTCTGCACGACGGCGCGCTCGTCGAGTCGGTGCTCATGCGCTACCCCGGTCGCATCACCCTGTGCGTCTCGTCGCAGGCCGGGTGCGGCATGAACTGCCCGTTCTGCGCCACCGGCCAGGCCGGGCTCACACGGAACATGTCGACGGCCGAGATCGTCGAGCAGATCGTCCGCGCCAACCGTGCGATCGCGAACGGCGAGCTGGGCGGCAAGCGCCGCGACGACCACTCGATGGAGCGGGTCTCGAACATCGTCTTCATGGGAATGGGCGAGCCGCTCGCGAACTACACGCGCGTCATGGACGCCGTCCGCACCATGGTGGCCCCGCAACCCGACGGCCTCGGCATGAGTGCGCGCGGCATCACCGTCTCCACCGTCGGCCTCGTGCCGGCGATCAAGAAGCTCGCCGACGAGAACATCCCCGTGACGTTCGCGCTGTCGCTGCACGCGCCGGACGACCAGCTGCGCGACGAGCTGATCCCGGTGAACTCCCGGTGGAAGGTCGACGAAGCCCTCGACGCCGCGTACGACTACTACGCCAAGACCGGCCGTCGCGTCTCGATCGAGTACGCGCTCATCAAGGACATGAACGACCACGCGTGGCGCGCCGACCTGCTGGCGGAGAAGCTCAACGCCCGCGGGCGGGGCTGGGTGCACGTCAACCCGATCCCGCTGAACCCGACGCCCGGCTCGATCTGGACCTCGTCGGAGACCTCCGTGCAGAACGAGTTCGTGCGCCGGCTGAACGACGCGGGCATTCCCACGACGCTGCGCGACACCCGGGGCAAGGAGATCGACGGGGCCTGCGGACAGCTCGTCGCCACCACGGAGGACGAAGCGGCCTCGGCCGCGATGGCCTGATCCGGCCCTGCTCCGGCCCCTCGAAGCTGAGGGCGTTCAAAGCCTTCGTCCAACGGATGCTCAGGCGACCTTTCGTAGATTGTCGGGATGCCCTATTCCGCTCATCGCCCCGGTCGTTTCGACTCCCAGGGCCGGATCGTCCTTGACAGCGACCCGAACGCTGACACCGACGACCTCGATTTCCTCCGCGCCTATGAGCCGACCGGTGCCGACGACCGCCCCGAGGCGCAGCCGACCGTGCCGATCGACCACGCCGCGATGATGCCGGAGGACCAGACGGATGCCACGGCATTCGCCCCTCACGAGCCGGAACCACGCCGGAAGCCGCGCGAGCGGAAGCCCCGGGTGCCCGGGTCCCGCCTCCGGACGCTCGCGATCCTCGGCGGCGCCGAGGGGGAGATCCTCGACCGCGTCCCCGGCGAGACGCCGCGCTTCGTGCAGATGTTCTTCGTGCTCGCGGGCACCGCGCTCGTCTCCGCGATCTCGATGCTCTTCGCCCTGACGACCGGGGTTCAGGCTGCGATCTGGCTGGCCGTGCCGCTGGCGGTCGTGTGGGCGCTCATCATCTTCAACCTCGACCGGTTCCTCACGTCGACCATGACGTCGACCCGCAACCTCTGGCGCCTCATCGGCCTCGCCATCCCGCGGGTCATCATGGCAGCCATTATCGGCTTCGTGGTCGCCGAGCCGCTCGTGCTGCAGATCTTCCACAACGACATCTCGCGCGAGGTCGCCGCCACCAACATCACGCAGGCGCAGTCCGACCAGGAGGCCCTCGAGACGGGGCCGGAGAAGAAGGCCCTCGACGCGGCATCCGACCGTGTGGCCGAGCTCGAGAACCAGGCCGCGACGGGCATCGTGGCCGGGACGGAGTCGTCGTCGGCGACCGAGTCGGCCGCGCAGGCCACGGTCGACGACCTCACCGCCAAGATGACCGCGCAGCAGGCCGTGATCGACCAGGCGCGCGTGCTCTACCAGTGCGAGCTGACCGGCGAGGGTGCGGGGACTGTGCCCGGCTGCACCGGCGTCAACGGCGAAGGGGCGAGCTCGGATGCCGCACAGGCCCAGCTCGCCGAGGCGCAGCAGACCTACGACGCGCTCGCCGCGCAGCTGCGCACCGCGAACGAGGAGCTCGCCGCCGCGGGCACCGCCGCGAAGGAGAACACCTCGACGTCGGAGGCGCAGAACCGCGAGCAGGCGCAGGACCAGCTGCCGGCCGCCCGCGACACGTACGAGTCGGCGCTCGCCGCGTACAACGCGCGGGCCGAATCCGTGGCCTCCGGCAACGCCGGTGCGACCGGACTGCTCAGTCAGATCAGCGGCCTCAACAGGCTCAGCGAGAAGGAACCCGCGATCCTCTGGGCGCACATCCTCATCGCGGCGCTGTTCTTCATGATCGAGCTGCTGCCCGTGCTGGTGAAGGTGCTCACGTCGTACGGGGACCCCTCGCTGTACGAGCGGGCCCTGGCGATCCGCAAGCAGGTCGCGCTCGACAAGGTCACCGCCGAAGGCTTCCGCGACCGGGCCGCGATCGTGAACGAGCAGTCGAACGGCATCCAGGCCGAGGCGGATGCGGCGGCTCCGCAGACCCGGGCCGAGCGGCGCGTGGCGGAGCAGGAGCGAGAGCGCGCCGATCAGCGCGCGCAGGCGCAGACGCTGGAGGAGCAGGAGCGGATGCTGCAGACGCAGGCGTGACGTGGCGCAACCCGGCCCGGCATGCCGGCATGCGCGAGTAGCGTTGCACCATGGTCAACTATCGCTACCTCGGAAACAGCGGCCTCAAGGTCTCGGAGATCACCTACGGCAACTGGGTCACCCACGCATCACAGGTCGAAGACGATGCTGCCGTCAAGACGGTGCACGCCGCACTGGACGCCGGCATCACCACGTTCGACACCGCCGACACCTACGCCAACACCGCGGCGGAGGTCATCCTCGGCAAGGCCCTCGAAGGGCAGCGCCGCGAGGGTCTCGAGATCTTCACGAAGGTGTACTTCCCGACCGGTGAGAAGGGCCCGAACGACACCGGCCTCAGCCGCAAGCACATCATGGAGTCGATCAACGGCTCGCTGAAGCGCCTCGGCACCGACTACGTCGACCTGTACCAGGCGCACCGCTTCGACTACGAGACCCCGCTCGAGGAGACGTTCCAGGCGTTCGCCGACATCGTCCGGCAGGGCAAGGCGCTCTACATCGGCGTCTCCGAGTGGACCGCGGAGCAGCTGCGCGAGGGACACGCGCTCGCGAAGCAGCTCGGCATCCAGCTCATCTCGAACCAGCCCCAGTACTCAATGCTGTGGCGTGTCATCGAGGGCAAGGTCGTGCCGACCTCGGAGGAGCTGGGCATCTCGCAGATCGTCTGGTCGCCGATGGCGCAGGGTGTGCTCAGCGGCAAGTACCTGCCCGGGCAGCCGCTGCCCGAGGGCTCCCGCGCGACCGACCCGCACAGCGGCGCCGACTTCATCAAGAGCTTCCTCAAGGACGAGATCCTCGAGGCGGTGCAGAAGCTGAAGCCGATCGCCGAGCAGGCGGGGCTCACGATGCCGCAGCTCGCGATCGCCTGGGTGCTGCAGAACCCGAACGTGGCCGCCGCGCTGGTCGGAGCCTCGCGCCCCGAGCAGCTCGCCGACACGGTCAAGGCGTCCGGTGTGAATCTCGACGACGACACGCTGACTGCGATCGACGAGGCGCTCGGCGACACGGTCAACCGCGACGCTGAGCGCACGTACGAGACGTCGCCGAAGACCCGCCTGGTCTGACTCCCCGGCTGTCGCGACGCGCGCCGAGACCCATCACTAACGCCGAGACCCACCACCCCCGACGTGGGGCATGGTGGGTCTCGGCGGTTCTGGTGGGTCTCGGTGCAGATGGAGGGAGGAGCGCGGGGATGCGGCGGGCTACTCCTTCACGGCGCCGGCCGTGAGGCCCTGCACGATCCAGCGGCTCGCGAGCGCGAACATCGCCATCGTGGGCAGGATCGTCAGCACGGCGGCGGCGCTCATCGAGCCCCAGTCGATGTTGAACGTCGAGATGAAGCCGTTCAGCGCCGACGGAACGGTGCGGTTCTCGTCGGTGTTCATGAGCACCACGGACAGGAACAGCTCGTTCCAGCAGTTCACGAAGTTGAAGATGAACGCCGCGATGATGCCCGGCGTCATCACCGGGACGAGCACCCGGAACAGGGCGCCGAAGCGCGAGCATCCGTCGATCATCGCCGCCTCCTCCAGAGCGTCCGGCACGTTCTCGAAGAACCCGCGGAGCATGACGGTGGAGAACGGGATGCAGATCGCGATGTACACGAGGATGAGACCGGGCTTGGAGTCGACCAGGCCCAGGTCGGTCATCATCGAGTACAGCGGCCCGAGCGCGATGAACGCGGGGATCATCTGCGTGAGCAGGAACGCCACGAGCACGGTGCCCTTGCCGCGGAATTCGAACCGCGCGATCACATACGCGCTCAGCAGCGCGATGAGCGTCGCGACGGCGCCGGCGACGACGGCGACGATCGCCGAGTTCGCGAGGAACACCCCGAACGAGCTCTGCTGGAACAGGCTCGTGTAGTTGTCGAGTGACGGCTCGCTCGGCCAGTACTCGATCGGGAACCGGTTGATCGTGCCGGGCGACTTGAACGACGTCAGCGCGATCCAGTAGAGCGGGAACAGCGTGATCAGCAGCCACAGGGCGAGGCCCACGACGCGCACGACGCCGCCGACCGTGATGCGCCGCTGCGTCGAGCGGGGCGCCTTCGCGGCATCCGGCACCGTGATGCGCCGCGTCTCGGTGATGGTGGTTCCGGTGGGGGTGGTGATGGTCATCGCTGTGCCCTCCGCATCGCCATCAGGTAGAACGCGCAGAACACGAACAGGAAGGCGACGACGATGAGTCCGATCGCACTCGCGATGCCGTAGTTTCCCTGCTGCGTGTAGTTGATCATCCAGGTGGTGACGATGTGCGTCTGGTTCGCCGGCCCGCCGTTCGTCATCGCGTAGATGATGTCGGGGAAGTTGAAGATCCAGATCACGCGCAGCAGGATCGTCAGCAGAAGCGTCATCGAGATGTACGGGATGATGATCGAGAACAGCTGTCGCACCTTGCCCGCGCCGTCGAGGCTCGCGGCCTCGAGCATCTCGTCGGGCACCGACTGGAGCGCCGCGAGGATCATGATCGCGAAGAACGTCACCCCGTACCAGATGTTGGCGACGATGACCGCGAACATCGCGAGCTTCGGGTCGGCCAGCCACGGCAGCGGCGCGTCGATCAGACCGGCCTTCATGAGCAGGTCGTTGACGACGCCGAACTCCGCGTTGAACATCCAGCGGAACAGCATCCCGATGAGGAAGCCGGAGACGGCCCACGGGAAGAACACGAGCGCCTGGTAGAGACCGCGGAACCTGAAGCGCTTACGCAGCGCGAGCGCGATGAGGAACCCGATCACGAGCTGCGGCACGAGGGAGCCGACGACCCACAGCACCGAGTTCCACGCGACGACCGGGAAAGCCGGGTCCTGGAAGACGGTCACGAAGTTGTCGAAGCCCACCCAGGGCGTGGAGGTGAGGTCCCACAGGTTCCAGTCGTGGAAGGCCATGCGCGCGCCCTGCAGCATCGGCCAGTACGTGAACCACACGACGAAGATGATCGCCGGGGCCATGAAGGCCAGCAGAGTGAGAGCGTGACGCGCCTTGAACGGCCGCCGGCGCGAGCCGGGGGAGGCCCCGCCGGCGGTGCCGGCGGAGCCTCTCTCACGAAGAGCGGATGACACGGGTCAGCCCTTCTCCGCGGCGTACTTCTCGGTCCAGAAGGCGTCCCACGACTCGAGCAGCTCGCTGGTCGACATGTTGCCGAGGAGCACGTTCTGCACGTCCTGGTCGGACTTCTGGATCCACTCGGTCCACCAGCTGACGCCGCGCGGCTGACGCACGTTGACGTACGTCTCCGGGTCCTCGGTCATGGTGACGTAGCTCGTCCACGGGCCGGTCGAGTAGAACTCGTCGTCGGCCGCGTCGGCGATGATCGGCACGAGGCTGTTGGCCTGCGCGAACTCGGTGGCGGGCTCCGCCGACGAGAGGAACTCGACGAGCTTGACCGCTGCCTCCTTGTTCTCGCTCTTCTCGGCGACGCCCCAACCGGCGACGGCCAGAGGCTGCGCGGCCTTGCCCGACGGGCCGACGAGCAGCGGAGCGGTGTCCCACTGATCCTCGGTGAGCGAGGAGTCCTGCACGGTGGCGATGACCTCGGGGTCCTGCAGCAGGAACGCGGTGGTGCCGTTCGTGAAGCCGGCGACCATCTCGGGGTAGCCCCACGACACGGCCGACGGCGGCGAGGCCTTCTTGAAGAGGTCGAAGTAGTCGTCGACCGCCTCCTGCGCCTCGGGTGCGGCGAAGATCGTCGAACCGTCCTCCATGAGGAACGCGTCCTCGGTGTTCAAGCCGTCGATCGTGTACGCCTCGATCGCCGCGACGACGTTGCTGTTCGCGTTCGCCCCGCCGCGGAACGCGTAGCCGTAGATGTTGCTCGACGGGTCCTGGATCGCGCTGGCCTGCTCGAGCAGCTCCTTCCAGCTGTGCGGCGGACCATCGAAGCCGGCCTGCTCGACGAGGTCGGTGCGATAGAACAGCGACAGACCGTAGAAGCCGTAGGGGACGAAGTAGCTCTTGCCGTCGGCCGCGACCGATGCCGATTGCGCGTTCTCGGTCAGGGCATCCCAGCCGTCCCACTTCTCGAGGTCGGAGCCGAGGTCGTACAGCCAGCCGTTGTTCGCGAACGGGCCGACCGTGATGTCGCGCACCTCGAGCACGTCGACGCCCTTGCCGGACTGCAGCATCTGCTGGATCTTCTGGTCGGCCTGCTCGGTGGGCGGCGAGACGAGCTTGACTTTGATGTCGGGATTCTCCTGCTCGAACTGGTCGAGCAGCCCGCGGATCAGCTCGGTGCGGGCCGGGTTGGTCAGGCTCTCGACCATCTGCAGGGTGGTGGTGCCGTCGGCGGACGATCCGCCGGAGCCGCCGGAGCAGCCGGTCAGCGCGAGGACGGCGACGGTGCCGATACCCGCGGCGGCCGTCAAGATGCGGTTCTTCTTCACGAGGTGCCTCTCAATTTCTGGTGTGGTGGGTCGGGTGGGAAGGAATCGGGAGTCAGGAGACGATGACGCGGTCGGCGGAGCGGATTCCGGCGCGGCTCAGGATCTGCGGGACGCAGCGGTCGACGAAGGCCTCGAAGTCGGACTGCACCGTGTACAGGTGGGCCGACAGGCGGAAGTAGCCGACGCCGCGGAAGCTCGTGAACGCGGTCTCGACGCCGACCGCGTCGAGGAGGTCCATGCGGAGGGCGTCCGCCTCCTCGCGGGAGGCGCCGAGTCCGAGCGGCAGGCGCACGAGGCGCATCGACGGCACGGGGGAGGGGAGCGGGGTCAGGGGGTCCTCGTCGCCGTAGGGGCGCAGCGCGTCGGCGATCATCTCGGCACCGGCATCCGCGATCTGCGCCATCGCGATGCGTGCCGCGGACCACCCGAACTCGTTCTCGACGAAGTCGATCGCGGTGGGTGTGGCGAGGTAGGTGGTCGCGTCGATCGTGCCCTGCGTGTCGAAGCGCTCCGGGTAGGGTTCGCGCGCTGCCCACGAGTCGATCAGCGGCCACAGCTCGTCGCGGTCGGGAGCGGAGGTGACGAGAAGCGCGGATCCACGCGGCGCGCAGGGCCACTTGTGCAGGTTGCCGAACCACCAGTCGCCACCGGCGACGGCGGCGGCATCCGCGATGAGGCCGGGAGCGTGCGCGCCGTCGACGAGTGTGCGGACGCCGCTCTCGCCGGCGAGGTCGGCGATGCGGCGGGTCGGCAGCACGCGCGCCGTGGGCGACGTGATCTGGTCGACGACGACCAGCCGGGTGCGCGGAGTGAGCGCGGCGGCGAAGAGCTCGACGATCTCGTCGTCGGAGGCGAGGAGCGGCAGGGCGACGGTGCGGACGGTCGCACCGAAGCGGCGCGCCAGGCGCTCGGCGCCCATGGTGATGGCGCCGTACCCCTGGTCGGTCACGAGGATCTCGTCGCCGGCTGCGAGCTGCAGGGCGTTGTAGACGACGGTCGCGGCGGCTGACGCGTTCGGCACGAAGACGCTGTCGTCGGCGCGGGCGCCCACGAACGGGGCCGTGCGCTCTCGCGCCTCGCGCACCCGCTCGGAGATCCGGGGGAACCACTCGACCGGGCTGAGGTCGGCCCGGCGACGGAGGGCGTCCTGGTAGGCGACGACGGCGGTCGGCACCGCGCCGAACGATCCGTGGTTGAGGTGGACCACCTCAGGGTCGAGGGGCCAGGCGTCACGCGCTCGCACGCCGGACTTCAGCGTGAGCGGTGCGGGGAACAGCGGATCGGGCATCGGTCCTCATCGGTGAGTGCGGGGCGAGTTGTTGCACAACTTTGCCACACTGCTCCCGATAGTGCTACGAAAACGCAAAGATGAAACATAGTTGTCATACGAGTTTTCGCGGTCGGCACATTCCGACAGACTTCACGAGGGGCGGGGCGGTGCCAGAGAGGATGACGATGAGCGCACTGGACACGGCGCTGCACGGGCTGCGGGCGTTGATCGCCGACGGCGCGCTGCGCCCCGGGGACCGCCTCCCCAGCGAGGGCGAGCTCTGCGAGACCCTCGGCGTCTCCCGAGGATCGCTGCGCGAGGCGATCAGGATGCTGGCCGCCCTCGGCGTGCTCGAGACGCGGCACGGCTCGGGCAGCTATGTCGGCGAGTTGCGCGCCGCCGACCTCATCGGCAGCCTGTCGCTCACCGTCGGGCTGCTGCCCATGGCCGGGGTGCTCGAACTCACGGAGCTGCGCCGCGTGCTCGAACCGCACGCCGCCGCGCTCGCCGCCGCCCGCATCGACGACGACACCGTGGCGGTGCTCGACGGCATCCTGTCCGAGATCGAGGCGAGTGACGACTTCGAGGAGCACTCGCGCCTCGACCACGCCTTCCACATGACGATCTCGGAGGTCGCGGGCAACGACGCTCTGACGAGCCTGATCGAGGTGCTGCGCTCCCGCTCGCGTGCGTATCGGATCCCGGATGCCGACGACGCGGCCGAACTCAAGCGGAACTCGGATGCCGGGCACCGCGCGATCCTGCGCGGGCTCGCCGCCGCGGACCCCGTGGCCGCGTCGACCGCGGCGTCGGCGCATGTTGCGGCGACCGAGTACTGGGTGCGGCTGTACACGGAGGGCGAGGACGCCTGACTCCCCGCCGCCGAGCCACCCCTCCACGTCCGAGCCACCCCTGTGCGACCCGTGCACACAGGGGTGGCTCGCGCACAGAGGGGTGGGTCGGCGAAACGGATAGGGCTACGCGAGTGCGATGTCGACCTGGATCTCGGTCGCGAGGCGTTCCAGATCGGCGCGGAGGGCGTCGAGATCCACGGACGACGGGACGCGCGCCGCGACCGTGGCCTCGAACAGGCGACCGCCGGCCATCGCCGCATCACGGGTCTCGGTCGACAGCTCCTCGATGCTCAGAGCGTGGGCGTGCAGCACTGTCGACACCTCGCGCACGATGCCGGGGCGGTCGTTGCCCAGGACTCGTAGTTCCAGCAGCCGGTCGGGCGCGCGGGCGTTCTCCGTGCCCGTGCGCACGGCGACCGTGAGCAGGCCGTCGAGTGCGCGCAACGCGGCCTCGAGGTCGGCCGACCGGTCGGGGGCGACGGAGACCTCGATGACGCCGGCGAAGGTGCCCGAGAGTTCGGCGAGCTGGCTCGACTCCCAATTTCCGCCGTGGGCTTCCACGACGTCGGCGACGGCGGCCACGAGGCCCGGTCGATCAGCACCCGCGACGGTGAGGATGAGAGTGGTCATGCGGCCAGCGTAGCCGTCACGTCATCCAGTCGCCGGTCTCGAGGAATCTGTCGAGCCGAGTGCGGTGCGGTGCGAGGTCCCATCCCTGCGCGGCGACCCACTCGTCGGAGTAGTACGTACCGGCGTAGCGGATGCCGCTGTCGCAGATGAGCGTCACGACGCTGCCGCTCTCGCCCGCCGCCCGCATGCGCGCGATCAGCTGGAAGGCGCCGTAGAGGTTCGTCCCCGTCGAGCCGCCGGCGAGATGAAGGGTGCGCTCGCGCAGCATCCGGATCGCGGCGATCGATCCCGCGTCGGGCACCTGGATCATCTCGTCGATCACCGTCGGCACGAACGACGGCTCGACCTGTGGGCGACCGATGCCCTCGATGCGGCTGGGACGTCCGGCCGGCGGGTCGACGGTCCCGGCCCAGCCGTCGTAGAACGCCGAGCCCTCGGGGTCGACGACCGCGATCTGCGTGGCATGGCGGCGGTACTTCACGTAGCGGCCGAACGTGGCGCTCGTGCCTCCGGTGCCCGCGCCCACCACGATCCAGCGGGGGATCGGATGCCGCTCCTGCGACAGCTGGCTGAACACGCTCTCGGCGATGTTGTTGTTGCCTCGCCAGTCGGTCGCCCGCTCGGCGAACGTGAACTGGTCGAGGTAGTGGCCGTGGCAGTCGCTCGCCAGGCGCCTGGCCTCGGGCGACATGTCCTCCGCGCGGTCCACGAAGTGGCACGTGCCGCCGTAGAACTCGATCAGGTCGATCTTCTCCTGGCTCGTCGATCGAGGCACGACCGTGATGAACGGCAGCCCCAGCATCCGTGCGAAGTACGCCTCGGACACGGCGGTCGATCCGCTCGAGGACTCGACGAGCGTCGTGTCCTGCGTGATGCGTCCGTTCACGAGGCCGTAGAGCAGCAGCGAGCGGGCGAGGCGGTGCTTGAGCGACCCGGTGGGGTGCACCGATTCGTCTTTGAGGTAGAGGTCTATGCCCCACTCGGCCGGTAAGGGGAAGAGGTGCAGGTGCGTGTCGGCGCTGCGGTTCGCGTCGGCTTCCAGCAGGGCGATCGCGGTGCTGGTCCAGTCGCTCATGAGTCGAGCGTAACGCGCGGTCTACTCCTCGAAATAGCCGCCCTCGCCGGTCTCGCCGTCGTAGCGGAAGACCCTGCCCTCTTCGAGCGTGATCTGGATGTCGTCGCCGAGGGGTTGCTGAGCGAGCAGCTTCTCCTCGAGCATCGCCATCCGCTGTTCGTACTCGGCGGCGGTCTGCGCATCGACGCCCCAGATGGTGGCCACCTTCATGTCGGTGAGGAAGTACAGGAACGCCGACACCGCCGTGCGGTTGAACTCCGTGTCGGGGATGCTCTGCCACAGCGCTCCCGAGTCGCGGAGGCGCTTGTACTCGTCGGCCTTCGCCTGCAGGAGGTCGGCGATCTCGGCCCCGGCCTCGGTGTCAGGGGCGCCCCCGGAATCGTCGGACGGATCGGACGGGGCGGACGAAGGGCGCGGCGTGGGCGCTGAGATGCCGGTCGGTTCTGCGAGCGGAGTCTGCGCGCCGCCTGCCAGCACGCCGATGATGACGGCCACGCCCACGATGATCACCGCGAGCAGCCCGCCGACCAGGGCGAGCACCAGACCGTTCGCCCGCGTGCTCGATCGCGCGGGCGGCGGCGCGATCGACGAGATCGGGTACCCGCCGTTCGGCTGCGGCGTTGCGTACGGCGGCTGCGGGGTCGCGTACGGCGGCTGCGGGGTCGCGTACGGCGGCTGCGGGGTCGCGTACGGCGGCTGCGGAGCGCCGTACTGCGGCGGCGGAGCGACCGGCGGCTGCTGCGGCATCCCGTACGCCCGGGGCGGCGACGGCTCGCCGTTCAGCAACGGCGCGAGGGGAATCGTGGGCGAGGCGTTCCCGCCCTGTCCGCCCGGTGCGGGCGGAGGCGGCGGTACGACCCGCTCACCCCGTGCCTCCGCATCCGTGTCGTCCTGCGCCATCGTGCTCCCCCTGATCTGCCGTGTCCTTCTCCGGCCAGGTTATCCGCGTGCGCTGACCCGGCGCCGCGCGCACGGGTCAGCTGACCGTGCCTGCGCGGGAAGTCGCGCCGTCGTCGTCGATGTGCAGAAGGGATGCCTGCGACTGCTCCCGCTGAAGCTGGAACTCGAACCGCGAGCGGTCGCCGCGGTGATGCGCGACGAAGTACTCCATCGGGATGCCGTCGGCGCCCCGGCTGACGCTGCGCAGCCGAAGCAGGGCCGAACCCGCGCTCACGCCGAGATGCTGCGCCTGCTCGTGCGTCGCCACGGTCGCCTCGGCGGAGCGGACGCCGCTCGTCGCGACGATGCCGCTCTGGGCGAGCACGCGGTAGAGGGATGCCTCAGACAGGTCCACGCCGAGCGTCACCGCGCCGACGGCCTCCGGCATCCACGTCGTGGAGAGCGACCATGGCTCGCCGTCGACGTGGCGCAGGCGCTCGAGCACCACCACCGGGGTGCCGGGAGGGACCTCGAGCGCGGTCGCGATCTCGTCGTCGGCCAGCGCCTGCTCGTGCCGCAGCACGTCGCTGTGCACGTGACCGCCGCGGCGCTCCACGTCGTCGTACAGGCCGACCAGCGTGTGCACGAGGCTCTCGCTCGTGCGCGGGCGCGACACGAATGTGCCCTTGCCCTTGACGCGTTCGACGAGTCCCTCGTGCTCGAGCTGAGCGAGCGCCTGCCGCACGACGGTGCGCGAGATGCCGTATCTCTCGCACAGTCGGTGCTCGCCGGGGAGCGGGTCACCCGGCTGCAGGCCGTCGCGCTCTATGCCCTCGATGATCAGCTGCCGCAGCTGGTCGTACATCGGCGCCGCGGAGTGCCGGTCGATCGAGTCCTCCATGTCAGTACGCCACCCCCGCGTGCAGGATCACGTTGGCGTACGGCGTGAACTCACCGGAGCGCACGAACGCGCGGGCGTTCTGCGAGAGCGCCTTGAACTCGACGTGCGGGATGAGTTCGATCTCGAAGGGATGACCGGCGAACCGCTCGCGCAGCGCCTCGAGCACCTCGGGACTCTTCTCGGCGATCTCGGCCGACACCGTCGCGCCCTCGACCACGAGCTCGGCGAGCACGGTGTCGAGCACGTCGAAGAACGCGGGAGCACCGGGACGGTAGGCGAGATCGATGCGCTCGGACCCGGTCGGGATCGGCAGCCCGGCGTCGGTCACGACGATCAGGTCGGTGTGCCCGGTCTCGCTGATGACGCGGGAGAGGGCGGGGTTGATGGTCGTGGCGGTCTTGCGCACGGTGCTCCTCGACTCGGTGTTCGACTCTGGATGACGGACCGGATGCCGCGTCAGGCGGCGTCGCGGGTGGACAGGAACGCGTCGACCTCGGCGCGCAGCGGCAGGCTCGGCGAGGCGCCTTGCTTCGTGACGGCGAGGGCTCCGGCAGCGGTGGCCAGGCGCACGGCATCCGACAGCGAGCTGCCGTTCGCGAGCGCGGCACCGAGATACCCCGCGTACGCGTCGCCCGCGGCGGTGGTGTCGACGGCCTCGACCGGGAACGGGGGGATGACGGTCGCACCCTCGGCCGTGACGACGCACGATCCCTGACCCGCGAGGGTGATGACGGCGGCGCCGACCCCCCGGTGGAGGAACCATCGACCGGCCTCCTCGGCCGTCGCTGCGTCGACGACCTCGACCCCGCTCAGCAGCGAGGCCTCCGTCTCGTTCGGGGTGACGATGTCGATGTTGCGCCACACGTCGTCGGGCAGCGGGGCGGCGGGGGCGGGATCGAGGATGACGGTCATGCCGTGCTCGCGGCCGCGCGCCGTGATGTGTGCGGTGAGGGCCGAGGGGGTCTCGAGCTGCGTGAGCAGCACCGACGTGGTCGGGGCGAGGGCGGTCAACGCGCCGTCGATCTGCTCGGCGCTGAGCGCGGCGTTCGCGAGGGGCACCATGACGATGTCGTTCTGCGCCGAGGCGTCGACGCGGATGTGCGCGATGCCGGTCGGCCCGGGGACCGTGCGGAGGTGCGCGAGATCGACGCCGGCATCGCTCAGGCCGTCCACGACGAGATCGTGGAAGAGGTCGTCCCCGACGCACCCGACGAAGCTCGTCCTGGCGCCTGACCGACCGGCGGCCACCGCCTGGTTCGCGCCCTTGCCCCCGAGCATGAGCGTGAACTCGTCGCCGAGGATCGTCTCGCCCCGGGCGGGCAGCCGGGTGGAGAAGGTCGTGACGTCCGCGGTGACGCTGCCGACGATGACCACACCTGAACGATCGGCCGAGGTGGCGGGTGTCATGGGGCTCCTGATCGTCATCGATCCGCGGTGCTTTGACATCCCCCGCGGCTGTCATTACATTAGCCGAATCCGAACCTGTAACGACAGGTTGTGCGCAAGGAGATCCATGACCGCGTCGTCCCCCCGCCTCTACGTCGACAGCGCCGATCTCGAGCGGGTCTCGGCTCTTCTCGCCACCGGCGTCGTGCACGGCGTGACGACGAATCCGACGATCCTCGAACGCGGCGGGCGCACCGCCGCGGAGATCCCCGACCTCTACGCCCGCTGGACCGAGGAGGGCGCCCGCGAGGTCTTCTTCCAGACCTGGGGTGGTGACACCGCGTCGTTCCTGCGCAATGCCGAGGGCATCCGCGGGCTCGGTGACCGCGTCGCGGTGAAGGTCCCCGCGACGAGTGACGGCTTCGCCGCGGCATCCGCCCTCGTCCGCGACGGTGCGACCGTGCTCGTCACCGCCGTCTACTCCGTCGCTCAGGCGCTGACCTGCGCGAGCATCGGCGCGCACTACATCGCTCCGTACCTCGGGCGGATGCGGGACGCCGGGATCGACGGCGCCGCCGTGATCGTCGAGATGCAGCAGATGTGCGTCGGCAGCGGATCGAACGTGCTCGCCGCCAGCCTGCGCTCGCCCGACGACATCACCGGCCTGCGGCTCGCCGGCGTGCCGTACTTCACCGCGGCGCCCGACGTGCTCGACGCGGTGCTTCACCACGAGGTGAGCGACAGCTCGGCGGCGGAGTTCGATGCCGCCATGGTGCGCCTCGGGGCCTGAGCTCCGATCGCCGCGGCGCATCGGCGTGCGTCAGGCGGACGCCGCCTGGCGCAGCCACCGCTCGACGCCCGCGATGTGGGCCGTCGCGAGTGACGTCGCCAGCGTGGGGTCGTGCTGCGCGATCGCGTCGGCGATGGCCCGGTGCTCCGACAGGGTGCGATCGACGGCACCACCCTCGGTGAGGCCGCGCCAGATCCGCGCGCGCACGGTCTGGCTGCTGAGGTGCTCGATGAGGCTGGCGAGGTAGGCGTTGCCCGACATCGCCACGATCTCACGGTGGAAGCGGATGTCGTGCTCCACCAGCTCCTCGATGCTCACCGACGCATCGATCGACTCGACCTCGGCTTCGATCCGGTCGATCGCGTCGTCAGTGGCGAGAGAGGCCGCGAGCCCGGTGGCCTGCGACTCCAGCATCCGTCGCACCGCGAAGATCTCGAGCATCGAGTCGTCGTCGTGCATGTCGACGACGAAGGAGATGGCCTCCAGCAGCAGGTGCGGTTCGAGGCTCGTCACGTAGGTGCCGTCGCCGCGTCGCACGTCGAGCACGCGGATCACCTCGAGCGCCTTCACCGCCTCGCGCATCGAGTTGCGCGACAGGCCGAGGCGCTCCGACAGCTCCTTCTCGGGTGGCAGGCGATCGCCGGGAGCGAGCTCACCGGACACGATCATCGCCTTGATCTTCTCGATCGCCTCGTCCGTCACGGCCATGGCGTCATCCTAGCGATTGATCCGATGTCTGAGGCAGGATGGTCGCATGCGCGTAGTCGATTCGCACCTGCACCTGTGGGATCCCGAGATCCTGCACTACTCCTGGCTCGAAGGGCCGCTCGCCTGGAGGTTCGCGGACACCGAGATCGACCACGCGCGGATCACCCGTGCCACCGCTGAGAACGCCGTCTTCGTGCAGGCGGGCACCGACGACGAGGACTTCCTCGCCGAGGTGCAGTGGGTGGCGAGCCTCGCCCCGGCGATCGGGGTGAGCGGCATCGTCGCCGGTGCCCGGCTCGACCGCGGCACCGACACGACCGCGCACCTCGAGGGTCTCGAGACCGAGCCGCTCGTGGTCGGGGTGCGGCACATCCTGCAGGATGAGGCCGACGGGCTCGCCGTCTCCGCGGGATTCATCACCGGCGCCCGCGAGGTCGCGGCCCGCGGCTGGACCTTCGACGCCTGCATCCGAGAGGCGCAGCTGCCCGACATCTCGCGCCTCGCCGCGGCCGTGCCCGAGCTCCGGATCGTGCTCGATCACCTCGGCAAGCCCGCTGTCGGTCTCGCGGACGCGCCGGTGGGGCCGAGCCCCGAGTGGGTGCGCGACCTCGGCGACCTCGCTCGGCATCCTCAGGTCTTCTGCAAGCTCTCCGGGCTGCCGGCCGAAGCAGGCGGCGACTGGACGGCCGAGCAGCTGGTGCCGTTCCTCGACGCCGCGGCCGACGCCTTCGGCGGGGACCGCCTGATGTGGGGGAGCGACTGGCCCGTCTCGGTCATCGGGCCCGCCGAGGACGGCGACCCGCACGCCCCCGACGACGGCTCGGCGACTTATCAGCCGCACGCGCGTGATCGGTGGGCTGAGACGGTGATGGACTGGGCGCGTGCACGCGGCCACGACCTCGATGCCCTGTTCTGGCGCAACGCCGAGGAGTTCTACGGCCTCGGCCGCCGCAGGGCGCAGGATGCCGACGAATCGCCGCGCCGCGGCATCCTGGGCTGGCTCCGAGGAGACTGACCCGGGCGGCACCGTGGCGCTGGCACCTGTTGCGCGGTGGGTCGCGTGTCCGACCGTTCCGGTCGCACTTCGTGCCGCCCGACATCGGGTTCCGGCGACCTCAACTGCGACCGGAGCGTCGGACCCGCGTCTCCGTGGGGCCAGACGGGCGACACGAGCGTCATCCGGCGAGAGCGCGCCGCACGCGGTCGACCAGTACGTCGGGCCGCGCGAGCAGTTCGGACGTCACCTCGATCACCGTCCAGCCCGCTGCGCGCAGGGCGGCGATCCGCTCGACATCGGCCGCGTAGTGGGAATGGTGGAGCATGCTCTGATACTCGATGGCGACCCGCTTCGCCGGGTACGCCAGGTCGACGCACCCGAGGAAGCGGCCGAACTCGTCATAGACGTCGTGGTTCAGTGCCGGTTCGGGCAGTCCCGCGAAGACGAGGTGGCAGCGTAACTGGGACTCGCGCGGAGACCAGGAGTCCTCGCGAATCAGCTCCAGCGCTGCACGAAGACGGGGGATGCCGACGCGACGCGTGTCAGTGAGCACTGAGCGCAGCTGCTCCCGGGTGGTGAGAGGCGGCCGTCCGACATCGCGCCGTCCCGTGCCTTCGCGCCATACCCGGCAGAGGTAGTCGCCGAGGGCCACAAGGTCGAGCAGACTCATAGTGCCCGATTGCGCCCACGCCGTGGCGGGTGTCGCGATGCGGGATCCGTCCCGACCGGTGAAGGTCTCGCTGGCCTCGGGGGCGCGGTGCGCGCGGACGCCGACCGCTCTGACCAGGGGGCCGGCGCCCGCGGTAGCGACGTGCACCGGCAAGGAGAGTCCGTCGACGACGCGACCGTCTCGCGTGATGAGGGGCTGCGGTCCGCCGAGCAGCGCGATCGCGGTCTGGTGGCTGAAGAACTGTCCATCCCGCAGCCGCGGTGCGTACCGGCGAGCCCGGATGCGGCGGCCCAGCGCCTGACGTTCGTACGGGTCGAGGTCGGGATCGACCTCATCGGTTCCTGCGGGGACGCGGATGCCGCGGAAGGGGACGTCGAGGTCGGAACGCCGAAGCCGCCCACGGTTCACGCCGGCGGCCGCGGCATCCTGAACGGAGAAGCTGTGCCCGAGGCCCTCGGGGAGCGGTCGTGGTCGTCCCATCGTGCAACCGTCGCAGGAGTGTTCGGCTGGCGGGCGCTCTCCACAGGCAGTTTCGGCGTTATCCACAGCCCGCGGAACCGATGCAGGGAGTCGGTGCCCGGCGCTTCCGGTCGCAGTTGGTGCCGGACCGAGTCGGTGCCCGGCGCTTCCGGTCGCAGTTGGTGCCGGACCGAGTCGGTGCCCGGCGCTTCCGGTCGCAGTTGGGCCCGTCGAACGCGCGCGCGAGCGGCACGAAGTGCGACCGGAAGCGAGGTTTGGGGCGGGCGCGGCTCGAAGTGCGACCGGAAGCGCGGCCGGGGCGCGGCGCGCCTGCCCGACCGATCAGCTGCCGACGGGCCGGAGGCGCAGTCGCGCCATGCCGCCGTCGACCTCGATGAACGTGCCCGTCGTCGACCCGGCGTCGGGCGAGACGAGGTAGGCGACAGCGGCCGCGACCTCGGTGGGCGACACGAGGCGTCCGTGCGGCTGCCGGGCCTCGAGCGCCGCCCGCTCGGCCTCGGGATCGGCCGCGGTATCGAGCAGTCGGCCCACCCACGGTGTGTCGGCCGTGCCGGGGTTCACCGCGTTGACGCGGATCCCCTCGCGCAGGTGGTCGGTCGCCATCGCGCGGGTGAGCGCTTCGACCGCGCCCTTCGATGCGCTGTACAGCGCTCGCTGCGGAAGACCGGTGGTCGACGCGATCGAGGCGGTGTTACAGATCGACGCATTCGGCGACTTCCGCAGCCACGGCAGCGCCGCCGTCGTGACGCGGGCGATACCCGTGACGTTGATCGACAGCACACGTGCCCACTCGTCGTCGTCGTTCGCGGTGACATCGCCCTGAGCGCCGATGCCCGCGTTGTTGACGACGATGTCGATGCGGCCGAAGCGCTGGCCGACCGCCGCCACCGCGGCATCCACCGACGCGCGATCGGAGACGTCGGCCGTGAACGCGGCGAACGCGGCATCCGCCCCCGAGGTGTCGCGGTCGAGCACCGCGATCTGCGCCCCGTCGGCGTGCAGGCGGGCGGCGATCGCGGCGCCGAGCCCCGAGGCCCCGCCCGTGACGATCGCCACCAGTTCGTCCAGAGCTCCGCTCATTTCTGTGCCTCCCAGGCCACGAACTCCTGGCGTTGATGCCCGAGTCCCTCGATCTCGATGTCGACGACGTCGCCCGCCGTCAGGTAGGGGAACTTCCCGCCGAACGCGACGCCCTGCGGGGTGCCGGTGAGGATGAGGTCGCCCGGCTCGAGCGTGACGTACTGCGACAGATGGTGCACGATCGTGCGGACGTCGAAGATCATGTCGTTGGTGTTCGAGTCCTGCCGGGGATCGCCGTTGACCCAGCTGCGCAGCCGCAGGCTGCCGACCTCGACCTCGTCTGGCGTGACGAGCCACGGGCCGGTCGGATTGAAGCCCGGAGCGATCTTGCCCTTCGACCACTGACCACCGGAGACCTCCATCTGGAACGCCCGCTCCGAGACGTCGTTGGCCGTCACGTATCCGGCGATGTGCGCGTCGGCCTCCTCGAGCGAATCGAGGTACGCCGCGCGAGCGCCGATCACGACGCCGAGCTCGACCTCCCAGTCCGTCTTCTCGCTGCCGCGCGGAATGGTGACCGCGTCATTCGGTCCGACCACGGTGTTCGGGGTCTTCAGGAACATGATCGGCACGGTGGGTGGCTCCGCGCCGGACTCGCGGGCGTGAGCTGCGTAGTTCTGGCCGATGCAGATGACGGCGCTCGGGCGCGCGATCGGGGCGCCGACGCGCATCGACGCGGCATCCTCGAGCTCGGGCAGACCGCCGTCGGCGAGCGCGGCCTCCACCTGGGCGCGCACGTCGCCGGCGAGGAATGCGCCGTCCACATCGGATGTCACGGACCGCAGGTCGAAGTACCGGTCGCCCTCGACGAGGACGGGGATCTCGGCTCCGGGGGCGCCTAGGCGTGCGAACTTCATGTCTCTCCTGCTCGGTCGGATCGTCGTCGGCCCGGACCACGTCGCGGTGGCCCGCCTCGTTGACAGTATAGACATCGGATGTTTACACTCCAAGGGATCTGCGCGGACTCCCCTGCCGTGCCTGAGAGGAACCCGTGAGCCGCATCGTCGCCCTCGACACCACCGACGTCCGCTTCCCCACCTCGCTCAGCCTGGACGGGTCGGATGCCATGAACCCCGACCCCGACTACTCGGCGGCGTACGTGATCGTGCGCACCGACGCCGCGGACGGCATCGACGGCCACGCGTTCGTCTTCACGATCGGCCGCGGCAACGACGTGCAGGTGGCCGCGATCGATGCGCTCGCCGGACACCTCGTCGGACGCGAGATCGAGCCGCTGCTCGACGACATGGGCGGCACGTTCCGCGACATCATCGGCGACTCGCAGCTGCGCTGGCTCGGCCCCGAGAAGGGCGTCATGCACATGGCCATCGGCGCGGTCATCAATGCGCTGTGGGACATCAAGGCCAAGCGGGCGGGGCTGCCGCTGTGGCAGCTGCTCGCCCGGATGACCCCGGAGGAGCTCGTCGGCCTCGTCGACTTCCGCTATCTCACCAACGCGCTCACGCCGGCCGAGGCGCTCGAGATCCTCCGAGCCGCAGAGCCCGGCCGTGCCGAGCGGGAGCAGGAACTGCTCGCCACCGGCTACCCCGGTTACACCACCAGCCCCGGCTGGCTCGGCTACTCCGACGAGAAGCTCGAACGGCTCGCCCGCGAGGCGATGGCCGACGGGTTCACGCAGATCAAGCTCAAGGTCGGCGCCGACCTCGACGACGACATCCGCCGGTTCCGCAAGGCACGTGAGGTGTGCGGACCGGATTTCCCCATCGCGATCGACGCGAACCAGCGCTGGGAGGTATCCGAGGCGATCGAATGGGTGAACGCCCTCGCCGAGTTCCACCCCGCCTGGATCGAGGAGCCCACGAGTCCCGACGACGTGCTCGGCCACGCCGAGATCGCTCGCGGCGTCGCACCCATCCGCGTGGCGACGGGTGAGCACGCGCAGAATCGCGTGATCTTCAAGCAGCTGCTGCAGGCCGAGGCCATCTCGGTCATGCAGATCGATGCGGTGCGGGTCGCGGGCGTCAACGAGAACATCGCCAACCTGCTGCTGGCCGCGAAGTTCGGGGTGCCGGTCTGTCCGCACGCCGGTGGAGTCGGTCTGTGCGAGGCCGTGCAGCACCTGTCGATGTTCGACTTCGTCGCCGTCACCGGCACGCGCGAGGGACGCATGATCGAGTTCGTCGATCACCTGCATGAGCATTTCGTCGTGCCCACCGACATCCAGGGCGGCTCCTACATGGCGCCGACCGCGCCGGGAGCCGGCATGGAGATGAAGGCCGGCAGCATCGAGGCCTACACCTGGACGGGCGAGCATGTCACGGTCTGATCGGCTGACCGTTCCCGCGCTCGGCTACGGGGCCGCGAACGTCGGCAACCTGTTCCGCGAGCTCAGCGATGATGAGGCCCTGGCCGTGCTGAACGCGGCGTGGGACAGCGGCATCCGCTACTTCGACACCGCGCCGCACTACGGGCTCGGCCTCTCTGAGCGGCGCCTCGGCGCCTTCCTGCAGACCAAGCCGCGCGACGAGTACGTGCTGTCGACCAAGGTCGGGCGCCTGCTGCGGCCCAACCCCGAGTACGCCGGTGGACTCGACACGGCCAACGACTTCCACGTCCCCGACGACCTGCAGCGGGTGTGGGATTTCTCGACCGACGGCATTCGCACGAGCCTCGACGAGTCGCGCGAACGGCTGGGCATCGAGCGCATCGACCTCGTCTACCTGCACGACCCGGAGCGGCACGACCTCGACCTCGCGGTCGCCGAGGCGCTCCCCGCGCTGGAGCAGCTGCGGGCAGACGGAGCGGTGGCGGCGATCGGGATCGGCTCGATGGTGTCGGATGCCCTCGCCACGGCGGTCCGCGCGGCCGACCTCGACCTCGTGATGGTCGCCGGGCGCTACACGCTGCTCGAGCAGCCGGCCGCGGCGGACGTGCTTCCGGCGTGCCGGGAGCACGGAACCGGCATCGTCGCGGCATCCGTCTTCAACTCCGGCCTGCTCGCGTCCAGCGAGCCGCGGCGCGACGGCCGGTACGAGTACGGACAGGCGCCCGACGAGCTCTGGGATCGGGTCGTGCGCATCGCGGCCGTCTGCGCGAACCACGATGTGCCGCTGCCCGCCGCGGCCGTGCAGTTCCCGCTGCGGGCCGATGTCGTGCGCTCGGTCGTCGTCGGCGGGAGCCGACCGGAGCAACTGCGGCAGAACGCGCAGTTCGCTGCGGTCGACGTCCCCCAGGCGCTCTGGGAGGAGCTCGCGGCGGAGGGACTGATACCCGGCTGATCGCTGACAGGCCGGTCAGGCCACGGCGGTGCCCCGACGGCGGTCGACGGTGGCGGCGATCGCGAGGATGACGATCACGCCGTAGAGGATCGGCTGGTACGCGGAGTCGATGCCGACGAGGTCGAGGCCGACGCGCAGCAGGGCGATCACCAGGGCGCCCATGACCATGCGGCCGACGCCGCCGACTCCGCCGGAGATCGAGCAGCCGCCCACGATGACCGCGGCGATGCTCGGCAGCAGCAGGGAGTCCGACGTGGTCGCCCCCGCGGACTGCAGCTGGGCGACCTGCAGCATCGCGGCGAGACCGGAGAGGGCCCCAGAGACGGCGAACACGATCACGACGATCCGGGTGGTCGGGATGCCGCTGAACGCCGCGGCGCGCTCGTTCAGGCCTATCGCGCGCACGCGCCGGCCGAACGAGGTGAAGGTCATGAAGACCATCAGGATCCCCGCGACCGCGAGGACGAAGAGGAAGCTGATCGGCACCCCGAAGAGCCTCAGCGACAGCCACTCCACGTTCTCGTAGCCCGACTGCACGAAGACGGAGTCCGCGCCGCTGATCCACAGCGACAGCCCCGTGAAGATGCCGAGGAAGCCGAGGGTCACGATGAACGACGGCACCTGGGTGAACACGTGCAGGACGCCGACGATCACGCCGCAGGCCGCGGCGGCGACGAGCACCGCCGGCACGGCCATACCGCCGAGCAGGGGGAGCGCTTTGGCGAGCGCGACACCGGCGAGACTCGCGAGCGCGGCGTGCGCGAGCGTGATGCGCCCGGTCAGCACGACGAGACCCTGCGCCAGGGCGAGCATGATCAGCGGTGCCGACTGCTCGAGCAGCGACATCAGGCTCGGGATGCGGAAGAACGACGTGTCGTAGACCCCGACGACGATCGCCAGCAGCACGAAGAGCACGGCGGGTGCGTAACCCGACTCGTGCAGCCGCCGCCACCGGGAGCGGCGGGGGGCTGTCGTCTCGATCGACGGGACCTTTTCGGACGCGGGTGCGGTCGCACTCATCGTCACACCATCCTTTCGAGGACGTCGGCACGCTCGGGGCGGGCGCCGGGTGCGGAGGGGAACTCCCCGGTGATCCGGCCGTCGCGCATGGTGAGGATACGGTGGCTCATCGCTATGCCCTCCTCGAGGCTGTCCGCGATGAGCAGGACCGAGAGCCCTCGCGCCGCGAGCTCTCGGATGAGCCGGTACACGTCGGCCTTGGCGCCGACGTCGAGGCCGCGGGTCGGAGTATCGAGGATCAGCAGACGCAGATCCGGGTCGATCAGCCACTTCGCCAGCACGACTTTCTGCTGGTTGCCGCCGGAGAGATTGCGCATCGGGGTGTCCCGCGCGGGCGTCTTGACGCGTAGGGTCTCGATCCAGCCGTCCACCGCCGATCGTTCGCGCCTCCTGCTCAGGAGCGGTCCGAGGCTGACCTGATCGGGGTGCGCCATGGTGAGGTTCTCGTCGACCCCCATGCCCAGCACCGCGCCGTCCACTTTGCGCTCGGACGGGATGTATCCGATCCCGCGTGTCACCGCACCGGACGGTGTCCCGATGCGCAGCGGCTCGCCGTCGAGGGAGATCGAGCCGGAAGTGATCGGGATGGCGCCGAATAGGGCGCGGCCGAGGTCTTCGCGACCGCTCTCCTGCACGCCCATCACCGCGAGCACCTCGCCGCGCGCGACCGTGAACGACACGTCGTCGAAGGATCGTGCCGACAGGCCGCGCACCTCGAGTCCCGGTGCCGACTGCGGGTCGGTCTGGGCGTCCTCGTGGTAGTAGCCCGCGCTCATGTCGTGCCCCACCATGAGGCCGAAGAGGTCGTCCATCGTGGCCTCCTCGGGAGTGCACTCGCCGACGACCTCGCCGTCGCGCATGACGTACACGCGATCGCAGATCTCCAGCACCTCCTCCATCCGGTGCGACACGAACACGACGCTCGCGCGCTTGCGGAGCTCGCGCACGATGCGGAAGAGCGTCTGGATCTCCTCGTCCTCGAGCACCGACGTCGGCTCGTCGAGCAGGATGATGGGCTGGTGTCGACTGCGCTCGCCGGATGCCAGAGCCTTCGCGACCTCGACCATCTGCCGCTTCGCGAACGAGAGGTGGCTGGTGGGCGTCCTGGTCGACAGCCCGCCGCCGACCAGGTCGAGGTAGCGCTGCGCGCGTTCGTGGAACTCGCCCCAGCGGTAGAGGCCGAAGCGCACACTGGTGCCCTCGTTGCCGAGCAGCACGTTCTCGCCGACGGTGATGTTCTCGAGCAGCGACTGCTCCTGGAACACCATCGCGATGCCGTGGTCGTTGGCGTCGGTCACGCCGCGCAGCGTGACGCTGTCGCCGCGCAGCACGAGCTCGCCGCTGTCGGGCCGCTCGACTCCGGTCAGCACCTTGAGCAGCGTCGACTTGCCTGCACCGTTCTCGCCGATCAGCCCCAGGACCTCGTTGGGCCGGATCTCGAGATCGATGTCCGACAGCGCCCGCACGCCGGGGAAGCTCTTCGAGACCCCGCGAAGCTCGAGGACGGCATCCGTGCTCATTTGATGACTCGCAATCTCTCGCGCGATCGCCACAGTGCGATCGAGGCGGCGACGATGACGACCGCGCCCTGCACGGCCTGCTGCACGTAGGAGCTGACTCCGCCGAGCACCATGGCGTTGGCGATGACGACGATCACGATCACGCCGACCACGGAGTGCAGCACGCCTCCGCGTCCGCCGGTGAGGAAGGTGCCTCCGATGACCACGCCGGCGATGGTGGTGAAGAGGAGATCGCCACCGATGCCGACGTCGCCGACCCCGATGCGGGCGGTCGCGAGCACGGCGGCCAGCCCGGCCGTGGCGCCCGCGACGACGAACGACAGCATGCGATAGCGCGACACGGGGATGCCGGAGAGCCGCGCGATCTCCTCGCTGCCGCCGATCACGTACGCGTAGCGGCCGAAGCGGGTGCGCATCTGCACGAGCAGTCCGACGATGACCGCGGCGAGCGAGATCCAGACCATTCCGGGGAGTCCGACGAGGCTGCCGCCGAGGAGGGCCCGGAAGCCGTCGTCCTCGATACGCGGGGGCTTGCCGCCGAAGAGCAGCAGCCCGATCCCGAGGCCGATCTGCCATGTGCCGATCGTGACGATGAACGACGGCACGCGGAGTCGTGCGACGGAGACGCCGGCGACGAGCCCCAGGGCCGCGCCCACGGCGACGGCGATCGGGGCGGCCCAGATGCCGAGGTCGAGGTCGTTGCGATCGTTGCGCAGCAGTAGTGCGGTGGTGAGCGAGACCGCCGCCATCACTCCGGCCAGCGACAGGTCGATGCCGCCCATCAGGATGACGAAGGTGAGGCCGACCGCGACGACGATCGGCACGGCGCTCTGCTCGGCGATCGCGAGCAGGTTGCCGCCGGAGAGGAACACCGGATTCACGAACGCCATGACGACGCAGATCGCCAGGAGCACGAGGAGTGCAGGCACCGGGATCCGCTCCGAGCGGAGCAGCGGCCAGCGGCCGGCGGGGGACCGCGAGCCGCGGAGGGTGTCGTTCCCTCCGGGGCCCGCGGTACGCGTCGCGGCGCTCACTTGATCGGGTCTCCGACCTCGGACCAGATGTCGGAGAGGTCGAAGTCGTCGATGGCGGCCGGGTCGGGTGCGTCGCCCGCATTCTCCGCCGTGATGATCGGGACGGGCTTGAGGTAGAAGGAGCGGTGGCCTGCCGCCTCCTCCTCCGGGTCGAACTCGCCGGTGGCGGCCGCGAGCCCGATCGCGAGTCCGAAGGCGCCCTGGGCCGCAGCCCTCGACTGGGTCGTCGCGACGTAGCCGCTGCTCGGGTCCTTCACGAGATCGACCGCTTCAGCGAGGCCGTCGACGCCCGTGACCTTGATCTGACCACCCTGGCCCGCGTTCTTGATCGCCTCCAACGCGCCGAGGGCCATGGAGTCGCTCGCGGCCCACACCCCGCCGATCTCGCCGGGGTACTTCGTGAGGAAGGTCTGCGTGATGTCCTGCGCCTTGGTGCGGTCCCACTCGGCCGTCTGGTCCTCGAGCAGCGTGATGCCCGGGTACTCCTCGAGAGCCTGCTGCAGGCCTGCGAAGCGCTCCTTGGCCGGCGGGTTGTCGAGGATGCCCTGCAGGGCCACCACCGATCCTTCGCCGCCCATCGACTCGAACAGGGCCTTCGCTGTCTCGTACCCCTCCGGCACGCCGTCGATCGACATGTGCGCGACCCAGTGTGCGGAGTCGCCCGACTCGGGCGAGGTGCCGTCGGGGCGGTTCCACTGCGTCACGAGCCAGGCGCCGGACTTCTCGGCCTCCTTCACGATGGCGGGGACCAGGCTCGACTCGTTGGCGTCGATGTTGAGGACCACGCATTCCCCGCCCTTGGCGAGGATCGACTTGATCTGGCCGAGCTGCTTCGAGGAGTCGCCGTCGCTCGCGATCCACTGGTAGTTGTCCGCAAGCCCCTTGGACTCGGCGAAGGCCTTGGCGGCCGCGTCGACCGACACGTAGTACTCGTTCTCGAGCCCGCGGCCGGACTGCACGAGCGTGACGTCTTCGGGGGCGCATTCGCCGGAGGCCGTGCCCCCGGATCCCGAGCTGATCGCGCCGCTGCATCCGCTCATGCCGAGCATGACCGCGACGGCGCCTGCGGCGATGGCCGCTGCACGAGTGCGTGAGTTCATCTTCGAATCTCCTTCTGGAACTGATGGCCCGCTCGTCGGTCCGGAGGGGAGCGATCTGAGAAAGCGCTTACAGATGCTACGGGTGTGCTGCTGGTTGCGCTACGGGCCGGAGTCGGGAACGTCTTCGTCCACTGTGTAAGCGCTTTCTGGAAATGTACACACCCCGTCGGGCTCGCGCAAGAGCGAGATCGGGATCCGTCAGGCCGTGGCGGCGGGGCCCGTGGAATCGCGGACGACGAGGGTCGCGGCGAGCAGGGGGGGGAGATCCGGCTCGACGCCCGCCAGCCGTGCTCGGAGGATCTCCCAGGCCTTGGCTCCCAGCTCGGCGCGCGGGCTCACCGCCGTGGTCAGCGGGGGCAGGGTGTGCTGGGCGAACACGATGTCGTCGAAACCCGTGACCGACATGTCGTCCGGAACGCGGATGCCGCGCTCGCGCAGGCGCCCGAGCACGCCGCACGCCACCAGGTCGTTGAACGCGATGATCGCCGTCGGAGCACTCTCGAGCGCGGCATCCGTCGCGGCGTAGCCGCCCTCGATCGACGATGTCGCGGCGGGCAGCATGGTGGCTTCGAGGCCGAGTATGCGCGCCTGCCGGATAGCGCGCCACCGTTCGCGGTTCTGCCAGGCGCTCTCCGAACCGGCGATGTACACGACGCGTCGGTGGCCGAGGGCGGCGAGCGAGCCGCACAGATCGAGCATCGCAGTGAAGTTGTCGACGGCGACCATGGGGAGGTCGATTCCGGGCTCCACCCGGTTGACGAGCACGATCGGCGTCGGCTGCCGAGACAGCGCACGGAGGCCGGCCGTATCGATGCGCGACGAAAGGATCAGCAGTCCGTCGACCTGCGAGAGGCGCTCCTGGGCGATGCTCAGCTCGACCTCGGCGTCGTCGCCGGAGTCGGAGATCACCATCCGGTATCCGTCGCGGCTGGCACCCACGTTCGCGGCCTTGATGACGTCATGGAAGTACGGGTTGCCGAGGTCGGGGACGATCACGCCGATGCTGCGGTGGTTGCCGCTCGCGAGATCCCTGGCGGCGCCGAAGGGGCGGTACCCGAGGCGGGTCGCGACGTCCTTCACCTTGTCCGCCAGCTCCGGCGACACCCGCTGGTCGCCGTTGAGCACCCGCGACACGGTGGCGATGGACACGCCGGCGGCATCGGCGACGTGCTGGATCGTCACGCGACCTGTCGAGTTCTTCACGAAAGGGACTCCGTCCTGTCACCCCGCCCCCACCCCCGTCAGCAGGGGACCGGACGCGCACCGGGGAGCGTGCTGCATGCTGAGGACCAGAGTAAGCGGTTTCTGGTCTTCTTTGTCCACCCTTGCCGGCGAGCGATTGCGATGCTACCTTTCGAGTAAGCGCTTTCTCGAAGGAGTTCCTATGACAGTGACCCGCGCGACCACGGCGGACGTGCGCCGCTACGGCGCCTACATCGACGGCACGATGACCCGACCGGGCGAGAACGTGTTCCGACGCGAGAATCCCGGAACCGGCGATCTCGTCGCCGAGTTCGACCGCGGAGACGAGGCGACAGCGGCAGCTGCGACCGCCAGCGCCCGACGCCTCTTCGACGAGGGGTCCTGGTCGACGACGAGCGGCCAGCATCGCGCCCGCATCCTGCTTCGACTGGCCCAGCTCATGCGGCGCGACAGCGAGAAGCTCGCCCGCATCGAGGCGGATGAGACGGGAAAGCCGATCCGGCTGGCCCGCGGCGACGTGCAGGGCAGCATTGGGCTCACCGAGTACGCCGCCGCACTCGCACTCACGACGAGCGGAGAGGTGCACACCAACCTCGGCGACGGTTTCCTCGGCCTCGTCACCCGCGAGCCGTGCGGAGTCGTCGCCATGGTCACACCCTGGAACTTCCCGCTGCTGCTGCTCATGCAGAAGCTGCCCTTCGCGCTCGCCGCCGGGTGCACCGCGGTCTGCAAGCCCTCGGAGCTGACGGCCGGCACCACGCTCGAGATCGCCCGGCTCCTCACCGAGGCCGGGCTGCCCGACGGCGCCTTCAACGTCGTCACCGGCGCCGGCAGCGTGGTGGGAGACCACCTCGCGCGGTCCGCGGACGTCGACTTCCTCTCGTTCACCGGGAGCACGGCCGTCGGTCGCTCGATCGTCGAGGCGTCGGCCGGCACGCTGAAGCGTCTCTCGATGGAGCTCGGCGGCAAGGCCGCGAGCATCGTCTTCCCGGACGCCGACCTCGACAAGGCGGCCGACGGCGTGCTGTTCGGCGTGACCTTCAATCAGGGCGAATGCTGCGTCTCCGGCGCGCGCCTGCTCGTGCACGAGGACATCGCCGACGAGTTCGTGCGGAGGGTCGCCGAGAAGGCGGCGTCGTTGACGGTGGGACCGTCGACCGACGAGTCCGCCGACCTCGGCGCCATGATCCACGAAGACCATCTGAACCAGGTCCTCGGCTTCGTCGACGACGCGCGAGCGGCGGGCGCCGAGGTCGTCACGGGCGGTGAGCGGCTCACGGGCGGGGCCCTCGCCGACGGTTACTTCGTGCCGCCGACGATCGTCGATCGGGTCGCCCCGGGGTCGGCGCTGTTCTGCGATGAGGTCTTCGGGCCGGTGCTCGCGGTGACCCGGTTCTCGTCGATCGACGAGGCGATCGAGCTCGCGAACGCCGTGCAGTACGGTCTCGCGAACTCCGTGTGGTCGACCGACATCGACACGGCCCTCACCGTCAGCCGACGACTGCAGAGCGGCACGGTGTGGGTCAACACTACGATCGACGGAGCACCGCAGCTCCCCGGCGGCGGGGTGAAGCAGAGCGGCTACGGCCGTGAGATGGGCAAGGTCGGCTTCGAGGAGTTCACCGAGGTGAAGACCATCCAGATCCGCACGTCCGTCTGAACGGGCGCACCCGAGCCCGAACCCGCGAACGACGAAGGCCCGCTCCGAGGAGCGGGCCTTCGTCGTTCGCGCCCTCGGGTCAGCGGGCGTCCTCCCGGATCATGTCGACGGCCTTCTCGGCGATCATGACCGTCGGCGCCTGCGTGTTCGAGCTCACGATGCGGGGCATGATCGACGAGTCGACGACGCGCAGCCCGGAGAGCCCGTGCACGTCGAGCCGCGGCGACACGACCGACTCGTCGGAGACGCCCATCGCGCACGTGCCCACCGGGTGATACGACGTGCGACCGTACTGACGCACGTAGCGCACGTAGTCGTCCTGCGTGGAGATCTTCTCCCCGCCGGCCAGGTGCTCCTTCTTCACGAGCGCGGCCATCGACGGCTGAGCCATGATCTCGCGGCTCTGCCGCAGCCCCTCGACGCCCAGCTCGAGGTCGTAGTCGTCGGCCAGGTAGTTCGGATCGATGCGCGGGGCGCGCTGCGGATCGGCATCCGCGATCGTCACCGTGCCTCGACTGCGCGGACGTAGGAAGTACGAGTTGAGCGTCGCCCCGTAACCCGGCCGCACGGCCGCGATGCCCGCCTCGACACCGGCGGCCGGCAGGAAGTGGAACTGCAGGTCGGGCGTCTTCTCGTCCTTGTTGCCGTACGTGAAAGCTCCGGCCTCGACTACGGTCGACGCCAGCGGACCCGAGCGGAAAGCCATGTACTCGACGCCCGCGAGAACGGTCGCCGGCTTCGGGCTGCCGAGCCGGTCGAGGCTCTGATACGCGTTGAGCTCGTAGATGATGTCGAGGTCGCAGTGGTCCTGCAGGTTCTTCCCGACGCCGGGAAGGGCATGCACGACGTCGACGCCGGCGGCCTTGAGGTCGGCGGGGTCGCCGATTCCAGACAGCTGCAGGATCTGGGGAGACCCGTACGCGCCGGCGGCGACGATGACCTCGCGGGTGGCGCGGTAGCTGTGGGCGGTGCCTCGCTCGATGGTCTCGACGCCGGTGGCTCGGCCGCCCTCGATCACGACGCGCGACACGGTGGCGTGCACGCGCACGTCGAGGTTGGGACGGCGCCTGGCCGGCTTCACGTAGGCCACGGCGGCGCTGCAGCGGCGACCGTTCAGTGTCGTGGTCTGGTAGAAGCCGACGCCCCACTGGTCGGCGCCGTTGAAGTCGGAGTTGTAGGGGAGTCCGTACTCCTGGCCGGCATGCACGAACGCGCGCGACAGCGGATGCGGATCCGCGAGGTCGGACACCCCGAGTGGCCCGGCGGTGCCGTGCAGCGGTGCCGAGAGGCGCGCGTTGCGCTCGGATCGGATGAAGTACGGCTGCACCTCTTCCGCCGACCATCCCTCGCAGCCGTGCACGGTCGCCCAGTCGTCGTAGTCCTGCGCAACACCGCGGGTGAAGACCTGGGCGTTGATGGACCCGCCTCCGCCCAGCACACGGCCCTGGGGTAGCGGGATCCGGCGGTCGTTGCCGTGCCGCTGCGGTTCGCTCACGAACCCCCACTGGAACGGCCCGGCGGTGAGCTTGGCGAATCCGGCGGGAACGTGGATGAACGGATGCCGGTCGCTCCGACCGGCTTCCAGCAGCAGGACTCGCACGCTCGGGTCCTCGCTCAGGCGCCCGGCCAGCACGCAGCCTGCCGTGCCTCCTCCGGCGATGACGTAGTCGTAGGTGTTCTCGTGTGACATCTCTCTCCTTGCTTTCTGCATCGTTGCCCGAAAGCGCTTGCTAGCGCGGTCGTGTTCGCCGGTCGGATCAGATCCCCTGCGCGCGGAAGTACGCGGACGCCCGCGCGGCCGCCGCGTCGGGATCGGCGAAGAGGCCGATCCCGTTCGCTGCGGCGAACAGCTCCGCGAGGTGCAGGATACTCCGGCCGGATTCGAGACCAGCGACCATACGGAAGTGGCTCTGCGCGCCGTCGAGGTAGCTCAGCCACACGACACCGACCTTGTAGTAGCGGGTGGGCGCCTCGAAGACGAGGCGGCTCAGCGGCACCGTCGGATCCAGGATCGAGCGGAATCCCTGCTTGTCGCCGTCGTCGAGTCGGGCGAGCGCCGCGGACGCGAACCGCGGCACGGCGGCGAAGGCGCCGAGAAGGGCATCGCTGTGGCCGTGGTCGTCGCCGGCGACGAGTTCCGAGTAGTTGAAGTCATCTCCCGTGAACAGCCGCACGCCTGACGGCAGACGGCGTCGGAACGAGATCTCGTGGTCGCGGTCGAGCAGCGACAGCTTGATCCCCGCGACCTTCGTCGCGTGCGCGCCGATGAGGGCGAGCACGGTGTCGGATGCCGTGGCGACGTCGTTCGTGCCCCAGTACCCGGAGAGTGCCGGGTCGAACATCTCGCCGAGCCAATGCAGGACGATGGGGCGACCGGCCGCGGTCAGCACGCGGTCGTACACCGCGAGGTAGTCGTCGGCGCTGCGCGCGGCGCGGGCGAGGTGCCTGCTCGCCATCATCACGACCGACCCGCCGGCGGCCTCGATGTCCTCGAGCTGCGCGATGTACGCGTCCGCGATCTCGGGCAGCGTGTGAGGGCCGTCGTCGAGCTGGTCCGTCGCGATGCCGACGACGACCGACCCGCGTCGTCCGGCGGCCTCGCGCAGCGTGCGTCGTGCCAGGTCGAGTGCGGTCGCAGCGTCGAGACCCATCCCGCGCTGCGCGGTGTCCATGCTCTCCGCGATGCCGAGCCCCAGATCCCAGAGGGAGTGCCGCAGGGCCATCGTCGCCTCCCAGTCCACGACGGTCGGGCCTCCGGCTGCAGCGCGCATCGGATCGGCGACGACGTGACC
Source organism: Microbacterium hydrocarbonoxydans (assembly GCF_023715885.1). GTDB lineage: Bacteria > Actinomycetota > Actinomycetes > Actinomycetales > Microbacteriaceae > Microbacterium > Microbacterium hydrocarbonoxydans_C. The sequence goes on along the minus strand of NZ_JAMBOY010000005.1, from coordinate 109,323 downwards.
CGCCGCGTACGCGATCCGCGAGGTCGACGGAGTGCTCGAGGTGCGCAGCGGCGCGGGAGGATTGAGCTCGACGACTCGAAGTCCGTCGGCGGAGGGCAGCCGGAAGACGGTCGAGCTCATCGGGTCACCGCCTCGGCCGAGCGGGTCGCCTGCGCGAAGCCGCGGACGGTGCGATCGACGATCGTGTCCAGATCGAGCGCCCAGATATCGTCGTTGAAGATCTCGACCTCGGTGGGACCGGAGAACCCGGCAGCCCGCACGGCCCCGTTGAGCGGAGCGAAGTCGATCTCGCCGTCGCCGGGGAACAGGCGGCCGTTCATGTTCTCGGGCTCGGGGAGGGGGAGAGCGAAGTCGCTGATCTGATAGCCGGCGATCCGCTCGCCCGCCGCGGCGGCGCTCTCGGCGAAGCGGGGATCCCAGAAGGTCGCGTACGCGTCGATGAGGATTCCGATTGCCGTGACCGGGAGATCGCGGATCATGTCGAGTGCCTGGGCGATCGACGTGACGACGCTGCGACTGGTCACGAACAGCGGGTGCAGCGGCTCGAGCGCGAGGCGGACGCCGGCGTCCTCCGCGAACGGGACCAGGGTCTCCAGCGCGTCGCGCACCCGCTGCCCGGCGCGTACGATGTCGCGATCGCCGGACGGCAGGCCGCCCGCGATGAACGTCAGCATCGGCGCGCCGACCTCGTGCGAGAGCTCGAGTCCGCGCTTCACGCCGTCGAGCGCGCCACGCAGCTCGGCGCCGTCCTTGTCGGCGACGAAGCCGACGCGGCACACGGAGCTGACGCCGAGACCGTGATCCGACAGGATGCGGCGGGTCTCGGCGAGGCCGGTCTGCTCGACCGGCTCGACCCAGAGACCCAGGTGACGGATGCCGGCGCGCTCGGCGGCGGCGGCGGTCTCGGCGAGACCGTAGGGGCGGGTCGTCGCCTGGTTGAGGCTGAGTTCCATCGGATGGCTCCTCTTCTCTGATCTGCTCTGATCGCTCAGACGATGACGGTGGCGGGCAGGTGGGCGAGCGCGCGTGACGTCGAGTGCTCCGCGAGGCGAACCGGCCGCCCGGTGCGCGCGGACTCGTACACGGCCTCGACGATCCGGAGCGAGGCGAGCGCCTCTTCCCCGGTCACGGCGGGGGAGCCGCCCGTGCGCACGGCGGTCACGAAGTCGGCCACCTGCTGGCGGTGCATGGGCATCAGGCGTGCGTTGACCTCCTCGACGGGGATGTCGCCCGAGAGGCCGTGCTCGAAGAGCGAGCCGGCGCGCTCCTCGCCCTGCACCGCCCACAGGTCGTTCACGGCATCCGTCCCCTCCGGGTACTCGGTGAGCGAGACGGTCGCGCCCGTGGTTCCCGTGACGGTGATGGCCGTGCCGAGGTTCGGGCTGGCCGCCACGGTCGCCGACAGGGTGGCGATCGCACCGGAGGCGAACGTGATGAGGGCCGCAGCGGTGTCCTCCACCTCGATCGCGTCGCCATAGACGAAGGTGCCCGCTTTGGCGCTCACCTCGACCGGCTCGCCCATGAACCACTGCAGCAGGTCGATGTAGTGGATCGCCTGGGTCATCAGCACGCCGCCGCCGTCCGCGGCCCACGTGCCCCGCCAGGCCGCGGCGTCATAGTAGTCACGACCTCGGTGCAGCAGCACGCGGCAGTGCCCGAGCATCGGCGTGCCGAGGCGGCCCTCGTCGATCGCCGCGCGAATTTTCCTCGCCCCTTCCCAGAACCGCTTCTGGAAGACGATGCCCAGCGTGACGTCGTTCGCATGCGCGGCCTCGACCATGCGGGCGGCGGCAGCGGAGTCCGCGGCGATCGGTTTCTCGCAGAGGATGTGGATGCCGCAGGCGGCCGCCTCGCGCACGACGGCCTCGTGGGTCGGATGCGGTGTGCAGACGCTCAGGGCATCGACGCCGAGTGCGGCCAGCTCGGCGACCGACGAGACGGCGTGCGGGATCCCCCGCGCATCGGCGAAGACGCGCGCGCGCTCGGGGTCGATGTCGCAGACCGCCACGACCTCGACGTTCGGGAGTGCCGCGTACGCCTGGAAGTGGTTGTCGGAGATGTTGCCGCAGCCGACGATGCCGATGCGGAGGGTGGCGCTCACGCGCGTGCTCCCGCCGTGACGCCGGCCAGCGCCGCGTCCGCGGCGCGTCGGCCGAAGACGAATCCGAACACGATGCCGCCGATGTAACGCAGATCCTGGGCGCCCCCGGCATCCGCTCCGACGGCGAAGAGCCCGTCGATCGGCTGGCCGTCTCTGTCGAGCGCGCGGCTGTCGCCGTCGACCCGGATCCCGCCGAACGGGATCGTGATGCAGGGTTGGATCTCGACCGCGCGGAAGGGGCCGGTGCGGAGAGGGCTGGGCCGCTCGGGGAGCGGGGCGTCGAGGGCCACGCCCTCGCCCGAGGCGGCGCGGCGGTAGCCGTCGAGCGTGTCGGCGAGCCCGGCGCGGTCGACACCCCATCCGGCGACGACCTCGACGAGCTCCTCGAGGGTCTCGGTCTCGGCCGTGCGGGCGCCCGCCGCCGTCGCCTCGGCGTGCCGGTCGAGCGCCATGCCGCTCGGATAGGGCACCGCCAAGGCGCGGTTCTGCTGCACCTCGTCGTCCCAGATGAGCACGCCGCGCCGCCCCGGCTGTCGGACGAGGAACTGGTTGGAGACCTCGTCGCCGAGGGACTCGTCGGTGAACCGACGGCCCAGCCGGTTGACGATCACGCCGTACGCCGAGAAGTAGAGGGTGAGACGCAGGAACACTTGGGGAGATACGGCGAGAGGGCTCGGCAGTGTGTGCCCGTAGAACCCGGAGAGGTGCCGGCTCGCCCCCGCACCCGCGGAGGCAGCGAGACGGAAGCCGTCGCCGACCGAGTTGGGGTTGCTGCGCACCGCGATGTCGTCGGCGCCGTTGCCGATGAACTGCTGAGTGAGCTGAGGGTCGCCCTGGAAGCCGCCGGTCGCGAGCACGACGGCCCGCGCGGTCGCCCGCTGCCTCGCTCCTCCGTGGGAGTACGTCACTCCCGTGACCCGGCGGTCGTCGCGTTCCAGTTCGACGTCGCGGACATGCGTCACCACTTCGCCTCCGCTGTCGACGACCTTCGCCGACCACGCGGCGAACAGGCCAGGGATGTCGATCTTGCACGCTCTGCCCCACTCGAGGTGGTCGAGCCATTCGTCGCTGACAGCGACCCCTGCGGCGCGCACATCGGCGACCGCCTGCTCGTACCCCTGCACCACGAGCGGCCCGAGCACGGGGTCGGCATCGGGCTGGATGCGGTCGAGCACCTCGATGCTCGGCGCCGTCCACAGGATGCCCGCCGACAGTGCGGCGGAGCCCCCGACGGCCGAGCCCTTCTCGAGGAGCAGTACTCGCGCACCGAGGTCGGCGGCGCGGTTGGCGGTCGCGAGACCGGAGGCGCCGGCTCCGATCACGATGAGGTCGAAAGGCTTCTCTTGAACTGACACGTGCTTCTCCTTCGAGGCGGTCATGCAGGTAAACGTTTGCCGTTGCGATCGAGCACACTGATATGCTTATGGATAACGTTTGCCACATGCTAGGACGGTCACTGTGCCGTTGTCAAACAGCACGCGGCGGCCTCGACGGTAATGTGGGGTGATCGATGAGAGGGGTGGCGATGGCGACGCTGCGCGATGTCGCGGAGCTCGCATCCGTCTCGGTGGCCACGGCCTCCAGGGTGCTGAACGGGTCCGCGAGCAATCATCCCGTTTCCGAGTCCGTGCAACAGGCCGTCCGCGCCGCCGCCGCGACGCTGGGGTACACCGCGAGCGCCACGGCTCGCGCCCTTCAGCAGAAGCGCAGCCGCATCATCGGCGTGATCGCGAGCGACATCCTCGACCCGTACTTCGCGGAGATGACCCGCGGCATCGAGGTCGAGGCGACCAGCCGGGGGTACGTGACCGTGCTCGCCAACGCCAACCGCGACCCGCTGCAGGAGCTGGCGCGGTTCCGCGCGCTGCGCGAGCATCAGGCGTCGGGCATCGTGTTCTGCGGAAGCGACATCGAGGGCTCGCCGGGTACCGGACAGCTCGCGAAGGAGGTGAATGCCGCCGTGCAGCAGGGCACCAGCGTCGTGGCACTCGCGCCCCGCGGATTCGCCGCCACCAGCATCGTCGTCGACAACGCGGCGGCCGCGGCGGAGCTCACCTCGTACCTGCTCGGGCTGGGGCACCGCGACATCGCCTTCATCGGCGGCATCCCGGGGCTCACGGCCTCGGAACAGAGACTCATCGGCTACCGGAAGACGATGTTCGACGCAGGCCTCGCGCCACGGGTCGCCGACCCCACCGGCATGAGCCAGGCAGCGGGCAGTCAGTCGATCGAGGCGCTGATCGGGTCAGACCGGATGCCGGATGCGGTCATCTGCAGCAACGACGAAGTCGCGATCGGCGCGCTCGCGGGGCTCTGGCGGGCGGGGTTGCGGGCGCCGGACGACGTCTCCGTCGCCGGGATCGGCGGCACGGCCGGTGGTGAGGTCTTCGATCTCACGACCATGACCCTGCCCCTGGTGGAACTCGGGACGCTCGCTGCGCGCTTCATCGCCGCTCCCGAACCCGTGGCTGCACCCGCTACGGCGCCGCCCGTCAGCCTTCGGGTCGGGACGACGACCGCGCGCCGTCGCTGACGGCGTCAGGCGGTCGACTCCCGCACCACGAGCTCCGCGGCGAACGGTGTCGGCTCTGGCAGGTCGGCCGTGGGATCGGCGAGCTGCTGCAGTAGCGCAGCCCCCGCGGCGCGGCCGATCTCGTACCCCGGCTGCCGCACGCTGGTCAGCGGTACGACGGTCTGGTGTGCCTGGGTGACGTCGTCGAACCCGACGAGCGCGATGTCGTCCGGCACACGGATGCCGTGGCGCAGCAACTGCGTCATCACGCCGATCGCGACCATGTCGTTGGCGGCGAACACGGCATCCGGTCGTTCGGTCGCAGGCAGGGCGGCGAGGCGCGCGCCGACCTCTAGGCCGTCCTCGGTGGCGAGGTGCACCACGTCGACGACCTCGACCGAGGCGTCGCTGCCCTCGACCGCGTCGCGGAGCCCCTGCAGGCGATCGTTCGACTGGCTCACGGTCGGCGCGCCGACGAACAGCAGACGTCGTCGTCCGATGCTCAGCAGGTGCTCACCCGCGAGGCGGCCGCCGCCCCGGTCGTCGAAGAGCACGGATCCCACGGTCTCCGACTCGCGGATCGGTCCGACGACGACCGAGCGGATGCCGCGCTCCGCGAGCTGCTCCAGGCGGGGCACGACGTCGCCGAGCGGGTAGATCACGATCCCCTGCACCCGGTGGGCCTCGAACATGTCGATGTTGCGGCGCTCGAGCTCGCCGTCGCGACTGCTGTTGCTGAAGAACAGCGACCAGCCGCCCTCCCTCGCGACATCCTCGACACCGCGGGAGAGCTCCTGGAAGTAGGGGATCCACGCGTCGAGCAGGATCAGCGCGAGGGTGCGACTCGCGCCGGCGCGCAGTTGGCGAGCCGACTCGTTGGGCACGTACCCGAGCTGCTCGATCGCGGCGCGCACCCTCTCCGAGCTCTGCGCGCCGAGCACGTGCGGGTGGTTGAGGTAGTTCGAGACCGTCGACGAGGACACGCCGGCGAGGGCGGCGACGTCTTTGACGCTGGCGGGCATGGGGGTCCTCCTCGGATGCGCCGGCGCACGGCATCCGACGGCGGCCGGACCAGCCTACTGTGGCGATTGGCACGTGCCAAGAAAGTTCTTGACACGCTCGTCGACCGAACGTAGCGTTGGCCTCCGGATCGAATTGGCACGTGCCAAATCGTTCGAGGCGACGGTGCCGCACACCCGCCTCCGAGGGGTCGCATGAACATCGGATGCCATGGGCTGGTCTGGACGGGGCGCTTCGACGCCGAGGGCATCCGCCTGTCGGTCGAGAGGACGAAGCAGGCCGGTTTCGACCTCATCGAGTTCCCCCTCATGGACCCGTTCGCCTTCGACGTCGATGCGGCGAAGAGCGCCCTCGCCGAGCACGAGCTCGCGGTCAGCGCCTCGCTGGGGCTGTCGGAGGCGACCGACATCACCGGCGCCGATCCTGCCGTCGTGAAGGCGGGGGAGGAGCTGCTGCTCCGTGCGGTGGACGTGGTCGCCGACCTCGGCGGTGAGAACTTCTGCGGTGTCGTCTACAGCGCCATGAAGAAGTACATGGAACCCGTCACCGTCGAGGGGCTCGAGAGCAGCCGACGCACGATCGCCCGCGTCGCGGACCACGCCGCGGAGCGCGGCATCACCGTGTCGCTCGAGGTCGTGAACCGCTATGAGACCAACGTGCTGAACACGGCGCGGCAGGCGCTCGGCTACCTCGCCGAGGTCGACCGGCCGAACCTCGGCATCCACCTCGACACGTACCACATGAACATCGAGGAGTCGGATATGTTCGCGCCGGTGCTGGACGCCGCCCCCGCTCTGCGGTACGTGCACATCGGCGAGAGCCATCGCGGCTACCTCGGCACCGGCACGGTCGACTTCGACACCTTCTTCAAGGCGCTCGGACGGATCGGCTACGACGGGCCGATCGTCTTCGAGTCCTTCTCGTCGGCGGTCGTGGCACCGGATCTCAGCCGGATGTTGGGGATCTGGCGCAATCTGTGGAGCGACAACGACGAGCTCGGGGCGCACGCGAACGCGTTCATCCGCGACAAGCTGACGGCCGTGGACTCGATCCGGCTGCACTGACGCACCGTAATCGCCGCGTTCCGACCTGAAATCGATTTCACATAGACTGGCGGCATCAAGCGCAGGACGTGTCCGACTTGTTATTACAGGCTGTTCCGTTTCGGACGTGGACTAGATACATTTAGATACATCTTGCGGTGGAGACATCGCAGGACGCAGAATTGATCCGATGTTTCCGGACCCGACCGGAGTCATCGGAGAGACGACCTTCAAGGAAGCAGGTGAGCACATGGGTGAGCCCATCCTCAGAGTCGAGGGGATCAGCAAGGGATTCCCCGGCGTGCAGGCGCTCAAGGACGTACACCTCGAGGTGCGTCCCGGTGAGGTCCTCGTCCTCGTCGGAGAGAACGGCGCGGGCAAGTCGACGCTCATGAAGATCCTCTCCGGGATCTACACCAAGGACGAGGGCACGATCACGTTCGAGGGCCGAGAGGTCGAGCTGACCAGTCCGTTGCAGGCGCAGCAGCTCGGCGTCACGATCATCCATCAGGAACTCAACCTGATGCCCGACCTCACCGTGGCGCAGAACATCTTCGTGGGCAGGGAGCCGAAGACCGGACCATTCCTGTCGGAGCGACGGCTCAACTCGCAAACCGCCGAACTGCTGAAGCGTCTCGACATCCGCCTCGACCCCCGCCAGAAGGTCGGCGAGCTCACGGTCGCCGAGCAGCAGATGGTCGAGATCGCCAAGGCGCTGTCGTTCAACGCCAAGGTGCTCATCATGGACGAGCCCACCTCGGCCCTGACCGACTCGGAGGTCGAGACGCTGTTCGTGCTCATCGAGCAGCTCAAGGCATCCGGCACCGGAATCGTCTACATCTCGCACCGCATGGACGAGCTGCGCCGCCTCGCAGACCGGGTCACCGTGCTCCGCGACGGCGCATACATCGGATCACTGGAGAAATCCGAGGTGAGCATCCCGAAGATCATCGAGATGATGGTCGGCCGCGCGATCGACGAGGGGACCCGCCCGCAGGCGCGCGAACACGCGAACGACCCGGTGGTCCTCGACGTGCAGGGGCTGTCGACCAAGAGCCTGCTCAAGGACGTCTCATTCCAGCTGCACCGGGGCGAGATCCTCGGCTTTGCCGGGCTCATGGGTGCGGGACGCACCGAGACCGCCCGAGCGGTCATCGGGGCCGACCGCCGCGACGGCGGCGCCATCACGATCGCCGGGCGTACAGCGCGCATCTCCCAGCCGTCGGATGCCGTGCGGCACGGCGTCGGGTACCTCTCCGAGGACCGCAAGCTGCTCGGCCTCATGCTCGAGCAGGACGTGACGTTCAACACCGTGCTCGCCTCGCTCGGCTCGTACGCGAACGCGATCGGGTGGATGGGCGACGGCAAGGCGAAGAACCGCACCAAGGACTACGTCCAGCAGCTGCGCGTGAAGACCCCATCGGTCAACCAGGTCGTCAAGCTCCTCTCCGGAGGCAACCAGCAGAAGGTCGTCATCGCCCGGTGGCTGATGCGCGACTGCGACATCCTCATCTTCGACGAGCCGACCCGAGGCATCGACGTCGGCGCGAAGGAAGAGATCTACCGCCTCATGCAGCAGCTCGCTGACGCGGGCAAGTCCATCATCGTCATCTCGTCGGAGCTGCCGGAGATCCTCCGCGTCGCGAACCGCATCGCGGTCTTCGCGAACGGCCGCATCACCGGAACCCTCCGCAACGAGGACGCCAGCCAGGAGAAGATCATGCAACTCGCAGCACACGGAGAGGAAGACTGATGAGCGCTCCGCAGAACGGATCGTCCACGACGACGATCATCCAGACGGCCATCGACGAGAACACCGACAAGCGAGACGTCGTCGGGTTCCTCAAGCGCCAGGTCCAGCAGTCGCTCGCGTTCGGCACGCTGATCGTGCTCGTGATCTTCTTCTCGATCGCCAGCCCGAACTTCTTCACCTTCAGCAACATCGCGACGGTGCTGCTCTCGACTGCCGTGATCGGCATCCTCGCCCTCGGCACCACGTTCGTCATCATCACCGGCGGCATCGACCTCTCGATCGGAACCGGTATGGCGCTGTGCGCCGTCATGACCGGTGTGATCGTGACCAACATGGGGCTCCCCGTCTGGGTCGGCGTCATCGGCGGCGTGCTGACCGGTGTGCTCATGGGGCTCGTGAACGGCATCAACATCACGTTCCTGCGCCTCCCGCCGTTCATCGCGACCCTCGCGATGATGATGATCGCCGGCGGTCTGGCGCTCGTGATCTCCAACGTCGCGCCGATCTACTTCTCGACCTCCGCCCCGGACTTCAAGAAGATCGCACTCGGCGTGATCATCCCCGGCATCCCGAACGCCGTGCTCATCACGGCCGCTCTCGCGATCGTGGCGTGGCTCGTGCTCTCGAAGACGCTGCTCGGCCGGTACACCTTCGCGATCGGCTCGAACGAAGAGGCCACCCGCCTCTCGGGAGTGAACACGCGTCGCTGGACGATCTTCATCTACATGTTCGCCGGCGCCTTCACGGGTATCGCGGGCATCGTCATCGCCTCCCGGCTCGACTCCGCCCAGCCGCAGATCGGCATGGGCTACGAGCTGCAGGCCATCGCCGCCGTCATCATCGGCGGCACCTCGCTGCTCGGCGGCCGCGGGTCGATCCTCGGCACCGTGATCGGCGCTCTCATCATGAGCGTGCTCGTCAACGGACTGCGCATCATGTCGATCCAGACCGAGTGGCAGAACATCGTCGTCGGCATCGTCGTGCTGCTCGCGGTGTTCCTCGACTCGCTGCGCAATCGCCAGCACACCTGACGATCCCTCGCAGCACCACGCACCACTGCATGACCCATCCCGAGTACCACCCACCACAGAGAACAATGGAGTTTCCATGAAATTCGGCAAGAAGACCGCATTCGCGGCACTCGTGGCCGCATCCGCCCTCGTGTTCGCCGGCTGCGCCGGCGGCGGTGACGTCATCGAAGAAGGCGGCGGCGACGCGGGCAGCGGCGACGGCGAGATGTACATCGCGCTGGTGTCCAAGGGCTTCCAGCACCAGTTCTGGCAGGCCGTCAAAAAGGGCGCCGAGCAGAAGGCCGAGGAGCTCGGCGTTCGGATCACGTTCGAAGGCCCCGCGGCCGAGACCGAGATCGCGCAGCAGCTCGAGATGCTGACCAGCGCCATCGACAAGAACCCGAACGCCATCGCGTACGCGGCGCTCGACCCCGAGGCGTGCGTCGCCCCGCTCGAGCAGGCGAAGTCGAAGGACATCCCGGTCGTCTACTTCGACGCACCCTGCAACGGCGACGTGGGCCTGAGCCTCGCCGCCACCGACAGCAAGGTCGCCGGCGCGCTGGCCGCCGAGCACATGGCCGAGCTGATCGGCGGATCGGGAGAGGTCGCGATCGTCGGTCACTCGCAGATCAACTCGACCGGTGTCGAGCGTCGTGACGGATTCGTCGAGAAGATCGAGGCGGACTACCCCGACATCGAGATCGTCGACATCCAGTACGGCGACGGCGACCACCTGAAGTCGGCCGACATCGCGAAGACCCTCATCGCGGCGCATCCCGACCTCAAGGGCATCTACGGCACGAACGAGGGCTCCGCGATCGGTGTCGTCAACGCCGTGAACGAGCTCGGCCTCGAGAAGGGCAAGATCACGATCGTCGGCTTCGACTCCGGCGCCGCGCAGATCAACGCCATCAAGGACGGCACGATGGCCGGCGCGATCACGCAGGATCCGATCGGCATCGGCGCTCAGGTCGTGCAGGCGGCGTACGACGCGGCCAACGGCGACTCGGTCGACGAGTTCTACGACACGGGTTCGTACTGGTACGACAAGACGAACCTGGAGGACGAGAAGATCGCCGCGGTCCTGTACGAGTGATCATCTGACGCGAGGGCCCCTCACCCGCGGGTGAGGGGCCCTTTCGTGTGTCCGTGCCGCTGCGCCTCGCGCGAGCCACCCCCTTTCGCGCGAGCCACCCCTCTGCGTCGTGCATGCAGAGGGGTGGCTCGGGCGGAGAGGGGTGGTTCGCGGAGGAGAGGGATGCCGTCAGATGCGGCGCAGGAACGTGAGCTGCGACGACGGCTCGACGATGAGGTCTTGCAGCGCCGCGTTGAACGGGCCGCCGGCGGGGGAGGAGAGGTGCGCCTGGAACGCGGCCTCGTCGCGGTACACCTCGTACACGAAGAACCGGTCGGGGTCGTCGACGAGGCGGGTCGCGTCGAACACGACGTTGCCCTCCTCTTCCCGCACGTGCTCCGCGAAGTCGGCGAGGAGCGCGGCGACGCGATCGCCCTCGCCGGGACGCGCGGTGAAGGTCGCGTGCAGGATGGTCGGCTCGGTCATGCGGGGCTCCTTCAGGGGGTTATGCGGGGCGGGGTCGTGCGGGGTCTGGCGCGTTTCGTCTCACTTCGTTCGCTCGACGACCCGCGGGAGGGGCGGGCGCTCAACGACCCGTGGGGGACGGGAGGGCGAGGAGTCGGGCGGGGTTCGCGCGCAGCATCCGATCGACGGCGTCCTCGCCGACCGCCGCACGCAGGCGGGGCAGATATCGCTCGCCCAGGTAGGCGAGGCCCGGCATGCCGCCGTACGCGATGTAACGGGTGCGGCGGGCGACGTCGCCGCCGAGAACCACGCGATCGACGGCGCCTGCCGCGATGACCGCCTCGGTCAGGGCGAGCAGCTCGGCATCCGATCGGGTGCGCGGCCGCGCGAACCCGTCGTACCCGAGGTAGGCGCCGCGCTCCGCGAGGGAGGCATGCAGGCCGGCGTCCGGATCGCGATCGGCATGCGCCAGCACGACTCGGTCGGCCGAGACCCCCTCGGCGCCGAGCAGGTCGAGCACCTCGTGCGCGGCGGTGCAGAACTCCAGGTGCACCATGATCGCAGCGCCCGTGGCGCGATGCGCCGCGGCGAGGGCGAGCAGCGTCGTGTGTTCGAACCCGCTGATGCGCCAGTAGTCGATGCCGCCCTTGAGCAGACCGGCGCGCACGGGGGAGCCGTCGGGGCCGCAGGCGCGCTCCCCGTCGGGGTCGCCGTCGGCCAGCGGCATCCCGTCGCCGATCTCGCGGATGAACCGCGCGGCGAGCGTCTCGGCATCCGTCGATCGTGTCGGGTGGTCGGCGGCGTAGTGGGCCTCGCGATGGCGTCCGGTCGTGGCGACGATGCGCAGTCCGGTCGACGCACTGATCCGGGCGAGTGCCGCGGGATCGCGGCCGAGACCGAACGGCGTCGCATCGACCATCGCCGCGAAGCCGCTGTCGCGCAGCATCGCCGCTTCGGCGCCCGAGCGCTCCTCGTCGTCGAGCTCGTCGCCCGGCAGCAGCGGTGAGACCTGGAACAGGTGCTCGTGATAGTTCGTCGGGCCGAGCTCGGTCGGCGAGACGTCGCCGAGGACGGTGCGGATCATCGCCGCGCCGACTCCGCCGCCTCGGCGAGACGCTCGACGATCTCGGGGGTGAGGTCGAGCTCGAAGACGTCGGCGACCACCTGCGACCAGCCGTGGATGAAGTAGCGCCACCCGTCGACCACGTGCAGTCCGCGCGCGGCCTCCTGAGCACGGGCCTGATGCAGGAACTCCAGCGACCCGCGGTAGTTGAACTCCCAGACCCAGGCGTCCTCGGGGAAGACGACGTCGTCGGGCAGGGGTGAACCGGGGCGGTCCTTGCCGAGACCCGTCGCGTTCACGATGAGCGATCCGGCCGGGGCGGCGGCGACGAGGGCAGCCGCCTGCTCGACCGAGTCGGTGCGCACGTACTCGATGAACCCGTCGCGCGTGCCGTGCTGTCGGTGCACGTCGCGCAGATGCGTGAGCTTGCCGTCGTCGCGCGCGGTCACGGTCACCTTCGCCGGAGCGTCGGCCCGCTCGGCGAGCGCCCAGCTGAGCGCGGTGCCCGATCCGCCGGCGCCGAGGATGACGACCTCGGCCCCCGTGCGAGCGAAGTGGTCGGCGGGCAGGAAGTCGTTCAACGCCAGGTCGACCGTGATCGGGTCCTTCGCGCGGCCGATCAGACGGTCGCCGCGCTTCGAGATGCTCGAGATCTCGGCGCACGACACCGCGAACGGGTCGAGCTCGTCGAACAGGTCGGATGCCGCGGCGAACACGTTCATCTTGTGGGTCGTCACGAGGGCCCCGCGGTGGTGGGGGTCGTCGCGGATCTGCTCGACCATGGCCCGGTACTGGGCGGGCCCGGCGTCCATCGGGAGGTCGTGTCCGACGAGTTCGGTGGTGGGCAGCCCCAGCACCTCAGCCCATCGGGGGAACACCTGCATGATCGACGACGAGCCGGTGCTCACGCCGACGAAGCCCATGTAGCCGCCGGTCGTGGTGGCGTTCTCGGTGATGGTCATGGTCGGGCCCTTCAGGGTCGGGGGGAGACGAGGTGGGCGGGAGTCGAGCCCGCGAGGACGGCGAGGACGTCGTCGAGAGACATCGAGCCCATGTTGTCGACGGCCTGCGTGGTCTGTGCGCCGAGGTGCGGGGTGACGGTGACGCGCTCGGCCAGGTCGGCGGCCAGGAGGGGGCTGTCGCTCGCGGCCGTGTCGCCGGACAGGGTGTCGGCCGCATACGCGCCGAGGCGCCCGTCGCGGAGCGCCGCGGCCACGGCATCCTCGTCAATGAGATCCGGACGGGCGGTGTTCACCAGCACGATGCCCGGACGGATGCCGTCCAGCCGCGCCGCATCCACGAGCATCTGCCCGCCGGGGGCGTGCAGCGTGATGACGTCGGACGTGCGGAAGAGGTCGTCGAGCGCGATCGGCACGGTGCCGAGCGCGACGATGCGCTCCGGCGCGAGGAACGGATCGGCGGCGAGCACCGCGCAGCCGAAGCCGGTCAGGCGGCGGGCGACTCCCTGGCCGATGCGACCGAAACCGACGATCCCGACGGTCGCCGCGCCCAGTTCGCGTCCGCGGCGGACGCTCCAGTCGCCCCGGCGCACGCGACGATCGCCGTCGGCGATGCACCGCAGCGCGGCGAGCATGAGCCCCACCGTGTGGTCGGCGACGGCGTCGGCGTTCGCGCCGGGGGTGTTCGTGATCGGGATGCCGCGTCGCTCGGCCGCCGCGACGTCGACCGCCTCGGTCCCCACGCCGTAGCGTGCGATGACCTTCAGGTTCGGAGCGGCGTCGAGGTGCGCGTCGGTGACGGGTCCGGTTCCGGCGATCCAGCCGTCTGCCGCCGCGAGCAGCGGGCCGAGCTCGGTGAGTCCATGGTGCGCTGGGCCGCGCACGATCTCGTGCCCGGCCTCCCTGGCGCGCGCGACGAGGTCGAGGTCGCCGTCGGAGAAAGATCTGCTGGTGGCGAGGATCACGCCCATCAGACGCTCCCTGCCGACGGGGCGGCGGCGAACCACGGCGCGAGCGCGTCGTAGGCGGCGGTGAAGCGGCCGTGGCGCTGCGCGTAGACGGCGTGGCGCCCGGCATCCGGAGTGAACTCGGCGGTGACCTCGCTGAGCGCGCGGGCGGCCGAGAAGTCGGCGAGACCGAGTCCGACGGCGCCGGTCACGGCCGCACCGAGGCTGTTCGCCTCCTCGACGATCGTGCGGCGGCGGACGGGCACGCCCCAGATGTCGGCGAGGATGCCGAGCCACACGTCGCTCTGCGCGCCGCCGCCGACGGCGTCGATGCGGTCGATCGCGGCACCCGACTCGCGGAACGCGTGGATGCAGGTGAGCAGGTTGAACGCGACGCCCTCGAGCACGGCGCGGGTGAGGTGCGCCCTCGTATGGTGGCGACCGATCCCGACGAAGGCGCCGCGGGCGGACGGGTTCCAGAGCGGCGACCGCTCGCCGAGCAGGTAGGGGAGGAAGTAGAGGTCCTCGGTGTCGAGGTCGCCGCCGGCGTCTGCCGTGAGCCGGGCGGTCTCGGGGCGCGCGGGGTCGGGGGAGAGGGCCTCGGCGATCCACTGCACCGATGCTCCGCCGGCCTGCATGGTCGCGGTCGGTACGAAGGACCCCGGCACGACGTTGTCGAAGGTCATGGTTCGCATCAGCGGATCGTGCAACGGGGTGGGGCTCGCGAACGATATCCACGACGAGGTGCCGAGGCAGACGTACGCGCCGTCCTCGGGCGCGACGACACCGGAGCCCACCGCGGCGAGCGGTCCGTCACCGCCGCCCATCACGACGCGGACGGTGCGGGGGAGGCCGAGGGCGCCGGCCGCCTCGGCCGTGAGCGTGCCGGCGACCGTCGTCGACTCGAGGATCGCGGGGAACAGAGCCGGGTCGAGGCCGGCGGCACCGAGCACGTCGGCCGACCAGGTGCCCGCGACCTGGTCGTAGGCGTTCGTGCCCGACGCGTCGGAGCGCTCGGTCGCCAAGCGGCCGGTGAGCCGGTAGACGATGTAGTCCTTCGCGACGCAGAAGTGACGCACCTGCGCCCAGACGTCGGGCTCGTTGTCGCGCACCCACATGATCTTTTCGACCGAGTACGTCGGGTTGAGGCGGTGCCCGAGCGCCCGGTAGGCGGGCTCG
Source organism: Microbacterium hydrocarbonoxydans (assembly GCF_023715885.1). Lineage (GTDB taxonomy): Bacteria > Actinomycetota > Actinomycetes > Actinomycetales > Microbacteriaceae > Microbacterium > Microbacterium hydrocarbonoxydans_C. The sequence continues at coordinate 94,196 of NZ_JAMBOY010000005.1, read as the reverse complement.
GCGCCGAGGCGCTGCTCGAGGGCACGGGTCTGCGCGCCCGAGCGGGTGTCGGCCCAGATGATCGCCGGTCGCACCGGGTCGCCGCGCCCATCCAACAGCACCGTGCCCATCATCTGCCCGCTCACGACGAGGCCGACGACCGTCTCGGGGGATGCATCGGCTTTCGCGATCAGCTGCCGGGTGGCTTCGACGACCGCGCCCCACCAGTCCGCCGGGTCCTGCTCGGCGATGCCGCCCGCGGCAAAGTGGGCGGGGTACGGGACGGTGACCGCGGTGACGAGGCGCCCGTCGTCATGGTGCAGCGAGGCCTTGTCGCCCGTGGTGCCCAGATCGTGCGCGATGATCATGCCCGGAGCCTATTCGGCGGTCTCGGGGGCGGTCGCGGTCGTGTCGTACGGTCGCAGCTCGACGCCGTCGGCCGCGCGGTAGGCCCGGGAGCCCATGCCGTGCTCGAGCACCCATCCGTAGTCGTGGCCGGCGCCGCCCGGGTAGACCGCGAGGAACGCGTAGGGCTCGTCACCGGTGTTCACCGAGCGGTGCGCCCATCCGGGCGGGATGTAGCCGATCGTGCCCGGGAGCATGTCGAGCCATTCGGTGCGCTCGCCGTCGAACATGAGGAGCCCGCCGCGGCCCTTCAGAGCGAGGTAGATCTCGCCCTGGTGGTCGGGGTGCTGGTGCCCCTTCGTCATCCAGAGCTCGCCCGAGGTGTCCCCGGACATGATCGTCGTGATCGACTGCGGAAGCTCGCGGCCGATCTCGGGCACGGGCGAGCTCGTGACGGTGTAGACGACGGGGTTCTCACCGTCGGCTGCCGCCTGCCAGGCGCCGTGATCCAGGAAGAGCCCTTCGAGGTCGGACATGCGACGCGTGAGCGTCGGGCCCTCCGGCGAGAGCGTGAGCTTCTCGGCGTCGAAGGCGATCGCCATCGGCTCGATCGGCGGGGTGTGGAACTCGGGCATCGGTGCTCCTCGTCGCGGATGCTGCAGTGCATCGCAGCCTGTAATGACAGGTCGAGTGTACCTGTAATGACAAGTGCTGTCCAACGCTCATCTGCGCGGTGGGGCGAGCACAGATGTGCGGGATCGCGTCAGGATGCCGCGCGCAGCGCCCGCGCGAGATGCGCGCGTCCGTGACGGACGGCATCGGCGAGCACGGCATCCCAGCCGGGGTATTCGGCGTGCCCGGCGGGCAGCACCGCGAGCTCGAGGTCGCCCGCCGCGTTCGCGACGCCGAACTGCCCGGGCGGCGGCACATACTGGTCCCACAGCGCGGCCTCGACCCGCACCGGGATCTCCGCGAAGCCCAGGGTGCTGGATGCGTCGAACGGGCGCAGCTGCTCCCTCGCCTCCGGATGCTCCGCGACGTGGGCGCGGATCACCTCGCCGCTGCCGAGGCACGGCACTGCCAGGCGTTCGTCGTACTGCCCGAAGCTCGGCACGATGAGCGTCGCACCCACGTAGCGATCGTCCCACGGGACGCCGAGCGCGCCGATGCCGCCGCCGAAGCTCTCACCGACGTAGTACAGCGGCAGGTCTCCGGCGAGGGCGAGGAGCGTGTCGGCGGCGAGCCACAGGTCCCGCGCGCACAGCCCGAGGACGTACCGGTCGCGGTCGTCGAGCCCGGCGAGCACGTGCTGCTCCACCGGCTCCGGAGCGCCGACGCCGGGGTTCAGCGTCGGCAGGCCCCTGGCGACGGGGAAGATCGCCGCCGCGTCATCCGGCACCCGCGAAAGGTCGATCGCGTCACGGCCGCCGTAGCCGTGCGAGTGCACGATGCCCACGCGGGCCGGTTCGGTCGCCGGACCGACCAGCCAGGAGCGGAGGCGGATGCCGTCGGCGCCGGCGTGCTCGACGATCGAGACGCTCCGCCCGTCGACGGCCGCGGTCGAGAGGGTTTGCGGCGCGGCATCCACCGTCCTCGCCTCCGCTCGCCAGCGGCGCCACATCTCGGCGAGGTCGGTCGGCGGCGCGACGGGGGCAACCTGCCGCAGTGCGTGCTCGTCGAAGCCGTAGGTGCCGTCGAACGCGGCATCCGGGAACCAGGAATCGTAGGGCGCGGGGAAGGGCATGGCCTGGTCGACGTTACCCGAGGCCGGGCGCGCCGAGATCAGGATGTTCGCCCGAGATCAGGACGGCGTGGCGCGGATGTTCCTGATGTCGGGCGAGGTTCCTGATCTCAGGAGGGAGCGGGAGAGAGGGGAGGGGCGGAGACGGCTCAGGCGTGGGCCCGCCGGGCCCGGTACGCGGCGACCGCATTGCGGTTCGTGCAGGTCGGCGAGCAGAAGCGCTTCGAGCGGTTGCGCGAGAGGTCGAGCGCGAGCGCCTCGCATGTCTCGTCGTCGCAGACCGAGATGCGCGATCCCTCGTCTGCGCGGATCACGTCGATCAGCGCCATCGCGGTCTCGATGAGCACGCGCTCGGCCAGCGGGCGGTCGTCGGCGACGGCGTGCAGGTGCCAGTCGGCCTCGTCGTGGCGCACGAGGCGCGGGGTGAGCCGCGCCTCGGCGAGGGCGGCGTTCACATGCTCGGCCATGTCATCGCGGGGCGCGAGCAGCATGGCGCGCAGCTGAGGGCGGATGCCGCGCAGTGCGGCGAGCTCGGCGTCGTCGCGGTCGAGCCTGCCGGAATAGGGGAACTCGGCGAGGAAGCGGTGCTCGTCGTCGGGGGTCTGCAGGGTCTCGGGGTCTTCGGCCGAGTTGACGAGCCAGACGGCCGCGCGGAGCGCCTCTTCGGTGTCATCGGTGAAGATCATATTGACACCTTACTCCGTGCATGAGTAGTGTCACTTCTCATGAGCACTGTCACCGATGACCGGAAGGTCGCGGGCGTGCGCCTCGGCTTGCCGCTGGCGGTCGCGGCGGCCTTCTCGTTCGGCATGTCGGGTGCCTGGGCGCGCGGACTCATCGACGCCGGGTGGTCGCCCGGCGCGGCCGTCACCGTGCGTGTGTGGGTTGCGGCGCTGGTGCTGCTGATCCCCGCGGTCCTGTCGCTCCGTGGCCGATGGGGTGCGCTGCGCAAGAACGCCGGGATGGTGGCCGCGTACGGACTCCTCGCCGTCGCAGCGACACAGCTCTGCTACTTCCAGGCCGTTGCCGTGATGGACGTCGGCATCGCCCTGCTCATCGAGTACACGGCGCCGATCGCCGTCATCCTCTGGTTGTGGCTGCGCCGGGGCGAGAAGCCGAGCCGGCGCAGCGTGATCGGAGCGGTGATCGCCTTCGCCGGACTCGTCCTCATGCTCGACATCGTCACGGGCGCCGAGGTCAACGTGCCCGGCATCCTCTGGGCGCTCGCCGCGATGGTCGGGGCCGCGACCTACTTCCTGCTCTCGGCGAAAGCCGACACCGGGCTGCCGCCCATCGCGCTCGCCGGTGGGGGCCTGCTGCTCGGAGCGGTGGGGCTCACGGTCGCCGGCGCCGTCGGCATCCTTCCCCTCGCCTGGACTACCGACGACATCGCCTACCGCTTCGGCACCGTGCCGTGGTTCGTCCCGGTGCTCGCGATCGGCCTCATCGCAACGGCGCTCGCCTACCTGCTCGGCATCGCGTCGACCAGGATGCTGGGGTCGCGCCTCGCCTCGTTCATCGCCCTGTCGGAGGTCGTGGCGGCGCTGCTGTTCGGCTGGCTGCTGCTCGGCCAGCTCCCCGATCTGCTGCAGGCGCTCGGCGGGGCGCTCGTGCTGGTCGGCGTCGTGGTGGTGAAGCTGGGAGAGCCGGCGCCGACGGATGCGGCTCTCCCCGCCGTTCGGTTGGCGCCTGCTGCCGGAATCCGCGACGAGTAGCCGCAACTGGTGCCCACCGAAGCGTGTGTATACGTGAGGTGCCTCGGGAGGACAGTCTGAGACGACGGGTGCGCTTTGTGTATACACTGAGGGCATGTCCGCGGTCTCGACCGAACGTCTGAGCGCGAGTCGTCGCGCCTACGCGACGCTGCTCGACGAGATCCAGTCCGGGGACCTTCCGTCGGGATCCGTGCTCGGCGAGGTCGAGCAGGCCGCCCGGCTCGGCGTCAGCCGCACCCCGATGCGGGAGGCGCTCCGCCGACTCGCGTCCGACGGGCTCGTCGTGCAGCAGTCACCTCGCGTCACCGTCGTGGCGGACCTGGACGCCGACGACATCCGCGCGCTCTTCGAGATCCGTCGGGCCCTGGAGGAGACCTCGGCGCGGCTCGCCGCGCAGCGCGGGGATGCCGAGCTGTTCGCCGCCCTCGTGCAGGAGTTCGCGCAGGTCGAGCTCGACGCTCCCGCGGGACGCGAGGACTACTACGCGCTCATCGCCCGCTTCGACGCGGCCCTCGACGCGGCCGTCGCCAACGACTACATCGCGTCAGCTCTGCGCACCGTGCGCACCCACCTGGTGCGGGTCCGGCGCATGGCGAAGGACAAGCCTGCGCGGCTCGCCGCCTCGGCCGCCGAGCACCGCACGATCGCCGAAGCGCTGGCGGCGCGCGACGGCGACCTCGCCGCTCACGCGACGCACGTGCACCTGCACAACGCGCTCACCGGCATCCTCGAGACACTGAACGAAGGAGAGAAATGACCGTCACGCATCACGTCCGCGTCCACCCGAGCTCCGAGAACCTCGCGCGCGAGGACCAGCTCGCCTGGAAGATCGCCGAGGTCGCCGCCGACCCGGCGGAGATCGAGCGGACGGTCGTCGACATGATCATCAACCGCATCATCGACAACGCCTCGGTCGCCGCGGCATCCCTCACACGTGCGCCGATCGTCGCCGCTCGTGCGCAGGCGTTCAGTCACCCCGTCTCGACCGGCGGGGCCGGGGCGAACCTCTTCGGCGCCTCGCTCGACGACCGCACGAGTCCCGAATGGGCGGCGTGGGCGAACGGGGTCGCCGTGCGTGAGCTGGACTATCACGACACGTTCCTCGCGGCCGAGTACTCCCACCCCGGCGACAACATTCCGCCGATCCTCGCGGTGGCCCAGCACACAGGCAAGGACGGCCGGGCGCTCGTGCGCGGCATCGCGACCGGTTACGAGATCCAGATGGACCTCGTGCGAGCGATCTGCCTGCACAGGCACAAGATCGACCACGTGGCGCACCTCGGACCGTCGGCGGCCGCCGGCATCGGCGCCCTGCTCGGACTCGATGTCGAGACCATCTACCAGGCCGTCGGCCAGGCGCTGCACACGACCACGGCGACCCGGCAGAGCCGCAAGGGCGAGATCTCGACCTGGAAGGCGCATGCCCCGGCGTTCGCGGGCAAGATGGCGGTCGAGGCCGTCGACCGCGCGATGCGCGGCCAGACCAGCCCCGCCCCGATCTACGAGGGTGAGGACGGCGTGATCGCCTGGATGCTCGACGGCAAGGACGCCGCGTACGAGGTGCCGCTCCCGGCATCCGGCGAGCCGAAGCGCGCGATCCTCGACTCGTACACGAAGGAGCACTCCGCCGAGTACCAGGCCCAGGCGTGGATCGACCTCGCCCGCCGTCTGGGCACCGCGAATCCGGCTCTGCGCGACCCCGCGAACATCGAGAGCATCGTGCTGCACACCAGCCACCACACGCACAACGTGATCGGTTCGGGGGCCGGCGATCCGCAGAAGTACGACCCGACGGCCTCCCGCGAGACGTTGGACCACTCGATCCCGTACATCTTCGCGGTCGCCCTGCAGGACGGCGGCTGGCACCACGTGGACTCCTACACGCCGGAGCGGGCCGGCCGCGCCGACACGGTTGCACTGTGGCACAAGATCACGACGGCCGAGGATGCCGAGTGGACGCGTCGCTACCACTCCGAGGACCCCGACGTGAAGGCGTTCGGAGGCCGCGTGGAGTTCCGCCTCAGCGACGGCACCACCGTCGTCGACGAGATCGCCGTCGCCGACGCGCATCCGCTCGGCGCCCGCCCGTTCGCGCGCGAGAACTACATCGCGAAGTTCCGCCTGCTCGCGGGGCCGGTGCTCGAGGCCGCCGAGATCGAGCGCTTCCTCGAGCTCGTGCAGCGCCTGCCCGAACTCACCCCTGCGGAGGTCGGCGAGTTGTCGATCGTCGCGAAGCCCGGGCTGCTCGACGCAGCAGAGGCGCCGGAGGGGCTGTTCTGATGCTGTACTCCACGACGACGCCCGCCGAAAAGCGGCGGCTGTTCCGTGAGCGCATCGCCTCGGGGGAGCTGCTGCGCTTCCCCGGCGCGTTCAACCCGCTGAGCGCCAGGCTCATCGAGCAGAAGGGTTTCGACGGCGTCTACATCTCGGGCGCCGTGCTGTCTGCCGACCTGGGCCTGCCCGACATCGGCCTCACGACGCTGACCGAGGTCGCCGGGCGCGCGAATCAGATCGCCCGCATGACCGACATCCCCGCGATCGTCGACGCCGACACCGGCTTCGGCGAGCCGATGAACGTCGCCCGCACGATTCAGGAGCTCGAAGACGCCGGACTCGCCGGTACCCACATCGAGGACCAGATCAACCCCAAGCGCTGCGGCCACCTCGACGGCAAGAGCGTGGTCGACGAGGGCACGGCGATCAAGCGCGTCCGCGCCGCCGCCGACGCACGTCGCGACGAGAACTTCCTCATCATGGCCCGCACCGACATCCGCGCCATCGACGGACTGGACGCCGCGATCGATCGCGCCAAGGCGCTGGTGGATGCGGGTGCCGATGCGATCTTCCCCGAGGCGATGCGCGACCTCTCCGAGTTCGAGGTCATGGCGAACGCGCTCGACGTGCCGATCCTGGCCAACATGACCGAGTTCGGCAAGAGCGACCTGTTCTCGACGACGCAGCTGCAGGCGGCGGGGGTGAGCATGGTGATCTGGCCGGTCTCGCTGCTGCGCATCGCGATGGGCGCGGCGGGCCGCGCTCTCGATACGCTGAACGACGAGGGGCACCTGACCTCGAAGCTCGGCGAGATGCAGCACCGCGCCGATCTCTACGACCTGATCGACTACGAGTCGTACAACCACTTCGACTCCGGGGTCTTCAACTTCACACTCGACAACACCGATCGCTGAGCGCAGCGAAGCGGACATCCGACCCGGTTGCTGAGCGAGGAGCGAAGCGACGAGTCGAAGTACACGAAGGAGTGAGCATGAGCGAACCGGACATCAGGAAGGGCCTCGCGGGGGTCGTCGTCGACACCACGGCGATCTCGAAGGTCAACCCCGAGACGAACAGCCTGCTCTATCGCGGGTACCCGGTGCAGGAGTTGGCCGACACCCAGCCGTTCGAGGCCGTCGCCTACCTGCTGTGGCACGGTGAGCTGCCGACGCCCGACGAGCTCGCCGCATTCCGCCACGAGGAGCGAACGCACCGCGCGCTCGCCGAGAACGTGAAGCAGGCGATCGACCTCGTCCCGCTCGAGGCGCACCCCATGGACGAGGTGCGCACGGCCGTCAGCGTCATCGGCGCCTCCGACCCCGGCGCCGGAGGATCGGTGCTGAACGCGGGCGGGAGCCCGGAGGAGAACCTCGAGCGCAGCATCCGCCTCTTCGCCGCTCTTCCGGCGATCGTCGCCTACGGTCAGCGTCGCCGTCGCGGTCACGCGATCGTCGAGCCGCGCGACGACCTCGACTACTCCTCGAACTTCCTCTGGATGACGTTCGGCGAGGAGCCGGACCCCGTGGTCGTCGACGCCTTCAACCGCTCGATGATCCTGTACGCGGAGCACTCGTTCAACGCGTCGACCTTCACCGCCCGCGTGATCACCTCGACCCTCAGCGACCTGTACTCTGCGGTCGTCGGCGCGATCGGCGCCCTCAAGGGTCCGCTGCACGGCGGCGCGAACGAAGCCGTGCTGCACATCTTCGACGAGATCGGGGATGCCGGGAACGTCGAGGCATGGCTCGACAAGGCGCTCGCCGAGAAGCGCAAGATCATGGGCTTCGGACACCGCGTGTACAAGAAGGGCGACTCGCGCGTGCCGACCATGAAGGCCGCGCTCGACACCCTGGTCGAGCACTACGACAGGCCCGAGGTCGCCGCGCTGTACGACGCCCTGGAATCGGAGTTCGTCGCGCGGAAGGGCATCTACCCGAACCTCGATTACCCGTCGGGACCGGCGTACAACCTCATCGGCTTCGACACGCTCACGTTCACGCCGCTGTTCGTCGCCGCGCGGGTCACCGGCTGGACCGCGCACGTCATCGAGCAGGCGGGGGCGAACGCGCTGATCCGTCCGCTCTCGCACTACGACGGCGTCGACGAGAGGCACGTCCAGGGCTGACGCGACGGACGCCGTAGCGCGATCGGATGCCGGAATCAAGCGGTCGCGCCGAATCGCGTCGGAGGAGTATCACTGATCCGGGACCTCGGTGGTCCTGTGTGAAGGAGGCTCCATGTCCGCATCCGATGTGCCGGTGAAAAAGGTCCGGTCCCTCGTTCCCGCCCGGATGGACCGGCTCCCGTGGGCGCGTTTCCACTGGATGATCGTCGTCGGACTGGGGTTCTCCTGGATCCTCGACGGCCTCGAGGTGCAGATCGTCGCCGCGAACGGCTACGCGGCGACCCTCGGCATGGGCCCGGCCGAGGTCGGTCTGGCCGGCACCTGCTACCTGCTCGGCCAGGTCTTCGGCGCGCTCGTGTTCGGGCGCCTCACCGACCGTCTCGGCCGCAAGAAGCTCTTCATCCTGTCGCTGGTTGTCTATCTCGTCGGCTCCGCCGTCGCCGGTCTCGCATTCGCGCCCTGGTTCTTCTACATCTGGCGCTTCGTCGCCGGCGCCGGCATCGGCGGCGAGTACGCCGCGATCAACTCGGCGATCGACGAGATCATCCCCGCGAAGTACCGGGGACGCGTCGACATCGCGATCAACGGCACCTACTGGGGCGGTGCCGCCCTGGGTGCCGTCGCGAACCTGTTCTTCCTGAACACCGACATCCTCCCGCAGGACCTCGGCTGGCGCCTCAGCTTCTTCCTGGGGCCGGTGCTCGGCATCCTGATCATCTGGCTGCGCCGTCACATCCCCGAGAGCCCGCGCTGGCAGATGACGCACGGCCGTGAGGACGAGGCCGAGCGGAACGTCGACGGCATCGAGCAGCGCATTCGCGAGGAGGGCAGGGAGATCCCGCCCGTCGACGAGTCGAAGGCGATCACGGTGAAGGAGTACGGTCAGGTGCCGTTCCTCGTGATCGCGAAGGTGCTCTTCAAGAAGTATCCGCGGCGGACCCTCGTCGGGATCACGATGATGGTGACGCAGTCGTTCCTCTACAACGCGATCTTCTTCACCTACGCGCTCGTGCTCGAGAACTTCTACGACACCCCGCCGGCGTCGGCCTCGCAGTACTTCATCATCTTCGCGGTCGGCAACCTCGCCGGCGCACTCGTGCTCGGACACTTCTTCGACACGTGGGGACGGCGGCGGATGCTGTTCCTCACCTACGTGCTCGCGGGGTCGATCCTGCTCGTCAGCGCGTTCCTGTTCAACGCGGGAGTCCTGAACGCGGGCACCCACACGGCGTTCTGGTGCGCGTCCTTCTTCTTCGCCTCCGCCGGCGCCTCGGCGGCATACCTCACGGTCAGTGAGATCTTCCCGCTGGAGCTGCGCAGCCAGGTCATCTCTTACGTCTTCTCGATCGGTCAGCTCGTCGGCGCGATCGCTCCGGTGCTCTACGGCTCGCTGATCGGTCAGAGCGCCGAGACCGGAGACCGCGGTCCGCTGTTCTGGGGGTACGTGCTCGGCTCGGGGATCATGATCTTCGGCGGGGTCGTCTGCGGTCTCTTCGGCGTGAGCGCGGCGGGCAAGTCCCTGGAGGACATCGCCGACCCGCTGTCCCTCGTCGAATCAGGAGACAAGCCGGTGACCCACGACGGAGGTCGTTGAGCGAGGGTGCCGCGTTTCGTCTCGCTCCGCTCGCTCAACGACCGGTGGGATCCCGGTGGTTGAGCGAGGAGCGAAGCACCGAGACGAAACGCGGTGAGGATCGCGCGACTCAGCCGAGCTCGATGACCGACCACGACAGCGGCGGCAGCGTCGCGCGCACAGCGCCGTCGACGACCTCCGCGGCACCGAGAGGCACCATGTGCACGGCATCCGGGGTCGTCTCGAGGTTCGACGTGTGGCGGTCGCCGCCCTCCGGGATCGTCAGGGTCTCGGCGTTCTCGACGCGCAGATCCCCGAGTCCGTGCAGGTCGATCGTGAGGTCGCTCTCCTCGGTGAGCGAGCGGTTCGCCACGAAGACGACGACCCGTCCGGTCGCCTCGTCCCAGGTGGCGGCGGCGTCGACCGAATCCACTCCGCCGTAGCGCTTCGTCTCGATCTGGGGAGCCGAGACGGCGAGGCGAAGAATGCGCCCCTTGGCCAGCCGCGCCATGCGCTCGAAGGGCCAGAAGCTCGTCTGGCGCCACGCCGCACCGCCCTCCTCCGAGCGGATCGGCGCGATCACGTTCACGAGCTGGGCCTGGTTGGCGATCTTCACGCGGTCGCCGTGGCGCAGGAGGCTGTTGAGCAGGGTGCCGACGACGACGGCATCCGTCACGTTGTACGTGTCCTCGATGAGACGCGGATGCTGTCGCCAGCCGGCCTTCGCGATCTCCTTCGCCTCCACGTCGTTGTACTTCACCTGGTCCCACACGTTCCACTCGTCGAACGAGATGTCGATCTGCTTGGTGTGCTTGCCGGCGGCCTTGACCGCGTCGACGGTCGCGATGACTCCCTCGATGAAGGCGTCCATGTCGACCGACTCGGCGAGGAACGACTCGGCGTCGCCGTCGTGCTCCTGGTAGTAGGCGTGCATCGAGACGAAGTCGACCTCGTCGTAGGCGTGCGAGAGCACCGTGTGCTCCCAGGTGCCGAAGGTCGGCATCGAGCGCCCGGACGACCCGACGGCCACCAGCTCGATCGACGGGTCCACGAGACGCATCGCCTTCGCGGCCTCCTGCGCCAGACGTCCGTACTCGCCGGCGGTCTTGCCGCCGATCTGCCACGGCCCGTCGAGCTCGTTGCCGAGGCACCACAGCTTGATGTCGAACGGCTGCTCCGCTCCGTTCTTCCGCCGCAGGTCCGACCAGTAGGTGCCGGAGGGGTGGTTCGCGTACTCGACGAGCGCCCTGGCCTCCTCGACGCCGCGGGTGCCGAGGTTGATCGCCTCCATGACCTCGACCTCGGCATCCTTCGCCCAGTCCATGAACTCGTGCAGGCCGAAGGCGTTCGTCTCGATGGTGTGCCACGCGCCGTCGATGCGCACCGGGCGGTCATCGGCCGGGCCGACGCCGTCCTCCCAGCGGTACCCCGAGACGAAGTTGCCGCCGGGGTAGCGCACGACGGTCGGTCCCATCTCCTTCACCAGCGCGAGGACGTCCTGACGGAATCCGCGCTCGTCGGCCTGTGGGTGACCCGGTTCGTAGATGCCGGTGTAGACGCAGCGCCCCATGTGCTCGACGAACGATCCGAAGAGCCTCCGGGGGACGTCGGCGATCGTGAAGTCGCGGTCGATGGTGATGCGGGCCTGAGACATTGCTCTCCTAGGGTCTGGGCTGGGGAAGGGGCGTTTCGTCTCGTCGCTGCGCTCCGCGCTCAACGACCGACGGTGGGGATGCGGGATTACTGACCGCCGAAGCCGCTCGTCGCGACTCCCTTGACGATCTGCTTCTGGAAGATGAGGAACACGACGATGAGCGGCACGGCGGCGAGCACGGCCTGCGCCATGACCTGCGCGTACTGCACGCCGTAGGCGCTGATCACGGTCTGCAGGCCCACCGGCAACGTCATGAGCGTGGTGTCGTTGATGACGAGGAACGGCCACAGGAAGTTGTTCCATGCCGTGATGAAGACGAAGATCGCGACGGAGGCGAGGATCGGCCGCGACAGCGGCAGCACGATCGACCAGAAGATGCGGAAGCGTCCGGCTCCGTCGACGCGTGCGGCGTCCTCGAGCTCGATCGGGACCGCGTCGAAGAACCGCTTCAGGATGAACACCATCGCCGGGGCGACGACCTGCGGGAGGATGAGTCCCCAGTACGTGTCGATCAGGTTGAACGCGAGCATCTCGTAGAACAGGGGGATGATCAGCACCTGCGGGGGCACGACGATCGAGGCGATGATCACGACGAACAGCCATCTGCGGCCGGTGAAGTCGAGACGCGAGAGCGCGTACGCGGCCAGCGCGGAGATGGCGAGCGTGATCAGGGTGATCGCGGCCGATGTCCACAGGCTGTTGAACGCCCAGGTGTACACGTTGCCCTGCGACAGGATGGCGACGAACGCGTCGACGGTCGGACCGGAGGCGCCGATCCATCCCGGGTCGCCGGACGCGGCATCCGTCTCGGTCTTGAAGGCCGTCGCGACCGCCCAGAGGAACGGCAGCAGCCAGCCGACGGCGAGCAGGAGCAGCACGACGAACGCCGTGATGCGCAGTGGTCCGAACGGCTTCTGGCCGGGCAGGCGGGTACGGCGCGGCGCTCCGGTGGCCGCGGTCGTGATCGTCTCGGTGGCGGTGGGAGCGGTGGTCGTGGCGGTGGACATCAGAGCTGTTCCTTCCGGCGGCGCGTGATGAGTGCCTGGGCGACGCCGATGATGACGATGAGGGCGAAGAAGACGTAGGAGATCGCCGCGGAGTAGCCGAACCGATAGCTCACGAAGCCGGCCTCGTAGATGTACTGGACGATCGAGCGTGTGGTGTCGCTCGCGACGCCGCCGAGCATCTGGTACGCCTGGTCGAACAGCTTGAGCGAGGCGAGGATCTGCAGGATCAGGATGAGCACCGTCGCCGGCCCGAGCTGGGGGAGCGTGATCGACCAGAACTGACGCCAGGCGCCGGCCCCGTCGAGGGATGCCGCCTCGTACTGCTGCGGCGGGATGTTCTGCATCGCGGCGAGGTACAGCAGGAAGTTGAACCCGACGGTCCACCAGACCGTGGCGATCACGATGGACAGCATGTTCGTGTCGGGATTCTGCAGCCAGGCAATCGGCGCGAGACCGAAGAACTCGAGGATGTTGTTGGCCGCGCCGACCTGAGGGTTGAAGATCCAGACCCAGATCTGCGAGATCACCGTCGAGGCGAGCAGGAACGGCATGAAGAACGACAGGCGCCACAGCCACTGGCCGGGGATGCCGCGGTCGACGAGCGCCGCCATGACGAGGGCGATGACCACCAGGGGCACCGTGGAGAGCAGTGTGAACCACACGGTGTTGCCCATCGACTGCCACATCTTCGGGTCGCCCAGCGCCTCGGCGTAGTTCGCGAAGCCGACGAACCCGCCGCCGGCGCCCGTGAGGGACTGGTCGGTGAAGCTGAGGATGATGCCGTGGATGATCGGCCACACGAGGAAGAGCAGGAAGGCGACGAGGAACGGGGCCAGGAACGCCCAGCTGATGAGCTGCTCGCGCTGACGGGAGCCGGCCCGACGGCCGCGGGGAGTGGTTCGCGAGCCGGTGACGATCGTGCGTGTGGAATCGGTGACGGCGGTCATGACGCGAACGCCCCTTCCGGGTCGGCAGGGTTGGGCTGTCGCAGCAGCGCGTTCACTCTCGCCTCGAAGCGGTCGACCGCCGCGGCCGGGTCGTCGCCCGACAGCAGCACGCCCTGCACGGCCGCGCCGAACTCGCTCTGGAAGTTCGATCCGGAACCGGTGAACCAGGCGGTGGGATCGTAGACCACGTGCTGCGCCGCCTCCGCGTAGTGCGCCTGGGGGATGAGGTCGTCGTACTTCGGCGACTCGGTCACGGGGAGGAACGCGGGGATGTGACCGGCCTCGGCCCAGCCGAACGAGCCCTTCAGCATGTCGGCGACGAACCGGTACGTCAGCGCGCGTTTGTCGGGATCGGCATTGTTCTGGTGCGGCAGGACGAAGGAGTGCGAGTCGGCATAGACAGCGGGCGTGCCGTAGAGCGTGGGGATCATCGTGGCGTCGAACGGCAGGTCGGCGCTCTGCATGGTGCGCAGCTCCCAGACGCCGGTGAACAGCATCCCGCTCTTACCCGTCGCGAACTCGGCGATCGCGCTGCCGTAGTCGGCCTGGGCGAGGGCGATCTCGCCGTCGAGCAGGGTGGTCATGAGTGTGAGCGACTCGACCGCGGCGTCCTTGTCGATCACCGCCGTGCCGCCGGCCGGCAGCTCCATCGGGGCGCCGTGCTGCGAGTAGAAGGTGTAGAAGAGGCGCCACATCTGGGCGCCGTCGCCCAGGTAGCCGAACGAGAGCGCGTGCCCCTCGGCGGAGCCGCCGATCGTGCGCAGCTGGTCGACGAACTCCTCCGGCGACGCGGTCGGCAGCAGCCGTCCGTCGCTGTCGAGCACGCCTGCCGCATCGCAGATGTCGGTGTTGAACATCGCCACGAATGGGTGGGCGTCGAGCGCGACGCTGTACATGTCGTCGCCGACGAAGCCCTTCTCCCAGATGGGTTTCGGGAAGGCGGAGGAGTCGACGCCGAGTGCGGCGAGCTCGTCGAGATCCCACGGGTCGAGCAGGCCTCCGGGTGCCCAGCCGACCGTGCGGGTGGCGTGCATGATCGCCACGTCGGGGGCGCGACCGCCCGCACCGGCCATGGCGAGCTTCGTGTAGTACGGGGTGCCCCAGGCCAGCACTGTGGGGCGCACGCGGTACGCTCTCTGCGCGGCGTTCGCCGTGTCGAGCAGCTGCGACATCGTGACGCCGTCGCCGCCGGACAGCAGATGCCAGAACTGCAGCGTCTTCGCGGTGGAACCGGGGACGGTGCCCGGTGCGCACCCTGCGAGCAGGGCGGCACCGGCCATGACGGAGGCGGCGGTGAGGAACTGCCGTCTGGACAGATCGAGCGGGGGCGTCATCGTCACTCCTTCGTGACTGCGGTCAAGGTCGCTACATCATTACATCGATGTAATCGGAGGGCAAGAGGTGATGTCGGAAGCTCGAGGGCGTCCGGATCAGGGGCGGTAGCCGGCAGGACTGCCCTCGGTGCTCGCGCGTTCGAGGAGCTGATGCGAGAGGGTGAGCCCCCGCGGTGGCGCCGTGCGGTCGTCCATGCGCGACTCCAGCAGGGCGAGCGCCGCATCGGCGAACGCGCGGCGGTCGAACGCGACGGTCGTGAGCGCGGGCGAGGTGTACCGCGAGAACTCCACGTCGTCGAAACCGGTCACGACGACGTCGTGCGGCACCCGCACCCCATGGTCGTGCAGCGCATGCAGGGCGCCGAGGGCGAGGCTGTCGGTGAATGCGATGATCGCGTCGAAGGCGACACCGCGGCGGAACAGCGTCTCGACGCCGCGCGCGCCGCCGGTCATCGACCAGGGCATCGGGTTGACCTCGAGGGCGGTGTCGCGGGGGATGCCGGCCTCGCGGAGGGCGTCGTGCACGCCCTCGAGGCGCAGCCTGCTCGTCGCGGTGGCGAAGGCGGGGTCGTCATCGGCTCCGATCACGGCGATGCGTCGAGCGCCACGCGCGAGGACGTGACGGGCGACTTCGGCCGCTGCCCTGCGGCTGTCGATGCGCACATGATCCGCCCGATTCTGCTCCACCTCGCCGAGCACGACCAGCGGCGGCAGGCGGTCGGCGTACCTCAGCACGCTGTCCTCGAGGCGGATCGGGTTCAGGATCAGGCCGTCGACGAGATGCGCGCGAGCACGCGAGACGAGCTCGCGTTCGCGCTCCGGGTCGACCGCCGTCTCCTCGATCTGCACGGCGAGTCCGCGTT
Source organism: Microbacterium hydrocarbonoxydans (assembly GCF_023715885.1). Lineage (GTDB taxonomy): Bacteria > Actinomycetota > Actinomycetes > Actinomycetales > Microbacteriaceae > Microbacterium > Microbacterium hydrocarbonoxydans_C. The sequence continues at coordinate 78,639 of NZ_JAMBOY010000005.1, read as the reverse complement.
CATGGGCGGCATCGACGATGCGATGCATGAGCTCCGCCGAGAACGCGGTCGCGAGATCCGGGAGCGCCACCGCGATGATGCCCGACCGGCCCTTGCGCAACCCGCGCGCACTGAGGTTGGGAACGAAGTCCAGCTGCCCCATCGCTGCCTCGACCTTGCGGCGGGTCTCGTCGCTCACGGTCGTCGTGCCGGTCACGACGTTCGAGACGGTCTTCGGCGAGACCCCGGCGAGCGCCGCGACGTCCTTCATCGTGGCGCGGGGAGGCGGCATCGCGGTCATCCGGTCAGCCTATCCGTGCACGCCGCGGACGAGGGGTTACAACGATGTACTTCCGAGCGCTCTGACTATCATGGCGCCATGACGATCGAACGCAACTGGGCAGGCAACGTCACATACCGGGCATCGCGCATCGAGCACCCGTCGTCGGTCGACGAGCTGCAGACCGTGCTCGCCCAGGACGGTTCCTCTCGGATGCTGGGCTCGCGCCACTGCTTCAACGACATCGCCGACACCGACGGCGTGCTCATCGCGCTCGACCGGATGCCGTCGGTGATCGAGGTGAACGAGGAGCGCGACGCCGTCCGCGTCTCTGGCGTCCTGCGCTACGGAGATCTCGCGCCTCGACTCCTCGCGGAGGGGCTCGCGCTCGCCAACATGGCCTCGCTCCCGCACATCTCGATCGCGGGAGCCGTGGCCACCGGCACGCACGGATCGGGCGACGCGATCGGTTCGCTCGCGAGCGCCGTGCGGGCGCTCACGATCGTCACTCCCTCGGGCGAGATCCGGGAACTGCGGCGCGGCGATGCGAACTTCGACGGCGCGGTCGTGAGCCTCGGCGCGCTGGGCGCGGTGGTCGACCTCACGCTCGACGTCGAGCCGACCTACGAGGTCGCGCAGCACGTGTTCGAGCATCCGTCGTGGGACGCGATCCTCGCCGACTTCGACGACGTGACCGGCGTCGGCACGAGCGTGAGCATCTTCTCGACGTGGCAGCGCACCGATCAGGCCGACCAGATCTGGGTCAAGCAGCGGCTGCCGGAGGCCCGTGAGCTCACCAGAGCCGACGTCTTCGATCGCCTCGGCGGCGAGGCGGCGACCGCGAAGCGGCATCCGATCCTCGGGGTCGACCCCGTCGCGTGCACGGAGCAGCTGGGTGTCCCGGGGCCGTGGTCCGAGCGCCTTCCGCACTTCCGCTTGGAGTTCACGCCGTCGGCGGGAGCCGAGATCCAGAGCGAGTACCTCGTGCCGCGCTCCGACGCGGTCGCGGCGATCCAGGCGGTGCGCACCCTGGCCGGGCAGATCACGCCCCTGCTCCTCGTGAACGAGATCCGCACGGTCGCCGCCGACGAGCTGTGGCTCAGCTCGTCGCACGGGACGGATGCCGTGGGCATCCACTTCACGTGGAAGCCCGACGAGGCGGCGGTGCGCGCGTTCCTGCCGACGCTCGAGGCGGCGCTGCCCGCGACCGCGCGCCCGCACTGGGGCAAGGTGTTCACGCTCGACGGCGCGGAAGTGCGCTCGCGCTACCCGCGCTGGAGCGACTTCGCCGATCTCACCGCCCGCTTCGACCCCGAGCGGCGGCTCGTGAACCCCTACCTGGAGCGGCTCGGCCTCTGATCCCTTCGAAGAGCGCAACTGGTAACGCCACCGGTCGAAAAGTGACCATTTGCGCGATTCGAAGACGGGTCAGACGTGGTCGCGCCAGGAGTGCTGCGGGTCGAAGCCCAGCACCCGGCGCGCCCTGTCGATCGAGAGCAGGGTCTCATTCGGCCCGAACTGGCCCTTGCGCGGCACGTCGGGGAACACCTCGGCGAGCAGCTCGTCGTTCGGCCGCGACATCACGGTGTCGGCCGCGGCGATGATGAAGCGGTCGAAGCCGGGCGCCGCGACCTCGAGCGCGCGCTGCACGGCCTGGGCGCCGTCGCGCGCGTCGATGTAGCCCCAGAGGTTCCATTTGCGCAGACGCGCATCGGCGTCGAACGAGGGGAACTCGGCGTAGTCCTCCGGCACCATCACGTTCGAGAACCGGAGTGCCGTGATCGACACCTCCGGGTTCCAGCGCACGAGCTCGGTCGCGAGCTGCTCCTCGAGGGTCTTCACGAGCGAGTACACGGATTCCGGCCGGGCCGGGTAGTCCTCGTCGACGGGCACATACGGCGGCGGCACGTCGAACGGCAGTCCGAGCACCGTCTCGCTCGACGCGTAGACGATCCGCCGGATGCCGAGGCGCACGGCCGCCCAGAACACGTTGAACGTCGCGGGCATGTTGTTGTGGAAGGTCGCCACGTCGCTGCGGATGCCGGGGGCGGGGATGGCGCCGAGGTGCACGACGGCGTCGATGCCGTCGTGCTGGTCGCCGACCGCGGTGAGCGCGTCGACGACCTGGCCGTAGTCCGTGAGGTCCACCTGCACGAAGCCCGGACCGCGGACCCCCGTGACGTCCATGCCGATGACCTCGTAGCCGTGGGCGCGGAGCTCCCGCGCGACGACGCTGCCGAGCTTGCCCGATGATCCGGTGAGTGCGATGCGCATGTCTCCAGAGTGGCACGCCGTCGGGTGGCGAGGGCCGCGCGGCATACACTCGTCGGCGTGAGCGACACGAGCGGCGAGCGGCGACGCACCGTGGGCGTCCGCGACGTGGCGACACTCGCCGGAGTCTCCCGGCAGACCGTCTCGCGCGTCCTGAACGATCACCCCGAGGTGGCCGAGTCGACCCGCGAGCGCGTCGTCGCCGCGATGGACGAGCTCGGCTACCGCATGAACAACGCCGCCCGCGCCCTCGGCACCCGGCGGTCGCGCACGCTCGGCGTCCTGGCATCCGACGCCCTGCAGTACGGACCCTCGCGCAGCATCGCGGCGCTCGAGGCGTCGGCGCGACGTGCGGGCTACTGGGTGAGCGCGGCGTTCGCCGACGCGGGGGATGCCGAGGCGGTCGCGGCCGCCGTCGACCACCTCGTCGCGCAGGGTGTGGAGGGCGTCGTCGTCGTCGCGCCGCACGCGCGCACCCTCGAGGTGCTCGACGAGCTGCGCATCGGCGTGCCGGTCGTCACCCTGCACTCGGCCGACCGGGGAGCACGGGGTCTCTCCGTCGATCAGGCCGCCGGTGCCCGTCTCGCCGTGGCTGCGCTCGCCGATGCCGGGCACACGCGCATCGCGCACCTGGCGGGCCCCGCCGACTGGCTCGAGGCCGAATCGCGAGCCGAGGGATTCGCGGCGGAGCTCGCGGCGCGCGGACTCCCCGCGGGGCCCGTGATCGCGGGGGACTGGTCAGCGGGTTCGGGGTACGCGGCCGTCGACCCCGTTCGCGCCGCGGCCGTCACCGCGGTGTTCGCCGCGAACGACCAGATGGCGCTCGGCCTCCTGGGCGGCCTGCACGAGGCCGGTCTGTCCGTGCCCGGCGACATCAGCGTCGTCGGGTTCGACGACATCCCCGACGCCGCCTTCTACTGGCCGAAGCTGACGACGGTGCGGCAGGACTTCGACGAGCTCGCCCGCCGCGCGGTCGCCGCGGTGATCGGCGGGGCAGAGGCGATGGCACCCGACCTGTCGCCGGTCGCCCCCGTGCTGGTGCGGCGCGACTCCGTCGCCCCGCCGCGCTGACCCGCCTCGCGTGTCTTGACGTCGTAACGCCCCCGTGACACACTTCTGTGACCGGTCACAGTCGCCGTCCCGAACACCACGAGGTCCCGTGAGCAACGAAGCCCCCACCTTTCCCGCCGAGGTCGACGCCGCCATCGCGGTGGTGCGTGCAGAGGTCGCCCGACTGCACGGCGAGCTGGTCCGCTACGGACTCGTCGTCTGGACCGGCGGCAACGTCTCGGGCCGCGTCCCCGGTGCCGATCTGTTCGTGATCAAGCCCAGCGGCGTGAGCTACGACGACCTCGCACCCGAGAACATGATCCTCTGCGACCTCGACGGCGTGGTCGTGCCCGGCACGCCCGGCAGCGACCGCTCGCCGTCGAGCGACACCGCCGCGCACGCCTACGTCTACCGGCACATGCCCGAGGTCGGCGGTGTCGTGCACACGCATTCGACGTACGCGGTGGCCTGGGCGGCGCGGGGCGAGGAGATCCCCTGCGTCATCACCGCGATGGCCGATGAGTTCGGGGGACCGATCCCGGTCGGCCCGTTCGCGATCATCGGCGACGACTCGATCGGCCGCGGCATCGTCGAGACGCTGCGCGGCCACCGCTCCCGCGCATTGCTCATGCAGAACCACGGGCCGTTCACGATCGGGGCTGATCCGAAGGATGCGGTGAAGGCCGCAGTGATGGTCGAGGACGTCGCCCGCACCGTGCACCTCGCCCGCGAGGCCGGGCCCCTGATCCCGATCCCGCAGGCCGCGATCGACAGCCTGTTCGACCGCTACCAGAACGTGTACGGCCAGAGCGAGGACGCGCGCCGATGAGCGCCGTCGACGACCTCCGCGATGGCCGGACGAGCCTGGGTATCGAGCTCGGATCGACTCGCATCAAGGCGTGCCTGATCGGTGCCGATCCCACCGCCGTGCTCGCGACCGGCTCGTTCTCGTGGGAGAACAGCCTCGAGGACGGGCTGTGGACCTACCCGCTCGACGAGGTGTGGGCGGGCCTGCGCGCCGCGTACACAGAGGTCATCGCCGATGCCGAGCAGCGGCACGGCATCCGCCCCACGGCGTTCGGGGCGATCGGGATCTCCGCGATGATGCACGGCTATCTCGCGTTCGACGAGGCGGGCGAGCTGCTCGTGCCGTTCCGCACCTGGCGCAACACGAACACCGGCGCGGCCTCCGCCGAGCTCGGCGAGCTGTTCGGCGTCAACATCCCGTTGCGGTGGTCGATCGCCCACCTGCATCAGGCCGTGCTCGACGACGAGTCGCACGTGCCGCGCATCGCGAGCGTGAACACGCTCGCCGGATACGTGCACGAGAGGCTCACCGGCGAACGGGTGCTGGGGGTGGGCGACGCCTCGGGCATGTTCCCCATCGACTCCGCGACCGGCGACTACGACGAGCGGATGCTGCGCGCGTACGCCGCCCGCGCCGGCCACCGGCTCCCCCGTCCGCTCGACGAGATCCTGCCCGAGGTCCGCCCAGCCGGAGCGTCGGCAGGCGTGCTGACCGACGACGGGGCGGCGCTGCTCGACCCGACCGGTGCGCTGCGCCCCGGCATCCCGCTCTGCCCGCCGGAGGGCGACGCGGGAACCGGGATGGTGGCGACCAACGCGGTCGCCCCGCGCACCGGCAACGTCTCGGCGGGGACGAGCATCTTCGCGATGGTCGTGCTGGAGCGACCCCTCGCCGAGGTGCATCACGAGCTCGACCTCGTGACCACCCCGGCCGGCGACGCCGTGGCGATGGTGCACTGCAACAACGGCGCCAGCGAGCTCGCCGCCTGGGCGGGACTGTTCACGCGGTTCACCGCGGCCGCCGGACAGCCCCTCGACGACGACGCCGTGTTCGACCTGCTCTTCCGCGAGGCCCTGGACGGTGCGGCGGACGCCGGCGGACTGCTCGCCTACAACCACCTCGCCGGCGAGCCCATCGCGGGGCTCGACGCCGGACGCCCGCTCTTCGTACGCACGCCCGACAGCGCCCTGACCCTCGCCAACGTCATGCGCGCGCAGCTCTACGGTGTGTTCGGCACGCTCGCGCTGGGCATGCAGGTGCTGAGCGACGAGGGCGTCGAACTGGATCGGATGTTCGCGCACGGGGGTATGTTCCGCACCGCGGGCGTGGCCCAGCGCTTCCTCGCCGGGGCGCTGGGGGCACCCGTCGCGGTCGGCGACCTCGCCTCGGAGGGCGGTGCCTGGGGCATCGCGGTGCTCGCCTCGTACCTCGCGTACGCCGACCACCGGTCGCTGGGGGAGTACCTCGACGAGTCGGTGTTCGCCTCGGCATCCGTCTCGCTCGTCGAACCCGACCCGGCCGACGTCGCCGGTTTCGCGACCTATCTCGACCGCTATCGGGCGGGGCTGGCCGTCGAGGCCGCCGCCGTCGCGTCCCTCTGAAAGGCAGCACCGCATGACCCTCACCACCTCGCTCGACGGTTACGAGGTCTGGTTCCTCACCGGCAGCCAGCACCTGTACGGTCCCGAGACGCTCGCCCAGGTCGCCGACCAGTCGCAGGAGATCGCTCGACTGCTCGACGACGCCGCCGACGTGCCCGTGCGGATCGTCTGGAAGCCGGTGCTGACGGATGCCGCCGCCATCAAGCGCATCGCGCTCGAGGCGAATGCGGACGACCGCGTGATCGGCCTCATCGCCTGGATGCACACCTTCAGTCCGGCGAAGATGTGGATCGCCGGGCTCGACGCGCTGCAGAAGCCGCTCGCCCACCTGCACACCCAGGCGAACGTCGAGCTGCCGTGGGCCGACATCGACTTCGACTTCATGAACCTGAACCAGGCCGCGCACGGCGACCGTGAGTTCGGCTACATCCAGACCCGCCTCGGCGTGCCGCGCAAGACGATCGTGGGCCACGCGTCCGACCCGCGCGTGCAGCGCGAGCTCGGCACCTGGCAGCGCGCGGCCGCCGGACTCGCCGCGTCGCGCAACCTGAAGCTCGCGCGTTTCGGCGACAACATGCGCTACGTCGCGGTGACCGAGGGCGACAAGACCGAGGCCGAGCTGCGGTTCGGCGTGCAGGTCAACACCTGGGGCGTGAACGATCTGGCGGATGCCGTCGCCGCGGCATCCGAATCCGCGATCGACGCCCTCGTCGCCGAGTACGAGGAGCTCTACGAGGTCGCGCCCGAGCTGCGCGTCGGCGGGGAGCGGCATCCGTCGCTGCGGGACGGCGCGGCGATCGAGATCGGTCTGCGGTCCTTCCTGGAAGAGGGCGGCTTCGGCGCGTTCACGACCTCCTTCGAAGACCTGGGCGCGCTGACGCAGCTGCCCGGTCTCGCGGTGCAGCGGCTCATGGCGGAGGGCTACGGATTCGGCGCCGAAGGCGACTGGAAGACCGCCGTGCTCGTGCGCATCGCGAACGTCATGGGCGCGGCTCTCCCGGGCGGCGCCAGCCTCATGGAGGACTACACCTACGACATGACCCCCGGCGACGAGCTGATCCTCGGAGCGCACATGCTCGAGGTGTCGCCGTCGCTGACCACGGCGACGCCGACGCTCGAGATCCACCCCCTCGGCATCGGCGGCAAGGACGACCCGGTGCGCCTCGTGTTCACCGCCGACCCCGGCCCCGCGGTCGTGGTCGCGCTGAGCGACATGCGCGATCGATTCCGCCTGACCGCGAACGTCGTCGAGAACGTCGCGCCGCGCGCCGCGCTGCCGAAGCTGCCCGTGGGCCGCGCGGTCTGGAAGCCCGCCCCCGACTTCACGACGTCCGCCGCCGCCTGGCTCACCGCCGGTGCGGCGCACCACACCGTCATGTCCACCGCCGTGGGGATCGAGGCGTTCCGCGACTTCGCCGAGATGGCCGAGGTCGAGCTGCTCGTGATCGACGAGAGCACCACGCTGCCCGAGTTCCAGAAGCAGGTTCGTTGGAACCAGGCGTACTACCGACTGGCGCAGGGGCTGTGATGGCGACCGTACCGAGGTCGGGACGTCAGCTGCGCCTCGCCGCCCACGGCTACGAAGCCGACGTCGCGAGCGTCGGAGCGACGCTGCGCACGCTGACGTTCGACGGCCGCGACCTCGTCATGCCGTTCGAGGCCGACGAGGTGCGGCCCGCCTACCGCGGTGCGACGCTCGCCCCGTGGCCCAACCGCATCGTCGACGGCCGCTACCGCTTCGGCGACGTCGAGCACCAGCTGCCGCTCACCGAGCCCGCGCGCGGGCAGGCGCTGCACGGGCTCCTCGCCTGGACGGAGTTCGAAGACCGGCTCGTGATCGACGACCGAGTCGTGCTCGCGGCCGTGATCGAACCGCAGGCGGGGTACCCGTTCCGCGTCGAGGTCGAGGTGGAGTACCGCCTCGATGCCGACGGGCTGGAGCAGACGGTGACGGCGCGGAACCTCGGGGCGGACGCCGCGCCCTGGGGCACAGGACCGCATCCGTACCTCGTGGCCGGCCCCGCCGAGCGGGTGGACGACTGGACACTCAGCCTTCCGGCATCCGAGGTCCTCACGGTGACGCCCGACCGGCTGAGCCCCGTGGCTGTCGAACAGCTGACCCGGCATCCCGAGTGGGACTTCCGCATCGCACACCGCATCGACGACGTCTTCATCGACCACGCCTTCACCGGCCTCGCCCGCACGGACGGCATCGCCGAGGTACAGGTCACGACCGACGACGGCTCGGGAGTCGCGATCAGCTTCGACGAGCGCTGCCGCTGGGTGCAGGTGCACACGGCGGACACCCCCGAGGTGCCGTCGACGCACCGGCTCGGACTCGCGGTCGAGCCGATGACCTGCCCGCCGGGCGCATTCACCTCCGGCACCGACCTCGTCGTGCTCGAGCCGGGCGCTGCGCACGCGGCATCCTGGCGCATCCGCGCCCTCTGAGAGCGGTGACGCGAGAGCGTCAGCGTGCGAGCCAGTGCCGCAGCGAGCGCGTGACCCAGGGCAGAACCCAGTAGGTCATGATCGGCGTGAGCACGAGGGTCGTCGCGAGCACGCGCAGCCAGATCGGCAGCTCGTTCCAGCCGGGGATCGGGCTCATGGCGTACGTGAAGAGAAGGTTCACGGGGAAGAAGCCGAGCCAGATCGACACCGCCTGCTTCCACCGCGGGGGAGCCTTCACGATGGCTCCGGATGCCGTGCCCTCGGCGGTCTGCACGGTCACCGATCCGGTAGCCGGCTCGTCGAACCATCCCTCGATGCCGCTGCGGCGGCGCGAGCGCTCGCTGAGCACGAGGCCCTCGCCCGTGGCCAGCCAGGCGGCGCGCTCGGCGGAGTCCTCCCATGCGACCAGCGTCTCCTCGTCGGCGAAGCGGTACAGCATGTGCCACACGTGCGAATCGGCGCCGGCGCGCACCCATCCGGATCCGAGGAACCCCGGGTACGTGTTCGCCATGTTGACGCCGCGCTGCACCCACTCCGTGGTCTCGCTGATGCGCGCGGGGTCGACCTCGCGGCGGATGGAGACGGTGATCGCTTCACTGGACATGACGGAGCCTCGCAGGGTGCGGCCCGGATCGCGGGCACATCGGAACGGGGGAGCGCCGGGGTGCGGGCGCCCGTCGATTCTAATTCGGATGCCGCGGCGCCCCGCCCGAACCCTCGGATGTGCGAACCTGAACGCGCGTACATGTTCGACCCGTACGGTCGGGGCATGAGCAGTCATCCCTCGTCCGACCAGGACGCAGACAGACGCCCGACCCTTTCCCGCACGGAAGAGTCCGTGTCGGCCGACGAACCGGCGAGGGCCTCGCGGTCCCGCTCGGTCAAGCCCCGCCACATCTTCTCCCGCCCACCGCTGCCCGCCGACTGAGGCGCCGCGCCCCTCCGGCGGGGAGAGAATGAGGGCATGAGCACGCGCAGCGAAGCCGTCCTGATCGATGTCGTCCGCACGCCCGTCGGCCGCGGCAAGCCCGGCGGGATGCTGTCGGGCGTGCACCCCGTCGACCTCGCCGCCGGAGCACTCGCCGCGATCCTCGACCGCAGCGGCCTCGAGTCGCGTCAGATCGACGACGTGCTGCTCGGCTGCGTGAGCCAGGTGGGAGAGCAGTCGTCGAACATCGCGCGCCAGGCCGTGCTCGCCGCCGGATTCGACGAGACGGTCCCTGCGGCGACGATCGACCGGCAGTGCGGGTCGAGTCAGCAGGCCGTCCATGCCGCGGCGCAGGGCATCATGGCCGGAGCTTACGACGCGGTGATCGTCGGCGGCGTGGAGTCGATGAGCCGGGTGCCGCTCGGATCGTCGGCGTCGGTCGCCGGGAGCCCGATGTCGCAGCGCCTGCGCGCCCGGTATCCCGACGGGCTCGTCAATCAGGGCGTCTCGGCCGAGCTCATCGCGGCACGGTGGGGGCTCCGCCGTGAGGAACTGGACGCGTACGCGGCCGAGTCGCACCGCCGGGCGGCCGCCGCCTGGGAGGATGGGTTCTTCGACCGCACCGTGATCTCCGTCGACGAGGCGCCCGAGGCGCGCGGCGACGAGACCGTGCGAGCGGGGACGACGGCATCCGCTCTCGCCGGCCTTCCGCCGGCGTTCCGCACCGATGCCCTCGCCGAGCGCTTTCCTGAACTCGACTGGCGCATCACGCCGGGTAACTCCTCGCCGCTCACCGACGGAGCCTCGGCGGCGCTGCTCATGAGCGCGGAGCGCGCCGACCAGCTGGGACTCACGGCGCGGGCGCGGTTCCACGCCTTCGCCGTGGTGGGCGACGACCCGCTGATGATGCTGACCGGGCCGATTCCCGCGACGCGGCGGATCCTCGATCGCGCCGGGCTGTCGATCGACGACCTCGACGCATACGAGGTGAACGAGGCGTTCGCGTCGGTGCCGCTCGCATGGGCCGCCGAGACCGGGGCGGATGCCGCGAAGCTCAACCCTCGCGGCGGGGCGATCGCGCTGGGACACGCGCTGGGGTCATCGGGTACGCGCCTGCTCGGCACGCTTGTGGATCATCTCGACGCGACCGGTGGCCGTTACGGGCTGCAGACCATGTGCGAGGGCGGCGGCATGGCGAACGCGATGATCGTGGAACGTCTCTAGCCTCGGCCTTTCGCTTTCGAATCGCTTGACTTGCAGCTTTCGACCCGACAGAACTGCAATTCACGCGATTCGAACGGTCAAGGCTCAGCGTCGGAGTGCGGCGGCGACCCGGCGCACGAGAGTCTCCGGGGAACGCAGGAGGGGAGCGGTGACCTCGATCACGGTCCACCCCGCGGCTCGCAGGGCGGCGAGGCGCTCGACATCGGCCGCCCATCTCTCGTCATGGAGCATGCCGAGGTACTCGATCGCGACGCGCTGCGCGGGGTATGCCATATCCACGCAGGCGAGGAATCGTCCGCCCACGCAGACGTCGACGTTCAGCTGAGGCTCGGGAAGTCCGGCGTCGATGAGGATGCAGCGGACGAGGCTCTCGCGGGGCGACCACGCGTCGGTGCGAATGAGGTCGAGGGCGGCCCGAAGCCGCGCGGCGCCGCGACGACGACCCGCCTCCATCGCGCGTTGCAGTTGCTCGACGTCCGCGAGCGGTGGTCGACCCACGTCTCTGCGACCGTGACCCGCCCGCCAGACTCTGCAGAAGTAGTCGCCGAGCGCGACGAGGTTCGGCACGGACAGTGCGCCGAGCGATGCCCAGGTCGCCGACGGCGACGTCACCCTGAGCCCCCGATGCTCCTGCACGGCGGTCATGCTCGACAGCGTCCGGTGGCCGGTGACGCCGACCGCGCGAGGGAAGGGCACGTGTCCTGACGCGCTGACGTGGAGGGGAAGCTCGGCGTACTCCGCGATGCCGCCGGTGTCCGCGAACTCCAGCGGCAGCGGAGCGCCCCAGATCGATGCTGCGGTCGTATGGCTGAAGAAGTGGCCGGAGTGCAGGCGGACCGCGTAGATGCGCGCGCATTCCACACGGCAGAGGCGCTGCCGCTCGTACGGGTCCTCGATGTCGTGGAAGGCGTTCGGTGCGTCGCGCGCGATCCGCACGCCGTGGAAGGGCGCGGCCAGTGCGCGACGTCGCAGCTCGCTGCGGCTGGCGCCCTCGAGCCGTGCGATGTGCACGGAGAAGGCGTCGTCATGGGGGCCGAGAGGTTCGTCGTCAGTACTCATAACGGCACGCTGGCACGGCGTTCTCGTGGTGGCGGGGTTATCCACAGGCCACGGTCTTTTCACATCGCTCAAATAGTGAATCCAAGGCCAGGAAACTGCAATTCAGGCGATTCGAAAGCTCGGTCCCAGCGCCGGATGAAGAAGACCCCCGCCGACCCGATTCGGCGGGGGTCTTCGCGGTGATGACACCGCGACGGGAGCGGATGCTCACCGTGAGCGCGGATGACCTGACTACCCGATCCGGTCTGAGTCGATGTGTCCGCGCATCTGCAGTTGTACTCGACCGAGGTGTCCGGCCGGTGAACGAGCGTGGAATCCCGCCAGAGCCGACTCTGCGATAGATGGATGCCCTAGTAATTGGTCGGATGCCGAAGTACACTCGCATTGTGCCAATGACGGCCCGAAGGGACATCGCACAATGACTCGCACCATCCCCCATTTCGTAGGCGGATCGCATCTCACTCCTGAAAGCGGCCGCTTCGCCGACGTCTTCGACCCGAGCTCGGGCTCCGTCCAGGCACGGGTGCCGCTCGCCTCGGCCGACGAGGTGCGCGCAGTCATCGCGAACGCCGAGTCCGCGCAGGTCGAGTGGGCCGCGACCAACCCGCAGAAGCGCGCGCGGGTGCTGCTGCGATTCCTCGACCTCGTGCAGAGCGAGATGCAGTCGCTCGCCGAGCTGCTCGCCAGCGAGCACGGCAAGACCGTCGACGACGCGAAGGGCGACGTCCAGCGCGGGCTCGAGGTCATCGAGTTCTCCGCCGGGGCGCCGCACCTGCTGAAGGGCGAGTACTCGACCGGAGCGGGAGCCGGCATCGACGTGTACTCGATGCGCCAGCCGCTCGGGGTCGTCGCCGCGATCACCCCGTTCAACTTCCCCGCGATGATCCCGCTCTGGAAGGCGGGCCCCGCCCTTGCGGCCGGCAACGCGGTCGTGCTCAAGCCCAGCGAGCGCGACCCCTCGGTGCCGGTGCGCCTCGCCGAGCTGTTCCTCGAGGCGGGGCTGCCGGCCGGCGTCCTCAACGTCGTGCACGGCGACAAGGAGGCCGTCGACACGCTCCTCACCGACGACCGCATCCGCGCCGTGGGCTTCGTCGGCTCCACCCCGATCGCTGAGTACATCTACGCGACCGCAGCCGCGCACGGCAAGCGCGCGCAGTGCTTCGGCGGCGCGAAGAACCACATGATCGTGATGCCGGACGCCGACCTCGATCAGGCGGTCGACGCTCTGATCGGGTCCGGGTACGGCTCGGCGGGCGAGCGCTGCATGGCGATCTCGGTGGCGGTTCCGGTCGGGGAGGAGACGGCGGATGCACTCGCCGCGAAGCTCCGGGAGCGCGTCGCCCGGCTGCGGGTCGGCCCGGCGCTCGCGAGCGACGTCGACTACGGACCGCTCGTCACCCGCGCGGCTGTGGAGCGCGTCGAGGGATACATCCAGCAGGGCGTGGACGAGGGCGCGACGCTGCTCGCCGACGGACGCGGCTTCACCGTTCCCGGTCACGAGGGCGGCTTCTACCTCGGCCCGACCCTCTTCGACCACGTCACCACCGACATGGCGATCTACCGCGAGGAGATCTTCGGCCCGGTGCTCGTGATCGCCCGTGCGGCCGACTACGAAGAGGCGCTGCGGATGGCCTCGGAGCACGAGTACGGCAACGGCGTCGCGATCTTCACCCGCGATGGGGATGCCGCACGCGACTTCGCCGCCCGCGTCGAGGTCGGAATGGTCGGCGTCAACGTCCCCATCCCGGTGCCGATCGCGTATTACACGTTCGGCGGCTGGAAGCGCAGCGGGTTCGGCGATCTCAACCAGCACGGAGCCGACGCCTTCCGCTTCTACACGAAGACGAAGACGGTCACGAGCCGGTGGCCCGCGGCGGGCATCCGCGACGGGGCCAGCTTCGTCATCCCCACCATGCACTGACAACCGGCACGAGGACACGATCATGACCGACACCATCACCGTCACCACCGCCGAGGAGCGCGAGGCGATCATCGGCGCCGTCCGCGAGTTCGCCGACACCGAGCTCGCGCCGTTCGCCGCCGAACGCGACGAGAAGCACCTCTTCCCGCGGGAGTCGCTGCAGAAGGCGGGTGAGCTCGGCCTCGGCGGCATCTACGTGCGCGAGGAGTTCGGCGGCACCGCGCTCAGCCGCGCCGACACCGTCGCGATCTTCGAGGAGCTCGCGAAGGGCGACCCCGCGGTGGCGGCCTACATCTCGATCCACAACATGGTCGCGTGGATGATCGACACCTACGGCGATGGAACGCAGCGTGCGGCCTGGCTGCCGCAGCTCACCGCCATGCAGGAGTTCGGCGGCTACTGCCTCACCGAGCCGGGGGCGGGATCGGATGCCGCGAACATCGCGACGAGCGCTGTGCGCGACGGCGACGACTACGTGCTCACGGGGGTCAAGCAGTTCATCTCCGGCGCGGGCGAGGCGGCGGTGTACGTCGTCATGGCGCGCACCGGTGAGCCGGGAGCCCGCGGGATCAGCGCGTTCCTCGTGCCGGGCGACGCGCCAGGGCTGAGCTTCGGACCGCCCGAGAAGAAGATGGGCTGGCATGCCCAGCCCACGAGGCCCGTGATCCTCGACGGGGTGCGGGTGTCGGCATCCGCTCTCCTCGGTGAGGAAGGACGCGGTTTCGCGATCGCGATGTCGGCGCTCAACGGCGGACGCCTCAACATCGCGGCGTGCTCGCTGGGTGGCGCGCAGTGGGCGCTCGATCGAGCCGTGCAGTACGTGCACGAGCGGGTCGCGTTCGGTGAGCCGCTGGCCGAGAAGCAGTCGATCCTCTTCCAGGTCGCCGACATGCGCACCGACCTGCAGGCCGCTCGCCTCATGGTGCGCGACGGCGCCCGCGCGGTCGACGAGCACGCGCCCGATGCGACCATGCGCTGCGCGATGGCCAAGCGCTTCGCGACGGATGCCGGTTTCGACGTCGCCAACCGCGCACTGCAGCTGCACGGCGGCTACGGCTACCTGCAGGACTACGGCATCGAGCGGGTCGTGCGAGATCTGCGCGTGCACCAGATCCTCGAGGGCACGAACGAGATCATGCGGCTGATCGTCGGACGCGAGATGCTGCGGGCCTCGGGGTCGGCGACCCTGCAGCGCGGCGGCGTGAACGCGACGCGGAGCGCCTCGTGAGCACGCGCATCGCGTTCCTCGGGCTCGGGCACATGGGCCTGCCGATGGCCCGCAACCTCGTCGCAGCCGGGCACCGGGTGCACGGCTTCGACGTCGTGCCGGCGGCGATCGCGGCCGCGGAAGCCGCCGGCATCCCCGTCGCCGTCAGCGGAGCGGATGCCGTCGCCTCCGCCGACGTCGTCATCACGATGTTCCCCGCGGGGAAGCACGTGCTCGACGCGTATCGCACCGAGCTGCTCGCCGCCGCACGACCCGGGACGCTGTTCATCGAGTCGTCGACCATCGCCGTCGACGAGGCACGGGCCGCCCATGCGCTCGCGCTCGCCGCGGGGCACCGCAACATCGACGCCCCCGTCTCGGGTGGTGTCGTCGGGGCCGAGAACGGGACGCTCGCCTTCATGGTCGGCGGGTCCGACGACGACTATGCCGCCGCGCTGCCGCTGCTCGAGGTCATGGGAAAGCGCATCGTGCACTGCGGCGGCCCGGGCCTCGGGCAGGCGGCGAAGGTCTGCAACAACATGGTGCTCGCGGTGTCGCAGATCGCGGTGGCGGAGGCGTTCGTGCTCGGAGAGCGGCTCGGACTCGAGCACCAGGCGCTGTTCGACGTCGTGTCGCAGGCCTCCGGGCAGTGCTGGTCGATCACCACGAACTGCCCGGTGCCGGGACCCGTGCCGACGAGCCCCGCGAACCGCGACTACCGGCCCGGGTTCGCGGGGGCGCTCATGGCGAAGGACCTCGGCCTCGCGCTGCAGGCGATCGAGCAGACCTCGACGGATGCTCGTATGGGACGCCTCGCGCAGGAGCTGTACGCCGCGTTCGCCGCCGGTGAAGGCGCCGGCCGGGACTTCTCCGGCATCATCACCGACATTCGCGACGGGAGCCCCGGTCGTTGAGCGAGCGAAGCGAGACGAAACGCGGCGAGAGCGGCTTACGACGTTTCGTCTCGGTCGCTGCGCTCCCTCGCTCAACGACCATCGGGTGCGCCGACACCGAGATACTGGAACGACTACGACGGAGAGGGCCCTCATGACCGAGTACGAGACGATCCTGGTCGAGCAGCGCGGGCGGGTCGGGTGGATCACCCTGAACAGGCCGCAGGCGCTGAACGCCCTGAACTCCCAGCTCGCGGAGGACATCACGGCCGCGGCTCAGGCGTTCGACCTCGACGACGGCGTGGGGGCGATCGTCGTCACCGGCTCGGAGAAGGCGTTCGCCGCCGGAGCCGACATCAAGGAGATGGAGGGCATGTCCGGCGACGAGATGCTCGAGACGGACCACTTCGGCATCTGGCACGAGTTCGCCGCGGTGAAGACGCCCGTGATCGCGGCCGTGTCGGGCTTCGCCCTCGGCGGCGGATGCGAGCTCGCGATGATGTGCGACATCATCCTCGCCGCCGACACCGCGAAGTTCGGTCAGCCGGAGATCAACCTCGGCGTCATCCCGGGGATGGGGGGCACGCAGCGGCTCATCCGCGCGGTGGGCTACTACAAGGCCGCCGAACTCGTCCTCTCCGGTCGCTTCATGGGCGCCGAGGAGGCGGAGCGGTCCGGTCTCGTGTCGCGCGTGGTCCCGGCATCCGATCTGCTCGATGAGGCCGCGGCGCTCGCCGAGACCATCGCCTCGAAGTCGCTGCCGTCCCTGTACGCGGCGAAGGCCGCCCTGGATGCCGCGATGGAGACGTCGCTCGCCGACGGCCTCGCGCTTGAGAAGCGGGCGTTCGCCGCGCTGTTCGACACCGCCGACCAGAAGGAGGGCATGGCCGCCTTCCGCGAGAAGCGCGCTCCCGACTTCCAGAACCGCTGAGTCGTGGGACCGATGGCCGACTCAGGCGCGCAGCGACTCGACGATCTTCTCGATGCGCCGGTCGCGGGTCGCATCCTGCTTCGCCTCGGCGACCGCGCGGGCGTGCTCCTTGCGCGCCGAGGGCGACAGGGCGTCGAAGGCGGCGCGCAGTGCCGGGTCGGCGTCGAGCGCGGCGGCGAGCGGCGGCACCTCGACGGTGCGCTCCGCGGCATCCACTCGGATCACGGCATCCACCTCCTGGCCGATCTCGACGCCCAGGTCGGCACGCACCGCCTTGCTGAAGCCGATCATGTTCTCGCCGCCCATACGGGCGAGTCGCAGTCGGGCGGTGCGTCCGTCGATCGTGACGGCGACCGGGAACGCCTTGCCCGCGCCGAGCGACGACACCTGCTCGTCGGTGAGGAGGATGGCGGCGGCGGGGCCGCGTCCGGTGAGGGTGGTGTGGACACGCAGTTCGCTCATGGCGACAGGGTACGCCCGCGGCCCTCGATCTCGGCGGAGATGGTGTCGTTGCGTTCCGCGATGAGCCGCCGCAGGTACTCCGTCATGAACAGCCGGTCGACGACGCGTCCGATGGGGCCGAACGGGGAGCGGAATGTGATCGTGTCGCGCATGAGCGTCCCGCGCTCGTGCGGATGGAACTCGTGCTCGTGCAGGAACGCTCCGAAGGGACCGGCGATCTGGCGGTCCCGGAACCCGCGCGGCGGGTCGATGTCGAACACCATCGACCGCAGTCGGAACGGGATGCCGAGGTGCCGCGCCCGCCAGGTGACCGTCGACCCCTCGGCGAAGACACCCCCGGCCGGAGCCTCGACCATGGTCTCGCCATGCCGTGCCATCGAGCGCACGTGCAGCTCGGGATCCAGCGAGGCGGCGAAGACCTCGGCCGGGGGAGCCGCGATCACCCGCTCGAGCACGAACCGAGCCATGTCAGAGCGCGTCGGGTTGAGGGCGCGGGTCGGCGAAGTCGCCGGCGGCTTTGCGCATGCGGGCGACGATCGCGACGAGCTCGGTGGCGTCGTCGCGGCTGATGCCGGGGTCGGAGAAGACCTCGGCGTTGAGCGCGGCCGTGGCCTTCTCGACGAGGTCGCGACCGGTCGGCGTCAGGGCGAGCAGCGCGGCGCGTCCGTCGTGCGGGTGTGGCTCGCGCACGATGAGCCCGTCACGGACGAGGCGCTCGGCGGTGCTGGTGACGGTCGTCGCGTGCACCTGCAGGCGGGCGACGACGCTCGACAGGGGCAGGCGACCCGCGCGGCTGAACGCGAGCAGGCGCAGCATCTCGTAGCGCGCGAAGGTCAGGGCGAACGGCTTCAGGGTCGCGTCGACCCGCGCGAGCAGCAGCTGCTGGGCCCGCATGACCGAGGTCACGACGGTCATGCCGTCTGCGGCATCCGTCCATCCGTGCGCGAGCCACTGCCGCTTCGCTTCGGCGAGCGGATCGACGGGCAGAGGACGGGATCGAACCACGTCTCTACGGTAGGGCATGCGGCGATCCGCAGACCGTTGGTTCTCGGTCGCTTTCCGGATGGGACTCAGTTTCACCACGCTAGAATCGAGGCAGTCGTGAGGAGCATTCGATGAAGATCTTCGTCCTGGTCAAAGAGGTGCCCGACACC
Organism: Microbacterium hydrocarbonoxydans; assembly: GCF_023715885.1. GTDB lineage: Bacteria > Actinomycetota > Actinomycetes > Actinomycetales > Microbacteriaceae > Microbacterium > Microbacterium hydrocarbonoxydans_C. The sequence goes on along the minus strand of NZ_JAMBOY010000005.1, from coordinate 60,420 downwards.
TACGGCGACCGCAAGCTGGACCTCGAGACCGGCCTGGCCGATCGCGCGGCCGGAGACGTCGTACTCGACGAGATCACCGAGCGCGCGCTCGAGGTCGCGCTGAGCCACGCCGACAAGAACGAGGGCACCGAGGTCGTGGCCGTCGCGATGGCCCCCGAGGGTTCGACCGCGTCGGTGCGCCGAGCACTCGCGATCGGCGCCGGATCGGCCGTGCACATCGCCGACGAGCGCCTTGTGGGCGCCGACCTCGGGCTCACGGCCGAGGTCCTCGCCGCCGCGATCCGCCGCGGTGCGCCCGACCTCGTCATCGCCGGCAATCTCTCCACCGACGGGTCCGGCGGTGTCATGGCCGCCATGCTCGCGGAGCACCTCGGCTGGCCGCACGCGACCGCGCTCACCATGGTCGAGATCGCCGCCGACGGCATCACCGGCACGAGGGCAGCGGATGCCGGAGCGCAGCCGATCTCGGCATCCCTCCCCGCCGTCATCTCGATCACCGAGGCGCTGCCCGACGCGCGCTTCCCGAACTTCAAAGGCATCATGGCGGCTAAGAAGAAGCCGCTCGAGGTGCTGACCCTCGACGACCTCGGTGTCTCGGCCGACCCCGCCGACGCTCCGCGCACGATCATGACCGCGGTGTCGGAGAAGCCGCCGCGCGCCGCGGGCGTGAAGATCGTCGACGAGGGCGACGCCGCCCAGAAGCTCGTCGACTACCTCGCAGAGAACAGGCTGGTGTGACATGAGCTACCCCGAGAACCCCGTGCTCGTGCTGATCGACGTCGACCCCTCCGGCGCGCCGGCCAGCAGCGCCGCCGCCCTGCTGGGCGCCGCATCGACCATCGGCTCGCCTGTCGCGCTCATCGTCGGCGGCGCGGCGGATGCCGCCGCCAGGGCCGGCACGGCGGGTGCCGCCGTCGTGCTGACCGCTTCCGGAGACGACAGCCTGCTCACCGTGCCGGTGGTCGATGCCCTCCAGGCGGCGTTCGAGAAGGTGCAGCCGGATGCCGTGCTCATCTCGAACTCGATCGCCGGGCGCGACGTCGCGGGGCGCTTCGCCGCGCGCACCCGCAGCGCCCTGTGCGTCGACGCCGTCGGTGTGTCTCGCGACGACGAGGGCGTCGTGGCGCATCACTCCGTGTACGGCGGGGCCTATCTCGTCGACGCGGCACCCACCTACGGGACTCCGGTCATCACCGTGCGACAGGGCGCGGTCGAGGCCCGCGCCGGCGCCGTCGACGCGCCCATCGTCGAGGAGCTCGCCGTCACGGCATCCGGAGCCGCCGCTGCCACGGTCGGCGCCGTCGAGGCGGTCGAGACGACGTCGACCCGCCCCGAACTGCGCGGTGCCCAGCGCGTGGTCTCGGGCGGACGAGGCCTTGCCTCGAAGGAGAAGTTCGTGCTCGTCGAGGAGCTCGCCGACGCGCTCGGCGCCGCCGTCGGAGCCTCGCGTGCGGCGGTCGACGCCGGATACATCCCGCAGTCGCACCAGGTCGGCCAGACCGGGGTGTCGGTGTCGCCGCAGCTGTACGTCGCTCTCGGCATCTCCGGCGCCATCCAGCACCGCGCCGGCATGCAGACCGCCAAGACGATCGTCGCGATCAACAAGGACGCCGAGGCGCCCATCTTCGACGTCGCCGACTTCGGCATCGTCGGCGACCTGTTCACGGTCGTGCCCCAGGTGATCGCCGCCCTCGAGGCCCGGAAGAAGTAGACATGGCAGAGCGGATGCTGCGCCGCGGCCTCCCGCGCACACCCGGCGGCGAGCCCTGGCCGCCCGCCGGGGTCGTCGAGGTCGCCGGCGTCGAGGCTCCGGAGGGTTCCGACACTCCGGGGGTCGACACGCCACATGTCGGACCCGTCGTGGGCGTACGTCCGGGATCCGGCGTGTCGGCCCCCGATGTGGCTGCCCCGCACCTGGCCGAAGCCCCGGTCGCTGGGCGAGCCGAGCGGGAAGAAACGCAGGCAGCGAGTCCGGATGTCGCCTCGGTCGTCGAACCCGGGGGCGCGCCGTCAGCCCCTGGGCCGAGCCCTTCGAGCCGGGGAGTCCGGAGTCTGCGGCGGGGGCTGCCGCGGGTCCCCGGGGGAGAGCCATGGCCCCCCTTCGGACCGATCGATGACGCTGTCGAAGCGCGGGTCGTCGAGCGCGCGACCCACCCACCGGCCTTCGAGCGAGCGGAGCGAGACGAGACGCTTTCCTCCCCCCGCGTCGTCGACGCGCACCCGGTCGTCGAGCGCGCAGAGCGGAACCAGACGCCGACCGCCGTACGCCGGGGTCTTCCGCGCACATCCGGCGGAGAGCCGTGGCCTCCGGCGGACACAGTGCCACGCACGGTTCACCGCAGTCTCGACGCTTCAGTCGCAGTTCATGCCGCCGAAGACCCCTGCTCCGCGGCACGAAGTGCGACCGGAACCGAGACGACGACCCCGGTCGCGACACGGATTGCGACCGGAAGCGAGACCGCACCCGCGCCCGGCTCCGCCGTCGCGACGGCCGACGTCTCCAGCCCGCTTCCGTGGACGAAGACGGTATGGGATGGTCGGGCTCCCCGCCATGTCGCCGCGGCACCGGCATCCGCCTCCCGTCGCCCGACGTGGCCGCAGGCGATCGCCGGACTCTTCGGCGCCGCAGCCCTCGGCATCCTTGCCGGCGCTGCCGTCGCGTTCGTGCGGGCGCTGTTGAGCCTCCCGTTCATGCAGGACTTCCTCGCGGCCTTCCCCGGCGAGTACGAACCGGCCGTGCATGTCGAACCCGGTTTCGCTCCCTGGATCGGCTGGCAGCACTTCTTCAACGTGTTCCTCATGGTGCTGATCATCCGATCGGGACTGCGCATCCGCACCGAGAAGCGGCCGACCGCGTTCTGGACGCCGCGCAACAACCCCAAGGGCAAGACCAGCCTGACGATCTGGTTCCACCAGGCGCTCGACATCCTGTGGCTCGTGAACGGCGTGATCTTCGTCGTGCTGCTGTTCACCACCGGCCATTGGGCGCGGATCGTGCCGACGAGCTGGGAGGTCTTCCCGAACGCGCTGTCGGCTGCGCTGCAGTACCTGTCGTTCGACTGGCCGCACGAGAACGGCTGGAACAACTACAACAGCCTGCAGCAGATCGCGTACTTCGCAACGGTGTTCCTCGCCGCGCCGCTCGCCGCCGTGACGGGATTCCGCATGTCGGGGATGTGGCCGAAGAAGGCCGAGCGGCTGTCGAAGGCATACCCGATCGAATGGGCTCGCGCCGTGCACTTCCCGGTGATGCTGTACTTCGTGGCGTTCATCATCGTGCACGTCGCGCTGGTGTTCCTCACCGGTTTCCTGCGCAACCTCAACCACATGTACGCTGCGCAGGATGCCGTCACCTGGACCGGATTCTGGGTGTTTGTGGCGTCCATGGTCGTGATCGCGATCGGCTGGGTCGCGGCGCGCCCGCTCGTGATCGCGCCGATCGCCCGTCTGTTCGGCAACGTCTCGGGGCGCTGACTCTCCTCCCTTCCCCTTCTTGCCGAACCACCCCCTTCTTGCCGAACCACCCTCCTGCGTTCAGCACGCACGGGGGTGGTTCGGCGAAAAACGGGTGGTTCGGCAGGGCTGGGGCGCGCGGCGCCGCGGCAACTCAGCCTCGCGCGCCTAGCGGCGCCGAGCCACCCCCTAGCGTGCGAACCACCCCCCTGCGTTCAGCACGCAGGGGGGTGGTTCGGTGAAAGAGGGGTGGCTCGGCGGGGCCGGCGCGGCGCCCACGCGCGGCGCGGCGTCGCGAGCCGGCGACTCAGGAGCGGGTGAAGCGCACCTCGGTGAGGGTCTCGCCGAGGAACGGCTCGGTGTGCGTCGCGCCGTCGAGGGTGAAGCCGTTGCGCGTGTAGAAGCGGTGCGCGCGGGGGTTGTCCTCGGCGACCCAGAGGTACAGGGGCTCGTCCTTCTCGACCGCGGCGTCGAACAGCTTCTGGCCGATGCCGGTGCCGTGCCAGGCGTCGAGCAGGTAGATGAAGTAGAGCTCGCGGAACGCGGGGGCGTCCTTGTCGCGGGCGGGACCGGAGCCGGCGAAGCCCACGATCTCGCCGTCGACGAGCGCCGCGTTCATCGTGAACTCGGGGCCCTGAGCGGCCCAGTGCGTCCACAGCTCGGCCATGCGCCGGGGCGAGACCTTCTCGAGCGCGGCCTTGCTGATCAGGTGGTCGTAGGTCTCGTGCCAGCACTGCGCGTGCACGCGACCAAGGGCTTCCGCGTCCACATCACGGACCGGACGGACGATGACTTCAGGGTGGGCTTCGGCGCTCATGCGGTGACTCTACGCGCGGCACACACGATCGAGAAATCGAGCAGGATGCCGAAATGCCGCTGTAACACCACCTGGAGGAATCTGACAACGATGTTCGCCGATCGTGCGCCGATGGCTACGATCGATCCTCGTGAACGTGATCTGGCGCACCCTTCTGGTGATCCTCGCAGCCCGTCGTCGCGCCCGGCGCGGTAAGACCCTCGACCCCACCGCCGTCGGCACCATCCGGTTGACGACGCTCCCGAGCGACATCGACATCCTCCGTCACATGAACAACGGGCGTTACCTCTCGCTGTTCGACCTCGGGCGATGGGACCTGCTCATCCGCACCGGACTCTTCGACGCCATGAAGGATCGAGGCTGGTACGCGGTCGTGTCGAGCGAGACGATCACCTTCCGCAAGTCCCTGCAGCTCTGGCAGCGGTTCGAGGTGCAGTCCCGATTCATCGGCCACGACGAGAAGGCGCTCTTCCTGGAGCACCGTGCCGTCGTCAAGGGGCAGGTGTACGCGCGGGCGATCGTTCGCGCCAGGATGCTGCGCCGCACCGGCGGCACCGTCAGCAACGAAGAGCTGTTCGCCGCCGTCGGCAAGCCGGAGGGCGTGCGCGAGATCGACGCCTGGGTGCACGACTGGGCCGCGGCATCCGCTCTTCCTCCCGTGCGCATGCCCGCTCCGAGCGAGTGGAGCTGATCATGGCGGATGCCGGCACGCGCCGCCCCGCACGCACACTCCTCGTCGGGTGCGGCGCACTCGGCACGGCCCTCGGTGAGCGGCTCGTCGCCGACGGGTGCGCGGTCACGGCCATCCGCCGCGACGTCTCGGAGCTGCCCGCCGCGTTCTCGACGGTCGAGGCAGATCTGCGGCATCCGCTCTCCTCGCCGCTGCCGACGTTCGATGCGGTCGTCATCACGCTTCCGCCGGGGTCAGGCCCCGAGGGATCGATCTATCCTGCAGCCCTCACGCATCTCGCCGCCGCTCTGCCCGCTCGCCCGGAGCGCGTGCTCTTCGTCTCGTCGACCAGGGTGTTCGAGGGGTACGGGTCGCAGGAGTTCGGGGGCCCGACTGGGCGCGAGCCGCTCACAGAGTCCGATCCGACGCTCACGACCGGCGAGCGCGGCGACGCCCTCGTCGAGGGGGAGGAGCTCGCGGTCGAGCTGCTCGGAGCGATCGTCGTACGCCCCGCGGGCATCTACGGACCAGGGCGCGACTCGCTGATCCGCCGCGTGCGCGACGGGGCCGCCGTGGATCATGAGCGCCGCACCAACCGCATCCACGAGCACGACCTCGTGCGGCTCCTCGACGTGCTGCTGCGTATGGACGCCCCGCCCGCCCTCGTGCACGCGATCGACCGCGAGCCCGTGCGGCTCGGGGAGGTGGTCGCGCACATCGCCTCGCGGCTGGGCGTCGCGGCTCCTCCGCAGAGCGAGGGGGATGCCGGGGGCGGCACCGTGCTCGACGGCAGCCGCGCTCATGCGCTGCTGGGCGAGCTGTCGTACCCGACGTTCCGCGAGGGCTACGACGAGATGCTCGCCGTGGGGAGCTAGCCCTCACCGCCCCCTCACGCCCCCTCGCGGCCCCCGCCGAACCACCCCCTTCTGTGCCAGCCACCCCTGTGCTGCCCGATACGAAAAGGGTGGCTCGCGCAGAAAGGGGTGGCTCGCGGGGAAAGAGGGGGTCGGCGCGGGGACGCGGGGTGGGGAGCAGCGGTAATAGCCTGAGCGTATGGCCGATCCGATGCCGTCTGCAGACCCGTCCGACACCCTCGCGGACCGCGCGGTGGCACTCGCCCGCCGCTGGGTGACCGAAGCGGCAGCGGCCGACGTCGACCCCGCCGCCGAGCGCCTTGCCGGCGTGCTGCAGGATGCCAACGGCCTCCCCTTCACGCTGGGCTTCGTCGACGGCGTCATGCGTCCGGAGAGTCTGGGCGCCGCGGCATCCCAGCTGCACCGGATCGCGCCGATCGTGCCCGAGTTCCTGCCCTGGTACCTGCGCTCCGCGGTGAAGATCGGCGGCGGGGTCGCGCCCGTGCTCCCGGCGCCCGTAGTGCCGATCGCCCGCCGCGTGCTGCGCGAGATGGTCGGGCATCTCGTGGTCGACGCGCGGCCCGCGAAGCTCGGTCCGGCGATCGCGAAGATCCGCGAGTCGGGTGCGCGCCTGAACCTCAATCTGCTCGGGGAGGCCGTGCTCGGCGAGTCCGAGGCGAAGCGGCGGCTCGACGGCATCCATGATCTGATCCGGCGGCCCGACGTCGACTACGTCTCGGTGAAGGTCTCGGCGATCATCAGCCACATCTCGATGTGGGCGTTCGATCAGGTCGTCGACGAGGTCGTGGAACGGCTGCTTCCGCTGTACCTGACGGCGGCGTCCGACCGGACCTTCATCAATCTCGACATGGAGGAGTACCGCGACCTCGACCTCACGATCGCGGTGTTCACACGCATCCTCGAGGATCCGCGGCTGCAGGGGCTCGAGGCGGGGATCGTGCTGCAGGCGTACCTGCCCGACGCGCTCCCGGCGCTGCAGGAGCTCACCGCCTGGGCGCAGGACCGCGTCGCGCACGGCGGAGCGCCGATCAAGGTGCGGCTGGTGAAGGGCGCGAACCTCGCGATGGAGCGCGTCGAGGCGACCATGCACGGCTGGCCCACGGCGACCTACGACACGAAGGTCGACACCGACGCCAACTATCTGCGCTGCCTCGACTGGGCGCTGCGCCCCGAGAACGTGGCAGCCGTGCGACTCGGGATCGCGGGACACAACCTGTTCGGCATCGCGTACGCCTGGCTGCTCGCGGGCGAGCGGGGCGTGCGCGGCGCGACGGGTGCGGGCACGGGTGCCGCCGCCCAGCCCCCGATCGAGTTCGAGATGCTGCTCGGCATGGCCCAGGGGCAGGTCCAGGCCGTCTCCCGCGAGGTCGGCGAGGTCCTGCTGTACGTGCCCGTCGTGAAGCCCGACGAGTTCGACGTCGCCATCAGCTACCTCGTGCGGCGGCTGGAGGAGAACGCCTCTCCCGACAACTTCCTCTCGGCGGCCTTCCGGCTCGGCGACGACGAGGCGCTGTTCGTGCGCGAGCAGGACCGCTTCCTCGACGCGCTCGAGCGCTCGACATCCCCCACGCTGCGCACCGGACCGCGCCGCACGCAGGACCGCCTCGCGCCCGTGCACGAGTCGGTGCGCCCCGCCCCGGTCGCGCCCGCCCCGGAAGAGGATCTGACCAAGGCCGTCCTCGGCATCTCGCGCGGGTCCGACGACACCGGTGCTCCGTTCCTCGAGACGGCCGTGTACTCGCCGCGCGAACTCGACCGAGCGGGCGACGGCGCCCCGGGGTTCTCCAACACCGCCGACAGCGACCCCTCGCTGCCCGCGAACCGCGAGTGGGCGGCCGGGGTACTGGGCCGGATCGGGTCGTCGGCGCTCGGCGGCGACACGATCGCGGCCGCCCGCGTCGACGACGTCGGCGTGCTCGACAGCACGATCGCCCGCATCAGGGATGCCGGTGCGCGGTGGGGTGCACGACCCGCCGCCGAGCGCGCCGAGGTGCTGCTGCGCGCCGCAGCCGCACTCGAGAGCCGCCGTGCCGACCTCATCGAGGTCGCCGCGTCCGAGACGGGAAAGGTGTTCGCCGAGGCCGACATCGAGGTCAGCGAGGCCGTCGACTTCGCTCGGTACTACGCCGCGACCGCCCGCGAGCTGGATGCCGTCGCCGGGGCCTCGTTCGTGCCGGCCGGCGTCACCGTCGTGGCCCCGCCGTGGAACTTCCCCCTCGCGATCCCCGCCGGGGGAGTGCTCGCCGCACTCGCCGCCGGGTCGGGCGTCGTGTTCAAGCCCGCGCCGCAGTCGCGCCGCTGCGCCGCGGTGATCGCCGAGACGCTCTGGCAGGCCGGTGTGCCGCGCGACGTGCTCGCCCTCGTCGACATCGAGGAGGGCGACCTGGGGCGTGATCTCATCACGCACCCGGGCGTCGACCGCGTCATCCTCACCGGGTCCTGGGAGACCGCGGCGCTCTTCCGCTCGTGGCGGCCGGACCTGCCGCTGCTGGCAGAGACCAGTGGCAAGAACGCCATGATCGTCACCCCGTCGGCCGACCTCGACCTCGCGGTGTCGGACCTCGTCCGCAGCGCGTTCGGCCACGCGGGGCAGAAGTGCTCCGCGGCTTCTCTGGCGATCCTCGTCGGTCCCGTCGGACGCTCGCAGCGGTTCGCCCGACAGCTCGCCGACGCGACGCGGTCGCTGCACGTCGGGTGGCCGACCGATCCCCTGGCCGAGGTCGGCCCCCTGATCGAGCGACCGCAGGGGAAGCTCGGGTGGGCTCTCACCGAGCTCGAGGGTGAGGAGCGGTGGCTCATCGAACCCGCCGTCTCCGCCGACGATCCGACCGGACGGCTCTGGCGCCCCGGCATCCGCGTCGGCGTGCAGCCGGGCTCGCGCTTCCACACCGAGGAGTTCTTCGGCCCCGTGCTCGGCGTCATGCACGCGCCCACTCTCGAGCGAGCGATCGAGCTGCAGAACGCCGTCGCCTACGGACTCACGGCGGGGCTCTACACGCAGGATCCGGCCGAGCTCGGGCTGTGGCTCGACCGTGTGCAGGCCGGCAACCTCTATGTGAACCGTGGCATCACCGGCGCGATCGTGCAGCGTCAGCCGTTCGGCGGCTGGAAGCGGTCGTCGGTCGGACCCGGCGCGAAGGCCGGCGGCCCGAACTACCTCATCGGTCTCGGATCGTGGCGGTCGCGTGCCTCCGGCCCTGTGTCGAGCACGCTGCACCTGCGCGGCCTCGACGCCCGGATCACGGCCCTGATCGAATCGGCGCAGCCGTCGCTCGACTACGAGGCTTTCGAGTGGCTGCGCCGGTCGGCGCTCTCCGACGCGCTCGCCTGGGATCGCGAGTTCGGCAGGGTGCGCGACGTGTCGCGGCTCGGCGTCGAGCGGAACCTCTTCCGGTACCGGCCGGTACCCGTGGGGATCCGCGCGACGTCGGACGCGGGCTGGCAGGAGCTGCTGCGCGTCGTGATCGCGGCGGTGCGGGCGGGCGCCCCCTTCACGCTGTCGACCCCGGTCGGCCTGCCCGCGGCCGTGCGTCATGCGCTCGGCGACGTGGGGGCGACCGTGTACCTCGAGAGCGACGAGGAGTGGATCGAGCGGATGCAGGCCGACGGCCACCCGTCGCGCGTGCGGCTCGTCGGCACGCGCACGTCGGTCGGCGCGCTGCACCGGTCGCTCGCCGGCGCGGTCGGCGGCGACCCCGATCTGGCGGTGTACGACGGCGAGGTCACGTCTGCCGGGCGGATCGAGCTGCTGCCCTTCGTGCACGAGCAGGCGATCGCCATCACCGCGCATCGCTACGGCAACCCGGACGGCTGGAGCGCGGAGGTCATCTGAGGCGGCGGAGATCAGCCGTCAGTGTGTAAAAGATTCTTGACATGACGGTCGCGCCGACGTACGGTCGTCGTGTCAAGAATCTTTTACACGAGGAGCGGTCATGGTCTTCGAGGAGCGCAACGCCTGGACGGGTCTCGTCGTCAGCGTGATCGCCATCACGACGTACGTCGTCATCATGCTGCAGCAGGCGGCGACCCGTCCGGTGGGCGACATCGATTGGCTGCCGCCGATGCTCTGGACGATCGGAGGCGGGATCGTCGTGACGATCCTCGTCACGATCGTGTGGGGCATCGCCATCGGAGTGCGCGACCGCGAAGCGGCGACGGCATCCGACATCCGCGACCGAGACATCAGCCGTATGGGCGGACGTGTGGAGCAGGCGTTCCTCGTGATCGCCGGACTCGCCGTGATCGCCCTGTGCGCGGTCGGCGCCGACCTGTTCTGGGTCGCGAACACCATGTTCGCCGGCTTCGCGGTATCGGCCGTGATCGGCAGCGTCGCGCGAGTCGTCGCTTATCGCCGGGGCCTCGTGTGATGGTCAAGCCGACTCTCGTCTCCAACAGCATCCGCGCCCACCGCGAGACGGCGGGTCTCACCCAGGCCGAACTCGCCCGCTCGATCGGCGTGACGCGGCAGACCCTCATCGCGATAGAGCAGGAGAGGTATTCGCCGACGCTCGAGCTCGCGTTCCAGATCGCCCGCGCATTCGGCGTCGGACTCGACGATCTCTTCCAGTACCCCGCTGCCGCCCCGAAGGAGGGCTGACATGTCCGCTGCGAACCCCGCTCACCGCGACGCCTCGACGACCTCCCGCGCCATGATCCCCGCGTGGAGCCGCGAGACCTACGGGCCTGCGGACGGCGTCCGCCTCACCGAGATCCCGATGCCCGCACCGCGCCGCGGCGAGGTCGTCGTGCGCGTCGAGGCGACCTCGCTCAACGCCGGCGATGTGCGCCTCCTGCTCGGAGACCCGCTGCTCGTGCGCCCGGTGTTCGGCCTCACGAAGCCGAAGCACCCCGTGCGCGGGATGGAGGTCGCCGGCAGTGTCGTCGAGCTCGGTCCCGACGTGATCGGCATCGACCTGGGCACCCGGGTCGTCGGCGAGCTGGTCGGCGGGGGAGGTCTCGCCTCGCACGTCGCCGTCCCGGCATCCCGCCTCGTGCCCGTCCCCGACGACGTGACCTCTGAGATCGCCGCGACGCTGCCGGTGGCCGGCGGCACGGCTTGGCAGGCGCTCGACCTCGCCGGCGTCGGCATCCGCTCCGTCGGCGGCAATCCGGATGCCGCTCCGGGGCGCGTGCTCGTGATCGGCGCCTCGGGCGGCGTCGGGACGTTCGCGGTGCAACTCGCCGCCCTGCGCGGGGCCGAGGTGTGGGCGACATGCGGGGAGCGCAATGCGCGGCTCGTCGAGCACCTCGGCGCCGTACGCACGATCGATCATCGCCGCACGCCCCTGTCGACGCTACCCGCGGGACACTTCGACGCGGTCGTCGACATCGCCGGCGGCATCCCGCTGCGCGACCTGCAGCGCCTCGTCCGCGACGGCGGGCGGGTCGTGCTCACCGCCGGGAACGGCGGGCACGTGCTGGGGCCGGTGCCCCGCATCCTCGCGGCCGCGCTGCGCTCGATCGGGTCGCGTCGCCGTATCCGCTCGCTCATGGCGACGCCGCGGCCGGAGGTGCTGACCGCACTCCTCGACCTCACCGCCGACGGGCGCATCACTCCGGTGATCGAGCGCGAGTACGGCTTCGCGCGGGCCTCGTCGGCGCTGTCGCACGTCGAGGCGGGGCATACGGTCGGCAAGGTCGTCGTGCGCGGGGCTGCGTAGCCGCCTTCGAATCGCTCGAAGTGCGGGTTGCGGGGGCTGGAAGCCGCGGGTCGCGAACGAGGCACTCAGCGAGCGGCGGCGGCGACGAGCGAGCGGATGACGGGATCGCCCGCCCCACGCCACATCAGGTGCAGCTCGCGGCGGATCGGATCCGTGAGCGTGTGCGTCGTGACGTCCGCGGGCACGACGTTGCTCGGCGCGAGAGCGTGCCCGAGCCCGTGCAACGCGTACTCGACCGCAGCCCGTGCCTGCTCCGTGCGCAGCGCGACCCGCGGCATAAATCCCGCGCGTGCGCAGGCCGCGTCGAGCACGTCGCCCAGTCCGTTGCCCGGCGCGAAGTGCACCCACTCGTCGTCGCGAAGACGCGCGAGGTCGACGGCTCCCCGTCGGGCGCGACCGTGTGAGAGCACGACGACGAACTCCTCGGTGGTCAGCGGAGCGGATCCGCCGCTCCAGCCGGGCGGCAGCGGGCCGATCGCCACGTCGAACGCGCCCGCGCTGAGAGCCGTCACGAGATCGCTCTGATGGCGGTACTCGTGGAGGGCGATCTCCACGTCGCGGTGGGACCCCCGCCATCGGGAAAGGAGCGCCGGCAGCACACCCAGACTGAGCGAGTACAGCGTTCCCACCCGAAGCTCACCGATGGATCCGCCGGTCACGCCGCGCACGGAGCGGTCGAGATCGTCGTGGGCGGCGACCACCGCACGGGCGACGTCGAGCAGGGCGCGCCCCGCCGCGGTGGGACGGGTGGCCCGCGGCAACCGCTCGAGGAGGGACACGCCTGTCGTCTCCTCGAGCGCCGTCAGCTGCCGGGACAGCGTCGGCTGGGAAACGAACAGTCGGGAGGCGGCGCGGGTGATCGACCCTTCGTCGCAGACAGCGATGAATGCTCTCAGCTGCCGCTCGCTGAAATCCATGTAATCAGTGTATGGAAAGTACGTCTACCTTGCATCGAATGCAGGGTAACGAATCGTCGCCACCGCGGTTCCCTTCAGCAGATGCCGCTCGGCATCGCGATGAAACGGAGAAACACCATGTCAACTCTGACCCTCGACCTCGCCCGCCGTATCGCCGGATCGGCGGAGACCGCCGCCGCCCAGCAGGGAGTCCCCGTCGTGATCACGGTCGTCGACGCCGGCATCCAGCCGGTCATCGCGCTGCGCCAGGACGGCGCGCCGTTCGCGGCTATCGACGCGAGCCTCAGCAAGGCACGGACCACGCTCTACTTCGGCGGCACCGCGACGGCCGATCTCGCCGGCGCGACCGCCCCCGGCGGACCCCTCTTCGGCATCGAGCACGCGGTCGCGGCACCGCTCGCGTTCCTGGGCGGCGCCGTCGCGATCCGCGATGCGCAGGGCGCCGTGATCGGCGCGATCGGCGTCGGCGGCGGATCGGCAGAGCAGGACCACGCGATCGCCACCGCGGGCGCGGCGGCCGCGTCGTGAGCGAGGGCGCCGTCCTCATCTCGCTGGCGAGACTGGTCGCGGCTCCGGGTCGACGCGACGCCCTGCGCGCGGCCCTGCTGGCGCTCATCGAGCCGACGCGGTCCGAACCCGGAACGCTCGACTACGTCCTGTTCGAGGTCGCCGAGACGCCGGGCACCTTCATCATGCGGGAGGCCTTCACGTCGGAGGCCGCCCTGAGGGCCCACCAGGAGACGCCGCACTACCGAGAGTTCGCGTCGTTCGCCGATGATCTCCTCGCTGAACCCCTGGAGCTGACGTTCCTGACGCGCGTCTCCGACTGACCCACCCGGTGGGACCGGCGCGGTCTGCGGGTCGTCGGACTCGCAGACCGCGCGGGGGTGATCGGTGGATTCGAATCGCCCGAATCGCAGATCTCAGGGGTCGAAAGCTGCAAGTTGAGCGATTCGAAAGTGGCCCTGACTGACCAGCGCTCTGGCCCCGCCCAGGCGGCGGGTGACACAATGGATGCCGGCGTGCTCGAGTCGCATCTTCCCCGTCGCCCGCTCCCGGTGAGCGGACAGGGTCGAAGGACCGCCGGGCCCCTGGACAGCGTCCGCCGCATCCGTTCGAGGAGCTCCATGTCTGTCGAGACCACCGCGTCCGAGTCCACCGCCACCGAAGCCACCGCGCGCACGGCGCACCACCGCCGCTACCTGATGTGCAAGCCGTCGCACTTCACGGTGAACTACTCCATCAACCCGTGGATGGAGCCCGCGAAGCCCACCGACACCGAGAAGGCCGTCGAGCAGTGGCAGAAGCTGCACGATCTCTACCTCGAGCTGGGCCACGAGGTCGAGCTCATCGAGCCGCTCGTCGGCTACCCCGACATGGTCTACACCGCGAACGGCGGCTTCGTGATCGACGGCCGCGCGTACGTGCCGGAGTTCCGCTTCGTCGAGCGCCAGGGCGAGGCGCCCGCGTTCGCGGACTGGTTCCGCGCGGCCGGGTTCGACACTGTCATGCCGCAGGAGGTCAACGAGGGCGAGGGCGACTTCCTGCTCGTCGGCGACGTCATCCTCGCCGGCACCGGATTCCGCTCCACCGGCGACAGCCACCGCGAGGTCGGCGAGGTGTTCGGCCGCGAGGTCGTGTCGCTCAACCTCGTCGACCCGCGCTTCTACCACCTCGACACGGCGATCGCGGTGCTCGACCCCGTGCAGGGGGTCGAGAACGGCGGACCCGAGCACGCCAACATCGCCTACCTGCCCGGCGCCTTCGACGACGCGAGCCGCGCCGAGCTCGAGAAGCGCTTCCCCGACGCGATCCTCGTGTCGGACGAAGACGGCGCGGTGTTCGGCCTGAACTCCGCGAGCGACGGCTTCAACGTCGTCATCTCCCCGCGCGCCGTGGGCTTCGAGAAGCAGCTGCGCGAGCGCGGCTACAACCCGATCATGATCGACCTGTCGGAGTTGCTGCTCGGCGGCGGCGGCATCAAGTGCTGCACGCTCGAGCTGCGGGGTGCGAAGTGACCGCGGTCGACGAGGTCACGGGTTCGGTCACGGCGCAGGACGCCGAGCCGCACGTCGCGCACAACTACCACCCGCTCCCCGTGACGATCGCGCGCGGCGAGGGCGCCTGGGTCACCGACGTCGAGGGCAAGCGCTACCTCGATCTGCTCGCGGCCTACTCCGCGGTGAACTTCGGCCACCGGCATCCGGCCCTCGTCGCCGCGCTCACCGAGCAGCTCGGTCGCGTGACGCTGACGAGCCGCGCGTTCCGCAGCGACCGCCTGGAGCCGTTCGCGGCCGCGCTCGCCGAGCTCGCCGGCAAGGACATGGTGCTGCCGATGAACACGGGAGCCGAGGCGGTCGAGACCGGCATCAAGGTCGCTCGTGCCTGGGGATACCGGGTCAAGGGCATCGCCGACGGTGCCGCGCGCATCATCGTCGCCGCGGGCAATTTCCACGGGCGCACGACGACCATCGTCAGCTTCAGCGACGACGAGCAGGCGCGCGAGGGCTTCGGACCGTACACGCCCGGCTTCGACGTCGTGCCCTACGGGGACGCGGATGCCGTCGCCGCGGCCATCACCGCCGACACCGCCGCGGTGCTCATCGAGCCCATCCAGGGCGAGGGTGGTGTCATCATCCCGCCGGAGGGGTACCTTCGTCGCATCCGCGAGATCTGCGACGAGAAGAACGTGCTCTTCATCGCCGACGAGATCCAGTCGGGCCTCGGACGCGTCGGCGAGACGTTCGCCTGCGACCGCGAGGGTGTCGTGCCCGACCTGTACCTGCTCGGCAAGGCGCTCGGCGGCGGCATCCTTCCCGTCTCCGCGGTGGTCGGCGACAGCGACGTACTCGGGGTCATCCAGCCCGGGGAGCACGGCTCGACGTTCGGCGGCAACCCGCTCGCGGCCGCGGTGGGGCTCCGCGTGGTGGAGATGCTCGAGAACGGCGAGTTCCAGGAGCGCGCCCGCGCCCTGGGCGAGCACCTCGCGCAGGCGCTGGAGCCGTTGAAGGCGCACGGCGTCACGGCGGTGCGCATCGCCGGGCTCTGGGCCGGCGTCGACATCGACCCGGCCAAGGGCACCGGGCGGGAGATCGCCGAGCGCCTGCTCGACCGCGGCGTGCTGGTCAAGGACACGCACGGCCAGACGATCCGCATCGCGCCGCCCATCGTCATCCGGGCGACGGAGCTCGACTGGGCGGTGGAGCAGCTGAAGCACGTGCTGGGGGCGTAGTCACCCCTGCTCCGGTTGGCCCTCCTGCGGGAATTCCGCGGGAATTGCGACAGGAGGTGCCAAGTCAGCGACCCGGGGCGGGGGCCGCCGGGAGCACGGGAGCCGGCGGGAGCGACCGGCGTGAGTCCGTGACTCAGGCCGGCGGGTCCTCGGGGTCGAGGGTGCGCAGGGTGTCGCGTTCCACGTCGTTGTCGGCGTCGAGCTGCCCGGCGGTCGTGTCGTCGCCGCCCAGCGGCACGTCGCGGTCGGGGTTCGCGTCACCCTGGATGGCTCCGTGCGGCGATTCGCCGTGCGAGCTGTCGCCCTGGATGGCTCCGCCCTGCGACGCCCCCTGCGGGTCGCCGTCGGCTGCCTCGCCCTGGATCGCGCCACGCGGCGATTCGCCGTGCGCGTTGTCACCCTGGATCGCGCCGCCCTGGGCTGCGCCCTGCGCGCCGCCGTCGAGGTCGTCTGCGCCATCGCCGGCGCCCTGACCGTCGGGAGCGGTGTTGTGCTCCGGGTTGATCTCGGGGGAGCCCTCGGCGGGCTGCTCGGGGTGCGGGGTGCGTCCTGTGTTGTCGTCCATGTGCGCGACGTTACGCCGGTGCCGGTGGGGCGGCGAGGGGTTGACAAACGCGCGCCGGGCGATCCGCCTCAGTCCTGCTTCGCGATGCGGATCGGCGTGGTCGCGGTGGCCTTCTCGGTGTAGTCGACGTGCTCTGCGGATGCCGCCGGTTCGGCCAGTTCGGGCTCGTCGACGACTCTCAGCGGGCGGGTCTCGTCGAGAGTCAGCAGGAAGCGGCGATCCTCGGAGCGACGGAGGCGTCCGGACATGATGACCCAGATCGTGCCGATCGCGCACGCGACGAGACCGGCCGTACCGCCGAGCATGATCGCGCTGCGCGGGCCGAACGTGTCGGCCACCCATCCCGCGATGGGCGCACCGACCGGGGTCGATCCCATGATCACCGCCATGTAGAGCGCGAGCACCCGACCGCGCAGTGCGGGATCGGTCGTCATCTGCACGTAGCCGTTCGCCGTGGTGAGCAGGGTCACGATCATGAACCCGGTGAAGGTGAGCGTCACCGCATAGGCGGCGTAGGTCGGCATCGCCGACGAGACGAATGCGGCGATGCCGAAGCCGCCGGCCGCGAGGATGACGACCCGCACGCGGGCGCGGTCGCGGCGAGCAGCGAGGAGGGCCCCGGCGAGCGAGCCGATCGCGAGGATCGAGCTGAGCACCCCGTATCCGTCGGCGCCCGCACCGAACTCCAGGGCCATGGTCGAGGCGAAGATCGGGAAGTTCATGCCGAACGCGCCGATCAGGAACACCGTCACGAACACGACCCGCAGGTCGCTGCGCCCCCAGACGTAGCGGAATCCGGCGGCGAGGCCTCCGCGGCTGCGGCCCTTGAGGCGCGGCGCGAGCTGGCCGGTGCGCAGCAGAAGCAGCGCGACGAGCATCGCGAGGAAGGTCGCGGCGTTCGCGATGAACACCCAGCCCGAGCCGATCGCGACGATCAGCAGTCCTCCCACGGCGGGGCCGATCATGCGGGCGAGGTTGAAGGATGCCGAGTTCAGCGCGACCGCATTCGAGGTGTCGCCCACCGACACCATGTCGGAGACGAACGCCTGACGTGCCGGGGCGTCGAACGCGTTCACGACGCCGAAGGCCGCCGCGAAACCGAACATCATCGGCAGCGTCATCAGTCCGTTGAGCAGCAGCACGCCCACGGCGATCGCGAGCAGCAGCAACGCGCTCTGCGTGGCGAGCAGGATGCGGCGGCGCTCGAATCGGTCGGCCACCCACCCGGTGAGGCTCACGAGCACGAGCGGCGGTCCGAACTGCAGCGCCATCGTGACGCCCATCGCAGCGGCGTCGTTGTCGGTGAGCTCGGTGAGCACGACCCAGTCCTGCGCGGTCGCCTGCATCCACCCTCCGACGTTCGACACGAGAGCGCCGGCGAACCAGATGCGGTAGTTGACGTTCGCGAACGAGCGGAACATGGCGCTCATCGGTCGACCACCCGCCGCATCAGCGCGCTGGCCTCGCGCAGCGTCGAGAGCTCCGCCTCCGTGAGATCGAGCTCGGCGAGCATCCCGGCGAGCAGATCGTCGCGCCGCTGGATGGTCTCGGCGACGATGGCCGACCCGGTCTCGGTGATGTCGACCTGCACGCGGCGGCGGTCCTCCTCGTCGGGGATACGGACGACGTAGCCCTGCTCGGCGAGGCCGTTGATCATGCTCGTCATCGACGGTGCGGTGACGCGCTCGGCATCCGCGAGGGCGGTGATCGTGCGCCGCCCGTGCAGACGCAGGGTCGCGAGCACAGCGAGCTGCGCGTCGCTCATCGCGTCGACGGCTCGGACGTGCCGGAGGCGGCGGGCGAGCCGGAAGGTGGCGAGGCGCAGATCTGTCGCCGTGAGGTGGAGAGACTCATCGAACGCAGACATTACTTAGATAGTCTATCTAATTTTGCGCTCTGAACAAGGCTACGTCCGGCGAGCCGTTCGTGCAAGAGAACGAAACCCGCCACCTGGTTCCGTTCGATCACACCAACGATGTCAAGCCGGCCGGTGCCTAGAGTGAGGCCATGCAGAGCCCCCACGCGGTCGGTGAACACCTGCGGTCCACTCTCGGATCGCTCATCGAGACGCACGGGGTGCCCGCGGCATCTGTGGCGGTGCTCATCGACGGCGAGATCGTCACCCACGCCGCAGGGCTGCTCAGCACCGCGACGCGGATCGAGGCGACGACCGATGCCGTGTTCCAGATCGGCTCGATCACGAAGGTGTGGACCGCCACGCTCGTGATGCAGCTCGTGGAGGAGGGGCTCGTCGATCTCGACGCCCCGATTCGCACGTACCTGCCCGAGTTCGCGCTCGCCGACGAGGCGGCCGCCGCGGCGATCAGGGTGCGGCACCTGCTCAGCCACCGATCGGGCATCGAGGGCGACATCTTCACCGACACCGGGCGCGGTGACGACGCCGTCGAGAAGTACGTCGCGCTGCTCGCCGAGGCGGCGCAGATCTTCGAGCCCGGCGCGCTGTTCTCGTACAGCAACGCGGGCTACGTCGTCCTGGGCCGGCTCATCGAGCGGCTCCGAGGAACCAGCTGGGAACAGGCGCTGCTCACACACCTCGCGACACCGCTCGGCCTGCGCAGCGTCTCGCCCAGCCCGTACGAGGCGATCCTGCACCGCGTCGCGGTCGGGCACATGGATGCCGGAGACGGCGGCGGACCGCAGCCCGCGCCGTTCTGGGCGATGGCGCGCTCGAACGAGCCGGCGGGGTCGATGCTCGCGATGACCGCCGAGGACCTGGCCGTGTTCGCCCGCGCCCACCTCCGTGCCGCGGCGGGCTCGCCGCCTGCATCACAGGAGGAGCAGGCCGTCGTCTCGCAGGATTCGGCGGCCGCGATGCGCACGACGGAGGTCCGTCTTCCGCGCGTCGCGGGCATGGGAGCGGCCTGGGGTCTCGGCTGGGAGATCGACCGCGACGAGGGCACCGTGCTGTTCGGGCACGACGGAAACACGGTCGGCCAGTCGTCGTTCCTGCGGGTCGCCCCGGATGCAGGGGTCGCCGTCGTCCTGCTCACGAACGGGGGTGACGGTGCCGGTCTCTTCCACGATCTCGTCGATCCGCTGCTGCGCGAGCTCACCGGGGCGGGGCTGCCCGAGGCCCCCGTGCCGCCCGCGGACGCGGAGCCCGCCGCGGCATCCGCCCTGACAGCATCCGACCCGACCACTCCCGACGTGAGCGGCTACCTGGGCGTGTACGGCAACTCCACCGTCGAGATGGAGGTGTCGCGAGACGCGGAGGGACGACTGTGGCTCGAGCAACGCCCGACGCCCGAGCTGCGTGCGCTCGGCGCCGAGCCGTCGACCGACGAGTTCGTGCCCTACGGCGACGCATCGCTGATCGCGCGCGAACGGAAGGACGGGATGCATCTCGTGCTCGCCTTCCTCGAACCGGCCGACGACGGCCGCGCCTCGTACATCCACTTCGGCCGCGCTGTCCCGCGGTCGCGCTGACCCCCGAACCCTCGTCGCCACGCGGCGTGCACCCCGATACGCACGAACCCACTGCCTGGAGGAACGTCATGACACCGAATCGCACCGCCGTCACCGCCGTCGTCGCCGTGACCGCTCTCGCCACCGTGCTCACCGCGTGCGGCTCGGACGGAGGAGGCGGGGGTGAACCGGTCACGGGAGGCACCTTCACCGAGATCCTCGGCTCCGACCCGGGAAGCCTCGACCCGCAGCTGTCGGCCGGCAGTGCGCTGTTCGACATCAGCAAGCTCGCCTACGACACGCTGGTGAGCGTCGACGCCGACGGCGAGGTCCGGAGCCAGCTCGCCACCGAATGGGAGGTCGACGGCACCACCGCGACCCTGAAGATCCAGGACGGCATCACGTGCGGCGACGGCACGCCGTTCACCGCCCAGAGCGCCGCGGACAACCTCAACTGGATCTCCGACCCCGAGAACCAGAGCGGCTTCCTCGGTGCGTTCCTCCCCGTCGGCGTGACGAGCACCGCCGAGGGCGACACGGTGACGATGACGCTGTCGAGCCCGGCGCCGTTCCTGCTGCTCGGCCTCTCAGGCCTCCCGATGGTGTGCGACAGCTCCCTGAACGACCGCGACGGGCTCGCGGCGGGCACCGACGGCACTGGGCCGTACGTGCTCACCGAGGCCGTGCCGAACGACCACTACACGTACGAGCTGCGCGAGGACTACGCCTGGGGTCCCGGCGGAGCCACGGTCGACGAGGAGGGCATCCCGGCGAAGGTCAACGTGCGCGTGGTGTCCGATGGCACCACCGCGGCGAATCTGCTGCTCTCGGGTGAGGCGAACGCCGCCCAGCTCACCGGCCCCGACGCGGACCGCGCGATCAGCGCCGATCTCTTCTCCCGCGAGGGCACCGCCATCGCGGGCGAGCAGTGGTACAACCACGCCGAGGGACACCCCACGAGCGACCCGGCGGTGCGCATGGCGCTGACTCAGGCCGTCGACTACGACGAGCTCGCGAACGTCATGACCGCGGGGAAGGGCGGACCAGCTACGGCTCTCGCGGTCGTCGAACCTACGGTCTGCACGTACGACGCGATCGCCGAGTCGCGTCCGGCGTTCGACGTCGACGCAGCGAACGCGACGCTCGACGAGGCAGGGTGGGTGCGCGGCTCCGACGGCGTCCGTGCGAAGGACGGACAGCGCCTCAGCCTGACGTTCCTCTACGAGAACAGCCTCGGCGCCGCCGCTGCGGCCGCCGCGGAGCTCGCGATGTCGGCGTGGGAGGAGATCGGCGCCGAGGTCGACGGCAAGCAGCAGGACGAGACCGCGCTGCTGGAGGCGACGTTCAGCACGGGAGCCTGGGACATCGGCTGGCTCACGCTCAGCGTCAACAGCCCCGACCAGGCCATCGGCTTCGTGAGCGGCACCGTGCCGCCCGAGGGTTCGAACTTCTCGGCCATCGAGAACGCGGAGTACACGGATGCCGTCGCCAGGGCCTCGGAGCTCAACGGCCGCGAGGGCTGCGACGTGTGGCAGGAGGCCGAGAGCGCGCTGTTCGCCGCCGCCGACCTCGTGCCCTTCGCGAACGCGACCGTGTACATGTTCGGCAACGGCGCCGAATTCGACTGGACGGGCGTGATCGAGCCGACCAGCATCCGCCTGGTCGGCTGAGAGCCCGAGCCGCCCTCGACCCTCGGATCGAATCGACGACATGACGACAGTGACCACTCGCATCGCCGAAGACGACACGCGCGTCGGCGACCACCGCTGGCTGAGGTTCGCCCTCCGCCGCACCGGTCGGCTGCTCGTCTCGCTGTGGATCCTGATCACGGCATCCTTCCTGATGATCCATCTGGTGCCCGGTGATCCGATCCGCGCAGCGCTGGGGCCGACGGCTCCGGCCGCGGTCGTCGAGGCACGGCGGGAGTCGCTGGGGCTGAACGATCCGATCTGGCAGCAGTACCTCGACTACATCCGTGGCGTGTTCACGGGAGACCTCGGGGTGTCGATCGGGTCGCAGCTGCCCGTCGCCGACACGATCGCGCAGCGGCTCCCCGCCACGCTGACCCTCGCTCTGCTCGCCTTCGTCCTCGCGGTGCTCATCGCCATCCCGCTGGGCATGGCGGTCGCCGTCGCGACGCAGCGGGGCAGGGCGCGGGGCCTCGAGGTGGGGTTCAGCTCGACGAGCGTCGTGATCGGTTCGATCCCGGACTTCCTCCTCGCCGTGGCCCTCGTGGCTGTGTTCGGCGTCCAGCTCGGATGGCTGCCCGTCGCCAGCCGCGAAGGGCCGCTGTCGTACATCCTCCCGGTGCTCGCGCTCGCACTGGGGCCGGCCGCGATCCTCGCTCGCATCCTTCGCATCGAGGCGCTCTCGGTGCTCGAGGCCGACTTCGTGCGCACCGCGCACGCCAAGCGACTGCGGGGCCCGCGCATCACCCTGCGACACGTGCTGCCGAACGCCGTGACCGCGACGCTCACGCTCGGCGGCCTGCTGCTGAGCGGTCTCGTCGCCGGCACCGTGCTCGTCGAGACCGTGTTCGCGTGGCCGGGACTCGGCAGCACGATCGTCAG
Source organism: Microbacterium hydrocarbonoxydans (assembly GCF_023715885.1). GTDB lineage: Bacteria > Actinomycetota > Actinomycetes > Actinomycetales > Microbacteriaceae > Microbacterium > Microbacterium hydrocarbonoxydans_C. The sequence goes on along the minus strand of NZ_JAMBOY010000005.1, from coordinate 38,235 downwards.
CTCGATCCAGACCAAGGACTACCCGCTCGTGCAGGGCACCGTGCTCGTCTACGGCGTGGGCGTGCTGCTCGTGAACACCCTCGTCGACGCCGCGCTCGCGGTGCTCGACCCGCAGTCGACGGCGGCCGACGCATGAGGCGCGCACTCGCGAACATGGTGCGCACCCCGCTCGGGGCGGTCGCCCTGGCGCTGCTCGCGCTCGTCGTGCTCACGGCGATCGTCGCCCCGCTTATCTGGGGCGAGCAGGCCGACGTCACCGACACCGGAGATCTGCTGGCCGGACCGTCGGCCGAGCACCTGATCGGCACCGACAATCTCGGGAGGGATCTGCTGCTCCGCACGATCGTCGCGACGCGCCTGTCGATCGTGCTCGCACTGCTCGCGACCCTCGTCGCGGTGGTCGCCGGACTCATCCTCGGGGTGGCCCCACTGCTGCTCGGACCGGTGCTCGGCCGCGCGATGACGTGGTTCACCGGCATCGCGGTGGCCTTTCCCGGGCTCCTCCTCGCCCTCTTCTTCGCGGCGATCTTCGGCAGCACCGCCACGGCGGCCGTCTTCGCGCTCGGACTCGCCGGCGCCCCGTCGTTCGCCCGCCTCTGCCAGAACCTCATCGCCGGCATCGAGGCGCGCGACTTCGTGGCGGCCGCCCGCGTCGGCGGCATCGGCCGCGTGCGCGTGCTGTTCCGGCACATCCTCCCGAACATCGGCGAACCGCTGATCGTCAACTCGACCATCGGCGCCGGCGGCACCCTGCTCGCTTTCGCCGGACTGTCGTTCCTCGGCCTCGGCGTGCAGCCGCCCGAGTACGACTGGGGTCGACTGATGATGGACGGTCTGCGCGGCATCTATGCGAATCCGCGCGCCGCGCTCGCCCCCGGACTAGCTGTCGTGATCGCCGGACTCGCGTTCAACCTCACCGGTGAGTCCGCCGCGCGCAGCCTCGGCCTCGCCGACGATGCGCTGCTGCGCACCGTGACCCGCATCCGCCGCCGGACGCCTTTCGGCCGCGCCGCGGCGCAGACCGCGATCACCGCTGCGGAGAACGGGGCGGTGCTGGAGGTCGAGGACCTGCGCGTCGACTTCGAGGCCGCCGACGGCACCGTCGTGCACGCCGTGCGGGGGATCGACTTCCGGGTCCGCACGGGGGAGATCGTCGGGATCGTGGGTGAATCCGGATCGGGCAAGTCGATGACCGCGCTCGCCGTCGCCCGCCTCGTGAACCCGCCGGGCCGGGTCACGGCATCCGCTCTGCGCTTCCTCGGGGTCGATCTGCAGGCGGCCGAGGGGCCGGCTCTGCGGCGACTACTCGGCACCTCGATGGCGATGGTGTTCCAGGACCCGATGTCGTCGTTCAACCCGACCATGCGGATGGGTGCCCAGCTCGCGGAAGTCGCCACCGAGCACGCCGGTCTCAGTCGACGCGAGGCGCTCGACCGCGCGGCCGACCGGCTCGCCGCGGTGCGCATCACCGCGCCGAAGCGTCGCGTGCGCCAGTATCCGTACGAGTTCTCCGGCGGCATGCGCCAGCGCGCGATGATCGGCATGGGCCTCATGGTGTCGCCGCGCCTCATCATCGCCGACGAGCCGACCACGGCGCTCGACGTGACGGTGCAGAGCCAGGTGCTCGATCTGCTGCGGGCGATCCGCGACGAGGACGGCGCATCGATCCTCTTCATCAGCCATGACATCTCCGTGGTCGCCGAGCTGTGCGACCGGGTGCTCGTGATGCGCTCCGGGGAGATCGTCGAGTCGCTGCCCGCGAGCGACCTGTCGTCGGCTCAGCACCCTTACACGCGGGCGCTGCTCGCCGCCGTGCCGCACATGGCCACCCCGCTCGACCGCCCGCTCGCCACGCTGGCGACGCTGGCGGCCGAGGAGGGCCGGGCGATGGATGCCGACAGCACGACGGATGCCGAGACGCATGCCGAGACGCATGCCGAGACGGATGCCGAGGCCGAGCCGAACCCGGTGGATGCCGTCGGCGGCGATCACGAGGAGGTGGGCACCCGATGAGCGAGCTCGTGTTCGATCAGGTCTCGGTGCGCTACGGGGTGGGGCGCGGCGCCATGACCGCCGTGGATCGTGCTTCGCTCACGGTGCCCGACGGCGGCGTCACCGGCGTGGTCGGCGAGTCGGGATCCGGCAAGTCGACGCTGGCCAGGGCAGCTGTCGGACTCGTTCCCCTGCACGGCGGGCGGATCCTGCTCGACGGCGAGCCCATCCCGCGTCGGGGCCCGCGGCCCCTGCAGATGGTCTTCCAGGACCCGTACTCGTCGCTCGACCCGCGGATGCCGGTGGGCGCGAGCATCGCCGAGATGATGCCGTCCCGCATGACCAGGCGGGAGCGCGCCGCCGAGGCCGCCCGGCTGCTCGAGCTCGTCCAGCTCGACCCCGACAAGGCCGACGCGCGCCCATCGCGCTTCTCGGGCGGCCAGCGTCAGCGCATCGCGATCGCCCGCGCGCTCGCCGGCAGGCCGCGGGTGCTCATCGCCGACGAGATCACGTCGGCCCTCGACGTACTCATCCAGGGTGCGATCCTCAACCTGCTGCTCGAGCTGCAGGACGAGCTGGGCTTCTCGATGCTCTTCATCTCGCACAACCTCGCCGTCGTGCGGTACGTCGCGTCGCGGATGGTCGTCATGCGCGACGGCAGGGTCGTCGAGCACGGCCCCACCGCCGACCTGCTCGACGACCCGCGGGACCCGTACACGCGGGAGCTGCTCGCCGCGATCCCCCGACCGATCCAGTACACCCCCTGACCGACACACGCCAGCCGGTGCCACGAGCGCCGCGACCGAAGGAGTCCCCGTGACCCGCAGAATGAGTATCGACGACGCTCTCGCTCTGACCGTGCCGAGTCAGCCGGCGCTTTCGCCCTCCGGCGACCGCGTCGTGTACGTGCTCGGCGCGACCGACGTCGACGAGGACCGCAGCACGAGCTCGCTGTGGATCGCAGAGGGCGGCGCGACCCGACCGCTCACCCGGGGTCCGTCCGACTCCAGCCCGGTGTTCTCTCCCGACGGTGCGCACGTCGCCTTCCTCCGCGAGGGCCAGCTGTGGACGCTGCCGCTCGCCGGCGGCGAGCCCGAGCAGCGCACGTCCCTCCCGCTCGGCGCCGGTGTGCCCGTGTGGAGTCCCGACAGCACGCGCATCGCGTTCACCGCTCCGGTCGTGCCGCTCTCCGCGCCCGACGCCGGTGAGACCGACGAGCAGCGCGCGGAGCGCGAGAAGGCCCCGATCGTCACCAGCGGGATCGACTACCTCGTCGACGGCGCCTGGTTCACGCGCGGCGTGACCGACCAGCTGCACGTGCTCGACCTGGCAGGCGGCCGCGTACGCCGCCTCACCGACGGCGTCTCCGGCGTCGGCAGCCCGGCGTGGTCGCCCGACGGCGGCACTCTCGCCTACGTCGCGCGACCCGAGGGCGCGGACGACCTCGCGTTCCGTTCGTCCGTGCAGGCGCTCGACCCCGCCGACCCGGCCGCCCGCGCCCGTACCCTCGCGTTCGCCGAGGGCTACGCGGGCACGGCGTCGTTCACGCCCGACGGCGGCAGCCTCGTCGTCATCGGCTGGACGGGAGAGCCCGAGGGGCACGCCGGCCTCTTCGTCGTCGACCTCGTCTCCGGTGACGTCGTCGATGCGGCGGGCGACCTCGACCGCAACGTCATGCCCGGCGCTCCCGCCTATCCCGGCGCGCTGCCGCAGGTCACGGCATCCGGCGACATCCTCTTCGCGATCCGCGACTGCGGCGCGACCCACCTCTACGCCGTGCCCGTCACGGGCGGCGCGCCCCGACTCGTGCACGGCGGCGCCGACGAGGTCGTCAGCGGCCTGTCGGTCGCGGGCGACACCGCCGCGATCGCACTGACGACGCCGACGTCGTTCGGCGAGATCCTGCGCCTCGACCTCGCGGGCGGTACGAGCGAGGTGCTCACGGCGCACGGCGACGCACCCGACGGCGCCGAGCTGTTCGTGCGCGAGAGCCGCGAGTTCACGATCAGCGACGGCACGGTCGTGCAGGGCTGGATCGTGCGCGACCCGGCCGCCACCGGCGCGACCCCGCTGCTCGTCGACATCCACGGCGGGCCGCACAACGCGTGGAACGGCGCGGTCGACGAGATGCACCTCTACCACCAGCAGCTCGCGGCCGACGGATGGACGGTCCTCATGATCAACCCGCGCGGCAGCGACGGGTACGGCGAGGACTTCTGGCGCGGGGTGAACGGCGCCTGGGGCGTCTCCGACGCCAAGGACTTCCTCGAGCCGGTCGATGAGCTCGTGGCGGAAGGGACGGCGGATGCCGCGCGTCTCGCCGTGGCCGGCTACAGCTACGGCGGCTACATGACGGCGTACCTCACGGGTCACGACGACCGGTTCGCCGCTGCGGTCGCCGGAGGCATCGTCGCCGACCTGTTCAGCATGGGCGGCACGAGCGACGACGCCCACATGCTCAGCGTGCTCGAGCTGGGCGTCATGCCGTGGGCCTCGGCCGACCGCGACACGCTCACGGCGATGTCGCCGTACTCGGCCGTCGAGGACGTGACCACGCCGACGCTCGTCCTGCACGGCGAGAAGGACCTGCGATGCCCCGTGCACCAGGCGCAGCAGTGGCACTACGCACTGCGCGAGCGCGGGGTCCCGACCGAGCTCGTCATCTATCCGGGCGGCAGCCACGTCTTCCCGCTGCTCGGCGCGCCGAGCCACCGGGTCGACTACGCGCGTCGCATCGTCGACTGGGTCGAGCGCTTCGCCGGGAGCACCTGCGGTGCGCGCCCGGCCGCGATCGACGCCGCGCACTGGCAGCACCGACTCGACGAGCTCGCGCGGCTGCACGACGTGCCGGGGGCGCAGCTCGGCATCCTCCGCTACGACCCCGAGGGGCGCGACGAGGTCGTCACCGCGGCCACCGGCACGCTCAACGCCGACCTGCCGCCGGCGTCGGCGACCGTGCTGCCCGACTCGGTCTTCCAGATCGGCTCGATCTCGAAGGTGTGGACGGCGACCGCCGTCATGCGGTTGATCGAGCGGGGGGACTTCACGCTCGACACCCCCGTGGTGGACATCGTGCCCGACCTGCAGCTCGCGACCGAGGAGTTCACCAGGGGCGTGACGGTGCGCCACCTGCTGACCCACACGAGCGGCATCGACGGCGACGTGTTCACCGACACCGGCCGCGGCGACGACTGCCTGGAGAAGTACACCGAGCTGTTCCCCGAGATCGGTGTGAACCACCCGCTCGGCGCGACCTGGTCGTACTGCAACTCGGGCTTCTCGCTGCTGGGGCGCGTGATCGAGAGCGCCACGGGCAGCGTGTGGGATGCCGCGATGCGCGACCTGCTCTTCACGCCGCTCGGTCTCACGCACACCGTCACTCTGCCGGAGGAGGCGATCCTGCACTCCGCCGCCGTCGGACACGTCGAGACGGGGGAGAAGCCGGTGATCGCGCCGGTGTGGGCGCTGCCGCGCTCGCTCGGCCCGGCCGGGCTCATCACCGCGCGTGCTGCGGACGTGCTGGCTTTCGCGCGGCTGCACCTCGCCGGCGGCGTCGCTGCGGACGGCACCCGTCTGCTCGAGGAGTCGACGGTCGCCGAGATGCAGGCGTTCCAGGCCGAGGTGCCCGACAAGCACATCCTCGGCGACTCGTGGGGCCTCGGCTGGATCCGCTTCGACTGGAACGGCGAGCGCCTGTACGGGCACGACGGCAACACGATCGGGCAGGCGGCGTTCCTGCGCGTGCACCCCGAGTCGGGTGTCGCCGTGACGCTGCTCACGAACGGCGGCCACACGCGCGACCTCTACGAGGACCTCTACCGCGAGATCTTCGCCGAGCTGTCCGGGGTGACCATGCAGGCCACCGTGCAGCCGCCCGCCGCGCCGGTCGAGGTCGACATCACGCCGTTCGTCGGTACGTACGAGCGCGCCTCGGTGCGGGCCGAGGTGTTCGTCGGCGACGACGGACCGATGCTGCGCACCACCGTGCTCGGCCCGCTCGCCGAGCTCGAGCCCGACCCGGTCGACGAGTACGCGCTCACCCCGTACAGCGACGGCGTCTTCGCGCTCCGCGCCCCCGGAACGCAGACGTGGCTGACGGCGACGTTCTACACGCTGCCGACGGGCGAGGAGTACCTGCACTTCGGCGCACGGGCGACCCCGAAGGTTTCGAGCGGCGCATGAGCATCCCGTCCCCGCTCATCACCGGCGCCCTCACGGAGGCGGCCCTCGTCTCCACGATCCGCCGGCTGATCGAGTGCGAGTCGCCCTCGGGCGACGACGCGGCCGTCTCCCGGTCGGCCGAGGTCGTCGCCCAGGTCGGCGCCGAGCTGCTCGGAATCGAGCCCGAGCGCCTCGTGATCGACGGCTGCACGCACCTGCGGTGGCGCTTCGGCGCCGAGACACGGGTGCTGCTGCTGACCCACCACGACACCGTGTGGCCGCACGGCACCCTCGAGCGGTTGCCGTTCGGCATCGTCGACGGCGTGCTCCGAGGGCCGGGGTCGTTCGACATGAAGACGGGGCTCGCCATGGTGCTGCACGCGGTCGCCGCGCTGGACGACCGCGACGGTGTGACCGTGCTCGTGACGGGCGACGAGGAGACGGGATCGGAGCGATCCCGCGCGCTCATCGAGGAGACGGCGCTCGGTGCCGCAGCGGTGCTCGTCACCGAGGCCTCGGAGAACGGCGCCTGGAAGGCCGCGCGCAAGGGCGTCGGCATGTACGAGATCGCGGTGCGGGGCAGTGCGGCGCACGCGGGACTGGAACCGGAGAAGGGGGTCAACGCGACGGTCGCGCTCGCGCACCTCGTGCTGGCGCTGGGTGGGCTCGCCGACGCGGATGCCGGCACGACCGTCACTCCGACGCGCGCCGATTCCGGCACCACGGGCAACACCGTGCCGGCGGAGGCTCGTCTGCGCATCGACGTGCGGGCGTGGTCGGCGGCGGAGCTCGAGCGGGTGGATGCGGCGCTGCGCGCGTACGCGTCGCCGGTGCCGGGCGCCGCGATCACCGTGCACGGTGGGATCAACCGCCCGCCGCTCGCACGGGAGATGTCGCAGGGGCTCGTGGACCTCGCGAGACGGCTCGGTGCGCCGCACGGACTGGGCGACGTGGGGGCGGTGGCCGTCGGCGGGGGCAGCGACGGCAACTTCACCGCGGGTGCGGGGGTGCCGACCCTCGACGGCATGGGGGCCGTCGGGGGCGGTGCGCACGCCGATCACGAACACGCGATCGTGGCGGAGATCCTGCCCCGGACGCGACTGCTCGCCGACATGGCCGCAGAGATCTCGAGAACGGACGGACCATGGCAGAACTGATGCACGACGACGCGGTCGTGTCGTCCGCGCAGCGCGATGCCGATCGCGCTGCCGCGGCATCCGGCGTCTCGATCCGAGAGCTCGGGGCGGTCGGCGAGCATGCCGAGGCCATCGCCCTGCTGTCGCGCATCTGGCGGCGCTCGCCGGAGAACCCCGTCGTGCCGCCCGAGCTGATGCGGGCGCTGAGCAAGGCGGGCAACTATATCGGCGGCGCATTCGCCGACGACCGCCTCGTCGGAGTCGCCATCGCCTTCCACGCCGATCCGGAGCGGCACGCGCTCTACAGCCACATCGCCGGGATCTCGGCGGAGAGCGCGGGGCGCTCGATCGGGTTCGCGCTCAAACAGCACCAGCGGGCCTGGGCGCTCTGCCGCGGCATCGACGCGATCGAGTGGACCTTTGATCCGCTCGTCGCCCGCAACGCGCACTTCAACATCACCAAGCTCGGTGCCAGGCCGCGGGAGTACCTCTCGGACTTCTACGGCGCGATGACCGACGGTGTGAACAGCGACGACGAGACGGACCGGCTGCTCATGCGGTGGGAGCTCCGCGACGCGGGCGTCGTGCTGCGCGCGCACGGCAGCTCGCCGCAGCCGGAGTCCCGGATGCCGGGCGACCGCACCGTCGCGGTGCCACCCGACATCGAGCGTCTGCGATCGGAGGACCGCGCCGAGGCGCAACGCTGGCGGCTGCGGTTGAGAGAGCAGCTCGTGGGGGCCCTCGACGCGGGCGCACGGATCGTCGGATTCGACCGCGCGGAGGGATACATCATCCGACCGGAGAGGAACACGGTATGAGGATCGACGGGATCGAGCTGCGACGGGTGGCGATGCCGCTCGTCTCCCCGTTCCGCACATCGTTCGGCACGCAGACCGCGAAGAACATCCTGCTCGTACGGGCCGTCGTCGACGGCGTCGACGGGTGGGGCGAGTGCGTGACACTGCCCGATCCGGTCTACTCGCCCGAGTACACCGAGGGTGCGGTCGACATGATCCGCCGCTACATCGTGCCCGCCCTGACGGGGGCCGACATCTCGGGCGCGCACATGGTCGGCGAGCTGCTGGCGCCCTTCAAGGGCCACCGCATGGCGAAGGCCGCGGTCGAGACGGCCGTGCTCGACGCGGAGCTGCGTGCCGAGGGCCGCTCGTTCGCGCGAGAGCTCGGCGCCGTGCGCGACACCGTGCCGTGCGGGGTGTCGGTCGGGATCATGGACGAGATCCCGCGGCTGCTCGACGCTGTCGACGGGTACCTCGCCGAGGGATACGTGCGCATCAAGCTCAAGATCGAGCCGGGATGGGATGTCGACGTCGTCCGCGCGGTGCGCGAGCGCTTCGGCGACGACGTGCTGCTGCAGGTCGACGCGAACACCGCGTACACGCTGCGCGATGCGCAGCACCTGGCCCGCCTCGACGACTTCGGCCTCCTCCTCATCGAGCAGCCGCTCGAGGAGGAGGACATCGTGGGGCACGCCGACCTCGCGCGGATGCTGAAGACCCCGATCTGCCTGGACGAGTCAATCACCTCGGCGCAGACCGCGGCCGCCGCGATCCGCCTCGGCGCCACGAGCGTCATCAACATCAAGCCGGGCCGGGTCGGCGGGTACCTCGAGGCGCGTCGCATCCACGACCTCGCGATGGCACAGGGCGTGCCGGTCTGGTGCGGCGGCATGGTCGAGAGCGGGATCGGACGGGCGGCCAACGTCGCGCTCGCCGCCCTGCCCGGATTCGTGCTGCCGGGTGACGTCTCCGCCAGCGACCGCTTCTACCGGGTCGACCTCACCGAGCCGTTCGTGATGCACGACGGCAGCCTCTCGGTGCCGCAGGGTCCGGGGCTCGGCGTGACCCCGATTCCGGAGATCCTCGACGAGCTCACGACCTGGACCGAGTGGCTCCCGATGTGAGGTTATGCTCGCCGATATGAGCGCGCTGTCACGGTCGAGCTGGGGTCGCGTGATCGACGATCTCGGCGTGACGCTGCTCGATGTGACCTACGGGCGCATCGACGTCGACCGGCAGGTCGGCGGCGTCGTCATCCACGATCCGCTCGATGAGCCGGTCTACCCGCACGGGGCCGTGGTGCTGGCGGTCGCGCTGCGCGACGCCGATGAGCTGGCGGCGCTCGTGCGCGAGGCGGGGGAGCGTGGCGCCGTGGCGGTGGTCGTGCGCGCATCGACCGAGCTGCCGCGGAGTGTACGAGATGCAGCTGACGACGCCGGCATCGCGGTCCTCGGTCTCGCCCGCGGTGCGACGTGGACGCAGCTGGCCGCCCTCCTGCGCTCACTGCTCGCCGAGGACGACGTGGGCCAGACGCCGGCCGAGTCGCTGGGCGGGGTGTCGTCGGGCGACCTCTTCGCCGTGGCCAACGCCATCGCCGCACTGCTCGACGCGCCGGTGACGATCGAGGACCGGTCGTCGCGGGTGCTCGCCTTCTCCGGCGGACAGGAGGCCGCGGACCCCTCCCGAGTCGAGACGATCATCGGGCGCCAGGTGCCGGATCGGTATGCGCGCGTGCTCACCGAGATGGGAGTCTTCCGCGACCTCTACCGCGGCGACGCTCCCGTGGTCGTCGACCCGGTTCGGCTCGGGGAGGGCGTCTCGACGCAGCGCATCGCGATCGCCGTGCGTGCAGGGGACGAGGTGCTCGGCTCGATCTGGGCCGCCATGGACGGCCCGCTCACCGAGGAGCGCGCGGCGACCCTCCGCGACGCGACCACGCTCGTGGCGCTGCACCTGCTGCGGATCCGTGCGGGAGCCGACGCGCAGCGCAGCCTGCGCGCCGAACTCGTCAGCCGTGCCGTCGACGGCGGGCCCGATGCGCAGGACGCGCTCGGCCGCCTCGGGCTCGCCGGTCGCCGCGTCTGGGTGATGGCGACGGCCCTCGCACCGCGCGGCGAGGACGGCACCGAGCACGACTCCATCGCGGAGCGGGAGCGACTCACCGACGCGCTCGCACTGCACCTCTCCGCCGTGCAGCAGGGAGCGGCCGTCGCCCTCGTCGGCGACACCGTCTACGGCATCCTGCCGGTGGCGGATGCCGCTGCCGAGGACCGCTCCGTGCGGCTCGCCGAGGACTTCCTGCAGCGGGTCGGCGACCGCATCCCCGCCGTGATCGGCATCGGCCGTCCCGCCGCGACCGTCGCCGAGATCGCGCGCTCGCGGGCCGAGGCCCACCGCGCGCTGCGCGTGGTGGTCGAGCGTGCACCTCGGCAGCGCAGCCTCGCCCGTATCGCCGACGTCGAGACCGACTCGCTGCTGCTCGACCTCCGCGACCTGCGCAGCGCGCGCGGCGACCTCGCCTCGGGGCCGCTCGCCCGGCTGATCGACTACGACGCGAGACACGATGCGCATCTGGTCGACACCCTCACGGCGTGGCTCGATCACTTCGGCGACGTCACCGCGGCCGCCGCCGCGTGCTTCGTGCACGCCAACACGTTCCGATACCGCCTGCGCCGCGTCGCAGAAGTGGGAGAGCTCGACCTCGACGACGCCGACGCCCGCTTCGCCGCGATGCTCGAGATCCGCACGCTGCCCGTGCATTGATCCTTCACTTCTCGCCGTCGGCGCTCGGGCAGAATGGACCGATGACGACCCGCATGCCTGCCCTCGAGATCGCCGTCCAGGACACCGCGGGAGTGCGGGTCGCCGGTGCCGTCGGGGCGAGGCGGATCGAGCTCGCCCAGGCCCTCCCGCTCGGAGGGCTCACGCCGTCGCCCGCGACCCTGGAGCTCGCGATCGAGACCGCCCGCGACCTCGGCGTCGAGGTGCACGTGCTCGTGCGTCCGCGCCCCGGCGGGTTCCACTACGACGCCGACGAGCTCGCGGTCACCGAGCGCGACGTGCAGCGAGCGATCGACGCGGGCGCCCACGGCGTCGTCGTCGGAGCGCTCGATGCCGCGGGCGCCCTCGACCTCGCCGCGATGGTCAGGCTGCGCGACGCCGCAGGCGCGGCATCCGTCACCCTCCACCGGGCGATCGACGTGACCGCCGACCCCGTCGCGACCCTCGCCGCCGCGCGCTCGCTCGGACTCCGTCGGGTGCTCACCTCGGGCGGCGCATCGGCGGCGATCGACGGGGTCGAGACGCTCCGCGCGATGGTGGCGGAAGCCGCGGGCGGCATCGAGGTCATGGCCGGGAGCGGAGTGGATGCCGCGAGCGCCGTGGCTCTCGCTGCGAGCGGCGTCGACGCCCTGCACTTCTCCGCCAAGCGCACCGTGCGCGAGGAAGGCGGCGTGCGCATGGGCTCGGCGGCCGACGGCGTCGGCGGATACGAGGTCACCGACCTCGAGACCGCGCGCGCGATCGTCGCCGCGCTCGGCCGGTAGGCTCGCCCCGTGACGGATACCCGCGAGTTCACCGACGCCCACGGCATCGCCATCGTCTACGACGTGCACGAGGCGGTCGGCGACGCACGAGGAGTCGTGCAGCTGCTGCACGGAGTCGGGGAGCACGCCGGCCGGTACGGCGCGCTGATCACCGCGCTCACCGAGGCCGGGTTCCACGTGTACGCCGACGACCACCGCGGACACGGTCGCACCGGCATCCGTCAGCACGAGGGACCGGCGAAGCTCGGGCGTCTCGGCAAGGGCGGTCTGCGGGCCGCGGTCGCGGCGGTGTGGCAGCTCACCGGCATCATCAAGGACGACCACCCCGACCTGCCGCTCGTGCTGCTCGGGCACTCGTGGGGATCGTTCCTCGCGCAGATACTGGTGAACGACCATCCCGCGGCATGGGACGCCGTGATCCTCTCGGGGTCGGCCCTGCGCATGCCCGGCTCGCTGAACGCGGCCCCGCTGAACGCGCGCTGGGCCGGACCGGAGGCGACGGGGCTGGAGTGGCTGAGCCGCGACCCCGAGGTGTGGGCGGCGTTCCACGACGACCCGCTCACGACCGACGTGCCGCTGCTGAAGCTGTTCGGCCCGATCGAGGCCGCGCGGCTGTACGGCCGCCCGCGCAAGGGCCTCGGCCACGACATCCCGCTGCTGCTGCTCGTCGGCCGCGACGACCCGGTGGGGGGACCCCGCAGCGTGCATCGGCTCGCCGAGGAGTACCGCACCCGCTCGGGTCTCACCGACATCACGACCCTCGTCTACCCCGACGCCCGGCACGAGATCTTCGCCGAGGTGAACCAGGCCGAGGTGCGCGCCGACGTGCTCGCGTGGCTCGATGCCCGCATCCCCGCGCGCTGAGCCCGCATCCCCGCGCGCCCTGCCCGCGCCGTCCCGCGCGTTCTGAAGGAGATCCCGCGTTCTGAAGGAGATCCCGCGCGATATGGTCCTTCGCTGGCGGTGATCTCCTGCACAGCGTGTGCGCCGGCCCCGCGCTCTCACCGTCGACGACCTCGCGGGATGCCGCGGGAGATGCCCCCGCGTGACCCCACGTGACCCCGCGTGACAGCGGGTGAATCCGCGTGACGGCTGGCGCACCCGGCATCCGTCGCTCCCTCTAGATTCTGGACGAGAGGGCGCGGGCGGCGAGGAGGGGCGCAGTGGGCTTCGAGGAGGAGTGGCGCGACTGGCGACAGGCGCGCGAGCGCTATGCCGGCGCCGAATACGGTCCGGCGGCGCTGGAGTCGACCAACTGGCTCATCACAGAGCCGGCCGCGGTGGAGGGCGTGCCCGGTCTGTGGGCGCTCACCGGAGACGGCGGCATCCGCGGCAGCGATCTCGGCACGGCGGGATCGAGCGTGACCCTGACCGGCACGCAGACCCTGCGACTCGGGCACCGCGAGCTGCGCGTGTTCGACCGGCGTGGGGCTCTCGCACTTCGGGTGTTCAACCCGCGGCGTCCCGAGCGCGAGCGCTTCAGCGGCATCGACGCGTATCCGCCCCGCGAGGGCTGGCGCGTCGCGGCGCGGTTCGAGGAGACACCGGGCGAGACCGTCATGGTCACGGCGATCGACGGCGCCACCCACGAGCAGGACCTCGCCGGACGGCTGCACTTCGCCCTCGACGGCATCCCGCTGACCCTCGCGGCGACGAGGTCCGCGCAGGGCGGGCTGACGGCGGTGTTCGGAGACGGGACCAACGGCATCGAGACGTATCGCTTCCGCTTCCTCCCGATCGGCGAGCCGGATGCCGACGGCTCGGCCGTGATCGACTTCAACCGCGCGTACCTCCCTCCCTGTGCGTTCTCGGATCAGTACGTGTGTCCGCAGCCGCCGGACGGCAACCGGTGGTCGCTGCCGATCCGCGCGGGGGAGCGGGTCGTCGTCTTCGGTCGTTGAGCACCGCCACGGCCGACGGCCAGCGCCTTAAGCTGGAACCGTGCACGGTGAATACAAGGTCCCAGGGGGCAAGCTCGTCGTCGTCGACCTCGATGTGGAAGACGGTCGGATCGCCCGTTTCCGTCTCGCCGGGGATTTCTTCCTCGAGCCCGACACCGCTCTCGCCGACATCGATGCGGCGGTGACGGGTCTGCCGGTCGAGTCCGACGCCACGGCCATCGCCGCCGCCGTGCGCGGCGCCCTTCCCGAGGGTGCGCAGCTGCTCGGCTTCACGCCGGAGGCCGTGGGCACGGCCGTGCGCCGCGCCCTCGTGACCGCGCCGGGCTGGCGCGACTTCGACTGGGAGATCGTGCACGAGACCGCGGTGTCGCCGCGCATGAACCTGGCGCTCGACGAGGTGCTCACCTCGCGCGTCGGCGAGGGTCGCCGCCGCCCCACGCTGCGCATCTGGGAGTGGGACCAGTCCGCGGTCGTGATCGGCTCCTTCCAGTCCTACCGCAACGAGGTCGACCCCGAGGGCGCGGAGCGCCACGGCTTCGACGTCGTGCGCCGCATCTCGGGCGGGGGCGCCATGCTCATGGCCGCGGGACAGATCATCACCTACTCGCTCTACGTGCCGGCATCGCTCGTGCAGGGCATGACGTTCGCCGACTCGTACGCCTTCCTCGACGACTGGGTGCTGCAGGCGCTGCGCTCTCTCGGCATCGACGCCGTCTATCAGCCGCTCAACGACATCGCGAGCTCCTCGGGCAAGATCGGCGGGGCCGCGCAGAAGCGCCTCGCCAACGGCGGAGTGCTGCATCACGCCACGCTCTCGTACGACATCGACGGCCAGACGATGACCGAGGTGCTGCGCATCGGCCGCGAGAAGCTCAGCGACAAGGGCACGACCTCCGCCGCGAAGCGGGTCGACCCGCTTCGCAGCCAGACCGGTCTCGAGCGCGCCGAGATCATCGACCGCTTCATCGAGACGTTCCGGTCGCTCACCGGCGCAGAGGACGGCGCGATCACGGCCGACGAGTACGCCGATGCCGAGGCGCTGGTCGAGTCGAAGTTCGCGACCGACGCGTGGCTGCACCGGGTTCCGTGACCGACGGGCAACCGCCCGCGCACGGCGCCGTCACCGTCATCCAGGGCGACAACCTCGCCGTCGCCGCGACGCTGCCCTCGGCATCCTTCACGCTCGTCTACCTCGACCCGCCCTTCAACACCGGCCGGGCGCAGGAACGGCAGATCGTGACCGCGCGGCGCACAGCGCCGGGCGCTGAGCCGGACGCGGAGGCGGGGGATCCCGTGGATGCCGAGCCGGCGCCGCCGACCGAGGTGCGGCACGGATTCCACGGCCACCGGTACGAGCGGGTGCGCGGGATGCTGCGCACCTACGACGACCGCTTCGACGACTACGGAGCGTTCCTCATGCCCCGGCTCGAGGAGGCGTGGCGATTGCTCGCCGACGACGGCACGCTCTACCTGCACCTCGACTACCGCGAGGCGCACTACGCCAAGGTGATGCTGGATGCCGTCTTCGGGCGCGACTGCTTCCTCAACGAGCTCATCTGGGCGTACGACTACGGTGCCAAGTCGCGTCGCCGCTGGCCGACCAAGCACGACACGATCCTGGTGTATGTGAAGAATCCCCGGGAGTACGTCTTCAACTCCGACGACGTCGACCGCGAGCCGTACATGGCGCCAGGTCTCGTCACGGCCGAGAAGGCGGCGCGCGGCAAGCTCCCGACCGACGTGTGGTGGCACACGATCGTGCCGACGACCGGGCGCGAGAAGACGGGATATCCGACGCAGAAGCCCGAGGGCATCCTCCGCCGCATCGTGCGGGCATCGAGCCGGCCGGGTGACCGAGTGCTCGACCTCTTCGCGGGCAGCGGCACCACGGGAGCGGTCGCTTCGGCGCTCGGGCGCGATGCCGTGCTCGTCGATGACAATCCCGAGGCGATCCGGGTCATGACCGAGCGGATGCCGCACGCCGAGGTCGTTCGGGGCTGAACCCGTCCGCATCCGGCAGACTGCGGGGATGAGCGAATTCGTCGAGGTCGACACCGCAGGCGGTCGTGTGCGCGGGCGCTGGCGCCCCACCACGGGAGGGCGAGGGGAGCCGCGGTCGGCCGCGTTCCTCGGCATCCCGTTCGCCGAGCCGCCCATCGGGCCGCTGCGCTTCGCCGCCCCCGTGCCGCACGCGCCGTGGGAGGGCGTGCGCGATGCGCTGGAGTTCGGGGCCACCGCGCAGCGCGGCGATCAGGGGGACACCCTCATTCCGGAGCCGAGCGTCGAGGGGCCGTCGACGCTCAACGTCAACGTGTTCACGCCGGATCCGGATGCCGCAGGGCTCCCCGTGCTCGTCTGGATCCACGGCGGCGGCTTCACGACCGGGTCGCCGGCGAGTCCTTGGTACGACGGGAGGAATTTCAACCGCGACGGCGTCGTCACGGTCACGATCTCGTACCGCCTCGGCTTCGAGGGATTCGGGTGGATCGAGGATGCGCCGTCGAACCGCGGGGTGCGCGACTGGCTGCTCGCGCTCGAGTGGGTGCAGCAGAACATCGCCGCGTTCGGCGGAGACCCCGCGCGCGTCACGATCGCCGGACAGTCGGCGGGCGGCGGAGCCGTGCTCACCCTGCTCGGCATGGAGAGCGCGCAGCACCTGTTCCAGCGCGTCTATGCGGTGTCGGCCGCGCTGACGGATGTCGCGGCATCCCGATCCGAGACGTTCGGCCGGGCGCTCGCCGCCACGGCCGGCGTCGATGCCACGGTCGCGGGGCTGTCGGGTGTGGACGAGCTCCGCCTGCTGACGCTGCAGAAGCGGGCCACCCACCTGAACCCCCGCGAGATCGCGAGCCTCGTCGACCAGGGGCTGCCGCTCGGACCCGCTGTCGACGGCGAGCTCATCACCCGGCCGACGCGCGAATCGCTGCGTGCCGGTGTCGGGGCCGACAAGCCGCTCGTGCTCGGCGCGACCGACGACGAGTTCACGATGGTGTTCGGCGGAGCGGTGGCGAAGGCTCTGCGCTGGGTGCCCCGCAACGTCGTGCTCGATCGACTCGGTCTGCCGCGCGCGGTGCGGGGGGAGTACCTCGCTGCCAACGCCGACATCGTGCGGCTTGGCAAGCCGCGGCTCGCGGGGCGCGTGCTCACGGACCGGATGTTCCGCGTGGGCGTGCTGCGGGTCTCGGCCGATCGCGGCGACGCGCCGACCTGGGTGTACCGGTTCGCGTGGCCGTCCGGACGGTTCGGCTTCGCCGAGCACTGCCTCGACGTCCCATTCTTCTTCGACTGCCTCGACGGCCCGCGCATCGAGAACCTCGCGGGGCCCACGCCGCCGCAGAAGCTCGCCGACGAGGTGCACGCGGCGGCCGTCTCGTTCATCGCCGGTGGCGATCCCGGCTGGCCTCGGCACGAGGGGGATGCCGGGAGCGTACGTGTCTACGACAGCGAGACCCGCGATGTCGCGGACGCCTACGCGACCGTGCGTCCGCTGAAGGTATAACAGGTCATACTTTCCGGTATGAAAACAGCGATCTCCGTGCCCGACGGCGAGTTCGCGCGTTTCGAACGCGTCGCGAGCCGACACGGAATGAACCGATCCGAGTTCTACCGCATGGCCGGCGCTCGGCTCGCAGACGAGTTGGAGGGTGCGTCAGAACTCACCCGCATCGCCCACGACGTGCTCGCTCGGGCCGAACGAACTTCGGATGACGAGCTCTTCGTGCGCGCGAACGAGGAGCGTCTGCGCGAGAGCCCGGACTGGTGATCCGCCGCGGAGATGTCGTCTGGGTGGACTTCGAAACCCCCACGGTTCGGAGCCGGCGAAGGTGCGTCCCGCGGTCGTGCTCCAGGAGGACTGGCTTCTCGACACGCGGATCGAGACCGTCCTGGTCGTGCCGTTGACCTCGAACACGACCCTCGAGGGCTTTCCTGGAAACGTGCTCGTCCCGGCCGCTGCGTCGGGCCTCGATCGGGATTCGGTAGCCAGCGTCAGTCAGGTCGGTCCCGTCGGCCGCGAATTCCTCGATCCCTACCCAGCGGGCCATCTCGCCGCGTACCTTCTCACTCAGATCGGGGCCGGCGTCCGTCTCGTGTCGGGCGTCTGACTCCACCCTCAGGCGACGTAGATCTTGCGGAGGGTCTCCGTGACCGTCCACTCCGTGCGCATGCCTTCGGCGAGGCGCACGAGCGACCCCGGTCCGACCTCGATCGTCGGCAGCGCCGGGTCGAGGAAGGCGATGCGGGCGCGGCCCGACAGCACGACGAACACCTCGTCGGCCTCGGTGTCGCAGGCCGTGCCCGGCGTCATCTCCCACACCCCGACCTCGACGCCGCGGACCTCTCCGAGGGCGATGGTCGCCGCGGTCGGAGCTCCCGACACGACATCGGATGCCGGAAGCGGCGCGTGCGCGAGCGGCAGCGCCGCGGCATCCACTGCCGTCCCCGCCGGAAGCTCGCTCACGAGTCGAATCCCATGCCGACCGCGTCGAGCGTCCTGAGGAAGAGGTTGCGCCGTCCCTCGTCGTGATCGGCGCGGTCCATCGCCGCTCGGACGAGGTTGACGCCGATCGAGGCGACGGGCTCCGGCGGGAACGGGATGGGCTTCTCGCGCACCATGGCCAGTTCCGTGCGTTCCGTCTTCTCGCCCGACAGCTCGTCGAGCATGACGTCGGCGGCGAACCGCGCTGCACCGACTCCGAGGCCCGTGAAGCCGGTGGCGTAGGCGACGTGTCCGCGGCGGGCAGTGCCGAAGAACGCGCAGAACCGGCTCGACGAGTCGATCGCCCCGGCCCATCGGTGGGTGAAACGGAGTCCCTCGAGCTGCGGGAAGGTCGTGAAGAAGTGCGAGGCGAGCTTGCGGTGACTCTCCATCCGGTCCTCGTACTCGGCACGCACCTTGCCGCCGAAGTGATACACCGCGTCGTAGCCGCCGAACAGGATCCGGTTGTCGGCCGTGAGCCGGTAGTAGTGGAACTGGTTGGCGCTGTCGGCGAGGCCCTGACGGTTCGACCAGCCGATCGATGCGAGCTGCTCGGCGCTCAGCGGCTCGGTCATGAGCACGTAGTCGTAGACGGGGACGGTCATCAGGCGATTCCGCTTGAGCAGCGACGGGAAGACGTTCGTCGCGAGCGCGACGTCGTCTGCGATCACGCGGCCGCCGTCGCGGGTCACGACGGTCATCGGTCCCGACCCGTCGCCCTCGATGCTGCGAACGAGTGAGTGCTCGAAGATCTCGACGCCCAGATCCGCTGCGACCCGGGCGAGCTCGAGGCCGAGCTTCGCGGGATGCACGAGCGCGGTGGCGTCGCGATCCCACGCGCCGGCGAGGAAGGTGGGCGAGTGCACCTCGGCCTGCACGGCCTCGCGGTCGAGGAAGCCCTCCTCGTCGCGCAGCCATTCGACCTGATGCGGTTCGACGGCGAGCGTGATCGCTCCGGTGCGCTCGAACTCGGCATCCATCCGGTATCGCTCCACCGTCTGAGCGATCCCGTCGAGATTCTCGAGGCCAAGCTCCTCGAGGCGGTCGATCTCCTGCGGCCACCGCGTCAGACCGTTCTCGTGGCCGTGCGTGAGGCTCGCCTCGCAGAAGCCGCCGTTGCGACCGGACGCCGCCCACGCGATGCGCGACGCCTCGAGCAGAACGACGCGGCGCTGCGGGTCCCGCTCCTTGGCGCGCACCGCGGTCCACAGGCCTGCGTAGCCGCCGCCGACGATCACGAGATCGGCGGACACGGTTCCGGTGAGCCGCGGGTGCGTCGGCCGCTCGACGTCGTCGAGCCAGAAGACGCTCAGCGCCGTGCCCTGCAGGGACGCGTCGATGACGGCATCCGAGGGGCGCTGGCGTTCGAAGACGGTGGTTCCCATGATCACTCCGGTGCGGATCGATGTGCGGATGGCGGTGCGGGCGGCGCGGTCAGCGCGTGCCCCAGTTGTAGAGGTCTTTATAGAGGCCCGCGTAGAGCAGACTCTCGGTGTGGATGACGCCGGGGATGGTGCGGATCCTGGTGGCGATGAGGTCGAGCAGGTCGGCGTCGCTCTCGCACACGGCCTCGACGAGGATGTCGAAGGTGCCGAGGGTCACGACCACGTACGCGAGCTCGGTGATCTCGGTGAGCTTCTCGGCCACCGCGCGCGGGTCGCCGGTGACGCGGATCCCGATCATCGACATGCGGTGGAAGCCGAGCTGCATCGGATCGGTCACGGCGACGATCTGGATGATGCCCGCCTCCGTCATCCGCTGCACGCGCTGGCGGGCCGCCGCCTCGCTGAGGCCGACCTCGCGGCCGATCTCGGCGTACGGACGGCGCCCGTCCTCCTGCAGGAGTTCGACGATGCGCTTCGAGATGTCGTCGAGCATCGGATGCTTGGATGGGCCGCTCATGTGTCGATATTGACAGGCGAACGACGCAATGGCAACTGATTCCGTCGTTGTTGCCGGGCAACTCTTCTGTATTCGTGATGCCCTCGCTAGCATGGCGAGCATGGCCACAGAACCCCTGCAGAACTTCATCGGCGGTCGACGCGTTCCCGTGAACGGCGCGGGGCGGATGCCGCTCATCGACCCGGCGACCGAGGAGACGTACGGCGAGCTGCCGATCTCCGACGCGAGCGACGTCGATGCGGCCTACGCGGCGGCTGCCGCCGCGTTCCCGATCTGGCGCGACACGACCCCTGCCGACCGGCAGCTGGCCCTGTTCCGCATCGCCGACGAGATGCAGGCCCGCGCCGAGGAGTTCGCCGACCTGGAATCGAAGGACACGGGCAAGCCGCGGGCCAGCCTCGTCGCCGACGAGATCCTGCAGTCCATCGACCAGCTGCGGTTCTTCGCCGGTGCGGCCCGCAGCCTCGAGGGGCGCGCCGCCGCCGAGTACCTCGCTGGCCACACCTCCTTCGTGCGCCGCGAGCCCATCGGCGTGATCGGCCAGGTCACCCCGTGGAACTACCCGCTCAACATGGCCGTGTGGAAGATCGCACCGGCGCTCGCCGCGGGCAACACCGTGGTGCTGAAGCCCGCCGAGTCCACCCCGCTCACCACGCTGCTGCTCGCCGAGATCGTGGCCGTGCACACGCCCGCCGGCACCCTGAACGTCGTGCTCGGCGACCGCGACACCGGGGTGGCTCTCGTCGAGCACCCGACGCCGCAGATGGTCGCGATCACGGGCTCGGTGCGCGCGGGCATGGCGGTGGCGCGCTCGGCCGCCGCCGACGTCAAGCGCGTGCACCTCGAACTGGGCGGCAAGGCGCCGGCGATCGTGTTCCCCGACGCCGACCTCGACAAGGCGGCCTCGGGCATCGTCACGGGCGCCTTCTTCAACGCCGGGCAGGACTGCACGGCAGCCACCCGCGTGCTCGTGCACTCCTCCGTACATGACGAGTTCGTCGCGGCGCTGGTCGAGAAGGCGAAGACGGACGCCCGCACGGGCGGTCCGCACGACGACGGCGTGCTCTACGGTCCGCTCAGCAGCGCCGCGCAGCTCGCCCAGGTGTCGCGCGTCGTCGACCGCCTTCCCGCGCACGCCACGATCGCGACCGGCGGGCGTCGCCAGGGAGACCGCGGGTACTTCTACGAGGCGACGATCGTGACGGGCCTGCGCCAGGACGACGAGGCCGTGCAGAGCGAGATCTTCGGGCCGGTGCTCACCGTGCAGGCCTTCGACGCCGAAGAGGAGGCGCTCTCGATGGCGAACGACGTCCCCTACGCGCTCGCCTCCTCGGTATGGACGCGTGACCACACCAGGGCGATGCGCTTCTCGCGCGACCTCGACTTCGGCTGCGTATGGATCAACACCCACATCCCGTTCGTGTCCGACATGCCGCACGGCGGCTTCAAGCACTCGGGGTACGGCAAGGACCTCTCCCAGTACGGCTTCGACGACTACACGCGCCTGAAGCACGTGATGACAGCACTGGAATGACCGCTCGACCGGTGGGACGCGATGTGTCTATGCTGGGTCGCACGTCGACTCCGGGGGGATCCTCATGGCACGACCGCTCGCCGGTCCGCAGACTCTGCTGCGCACCCTCAACGGGCGCGCCATCCTCGAATCGCTCGCCCGCCGCGGGCCGCTCACCCGGGCGGAGCTCATGACCGAGACGGGGCTCTCGCGCACCGCGGTGACCCAGGTGCTCCGGATGCTGGAGGGCACGGATGCCGTCGCCCCGGCCGGCGTCGACCGCGAGACCCGCGGTCCTGCGGCAGGGCGTGTCGCGCTGCATCCGGCCCTCGGCTTCGCGGCCGCGGTGCACGTCGACACCGTCGCCGCCCACGTCGCGCTCGTCGACGCGACCGGCGCGGTTCGTGTCGAGAACCATGCCCCCTTCCCACTCAGAGGCGATCGAGTCGAGCACATCGCCGAACTGATCGACGCGTGCCTCGCGTCGGTCGCGGGCCCCCTCCACGTGGCGGTCGTCGGGGTACCGGGCATCGTGACGGCCGACGGCGGGATCCGCGACGACCAGGGGCCCGACGGCGGGGCGTTCCGCTCGGCGCTCTCGGCCAGGCTCGGCTGCCCCGTGCGGGTGGAGAACGACGTGAACCTCGCCGCTCTCGCCGAGCTCGGCGACGGCCGCGGCGCTGAGCTCGCGAGCTTCGCCCTGCTGCTGCTCGACGGAGGTCTCGGCGGCGGTATCGTCATCGACGGACGGCTGCACCGGGGCTTCTCGGGGGTCGCCGGCGAGGTGATGTACCTGCCGCAGACTCCGCTGCCGATCGGCGCACCCGTGCTCGGCGACGCCGTCGTGCGCGATCTCGCGCTGACGCACGGCCGCGACCCGGAGGAGACGATCGACCAGCACCTCGACGCCGCAGCCGACGGAGACGAGGCGGCGATCGCCATGGCCGCCGAGATGGGTCGACGACTCACGATCGCCGCCGGCAGCGTCGCGCTGATCCTCGACCCCGAGGCGTTCATCCTCGGCGGTACCGCCGCGCACCCCGTGTTCGTCGACGCCGTCGCCCGGGTCGCCGACGAATTCGCGGCACAGCTGCCGATGCGCTTCATCGTCTCGTCGTTCGGTCCGGAGGCGCCGCTCGTCGGTGCCGTGCAGGAGTCTGCTGCCGCGCTCCGCGCCACCGTGTTCTCGCGGCTCGTGCCGTCGGCCGACGGGGCCGCGAGGTGAGCTCCGACCTCGCCGACCGCCTGGGCCTCGAGCCGGGGGCGAGGGCGGTCATCCTCAACGCCGACGACTTCGGCATGTGCCACGCCGCGAACATCGCCATCACGCGACTGCTCGGCGACGGAGCGATCGATTCGGCCACCGTGATGGTGCCGTGCGCATGGGCGCCGGAGGCGCTGGCGTTCGCGGCATCCCGTCGTGATCTCGACGTGGGCGTGCACCTCGTGCTGACGAGCGAGTGGACGCGGTACCGCTGGCGTCCGCTCACAGGAACCGGTACGACGCTCGTCGACGACGCCGGGTTCTTCCCGGCCGAGGTGCTCGCCGTCGAGCAGCATGCTGCCGAAGCCGACGTCGCCGCCGAGCTCGCGGCACAGGTGCAGACCGCGCTGGATGCCGGGGTCGACGTGACCCATCTCGACAACCACATGGGCTCGGTGTACGGCCTGCTCACGGGCCGCGACTTCCTCGGCCCGGTCTTCGACATCGCCGCTCGGCACGGGCTGCCGTTCCGGCTGCCGCGGGAGATGGGCGGGTCCGACGATGCGGCTCTGCGAGCGAAGCTCGCCGAGACGGCCGCGGCCGCCGATGCGCGGGGCGTCGAGATCGTCGATCGGCTGTGGACGCATCCGTTCGAGCAGGCGCCGGGGGAGACGTACGAGCAGATGCGCGACGGTTTCATCGCCCTGCTGCGCGCCGTCCCCGCCGGCGTGACCGAGATCTACCTGCACCCGATGGTCGACGACGTCGAGCTGCGGTCCGCCGTCGACTTCGCCGCGGAGAAGCGCGGACACGAGCTGCGGCTGCTGTCGGACCCCGCCGTGCATCGGGTGATCGCCGACGAGGGGCTCGTGCGGATCGGCTGGCGCGCCCTGCGCGAGCTGCAGCGCAAAGGACGCGCATGGCCACGCTGACGACCCGGCTGCGCGACCGGAGGCTCGACGCCGCGCCGACGAGGGCGCAGACCATCGCCTTCGGAGCCTCAGGCTTCCCGACCCAGCTGATGACGCAGACGTTCTCGGCGTTCGTCGTCTACTTCTACGTCACGCAGCTCGGAGTGCCGCCGGAGTGGGTCGCCGCCGCGATGATCGCGCACGGCGTGCTCAACGCCGTGCTGAACCCGGTGGTCGGGGCGCTCTCCGACCGCATCCGCACTCCGTGGGGTCGGCGTATCCCGTGGATCGGGCTCGGGATCGTGCCGCTCATCGTCGCGTTCGCTCTCGTCTGGATGCCGCCCGCGCTGCCCGTGCCGGGACTCATCGCCTGGTTCCTCGTCGTCGTCGCCGTCTACGACATCGCGTTCGTGGTCGTGGTGCTGAACATCTCCGCCCTGTTCCCCGAGATCTTCCGGACCACCGAGGAGCGCGCCCGCGGCAACGTACCCAGGCAGATCTTCGCGATCCTCGGCATGGTGCTCGGCACCGCCGGCGCGCCCGCGCTCTACGGCTGGATCGGGTGGCCGGGCATGGCCATCGTCCTGTCGACCGTGTGCCTGGCGCTGCTGGTGTGGTCGTTCGCCGGCGGCATGGTCGAGCGGCGCGTGCCCGAGGCCGCCTCGGAGGCGATGCGCTGGGGAGCGCAGCTGCGCTACACGTTCGCCAATCGCGCCTTCGTGCCCTACGTGCTCGGCTCGCTGTTCGTGCAGACGTCGATCGCCGTCATCCTCGCCGCCATCCCCTTCTACGTCCGGTACTCGCTGGGCGCGGCCGAGGGCGACGGCAGTCTGCTGCTCGGTGCGATCTTCGTCACGGCCATCCCGTCGATCGTGCTGTGGAGCTCGGTCGTGCGCCGCACCTCGCCGCGCACCGCTCTGCTGTGGAGCGTCGCGGTGTTCGGCGTCGCCGTGCTCGGCTACCTGCTGCCGACGAGCGTGCTCGCCGCCGCGCTGATCGGCGTCGCCGTGGGTGTCGGCGTGGGCGGCCTGCTGCAGCTGCTCGAGGTCGTCCTCTCGCAGATCATCGACGAGGATGCCGTGCGCACCGGCCACCGCCGCGAGGGAGCGTACTTCGGGGTGAACGGCTTCGTCGTGCGCGGGTCGGTCGTGCTGCAGGCGGTGGTCGCGGCGGCCGTGCTCACGTCGTCCGGCTTCGACGCCTCGCTCGGCGACGGGCAGCCGGACACGGTCGACGGCGGCATCCGCATCATGGTCGCCGTCGTGCCGCTGGTGTTCACCGCGCTCGCGTGGCTGTGCTTCTGGCTCTACCCGATCCGGGCGCGCGACCTCTGACCGCGCACGCGGCGCGTGTCGTCACCTCGACCCGCGCGGCGCGCCCCGCATCACCGCGCGGTCACTCCGCGAGCAGGAGCTGCACGAGCCGACCGAGCTCCTCGCTGCCGGAGCGACGCAGCTGCTCGGCGTCGTGGCCCGCCATCGCGCCGCGCACCGTCATGCCCTCCCAGATGATCATGAGCATGCGTGCGGCGGCGTCGGCGGGGATCCGCAGCTCGAGCGAGCTCGCATCGACGATGTCCGACACGATCGTCGCGATGCTCGACACCATCTCGCGCTCCTGAGCGAGATAGGCCGCGCCGAACTGCGCGTCGCGCAGGGCGCGGATGCGGATCTCGCTCATGAGCATGACGTTCAGGCGGTCGTCGCTCCCGGCATCCATGATCTGCTGCACGAGGTCGACGGGGTCGCAGTCCTCGACCAGCCCCCCGTCGGCGGCGATCTCATCGACGCGGGTGCGGACCGCCTCGACCCGCTGCTCGGCGACACGGCCGGCCAGCATGAGGAACAGCTCGTCCTTCGATTCGAAGTTGGAGTAGAAGGCGCCGCGAGTGAAGCCCGCACGGTCGCATACGGTCTCGACCGATGCGCCTTCGAGTCCGACCTCTGCGAACACCTGCGCGGCGGCGTCGAGCAGACGGGCGCGGGTGTTCTCTCTGCTCCGAGTGGCGGTCGTCGTCATCGAATCCTCCTGACCCCTCATTCTCACACCCCGTCCACAGACTTCGGCGACGAGATCACCTTACGATACAACTATGTATTGGATACAGATCTGTATCCAGCCCGGATCCTCGGAGGAGCCCCGTGTCCACACTCCTGTCCTCGCTCGGCCGCTGGTCGTACCGGCACCCCTGGCGTGTCCTCGTGTCGTGGCTGCTCGCACTGGGGCTCGCCGTCGCCGGAGCCCTCGTACTCGGCGCCGGGACCGACAACACGTTCTCCATTCCCGGAACCGAGTCGCAGGCGGGCCTCGAGCAGCTGAACCGATCGTTCCCGCAGGTGAGCGGCACGAGCGCGCAGATCATCGTGGTCGCCGCCGAGGGCGACTCGATCGTCGATGACCCCTACCGAACAGACATCGAGGATGCCGTCGAGAAGCTCGCCGACCTCGACGACTCCGTGCTCTCGGCGACCTCGCCCTTCGATGAGAACGTCAGCGGCATGGTCAACGGCGACGAGACCGCGGGCATCATCCGCCTGCAGTTCGACGGGCAGTCCAGCGACATCGGCGATGAGACGAAGGACGACCTCCGCGCCGTCGTCGCCGAGCTCTCCGACGAGCTCCCCTCCGGTTCGCAGACGGCGCTCGGCGGCGACCTCTTCGCGACATCGATCCCGGGAGTGACGCTGACCGAGGCCGTCGGGCTGCTGATCGCGCTGCTCGTGCTGATCGTCACGTTCCGCTCGTTCGTCGTCGCCGGCCTGCCGCTCCTCACCGCCGTGCTCGGCGTGGGCATCTCGATGGCGGGCATCTTCGCCGCCACCGCCTTCGCCACCGTCTCGTCGACGACGCCCCTGCTGGCGCTCATGCTCGGGCTCGCCGTCGGCATCGACTACGCGCTGTTCATCATGGCCAGGCATCAGGACCAGGTGAGAGCGGGGACCGACCCCGAGGAATCCGCCTCGCGCGCCGTGGGTACCGCCGGCTCCGCCGTGGTGTTCGCGGGGGTCACTGTGCTCATCGCACTGATCGGGCTCGGGTTCGCCGGCATCCCGTTCCTCACCACGATGGGGATCGCCGCATCGGTCGCCGTCGCGATCGCCGTGGCCATCGCCGTGACGCTCACGCCCGCGCTGCTCGGCTTCATGAAGGGACGCGTCGTCGGGCGACCGCGCCGGGCGCCGAAGGCGAAGAAGGGTCAGTCGACTCCCACTCCCCGCCGCGGATTCAGCGACCGGTGGGTTTCCGGTGTCACGAAGCGGCCCATCCTCGTGTCGCTCGCCGTCGCGATCGGGCTGGGCGTCGTCGCCGTTCCCGCCCTCAGCCTGAATCTCGCTCTCCCCAACGCGGGGGTTCTGCCAAAGGACTCCGAGGCGCGGCAGAGCTACGACCTGGTCGCCGAGGAGTTCGGCGCCGGATTCAACGGACCCCTGATCCTCACCGGCACCATCGTCACGAGCACCGATCCGCTCACCCTCATGCAGGACCTCGGCGACGAGGTGGCGACGATCGACGGCGTGAAGGAGGTCGCTCTCGCCACCCCGAACGAGACCGCCGACACCGGCATCGTGCAGATCGTGCCCGAGACGGCTCCGGACGACCCGGCAACCGCCGACCTCGTGCGGGAGCTCCGCGCGCACCACGACGAATGGGTCGACGAGTACGGCATCGATCTCAAGGTCACCGGCTTCACGGCCGTCGGCATCGACATCTCCGACCAGCTCGGCCACGCCCTGCTGCCGTTCGGGATCTTCGTGATCGGCCTCTCGCTGATCCTCCTCACCATCGTGTTCCGGTCGCTGTGGGTGCCGGTGACGGCCGCCGCCGGATACCTGCTGTCGATCGTCGCCGGATTCGGCGTGGTCGGAGCGGTGTTCGAGTGGGGATGGTTCGCCGACGCCCTGCACGTCGCCAAGGTCGGCCCGATCATCAGCTTCATGCCGATCATCCTCATGGGCGTGCTGTTCGGCCTCGCGATGGACTACCAGGTCTTCCTGGTTTCGCGCATGCGCGAGGACTTCGTGCACGACCCCGACTCCAAGAGCCCCGACCGCGCAACCCGGCGCGCAGCGGCCCTCCGCGCGGTGCGCAGCGGGTTCACCGGCTCGGCCAAGGTCGTCACGGCCGCCGGTCTCATCATGTTCGCGGTCTTCGTGGCGTTCGTGCCGGAGGGGGACTCCTCCCTCAAGCCGATCGCGCTCGGCCTCGCCGCCGGCATCGCGATCGACGCCTTCCTCGTGCGCATGACGCTGATCCCCGCACTCATGGCGATCCTCGGCGAGCGCGCCTGGCAGATCCCGGCCTGGCTCGAGCGCATCCTGCCGAGCGTCGACATCGAGGGCGAGGCGGTCGAGCGCGAGCGACACCTGGCCGACTGGCCCGGCGACGACTCGGTGGTGGCCGCCGACGACCTCGCGATCACGGATGCCGGCATCGGCGGCCTGCACCTGCGGGTTCCGCCCCGCGGATCGGTCGTGGTGATTGGATCGTCAGCGGGCGCGCTGCGCGTGCTCGCGCTCGCCCTCGCGGGACGCATCACACCCGACGGTGGTCGCCTCCGCGTGGCCGGCCACCTGCTGCCCGGCCGTGCGGCGTGGGTACGGGCACACGTCGGGGCGGTGATCGTCGCGGACACCGGCGACACGGCATCCGAACTCGCGGAGGCCCTGCGTGGTCGCCCCTCACTGCTCGTGATCGACGGCGTCGACCGACTCGGCCGTGCCGCGCGCGATCAGCTCGCCGCGCGCCTGCGCGACGCCGACCCGGCGCTCGCGGTGGTGCTCACGACTCTCTCCCCTGACACAGCCTTCGCCGTGCTCGAATCGGCGGGCCGCGCCGCCCCCGACCTGATCGACCTCGACGCCGCCGTCCATTCCTCCACCACGACCGAGGTGCACGCATGACCCGCTCGCTCACAGGCCGCCGCTCGCTCACAGGCCGCCGCTCCCTCACCTGGTTGACGATCCTCGGCATCCTGCTGCTGCCCGCCGCGATCGGCGGCATCCTCGTGGCAGCGCTGCAGAACCCGACAGAGCGCCTCGACTCGATGGCCGCCGCGATCGTGAACCTCGACGAGCCCGTCGAGATCGACGGACAGGTCACCCCGCTCGGCCGGCAGCTCGCGTCCGGACTCGTCGACGGATCCGACGACCTCGACTCGAACCTCACCTGGGTCATCTCGAATGAGGAGGATGCCGCAGACGGCCTGGCCGACGGCACCTATCAGGCGGTCATCACGATCCCCGAGGACTTCTCGTCCGCCGCAACCTCGGCCGGCCGGGCGATCTCCGACGGCGGCGGCTCGGCCGAGCAGGCGACCATCCGGGTCACCACGCCCGACGACGGTCTCGTGGCGGACGACCTCATCACGAGTCAGATCGCGAACGTCGCCGCGTCGAGCATGGGCACCATGCTGTCGGAGGCGACGACCGACAACATCCTCGTCGGCTTCGCCACCATCGGCGACCAGATCGGGGAGGCCGCCGACGGCGCCGCCCAGCTCGCCACAGGAGCTCGGGATGCCGCGACAGGCGCGGCCGCGATCCCCGACGGCGCGACGCAGCTCGCCTCCGGTGCCGCGCAGCTCGGTTCGGGAGCGACGACGCTCGCGTCGGGACTCGACACGCTCACGGCGAAGACCCGCGAGGCCGCGGCCGGTGCCTCGACCATCGGGCAGGGGCTGACCGTCGGCGCGCAGCAGCTGCAGGCCAACGGCCTGATCCCGTCCGACCTCAGCGGCAACGCCTCGAGTGTGGCCACGGGCGTGCGGCAGCTCGCGAACCAGTGCCAACCGCTGATCTCCGGCACCGACTACTGCAACACCCTGACCCGTCTCGCCCTGCAGGCGGAAGGCACCTCCGCCGGTCTGACCCAGGTGAACACGCAGGGGACATCGACCCTCGTCACCCAGCTCGGCCAGGCCGGAGCAGGCGCCTCTCAGCTCGCGAGCGGCCTCACCCAGCTCGCCAACGAGGGCCTCGTGCAGTCGGCCACAGGTGCGCGCACCCTCGCCACGGGAGCGGACCAGCTGTCGAGCGGCGCGACCGATCTCGCCACCGGCGCCACGGAGCTCGCGACGGGCCTCGACAGCCTCGCCACCGGCACCGGCGACCTCGCCGGAGGGCTGCGCACGGCATCCGACTCCCTGCCGTCGTTCAGCGACACCGAGTCGACATCGCTCGCCTCCGTGATCGCCGACCCGGTGGCCGCTGAGGGTGCCGGTGAGACGATCTTCGGACCGACGGCGATCCCGCTGCTGACCGCCGTCGTGCTGTGGTTCGGAGCGCTGGCGTCGTTCCTCGTGCTGCGCCCGCATACCGCGCGCACCCTCACGTCGCGTCGTTCCTCGGCGGGTCTCGCGCTGCGGGCGTTCGGCCCGGCGGCGGCGATCGGGGTGGGTCAGGGCGTGCTCGTGGCTCTCATCGTGCAGATCGTCGCCGGGTACGACGACGCGACCTGGTGGGCGTTCGCCGGCATGGCCGTGCTCACCGCGGTCGTCTTCGCCGCGGTGAATCAGGCGCTCGTGGCGGTGTTCGGCGGCGTCGGCCGATGGGTCGCCGCGCTCGTGGGCGTGCTCGCGATCGCTACCGGGATCGTGTCGACCGCGCCCGAGTGGCTCGCGGCGATCGGGGCGGCGCTGCCGACGGCATCCGCCTTCTCCGGTCTGGTCTCGGCGAACGGAGCGGCCGCAGCCGCGCTCGTCGTGTGGGGCGTGCTCGCCCTGGTGGCGACGACGCTAGCCGTGGCGCTGCGCCGCACGACCTCGGCGAAGGCGGCCTTCGCGACCGCTTGATCTCCTGCCAGGCGCGCGGCTCGAAAGTGGGTCACATCGCGCGTCGGCGCGCCTCCCAGCCCGTGCGCACCATGTCGTCGACCGAGTAGCGCATGGTCCAGTCGAGATCCCGGGCCGCGAGCTCGCCGGTCGCGACGATGCGGTCGGGGTCTCCCGCGCGGCGCGGGCCGATCTCCGGGGTGAAGTCGATGCCGGTCACGCGCGCGACGGCATCCATGATCTGCTTCACGCTGAGTCCGTCGCCCGAACCGAGGTTGTACGCGGGCTCGACCGGCTGGCCCGCGGCGAGTCGCTTCGCAGCGGCGACGTGCGCGGCGGCGATGTCGCCCACGTGCACGTAGTCGCGCACGTTCGTGCCGTCGGGGGTGTCGTAGTCGTCGCCGTTGATGCGCGGCGTCTCACCGGCGATCAGCTTCTCGAACACGATGGGGAAGAGGTTGTGCGGGCTCACGTCGTACACCGTCGGGTCGGCCGATCCGACGACGTTGAAGTAGCGCAGCGAGGTGTGCCGCAGCGGTGCATCGGAGTCGGCGGTCGCGACCGCCTGATCGCGCAGCAGCCACTCGCCGATGAGCTTGGACTCGCCGTAGGGGCTCGCCGGCTTCTTCTCGGTGCTCTCGACGACGAGCGGCACATCGGGGGTGCCGAACACGGCGGCCGACGACGAGAACACGATGTTCCGCACGCCCGCAGCCTCCATCGCCTCGACGATCACCCGGGTGCCCTCGACGTTCTGCGCGTAGGTGTGCAGGGGCCGCTGCACCGAGACGCCGGCGTACTTGAAGCCCGCGACGTGGATGACCCCCTCGGCGTCGTGCTCGCGGAGAGCGCGCTCGACGAGATCGCGGTCCAGGATCGAGCCCCGTACGAACGGCACTCCCTCGGGCACGAACGAGGCCACGCCGCTGGAGAGGTCATCGATGACGACGGGGGAGAGTCCGGCATCCGCGAGTGCGCGAACGACGTGGGCTCCGATGTAGCCGGCTCCGCCGGTGACGATCCAGGACATGTCTTCCTCTCCTGCCGCGGTCGAGGCGGCCCGACCTATCTTCTCAGGCGCTTTCGAATCGCGTGAACTGCAGTTCTGAGGGGTCGCGGACTGCCATTCGCGCTACTCGAAACGGTCAGGCGTCGCGACCCGCCCCGGCGGACGGCACGACTGTGAACACCGTCGGCTCGGCGAAACCGGATGCCGCGAACGCGGCGCGCACGGCGTCCGACACCGTCTGTTCGGCATCGGCCTCGATCAGCGCGATCGCCGCGCCGCCGAATCCGCCGCCCGTCATCCGTGCGCCGATGGCCCCTGCCGCGACGGCGGACTCCACCGCGAGGTCGAGCTCGGGCACGGAGATCTCGAAGTCGTCGCGCATCGACGTGTGCGACGCGATGAGGAGATCGCCGATCGCTCTGGCGCCCTGCTCGCGGAGTATGCGGACGGTGTCGAGCACCCGCTGATTCTCGGTCACGATGTGTCGCACGCGGCGGAGTGTGACGTCGTCCATGATCTCGGCCGCTCGCGGCAGGTCGGCCATCGAGACGTCACGCAGGCTGGGGACCCCCATCAGCTCGGCGCCCCGCTCGCACGACGCCCGGCGCTCGCGGTAGCCGCCGGTGGCGTGCGAGTGCGAGACGCGCGTGTCCATCACGAGAATGGCGAGCCCGGCGTCGACGACGCCGACGGGAACGGGGACCGCGTCGAGCGAACGGCAGTCGAGGAAGATCGCGGCATCCGGCTCGCCGAGCATCGAGGCCATCTGGTCCATGATCCCGGTGGGTGCGCCGACGGCTTCGTTCTCGGCGCGGCGGCCGATACGGGCGAGGGCCGTGCGGTCGAGTCCGGCGTCCCACAGCTCGTTCAGCGCCGAGGCCGTCGCGCCCTCGATCGCGGCGGAGGACGACAGGCCCGCGCCGACGGGCACGTCGGAGGCGAGGGCGATGTCGACGCCGGATCCCGTGGCGCCCGCTTGGCGGAGCGCCCAGGCGACGCCGAGCGGGTAGGCGGCCCACTCCGGGACCCGCGGAGCAGACCCGGTCGGGGTGGGGAAGAGGGTGCCGAGTTCGTCGAGTGCGACCTCGACCGGACCATCGGCGAACGTCGAGGCGACGCGGATGCGGTCGTCTTCACGCCGCGCGACGGCTGCCGCCGTGCGGTGAGGGATCGCGAAGGGCAGCACGAAGCCGTCGTTGTAGTCGGTGTGCTCGCCGATGAGGTTGACGCGGCCGGGTGCCGACCAGATCCCCTCCGGTGCGGACCCGGTCAGCTCTGCCAGCAGCGCGGTCGAGCGGCGGATGGTCTCGGAGGAGGTGTTCGCTGCAGGGCTCACGCGGACGCCTCCTCGATGCCCTCGATCGCCGCACGCAGCCGTGCGGCACCCTGCTCGGGCGTCACCTCGGCGGCCCACGCCCACATCGCCGCCTCGGAGCCGGCGAGGAACTTGAGCTTGTCGGCCGCCCGACGCGGACTTGTGAGCTGCAGGTGCAGACGCACGGACTCACGGCCGGTGTGCACCGGTGCCTGATGCCAGGCCGCGATGTACGGGGTGGGCGAGTCGTAGAGCGCGTCGACGCCGCGGAGGAGCCGCAGGTACATCGGCGCGAGCTCATCGCGCTGCTCGGGCGTCGTGGCGGCGAAGTCGGGCACGTGCTGGTGCGGCACGAGATGCACCTCGAGCGGCCACCGCGCCGCGAACGGGACGAAGGCGGTCCAGTGCTCGCCGCGCAGTACGACCCGCTCGGACTCGCGCTCGAAGGCGAGGATGCGGTCGAAGAGGTCGGGAGCGGTGCGGTCGATGGTCTCGAGCAGACGGGTCGTGCGCGGGGTCACGTACGGGTACGCGTAGATCTGGCCGTGCGGGTGCGGCAGCGTCACGCCGATCGCCTCGCCCCGGTTCTCGAACGGGAACACCTGCTCGACGCCGGGCAGCGCCGACAGCGCGGCGGTGCGGTCGGCCCAGGCCTCGATGACCGTGCGGGCGCGGGTGACGGTCTGCGTTCCGAACGAGCCGGTGTGCTCGGGGCTGAAGCACACGACCTCGCATCGCCCGACCGACGTGCGGGTGCGGCCGAGGCCGAGTGCGTCGAGGTCGTCGAGTCCGCGCGGCGGGTTGCTCGCGGCGGGCGCGGTGCCGACGGCCTCGGCGAGGGCGGGGCCGAATGCCGGGGAGCGATTCTCGAAGACCGCGACGTCGTAGCGCGAAGGCACCTCGGAGGGATTGGTCGGCGTCTGGGGTGCCAGAGGGTCGGCGTCGGCACCCGGCATCATCACGCGGTTCTGTCGGTTGGCGGCGACGGTGATCCAGTCGCCCGTGAGCACATCGAGGCGCATCGTCGCGGTGTCGCCGCGGGCATCGAGCGCGCGCGCGTCGACCGCGCGATCCGGTCCGAGCTCGGTATCGGGATCGTCGAAGTAGATGAGCTCCCGGCCGTCGGAGAGGGTCGTGGAGCGCTTCACGACACCGGCGGTCAGGGGCTCGGTTCGCAGGTCGGCGACAGAGGGCATGTTCACGTGAACATGGTAGATGGACCGCCGTGGTAACGTCAACATGATCGGTTGGGCGGCGGAAGAGGGACGGGATGGGACGCGTATCGATGGCGGCCGTGGCCGCGCGCGCAGGCGTCTCCGGACAGACCGTCTCGCGCGTGGTGAACGAGAGCCCCCGCGTCGACCCGGCCACGCGCGAGCGCGTGGAGCGGGCCATGGCCGAGCTCGGCTACCGCCCGCACCGCGCGGCTCGGGCTCTGCGCACGGGTCGCTCGCAGACCATCGGACTCGTGGTCACCACGCTGGCCACGGTCGGCAACTCACGCATGCTGCAGGCCACCGCGGAGGCCGCTGCCGAGCGCGGCTACGCCCTGACCCTCGTGACCGCTGCCGCGGGAGAAGTGGGCGACGCGTTCGAGCGGCTCGCCGACCAGGGAGTCGACGGCGCGATCGTGCTCAACGAAGCCTCCGCCCTCCTGCCCGCCCAGCGGCCGAGCGGACTCCATCTCGTCGCGGTCGACGCGCCCGAGGAGTCCGCGCTGGTCGTCGTGCACAGCGATCACGCCGGGGGAGCGGCCGCGGCGACCGCGCACCTGCTGGGGCTCGGACACACCACCGTGCATCACCTCGCGGGCCCCGCCGACTCCTTCGCGGCGTCCGAACGCGAGCGCGGGTGGAGGGAGACGCTGCGGGCGGCCGGCGTCGGGCTGCCCGAGGTGGTGCGCGGGGACTGGTCGCCCGAGAGCGGCCATGCGGCCGCCGACGCGCTCGCCGCGGCATCCGCTGTCTTCTGCGCCAACGACCAGATGGCGCTCGGGCTGCTGCGTGCGCTGGCCGACTCCGGACGCCGCGTTCCCGACGACGTGGCGGTGGTCGGCTTCGACGACGTGCCGGATGCCGCGAACTACCGCCCGCCGCTCTCGACGATCCGGCAGGACTTCCCGGCGCTCGCGCATCGCGCCGTCGCCCTGCTCGTCGGCGACATCGAGGGTGAGGCGGTGGCGAGGGCATCCGTCGTGCCGACGACTCTCGTCGAGCGGTCGAGCGCGCGCTGACTTCGGCGGCAGTGCGGGTGACCGTGCCTTGAGCTCGGTCCCCCTGCGAACGAAAGCGCTTGCGTTCGTCGCATACGCCATGTCATGATCTCGGAAAGCGTTTACCCAGCGCGGCCGAGGTCGCGACGGCATCGACAGGAACGGAACCACTGATGGCACAGGCGACGACCCGCGAGATCGGGATCATCATGAACGGCGTCTCGGGGCGCATGGGCTACCGGCAGCACCTCGTGCGGTCGATCCTCGCGATCCGCGACGAGGGCGGTATCGAGCTGCCCGACGGATCCCGCGTCACGGTCAGGCCCCTCCTCGTCGGCCGCAGCGAGGCGAAGCTTGCCGAGCTCGCGGCGAAGCACGGCATCGACGACTACACCACCGATCTCGATGCCGCGCTCGCCGATCCGCAGTGGGAGATCTACGCCGACTTCCTCGTGACCAAGGCCAGGGCGTCGGCGCTGCGCAAAGCGATCGCCGCCGGCAAGGCGATCTACACCGAGAAGCCCACCGCCGAATCGCTCGAGGAGGCGATCGAGCTCGCTCGTCTCGCCGATGAGGCCGGAGTGAAGACCGGCGTCGTGCACGACAAGCTGTACCTGCCCGGTCTGCAGAAGCTCAAGCGCCTCATCGACTCGGGCTTCTTCGGTCGCATCCTCTCGGTGCGTGGCGAGTTCGGGTACTGGGTGTTCGAGGGTGACTGGCAGCCCGCCCAGCGTCCGAGCTGGAACTACCGCACCGAAGACGGCGGCGGCATCATCGTCGACATGTTCCCGCACTGGAACTACGTGCTCGAGAACCTGTTCGGCGAGGTCACGAGCGTGTACGCGCAGGCGGCGGTGCACATCTCCGACCGCTGGGACGAGAAGGGCGAGCACTACACGGCGACCGCCGAGGACGCGGCCTACGGCATCTTCGAGATCGAGGGCGGCATCATCGCCGAGATCAACTCGAGCTGGACGGTGCGGGTGAACCGCGACGAGCTCGTCGAGTTCCAGGTCGACGGCACGCACGGATCCGCCGTCGTCGGGCTGTTCGGTGCGAAGATCCAGCCGCGCAACGCCACGCCCAAGCCGGTGTGGAACCCCGACCTCGAAGACGGCCACGACTACGACGCCGACTGGCAGCAGGTGCCGACCAACGACGTGTTCCTCAACGGATTCCGCCAGCAGTGGCAGGAGTACCTGATCTCCTACGTCGAGGGCACGGAGTACCCGTTCGACCTGCTCTCCGGCGCGCGCGGGGTGCAGTTCGCCGAGGCCGGCCTCACCTCCTCGGCCGAGGGACGCAAGATCGCGCTCGAGCCGCTGACGCTGCGATGAGCGCGCTCCGACTGCTCGCGCCCGACGGGTCGCTGTCCGAGACCCCGCTGCAGGACGGCGCCGGCTGGACCCGCCCCACCGCTCCGCTGCGGAGCCGCGTCGCCTACGCCGCCGCGCACGTCGTGCCGAAGGCGCACGCCGACAACACGCCGGGTCGGCCGGCCGACATCGACTGGGACGCCACGCTCGCGTTCCGCCGCAACGTGTACTCGTGGGGACTCGGCGTCGCCGACGCCATGGACACCGCGCAGCGCAACATGGGTCTCGATTCGGCCGCCGTGCGTGAGCTCATCGCCCGCAGCGCCGAGGTCGCCCGCGAGGAGGGCGGCGCCGTCGTCGTCGGCGTCAACACCGACCACGTCGACGAGGACCGAATCCCCCTCGACCGCGTGATCGACGCCTACAAGGAGCAGCTGCATTTCACGGAGGAGCAGGGGGCCGGCCCGGTGCTCATGGCCTCTCGGCATGTGGCGAGAGCGGCGACGGATGCCGATGACTACCGCCGTGTGTACCGCGAGGTGCTGGCGAGTGCGAGCGTGCCGGTCGTGCTGCACTGGCTCGGTCAGGCCTTCGACCCGGAGCTGGAGGGCTATTTCGGGGCGAGCGACTGGCAGACGGCATCCTCCGTGCTGCTCGACATCATCGGCGAGCATCCCGACAAGGTCGCGGGCGTCAAGATGAGCCTGCTGAACGCCGAATCCGAGGTCTCGGTGCGCGAGCGCCTCCCGGAGGGCGTGCGCATGTTCACGGGCGACGACTTCAACTACGTCGGCCTCATCGGGGGTGACGACCGCGGATACTCCGACGCCCTGCTCGGCGCGTTCGCCGCGATCACGCCGGTCGCGTCGGCGGCGATCCAGGGACTGGACGCCGGCGACCCGCAGCGCTATCTCGACATCCTCGGCCCCACCGAGGAGCTCAGCAGGCAGGTGTTCGCCGCTCCCACGTTCTACTACAAGACGGGCGTTGCGTTCCTCGCCTGGCTGAACGGGCACCAGCCCGCGTTCCAGATGGTCGGCGGCCTGCACTCCGCCCGCAGCCTCCCGCACCTCAGCCGCATCGTCGAGCTCGCCAACGCGTCCTTCGCGCTGGAGGATCCGGAGCTCGCCCGGGAGCGCTGGCACGGGATGCTGCGCCTGAACGGCCTCGACCTCGGGAAGGCCGACGCATGATCGTCGACCCGCGCCTCAGCATCAACCAGGCGACCATCAAGCACGCCGATCTCACGACGGCGCTGCGCGTGACGGCGGATGCTGGCATCCAGGCCATCGGCCTCTGGCGCGAGCCGGTGAACGCCGTCGGCCTCGACGTCGCGGCGCGCATGCTCGCCGATTCCGGGCTGCGCTTCACGACGCACTGCCGCGGCGGGTTCTTCACGCTCCCCGACGGGCCGGAGCGGATCGCGGCCCTCGACGACAACCGTCGCGCGATCGAGGAGACGGCGACGCTCGCCGCGGCGGGCGCCGACGGGTCGACCGCCGTGCTCGTGCTCGTCGCGGGAGGGCTCCCGGCCGATTCCCGAGACCTCAGCGGGGCCCGCGAGCGCGTGCGCGACGCCCTGGGTGCGCTGGCGCCGGATGCCGAGGCGGCGGGCGTCACGTTGGCGATCGAGCCGCTGCATCCGATGTACGCGTCCGACCGCGCGGTCGTGTCGACCCTCGGCCAGGCGCTCGACCTCGCCGCCGACTTCGACCCTCGCGTGGTCGGCGCGGCGGTCGACACGTTCCACATCTGGTGGGACCCGCAGGTGCTCGATCAGATCGCCCGCGCCGGCCGCGAGGGGCGCATCGCGACCTATCAGGTATGCGACTGGAAGACTCCGCTGCCGGCGGACGTCCTGCTGTCACGGCACTATCCGGGCGACGGAGTCATCGACTTCGGGTCGCTCACCCGCGCCGTCGTCGACACCGGGTACGACCGCGACATCGAGGTCGAGATCTTCCACGCCGACGTGTGGGCCGATGCACCCGACCGCGTCGTGCGGCGCACCGCCGAGGAGATCGCGGCGGCGGTCTCGCCGCACCAGTCGTGACCGAGGCGGCGGAGGCGGGGGC
>NZ_JAMBOY010000004.1 GCF_023715885.1 Microbacterium hydrocarbonoxydans | reverse complement strand
ACACCATCGACCCCACCAAAACCTACTGGCGCAACACGCAGAAAGAGCCCGGCCGATGGCCGAGCTCTTCCTCCAACTAGTCGCCTATGTCGCGACTCACACGTCGCCTATGTCGCGACTCAACACAATGTGGACCTGAGGGGACTCGAACCCCTGACCCCCTGCATGCCATGCAGGTGCGCTACCAGCTGCGCCACAGGCCCAGAACTGCTTCCTTCTGCTCGAAGCAACTTTGAAAGAGTACTACACGGATCACGCACAGCACCAATCGGGGCGTGCACTCCGGGCGCGTCGGCGGTGCACGGAACAACACCGCACGGTCGGGTGTTGACGAGAGCGTGGACATCCTCGACAGCGTGGTGATCGGAGCCGGTCAGGCCGGTCTCTCGGCGTCGTACCACCTGACGCGTCTCGGCATCCGTCATGTGGTGCTGGATGCCGATGACAGGCCAGGCGGAGCCTGGCAGCACCGCTGGGATGCGCTCACGATGCGCGATGTGCACGGCGTGGCCGAGCTCCCAGACGACGCAGCACCGCCGCGCGACGACGAGAGGGCGAACGTCGCGGTGCCGGCGACCTTCGCGGCCTACGAGAGGGCCCACGGACTCCCGGTGGTGCGACCGGTGCGCGTGGATCGGGTCACGGACGACGACGGCGTCCTCATCGTCCACGCGGGCAATCGCGAGTGGCGCACCCGCACGATCGTTAACGCCACCGGCACCTGGACGCATCCGTTCCTGCCGCACTACCCGGGGATGGAGACGTTCTTGGGTGACCAGTTCCACACGGTCGACTACCCGGGACCTGATTTCTTCCGCGGCAAGCGCGTGCTCGTGGTGGGCGGGGGAGCGTCGGCCGTGCAGTTCCTCGGTGCGATCGCGCCGATCGCCGAGACCGTCTGGGCGACCCGTCGGGAGCCGGTCTGGCGCACCGACGATTTCACCCCGGAGGCCGGGGCGGCGGCCGTCGCTCTCGTCGAGCGGCGGGTGGCGCAGGGACTGCCGCCCGAGAGCGTCGTGAGCGTGACGGGGCTGGTGCTGCGCGAGCAGGAGCGGGAGGCCGAACGGCTCGGCGCCTACGCCGACAGGCGGCCGATGTTCGAGCGCATCGAACCCGAAGGTGTGCGCTGGGCCGACGGCGCGTTCGAGCGCGTCGACGTCATCCTCTGGGCGACGGGATTCCGGCCTGCCATCGGCCATCTTGCGCCCCTGCACCTGCGGAGCGCAGCAGGGGGCATCCAGCTCGACCGCAACGGTCGCGGCACCACGGCGGTCGCCGATCCGCGGATCCAGCTCGTCGGGTACGGGCCGTCGGCGAGCACGATCGGCGCCAACCGGGCAGGGCGCGCGGCCGCCAAGGGCGTGCAACGGGCACTCGCCGCGCGGGCGGTTGCTGCGCTCTGAGCCGCTGATTCCACCCCGGCGGTGCGCCGTCGATACGCTGAGGACATGATCCGCATCGCGCTCATGGTCGTGTGGCTGCTCCTCTCGGCATGGCTCGTGATCTGGACCGGGGAAGGGCTGTTCGGCGTCGACCAGCGCGAGTCGATCCTGCCCTTCGCGGGGGAGGACACGCTCGGCGCTCCGATCATCATCGGCGTCGCCTGGGGACTCCTGCTCACGTTCGGCGGCACCATGTCGGGCCTCGGTCGACGCCGGAAGCTCCGCGGCGAATCGCACATCGGGGTGGGCCGCATCGTCGAGGTGTCCCGCACGGGCCTCACCGTCAACGACGTGCCGCAGTACGACCTCTTCATCCGCGTCACCCCTGGCTCTGGCGACGACTTCATCGCCCAGCTGCGCACCCTCGTGCAGCCGACCGACCTGTCGTCGCTGCAGGTCGGCAACCCGCTGCCGGTTCGCTACAGCCTCAGCGACCAGGACTCCGTCGAGCTCGCCGACATCAACGACCCGTCCGTGCGCGAGGCCGTGCTGCAGTGGCGCATCGACCGTGGGCTCATCGATCCGCGTCAGGTGCGAGCACGGACGACGGGCACGCAGGTGCCGGCCTCCGTGATCGCGGTGCGACCGACCGGACGACGTCTGGAGGGGCAGAGCGAACTCGCCCTGACGGTGCTCCTGGCGCCGGAGGGACAATCCACCTGGGAGGCCGAGACCACCGTCTTCGCGTACCCGGAGGCGATCTCGCGCTTTCAGGTCGGCGCACCGATTTGGGCGTTCTACCGGCGGGAGGATCCACAGACCGTGGCGGTCACGATCGAGAAGGAGCCCGGCCGATGAACATCCTCGACACCCTCATGTGGCTGCTGAACTTCCCGGCGGCGCACGGCTATGCCATGGTCTTCATCGCGGGCTTCTCGCTCTTCGGACTCTTCGCGCTCTCGGCGTCGGGCGCGACGCCGGGCAGTGCGCTGCGACGAGTGCGCGAGCGCGAGGGGCTGCTCCGTCCAGAGCACGCGAAGCGCGGTCGATGGGGCGGACGCCTCGCGCGGATCGTGTTCCGCGTGCTCACAGTCGTCATGCTCGCGAACCTCGTCATCGGCATCCTGAGCCTGACCGGCGTACCCGTGACCCGCGCGTACATCTACCAGCACGGGCAGCCGACGACGGGCACGCGCGACGGCGACTGGATCACGTTCACGACGGCCTCCGGAGTCGAGTACACCGTCGAGAGCAACTTCTTCACGCCCGCCGTCTACCCCGACCGCGACGCCTACCTGTCGGGCGATCAGGTGGTCGTGCGCTACCTGCCGTCGCACCCGCAGGCATATGTGATCGACAGTTCGCAAGGCCCCCGCTGACCTGAGCCGATGTCGGATCCGGCGCGTAGGGTGAAGCTATGTCGCGCGTCATCGTCTTCGGCGGCCACGGCCGCATCGCCCTGCTGCTCGCCCCTCTGCTCGTCGCCCGCGGCGACGAGGTCACCGCGGTCATCCGCAATCCCGATCACGTCGCCGATGTCGAGAAGACGGGCGCGACGGCGCTGGTCTCCGACATCGAGCAGCTCGACACGCGTGGACTCGCGGAGATCATCACCGGTCATGACGCGATCGTCTGGTCGGCCGGTGCGGGCGGCGGATCGCCCGAGCGCACCTACGCCGTCGATCGCGATGCCGCGATCCGCACGATGGATGCCGCGGCGGATGCCGGTGTCGGTCGCTACGTCATGGTCTCGTGGATCGGTTCGAAAGCCGACCACGGCATCCCCGAGGACGACTCGTTCTTCCCGTACGCCGACGCGAAATGGGCCGCCGACGAGCACCTGCGTGGCACCGACCTCGACGGCACCATCCTCGGCCCGGGAACGCTGACCTTCGACGAGCCCACCGGGCGTATCGTGGTCGACCCGGAGGGGCGCGGCGAGGTCTCGCGTGCCGACGTGGCGCAGGTCATCGCCGAGTCGATCGGCAATCCGTCGACGTTCGGACGCACGATCCGCTTCGGCAACGGCGACGCCGACAGCGCCGTCCCGATCGATGAGGCACTCAGCGCCTGAGCCGATGAGGTGGCGTCGGGCAGCGGTGATCAGCGCGGCGGTCGTCGTCGGGCTGGGGATGCTGTCGTCACCCGCGGTCGCGGTCGATGCATCGACGCCCGGCGGAGTCGCCTCCGCGGGACGCGGCCCCGGGATCGATGCGCGCGCTGCGGTGCTCGTCGAGCGCATGAGCACTGCCGAGCAGGCGGCGAGTGTCGTCATGGGGCACATCCCGACGACCGACCCGGCAGCGCTCGCGAGCTACATGCAGCAGGGCTTCGGCGGCTTCATCCTCATGGGCGCGAACGTGCCGGAGAACGGAGACGTCACGGGCGTCGTCGACGCCCTCGTGAGCGACTCGGACCCGCCGCCACTCACCGCGATCGACCAGGAGGGTGGGATCGTCTCGCGTCTCGGCGCGGACACCTACCCGGCGTCGACGTCGCTCAAGACGCAGCCGGTCGCTGCGACATCCGCCGCATTCGCGGCGCGCGCTGCGCTCGTCTCGGGCTCGGGACTCGACGTCAACTTCGGCACGGTCGCCGACGTGCCGGCCGACTCCGCGTCGTTCATCTTCGGGCGCGCACTGGGCGCCGACCCGCAGAGCGCGGCGGAGCGTGTCGCCGCGGCGACCGCGGCCCAGGAGCCGGTCGTCGCCTCGACCCTCAAGCACTTCCCGGGGCACGGTGCCGCGCCGGGCGACTCCCACCACGCGATCCCGTCGACGAGCGAGACGCTCGACGAGTGGCGCGCGACCGATGCCGTGCCGTTCGTGGCGGGTGTCGATGCCGGCGCGTCGCTCCTCATGTCCGGACACCTCGCGTACACAGCGGTCGATGCGGCACCGGCATCGTTGTCGCCGGCCTGGCATGAGATCGCACGAGAGGAGCTCGGCTTCGACGGGGTGATCGTCACCGACGACCTCGGCATGCTGTCGTCGTCGGGAGTCGCCGCCTACGCCGACCCCGTGGCCAACGCCGTCACGGCCCTCGCGGCGGGTAGCGACCTGCTGCTGATGATCGCGGGCTCGACGCCCGACACGGCGGGCCAGATCGCTGCCGGGATCACCGCTGCGGTCGAGGCGGGCACGGTGCCGAAGGAGCGGCTCGTCGATGCCGCCTCGCGCGTCATGGCGCTGCGACTGCAGCAGACGGCGGCGACGGCCGAGTGGGCGCTGTGCGCGGAGTGCGAGGCGGTCGACTGACGGTCGAGGCTGTGCTCAGACGGCAGCCGGTGCGTCGGATCCGAGCCACGATTCGAGCAGCCGCGCACGCAGCGCCACCCCGCGCTCCGCGAACCCCCGCTGACGGCGCACGTACTCGGCCTTCCCCTCGGGCGTCTCGATCGGCACCGGCACGACGCCCCACGCGCTGAGGTCGTACGGGGCGGCCTCCATGTCGAGCAGGCGGATGTCCCGGGCCAGCTCGAACGCATCGAGCAGCAGCTCACCGGGAACGAGGGGTCCGAGCTTGAGCGCCCACTTGTAGACGTCCATCCCGGCGTGCAGGCATCCCGGTTGCTCGAACAGCGGTTGGTCGTCGCGCGTCAGGGGCGTGCGATTGCGCGGCACCGCATCGGGGGTGAAGAACCGGAAGGCGTCGAAGTGCGTGCACCGCAGCTCGTGGCTCTCCACGACGAGGTCGGTACCGGCCTGTCCGAGCCGCAGCGGCACCGCATGACGGTGTTCGTCGGCGCGGTAGACCATCGCCCACTCGTGCAGGCCGAAGCATCCGAACTGGCCGGGTCTCGAGGCGGTGCGGCGCAGCATCCGCTCGATGAGGGCCCCGAGCTCGGGCTTCTCCGCCGCGAAGGCGTCCCGGTCGGGGACGGCGCCGTCGGGAGTCCTGCCGGGGGAGTACCAGCGCCAGGTGCGTCGCTCATCGGCATCCTCCAGCTCCACGCCCGCGCCGGGATGCCACCGTCGCAGCTGCGCGGGCTTGTACGAGTAGTAGGTGAAGAGGAAGTCCCAGACCGGGTGGGTCTCGCGGCGCGACGCCCGCGCACGGTGCTCCGCGGTGAGAGCGTCCGCCCGCTCCTGGTGCGCCCGCTCTCGCTCCAGCCAGGTGGTCCGGGGCAGCAGCATGTCAGTCCAGGATGCCGGCTTCGCCGAGGAGATCACGGAGCCCGGCGCCGTCCTCCGCGCTCACCCAGGGGGCGACGTCCTCGGAGTGCGGTTCGCGCCCGGCGCGGCCACCGGCCAGCACCGCCTCGGCGGGCAGCAGCCGTCGGATCGCGACACCGCTCACGGAGTCGGGGTGCTCCTCCATGAACTCGGAGTAGATGGCCTCGTCGTGCTGGCCGTCGTCACCGATGAGCAGCCACTTCACGTGCGGGAACTCGGTCGCCAGGCGACGGAGATTCGTGAGCTTGTGGTCGCGTCCGCTGCGGAACCACCGGTCGTGCGTCGGGCCCCAGTCGGTGAGCAGCATCGACCCGGCGGGGAACAGGTGCCTGCCGAGGAACCGTCGGAGCGTCGGAGCCACGTTCCAAGCGCCGGTCGAGAGGTAGATCATGGGCGCGCCGGGATGCTGTCGCAGCAGCTGGTCGAGGAGCACCGCCATGCCGGGGACGGGGATGCGCGCGTGCTCGTCGACGACGAAGGAGTTCCAGGCCGCGATGAACGGACGGGGCAGCGCCGTGACCATGACGGTGTCGTCGACGTCCGACAGCACGCCGAATCGCGTCGACTCGGCGACGATGAACGCGGTGGCCTCGATGGGATCCTTGCCCTCGACGGAGAAGGTGAAGGTCTGCCAGCCCGGATCGAGCTCGGCGTGGATGACCGAATCGATCACGCCGCCCCGATCCGCGACGACATGGTGAACGGAGTCTCCGATGGTCACGGTGACCTTCGCGAAGCTCACCGGGATCCCGACGAAGCTCCGCCACCCGCGGATGCTCGCCGGCTCGCCGTCGTCGCCCTTGCGCAGCGGGGGGACGATCAGCACCCGCCCGAGGACGCGCACCCAGCCCGGCCCGCCGTACCCGGGGAACGGGAGGACGGTGGCGCTGCGACCGCGACGGCGCGCTCGCCCCTCACGCCACACGTGGAAGCGGTGTTCGAGGCGCGCGAACCAGTGGATCCGGGGCGCCAGGGGTGCAGAAGCCATTGCTTCAGTCTTTCACGTCCGCAGTATTCTGCGCGTCTGCGTCGGGCGCCTCGATGTGACGGGACTCCAGACGCCCGAGGAGCCGCTTGCCCAGGAAGATCAGCAGCAGGAAGACCGCGATGATCCCGACGAAGATGTAGCCGGCGAAGTGCACGCGGTCGACCAGCTCGCGGAAGCTGCCT
Organism: Microbacterium hydrocarbonoxydans; assembly: GCF_023715885.1. Classification (GTDB taxonomy): domain Bacteria; phylum Actinomycetota; class Actinomycetes; order Actinomycetales; family Microbacteriaceae; genus Microbacterium; species Microbacterium hydrocarbonoxydans_C. The sequence goes on along the minus strand of NZ_JAMBOY010000004.1, from coordinate 381,390 downwards.
GCGGCGAGGGAGGTGATGCTCACGTAGGCCGTCGCCCAGAGGAGGCAGGCGGGTGCGGTCCACGCGAGGAAGCGTCGATACGAGTAGTGGCTCATCCCGACCGTCAAGGGGACGAGGGAGTGGAGGACGGGAAGGAAGCGCGACAGGAAGATCGCGATGCCACCGCGACGTGCGAGGTAGTTCTCGGCTCGTACCCAGTTCTGCTCACCCACGCGTTGTCCGATCCATGAACGGCGGATGCGGGGGCCCAGCCAGCGCCCGAGCCAGAAGCCGATGCTCTCGCCGATGAGAGCGCCGATAACGACGGCGATCACCATCGCGATCGCCTCCCATACGCTCGTGACTCCCATCGAGGCGATGATGACGATCGTGTCGCCCGGAACGATGAGCCCGATGAGGATGCTCGTCTCGAGCATCACGGCGACTCCGGCGATGAGCGTGCGCGTGACTGGATCGATCGACTGGATCACATCGAACAGCCAGAGGAGGAGGTCGTCCACTCTCCGAGAATACGGGAGGCGACGCCGCCTAGGCTGGGAACGTGCGAGAGCGACTGACCAGCCGCCTCCTCGGTCGTGCGGTGGACCCCGAAGCGGTGTTCCTCGCTCTCGAGGAGCGTCATGCGGATGTCTTCTGGCTGGATGCGGGAGCGGCGGCCGCCGAGGGATGGAGCTACGTCGGCACCGGGGAGCGCGCCTCGTTCCCCGGCGAAGTGAGGCTCGACGAGACCATGACGCGGGGTGATGATGAGCCGCCGTTCCGCGGCGGATGCGTCGGCTGGTACGACTACGAGAGCGGTGCGAAGACAGCGGGGGCTCCCGTCGCCGAGGTCGGCCAGAGCGGTCCCGGCGCCCGGGATGCGTGGCTGCGGGTGACTCGCCTCCTCGCCGTCCGTCATGACGACGGGGCGGCCTGGGCCTTCGCGAAGGACGATCTCGACGACTGGGCGGCGTTCCTCGACGGGACGTCGACCTCGGAGGTCCGTCCGCTCTCGAGGTCCGAGGATCGTCTTGCCTCGGCCAGACACACGCCGGAGGAATACACGTCCCTCATCGAGCGCTGCCGCGCCCTCATCCGTGCGGGCATCGCCTATCAGCTCTGCCTCACCACGCGCTTCACCGTGACCGGAGTGGACGACGCGGTCGACGTCTATCGCAGACTGCGCACCGCGATCCCTGCACATCACGGCGGCTTCCTGCGCATCGGCGGGAGGTCGCTGCTGAGCGCCAGCCCCGAGCAGTTCCTTCAGGCGGAGGGCGGGGTCATCCGTACCCGACCGATCAAAGGCACGCGTCCCCGTGGTGCCGATCGAGAGGCGGATGCCGCGCTCGCCGCAGAGCTCGCCGTCGACGAGAAGGAGCGCGCGGAGAACGTCATGATCGTCGACCTCATGCGCAACGACCTGTCGCGCGTGTGCGTGCCCGGGACCATCCGCGCGGAGGCACTGTGGAAGGTCGAGACCTACCCGGCGGTGCACCAGCTCGTCAGCACCGTCAGCGGCACTGCGGCGCGCGGTGTCGACGTCGCAGCGCTGTTCGCCGCAGCCGCGCCCGCGGGGAGCATGACCGGTGCTCCGAAGCTCTCGGCCATGACGCGACTGCACGAGCTCGAGGGAGGTGCGCGTGGCGTCTACGCCGGATGCTTCGGGTTCGTCGGCGACGACGGCGTCCTCGATCTCGCGATGGTGATCCGCAGCATCCTCGTCGAGGGGGATCAGGCGAGCGTCGGGGCAGGGGGAGGGATCACCTGGCGATCGATTGCGGCATCCGAGGTCGCGGAGGTCGCGACGAAGGCCCGCGCACCGCTCGCAGCGCTGGGGGCGGATACGCCCGTGGCCTGGGCTTCCGATATCCTGAACTGATCCCTCTTTCCCTCCAGATTGGTCGTGCGTTCGTTGTCTGAGAACCTGTCCACCTCTCCCGTCGCCGAGGAGTCCGTCTCGGCGCACGACATCCAGGCCAAGTGGCAGAAGTACTGGGCGGAGAACGGCACGTTCCTCACGGGTGGCGACGATGACACGCGTCCCCGCCGCTACGTGCTGGCGATGTTCCCGTACCCGTCCGGCGACTTGCACATGGGACATGCGGAGAACTACCTGTACTCCGACATCGTCGCGCGCTTCTGGCGTCACCGCGGTCATAACGTGATGAACCCGATCGGGTGGGACTCCTTCGGCCTGCCGGCCGAGAACGCCGCCATCCGCCAGGGCGCAGACCCGCGCGAGTGGACGTACCAGAACATCGCGCAGCAGAAGGTCGGCTTCGAGCAGTACGGCGTCTCGTTCGACTGGAGCCGCGTCCTGCACACCTCCGACCCGGAGTACTACCGCTGGAACCAGTGGCTGTTCCTGAAGCTGTACGAGCGCGGCCTGGCCTATCGCAAGAAGAGCCCCGTCAACTGGTGCCCGAACGACCAGACCGTGCTTGCCAACGAGCAGGTGATCGACGGACGCTGCGACCGCTGCGGCGCGGAGGTCGTCAAGAAGAAGCTGACGCAGTGGTACTTCCGCATCACGGACTACGCCGACCGTCTGCTCGACGACCTGAACCAGCTCGAAGGCCGGTGGCCGCACAAGGTTCTGCAGATGCAGCGCAACTGGATCGGTCGATCGGTCGGCGCTGACGTCGACTTCCGCATCGAGGGCCGCGACGAGCCCGTCACGGTGTTCTCGACGCGACCCGACACGCTGCACGGAGCGACGTTCTTCGTCGTGGCTCCGGACGGCGATCTGGCGGCCGAGCTCGCAGCCGAGGCTCCCGACGACGTGCGCGAGCGCTTCCAGAACTATCTCGCGGACGTGCAGAAGACGACCGACATCGACCGCCAGTCGACCGACCGCCCGAAGACCGGCGTCTTCCTGGAGCGTTACGCGATCAACCCGGTGAACGGCGAGAAACTGCCGATCTGGGCCGCCGACTACGTGCTGGCCGACTACGGTCACGGCGCGGTCATGGCCGTTCCGGCCCATGACCAGCGCGACCTCGACTTCGCCCGCGCCTTCGACCTGCCGGTCAAGGTCGTCGTCGACACGACAGCGCCCGTCACCGGTGCGATGCGCGCGATCGAGGTGGACGACGAGGGCGTGCCGATCGACGCGGATGCCGCGCTCGACGAGCAGAATCCGGCATCCACCGGCGTCGCGCTCACCGGCGAGGGCCGCATGATCAACTCCGGGCCCCTCAACGGTCTGTCGAAGCGCAACGCGATCGCCCGTGCCATCGAACAGCTCGAGGCGTCGGGCACCGGTCGTGCCGCGAAGAACTACCGTCTGCGCGACTGGCTGATCTCGCGTCAGCGGTTCTGGGGAACCCCGATCCCCATGCTGCATGCGGAGGACGGCAGCATCGTGCCGGTGCAGGAGGACAAGCTGCCGGTGAGGCTGCCGAGCGTCGAGGGCCTCGACCTCAAGCCGAAGGGCACGTCACCCCTGGGCGGCGCCGAGAGCTGGGTGCGCACGATCGACCCGGTCTCCGGTGATCCGATGCTGCGCGACCCCGACACGATGGACACGTTCGTCGACAGCTCCTGGTACTTCCTGCGCTTCCTCTCGCCGAACAGCGAGACGGAGGCATTCGACCCTGCCCTCGCGTCGCGATGGGCGCCCGTCGACTCGTACATCGGCGGTGTCGAGCACGCGATCCTGCACCTGCTGTACGCGCGCTTCATCACGAAGGTGCTGTTCGACATGGGGCTCATCGACTTCACCGAGCCGTTCTCGAACCTCATCAACCAGGGCATGGTCCTGCTCGACGGCCAGAAGATGTCGAAGAGCAAGGGCAACCTGGTGCTGTTCCAGGAGGAGCTCGACGCGCATGGAGCGGATGCTCTGCGCGTGGGCCTCGCTTTCGCGGGTCCGGTGGAGGACGACAAGGATTGGGCGGACGTGTCGACGACCGGCGCCCAGAAGTTCCTGTCCCGCGCCCTTCGTATCGCGCACGAGGTGTCGAGCGACGTCGACGTGGTCTTCAAGGGCGGCGACGCGGCGCTGCGGCGCGCGACCCACAAGCTGCTCGCCGAGGCCCCCGGCCTGGTGGAGCAGACGAAGTTCAACGTGCTTGTCGCGCGCCTGATGGAACTCGTCAACGCGACTCGTAAGACGATCGACACCAGCGCAGCCGGTGCCGCCGACCCCGCGGTGCGCGAGGCAGCGGAGACGGTCGCGGTCATGCTCGACCTCATCGCGCCGCACACTGCGGAGGAGATGTGGGAGGCGCTCGGTCATGAGCCGTCGGTGGGTCTGGTGACCTGGCGATCGGCCGACCCGGTGCTCCTCGTCGAGGACACGGTGACCGCGGTCGTGCAGGTGGGCGGCAAGGTGCGGGCGCAGCTCGAGGTGCCGGCTCGCATCGGAGAGGCTGAGCTCGAAGCTCTGGCCCGCGCCGACGAGCGCGTGATCCGGTCGATCGGCGATCGCGAGATCGTGAAGGTCGTCGTGCGCGCCCCGAAGATCGTGAGCATCGTCGTCAAGTGATGTCTGCGGGCGACCGCCCGCCGCTCCTGCACATATTTGAAGTGTCAAGAGTTGTGCACCGCACGGGTTCGCCCGGCATCGCCGCGTCGGCGGACGCGCCTAGGTTGGCAGGATGTCAGAGTCCCCGCCTCCACCTCGACAGCGTCGCCTGCGGCTGAGCGTCGGCGCTGCCGTCGTGGTCGCGCTCGTCGTTCTGTCGGGCGCCGTCGGTCTGGGTCTGCTCCGCGGACATGCGGCGCCGACCGAGTCGATTCCGATGTCCACCGATGAGCCGGCTGTGTCGGCATCGGGTGAGCTCTACGTGCATGTGCTCGGTGCGGTCGAACGGCCCGGCCTCTACGTGCTCGACATCGACGCGCGGCTCGTGGACGCGGTCGCCGCGGCCGGAGGAACGACGGACCAGGCCGATCTCGCCGGCGTGAACCTCGCCCGCGCCGTCACTGACGGTGAGCAGATCGTCGTCCCGGTGCTCGGGGCTGCGGCCGGCGTGCCCGGGGCGGCCGCGCCGGGTGACGATCGGATCGATCTGAACGCGGCCGATCAGGCAGCTCTCGAGACGCTGCCCCGGATCGGACCGGCGCTGGCGGAGCGGATCATCGCCTGGCGCGACGAGAACGGACGGTTCCAGTCGGTCGACGATCTCCTGGCGGTTCCAGGGATCGGGGAGAAGCTCCTCGCCGGAATCCGCGACGTCGTCAGGGTGTGACGGGGGCCAGCACGAAGTCTCCGGTCTCGCCGGGATTGACCGCGATCTCCCAGCGGAATCCGTCGGGGTCGGAGAAGTACCCGGAATAGCCGCCCCACTCCCGCTCGCGCCCTGGGCTCACGGGAGCGCCGAGGGCGCGCACCTCGTCGAGGACCGCGTCGACCTCGGCAGGCGAGGCCAGGTTGTGCGCGAGTGTGATCGGGGCGATGCCGGAGGCGGGCGCCTCGCCGATCTCCCTTGTGAAGCCCTCGACCGACCAGAGCGACAGGATCAGCCGATCGGCGACGGGCAGCATCAGCACGTCGTCGCCGGCGAAGATCGGCTCCCACCCCAGGCCGTCGATGTAGAAGGCCCGGCTGCGTTCAAGATCGGCTACCGCGAGGGTGATGAAGCTGACGCGCTGTTCCATGCGGCGAGTCTCGCACACACCCCAGACAAACCACTCAGGGAGCGCCCGCGTCGGCCACTCATTCTGCCGTCGTGAGGTGATCGTTCGTGGACACGATGAGCACGAGGAGGAACGGTGAGGATGCCGCGAGCGATCCCCAGCGAGAGGCGATCACCGCCATGGCGGCGATCGCGGCGACGGCTCCCCGCGTGATGCGTGCGCGAAGCATGATGGCGTCGGCATCCTCGACTCTCAAGCCGCCGTGGAGCGCAAGACCGATCGGTACTGCACATCCCGGCTAGGCGAGGGGTTGTTCACGGAGAGTGCATTCGTGGTCGATGCGCGCGTACTCGCGCTCTTAGGTTGTTCGGATGATTGTTCAGGCGGAGGTCGAGCGTGAGCGTCTGGCGCGGGGGCCGGGTGCGAGGCGTGATCTTCGTCTGCTCCCGGTCGCAGGTGCGGCCTGGGGTGTGGCGCTCGTGTGCGTGTTTCTGCCGGATGCGTCGGGATGGTGCGCGGGCGGCTGTTCGGCGGCCGCGCTTCTGACCGGTGCTGCGATGATGCTGCGCCGTCTGTCGGCTGCCTCGGTGGGCGGGCTGATGATCGTGGTCCTGACGGTCGGGGGAGCAGTGGCGTTCACCGTCATGTCCGAGACGGCGCGTCGTGCGGCAGTGCGGGGCTGGGACGGCAGGGTCGTGGAGATGGTGGGAGAGGTTGCATCCTCCGCATCGGTGGGAAGCGACGGGCGCTTGTGGATGGATCTGCAGGTGGGCGGGATCGGATCGCCGGGCGGTGTGCATGCCGCGTCCGCGCCGGTGCGGGTCGGGGTCGGTCCTGTCGAAGGGTTCGACCTCGGGGCGGTCGTGCGGGTGACCGGCGAGAGCGCGGCCACGGATCCAGGGGAGCGTGCGGCGCTCGTGCTATTCGCCAGCTCCGCGACCGTGGAACGGGAAGCGTCGGGTGTCTTCGCCGTGGCGGCCGGGCTGCGGCACGCGTTCATCGACCGCTCCACACGCCTTCCCGACCCGGGTGCCGGACTCCTCCCCGGCCTCGCCGTCGGGGACACGCGCGCGGTCGGTCCGGAGCTGAACGAGGCCATGCGCACGAGCGGCCTGAGTCACCTCACCGCCGTGAGCGGAGACACAAGTACCGACATAGGTGGCTCAACCCCGACGGTCGTAACTGTCGCGGAGCTCGAGTGCTCGCAGTTCGCCTTGGACGCTGGAGCGCTGCATGCGGATCGTACTTGAAGTTGGGCACCACCATACTTATCAATGAACTACTGCGTGCCTCTGGCAACCAGCCCAAACCCAAGCCACGCTGTTCAGATTGGAGTCGACAACTTGAGCACCCCCGCCTCAGAAAACTGGTATGCAGACGACCCGATCTCTTCGATGGACGATGACAATCTTGATCGCTCGAAATTTATCGCTGGGCTCGAGTCGATACTTTTTCGAGTGCACGGCAGTGAGCAGTCATCAGTTCTTGCGCTCATCGGCGCGTGGGGGTCAGGCAAGTCAAGTGTGCTCGCACAGTTGACTTCAAAACTTGAGATGCCGCCGCACACAACGGACGGGGATCCTGGGCGGTCGTGGGTCGCGATCGCATTCAACCCCTGGTATTTCCAGGATCTTGCATCTCTGCAAAGCGGTTTCTTCGCCGAACTGCTTGACGCGCTACCTCTTCGTGCGTCGTGGGACAGGGCGCGCGACTCGATCGCAGGGCTCGGTCGAGCCATTGCGCCATTCGGTGCGATCTTCGGCCTCGTCGGGCTGGACGCGACTGGGCCGTTGAATGGGTTGGCTACCGCGATAGGCACTGACCAAGGAGTTGCAACCAAGAGGCGGATGGCGGAGGATGCTCTGCGCAAGGCAGAGTCGCCAGTTCTGGTGATCATCGACGACGTCGATCGGCTCGACCCACCGGAACTCCTATTGCTCTTCAAGTTGATACGTCTAGTAGGGCGACTTCCTAATGTGCACTACCTACTCGCTTACGACGAAAACACCCTCCTAGATGCGCTAAGCCGTACTGGTCTTGTGGGGAGCCAGGATCCACGTCGCGCAATCGACTATCTCGAGAAGATCGTTCAGATTCGGCTGGACATGCCGCCGGTGCGCGATGAGCAGCTATCGAGTTGGGTGAACTCGGCCCTCGAGCGATTGGCAAGCACACACGGCCTCAGTCTCGATGACGAGGTAAGCCGAAGGTTCAGCAGCGCGTATTTCGGCCACCTCCGTCAGCGGCTCGCAACGCCGCGAGGTGTAAAGCGATACTTCGCGCAGGTCGATGTGTTCCTCGCCGGGTTGCTACAGGAGGTCGACCTCGTCGACTTCCTATTGATCAGTTGGATCAGATCGGCTGAGCCGCTTCTATACCGCGCCATCATCGACAATCGAGGACGTCTTCTAGGTGACTTCTCGACGATCAGTTCGGAGTGGGGCACCGGGAAACGAGATACTGCTGCCGAGCATGCTTTCTGGGAGGGGATTCTTGCCGATGCACGTGTCGCGCCTGAGCATCGCGCCGGCGTAGCGCAGCTGGTCGGACAGCTATTCCCACGATTCGAGCATCAGTGGTCGCAGAGGAACTACTCCTACAGTGGCGACAAACCCGCGTCGACCCGCATTGCTCACCCTCACTACTTCGATCGGTACTTCGCCTTCGCGGTGCCGGCAGAGGATCTCTCTGATCTTATTGTTGCGGCTGCATTCGATCAGATTCGATCGCAAACTCGAGGCTCGGAGCTTGACCAGGTGGAAGCATCATTCGATACGGGAACGGAGTTGGTCCTCGGCAAGCTGGAGTCGCTGAGCGTGCCCGGCTCGGCAAGCAGTGTCGAGGTGCTGAAGTGGCTGGTCCGCCACTACCATAGGGTCCCCGAACACACCGACATCGCGGACGCGCATCAGCGAACGAGGTGGTTCGGCGGACGGCTTTACGTGCGCATGGACGAAAGTCAGCGGCTGGAAGTTCTAGAGGAAGCCAAGCTGACTCCGTCGGGTCTATTCTTCTTCTCCTATCTCAGCCACGCTGCGCGCTCCCGGCCACGAGAAGGCGAGTCGAACGAGCCGACTTCGGCGATGCCAGACCTGGTTGATCAAGCCTTTGCGATCGCGATTTCTAACACCTTGTGGGCGCACATCAAGACTCCACCGATCGACCTCGATCGAACGCTCTGGGGGTTGGTATGGGACTGGGCTCGCATCGATATCGACGCGGCGAGGCAGTGGGTGTGCTCGGGTCTCGAAGATCACGGGTGGGATGCCCTCGACTTCGCCGCGCGTTTCGTGACCGTAACGATCTCATTGGGCGTGAAGGATCCGACGGGTCGGACAGGGGACTTTGACGCGGACTTCCTCGGACAGCTGGTCGATTGGGATGGGTTCGAACACAAACTGCAACTCGATACCGGTGACTCGAGCATCGTTCTCGAGCACGAGCTCCCCGCCACGGTAGAGAACCGTCGTCTCGTCGCCCGCAAACGCCTAGCGCAGTTCTTCGCGGAGCGGGAACAGCAGCGAGGGTAGAGCTCCTCGGGATTGGGCGCGATGGCTCGAAGTTGTTGAGCGGCGCGAGGAACTGGCATTCGTTCGCATAGCGTTGTCCCGGAAACCCTTTTGATGCTTCAACCTGATGGTCAACGAACTGCGATTTGAGTGGCTGGGTGGGCTTGCCAGCGGCGTCTGAGCAGGCACCGTGCCGGGTCGTGGGGGCTGCACCTGCCTCGAAGCCAAGAGGATTCGAACCGGACTGAGGTGCGATACCGAGACGTGCGGCGGACCCACTCCGCATGTGCACTCCAAACTGGTGAGACCGATAGGGTTGACGCCTTCCTGTTCTCACCACGGTCGTCCAAGGGCAAGACCGACGGCTAGCCCCGCGACGAACACGCCAGCAGCGACTAGCGCTTTGGAACGGTGCGCGGGCGAAGGCTTCGGATCGACGCCCCCAGTGGTCAGCCCGAGCGTGGTATCAGGCTCGACGTAGGTCACTGTCAAGTACTGGACTTCCTCATCCTTGATCACGATCAGCGAGCCGTCGTAGGGTTCAGTGGTGCCGCCCGGCGGGCGAATGCTGATGTCTCCGGCCAGTGTCAGGGCTTTGGGTGCGCCCTCCTCTCCAACGTTGCCGTAGGTATCCACGTAGCCCTGGATCCAGGTCCCGTCTTTCAACTGCACGCCAGCGAAGTTCAGGGCGCTGGGTTCGCGTGTAAAGACATATCCCCATGACTCTTTGTCAGGATCCCGAGAGCGGCCCAGGGTGCGATCGTGGACGCGTTCACCTCCAAGAATCCACGCCAGTGCTGACGACGCAACTAGTACGAGGAGACCGATGATGATGAATAGCTCGAAACGGGCGCGAGCGTATGCACCGGGGTGGGCGAGAAAGTGGTGAATCTGTTCCTGTAGCCAGGGGATCCCGAGGGATGCTATGGACAGGAGAAACGCGAGAAGTGACATTATTCCCGCGCTAACAAATATTGCAGTGGCTGTTTCTCTGAAGGCGGATCTCTTGATGCGAGGTCGATGGCGCTCTCGACTGAACGCGAAAACAACGCCCGGGATGATCAGCAACAGGTAGAAGGCGACGCTTGCGAGATCTGTGGGCACTGGCTACCTCGGGACGCGGGCTGTTAGAATCTAGACACGAGTAGGACGGAGGGATGATGGTTCACTACACCACCATGAAGGCGCAGACGATCGAGCACGCTCAGCAGCCTGTGAGTAACCGTATCGAAATTAGAGTGCGGCCGGCTAGCCAGATCCCTCGCCCTCCCGCCGTGTCGCAGACGCAACCTCGCTCGTCTAACTGACCGCAGTGATGGCTTGGCCCCGTAGGTTGAGATTGAGTCCCGGAGCGCCGTAGTCCCCCTAGACGACCCCTGCGGCGCTCCGAGCGAAAGTTGAGCGCGGCTCTACCGTTCCTCCTCAAGGCTGATCCATCCACGACGCGGAGCCATCCCGCGAGTAGAGACAACTGCAATCCTCTTGGAAATAGCGGAGGTCCACACCTGGCTCCACGTCGGCGCGGGAAAGGCGAGCGGCTGCAGCCGATGTAGAGAACTTTGAAGCGCGGCCGTGGCGAATGCCGCCAACTGTCCAGCTAGGTCGTCCGCTACGGTTGGCGCCAGAGAGCTCATCCGCTGATGTCCCACGGCAAGGACTGCTCCGACCCGGTCCGCCGTGCTCGGGTAGTCCTCAACGGAGAGGAACCAGTGGCGATTGATCTGTGCCTCCGCGACCAGGCATACGACGGCACCAATAAGTGCCGATACCCAATCTTCCCCCGAAGCGCGGCCATCAACGTCTCCGGCCTGCAAGATCAGCCCTAAAATGTCGCATTGCAGCTCTCGAGACGCGGGCATGCTTCGCTCAAAGACAAATTGTTCGAGGCGCGAGTCTTGCGCTACGTCCCGGACGAACTGATGCACATCGGCCCTCCGCGCCGACCTACTCGTGTGCCCGAGTAAGTGGTGCGCGTACTCGTGCGAGACGGCCCAAGCTTCGGCGTGCCCGCTTACGTCGCTGTAAAACGCTGCTCCGCGGCGATTTGGACCCAAGGACGCGAGGGGATGAGAGCCGACCATCACTTTTGATTGCCAACCCTCTGCGTGAGCTTCGATGTGGTCAAAAACTCCGTCCAAGTTCGATTCTGGGAGCGACGAGTCTGTTAACCAGGCTTCGAATACCGCGCGAAACCTGTCCAGCGCAGTCGCAACGGGGGGCAGGACGATCGTCAACTGCAATGACAGCGAGATGTACGCCTTACCTCGAAGCTGCTTTGCTTCTGCGTTGACGTCGGCAGCCATGGTCCTGCCGACGAACACGCCGCTGGCGACCGAGTGCCACTCATTCGGCAGGGAATCCACGATTCCCGTAGCCACGACGTCCAGTTCTGGGCAGTTCGAGCGGTCAGGCGTCCACCGAAGGCTCGGGTCCGCTTCAATCTCTGCCCGCGTGCGGCTGAAGTCGAAGCGTCTCGCAGCCCACCACCAAAAGCTTCTGTCTCTTCGGGGCATGCCGTGTTTGCCGAGGAAGTAGGCGCGACTGCGCGAGAGGTCCCAGCGAGGTCGTGGGATTGAGGGCGCAGAGGGTCTCATACGTCTAAACTGCCAGATCCCGGCGGCTCCCGTAGCTATCGGGAAGCCAAGGCGCTCGGGACGGCGGGCTCTCGTCCACGGGGCGCAGTGTTGGTCAAGTGAATGTGCTGCCGGGCCAAGCTCAGCTGACGGGAACAAGAATTGCGGTCGTGGCTGGTTCCTCGCCGAAGTGGCCTGGGCGCAGAGCGACACCGTGGCGACCCTCAGCAATGGCATACGCCCCCAAACAGCCCCACGAGCCGATGGGGCGACACCCGATAGTCCGGATAAGTGTTCTTATCGTCGGTAATGGGCCAGACGTTGAAGTGAGATGGGGCTGAGTACGTGAGCGGCTCTTGACCAGTCGCCGAGCGGGATCGGCGGGGTCTGCGCCGTCGCAAAGTAGATCAGCCCAGAACGATGCCGTTCAGGTGATCTCGCCCGCCTTCAGCGCGCGCTTGATCTCCTTCAGCGATCGCCACGGGCGCCCCTTCAGCTGGTCGTCCTGCATGATGACGAGCGCTCGGATGTGCCGGGCTGCCTTTGTGTCCGTCTTCGTGGGCTCGCTCATGGCGTTAGTCGTCTCGGGGTACGCGAAGAGCCGCCCAGCGCGGGGAGGCGCGGACGGCTCTTCGGGGTGTTTGGGTTAGGCCTCGTGAGATGATCTCCACTCAGCGAGGAGAGTGCGTCCCACGAGCTGCGCCTCGTAGTTGTAGCCCATGGTGTCCATGATCTCTTGGAGGTCATCGGCCGAATGAGCGGGCCGGTGGTCGCTGTCTTCGACGCCGGCGAGATAGTCGCGGGCGAAGCGTCCCTCATCGCCGCGCCTGCGCTGCTGCGCCGAAAGCCACCGGTGGAAGGCTGAGTACTTCTTGCGGGTTGCCAGCGGAATTGCCAGCGCCGAGTCGATCGGTTCGCCCTCCACGGCCAGGTCCACGACCGCCTTGAGACGTGCGTATCCCGGGGGCATGAAGTGCTCCCCACGACGTGCACCGAAGCGGCGATACGTTCCCTGTCGGAGCCACTTCAGCTCCGTCTCGGGGATGGCGATGTCGAAGTTCGGCGCCTCGAGGTCACCGTCGTTGTAGCGCAGCGGGAGTCCCAGTGAGGCGGCAGCCCAGATCATGGTGCCGTTGCTCACGTAGCCGTCGACGGTGCCGGCCAGGAAGACCTCCGCCTGGTGCTTGAGCAGGTAGCTACCCTGCCACGTCCGTCGGGCAGCAAGTTCGCGCGCAGACGGAGCGCCGAACATGCGAAGGAACTCCATCGACAGGATTACTCGACGCAACAGGTTGCTATCGAGCTCGTCGATCAGAGGGGTGGAGGCGCCGAATCCCCGTAGACCGAGGGTCGAATCGAGATGTCGGGATCCGATCTGGGGGTGGTCTTCGAGGACGCGAAGCAGGTCGCGCACTACGATGCGATCGCCGAGGATGCCCTGGTGAAGCGGATCCTCGATCAGTCGCAGCGCCTCCGTGTATTTCACGCCGGCGGTGTGACGCCATGCCTTCGCATCGCGGGTGATCGCCGGGTCGCGGTCGACGGTGGTGGTAGTGGTCATCTCATACTCATCTCTGGACGTCGCACCCCACGCCTACGAGGCCCTCGTGAGGAGGTGACTTCGGTAGGTAATGCAGCTCTGGATCCGCCTTGGTTGTCCTCTGCGTCCGACCCGCGTGGGGGATCGGACTTGGAGTGTGGCGGTCCAGACCGCCGAAGTATCAGTGTAGCCGCGGGGTCGGACGTCTCGGTCGATTGCCCTAACTCTCAGGGGTACGAAGAGGAGACCGCCTGCGTTGCGGTGTCTGCTCATAATGGGGCTTACCGCGCTCTGACGAGCCACGAGTTATCCACAGGACGCATCGAGCAAGACTGCCGGGTGCACGATGATGGCTTCATGCCCGACGACGTCCGCCTGATCCTGAATCGCACCAGCGAGCCTCCGCGCGTGCTTCACCGCGAAGACTGCCCGACCATCCAGCATCAGGTGCGAGGCGACGTCCGTGAGGAGCGGCCGCGCGGCGGGTTCGCGATTCTCGAGTCCTACGAGGACGGGCTCTCGCTGATCGGACCGGTCGAGGGAGTAGATCGGAGCTACTACACGGCGTCGTATGTGACCATCGAACAGCTTGCCAGCGTTGGGCGGTACCGGCGGTGCAAGACGTGCGCACCGGACGCTCCTGACGGCCCACCACCCCTGCAGGTGCACCGCAAGAAGGCGGAGAACCTCGAAGCATCCGACATCGGCCGCGTCAGCGTCGACGGTGCGATCGAACGCATCGAGCACTCGAGCGAAGGGACCACCGTGACGCTGAACGGCGGCGTGGTTCTGACGCTCGGCGCGGGTGACACCGTCTCGTTCCCGAAGAAGCCGCAGTCGGCGTAGAGTCGTCGGGATCGGGCCAAGCGGTCAGTCGAACGCCGGGGTGTCCCGCACGAAGCAGGTCAGCACAGAGGTCGCGTTCATGATCGCGAGCACGGCGTTGATGCGGTTGTATTGGTGCCGAGTGATCGCGTGTGCGGTGGCGTTACGCCGGTAGCCATCTGGACGGTCATCCAGCGTGTAGCGTCCACTCATGATGGTGGTGGCCGGGTGCACCGCGAGAGTCAGACGCCAGCTCTGCTTGCGGAACTTCTTGTACGAGGCGACGTTCGTGACGACGCCGAGCGGCGCGTCCAGAGCATCTCTTGAGTGGTGGGACAGGAGCGTGTCGAGCACGTTCGTGGCCAGTGCCTGCGCAGCTTCCACGTGACCATCACGCAGTGCGTGAATCGCCTTGCGGATCATGTCACCGTAGAGCAGAGCTCGCTTGTGGGGCAGACGCGATGCGAGACGTTCGCAGCTGGTCAGGATGCCCTTGTGGTTGTTGCTGATCACCCGCCGCCGGCTCGAGGCGTCGGGGGCTGCGAGCAGCAGCTCGATCACTCGCGCTGACGGCACCCAGGCAAGAGGAATTCCCTCTTCGAGGATCGCTCGCACGTCGACCTCGAGCTCGTCAGGCTCGGCATCCACGCCTCGCCAGTTCGACGGGAGGTGGGGCCTGCCGAGATGCAGCCCCTTCGTGAGTTCACTGATCCACCCCAGCTCGCCGAGGAGACCCACCGGCACGCCCGTAAACCCCTTCAGCGACGTCAACTGTTCATTGATGATCGACTGGATCGGCGAGAAGAGCGAGGTCGGGAAGCCCATGCTGACGAGCCCTGCGTTCTTTGGATCGAACAGCGATGTCCCGCGCACCACTTTCGATAGCCCGGTCGAAAGCGCCGAGGCCTCAAGTGCCTTCGAGATGCTGCTCTTCATGGTGGGTTCGGAGAGGAAGGACGATGTGACCACTGAACCGAGGATGCTGTTCAGCCCCTGCATTCCCGCGAGAGACGACGCTCGATGCGAGGCGGAGACCGCCGCTTCCAGCGCCGGATCGAAGAGGTACGACGGGACGAGCGCGGTCCCGAAAACCCCCTTGAGGCTCTCCGACACGCTGAACATCGACCCGAGCTTGCCCACCTCTTCGAGCATCCATTGTGTCGAGGCTGACAGCGAAGGGGAAAATGCGCCGGACAAGTCTCGAGCGGCTGCGGCGGTGCGGCCCTCGACAGCGACGTTGCTGTCAGTGGGCTCGACGGAGTACGCGTCGTCAGAGTACGCGTCGTCATGGGTTCTTTCCATCACGGTGCAATGCAAGCACAGGTCACTGACGTCGAAGTGGATCACCAAACTCGTGGCCCCGACGTCTAGCTGGGTGCGGGCGCAACCGGTGTCTTGGCTGAGCGGTTGAACGCAGTGCATTTGTCACTTCACGGAATTAACCCTTCCCAACAGCTCACCGCTGACGCTATGGTTCGAGCAGCTTCCCGCCGCTCTGGCTGGAACAACCCTCATGGATGAGTGGAGCCAGCGTGCGTTCTGGGGTCAAGCGGTGGGTGTCTGCGGTTTCGGTAGCGGTTCTGAGTGCGGGGTTCGTGGTGGGGGTATCTACTCCAGCCAGCGCCGCGCTTCCGACGGGTCCGGTGGCGGTGGGCCAGACGGGCTCTCGTCCGGGCGCGACGGAGATTCCGTTCCAAATCTCGGACCAGGTATCGGCCTATGTCGATGTCGCAACCCGTCTCACACGACGTGGCGCGCGCACACTCACCTGGACTACGACACCACCGGTCGCGTGTCGCGCTCCGTAGCAGAGATCCGGGACAGCGGCGTCACGGGAACTGTCACGACCGTTTTCGACACGTCCTACTGCTACAACACGGCCTCTGCGGCTCCGACGTGCGGGACGACGAAGGCGAACGACCGGTCGAAACTGCAATGGTCGCGCGACAACCTCACCGGTCAGGTCACCGCCTACGGGTACGACACCGCCGGCCGGCTGCTCACCGCCACCCAGTCCGGAGGCACCACCCCGTCGATGTACACCTATACGTACGATGCGCGCGGTAATCGCCTCACCGCCACCGTGACCGGGGCCGGAGCATCGACTCAGTCGCTGACGTTCAACGCCGCGAACCAGGTCACCAACACGGGCTTCGTCTACGACGGCACCGGTAACCTGACCAAGGAACCCCAGGCGGTGTATACGTACAACGGCGCGCAGCAGATGACGAAGGTCAGCAACAGCAAGGGGAACTTCGATTACAAGTACGCAGGCACGAACCAGGTCGAGGTGCTGCAGCAAGAGAGCAACGAGCGCGACTACAAGCTCGTCTACGGGCGTACCAACCAGGTGGGGCTTCCCATCGTCGAGCAGGTCCAAGCTGGAGACCTCACGGCCTACATCGAAAACGACCCGGTGACCGGTGAACCTCTGATGCTTCGGAGCTCGTCGGGAGTCGAAACTCTCTACGTCTACGACGGTCTGGGCTCTCCCGTTGCCATGCTCACCGACTACTCGGCCGTCGCCTACGCATACACATTCGACCCCTACGGGACAGCGGTGCTTTCCGACGAGGGAACCGGCGGCAACGGCCAGAAGCAGAACCCGTTTCTATTCAAGGGCGGCATCCAAGACCGAGCCACCGGATGGGTCCACTACGGCAACCGCTGGTACAACACCACCCTCGGCCGCTGGACTCAGCAAGACACGCTCGATGCGCCGCTCGACGCCACGAATGCCAACAGGTACGCCTACGCAGGTGCGGATCCGATCAACAACGTCGACCCGACCGGACGAGCAGTGGGCTCGGACATCGCCAACGGAGTCTTCAGCAGTTACTTTGGAGCTGTCGTCGGGTTCGTTGTCAGCGGTACCTGCTTCGGCCTCGCGACCGGCGCTGCGATCCCTACCGCTGGCGCGAGCCTGGGCGCCTATGTTGGGTGTGGAAGTCTTGGCTTCATAGCCGGTAGCGCTTTCGGTTCCCTTATCGAAGGACCCTTCTGATGAACAGCTCCAAGAGGTATTGGGGAACCCTTCTCGTGGCCGCCGTTCTCACTGCCGGCTTGAGTATATTCATGCTCGTCACCGACAGAATCCCCTCTATCGTGGGGGTAGCGCTTATCGTCATTGCGAGCTTCATGTTCCTGTGGTCTTCGTACTCACTCATCAGAAAATCGCCGCCTCGATGAGCGACCCGCATCGAATCGGTGTCCTCGCCACGGCTGAAGAACTGCGCGAGCTGAGGGCTGCGGTCGTGGACCCGGGGTTGTGCGAGGATCCACTCGACGTACTGGGGGTCTTGAGCGAGCACGCCCGCAGCCGATCGGCCCTCATACTTGCCGGAAGGGATGGTAGGCGTCGATTCGCCGTCGGCCGATAGCGACAAGGCGAAGCGGCTACGGCTCGAGGAATCACTCTCGGAGGCCACGACCACTGCCTTCACAGCACGACGACGCGGGAGCTCAGCAACATGCTTCTCCCGTATGCGCTGACTGACCGCCCTGTATTCATCACGCTCCACGGTGTGTGCCACGAGTTCCACGACAAGGCATCTCGAAGCGTCAGCGACTATGGGCATCGACGTCTCGATGAGTGGAATCGCGATCACGGGCTGCCTTGGCTCCCAAGCGTGTGAACGAGACGGAGTCCGCGAGCTCGAAGGACCGCGAGGCCATTGCTCGGGTGGTCGCCAAGGCTCCGCCGCTGACGGCGGAGCAACGCGAGCAGATCGCGCGGATCATCAACGGAGCGTAGGCACAGGGACGCCTCAGAGCTGGCGTTCGTCGGGCTGCGAGTCTTCAGGTTCGTTCAGTCCGAAGCGGTCGACGGTGATGCTTCGGAGCTCGGGAAAACGAGCCACGCGCGATGACGCCGCGGCCGCGGATGCTGTAGGTGCCTGTCGAGGTGCGGGGGTCGGCGCGACAGCGCGTACTGGCGCCGGCGAGACGGCAGGAGCCGTAGCGGAGCGCACCATGTGCAAGACGAACTGGCGCGGCTTGAGGATGAGGCGCCCGTTCCATGCTGGGCCAAGGTCGGTCAAGTGGTGGTCGGAGGAGACGATGACGTCGGCGTCGACGGCGGGGTCCTTCGCCAGGGCGAGGATGTGGTTGTCCTCGTGGTCACCGATGCCGTGGTCGCGGACGACTGGGTCGACGATGCCGCCTCCGGTGAGCTGGCAGGTCTCGATGATGAACTCGATGAACTTCTGCCGGGTCTGCTCGCTCTGACCCGTCTCGTGCATGACCCGGTTGATGTTCCGAAGGATGTGCGGCGACACGAAGAGTGCGTACCGGTCGTCGAACGCGAGCGAGAGCGCATCGGCGGCAGGCGACGGAGAAGGGGTGTCCGCCTGCCTGGGGAGCAGAATGCGGCCTTGTGCGCACCCGATGTAGTCGAGGTAGACGTTGACGTCGAGGACGACCGGGATCTTGCGTGGGCCCGCTGCTGCGCGGGTGACGTCGCTCATGGCACCCGGAGGTCCCGGATGAGCGCGAGCGTCTCCTCGGTCGTGTAGACCTTGCCGCCGCGCTCGGCGAGTGCTTCGCCATGAAGAGTCTCGACGCCGGCGCGGATCTCCTGCAGGCGCTTGAGGCGCAGGCGCTCCTTGAACTCGGCCATCGCGACGCGGAGGAACTCGCTGCGGTTGCCGCCGCCGAACTCGGCCGAGAGCTCGTCCAGCAGAGGGATGTCAGTTTCCTCGAGGGCGAAGCTGATGGGTCGAGCGGCCATGGCGAGCTCCTTCGTTGGTAATCGATTATTAAGGGTAGTGCGCACCTGGTAGGGCGTTCAACGGTCAACCGGCTACTCCAGCTGACGGCGCTTTCAAGCCGCAAGTAGGGTGGGAGGATGACTCGACGGCAGAGGCAGCGGACCTGGGTGATTGGCGGCATCGGTCTGATCGTGTGTGGTGTCGTGGGGATCTTGCTCCCGACGTTGAACACCGTGACCGGAACGGCGGGCATAAGCGCTGTTCTCGACGTGGTCTATGCGACGTCTGTGATTCTTTTCGCCGTCGGTCTCTCGCAAGAAGCGAGCATCGTCGCGCGTAAGCCCCTCGGAGTCATCGCTCTTGCCGTAGTGGGACTGTGGCCGCTGACATTGTTCCTGCTCACCCGACTGACACCGGAGAATCCTGCCGAAGGTGTCGGCGCGACCGTCCTTGGTTATCTCGCGATCCTGGTGCCGACCGGCGCGGGTCTCGTGGCGGCGATGCAAGTTGTTCGCGCCAAGGTAGTGGCGAATCCGTGGCGGTGGGCACCTCTGTGGGCCCTGGGTGGACATGTGGGAGCGTGGGTAATAGCCCAGCTCGTCTTCGTTTCTCAAGACGCAGGGGAGATTCAGAGTTTCGCGCCGCTACTTCAGATGCTCGCAACGCTCGCCGGTTTCGCGGGCACAGCAGGCTTGGGGGTTCTCGCCATCGTCCTCGCCGCGAAGCAGCGGCCGGAAACGACCGAGATCTACTCCTCCTCGACGTGATTGACGGCGTCCCGTAATCCCTGATGTCCCCCGAAGTACCTACAGATCTCGTCGCAGGTGCGTTGTTAGCCTGCAAGGACAAGCTGCGGTTGCAGCACCCGAGGTAATCACCGGAGGAAGATCGATGAAGATCAAATCAGTACTGTCAACAGGAGTGCTCGCGGTCGTTCTGGCCAGCATGATGAGCCCCGCTCATGCGGAAGAGACGCCACCGGGAACTCCACCGGAGGACGTTGTCGAGCAGACCCTCGTAGAACCCATCGACGCGACCTTGGTCATCGACGGGAAGCCGACCGACATCGCGGTCATGGCGGACTTCGACCCCGCCGCACCTGCACTCGTCTTCGATGAATCGGGCGAGCCGGTCGCCGTCAGTGATGTCGAACTCGTTTACGCGAACGGGACGAACGCGCGAGTCGCCACCGTCGACCCGACCAACAGAGCAGCACTCGCAGGATGCGACTGGAAGTCCTGGGTCGCTCCGGGAACTGGCACGTGGTACACATCCGGCCTCGGATGCTCTTTCATCGGTCTCAACGCAGCCACTCAGGTGGGCTACGGGTGGAGCGTCGACAGCAGCTCGAGCGGATCCGCCTGCCTCAACGGCCGCGGGTACCAGTACCTCAGCTGGCCTGGGGGCGGCGGCTACTCGGAGCTCTATGGCGGTATCGGCTGCGGAAGCGGCGGCGACTCGGGCGGGGACGTGCTGCCCTGGGGAAATGTCGCGTCGACCAAGCGCATCAAGATGATCTCCTACTCGACCCCGGCGGGTGCCGCCGGGATGTGGCAGTAAACATGTGACCTCGGCGGGTTGGCGCGTAAGCGCCGGCCCGCCGAGTTGACTCTCGCAATCGGGGCAGCAGCCGTTGTCCATGGCGTCCCCGTGTCGTCAGAGATCGGGATTCAGCTGATCTCGGAAGAGTCTCGACTGCGCATCACGGCTGAGATCCCGACGATGCCGGCGAAGCGGGCGACGTCGCGGCCTCCCATGACGCGGTTGAGCGTGAACTTCGCAGGAAACTGCTCGAGCAGCGGGTTCTCGCCGTCGAACGAGCTGCCGGTCTTGAGCGCGAAGATCCGGGTGGTGTCCAGTGCCCGGAAGCTGTCGATCGAGATGATCGATGTCTTCTCGTCGCCCCAGATGAGGCGGTCGAACTCCTTGCGACCTGTCCAGTGCTGGCGGATGCGCTTGGCGATGCCGGTCCAGTCGCTGGTGGCGCCGACGTACACCTGGCAGTAGTCGTCGAGCACCATGATGTAGAGCCCACCGACACCATCCCATTGGGCGAGATTCGTCACCTCGACCATGCCGGGGTTGCTCGCGACGACCTCCTGCAGGGCTCGTTCGAACTCGTCGCGGTCGAGGGAAGCGAAGTGAGCCATGTTCAGGTCGAAGTTCGCCAGCGCCAGTTCCCGCTGTTGTTCGCACCACTCATCGGTGTGAAAGCGGTGCTCCGGGTCTTCGTACGCCCAGTCGATCGCGTCCCAGAGTTCGGGGTCGTCCTCTCGCGACCAGCGCGGACTCGACGAGCGCTTGTTGATGGTCGCGTAGGTGTCGCGCGAGAGTCGGAGACCGAGCCCGCGGTTGCTGCGCACGGGGCCGCCGAAGTGGATGGCGGACTCCGTCGAGCCGGGACGCGGCGCACTCTTGCGGGGGATCGCGACGGGCACACCCCAGACCTTGCGAGCGAGTCGCTTCGTCTGCCATCGGTGCCAGATGAGGCGGTGGCCGTCGTCGGTCAACGCGTGCAGGCAGGCGTTCGCGTCCGGGCCGGTCGTGACGTTGAAGATCCGGGCAGGGTCGAACTCGAGGTGCTCGCCATCGGGGATCAGTCCGTCTCCGGTTAGCTCGACCGGGTCAGCGTCGAGCACGAGATACCCGTCGTCGACGAGCGCGCGGCGAAGCTGCTCAGCCGCGACGGGAGTCGGTGCCCAGACGAGTGTTTCGCGCGGCGTCGCGGTGATCTCGAGTTCGAGGCTCAAGGTCGCGACCATCGGTACGCGCTCATGTCGAAGGGAATGAGAGGCGTCGTCCGAGCCAGATAGAGCGGGTGTCCCGGATGGCCGTCTTGAGTCGTCTTGCCGATGGAAAGCCATTCGGCGCCGGTGGCTTCCGTCAGCTTCAGGATGTCCCTCAGCATCTCAGCAAGGTACGGGCGGATCGTGAGGTTCGTGCCCCACGCGGCCAGAAGCGTGGCGCGTCCCTGAATCGCTGCGGCGATATGCCGCTCGTTCTCCGCCTTCAGCTCCGGAAGGTGCTGGTCATGCATCTTGTCAGGGTCGGTGGCGATCTGCGGGTAGATGTTGAGCATGGTCCAGCTGTCGTAGCCGTTGTTGGCCGCGAACTTCTCAACGCCCTTCACCGTGTTGTCGAGGTCGCCAGGCTTCGCTGTCGAGGGATTGATGCCGAAGCACACCAGCGGGTTCTGCCCCACGACGCCGAGCACGAAGCGTGCGCTTCCATCAGGCGTGTGCTCGTAGAGCCACTCCCTCTGAGTAACGACGGCCATGTCACATGCTGCCGAGGAGTTGCGTCTTTTGCGCCTGGAACTCGTCTTCGCTGAGGACCCCCTTGTCCCGGAGCGCGGCGAGCCTCTCAATCTGCGCGATCGGGTCTGCCGGTGCCGCGACGGTGGGAATGGCGGTGGTCGTGGGCTGTTCCTTCAGCTCTCGGAACTTCCGAGAGATCGCGTCGCCCTGGCCATGCCCCATGCCCGTGATCGTTGCGGAGGTGCCCGAGTGGGTGATGGTCAGCGTTTCGCCACCCATCTTCTTTCCGAGCGACAGCGCTCCGATGGATGCGAGAGAGAACTCGACGACGTTCTCGCTACCGATGCTCTTCTCGAGGAAGATGAGTCGGCGGTCGGTGAGGGCGGCGATGCCCATCTTGCCCCCGAGGGCGCCGACGCCGATCGCGTAGACGTACTCGCCGAAGTCGAGCACGTTCGCGAGATGACGGATCTCCTTGCGGCCGAAGACCTTGAGGGCGACCTTCGCTGCCGCATCCGGGATCCCGTGGTCGTCCAGCGAGCCATCGGGCATGCCCTCGCCGATGGTCACCATGTGCTCGTAGTGCTTGTTCCCGAGCCCGTCGACGACCCATTCGATGTCGGTGCCCTTGGTACCTGGAGTGAGCGTGCCGGTGATCGTCGCACCCCAGCGGTTCTTGAGCATCGCCCGAGGTACGTCGATGACGATCGAGGTCGGACTGGCCGAGGTGATGCTGAAATCGGTGGGTTCCACAGCCGCGGTTATGAGGGCGACAGGGTCTCCCGCACCGGCGAGGACAGTCCAGTGAATCGTGCGCAAGATGGTGGGCATGCCGCCACTCTAGTGGTCACCCGACCGGCTCCAGCAGCGTCGGATCTGACGGATCGACGGTGCGGGAATTGCTGACCTTGCGGTCGACGATGTGCTCGCGGATCGTCGCGGCGACGTCGCTGGAGGTGTGCTCAAGCATCGCCAGAGTCTCCGCCTTGCGGTCGCCGGTGAGTTTCTCCGGCGTCAGCCAGGCGTCCCACATGTCGGGGGTCAGGAACGCGGGCATCCTGTCGTGCACCTCGCCACTGGCGTCGCGCGCCTCGCGGGTGATGACGACGAAGCAGCGGGACTTCTCTCCGTTCGGGAGTTCCATCGACCAGGTGAGGCCGGCGGCCGAGAGCAGGCCGTCACCGTGGAGGAAGTGCGGCGTCTTCGGGGTCTTGTCACCGGTCCACTCGAAGTAGCCACGCATCGGCACGATGCAGCGTGCAGCAGAGAATGCCGGCGCCCAGAAGCCCTGAGCGAGCTTCACCGAACTAAGCAGAGGCCTGCCGAAAACGATCGTTTGCGGCGCGGTGAGTGAAGGCACACCAGATCGAATGCCAGAAACGTGCGCCGTAAGCGGGTTTC
Source organism: Microbacterium hydrocarbonoxydans (assembly GCF_023715885.1). Taxonomy (GTDB): domain Bacteria; phylum Actinomycetota; class Actinomycetes; order Actinomycetales; family Microbacteriaceae; genus Microbacterium; species Microbacterium hydrocarbonoxydans_C. The sequence continues at coordinate 358,011 of NZ_JAMBOY010000004.1, read as the reverse complement.
GGTAGGCGTATTCGGTGGGGTGTGAGCCGGATGTACTTACACCCAGGCCCCAGAGATGTCGCCTGGGGTGAAGCCGTTCCAATAGGTCATCAATCACTGTATAGTTCAGTGTGTGCTGACTATTTCCTCACGCCTCGATGTCATGAACCGGCTCGGCCGGGCCATGGCCGATCCCACGCGTTCCCGAATCCTAATGTCTCTGCTCGGTGGACCGAGCTACCCGGCTGTGCTCTCTCGTGAGCTGGAGCTGACGCGTTCGAACGTGTCGAACCATCTCACCTGCCTGCGTGACTGCGGGATTGTCGTTGCCGAGCCGGAGGGTCGCCAGACTCGTTACGAGATCGCCGACCCGCATCTTACGGCTGCGCTCGTCGCGCTCGTGGACGTGACGCTGGCGGTCGATGAGCACGCGCCGTGCGTGGACTCTGCGTGCACGGTGGCTGGCTGCTGTGGGACGGGGGCGGACGCGTGAGCGCGGCGTGTGGCTGCGAGCACGAGCCTGCCCAGCCTGCCACTGCGGCGGAGGATGAGACCGAAGAGGTTGTGCGGCCCTGGTGGAGGGACCGTGGGATTATGGTGCCGGTCTTCTCCGGTGTCGCATTCCTGGCCGGTCTGATCCTTGAATGGTCCGGCCTCGAGATCCCGGCGCTGGTGTTGTTCTGGGCCGGTCTGCTCCTCGGTGCGTCGACGTTCACGCCCGGCGCGATCCGGAAACTGTTCAAGGGCAAGCTCGGTATCGGGCTGCTGATGACGATCAGCGCGATCGGCGCGGTCATCCTCGGCTACGTGGAGGAGGCTGCGGCTCTGGCGTTCTTGTACTCGATTGCTGAGGCGCTCGAGGACAAGGCGATGGACCGTGCCCGGGGCGGGCTGAGGGCGCTGCTGAAGCTCGTGCCGGAGACAGCGACCGTGCTGCAGAACGGCGTCTCTGCGCAGGTGCCCGCGAGAGAGCTGACGGTCGGCCAGGTCATGGTGGTCCGTCCCGGCGAGCGGATCGCAACCGACGGGATCGTCCGTTCTGGCCGCTCCAGCCTGGACACCTCGGCGATCACCGGGGAGTCGATCCCCGTCGAGGTCGAGCCCGGCGATGCGGTGTCGGCCGGTGCGATCAACAGCGCCGGCGCGCTGGAGGTCGAAACGACCGCTGCGGGCACCGACAACTCGCTCACCACGATCGTGGAGCTGGTCGAGAAGGCGCAGACCGAGAAGGGCGAGCGTGCACGTCTCGCGGACAGGATCGCCCGCCCGCTCGTACCCGGCGTTCTGATCCTCGCAGCGCTCGTCGCGATCATCGGGTCGCTGCTGGGCGATCCAGAGGTGTGGATCACCCGCGCGCTTGTCGTGCTGGTCGCCGCTTCTCCGTGTGCGCTGGCGATCTCGGTGCCGCTGACGGTCGTCGCCGCGATCGGCGCAGCAAGCAAGTTCGGCGTGATCATCAAGTCCGGCGCCGTCTTCGAGCGCTTCGGCACGGTCCGCCACGTCGCGGTCGACAAGACCGGCACCCTCACCCGCAACGAACCTGCGGTCACCGCGGTGCTCACTGCGAACGGCGTGACCGAGACACAGGCGCTGGCCTGGGCGGCCGCACTGGAGCAGCACAGCACGCATCCCCTTGCCTCTGCGATCACCGCCGCGGCCCCGGGCACACCGGCAGCTGCAGATGTGACCGAGCAGGCCGGGCACGGCATCGACGGCACTGTCGGCGGATCGAGAATCACCGTCGGCAGTCCTCGCTGGCTGGACGCGGGCGACCTCGGGAAGCAGGTCGCGGAGTTGGAGGAGCAGGGCATGACCGTCGTGATCGTCCACCGCGATGGAACCCCCGTCGCCGCGATCGGCGTCCGCGACGAACTGCGCCCTGAAGTCCCCGAGGTAGTCCGGACGCTCACCAACCAAGGCGTCGGCGTGACGATGCTCACCGGAGACAACGCCCGCACCGCTCGTGCACTGGCCGCGCAGGCCGGGATCAGCAACGTGCGCGCGGAACTGCGTCCCGAGGATAAGGCAACCGCGATCGGCGAGCTGTCAAAGGCGGGGCCGGTCGCGATGATCGGCGACGGAATCAACGACGCACCGGCCCTCGCTGGCGCAGACATCGGTATCGCGATGGGCGCCACCGGCTCCGACGCGGCAATCGAATCCGCCGACGTGGCCTTCACCGGCCATGATCTGCGCCTCATCCCGCGAGCGTTCGATCACGCCCGCCGCGGTCGACGGATCATCAACCAGAACATCATCCTGTCGCTGCTGATCATCACTGCACTGCTCCCGCTCGCGCTCTTCGGCGTCCTGGGGCTCGCGGCCGTCGTCCTGGTCCACGAGGTCGCGGAGGTCATCGTGATCCTCAACGGTCTGCGCGCCGCACGCACCCGCACGCCACGACTGGAAAGCTGATGCTCGCAACTATCGGTTCAGCGATCGGCCTGTTCGCGGCAACCAACATCGACGACATTGTCGTGCTCACCGTGCTGTTCCTGGCTTCCAGTCGAGGGAAGCCCCGGCCGTGGCAGATCGTCGCGGGCCAGTATCTCGGGTTCATCACCCTCGTCGTGATCAGCGTGATCGCCGCTCTCGGTCTCACCATCGTTCCGGACGAATGGGTCGGTTTCCTGGGTCTGATCCCGCTCGGCATCGGCATCTGGACGCTCATTCGCGGCCTGCGCCGTAACAGCGATGACGATGATGACGACTCCAAGATCACCGCGGTCGGACTATGGGGCGTCGCAGGGATCACGATCGCCAACGGGGCCGACAACATCTCCCTCTACACGCCGATCTTCCGCACCAGCGCCCTCAGCGACGTCGCGATCATGATCGTCGTATTCCTGATCCTCGTCGCGGTCTGGTGCGCGGCCGGCCGGCTGATCGGCACCAACAAGGCTGTTACCGAGGGGCTGGAGCGCGTCGAGCACTGGCTCGTACCGGCCGTGTTCATCGGCCTGGGCCTGTTCATCCTGATCGAATCTGGGGTCATCGTCCGTCTGATCGAGGTGCTCGCATGACCTCCTCCCAGTCAGAGGCTCATCCGCCCGCTGCGCGCAAGCTGTCGTCGACCCGGCGGCGGCAGCTCACTGGTGGAGCGCTCTTGATCGCCGTGGTCGTCGTGCTGATCGATCAGGGAACCAAGGTGTGGGCCGAAGCGACCCTCACCGACCGTGAGCGCATCCCGCTGATCGGTGACCTGCTGGGTTTGCAGCTCGCCTATAACCCCGGAGCGGCATTCTCCTTCGGGGAAGGCTTCACCTGGGTGTTCGCGCTGCTCGCTGTCGCCGCCACGGTCACAGCGATCGTGTTCGCGTTCCGAGTGCAACGCGTGAGATGGGCGATCGTCATCGGCGCGCTCGGCGGCGCTTCCGCCTCACACGCAGGCGACCGCCTTTTCCGGGACCCCGGATTCGCCCGTGGTCACGTCGTGGACTTCCTCGCCTACGGAAACTGGTTCATCGGCAACATCGCCGACATCGTAATCTTCGCCGCAGCGATCACCGGAGCATTTTTCATGATCCGCGCCGGGGATGAGAGCACCGAGTGAGATCCGTTGTGCGGTGGTGGGACACCCATCAACTCGCCCTCTACATCGGCGCGATCGCCGTGGGCGGCCGTTGAGTGAGTTCACGCTTAGGCAGGCGGGCGGTCGCGATGTAGGCGCAGAGCCACCCACCAGCCGCATCGTCGACAGATGAAAGCGCGATCGTCTCCGAGTGCGTGCAGCTTCTTGCGTGGCAGATGTCGCCCGCAGCACGTGCACGCAACGTCCTCGTCAGTCGCCATGAGCGGAGAGCGCCTCTCGAATCTGTTCAACCGTTGGCATCCCGGCCAGCCCAGCAGGGGTGCTGTAAATACGGCAGGCGAGGTCATTGCTTCGCCCCGACCCCGGAAAGAGATCGTTGCCATCCAGGGTGATCGTGGGGGAGCCCGCGAACGAGACTGCGCCCGCGTCCTCCTCCGTCCGGATGAGTCGGTAGTGAACCTCCGATTCGTCGTGGCCTGTTTCTCGTAGCGCCTCAGAAACACGACGGCCAGCCTCAACCCAGCTGGGGCAACCGGCGATATAAAGCAGCTCAATCTCCACGACTCAATCATCCTCGACTTCGCTGTTGATGTCGTGCCCGGGCTACCACCGAAAACGATCGTTTACGGCGTAGTTCTGTCAGGGAGCAGCCCGAGGTCACAACTAACGGTCTCCGGAATGGGGTTGCGGCAGGCGTTTTTGGTGAGTCCCGTGGCCGGGCGGGTGGAGAAGTCCGGGTGGTGGCCGAGTCAGCCCCCACTTGTGGCGCTCGGCGCCCAGGTCTGACGCTTCCACCCCGCCACATACCCCCAGGGGGTATGCTGAGAGGGTGAATGGATACGAGGGCAACAAGGAGGCGTTGCAGCAGCGTCTGCGTCGTGTTGAGGGTCAGGTGCGGGGGATCGCTCGAATGGTTGATGAGGACAAGTACTGCATCGACATCCTCACGCAGGTGTCTGCGGCGACGAGGGCTCTGGAGACGGTCGCGCTCTCGCTGCTGGGCGATCACTTGAGCCACTGTGTCGCGGAGGCTAGTGCCGAAGGTGGCGAGGTTGCGGCGGAGAAGATCCGTGAAGCGAATGACGCTATCGCTCGTCTCGTCCGTTCCTAACCATCTGAGATCTGGAGGATCACATCATGACCGAACGCATCGAACTCGGGTTGAAGGACGCCAACGCCGGATGTGCATGCTGCGCGTCCCCGACTGATGCCGCGGCCGCGGAGACGAGTCAGTCGGCTCTTGCCCAGGACGTGTTCGTTGACGGGATGACGTGCTCGCATTGCGTATCCAGCGTGACCGAGGAATTGTCGTCTGTTGACGGTGTCGAGAGCGTGACCGTTTCCCTGAACGCCGGGGCGACCTCGCGCGTGACGATTCACAGTGCAGTGGCTGTTGATCCGTCGCTCATCAAGGCCGCCGTGGAGGAAGCGGGATACACGCTCGCGCCTCAACCCAGCTGACCGGCGGGTCTCCTCACCCGACTCTGCACGCATCTGAAGCGAAGGAGGCTCATCGTGAGCCAGCAGGATCACACCTCTATGCACCACCACGGACAGCATGCCGAGGGGACATCCCCGAGGGTGGCTCACGGGTCCCGAGAGGATTACGCGGCACCCGTTTCACATGCGGGACACGACCCGCATGCCGGACATGACCCTCAAGCAGATCACGCGCAGCACGACGGGCATGCCCCACATGGCGGCCATGCGGGCCACGGCGGCCACGGGGGTCACGGGGGTCACGGGGGTCACGGGGGTCACGGGGGTCACGGTGATCATGTCGGGCAGTTCCGGCGGCTGTTCTGGATCATGCTCGTGCTGGCTGTTCCGGTGGTCGCATTCTCGATGATGTTCTCCATGCTGCTCGGGTATTCGCTACCCGATGCGGCATGGGTGATGTGGATCTCGCCTGTTCTCGGCACGGTGATGTATGTCTGGGGTGGCGCCCCGTTCCTCACGGGCGCAGTCAGTGAGCTGCGTTCCCGCAAGCCCGGAATGATGCTGCTCATCGCCCTGGCGATCACAGTCGCGTTCCTTGCCTCATGGGGTGCGAGCGTCGGCCTGCTGCACCACGAGCTGGACTTCTGGTGGGAACTGGCGCTCCTGATCGTCATCATGCTGCTCGGGCACTGGATCGAGATGCGTTCGCTCGCGCAGACCACGTCCGCGCTCGACTCTCTTGCCGCGCTCTTGCCCGACGAGGCGGAGAAGGTCGAGGGTGATGCCACTGTCACAGTGGCCCCGTCCGATCTGCAGGTCGGGGACGTCGTCGTGGTCCGCCCCGGCGGTCGCGTTCCCGCCGATGGGCGGATCGTGCAGGGGTCGGCGAGCATGGACGAGTCGATGATCACGGGTGAGTCCCGTCCGGTGCGCCGCGCCGACGGGGATCAGGTGATCGCGGGCACGGTTGCCACTGACTCCGGTGTCCGGGTGGAGATCACCGCGGTCGGGGAGAACACTGCGCTGGCGGGCATTCAGAAGCTGGTGACGGAGGCGCAGAGTTCGTCGTCGCGGGCGCAGCGCCTCGCGGACCGCGCCGCAGGGTGGTTGTTCTGGTTCGCCCTCGGTGCCGGTGTCATCACCGCGATCGTGTGGACGCTCGTAGGACTTCCCGACCAAGCCGTGGTCCGCACGATCACTGTTCTCGTGATCGCCTGCCCGCACGCGCTCGGTCTCGCGATCCCGCTCGTCGTGTCCATCGCGACCGAACGTGCCGCCAGGGCTGGTGTCCTGGTGAAGGATCGTCTCGCGCTGGAGAGCATGCGCACCGTGGACACGGTGCTGTTCGACAAGACCGGCACACTGACCAAGGGCGCCCCCGCGGTCACCGCCATCGAACCGGCAGGCTCCCTGAGCGCGGACGAGCTGCTCGCCCTCGCTGCCGCGGCCGAGGCCGATTCGGAGCATCCTCTCGCTCGTGCAATCGTCAACGCCGCGAAGGCGAAGAGCCTGACTGTCGCGGCGTCGCAGGACTTCGAGTCCTCGCCGGCGGTGGGGGTCAAGGCCCGCGTCGACGGCCGTACCGTGCAGGTCGGTGGCCCGTACATGCTCGAGCAGGAGCACGCGAGCGAGCTGGGTGTTGCAGATCAGTGGCGCGAGGACGGCGCGATCATCCTGCACGTCCTCGTCGACGGCACGGTGGCCGGTGCCATGCGATTGGCCGATGAGATCCGTCCGGAGTCCCGGGAGGCAATCCGAGCGCTGCATGAGAGGAACGTGCAGGTGGTCATGATCACCGGTGATGCGGAGGCTGTCGCGGCGTCCGTGGCGGCGGATCTCGGCATCGACCGGTTCTTCGCCGGGGTGCGCCCAGAAGACAAGGCGTCGAAGGTGAAGGAGCTGCAGAGCGAGGGCCGCTCGGTGGCGATGGTGGGTGATGGGGTGAACGACGCACCCGCGCTCGCGCAGGCAGACGTGGGTATCGCGATCGGTGCGGGCACGGACGTCGCGATCGCGTCCGCCGGGGTCATCCTCGCCAGCGACGATCCCCGATCGGTGCTGTCGGTGATCGAGCTGTCCCGCGCCAGCTACCGCAAGATGAAGCAGAACCTGTGGTGGGCAGCCGGCTACAACCTCCTCTCCGTCCCCCTCGCGGCCGGCGTGCTCGCCCCGATCGGGTTCGTGCTGCCGATGTCGGTCGGAGCGGTGCTGATGTCGCTGTCCACGATCGTGGTCGCGCTGAACGCGCAGCTGCTGCGACGACTGGACCTCGCCCCAGAAGCGGTCATCACCAGGTAGGCGTTGTCGCGGCGGCGACGTACCCTGGAGGAAAGGAGGTGGAGTGGTGTTGATCACAGTCGCGCGGCGCGTGCATGACCAGCGCTCACTCACCCGCACCCTCCTCACGGTCGTCGCCGTCGCGGTCGCGGTCATCTGTGGGCTCTTGGCGATGCACTCGATGAACACGCACGCGATGACCTCGGGGCACGGTGACACGGTCGCTGTCGGACACGGCGACCTCGCCGCTGCCAGCACCGGCCACACGGCCGGCACCGACCATGCGGGCACTCACCTTTCGCAGTCGGCTCCGGGTTCTGCGGCTGCGGACGCGGGGTGTGCGACGTGCTCGGAGGATCACGGGATGGCGTGGATGGCGTGCGTGCTCGCCCTCCTCGTCGCCGTCGTCCTGCTCGCACGCCCCAGAGGGTGGTGGCGTCAGCTGATCCGCGCGCTCGCACAGCCCACGACGCCGGCCCGGACTCACGGAGCTCTGCACTTTTTCAAGCCGCCTTCGCTCACCGTTCTCTGCATCAGTCGTACGTGATCACCGGCGTGCCGCGGCTTGCCGGCACTGCCCTTGCGCTCAGCATCCTTGCTGGGCGTTTCATCACCGACTCTTGGAGAGAACAATCATGAAGACCCGTTTCGCGGCATCCGCCGCAGTCACCCTCACCGCCCTGCTCGCCCTCGTCGGGTGCGCCGGCACCACCTCCGGCGGTGACATGGAAGGCATGAACCACGGCGGCAGCAGCAGCTCCGCCCCCGCCTCCGCGGACGCCAACGATGCCGACATCATGTTCGCGAGCATGATGAAGGAACACCACGCCCAGGCGATCGAGATGTCCGACATGCTGCTGAGCAAGGACGGCGTCGACGAGCGTGTCGTCGCGCTTGCGGAGAAGATCAAGGCCGCCCAGGAGCCCGAGATCCAGAAGATGGATCAGTGGCTCGAAGAGTGGGGTGCGGACACCTCCAGCATGGAGGGCATGGATCACGGCGACGGCATGATGTCCGAGGACGACATGCAGGCCCTCGAGGACGCCTCCGGCTCAGACGCCGGGCGTCTGTTCCTGGAGCAGATGATCCAGCACCACCAGGGCGCCGTGGAGATGGCGCAGGAGGAAGTCGACAACGGCCAGAACAGTGACGCTGTCGCGCTGGCCGAGACGATCATCGACGCGCAGACCAGCGAGATCTCCGAGATGGAAGACATCCTCGCCACTCTGTGACCCGACCCGTGGGGCGCGGGATCTAGCCGCGCCCCACGGCGTCACTCGACATCGCTCGACATCACGGGGCGCGCGTGCGACCCCGCGCCATCCTCACCCTTTGGGGGTGCGTCTCAGCCGCATCCCGCTGCTACTTCGGAGTTTCATGAACCGCCGCAGACCCCTGTCCGCCCTCTCGCTCACTGCAGCGATCCTGACCCTCACCGGCTGCGCCGCACCACAGCTCGCCGCCACCGGTGCCGCGCCCCCTGTCATCGAGCACATCCACGGCATCGCCCCCGACCCTCGTGGAGAGAACTACCTCGTCGCCACGCACGGAGGGATCTTCACCCTCACATCTGAAGGCGCCGTCAGCGGTCCGATCGGAGGCCACGACTTCGACGCGATGGGCTTCACCGTCCACGGCGACGTGCTGTTCGCGTCCGGGCACCCGGGTACCCAGACGCCGCCCAACCTCGGCGCCCCGAACCTCGGCATCATCCGCAGCGACGACTACGGCGAATCCTGGTCGCCGATCGCCCTCAACGGCACGACTGACTTCCACACCCTCACAGCCGCACCCGACGGCACCCTCTTCGGAATCGCCTCCGACAGCGTCGATGTGCTCATCAGCGCCGACAACGGCGACACGTGGTCGACGGGGGCCGCCCTCTCGGCCGCGGATCTCGCCGCAACCGACAACGGTGTCTACGCGGCAGCGGAAGAAGGCCTCCTCCTCAGCACCGACAACGGCGCGACCTTCACCCCCGTCCCCGACGCCCCGCTGCTCTACACCCTCGACGCACAACCGGACGGGACGCTAGCCGGGATAGGAACCGACAGTGCCCTCTGGGTACAGCAGCCCGATGGCACCTGGGAGAGCCTCGAACGTCTCCAGGGCGCCGCGCAAGCCTTCACAGCCCTCGCAGAGGACCGGTTCCTCGTCGTCGACGACAGGGGCATCGTCGAGATCACGCCCGACACAACCACGGTCCTGGCACCGGCCCGATGACGCGCGAAAGATCCCGACCATGATTCAACGGCGCAACCCCTTCCGGCACATGTCCGTCTTCATCGCCGGTGCCACCGTTCTCGCTGTCCTGCTCGCTATCGGCAGCTTCTTCCTCATCGGAGCGATGTTCTCGTGAACCTCCACCACCTCACACCACACCGGACCAAACAGCCCACGGGTAACCGCCTCTCGGCCCGACGATCTCCCCTCCAGCGGCATCATCGGCTCGTGCGGCTCGGGATGCTTATCGTCTTGCTGGCGGCTGTGTTGTTCGCCACCCACTTCACCATCGACCTGACGAGCTCCGCGAGTTCGTTCTGGACCTACACCGTCGGGAGCTCCGAAACAGCCGTCATTCTCGCCATCATCGGAGCCGCCCTCATCTGGCGGGAACCACCAAGGAACAACGCATGACTCTCGACAACTACTGGGTCAACGCCATCTGGTCCATCATTCCCACGATAGGGATCGCCGGGCTCTTCTGGTTCGTCATCCGATCGATCCTGCGAGCGGACCGCACCGAACGGAGAGCGCGAGACCGAGTAGAAGCTCAGCTTCGCGCCGAGCGGAATCAGCCGCGACCAGGGCCAGACCAGGCCCGCCGATAACGATCGATTTCGGTGGCCTGATGAAAGTTACCTGCCGCAAGTGCGACACGCCGAGGAACGACCCGCCGCAACCCCCTGCCGAAACCCAAACACGCCGAAACGGGTGGTGTACCGTTTGCGGCTGAAGATCTGTCCGAGAACCGCGAGGGGTCAAGGCGTGGGGTTTTCACCGTCCGGACGACGTCGTTCGAGGGTCAGCCGGACAATCTGAGTCATCTGACCCAGTTTCTCCTCGGCTGCCCCGATGCTGATCTCAATTCCTTCGAGTTCACCGAGCCACCCCATGCGCTTGGCCTCGGCCCGTCGCTCGTGCAGATTCGCGAGGATGTTCTCGAGGCGGCGGCGCTGCGCCGGGTCGGGTCGGAGCATCGGGCAGCGGATGCACGCGTGCTCATGAATACAGGGGGTTCCGTAGCCGCGTGAGCAGGATCCGAGTTCGACCTTGCGCTTGGAGAAGTGCGCGTGGAACTCCTCGAGCTCAGTCGGCGATGGGTCGCGGTAGTCCTCCGCTGGCCTCAGTGACCGGCGGCGATCAACGAACTGCCGGAAGTGCCGGGCAACGTCCTCGTCGAAGACCGCCGCGTAGCTCTGGGTGGTGGAGATGTTCAAGTGCCCCATCACCTTGGCGAGAATGTGCACCGGCAGTCCCGACCTCAAAGCGTCCGTCGCGAACAGCCGCCTGAAGTCGTGGGCAGTCAGTCGCGTCTCGGGGGCATCGAGGCCGGCCGCTTGCACCGCGTACGCGACGAAGTTCTTGAATGCGGCGGGCCGTTTCTCTTTCAGTGGAAAGACGGGGATGTTCGCCGCGTGTTCTCGCCTGGTGATCCGCTATGACTCGCTCGAGCGAGAGTTCTCCCCACCGCTGCCAGTCCCAGCGCACGAGCTCGAGTATCCGCCCCTCGCCGCGGTCGCGAACGATCGGTGCATCCTGCGTCGGGGCCATCGAGTAGGCGCCGGCCCACGACTTCCACCAGTCCTCGGGCTTGCCTCCGTCGGCGACGTACTCCTGGATCAGCTCGTCGGTCTTGGCGTCGTTCGCGAAGCGGCCACGCATACGAGCGACCCTACGCCCCGAGGTGGCGAGGACCGCTAAGTGTCGACGAGTGCAGCGTGGATCGGCAAGCACTGCACCCGCCCCGTTCGGAGGCGGTTCCGAGCGCTTTTCGTAAACCTCCACGTCGTCGAGCACGAGTAGGATCGCGCTCGTGACCTCACCGGACCCAGTCGATCTCGCCCGCCGTCTCATCGCAGTTCTCGGCCCGACGCTCGTCTCGACGCTCGCTGGATCGCGCGATACGAGAGCAGCGCTTGCATGGAGCGAAGACGACGGCGCACGTCCAGACGCGGATGCGGTGCGTCGCCTCGAGTGGGCCGATGCGGTATGGCGTACCGTCAGCGACGCTGAAGGTGACCAGGTAGCGAGACTGTGGTTCATCGGCGGCAACCCGTTCCTCAGCGGCGATGACACCATGATAACGGCGATCCGCGAGGGTCGGTTCAACGAGGTTGCCCGCGCCGCTCAGGCGCTGGTGGATGAATCCTTCTCGGGATGATCGGTTCGCCGTTCGTCCTCAACCAGGGCCTGAAGCGCAGCATGCATCTCGGTTCGAGCGTCCTCGGGCGATAGCTCGCCGACGAGGATACGCCGAGCACGATCGAGATCCGCTGCGGTGGGCCGGTGTCCTCCGAGCTGTTGCCCTTTCTTGACAAGAGCAAGAGCACGGGCGGCTTCTGATGAACCTAAAGGCTGCTGATGATCCATCCTCTTCCTCTGGCGGCTTGTTGGAGTGGCGTCTGAGGCGAATCCCAAGGGCACGGCTGTTCTGCACAGTCTGGTCTTGAGAAAGCGGCCGATCAACACCGTCGAGATATTCGTAGCCACGCGGTAGCGGCGATGTAGCGCCATAGTTGAAGACCGAAATGCCCCACGAACGGGAATTTATGATGGTTGTAGCTGTGTAGCTCGCTCGAGGCTGTCGTCCTCAACGAGGAGGGGTAGTCTCCAGCTGATCGCTACTGTGGCTGTCGGACAGTCCCATTTCAGGGCTACTCAGCTACAGTTCACAAAAACCCCGGTTCAACTGGCAAATTGCGCGTAGCTGGGCGGTAGCTCGTAGGTGTTCTTGCGCTACCGCCCGCTACATGCAACTAACTCGCCACCATCACTTGCGCGCGTACCCGCTGAGGTATTGGCCGCGCTTCGGCATCGGCCAACGGCCTGCGAGCAGGCGAAGTCGTTCGTTCTCCAGGGAAGGATCCTCGTCCCAGTACTTCCTGTCCCAGCGCCAGCCGCCGACCATTTTGATGGCGTGCTTCAGTTGCTGAGCAAAGCCGTGCGCGGGCTTCACTCGCTCGACGCCGAGAGATGCTTGCTCGTTGACCCACCCGTCGTACAGCGCCTCGAGCAGCGAGTATGGAACGTACGACGTGGTGAAGCGAGGCATGAAAAGCAGTGCGAAGCACAGTATGTCGGCGTGCGCACCCTTTGTGAAAAAGGGACCGTCGTGACCAGCGTGCCGAGGTCTCTGGCGATCGATGTGGTTGAGAAGCCGACTCGTGCTGTTCTCAACTGCTGACATAGTTGCGATGTGAAGCTCCTGTAGCTGGGCACCTACGCTAATGGGGCGCTCTGAAGGCGACTCGACGTCCATCCATTCGGCGACAGTCACCAGTGTTTCGCCGGCACTCCTGTAGCTATTCACGACGTGCACGCTGATGGGGATGTCGTTCTCGCGCAGTCGCCTCACCGCCTTTAGGGTGGCTACGTCGACGCTCCCCGCGACCAATTCCATCGTCTGGGTCTGATTCAAGGTGAGGGGCATGGGGATGCCGAAATGCTCTTCGAAGGCTTCGGCGAGGGTGGGCATCACTGATCCCAGCGATCGCGTACGATTCCGCGTGTACTCCTCGAAGATTCTCTCAAGCGCGACGCGGTCCAGGGTGTCGACCCATGCCGCGTACGCCACCAGCTGGCCGACTGCATCGGCCTTCGCGCGGCCTCTCTTGCACTCTGTTGTGATCGTCGAGCCTGTTGCCCTGAGCTTGAGTAGGTCGAGCACGTGACCGTCCGGCGTTCTCACTTGTCGGCCGATGGTCATGGTGTCCTCGCCGGTCAGCCCTGGTGTGGTCTCGACAATATCCTCGAGATCCATCTCGTACCTGAACTCTACGGGACGGAGCGGTTCGAGACTTTTCGTCGCGAGTCTCCAAAGCGAGGCCGGGCCAGCTATCCGGCGGACACTCATGCCGTGACTCCGGATGTGAGGTCATCGCCAGGGTCCGGGGCTTGAACGCGGGGCTTGCTAGTTGTACTCATCCTCGGAATCTAGCGATGACCGCAGACATGCTCGTCGGCTGGACGCAGCTCCGGTAGTGGGCTGATTGCAGGGCTCATCACACATGGATCTGGATGGTCTCCTGGTGGCCCCCGCATGGTCTCCACGAGGCCTCCCGGTGTCCACTACTCAACGCAGTTGGTGGCCAGACAAGCCGGAGTGGCCTCTTTCAGGTCTCGAGGTGGCCACGGAAAGGCCTGTTCGAAGCCGCGAAGAGACCGCCGCGGCCTGCTTGTATTCGGGTGTCCACTGTGAGGCCATTGCGAGGCCAGCTGGAGACCAAGGAGAGCCCAGATGGCCTACTTGCGAACGAAGAAGCTGCGAGCAGCGATACGCGACACTGGATTCTTAAACAAGCAATCGTCATCGCCACCGCTGAGCTTCGAGGATCGCCTCAAGCGCATCAATTCCGCCGCCAGCACGGAACCACTCCACCGGTGTGTGCTTGCCCTCAATCACCATCGTGTCCTGGGGCGTAGACATCAGTCCAGAGACCGAGATCCAGTGCTTCTTCCCGAGGAGCGCGATGATCTCGGTCAGGTGCGGCAAGACTTTGCCGGGAGACGACAGGCTGAACTGCCACCACGGGAAGCGGCGATGACCCGCGACATCGACGGCGTAGAGTCTCCCCGCGGTTACCAGGTCGTCGAGTTCCTGATTGTTGAGATCCAAGAAGCCTCGTACGGCGTCGTCCGACATGCTTCGGTGCAGCCCCGCGACGAGGGTGTTGGCCGCGATGGCGGGTAACGAGCCCCGACGCACTCGTAGCTCGATGTCGTCGAATTCTTCGGGAGTGAACTCACCGGAGGTGATCAGGAAGTCGATCTCCTCGGGGGATAACGACGGCTCGTCGACTATCGGGCGTTCGGCAAGAAGCGACTCGGTCAGCGCCCGGGCGATGTAGTTACCGTCCCCATTGAGGCGGGCGATCGCATCCTCCAACGCGCGCATCGCGTCTTCCGAGGGGCGAGGCATCAGGTGCGCAGTAGCTTTCGATCGGAATTCGTCTCTGGTCATGCGGCCAGCGTAGAAGCGGCCGGGGACGTTGAGGAGACGCAGCCCAATCTGGCGGCGCCTCCTCTAAGCAAGCTCTAGAGTTCGAGCGCGTCTCGAGGCTTTTCGACGTGCGTCGAAGCTGGTCCGAGCTTCGCTTTGATCTCACTACGCATCTTGATCCGATCTGCTTCGAACCGCGTGCGAATCGGCTTCCCTGCAACTGTTGTCCTGTCAAGCCAGCGCTCAAAGAACGGCGGGAGGCTGTCGAGACGCTGATTGTTCAATGCCAAACGATCGCGCTCGGCCGCAGCTTCTTCGCGAGCGCGTTCTGCCTTCAGGTGCGCCTCGCGTGCGCGCAATGATGAGGTTCTCGCCGCCGCAGCTTCATCCACCGCTCTCGCTCGCGCGGCAGCAGCTTCCCGATGGCGCTCGGCGACCTGCGTCTCGCGTTCCGCGAGCTCTATCTCTCGCTGATCCAGCGCGGTGGAGCGCTTGGCGAGGCTCTTGTTTCGCTGCAGGCTCACATCGAGCTCGAACTCGAGCGCTCTCGTTGCATCACGTAGCCGGTCCGCCTTGGCCTGGAACTCGCTGCTGCTGAGGTGCTCTCGTGATCGTTCGGTAACTCGATACTCGACGTCGTAGCCTGCAGCGGCCACGGCGTCCCGTACTTCCCGGTGTTGCCGTTTGAGGTCCGCCGGCCCCTTGAAGAATTCCTTCTGGGCAAGCCTGCCGTCAGGCGTGATGGGGGTGATCATGAGCTGGAGCCCGGGATTCACCTCATCTAGGTGCATCGACATGCCAATGATGTTCTCCTCTCCGAACTCGCCACGCGCCCAGCGGATCGCAGCATGCGTGTACTCGGCTGCTCGACGATTCAACCCCTCCTCGCGCCAGTCGGGGTTGTACTGCTCGAACCACTTCGGATCAAGCTGGAGCACGACGCCTCTAACGAGGATCGCGTCCTTGCGGAGAGGCCTCGTGACCGTACTCAGGCGCCGCTGCAGGTAGTCGTGGAACTCATCGCTCGGCGGCCGACCGTCGATCGACTGAGGACGCCGGTAGCCGCCTTCACCATCGTTCAGAAACGTACTGTTGAGCTTGGTCCGTTCCGGAACGATGTTCCGGTTCGCGTGACGGAACGAGAACCCGGCCGCCTGATCTACGTCCCTCGCGATGTGCCTGAAAAAGGCCCTGGCGTGTCCTCCGCGCCCAACCTTGTGGGACACGTCATAGGTCATCGTAAAACTCATACTTCGCTGCTTTCGACCTCGTTCGTGACCCGCTCTGTCGTCGACGCAACAAGCCACAAAGCCTCTTCTGGCTCTCCCGCGGAGATCTCCTGGCGCTCATACGGACACCAGCCGCGAAGTTGCTGCGGGGTGCATCTTTCTTCTTCGCGCCGGTCAAAAATGTAGGCCCCATACACTTCTGTGTCTGCGTCGCTCGTCAGAAGCTCCTGGCGCCCTGCGGGGCAGTGCGAGAACGCAAACCGTGCGAGCGGCTGCGGACGAGTTGAACGGGGCGCCCGACCGGCTGGTGTTGCGCGGCCAACCTGCTGTGCAGTTCTCGAGTTCATGATCGACCTGCGGTTCACTTGTCATCATCCTTCCCGCCGGCTGCGAGCACTTGGGTCTGGCGAAGGAGCCCTTTGTAGTTCGCCTTCAAAGCGGGTATCGATCGCTTGGCCGGATCGGCTCCTGTGTATGCGGGGTTCATCCAGGCCGTCAGGTTGTACTGGTCGATCAGCAGCTCGGGAGTGGACATGCGGGTCCCGGGGCGTACGGATGTATTCGTGACGCCCCATTCCGATGAGCTGTGCAAGTGATCCTTGAGAGATTCGGTGAACTGACTGAGGCCTTCGACGGTTCCGCTCGGCTCGACGTTGGCATACCACGCCTTGTACGCGTCGTAGAGAAACGCCCACGGCAGGAGGTCCCACACGAAGTCATCCTTGTGTTCCTGCCACCACCCGACGACCTTATTGTTTGCGGCGAACCATCGGTCGAGTGCCTGCTGGGACACGAGTGGAACGTCGAATGACTCGTGAGTCATCTGCAGCGCTCGCTTGAGTACGTATCTGAGTACGGCCGGGTCAGTGAGGTACTTGTCCTTGATGTCCTTGTTCTCGATGCCCTTGAAGTTCTTCACCATCGGCACGAGAAGCATGCGGCGAGCCATAGCCGCAGACTTGTCCTTGACCCTCGGGGTCATCTCGTTGTAGCACTGGACCTCGAACCCAAACCACCGCATCCGGACCGCTTTGACATACTTCTCTTCGATCTTGATGGGGTCTCCTGTGACGCACGCCTTCCAGAGTGCGAGCCGCGTGGCGAATGCACCCACTTCGTTCTCATCGACGAGGTTGACGTTCTTGGTGATGAGATCGGCAAGCCCAAAGGTGTCACCGAACGATGTCAGCGGAATCGACGTGAACGCTGTTGGGCCTAGGAGACTAGCGAGCAACTTTAGGAACGTTCCCTTACCGCCATTGCCCTTTGGCCCGATGAGGAAGGCGGACATGTCCCACCTCACGAACGGTCGGATAGCCGCGCTTACGATTTGCCAGAGGAGTTCGGGCACCCCTTCGTCGTCTGACAAACTTTGGAACCAAGCCTCAATCTCCCATTCGGTGCCATCGGGCTGCGTGATGCGTGGGCTTTGCGCGCTGGCGTCGTACTCAGACTGGATCTTCGAGAGGAACACCCAGTCTTCGCTGAACGGCCGCAGTTCCTGCCTGGCATGGTCGAACACACCGTTTTCCACCGGAATGAGATGAGGCTCCAGCGTGCGTCTCCTCACGGGTGCGTGCGTGTGCATGCGCTTCAGTGTGGATTCGACACCGGCATTGCTGGCGGATGGCTTGAGTTCACTGATCAGTGCCTTCAGCCGCGCTTCGCTGCTGTTGTACACGCCTTCGAGCGCTCCGTCAGTTTCGTAGATCGCCAGGACGCCGTTGTTCTCGCCGCCGTGACCGTTTGTCAGGTCGATCTTGATGATGGGGTACCGTGCCAAGAGGATCTTCACCACGGTGTACTCGTCGAGTGTCTGCCGCTTGGGGATAGGCGGTGCCGCAGTACCCTTGCGAGCCAAGTTCTCAAGGCCGATCTCTGCATTCGCCCGGCTGAGCACGCTGTCGCGTACTTCCTGCAGACTCACGTCTACTCGACTGCGGATCGAATCGAGATAGGCCGCGACCACTCGCTGCAGAAGGGTCTCTACAGACGCCCGAGGTCCCGGCTGTGATTGACCCATGCTCGCGCTGGTCGTCTGTGCCTGATCGTCGATAGAATCGAAAGCGACGCCGCCAAGTGTCTCTTCCGCCTCAGTGTTTTCCGCGCTGGGGCGGATCTCGTTGTTAGTCACTTGCTGCGACCTCCAGAGAACAGGCCCCGTAGACGCAGCGATTGTTGTTGCGACAGCGGGGGAGCGGCAGCTGCTCGATCCCGGGCCCAAACGCGGATGCTGTCCGCATCGTGCATGATCGACGGCCCTTGGATGCGCTCCATCACGCCCGCGCTCATCGGGCGCTCCGTGACGGCGTTACGAGCTTCGAACGGTATGCCTCAAGGTCCGCAGGCAGGATCCGCCAGAGCCCGCCGAACTTGTATGCAGCCAGCTTGCCTGCTCGGATGTCCGCGCGGAGGACGAAGCCGGATCGGCCAGTGATGTCCTCGGCCTGAGCTACGGTAAACGCGCTCAGCAGAGTTTCGTGCGTTGGTGTCGTTGAATCGGTGGATCCCACGGAACACTCCTTGTCATTGTGTGTCCCGAAGAGGCCGCCGCGACGGGACTGAGTGTTCCGGCCACGATGGAAGTTAAATGATGGCTCCGCCGGTTCGTTCTTCTGTTGTGTTCGTTACATTACATCCATTTCCTACCTCCGTCAAGCAGGGGAACCACTACAGTGGTCGTCATGCCGATTACACCGGAGACAGACATCGAGGAACGAGGGTGGAGTATCGACCTCGGCTCAGATAGCTATGTCGTCCACCCGGGGGTGTCCGCCCCCGCGACTGTTCGTGCCTGGGGGCAGTTGACGAACCTGCCCGGCGTACAGGGGAGCGAGAGCGATGGTTGGGACGGTTCGGTCCTCGAGGTAGAAGCGCACCTTGAGGATGCTCGAGGAAGTTACCGCCTGCGCAGGGTGACGGTTACGGCGGCGCACGGGGCTGAGGTCAGCGGAACCCTGTTACGCGCGGTGGCTCCGCTGAGCGTCATGCGCTGGGTGCTTCCGCGAACGTTTCAACTTGATGGCGATGCGCTTTCGGACGCCGTCGTTGCCTTTGTTGCCCCAGAGTTTCGGCAGTACCGGCCACCGCTCGGGGGCGGGAAAGGGAGCAGCGTTGATGTGGCCGATGTGGGAACGGTTTACCGACTTGCGAGCGTTGTCAGGTATCCGCCGGCGAAGGCGGTAGCTGAAACCTTTGGTCTGCATGCGCGGACCGCGACGAACTGGATCGTCCGGGCTCGCGAAGCCAACTTGCTATGAGGGTTGAGGTCGCAGGCGCGCCTATTCATCAGCGCCAGTCGAACGTCACTCGCTCCGGATTCAAACCGCGCCTGCCTACAGCCTCCGCCGGCACTCGGTGCACCCGAGGCACGATCAGTTCGCGGATGACGTGACGTTGACGAACGATGTCGCCCTTATCTGTCCATTCTGCCCACGTATCTCGGACCTGCCGGGATCGGACGAGTTCCACGATGAGAGGGTCAGCGCCTGCAAGTGATTCGAGCCGCTTCTGCGCCGCCTCAATCTTCGGTTCGACGAGGTCCCGCTGTTCAGTGAGCATACGCAGATCCCGACGCTGCTCGGCCTCCACCGCGACTTGTTCGAGCCATTGCTCGTGACCCCGGATCTCGTCGACGATCGACTTCCGCTCGGCGTCCACTTCCTCGTCTTGCCCACCAAGGGTGGCGAGGAAGTCAGGGCGTTCGAGGCGAGCAAGGACTAGCTCGGTAACCAGCAGGTCGAGATGCTCTTCGCGCATCGAGACGTGGAATCCGGGTCGTCCCGGCGTGCCGATGCAGTTGTAGGCGTAGTAGCGAGGCCGGGGGATGACCTTGCCGTCTTCGTCGATCTTCGATGTGCCAGCATTCTGCTTTCCCGCCCGCATCCGGGCGCCGCAGATTCCACAGAGAGCGATCCCGGACAGCAGATGGGTAGCGGGCCAGTTGTTCGACTTGGATCCGCGTGATGTCATCGCAGACTGGAGGCGCTGCCAGTCGTCCGGTTCGATCAGCGCCGGCCAGATGCCGTCGTACGTTGCAGCCTCTCCTTCGCGGGGATTGTGAACTCGCTGCCCCATGTATACAGGCATAGTCAACATTTGCTTCACAGCCGTAGCGGTCCACCCCAGAGACTGTCGGTGCTCCGAGCGCGCGGGGCGTCGCGGCGGGATCTGACGTTCGTTGAACGTCGCAGCGATGTCATAGTAGGAGCGTCCGGCAAGAACCATCGCCGCCGCTTCCTTGACGACCCAGGCTTGGTCCGGATGCTCGATGATCTTGTCCAGCACTTTGGTTCCGTTGGCGGTCACCGAATAGACCCGTTGATACCCATAGACGTTTTTGCCGTGGGGTCGACCTCGCTTTGCCGCTGCACGCATATCGCGACGCAGTCGTTCGCTGGTCTTGTCTGACTCGTACTCGGCGTCGGAAGCATCTTCACGGAGGCTACGGCGGTCTCGAGCGTTAGCCGGGTCATAGACGCGATTGTGTGTCAGGACCCAGATGCTGACGCCGCGTTCGCGGCAAAGGTCTACAAGGTCGATCCACTCGCCGGTGCGGCGAGAGCCACGGCTCGATTCCCAGATAGCGAGTAGGTCGGCGTCGAACGCATAGTCTTCGAGATCTGAGATCAGCTGAGCGAAGCCCTCACGTTGCCGTCGAGCGTAACGGCTGGCGCTTCGGTTGTCATCGCGATAAGGGGAGGGATGAACGGTCCAGCCACGGCCCTGCGCTTCGGCGATTATCTCATCGTGTTGCTGGTCAGGACTCTTACCCGTGCCTGAACGGTCGAGCGACACGCGGAGGTACTCACGAACACGGGCGGTCTCAAGTTGGGGCATCAGCACGACTCTATTGCGTTGTGGGCAGCCGGCGATCCCTCCTGCCGAGAGACAGGGCTTGCTTCTTCGGCAGTATTGGATCGGGCGAGTGCCTCGAGTCGGGACTGACTGCGGCGACTGGACCGCCTAGGCGTTGAGGCATCAGCACGGTGGGTGCCGCAGCGAGGTGCCTTCGCTGCCCGGGAATGTCGTCCACCTTCGATAGCATGTCACCAAGAAGCGCCCCGCCTCCCGGTGGTGCACCGGGTCCCTGGGGGAGTACATGTCGACCGTCGCCAATCGCACCTCGAGCCTCACCGCGGCGAAGGCGGCGAAGAACGACGAGTTCTACACGCAGTGGGCCGACATTGAGCGGGAGATGAACGCGTACCTCGAGTTCGACCCCGACGTCTTCAGGGACCAGGTTGTGCTCCTGCCGTGCGACGACCCGGAGTGGAGCAACTTCGCGAAATTCTTCGCTCTCCACTTCGCCGACTTCGGCTTGAAGAAGCTCATCTCCACCTCCTATGCGCCGGACAGCAATCCAGCCCTTTTCTCCTATGAGCCCACGCTCTTCGAGCTCGACGACCCGAAGTTCGACGCCACCAAGACCCACGCCAACGGGAAGAAGTTCGTCCTCGAGCGCACGGACCTCAACGACGACGGCGTTATCAACATAGACGATCTGCAGTGGGAGTATCTCGAGGGGGACGGCGACTTCCGCAGCGCCGAGGTGACCGCGCTGCGCGACGAGGCCGACATCGTCATCACCAACCCGCCGTTCAGCCTGTTCCGGGAATTCATCGCCTGGCTGATGGAAGGCGACAAGAGGTTCTCCATCATCGGAAACCAAAATGCCGTTACATACAGCCAGGTCTTCCCGCTGATCAAGGCGAACCAAGTGTGGAAGGGCGCGACGGCTAACGCGACCGACATGGTGTTCGGGGTCCCGAAGGGCGCTGTCGTGAAGGAAGCGGACCGGGCCAAGGCCGAGCGGATGGGCTACCCGTCCGACGAGAAGAACGACTACACACGGCTCGGCAACTCGTGCTGGTTCACGAACATAGAGCACGGCCGCCGCCATGAGCCGATGCAACTGATGACCATGGCCGACAACCTCAAGTTCAACAGGAAGCTCATCAAGAGCCTCGGCGGCAGCGTGAGCTATCAGAAGTACGACAACTTCGATGCGATCGAGGTCCCCCACACCGATGCCATCCCGAGCGACTTCGACGGCGTCATGGGCGTCCCGATCACTTTCCTCGACAAGTTCAACCCGGATCAGTTCGAGATCGTGGATCTCAGCAGGTACGCGAAGACTCGAGGCATGTCGAAGGAGTTCGTGGACGACTACTACGCGTCCGGGCAGACAGGGCAGATCAGCGTGGGCCACCCGGACCTCTGCTATTACGACAACGCCGGGCGTCCGGTCGTCCCGTACATGAGAGTGCTGATCCGGAAGAAGGGCGCGTCGCCGTGAAGACCCAGCTGAAGCACTACACGGTCGAGGAGATCCTCGAAGGCTTCGTGTACAACGAGCTCGAGGGCAAGGGGCTGTTCGGGCTCGGCGGCAGGCTCGTCATCCAGCCCGAGTACCAGCGCAACTACATCTACAACGACGGTAAGCGTGACGTCGCGGTCATCGACTCGCTACTCAAGGAGTACCCACTCGGCCTGATCTACTTCAACGACGAAGGCTCCATGCTGGAGGTCCTCGACGGACAGCAGCGCATCACGAGCGTGGGGCGCTTCGTGACCGGCAAGTTCGCCATCAAGCTCAACGGCAAGGAGCAGACGTTCTCGTCGCTGCCCAAGGACCTGCAGGCCAGGATCCTCGAGACCCGGCTCGACATCTACGAGTGCGACGGCAGCGAGGACGAGATCAAGGCCTGGTTCCAGACGATCAACATCGTCGGCGTCCCGTTGAACAAGCAGGAGCTTCTCAACGCGGTCTACTCCGGCCCCTTCATCACCAAGGCCAAGGCAGAGTACAGCAACTCGAACAACACCAACATGCAGAAGTGGCAGTCCTACGTGAACGGCGACCCCAAGCGCCAGGAGGTCCTCGCGGTCGCCCTTGACTGGGTGGCCTCGTCGCAGGGGAAAAGCGTCGACTCGTACCTCGCCCAGTACCGGCACGACGCCGACATCAACGAACTCAAGAATTACTTCACGTCGGTCATCGACTGGGTCAGCAGCGTGTTCACCCGTCCTCCGGACAGGGAGATGCGCGGGCTCGAGTGGGGCCGCTTGTACGAGGAGCACCACGGCACGTCTTACAGTCCCGCAAAGATCGAGGGCCACGTCAATGAGCTGCGCGGCGACACCGCCGTGCGCAACGCCAAGGGCATCTACGAGTACCTGCTCGGCGGCGAGAAGCGGCCTCAGCTGCTGGCGATCCGCCTGTTCGACGACAAGGACAAGCGCGTCGCCTATGAGCAGCAGACCCAGAAGGCTAAGGCCGACGGCGTGTCCAACTGCCCGCTGTGCGCCATCGGCAGCGACAGCAACAAGTCTCGGATCTACAAGCAGAACGAGATGGACGCCGACCACGTGACGGCCTGGTCGAAGGGCGGGGCAACGGACATCTCCAACCTGACGATGCTCTGCCAGACGCACAACCGCGCCAAGGGCAACAAGTAGCTCCCGTCATCGGGTGAGGAGGCGACGATGCCCACGGGAACGGACGCAGGGCTGCTGGACAGCCCGAAGCCCCAGTCGGTTTACAAGCATGGGATCCTCGAGCAGTACGTCATCAGGTTCGCCACGATGACCGCCAGCAGGCTGAGCCCAAAGCGCTGCGTGCTGTTCGACGGTTTTGCCGGCCGTGGACGGTTCGACACCGGTGAGGCCGGCTCTGCCGAGCACATGATGATCGCCGCGCAGAAGGTCAAGTCGACCACGCAGATCGACCTTCTCCTCGTCGAACGAGCCGCGAAGGACTACGAATCCCTTGAATCGGTGGCGGCCGAGTACCGCGCCCGCGGCATTCGCATCGACAGCCACAACGACGACTGCGGAAACCATCTCTCAGGGATGCTTCAACACTCTGCTGGGGCCAGCTTGTTCGTCTTCCTCGATCCCTGCGGGGCAGTACTGCCCATGGATTCGATCAAGGACGTTCTCCGCAAGCGTGGCACGTGGCCGCGCACCGAGATCCTGCTCAACTTCAGCGCAGACCTCATACGCCGTGCCGGAGGGCAGTTGAAGAAGGGCCAGTTCGACCTCGGCGGCGTGGCTCAGGCCGACAGGGTGTGCGGTGGTAACTGGTGGCGGGACGTCGCTTTGCAAGCTCACAAAGAGTCAGGTGAGCAGAACTGGGAGTCCGCGGCGGAGGCTGTTGCCTACGAGTACGCCCGGCGTCTTGCCGCAGGGACCAACTACGGATTCGTCGTCGCCCCGGTCCGGCGCAAGACCCATCACCAGCCTGTCTACTATCTGATCTTCCTCACCCAGGACCCGCATGGCTTCTGGGTATTCGGCGTGGCCGCCGCGAAGGCACGCGAGAAGTGGCTCGAGTTCCTCGGATCGGACTACGCGGCGACCGACGACATGCTGCCGATGGACTGGGACGATCCAGTCGCCGAGCAGATTGAGCAAGAGCACGCCGCGGCAATCGAGCGGATCACCGGCAATCTCCGCGCTCTACTCGCCGACGGCCAGCCAAAACCGGTGGTCAAGAACGTCATCGGCGTCTACGGCGACCTCTATGGCGAGGCCAAGGAGACGGCGTTCACAGCAGCCTTGCGCGCACTCGTGAAGTCGGGCGATGTCGAGTTCGTGGCCAAAGGCAACAAGCCGCACCAACACGTCATCCGCAAAGCTGGCGGCTAAGCCAGGGCGGTGGCCAGCAGAGGCATGTCGTCCCAGGTGCGGCCGCCGAGCTGCCGGCCGTTCGCCTTCGGTGTCCGTCCGCCCCACTGTTTGAAGAAGAAGGACACCCCGGCATCAACGCACTGGTCGCGGATGTCCTCGACCCAGGCCGGGTCCATGGGGCGCGCGCGAGGGCCTGACTCGCCGCCGGCGATCACCCAGTCGATCCCGTCGAGATCGAGCTCGGGCAGCGCGGTGATGAGCGGCTCGCAGGACAGGAACCTAGTGGCCGCCGGGACGGCGCGAAGGTGGTCGATCCGGTCGACGACATCGAAGGACTCGACCGACACGCCCATCCAGAGGTTATCGGGCCATTCCAGCTTCTCCGCGATCCGGCCCATGCGGTGAGCGCGCTTGGTGAGCACTTGGTACGTGTGCTGCGGAGTATCGCGGATGACGTCGAAGATGTCCCGGATGAAGCCGAGCGGGACCTTGGCGTGGAACAGGTCGCTCATCGAGTTGACGAAGACGACCTTCGGCGTGCGCCACCGGTATGGCTGCGCCAGCGACCGGGGATGGGTGGTCACTCCGAATCCCGGGCCCGAGGTCCGAGGGTCGCCATCGCTCTGGTACTTCTCCGCGCCCATGGCCTTGAGGCGCTTTGCGAGCGCGAGGGCGTAGCAGTTGTCGCAACCTGCTGCGACACGATCGCACCCGGTGACGGGGTTCCAGGTGACCTCGGTCCACTCGATCCCGCTGTTCGTGGCCATGGTCAACTCACCCTTTCGTCTCACTGAGCGTAGCCCGATTGACCGAGCTGTGAGGGTGCACCGCCGTAAGGCTCATCCGTCACATCCGTCACGCTAGGTCTGATCGTCTCATCATGCACCGACACAGTCGTCCCGCGTGGACTCAGGCCAGGCTCGTGCGTGCTAGGCGTACTCCTCAATGAACCCGCAGTGCGGCCGTATGGCGAGTCTGCCGGCTGCTCTACACGAGCCAGCAGCCCGCGAACCCCCGAATCCCAGTACCGGTAGCCGACGCCATCGCGCAGGAGTTCGGCGTGAAGGAGATACAACTAAGCCGAGTGCATGGGAACCACGAATCCCTCGAATGAACGGGAGTCCGCGGAGTCGTTTTACAGCCGCATCGCGAGGCACGCCTCCTCGACACTTGCATCGAGTGTCGACTGCCATCGCGGGGGACGCTCCGTGTCCCGATGATAGAGACAACCGATCCTTGCAATGCTGAGGCACGGCCATAACCACCCACCTCCAACCTCAACGTTGTCCGGCGCCAACTGCGCGATCGTCGTCGGGGCTGTGTTCTGGTTGGCATCGCTGTGCGGCGCGGGGCGTGGGCTCCGCATCCTGCTCGCAGCGCTTGCACTGGCGGGGTTCGTGATCCTCGTCACGCCGGAGCCGAGTGTGATCCGAGCCGGTGTGATGGCGGGGGTCGCCATGATCTCTCTCCTTATCGGGCGGCCCAGCGCCGGAGCGGGGATGCTGGCGCTCAGTGCGGCCGGCATCCTCATCGTCGATCCCTGGCTCGCGTCGACGCCGGGCTTCGCGCTCTCCGTGGTCGCGTCCGGTGCGCTGATCTTGCTCGCCCCCATTCTGTCGCGAGGACTCGCCCGGTGGATGCCGGTGCCCCTCGCTCTTGCGATCGCCGTCCCCCTAGCAGCTCAGCTCGCCTGCGGTCCGATCATCGCGTTGTTCGCCGAGAAACAGTCCCTCGTAGGACTCGCGGCGAATCTGCTCGCCGCGCCGGCGGCGCCCGTCGCCACGGTGATCGGTCTGCTCGCCTGCCTTTTCGCTCCGGTGCCGGTGCTCGCGGACATCCTCGCTGCGTCGGCTTGGCTCCCGGCGTCGTGGATCGCTGCGACCGCGGATGCGACGGCGCGACTGCCGTTCGCCGAGCTGGCGGTCCCGCCCGGTGTGATCAGCGCCCTCGTCGTGGCAGGGATGAGCGGTGCGGTCGCAGTCGTCGTCGGCGGGCATGGACACCGTCTCCGAGTGCCTCGCGCCATCGCCGTCTCGGTGCTGTCCGCGGCGTTGGGCCTCGGCGCCTCGCATGTCGTGCTCTCCGGTCCGCTGGCTGTCATGACCACTCCCACAGGGTGGACGATCGCGATGTGCGACGTCGGGCAGGGCGACGCCGTGGTGGTGCGATCGGCGCACGAGGTCGCCCTCATCGATACCGGTCCGGACCCGGCGCTGTTGGACCAGTGCCTTCGCGCGCTGGGCGTCGGCCGTCTCGATCTGCTGGTGCTGACGCACTTCGACCTCGACCATGTCGGCGGTGTCGATGCTGTTCAGGGCCGGGTGGGTTCGGTGGTGCATGGCCCTCCGAGCGAGATCACCGACGAGAAGACGCTCAAGCGGTTGGCCGCAGGCGGCGCGATGGTCGAAGAGGTGCACGCGGGAGTGGGCGGTGATCTGGGTGGTGCTCAGTGGCGTGTGCTGTGGCCTGCGCGAGACGAGAAGGCGTTCCCCCCGGGAAACGATCTCAGCGTTGTGCTCGAGATCGAAGGTGGAGAAGTGCCACGATCGCTCTACCTCGGTGACCTCTCCGCGGAGTCGCAGAGCATGCTGCTGAGGTCTCGTCGGGTGCGTGGCGTCTACCCGGTCGTCAAGGTGTCGCACCATGGGAGCGGTGACCAGGCGCCGGCGTTGTACGAAGAGATCACGGCGACGATTGGGCTGATCGGCGTGGGCGCGGACAACGACTACGGACATCCCCGAGACGAGGCGCTCGCGATGCTCGAGGCAGCGGGCACAACCGTGCTGCGCACAGATCTGGACGGTCGGGTGCTGGTAGGCACCGGAGCGGGAGGATTCGAGATCTGGAGGGAAAGAGGGTCTTCGTGATCGGACATCCGCTTGTTCAGTATCGGCATATCAAGTTCGATTCGAACATAGTTACTAAACTGGGGACATGACCAGTCCCCACCTCGCGCCGCTCTTCGAGGCCGTTCAGTGCCTTGATGAGGCGTGGGCGGATGCGGAGAGCGGTTCGGAGTTATCTCGGGCGCAGCTGGTGGCTGCGCATCGGGCGATCGGTGTGGTGCAGCGCCGGTTGGACGGGTTGCATGCGGAGGTGGCGGCGGGGATCGCGCGGGAGTCGCGGCCGGAGCTGGGTGCGGAGGGTTTGGCGAAGCAGCGGGGGTTCCGCACGCCTGCGACGATGATCGCCGCGACGACGGGAGGGTCGACCGGTGACGCGTCGCGGTTGGTGAAGGTCGGTGAGGCGACCGCGCCGCGGGCGAATCTGTTGGGGGAGGCGTTGCCGCCGCGGTACCCGTTCGTGCAGGCGGCGCTCGGCGCGGGGGAGGTGAGTGCGGCGGGTGCGGCGGTGATCGTTTCGATGCTGGACCGTGCCCGGCTGAAGGTGGATGCCGGGCGAATCGGCGAGGCGGAGCGGTTGCTGGTGGAGCGGGCGGGTGGGCTGTCGCTCGACGAGGTGCGAAAGCTCGTCGCGCGGGCGGAGGCGTGGCTGGATCCGGACGGGGTCGCCCCGCGGGAGGAGCAGGCACGGTCGCAGCGGTCGCTGACGATGTTCGAGCGTGACGGGTCGCTGCACCTGACCCTGCAGACCGATATCGCGTCGGGGGCGCCGATCACGGCGGCGATCCACGCGTTCGTGGGAGCGACGTTCCAGGCGCGCACCCAGGCGCCCGATGCGGAGGCGGGGGATGCGGATCACCGCACCGTCGCGATGATCCAGGCCGATGCGCTCACCGCGATCTGCGAGCACGCGATCGCCTGCGACAACGGGGGGATGCCGGTCACCGGCGCGACCGTCATCGTGCGGGTGGGGCTGGAGGACCTGACCGCCGGCACCGGGGTCGCGACGATCGACGGCACCGACCGGCCCGTGAGCATCAGCACCTGCCGGCGCATCGCCGCCAGCGGGGGAGTGATCCCCGTGGTCCTCGGATCCGACAGCGAGATCCTCGACTGGGGCCGGGAGAAACGACTGTTCACCCGGGCGCAGCGCCTCGCGCTGGTCGAACGCGACGGCGGATGCGTCATGTGCGCACTCCCACCACAGATGACCAAAGCCCACCACCTCCGATGGTGGCAGCGCGATACCGGTCCGACCGACCTGGCCAACGGGGTGCTGCTGTGCGAGTCGTGTCACCATCGCATCCACGACAACGGGTGGGACATCCGCATCGACGGCACCGGCACCACCGGACGGGTCTGGCTCATCCCACCCGCCACCGTCGACCCCACCCGCACACCACGCCTCGGCGGCCGCGCCCGCTACGACATCGCCGCCTGAAACGTCCGACGGCCGTGCCCGTGCGAGGTCCGAGCGCGCGGCACGATCACGCCCGCGTCGGTCGAGCGCGGCGCTCTCTCAGGCCTCATGCGCTGTGCGACCGCACCGCTGTCGCTGTACCGCTCTGCCACCGCACCGTTGTGCCACCGGGCTGTGATGCGAGGGTGGCTGTGCAACCGCCCCCCGGCGCCGGGTCTCATGTCGGTGGCCCCCGGTAGGCTGAATCCATGGCTGCTGCGCGTACTCCTTCCCGAGGGGCGGCGTCGTCGGCCAAGATCCCGCAGGTCTCCTGGCGCGATCCGCGACCCGCTCCGATCGTGCTTGTCTCCGGCCCCGAAGAGGTCTGCGCGGAGCGCGCGATCGCGGGTGTGCGCGACTACCTGCGGGCCGAAGATCCCGCCCTCGAAGTCACCGACGTCCGCGCCGACGACTATGCGCCGGGAACTCTCCTCTCGCTCACCTCCCCGTCGCTGTTCGGCGAACCCCGGGTGGTGCGCATCGCCGGTGTGGAGAAGTGCACCGACGCCTTCATCCAGGAGGCGGTGTCGTACCTCGAGCACCCGCAGGAGGGCGCGACGGTCATCCTGCGCCACACCGGCGCGAGTGTGCGTGGCAAGAAGCTGCTCGACGCCGTCAGAGCGGGCACCGGGGAGGGCATCGAGATAGCCTGCCCCGCGATCAAGCGCGACGGTGACCGGGTTGACTTCGCGGCCGGCGAGTTCAAGGCCGCGAAGAAGCGCATCGCCCCGCCAGCGCTCCGGGCACTCGTCTCGGCGTTCGCCGACGATCTCACCGAGCTCGCCGCCGCCTGCCAGCAGCTGATCGGCGACGTCGAGGGCGACATCACAGAAGAGGTCGTCACGAAGTACTACGGCGGCCGAGTCGAGGTCTCGGCCTTCGTCGTCGCCGACACCGCGATCGCCGGACGATATGGCGAGGCTCTCGTCGCGCTGCGGCACGCACTGGCGTCGGGCGCCGACCCGGTGCCCATGGTCGCCGCATTCGCCATGAAGCTGCGCACCATGGCGCGCGTCGCAGGCAACCGCGAGCCGAGCCGTCAGCTCGCCCAGCGACTCGGCATGAAGGACTGGCAGGTCGACCGCGCCCGTCGCGACCTCGCGGGGTGGAACGAGTACTCGCTCGGGCTCGCCATCCAGGCGACGGCGCGGGCGGATGCCGATGTCAAGGGTGCTGCGCGCGACCCGATCTTCGCCCTGGAACGAATGCTGACCGTCATCGCCACGCGACGTCCCTTCGGAGAGGAATCATGAGACTGCTGCTCATCCGCCACGGACAGACGCCGAGCAACGTGATCGGCGCGCTCGACACCGGGCGTCCGGGGCCCGGCCTCACCCCGCTCGGTCATGCTCAGGCATCGGCGATCCCGGCGGCTCTGGCCGGCGAGCGCGTCGACGCGATCTACGCCTCGCCGCTCGTCCGCACACAGCTCACCGCCACTCCGCTCGCCGAAGATCGCAGGCTGGCCATCGAGGTCGTCGAAGGGCTCGAAGAGATTTCCGCCGGCCGCTGGGAGATGCACAGCGACCGAGAGGCGATCGAGGGCTATGTCAATGCCGCGCGGCGCTGGCTCACCGGCGAACTCGACTTCGCGATCGAGGGCGGCGAGAGCGGCACGGAGTTCCTCGCGCGCTACGACGCCGCGATCGCCCACGTCGCATCCCGCAACGTCGACGGAGCGGCCGTCGTCGTCAGTCATGGCGCCGCGATCCGCGTGTGGGCCGCCGCAAGACTCGACGGCATCGATCTCGACGACGCCGTGCACTGGCGCCTCTACAACACGGGCATGTGTGTCATCGACGGCACCCCCGAGGACGGGTGGCGCCTCGTCGGGTGGCAGCAGGAGCCGCTCGGCGGCCTCGACCTGGAAGACCCGTCCGCCCTGGATGTCCCGGCCGAGCCGGTGGGGGAGCCGGGCGAGCCGGTGGAGACCCCCGCCGGCTGACCGACGTCGCGCCCGCGCTGACTCCGCGCGCACGAGAAAGGGCCCGTCTCATCGAGACGGGCCCTTTCTCAGTGGTCGATGCTCAGAGAGCGGAGACCTGCTTGGCGATCGCCGACTTGCGGTTCGCAGCCTGGTTCTGGTGGATGACACCCTTGCTGACGGCCTTGTCGAGCTTGCGGGACGCGTTCTTCACGGCAGCTTCGGCAGCGGCCTTGTCGCCCGAGGCGATAGCGGTGCGGGCGGCCCGGATGTGCGTCTTGAGCTCGCTCTTGACGGCCTTGTTGCGCTCGCGCGCCTTCTCGTTGGTCTTGTTGCGCTTGATCTGCGACTTGATGTTTGCCACGTGTGGACGCTTTCTGTACGGAGGTTGTTCGGAGTGCCGGCAGAAGAAGAGGGCTTCCGCGCGGCGGTCGTGAGGGAAGAACCCACACGCAAGCCAAGAGTCGAGTCTACCAGCAGTCGAGGCGTTCCCCCTAAACGGGCGGACGCGGGTGCACAATCGACCTTATGACCGACAGCGCTCGTGTGGGAGCCCGCTGGATCACGCTGTTCACAGTCGCCTGGTTGGCCATCTGGATGGTGCAGCTCACCCCGGTGCAGCTCCTGCTCCCGCTTCAGCTCGACACGCCCGAGGATGACTGGATCCGCGGGGTGGTCTCGTCGGGATTCGTCCTGGGCATCGGCGGGCTGGCGGGCGTCGTCGCGGGTCCGGTCGCCGGTGCGCTCTCCGACCGCGCCGGCGCCGGCCGGCGCCGGCGTCGACCGTGGGCGCTCGGGGGAGCGCTGCTGACGGCCGCGGCCCTCGTGGTCACGGGCTTCGCCGAAGGCCCATGGGCTGTCGGTCTGGCATGGGTCGGCGTCTCCGTCGGTATCGCGGTCTCCTCGGCCGCCTTCACCGCGCTGATCGCCGACCAGCTCCCCGAGACGCAGCGGGGCTCGGCATCCGCCGCCGTCGGGTCCAGCCAGGCGGTCGGTATCGTGCTCGGCGTCGGGGTGGTCGTGCTCCTGGGGCTCGGCACCCGCGACGGCTACCTGCTGCTGGCCGTGATCATCGCCGTCGCCGGCACCGCAGCCGCCCTGCTCCTCCCTGATCCTCCCGCTGCCGCGCGGGTCGTGGCGGTGCAGCGACGCGGCCCGCTCCTCGCCTCGCTCCGCGACCGAGACTTCGCCTGGATGCTGTCGGGTCGGTTGGTGACGAACATCGGCAACGCGCTCGGCACCGCACTCTTCCTCTTCTTCCTGCTCCACGGCCTGCATCAGGACACGGTGACGGCGCAGGACAACCTGCTGCTGCTCATCGTCGTCTACACGGTGTTCGTCGTGCTGGCGGCGGTGTTCACCGGCATCCTCTCCGACCGCTCCGGGGACCGGCGCACTCTCACCGTCGCCGCGACGCTCGTGCAGGCGACCTCCGGCGTTCTGATCGTCATCGTCCCGACGTTCGAGGCGACGATGGTGGCTGCCGCACTCATGGGCATCGGCTATGGCGCCTTCTCGACGGTCGGACTCGCGTTCGCCGCCGACCTGCTGCCAGACGAGAAGGATCACGCTCGCGATCTCGGCATCGTCACGGTGACTGCGGCGCTCGGTCAGCTGATCGGACCGGTGCTCGGCGCAGGGCTCGTGGCGCTGGTCGGCGGTTTCTGGCTCGTGTTCGCGGCGGCGGCGGTCTTCTCGCTGGCGGGCGGCGTGCTCACTGCTCGGGCGAGACGTGCGCAGTCGAATCCGCCTGCTCGGCGTCGACCGTCGCGATCGCCAGACGCAGCACCGCATTGAACACCGCGGGACGCATCGCGGTCACGAGGTGCGTCGTGCGCGGGACGACGATCAGCTCCGCGTGCGGAGCCAGCCGCTGGAAGAGGGCCTCGTTGATGCGCAGCTGGTCGTACTGGCCGTTCACGAACCACAGCGGCACACGGATCCGCTCGACCGCGGTCGCGAGATCGAGCGCGGCCAGGTTGCTCAGCGCGATGTCCTGCGTGTCGAGGGCGTAGCCGCCGGCGGCGAAATCGGCCCGGGTGTCGAGGGGGATCGTCGCATCGAGGATGCGCTTCGTGATCCACATGCCCCGGTCGGGAAGCCGGTCGACCGCGCGCGCGATCATCCGGTACGCGCGCAGTCCCGCGCCCCGGGGGAGCGCGGTGCATGATGCCGCGACCAGCGCGGCAACCGGCGGTTTCTCGGCACCGCCGACGTAGGCGAGGCAGAGCAGGCCGCCCATCGAATGCCCGACAAGCAGCACCGGTCCGCGTGCGGCGGCATCGCGCACAGCCGCATCGATCGTGTGCAGCGCTTCGTGCAGCGTGAAGTCCTCCGCCATCCGGGTGCCATGTCCGGGCAGATCCACCGCGACCGCCGGGATCCCGGCCTCCTCGAGATACGCGAGCTGTGAGCGCCACATCGTCGCGGACGTGCGGATGCCGTGCACGAGAACGATCTGCACGGTCACTGTCTCAGCATAGAGAAAGCGGGGCCGGTGGATACCCACCGGCCCCGCTCAGGTCGAGCCAATCCATTACCGCTTGACGCAGTACTTGATGCACTTGATCGGCCAGCCACCCACGCTGCCGTTGTAGCCTCCGCCCCCGTTCTCCGGTGGTGCGATTCCGACTACAGCACTCGCGGAGACGGCGGGCCCGAACGCAAGCGCGACCGCCAGAGCCAATCCACAGATGGCTTGCCGTGCTGCGGAGTTTCGTCGTTGATTCACCGTCATCACCCTCCAGTGACTCGTTCTTCAGATGTCCCGTAAACGTAACGGCGGACCACCACGACGGCAAGAACGTGCGCGGGAAGAATATCGCCAGTCACTGACATGAAAGCGGGGCCGGTGGATACCCACCGGCCCCGCTCAGCAGCACCGATTGCGTCAGTGCTTGTAGGAGTTACTTCTCGTAGCCCACGTTCTCCACCGGCGTGATGCCGAAGAGGTCGAGACCCACGTAGGGCTCGGGCGTGAGGTTCGCAAGGCCTTCCTTGACGGTCCAGATCTCCGGGCCGTTGAGGACCGGGATGATGCCCCAGGTCTTCGCGAAGATCTCGGCCTCCATCTCCATGGCCTTCTTGGTCTGCTCCTCGGGGTCGGAGATCGTCTCCAGCTCCTCGTGGATCATCTTGTCGATCTCCTCGGTGCCGGTGCCCGACAGGTTCAGGCCGCTGTCCGAGCAGTACAGCTGGCAGAACCAGGCAGCACCGAACGGGTCGGACGACGTGAAGTTGAGGAAGAAGATGTCACCGTTCTGCGTGGTGTAGTCCTCGGCGAAGTCCGCCGACGGGCGGGTGTCGATCGTGACCTCCACGCCGACCTCCTTCAGCTGAGCCTGCACGGCCAGCGAACGAGCGCGCGCGGTCTCCGTGTCGGAGTGCACCGGGAAGACGAGCGACAGGCGCACGCCGTCCTTCTCGCGGATGCCGTCGGCACCCGGAACCCAGCCGGCCTCGTCGAGCAGCTTGTTCGCACCCTCGGTGTCACCGTCCTTGCGGCCGGCCTCCTCCAGCGCGTTCACGTAGTTCGGCTGGAACGAGAACAGCGTGAGAGAGCCGGCGGGCTCCTCGGTGTAGTTCAGGCCGTTGAAGACGATGTCCTTGACCTGCTCGATGCTGATCGCCTCGAAGACGGCCTTGCGGACCTCGAGCTCCGACAGCGCCGGGTTCGTGGAGTTCAGCGTGAAGATCGCGTTCGCTGTCGCCTGACCCTTATACGTCTTGACGCCGTCGAGGCCCTCGACCTGGGCGAGCAGCTCGGCGCTGCCGGTCTCGGCCATGTCGACCTCGCCGTTGCGCAGGGCGTTGACCGCCGCGGTCGGCTCCATCTGGATGAAGGTCACCTTGTCGAGCAGCGGAGCGTTGCCCCACCACTTCTCGTTCGGAACGAGGGTGACGACGCCACCGGTCTTGTCGTAGTCCTCGACGGTGTAGGGGCCGGCTGCCCACTCCGGGTGCCAGTCACCGAGGAAGGCGGTGTTGAAGAGCTCCGGGGTGTTGACCGCGGGGTGCAGGAGCTGCGAGTAGACCATCTCGGGCCAAGCGAACTCGCCCTTGAAGGTGACGATGACGTCGCGGTCGTTCTCGCCGGCCTCGACGGACTCGATCTCCTTCCAGCCGTCGGTCGCGTTCGGCTGGTACTCCTCGTTCTCGCCGCTCTGAGCCATCCAGGTGGCCTTGAACGCCGTCACGTCGATCGGAGTGCCATCGTTCCAGACGGCCTTCTCGTTGACCTTGAAGTGGAGGACGGTCTTGCCGTCTTCGACACCGAAGGAGTAGTCGTCGAGGTACGCGTCGTTCTTCTTGACCGTGCCGTCCGGATCCATGAGAAGGATCTGCGGGCGGAACCACGTGCCGATCTGCGTGACGCGTGCGTCACCGTCGCTGTGGAAGTAGTTCAGCTGCTCGGCGATGTTCGAGACGGGGATGCGCAGCTCGCCGCCCTCAGCGAGGTTCTCGCGAGGCTGCGGGTTGTAGTCCGCGCCCTCGACCGTCTGGGGGCTGTCGCCCTCGCCGCCGTTGCCGCCGCCGTTGCCTGCCGGCGCACAACCGCTCATGACGAGTGCGAAGGCGGCGCCGAGAGCAGCGATGCCCATCAGCTTCTGATGCCGTTTCATGGTACTCCTTAGTGCCTGTCGGCCTATCTTGGGGATGAGGGCAGAATAACTCTGCGTCTCACGGGCGAAACCGTCTGCGCGCCGTTCGTTATCGGACTGTGCACAACGGTTCGTTGCTCAGCTGGCGGCGGCCGTCTCCGCGTCGAAGCCGTCCACGGGGAGGATGATCCGCTCGCGAGTGCGCTCGATGTCGGGGTCGGGGATCGGGATCGCCGACAGCAGTGCCTTGGTGTACGGATGCTGCGGTGCGTCGAAGACCTGGTCGACATCGCCGTGCTCGACGAACTCGCCCTTGTACATGACCGCGACGCGATCGGCGATGTGCCGGACCACCGCGAGGTCGTGCGCAACGAACAGGTACGACAGACCCATCTTCGCCTTGAGCTCGTCGAGCAGGTTGATGACGCCGGCCTGGATCGACACGTCCAGCGCCGACACGGGCTCGTCGAGCACGACGACCTTCGGATTCGTGGACAGCGCCCGCGCGATGCCGATGCGCTGACGTTGGCCACCCGAGAACGCCTGCGGGAACCGATCGCTGTGCGCAGGGTCGAGACCGACGAGCCCCATCAGCTCCTCGACGCGGTCGAAGACCTCATCACGACTCATCCCGATGGCGAACATCGGCTCGGCGATGATGTCCCACACCGTCATGCGCGGGTCGAGCGCGCCCATCGGATCCTGGAACACGATCTGCAGGTCGCGACGGAGCCGGCGCTCCTCGGCGCGGTTCTTGATGTCCGCGACGCTCGTCCCGCCGATGCGGATATCGCCGTCCTCCTGCTTCACGAGGTCCATGATCTGCAGGAGTGTCGTGGTCTTGCCCGAGCCGGACTCGCCGACGATCGCGAGGGTCTCGCCCTGGCGCACGTCGAAGCTGATGCCCTTCACGGCGTGCACCTCGCCGACCTTGCGCTTGAACAGCGCGCCCTTCATGAGCGGGAAGGTCTTGGTGAGGTTGATCGCCTGCAGCGTGATCGGTCGCTCCTCGCGCGGCACCTTCGTCAGGCTGCCCTCGGGGATCTCCGGCGCGGGGAACACCGGGAGTCCGCCGATGGTGGCGTCGTCGTCGATGTCGTCGGCCCGGATGCAGGCGACCGAGTGGCTCGCGTGTCCGTCGGTGGAGACGGGCAGCAGGTCGGGCTCGCGCTCCCGGCAGGCATCGATCGCGATCGGGCAGCGAGCTGCGAAGGGGCAGGCGTCGGGCAGATCGATGAGCAGGGGCGGGTTGCCCTTGATCGGGATCAGCGGGACCTTCTCGGTCTTGTCGACGCGCGGGATGGCGCCGAGCAGGCCGATCGAGTAGGGCATCCGCGTGCGGTAGAAGAGCTCGCGTACGGGGGCGTGCTCCACGGGCTTGCCCGCGTACATCACCAGCACGTCGTCGGCCGTCTTCGCCACGACCCCCATGTCGTGGGTGATCATGATCATCGCGGCGCCGGTCTCCTGCTGGGCGGTCGCCATGAGCTCCAGGATCTGTGCCTGGATGGTGACGTCGAGCGCCGTGGTCGGCTCGTCGGCGATGATCAGCTTCGGATCATTGGCCATCGCGATGGCGATCACGACGCGCTGACGCATACCGCCCGAGAACTCGTGCGGGAACGACTTCATCCGACGTTCGGGCTCGGGGATGCCGACGAGCGTCAGCAGCTCGACCGATCGCTCCCAGGCCGCCTTCTTCGAGAGGCTGCGGTGCACCGTGAGAGCCTCGATCAGCTGGTCGCCGACCGTGAACACCGGGGTGAGCGAGGTCAGCGGGTCCTGGAACACCATCGCCATGCCGTTGCCCCGGATCACCGAGAGCTGCTTGTCGGTCTTCCCCAGCAGCTCCTGACCGTCGTACACGATGGAGCCGGTGATCTTGGCGTTCTCGTCGAGAAGGCCCATGATCGCGAGCGAGGTGACGGACTTGCCGGAACCGGATTCGCCGACGATGCCGAGCGTCTTGCCCGCCTCCAGGTCGAACGAGACGCCCCGGACGGCATCCACCCGCCCGGCCTCGGAGGGGAAGCTGACCTTGAGGTCGCGAACGGAGAGGACGGTACTCATGCGCGACCTCCAGCCGCCGAGGTGGGATCGAGGGCGTCGCGGAGGCCGTCGGCGATGAGCGCCATCGAGACGGTGAGCAGCGTCAGCGCCGCGGCGGGGAAGTAGAACAGCCAGGGAGCGCTGACGAGCGTGCTCGAGCCGTAGCCGATCAGGGCGCCGAGGGACACGTCCGGCAGCTTCACTCCGAAGCCGAGAAACGACAGCGCCGTCTCGGTCAGCACGGCCGAGACCACGCCGAGCGTGAAGTTGATGACCAGCAGCGAGCCGATGTTCGGCAGCATGTGGCGGAGCACCACGCGCATGCCGGACAGCCCCGCGTAGCGTGCCGCGTGCACGTACTCGCGCT
This sequence comes from Microbacterium hydrocarbonoxydans, assembly GCF_023715885.1. Classification (GTDB taxonomy): domain Bacteria; phylum Actinomycetota; class Actinomycetes; order Actinomycetales; family Microbacteriaceae; genus Microbacterium; species Microbacterium hydrocarbonoxydans_C. The sequence continues at coordinate 320,515 of NZ_JAMBOY010000004.1, read as the reverse complement.
CGCGGATCGAGAGCGACAGCGTCCAGATGATGCGGGCGGGGAAGAACCACCCGACGATGAAGACCATCACGAGCGAGATGACGAGCCAGTTGCCGCCCGCGTCGTTGGAGATCATCGCGAGGATGAGGAAGTTCGGCACGACCATCATGAAGTGGATGACCGCGAGCATGATGCGCTCGTACGCCCCGCCGAAGTATGCGGCAGTCGTGCCGACGATCGCCGAGACGACGGTCGTGCCGACGGCGACGAGCGCGGCGATCATCATCGAGCGCTGGAGCCCGACGGCGACCTGCGCGAAGTTGTCGTTGCCCGAGCCGTTCGTCCCGAACCAGTGATCGGCTGACGGACCCTTGCGCAGCGCCAGGAAGTCGAGGTCGGTGTGGCTATATGGCGCGATGAGCGGTCCCACGATGGCGAACAGGATGAGCACCGCGAGGATGACTACGCCGATCACGGCGCCGCGGTTGCGCAGGAAGCGTCGCGTGTAGAGCGACAGCATCGTGGTGCGCCTACGGCTCCTCGGCTTCTGCGGCTGCTCGGTGATCTCGGGGGAGACCCCGATGGCTTCCAGGGACATCAGCTCACCCGCACTCTCGGATCGAGGACGACGACGGTCACGTCGGCGAGGATCGCGCCGATGGCCGTCATCAGGGCGCCGAAGGCCGCGACCGCGACGACGCCGTGAATGTCGTTGTTGTTGAGGGTCGTGATGAAGTACCGACCCATTCCGTTCCAGTTGAAGATCGTCTCCGTCAGCACCGCGCCGGTGAACACGGCGGGGATGGTGAAGGCAACCTGCGTCGTGACCGGGATGAGGGACGTGCGCAGGGCGTGCTTGCGGATCGCCTGCTGCTTCGTGAGGCCCTTGGCCCGCGCGGTGCGCACGTAGTCGGCCTTGATGTTGTCGAGCAGGAGCGAGCGCTGCAGGAAGTGGATCTGCGCGTAGCCCGTGATGACGAGGCCCAACGTGGGCAGCGTGAGATGCTGCAGCACGTCGATGAGGACGGGGAAGAACCCTTGCACCCCGGGACTGGACGACCCTGTGACGTAGAACACGGTCGTACCCACGGCGTTGTTGAAGGCGATCGCCAGCAGCACCAGCGCGAAGCCGGCGACGACGGTCGGGATGTTCATCGTGATGATGCTGGTGCCCTGGCCGATGCGATCGGCGAGCTTGTACTGGCGGGATGCGGTGTAGACGCCGAGTGCGATACCGAGCACCGTCGTGATGATCGTGGCGCCGAGCACCAGTTCCGCACTGACCCACACGCGGTAGGCGACCTGCTCGTTGACCGACTCGCCGGTCGGGCCGAGACCCCAGTCCCACCGCAGGATGATGCCGGAGAACCAGGTCCACCACCGCTCGATGAGCGGCACCGACTCGCTGAGGTTGCGGGGCCGAAGGAGGTTGTCGATCTGCTCAGGGGAGAGCGGCGGGCGCCGACCGACGTAGTTGTTCTCCGGATCGAGGTACAGCCACGCGAGGAAGTAGGTGATGTTCGTCGCGATGACGATCATCAGCAACCAGCCCAGCAGGCGGCGCACGAGATACTTGATCAAGGTGTTGATTCTTTCTCTTCTACAGACGCGCGCGGGATCTGCCGACGCAACGCTGGGCCGGAGGACAGTCAATCACCATCTGCCGATCTGCGCGACACGACACCTGCACTCGAATGTGACGGAGTCTCGTCGCTCACGGGATCCGGTTTCGGGGTCGGCTCCCGGGCAACCTGGGCAGAATATCACCGGATCCGGCGAATCGAGCATCGACGGCGGGTCACCGTAGAATCGTCAGGACATGTCACCACGCGCCCTCACTCCGCTTCAGCCTGCCGCGACGCCTGCGACGCAGATCCGCAACTTCTGCATCATCGCGCACATCGACCACGGCAAGTCGACGCTCGCCGACCGGATGCTCCAGATCACCGGAGTCGTCTCCGACCGCGACATGAGGGCGCAGTACCTCGACCGCATGGACATCGAGCGCGAGCGCGGTATCACCATCAAGAGCCAGGCCGTGCGGATGCCGTGGGAGCTCGACGGTCAGACCTTCGCGCTGAACATGATCGACACCCCGGGGCACGTGGACTTCACCTACGAGGTCTCGCGCTCGCTGGCCGCGTGCGAGGGCGCGATCCTGCTCGTCGACGCCGCGCAGGGCATCGAGGCTCAGACGCTCGCCAACCTGTACCTCGCTCTCGAGAACGACCTGCACATCATCCCCGTGCTGAACAAGATCGACCTGCCGGCCGCCGACCCCGAGAAGTACGCCAAGGAGCTCGCGGCGTTGATCGGCGGCAAGCCCGAGGACGTGCTGCGCGTCTCCGGCAAGACCGGCGTGGGCGTCGAGGAGCTGCTCGACCGTCTTGTCCAGGAGATCCCCGCGCCCGTGGGTGACGCCGAGGCTCCGGCGCGGGCAATGATCTTCGACTCCGTCTACGACGCCTACCGCGGCGTCGTCACCTACGTGCGCATGGTCGACGGCAGCCTCTCGCCGCGCGAGCGCATCCAGATGATGTCGACCGGCGCCAACCATGAGGCGCTCGAGGTCGGCGTGTCGAGCCCAGAGCCCACTCCCACCAAGGGTCTCGGCGTCGGCGAGGTGGGTTACCTCATCACGGGCGTGAAGGATGTGCGCCAGTCGAAGGTCGGCGACACGATCACGAACGCCAGGAAGCCGGCATCCGAACCGCTCTCGGGGTACACCGACCCGAAGCCGATGGTGTTCTCGGGCATCTACCCGATCGACGGCAGCGACTACGCCGAACTCCGCGAGGCGCTCGACAAGCTGAAGCTCTCGGACGCGTCTTTGCAGTACGAGCCGGAGACGTCTGTCGCGCTCGGGTTCGGATTCCGCTGTGGCTTCCTCGGCCTCCTCCACCTCGAGATCATCACCGAGCGTCTCGCCCGCGAGTTCGGGCTCGACCTCATCACGACCGCGCCGAGCGTGATCTACGAGGTCGTGACGTCGGACACGGGGGAGACCGTCACGGTCACGAACCCCAGCGAGTATCCCGACGGCCGCATCGGCTCCGTGTCCGAGCCCATGGTGAACACCGCCATCCTGCTGCCCAAGGACTACGTGGGCACGGTGATGGAGCTGTGCCAGTCGCGCCGAGGCACGCTCCTCGGGATGGAGTACTTCTCGGAGGAGCGTGTCGAGCTGCGGTACACGATGCCCCTCGGCGAGATCGTCTTCGACTTCTTCGACCAGCTGAAGTCGAAGACCCAGGGCTACGCGTCGCTCGACTACGAGCCGGCGGGCCAGCAGGAGGCCGACCTCGTGAAGGTCGACATCCTCCTACAGGGCGACAAGGTCGACGCGTTCAGCTCGATCGTGCACCGCGACAAAGCCTATGCCTACGGCACCCTCATGACCGAGCGACTGCGCAAGCTCATCCCTCGCCAGAACTTCGAGGTGCCGATCCAGGCCGCAATCGGTGCGCGGATCATCGCCCGCGAGACGATCCGCGCGCTCCGGAAGGACGTGCTCGCGAAGTGCTACGGCGGTGACATCAGTCGGAAGCGCAAGCTCCTCGAGAAGCAGAAGGAGGGCAAGAAGCGCATGAAGATGGTGGGCCGCGTGGAGGTTCCGCAGGAGGCGTTCATCGCCGCGCTCTCCGGCGACGTCGAAGGCAAGGACAAGAAGTAGATCGGGTCTCCGGGTGCTCGTCCAGGACACCCGGGTAGGCTGGTCGGCATGCGGCGCGGGACTTTCCGAGACGACACGGTCGACTATGCGGCGGTGGGTGCGACCCATGCGCCCGATCTGATGCAGTATCCGCCGGAGCGCAGCATCCCCGCCGAGAACTCCTGGCGCATCGGCAGCGGTGAGGAGCGTTTCCAGACCGCCGGCGAAGCCCTTCTGTCGTGGACGGCGCAGCGCGCGTCGGGACTCCGCGTGGAGGACGTGCGCCCCGCTCCCGGCCCTGCCTACGCCGGCGTGAGCTTCGATGCCGAGGGCACCCCGATCGCCCCCAGCAAGAACGAGGTCGAGCAGCGGTTCGACGCGGAGGGCACCCCCTTCGTCGGTCCTGGCATGACCCTTCGCCTGCGCGGACGCGTCGCGAACATGCACGCCGACGCCGAACTCCGTGTCATCTCCGTGACCGAGGAGAAGCGCCGCATCGGCTTCGTGCTCGGCACCGTCGGCGGATCGGTCGTCCGCGGCGAGGAGTCGTTCGACATCGAGTGGCGCGACGACGACGAGGTGTGGTTCACCGTCCGCGCGTTCGATGCCCCGAACTCGCTGCTGTACCGCCTGGTCCCGGCGCTCGTGAAGCGGCGACGTCGCGAGCTGTTCGCCCGCTACCTGCGGGCCATCTCGCCGTTGTACGCGACCCCCGTCTGATGGCCGGTCCGCTTCCCCTCGGAGATCCCGCCCCCGCTGACGGACGCCTTCCCGCCGACCTGCCGATCGACACGACCGTACCGTTCTCGGCCTACCTTCACATCCCGTTCTGCACCGTGCGGTGCGGGTACTGCGACTTCAACACCTACACGTCGACCGAGTTGCGCGGTGCCAAGCAGGAGGACTACGCCTCGACGCTGATCGGCGAGATCGCGCTCGCCCAGCGTGTACTGTCCGAAGCCGGCGCGCTGCGCCCGATGGACACGGTCTTCTTCGGCGGAGGGACGCCGACCCTTCTTCCCGCCGGAGACCTGGCGCGGATGCTGGGAGCAGCGACCTCGGCCTTCGGCCTCGCCGACGGCGCCGAGGTGACTGTCGAAGCCAACCCCGACACCGTCACCCCGGAGGTCGCCCGCACGCTCGCGGAGGCCGGGGTGACGAGACTCTCGATCGGGATGCAGTCGGCGGTGCCGCACGTGCTCGCCGCTCTCGACCGCACTCACCGACCCGAGAACGTGCGCACGGCGGTGGCGGCAGCCAAGGACGCCGGGCTCGCTGTGAGCGTCGACCTGATCTACGGCGCTCCGGGTGAGGCTCTCCGAGACTGGCAGACCTCTCTCGACGCAGCCCTGGAGCTCGAGTCCGATCACATCTCGGCATATGCGCTCATCGTCGAGGACGGCACGAAGCTCGCCCGGCAGATCCGCCGCGGCGAGGTCCCGATGCCCGACGACGACCTGCAGGCCGACATGTACGAGCTCGCCGACCGGCGCCTCGCCGAGGCAGGGTTCGACTGGTACGAGGTGAGCAACTGGGCGCGAACTCCCGAGCAGCGCTCTCGGCACAACCTCGCCTACTGGCGGGGGAGCGACTGGTGGGGCTTCGGGCCGGGAGCCCACAGTCACGTCGCCGGGCTGCGTTGGTGGAACGTGAAGCACCCCGCGGCGTACGCGCAGCGGCTTGCGGCATCCGAATCGCCAGCGGCGGGCACAGAGCGGCCCGACGAGAAGTCCCGGATGCTGGAGCGAGTCCTGCTCCTCAGTCGGATCCGCGAGGGCATCGCCGTCGACGAGCTGCAGGCGGACAAGCGCGCGCGTGTCGCCGGACTCATCGCCGATGGCCTGGTGGATCCGGCCGCCGCCGTGCGTGGACGCGTGCAGCTCACGCTCCGCGGTCGACTGCTCGCCGACGCGGTCGTGCGAGAACTCACGGACTGAACCGTTCGCCGCTGTCGCCCCATCACCCGTAGGTGCGTTCAGCGCATATCGTCGCGCGGCGAGTAGAATTGGCACTCGTAACCGGTGAGTGCCAGACGAGGGGAGTCGTGATGGTCAGCGAAAGAGGCCTCCAGGTGCTCCGCGCCATCGTGCAGGACTACGTCGAGACGCACGAACCGGTCGGCAGCCGGTCGATCGTCGACCGCTACTCGTTCGGCGTGTCGGCCGCCACCATCCGCAACGACATGGCCCTCCTCGAAGACGAGGAGCTCATCGCGGCGCCGCACACCTCCTCCGGTCGCGTTCCGACCGACAAGGGATACCGCGTCTTCGTCGACCACCTCGCCCAGCTGCGTCCGCTCTCGGGAGCGCAGCGCACCGCGATCGAGTCGTTCCTGACCGACCCTGCCGACCTCGACGACCTCATGGCGCGCACGGTGCGGGTGCTCACCCAGCTCACCGGACAGGTCGCCCTCGCGCAGTACCCGTCCTTCGCGCGGGCGCAGCTCACCCACATCGAGCTGGTCGCCCTCGCTCCCAACCGTCTCCTCGTGGTGCTCGTGACGGATGCGGGCGGCGTCTCCCAGCGCATCGCGCCGCTCCCCGCCGATGTCGACGAGTCCGACATGGCCCTCCTGCGGGCGCGTCTCTCGGCGCTCCTGACCGGGCGCGCGGTCAGCGACGCCGCCGAACGCCTCCAGAGTCTGCTCGACGCCGAGGAGCACGCGAAGAACGCCGTGCTCCGCGCGCTCGCGACGGTGATCGTCGAGGAGCTAGGCACGTTCCGGCAGGAGCGGCTCGTGATGGCCGGCGCCGCGACGCTCGCGCGGCGGGAACACGACTTCCGCGGCAGCATCCACCCCCTTCTCGAGGCGATCGAGGAGCAGGTGACTCTCATCCGGCTGATGAGCGAGATGGAAGCCGATGCGCAGGGGCTCGCCGCGAGCATCGGCACCGAGAACGCGTCGTTCGGCCTCGACGAGGCGTCGATCGTCGCGAGCAACTACGCGGCGCGCTCCGGCACCGCACGCGTCGGAGTGATGGGACCGACGCGGATGGACTATCCGAGCAATCTCGCGGCAGCACGGGCGGTCGCCCGCTATCTGTCGCGACTGCTCGACGAAGACGAGGCCGCCCGCTGACGCGGACGACCAGGACAACACGCAGAAGGGCCATTGTGGCGGACCACTACGAGGTACTCGGCGTCTCGCGCGACGCATCGACAGACGAGATCAAGAAGGCGTACCGGCGTCTCGCGCGCCAGCTCCACCCGGACGTGAACCCGGGCGAGGAGGCGGCCGAGAAGTTCAAGCTCGTCACGCATGCGTACGACGTGTTGAGCGACGACGAGTCCCGTCGTCGCTACGACATGGGCGGGGGAGACGGAGCCGCAGGCAACTTCGGGGGCTTCGGCGGCTTCGGCGACATCTTCGAGACGTTCTTCGGCGCAGCGCAGGGCGGCGGACGCGGTGCCCGGCCCCGGTCCCGCCGCGAGCGGGGTCAGGACGCGCTCGTGCGCGTCTCACTCGACCTCGGGGACGTCGTGTTCGGCGCCCACCGGGACATCGAGGTCGACACCGCCGTGCTCTGCGAGACCTGCAAGGGGTCGTGCTGCCAGGAGGGCACATCGCCCGTCACGTGCGACATCTGCGGCGGCACCGGCCACGTGCAGCGCCAGGTGCGCAGCCTGCTCGGCAACGTCGTCACCTCGCAGCCGTGCGGCACGTGCGAGGGATACGGCACGACCATCCCGTACCCGTGCGGCACCTGTGGCGGCCAGGGGCGGGTGCGTTCGCGTCGGACCGTGTCGCTCGACATTCCCGCCGGCGTCGAGACGGGGCTGCGCCTGCAGCTGCCCGGCTCCGGCGAGGTCGGCAAGGCGGGCGGCCCGAACGGCGATCTGTACGTCGAGGTGACGGTGAATCCGCACCCTGCGTTCAGCCGGGACGGCGACGACCTGCTCGCCACTCTCGAGGTCGCGATGACCGACGCCATCCTCGGTACCGAGACGACCATCAAGGGTCTGGACGGCGAGGTCGACCTCGAGATCCGGCCGGGCGTGCAGTCGGGTGATGTCCTCACGATCAAGGGTCGGGGTATCACTCCATTGCGCGGCACCCAGCGCGGAGACCTGAGGGTCGGAGTCCAGGTACTGACGCCGACCAAGATCGACTCGGCCCAGCGCGCGCTCATCGAGGACTTCGCGAAGAAGACGAAGGCTCCTGCCCCGCAGCTCGCCCAGTTCCAGCAGGGGCTGTTCTCGAAGCTGCGCGACCGCTTCCGCTCGCACTGATCCGGGGAACGCGATGGCACTCCATTTCCTCGTCGAATCATCGTCGGATGCCGCGGTCGGCGACCTCGTGGCGCTCACCGGCGCGGAGGCCAAGCACGCAGCCGTGGTCCGGCGACTGCGTGTGGGCGAGCAGGTGACGGTCGGCGACGGCCGCGGAGTGTGGCTCTCGGGGGAGGCCGAACAGGTCTCCCCGGCGCTGGTCGAGGTGCGCGTGAGCGCGCGTCGGGTGAGCCAAGCCCCGAGCCCGCGGCTGATCCTCGTGCAGGCCCTCGCCAAGGGCGACCGCGATGAACTCGCCGTGCAGGCGGGGTGCGAGCTCGGGATCGACGAGATCGTGCCGTGGCAGGCGAGTCGCAGCGTATCGCGCTGGGAGGGGCCGAAGGCGGCGAAGGGCCGAGAGCGCTGGGCGACGATCGTGCGCGAGGCCGCCAAGCAGGCGCATCGCGCCTGGGTGCCCGAGGTCACGTCGCCCGTGACGACGAGGGATCTCGTCGCCCGCGCCGCCACGCAGCGGGTGGTGCTGCTCGATCCGAGCGCCTCGACGCGGCTTTCCGCGCTGGAGCCCGACGGGCGCGACCTCGTGCTCGTCGTCGGACCCGAGGGCGGCATCTCCGACGACGAGATCACGGCCCTCGTAGCCGCGGGCGCCGAGCGGGCGCTGCTCGGCGACACGGTGCTCCGCACCTCCACCGCCGGACCCGCGGCGATCGCCGTCCTGTCGGTGGCCCTCGGCCGCTGGTGATCCCCGTCCGGCCGCACGTCGGCCCCGGTCAGTAGACTGGCAGAATGTCCGAACCCTCGATCTTCACGCGCATCCTCAACGGCGATATCCCGGGTGAGATCCTGCTGGACACCGAGCGGGTCTTCGCCATCCGCGACATCGATCCGCAGGCGCCGCTGCACGTCCTCGTCATCCCCAAGACCGAGGAGTACCGCGACGTCACCGAACTCGCCGCCGGCGATCCGACGCTCCTCGCCGAGATGGTCGCCGCCGCGAAGCAGCTCGCCGACGAGCACGCCAACGGCGAATACCGCCTCATCTTCAACAACGGCGCGAGCGCCGCCCAGTCCGTCTTCCACGTGCACGCCCATGTGCTCGGCAACTTCGAGGAGAACAAGCTCGTTGGCTTCTGACGACGACAACACCACCGACCGCAGCGTCACCGAGCGCATCTACGCCGACGGCGTCGCCATGGTGCAGCTGCTCGGTCCGCAGGACCGCCTGCTCCGCATGCTCGAGAGGGAGCACCGCGATGTGCAGGTGCTCGTGCGCGGCAACGAGATCACCCTGTCGGGCACTCCGGATGCCGTGGCGAGCGCCAAGAGCCTGGTCGACGAGCTGCTGACCATGACGAGGGCTGGGCACGACCTCGCGCCCAGCGACGTCTCCAGCTCGGCGCGCATGCTGCGCTCCGACGGCGGGCCCCGCCCGAGCGAGGTGCTGGGCGAGGCGATCCTCTCCACGCGCGGCAAGGTCATCCGTCCCAAGACGCTCGGCCAGAAGGAGTACGTCGACGCGATCGACGAGAACACGATCGTCTTCGGCATCGGGCCCGCCGGAACGGGAAAGACCTACCTCGCGATGGCGAAGGCCGTCCAGGCGCTGCAGCGCAAGGAGGTCACGCGCATCATCCTGACGCGTCCGGCGGTCGAGGCGGGGGAGCGGCTCGGGTTCCTTCCCGGCACGCTCACCGACAAGATCGATCCGTATCTGCGCCCGCTGTACGACGCGCTCAACGAGATGATGGACCCGGAGATCGTCCCCCGTCTCATGGCGACGGGCACGATCGAGGTCGCGCCGCTCGCCTACATGCGCGGCCGGACGCTCAACGACTCGTTCGTGGTGCTCGACGAGGCGCAGAACACGACGCCCGAGCAGATGAAGATGTTCCTCACCCGGCTGGGGTTCGGCACGCGGATAGTCGTCACCGGCGACATCACCCAGGTCGACCTGCCGCAGGGCGCCTCGGGTCTCCGGCTGGTCACGCGTGTGCTCGACGGGATCGACGACATCCACTTCGCCCGCCTCACCAGCGACGACGTCGTGCGTCACTCCCTCGTCGGCCGCATCGTCGACGCGTACAGCGAGTACGACGAGCGTCGCACCGCGCAGCGGCACGAGCGCGAGCAGGCTGCGGAGTTCGCCAACCGCGCGGAGCGCCGCGGCGCCCAGCGCCCCGGACCCCGTGATCGGATGCCGAAACGAGGCCTCTCCTGATGAGACGAGCACAGCTCCTGATGAAACGAGCAGAGGCATGATCGAGATCAACAACGAGTCGGCGATCGACGTCGACGAAACGGTGCTGCAGCGCCTCACCGACCACAACCTCGCGCAGCTGCACGTCAGCCCCGACGCCGAGGTCGCCATCGTCCTCGTCGACGAGGGCGCCATGGAGGCACTTCACGTGCAGTGGATGGACGAGCCGGGTCCGACCGACGTGCTCAGCTTCCCGATGGACGAGCTGCGCCCCGGCACCGAGGATCGACCGACGGCGCCTGGCCTGCTGGGCGACATCGTGCTGTGCCCGCAGGTCGCCGAGACGCAGGCGCAGGCCGCCGGCCACTCGCTGATGGACGAGCTGATCCTGCTCACCACTCACGGCCTGCTGCACCTGCTCGGCTTCGATCACGCCGAGCCCGACGAGGAGCGTGAGATGTTCGGTCTGCAGAAGGAGCTCATCCAGAGCTTCGCCGCGGCCGAGCGCCGCCGATGACCGCAGTCCTCCTGCTGGCGGGCGCCGTCCTGCTCGTCGCTTTCGGTGGTCTCATGGCCGCGATCGACGCCGCGTTCGGGGTCACCTCGCGCACCGATCTCGAGGAGATGGCCGCCGAGGGGCGCAATACGAAGCAGCTCGCGCGCATCGCGGGCGATCCTGACGCGCACGTCAACTCCGTCGCCTTCATCCGCGTGCTCGCAGAGGTGACGGCCGCCGTCCTCGTCACCGTCGCGTTCACGATCCTGATCGAGAACAACTGGCTCGCGATGCTGGCCGCGGCCGTGCTGATGACCGGCATCACCTTCGTGCTCGTCGGTGCCAGTCCGCGCTCCTTCGGACGCCAGCACGCAGAGGGGATGCTGCGCGCCAACGCTCCGATCGTGCGCGGTCTGCGCATCATCCTGGGACCGCTCGCGCACGGCCTCGTGGTTCTCGGCAATCGCGTCACACCGGGCCGCGGGCGCAGCTCGTTCACCTCGGAGGAGCAGCTGCTCAGCATGGTCGACGAGGCCGCCTCGAACGACTTGATCGAGGAGGACGACCGCGACCTCATCCACTCCGTCTTCGACTTCACCGACCAGTTCGTGCGCGCCGTCATGGTGCCGCGCACCGAGATGGTCACAGTCGACGCCGCGGCCACCACCGACGAGGCGATGACGCTCTTCCTGCAGCGCGGGGTGTCGCGTATGCCGGTGGTCGACGATGAGGCCGACGACGTCGTCGGAGTGCTTTACCTCAAGGACCTCGTCCAGTTCGCCTATCGCGATGAGAACGCCTGGCGCGCAGCATCCATCCGTCCCATCTCGCGCCCGGCGACCTTCGTCCCCGAGTCGATGCGCGCCGAGACCCTGCTGCAGCAGATGAAGCGGGATGCCGTGCACGTCTGCCTCGTGATCGACGAGCACGGCGGGATCTCGGGTCTCATCACCCTCGAGGACCTGATCGAGGAACTCGTCGGTGAGATCTCCGACGAGTACGATCAGGTGTCGGCGGAGGTCGTCGAACTCGGCGAGGGACGATATCGCGTCAGCTCCCGGCTCTCACTGGAGGACGTCGGCGACCTGTTCGGCCTCGAGCTCGAGGACGAGGACGTGGATTCCATCGGCGGACTGCTCGGCAAGACGCTCGGACAGGTGCCCCAGCCGGGGGCGACCGCCACGGTCGACGGGCTCGTGCTGACCGGCGGCGCCTCTCGTGGGCGCGGACGCGGCATCGCGACGGTGTTCGTCGAGAGGGCCGCTCCGACGACGGAGACATCAGACCCTGAGGGAGAGCGAAACGATGAGTGACAAGACGCGGAGCGGGTTCGTGACGTTCGTCGGGCGTCCGAACGTCGGCAAGTCGACGCTCACCAACGCCCTCGTCGGCGAGAAGATCGCCATCACGAGCGAGAAGCCGCAGACCACTCGTCGAGCGATCCGCGGCATCGTCAACCGGCCGGACGGGCAGCTGGTGATCGTCGACACCCCCGGCATCCACAAGCCGCGCACGCTGCTGGGTGAGCGGCTGAACGACCTCGTCGAGCAGGTGCTGGGCGACGTCGACGTGATCGGCTTCTGCGTCCCCGCCACCGAGAAGGTCGGCCCCGGTGACCGCCGTATCGCCGCGTCGCTCGACGGCTATCCGCGGGCGAAGAAGATCGCGATCGTCACCAAGACCGACGCGGCGTCCCGCGACGAGATCACCGAGCGGCTGATGGAGGCCGACGCCCTCCGCGAGGACTGGCACGCCGTGATCCCGCTCTCGGCGCTCACGCGCGACCAGCTCGGCGTGCTCTCCGACGAGATCCTCTCGCTCATGCCGAAGGGGCCCGCCCTCTATCCCGACGACATCACCACCGACGAATCCGACGAGGATCGCATCGCGGAGATCATCCGCGAGGCGGCGCTGGAAGGGGTGCGCGACGAGCTGCCCCACTCCATCGCGGTCGTGATCGACGACGTCGCGCCTCGGGAGGACAGCGACCTCACCGATGTGCACGCCTCGATCGTGGTCGAGCGCGACAGCCAGAAGGCCATCATCATCGGCCGCAAGGGCGCGCGTCTGCGCGATGTCGGCGCCCGCGCCCGCGCCGGCATCGAGGAGCTCCTCGGCCGCCGCGTCTTCCTCGGCCTTCACGTCAAGGTCGCCAAGGAATGGCAGCGGGACCCGAAGCAGCTCGGACGCCTCGGGTTCTGAGACACGTCGATCGTCGGAGGACACCATGTCGGAGGCTGCATCGTGACTCGCGCACACCACTGGATGGCGACCGCACCGGGTGAGCCGGATGAGTGGCAGTTCGTCGAGTACGAGGTGCCCGACCCTCGCGAGGGCGAGATCACGGTGCGTGTGCGCGCGGCCGGCGTCAATCCCGCCGACGCCAAACACGTCGCCTCTCCGCGGTCGGGCGCGGAGTTCCCGGTGCCGATCGGCTACGAGATCTCCGGCGAGATCGTCGCGATGGGTCCGGACACACGTATCGGTTCCGGCGAGGCACGGGTCGGAGACGAGGTGGTGGCGTTCCGCGTGCGCGGCGGATACGCGGAGACGGTCACGATCCCGGCAGAGAAGGCCTTCAGCAAGCCCACGACGCTGAGCCACGCGGAGGCCGCCAATCTGCTGCTCGCAGGCACGACTGCTGCGGAGATGCTCGGGGTGACGGGCGTCGCACCGGGTGAGACCATCCTGCTGCACGGCGCATCCGGCGCGGTCGGTGTGAGCGTGCTGCAGCAGGCCGCGCTGCGCGGCGTCCGGATGATCGGCACGGCGAGTGCCGCGCGGGCTGGTGTCGTGCGGGAGCTCGGAGGAGTGCCTGTCGAGTACGGCCCTGGGCTCGCCGATCGCGTCCGTGGCCTCGCGGGCGGCGCCGTCGCCGCGGCGCTCGACGCCGTCGGCACGGACGAGGCCGTCGACGTCTCCCTCCAGCTCGTGCGCGATCGCACGCGCATCGTGACCATCGCGGCGTTCGGGCGCGCGGAGAGCGAGGGCATCATCGCCATCGCCGGCTCGATGCCCGAGAGCGCTCGATTCCGCGACGAGGTGCGTCCGGATCTCATCGCCCTCGCGCAGAGCGGCGACCTCGTCGTGCCCGTCGCGAAGACCTTCCCGCTCGCGGAGGCGCCGGCAGCGCTGACGTTCCTCGCGGGGGGACACCCGGGCGGGAAGCTCGCGCTCATCCCCTGAGCGGGTGCGGGTACGGCATTCCGGCGCAGCACCCGGTCGAACCGTCGGCGGTGCCCTGCTAGCATGGCCGCATGCCTTTCGGCGGTCTGCTTCTTCTTAGCTGCCGCGACGAGTCCTGAGAGCTAGGGCCTTCCTCGTCGCGGCGCTCGTGTTGGCCCGAACACAATCCTGACGAGAGAAGAAGCCCCTCATGAAGAACACTCAGCGCCCGTCGTCGATGCCGATCCACAAGTACCGGCCGTTCCACGAGCAGATCGCGGTGCACCTGCCCGACCGGACCTGGCCCGATGCCCGCATCACCGAGGCGCCCCGTTGGTGCGCGGTCGACCTCCGCGACGGCAACCAGGCCCTCATCGACCCCATGTCGCCCGAGCGCAAGCGGGTCATGTTCGAGCTGCTCGTCAGCATGGGGTACAAGGAGATCGAGGTCGGGTTCCCGTCGGCGAGCCAGACCGATTTCGACTTCGTCCGCCAGCTGATCGAAGAGAACCTGATCCCTGACGATGTGACCATCCAGGTGCTGACGCAGGCGCGCGAGCACCTGATCGAGCGCACGTACGAGGCCATCGCGGGTGCCAAGCAGGCGATCGTGCACCTGTACAACTCCACCAGCGTGCTGCAGCGCGAGGTCGTGTTCCGAACCGACAAGCAGGGCATCATCGACATCGCGCTCGAGGGCGCACGGCTGTGCCGGAAGTTCGAGAAGACGATCCCTGACACGAAGGTCTACTACGAGTACTCGCCCGAGAGCTACACCGGCACCGAGCTCGAGTTCGCGGTCGACGTGTGCAACCAGGTCATCGAGATCTTCGAGCCGACCCCGGACCGCAAGGTCATCATCAACCTGCCGGCCACCGTCGAGATGGCGACGCCGAACGTCTACGCCGACTCGATCGAGTGGATGAGCCGTCACCTGGCCCACCGCGAGAACGTCATCCTCTCGCTGCACCCGCACAACGACCGCGGCACGGCGATCGCGGCCGCAGAGCTCGGCTACATGGCCGGCGCCGACCGCATCGAGGGATGCCTGTTCGGCAACGGCGAGCGCACCGGGAACGTCGACCTCGTCGCCCTGGGCATCAACATGTTCACGCAGGGGATCGACCCGCAGATCGACTTCAGCGACATCGACCAGGTCAAGCGCACGGTGGAGTACTGCAACCAGCTGCCCGTGCCGGAGCGCAGCCCCTGGGCCGGCGATCTCGTCTTCACCGCGTTCAGCGGATCTCACCAGGATGCGATCAAGAAGGGCTTCGAGGCCATGGCCGCCGAGGCGGAGGCGAAGGGCGTCTCGGTCGACGAGATCGAGTGGGCGGTGCCGTATCTGCCCGTCGACCCGAAGGATCTGGGCCGCTCGTACGAAGCGGTCATCCGCGTGAACTCGCAGTCCGGAAAGGGCGGCGTCGCCTACCTGCTCAAGGCGGATCACGCGATCGACCTGCCCCGCAAGCTGCAGATCGAGTTCTCGGGCGTCGTGCAGGCGAAGACGGATGCCGAGGGCGGCGAGGTCACGAGCGAGCAGATCTGGTCGGTCTTCACCGACGAGTACCTGCCGGCCGACGACGAGACCGCCAAGTGGGGTCGTTTCGAGCTGCTGGCGACGCAGACCCGCAGCGACATGTCGGGCGAGGTCGTCCTCGACGTGGAACTGCGCGATGACGACGAGCGCATCTCGGTCACCGGATCGGGCAACGGGCCGGTCGCGGCATTCGTCGAGGTGCTGCGCGACCAGGGCTTCGACATCACGGTGTACGACTACGTCGAGCACGCTCTCAGCGCCGGCGGTGACGCCCAGGCCGCCGCTTACGTCGAGCTGCAGGTCGGCGACCAGCGCCTGTGGGGCGTCGGCATCGACGGCGACATCTCGACGGCATCCCTCAAGGCGATCGTGTCGGGCGTGAACCGCTCGATCCGCAGCCGTCAGCACGAGCTGGCCGCGGTCTGACGCGTCCCTCGGTTGGCACCTGCTGTCGGAATCCGCGAGGAACACCCGCAGCGGGTGCCAACCGAAGGAGCCGGGGATCAGTCGCCGGACCTGACGATCGGGATGACGCCCGTCTCGGCTGCGACCTTGCGGCGGTAGAGACGGCGCTGCTCGGGGAGAGACACGTCGAAGCTCACCGCCAGCACCCGGATCACCGCCGTGACGGCGATCCCGATCACGGCGGCGAGCGGGATCGACATCCCGAGGGCGTGGGCGAGCACGATGAACGCCGAGCCTCCGCCCGCCGCGACCGCGTAGAGCGAGCCGACGTGCATGATCGCGGTCGGCAGACCCATGAGCATGTCGCGCAGCACGCTGCCGCCGACGGCGGCGCACACGCCGATGAACACGGCGGGCACCTCGGGGATGCCGAGGGCGAGGGCCTTGCTCGTGCCGAACGCTCCGAACATCCCGATCACGACGGCATCCAGGCCGACGATGACCTTGTTGAGGCGCGTGAAGAGACCGGCGAGCAGCATCCCGAAGAGCGCGGCACCCGTCGCCGTGACGAGATACCACTGGTTCTGCAGTGTCGCGGGGGTCTGTCCCAGCAGGATGTCTCGGATGAGACCGCCGCCCATGCCGATCATGATGCCGATGATCGCGACCCCGAGCCAGTCGAGCCGTCGCTGACCCTGGAAGCCGGAAGCGAAGAGCGCTCCCTGCACCCCGCCGAGCCCGACGCCGAGCAGATCCGCCCAGAACGGAATGATGAAGAGCGGTTCGGTCACCCGTCCATTGTCGCGCACGGAGGATAATCGAGGGGTGCCCACGTACCGAGACGAAGCAGTGATCCTGCGCACCCACAAGCTGGGTGAGGCGGACCGCATCGTCACCATGCTGTCGCGCCGCCACGGCAAGGTGCGCGCCGTCGCGAAGGGTGTGCGGCGGACGTCGTCGAAGTTCGGCTCCCGCTTGGAGCCGTTCATGGTCGCCGACGTGCAGCTGTATGAAGGCCGCTCGCTCGACATCGTGCAGCAGGCCGAGTCGCTCGGCTCCTACGGTGCCGACATCGCCGCGCACTATGACCGGTTCACCTCGGCGAACGCCATGGTCGAGACCGCCGATCGCCTGAGCGAGTCCGAGGCGACCCCCGAGCAGTATCTGCTGCTCGTCGGAGGGCTGCGGGCCCTCTCGCGCGGAGAGCACTCGCCCCGCAGCATCCTCGACTCGTATCTGCTGCGCGTCATGGCGCTGTCGGGGTGGGCCCCGTCGCTCACCGACTGCGCCCGCTGCGGCATGCCCGGTCCGCACACGACGTTCGTGGCTCAGCTCGGCGGAGTGGTGTGCCGCAACGATGCGCCCGCCGGGAGCCCGCGCGTCGCCGAGAGCACACTGAGTCTGCTCCGGTCGCTCATGGCGGGGGAGTGGGACGTCATCGACGCGGCATCCGGGCAGGAGACGTCGGCCGCCTCCGGGCTCATCGCCGCCTACGCCCAGTGGCATCTCGAGCGCGGCATCCGCTCGCTCGCCCACGTGACCGACGATTCCCGAGAAGGAGCACGGTGAGTCCCAAGCCCTACACGCACAAGGATGCCGTGGCCTACCGTCCGCTCGATTGGACGGGGCTCTACCCGCCGCAGTTCCCCGCGGTGCCGGAGCACGTCGCGATCGTCATGGACGGCAACGGCCGCTGGGCGAACCGCCGGGGCCTCAACCGCATCGAGGGCCACAAGGCGGGCGAGGAGGTGCTGCTCGACGTGGTCGCCGGCGCCATCCAGGCGGGGGTGAAGCACCTGTCGGTGTACGCCTTCTCGACCGAGAACTGGGCGCGCTCGCCCGAGGAGGTGCGCTTCCTCATGGGGTACAACCGCGACGTGCTGCATCGCCGGCGCGACCAGCTCAACGAGTGGAACGTGCGCATCCGCTGGGCCGGACGCAAGCCGCGCCTGTGGGGCAGCGTCATCACGGAGCTGCAGCGCGCGGAGGAGCTCACGAAGGCGAACACGGGGCTGACGCTCACGATGTGCGTGAACTACGGCGGACGCGTGGAGCTCGTCGACGCCATGCGGTCGATCGCCGCCGACGTCGCCGCCGGTCGGATCAAGCCGAACGCGATCAGCGAGAAGATGATCCGTCGGCACCTGTATGTGCCGGACATGCCCGACGTCGATCTGTTCCTGCGCAGTTCGGGCGAGCAGCGCACCTCGAACTTCCTCCTGTGGGAGTCTGCCTACGCCGAGATGGTGTTCCTCGACACGCTCTGGCCGGACTTCTCCCGCGAGGAGCTGTGGCGCGCGATCGGCATCTACCTGTCGCGCGACCGACGCTTCGGCGGGGCCGTCGACACGCCGGATGCTCCTGCCTGAGCCCGCATCCACCGCTCTGTCTCGCGGGGATGGCGCAGGCGCACGATGGTCAGGTGAGGGAACTCGTCCTCGGCCTCCGGCATCCGCTCGGCCCACTTGTGCAGCGTCTTCGTCTGCCAGGCGATGATGTTCTCCTCCGGGTCGCCGCTGAACATGCGCCAGATCGGGTTCTCGACGTTGCCGTTCCACATCTTCGTCCGGAGGATGCTGCGACTCACTGTGCGTCGCAGCAGTCGCGCTCGAACGACGCGGAACGGATAGTCCAGCCAGATTACGAGGTCGGCGCGCGGCGCGAGGATCGCATCCGTGCCCTTGCTCGTGTACTGCCATTCGGTGACCCAGAGCTCCTCGGACGCGAAGGCGCGGACGTCGTCGAGGAAGCTCGGCCGCGGCGTCCAGTTCGCGCCGTGGAACAGGCCGTCGATCTCGGTGTGGCGGAGGTTCCAGAGCGACGCGATGCGACGGGAGAGGGTCGTCTTCCCCGATCCGGTGACGCCGGCGACCAGCACGCGGCGCGGCGGCCGGGGGAGCGGATCGTCGGCGGAGAGCATCCGAGAATCCTACCGACCGGCGAGAGCCGTCGTGCCTCGCGGTTCCTGAGCGAGCGCAGCGAGACGAAGGATGTCAGCCTCCGTCTCGTCGCTCCTTGTGCCGCTTGCTCCACCCGGGCAGCTCGTCGTATCGCCCCTCGATCAAGAGCAGCTTCTTCGCTCGGACCATCCGTGAATACGTCGCTCCCATTCGAAGGCCTCGTCCACCCGGGAGAACTCGCTACTCCACACGAGTTGCAGCGGTCGCCGCCTCCGCGTGTAATCCCCGCCCTCACCGAACTGGTGTTGGGCGAGACGCAGTTCCAGATCGACAGTGCTCCCTGTGTAGAAGCTCCCGTCGCGGCACCGAAGGATATATATAGACGAACGCCATGACGCGACCGTAGCAACGACCGACTCATCAGAGGGGTTCTCCACAGGGCCAGCTCGAACCCCCTCAGACGCACAGACGCGTCCTTCGTCTCGCTCCGCTCGCTCAGGAACCGAAGTGCTGCGGCATGGAACGGAATAGCGCCGCGGAGGATGCGGTTGGATGGGAGTGTGACTGAACCCATCTCGATCGACATCTGGTCCGACATCGCGTGCCCGTGGTGCTACATCGGCAAGCGCAATCTCGAGAAGGGACTCGAGGCCACGGCGGGCGACGACGACGCCCCGCAGGTGAACATCACGTTCCACTCGTTCGAGCTCTCGCCCGACACCCCCGTCGACTTCGACGGCGATGAAATCGACTTCCTCTCCGGACACAAGGGCATGCCTCGGGAGCAGGTCGAGCAGATGCTCTCGCACGTCACCGGTGTCGCGGAGAACGCAGGTCTGCAGTACCGCTTCGACCTGCTGCAGCACACCAACACCGTCAAGGCCCACGAGCTGCTCCACTTCGCGAAGGCGAACGACCTGCAGCACGAGATGGAGGAGCGGCTCATGTCCGCGTACTTCACCGAGGGCAAGCACGTCGGCCGTATCGACGACCTCGTCGAGCTCGCGGTCGAGGTCGGCCTCGACGCTGACCAGGCGCGCGAGGCGCTGGAGAGCTCCCGCCACCTGCAGGACGTGCGTCAGGACCAGGCTCAGGCCCAGGCCTACGGCATCCAGGGCGTCCCGTTCTTCGTGATCGACGGCCAGTACGGCATCAGCGGCGCCCAGCCGCCCGCCGCCTTCGAGAACGTGCTGCGCGACCTCTGGGCCAAGCGCGGCGAGGCCGAGGAAGAGACGGCGGCCGTCCAGGCCTGAGGCGCGCAGCCTTCGGTCGTCGAGGGGTCGGAAGCTCAGCTCCTGACCCCTCGAACCTTTCACGAGCGTCAGAGGCGCTGCTGCGCCGGCGCCAGAGCGAGTGGTTCCATCGGCTGGTCGTTCGCGGTGAGGTCGATGCCGAGATCGCGGGCGTAGACGACGCGCGTCGCGATCGACACCTCCTCGCCCGTTTCGGTGAGTTCGAACACACGGCCACCGCGCATGCGGTTGCGGTCGGCGCCGTCGAGACCGTAGGCGCCGAAGCCGGTGCCCGGCGCGTAGCCGAGTTTCACGCCGTAATAGTCACCGACGTAGTCGTTGATGTGGTCGTGTCCGACGAAGACGCCCTTGACGTCTCCGCGTTCAAGGATCGCGTTGAACATCCCCGAGTTGAAGGGCCCAGGGCACTCGTCCTCGTTCCGTTCGCCGACGATGTTGTGGCGCACCCGGCCGCGCGCCGCGTCGGCCTCCGTCCGCGTGTCCACGCCGCCCCACCACATGAAGCGGTGCTCCCACAGGGCGATGTGCAGGAACATGAGGCCGGGCACTTTCGCGCCTCGGCGCTTCTCGAGCTCCTGCGACTGCTGGCGGTACCACGCGACCTGGTCCATGCGCACCCAGTCCCACGTGGGGTACCCGGCGAAGTCCTGTCCGTTCAGCGCCTCGGGGGCGTAGCGACCGGAGTCCATGAGCCACAGCGCGAAGGCTTCTCGGTTCTTCTTCCGCGACGACGCGATCGTCGCGATCGTGTTGCTCGTGCCCGTCACGCCCTGGGTGTTGTCGGCGTTGAGGTTGTAGTCGTACGAGCGGTAGATCGCCAACATTCCCGCTTCGTCGACGCCCGATTGCGGCAGGGAGTCCTCGTCGTGATTGCCGAACGTGACCGCCCAGGGGATCTGCCGGGACTCCATCGGCCAGACGACGTTGTTGATCGCCTGCTTGACGGCGAGCCGGGTCTCGCATCCGCCCGTGATGACGTCGCCGTTGATGACCACGAAGTCCGGCATCTCCTGATCCAGGACCTTCTCGATCAACTCCACCGTCCGGCGGTCGGTGAGCTCGTCGTCCTGCGTGTCGTTGAACTGCACGACTTTGAACCTGCCGTCGGCTCGGAACTGCAGACGCGGGATCTTGCCGGGTTTCGTCGGTCGCGATGACGACGTCGCTTCTGCGGATGAGGCGTGCGCCGAGGCGGCACCGAGCGGGAGGGCGCTGGTGAGCGCGCCGAGCGCCCCCGCGGTGAGGACGGTGCGCCGGCTGATCGGCACGTGGTCGGGCATGGTCGGTCTCCTTCGTCTCGAGCGAACTTCGCCGCGGCGAGACTAGGGACGATGGATGGCGGCGAGCCGACCAGCAGGTGAACGGAGAGCGCCCGACAGGCCTGCGCAGGGCGGATGCGCGGGTGACGCGCGGGTGAACTCTGCGGGGCGCGCGGGAAGGATCAGCGAGTGAGTGCGGCTTCGATCGCACCGACGATCGCGGGGTCGTCCGGCTTCTGCTTCGGGCGGAAGCGGATGACCTCGCCGTCGGGGAGCACGAGGAACTTCTCGAAGTTCCACTCCACGCGGCCGGCCTTGCCCGCGGCATCCTCGGTCTGCTTCAGCGTCTTGTAGAGGTCGGCGGCGTTCTTGCCGTTGACCTTGACCTTGTCGTTGATCGGGAAGGTGACCCCGTACGTGGTCGAGCAGAAGTCGAGGATCTGTTCCATCGACCCGGGTTCCTGGCCGAAGAACTGGTTGCAGGGGAAGCCCACGACGCTGAATCCGCGGTCGCCGTAGAGCCGCTGCAGCTCCTCCAGCTGCTCGTACTGCGGGGTGAGTCCGCACTTCGATGCGACGTTGACGACGAGCACCACCTCGCCCAGATCGTCGAGGGTCTTCTCGTTGCCGTCGGCGTCGCGGAAGGGGATGGAACGGACTGCGGGATCGCTCATGTTCACAGCTTAGGTCGATGCGCCGCGACCGGCCCCGTGTCTGGGAGAATGGAGAGGTCATGACTGTCGCAACCGCCCCCGTTCCCACCCTCCGCATCGGCCCGATCGCACTCGACGTGCCCGTCGTGCTCGCGCCCATGGCGGGGATCACGAACACGGCCTTCCGTCGGCTGTGCCGCGAGTACGGCGCCGGGCTCTACGTCAGCGAGATGATCACGTCCCGCGCCCTCGTGGAACGCAACGAGACGACGATGCGCCTCATCCGCCATCACGAGTCGGAGACGCCGCGCTCGATCCAGCTGTACGGCGTCGACCCGAAGACCATCGCGGATGCCGTGCGCATCATCGTCGCCGAGGACCACGCCGACCACATCGACCTCAACTTCGGCTGCCCTGTGCCCAAGGTCACCCGCAAGGGCGGCGGTGCCGCGCTGCCGTGGAAGTCGTCGCTCTTCGCCGACATCGTCACCCAGGCCGTCAAGGCCGCCGGCGACATCCCGCTCACAGTCAAGATGCGCAAGGGCATCGACCCCGACCACCTCACGTTCCTCGACGCGGGGCGTGCAGCGGAGGATGCCGGGGCGGCCGCCGTCGCGCTGCACGCGCGCACGGCGAGCGAGTTCTACTCCGGCTTCGCCGATTGGAACGCCATCGGCGAGCTGAAGCAGGCTGTCACGAGCATCCCGGTACTCGGCAACGGCGACATCTGGTCGGCCGACGACGCCGTGCGCATGATGGAGCAGACCGACTGCGACGGCGTCGTCGTCGGCCGCGGCTGCCTCGGACGCCCGTGGCTGTTCGGCGAACTCGCCAACGCGTTCGGCGGCGAGGGCAAGACCGTCGACGCGAACCTCGGCTTCGTCGCGAACGCCTTCAAGCGCCACGCGGAGCTGCTCGTCGAGTTCTTCGAAGACGAGGACCGCGGCTGCCGCGACGTCCGCAAGCACGTCGCCTGGTACTTCAAGGGCTATCCGGTCGGCGGCGACATCCGCACCGGACTCGCCACGGCATCCAGCCTCCAGGAGATCGACGATCTGCTCGGCCAGCTCGATCACTCGGCGCCGTATCCCGGCGCGGATGCCGAGGGGCAGCGCGGCCGTTCCGGTCGGCCGAAGCGCCCGGCGCTGCCCGACAAGTGGCTGGAGTCGCGCGAGCTCGCGGCGACGGCCTCCGAGATGATGCGAGGTGCGGAGATCGAGAACAGTGGCGGATGAGGTCGTGGCGTCGGCTCGAGCGGATGGCTACGACCCCCGCGACGCCGAGCGGTTCTTCGCCGAGACCCATCGCTCGGAGCGCGACGATTTCGCGCGCGACCGCGCCCGTGTGCTCCACTCGGCGGCACTGCGGCGCCTCGCAGCCAAGACCCAGGTGCTGAGTCCGGCCAGCACCGCGGACTTCGCCCGCAACCGACTCACCCACTCGCTTGAGGTCGCACAGGTCGGCCGCGAACTTGCCTCGGCGCTCGGCGTCTCGGCCGACGTCGTGGACACCGCCTGTCTCAGCCACGACCTCGGTCACCCACCCTTCGGGCACAACGGCGAACGCGCGCTCAACGAGTGGGCGGAGCCGATCGGCGGTTTCGAGGGCAACGCGCAGTCGCTGCGCATCCTCACCCGGCTCGAGGCCAAGGTCATCGACGACGAGGGTCACTCGGTCGGGCTGAACCTCACCCGCGCGAGTCTCGACGCGACCTGCAAGTACCCGTGGACGGTCGACAGCCCCGTGCCGGATCCCGGCGGACGGCTCAAGTTCGGCGTCTACCCCGAGGACGAAGCGGTGTTCCGCTGGATGCGCGAGGGTGCCACGGGCCGACTGCGCTGCATCGAGGCCGAGATCATGGACCTGTCCGACGACATCGGGTACTCGGTGCACGACTTCGAAGACGCGATCGTCAACGGCTACGTCGACGTCGCCCAGCTCTCCGACCCCCTGGCGCACGACGCGCTGATCGATCGCATCCAGCAGTGGGTCGGCTACGACTTCACGCGCGACGAGCTGGCCGACGCGCTCTACCGGCTCTCGTCGCAGTCGATGTGGCTGTCGTCCTTCGACCGCTCCCGGCGCGACCTCGCACGGCTCAAGAACCTCACCAGCGACCTCATCGGACGGTTCGCGAGGGCAGCGGTGTCGGCGACGCGCGAGGCGTACGCGGGATCCGTGCTCGTGCGCTACAATGCGCACGTCGTCGTGCCCCGCGTGGTCGAGGCCGAGATCGCGGTGCTCAAGGGGATCATGGGTCAGGCCATCGTCACGATCGAGGCGCGCAAGGGCGTCTACAAAGAGCAGCGGCGCGTGCTGAAGCGCCTCGCAGACGCCCTCTGGTCGACCGACGCGCTGTGGTCGGCCGGCGCCGACGTGCTGGAGCCGGCGTTCTCGGCCGATTTCCTCGCCGCCACCGACGACGCGGAGCGCGCCAGGGTCGTCGTCGACCAGATCGCGAGTCTCACCGACCAGAGCGCGATCGACTGGCACAACCGGCTCGTGGGTGAGATCGACCCGGCAGAGGTCGGCATCTGGACGCCGCGGCACGCGCGGCCGGGCGGACGGATGCACACTCCGCCCGCGGCGGTGATCGAAGGGGTGCGCTGATGCCCCGCATCCGCCAGGCCGACGTCGACGAGGTCAAGGCCCGCACCAACATCGCCGACATCGTCGGTGAGCGCGTGGCGCTCAAGTCCGCGGGTGTCGGCTCGCTCAAGGGACTCTGCCCGTTCCACGACGAGAAGAGCCCGAGCTTCCACGTGCGCCCGCAGGTGGGCTATTACCACTGCTTCGGCTGCGGCGAGTCCGGCGACGTGTACTCGTTCCTCCGCGAGATGGACCATGTGAGCTTCACGGAGGCGGTCGAGCGCCTCGCCGGCCGCATCGGCTACACCCTGCACCACGAAGACGGGGGAGCAGCGCCCGAGACGAGTGGGCGCAGTCGTCTGTACGCCGCGAACACGGCGGCGGCGGAATTTTTCCGCTCGCAGCTGTTGACGGCGGATGCCGAGACGGGACGTCGTTTCCTCGGCGAGCGGGGCTTCGATGCCGGAGCGGCCGCGCACTTCGGCGTGGGCTTCGCGCCGCGCGGCTGGGATGGGATGCTGAAGGCGTTGAGCGCTCAGGGGTTCACCCGCGAAGAGCTCCTGACGGCAGGGCTCGTGTCGCAGGGACAGCGCGGCGTCTACGACCGCTTTCGAGGACGGCTGGTGTGGCCGATCCGCGACGTGTCGGGGCAGACGATCGGCTTCGGCGCGCGCAAGCTCTTCGACGACGATCCCGGACCGAAGTACCTCAACACCCCCGAGACGCCGATCTACAAGAAGGCGCAGGTGCTGTACGGACTCGACCTCGCCAAACGCGACATCTCGCGGGGCGACCCGCGTCGTGTCGTGGTCGTCGAGGGGTACACCGACGTCATGGCCTGCCACCTCGCCGGGCTGACCACAGCGATCGCGACGTGCGGCACGGCGTTCGGCACCGAGCACATCAAGGTGCTGCGTCGCGTGATGGGCGATGACAACGCGTCGGGCGAAGTCGTGTTCACATTCGACGGCGATGAGGCCGGGCAGAAGGCTGCGCTCCGCGCCTTCACTGAGGACGACCGCTTCAACGCGCAGACGTTCGTCGCTGTGGCGCCGGACGGTCTCGACCCCTGCGACCTCCGCCTGCAGCGCGGGGATGCTGCCGTGCGCTCGCTCATGGACTCCAAGCAGCCGATGTTCGAGTTCGCCATCGATCGCAAGCTCGGCGGCTTCGACCTCTCCACCGTCGAGGGGCGGGTGGGCGCGCTGCGAGCGGCGGCCCCGATCGTCGCGGAGATCAGGGACCAGCTCCTGCGGCCGGGGTACGAGCGCGTCCTGGCGCGGCGACTCGGCATGGACCCCACCGAGGTGCACAGCGAGGTCGAGCGGGTGGCCCGTCGGGGTGGTTCGTCGACCCGGCCGGAGGCCCAGCGCCGCGATGAGGCGCCGTCCGGGGATGCCGCATCCGGTCAGGGGTTCACTCCGGTGACACTCGCGAGCTTGCCGCGCACCGCCGACGTCGCGGTCGAGCGGGACGCGCTGATGGGCGTTCTGCAGTACGGGCATCGGCTCGACCAGGCGCTGCTCACGCGCGCGCTCGAGGGACCGTTCCGCACGCCCGGTCTCGAGGCCGTGCGCGAGGCCGTGGCAGCGGCGCCCGATCGCACCAGGGCCGGCTGGGTCACCGAGGCCGTCAACGCGGTGCGCGAACCGTATCGCTCCCTGGCGGGCGAGTTGCTGATGACGCCGTTCCCCGCGCGCGATGAAGAGGGTGCGGTGGCTTCGGCGACCGACCTCGGCCGCCGCCTCATCATGCGCGGCCTCGAGCACGAGAAGCAGGAGCTGCTGGGCGCGGTACAGCGAGTGCCCGCCGACTCCGACGGCGGCCGGGCGCTGCGGATGCGCCTTCGAGACATCGACGCGGAACGCCAGCGCTTCGCCGAGTCGTAGAGGGGCTCGCACCCGTCGGCACGGCAGGATGGAGTCATGTCCTCTCGGCCCGAATCGACCAACGCGATCGACTGCTCTGATCTGGTGATCGATCGCATCGGGCACAGCGCTCCGACTCGCGCTGTCGACGGCGTGAGTTTCACGCTGCGGCCGGGAGAGCTCATCTGCGTCGCGGGGCCCACCGGTTCGGGCAAGTCGACCCTCGTCGCCGCCCTCGCCGGCTCGACCGATCCCTCGGTGCGCGTCGTCGGCGGCAGCGCCGAGGTGTGCGGCGTCGACGTGCGTCGGCCAGGGCGCAAGCACCGGCTGCTGACCTACCGGACCGGGTTCGTGCCGCAGGGTGCGGGCGCCGACCTGCCGCCGCGACTCACGGTGAACGAGGTGATCGCCGAGCCGATCCTCATCCGCGAGAAGCGCGTCAACGCGAAGGCCCTGTCGATTCGGGTCGCCACGCTGCTCGACGAGCTTCACCTGCCGCTCGGCACCGCCGCGAAGTTCCCCTATGAGCTCAGCGCCGGGATGCGGCAGCGCGTGGCGATCGCCCGCTCGTTCGTGCTCGAGCCCCGGGTGTTGATAGCCGACGAGATCCTCGCCAACCTCGATCTTGAGGTGCGCCCGGTCGTGTTCGACGCGATCACCCGCCGCCGGAAGGAGGAGGGCATGGGCGCTCTGCTGGTGACGAATGACGCAGCCTTCATCCGCGAGCTCAACGCCGAGACCCTCATGCTCCGGAGTGGACACGTCGTCGCCAGAGGAGTGGGCAGGGACCTGCTCTGGGTGCCCAACGCGGAGGCGGATTCGCAGCGATGAGACCGCCCGGTGTCGACACGCCCGATGTGCGGCCCGTGTCACGAGCACGCGCGGGAGTTTGCTAGGATTGACGAGTTGCCCGCGCAGCGGAGCACATTCCTCGGTAGCTCAATTGGCAGAGCAGCCGGCTGTTAACCGGCAGGTTCTTGGTTCGAGTCCAAGCCGGGGAGCCAAGACCCCTGGCCTTCATCGAAGGCCAGGGGTTCTCCTTTTCACGGACGATGCGGTCGCGGTCCGGAGACGCAGGAAGGGCCCCGCCGGTCGGCGAGGCCCTTCCTGCGTCTGAGCGCGCCTGATCAGCGAGCGGCGCCCTTCAGCGAACCCGTCGTCTGGCCGGCGGGGTCGGAGATGACGCACTGCACGACACGGTCGTTCAGCTCATCCCAGGTCTGCTGCGTCGGCGTGATCGGGTAGACCTCGAGGGTCGACTCCTGGAACGCGATGCCGACGAAGTTCGTGTATGCGTCGCCGATGCACTCCTGCGAAGCCGTGTCGATGGCGTCCTCCGAGAACTCGCCGTCGTCCATCGTGATCTCGTAGTAGACCTCTTCATCGTGCGGCTGGTCGCACGGCACGACATCCGCGTCTTCGATGAGGCCGGTGGCGCTGGCCATCTTGCAGTCGCCCAGCTTGAGCGAGAAGATGTCGATGTTCGCGCTCTCGGTGACCTGGCCGGTCTCCTCGTCGCGGTCGGCGTCGCCGGATCCCCCGCCGAGGATCCCGTTCAGTGCGCTACAACCCGTCAGCGCGACGGACAGCGCTACGGCCGAACCGGCGAGCGCGAGTGCGCGTCGTGTGCGCAGTTTCATCATGACTACCCCTCCCAGAGCCTCTTCGTGCACGGGAATATCGGTATCCCGCCCCGAAGAACGCTATAGGGGTCGGAGTCTGTGATGCAACTCCACGAAGCCTATGAACAGGCTGAAATCGGAGGTCAGCCCTCCAGGTCGTCCACTCCCGGCATCCACGCGGCACCAGGGCGGCCCCAGCCGCGCTTCTTGGCGATCTTCTGCACTGTCTTCCAGTCGCGGTCGGAGAGGCGGTCGATGTAGAGGATGCCGTCGAGGTGGTCGAACTCGTGCTGCATGATTCGGGCGCGCCATCCGTCGACCGAGATCTCCACCGCGGCTCCCTCAAGATCGGTCCCCGTGACCCGCACCCGCTCCGACCGACGCAGCGCGAATCGCTCGCCGGGGAACGAGAGGCATCCCTCCGACTCGAGCTCCTCGTCCGGCTCGCCGGGTTCGAGCGGTACCATCCACAGCTCGGGGTTGATGATGACGCCGCGCCAGGGCTGATCGTCGTCGTCGACGTAGGTGTAGGTGTAGATGCGCAGCGGCACTCCGACCTGGGGAGCCGCGAGGCCCACTCCCGGCGCAGCATCCATCGTTTCGAACATGTCGGCGACGAGGGTTCGCACCTCGTCGGTGATCTCCTCGACGGGCGAGGCGGGGGAGTGCAGGACGGGATCGCCCATGATGCGAATCGGAAGTACAGCCACGCCATAACCCTATCCGGCGAGGATCGGCGGGTAGGGTCGTAGTGTGAGCATCTCCGTATGGATGGCTGGGGCGGACGACGTCACCGAGCAGCTGGTGGGCGCCTTCCAGAACCCCGGACTGCTCCTCGGCATCCCCCTCGCCCTCGCCGGAGCCGTCTTCATGTCGCTCGGCGCGCAGTATCAGCACCGCGGGGTGGAGAAGGTCGAGCGGCTCAGCGGCGCGACCGGCACGAGCGGACTCAGTCTCGCCCAGGTGCGTGGCCTGCTCACCCGGCCGTCGTGGATAGCCGGGACGCTCATGCTCGGACTGGCGATCGTGTGCCAGCTCGCCGCTCTGGTGCAGGCACCGCTGATCGTGGTGCAGCCGCTCGGCGCGATCGCGCTCGTGATGACGACGCTGCTGAACGCCCGGATCTCGGGTCACTCGCCGACGAGGCAGTCGATCACGGCGATCGTCGCCTGCGTGGGCGGTATCTTCCTCTTCGTCTTCTTCGCGGCGATCTTCGCCACGGAGAAGGACGTCACCGACACCGAGCTGTTCACGATCCTCGCGATCCTGCTCGTCGTCATCATCGTGCTGGGCGCCTGCTGGCTCATCCTCCGCCACCGCATGCGCGCTCTCTTCTACGTGATCGGCGCCGGGATCCTCTACGGATTCGTCGCGACCCTGGCGAAGGTCGTCATCAAGCGCGTGCAGGCGGGCGACTTCGAGTGGATCACGATCGTCTGCGTGATCGCGCTGATCGCGGCAGCTGCCGTGGGCGCCTACTTCGTGCAGACCGCGTACAGCTCCGGTCCTCCGGACCTCGTGATCGCCGGACTCACGGTCGTCGACCCGCTCATCGCGGTGCTCATCGGCATGATCGTGCTCGGTGAGGCTGCTGCAGCTCCGCCATGGGTGCTCGTGATCTTCGGCGTTGCCGGCGCGATCGCGGTCTGGGGTGTCGTGGGTCTCGCGCGCTACCACCCGCAGGTGATCAGCGATAGCCAGGAGCTGGGGATCACGCGCGGCAGCGACGGCTCCGGCGCACCGCACCAGCCCGGCACTCAGGCCTCCGGGTCGGCGAGCGACCCGGAGGCCTGACGAACAGGATCGTCAGTACGCGGGATCGATGAGGTCGGGGGAGACCTCGGACGCCGCGGCGTCGTCGACGAAGAACACCGTGCGCTTGCGACCCTTGGCGCCGGCGGCGGGAACGCTCGTGTAGCTGGCACCGGCGAGGGCGAGACCGAGGGCCGACGCCTTGTCCGCGCCGGTCAGCACGAGCCAGACGCGCTTCGAAGCGTTCAGAACCGGACGGGTGAGGGTGATGCGCTCGGGCGGCGGCTTGGGCGAGTTGCGCACCGGCAGCACGGCTGCATCCGTCACGGTCACCTCGGGGCGATCCGGGAACAGCGATGCGATGTGACCGTCGGGGCCCACTCCGAGGAAGCACACGGCGAACGACGGCCACGGGTTATCGTCGGTGCCGAACTGTGCGAGTTCGGCGGCGTAGGCCTCGGCGGCCTCGTCGAGGGTCAGACCCTCGCCGGCGGCAGCCGTCTCATGGATGTTCTCCGATGGGACCGGGATGTGGTCGAGGAGCGCGGCTCGGGACTGCACCGCGTTCCGGTCGGCGTCGCCACGGGCGACCCACCGCTCGTCGCCCCACCAGAAGTGCACGAGCGACCAGTCGATGCTCGCGGCACGCGGGTGCTCGAGTGTCGCGCGCAGCACCGCACCGCCCATCGATCCGCCCGTGAGGGCGACATGGGCGATGCGACCGTTGCGGGTCCGAGCCCGGAGTCGCGTGAGGAACCGGTCGGCGACGCGCTCGGCGACAGCCCCCGGAGTGGTCTCGACCACGACCCGCTTCTCCGCGGGCGTTGTCTGCATCGACATCATGCTCCTGTCTCGGGCGGACCCAGCTTCTCCCAGCCCTCGGTGATGACTCGACCGTACAGGAGGTCGGGGTCGAGGCGACGCAGTTCCTCGGCGAGGCACTCACGCAGCGTGCGGCGCGGGAGGTGCAGGTCGTGATCCGGCTGACCGGGCTGCGTGAGCACGGCGTCGCCGGGGTTCGGACGCTCGAGCAGGATGTCGCCCGATGCGCGGGTGAGACGCACCGACTTGATGCCCTCCTGCCACGCGTCGGGGCTCTCGTACGACCACTTCACCGGCACGTCGAGAGCCATCTGCAGCCACGCGGCCAGCAGGGCGGTCGAGGGAGAGGCCGAGGCCCCGCGGACCTCCACGCCCGTCACCTCTTCGAACGGCGGCTGGTCGAGCACGGCGGCGAGCTGCTCGCGCCAGTGCGTGAGACGCGTCCAGGCGAGGTCGGTGTCGCCGGGTTCGTGCGTCTTGCTCAGCAGTGCGAGGCGGTCGCGCACGTCGGGGGAGGTCGCGGCATCCGTGATCCGGCGTGCAGCGATCTTGCCGAGGGGAGACGTCGCGGGCGAAGTCGGTGCCTCCTCGGGCCACCAGGCCACTACGGGCGCGTCGGGCAGCAGCAGACCGGTGACGAGGCTCTCCTGGTTGCTGGCTGCGGCGCCGTAGGCGCGCAGCACCACGACCTCGCTGGCTCCCGCGTCACCGCCGACGCGGATCTGCGCGTCGAGGTGCGCCTCGCCCTCGCCGGTGGTGAGCACGATCACCCGCATGGGGTGCTCGCGGGAGGCGTCGTTCGCCGCGTCGATCGCGGCCTCGGCGATGCCGTTGCGGGCCGAGATCACCAGCGTCAGCACACGACCCAGGGCGACGGCGCCGCCCTCCTCGCGCACCTTGACGAGCTGCTTGGCGACCTGGCTGACGGTCGTGTCGGGAAGGTCGATGATCACGGTCGTCTCCAGACTCGTCCGTCGCGGGCAAGAAGATCGTCGGCCGACTTCGGGCCCCACGATCCGGGTGCGTACTGATCCACGGGCCCGCCGGTGGCGGCCCAGTACTTCTCCACGGGGTCGAGGATCTTCCAGGAGAGCTCGACCTCTTCGTGGCGGGGGAACAGGGGCGGATCGCCGAGCAGCACGTCGAGGATGAGACGCTCGTAGGCCTCGGGACTCGCCTCGGTGAACGCGTGGCCGTAGCCGAAGTCCATCGTGACGTCGCGGACGTTGGTGCCGTTGCCCGGAACCTTCGACCCGAAGCGGATCGTCACTCCCTCGTCCGGCTGCACGCGGATCACGAGCGCGTTCTGGCCGAGCTCCGAGGCGTTGGAGCGGCCGAACAGGTGCTCGGGAGCACGCTTGAACACGACGGCCACCTCGGTCACTCGGCGTCCGAGACGCTTGCCGGTCCGCAGGTAGAACGGCACACCCGCCCACCGGCGCGTGTCGATCTCGAGCTTGATCGCGGCATAGGTCTCGGTGGCCGACTTCGGGTCCATGCCCTCCTCATCGAGGAAGCCGGTGACCTGCTCGCCGCCCTGCCATCCTCCCGCATACTGACCGCGCGCCGTGGCGAGGGAGAGATCGTCGGGCACGTGGACCGCTGCGAGCACCTTCTCCTTCTCGGCACGGAGGTGCTCGGCCGACAGGCTGATCGGCTCTTCCATCGCG
Organism: Microbacterium hydrocarbonoxydans; assembly: GCF_023715885.1. Classification (GTDB taxonomy): domain Bacteria; phylum Actinomycetota; class Actinomycetes; order Actinomycetales; family Microbacteriaceae; genus Microbacterium; species Microbacterium hydrocarbonoxydans_C. The sequence goes on along the minus strand of NZ_JAMBOY010000004.1, from coordinate 288,463 downwards.
GTGAGCGCGAGCAGCTGCAGGAGGTGGTTCTGGATGACGTCACGCGCCGCACCGACACCGTCGTAGTAGCCGGCCCGGCCTCCCACTCCGATGTCCTCGGCCATCGTGATCTGCACATGGTCGACGTAGTTACGGTTCCAGATCGGCTCGTACAGCTCGTTGGCGAAGCGCAGCGCCAGGATGTTCTGCACCGTCTCCTTGCCGAGATAGTGGTCGATCCGGAAGATCGAGTCGGGCGCGAACGCCACCTCGAGAGCCTCGTTCAGCTCGCGAGCGGACTCCAGGTCGTGCCCGAACGGCTTCTCGATCACCACGCGGCGCCAGTGCTCGGCGTCGTCGGCGTCGGCTCCGACCAGGCCCGAGTCCTTGAGCTGCTTCGCGACGAGCGGAAAGTCCTTCGGCGGGATCGACAGGTAGTAGGCGTGGTTGCCCATCGTGCCACGCTCGACGTCGAGCTTCTCGACCGTCTCGCGCAATTTGCGGAACGACTCGGGGTTGTCGAACTCACCCGACACGAAGCGGATGCCCTGCAGCAGCTGCGTCCACGTCTCCTCGCGGAACGGCGTGCGCGCGTGCTGCTTGACGGCGTCGTAGACGACCTGGGCGAAGTCCTGGTCCTCCCAGTCGCGTCGCGCGAACCCGACGAGAGCGAAGCCGGGGGGCAGCAGACCGCGGTTGGCCAGGTCGTACACGGCCGGCATGAGCTTCTTGCGGGACAGGTCGCCCGTGACGCCGAAGATCACGAGAGCGCTGGGCCCGGCGATCCGGTTGAGGCGGCGGTCGTCGGGGTCGCGCAGCGGATTGTGTGCGCGCGAGATGGGAACGGACATCGGTGGGAGATTCTCCAGGCTGTTACTTCTGAGCTGCTTCGAAGAGGGTGAGCACGTCGGCCGACGAATCGGTGATCGTCAGCGTGACGACCGGACGACCGTGCTCGGCGAGGACACCGGCGTCGCCGGCGGCCTGCGCCTCGATGAGCTGACCGAACGTGAACGGTCGACCGGGGATCTCGAGGTCGACGTCGGTGCGCTCCAGGATCTGCAGGTACACGCCCTGCGCCGGGCCGCCCTTGTGGTATTGGCCGGTGGAATGCAGGAAGCGCGGGCCCCAGCCGAACGTGGTCGGGCGACCGGAGTCGGCGGCCACGAGCTCACGGAGACCCTGCAGCTGAGGCAGGTAGAGGCGGTTCACGTAGGCCTGGATCGCAACGTATCCGTCCTCGGGGAGCCGCGCCCAGAGCGCGTCGAGCACTCCCTCGACGGTGCCGGAGGTCGCGAGTGCCGGGTCTGACACGCGCACCTCGACGCCGTCTTGGACGAACACCGGAGCGGTCGCCTCGGGGCGGGCGTCGAGCAGACCGCGGGCGGCCACCTTCGCGGACTCGACGTCGGGCTGGTCGAACGGGTTGATTCCGAGCAGGTGACCGGCGATCGCCGTCGCGTACTCCCACACGATGAACTGCGCGCCCAGCGTGCCGCTCACCAGGATCTCGCCCTGATGGCGCTCACGCAGGTGGAACTCGGCGGCGTCGTCGACGAGCCGCGCGATCTGCAGGTCGACGGGCTGCGTCTCGAGCTCGGGCGAGACCGGCAGCAGCACGACGGGAAGGATGCCGGTGGCGTCCTTGCCGGTCGATTCGGCGATCAACTGCTCGATCCAGTCCGGCAGACCGTTGATGTGGGTGCCGTCGGTGATGAGGCCGAGCTTGTCGCGGCGGGGCGACGTCGCGGCGATCGCGGCGCCGAGGCGTAGCGCGGGGTTCTCGGCGGAGTCCACCGCGACCTCGAGCAGCGACGCCTCGGCCTCGTTCAGCAGTTCGTCGATGTCGACACCGGCGAGACCGGAGGGCACGAGTCCGAACGCGGTGAGCGCCGAGTAGCGTCCGCCGACGTTCGGGTCGGCGTTGAACACGCGGTAGCCCGCCTCGCGCGCCGAGGAGTCGAGCGGCGAGCCCGGGTCGGTGACGACGACGATGCGGTCGGTGGGATCGATGCCGAGGTCGCGGTACGCCGCTTCGAAAGTGCGACGCTGCGAGTCGGTCTCGACGGTCGACCCGGACTTCGAGGAGACGACGAGGGCCGTCTGCTCCAGGCCGTCGTCTAGGGCGGCGAGCACCTGGCCCGGCGCCGTCGAGTCGAGGATGGTCAGCGGAACGCCGGCGGTCTGCGCGATGACCTCGGGGGCCAGCGACGATCCGCCCATTCCGGCGAGGACCACGCGGGTCACGCCCTTCCCCTGCAGCTCGTCGCGCAGCGCGACGATCTCGGCGACCAGGGGCCGCGAGATCGACACCGCCTCCACCCACCCGAGGCGCACCGAGGCCTCCGCCTCGGCAGCAGGACCCCAGAGGGTGGCGTCGCCGCTCGTGATGCGAGAGGCGACGAGATCGCGGACGAGAGCCGGGACGGTCTCGTCGATCGCGACACGCGCCGCTCCCGACGCGTGGATCGCGAATGTCATCGCTGGGCCTCCAGCGCCTCGGTCACCTGACCGAGGAGGTCGTGCCACGAGTCGATGAACTTGGCGACGCCCTCGTCCTCGAGCACCTGGGTGACGTCGACGAGGTCGATGCCGACGGCGGCGAGCCGGTCGAAGACCTCGTGGGCCTCGGCGTACCCGCTCGTGATGGTGTCGCCCGTGATGACGCCGTGGTCGAACGTAGCGTCGAGGGTCTTCTCGGGCATCGTGTTCACGACGCCGTTCGCGACCAGCTCGGTCACGTAGAGGGTGTCGGGCAGGCTCGGGTCCTTGACGCCGGTCGACGCCCACAGCGGACGCTGGAGGTTGGCCCCCGCGGCAAGGAGGTCCTGCGCGCGCTTCTCGGCGAAGGACTTCTCGAACAGCTCGTATGCGAGACGGGCGTTCGCGAGTCCGGCCTTGCCCTTGAGTGCGGCGGCCTCGTCGGAGCCGATGGCGTCGAGACGCTTGTCGGTCTCGGTGTCGACGCGCGACACGAAGAACGACGCGACCGAGTGGATGGTCGACAGGTCGGTGCCGGCATCCTTCGCCTTCTCGAGGCCGGTGAGGTATGCGTCGATGACCTCGGCGTAGCGCTCGAGGCTGAAGATCAGCGTGACGTTGACACTGATCCCGGCCGCGATGGCCTCTGTGATGGCGGGAAGTCCGGCCTTCGTGGCGGGGATCTTGACGAGCAGGTTCGGGCGGTCGATCTTCGACCACAGCTGCTTCGCGGAGGCGACCGTGCCCTCGGTGTCGTGCGCGAGGTCGGGGGAGACCTCGATCGAGACGCGGCCGTCGACGTGGCCGGACTTCTCCCACACGGGGCGGAACACATCGAGCGCGTCGGCGACGTCCTGCGTGGTTGCCGCGAAGACGGCATCCTCGGCGGTGGTGCCCGACGCAGCCAGCTCGGTGAGCTGCGCGTCGTACGAGGTGTCGTTCTTGTTGGTGATCGCGTTGGCGAAGATGGTCGGGTTCGTGGTGACGCCCACGACGTTCTTCGTGTCGATCAGCTCCTGCAGGTTTCCCGACGAGATGCGCGTGCGGGAGAGGTCGTCGAGCCAGATGCTGACGCCGGCTGCCGCGAGGTCTGCGGTGGGGGTGCTCATGAAATGCTCCTCAATCAGTTGGCGCTGTCGGCCAGGGTCTCGCGGGCGGCGGCGACGACCGCCTCGGTGGTGATCCCGAACTTCTCGAACAGGGTCTTGTAGTCGGCGGAGGCGCCGAAGTGGTCGATGCCGACCGAGCGACCGCGGTCGCCGACGATGCCGCGCCAGCTCAGCACGGAGCCGGCCTCGACCGACACGCGCGCGGTCACGCTCTTCGGGAGGACCGACTCGCGGTACGCCTCGTCCTGCTCGTCGAACCACTCGAGCGACGGAGCGGAGACGACACGGACGTTCACGCCCTCCTTCGCCAGCTCGGCGCGAGCGTTGATCGCCAGCTGCACCTCGGAGCCCGTTGCCACGATGATGACGTCGGGCGTGCCGTTCGGCGCCTCCGCGAGCACGTAGGCGCCCTTCGAGACGCTGTCGGCGGAGGCGAGCACATCGCCGGATGCCGCGCCCTCGCCGCGCTCGAACACCGGGATGTTCTGACGGGTGAGCGCGATACCGGCCGGGCCCTCATGGCGGCGGAGGATCTCGAGCCACGCGGCGGCGGTCTCGTTAGCGTCGGCGGGGCGCACGAGCGTGAAGTTCGGGATGGCCCGCAGCGTGGCGAGCTGCTCGACCGGCTGGTGCGTGGGGCCGTCCTCGCCGAGGGCGACGGAGTCGTGCGTCCAGACGAAGATGCTGGGCACGTTCATCAGAGCGGCGAGACGCACCGGCGGGCGCATGTAGTCGCTGAAGATGAGGAAGGTGCCGCCGAAGGCGCGCGTCGGGCCGTGCAGCACGATGCCGTTGACGATGGCGCCCATGGCGTGCTCGCGGATGCCGAAGTGCAGCACGCGGCCGTAGGGGCTGCCCGACCACTCGTGCGTCGACCACTCGGCCGGGATGAAGGACTTCGCGTCCTTGATCGTGGTGAGGTTCGACTCGGCGAGGTCGGCGGATCCGCCCCAGAGCTCGGGGAGCTCGGCGGCGAGGGCGTTGATGACCTGACCGGATGCCGCGCGGGTGGACACGTCCTTGCCGCTCTCGAACACGGGGAGGGCCGACGTGATGTCGGAGGGGAGCTCCTTCGCCTCGAGGCGGTCGAGCAGCGCCTTGTGCTCGGGGTTCGCGGCGGCCCAGGCGTCGAACGCCTTCTGCCACTCGGCACGCTCCTCGGCGGCGCGAGCGGCGAGACCACGGGTGTGCTCGATCACGTCGTCGGCGACGACGAAGTTCTGCTCGGGGTCGAAACCGAGGACCTTCTTCGTGGCGGCGAGCTCGTCGGCGCCGAGCGCCGAGCCGTGGATCTTGCCGCTGTTCTGCTTGCCGGGCGACGGCCAGCCGATGATGGTCTTCAGGATGATCAGCGACGGCTTGTCGGTCTCACCCTTGGCCGCCTCGATGGCGGCGTAGAGCTCGGCGACGTCCTCGACGTACTCGCCGGTCTTCTTCCAGTCGACGGTCTGCACGTGCCAGCCGTAGGCCTCGTAGCGCTTCGCGACGTCTTCGGTGAACGCGACGTTGGTGTCGTCCTCGATCGAGATCTGGTTGGAGTCGTAGATCGCGATGAGGTTACCGAGCTGCTGATGTCCGGCGAGCGAGCCGGCCTCGCTGGTGACGCCCTCCTGCAGGTCGCCGTCACCGGCGATCACGTACACAAAGTGGTCGAAGGGGCTGGTGCCCGCAGCGGCCTCGGGGTCGAACAGGCCGCGCTCGTAGCGAGACGCATACGCGAAGCCGACGGCCGACGCGAGACCCTGGCCGAGCGGGCCCGTGGTGATCTCGACGCCCTTCGTGTGGCCGTACTCCGGGTGGCCCGGCGTGAGCGAGCCCCACGTGCGGAGTGCCTCGAGGTCGCTGAGCTCCAGACCGAAACCGCCGAGGTACAGCTGCACGTACTGCGTCAGCGAGGAGTGACCCGCGGAGAGGATGAAGCGGTCGCGGCCGAGCCAGTGCGTATCGGCCGGGTCGTGGCGCAGAACCCGCTGGTACAGGAGATAGGCGGCGGGAGCGAGGCTCATCGCGGTGCCGGGGTGGCCGTTGCCGACCTTCTCCACTGCATCCGCAGCCAGCACACGGGCGGTGTCCACCGCGCGCCGATCGATTTCATCCCACTGCAATTCCGACACGGTGAAGCCCTTCTGCAACAGTTCGATAGCGCCTGGATCGCAGCATCGCGGTCCGCTTCGTCACGGAGATGGTGGATGTGCGCCGGGCGCGCGAGTCCCCCCAGCATAGCGCCGCGGGTCTACTCGCTTACCCCCTTTACAACGCTGCATGACGGGGGTAATTCCCGCGCGGGCGGGTGCCCTGCGTCGCTGCCGGGACTGGGGTTCTCGAGGCTTGGAACGCGGTGTCTCAGCAGCCGGGCGCGTCGCGTCTCTCGGCGCAGGTATGGGCGACGAGAGCGGTGCGCGCCTCGAGAACGCGGATGCGCTGCGCGGGACCGTCGGTGCGGACCTCTCCGGGAACGGGCATCCATCCGGCGCCGAGATCGACCTCTGCCGAGTAGCGAACGTCGACGTCGGCGAAGTACACGCCGCGTCGGGCGTAGACATGGCTGGTCGGTGTCGGCGTGAACTGCGCCTGGCCGAGATCGGCCCAGGTGCGACCCGGCGTGGAGAGGGTGGCGGACGACCCGTCGCCGTACGTGTAGTCGTACGCGATCGGCGTGAAGCGCGCCGTGATCGGGGCGCCGAACAGCGTTCCTGCAGTGGTCTGGACGGATGCCGAGGCGACGAAGTTCGTCGGAAGCCCCGCGATGCCGACACCGCCGGGCTCGGTGGCCGCCAGCGTCGGCGCGGGCGCGAACTGCTGCAGGTCCGTGATCGTCACGGCGGGGCGACCTGGCGTAGGTGGGATGCCGGGTTGAGGACGCAGCAGATCGGCGCAGCGGGTGGTGCCGCCGGCGTCGAGGCATTCCGCGAGTTCCTTGGATCGCTGGCTCGGCTCGCGAGGCGTCGCGGGGCCGTTGTCTGCGTGGGGACGCGAAGAGGGCGGCCCGCCCGGGTTCTGCCGTGTGCCGGAGATCGTGAGAGTGGAGCCGTCGGTGGCGCTTGCGGGGCAAGAGCCGATTACCTGCAGCACACTGATATTGCACCCTCTATCGGTCGGCACGGAAAACGATGAGAATGCGAGGGCTAGGAAAACCAGAGCAGTTAGCACGCGAGCTCCTCGGTCGCGGAAGAGGACGCAATCCTCAGGTCTTTCGACGAACCGGTGAATCGGATCTCGAGTTCAGCTCGTGGCGGTCGTTCGACGGGAGTGCGATCAGCTCCGGTAGTGTCTGTCACCCTGGTGGACGCCAGATCGACGCAGACACGCGCGACGAGATCAACGTCGGGCGTCATGCGTTTGATCTGACCGCTGTCGAAGGATCTCAAGGACGCTGTCCCGAGCACCGTTAATCCAGCTTCCCTCAATGCGCGCTGACCCTCGATATCGTCTTCGAGCGCTTGTCCGATCAAGAACTGCTGCGGATCAGCTGTCGGGTCGCCGGCGGCCCTCGCTTCGACTTCGATGAGATACGCCCGGTACACCTCCTCCGCCGCGGCAAACGCCTCCTCCTCGCTCGCGAAGGCCGGAGTGGGCGTCGGGCTCGGATCGGGCGAGGGGCTGCATCCGGCCAGAAGCAGGCTCAACACGACGACCGGACCGGCGAGGAGGGACGAGCGGTGAAGGAGGAGCATCAGGTCACGGTAGACGGAACTCCACCCGGCTCGCCGACGTTATCCACAGGGGCGGGCGGCCCCGCAGCGCGAACGGGGCCGGCATCCGCGTGCCTTAGACTGGAAAAGCTGTCGTGACGCGTGTGGAGGAGGCGATCGAGATCTCGACGATGTCTGATCAGACCGTTGTGAAGAAGTCCATCGGTCGCACGGTGAAGGCCTACGTCGCCCTCACCAAGCCGCGCGTCCTCGAACTTCTGCTGGTGTCGACCGTCCCCGTGATGTTCCTCGCCCAGGGTGGACTCCCGAACATGTGGCTCGTCATCGCGACCGTGATAGGCGGCTCGATGAGCGCCGGATCGGCCGCCGCGTTCAACATGTACCTCGACCGCGACATCGACGCGCACATGCACCGCACCGAGAACCGTCCGCTCGTGACGGGAGAGATCACTCCACGAGGCGCGCTGATCTTCTCGTGGACGCTCGCCGTCCTCTCGACGGTCTGGCTCTGGTTCACGACGAACTGGCTCGCGGCGACGCTGTCGGCATCCGCCATCTTCTTCTACGTCGTGATCTACACCATGATCCTCAAGCGCCGCACCGAGCAGAACATCATCTGGGGCGGTATCGCCGGTTGCTTCCCCGTGCTCATCGGCTGGGCCGCGGTCACAGGTTCGCTCGACTGGCCGGCCTTCATCCTCTTCGCCCTCATCTTTCTCTGGACGCCGCCGCACTACTGGCCGCTGTCGATGAAGTACAAGGACGACTACGACGACGTCGACGTGCCCATGCTCGGCGTGACGCGCAACGCCTCACAGGTCGGCCTCCAGGTCATCCTCTACGCCTGGGCGACCGTCGCCTGCTCGCTGCTGCTCATCCCGATCGCGAGCATGGGCCTCGTCTACACCGTCTCCGCCCTCGTGTTCGGCGGATGGTTCATCTACGAGTCGCACCGCCTGTACAACCAGGCCGTGCGGGGGAACGAGGCGCGGCCCATGCGGGTGTTCCACGCCTCGATCACCTACTTGACGCTGATCTTCGTCGCCGTCGCGGTCGACCCGCTGCTGCCGTTCTGACGCTCGTCGGCATCCGTCGTCTCGACGACAGCACCTTCCGCAACCCCTGAGTCCTCCGCCACCGTCTCATCGACCGGCGCGGCCAGCGCTTCGGCCGTCGCCGGCTCCTGCGCGGTCCAGTCGATCGCCTCCACAGCGACCGGGGCAGCCGACGGAAGCACCGACTGCACGGCGGTGAGTGCGACCGCGATGAAGATGCCGATGACGCCCGCGCCCAGGAGCACCGCTCCCACGACGACGAGCGACTGTCCCACGTACACGTCGACACCTGTCGCGGTGTTGGCGAGCAGCGTCGTGGTCATCGAGCTGATCTGACCGGCGACGAGCCAGCCGCCTACTCCCGCTGCGACGAGCGAGAGGATGAGGAGGAGCCAGAAGCCGATGCTGCGTGTGAGTGACTTGTTCATGTCAGCCACGGTGCCGGACGACGTGATGAGACCCTGATGCGAGCGCTATGCATCACCTGTGCCGGGCTGACCCGGATCCCCGCGTCCCGATCAGCGGACAGGGGCCCGATCGACGGACGGGTCGGCGTCTTCGATCCGCAGAACGGGACCGGATCAGCTGATCTGGGCCTCGACGGCGACCGGCTTCTTCAGGTGCAGCACGACCACCGTGTACGTCGCGGCCGACAGCGAAGCCAGAACCATGTGGATCCCGACGAGCAGCGGCGGGAGCCCCTCGCGCGCCTGCCACACTCCGACGCCGACCTGCACCGCGATCGCGATCACGAGCACGAGGAGCCACTTGCGCGGTTCGAGCTTCAGCACCCAGGCCGACACCGTCAGGGCGAGCACGAGGGCAGCCAGGATGTACCCCGGCCAGGAGTGCACGTGCGCGAGGACCGTCGCGTCGAAACCGTGACGCAGCACGTCGGCGTCACCCGAGTGCGGGCCGGAGCCCGTCGTCAGCACACCGAACACGATGGTCACCGCGAGGGCGAGGCCGGTCACGTGGCTCAGGGCGGCGAACCAGGTCGGCACCGCCCGCTCGCGCGGACCGGGCACGGCGTAGAGGCGCACCAGGAAAGCAGCCGTGACGCACACGAGCAGCAGTGACGAGGTGTAGTGGAATCCGACGATGAAGGGGTTGAGACCCGTCAGCACGGTGATGCCGCCCACGAGTGCCTGCGCCACGACGCCGATGAGGACGATCCAGGCCAGCGCGAGGAGGTCGCGGCGCTCCGGTGAGCTGCGGGTGAAGCGCACGGCCGCGACGATCACCGCAAGCAGCAGCACCGCCGTGGCGACGGAGAAGACCGGGGTGTCCTGACCGGGGGCGACGAGGTTCGCGACGAGCGTCGCGACGCCGAAGGCGACCGCCGCGGCGACGATTCCACCGGCGGCGAACCACAGCGCCGAGACGACGCGGCGACGACCGCCGAAGCGGTGCAGCACCAGCAGCACGACGACGAGCGCGATGATGCCGACGACCCCCGTCATCAGCCGGTTGCCGAACTCGATCAGTCCGTGGATTCCCTGATCCGCATAGATCGGCACCAGGGATTCCGGCGTGCAGAGCGGCCACTCCGAGCATCCGAGTCCCGAACCGGTGAGCCGCACCGCACCGCCCGTGCCGATGATGATCGTCTGCGCCAGGAACGACAGCCAGGCGAAGATCCGCAGCATCCGTCCCCACACGTCGGTGCGTGCCGCCACTGGAACGGCGGAGCGGGGGGAGAAGGCGATGGTGGTGTCGGGCATGGGGTCTCTCCGAACCGCGGGGCGGACACGGCGAGCGGCCCTGTCGTCAGGCGGAACCTGTAGAATCGGATTGTTGCGATGAGCGCTGACCGCGCTGAAGCATCGACAACAGTTTAGGCGCGATGGAAGCGCCGGTGATGAGGGCCCACCAACGGCACCCGCTCCCGCAGACTCGACGGGGATCAGGTGTGTCGGGGCGGATTACACCGTTTTGGGACCTGTGAGGAGAGTGTGTGATGTCGGATGTGCTGATCGACCGCCCGGAGCTCGAAGGCCTGGGGGTGTACGAATTCGGATGGCACGATGAGGACGCCGCAGGAGCGGTCGCGCAACGCGGCATCTCCGAAGAGGTGGTCCGCGGGATCTCCAGCCTCAAGAGCGAACCCGAATGGATGCTGAAGACCCGTCTCAAGGGATACCAGCTGTTCGGACGCAAGCCGATGCCGACCTGGGGCGCCGACCTCAGCGACATCGACTTCGACAACATCAAGTACTTCGTCCGCTCCACCGAGAAGCAGGCGCAGTCGTGGGAGGACCTCCCCGAGGAGATCCGCGAGACCTACGAGCGTCTCGGCATCCCGGAGGCCGAGCGCCAGCGCCTCGTCGCCGGTGTCGCCGCCCAGTACGAGTCCGAGGTCGTCTACCACCAGATCCGCGAGGACCTGGAGCAGCAGGGCGTCATCTTCATGGACACCGACACGGCCCTCCGTGAGCACCCCGAGTTCTTCGAGGAGTACTTCGGCACCGTGATCCCCGCCGGCGACAACAAGTTCGCCGCGCTGAACACGGCCGTCTGGTCGGGCGGATCGTTCGTCTACGTCCCGAAGGGCGTGCACGTGGAGATCCCGCTGCAGGCGTACTTCCGCATCAACACCGAGAACATGGGCCAGTTCGAGCGGACCCTGATCATCGCCGACGAGGGAAGCTACGTCCACTACATCGAGGGCTGCACGGCTCCGATCTACAAGTCGGACTCACTGCACTCGGCCGTCGTCGAGATCATCGTGAAGAAGAACGCCCGCGTGCGCTACACGACGATCCAGAACTGGTCGAACAACGTCTACAACCTCGTCACCAAGCGCGCCGTCGCCCACGAGGGCGCGACCATGGAGTGGGTCGACGGCAACATCGGCTCCAAGGTCACGATGAAGTACCCGTCGATCTACCTGATGGGCGAGCACGCGAAGGGCGAGACGCTCTCGGTCGCCTTCGCCGGACCAGGCCAGCATCAGGACGCCGGCGCGAAGATGATCCACATGGCGCCGTACACGCAGTCGTCGATCGTCTCGAAGTCGATCGCCCGCGGCGGCGGTCGTGCCGGCTACCGCGGCGAGGTCCGCGTCGACGCGAACGCCCACCACTCGGCGAACACGGTGCGCTGCGACGCGCTGCTCGTCGACACCAAGTCGCGGTCCGACACCTACCCGGCCATCGACATCCGCGTCGACGACGTGCAGCTCGGTCACGAGGCCACGGTCTCGAAGGTCAGCGAGGAGCAGCTCTTCTACCTGCAGTCCCGCGGCATGCCCGAGGACGAGGCGATGGCGATGATCGTGCGCGGCTTCATCGAGCCGATCGCGCGCGAGCTGCCCATGGAGTACGCGATGGAACTGAACAAGCTCATCGAGATGGGCATGGAAGGATCGGTCGGCTGAGATGACGACCCCTACGACGACGCCCACCGCGTCGCGCTCCTCCAGCGCGCACGTGGACCCCGCCGCCCAGGTGGCCGATGCCGGTTTCGTGCCGGTTCAGACGCGCTCCGAGCGACCGCATTCGTTCGAGCCGGCCGACTTCGGCACCCCCTCGGGACGAGAGATCAACTGGAAGCACACTCCCGTCGCACAGCTCGCGCCGCTGTTCACGGTCGCCGGCTCGACCGACGGTGTCATCCACTCGTTCGGCGCGGGGGAGCAGTACCTCGCCGCTCCGCTCACCGCCGATGCGGCGCCGCGCGGTGAGGTCTTCCTCGCGGAGGACGTCACGTCGGCCGTCGCCTGGCAGGGCGCGACCGAAGCACTGCACGTCCGCATCCCGCGCGAGGAGGAGGTCGCCGAGCCGATCTTCCTCACCATCGAGGGCCAGGGCGCTGACCGGCGTGCCGACGCGCACATCGTGATCGAGGCGCTCGAGCACAGCGCAGCGACAGTCGTGCTGCAGCACACTGGCTCGGCCCAGTACGCGCAGAACGTCGAGATCATCGTGCGCGACGGCGCGAAGCTCAGCGTCATCAGCCTGCAGCAGTGGCAGGACGACGCGGTGCACGCGTCGGCCCACCAGGCCCGCGTCGGGGCGGACGCCACGCTCAAGCACTTCGTCATCAGCTTCGGCGGCGGCGTCGTCCGAGTGAACCCCAGCGTCGAGCTCGCAGGCGCCGGCTCCGAGGGATACCTCTACGGACTCTCCTACGCGGATGCCGGGCAGCACCTCGAGAGCCAGGTCTACCTGCACCACAAGGGCCCGCACACGAAGGGCGACGTGCTCTACAAGGGCGCCCTGCAGGGCGAGAGCGCCCACTCGGTGTGGATCGGCGACGTGCTGATCGGCCCGGATGCCACGGGCACCGACTCGTACGAGGCGAACCGCAACCTGGTGCTCACCGAGGGCGCGCGCGCCGACTCGATCCCGAACCTCGAGATCGAGACCGGCGACATCGTCGGCGCAGGCCACGCCAGCGCGACCGGTCGCTTCGACGACGAGCAGCTGTTCTACCTGCAGGCCCGCGGCATCACCGAGGAAGAGGCGCGCCGTCTCGTCGTGCTCGGCTTCCTCAGTGACATCGTGCAGCGCCTCGGCATCCCCTCCCTCGAGGAGGAGCTGCTTGCCGCCATCGAGACCGAGCTCGCCGAGGTGAACGCATGACCGCCCAGCGCGTCTGCGGCGTCGACGAGCTCGAACTCGACACCCCTCTGCGTGTCGAGCCGAACGGCGTCCCGATCACCGTGATCAAGGACTCCGAGGGCGTGATCCACGCGATCGGCGACACGTGCACCCACGGCGACATCTCGCTGTCCGAGGGCTTCGTCGAGGGTGACACGGTCGAATGCTGGGCCCACGGCTCCGCGTTCTCCCTGATCACCGGCAAGCCCCAGAACCTCCCCGCTTATGAGCCCGTCCCGGTCTACGTCGTCGAGATCGACGGCGACGACGTGCTCATCGACCCGACTGTGACGAAGGAAGTCTGAATGTCTGTTCTCGAAATCCGCGACCTGCACGTGACGGTCGAGACCGAGGCGGGGACCACCCCGATCCTCAACGGAATCACCCTGACGATGAACACGGGCGAGACGCACGCCATCATGGGCCCCAACGGCTCGGGCAAGTCCACCCTCGCGTACACGATCGCCGGTCACCCGAAGTACACCGTGACCTCCGGCTCGATCACGTTCGACGGCCAGGACGTCCTCGAGATGAGCGTCGACGAGCGTGCGCGCGCCGGCCTGTTCCTCGCGATGCAGTACCCCGTCGAGATCCCCGGCGTCACCGTCACGAACTTCCTCCGCACCGCGAAGACGGCTCTCGACGGCGAAGCGCCCTCGATCCGCCAGTGGACGAAGGACGTCAAGGCGTCGATGGCGAACCTGCGCATGGACCCGAAGTTCGCGCAGCGCAACGTCAACGAGGGATTCTCGGGCGGCGAGAAGAAGCGCCACGAGATCCTGCAGCTCGAGGTGCTGAAGCCGAAATTCGCCGTGCTCGACGAGACGGACTCGGGTCTTGACGTCGACGCACTGAAGATCGTCTCCGAGGGCGTGAACCGCGCCAAGGAGGCCACCGGCCTCGGCGTGCTGCTCATCACGCACTACACCCGCATCCTCCGCTACATCCGCCCCGACTACGTGCACGTCGTCGTCGCGGGCAAGATCGTCGAGGAGGGCGGCCCCGAGCTCGCCGACCGTCTCGAGGACGAGGGATACGACCGTTTCCTCGACCCCGCGGCTCCTCTCGAGGCGTAGGCTGATCGCATGACAGCCGCCACCCTCACCGACGAGAAGTACGACGAAGTCACCGAGGCTCTCAAGGACGTCATGGACCCGGAGCTCGGGATCAACGTCGTCGACCTCGGCCTCATCTACGACCTCGCGTGGGATGACGAGAACGACGCTCTCGTCATCCACATGACGCTCACCAGCGCCGGCTGCCCGCTCACCGACGTGCTCGAGGACCAGACCGCTCAGGCCCTGGACAACGTGGTCGAGCGCTTCCGCATCAACTGGGTGTGGATGCCGCCGTGGGGCCCGGAACGGATCACCGACGACGGCCGCGACATGATGCGCGCCCTCGGCTTCGCGATCTGAGGATGCTCGAGGTCACCGCGCTTCCGCTCGCGGAGCTGCGACAGCGCACGAGCGAGAAGTGGCGCGAGTACCCCGAGGACGTGCTGCCGCTGTTCGTCGCCGAGACGGACTTCCCGCTCGCTCCGGCGATCTCGGAGACTCTGCACCATGCCGTTGAGATCGGTGACACCGGCTACATCGCGTCCCGCACGCCGCTACCGGCGACGTATGCGGCGTTCGCTGAGCGCCGGTTCGGCTGGGCTCCCGATCCTGCTCGCATGCGCAGCACGGCGGATGTCAGCATGGGTATCGTGGAGATCCTCCGCCGAGTGACGCAGCCGGGGGAGCGCGTCGTCGTGACGCCTCCGGTGTACCCGCCCTTCTACGAGCTCGTCGCGGAGGCCGGCGCCGAGGTCGTGCGCGTGCCGCTGCGCGACACCGGCACGGCGTGGGAGCTCGATCTCGACGGCATCCGCTCTGCCTTCGAGGACGGCGCGACGGCGATCCTGCTCTGCAACCCGCACAACCCGACCGGGACCGCACACGATCGTGCGTCGCTCCGAGCCCTCGCCGAGCTGGCTGACGAGTTCGGCGCCTCCGTCGTCTCCGACGAGATCCACGCGCCGTTGGCGCAGCCGGGCACCGGGTTCACACCGTTCCTCGACACCGGGGAGGCTGCTGAGCGGGTCGGGTATGCCGTGGTCAGCGCCAGCAAGGCGTTCAACCTCGCCGGGCTCAAGTGCGCGCTCATGGTGACGGCATCCGACGCGACGAGCGCCGTCGTGCGCGGACTCCCGATCGAGGTGGAGTGGCGCACGGGACAGCTCGGTCTGCTCGCCGCGACCGCGGCGTTCTCCGAGGAGAGCGACCCGTGGTTGGACGGCCTGCTGCGCACCCTGGACGAGAACCGCGTGCTGCTGGAAGACCTGCTCGCGGCTCGTCTCCCGCAAGCGCGGTATCGCATACCGGATGCGGGCTACCTCGCGTGGATCGACCTCTCCGGACTCGGGTGGGGCGACAATCCGTCTCGTCGCATCCTGCGCGAGGCGAAGGTCGCCCTTCACTTCGGTCCCGCGTTCGGCGCGGAGGGCGCGGGATACGTGCGACTCAACTTCGGCACGAGTCCCGAGATCATCACCGAGGCCATCGAGCGCATCGCCGCGCTCGTCGGTCGATGAGCGACTTCGCCGCCGTCGTCTCCATCTGGGACCGCGAGCGGATCTGGGTCACCGCCGGCTCGGTCGCCCTCATCTTCCTCGCGGCCATCGAGGCGCTGGCCGTCACCACGGTCATGCCCATCGTGAGCGACGCCCTCGACGGGCAGGCGCTGTACGCGGTCGCGTTCGCGGGCACACTCGCGACCAGCGTGATCGGAATGGTCGCCGCGGGAGCCTGGTCGGACGCGCGCGGGCCGCGCGGAGCGCTGTATGTCGCGGTCACGCTGTTCATCGTCGGGCTTCTGCTCTCGGGGCTCGCCACGACCATGCACCAGTTCCTCGTCGGCCGTCTCGTGCAGGGGCTCGGCACCGGCGGACAGACCGTGGCCCTGTACGTGGTCGTGGCCCGGCTCTATCCGCCGCACCTGCACGGGCGGATCTTCGCCGCATTCGCGGCGGCGTGGGTGGTGCCTTCGATGATCGGACCGTTCCTCGCTGGAGCGGTCGCCGAGTATCTCGACTGGCGCTGGGCGTTCCTCGGGGTGGCCGTTCTCACGGCCGTCGCGTTCGTGATGATCGCCGTGCGTCTCCGCGGACTCGACCTCGGGCGGGGTGAGCCGCAGGACCGGCGTGCCCTCGTCGTGCGGATGGCGCTGGCGGTCGTGGTCGCGGTGTTCGCCGTCGTCGTCGGTTTCAGCGCCGACATGGATGCCGCGATCGGCTGGCCGGTGGCGGTGGGCGCGATCGCCGTGATCGCCGTCGCCGTGCTGCCGCTGCTGCCTCGTCGAACCCTGCGCGCCGGACGCGGTCTACCGAGCGTCGTGCTCATGCGGGGGATCGTCGCCGGCACGTTCTTCGCGGCAGAGGCCTACATTCCCTACCTGCTCATCGAGCGGTACGGCTTCACCGCGACATGGGCGGGGCTCGCGCTCATGTTCGCCGCCTTCGCCTGGGCGGGGGCGTCGCAACTGCAGGGTCGGTACGGCGAACGGCTCGGAAACCTGCGGATCACGCTGCTCAGCCTCGCCCTGCTGTTCGTCGCCATGATCCTGGTCATCCTGGCCGCTCTCGGCGCTGTCTCTCCGGTGCTCGTCGTCATCGGCTGGGGCTTCGCGGGGGGAGGCATGGGGCTGCTCTATCCGCGGCTCACCGTGCTCACGCTCGCCTACTCGGAACCCGGCAATCAAGGCTTCAACTCGTCGGCCCTGTCGATCTCGGATTCCACCGGCGCGGCCATCGTGATCGCCGTGGCCGGCCTGTCGGTCGCCACACTCGGCGGAGGGGTCGACGCCTTCCCGGTGGTCTTCGCGCTGTGCCTCGGGCTCACCGTCGTCGCGCTCATCCCGGGCCTGCGGCTCGGTCACGCCGGGGAATCCGCGGTAGAGTCGGCCACGACCCCGGGCCCCTGATTCAGGACACGGATCGGGAACGCGCGGAGCCGGCGAGGGCTGCGATCCCCAGGTCGAAGACACGGTCGAGACCCGCGGTCGCGTCGTCGCCGGCGGTCGGCGATGCCGCGCCGTAGCTGTCGGCGTGCATGCGCTGCTGGACGAGGGTCGCGTGGCCCAGGATGAAGTGCATCAGCGCGACGGCTCGATCCGGTGGATCGTCGGCATCCGCTCGTCTCAGCGCGTCTTCGAGAGCGGACTGCGCGTGCGATGACCCGAGTCCGAGCGCCGACGAGCTGAGCACGAGTTCGGCCCCGTCGCGATAGGTGAACAGTGCGTCACGGATGCGGCGGGCGAGGGCGAGCACGTCGCCGTCGGCAGCGCGGAGGGAGGCCGTGATCCGGTCGCTGAGCTCGGCGAGCAGCTCCTGCTTGCTCGAGAAGTGCCAGTAGAGCGCGCTGGGCTGCACATCGAGGCGGGCGGCGATCCGTCGCATCGAGAGATCGGCCAGGCCGACCTCGTCGAGCAGCGAGAGAGCGACGTCGGCGACGCTAGCGCGGTCGTGTCGTGACGAGTCGTGCTCCGGAGTCATGACCTCAGTATAGTGAACACCGCTCAGGTGAACACTGTTCAGGAGGAAACCTATGACCCCGCACCGCACCGAGATCGGCCGTGATCTCGCCCGCATCGCCGTCTTCGCCGCGCTTATCGTCGTGCTCGGGACCGTCACGATCCCGATCCCCGGGGGCGTGCCGATCACGGCGCAGACCCTCGGCGTGATGCTTGCGGGCGCCGTGCTCGGCCCCCGCCGAGCTCCGCTTGCGGTCGCGCTCGTCCTCGTCCTCGCCGCGGTGGGCCTCCCGGTCCTCGCCGGCGGTCGCGGCGGACTCGGGGTGTTGGTCGGACCGACGGCCGGATATCTGATCGGCTGGGTGTTCGGCGCCATCGTGATCGGTCTCATCGTCCACGCGGATCGGATCACGTGGTGGCGCACGGCGCTGGGTGTCGTCGCCGGCGGGATCGCCGTCGTCTACGCCTTCGGCATCCCGGTCCAGGCTCTCGTGCTCGGCATGGATCTCGCCCCCACGGCGCTCTCGAGCCTCGCCTTCCTGCCCGGAGACGTGCTCAAAGTGGCTGCCGCCACCGCGCTCGTGGTGGCCCTGCGCCGCGCGTATCCGCCGGCATTCGCAGCGCGGTCGGCGACAACCGCTCCTGCCCGTGCCGTCTGAAGCTGCCATCCCCGCGAACGCGGTCGACGGGGCTGCCGTCGACCGCGTCTCGATCGACGGCGTGTCGGTCGCCCGGGAGGGGCGGACGGTCCTGCGCGACGTGACGCTGGATCTCTCCGCTCGGCGGACAGCCATCATCGGCGCGAACGGCTCAGGGAAGTCGACGTTCGCACGCCTGCTGAACGGACTGGTCGCGCCGACCAGCGGCAGGGTCCTCGTTCACGGACTCGACGTTCAGCGGGACCTCAGAGCCGTGCGCCGCGAGGTCGGATTCGTCTTCACCGATCCGCAGGCGCAGATCCTCATGCCGACTCCCGCGGAGGATCTCCTGCTGTCCCTGCGCGATCTCCCTCGTATCGAGGCGCGAGACCGTATCGCGGCGATCCTCGATGAGCACGGTCTGGCGGGTCATGCCGACGCCCCGGTATCGACGCTCTCCGGAGGCTAACGACAGCTGCTCGCCCTGGCCTCCGTGCTCGCCACGACGCCATCTCTGATCGTGGCGGATGAGCCCACCACGCTGCTCGATCTCCGCAACGCGCGGCGGATCGGCGATCTCCTGCTCGCTCAGGACGCACAGGTGATCATCGTCACGCACGACCTCGACCTCGCGGCGAGATGCGACCACGCGGTGCTGTTCGATGACGGGGGTGTCGCCGCATCCGGCGAGCCCGGCGCGGTCATCGACGACTACCGCCGGAACTGCGCGTGATCCAGCTCTATCGCCCGGGCACCAGCATCCTGCACCGACTGCCGGCCGGACCGAAGCTCACGGGGCTCGCCGTCGTCGCGATCGCCGTGTCGACGTTGGCGCACGACGTGCGGGCGTCGTCGGGTGTGCTCGTCGGTGTGTGCGCTCTGTATGCGCTGGCCCGGATGCCGTGGCGAGTCCTCGCGGCTGAGGTCTGGCGTCTCCGATGGCTGGTGCTCGTGCTGGGCGGATTCCTCTGGGTCTTCGTGTCGCCGATCGCCGCCTGGATGAGCACGACCCGCGTCGTCGCCCTCATCCTCCTCGCGGGCCTGCTCACCCTCACTAACCGGATGGGCGACCTGCTCGCGACTCTGCGCCGCGCCCTCCGGCCGCTCGGGCGCTGGGGCATCGACGTGGACGCGGTCGCGATGACGATCTCCCTCGTGATCACGCTGATCCCCGTCGTCGCGAATTTCGCGAGCGAGCTGCGTGACGCGCAACGGGCACGGAACGTGCGGGTCGGCCTCCGCGGCATCGTCCCGTTGCTGGTGCGCACGCTACGCCACGCGGACGACGTCGGTGACGCCCTCGCGGCGCGCGGGCTCGTCTGAGCGGCGAGCGAGCCGCAGCGCGGCGGCGAAGGCGAGCACGGCGACGGCGGCTGTCAGGACCGAGGTGCCGGTGACCAGCAGCAGCACGACCGCGCCGATGCCGACGACGACGGCCCATCGCAGCCGTCGATGCGACGTCGTCGCGACCGGTGCTGCACGGTTCTCGAATCGCCCGAGCAGCACTGCGACGAACGACGTGGCGACGAGCGCGGTCGCGAGCCACAGCGGACGCTCCGTCCACCAGGTCGGGCTGCCGGGTTCCGAGGGCATGACTCCCGTCGTCAAAGCCACGAGGGCTGTCAACCCCGCCATCGTCAACAGGACGGGCATGTGCCAGAGATAGATCGTCATGGTGCGGCGGTTCACGAACGCCGAGAACGCGGCGGGGGTCCGACGACGGCTGACCCGCGCGATGCGCTCCCGCAGCAGCGCGACAGCGCTGAGGTGCACGACGCCCACGAGGAGCAGCGCGCCGGTCGGCGGATTGATGTTCGCGACGAGATCGGGGGAGTAGACGCCCGAGACGAAGGTCACGATCAGCGCGATGAGCGCGGCACCGCCGGCGGCAGCGACCGTGCCACGGCGCAGACGACCGATCGTGCCGTCGGCGAGAAAGAACCCCAGCTGCTGGAGCGTCAGCCACACGAACGCGAGGTTGAGGAAGCCGATGCCGTCGATCCCGGCCATGGCGCGCGCGACGTCGACGGCAATCGACGCCGTCACGAGCACCGCGAGCGTCGACACCGGCGCCCGGCGGTGCGCTGCGGCCAGAGCGGGCAGCAGAGCCTGGCACAGCAGGAACACGCCGAGGAACCACAGTGGCTGTCCGAACCGGAAGCCGGCGGTGGCGACGATAGCGTCCGGGACGCCGCTCAGGCTCAGTACGGCGAGCAGGCTGCCGACGACCCCGACCGTGAGAGCCGCAGGGCGCAGCAGCCGGTGCACGCGGCCCGCCACGAACGATGCCGCGGTTCCTCCCCCCTCCGCGGCGCGGCGGTAGGCGAGATACCCGGCGAACCCGCCGATGACGAAGAACAGCGGCATCACCTGCAGAGCCCAGCTGACCGGGACGATCCACCATGCACCGTCGCTCGCGTTCGCGAAGACGGGGCCGGAGTCGGTCACGGTGACGCCGACCATGATGCCGTGCAAAAGCACGACGCCGATCACGCAGAGCGCGCGGAGCAGGTCGATTCCCGTGTCCCGTCCGCCCGGTTGCGACGCGGGCGGGGCGGTGAGACGGGGAGCCTCGACGATGGCCATATGTCCTCCTCGGATCAGCTGTCCGAGGAGCGTATGAAGCCGATGAGACCGCCCGCATCACACCGGGGTGTCGTTCCACCCCCTACCGGGGTGGTACTCAGGGGGCCGGTTCGACGAGTCCGGTGTCGTAGGCGAGGATCACCGCGTGCACTCGGTCGCGGAGGCCGAGCTTCGACAGCACTTTGCCGACATGGGTCTTGACGGTCTGCTCGGCGATGAACAGGTCTGACGCGATCTCGGAGTTCGACCGGCCCTTGCCGATGAGCACAAGGACTTCGCGCTCGCGATCCGTGAGCTCCGCGAGGACTGTTGATGCGCGCGGCGTGCGCGGACGGCGCCCCGCGAACTGCTCGATCATGCGACGGGTGACGCTCGGCGCCAGCAGCGCATCGCCCGCGGCGACCACTCGGACCGCGTGCACGAGCTCCTCCGGCAGCGCGTCCTTGAGGAGGAACCCGCTGGCTCCCGCTTCCAGCGCGTCGTACACGTAGTCGTCGATGTCGAAGGTCGTGAGCATGAGGATGCGAGGCACGTGCGCGGCGGGGTAGCTCGGCCCGAGGATGCGGCGGGTCGCCTCGATGCCGTCGACATCCGGCATCCGCACGTCCATGAGGATCACGTCCGGATCGAGCCGGGCAGCCATCGTCACCGCTTCCGCGCCCGTCGCGGCTTGACCTGCGACACGGATCCCCTCGTGTGCATCCAGCAGGGCGGCGAAACCCGCGCGCACCATGGCCTGGTCGTCGGCGATCAGGACGGATACGGTCACGAGGTCTCCTCGGGGTCGGCGGCGGAGGGATGCCGGGGAAAGGCGGCCGAGAAGGGCAGCGACGCCGTGACCTCCCAGCCTCCCTCGGTGGTCGGAGAGGCGATGAAGGTCCCGCCCAGCAGCTCGACACGCTCCCGCATGCCGCGCAGACCGTGACCTGATCCGCGGGACTCCGCGACCTGCCCGGGCGGCGAGTTGCGGACCCGGATGCTGATCGCGGCGGCCTCCGCCTGGACGCGCACCGTCACCGCCGCCCCGTGCGCGTGTCGGACGGCATTGCTCAGCGCCTCCTGGGTGATCCGATACGCCGCGATCTGCACCGCCTGCGGTGCGTCGGCGACGGAGCCCGTGATCTCGAGGCCGACGGTCACGCCGGCGCGGCGTATCGTGTCGACGAGAGCCGGGATGTCGTCGATGCGCTGCTGGGGTGCGAGCTCGACGGTCTGGTCCTCGGTTCGGAGCACTCCCAGCATCCGCCGCATCTCCGTCAGCGACGAGCGCGCGGTGGCCGCGATGCTCTCGAACTCCGCGACCGCCGCTTCGTCGAGCTCGGGCAGACGATAGCGCGCGGTCGACGACTGCACCTGGATCACCGACATGCTGTGGGCGATCACGTCGTGCAGCTCGCGCGCGATGCGCGTGCGCTCCTCGACGAGGGCTCGCCGAGACTCCTCGAGGGCCGAGTGCTCGCGCTCCCTGGTGAGCTCCGCCGCGACGCGCAGCCGGCCGGCGACGAGGGCGGCGATGAGATAGGCGGCGGTGGCGAGGGATGCCGTGACGATGAGGTTCGCGGTGACGTTGGCCGCCACGGAAGAGTTCGCGACCACGTCGGACCGCAGCATCGGGGCGGTGAGCGAGGCGAGCGCGCCGATGACGAGCGGGAACGCGCCGAGTCGGGCGCCGTGGCGGAACGTGACCGCGCCGACGGTGAGCACGAATGCGAGGAGCGTCGGGACCGACCAGGGCCACGGCGCTTCGGTCGCGAGCTCCGCCAGCACGAGCAGCGGCAGGGTGAACGACGCCGCCGTGAACGCGACGATCGCCCACCGCGGCCGGGTGATGGCGAGCAGCGGTGCGCCGCAGACCGCGGCGGCCAGGATGAAGGACAGCGGCAGGGGAATGCCGTAGAGGGCGGCCGCGAGCGGCACGAGCGTCGCATACAGCGTGACCACTGCCGCGCAGAGCAGGGTCAGGACCACCACACGGCGGCTGACACGCGGGCGCTCCGTGCGCTGCCGATCCCGTGCCATGACAGTCATCCTGCCAGGTGCGCGACCGGCACGCGCCGACGACGGGCGGCCGTGACCCGATCGATCACGAGACCGAGGGTCAGGGCGACCACGATCCCGATACCAGCGCTCGCCAACGGCTGGTCCTTCACCCAGCTGCCGGCGATGAGACCGATGACGAGACTGAGCGCGCTCCAGCTCACGCCGGCGATCAGACTCAGCGGCAGGAAGCGCCGCCACGCGAAACCGAGCGCACCGGCCGACATGTTCACGGCCACGCGACCGACCGGGATGTAGCGTGCGCCCAGGATCAGCGAGGCGCTGCGCCGATCGAGCGCCCTCTCGGCGTGGGCGAAGGCGGCGGCCACTCGAGGCCGCCGCATCCACGCCCACCGCGTCGTCCCCATCGAGCGACCGATCGCGAACGCGATGTTGTCGCCGATCGCGGCGCCGATCGCCGCGATGAGGCCGAGCGGCACGAGCATCCACCATTCTCCCGTGGATGCCGCGACGGCGGCGGCCGCGACCAGCACCGTCTCGCTCGGCACCGGTGGGAAGAACCCGTCGATCACGGTGACGCCGAACAGCACGACGTACAGCCAGGGGGAGGCGACGGTCTGCAGGATGAGCTCGTTGATGACGTCCACCCGAGAAGGCTAGGAAGCCGGAAGGGGCGAGGTCATCACTCCGGAGTATCGTCCTCGTCACCCCCGAGAGTGAGATCGGGACGCGGCGAGTGCTCACAGCCCGGCGACCTATACTGGGAGGCTGGCCGCTCGGCCGCTTTCCCCTCTGACGAACGGACATCCGCTGTGCTTGCCGTGCACGACCTCGAGATCCGCGTGGGCGCACGTCTCCTCATGGAGAACGTGTCATTCCGCGTCAGCGACGGCGACAAGATCGGGCTCGTCGGTCGCAACGGGGCGGGCAAGACCACGCTCACGAAGGTACTGGCCGGCGACGTGCTCCCGTCGGGCGGAGACGTGACCCGCTCGGGGGAACTCGGCTACCTGCCGCAGGACCCGCGCTCCGGCGACCCGGAGATGCTCGCGCGCACCCGCATCCTCGACGCCCGCGGGCTCGGCAGTCTCGCGCTCGGTATGGCGGAGGCCACCGTGGCGATGGGATCGGACGACCCCGCCGTGGCCGACAAGGCCATGAAGCGCTACGCGCGGCTGACCGAGCAGTTCGAGGGCCAGGGCGGATACGCCGCCGAGGCCGAGGCTGCATCGATCGCCAACAACCTCTCGCTGCCCGACCGCATCCTCGACCAGCCGCTGAAGACCCTGTCCGGTGGTCAGCGTCGTCGCATCGAGTTGGCCCGCATCCTCTTCTCGGATGCCGAGACCATGATCCTCGACGAACCGACCAACCACCTCGACGCCGACAGCGTCGTCTGGTTGCGCGAGTTCCTCAAGAACTACAAGGGCGGACTGATCGTCATCAGCCACGACGTCGAGCTCGTCGGCGAGACCGTGAACCGTGTGTTCTACCTCGATGCGAACCGTCAGGTCATCGACGCGTACAACATGAACTGGAAGAACTACCTCCGTCAGCGCGCCGCCGACGAGGAGCGCCGCAAGAAGGAGCGCGCCAACGCCGAGAAGAAGGCGACCACTCTGCAACAGCAGGCCGCGCGATTCGGCGCGAAGGCGTCGAAGGCCGCTGCCGCGCATCAGATGATCGCGCGCGCAGAGAAGCTCCTCGCGGGACTCGACGACGTTCGGCAGGAGGACCGCGTCGCGAAGCTGCGCTTCCCGAAGCCGGCACCCTGCGGAAAGACTCCCCTCATGGCGTCCGGGCTGTCGAAGTCCTACGGTTCGCTCGAGATCTTCACCGATGTCGACCTCGCGATCGACCGCGGGTCGAAAGTCGTCGTGCTCGGCCTCAACGGTGCGGGCAAGACCACGCTGCTGCGCATGCTCGCAGGCGTCGACCAGCCCGACACGGGGCAGCTCGAGCCGGGGCATGGACTGAAGGTCGGCTACTACGCGCAGGAGCACGAGAACCTCGACGTGAACCGCTCGGTGCTCGAGAACATGGTGTCGGCCGCGCCGCACATCACCGAGACCGAGGCGCGCAAGGTGCTCGGCTCGTTCCTGTTCACCGGTGACGATGTGCTCAAGCCTGCCGGCGTTCTCTCGGGTGGCGAGAAGACACGACTGTCGCTCGCGACGCTCGTCGTGTCGTCCGCCAACCTGTTGCTGCTCGACGAGCCGACCAACAACCTCGATCCCGCATCGCGCGAGGAGATCCTGGGCGCTCTGGCGCACTACGAAGGTGCGGTGGTGCTCGTCTCGCATGATCCGGGAGCCGTGCAGTCCCTCAATCCCGAGCGCGTTCTGATCCTGCCCGACGGCGTCGAGGACATCTGGAACCAGGAGTATCAGGAGCTCATCGAGCTGGCCTGACCGGCTCGGTCGTCGCGTCGGCGCGTGTCCTAGGCTCGGACTGTGACGCACGACGACTCGACGCTCGACACCCGGCTCAACGACGGGTTGCGAGGCAGGCACGCCCTCACCGGCCATGCGCCGGAGTGGGATCTCGAAGCGCTGCCCGAGGACCCGACGGCCCTCTTCGCCGCGTGGCTGGCGGCGGCGGACGCCGCAGCGGTCCCCGAGCCGCACACCGCGACGCTCGCCACGGTGGATGCCGAGGGGATGCCGGATGCGAGAACCCTCATCCTCAAGCGTGTCGACGAGCGTGGATGGGCGATCGCGAGCACGCGGTCGTCACGGAAGGGGACGCAGCTCGGTGCCGCGCCGGCCGCAGCGCTGAACTTCTGGTGGCAGCCGCAGGTGCGCGCCGTTCGGGTGCGCGGTCGCGTCGAGGAGGCGACAGCGGAGGAGAGTGCCGCCGATCTCGCCGCCCGGTCGCCGGCCGCCCGCGCGCGCGTCGCGGACGGGGACTGGGTACTGTGGCGGATCGTTCCCGAGCGCATCGAGTTCTGGCAGGGAGCACGGGACCGCGGTCACACCCGTGTCGTCTACGTGCCGGTCGGGCCTGGCTGGTCGCACACCGTCACCGTCGACTGAGCGAGGGGCGTCGCCCGCTCACACGTTCGCGTCGAGCAGTTCGTCTTCGACGTCCGCATCCGCATCGCGGCGACGAGACTTCTTCTCGGGCGTCGATTTCCCCTCGACCTCTTCGCGATGCTTCACGATCTCGGTGCGGATGATGTACCCGATGAAGATGAACCCCATGAGGGCGAACAGGATCCACTGGATCGCATACGAGAGGTGGGGACCAGGGTCGTCGGTGGGGGACTCGAAACCGCCCAGAGTGCCCTCGCCCGCGGGGTCCTCGCTCACGATCTGGCCGTACGCGCTGGGGATGACGTCTTCGCCGACGATCTCTGCGATCGATGGAACGTGGATCGTCGGCACCTGGCCGTCGGGAGCACCGCGGCCGGAGGCGGGAAGCTGCTCACTCGGCCGCAGGCGCACCACGACCTCGACCTGACCCTCGGGTGGAGCAGGCACGGCATCGGGCGAGTCGCCCTCGCCCGGCGGCACCCAGCCGCGGTCGACGATGAAGACGCGTCCGTCGACGTCACGGAACGGCACGAGCACTTCATAGGCGCTCGTTCCACCGTGCGGACGGTTACGGGCGAGAAGCTGCTCGTCGGCGAGGTACTCTCCGCGAAGGACGACCGGATGCCACACATCCCCGCGGTCGAGCTCCCCATCCGGTCCGATGAGGTCGGCCAGCGGGACGGGGTCGGCGTCGTAGTTCTTCTCGACGAGAGCGATCTGCTCGGCGCGTGACTCGTTCCTGTCGAACTGCCAGTTCGACAGGAACGCGCAGGCCACCGCGAATCCGATCGCGATCAGCACATAGACGGTCCACCGCAGCATCCGCGCGCTCATGAGGGCACTCCGTCTCGAACGGTGACCGGAAAATCACGGGCGGCGAGGTAGTCCCGCAGGAACTCCACGTGCTCGCCGCACGCGAGCCAGATCTTCTCGCGATCGGCGGCGTGGATGCGGGGATTCCGCCACACCACTCGAGCGATCGCCGCGTTCCGGCAGCCGGCGCGGGAGCACTGGAGTTCGCTCACGCGTCGCCCTTGCGGCTCTCGTGGATCGTGATCACGAACGGCTCCGAGGTGCTCTCTTCGACGACTGTCGGCTGCGGAGCCGGTGACTCCAGCTCCTGCACGGGCGACTCCGCCGTCGTCTCGGTGCTGTCGCTGCCGGCGTTCGCGAATACGACCGCGATGTACGGGAGCACCGCCGCGGCCAGCGCGAACACCCACGTATACCAGCCATAGGGCTGCACGAACATCATCAGGGCGAAGCAGACGATGCGGATCGTCATCGTGATGGCGTATCGGCGCACGCGGTGGTCCGCCTCGGCCTGCGGCGACTGCGGCAGGGAGGTGACAGCGGGGACCAGTCGCTTGTTCTTCACGATGAGTCCAGCCTACGCCGCTGCCGGGCCGACGGCTCACTTCACGGGCCGCCGTTCGACCGCTCGATGAGGACGGTCAGGACGTGAAGATGAACGGGATGGTGAATGCCCCGAGGAACAGGAAGCTGATGACGGTCGTCACGATGCCGACCGCCAGCACGGCGACCATGATGTATCCCATGATGAGGCCCGCGAAGGCCATGCCGCGGCCACCGATGGACGGGTCGGCCTTCGTCTGACGGAGCGCCATGTGGCCCGTGATGACGGCGATGATCGAGGCGATCAGCGGGATGACGGCCCAGAACAGGACCACGCCTGCGATGCCGCAGATGAGCGACGTGATCGCGAGCCCGCTCGTCGGACGCGACGCCGGATAGATCGACGCCGGATAAGCGGCTCCGTAAGGCTGCTGCGGGGAGGGCGCCCCGTAGGGCGGAACACCGCCCGCCGTCGATACGGACCCCGGGTACGCCTGCGCCGGGGGAGTCGAGGAAGGATACGCGGGAGGCTGCGGGTACGCGGGAGCCTGCGGGTAGGCGGGTGCTGCGCCATAGGGCTGCGGCGGCTGGTAGGGCTGCGCCGGCTGGGAAGGCTGCGCCGGTGGAGCCGCGGGAGGCGGCGGAGGAGTCGGCTGTACGCCGGAGGGGTGGGTGTCGTCGCTCACGGGCATGCCTTTCGTCGCGTTCAGCGTTCCAGTCGCACCGGGGTTCTGTCAAACATGCAGCCATCCCCGGCGAGGGGCGACGGATAGGATCGATGGCGACCCGGCCGCAGACCCTGCGCGGCCAGATCTGGAGTGGGAAATGAGTACTGATCGCGTCGTCCTCGTCACCGGCGGAAACCGCGGCATCGGCCGTGCCATCGCCGAGAGGTTCGTCCGTGACGGTTATCGCGTCGCCGTCACGGCCCGCAGCGGCGAGGGGCCCGAGGGCACGCTCACCGTGCGCGCGGACGTGACGGATGCGGCGGCCCTCGACGCCGCATTCACCGAGGTGGAACAGCAGCTCGGTCCGGTCGAGATCGTCGTGGCGAACGCCGGGATCACGAAGGACACCCTCCTGCTGCGCATGAGCGAGGACGACTTCGACAGTGTCGTCGCCACCAACCTCGGCGGGACCTTCCGGGTGGTCAAGCGGGCGTCGAAGGGCATGCTGCGCGCGCGCTTCGGCCGCGTCATCCTCATCTCCAGCGTGGTCGGCCTGCTCGGCTCCGCCGGACAGGTCAACTACTCGGCCTCGAAGAGCGCGCTCGTGGGGTTCGCCCGTTCTCTCACCCGCGAGCTCGGCGGGCGCGGGATCACTGCGAACGTCGTCGCACCCGGTTTCATCGAGACCGACATGACCGCTGAGCTGCCCGAGGACACCCAGAAGCAGTACAAGTCGAGCATCCCGGCCGGGCGTTTTGCGACGCCCGACGAGGTCGCCGGCGTCGTCACCTGGCTCGCCGGAGACGACGCGGGCTACATCTCCGGCGCGGTCATCCCGGTCGACGGCGGACTAGGGATGGGTCACTGACGCCTCGGGGCATCACCCATGACGCGTGGCCGCCGCGTCGATGAGGGCAGCGAGTCGACCCGGCACGGAGAACTGCGGCCAGTGCCCGGAGCCGACCTTGACGACCTCGACGTCGGTGATCGCGCGGAACTCGTCGGCGTAGGGCCCCCAGCTCTCCAGCTGCGATTCGAGCGACGCCCGATCGAGACCGCCCATCAGCAGCGTCGTCGGCACACGGTGCCGACCACCCTCGAGGACGATGTCATCCGTCGGCACCCGCGCCGGAACGCTCTTCGTCAGCGCAGCGGTGCGGGCTCGCGTCTCGTCGTCGAGGTCCGCCACATCCTCGGCGTCGAAGCTCTCCCACCCGGGGAAGGGCACGACACCGTCGACGACGTCGAACTCGCTGATGCCGAAACCCGACGGCGGCGGAACGGTGTCGACGAAGATCACGCGCGAGACGGCGTCGGGACGAGCGTCCGCGACGCCCCAGGCGACGTTCCCGCCGCCGCTGTGCCCGACGACCACGACCGGTCCATCGATCTCGTCGACGGCGGCGACGCCCGCGGCGACCCAGTCCGCGATGCCGATGTCGGCGGACTCCGATGCCGGGGCTCCGACTCCCGGCATGGTGAGCGCGCGCACTCGGTGACCGGTGCGTTCGAGGTCGGCGGTCACGTCGTTCCAGCTGGAGGCGTCGAGCCACAGCCCGGGGATGAGGATGATGTCCATGGCCCGACGATAGACCGGGCCTCCGACATCCGCTACGGCAGCAACGGGACGACCGCGGACAGGTCCTGCGGTCCGACCACGAGGCTGGCCGCGGCCCGCACCGCAGGCTTCGCATTGAAGGCGAGACCGAGCCCGGCGACCCCCATCATCAGCAGGTCGTTCGCGCCGTCACCGATCGCGATCGTGGCGCGACGAGACACGCCGAGCTCGTCGGCCCACTCCAACAGGGATGCGGCCTTCGCCGCGGCATCCACGATCTCGCCGTCGACGACCCCTGACAGCGCGTCGTCGGCCACCGCGAGGCGGTTCGCGCGCCAACGATCGACGCCCAGCTGCGGGGCGATGTGGTCGAGGATCTCGTGGAACCCGCCGGACACGACGCCCACGACCCCGCCACGCGCGTGCACGGCAGCGGTCAGCTCATGCACGCCGGGTGTCGGCTCGACGCGCGCGCGGACCCGCTCGAGTCGTGCCACGGGTACGCCCTCGAGCGCGGCGACCCGGGAGCGCAGACTGGCCGCGAAGTCGACCTCGCCCCGCATCGCGGCCTCGGTCGCGGCCTGCACCTCGGCACGGCGCCCCGCCTCGTCGGCGATCAGCTCGATCACCTCGTTGCGGATGAGCGTGGAGTCGGCATCGAGGACGACGAGGAAGCGCGGTGCGGTCACCCGACGAGCCTACCGAGCGCGGCAGCCCGCTCCGCACCGGGCGTCGCCCCGCGTCATCGCTCGATGAAGACGCCCTTCCCGACCACCGTGATGCCGGAATCGGTGACAGTGAAACCACGGGCGAGGTCACGCTCGCGGTCCACCCCGACGGTCGCGCCGTCCGCCAGGACGACGTTCTTGTCGAGGATCGCGCGATGCACCCGGGAGCCCGCGCCGACCTGCACGTGATCGAAGACCACGGAGTCCGTGATCGTCGATCCGCCGCCGGCGAGGGTCCAGGGACCGACCACGCTGCGCTCCAGGTGCGTTCCCGAGAGCACCGACCCGAGCGAGACGATCGAGTCGATGGCGTTGCCGATGCGGCCCACCGAGTCGCGCACGAACTTCGCCGGAGGGGAGTTGACCGCCTGCGAGTGGATCGGCCACTCCATGTTGTACAGGTTGAAGATCGGGAGCGTCGCGATGAGGTCGCGGTGCGCGTCGTAGAAGGAGTCGATCGTACCCACGTCTCGCCAGTACGAGCGGTCGCGCGGCGACGAGCCGGGTACGTCGTTCTGCTTCATGTCGTAGTAGCCGGCCTCGCCGCGGTCGACGAAGTAGGGAACGATGTCGCCTCCCATGTCGTGCCCGGAGGTGGGGGACTCGCCGTCTGCCTCGACGGCCGCGATCAGCGCGTCCGCGTCGAAGATGTAGTTGCCCATCGACGCCAGCACCTCGTGCGGGGAGTCCTCGAGGCCCGTCGCATCGGTCGGCTTCTCGAGGAACTGCTTGATGCGGCCGGTCTCGGTGTCGGCGTCGATCACGCCGAACTGCGAGGCCATCGCCAGCGGCTGCCGGATACCCGCCACGGTCGCCTTCGCGCCGGACTCGATGTGGGCGTCGAGCATCTGCCGGAAGTCCATCCGATAGACGTGGTCGGCGCCGATCACGACGACGATGTCGGGCTTCTCATCGTTGAGAAGGTTCATGCTCTGCAGGATCGCGTCGGCCGACCCCGAGAACCAGCGCTTGCCGAGACGCTGTTGCGCCGGCACCGAGGCGACGTAGGAGTCGAGGAGGGCCGACATGCGCCAGGTCTGCGAGATGTGCCGATCGAGGCTGTGCGACTTGTACTGCGTCAGCACCACGATCTGCCGCAAGCCGGAATTGATGAGATTCGAAATCGCGAAGTCGATCAGACGGTACTGCCCGCCGAACGGCACGGCCGGTTTCGCGCGATCGGCCGTGAGCGGCATGAGTCGCTTGCCTTCGCCACCGGCGAGGATGATCCCGAAGACCTTCTTTGGTGCTGACATGCACCCACCATAGATGCCGCGCGCCTCGCGGAACTAGCATCTGGACAAGTGAGTCACTAGCGTCTAGGCATGCGCGTCGAAATGATCACGAAGGAATACCCGCCGGAGATCTACGGAGGTGCCGGCGTGCACGTCGCGGAGCTCGTGACGGCGCTGCGGCGCGACGTCGATGTGCGCGTCCGCGCGTTCGGCGGCGAGCGCGAGGAGCCGGGGACCTTCGCCTACCGGACCCCGCAAAGCCTCGCTTCGGCCAACCCGGCGCTGCAGACCCTCGGCACCGACCTCGAGATCGTCGCGGCCATCTCCGACGCCGACGTGGTGCACAGTCACACGTGGTACGCGAACTTCGCCGGACACCTCGCGTCGCAGCTGCACGGTATCCCGCACGTGCTCACCGCGCACAGTCTCGAGCCGCTGCGCCCCTGGAAGGCGGAGCAGCTCGGGGGTGGCTACGCGGTGTCGAGCGGTATCGAGAAGCTCGCCTACGAGAACGCCGCCGCCGTCATCGCGGTCAGCGCCGGGATGCGCGCCGATATCCTGCGCAGCTACCCGGCTGTCGACCCGACCCGTGTGCGGGTGATCCACAACGGCATCGACGTCGACAAGTGGCACCCCGTGCAGAACGACGCGTTCCTGCAGTCCATCGGGATGGATCCGAGCCGTCCTTCGGTCGTCTTCGTCGGGCGCATCACCCGCCAGAAGGGTCTTCCGTACCTGCTGCGCGCCGTCGCGATGCTCCCGCCCGAGGTCCAGTTGATCCTGTGCGCCGGCGCGCCGGACACCCCGGAGATCATGGCCGAGGTGCAGGAGGGCGTGCGCCTGCTCCAGCAGACGCGCGAGGGCGTGGTGTGGATCGAGCGGATGCTGCCGCGCGAGGAACTCTCGGCGATCCTCACCGCCGCGACGACCTTCGTCTGCCCCTCCGTGTATGAGCCTCTCGGCATCGTCAACCTCGAGGCGATGGCTTGCGGTGCGGCCGTCGTCGGCACCGCGACCGGTGGCATCCCCGAGGTCGTCGCCGATGGGGTGACGGGACGGCTCGTTCCGATCGACCAGGTGCAGGACGGCACCGGCACGCCGGTCGACCCCGATCGCTTCGTCTCCGACCTGGCCGCGGTGCTCACCGAGGTGGCGACGGATCCGGTGCGGGCGCGGGAGTACGGCGACGCCGGACGCGAGCGCGCCCGGACCGACTTCAGCTGGGGCGCGATCGCCGACACCACGCGCGCGCTGTACGCGGAGCTGACCGCCTGAGCCGATAGGCTGGAGCGCATGTCGAGCGCTCTGGAATTCACCGACGTCGTCGTGCGCCGCGAGGGGCGCAACATCATCGATCACGTGACCTGGCAGGTCGCCGACGATCAGCGGTGGGTGATCCTCGGACCCAACGGCGCGGGCAAGACCACGCTGCTTCAGCTCGCCGACACGCTCATGCACCCGACCTCGGGAACCGTGACGGTGCTGGGTGAGACCCTCGGACGGACCGACGTGTTCGAGGTGCGCCCGCGCATCGGCTTCGCGTCGTCGGCGATGGCCAAGCGCGTGCCGCGCGACGAGACCGTGCTCAACACCGTCCTCACGGCCGCGTACTCGGTGCTCGGCCGCTGGAACGAGAGCTATGAGGACATCGACGAGCGCCGCGCCCTGCGCGTGCTCGGCGACTGGCGGCTCGACCACCTCGCCGACCGCACCTTCGGAACCCTCAGTGACGGAGAGCAGAAGCGCGTCCAGATCGCACGCGCCGTCATGACCGACCCCGAGCTGCTGCTGCTCGACGAGCCCACCGCCTCGCTCGACCTCGGCTCCCGCGAGGAGCTGCTCGCGCTGCTCAGCGGCTACGCGTCGTCGCCGACCACCCCGGCGATGCTCATGGTCACTCATCACGTCGAGGAGATCCCCGTCGGATTCACCCACGTGCTGCTGATCCGCGACGGCTCGGTCGTGGCAGCCGGGCCGATCGCCGAGACGCTCACCGCTGAAGCGCTCGGCGAGACCTTCGGCATGCCGATCACGCTGAGCAGTGAAGACGGGCGCTACGCGGCCCGCGCGGCATCCTGATCGCCGGGTTACTCACTGCGCGCAACTCCTGTTAGAATCGATCCTTGGTGCGTTCGGCACCGCAGACTTCCCTCGTCCCTGGCACAATCCAGGGCAGTAGCTAAGGAATCCCATGAAGACTGACATTCACCCCGAGTACAAGGCCGTCGTGTTCCGCGACCTCGGATCGGGCGAGACCTTCCTCACCCGTTCGACCGTGACCAGCGACAAGACCGTCGAGCTGGACGGCGTGGAGTACCCGGTGATCGACGTCGAGATCTCCTCGGCCTCGCACCCGTTCTACACGGGCAAGCAGCGCATCATGGACTCGGCCGGCCGCGTCGAGAAGTTCAACCAGCGCTTCAAGGGCTTCGGCGGCTCGTCCAAGTAACGACATCGCCACGATGAAGGCCCCGGTTCCTCGGAACCGGGGCCTTCATCGCGTTCGGGGCGCCGAACCGGCGGTCGCCGCCTCAGAGTTCGAGCGTGATGCGATCGCCGCGGATGCCGTCGGGCGGGTCACCCGCGACGGGAGCCGGTGCCGTGCGCTTCGTCTGACGGTCACGCTCGACGCCGGCGTCGTGAGCGGACGGCATCGAGACCGCCTCGAACGACCCGCCGAGCCCTCCGCCCGGGCCCTCGTACTTCCGCTCGAGCGGCATGCGCGAGTAGACGGCGACGATCACGACGACGATCATGATCACGACCAGCAGAACGATCGCGATCGTCAGAAGCATCCCTATCGTCTCGGCCATGGAACCAGGCTAGGCGACCCCGCCGTCGGCGGCATCCGACCACGGGATGATCTCAGCGGATGCGTCGGCCGTGGGCGAGATCGATCAGGTGCGTGAGCACCGGACCGGAGCGCAGGCCGTTGTGCTCGTGCTCGCTCGTCACCCAGAGCTCCACGCCAGGGAGCAGCCGACCCGTCTCGAGCGAGAACTCCAGCGGCACGTACACGTCGTTCGCGTAGACCGCGGCGGCGCCCGTGGCACCGGAAGTCTCGATGGCCACGCGATCGTACAGGCGCGGCCACTCGAACTCCGCGAGCTCGAGGGCGACGTCGCGCCACGGCTGGAAAGCCGGGACGGTGTCGGTCCACTCGCGGCGGATGTGCTCGCCGGTGAAGAGCGTGACGTCGTCGCGGAAGTCGTCCGGCTCGGTGCGCTCCGCCGACCATCGCGTCGCGTGCCCATCGGCGTAGCTCGACTCGTGGAAGACGAAGTAGAGCGGGTTGCGGCCTCCGTACGGCATCGCGTTCATGAGGTCGTAGCGGAAAGCGTTCGAGCGGTGATCGCGTTCGAGCAGCGACCAGAGCGTCTGCCACCCCTCGTTCATGCCGAGGGCCGACCCGACCGATCGCAGCCGCGAGCGCGACACGACCTCGCCGTCGGGAAGGACGATGTCTCCCGCGTCAGCATGATCGACCAGGCGACGCATGCGGTCGCGGTGCTCGGGGAAACGCCGGTAGTAGCGCTCCGAGGCGTCGCGCATCTTGTCGTAGCAGAGCGCGTAGACGTCGTCGGGGTGGCGTCCGACCGCGCTGAGCCCGCCGGTGATGAACACGTCGGCGAGCGAGCTCGCATCGGTCGAGAGGTAGGCCAGCGTCGTGAACCCGCCGAAGGACTGTCCGAGCAGACTCCAGGTGATGGCGCCCAGGTGCTCGCGCATCGCCTCGCAGTCGCGGACGATCGAATCGGCGCGGAGATGGGTGATGTACTCCGCGACGGCGGAGGCGCCGAGGCTCAGATCGTCGTCGCCGACGGGCGTCGACAGTCCTGTTCCGCGCTGATCCAGCATCACGACGCGGTAGTGCGCGAGCGCCTCGTCGAGCCAGGCAGGGGCGGTCGACGAGTGGAACGGGCGCGGGGCCTCGTGCCCCGGTCCGCCCTGGAGGTAGACGAGATAGGGGAGCGAATCCCCGCCGTCCCTGGTCACCACGCGCGCGAAGATGTCAATTGTGCGGGTGTCGGCCGGATCGTCCCACACGAGCGGGACGGTGAGCGTGTGCTCCTCGATCGCGAGGTCGAACAGGCGGTGGATGGTGGTGGTGCCGGTCATGTCACATCACGTTCCCGATGTAGGAGTACTTCACGAAGACCTCCGAGGCGATGCCCGCCTCCTGGAGCACGCCCTGGACGGCGCTCATCATGTAATTCGAGTCCCAGCCCATGTAGAGGTGGTGGGTGTCGTCGAGCTGGTCCCACTGACCCTTCCATGCGGTCTGATCGTAGATCGGTCCGCCGTGAGCAGCGCAGTACGTGACCGCGGCATCGCGCGTATCGGTCCAGGCCCGACGGAAGACCCGGTTGAAGAGGTGCTTGACGTCGTACACCTCCCAGCGCTCGCCCCGGTACTCGACGTACTCGAACTCGCGCTCCCACCCGGCGGGCCAGCCGCGTCGGCGCACAGCGTCGAGGATCGGGGTCAGGCCGTCGTCGTCGATCTCGGGCAGGGCGGGGCGCGCCCAGATACGGAGCAGATCGGCGGTCAGCCGGACCGTGCGCTGCGAGATGGCCGCCGTGCCCCAGGTCTCGGTGCCCTGCAGTGCAGCCGTCTCCGGCACAGCGCTCCTCGCGTACGCGGAGGTGCGCTTCACGGGGTAGGACTCGCCGAAGTACCGCTCGGACAGCGCCTGCTCGAGGAGCGTGAGGTTGCCGAGCGTCGGGGCGAGCGCCCGATGCGCGTTCCGCTCGTCGTCGGAGTAGTCGATCCATTCGCGTTCGCCGTCGCCCGACCAGGCGTCGCTGGGGACGGTCGGGACGATGTGCTCGACGTCGAAGTCGGCGGTGTCGTCGACGCCTTCAAGTCGCCCGAGCACGTACGCGGGATGGGGGAGCTCGCTGTACTTCAGGACCGCGCTCACTCGCTCGTCCGAGGGCGTGATGCGCGCGAAGGCCCGCTCCAGTGCGTCATGACCGAGCGCGCGTGCTCGGACGAGCCGAGCCACGAGGCGCTCGTTCGGAAGGTTCACGAGGGTGCGCCGCAGGTACACCGCCTGGATGCGCTCGAGCGTCAGGATGAGCTCGTCGCGGGAGATCAGACCCCGCGCGTGGTCGCTGTAAGCGCTCAGCACGAGCGGGTACGCCGCGCGCCCGAACGTGTTGACGAACTCCAACTGCCGTGCGATCCCCGGATCGCTCTCGAGCGAGGGATCGAGCAGGATGCCGTAGATCTCGGCGTAGTGGCGCCAGACCTCGGCATCCGCCTGCAGGTGCTCGACGTCGACGCGCGGAAAGGAGTGCCGGAACGCGCTGTACACGCCGTGCTCGCCGTTGGCCGCGACTTCCCGGCCGGTCGTCATGACGAGATAGTGGCGCCAGAAGGCGCCGATCGTCTCGCCCGTGTGCCGCTCGATCGGAAGCCAGAATCGCGCTTCGACGTCGAGCTGCTCGGCGTGTGTGAGGCCCATGAGAATGTAGTTGTGGATGAGCTCATGGTCGCGCAGCGGCTCGCCCGTCGAGTTCAGGCTCTCGAAGATCTGCTGCGCGTTCGCGCCGGAGCCCAACGTGATCGACACGTGCTCGAGTCGCTGCAGCCCCCGCCAGATCGCCGCCGCCTCGTCGGCGTGCACCTGGCTGCGGAAGAACGCGTAGTTGTCGTCGAACCTCGACTCGCGCGCGGTGCTGTCGCCGCGCTCGAGAACGACGGATTCGTACAGGTCCGCCCACGCGTCATGCGGTCGGAGCTTGGTGCGGTCGGCGTCGTCGGGGCGCACCAGCACGCGGGAGAGCTCGGCGGACAGGGCGGGGTCGCTGTCACGCACGGCATGCTGCAGCGCGGCGATGAGCAGCATGAGGGTGGTGATGCGCTGTTGCCCGTCGATGAGCACCAGGTCGGTGTCGGCATCCGAGTCGTCCGCCGCAGAGAGGATCGAGCCGATGAAGTGCCGATGCGACTCGTCCTCGGCGGCCACCGCGCGAACGTCGGCGAGCAGCCGCTCGCATCCGCCGATGTCCCACCGATACTGCCGCTGGTACACCGGTACAACGATGGTGGTGGAGTCCGCTGCGAGCCATTCGATCGTGTTGACAGCTGTCGCCTCGACGTTGGTCGCAGTGCTCATGCTGATGTCTCGCCCTCCCATGACGCCGGGCGCCGTGGAGTCGCCGGGCGCCCGATTCAGTCTATTCGCTTATTCACGGCGGCCCTCGGCTGGCGCTCCGCGCCCCGCTGTTAGGCTTGCCTTATCAGGGCCTGTTAAAACGTGCTGGCCCCCGATGAGAGGACATGACTCAGATCATGGGATACATCAAGTCCAAGGCGCTCGAAGACAAGGGCTTCGTCGTGCTCGACAGCTACAACCAGGAGCTCGACCCCAAGGAGTGGCTCGACATCGAGTACAACGACTGGAAGTCGTCCGGCGACACCCGCTTCGCACCGCTCGCGAGCGCCAAGGGTGAGATCGAGTGCAACGGCTTCTGGAACCACAAGCCGCCGCGCACCGACAAGGACGGCGTCTGGATCGATTCGCAGACCGCGAAGGCCCCCAACCTGACGCGTCGCGCTCAGGAGCCCGGTGCGAACGTCGGCCGCTGCCGCGTCATCGAGCTGCAGCCGACGCCGTACGGCGAGTGCCTCTACAACCTCCACCAGGACGACAACAACCGACTGAACCCCGACGGCACCGGCTGGGTCGTGCGCGGGTTCTTCAACCTCACCGACGACAAGGACAGCTTCTTCGTCCTGCGCGAGAACCGCACCGACCCGAGCATCGAGTACCGCATCGCTCTGCCGGCCGGTGCTCAGCTGATCGTCGACACCCAACGTCTGTGGCACGCCGCCACCCACGTGGGCACCGAGCCGCGCTACTGCCTCATCACCTCGTGGACCTCGGGCCCCGAGCTCGACGCCTACATCGAGAAGTACCACGGCACCCAGGACGTCCCGAACGTCGAGGTGCCGCAGGACGTGCTCGAGGCCGGCTACGCCGAGCAGGCCCGCCGCGACGCCGCTCGCGCCGCGTACTACGCGGCCAAGGGCCAGCAGGTCAAGCAGGCCATGAGCGAGGCGTGATCCTCGTCTGAACGGCCCGAACGGGTCGGAAGGCCCCGGTCGCGAGACCGGGGCCTTCGGCGTGTGAATGACACGCTTGTGATTTCCTCGTCTCTGGGCGAGAATGGGCGCATAACCGCATAGATCCGCCGGGCTCTCGGTGGTCAGGTCGTTGGGGAAGACGCACCTGATGAAACGGAGAGATCATGGCGACGACGTACGCACGCGGAGTGGTGTTCATCCACTCCGCACCTCGCGCGCTCTGCCCGCACCTCGAATGGGCGGTGGGACGCGCTATCGGTCGTGCGGTGAACTTCGACTGGTCGGACCAGCCCGTGCTCGACGGCGCACGCCGTGCCGAGTTCTACTGGGACGGACCGGTCGGCACCGGTGCTGCCCTCGCGACCGCGATCCGCGGTTGGGAGCACCTGCGCTTCGAGGTCACGGAGGATCCGACGCCGCGCAGCGACGGCGGCCGCTGGCTGCACACGCCCGACCTCGGCATCCACTACGCCCAGACGGATGCCGCCGGCAACATCGTGATCGGGGAGGACCGCATCCGCTACGCGATGGAGATCGCCGCGGGGAGCGCCTCGGAGCTGCAGCGCGAGCTCGACATCGCGCTCGGGTCTGCCTGGGACGAGGAGCTCGAACCCTTCCGTCACGCCAGCGACGACGCACGCGTCGTCTGGCTGCATAAGGTCGGCTAAGCGAGCTCGGTCAGGTGCAGAGACGTGGAGCGTGGAGGCGCGAGTGTCGGATGCCGGTGATCTCTCCCGGGCGTTGAGAAGGCGTATCCCGCTCCGGATGACGAGGACCCCGCCCCGCCAGGGACGGGGTCCTCGTCTGCGTCAGATGACCGCGGCGTGGGACATCTCGGTCAGGCGCGGTGCGCGGCCCGCGGTCACGGCCTCCCAGGCGGAGCCGAGGCGCTGCATCGCGAGAGCGGTGCGGTCTGGCGGCAGCGTGATCGGCACTCGCACGTGGCGCTCCAGGACTCCACCGGTCGCGAAGCGGGGGCCCGGAGGAAGGATGAGTCCGCGCTCGCGGGCCGCGAGGGAGAGCTCGGTCGATACGGGCGCGCCCAGGTCGAGCCACACCGACAGGCCGCCCGGCGCCGGCGGCATCGTCACACCGTCGATGTTCTCGATCCCCGCCGCGACGGCCGCGCGACCGTCGCTCAGGCGCCGACGGACGTGAGCCGTCAACGCGGGCATGTCCTGCAGGAGTTCCACCGCGATGCACTGCTCGAGTAACGCGGTTCCCAGCTCGAAGGAGGGGCGCGTGGCGAGCAGCCGGGCGATCAGCGAGCGGTCGGCGCGGATCCAGCCGAGCCGCAGACCGCCCCAGGCGATCTTCGACATCGAGCCGAGGGTCACGACCTCGGGGCTGGAGGCGGCGAGCGGGCGCGGCGCCCACCCGCGGTCGATGTCGAGCTCGGCCGTCGTCTCATCGACGATCAGCAGCGTGCCTGCGCTGCGCGCGGTCGCCGCGATGCGCTCCCGTGCTGGATCGGGCAGGGTCGCGCCGGTCGGGTTGTGGAAGTCGGGGATCAGGTAGGCGACGTGCGGTCGCCCGCTCAGGATGGTCTCGGCGACATGACGCTCGTCCCAGCCGCCGACATCGACGGGGGTCGGGAGCATCCGGTAGCCGTGTCGGTGCAGGGCCTCCAGCGCGTGGGGGAAGGTCGGCTGCTCGACGAGCGCCCGTTCGCCGCGGCGTCCGATCGCGGCCAGCACGAGGTTCAGGCCGTTGAGCGCTCCGGAGGTGATGATGATCTGATCGGCGTGGGTCGGGAGTCCGCGCTGGTTGAAGCGCTGCGCGACGGCATCCCGCAGCTCCGGCAGTCCGCGCAGCGAGTATCCGCTGGTGCCGCGCAGGGCGGCCAGGCGGGGGAGTGAGCGCACCGTGGCGTCGTACAGGCCCGGCGTGGAGTCCATCGACGCGATCGAGAGATCGATCGCGTCGTCGTCGACGGCGTCGCGGGGAGTCCAGGTGTCGCGAGGGAGCGAGACGCGCGTCCCGCCGCCGTGGACGCGCGAGACGTACCCGTCGTCCTCCAGCAGACCGTACACGCGAGTGGTGGTCGAACGCGATCGCCGGATCTCGAGTGCGAACGCCCGCTCGCTCGGCAGCTTCTCTCCGACCGTCAGTCGGCCGTCGAGGACGAGTGCCCTGATGCGGTCGGCGAGCTCTCGCGCGGTGGTTCCCGCGACCTGGTCGGCACCCAGGAGACTGACGAGTCGCGATGTCATGGGTCCATCATGCCGCGAAGTGGACTCCGATCATCATGCCACTTTGGTCTGAGTGGACTTCGTGCGCGGAAGAGCTGTGGGTCCACGATGGTCTCATGCCCTTCCGCTCCCTGTTCCTCCCCATCGCTGCGACGAGCCGACGAGACCTCGTCGAGCGTGTCGTCCAGCTCCTGGTCGGGCTGTTCCTCTACGGAGTCGCGCTCGGGCTCATGGTGCGCGGCGGTATCGGCGTGGCCCCGTGGGATGTCTTGGCGCTCGGCGTGTCGGGTAGCACCGGACTCGGGTACGGTCTGGTGACCGTGCTGGTCTCGATCATCGTGCTGCTGCTGTGGATCCCGCTGCGGCAACGCGTCGGGCTCGGCACTCTGCTCAACGCGCTTCTCATCGGTCCGAGTGCGGACCTCACGCTTGCGCTGGTCCCCGCGCCCCCGTCGATCTGGATCGGCGCGCCGATGTTCGTCGCGGGGCTCGTGCTGCTCGCCTTCGCGACCGGGCTGTACATCGCGGCCGACTTCGGCCCCGGACCGCGCGACGGTCTTATGACCGGACTCGTGCGCCGCACCGGCTGGCGCGTGTGGATCGTGCGCACCCTCATCGAGGGCAGCGTGCTTCTCGTCGGATTCCTGCTGGGCGGGCCCGTGGGTGTCGGCACCGTGCTCTTCGCCTTCGGCGTCGGACCGCTCGTCGGACTCTTCCTGCCGTGGTGCACCCGCGTTCGCGAAGCCCGTTCGCGGCAGCTCGCCGCGCGCTAGGACCACACAGAGAAGCGCCGTGCTGCGTGAGCAGCACGGCGCTTTCCTGCGGTCCGAGGTCAGTCGGTGCCGGCGAACACGGCGACGGCGTTGTGGCCGCCGAAGCCGAACGAGTTGCTGATCGCGATCTGCGGGCCGTCGCCGAGGGGCTGTGCCTCGCCGGAGAGCCGGAACGGCACAGCCGGATCGGGCTCCGTCATGTTGATCGTCGGCGGTGCGACGCGGTCGCGCAGCGCGAGGATCGAGAAGATCGCCTCCAGTGCGCCGGTGCCGCCGAGCAGGTGGCCCGTCGAGGCCTTGGTCGCGGAGACAGGGATCTCGTCGATCCGGTCGCCGAACACCTTCCTCAGCGCGACGTACTCGTTCGGGTCTCCGACCGGGGTCGACGTCGCGTGGGCGTTGATGTGGGTGACCCGGTCGGCGCTGATGCCGGCGCCCTCGAGAGCCTGCGTGACGGCGCGAGCCGCCCCGTTGCCCTCGGGGTCGTTGCCGGTGATGTGGTACGCGTCGGCCGTGACCGAACCGCCGAGGACGTACCCGTAGATCTTCGCGCCGCGGGCCTTGGCGTGCGCCTCGGTCTCGAGGATGAGAGCCGCAGCCCCCTCGCCCATGAC
The DNA here is from genome assembly GCF_023715885.1 of Microbacterium hydrocarbonoxydans. Classification (GTDB taxonomy): domain Bacteria; phylum Actinomycetota; class Actinomycetes; order Actinomycetales; family Microbacteriaceae; genus Microbacterium; species Microbacterium hydrocarbonoxydans_C. Next base: position 246,594 of record NZ_JAMBOY010000004.1, on the reverse strand, counting down.
GAAGCCGTCTCGGTCGATCGCGCCGGGACGCGAGGCCGCGGCCGGGTCGTCGTTGCGACGTGACAGGGCCTGTGCCGAGGCGAAAGCGGCCATGGTGATCGGGTGGATAGCCGACTCGGTGCCACCGGCGATGACGACGTCGGCGAGACCCTCCTGCAGGTGGTCGTAGGCGTGGATGATCGACTCGGTGCTGGACGCGCACGCGCTGACGACCGTCTGGGCGTAGGCGCGCGCCTCGAACTGCAGCGACAGGTTTCCGGCTGCGGCGTTCGGCATGAGCATCGGCACCGTCAGCGGCATCACGCGGCGCGGGCCCTTCTCTCGGAGAGTGTCCCACGCGTCGAGAAGCGTCCAGAGGCCGCCGATGCCGGTCGCGAAGTCGACACCGAGGCGCTCGGGCGCGACCTCCGGAGAGCCGGCGTCGGCCCAGGCCTCGCGCGCTGCGATGAGCGCGAACTGCGAGGACGGGTCGAGGCGCTTCGCCTCGTGGCGGGGCAGCACCTCCTCGGGGCGCACGGATGCCTCGGCGGCGAACGTCACGGGGAGGTCGTACTGCTCGACCCAGTCGTGCTCGAGCGTGCGGGCACCCGAGACGCCGGCCAGCAGATTGGTCCAGTTCTCGGAGGCGGTGCCGCCGATGGCGGACGTGGCACCGATGCCGGTGACGACGATGCGCTTGGTCATGTGTGGTTCCTTGTCAGGCGGATCGAACAGAAGATGGGCAAGGCAGAGGATGCCACGCCCCGCGAGCGCGGGGGTGGCATCCTGAGTGGATTACTCCTGGCCTGCGACGATGAAGTTGACGGCGTCGCCGACGGTCTTGAGGTTCTTGACCTCGTCGTCGGGGATGGTGACGCCGAACTTCTCCTCGGCGTTGACGACGATCGTCATCATCGAGATCGAGTCGATGTCGAGGTCGTCCGTGAACGACTTCTCGAGGGCGACCTCGGAGGCGTTGATGCCGGTCTCGTCGGTGATGAGCTCGGCGAGGCCCGCGAGGACCTCATCGTTGGTGAAAGCCATGGTGGTCTTCCTTCTCTTACGGGGTTGATTTCGGAACCGTGGAACAGTCTAGGGAAGGTCGGCGCGTTCTCAGGGGAGGACGACGACCTGGGCGGCGAACACGAGACCGGCGCCGAAGCCGATCTGCAGGGCGAGTCCGCCCGACAGCTCGGGGTGCTCGGCCATGAGCCGGTGGCTCGCCAGCGGGATGGATGCCGCGGACGTGTTGCCGGTCGTCTCGATGTCCCGTGCGATCACGGTGGTCTCCGGCAGCTTGAGCTGCTTCGCGAACTCGTCGATGATGCGCATGTTCGCCTGGTGGGGGATGAATGCCGCGATGTCGTCGGGGCCGACGCCCGCCTTGTCGAGCGCCTCGCGGGCGACCTTCGCCATCTCCCACACGGCCCAGCGGAAGACCGTCGGCCCCTCCTGTCGGAGGGTCGGCCACGCCGCCGCGCCGTCACGGAAGTCGGTGAGGGTGTTGTTCATACCGACGGCGTCGGCCTTCGAGCCGTCCGAACCCCACACGGCCGGCGCGATGCCGGGCGTGTCGCTCGGACCGATGAGCGCCGCGCCCGCACCGTCGCCGAGCAGGAACGAGATGCTGCGGTCGGTCGGGTCGACGATGTCCGAGAGCTTCTCGGTGCCGATCACGAGGGCGTAGCGGGCGGCGCCGGCCCTGATCAGGGCGTCGGCCTGGGTGACGGCGTAGGCGTAGCCGGCGCACGCGGCGTTGACGTCGTACGCGGCGGCGGGGTTCGCACCGACGCGATCGGCCACGATCGCCGAGACGGAGGGCGTCTGCTTCGGATTGCTGATGGTCGCGACGATCACGAGATCGACCTGGTCGGCCGGCACACCCGACTTCTCGATCGCCTCGGCGGCGGCGGTGGCGGCGAGATCGATCGCGTCGGTGTCCTTGCCCGCGCGGGTGCGGGTCACGATTCCGGTGCGCTGACGGATCCACTCGTCGCTGGAGTCGATCGGACCCACGAGATCGTCGTTCGGAACCGAGTTCTCGCCACGGGCGGCGCCGTAGGAGTAGATGCGCGTGTACGCGGGACCGGTGAGCTGGGTCAGCGTGGCGGTCATGCGGCTTCTCCGTTCAGCAGCGCGACGGCCGCGTCGAGGTCTTCGGGGGTCTTGACGGCGACGGTCGGCACGCCGCGGAGCCCGCGCTTGGCGAGCCCGGTGAGGGCACCCGCCGGGGCGAGCTCGATGAGCCCGGTGATTCCCTGCTCCGCGAAGGACGCCATGCAGAGGTCCCAGCGCACCGGCGACGACACCTGGTCGACGAGGTAGTCGAGCGCCTGCCGGCCGTCGGAGACGACCGAGCCGTCGCGGTTGGTCCACAGGGTGATCGACGGGTCGGCGGGGGTCACGGTGGCGACGGCGTCGCGCAGCGCATCCACTGCTGAGGCCATGAACGACGTGTGGAAGGCGCCGGCGACCTGGAGCGGGATCACCCGTGTGCCCTTGACGGGTTCGGCGGCCAGTGACGCGAGGGCGTCGAGCGGGCCTGCGACGACGAGCTGTCCGCCGCCGTTGTAGTTCGCGGGGGAGAGGTCGAGCTCGGCGAGACGCGAGAGAACGGCGTCCTCGTCGCCGCCGAGGACGGCGCTCATGCCGGTCGGGGTCTGCGCCGCGGCATCCGCCATCGCACGACCGCGGATGCCGACCAGACGCATGCCCGACGCGGCATCGATCACGCCGCTGTTCACGAGAGCGGCGATCTCGCCGACCGAGTGGCCGGCTACCCCGTCGGCGCGGCGGCCCGCACGCGACTCCAGCGCGGACGCGGCGACGAGCGAGGCGGCGACGATGAGCGGCTGCGCGATGCGCGTGTCGCGGATCGTGTCCGCATCCGACTCCGTTCCGTGGAGGCGGAGGTCGACCTCCGCAGCCTCGGAGAACGCTGCGACGGTTTCAGCAACGCCGTCCATCTCGAGCCAGGGGGAGAGGAAACCGGGGGTCTGCGAGCCCTGTCCTGGGCATACGACGACAATCACAACCCAAGTCTGCCAACGATCCGCGGGAAACGGTGGATGAACCATCACAAGATTTCGAAGATCCCTTGTGTGTGGCGAACAGATGCGACCCCTGGAACCGGATCAGCGCGTCGGACGACGCAGCGGCGCCCGGCGACGGCCCTGGTCGGCTGCGCCGATCGAGCCCAGGATGAGAGCGGTCTGCAGGATCAGTGCTTCGCGCGGACCCGTCGCATCCCATCCGATGACCTCGCTCACACGCTTGAGGCGGTAGCGCACGGTGTTCGGGTGCACGAACAGCTCGCGGGCGGTCGCCTCGAGGGAGCGCCCGTTGTCGAGGTAGCTCCACAGCGTCGTCACGAGGTCCGTCGAGTGGGCCTGCAGGGGGCGGTAGATCCGCTCGATGAGAGTCTGCTTGGCGAGCGGATCGCCCGCGAGGGCGCGTTCGGGGAGCAGGTCGTCAGCCTCGACGGGGCGGGGTGCACTCCGCCAGGCACGGGCGACCGCGAAACCGGCGAGGGCGGCCCTCGCGCTCTGGCTGGCGTCGACGAGCGCAGCCACGGCCGGTCCGAGCACGACGAAGCCGGAGCCGAAGGAGGGTTCGAGACGCGAGGCGATCTCCTCGAAGCCCAGCTCCTCCTCCTCGGCCTCCTGACCGGGCACCCGTGCGCGACCGATCACCAGGACGAGGCGGGACCCCTGCACGCCGATCAGCACGTCCACGGCGAGCTTGCGAGCGGTTCGCCGCACGAGGTCGACATCGAACTGCGGGGGAGTCGTGCCGACGAGAACCGCGACTTCGCCGTGTCCGTGCCAGCCGAGAGCCGCGATGCGGCTCGGCAGCTCCTCATCGGCCTCGCCCGTGAGGATCGAGTCGACGACCAGGGCCTCGAGGCGGGCATCCCACAGTCCGCGGGCCTCGGCGGCGCGCGCGTACACGTCGGCGGCCGCGAAGGCGACGTCACGCGAGTAGAGCAGGATCGCCTCCCGGAGGTCCTCGCCCTTGCCGGCGACGCGCTCCTCCGTGACCTCCACCGTGACGCGGATGAGCTGCAGCGTCTGCTGCAGGCTCACGCTGCGGAGCAGCTCACGCGGAGCGGCGGCGAAGATGTCTGCGGCGATCCACGGGGTCGACGTCGGATCGTCGTACCACTGGATGAACGACGTGATGCCGGCCTGCGCCACCAGCCCGACCGCAGAGCGGCGGGCCGGTGGCATGTCGGCGTACCAGGGGAGGGTGTCCTCCAGGCGCTTGATCGTCACCGAGGCGATGTCGCCGGAGATCCGCCGCAACCACGTGAGTGTCGCGGCCTTGTCCATGCCGCGAGGAGACGATCCTGTCACCGATGGCTCAGCTTTCGCCGCCTGCGTTGCCGCTGGTGCCGGCGTTCACGTCGTGCAGACGGTACTTCTCGATCGCCTGCGCGGCGAGCGAGCGGTCGACCGTGCCCTCCTCTGCGAGCGACTGCAGCGTGCGCACCACGACCGACGGTCCGTCGATCTTGAAGTAGCGGCGAGCGGCGGCGCGCGTGTCGGAGAAGCCGAAGTCGTCGGCACCGAGCGTGGCGTAGCGGTTCGGCACCCACGGGCGGATCTGGTCCTGCACGGCGTGCATGAAGTCGCTGACCGCGACGACCGGACCCTCGGCGCCCTGCAGCTTCTGCGTGAGGTATGCCGTGCGGGGTTCCTCTTCGGGGTGCAGGAAGTTGTGCTCGTCGGCGGCGAGGCCGTCGCGGCGCAGCTCGGTCCACGAGGTGACCGACCAGACATCGGCGATCACGTTCCAGTCGTTCTTCAGCAGCTCCTGCGCCTCGAGGGCCCAGGGCAGGCCCACGCCCGACGCGAACAGCTGCGCACGGGGCCCGTCTCCCTCGCCGACGGAGACGCGGTGGATGCCGCGCACGATGCCGTCGACATCCACGTCCTCCGGCTCCTTGGGCTGGACGAGCGGCTCGTTGTAGACGGTCATGTAGTACATGACGTTCGGGTCGGGGTGGTTCCCGCCGTACATGCGCTCGAGGCCGTCGCGCACGATGTGGGCGATCTCGTAGCCGTAGGCGGGGTCGTACGACACCGTCGCCGGGTTCGTCGACGCGAGCAGGTGCGAGTGACCGTCGGCGTGCTGCAGGCCCTCACCCGTGAGAGTGGTACGACCGGCTGTGGCGCCGATGATGAAGCCGCGAGCCATCTGGTCGCCAGCGGCCCACTGGGCGTCGCCCGTGCGCTGGAAGCCGAACATGGAATAGAAGATGTAGATCGGGATCAGCGGCTCGCCGTGCGTGGCGTACGAGGTGCCCGCCGCGGTGAAGGCGGCCAGTGCGCCGGCCTCGTTGATGCCGACGTGCACGATCTGACCCTGCGGGCTCTCCTTGTAGGCGAGGAGCAGCTCACGGTCGACCGAGGTGTAGTGCTGGCCGTTCGGGTTGTAGATCTTGGCGGTCGGGAAGTACGCGTCCATGCCGAACGTGCGCGCCTCGTCGGGGATGATCGGCACGATGCGGTGGCCGAACTCCTTGGTGCGCAGCAGGTCCTTCAGCAGACGGACGAACGCCATGGTCGTGGCGATCTCCTGCGTGCCGGAGCCCTTCTTGGGCAGCGCGTACGCGGAGTCGTCGGGGAGTGAGAGGCCCACGTGCGTCGAGCGGCGCTCCGGCAGGAAGCCGCCGAGAGCCTTCCGGCGCTCGAGCATGTACTGGATCGTCTCGTCCTGCGGTCCGGGGTTGTAGTACGGGGGCAGGTACGGGTTCTCCTCGAGCTGCGCGTCCGTGATCGGGATGTGCATGGTGTCGCGGAACGTCTTGAGGTTGTCCAGCGTCATCTTCTTCATCTGATGCGTCGCGTTGCGGCCCTCGAAGTGCGGGCCGAGGCCGTAGCCCTTGACCGTCTTCGCCAGGATGACAGTCGGCTGGCCCTTGTGCTCGGCCGCGGCCTTGAACGCCGCGTAGACCTTGCGGTAGTCGTGGCCGCCGCGCTTGAGGTGCCAGATCTGCTCGTCGGAGTAGTCGGAGACCAGGGCCGCGGCGCGCTCGTCCTTGCCGAAGAAGTGCTCACGGACGTACGCGCCCGACTCGGCCTTGTACGTCTGGTAGTCGCCGTCGGGCGTCTGGTTCATGATGTTGAGCAGCGCGCCCTCGGTGTCGCGGGCGAGCAGGTCGTCCCACTCACGCCCCCAGACGACCTTGATGACATTCCAGCCGGCGCCGCGGAAGTACGACTCCAGCTCCTGGATGATCTTGCCGTTACCGCGCACCGGGCCGTCGAGGCGCTGCAGGTTGCAGTTGATCACGAAGTTGAGGTTGTCGAGGCCCTCGTTGGCCGCGACCTGCAGCTGGCCGCGGCTCTCGATCTCGTCCATCTCGCCGTCGCCGAGGAAGGCCCACACCTGCGAGGACGAGGTGTCCTTGATGCCGCGGTTCTCGAGATACTTGTTCGACATGGCCTGGTAGATCGCGTTGATCGGGCCGAGGCCCATCGACACGGTCGGGAACTGCCAGTAGTCCTGCATCTGCCGGGGGTGCGGGTACGAGGGGATGCCGAAGGGAGCCTGCGACTGCTCCTGGCGGAAGCCGTCGAGGTGCTGCTCGGTGAGGCGACCCTCGAGGAAGGAGCGGGCGTAGATGCCGGGGGAGGCGTGGCCCTGGATGAAGATCTGGTCGGCGCCACCGGGGTTGTCGGCACCGCGGAAGAAGTGGTTGAAGCCGACCTCGTAGAGCGCCGCCGAGGACGCGTAGGTGGAGATGTGACCGCCGACGCCGATGCCCGGGCGCTGCGCGCGGTGCACCGTGACCGCGGCGTTCCAGCGGATCCACGCCCGGTAGCGGCGCTCGATCTCCTCATCGCCGGGGAACTCGGGCTCGTTCTCGGCCGCGATCGTGTTGATGTAGTCCGTGGTCGGGACCATCGGCACGCTCAGGTGCAGCTCCTTCGAGCGCTTGAGCAGGCTGAGCATGATCTCGCGTCCGCGGCCGTGGCCCTTGGCCTCGACGAGCTCGTCGAGGGACTGCTGCCACTCGCCCGTCTCTTCCGGATCGCTGTCGAGGTTGCCCTGGGAGTACGGATCCTGGTCGTGCACAGTCACGGGGAGCCTTTCGTCATGCTGGCAGGTCATGCCAAGGAAACGGGAAGCGACGCGGGCAGCCTTGTCGGCTGTTCACAACGCGTGCCGCCCTCAGCCTATCCCTCTTCCACGACATCGGTGCGCATCGGTCTGCGGATACACTGAGGACACCAGGGCCTTTAGCTCAGCTGGTAGAGCGCCACGTTTACACCGTGGATGTCGTCGGTTCGATCCCGGCAGGGCCCACCGTCATCGGGTACCGGCTGATACGCGCACCGCTCGGGCTGTCACAGCTCGATCGGCCGCGGTGCGGCGACCTCGGCCGGGAGGCCGACGGAGAGGATACGCGCGACCATGTCGACTGCCCGATCGGTCAGCCCGTCGCCGGGATAGAAATCGGCGTACAGCGACTCCGCCTCGTCCAGCGTCGCGACCCCGCACAGGGCCAGCAGTTGACGAATGTCGTCCGTATCTCTTCCGGGCCGGTTGGCTCGCAGCTTCATAGCGAGCAGGGCTTCTTTTGCGGCGACCTCGATGACGACGCCGTCGTGGTCGTACACCGTCTCCCACTCCACGGGTCGCCGGCCGAACACCGGGATGGAGTCAGCCCGCTCGACGGCGAAGTTCACCCACCCGTCTGCCCATCCTCTTCGGGCGGCGACGGTCGCCGCGGCCGAGAGCACGGCCTCGTTCGTCCCGGGGTTCACGTGCAGAGCATCGAGATCGCTCGTGGTGCGCCGCTCGAAGTACCGCAGCGCCAGTGCGGCTCCGCCGACGAGGCGGATGCCCGCGACCTCGCCGCTCGCATGCAGCTCGGCCACGAGATCTCTGAGGCCATCGACGATGTCGGCGCGGGTCAGCGAGTCCGCCATCAGACGCTCGCGAGCGAGTCGGCCCAGATCAGCACGCCGCGCTCGTAGAACTCCCCGGGGACGTCGTCGCGCGTCGGAACCGGATCCGCCGCGTCGACGTCGAGAGTGCGTGGCCGAGCGAGGTGACGAAATGGCGAGTTCACCCAGTCGGGGAGCGGCAGTCCCTCTTCGGCGAGCCTCATCGCGACGAGGGCTGCGAGCGCCGAATCCCACGCCTGATCGCCGGTGGGTTCCGGCTCCGCCAACCCGAGTATGCCTCGGATCAGACCGTGTTCGGAGGCGAGGTTGTCGTTCAACTGGATCAGCTCGCGGAAAGCACTGTGCTTGTCTCCGCTCCGCAGGTGATCGTGGATCGCGCCGGCGATGCTCGCGACGTCGTCGCGGCGGGTCGGCGCGGAGTAGAGCCGGTGCCCGGTTGCTCCCAGTACACGGTCGACTGTTCCGAATTCGGCTTCGCGTCCTTTCTCCAGACGCGATACACGGCCCTGGTCGAACGCAACGGCTTCGGCCAGCGCACGCTGAGTGAGTCCGCGGCTCTTGCGTGCGGCTCTCAGAAGCGTGGACGCGACAGCCATGATGTCCCCCAAAATATGTGTTGAGAGACATATTATACCCCTGATCGATCGTCGAGTGCGGGAAACGGTGAATGTCTTCCTGCGGCTGATCTCTGCTCCGGCTCGCCATGCACCCGCACCTAGGATTGTGCGAATGGCGGGGTGGACGTGGCAGGCGTGGTTCGGGCTCGTCGGCGGGGGTCTGCTCTTCGCCGCGGTGCTCGTGCCGATCCTGGTCGTTCAGGTGCGGCGCTACGGCACGCTGTCGTTCCGTCGCCTGCTGGGCGCGGCGGTAGTGAGCGTCTACGCCGTCGCCCTGGTCGCCTACACCCTGCTGCCCATACCCGAGGTCCGCGCCAACTGCGGCGCGGGAGGAGGCGGACTCGAGGTCGTTCCGGGACACTCGATCGGCGACATCCTGCGCGAGACCGAGGGCCTTTCCCTGCTGCGTACCCTGACGAGTCGCGCCACGCTGCAGGTGGTGCTCAACGTCGCGCTGTTCGTTCCTTTCGGGATCATCGCGCGGCGCTACTGGAATCGCGGACCTGTCGTCTCGATCCTGTGGGGCGCCCTGCTGTCCCTGGCGATCGAGACGACGCAGCTCTCCGGGGTCTGGGGGCTCTTCGAGTGCTCCTACCGCGTCGCCGACGTCGATGACCTCATCGCGAACACCGCAGGCGCCGCGATCGGCGTGCTGATCGCCCCGGTCGTCCTGGCCTGGATGCCGAGCGCGACGAACCTGCGGGTGGAGCGAGGGAAGCCGCGACCGGTCACGGTCTGGCGTCGCTGGTTCGGGATGATCCTCGACGCGGTCGCCGTGCAGGTCGCCGTGACTCTCGTCTCCCTGATCGTGCTCGTGCCCAAGCTCATCGTCTCCGGGGGATCAGGACAGGGTGTGCCGGAGAACGCGACGGAGCTTGCGGTGATCGGGCTCGGCGCCGCGGTACTCGTCGTCGTGCTCCCCGCCGTCACATCATCGGGAGCCTCGATCGGCCAGCGTCTCGTCTGGCTCGCCCCTGACTGGCCGGGTGGCCGTGGCGGGTTGGGGCGACGCCTCGCGCGAGCGGGAGTCGTCGGCCTGCCGTACACCGCGGCGACGACGCTCGCTCAGCTGCCGGACTCGGTATCGGACGCGGTCCAGACGGTATCCGGCGTCGTTGGCATCGTCAGCTCCGTGGTCGTGGCGATCGCGGTGGTCTCCGTCCCCTTCAGTCGAGAGCGGCGAGGCCTTTCGCTCGTGCTCGCTGGGGGAGAGCTGCGCGACTCGCGCGCCTGAGCCGCATCGCCGGCGCGATCCCGCCCGCCGGGCGGAAGGTCTGGCGTGCAAACTTTTTCTTCGGAGACGTGCGCTTCGTGCTATTTTCACTGATAAACCAGTTGATAGAGCTACGGAGTCACATTGCTGAGCCAATCCGCTTTTTCTGCTGATTCCGCCCCCTCCCCTCAGACGCACCCGACCCCCGAGCAGCTCGCCAGGGAGAACATGCCTCTGGCGACGTTCCTCGCCGTGGAAAAGGCGAGGTCGGCCGCGCACGTCGATCTCGACGACCTGCTCTCGGCCGCGCGCCTCGGTCTCGCCAGGGCGGCGATGTCGTACGACCCCGAGCGCGGCATCCCCTTCGGAGCGTTCGCCAGCAGTCAGATCAACTGGGCGATGCTCTCCGAGATGCGACGAGCGGACCCCGCGGGTGAACGCGGGCGCGACAAGATCGACAAGGTCCGGATGGCTGCCGAGGCCGTGCTCGCGCGCACCGGCCGACCTGCCAGCGTCGCCCAGCTCGCGAAGGAGTCGGGGCTCGACCCCGATGTCGTCGTCGAGATGATGCAGCTCGACGACATGGTGCGCGGGGCGACCAGCTTCGAAGAGCACTTCGACGCGGAATCGGGACGGCAGGCCGTCGATCTCACCGACAGCGTCATCCTGCCCGAGCATGCGGCGGAGCAGACCGAGATGCGCACCATGATCACCCGGTGCGTCGATGCGCTGCCGGCGGCGATGCAGCAGGTCATCCGAGGGATCTACCTCGACGACCGGATGGTCAAGGACATCGCGGAGGAGCTGGCGGTCAGCCACGCCTACGTCTCCAAGCTCCGCACTCGGGGTCTCGCCCTGATGAGGGAGGCGATGGAGGCGTGGGAGGACGGGTCGACCGGTGACCGGTCGACCAAGGCCAAGGCCGAGTTCTTCGAGGCGCTGTTCGGCGCGGCCCGCCCCGCGGCCGCTGACAGGGCCCTGGCGACCGCCGTCTGACCGGCATCCGGAAATTCCTCCGCTGCCGCGGTTACGCGGCTCGGGCATGTCGCGAATGTGGACTGTGCAGGGCCACGGACGGACCTGCATCCGACCCCACAACCACGGAGGAACACCATGGGTCTTCAGATCGCAACCAACGTCGGTGCACTCAACGCGTACCGCAACCTGTCGGTCAACCAGAACGACGTGTCGAAGTCGCTCGAGAAGCTCTCGAGCGGTCTGCGCATCAACCGTGCTGCTGACGACGCCGCCGGTCTCGCCATCTCCGAGGGCCTGCGCTCGCAGGTCAACGGCCTGAATGTCGCGGCCCGCAACGCCCAGGACGGCATCTCGGTCATCCAGACCGCGGAAGGCGCCCTGACCGAGGTCCACTCCATCCTGCAGCGCGTGCGCGACCTCGCGGTGCAGGCCGGTAGCGACTCGAACAACGCCGACTCCCGTACGGCCATCAAGACCGAGATCGACGCCCTCGGCGACGAGCTCACCCGTGTGGCCGCCAGCACGAACTTCAACGGCATCAAGCTGCTCAACAGCGACGACACCCTGACGTTCCAGGTCGGCGCGGGCTCGACCGCCGCCGAGGATCAGATCGCGGTCACCCTGACCGATTTCTCGGGCCTCGGTGCCGCCGTCAAGAACCTCACCGTCGACAGCGCGGCGAACTCGCTCACCACGATCGCCGCGATCGACACGCAGATCACCAACGTCTCGACCGCTCGCGCCGGCTTCGGTGCGGTGCAGAACCGCTTCGAGTCGACGATCAACTCGCTGCAGGTCTCGGCCGAGAACCTCGCCGCCGCGAAGAGCCGTATCGCTGACACCGACATGGCGGCCGAGATGGTCAAGTACACCGCTGCGAACATCCTGCAGCAGGCCGGCACCGCCATGCTCGCGCAGGCGAACCAGTCGGGCCAGGGCGTCCTGCAGCTGCTCCGCTGAGCCGCTGCGCTTCTGGCGCACGCACTGATCACCGCGCGCTCTTCACCGAGCACGCTCTGATCGAGCACGGGGCGCTCGAGCGGACTTCCCTCCGCTCGAGCGCCCTTCTCGCTCCGCTCCGCATTCGAAAGGCGAACCACGATGAAGCTGGACGGTCTGATCTCCGGTCTCAAGACCGGCGAACTCATCGATGCCCTGATGCAGGTGTCGGCCATCCCGAAGACGCAGATCACCGCGAAGATCACCGACCGCAACGCGATCATCACGAACCTCCAGTCGCTGAACAAGTCGCTGCAGGACCTCATGGCGAAGGCGAAGACGGCGGCGTCTCCGAGTTCGCTCGCCGCATTCACGGCGACGTCGTCGAGCGAGACCGTCACGGTGACGGCCGGTTCGAAGGCCAGCGCGTTCTCCACCGGAGTGGTCGTGGATGCCGTGGCCGTACCGCACTCGATCGTCACCGCCGCGGGAGGTGCGACCTCCTGGGGCGGCACCTTCACGCTCGTCGCCGCAGACGGCGAGAAGACCGAGATCACGCCGACCGGAACCGGGCCGCAGGAGCTGGCCAAGGCCATCAACGCCGCGAACGCCGGAGTGTCGGCGACCGTGGTCCCCGCGGGAACGGATGCCGACGGCAAGCCCCTCTCGCGCATCCAGCTCACCTCCACCGAGACCGGCGAGACGGCGCGTTTCGCGCTGCACCGAGGAACGGGAGCCGAAGTGGATGCCGGTACGTCGACCGACCTGTCGACCCAGGCCGGCGCCGCGGTCATCAGCCAGGGCAGCGACGCCCGCATCCGCCTCTTCGCCGGGACGAGCGCCGAGCAGACCCTCAGCAGCGCGAGCAACACGATCACCGTCGGGGAGGACATCTCCGTCACGGTGTCGAAGGTCAGCCCGGACCCGGTCACGGTGTCCGTCGCCCTCGACGCGAAGGCGCAGTCGGCGACGGCATCCGCCTTCATCAAGGAGGTCGCGGCGCTCATCACCCGCATCGACAACGGATCCAAGGCGACCGTCGGCAAGGTGGGGGAGACGACCACCCTCGGCGTCTTCACCGGCGACAGCACCGTTCGAACCCTGCGTACCGCCCTCGCGAACGCCGTGCAGCACCCCGTTGACGGCGTATCGCCCTCGACCATCGGCATCTCGATCGACGACAAGGGCGTGCTCGCCTTCGACGCCGACACCTTCGCGAAGGCGCTGGCCGAAGACCCGCAGGCGACGCAGAAGGTCTTCTCCGCCGTCGGCGCTCGCCTGGAGGGCGTCACCGACCAGTACTCCGACAAGTACGACGGCCTGCTCACCCAGCGCATCACCGGACAGGAGACCGAGGTCAAGACGCTCAAGACGCAGGTCGAGCGCTGGGACATCCGGCTCGAGCAGCGTCGGGCCACCCTCGAACGGACGTACGCGCAGCTCGAGGTGCAGCTGTCGAAGATGCAGTCGCAGTCGTCGTGGCTCGAGTCGCAGCTCGCCGGGCTCGTCCCCAAGTCCTCGTCCTGACAGACCGACTCCCCGCACACCTGGAGATCCTGACGATGCCCATCACGAACCTCGACCGCGCGAAGCAGCAGTACCTCGAGCAGCAGGTCGCCTCCGCGTCTCCCGAACGACTGCTCATCCTTCTCTACGACCGCCTGCTCGTCGACATCGACCGCGCTGCCGCGGCTCAGGCCTCGCAGGACTGGGTCGCCGCGGGTACCCACCTCACACACGCGCAGTGGATCGTCTCCGAGCTCAGCGAGACCCTCACCGATGCTTGGGACGGGGCCGAGCAGCTCCGGTCCGTGTACACGTACCTGACCGGGCGGCTGATCGCGGCGAACCTCTCGCATGACGGCGCGGCCACGGCCGAATGCCGCGAGATCGTCGCGCCGTTGCGCGATGCGTGGCGACAGGCCGCCGACGAGCTGACGTCTGCCCCCGCCCTGGGCGCCTCCGCGCTGGCCTGATCGCCGTGAGCGACAACCTCCGCGCGTGGCTCGCGGTTCTCGATCGGTTCGAACGAGCGCTCGACGCAGCCGACGGCGAACTCGACGACGGTGCGTTCGACGCCCCGCACGGGCCGGTTCCGGAGGAGCTCCGCGACCGAGCGGAGGCCGTGCTGGCCCGGCAGAAGGTCATGATCGACGGCCTCGCCGTGTCCCGCGCGAACGTGGCACGGGAGCTCGCCGCGCTGCGCCGCGTTCCGACGGTCTCGACGGACGCGCCGGCATACCTCGACGTGCAGGGCTGATCGGGTTACGGCCGGGGTCGCCTGTCGCGATAGTGGGCGTCGAGCACGGATAGCTCGACGATTGGCCAGGGATCGGCTTCTCCCCACGAACGTCCGGAGTACCACCGTGCTCGAATCCGTCACCTCCTCCGCGCTCATCAGCGCGCTCGACGGGCTGGCGCTGCGACAGCGCTCGATCGCCGAGAACATCGCGAACGTCAACACCCCCGACTACCACGCCAAGCGCGTCCGCTTCGAGGACGAGCTGCGTGCCGCCGTCGAGAACGGCAGCGGCGCCGTCTCGCCGACCGTGCAGCGCTCGCTCGAGCCGACCCGGCTCAACGGCAACAACGTCAACCTCGACACCGAGACGCTCTCGAACATCGACACCGTGCTGCGGTTCCAGTTCGCGAGCCAGGCGATCGGCGGTCAGGCCGCATCGATCTCGAAGGCGATCGGGCAGGCGTCGGCATGACCTTCGACGCGATCGGCATCGCCGGCACGGGTCTGACCGCGCACCGCAAGTGGCTCGACGCGGTCAGCGACAACATCGCCAACGTGAACACCGCCACCCCTCCTGGCCAGGAGGCGTTCCGCGAGCGCCTCGTGACCGTGCAGGCGGGCACCGAGAGTCCGGGCGTCTACGTCGCGGGAGTCGTCGAGTCGGAGGCCACGCCGAAGCTCGTCTACGACCCTGAGCACCCCTACGCGAATGAGGACGGCTACGTGCAGTACCCGAACGTCGACCTCGGCGACCAGATGAGCATGCTCATCATCGCCCAGCGCGGGTACGAGGCGAACGCCGCGGTCGTCGACCGCGCCAAGTCGACGTACGAGGCCGCACTGCAGATCGGACGCAGCTGATGAGCACGCCGATCGCCCCCGTCTCGGCCGCCGGCGTGAGCCCCCTGGGCGCGCTGAGCTTCGAGTCCACCGCGCCCGAGGCCGCCGGGTCCGCCTCGGCCAGCGCCTTCGCGACCTCGCTGACCGGCGCCGTCGAGAACCTGCAGCAGCTGCAGTCGACGTCGAACGAGCTCGCCGTGCAGGCCGTGACGGGCGATCTGCAGGACATCCATCAGGCGATGATCGCCTCGGCGCGGGCATCGGTCACGCTCGACCTCGTCGTCGCGGTCCGCGACCGCAGTGTCGCCGCATTCAACGACATCATGAGGATGCAGGCCTGACATGCCGAAGGTGCTGACCACGTACTACGACCGCGCGAAGCAGGTCGTCTCCGGCTTCTCCGTCGCTCAGCGCACGATCGCCGTCATCGGCGTCGCGCTGCTCGTGATGGGAGCCATCGCCCTCGGAGCCTGGCTGACCCGGCCGCAGATGAGTCCGCTGTTCACTGGCCTGAGCGCGGGCGACGCCTCGGCCGTCGTCGAGCAGCTCAAGTCCGCAGGAGTGAACTACGAGCTCGCGGAGGGCGGCTCGACGATCCTCGTGCCAGACGATCAGGTGTACGCGCAGCGGCTCGCCGCGGCATCCGCCGGTCTTCCCGGCGACACGAGCGAGGGATACACGCTGCTCGACAAGATGGGCGTCACGGCGAGCGAGTTCCAGCAGTCGGTGACGTACAAGCGCGCGATCGAGGGCGAGCTCGCCGGCACGATCGGCGCGATGGACGGCATCTCGATGGCCTCCGTGCAGCTCGCGATCCCGGAGGAGAGCGTCTTCGTCTCGGAGAAGCAGAACCCGACGGCATCGGTGTTCGTGCAGACGCGGAACGGCTCGACGCTCAGCGACGAGAAGATCGAGGCGATCGTGCACCTGACGAGCGCTTCGGTGCCCGGCATGACGCCGGAGGACGTCGCGGTCACCGACCAGAACGGCCGCGTGCTGTCGGCGGTGGGCGCGGGCCTCACGGGCAACTCGTCGAAGCAGGCGACCGAGCACGAGGCGAAGGTCGCGGCGTCGGTGAGCAGGATGCTCGAGACCATCGTCGGAGCGGGCAACGCCACGGTGACCGTGTCGGCCGACGTGGCGAACTCGACCTCTGAGCGCATGGACGAGACCTACTCCGCGCCGGACGGCGATCTCAGCCCTTCTGAGCAGACCAAGACCGAGACCTACACCGGCGGCGGTCCTGGCGGGAACACCGGGGTCCTGGGTCCCGACAACATCGCGGTGCCGAACAACGCGAACGGCGACGGCGAGTACGAGTTCGAGGAGACGTCTCGCAGCAACGCGGTCAACAAGTCCACGGAGAAGACGATCACCCCGGCGGGCGAGGTCACCAGGCAGACCGTGAGCATCGCGGTCAACCGCGGCGAGGTCACGGGCGTGAGCGCCGCGCAGATCGAGTCTCTCGTCGCGTCCGCTGCGGGTATCGACGTCGAGCGCGGCGACGAGATCGCCGTCGAGTTCGTCGATTTCGCGACCTCGGGCGCCACAGCGGCGCAGACCGCTCTCGCCGCGGCGGAGGAGGAGCGCGCGGCGGAGTTCCAGCAGGAGCTGCTGCGGTCGGCGATCATCGGAGGAGCGATCCTGCTCGCCGTCGTCATCCTCGTCGTCTTCCTCGCGGTGCGCCGCAGGATGAAACGCCGCGTGATGTACACCGACGACGGACCGATCGAGTATTTCGCCACCGTGACGGAGGACGAGGAGCAGAAGCTGCGGTCGCTGCGGGATCTCAAGGATCCTAATGCCATCCCGCTTCCCGCTCCGACGAAGCTGCTGCCGTCGGCCGTGGTCGACCTCGACGACGAGCCGGAGCCCGACAAGGTCCTCGTCGAGCGCCGCCGACGCGAGATCGACGACCTCGCGCGGCGTGAACCGGAATCGATCGCCGGTGCACTGGCCGACCTGATGGACGAGGCGAAGGTATGACGCTGCTGACGGAGATCCTCGACGCCCAGGCCGACACGGTGGAGATGTCGACAGCCCAGGTGGAGGCGGCTCCCGTTCCCGAGATGTCGGGGCTGAGGAAGGCCGCGATCGTGCTCATGAACATGGACCGCGCGGCGAGTGCGGAGGTGCTGCGGCACCTCGGCGAGGAGCGCTCCGAGATGCTGGCCGCCGAGCTGACCCAGCTCGGCGGAGTCGACGTGGCGGCGACGGCTCGCGCGCTCGGGGACTTCCGCCGGATCGCGAATGGCGGATCGGTGCCGTCCCGGGGCGGTCAGGATCTCGCCACGGGTCTGCTGGAGACCGCATTCGGACGCGAGAAGGCCGTCGGCATGGTCGGCCGCGTCATGTCGCAGGGCACCGTCTCCTTCGACTTCCTCAACGCGGCCGACCCCGCTCAGCTCGCGACCGTGCTCGAGGGCGAGCTGCCGACGACCGTCGCCGTGGTCCTCGCCAACCTCAAGGCCGACCGCGCAGCGGCGGTGCTCGCGGCATTGCAGGATCCGCTGCGCACCGATGTGGCGCAGGCCATCGCGACGATGGGCACCGCCACGCAGGAGGCGATCTCGATCGTCGCCGACTCGCTGCGGTCACGCACCGGGGTCTTCGCGATGCGCGACAACCATGAGTCGATCGGCGGCGTGCAGCCGCTCGTCGAGATCATCAACCGCTCCGACCAGGCGCTGGAGAAGTCGCTGCTGGCGAGTCTGGAGGGACGCGACCTCGCTCTCGCCGAAGACATCCGCAGTCGCATGGTGACGTTCGCCGACATCGCCCGACTCGAGGATCGCGATGCCCAGCGCGTGCTTCGCGGACTAGACCTCCGGGTTCTCGCGCTCGCGCTCAAGGGTGCCGACGAGCCGATCATCGAGAAGGTCAGCACCAACATGACCGAGCGCAACAAGGAGAACCTCGCCGAGGAGACCCGCGTGCTCGGGCCGGTGCGCATGCGCCAGGTCGACGAGGCGCGGGCCGAGATCGTCCGGGTGATCCGCGAGCTCGAGGCGGCGGAGGAGATCACGATCTCGCGCGAGGACGAGGATGAGCTCATCGAGTGAGTCCGGAGTGGTTACCGCGGCGTCCGGGCGACGCGATAGTGGGCAGGGAGCACGGACTGCTCGACCTCCGGACCATGGACTGGCCACTTCTTCGACTTCCGAGGTGCGCACCGTGCTCGATTCCGTCTTCACGCCGCTCGCCGTGCCGCGGGTCGGCGCGACGCCGATCGACATCCGCAGCGAGGCCGATCGTGCGCGCACCCGCGGATACGCCGAGGGGTTCGCCGAAGGGCGACGCATAGCCGCCGAGCAGGCCCGCGTCGAGCAGGAACAGCACGCCGCCCGGGTGGAGGCCCTGACGCAGGCCTTCGGAGAGCGCGCACGGTCGGCGGTGGTCGCCGTGCACGGGGCGCGGTCGGCGCTGGAACAGCGTGTCGACGATGTCGCCTCGCTCGATGTCGCGCGCATCGAGGAGCTGGCGGTCGAGCTCGCGATCGCGATCGTGGGCGTCGAGCTCTCCGATCCCGCTCGGTCCGCTGCACACGCCCTGCGCCGTGCGCTCGTCGAGGTGCCGCAGACCCGATGGACCCGCATCGTCTTCAGTGAGAGGGATCTCGCTGCGCTGCAGGAGGTCGGCGCCCTCGCGACGATGAGCGACGTCGAGATCGTCTCGTCGTCCGCGGTCGACGACGGGGGAGTCATCGTCGACATCGGCGACGGCAGCGTCGACGCGCGTATCGCACCCGCCTTCGCGCGGGCGCGGTCAGCGCTTCTCGGCGTCGACGACGAGCCCTCGGAGGTGACGCTGTGACGGTCGCCACGGCATCCTGGCACCGGGCGCTCGACGCGTCGCGCCCCGAACGCTCCGGAACGGTGAAGGCGGTCGTCGGACTCGGGGTCGAGGTGCTCGGCATCGACGCGGCGGTCGGAGACCGCGTGCGCATCGACGCGGTCGACGGCAGCGCGGTGGATGCCGAGATCGTCGCGGTCGACGGTGATGCCTCCCGGTGCATGCCGCTCGGCCGGCTGAGCGGCATCACCGCGAGAGCGCGTGTGCGTCACGCGGGCGCGCCGTTGCAGGTGCCGACGGGACGGGCGCTGCTCGGACGCGTGCTCGACGGACTCGGCCGTCCGATCGACGGGAAAGGCGCGATCGACGCCCGCGCCGAGCGCGTCTCGCTCGACAACACGCCGCCCGGCGTCCTCGACCGGCAGCGGATCGACCGACAGCTCGGTCTCGGTGTCCGGGTGCTCGACACCATGACGCCCGTCGGCAGCGGCCAGCGACTCGGGCTCTTCGCAGGCTCAGGCGTGGGCAAGTCGTCGTTGATGTCGATGATCGCGCGCGGATCGAGCGCCGACGTGAACGTGATCGCCCTCGTGGGCGAGCGCGGTCGCGAGGTGCGGGAGTTCATCGAGGACGATCTCGGAGCCGACGGCCTGGCGCGGTCGGTCGTGGTCGTCGCGACCTCGGATCAACCGGCGATGGCGCGTCTGCGCTCTGCATTCGTCGCGACGCGGATCGCCGAGCAGTTCCGCGACGACGGACTCGACGTCGTTCTGATGATGGACTCGTTGAGTCGCGTCGCGATGGCGCAGCGCGAGATCGGACTCAGCGCGGGGGAGCCCCCGGCCACCCGCGGCTACCCGCCGTCGACGTTCTCGGTTCTCGCGCGCCTGCTGGAGCGTGCGGGGGCGGGGACGAGCGGGTCGATCACGGGGCTGTACACAGTGCTCGTCGACGGGGACGACCACAACGAGCCGATCGCCGACGCCGCCCGCGGCATCCTCGACGGACACGTCGTGCTCGATCGTTCGCTCGCGGTGCGCGGCCACTTCCCGGCCGTGGACGTGCTGGGCTCGGTGTCGCGGGTCGTCTCGAAGATCACCTCGTCGTCGCAGCGGGAGGATGCCGTGGCGCTGCGCAGCGTTCTCGCCGCGCGGCGCTCCGCGAACGACCTCATCGACATCGGCGCCTACCGGCCGGGAGCGAATCCGCTGGTCGACGCCGCGCTCGCCAACGAGGCGGCGATCGGTGCCTTCCTCATGCAGAGCATGGACGAGCTCAGCACGACCGATGACTCCTGGCAGCGGTTGGCTGCCCTCACCGACGCGTTCGGAGGACTGATCCCATGACCTTCTCCCTTTCCGGCCTGCTCCGCGTGCGCGGCGCCCAGGAGCGCATCGCCGCGGAAGAGCTGTCACGCGCCAGCAGCGAGCGTCGCAAGGCTGAGACGGCCGTGCGAGCCGGTGCCGCGAGCCTCTCCGAGATCAGCAGCCAGGTCGACGACGCGGCGACCCTTCTTGCGATGGCCGCCGCCCGAGCCGCGGGGCGCAGCGCGCTGGGCGACCTGCAGACGCTCGCGGAGCTGAGCCGCGCTGCGGAGAGCGAGGCGAAGACCGCACACATCGAGGCTCGTCGCGAGCTCAAGGGACTCGAGCGTCTCGAGACCGCGCACCGGGTGGAGGAACACCGTGAGGGACTCGCCGCCGAACAGGCCGCCCTCGACGAGATCGCCACCGCGCGCGGACGCCGCCCCGAGGGGAGCGCCGCATGAGCGCCGTGACGCTGACCGACGCACTGCTCGCGTCACCCGCCGCCGCCGAATCGACCGGCCGGTCCGCGACCGACGCCGGAGCGCGGTTCGGCGAGGCTCTCGTCGCGGCGGGCGAGTCGTTCCCCGCCGAGTCGGCGTCCTCGGATCTCGTCGACGGGGTGGAGGATGCCGGGGCGATGCCCCTCTCCCGCGAGGAATCGACCGCTGGTGAGCCGGAGGGCGGCATCGTGTCCGCGGCGCTCGCCCTGCTCCTCGCGTTGCCGACCATCGACGGTGGCGCCCCCGCCACGGACCAGGTGGAGCCCGGCACCGGCGATGCGTCACAGGCGTCTTCGCCCGTCGATGTCGCGACGGCGGAGGTCGCCGCGGAGGTCCCGAGCTCGGCATCCTCCGCAGATCGGATCACCTCGGTGGTGCTCGCCGGGCCGGCGGTGCGGGCATCCGACGCTCTGGCCGCTTCCGCTCCCGCCGTGTCAGGCGGGACGGATGCCGCGGGGGAGCCGGCGCCCGACGCTTCCCCGCGGCTCGGCGCGGAGAAGACCCCCGTCGCAACGCCCGCTTCCGTGCCGCCCGCGGTTCCTGCGCACCGCATCCCTGCCGACGGCATCGTCGCCGTCGGTGCGGACCCTCGTCCGCCGGCCGCGGCACCCGTGTCGGCATCCGCTGTCCTCCCCGATCGCCCGGGTTCCGGCGATCGCGCGCCGGCCGCCGCCACCGCATCCGCTTCTCCGACGATCACCGCGGTGGCGTTGCCCTCGATGCCGGTCTCGCCGGTCGGCCCGGCGGCGACGGAAGCCGCTGCGCCCGTGACGCCGATCCCGCGCACGGTCGCAGCCCAGGTGTCGCCGGTCGTCGTCAGCATCGCGCAGCGCCCATCGGGCACGCACCAGCTCACGATGACGGTCAACCCCGACACGCTCGGTCCCGTCACGGTGCGCGCACACATCGGCCAGGCGGGCGACGTACGGGTGGAGCTCATGGGTGCGACGGATGCCGGGCGCGACGCGCTCCGCGCCATCGTCACAGATCTGCGTCGTGATCTCGCCGCCGCGATGCCGCACGCATCGCTGAGCATCGCTCAGGGCTCGGGGTCCGACCCGGGCGCCGACCGAGGCGCGTCCTCGTTCGGCAGTGGCGGAGCGGGCGGCGAGGCGCCCAGCCGTCGCGATGCCGCATCCGACGCCTCACCGCCGCCGCAGCCCCGCCAGCCGGCGCCCGCCACCCCGTCATCCGCGTCGAACGACCGCGACCGGGCCGCCGCCGGCCTCGACATCCTGGCCTGAGAGGACGCCATGACCATCCCCATCACCGCAGCCCCGACGATCGACGCGACGAGCTCGATCCACACCGGCGGCACGACCGACCCCGCCGCGCGTAAGCAGGTCATGGACGGCGAGGTGTTCCTGAAGCTGCTCGTGACGCAGCTGACGCACCAGGATCCGTCGAACCCCATGGACACCAACGAGATGATCGCTCAGACCACCCAGCTGGCCATGATGGAGCAGCTCACGACCCTCGCCGACAACGGAACCGAGGCGTTCGCCCTGAACATGCGACAGGCCGCGACCGCGCTGATCGGTCAGGAGGCCTCGTACAAGGACGCCGACGGCAAGGCGGTCACCGGAATCGTCACCAAGGTGTCGTTCGACGGGGCGGTGCCGCAGGTGACCATCGGCGACAAGACCATCGCACTCGACGCCATCACCGGCGTCACCTCCACGACCGCACCGGCCGCCCCGGCCGCCTGACCTCCGTCTCACACAGGAAGAGAGAACACCATGCTTCGCTCGCTCTACTCCGGGATCTCCGGGCTCCGCTCGCACCAGACGATGCTCGACGTCACCGGCAATAACATCGCCAACGTCAACACCGCCGGGTTCAAGGGCTCGTCCGTGCTGTTCCAGGACTCGCTCTCGCAGCTGATCGGCAACCCCGGCATCCCCGACGACCAGGTCGGCGGACGCAACCCCGCGCAGGTCGGACTCGGCGTGCAGGTCGCCGGCGTGCGCACCAACTTCGCCCAGGGCTCCGCTCAGGCCACCGGACGCGGGGGTGACCTCATGATCTCGGGCGACGGTTTCTTCGCGGTGCGCTCCGGCGGCGAGACGCTGTACACCCGCGCGGGCGGCTTCACGTTCGATCCGACGGGCAAGATGGTCACGGCCGACGGCTCGATCGTGCAGGGCTGGGCGGCGCAGAACGGTGTCGTCAACACCGGAGCCGCAGCGGGCAACATCGTGCTGCCGCTCGACGCCGTCGCCCCCGCACGGGCCACGACTGCGGCGACCGTCGCGGGCAACCTGCCGTCGACGGCGGCGACGGGCGACGTGCTGGTGCGGGACGTGACCGTCTACAACGCCCAGGGCACGCCGTCGACGCTGAGCTTGAACTTCACCCGCACCGCGGCGGGTTGGGACGTCGCCGAGCCGGTCAGCGGCGCCACGGGCGCTCTGGCCTTCACCGACGGCAAGCAGACCGGCGCGGGGCTCACCCTCACGGCCGGCGCCGTGACCGTCGACCTCACCACGGTGACCGGCTACGCGACCCTGTCGACCGTCGCGGTCACCGAGCAGAACGGCGCCGCCGCCGGCACGCTGAAGTCGTACAGCATCACCGGCGACGGGTCGATCGTCGGCACCTTCAGCAACGGCGCGACCCAGACGCTCGCGAAGATCGCGATGGCCGTGTTCGACAACCCGGAGGGACTCGAGAAGGCCGGGAACTCCTCCTACCGGGCATCCGTGAACTCCGGCGCCGTGCGCATGGGTGAGCCGGGGCAGGCCGGGTTCGGCAACCTCCAGTCCGGTTTCCTCGAGATGAGCAACGTCGACCTCTCGCAGGAGTTCACGAACCTGATCGTGGCCCAGCGCGGATTCCAGGCGAACGCCCGCATCATCACCACGAGCGATGAGGTGCTGCAGGAGCTCACGCAGCTCAAGCGCTGATCGCCGTCGCCTCTCCTGCCGCCCCGCCGCCTCTGACGCGAACCACCCCTTTTCGCGCGACCCACCCCTGTTGTGGCCGACGCGAGAGGGGTGGCTCGTGCGAAGAGGGGTGGTTCGGCGGCGCGTCGTCCCGTCGCGATCAGGCCCACGCGGGGTGCCGGGGGCGCAGACCGAACGCCCGGAAGCGCGCTTCGGCCGACTCGAGGCTGCGCATGTCGGAGCTGTCGACGCGCACGACGCGCCACCCAGTGACGCCGCGGACCCAGTCCTCGCGCGCCTTCTCGTCCATCAAGACCTGGTCCGCCGAACGAGCCCCTCGAAGATCCGGGTCGAGGTACTTCGACAGGCCGTCGCACTCGATGAACGTGCGCGCTTCCTCGACGGCGATGTCCATCCAGAACCTGCCGCCGTCCGGCGCTGCGATCGGCATCTGGAGGATGGGCCTCGCGAACCCGAGTTGGTGCAGGCGGTATCTGGTGACGCTCTCCAGCGGGAGCTGCGCCCGACCGTCCGCCAGCGTGGTGATCTCCCTCGCTTGCCGTATACCGCGGGCGCCCGCAGTGCGAGTCCGACGCTCGAGCGAACCCATCAGGTCCTGCGCGGCGAGCGCATCGAAGGCCCACGGTTCTCCCGCGATCCGCGCGACCGCAGCGTCCGCGACGGCGAGAGCGGTGTCGCCCGCGACCGTGCGGATCACGTCGTACACGGTGCGATCGAGGGTCGTGACACGGATGCCCTCCATCTCGTCGACGTCGCTGTGCGGGACGGCGCCCTCGTGCCGCAGGAGCTCGGGGGCGCTGTGCCGATGGTGCGTGCGATCCGAGATGACATGTACCCGATCCGGCGTCGTCCGGTACAGGGGCAGGTCCCACAGCACGGCGGCGGAGACGTGCGAGAACACGGGCCGCGTGGTCGTGGCCGACTGGGCGACAGCGAGGACTTCGGCCCGATGCCGGGTTTCCGGCCAGAGGTCGTCCCACTCGCCCCGGTCGACGAACCATCCTCGGCGCACGCGATGAAGGTGACCATTGTCCAGCGCCCGGCGGACCGCCCGCGCGCTCCATCCGGTGAGCTCGAGGCGTCTGCGGTCCATGAGGAGACGACGAAGTTCTGTCAGAGACGCGTGCCGCATGCGCCGAGTGTGCCCGGGCGGCGACCTCATCGGGTCACTCGCAGAGCGGTGTGGAGGGAATACCGCCTGATCCCACATCGTGCAGAAGAACTCATCCGGGCGCAGCCGTCGCCGAACCACCCCCTTGTGTGCGACCCACCCCCGAGCGAACGGGGATCAGAGGGGTGGTTCGCGCGCAAAGGGGTGGCTCGCGTCGCGGACGGGGCGGGGCGGACGCGGACGGGGACGGGCAGGGCGGACGGGGAGCGGGGCGGTGGGGCGCGCTGGTTACCCGGGGCGGGTCTCGTCGCGATAGTCGGGGCAGACTCCCTCCTCCCCACGTCCGGAGACCCCGAATGATCACCGTCACCCGCCTCGACCACACGAGGTTCGCGGTCAACCCCGATCTCGTGGAGCGCATCCAGGAGTCACCGGACACGACCCTGCACATGATCGACGGCCACGTCTACGTGATCTCGGAGAGCATGGATGCCGTCATCGACCTGATCGTGGCGTATCGCGCCCGGGTGCTCAGTGCGGCGCAGACGATGACGGGTATGCCGGCCGACGGACGGGCCGAGGGCTGATCGTGGATCCCGCGTTCATCATCGGCGTCATCGTCGCCTTCGGCGCCCTCGTGGCGATGATCACGATGGAGGGAGCGAGCTTCCAGGCGCTCCTCATCCCCGCGCCGATGATCCTCGTGCTGGGTTCCACCATCGGTGTCGGCATCGCGAGTCACACCCTGCGCGACACGAAGCTGGCCGCCGCGAGCCTCGGACGCATGGTGCGCGGGCCGCGGATGACGCCGGAGGCCGTGATCCCCTTCCTCGTCGGCTACGCCGAGAAGGCCCGCGGCGAGGGCCTGCTGGCGCTCGAGCAGGAGCTCGAGGGTGCGCCGGACGACTTCACCCGCCAGGCTCTGCAGGCCCTCGCCGACGGCACCGACGCGGAGGATCTCCGCACGGTGATGGACGACGAGATCGAGGCAGCGTCCTCCCGCACCCGCGTCGCGGCCCGCTTCTTCGCCTCCCTGGGCGGATATGCGCCCACGATCGGCATCGTCGGCACGGTCGTGTCGCTGACGCACGTTCTCGAGAAGCTCGACGAGCCCGATCACCTCGGCCCCATGATCGCCGCCGCCTTCGTGGCGACGCTCTGGGGGCTGCTCTCGGCCAACTTCATCTGGAACCCGATCGCCGGCCGCCTGAACCGCATCGGCGCCGTCGAGCTCGAGCGCATGACCCTCGTCGCCGAAGGGATGCTCGCGATTCAGGCCGGCAGTGCGCCGCACCTGCTCAAGGAACGCCTCGAGGCCATGTCGACGGTGCGCCCGAAGGAGAAGAAGGCCAAGGTGTCGTCCGACCCGCTGGGGGAGGACGCGTGAGCACCGCCCGTCGCGCGCGCGGACGCGGCCACGCGGACGACTCGCACGACGAGCCGGACGAGCGCTGGGCCGTGTCGTACGCCGACATGGTGACGGTGCTCATGTGCCTCTTCATCGTCCTCTTCGCGGTCTCGAACGTCGACGCGACGAAATTCGAGCTGCTGGCGAACAGCCTGGCGACCGGGTTCGGCCAGGAGGAGAAGCCGGGTGGAGCCGCCGACACCGCGGAGGGCGTCGTCGTGCCGCCGGAGCTGCGTGACGATGACGGGGTGATCGACCTGCAGGCGCGGGCGAACGCCGAGTACGAGTCGCTGGAGCAGCTCCGCAACCGCATGCTCGAGGCACTCACCGCGCAGGGGCTGCAGAACACCGTGTCGTTCGTCATCGACGAGCGCGGCCTGCGGGTCGGGCTCGTCGGCGCGGAGACGTTCTTCGGCGACAACAGCACCGCGTTGTCGGGCAAGGCGGATGCCGTGCTCGACTCGATCGGCGATGTCCTGACCTCGGTCGACAACCAGGTGAGCATCGAGGGGCACGCAGACCACCGCGTCTCGGCGTACCCTTTCGCGACGAACTGGGAGCTGTCGGGCGGGCGGGCGACGCAGGTCGCGCGTTTCCTCGTGGAACACGAAGGCATCGCGGGCGCACGGGTCAAGGCGACGGCGTTCTCCGACACACGGCCCATCGCCCAGGGCGACGCCCCTGAGGCTCTGGCCAGCAACCGCCGCGTCGACATCGTCGTCGAGTCCTCCGAGGAGGACCAGGTGCGCGCACTCATACCCGCCCTCGCCTCGGCCGCCGGAACGGGTTGATCCGATGACCACCACCGCTCAGGAGCCACGCATGTCCGCACCCGTGATCGACGATCCGGCGACCCGGTACCCGGCCTATGACTTCAGTCGACCCACGCAGCTCGACCGCGAGAGCACGCGCCACCTGGAGGCCGCGTTCGAGTCGTTCGCGCGCCTGTGGTCGTCGCAGCTCACGGCCAAGGTGCGGGTCAGAGCGCACCTCGCGCTCGAACGAGTCGAACTCGTCTCGTATGAGGAGTACGCCGAGACGCTGCCCGGCACGACCGCGATGGTGGCCGGTTCGCTCCCGGGGCGTGAGGAGCCGTGCGTCGTGCAGTTCGGGCTCGACAGCGCGCTGCTGTGGGTCGTGCAGATGATGGGCGGGCGCAGCACGTCGCTGCCGGCCGCTCGGACGTTCACTCCGATCGAGCTCGCGCTGGTCAGGCACCTCATGGAGGGCACGTTCGAGCACCTGCACGCCAGCCTCGACGGCCTGCTTCCCGGCGAGCCGCGCTTCGCGGCCGTGCACTACAACCCCCAGTACATGCAGGTCATCTCCGGAACGGCTGCCGTGATCGTCGCCCGGTACTCCCTGCGCCTCGGTGACGTCGAGACCACGGCCACGGTGATGCTGCCGGCATCCGCCGTGGTCGACCGCCTCGCTGCATCCGGCTCCGACGCCGCGACCGCGCACACCGCCGACCACACCCTGGAGCAGGTGCGCAGCACCCCGCTCGAGATCACACTGCGACTCGCGCCGATCACGATCGGAGCGGGAGAAGTGCTGGATCTCGCACCCGGCGACCTTCTGCGACTCCCGCACTCCGAGACGCGCCCCTACGAACTCGTCGCCGGCCACACGACCATCGGCTTCGCGACCCCGGGCAGCCGAGGTTCCCGGCTGACCTGCCTGATCACCAGCACCCCCGAGGAGAACCACTCATGAGCACCTTCCACGAGACCGCCGTCGCCGCGGCGATTGCCGGCAGGATGCCGTTCGCCTTCCCCGTCATCCCTGCTCCGT
Source organism: Microbacterium hydrocarbonoxydans (assembly GCF_023715885.1). GTDB lineage: Bacteria > Actinomycetota > Actinomycetes > Actinomycetales > Microbacteriaceae > Microbacterium > Microbacterium hydrocarbonoxydans_C. The sequence goes on along the minus strand of NZ_JAMBOY010000004.1, from coordinate 219,049 downwards.
CGACCGATCCCGGAGCCGTCGGCGACGCCGTGGCCGTCACCTTCACGGGAACCCCCGGTGCTCGCATCGCGATCCAGGTGATCGATCCGACGCAGCTGGAGGACGGGTCGGCGACCGCACCGCTCGCCGACCGCCTGCATCCCATCTTCGAGGCGGCGGTCGTGGTGCTCGGCGCCGGCGCTCTGGGCGAGGGCGAGCTCGTGCCGGCCGCGTCGGTCTTCACGGACGCGGGGACACAGGTGTTCGACCTGGTCGACGCTGCCGGTGCGGTCGTCGCCCGCGCCGGCGTCCGCATCGACGGAGCACAGTCCGCAGGACCTGCCGGACCGCAGCGACTCAGCCGCATCGCCGGTGTCGAGATGGAGCTCGTCGTCGAGATCGGACGCACGCGGATGCCGGTGCGCGACGTGCTGTCGCTCGAACCGGGTCGGGTCGTCGAGCTGGACCGCGCAGCGGGATCTCCCGCCGACATCAAGCTCAACGGACGACTGATCGGCCACGGCACGGTAGTGGTGGCCGAGGGCGACTTCGCGATCCGCGTGGAGCGGATCCTCGACGGCGCCGAGGTCGTGTAGCCATGGACGACCTGCTCGTCGCGGTGCGCGCGATCGTCGCGCTGGCCGCCGTGCTCGGTCTGCTCGTCTTCCTCAGCAAGCGGTTGCAGAAGAGCCAGTCGACGGGGACGGGTCCTCTCGCCGGGCTCGTTCCCAAGAAGCTCGCGCGGACGCGTGCTCCGCGTCCCGCACCGGTGCGCCGCACGCGCCAGGAGAGGATCACCGTGGTGGCGCGGTCGGGGCTCGGCGGTCGCGCCCAGCTGGTCGTGGCCGAGTTCGGAGGAATCCGTTACGTGCTCGGCGTGACCGAGCAGGGTGTGAGCGTCGTCGACACGCAGGAGGCCCCGGTCGCCGAGGACGAGTCGATCACGGCCGTCGATGAGGCGGCGAGCACCCCGCCCGACGACATCGTCGACAGGGCGCTGCGCTCCGTCGCCTGACACCGACGCCGGGGTTACGCCGAGGACGCTCTGTCGCGATAGTCGTCTGCGAGCACGGATAGCTCGCCCCCTCGGCTACGGATCGGCCACGACACCCATTCCCGGAGTGCCGCCGTGTCCTCAGCCGTGCCCCTCTCCGCGCCGCGTGCGCTCGAGCGGCGTCGGCGCGCGCGGGTGACCCGGAGAGTCGTCACGGTCGCGCTCGTCGCGGTCGGAGTGGCCGCCGCGATGGTCGTGCTCGGGGCAGCGGATGCTCAGGCGGCTGTCCTGCCCTCCGAGACCGGCGACGGCGGTGGCGTGACCATCAACGGCATCAACGGAACGCCGTCCGACAGCATCATGACGCTGCTCGGCATCACCGTGCTGAGCGTCGCGCCGGCGCTGCTGCTGATGATGTCGAGCTTCACGAAGATCTTCGTCGTGCTCGCTCTGACCCGGAACGCACTCTCGCTGCCCTCGATCCCGCCCAACCAGGTGCTCGCCGGCCTCAGCCTGTTCCTCACGCTGTTCATCATGTGGCCGGTGCTCACCGACATCAACACCGTCGCCGTGAGCCCGTTCACGGCGGGCCAGATCGACTTCGGTCAGGCGTTCGACCTCGCGCAGGCGCCGCTGCGGGACTGGATGCTGTCGTACACGCGTGAGGAGGACATCGCCCTCATGCACCGTGCCGCGCAGCTCGGCAACCCGACCGACGCGGCGAGCATCCCGCTGCAGACCCTCGTTCCGGCGTTCATGATCAGCGAGCTCCGGGCCGCTTTCCTCATCGGGTTCGTGATCTTCGTCCCGTTCCTCGTCATCGACCTCGTCGTGGCCAGCGCCCTCATGTCGATGGGGATGATGATGCTCCCGCCGGTGATGATCTCGCTGCCGTTCAAGATCCTTCTCTTCCTGCTCATCGACGGCTGGGGAATGATCATCACCGCCCTCGTGCAGTCGTACAGCGGGGGCGGCGGATGAGCCCCGAAGCCGTCATCGACATCGGACAGGCAGCCCTGATCCTCGGCGCGAAGCTCTGCGCACCGCTCCTGATCACGGCCCTCGTCGTGGGGTTCGCGATCTCGCTGCTGCAGTCGATCACCCAGGTGCAGGAGATGACGATCTCGTTCGTGCCGAAGCTCGTGGCGGTGGGCATCGCGCTGCTCGTGAGCGGGCACTGGATGATCGCCGAGCTCATCGCCTTCTCGAACGAGATGTTCGCCCGCATCCCCGGTCTGCTGAACGGCGGATGATGAACATCCCCATCGACTTCACCTGGCTCGAGGCCACGGCGCTCGCCTGCGTGCGCATCACGGCGTTCCTCGTGCTGGCGCCGCCGTTCAGCCATGCCACGATCCCGATGCGCATCCGCGCGATGCTGGGAGCGGGTCTCGCTCTCGCCGTCTCGCCCGTGGTCACGGTCGGATACGAGCGTCTTGACACCGGCGGCTTCCTGCTGGCCCTCGTGGGGCAGGCGTTCACGGGGGCGCTGCTCGGCTTCCTCGTCATGGTGCTCTTCAGCGCGATCCAGGGAGCCGGTCACCTCGTCGACACGTTCGGCGGCTTCCAATTGGCGCAGGCGTTCGATCCGGGTATGGCGATCAACGGCGCCCAGTTCACCCGCCTCTTCCAGATGACCGCGCTGCTGCTCCTGTTCGCCTCCGATGGCTATCAGCTCGTGCTGGGCGGGCTCTTCCGCTCGTTCGACGCGATCCCCGTCTCCGGCGTCATCGACCTCACGAGCCCCGCCGAAGCGCTCGTCGGCGCGACTGGCCAGATGATGCTCAGCGCGGTGCAGATCGCCGGCCCGCTGCTGATCGTGCTGTTCCTCGCCGACGTCGGTCTGGGGCTCGTGACGAGGGTCGCGCCCGCGCTCAACGCCTTCGCGATGGGCTTCCCCGCGAAGATCGGGCTCACGCTCGTACTGGTCGGCTTCGTCTACGCCGCCCTCCCCGGCGTGGTCGGAGCGATCGCCGAAGACGCCGCCCGGCTGCTCGTGGGGGTGACGCGGTGAGCGACGTCGACACCGGGGAACGCACCGAGAAGGCCACCGAGCAGCGGCTCAGGGATGCCCGTCGCAAGGGCCAGATCGGGCGCAGCCAGGACTTCACGGCCTGGGTGTGCATCGCCGCGGCCGCCGTGATGATGGTGCCGACCGTCGCCGCGGGCACCCAGGTCACCACCGATCTCTTCCTCCGCGTGTCGCAGGTCGCGCGCCACCCCGCCGACGAAGTCGCGATGGACGCGCTGGGTGCGGCGATCACGTCGCTCGGAGGCGTGCTGCTGCCGATGCTCCTTGTGGTACTGCTGGCCACCGCCGCGACCGCCGTCGCCCAGGGCGGCATTCACCTTCGCGGTGTGCCGATGCGCGCCGAGCAGTTCAACATCGTGGCCGGACTCCAGCGGGTCTTCGGGCGCCAGGCGCTGTGGGAGGGGCTCAAGGCGCTTCTCAAGACCGTCGCGATCGGCATCTCGCTGTGGATCGTCGTGTCGGGCCTCGTGCCCGTGCTCATGGCGAGCGGGAGTCACAACATCACGTGGCTCCTCGAGCAGGCTGCCGGGGGAGCGGTCGCACTGCTGCAGGTCGCGGTGGCCGTCGGCATCCTGCTCGCCGCGATCGACGTCGTGGTCGTGATGCGCCGCAACCGCAAGCACACGCACATGACGAAGAAAGAGGCGAAGGATGAGCACAAGAAGAGCGAGGGCGACCCGCTCGTGCGCTCCCAGCGTCGCTCGCGTCAGATCGCGCTGAGCCGGAACCGCATGATCGCGGCCGTCGGCGACAGTGACGTCGTGCTCGTCAATCCGACCCACGTGGCGGTCGCCCTCCGATACGAACCGGGCAAGTCCGCCCCGCGCGTCGTCGCGAAGGGCGCGGGCGTCGTGGCGCAGAAGATCCGCGAGAAGGCGGAGGAGTCCGGTGTGCCGATGGTGCGCGACATCCCGCTCGCGAGAGCGCTGCACTCGGCGTGCGAGCTCGGACGCGAGATCCCCGAAGAGCTCTACACCGCAGTCGCCCAGGTGCTCGCCTTCATCGAGCATCTGAAGCGTCGAGGGTCGGCGCGCGGCACCCACACCATGCCGTTCGAGAGCACCCGCGATCGCGGCCTGTGAGCCACCGCACTTCGCACATCCACCGCACCGCGCACATCCACCGTCACGAGAGAACGAGACACCCATGATCGGACAGATCCTGTCGAAGGCCGCAGTGCCGGTCGGCGTCGTCGGCATCATCCTGCTGCTCATCGTCCCGATCCCCACTCCGCTGCTCGACGTGCTCATCGTCGTCAACATCTCGTTCGCCCTGCTGATCCTGCTCACGGCGATGTTCATCAAGAAGCCGCTGGAGTTCTCGGTGTTCCCGAGCCTGCTGCTGGTCGCCACCCTGTTCCGGCTGGGGCTCAACGTCGCGTCGACTCGCCTGGTTCTCAGTGAGGCGCACGCCGGACAGGTCATCCAGGCGTTCGGTCAGATCACCATCAGCGGATCCCTCGTGATCGGCGCGGTGATCTTCCTGATACTCACCGTCATCCAGTTCGTCGTGGTGACCAAGGGCGCGGAGCGCGTCGCCGAGGTCGGAGCACGCTTCACCCTCGACGCCATGCCGGGCAAGCAGATGGCGATCGACGCCGACCTCAACGCCGGACTGATCACCGAGGCCGAGGCTCGCGCGCGTCGGGCCGAGGTCGCCGCGGAGGCCGACTTCTACGGTGCGATGGACGGTGCGTCGAAGTTCGTGAAGGGCGACGCGATCGCCGGGATCGTCATCGTCGTCATCAACTTCGTCGGCGGCATCGTCATCGGCATGGTCCAGCACGGCATGGAGGTCGGCGAGGCGCTCGAGACGTACAGCATCCTGACGATCGGCGACGGCCTGGTCACCCAGATCCCGGCGTTGCTCATGGCCGTGTCCACCGGCATGATCGTGACCCGCGAGAACGCCGAGGCCGAGATGGGTCAGGCGGCGGGCCGCCAGCTGCTGCAGTCGCGCAACGCGTTGCTCATCACGGGCCTCGCCGCCTGCGCGATGGGTTTCATCCCCGGGATGCCGCTGCTGGTGTTCCTCGCGATCGGCGCCGTGCTGCTGTTCGCCGCCTCGCGGGTGCGGGCGAACGAGGCGCGGGAGACGGCCGCGGCGCTGGACGCCCAGCAGCTCGAGGCGGCCGAGGCCGCGGCCGAGGGGCCGGAAGAACTCATGGACCGGATGCGGGTGCACGCTCTCGAGATCTCGCTGGCCCCCGACATCGTCGATCTCGCTTCGGGCGGTCAGGGCGATCTGCTGACCAGGGTGAAGTCGCTGCGCCGCAAGCTCGCGATGGAGATCGGCATCCTGATGCCGCCGGTGCGCACGCGCGACAACATCGATCTGCCGGCTCAGACCTACGCGCTGCTCATCGCGGGCGTCGAGGTCGGCCGTGGCACGGTGCCACGCGGCCATGTGCTGGCCATCGGGACCGGGCTCGAGCAGCTGCCGGGCACGGCCGTGACCGACCCAGTTTTCGGTCTCGAGGGCAAGTGGGTGCCGACCGAGATGTCGCACGCCGCCGACATGGCGGGGGCGACCGTCATCGACCGGGCGAGCGTCATCATCACCCATCTGTCCGACGTGGTGCAGAGCCAGGCGGACAGACTGCTCTCGCTCGAGGACGTGCGGCAGCTGACCGAGCACCTGAAGCAGTCCAGCCCGGCGACCGTCGAGGAGCTGACGCCCGCGATGCTCTCGCTCGCGGCGATCCAGCGTGTGCTCGCCGGGCTGCTCTCGGAGCGAGTCCCGATCAACGACCTCGCCCGCATCTACGAGGCGCTCGCGCTCCGGGCGAAGACCGCGACCGACACCCCGGGTCTCGTCGACGCGGCGCGCGCTGCTCTGGGGCCGGCCATCGCCGCGCGCTTCGCACAGGACGGTCGCCTCCGCGTGCTCATGTTTGACCCGATGCTCGAGCAGCAGATGCTGGAGGGAATGCGAGCCGTCGAAGGACAGACTCAGATCGTGCTGAGCCCCGAGGCCACGATGCAGCTGCTCGAGAGCGTACGGCGGACCGTCGCGGAACTCGATCAGTCCGGCCCCGAGCCGGTGCTGGTCTGCGCTCCCTCGCTCCGCGCGGCGGTGCGGAAGATGCTGACGGCCCAGGTGCGCGGGCTGCCTGTGCTGTCGTACGACGAGGCCGCGGCCGGCGGATTCGCGACCGATGTGGTCGGTGTCGTGCGCATCGCGCCCACCGCCCTCCCGATGGCGAACTGATTCACCCAGAGGAACCAGATTGCGCGGCAGCTTTGTCTTCAGGCGCAATGCTCGTCGCCGTGTGCATACTGCCATACCGGGCCAACGTGTGGACGATCTTCGTCGAGAGTTCATCTCCTCGATGGGAGAGCATCATGATGTTGCCACCCGTCCAGAAGATCAGAATTGCGTCGGGCCTTCTAGCGATATCCCTCGCTGCCTCGTCGATGGTCGCCAACCATGAAGCGAGTGAACAGGACGAGCTCGATCCAGTGTCCGTTGCGGAACTCGTCGTCCCCGAGGTGCTGGCAGGAGCAGTCTCGGACAACTCTGAGGGTGAACGGCCGTCACCCGCGCAGGTGGCGAGGGAAGTAGCGGAGGGCGATGAAGATCCGATATGACTCCGAAGTAGATGCGGCGTACCTCGCTCTGGGGGATATCGCGGATGGAGAAGCGGTCGTTCAGATCCCCGAGCTATATCCTCCGGGCGGCCGCGGCGAGATCATCCTCGATTTCGACGCGCAGGGTCACGTGATCGGGATGGAGATACTCGCTGCCAGCGTGGTTCTTCGACCGGAGGTGCTCGACAAAGCCGTGAGGATCTAGGCTGCGTCCTCTCATTTACGAGCGGAACCTGCGCTAGTTTTGTCTGGGCGTGCGTCGGCGCGCCGGCCATGGAAGGCGGACGAGCATGCTGGTACTCACGAGGCGCGCGAATGAGAGCATCCTGATCGGCGACGACATCACGGTCACGATCCTCGCGGTCACACCGGGCGGCGTCCGAGTCGGCATCGATGCACCGCGCGACAAGCGCATCAATCGCGCGGAGATCGTGCTCGCGGTCTCCGACGCCAACCAGGAGGCCGTGCAGACCTCGGCCGACGACGCCGCAGAGAACGCCCTGCTGGGGGCGCTCGCGCGGATCAGCACGAAACCCTGAGGCTGTCAATGGGGAGTTCTCCCCATCCGGCCCGAGTTACCCCGCACATCGATGTCGCGATAGTCCTGAGTACGACGGGCAATCCCGTCGGCAAACCGCGACTGACGAGGTGACGAACCGTGGCCGCTCACGACCTGAGCATGCAGCTGATGCGAGAGCGCGATCTGCTCGAGGTGCTGCTCTTCAAGCTCGACGAGCAGCAGATGCTCCTCGCAACCGGACGCAACCGCTGGATCCACCACGCGGCGAACGAGATCGATCGCGTGCTGGCCGCGATGCCGACGGTCGCCCTCTCACGCGACACCCTGGTGGTCGCCGTCGCCGACGAGTGGGGGGTGCCGGAGGCCACGACGCTGCGGGAGCTGATCGACGCCGCGCCCACCGACGCCTGGCGCGAGGTCATGTCCGGGCACCTCGAGGCGATGACCTCGCTCGCCGAGGAGATCGCCCAGATGAAGAAGGTCAACGAGCAGCGCCTGCGCACGGCGATCCGCGTCACCCAGGAGACCATCGCCGGCCTCGGTACGCCGACCGGTGAATACGACCCGTCCGGCGACGTCGTCCGCGACGGCGACGCCCGACTGCTCGACACGAGGGTGTGATCACGGTGTCGTCGTTCGCAGGGCTCCGGCTCGCCGAATCCGCCCTCGCCGCGGCCCGCGCCGGCATGACCGTCACCGGGCAGAACATCGCCAACCAGACCACCGCCGGTTACACGCGCCAACGGCTCGAGCAGACGTCGCTGTCGGCTCCGGGGTCGACGGGCCTCTGGCCGACGACGTTCACCGTCGGCGGAGGGGTCGGAGTCACGGGTGTCGCCCGACTCGGGAACGACCTGCTCGACGCGCGCGTGCGCGACGCCCTCGGCACGTCGGGCTTCTGGGTCACCAGGGCGACCGCGGCCGGTCAGGCGGAGGCCGTGATGGCCGAGCCGACGTCCGACGGACTCGCCGCGAACCTCAATCGGTTCTGGGCGGGCTGGTCCGACCTCTCCAACACCCCGGATGCGGGGGCGGCCAAGGTCGTGCTGACGAATGCCGAGGTGCTCGTCGGTCAGATCGCCGCCGGACATCAGTCGATCGCCGGTCAGTGGACCGACCTGCGCGGTCAGGTGGACCGGCAGATCACCGATGTCAACGCGGTCGCAGGGCAGGTCGCGGCCCTCAACGGGCAGATCCGCGAAGCTCTGCTCTCGGGGCGCGGCGCCAACGAGCTCATCGATCAGCGCAACGTGCTCGCGCAGCAGTTGTCGACCGCGGTCGGCGCCACGGGAGCCGTCGAGGCCGACGGCACCTTGACCCTCCGCATCGACGGCAACGCCCTCGTCTCCGGCGACGCCAGTCGCGCGCTGACGGTGAGTGGTCCGCGCGAGATCGCCGCCGGTGGTCGGATCACGGTGGCCTGGGCGGATCGTCCCGCGCTGCCGGTCGCCGTGACGGGCGGAACGGTCGGCGGCGCCCTCAGCGCGCTCGGCCCTGCGGCCGATGGCGGCACTCTCGCCGGCGTCGCCGCGGCATACAACGCGACGGCCTCCGCCCTTGCGACGGCCGTCAACGACATCCACCGCACCGGTGTCACGTCCACCGGCGCGCCGGGGGGCGACTTCTTCGCGATCGACCCGAGCGGACCGGCCGCGCTCGGACTCCGGGTGCTACCCGACGGACTCGCCGATCTCGCGCTGGCCGCGCCGGGTGCCGGAGCCAAGGACACCACGATCGCCGACCGCATCAGCACCCTCGGGTCGGCGGCCACGGGACCCAGCACCGTGTGGTCGAGTTTCGTGACGGGATTCGCCGTGACCGTCGCCGGAGACCGTCAGCGGGCCGACATCGCCGACATGGGCGCGGTCGCCGCCGTCACCGCGCAGCAGTCGAACGCCTCGGTCGACGGTGACGAGGAGACCATCAACCTGCTCACCTATCAGACCGCGTATCAGGCGGCTGCGCGCGTGCTCACCGCCGTCGACGAGGCGCTCGATCTGCTCATCAACCGCACCGGCCTGGTCGGCCGCTGATCCCGGAGGCATCATGATCGGGCGCATCACGAGCAACACCATGACGCAGCAGTCGCTGCGCACCCTGCAGAGCAACCTCGTCGACCGGGAGCGGCTGCAGCACCAGGCGACCTCGCAGCGGGCGTTCCGCACCCCGAGCGAGGACCCGGCTGCAGCCGCCACCACCCTGGGGCTGCACGGCGAGCAGTCGCGCGTGGCTCAGTTCTCTCGCAATCTCAGCGACGGCCTGGCCTGGGTCACGACCGTCGACACCGCTCTCGATGCCAGCACAGACCTGCTGAACCGCGCGCGCGATCTCGTCGCGCAGGGCGCGAACGCGGGTGCGCTCAGCGCGACGGCCCGCGAGTCGATCGCGCAGGAACTGGAGACGATCAGCGCCGAGTTGCTCTCCCAGGCGAACACCACCGTGCTCGGTCGAAGCGTGTTCGCCGGCACCAGCGATGCGGCCACGGCGTTCGACCCCGTGACCTTCGGATTCAACGGCGCCGCAGGCGACGGCGTGCGTCGACGTATCAGCGACAACGAGACCGTGCGCGTGGACTTCGACGGCGCCCAGGCCTTCGGAGCCGGCCCGACCAGCGCCTTCGCGATGCTGCGCGACATCGCCGCAGAACTGCGCGGAGGCGCGAACATCGGCTCACGTCTCGCCGACGTCGACGCACGTCTCACGGCGTTCACCGCGGCTCGCGGGGAGACGGGGGCCCGTCAGGTCCAGATCGAGAGAGCCATGTCGCAGAACCTGTCGGTGTCGACCGACCTGGAGGCCCGTCGGGTCGAGGTCGAGAACGTCGACAGCCTCGAGGTGCTCGTGCGCCTGCAGTCCGCCGAGCTCGTGTTCCAATCCGCCCTGCAGGTGACCGCGAAGTCGCTGCAGACCAACCTGCTGGAGTTCCTGCGATGACCGTCCTCACCGATACCGCGGGCATCTCCGTCGACTTCGTCGCGCCCATGCCAGGCCTGCGGCCGCACACCTCGTTCTCGCTGGAACCGATCGCGGGCGCCGACGGGCTCTACGCGCTCCGTGCGACGGATGCCGACGTTCGGCTCTTCCTGCTCGACCCGGTGTTCAGCGACTACCACTACGTCCCGCGCATCTCCGCGGGAGTCCGATCCGACCTCGGGGTGGGCGAGGCCGACGACACGCGCATCCTGATCGTCGCCAATCCGGCCGACGACGGTGTGTACGTGAACCTCCGAGCGCCGATCGTGCTCGATCCCGCGTCCGGACGAGCGCTGCAGATCATCCTCGACGACGAGGAGTATCCCATCCGCGTCCGGCTCGACGGCTGAGGGTGATCCTCGCGGCCGTTGCGGTCCCTCGGTGAGTGGACGATCAGAGGAATTCGATTTTCACCGCATATACCAAGGAACAAGGGTTATCCTCTGAGGAGCACAGGCTGGGGTACTGGCAGATTCGACGACGTTGCAGGAGTTTGGGACCTGCGCGCGTCGGCGGATGTCGCTGGTGGGGTACAGCGCAAGACGCCCGGTGACGGGCGACATTTCCATTGGACGGAAAGATGAGCACATCCAGGACGCTCGACACGAGTCGGGTGAGCAAGAGGGAGTTCGTGCAGCGGTTCGCGCGACGGGGCGGGATCTCCGTGGGCGCTGCGCAGACGGCGTACAACGCGATGATCGACGAGCTCGTCGATCTCGTCAGTCGTGGCAACACCGTGACCCTGACGAACTTCGGGAAGTTCTATCCGCAGACCCACAAGGGTCACCGGGTGCAGTTCTCGAAGGACGAGGGGACCGGTGAGGTCGACGACTACACGGTGCTGAAGTTCTCGGCGACCCGCGAGGTGAACAAGCGGGTCAAGTCGACCGATTAGCAATCGTGATCTAAACGTAAACGAGAATTCACGAGCGTTTCGGCGTTCGGTCCCTCTTCGCGCCCTGCGCGGCCCTAGCATGTACACGAATGATGTTTCTCGTCACCGTGGGGTGGTGATGCTGTAGGTCGCTGGGGGGCTTGCACTGACAGCGGAAGAGGCGGGGCCGTATGCCGTTGCGCGCGCGGAACAAGCTCGTGGTCGATCACCTGCACATCGTCGGAGCGGCGACTGCCGCTGTCGCCGCCCGGTTGACCCATGTCTCCCGGGAAGACCTCGCTGCCGCCGGCGCGTTCGCGCTGGTCCGCGCGGCGGAGAAATACGACGAGAGTCTGGGCGTGCCCTTCGGCGCCTACGCGCGCGAGCGGATCAACTGGGCGCTGAAGGACGAGCTCCGGGCGATGGACTGGGCTCCCCGCGACGTCAGGGCGAGGGCCAGGGAGACCACTCGGGTCCGCGACATGCTGGGGGGTGTGCTCGGTCGAACGCCCACGGTCGCCGAGATCGCCGACGCGATGGGCATCGACGCGAGCGCCGTCAAGCAGCGGCTCGCGGACGCCGAGCGCACGGTCACGAGCCTGGACGTACTCGACGTGCACGAGATCGTCTGGACCGGGTACCTCCCGGAGGAGATGGCGATCGCGGCAGAGCGGGAGGAGCTCCTGCACATCGCCGTCGATGCGCTGCCTGAGCGCAAGCGACGCATCGTCAGGGCGATCTACTTCGAGGACCGCACCGTCACGGAGATCGCCGAGGAGCTCGGGGTCTCTCACGCCGCCGTCTCGCAGCAGCGCTCGGAGGCGGTGCGGATGCTGCGCGACGCCCTCGACCGTCATCTCGCCGACGGATATGGCGAAGAGACTCGCCGATCGCGCTCGTCGACCGCGGTGCTCGACGCGTACTTCGACCGCTTGGCGATCGCGAGCGGTCACCGCTACGCACGGTCGTTCCTGGGGCAGACGATCGGCGTCTGACCCGTCGGTCGCGGCGTCGCCGGGGTGCCGGGTCGGTTTTCCGGGCTCAGAGCCCGAACCCGTAGGCGGCCTGACCGACGAGCGTGAGGCTCACGCTCGTCGGGTACACCTCGGGCTCCTCGTCCTCGTCGTCCACGAGGTCGAGCCGGTCGATCGGCACGAAGATCGTGCCGTCGGTCTCGAACACGAGATCCCGGGGGACGAACGACGCGAACAGCGACCGGTTGGAGTTGCGCAGCTCGTATGTGCGGCCGACGTCGCCGCGTTCGAACAGGTTCATCTCCGTCTCCTCCGACCACACCTTGCCGTCGGGGAAGCGCGCTTCGATACGGTACAGGCTCGGTTCGATGGACTTGATGTTGAGATCCTGCACGATCTCCGAGAAGAGCGTGTCGGGCTGGGCGAGCTCGAAGGCGATCGCTCGGAGGTGGTCGTAGTTCAACCGCGCTCGGCGCGAGAACAGGGCGACGTTCTCGATCTCGGCGGGGTCGGCGTTCGGGGCTTGATCGAGCAGATACTGCCTGACCTCGTCGGGGCCGGGATACTCGAAGCGCATGTGGTAGTGGAAGCGCCCCGGGCGGTTGACGATGTACGTGCTCACGTCGTTGATGTCGTTCACCGTGAGGCAGTAGATGCGCTTCACCGACGAGAGGCCGTCGAACAGCGAGAGGAACTGGTTCTGACGGTTCGCCCCGTCGACGCCGCCGCGGCGCGCCACGGGGAACGTCTTCTCGAACTCGTCGAACACGATGAGGCACTCGTCGAGGCTGTCGAGGAACTCCACGATGCCCTCGTTGTCCTCCGAGACGATGACGACGGGCAGCGCCTGATCTCGCGCCTCCTCCGCGACCATCCGCAGGAACAGCGTCTTGCCGATCCCCTTGTCTCCGGAGAGCATGACCCCGAGACTGCGGTCGGACAGCGCGTACGAGCGGAAGATCTTCGCGACCTTCTTCTCGAGGCCGCCGTAGACGCGCTCCGTGCCGACGGTGAGGTCGTCGACCTTGATGAGGCTGAATCCCTCCTTCGACGTGAAGTGCACCCTGTAGGTGCCGAGGGGGAACACCTGGTGCGTTCGCACGGCGTCGTCGTAGACGCGCACATGGCCGCCGGTCTCGATGTAGGTGGTGGTCACTTCTCCTCTTCCTGCGCTTCCCGAACTGTAGTATCGGTCCGATCACGCGAGCCGTAAGGCGCGTACGAGAAGTCGGGCGCGTCGTGATCGCGCCATGCCAGACTCGGGGCAGGAGATTTCTCCGAGCGGGGCGAGGATCGGGAGCAGGCATGGACGGACGCATCGTGGTCAGCGGAGCCTCCGGGCTCGTCGGGACGGCTCTCGTCTCCTCTCTCCGGGCCGACGGCATCCCCGTCACGACGCTCGTCCGACGCCCCGCCCGCTCGGCCGACGAAGTGCAATGGGACCCGTCCTCGGGGTCTCTCTCTCCGGACGTGCTCGACGGAGTCGCCGCTGTCGTCGCCCTCGGCGGGGCGAGCGTCGGGCGACTGCCGTGGACCTCCGGATACCGTCGCGAGCTCGTCGACTCCCGGATCTCCTCGACGCGGACCATCGCCACGGCGCTGCAGGCCCTCGGCGACGACTCGCCCGCCCTGGTCTCGGCCTCCGCCGTCGGGTACTACGGGTCGGCACCGGGGGAGGTCCTCACCGAGACCGCGGGTCCGGGCGACACCTTCCTCGCGAAGCTCTGCGTGCGATGGGAGGACGAGGCGCGACGCGCCGGCGACCGAACGCGCGTGGCGCTGCTGCGCACGGCGCCCATCGTGCACCGGCGGGGTGTTCTCAAGCCGTTGATCCAGCTCACACGCTTCGGGCTCGCGGGCCCGCTGGGGCGCGGCGACCAGGTGTGGCCGTGGATCTCGCTCGACGATGAGGTGCGCGGCATCCGTCATGTGATCGATGCGAAGCTCGACGGCCCGGTCAACCTCTCCGGTCCCACTCCCGCCACCGCGAACGACCTCGGACGCGCGGTCGCCGCGACGATGCACCGGCCCTTCTGGCTGCCGGCGCCCGCGTGGGCGCTGAAGCTCGGGCTGGGGGCGGCGGCCGAATCCCTCCTGCTGCCCGACGCCGACGTGCGTCCGGACGTCCTGGAGCAGAGCGGTTTCTCGTTCATCCACCGCACGGTGCAGCAGGCGGTCGACGCGGCTCTCTGACGGCCCGCGCCGACTGCCGCCTCATCAGTTCCCGTGCGGGTCGCGGGCGTTCAACGTCGCCACGACCTGGTCGTAGTCGCCGCGTGCCTCGCCGTAGCGGAGGAACTTCACGTTCTCGACCTGGATCTCCCGGGCGTCGGGCTGCGACTCGATGATCCCGATGACCTCCGACACGAAGTCGTCGAGCGGCATGGCGAAGTCGCTCGACTCCTGGCCGGGCATGAGAGCGGTGCGCACCGACGGCGGCTCGAGCTCCTGCACGGCCACGCTCGTCCCGGCGAGCTGCAGCCGCACCGACTCGCTGAGCATGTGGATGGCGGCCTTCGTGGCGTTATACGTGGGCGTCACGCGCAGCGGCGCGAACGCGAGGCCGGACGACACCGTCATGATCGTCGCATCGGGCCGGGTGACGAGGTGGTCGATGAAGGCGGCGATCAGACGGATCGGTCCGAGCAGGTTCGTGGTCACGATGGACTCCGCGGTCTCCAGGAAGCCACTCGATGCCGTCCAGTCCTCGGCGCGCATGATGCCCGCCATCGTGATCAGCACATTGAGGTCGGGGTGCGCGGCGAGCACCTGCGCGGCGGCCGAGCGGATGCTGTCGGCATCCGTCGTGTCGATCTGCACCGTGTCGATGCCCGGGTTCTCCGCGGCGATCTGCTCGAGCAGCTCCCCGCGTCGTCCGCCGACGATGACTGTGTTGCCACGCTCGGCGAACCGCTGTGCGAGCGCGAGGCCGATGCCGCTCGTCGCTCCGGGGATGAAGATGGTGTTTCCGCTGATGTTCATGCGTCCACTCTGCGCCGATGCAGACCGCCGCTCCAGGGACCGATGATCCAGGGATCCGGGGTCCCTGGATGGCCCCGTTTGCCGCGCGCGATACTGAGGAGGTGGACAGAGATGCACTCGCGGACTTCCTCCTGGCGCGCCGCGCGCAGTTGCGCCCCGGCGATGTGGGCCTGAGCGCTGGGCCACGACGACGCACGCCGGGACTCCGCCGCGAGGAGGTGGCCCAGCTCGCCGCCATGTCGACCGACTACTACACCCGTCTCGAGCAGCGGCGTGGGCCGCAGCCGAGCGTCCAGATCCTCGCCTCGCTCGCGCGGGCACTGCGACTCACTCCCGACGAGCGCGACTACCTGCACCGGGTGAGCGGACACAGCGCGCCCGACCGGGCGATGTTCGTCGACTACGTGCATCCGGGGATGTTGAGGATCCTCGACCGGCTCAGCGACACGCCCGCCTTCATCGTCTCGGCGCTCGACGAGGTCCTCGTGCAGAACGATGCCGCAAAGGCCCTTCTCGGCGACGCGAGCGCTCTGGAGGGGCTGGAACGCAGCGGGATCTACCGCTGGTTCACCGATGTCGACGAGGAGCGCCGCCGATACCCGGAGGCTGATCACGACCACCGCAGCCGCGTGCTCGTCGCCTCCCTGCGCGCGGCCTACGGCGCGCTCGGCGAGAGGTCGCGCGCCGGCGACATCGTGCGCGAGCTGACCATGCGCAGCCCCGAGTTCGGCGCTCTGTGGGAGGTGCATGAGGTCCGTCGACGCTTCGACGACCACAAGGTGCTCATCCACCCCGACGTCGGCGAGATCGAGGTCGACTGCCAGGCGCTCTTCACCGAGGACGAGTCGCAGACGCTGGTCGTGCTGACGGCCGCCCCCGGGTCGGAGTCGGCGAGCAAGCTGGAGCTGCTCCGCGTGCTCGGCACGCAGCGGGTCTGAGCTCCTCCCGCCGCGTCAGGACTCCTCGTGCGTGCGGGGGTCCGCGTCGAAGAGGCGGCCGTCTGCACGGCCCAGCGCGGTGATCGCCTCGACCTCGGCCGGGTCCAGGACGACCTCGCCCGCGGCGAGATTCGACCGCTGATGCTCCAGCGAGGACGCCTTTGGGATCGCCACGGTCTCGCGCGCCACGTGCCAGGCGAGCACCGTCTGCGCCGGCGTGATTCCGTGCGCGGCGGCGACCTCGGCGATCACCGACTCGTCGAGCAGCTCCTTCGCGCGTCCGAGCGGGCTCCACGCCTCGGTGAGGATGCCGTGCTCGCGGTGATAGGCCAACTGGTCCGTCTGGGGGAAGTACGGGTGCACCTCGATCTGGTTGACGACGGGGCGCACGCCGGTCTCGCTCTCGATGCGCTCCAGGTGCTCCGGCAAGAAGTTCGAGACGCCGATCTGTCGCACCACCCCGCGCTGCTGCGCGTCGACGAGTGCCTCCCAGGCCTGGACGTATTCGTCCTGGCTCGGGTTCGGCCAGTGGATGAGGTGCAGGTCGGTCGCGTCGAGGCCGAGACGAGACCGGCTCTCCTCGATGCTCGCGACGGCTTTCGATCGAGCGTGGTGGCGGCCGGGGAGCTTGGTTGTGACGATGATGTCCGAGCGGTCGACGTCCGACTGCCGGACGCCGCGCCCGACCGATCCCTCGTTCTCGTAGTTGAATGCGGAGTCGATGAGTCGGTAGCCGGCGCCGATCGCGGTGGTCACGGCATCCGCCCCTGCGTCGCCGTTGAGCGCATAAGTGCCGAGTCCGAGGGCCGGCAGGGTGAAGCCGTTGTGGGCGGTGAACTGGGGGAGAGCGGTCATGACGTCAGCGTACGCTGGAGCCGTGACGGGAGCGGAGACCATGGCGCCGGATGACGCGAGCGGGCAGGATACGCTCCCGTGCCCGTGCGGCTCGGGCGATCTTTTCCGCTCCTGCTGCGGACCCGTGCTGGAGGGAGCTCCTGCGCCGACGGCCGAGCGGCTCATGCGGTCGCGGTACACCGCGTTCGCGCGCGGCGACGTGCGCCATCTGCACGCGACGTGGCACCCCTCGACACGCCCGGCGACGATCGATCTCGACGACGGTCTCGTGTGGCGGCGGCTCGCGATCCTCGATCGAGTGGCCGGTGGACCGTTCGACCGAGAAGGCATCGTCGAGTTCGCTGCGTCGTGGCAGCAGGGGACCGAACGCGGCGTGCTGCGGGAGCGCAGTCGATTCCTCCGCGAGGGTCGCAGCTGGCTCTACGTCGACGGCGACGTCTCGTGACGTTCGGGGCCGGGACTCCGCGCGTCCGACCCACCGAGTAGATTTGAGAGCGTGAACGCCAGCCCCGAGCACCAGCGCATCCTTCTCGACGTCGCCGACCTGGACCGGCGCATCGCTCAGGCCGAGCGAGCGCGCACCAAGCCGGCACAGGCCGCTCGCATCTCCGAGCTCGTCGCGATCCGTCAGGAGCAGCTGCGCGAGCTGACCGCCCTGACCGGAACTCGCGACGACGTGCGCACCGAGCTGCAGCGGATCGAGTCGGATGTCGCGCTGGTCGAACAGCGCCGCGCACGCGATGCCCAGCGCCTGGCCGCCGCCACGAACCCCAAGGAGGCACAGGCGCTCGAGCACGAGATCGCCAGCCTCGCGCGTCGACAGAGCGACCTCGAAGACGCCCAGCTCGACGTGATGGGGCGGGTCGAAGACGCGGATGCCGCGGTGGCAGCCCAGCAGGCGCTGCTCGACACGACGACCACGGAGGGCACGGCTCTCACCGCGCAGGCGAAGGCCGATGTCGCCGCGGCGACCGACCTCGGAGCGCAGCTCGCCCGCGACCGCGAGGCCGTCTCCGCCACCGTTCCCGCACCGCTGCTCGCCGAGTACACGCGCCGCGCCGCGAATAGCGCAGGAGCCGCGCTGCTCACCCGGGGTACCTGCGAGGGGTGCCGTATCGTGCTCCCCGGCACTGACCTGAGCGAGATCCGCCGTGCCGCCGAGGATGCTGTGGTCTCGTGCCCGGAGTGCGGCTGCATCCTCGTCCGTACCGAGGAATCCGGCCTGTGACACCTACGCCGCGAGCGCGCCGGACGTGACCTCGCGGCGGGCCCCCGAGCGTCGGATCGTCCTCGCGCAGGAGAGCGCGGGCGGCTGGACGGCGGTCGAGCTCGACGGCGCGGGGCAGGAGCGGCAGCGGCATCGGCTCGCCGAGGATGCTGTGGCCGACTGGGTCGCGGCGCAGGAGCGCGACGGCGCTCCGAGGTGGGTGATCCGCAGCGCGCGAGAGATCTACGCCCCGCTGCTCGCGATGGGGGTACGTCTGACTCGCACGCACGACCTGCTGCTGTGCCACGCGATCCTGCGCGACACGGACCGGGTCGCACGGCCCCTCGCGCCCTCGCAGGACTGGGTGCGACAGGACCCCGTCATCGACGACGCTCCTTCTCTGTTCGACGCGCTGGAGCGCCCGACGGACGACGACACCGTCGGTGAGCTGATCGACCAGTATCTCCTGCAGCGGCGGGTGATCGACTCCTCGGCGGACGGCAGGCTCGCCCTTCTCACGTCTGCCGAGTCGGCCGGCGGCCTCATCGCGGAGGAGATGCGCGCGGCGGGGCTCCCCTGGAGCGAGGAGATCCACGACAGCATCCTCGTCGAGACGCTCGGCACCCGCCCGATCGCCGGTGGTCTGCCGAGCGGCATGGTCGCGGAGGCGGAGCGCGTCCGCAGCATCCTCGGCGACCCCGGGCTCAACCTCGACAGCCAGCCGAAGCTCCTGCGCGCGCTCCACCGGGTGGGCGTGCAGGTCGAATCGACGGCGCGCTGGGAGCTGGCTCGTCATGATCACGCCGTCGTCGGCCCGCTCACGGCCTACAAGAAGCTGTCGCGGCTGCTCAACGCCAACGGGTGGGCCTGGCTCGCCGAGTGGGTGCACGACGGACGCTTCCGTCCCGTGTACATCCCCGGCGGTGTCGTCACCGGGCGCTGGGCGTCGGCCGGTGGCGGGGCTCTGCAGATCCCGCGGAACCTCCGTCGCGCGGTGCGTGCCGACGACGGGTGGCGACTCGTGGTGGCAGACGTCGCTCAGCTGGAACCGCGCATGCTCGCGGCGATGGCGGGGGATCGGGCCATGGCTCGAGCAGCACAGGGGGCCGACCTCTACGCGGGCGTCGTCGCGACCGGCGCCGTCGGCACGCGCGAAGAGGCCAAGTACGCGGTGCTCGGGGCGATGTACGGTGCGACGACGGGTGACAGCGGCCGTCTCGTGCCGCGGCTCCGCAAAGTGTACCCGCGGGCTATGGCCCTCGTCGACGAGGCGGCACGGGTCGGGGAAGATGGCGGAGTCGTGTCGACCTGGCTGGGCAGATCGTCACCTCGGCCGTCGACCGAGTGGTCGCGGATGCAGGCGAGGGCGACCGATGCCGACGCGGAGCCGACAGACGTGAGCGTCGCCCGACGGCGGGCCCGCGACTGGGGTCGCTTCACCCGCAACTTCGTCGTGCAGGGCACGGCCGCGGAGTGGTCGCTCATCTGGCTCGCCGAGATCCGTCATCGCCTGCGGCAGCTCCCGGAGGCGGAGCGACCAGCCCCGGCATCCGGCGTCTTCCGCACCCGCGCGCACCTGGCGTTCTTCCTGCACGACGAGGTCATCCTTCACGTCCCCGAGGAGCAGGCGGATGCGGCGGCGGATGCCGTGCGCGAGGCGGCGGCCGTCGCCACCCGTCGCCTGTTCGGCGATTTCCCGATCGACGTCCCGCTGGATCTGCGCATCGCGGCGTCGGCGGAGAAGTAGCGCCCGCGTAGACTGGACCACGCGAATGGGTCGACTGGACGGTCGCGTGGCGGGAGACCGCACCGAGGAACGTCCGGGCTCCACAGGGCAGGACGGTGGGTAACGCCCACCCGGAGTGATCCGCGAGACAGTGCCACAGAGAGCAGACCGCCTCCGACCGCAAGGTCCGGGGGTAAGGGTGAAAGGGTGGTGTAAGAGACCACCGGGGGCCATGGTGACATGGCCCGCCAGGTAAACCTCGTCCGGAGCAAGGTCAGACAGAGGATGATGACGCGGCTCGCCGAGTCCTCGGGTAGACCGCTAGAGTGCCACGGCAACGTGTCGCCGAGAGAGATGGCCGTCGAAGGGGCGAAGAACCCCGGAACAGAACCCGGCGTACAGGTCGGCCCATTCGCCCCAGACATGATGAAGGCCCCGCTGATCCAGCAGGGCCTTCATCATTCCTCTGACCTGGTCGACGGATCAGTCGCCGGCCAGCGAGGCGGCGCCGATGATGCCCGAGTTGTTGCGGTGGATCGCCGGGACGATCGGGGTCTTGAGGTCGAGCAGCGGCAAGAAGTCGCCGGCGTTCTTCGAGACGCCGCCGCCGACCACGAACAGGTCGGGGCTGAACAGGAACTCGATGTGCGAGTAGAACTTCTGCAGACGCTCGGCCCACTCCGCCCACGAGAGGTTCTCGCGCTCGCGCGCCGACGTCGCGGCGTAGGTCTCGACCGACTCGTACTCGCCGAAGTTCAGGTGTCCGAGTTCGGTGTTGGGCAGCAGAACGCCGTCGTACAGGAAGGCGGAGCCGATGCCGGTGCCGAGCGTGGTCAGCAGCGTGAAGCCGCGCACGTCGCGGGCGGCTCCGTGACGCGCCTCCGCGACGCCCGCGGCATCCGCGTCGTTGACGAAGACGATGTTGCGGCCGAGCCCGTCGCGGAAGAAGCGCTCCGCGTCGAAGTCGATCCACTTCTTCGACACGTTGGCGGCCGACAGGGTCTTGCCGCGCTTGACGATCGCCGGGAAGGCCACGCCGAGCGGGAGGGTCGACTCGTGCACGTCGAGCGTCTTCAGAACCGTCTGGACGGCGAGCAGCACGTCTTCGGGGGCAGCGCCCTCGGGTGTGGGCACCCGCACGCGCTCCGAGGCCATAGTGCCGTGCTCGAGGTCGACGATGCCTGCCTTGATACCCGTGCCGCCGATGTCGACGCCGATCGCTTTCACCATGGTCGATAGCTTAGCGACCGCGCTCTGCGCCAGTAGGATCGATGACACCACGTGATGAAGGGGATCGGCCATGTCGAACGGCGATGAGAAGTACTGGTACAACCTGGAGACCCGACAGGTCGAGTTCGGCATGATCTCGCCGTCTGCCGACCGCGTCGGCCCGTTCGACACCGAGGCCGAGGCCGCCCGCGCCCCCGAGAAGCTCCAGGAGCGCGCGCGTGCGTGGGCCGACGAGGAGGCCGCGGAAGACGGCTGGGACGCCGGCATCGGCAAGAGCTCCGCAGAGTGACGATGGACAAGCAGAGGGACTTCGTCCTCCGGACGATCGAGGAGCGCGGCGTCAAGTTCGTGCGTCTGTGGTTCACCGATGTGATCGGCACGCTCAAGTCGGTGGCCATCGCGCCGGCGGAGGTCGAGGGAGCCTTTGCCGAGGGCATCGGGTTCGACGGATCCGCGATCGAGGGCCTGACGCGGAGCTATGAGTCCGACCTGCTCGCGCAGCCCGACCCCACGACGTTCCAGACCCTCCCGTGGCGCGGCGAGATCGACCCGACCGCGCGCATGTTCTGCGACATCACGACCCCCGACGGGCGTCCGGCGGTGTCCGACCCCCGCCACGTGCTCAAGCGCACGCTCGCCAAGGCGGCCGACGCCGGGTTCACGTTCTACACGCATCCCGAGATCGAGTTCTACCTCCTGAAGTCGTCGAACTTCGGACCCGAGGGTCCGGTCCCGGTCGACTCCGCCGGCTACTTCGACAACGTGCCCGGTGGCACGGCGCACGACTTCCGCCGTCGTTCGGTGCGGATGCTGGAGGATCTCGGCATCTCGGTCGAGTTCAGCCACCACGAGGGTGGACCCGGTCAGAACGAGATCGATCTGCGATACGCGGATGCTCTCACGATGGCCGACAACGTCATGACGTTCCGCACGGTCATCAAGGAGGTGGCGATCGAGCAGGGCGTCTACGCGACCTTCATGCCGAAGCCGCTCAGCGGTCACCCCGGCAGCGGCATGCACACGCACATGTCGCTGTTCGAGGGCGAGCGCAATGCGTTCTACGAAGAGGGCGCGAAGTACCAGCTCTCCAAGACGGGGCGCCACTTCATCGCCGGTCTGCTGCGCCACGCCAACGAGATGGCGGCGGTCACGAACCAGTTCGTGAACTCGTACAAGCGCCTCTGGGGCGGCGACGAGGCGCCGAGCTTCGTGACGTGGGGTCACAACAACCGCTCGGCCCTCGTGCGGGTGCCGATGTACAAGCCCAACAAGGGCGGCTCCTCGCGCGTCGAGTACCGTGCCCTCGACTCGGCGGCGAATCCGTACCTCGCCTACGCCCTCATGCTCGCCGCGGGACTCAAGGGCATCGAGGAGGAGTACGACCTCCCGCCCGAGGCCGAGGACAACGTGTGGTCGCTCAGCGATGCCGAGCGGCGGGCTCTGGGGTACGCGGCGCTGCCCGCCAGCCTCGATCACGCCCTCGAGTACATGGAGAGCTCGGAGCTCGTCGCCGAGACGCTCGGCGAGTCCGTGTTCAACTACGTCCTGCTCAACAAGCGCAAGGAGTGGGAGGCCTACCGCGGTCAGGTCACTCCCTTGGAGCTGAAGAACAACCTCGAGCTCCTCTGACCGCCGCATGGCCCGCTCGCACGACTCCGTCTCCCTCTCTGCGCTGGCGCGGCTCGGGTTCGCGGAGCTGAGCGAGGCGGCCGCGAACCTCGAGGAGCTGGCAGGGCTCCTCGGTATCGATCGCGTCGGGCTGCTCGACGGCGCCGTCGCGGCCGATCCTGATGCGGCGGTCGAGGGGATGCTGCGCGTCGCACGCCGCGACCCGGCACCGCTGCGCGCACTCCTCGGCGATGCGGCGGCCCGAGACCGCACATGGCGGGTGTTCGGTGCCTCGCAGGGTTTCGCCGACTTCTTCTTCCGCCATCCGGAGCAGCTCTCGGTCCTCGCCGAACGCGTGTCGACGCTGCCCTCGTCCGACGAGCTGCGCGATAGGCTGCTCGCCGCGGTCGACGCCCGCGACGGCTTCGCCTCGTCGGGGGAGGACGCCGCGATCGTCGCGCTCCGGATCGCCTACCGGCGCAACCTCGCCGCGATCGCCGCCTTCGATCTCACCGCGCACAATCCCGTGATGGTGGTCGGCGAGGTCGCTGCGGCTCTCGCCGACATCGCCGGGGCGGCGTTGGAGGCTTCTCTCGCCGTGGCGCGACGACGGGCCGCCGACGCCTCCGGGGAGACGCAGGTCGCAGCCACGCAGCTGGCGATCATCGGCATGGGCAAGGCGGGCGCGCGGGAGCTCAACTACGTCAGCGACGTCGACGTGATCTTCGTCGGCGGCACCTCGGACGAGGAAGTCGTCGCCGAGTCGCGAGCCATCGACATCGCCACACGTCTGGCCCGCGAGACGATGCGCGGACTCAGTGGCATCGAGGTCGAGCCGCCGCTGTGGGAGGTGGATGCCGCGCTGCGCCCCGAGGGCAAGCAGGGGGCACTGGTGCGCTCACTCGCCTCGCACGTGGCGTACTACGACCGCTGGGCGAAGAGCTGGGAGTTCCAGGCGCTGCTCAAGGCCCGACCTCTCGCCGGCGATGCGCAGCTCGGCGCCGACTACATCGCTGCGATGCAGCCCAAGGTGTTCTCGAGCGCCGCCCGCGAGAACTTCGTCGACAGCGTGCAGCGCATGCGCGAGCGGGTCATGGAGCACATCGATCCTGACGACGTCCCGCACCAGATCAAGCTCGGCGCCGGCGGCCTCCGAGACATCGAGTTCACCGTGCAGCTCCTGCAGCTGGTGCACGGGCTCACCGACCCGCGGCTGCGGACGAGGGGCACCCTCGAGACGGTCGATGCGCTGGTCGACGGCGGCTACATCGGACGAGCGGATGCCGGAACCTTCGCAGACGACTACCGCATCCTGCGTCTCATGGAGCACCGTCTGCAGCTCCGCGAGCTCAGCCGCACGCACCTCATGCCCCGCACTCCCGCTGGTCTGCGGATACTCGCGCGCAGTTCGGGCCTCGCCGACTCCGGTGAGGCGATCTGGGCACGGTGGGAGAGCGTGCGCCGCGAGGTGCGCGACATCCACACGCGGCTGTTCTACCGGCCTCTGCTCAGCGCCGTCGCGGCGTTGCCGGAAGACGAGCGCACGCTGTCGACGGAGCAGGCGCACGACCGGCTCATGGCCATCGGCTTCCGCGACCCCGCCGGCGCGCTGCGCCACATCGGAGCACTGACCACGGGGCTCAGCCGCAAGGCGACGATCCAGCGGCACCTGATGCCGATCATGGTCCGCTGGTTCGCCGACGGCAGCGACCCCGACTACGCGCTGCTCTCGTTCCGTCGAATCAGCGAGAGGCTGGGCGACACTCCCTGGTTCCTCCGGATGCTGCGCGACTCTTCCGGCGCAGCGGAGAGTCTCACCCGGCTCCTGTCCTCGTCCCGCTACGTCGGGGACCTGATGGAGTGGATCCCGGAATCGGTCGCGTGGCTCGACAGCAGCGACCTGCTGCGGCCGCGGAGTGGTGCGGCGCTCGACGACGAGGCCAGGGCCATCCAGACGCGGCACCGCGACATCGGCGATGCGTTGCAGGCGGTCCGTGCGCTGCGGCGCCGGGAGCTCTTGCGCACGGCGATGGGCGGCGTGCTCGACGTGCTCACGATCCAGGAGGTCGCCACCTCGCTGACCGAGATCACCGACGCGACGATCCAGGCCGCGTTGAGGGCCGTGCGTCGCGAGATCGTGCCACCGGAGGACGACGCGCTCGACTTCGCCGTGATCGGAATGGGTCGGTTCGGGGGAGCCGAGCTCGGATTCGGCTCCGATGCCGACATCCTTTACGTGTACGACCCGAACGGCGTGGACCCGCAGCGAGCCCAGACGCTCGCCACACGCATCGTCGCGGGACTCCGCGAGCACCTCACCGACCACCGGGTGCCGCTCGACCTCGACGCGGGCCTGCGCCCGGAGGGGCGCAACGGACCTCTCGTGCGCACGCTCCAGGCATACGCCGAGTACTACCGGCGCTGGTCGCTCTCGTGGGAGGCGCAGGCGCTGCTGCGGGCGCGCGGCGTGGCGGGGAGCGCGAAGCTGATCGCCGCGTTCACAGAACTCGCCGACAGCATCCGCTATCCCGCGTCGGTCGACCTCCAGAGCAGTCGCGAGATCAAGCGCATCAAGGCGCGAGTCGAGGGGGAGCGCCTCCCGCAGGGCGTCGACCCGCGGCGTCACCTCAAGCTCGGCCCAGGGACGCTGAGCGACGTCGAGTGGCTCGTGCAGCTGATCCAGCTCCAGCACGCGCACGAGACACCCGCGCTCCGGACCACATCGACGATCGCCGCGCTGGATGCCGCGGTCGAGGCGGGATACGTGCCGGAGGAGTCCGCCGAGCTGCTTCGAGAGGCGTGGCTCCTCTCCAGCCGGTTGCGGTCGGCGATCACGCTCTACACGGGCAGGACGAGCGATGTGCTGCCGACGGATCCGCGCGACCTCGACGCGATCGGACGGCTCCTCGGGTATCCGGATCGATCGGCCAGTGTGATGGAGGACGACTACCTCGGCGTGACACGCCGTGCGCGACGTGCCTTCGAGCAGCTGTTCTACGGTTGACCGCCCGTCGAGTTGCCAAGCGGCCGGGATTGGAACAGGCTGACCTCATGGCGATCTCGAAGCTCGGTGTGATCTGGAACCCCTCGAAGCCGGGCGGGGACCAGCTGCAGTCCGCCGTGGAGGACGTGTTCGGCGACGCCGACGGGACTCAGGTCGAGTGGTGGGAGACCACCGTCGAAGATCCGGGTCGCGGTCAGGCGGCCGACGCCGTCGCGGCCGGGTGCGATGTCGTGGTGGCAGCGGGTGGCGACGGCACCGTGCGCGCCGTGGCCGAGGGGCTCGCCGGCACCGGTGCGGCGCTCGGCATCGTGCCCCGGGGGACGGGGAACCTGCTCGCGCGCAACCTGTCGATCCCGCTCAACGACCCGTCGGCCGCCCTCCTCCGGGTGCGCGACGGCGAGGAGAAGAAGATCGACATCGGCTGGGTGGAGGTCGACGGCGAGGAACACGCCTTCGTCGTCATGGTCGGATTCGGCATCGATGCGCAGATGCTCGTCGAGACCGATGAGGACCTGAAGGACAGGGCCGGATGGCTCGCCTACGTCGAGGCTATGGGGCGCGCACTCGCCGGCACGGAGATGACCGACATCGCGCTCACGCTCGACGAGGGCGAAGCACAGGAGCTGCGCGGTCACACGATGCTGATCGGCAACTGCGGCATGGTGCAGGGCGGCATCCGCCTGCTCCCCGACGCCGTGCTCGACGACGGTCAGCTGGACATGCTCCTCGTGAGCGCGGAGGGCCCGCTGCAGTGGCTCGACACCGTGCGTTCCGTCGTGTGGGAGAACGGCATCCGCCGCATCTTCGGTGCGGTCGAGGAGGCCGTCAGCACGAACTCCACGACACACGTCGCTGCCGAGCGGATCTCGGTCGAGTTGTCATCGCCGCAGATCTTCGAGATCGACGGTGAAGAGGTCGGCGAGGTCTCGCGCTTCAGCGTGCGGGTGCAGCCGGCGGCGATCACCGTTCGCTGAGGGTTCCCGGCGGCACGACCTTCGCGTCCTGCGTCGGGAAGACGACCTTCTGGACGATGATGATGATGCTCGCGGCGACAGGGATCGCGACGAGCGCTCCGAGGATGCCCCCGAGCGCGCCGCCGGCCACCGCGGCGATCACGACGAGAGCACCGGGCACCGCGACAGCCTTGTTCATGATCCGGGGCGAGAGGACGTATGCCTCGATCTGCATGTAGACGAGGTAGTAGATGAACGCGATCAGCGCCGTGACCGGGCTCGCGATGAGGCAGATGAGCGAGTTGATGATCGACGCCGACAGCGTGCCCACGAGCGGGATCATCGAGCCGATAAAGGCGATGAGGGCCAGCAGCGCGGGGACAGGGGCCCCGATGATGGTCAGCATGATGAGGCTCAGGATGCCGTTGATGAGCGCGAGGCTCGCCTGCCCCATCACGTAGCGGCCGACGGCACCGGAGACGTCTTCCAGCAGACCGCTGAACGTCTCGCGCTGGTAGGCGGGGACGAAGCGCGCGGACACCTTCTTCATGCTGCGGAGCGACGCCATGAAGTAGAGCGTGAGGATCAGGACGATCGTGACGCCGGTGAATCCGCCGGCGATCCCGGCGCCGACCGCGAAGACGCCCCCGGAGATGTTGAGGATGTTGCCCGGGTTCTGGATGAAGCTCAGGACGCCCTGCGCCGCGTCGTCGAAGGTCGAGCCGAACTGTTCGCTGATGCCCTTGAACCAGTCGCTGGCCATGAAGTCCTGGACCATCTTCGGCCCGTCCTTGATGAGGTTGGTGATCTGCTCGACGAGAATCGGCACGATCGCGAGGAGGATGCCGGCGAAGGCCAGGACGACGACCGACACGACGATGGCGACGGCGGCCGGCCGGGGGAGCTTGCGTTCGATCCACGTGACGATCGGGTCGAGGCCCAGGGCGAGGAAGATGGCCACGCCGATGTAGACGAGTACTGTGGCGAGCTGATCGACGATGCCGCCGAGCACGAGTGCGACGAGCACTCCGAGGGCGCCGAGCAGCCCGTACATGAACGGATTGATCCGAGCGAGCGCCGCTGCGGCTGTCTTCGGCTGGTTCATCAGCTCTTCCGCGGTCCCGGCCTGCGCCTTCGTCATCTTCCGACGCATGATGCTCCCTCTGTTGTCGCCGACCTCTCAGTTGACCATCGCCGCGCATGCCGGTCAAGCAGGGCTCGCCGGGTGGCGTCAGGGCGTTCTTCGGTGCTATGCGAGATGTCGGCGGCCCGTGGCAAGGTCAGTGGATGGAGACACTGAGACTCCGGCCGTGGTCGGATGACGATCTGCCGCTGCTGCGTGCGGCGAACACCGCAGATATGACGGCGCACCTGAACGGTCCGGAGAGCGCGCAACAGATTCTCGACCGCCATTGTCGGTACCTCGCTCTTGACCCTGCGGAGGCGAGGATGTTCGTCGTGCTCGACGCGAAGAGCGGCGCGGTCGGCGCGATCGGATACTGGACCGTCTCGTGGCGAGAGGAGGCGGCCTTCGAGACGGGCTGGTTCGTGGTGCCGGAGGCGCAGGGGAGAGGTGTCGCCTCGCGCGCGCTCGCGCTGCTGATCGAAGACGCCCGGGCGCATCCCGCGGGGTTGCGCCATCTCGTCGCCTTCCCCAGCGTCGAGAACGCCGCCTCGAACGGCGTCTGCCGTCGGGCGGGATTCGAGCTCGTCGGCTCGTCCGCAGGAGAGTTCCGGGGGTCCGAGCTGCACTCTCACGAGTGGGCGCTCGACGTGCATCCGCAGTCTGCGAGGCTGGACCCATGACGCCGAGACCGGATCCAATCACCTACGACCTCGACGCACTGCGTGCTCGGCTGGTGCCGGAGACCGACGGAGCGGTCGATCAGAGCATCCCGGAGCTCGCGCGCGCCGATCCCTCGCTCGTCGCGCTGTCGATCGTGACGATCGACGGCGCGAAAAACGCGAGCGAGGACTCTCACGTGCAGGTGAGCATCCAATCCGCCGTGAAGCCGTTCCTCTTCGCCCTCGCGCTGCAGGACACCGGGGGTGAGGCGCTCGACCGGGTGGGCATCGAGCCGACCGGAGAGGCCTTCGACGCGATCAAGCTCGAGAGCGGCACCGGAAGGCCGCCGAATCCGATGGTGAACGCCGGCGCTCTCCTGACAGCCTCTCTCGTCGACGGCGCGGATGCCGAAGCGCGCAGCGCGCGCATCCTCGGGGGTCTGTCCGCGTTCGCCGGACGAGACCTCGAGATGGATGTCGACGTCGCGGAGAACGAGCATCTGCTCGGCGATCGCAACCACGCGCTGGCCCATCTCATGCGTGCGGAGGGCACGCTGGCGGTCAGTGCTGACGACGCGGTCGCGGTGTACGCACAGGCGTGTGCGACGCTGGTCGACGCGCACGACCTCGCGCTGATGGGTGCGACGCTGGCCGCGGGCGGGAGGAATCCCGTCACCGGTGTCCATGTGGTCTCCCGCGAGGTAGCCCGCGATGTGATCTCTGTCATGGCGACGTGCGGCGTGTACGACGGGTCAGGGCGGTGGATGCGGCAGGTCGGCGTCCCCGCGAAGTCCGGCGTGTCGGGCGTGATCGTGCTGTCCGCGCCAGGTCGCCTCGGCGCAGCAGTCGTCAGCCCGCCGCTCGATGAGCGAGGGACGAGCGTGCGCGGTCACATCGCAAGCGAGGTCCTCAGCACCGACCTCGACCTGCACTCCTTCCGGGCCGGTCCCGCCTGAGCCGGACTCGCCGCAGAGCACCGAGAGGCGCGGGAACGCGAACGAGAGAGCCCGCCTCCGGCGCGATGCCGGAGGCGGGCTCTCTCGTGGTGCTGATCGGGATCAGACGCCGTAGTACAGCTCGAACTCGAACGGGTGCGGGCGCTGGGCCATCGGCAGGATCTCGTTCTCGTACTTGTACGAGATCCAGGTCTCGATGAGCTCCTCGGTGAACACGCCGCCCTCCAGGAGGAAGGCGTGGTCGGCGCGCAGAGCCTCGAGGGAGTCCAGCAGCGAGTTCGGTACCTGCGGGATGTTCTTGGCCTCCTCGGGAGGAAGCTCGTAGAGGTCCTTGTCGACGGGCTCGTGCGGCTCGATGCGGTTCTTGATGCCGTCGAGGCCGGCCATGAGCTGCGCGGCGAACGCGAGGTACGGGTTGCCCGAGGCATCCGGCGCGCGGAACTCGATGCGCTTCGCCTTCGGGTTGGAGCCCGTGATCGGGATGCGGATGGCCGCGGAGCGGTTACCGGCCGAGTAGACCAGGTTGACCGGTGCCTCGAAGCCCTTCACCAGGCGGTGGTAGCTGTTGAGGGTCGGGTTGGTGAAGGCCAGCAGTGCGGGCGCGTGCGCCAGGATGCCGCCGATGTACCAGCGGGCGATGTCGCTGAGCTGGCCGTAGCCGGCCTCGTCGTAGAACAGCGGCTTGCCGTCGTTCCACAGCGACTGGTGCGTGTGCATGCCAGAGCCGTTGTCACCGAAGAGCGGCTTCGGCATGAACGTCGCCGTCTTGCCCCAGAGGTCTGCCGTGTTCTTGACGATGTACTTGAACTTCAGGATGTCGTCGGCCGCGTGCACCATGGTGTCGAAGCGGTAGTTGATCTCCTGCTGACCGGCGGTGCCGACCTCATGGTGCGAGCGCTCGAGGATGAAGCCGGCGTCGATCAGCTTCAGCGTGATGTCGTCGCGCAGGTCGGCCGTCTTGTCGACGGGGGAGACCGGGAAGTAGCCGCCCTTGTAGGGGGTCTTGTTGCCGAGGTTGCCGCCCTCTTCCTCACGGCCCGTGTTCCACGCGGCCTCTTCGGAGTCGACCTTGTAGAAGCTCTCGCCCGCGGTCACGGAGTAGCGCACCTCGTCGAAGATGTAGAACTCGGCCTCGGGGGCGAAGAACGCGGTGTCGGCGATGCCGGTCGACGCGAGGTACTTCTCGGCGTTCTTGGCGACCTGACGCGGGTCCTTCGTGTAGATCTCACCCGTGCGCGGGTTGTAGATGTCGAAGATCATGACGAGGGTGCTCGCCTCGCGGAAGGGGTCGATGTATGCGGTCGTCACATCCGGGATGAGCTGCATGTCGGACTCGTGGATGTTCGCGAAACCGCGGATCGACGAGCCGTCGAAGAGCTGGCCGTTGGTGAAGAAGTCCTCGTCCACCGTGGAGGCGGGGATGTTGAAGTGCTGCTGCACACCCGGGAGGTCGGTGAAGCGGATGTCGAGGAACTTGACCTCGTTCTCCTTGATGTAGGCGAGAACCTCGGACGAATCTTTGAACATGGACGACTCCTGGATTGCGGATCGATGGCTTACGGCCATTCTGCACAGTACGGCTGAGGCGTTTCCCGGGAGTATCGGCTTTGTTTCGGGGATGTTACGCGCCGGTAGGCTGGAGGCGTGACGGATGCTGTGAACACATACCCCGGCGAGAGACTCGGATTGCCGAACACCGGGACCGGCAGCATCGCCCGCCCGGGGCGCAGGATCGGCGCACTCGTCATCGACTACCTCGCGGCGACGATCATCGCCACCGCGTTCCTCGGGTTCGACCAGTTCGCGCTTCCCTCCGAAGCCGGGCTGTCGCAGTTCGGACCCATCGCCGTGTTCGCCGTGCTGCAGATCCTGTTCATCCCGACCGCGGGCGGGAGTCCCGGTCACCGCATCCTCGGAATGCGGGTCGTCCGCCTGCACGGCGGGTGGGTCGGCCTCTGGCGACCCATCGTCCGGACGCTGCTGCTCGTGGTCGTCATCCCCGCCGTCATCTGGGATTCAGATCAGCGGGGTCTGCATGACAAGCTCCCGGGCCTCGTCCTCATCCGCGCCTGAGCCGCGTCACTCCTTGCCGTGGTTGCGGCGGCGCGCTTCGCGAGGCGCGCGTCCGCCGACGAACGAGCGTGCCGGATCGACGACGTAGCCCTGCTTGAGAGCCTCGCGGCCGATCAGCATCCGAAAGCCCATCTCGTCGCGGTTGCTCAAGGTGACCTCGGCGAGCACCTCGCGGTCGTAGAGGCGGATGAGCAGCTCGACGACGAAGCGCTCCTGTGCGTGACCTGACGAGCTGCGCACCGCCCGGCGGTCGTGCACGGGAGACTCGACGTCCACGGCATCCTCTTGGCTGTCCTGCCAGGGCTTCACGCGGAAGCGCACCCATGCGGCGCCGTCGCGCTCGAACTCGTGGATGTCGAACGCGTGCAGCGACGAGGTCCGCGCACCCGTGTCAATCTTCGCCTTGATCCAATCGACTCCGAGATCGGGCAGGCTGACCCATTCTCGCCACCCGATAAGAGTGTTTGAATGGGATGACTTACTCACCCGACCATCCTGGCAGGAAATCCCCGTGAAGATCGCAGTGCTCTCCCGTGCGCCCCAGGCGTACTCCACGCAACGACTGCGTGCCGCCGCTCTCCAGCGCGGGCACAACGTCAAAGTGCTGAATACGCTGCGCTTCGCGATCGACCTCACCTCGGAAGAGCCGGATCTGCACTACCGGGGCCGCCAGCTCAGTGACTACGACGCGATCCTGCCGCGCATCGGCAACTCGATCACGTACTTCGGCACCGCCGTGGTCCGGCAGTTCGAGCAGATGGACGTGTACACGCCGAACACCGCGAACGGCATCTCGAGCGCGCGCGACAAGCTCCGCGCGAATCAGATCCTGTCGCGTCACAACATCGCGATGCCGCCGACCGCGTTCGTGCGCAACCGCGCCGACGTGCGACCCGCGATCGAGCGCGTCGGTGGAGCACCCGTCGTCATCAAACTGCTCGAGGGCACCCAGGGCATCGGCGTGATCCTCGCGCCCCAGGTGAAGGTGGCCGAGGCGATCATCGAGACCCTGCACTCGACGAAACAGAACGTGCTCATCCAGAAGTTCATCTCGGAGAGCCGCGGCCGGGACATCCGGGCCCTCGTCGTCGGAGACCGCGTCGTCGCCGCGATGCGTCGCTCCGCCGCGGGAGACGAGTTCCGCTCGAACGTGCACCGCGGGGGCTCGGTCGAGGCGATCGAGCTCGACCCGGTGTACGAGCGCGCCGCGGTTCGCTCCGCCCAGATCATGGGCCTGCGCGTCGCGGGCGTCGACATGCTGGAGGGAGACGAGGGACCGCTCGTGATGGAGGTCAACTCCTCTCCGGGCCTTCAGGGCATCGAGACCGCGACCAAGCTCGACGTCGCCGGAGCGATCATCGACTACATCGCCGGTCAGGTCGCCTTCCCCGAGATCGACGTGCGACAGCGGCTCACCGTCTCGACGGGCTACGGCGTCGCCGAGCTGATGGTCCACAACGCAGCCGGCCTCGTCGGCAAGACGCTCGGCGAGGCCGGGCTCTGGGAGCGCGACATCACGGTCCTCACCCTTCATCGCGGTGTCTCGGTGATCCCGAACCCGCGCAAGCACGTGGTCCTCGAGGCCGACGACCGCCTGTTCTGCTTCGGCAAGCTCGACGAGATGCGGTCGATGATCCCGGAACGGCGTCGGCGCCGAGCCAAGGTGCGCAAGCTGCCGCGGCAGCCGCTGTCGGAGTGACAGACAGAAGCGCGGCCGTCTCCCTCGGGAGAACAGCCGCGCTTCGTCGTGTGCGGGGTCGGATCAGCGCGGACGCTGCGCGCGCACCTTGGTCGGGTCGATGCCCTTCGGTATCGGCAGCGAGGAGATCGACTGCGACACCGAGTCGATGCGCTTGATGACGGCAGCCATGGTGGCCTTGTCGATGGCCTTGGGCAGCTTCTTGATGGTCTTGGCGAGGTCGGCGATCGCGACATCGTCGTCGCCGTGTCCGACGTAGAGCACCGTGACCGGCACGCCGTGGGCGACGCGGGCGGCCTTGCTGCGTTCGTCGTTCACCAGGCGCGTGAGGCGGCCGCGGGCGCCCTCGCCGATCACGACGACACCGCCGCGACCGACGGCGCGGTAGACGGCGTCCTGGGTCTTGGGGTTGATGCCCACCGGGGTGTCGGAACCCTGCCAGCTGCGACCGAGGCTCGTGCTGATCACGTGACCGGTTGCACCGGGCATGCCGTCGATCTTCTGATACATGGCGGACGTCGACAGCCGCGTCATGAGGAACATCGCGCCCAGAACTCCGAGCATCAGGCCCGAGATGGCCCAGAGGATGAGGGTCCACACCTGGAACGGCGGGATCAGGTAGCCGACGATGAGGCCGATCAGCACACCGGCGATCAGCACACCGATCTGCGCCCAGGGAAGCCAGGGGTACACCTCGCGGGTGAACCGGAAGAGCGACTTGATCTGAGAGAAGAAGCCGGGGCGCTTCTCGGGCGCGGACGATCGGTTTGCCATGGGTACAAGAATACCGATTCCCGGAGAACGTCATGTCGGCGTTCGCGGGAGGCGGACCGTCTGCGCAGCGCTTCTGCACAACCCGAGAACCGAGGGCGATTCCTGCACAGGCGCCTTTTTCGCGACCGCTGAAGGTGCGAATGCGCTGTCATGGGGGCATGAAGGCCCAGCAGGAGATCATTCGACGCGAGCCGCAGCTCGTCCCCGGTGCGCACCGGGTCGTGCGGCGGTTGTCGGCGGAGGAGGGACCGTATCCCGGAACGCTGGTCACCCGTGGGGACGGTGTGGCGGTGCTGCGGGATGTCGAAGAGGTCAGCGGCTGGGACGGCTGGCGGCACGCGGGAAGCCGCCATGTCGTCGGCCCACTCGACCTCGTGCGTCGCGTCGACGGACACGATGTGCTGCTGCCGTGGTGCACGGAGCGGGTCGCCGGCTTCATCGGACAGCGCGGGCTGGGGGAGCCCGCGCTGTCCGCCGGCGAGGTCGGAACTCTCGTCGTCAGCCTGCTGAGAGGCATCGACGAGTCGACCAGCTCGGGGACTCTCGGGTCCGGCGGGGAATGGTGGCTCACGGAGGAAGGATGCCCGACCTTCGTGATCGGAGCGGGGAGCCGAGCCGATGCCCGTGCCGCGGCAGCGGATCTCGTCGCGGCGCTGGAGGACGGGTGCGCGGACCGCGCCCTGCGGCGGCTGCTCGGCGCGATCTGTGACGGTCTGCGCGCCGCCCTGCAGCGGCCGGACGTGCCGCGGCGTCAGCTTCTCGGCTGGGAAGCCGAGTTGTTGGAGATCGCCGCGCCGCGACCCTTGTTGCGGGTCGAGCGTCGTGCGGAGGCGCGGGAGAGCGACGTCGCGAGGGGAGTGCGTGACCCTGTCGTATCGGAGCCGACGCGTAAGGCGCGGATGCGGTCACGAGTTCGTTCCGGCCGGTCAGCCCGGACGCGAGGCGGCGACTCGAATTCAGGTGGCTTCCCGGACTCGTTCGTCGTGTCGCTCTTCCGCCGCTCGGTCGAATGGATGTCTGTGATGGGTGCCCGGCTCGGGCGGCGCAAGACCCGAGGTCCACGGGTGCCGTTGAACCCGGCATCGGCCGGCATCGAGAACACACGTGCCGATCGCGGCCGACGTGTGCCGAAGATCGTCGTCGGACTCGGAGCCGCCGCCCTCGTTCTCGCCGGAGGAGCACTGTGGCCCGGTGG
Source organism: Microbacterium hydrocarbonoxydans (assembly GCF_023715885.1). Lineage (GTDB taxonomy): Bacteria > Actinomycetota > Actinomycetes > Actinomycetales > Microbacteriaceae > Microbacterium > Microbacterium hydrocarbonoxydans_C. The sequence continues at coordinate 184,128 of NZ_JAMBOY010000004.1, read as the reverse complement.
AGCGACGGGTGAGCCGACGGAGGCGCGTCCGATCGAGACCGCTCCAGGCGAGGCGGGTGACGGCGCGGTGGTGACAGCGAGGACGGCGGAAGAAAGCCCGTCCCCACCGACGGACGAGAGTTCTCGATCCGCCGAGCCGTCCGCGGAGCCTCGCGAGGAGGATCCCGTCGCCGCGGCGCCCCGGCGTCTCCGCGCGATCGAAGAGTGCGCGGATTCCGGCGATGCCGAGTGTCGTGGCGCGGTCGCAGCCGGATCGGTCGGCGTCGTCGATGTGCTCGGCTCCGACCGCGGGCCAGGGGCGGAGCCAGAATTCATCCTGCTCGACGTCTACGGCGATATCGCGGTGATCCGGATGTCGAGTCCTCTTGCTGAGGAGGCGGACGGGCCGGGCGCGTTCGTCCTGGTGCTCGTGAAGACCGACGAGAAATGGCTGGTCCGCGACGTCTACGACGCCGCGGACCAGCCGGAGTGAGGTGTTCGGATCAGGCGCCGAGCTGAGCGGCGAACTGTGCCGACTCGAGACGAGCCTTCACTGCGCCGAGGAAGCGGGCGGCGTCCGCGCCGTCGATGATGCGGTGGTCGTACGACAGCGCCAGGTACACGTACGAGCGGATCGCGATCGCGTCGCTGCCGCCGACCTTGACCAAGCCGGGGCGCTTGACGACCGTGCCGGTGCCGAGGATCGCCGACTGCGGCAGGAACACGACCGGAGTGTCGAACAGCGCGCCGCGCGAACCGGTATTGGTCAGCGTGAACGTGCCGCCCGCGAGCTCGTCGGGCTTCAGCTTGTTCTCGCGCGTCCGCGCGGCGAGGTCGGCGATCTCATGGGCGATCTCGGCGATGTCCTTCGACGCGGCGTCACGCAGGACGGGCGTGAGCAGCCCGCGCTCGGTGTCGACCGCGATCGACAGGTTCTCGGTCGCCGGGTAGGTGATCTGGTCGCCGTCGACCGTGGCGTTCACGATCGGGAAGGCCTGCAGGGCCTCGGCGGCTGCGAGAGCGAAGAAGGGCAGGAACGACAGCTTGTCGCCCGTCTTCTCCAGGAACGACGCCTTGACACTGTCGCGGTACTCCGCGAGAGCGGTGACGTCGACCTCGACCACGGTCGTGAGCTGAGCGGTCGACTGCATCGACTCCACGGCACGCTGGGCGAGCACCTTGCGCAGACGCGACATCGGCTGCGTGGTGCCACGGAGCGGCGACACCTCGAGCGGGGCCGGCGCAGCGGGGGCGGCGGCCGCGGCAGGAGCCGTCGACGCAGACTCGGCGGCCTTCAGGACGTCTTCCTTGCGGATGCGTCCTCCGACACCGGTTCCCTTGACGCTCGCGAGGTCGACGCCCTGCTGCGAGGCGAGGCGACGGACCAGCGGCGTGACGTACAGGTTGTCGCTCTCGGTCGGGAGCGAGAGCTTCGGTGCAGACGGCTCAGCCGACGGCGCCTGGGTGGACGAGGTGGCGGGTGCTGCCTCTTCCTTCGCCGCCTCGGCCGGGGCCTGGACGGGAGCCTCCGCGGCGGGGCGCTCGGCCGGCTTCTCGACGGGAGTCTCCGACACGGACGCCGCGGCGGCGGGGGCCTCGGAAGGTTGGGCGGCCTGCGGTGCGGCCGGAGCGGACTCCGCCTGAGCAGGCGCCGCTCCCGATCCGACGCGGGCGAGGACGGCGCCGACGGCGACCGTCTCGTCTTCCGCAGCCACGATCTCCTGCAGCACGCCGGCCACCGGGGACGGGATCTCGGTGTCGACCTTGTCGGTCGAGATCTCGAGCAGAGCCTCGTCGACCTCGACGCTGTCGCCGACCTGCTTGAGCCAGCGCGTCACGGTGCCCTCGGTGACGCTCTCACCGAGTTCGGGGAGAACGATGTCCTTCGCGTCGCCCGCGGGGGCGGCGGCCGGAGCGGCTTCGGCCGGAGCTGCCTCAGCGGCCGGAGCCGGCTCGGCGGCAGGTGCCTCGGCCTGCGCAGCGGCGGGTTCGGGCGTCGCCTCGGCCTCGGGCGCGGCGGCCTGAGGGGCATCGGCGGCCGGTGCGGAGCTGCTGCCGTCGCCGATGCGGGCGAGCAGTGCACCCACCTCGACGGTCTCGTCCTCGGCGACGAGGATCTCCTCGATCACGCCGGTGACGGGGGAGGGGATCTCGGTGTCGACCTTGTCGGTCGAGATCTCGAGCAGGCCCTCATCCGCCTGCACGGTGTCTCCCACCTGCTTGAGCCAGCGGGTGACCGTACCCTCTGTGACGCTCTCACCGAGAGCGGGGAGGACCACGGATGTGCTCATGACGGAGTCTCCTTCAGAAGTTGTATGACGCTTGTCTAGCTTAGTGACCTGCGCGGCCCTTGGTGGTCCGCGCGGCCGGTGTCGGGGTCAGAGAGCGTGCAGCGGCTTCCCGGCCAGTGCCAGGAACGCCTCGCCGAGGGCTTCGCTCTGGGTCGGGTGGGCGTGGATGAGCGGTGCGATGTCCTCGGGGTGCGCCTCCCACGCGACCGCCAGCTGTCCCTCGGTGATGAGCTCGCCCACGCGGTCACCCAGGAGGTGCACGCCCAGCACGGGGCCGTCCTTGAGGCGCACGACCTTCACGAGACCGCCGGTCCCGATGATCTCGCTCTTGCCGTTGCCCGCGAGGTTGTACTCGTAGGCGGTGACGGCATCCGCTCCGTGCTCCGCGACGGCGGCCTCCTCGGTGATGCCGACGGAGGCGACCTCGGGGCTGGAGTAGGTGACCTTGGGGATCTGGGAGTCGGGGATGTTCGCGGGCGAGAGTCCGGCGATGCGCTCCGCGACCGCGATGCCCTGCTGGAACCCGCGGTGTGCCAGCTGCAGCCCCGGCACGATGTCGCCGACGGCCCACACCCCCGGCACGCCGGTGCGGAGGTCCTCGTCGACCGTGACGAAGCCCCGGTCCAGCGTGATGCCCGCCTCCTCGAAGCCGAGGTCAGACGTCACCGGCCCGCGTCCGACCGCGACGAGAAGGTAATCGGCCGTGAACTCGGTGCCGTTCTCGAGAGTCACGGTGACCGACTCGTCGGTCTGGGTTGCTGACTGGAATCGGACGCCGAGGGAGGAGGTGATCCCGCGGCGGCGGAAGGCGCGCTCGAGCCCCTTGCTCATCGCGATGTCCTCATTGGGCACCAGATGCGGCAGCGCCTCGATGATCGTGACGTCGACGCCGAACGAGCGCCACACGCTCGCGAACTCCACGCCGATGACGCCGCCGCCGAGCACCAGCACGCGGTCGGGGATGACGTCGAGCGACAGGGCCTGCTCGCTCGTGAGGATGCGTCCGCCGATCTCGAGGCCCGGGAGCGTGCGGCTGTACGAGCCGGTGGCCAGGACGACGTCGGTGCCGACGTAGACGTCGTCGCCGACGCTCACCGACCGGTCGGCATTGAGCCGACCGACACCCGCGACCGTGATGATGCCCCGAGCCTTGACGAGTCCCTCGAGGCCCTTGTACTTCTTGGCGACGATGCCCTCGCGGTAGGTGCGCACACCGGCCGGGTCGATGCTCTCGAGGGTCGCGGTGATGCCGACGTGCGCGGCGCCGCGGACGTGCTCGGCGACCTCGGCCGCGTGCAGCAGTGCCTTCGTGGGGATGCAGCCCCGGTGCAGGCACGTGCCGCCGACCTTGTCCTTCTCGATGAGAGCGACGGTCTTGCCGAGCTCACTCGCTCGGAGGGCTGCGGCGTAGCCGCCGCTGCCTCCGCCCAGGACGACGATGTCGAAGGTGTGGGTTGTCATGTGGTCATGCCTCCGTGTGGGATGCGTCGGCGAAGGCGACGATCGATCGGACCATCGCCCCCGTTGGGCCCTTCTCGGTGAAGCCGTAGGGGGCTCCGCCGTGCTCGCCGGAGCCGGCGATGTCGAGATGCACCCAGGGGATGCGCGGTGCTCCGTCCTCGTCGGACACACGGCCGACGAAGCGGCGCAGGAAGAGTCCGGCGTAGGACGCGCCGCCCATGCGGTCGCCCATGTTGGCGTTCTGCATGTCGGCGATAGGGGAGTCGAGCGAGTCCTCCATGTAGTCGGGGAGCGGCATGTGCCACGCGAGCTCGCCGACGGCGTCGGCCGCGGCGAGCATGTCCGCCACGGCGTCGTCGTCACCGAACACGCCGGTGTGACGGTGCCCGAGGGCCATGACGATCGCACCGGTGAGCGTAGCGACGTCGATGATCACGTCGGGGTTCTCACGGCTCGCTGCGACCAGGCCGTCGGCCATCACGAGCCGGCCCTCGGCATCGGTGTTAGGGACCTCCACGGTCGTGCCGTCGAGCATGCGGAGAACGTCGCCCGGGCGCAGCGCGCGGCCTGACGGCATGTTGTCGGTGATGCACAGCCAGGCCGTGACGCGCACGGGCAGGCTCAGCGTCGCGATCGCGCGCAGGGCGGCGAGGCTTGTGGCCGCGCCGGCCATGTCGAACTTCATGCCGACCATCGACGCGGCCGGCTTGAGCGAGAGACCGCCGGTGTCGAACGTGATGCCCTTGCCGACCAGCGCGATGTGACGCGTGGCATCCGCGGGGGCGTAGTCGAGTCGCACGAGGCGTGGTGGGCGGTCCGACCCCTGCGCGACTCCGAGGATACCGCCGAAGCCCTGTTCGGTCAGTGCGTCCTCGTCGAGGATCTCGACGGTCACGTCGAGGTCGGCGACGCTGTCGGCGGCGCTCTGCGCGAGCTGTGCGGGGCTCTGCCATTCCGCGGGGACGTTGACGAGGTCCTTGACGAGCGCCACCGCATCGCCGATAGCGACGGCCTTCGCGACGGCGTCGTCGTCGAGCTCCGCGTGCAGCAGCACGGACGACGCCCGGCTCTTGCCCTTGTCGGTCTTGTAGCTGTCGAAGCGGTACCCGCCGAGCACGGCGCCCTCTGCGGCGGCGTTCGCGTGCTGCTCGATGCCGGGGACGAGTCGGACCGAGACGGTATCGAACCCGGTGAGGGTGCGCAGCGCCGTGCCGACCGCGTTGCGCACGGCCGCGGCATCCGGCTCGGCTCCGACTCCGACGACCGCGAAGGGGATCGCGGTGACCTCCGGCACGTGGACCCTGGCGAACGCGGAAGCGGATCCGCTGAACCCGACCCCGCGGAGAGCGTCGGCGAGACCCGGGAACGCGGCGAGTTCTTCGCCGGATTCGGTGATCTCGGAGATGACGAGCACTGCGGCGTCTGCAGCGCTTCCGGGGAACTGTTCTGTAGTGCGCGTGAGCGCGGGAAGCGTCATGCCTCCATCCTAGGAGCGTGGTCGGCCGCGGTCGTGATCGGCGTGTTCGCTCTGAGCATGACGCGCTCAGCCCCGCCGTCCGCGGCTGCTCGTAGCATGGACACATGCCCTTCTCCGGAGAGATCCACGAACGTGTCGCGAACGCGCCGGCGGTGCCGCGCGGCCTTCCCCTGGTGCTGCTGCTGACCGGTTTCACGGACGCGGGCAATGCGGTCTCCGGACTCATCGAGCACCTCCGCGAGACCACCTCTCCGCAGCCGATCGCCGTCTTCGACAACGACGTGCTGCTCGACTACCGTGCCCGTCGACCGGTGATCGCCTTCGACCAGGACCACCTCACCGAGTTCCGCCCCGCGCGCCTCGAGCTGTCTCTCGCCACCGACGCCCTGGGGCAGAAGTTCCTGCTACTCGCGGGATACGAGCCCGACTTCGCCTGGAACCAGTTCGCCCGCACGGTGCTGGATCTGGCGGAGGAGTTCGAGGTGTCCGGTCTCAGTTGGGTGCACTCGATCGCGATGCCGGTGCCGCATACGCGTCCGATCGGCACGACCGTCAGCGGCAACCGTCGCGAGCTCACCGTGGCGCACTCGGTGTGGCGACCGCGCACGCAGGTGCCGGCGACGGCCGGTCATCTCCTCGAGTTCCGATTCGCGGAGCGGGGCGAACGGGTCGTGGGGTTCGTCCTGCTCGTGCCGCACTACCTGGCCGAGACGGAGAACCCGGATGCCGTGATCGCGGCAGCCGACAAGCTGATGGCGGCGACGGGTCTGGTGATCCTCCTCGACGAGGTGCAGGAGCGCCGCGAGGACTACCTCGCCCGGGTCGACGAGCAGGTGCTCGGTAACGAGGAGTTGCAGCAGATGGTGCACGGCCTCGAGCGTCGCTACGACGCGTATATGGCCGGTCGGGATCCGGAGGACGACTCGTACGACGAAGGCGGGTTCAACGAACGCGATCTGCCGAGCGCCGACGAGCTGGCGGCCGAACTGGAGCGGTATCTGGCCACTCGTCCCACGGGCGACGACGACAAGAACGGCCGCGGCTGACTTTCCTGTCGATCGACTTCGCCGGAATGCATCCGCATCCCCTCACGTGTGCGATACTAGGAGTCTGACCCGTTGTCAATCGATCTTTTCGGAGATCGGACTTGACAAGGGTCTTACTAGTGTCCGAAATGGCCCGGGGCTGCCAGCGGCCCCGTGAAAGGCGAAACGTGACTCCTGCCACGACCAAGAAAACCCGGACGAAGAAGAGCGCCGAGGCCCCCGAGGTCGACGCGCAGGTCGAGGAGACGGCGGCCGAGAAGCCGGCGCCCAAGACCGCTGCACAGCGCGCCGCTGCCAAGCGCGCCCCCGCGAAGAAGAAGAAGTCGGACGACATCGTCGAAGAGGACGAGGCTCCCGTCGCCGGCGCGACCGACGAGGCGGACGAGGACGAAGAGGACTCGAAGCCGAAGTTCACCGAGCCGCTGCCGACCGGCGCTATCGTCATCTCGTCGAACGACGACGAGGACGTTCCGGTCTACTCCACGCAGATCACCGGTGCGACCGCCGACCCGGTCAAGGACTACCTGAAGCAGATCGGAAAGGTCGCGCTCCTGAACGCGGCCGAAGAGGTCGAGCTCGCGATGCGCATCGAGGCGGGCCTGTTCGCCGAGGAGAAGCTCTCCGCGATGTCGCCCGCCGAGAAGGCCGGCCAGCTCGGACTCGACCTGCAGTGGGTCGCGCGCGACGGCCAGCGCGCCAAGAGCCACCTGCTCGGTGCCAACCTGCGACTCGTCGTCTCGCTCGCGAAGCGCTACACCGGCCGCGGAATGCAGTTCCTGGACCTGATCCAGGAGGGCAACCTCGGTCTGATCCGCGCCGTCGAGAAGTTCGACTACACCAAGGGCTTCAAGTTCTCGACCTACGCGACCTGGTGGATCCGCCAGGCGATCACGCGCGCCATGGCCGACCAGGCCCGCACCATCCGCATCCCTGTGCACATGGTCGAGGTCATCAACAAGCTTGCCCGTGTGCAGCGGCAGATGCTCCAGGATCTGGGCCGCGAGCCCACTCCCGAGGAGCTCAGCCGCGAGCTCGACATGACGCCCGAGAAGGTCATTGAGGTGCAGAAGTACGGCCGCGAGCCGATCTCGCTGCACACTCCGCTCGGCGAAGACGGCGACAGCGAGTTCGGCGACCTGATCGAGGACACCGAGGCTGTCGTTCCGGCCGACGCGGTGGGGTTCACGATGCTTCAGCGTCAGCTCGAGCAGCTGCTCGACTCGCTGTCGGAGCGTGAGGCGGGCGTGATCCGCATGCGCTTCGGCCTCGGCGACGGACAGCCGAAGACGCTCGATCAGATCGGCGACACCTTCGGGGTGACCCGCGAGCGGATCCGTCAGATCGAGTCGAAGACCATGGCGAAGCTGCGCCACCCGAGCCGATCGCAGTCGCTGCGGGACTACCTCGAGTGATGCAGGCGAACGACGGCAAGGCGCTCGAGGCGAGCGTCGACGGGAAGAAGTACGCCCGCATCCCGCTCAAGACCCGCGTGGTGATGCCCGACGACGACCTCGACGCCATCGTGACCGAGTACGCGAAGGACGCCGTTCAGCCGGGTGACCTGCTGTTCGTGACCGAGAAGATCGTCGCGATCACGCAGGGCCGGTCGTACCGCCTCGACGAGATCACGCCGCGTCCGCTGGCGCGCTTCCTCTCGCGGTACGTCGTGCGGACGTCCTACGGCATCGGCCTCGGCATGCCCGAGACGATGGAGATGGCGCTCCGGGAGTGCGGCACGCTCCGCATCCTCTTCGCGGCGGGCGTCTCGGTCGTCACGAAGGCCTTCGGCCGGCGCGGTGACTTCTATCGCGTCGCCGGCGACAAGGCGCGGGCGATCGACGGCCCCACCAAGAACACGATCCCGCCGTACAACGAGGCCGTCGTGCTCGGGCCGAAGAATCCACGCGAGGTCGCCCAGCGGCTGCAGAAGCTCGTCGGCAGCACAGTCGACGTGGCGGTGGTCGACATCAACGACATCGGCGGGAACATCCTCGGATCCACCCTCGACAAGGCGGGTGAGCGCCGCCTCGTGCAGATCCTCGGCGACAACCCGCTCGGTCAGGCGCGTCAGTCCACGCCGATGGGGATCGTTCGCGTCGCGTGACGCGCGCCTCGCCGGCAGACAGCGCACACGACGAAGGCCCGGATACTCGGCATCCGGGCCTTGGTCGTGCTCGAGACGGGCGGGGAGTCAGAAGCCGATGGCCGCGCGGTACCGCGGCTTGTGACCGGTGCGGATGCCGGTCACGCTCGGCTTGTTCTCATAGACGCCGGCGCCCCAGTTGCCCTCGACGAGCACGGGGCCGTCCGGCGTGACGACGACGTCCCACCCGACGTACTGCACCTGCGGCACGACGCGGGCCGCCTGATCGACGAAGGTGCGCACCTCGTCCATCATCGGCAGCTGGAAGTCGGCGATCACGAAGCCTGAGTCGGGGTGCGTGACGTGTACGTGGCCGTGCGAATCGTAGCCGGGACCGACGGCGTGGCCGTCGTCGTCGAGCATCGTGTAGAAGCCGCCGAAGCTCATCTGGTCGCTGACCGCGCCACGGCCGAACTTCTGGGCGATGGCGAGGATGTGGGTCTTCTCTCCGTCGAAGAAGGCGGTGACGCGGGTGGTGTTGACGGTGCCGGGGCAGACGGCCGCGAGGTCGTCGTGCTGGCGGATGACCTCCTCGACGAGGACCTGCTTCTTCGACAGGAGCTCGGCGTGGAAGGCGTCCCAGTCGGTGACGTCGGCGGCGTGATAGCGATGCACGCCGGTGCCGGCCTGACCGTGGGTCTCCTTCACGACAATCGTTCCCTGGCGCTCTGTGAAGGCACGGAGCTCGTTGGCGTTGCCCTCGGTGATCAGCATCCACTCGCGCTTCAGGAGAGCATCGAACTTCCCGTTGAACTCCGCTTTGTCGTGAAACAGGTGGCGGTAGTCGGGGTGGTCGTACTGCTGAGAGATCTGGTTCGAGACCGGGTGCGTCATGTACGTGTCGCGCTCGGCCTTCGTGAGGATCGCGAAGTCGTAGTCGATGTAGTCCTGGAATCCGACATTGTGGCGTCCGGCGGACCAGAGCATATCGACCACCACGAGCGGCAGAGCCTTGCCGTGCTGCGCGGAGGCCTCTTTCGCGCGCTCGAGCACGGAGCCGACGTCGATGCGGCGCGCGCGCTCCAGCAGGTAGCGGACACGGGGCACAGGGGAAAAGCGCGACATGGATCTCCAAGTTCTTCGGTCGCTCCCAGTCTACGGGCGGCCCACCGGGCAACCTGGCAGCCCGGAGTTAGGCTGGACGGGTGCGTGATTCGACTTCCAGCTCCCTCCCGCAGGCCGTGATCTCGCGATCAGCGTTGGCGGCTGCGGCATCCGAAGCGGTGTCGCGAGGAGGGCGGATCGCAGATCTCCGACGCGATGCCTGGGGCCACGGGCTCGTCGGGGTCGCCCACGCAGTGGCCGCTGCCGGCGGTGAGGCGATGCTGGTCGACTCCGCCGCAGAGGCGGAGGCCCTGGCACTCGAGGGCATCGCCGCCGTGACGAGCGGCTCGGCCGACATCGACCCCGCTCTGCTCTACGGCCTGCCGGATGCCGACGGCACGGTGCGGACGCGGCCCGTGATGCGCCTCGTCGGCCGCGTGCTCTCGACGAAGCCGCTCAAGGCCGGGGATGCGGTGTCGTACGGCTACACCCATCGTGCGATCGCCGACACCACGGCGGCGCTCATCACCGGCGGCTACGCGCAGGGCATCGTCCGAGCGCTCGGGAACGCGGCGCACGTCGAGATCCGCGGCACGATGCGTCCGATCGTCGGGCGCGTCGCGATGGACGTCTGCGTCGTCGACGTGGAGAGCGCGGACGGGGCCGCGACCGGCGACGAGGTGACCTACTTCGGCGGCTCGGGGGCCGCAGGTCCCAACCTGGCCCGGTGGATCTCGGTCACGGGGCTGTCGGCGGGGGAGCTGATCGCCGTCGCCGGCGCGCACGCCGCCCGGAGGTGGGAGGCATGAGTCGCCCGGAGCTGCGACTCTCGACCGAGCGCCTGGCGTGGAACATCGCCGCGGTGCGCGACCGCATCGCCCCGTCCGAGCTCATGATGGTGCTGAAGGACGACGCGTACGGGCACGGGCTGGCCTGGGCCGTGGAGACCGGTCTCGCCGCAGGCGTCGACTGGTTCGGCGCGTACGACGTGTGCAGCGGAGTACGGGTGCGGGAGATCCTCGGAGCGCACGGACGCATCTTCGCGTGGGCGACCTCGGTCGACGACGAGATCGACGAGGCGCTGCGCCACGACATCGACCTCGGGGTCGGCTCTTCGGAGTACCTGTCGGCGGTCATTTCGAGGGCGACAGCGCTCGGCATCCGCGCGCGCATTCACCTCAAGATCGACACCGGACTGCACCGCAACGGCTTGCTGCCGGAGGAGTGGGAACAGACCATCGCGGATGTCCGCCGGGCGGAGGCGGTCGGAGCCGTGGCGCTCGTCGGCATCTGGAGCCACCTCGCGGAGGCCAGCGACGAGGAGGACGACGACGCTCGCCACGAGTTCCTGCGCGCGATCGAGATCAGCGGTCGGTCCGGCGAGGTGCCTGATGCGTTGCATCTGACGGCATCCGCCGCGTCCTGGTGGCGCCCCGAGCTGCGGGGCACGGTGGCGCGCGTCGGAGCCTTCTGCTACGGCATCCGCTCCGCCGACGGACCTGACCTCGAGGGCATCGCCCCCGTCGCCGAGCTGGTCGCGACGGTGACGGAGGTGCGCGGTGACGAGGTCACTGTCGCGATCGGGTCCTTCGACGGTATCCCGTCGCTGCTCGCCGGTTCGGCGATCGGCACACCCGCCGGGGCGCGCACTCTCGTGCGCGTCGGCGAGACGAGTTCGGCCGTCTCGATCTGGCCCGGCGCCGCTGTCGGGGACCCGGTCTGGATCTTCGGAGCCGGCGACCACGGGGAGTCGAGCGCGACGACCCTGGCCGAGCGGATCGGCACGGTCGGCGAGGAGATCCTCACGCGGCTGACCTCGCGCATCCGCCGGGTCGTCGTCGACTGACTCGGCACGAGCACAGACAGAAGGAGCCCGTCATTCGACGGGCTCCGTGTCGACTCGTGCGGGGTCGGCGGGTCAGACGGCGTCGACGAGACGCGAGGTCTCGTCGTGCCAGCTGGTGGCGACGCTGCGGAGCTTCTCCTCGTACTTGCGGCCGTGGTGCGCGCAGAAGAGAAGTTCGGAGCCATTGACCTCGGCCGCGATGTAGGCCTGAGCGCCGCAGGAATCGCATCGATCCATGGCGGTCAGGCGGAACTCGACGGCGGAGGTCTCACGTTCGGTCGTTGCGTTCATCTTCGGTGCCTCCTAGGTGTCGGGTTCGCTGGTGGGCGTGATCAATACAACCACGCTGCACCTGTATGCATGCCCGGTTGACGGCGTGTTTCGCTCGGAGCGTACGCGCCGGTCGTCGACTGGACGCGGAGTGGTCGTGTACGGGGAGTGTCGAGCGGCCGGTGTCCGCCCCCGAGAATAGAATCGGAGATTGTGACCGCCGAGTATTCCGCCCATCATCTCCAGGTGCTCGAAGGCCTCGAGGCCGTCCGCAAGCGCCCTGGCATGTACATCGGGTCGAACGGCTCCCCGGGTCTGATGCACTGTCTGTGGGAGATCATCGACAACGCCGTCGACGAGGCCGTCGCCGGCAATGGGTCGAAGATCGACGTCATCCTGCATGATGACGGCAGCGTCGAGGTGCACGACCGGGGGCGCGGCATCCCCGTCGACGTCGAGCCTCGCACCGGTCTGACCGGCGTCGAGGTCGTCTACACGAAGCTGCACGCCGGTGGGAAGTTCGGCGGCGGATCTTACGCGGCATCCGGCGGCCTGCACGGTGTGGGTGCCTCCGTCGTGAACGCGCTCTCGGAGCGCCTCGACGTCGAGGTCGACCGAGGCGGCAAGACCTACGCGATGTCGTTCCACCGCGGCGAGCCCGGCACCTTCGCCGACAAGGGGGAGAAGCGCCCGGACGCGCCGTTCACGCCGTTCGAGCAGAACAGCGAGCTGCGGGTCATCGGGAAGGCTCCGCGTGGCGTCACCGGAACGCGTGTGCGCTACTGGGCCGACCGTCAGATCTTCACGAAGGACGCGGCGTTCCAGCTGGGCGAGCTCGAGACGCGTGCGCGGCAGACGGCGTTCCTCGTTCCCGGCCTCGAGATCGTCGTGCGTGACGAGCGGGCGAAGGGCGACCACGCGGAAGGGGAGTCGAAGACCGACGAGACCTCGTACCTCTACGAGGGTGGCATCTCGGAGTTCGTCGAGTACCTCGCGACCGACGCGCCGGTGACCGACACCTGGCGTATCCAGGGTGAGGGGACCTTCACCGAGACCGTGCCGGTGCTGCAGGCGGACGGGCACATGGTGGCCACCGAGGTCGAGCGCGTGTGCGCCGTCGACATCGCGATGCGCTGGGGAACCGGCTACGACACGATCACCCGTTCCTTCGTCAACATCATCTCCACACCCAAGGGCGGCACGCATCAGCAGGGTTTCGAGCAGGAGCTGCTCAAGGTCCTGCGTGCGCAGGTCGAGCAGAACGCGCGTCGGCTCAAGGTCGGCAGCAACGACAAGCTGGAGAAGGACGACGTGCTCGCCGGTCTCACCGCCGTGCTCACCGTCAACGTGCCCGAGCCGCAGTTCGAAGGTCAGACCAAGGAGGTGCTCGGTACTCCGGCGGTGCGCCAGATCGTCGCTCAGGTGATCCGGAAGGACCTCGCGGCGCGCTTCGCGTCGACCAAGCGCGACGACAAGAGCCAGGCCACGCAGCTGCTCGACAAGATCGTCGCAGAGATGAAGGCGCGCGTCTCAGCGCGTGCTCACAAGGAGACGCAGCGGCGCAAGAACGCGCTCGAGTCCTCGACGCTGCCGACCAAGCTCGTCGACTGCCGCACGAACGACGTCGAGCGCAGCGAGCTCTTCATCGTCGAGGGCGACTCGGCTCTCGGCACGGCCAAGAACGCGCGGAACAGCGAGTTCCAGGCGCTCCTGCCGATCCGGGGCAAGATCCTCAACGTGCAGAAGGCGTCGGTCGGCGACATGCTGTCGAACGCCGAGTGCGCCTCGATCATCCAGGTGATCGGCGCCGGTTCAGGCCGGAGCTTCGACATCGACGCCGCACGCTACGGCAAGATCATCCTGATGAGCGACGCCGACGTCGACGGCGCGCACATCCGCACCCTGCTCCTGACGCTGTTCTACCGCTACATGCGGCCGCTCATCGAACACGGCCGAGTCTTCGCCGCGGTGCCGCCGCTGCACCGCGTGATCGTCATCAATCCCGGCTCGAAGCCGAACGAGACGATCTACACCTACAGCGAGCAGGAGATGCACGCGCTCCTCGCCAAGCTCCGCAAGGCGGGCAAGCGGTGGCACGAACCGATCCAGCGCTACAAGGGTCTCGGGGAGATGGATGCCGAGCAGCTGGCCTCCACGACCATGGACCGCGGCGGTCGCCTGCTGCGTCGAGTGCGCATGGAGGATGCCGAGGCCGCCGGCCGCGTGTTCGAGCTGCTCATGGGCAACGAAGTCGCGCCGCGGCGCGAGTTCATCATCGACTCGTCGGGTCGGCTGTCTCGCGAGTCGATCGACGCCTGATCGCCGAGCGGTAGACCTCGACGAGCGCATCGCGATGCGTGGCCTGCGCCACGCTCTCGCGCTGAGCGACGGCGGCGCGGCTCAGCGCGGTGATGCGGGTCGGGTCGTCGCGAAGGTCTGAGAGCGCCGCGCTCAGCCCCGCGGCATCCGGTGAATCCGTCACGATGCCCGCGCCGGTCGGGAAGGTCTCCACGAGGTCGGGATCGGCGACGACCACGGGGAGACCGGACGCGACGGCCTCGAGGATCACCATCGGCTGATTGTCGAAGTCGAGCGAGCTGGAGACCAGCACGTGCGCATCGCGCATGGCTTTCAGGACCAGGGACTGGGGCACGGCGCCGTGAACCGTCAGACGGTCGTCGTCGATGCGCGCGGCCGAGCGGGCCACCGATGCGCGGGAGATGCCGTCTCCGAACATGTGCGCCACGATGCCGGGAGTCCGATGCACGGCGTCGACGAACACGTCGGGACGCTTCTCCGGGGACAGGCGGCCGCACCACATCACCTGCAGCGGCTCGGCGGCGGTGGGCTCACGCACGGCGGGCATGCCGACGGCACCCAGTACCGTGTCCTCGAGTCCGTTGGAGAGGACCGTCAGCGGCGTGTGAACGCCCTGCGCGACGAGCTTCTCGGCGAAGTGCGAGGACGGGACGATGACGTGGTCGGCGTTATTGGCCTGACTCACCATCAGCCGCCACATGCGCCTGGCCTGGCGTGTGCGGGCGTACGGTGCTCTCGCATCGGTCGCCGCGCGGTCGTGCGGCATCCGGCGACGGTGCAGGGCCGCTAGCAGCGCGGTCGTGACAGACGGCAGGGGCAGCACCGAGCGCGTGTACACGTCGATGCGGCCGTGCATCGTCTGCACCACGGGGATGCCGAGGGCACGAGCCGCCTCGAAGCCGGCGAGCGCGGCGAACATCTCCGTGTGCACGTGGATGACGTCGGCGCGGAGGTCGCGCAGCGCGTCGTTCAGGGAGGTCGCCGCTGCGGTGGGTGGCCACGTGAACGGGTATCCGTCCGGTGCGAATCCGCGAGCCGTGGGAAGCCGGATGATCCGTGGGTCCGTGCTCGGGGACGCCAGCGGCGCGAAGACGAAGACATCGTGCCCCGCCTGTTCCAGTGCCTCCCGATGGGCCTTGATGACGGTCTGCACGCCGCCGAGTGTCGGCAGGTAGTAGTCGGTCACCATGGCGATGCGCATCCGACCACACTAGGGCCGCTAGGGTGAAGGTCATGTCCGGAGCCCGCGTGCTGGTGACGGGGGCGACGGGGTTCCTCGGCGGCTATGTCCTGCGCGATCTGCGCGACCATGGGTTCGAGGTGTTCGCCGCGGGGCGGAACGCCTCCCGACTGGGCGACCTCGTCGATGAGGTCCATCGTGTGCCTGGAGATCTCGCGTCGCTGAGATCGCGCGAGCTGCCGGTGGATGCCGTCATCCACTGCGCTGCCCTGTCGACGCCGTGGGGGAGGTGGTCGGAGTTCCGGCAGGCGAACGTCGACGGCGCCGCGCACGTCGCGGAGTTCGCCCGACGCAACGGAGCGCGTCGAGTCGTGCACGTGTCGTCGCCGAGCATCTACGCCGCGGCACGGGACCGGACGGACATCCGTGAGCGCGATGTCAACACCGGCAACCGGCTCAACGGGTACATCCGGTCGAAGATCCTCGCCGAGCAGCTGCTGCAGAGCGCTCGGCGTCGTGACGAGATCAGGGAACTCGTCATCGTTCGTCCGCGAGGACTCATCGGCGTCGGCGACCCCAGCCTCGTCCCGCGGCTGCTCGACGTGCACGCCCGATTCGGGGTGCCGCTCTTCGACGGTGGACAGAATCTCATCGACGTCACCGCAGTCGAGAACGTCGCGTCGGCGCTGCGGCTCGCCCTCACTGCGGGCGATCCGAACGGGGGTGTGTACAACGTCACGAACGGGGAGCCCAGGCCGTTCCGGGATCTCCTCGAACGGCTGCTCGCGCTCGCGGGCGCGCAGCCGCGCTTCCGCGTCGCGAATCGGCGGGCGGCCTGGGCGGCGGCGGCATCGCTGGAGGCGGTCTGCCGCATCCTGCCGGGTCGACCGGAGCCGGCCCTGACGCGCTACACGCTGAGCACCATCGCGTATTCGCAGACGCTCGACATCTCCCGCGCCAGGAGGGATCTCGGCTACGTGCCGACCGTGACGCTGGACGATGCCCTCGCGGCTGTCGCCGCCGACCTTCGGAGCGCGGCATGAACCGGCGTCTGCGGCACTACGTCTGCGGCAGCACCTCGCACGACCTCGCCGCGATGTTCCGCGGCGCGCCGCGCGAGCGACGCCGGTTCCCATCCGGCGTGTTCCTCTACGACGGAGAGAACGGGCGACGCGTCCTCTTCGACACCGGCTACGCCACCGGGGAATGGCGCACCGGATGGCGCGGCTCCGTGTATCGGCGGCTCCTGCCGCCACGCGTCGATGACGAGGACGACGTGGCCGCGCGACTGCGCGAGGACGGGGTCGACCCGGCATCCGTCACGCACGTCGTGCTGTCTCATCTGCATCCCGACCACGTGGGCGGTGTACGGCGGTTCCCCGGGGCGACGTTCGTCGTGAGCGAAGGGATGCTGCGTACGCTCGCCACACCGACCCTGCGCAGCGGCGTCTTGACCGGTCTGCTGCCCGAGTGGTTCGGTGATGCCGCCGTGCGGGTCCTCTGCGACGACGAGTTCTCCTCGAGGGAGGTCGGCGGGGTCGAGATCTTCGCGGTCGACCTCTTCGGCGACGACCAGTACCTGCTCGTCGATCTCCCCGGCCACGCCGACGGGCACCTGGGCGCGCTCGTCGACGGCCGCGTCCTGCTCGCGGGGGACGCCGCGTGGGGGAGCGACCTGCTCCCGAAGGCGCAGCGTCTTCGCGCGGTCCCCCGCGCTGTGCAGTTCGACGCCGACGCGTATCTGCGGACCGCGCGCACGGTCTCGCTCCTCGCCGACGCCGGCGTGAACGTCGTCTGCAGTCACGATCCGCTCCGCGAGAGAGACCTGCTGGACTGATGTCGACCCTTCGCATCCTGAGAGAGTTCGCCGCCGTGCGGTGGCTCAGACCGCTGCGATCACGTCGGGCGGTCGACAGGCGTCAGCGCCGTCTGCTGAAGCGGCATCTTCGCTTCCTGCGCCGGCGGTCGCCGTACTTCCGCGACCTTCTGGCCGACCGCACCTTCGACGCACTCCCTCTCATGGACAAGCGTGTCATGATGGCGCACTTCGACGCCATGAACACCGTCGGAGCGAGACGGGACGAGGCGCTCGAGCTCGCGATCGCGAACGAGCGGTCACGCGAGTTCGACGCCGATCTCGGCGCGAACTCGGTCGGGCTCTCCAGCGGGACGAGCGGTCATCGCGGGCTCTTCCTCGTCAGCCCGGCAGAGCGCGACGCGTGGGTCGGCACCGTGCTCGCCCGGACTCTGCCTCGCGGCAACCTGCTCGGTCATCGCATCGCGCTCTTCCTCCGTGCGGACAACACCCTGTACGAGTCCGTCCGCTCGCGCGCCGTCTCGTTCCGCTACTTCGACGTGTACGCCGACATGGCCGGCAACGTCGCGCGGCTGCAGCAGTATCGACCGACCATCCTCGTCGCGCCGCCCTCGGTGCTGCGCGTGATCGCCGAGGCTGCGCAGGCGGGAGCGTTCGACGTCGTGCCGCAGAAGGTCTACTCCGTCGCGGAGGTGCTCGAGCTCGCCGACGCCGACCGGATTCGCAAGGCCCTTCGACAGCCCGTTCTTCACCAGCTCTACCAGTGCACCGAGGGATTCCTCGCCCACACCTGCGAACACGGCGTGATCCACCTCAACGAGGACGCGGTGCTGTTCGAGCGGGAGCCGCTGGATGCCGAGCGCTTCGTCCCGATCGTGACCGATCTGCGGCGGCGAGCCCAGCCGATCGTGCGCTATCGGCTCGGCGACGTGCTGCGCGCGAAGGCCGAGCGGTGCTCCTGCGGCAGTGCCCTGGCCGCCATCGACCGCATCGAGGGCCGCGAGGGCGACACCCTTCTGTTCCGCGGACGGGAGGGCGGCGCGGTGCCCGTGTTCGCCGACGTCATGGCACGGGCCCTGCTCTTCGCCGAGGGCTTCGACGAGTACCGGGTCGTGCAGACCGCCGCGTCGCGACTCGAGATCGCGCTCGACGTGGTGAATGATCGATCGCGGCGCAGCGTCGTCGCGGAGGTCGACGGTCTGGCCGACCGGCTCGACTGCGAACGACCGGAGGTCGTGTTCGTGCGGTATGAGCGCGACCCGGCGGTGAAGCTGCGCCGCGTGGTGCGGGACTGGGGGAGCGGAACGGGATGAGGAACTGCGAGATCGTCGGTTGGGGGACATCGCTGCCAGAGCGGACCGTGCGATTCGGCGACGAGGTGCGGTATCGCATCTCCGATGACGTGTCCCACCTCGACCTGCTCGTCGAGGCGGCGGAGCGCGCGCTGGCGAAGGCCGGAATCGCCGCCGACGAGATCGACCTGGTGATCGGGGCCTCCGCGGCCGGGGTCCAGCCCATCCCGTGCACGGCCGCGCTGGTGCTCGAGCGCCTCACTCTCACCGGTCACGCCGCCGCCTTCGATGTGAACTCGACCTGCACGAGCTTCATCACCGCGGTCGACGTCGCCTCCCGATACCTCGACACAGGCGACGCGGAGACGGTGCTCATCGTCTCGGGCGATGTCGGGTCCCGGTTCCTCAACCCCGCCCAGCGCGAGAGCTACGAGCTCTTCAGCGATGCGGGCGCGGCCGTGGTGCTCCGTCGCTCCGCCGGCCCGGCGACGGGGGTGATCGCGAGTGCGCAGCGCACGTGGCCGACGTACGCCCACGACACCGAGATCCGCGGCGGCCTGTCGCGTTCCCCTGCGCAGGCTTACGCGGATGCCGAGCCCGCGGACTACCTGTTCGACATGGACGGCAGACGTGCGCTGCTGGCGATGATGCGCGTGCTGCCCGACTTCTTCGCGGACTTCCACGACCGCTCCGGCATCGCCTACGACGACATCGCGCTCTGGGTGCCCCACCAGGCGTCGGCGGCGCTCGGTCCGATGCTCGACCGCCTCGGCATCCCCGCCGATCGTCGGATCGACGAGGTGACGGGGTTCGGGAACATGGTGTCCGCCTCCGTCCCGTTCATGCTCGCGCGAGCGCTCGATGCGGGACGTATCGGCCGTGGCGATACCGTCATCCTCTGCGGCACGGCGGCAGGGCTCACCGCGAACATCCTCGCACTCCGACTTTGAAAGGACCGCGCTGAGAGTCGTCTCGGAGAACACAGCGTCCCCGGACTCCGGACCGGTCAGATCAGAGTGCGTCCGATGCTGCCGATCACGCCGTCGACCGGCTGGCCGGACGCGTCGCGACGAGCGCCGGCGTCGGGCAGCTTGCGGACCGCTCCGGTGGGGTCGACCGCCTGCGCCGGCGCCGGGCCCACCCAGGCGACCGTGAGACGATCCTCACCCTTCAGGAAGGCGTGGGCGCGCACGCCGCCGGTGGCACGACCCTTCGCCGGGTACTCGGCGAAGGCGGAGACCTTCACCCGCCCCGGGTCGGTCCCGGGCAGAGCGCTCTCGGCGCCCGAGACGGTCGCGACGACGGCATCCGTTCCGGGCGAGACCGCGCCGAAGAACAGCACCGAGGCTCCCGAGCCGAGTTTGACGCCGGCCATGCCGCCCGCCGGAGCGCCCTGGGGGCGCACGGTCGAGGCGGAGAAGCGCAGCAGCTGCGCGTCTGTGGTCACGAACACGAGCTCGGCGTCGTCGGCGGCCTCTGCCGCCCCGACGATCGTGTCACCGGGCTTCATGCCGATCACCTCGATGTGCGGACGCACCGGGAGAGCGGACGGGACGATGCGCTTGACCGTTCCCTGGGCCGTGCCGATCGCGATCGGGGTGTCGCTGTCGAACCGCACGAAGCCGAGGATGCGCTCACCGCGCGTGGTGATCCCCAGATAGTCGCGCAGCGGCGTGCCGGCGGCGAGCTGCACCGACGACGAGGGGACCGACGGGAGATCGACGGGGGAGAACCGCAGGACGCGGCCTTCGGTCGTGAGCGCGCCGATCTCGCCGCGCACTGTGGTGTCGATGGTCGCGAGGATCGCGTCATGCTTGCTGCGACGGGTCGGGGCGGTGAGCTGCTGTCCCTCCGCGAGGTCGACCCGTACGGCGCGACCCGTCGTCGACAGGACGAGGACGGTCGGCGCGTCGGCGATCTGCAGATCGACTGCGCCCTTCGTCGATCGCGGCTTCGGCGGGGCGGCGTTCATCAGCAGGGTGCGACGCGGCGTGCCGTAGGCGTCGGCGACGGCATCCAGCTCCTTCGCCACCGCCGCGCGCAGAAGCACGTCGCTGCCGAGCAGCTCGCGAAGCGAGGCGATCTCGGCCTGCAGCGCGTCACGCTCGCTCTCGAGCTCGATGCGCGAGAACTTCGTCAGACGGCGCAGACGCAGTTCGAGGATGTACTCCGCCTGCGGCTCGCTGAGGTCGAAGACGGTGCGCAGCCGCGTTCGCGCCTGCTCGGAGTCATCGGACGAGCGGATGACCTGGATGACCTCGTCGATGTCGAGGATCGCGATGAGCAGTCCCTCGACGAGGTGCAGACGCTCTTCGCGCCGGGCGAGCCGATAGCGGCTCCGGCGCGTGATGACCTCGATGCGGTGGCTCACGTAGACGCTGAGCATCTCCTTGAGGCCGAGCGTGCGCGGCTGTCCATCGACGAGTGCGACGTTGTTGATGCTGAACGAGTCCTCGAGCGGAGTGAGCCGGTAGAGCTGTTCCAGCACAGCGTTCGGGTCGAAGCCGGTCTTGATGCCGATCGCGACCCGGAGGCCGTGGTTGCGGTCGGTGAGATCGGTGACGTCGCTGATGCCCTGGAGCTTCTTCGACTGCACGGCGTCACGGATCTTCTCGATGAGGCGTTCGGGGCCGACCATGTAGGGGAGCTCGGATACGACGATGCCGGTGCGCCGCGGCCCGAGGGACTCCACCGACACCTTGCCGCGCACCTTGAGCGCGCCGCGCCCGTTGGTATAGGCGTCCTTCACTCCGTCGAGTCCCATGAGGATGCCGCCGGAGGGGAAGTCGGGACCGGGGACGAACTCCATGAGCTCCTCGGTCGTGGCATCAGGATGCTCGAGAAGGTGCGTCGCTGCGGCCACGACCTCGATGAGATTGTGCGGTGCCATGTTCGTCGCCATGCCGACCGCGATGCCGCTCGCGCCGTTCACGAGGAGATTCGGGAAAGCGGCGGGCAGCACCGCCGGCTGCTGGAACTGTCCGTCGTAGTTCGGGATGAAGTCGACGACGTCCTCGTCGAGATCCTGGGTGAGCGCGGTCGCCGGAGCGGCCAGCCTGGCCTCGGTATAGCGGGCGGCGGCAGGGCCGTCGTCGAGCGAGCCGAAATTGCCGTGTCCATCGACGAGCGGGACGCGGAGCGCCCAGTCCTGAGCAAGGCGCACCAACGCGTCGTAGATCGCGGAGTCGCCGTGCGGATGCAGCTTTCCCATCACCTCGCCGACGACGCGCGCGCTCTTGACGTGTCCGCGATCGGGGCGCAGACCCATCTCAGCCATCTGGAAGAGGATGCGCCGCTGCACCGGCTTGAGACCGTCGCGCGCGTCGGGCAGAGCCCGGGAGTAGATCACGGAGTAGGCGTACTCGAGGAAGGACCCCTGCATCTCACTCTCGAGATCGATCTCCTGGATTCTCTCCGGGGCGAGCTCGGGCGGCGGGGTCTTCGGCATGGCCATCCTGGGTGATGCGGGGCTGAGGGCGTGGCGGAGCCTGTGTCAGACTGGCTCGGATGTCCCTCATGCTACCGCCCGAGTCGCTCGCAACCCGGAGCGTCGTCGGGGTGGCGGGCGAGCTGTTCGCCGCACTCCGCGGCGAATCGAAGGCCCTGCCGCGCGCTGAGTCCGTCGTCCTCGTGCTCATCGACGGTCTGGGCGCCATCACCCTTCGCGCGCACGCAGGGCACGCCCGATCGCTCACGGCGGGGATGGCCAAGAAGGACGTCGCGCACACCGTGTTCCCGTCGACCACCGCCGCGGCGCTCACCAGCCTGCTGACGGGGGTCTGGCCGGGGGAGCACGGCCTCGTCGGATACCGGGTGCTCGACCGTGAGCGCGACCTGCTCGTCAATCAGCTGTCCGGGTGGGAGAGCGAGGGCATCGACCCACTCGCGTGGCAGCCGGCCGCGACGGTGTTCGAGCGCGCATCCGCCGACGGGCGCCGGGCATTCGCGGTCGGTGTCGCCGCCTACGCTCGCAGCGGGTTCACCCGTGCCACCCTGCGCGGCGCCGAGTTCGTGTCGGCGGAGGCTCCGGCGGACCGGGTGCGCGTCGCGTACGACCTCGCCGAACGGCATCCCGGCTCCCTCGTGTACTGCTACCTGCCGGAGGTCGACAAGGCGGGTCACCGGCACGGCGTCGACTCGCCGCACTGGATCGCCGCGCTCGAGGAGCTCGATTCAGCGCTCTCCGTGCGAGTGCCTCCTGGCGTCGGCGTGATCGTCACCGCGGACCACGGCATGGTCGACGTGCCCGCGCACCGACAGGTCGTGCTCGAAGCCGAGCACCTCGAGGGAGTGCGGCACCTCGGCGGCGAGCCGCGGATGCTGCACGCCTATCTCGAACCGGATGCGGATGCCGCGGCGGTGACGGCGCGGTGGCGCAGCGACCTCGAGGGGTTCGCGGACGTGGGAACGCGCGAAGATGCGGTCAGGGCGGGACTCTTCGGACCGGTGGTGACGGATGCCGCGGCATCCCGCATCGGCGACGTCCTCATCGTCTCCCGAGGGAACGTCGCGGTGTACGACGGGACCGCTGCGGACCAGCGGAACCGGGGCATGGTCGGACAGCACGGTGCTCTGACCCCGGAGGAGCGTCAGGTCCCGCTGCTGCGTCTGGGAGCTTTCGCCCGCTGACGTCAGGCCGTCACTCGTCGGTGCGGGCTCCGAAGACGATCTCATCCCAGGACGGCATGGCGTTGCGGCGTCGACGCCGGCTGCCGCCGTCGTTCGCCGGCTCCGGGGAGGGCTCGGGCTCCGGCTCCTCCTGCGGCTGCTCGGGCACTTCTAAGGCATCGAAGAGCGCGATCGGATTCGAGTCCGTCTCGTCCTCGTCGGTCTCCTCGAGCAGCGGCGCGGCTTCGCGCTGGCCGCGGCGGCGACGGAGGGCCTCGAGGAGGTCGGCGGTCTCGGGGCTGGTGCTCGTCGACTCCGGTGCGCGCTTGGTCGCGGCATCCTGCACCGCGGACGACGATCGCTCCGGCTGCGACGACTCCTCGCCCTCGGCGTCGACCGGCGGGGTCGGAACGAGACGCGGGCCGAAGGCGCCGGAGTCGAACCGGCTGTCGTCCTTGTACGGCGAGGTGGTGCGCTCGGACTCCACGGCACGGAGGCGGGGGATGAGACCCTCGGGCAGCGATCCCTGGCGCGACAGCTGCGTGGCGTCCGCGTTCAGCGGCGCGAGGGCGCTGCGACGAGGATCGAACGACCAGCGGGCGTCGTGCTCGACCTCGTTCGCGGTGAACTCGAGCTTGATGATCCAGGTGCGATCCTCCTTCCAGCTCGCCCAGCGCTCGGCCGATGCCTCGACGTCGGCGAGCTTCGCGCGGATCGCGGTGCCGAAGGTGGGCTGCGCATCCGGTTCGACGTCGCTGCCGATGAGGACGGGCACGGCGAGCGCCTGCCCGATCACGTGCTCGCGCTCCGCGAGGACGGGACCTTCGAAGCGCTCGACGTCCTCGACGTCGATGCCGAGCAGCTCGGCGACCTCGGGTGCTGTCAGCCCCGCGCGGATCTGCGCCTGGATGTCGCGAGGGCTGGCCGCGAGACGCTGCGTCGCCGGCTCGCTCTGTCTCGTCGCCCGACGGATCTCCCTGTGCAGGACGTCGTCGATGGGCAGCGCGAACCGCTCGCCCGACTCGGTGGCGAGTACCAGGACCCCTGCTTCGGTGCCGACGATGGTGACGTTTTCCATGCGAATGCCCCTCTTGTGGCTGTGCGTTCATGCTGTCACGCGGCGGCCGTCCGACGGGGGAATACAGCGGGCGTGCCGCGAGTTTGCTCTGTCGCACCCGCGGGCATTTGCTTATTCACCCACGGTCGTGCAAACTATGGCCGCCGATTACCCCGACGGCGCACCACCCACTCGCATGAAAGTGGAGATTCTCCATATGGCAACCGACTACGACGCTCCCCGCAAGAGTGAAGACGACTCCGAGTCGATCGAAGCCCTCAAGGAGCGTGTGCCGGACAAGAACTCCGGCTCCACGGGAGACGAGGATGCGGACAACCCGTCCAGCTTCGACCTCCCCGGTGCCGACCTGTCCGACCTCGAGCTCGATGTCGTCGTGCTGCCCGCGCAGCAGGACGAGTTCACCTGCATGAGCTGCTTCCTCGTGAAGCACCGCTCCCAGCTCGACCACGAGGGGCCCGACGGCCCCATCTGCAAGGAGTGCGCTGCCTGAGCGCATCCGAGCGAGACGTGCGCGCCCCCGACTTCGGTCAGGGGCGCGTTGTCGTTTCGGGGCCGACCGCGCCGCCGGGTCAGGAGCGCGCGGCCTCGATCGCGGCGGCGAGACGGTCGGGCGTGCGGGTCGAGATGGTCCAAGCCGTGACCGGATCGTCAGGGTCGACGTTCGGCACCACGACGACGCCGTCGATGCCCCCGCGGACCAGGTGCCAGCCGCGTGCGGGAAGAGCCGGGCCACGGGCCTGGCGCGCCTCTTCGCCGGTGAGCGGCACGGGCCGGCCGAGGTGGTGCACCTCGATGTGCGCGCGTCCCGCGCGGAGCTCGTCGCCCTCGACCGAGACGACGGGCGTGAGCGCTATCGCCCCGGCGACCAGCAGCGCCGAGACGGCGACGCCGATCGCGAGAGCCACCGTCGATCCGGCGGGGATGAAGATGAGAGCGACCATCGGTCCGGCGAGAGCGATCGTCACGAGCAACCAGAGGCTCGGCGACAGCCGCTCGCGGTAGCGGACTCGCGCGTCGGGGGCGGTGTTCTGCATTAGCCTCGTGGGGTGACTGATTCCGTGGATGTCCCCATTATCGCGTCTGTCGTGCCCGGCTACGCCCATCCGGGCGATGCGGGAGCGGATCTGGTCGCCGCCGAGGCCGTGCATCTCGCCCCGGGGGAGCGCGCTCTCGTCGCGACCGGCGTGCGGATCGCGCTGCCGGAGGGGTACGCCGCCTTCGTCGTGCCGCGCAGCGGACTCGCGGCCAAGCACGGCATCTCGATCGTCAACTCTCCCGGAACCGTCGATGCGGGCTACCGCGGCGAGATCAAGGTGAGTCTGATCAACACCGACATCCACAGCGCGTACGATGTGGCCGTCGGCGACCGCATCGCGCAGCTGATCGTCATGCCCGTGACCCGAGCCACGTTCATCCCGGTCGAAGAGCTGCCCGAGAGCGTCCGCGGCGAAGGCGGCTTCGGCTCGACCGGCTACCAGGCAGGAACCCACTCGACCCCGGCAGGACAGGTCCATGACTGACAACAACGCGACTCCCTCGAAGTCCGCACCCGCGAACCGCGCGACCGACGGGCCGTTCGACGACTCCGAGGCCAACCCGGTCCGCCCGTACATCGATCTCGGCGGCATCAAGATCCTGCCGCGCGAGGGGCTGAACCTGCGTCTCGAGGTCGAGGAGCAGTCCAAGCGCATCGTCGCTGTCGGTCTCGACTATGCCGAGTCGTCGCTGCAGGTGCAGCCGTTCGCGGCGCCGCGATCCGGCGGTCTGTGGGACGAGACGCGCGTGCAGCTCCGCGACCAGGTCCGAGCGCAGGGTGGCCGCGTCGAGGAGCGCGAGGGTCCCCTGGGCAAGGAGCTGCTCGCCGAGGTGCCTGCGCCCGCCAGTGAGGGCTCCGAGCTTCGACTCGCGCGCTTCATCGGCATCGACGGCCCCCGCTGGTTCCTGCGCGGCGTGATCGGCGGAGCCGCGGCATCCGACCTCGATGCCGCAGCGAAGGTCGAGGACCTGTTCCGCTCGATCGTGGTCGTGCGCGGAGGCGCGCCGATGCCGCCGCGCGACCTCATCCCGCTGAAGATGCCGGCGACTCCGGGCTCGGCGTGAGCACGCCGCTGACCCCGCCGGCGCCCGAGCCCGAACGCGAGCAGAGCGCGTCAGAGGTCCTCGGTGCCGCGCTCGGAGGTGCTGCGCGCCGCGCGGGCCTCGATCCCGCGACGTCGGGGGCGACCCGTCAGGTCGTCTGGTCGGCGATCGGGGGCGTGCGCGGCATCCTGGAATCCGTCCTGCCGAGCCTCGCATTCGTCATCATCTTCACCGTCCGCCCCGAGCCGCTGATCCTCTCCTTGGGTGTCTCGGTCGGTCTCGCCGCTGTCTTCACGGTGGTCCGGCTGCTGCAGAAGTCGCCGCCGTCCGCCGCGATCGGCGGCCTCGTGGCAGCCGCCGCTGCTGCGGGCCTCGCGCTGTTCACCGGACGCGGCGCCGACAACTTCGTCCCCGGCCTCATCACGAACGCCGCGTACGGCACGGCGATGCTCGTATCGGCGCTGATCGGCTGGTCGCTCATCGGCCTCGCGGTCGGATTCCTCATGGGCGAGGGTACCGCCTGGCGGAAGGACCGCCGCAAGCGCCGGGCCTTCCTCTGGCTCGGAGTCGCGTGGGCCGCGCTCTTCTTCGCCCGTCTCGCCGTGCAGCTGCCGCTCTATCTCGCGAACGAGGTTGCCGTGCTCGGCACCCTCAAGCTCATCATGGGACTCCCGCTGTTCGCACCGCTCATCGCGGTCACCTGGCTCGTCGTGCGTGCGCTGTATCCGCGCGCGCCGCAGGCGGAGAAGCCGTCTCAGTCGTGATAGATTTATCTTGACATCAAGATAAATTGCAGGCTTCCGCCCATGGGTCGAGCGGAGCAGACTGGTTAGGTCTGCCTTGCTAGCCGCAGGGGCTCGCTGGCGAGCAAGATGGAGGCGCCTGTCGCCCCCATCCGAATAGAAGGAGACGGATTCGTGTCCACGGTGAACAGCTTCGGTGCCAAGAGCACCCTGACGGTCGGCAGCACCGACTACGAGATCTTCCGCATCGACACGGTGCCGGGTTTCGACAAGCTCCCCTTCAGCCTCAAGGTCCTCCTCGAGAACCTGCTTCGCACCGAGGACGGCGCGAACGTCACCAAGGCGCAGATCGAGGCTCTCGGATCGTGGGATGCCGCGGCCGAACCCAACACCGAGATCCAGTTCACGCCGGCGCGTGTGGTCATGCAGGACTTCACCGGTGTGCCCTGCATCGTCGACCTCGCCACGATGCGCGAGGCCGTCACGGCCCTCGGCGGCGATGCCAACAAGATCAACCCGCTCTCGCCCGCCGAGATGGTGATCGACCACTCCGTCATCGCCGACCTCTTCGGCTCGGAGAACGCGCTCGAGCGCAACGTCGAGATCGAGTACGAGCGCAACGGCGAGCGGTACCAGTTCCTCCGCTGGGGCCAGACGGCCTTCAGCGACTTCAAGGTCGTCCCGCCCGGGACCGGCATCGTGCACCAGGTGAACATCGAGCACCTGGCCAAGGTCATCTACGACCGCACCGTCGACGGCGTGCTGCGCGCGTACCCCGACACCTGCGTCGGCACCGACTCGCACACGACGATGGTCAACGGCCTCGGCGTGCTCGGCTGGGGCGTCGGCGGCATCGAGGCCGAGGCTGCGATGCTCGGCCAGCCCGTGTCGATGCTCATCCCGCGCGTCGTGGGCTTCAAGCTCTCCGGCGACATCCCCGCCGGTGTGACCGCGACCGATGTGGTGCTCACGATCACCGACATGCTGCGCAAGCACGGCGTCGTCGGCAAGTTCGTCGAGTTCTACGGCGAGGGTGTCGCGTCGGTGCCGCTCGCCAACCGAGCGACCATCGGCAACATGAGCCCGGAGTTCGGCTCGACCGCCGCGATGTTCCCGATCGACGACGTCACCCTCGACTACCTGCGCCTCACCGGCCGCAGCGAGGAGGCCGTCGCGCTCGTCGAGGCGTACGCCAAGGAGCAGACGCTCTGGCACGACGCCTCGAAGGAGCCGGTGTTCAGCGAGTACCTCGAGCTCGACCTCGGCACCGTCGTGCCGTCGATCGCCGGACCGAAGCGCCCGCAGGACCGCATCCTTCTCTCCGACGCCAAGTCGCAGTTCGAGCAGGACATCCTGAGCTACGCCACGGCCTCCACGTCGGACGACGTGGTCGACCTGGAGTCGAAGCACTCGTTCCCGGCATCCGATCCGGGCAACGTTCCCGGCGAGGAGGAGCCGCGCACCACGCGCCCCGTGCACATCAACAGCGGCGCGCCGGTCAACGCGTCGAACCCGGTTCCCGTCACCACGCCGTCCGGCGAGAAGTACATCCTCGACAACGGCGCCGTGACGCTCGCCGCGATCACGTCGTGCACCAACACCTCGAACCCGTCGGTCATGATCGCCGCCGGGCTCGTCGCCCGCAAGGCGCTCGAGAAGGGCCTGAAGCAGAAGCCGTGGGTCAAGACGACCCTCGGCCCGGGCTCGAAGGTCGTCACCGACTACTACGAGAAGTCCGGCCTCGACAAGGACCTCGAGGGTCTCGGCTTCTACACGGTCGGCTACGGCTGCACGATCTGCATCGGAAACTCCGGTCCGCTCATCGAAGAGGTCTCCGAGGCGATCAACTCGCACGACCTCGCCGTGACCGCCGTTCTCTCGGGCAACCGCAACTTCGAGGGCCGCATCAGCCCCGACGTGAAGATGAACTACCTCGCGAGTCCGCCGCTGGTCATCGCCTACGCCCTCGCCGGATCGATGCACTTCGACTTCGAGAAGGACGCGCTCGGCAAGGGCTCCGACGGTCAGGACGTGTTCCTGAAGGACATCTGGCCCACGCCCGACGAGGTGCAGGAGATCGTCGACTCGTCGATCTCTCGCGAGCAGTTCATCAAGCAGTACGCGACCGTCTTCGACGGCGACGAGCGCTGGCGCAGCCTCCCCACCCCCGAGGACGACACCTTCCAGTGGGATGAGAACTCGACATACGTTCGCAAGGCTCCGTACTTCGACGGCATGAAGATGGAGCTCACCCCGGTGAAGGACATCGAGGGTGCGCGCGTCATGGCCACGCTCGGCGACTCGGTCACGACCGACCACATCTCGCCCGCGGGAAACATCAAGCCCGGCACGCCTGCCGCCCAGTACCTCACCGAGCACGGCGTCGACCGCAAGGACTTCAACTCCTTCGGCTCGCGCCGCGGCAACCACGAGGTGATGATCCGCGGTACTTTCGCGAACATCCGCCTGAAGAACCTCATGGTCTCGGCCGTCAACGACGGTCAGGTCGTGGAGGGTGGCTACACCCGCGACTTCACGCAGCCGGGCGGCCCGCAGTCGTACATCTACGACGCGAGCATGAACTACCAGGCTCAGGGAACGCCGCTCGTCATCTTCGGCGGCAAGGAGTACGGCTCCGGATCTTCGCGCGACTGGGCGGCCAAGGGCACCAGCCTCCTGGGCGTCAAGGCCGTCATCACCGAGAGCTTCGAGCGCATCCACCGCTCGAACCTCATCGGCATGGGTGTCGTCCCGCTGCAGTTCCCCGCCGGTGAGAGCTGGGAGTCGCTCGGTCTCGACGGAACGGAGATCGTCTCCATCACCGGTCTCGAGGAGCTCAACAACGGCGTCACGCCGAAGACCGTCAAGGTCACGGCGACGCCGAGCGAGCACTCGCCCGAGGGCAAGCAGGTCGTCGAGTTCGACGCGGTCGTCCGCATCGACACCCCCGGTGAGGCCGACTACTACCGCAACGGCGGCATTCTGCAGTACGTGCTGCGTTCGCTGGTCTGATCGCACGCAGAGGGGCCCGGGTCTTCGGAACCGGGCCCCTCTGCGTGTGTCAAGGGGCTTCTGCGCTCCAGGTCTTCCCGGGCCCGGCGGGGTAGGATCGAACCTGCATCCGAACCGGAATCGGCTGCCCCGACGGTGCCTGTGAGGAGGTGCAGATGCCCATTCTCCGGAGCATCTCAGGACCCCGTGACCTCGACTCCCTGACCGAGGACCAACTCGTCGAGCTCGCGGGTGAGATCCGCGAGTTCCTGGTCGAGAACGTGTCTCAGACCGGAGGCCACCTCGGCCCGAACCTCGGCGTCGTGGAGCTCACGATCGCCCTCCACCGGGTCTTCTCCTCGCCGGACGACCCGTTCATCTTCGACACGGGACATCAGTCCTACGTGCACAAACTCCTGACCGGACGGCAGGACTTCTCCTCGCTGCGCCTTCGCGGCGGTCTGGCCGGCTACCCGCAACGGGGCGAGAGCTCGCACGACGTCGTCGAGTCGTCGCATGCGTCGAGTTCGCTGAGCTGGGCCGACGGCGTCTCGCGCGCCCTCACGGCGACGGGACGCGCCGACCGCCACGTGGTCGCGGTCGTGGGCGACGGCGCGCTGACGGGCGGCATGACGTGGGAGGCGCTCAACAACATCTCCGACGACAACGATCGGAACCTGGTCATCGTCGTGAACGACAACGGACGCTCGTACGCTCCGACCATCGGCGGCATGTCGCGCTACCTGAACCGGGTGCGCACGGCCGCTGCGTACAAGCACCTGCACCAGCGATCCGATCGTCTGTTCCGAGCCTTCGGCCCCGTCGGTCGCGCTGTGTTCCGGGGCGTGCGTGGCGGTACGCACGGCTTCCTGTCGCGCTTCACGAACAACGAGGCGCTCTACTCCAACCTCGACATCAAGTACCTCGGTCCGGTCGACGGTCACGATCTGCCGGCCCTCATCGAGACCCTCGAACTCGCGAAATCCTACGGGGCGCCCGTCATCGTGCACGCGATCACCGAGAAGGGTCGCGGGTATCAGCCGGCTCGCGACGACGAGGCCGACCAGTTCCACGCCGTCGGACGCATCGACCCGGCAACGGGCGAGACGCTCGGCTCCGGCGGTCGGGGATGGACCGACGTGTTCTCGGATGCTCTGGTCTCGGTCGGCGAGCGCCGTCCCGACGTGATCGCCATGACCGCGGCGATGCTGCGACCGACCGGCCTCGCGCCGTTCGCGGAGCGTTTCCCCGACCGGGTCTACGACGTCGGCATCGCCGAGCAGCATGCCGTCGCCTCAGCTGCCGGTCTCGCGTTCGGGGGCCTGCACCCCGTGGTCGCGCTCTACGCGACCTTCATGAACCGCGCGTTCGACCAGGTGCTCATGGACGTCGCGCTGCATCGCGCCGGTGTCACCTTCGTGCTCGACCGCGCGGGCGTCACCGGACCGGACGGTCCCAGTCACCACGGCATGTGGGACCTCGCGATGCTGCAGATCGTGCCGCATATCCGCATCGCGGCTCCTCGAGACGCGGTCCGACTGCAGGAGGCGCTGGACGAGGCGGTGCTCGTGGAGGACGCCCCGACCGTCATCCGCTTCCCGAAGGGCGACGTCGCCCCTGACCTCCCCGCGATCGAACGCCTCGAGGACGGCGTGGACGTGCTCGCCCGCGGCGAGTCCGAAGATGTGCTGGTCGTCGGCATCGGCCCGTTCGCGTCGTTGGCGGTCGACGTCGCCGAGAGGCTCCGTGCACAGGGAATCGGCGCTACCGTCATCGATCCGCGCTGGGCGATCCCCGTGCAGCCCTCCATCGTCGAGCTCGCCGCGCGGCATCGTCTCGTGATCACGCTGGAGGACGGCATCCGCGTGGGTGGCGTCGGCACCCGCGTGCGGCAGGTTCTGCGTGAGGCGGGCATCGACACGGCGGTCGACGAGCTCGGGCTTCCCGACGAGTTCATCGACCACGCCTCGCGCGACCAGATCCTCGCGGACGCCGGGCTCACGGCATCGAAGATCGCGCAAGACGTCGTGGCGCAGGTGCTCGGGACCCGCATCCCGGTGGCGCGTCAGTCGGGCGAGACCGGAGCCATCGAGTTCCCCCTGCACGAACGCGGCTGATCAGCGCGCCGGAGGCGGCATGACTCAGTTCAGGGCGTGCAGGGCCGCGACGGCTTCGGCGCCCCGCTCCGAATCGCGCAACGCCGTGGCGAGCAGATAGCCGTCGGTCAGCGCGTCCCCGGTGACCATGACGCGCACGAGTTCGACTCCGCACGCGCGACGCACCTCGTCGGCGCTGGCCGCGATCACCCGCGTGCTGATCTCGTCGTTGTGCGGGAGGTCGGCGCCATCGAGGCCGCGGATCACATCTCGCAGCGACGCGCCGACGATGTTCGACGCGCGTTCGGTCACGTTCACGACGTCGAGCTCGAACACCCGCAGGTCGCGTCCGTTCGGTATCGGCCGCCACTCGAACGAGGCGTGCACGCGATGCTGGTGACCGCTCGCACCGGTCATCTCCCGTGCGGGAAGGTCGGTCGCGCGGCACCGCACGTCGATGAGCTTGTACCAGTAGAAGAGCGGGAACGCGCCATGCGTGCCGGGGTTCAGGACCACGACCTCTCCGACCGCACCGCCGCGGTTCACGGGGCGTCGCGCGGGCCGGTTGCGGATGATCGGCTTTCCGTTGCGGGTGCGGATCGCCGCCCACCCCTCGTCGACCGTCACGACGAAGATCTTCAACAGGGCAGGCACCACGAGCAGGATGGTGAGGATCGCCGTGCCGGTCTTGAAGAGCCCCGACATCCCCTTGCCGCCGAGCATCGACAGGATCATGTCCATGGGACCACTGTGCACGGTCGCTGCGGGTCGCGCGGCTGTCCGACGCACGACGGCGGCGCATTTCACGTGTTGTTCGGCGGTCGTTCCCCGGCCCGATGCACGGTGGTCACAGGGCCCTCGGGGATCCGGTCACACCAGCTCGGCGAGCGTCTCGGCGACCACGGCTTCGACTGTGGACTCGCACCGTGCCCGGTCGGCATCGACGAGGCCGACCCGGGTGCGACGGTCGAGGACGTCGGATGCCGTCAACGCGCCCTCCGACCGCACGGCGAACACGACCTCCTCCCGGCCGAGGGGAATGCCCTCGACGAGCGGAGCGGATGCCGCCGG
The DNA here is from genome assembly GCF_023715885.1 of Microbacterium hydrocarbonoxydans. Lineage (GTDB taxonomy): Bacteria > Actinomycetota > Actinomycetes > Actinomycetales > Microbacteriaceae > Microbacterium > Microbacterium hydrocarbonoxydans_C. The sequence goes on along the minus strand of NZ_JAMBOY010000004.1, from coordinate 151,298 downwards.
GACGCGTCGATCGACCAGCCGGAGACCGACGGTGCGGCTCGGGCCGGCCTCCAGCCGGCGCATCGACACCGCGAGGTCGACCGCGTCCTCCGCCATGCGGCGGTAAGTCGTGAGCTTGCCGCCGAGCACATCGATGAAGCCGCCTTCGGATGCGGTCACGAGATGCCGTCGGGAGATATCCGCGGTCGAGGCGGCCCCGGTGTCCACCAGCGGACGCAGCCCGGCGAAAGCCCCCCGCACGTGATCGCGAGTGAGGGGATGCTCGAGCACGCGATTGAGATTCTCGAGCAGGAACCCGATCTCGGTCTCGGTCGGCGCCGCGACGTCCGGCACGGGTCCGGGCGCATCCTCGTCGGTGAGGCCGACGATCACGCGCCCGTCGAGCTGCGGCAGGGCGAAGACGAAGCGGCTGATCGAGCCCTCATGGGGGATCGTCAGTGCGACCGACGGGTGGCCGACGTCCGCGGCATCCAGCACGATGTGCGTGCCGCGGCTCGGCCGGATCGTGATGCCGTCATCGAGAGTCCCCGCCCACGCGCCGGTCGCGTTGATCACGCTCCGAGCGCGCAGGTCGAACCGCGTACCGGTGAGTGCGTCCTCCGCCGCGGCGCCGTCAGTGCGCAGCGAGCTGGCGCGCACACGGGTGAGGATCCGAGCGCCGTACGCGGCGGCTGTCCGGGCCACGGTGGCGACGAGTCGGGCGTCGTCGACGAGTTGACCGTCGAAGGAGAGCATGCCGCCGCGCAGACCTCGCGTCACGAGGCCGGGCGCGAGCCGCCGGGAGTTCGCCGCGGTGGCCGGGCGCGGTGCGGGCAGCGTGCGTCTCGACGTGCCGGCGCGCATCCGCAAGACGTCGCCGAGTGCCATGCCGATCGCCCCGGTCGTGCGTTGTCGGAGGCTCACCTCGGGCACGAAGGGAAGCAGCTGACCGAGCGGGCGGATCAGGTGCGGTGCGATGGTCGTCATGAGCAGGTGCCGCTCGACGGCGCTCTCACGAGCGGTGGCGACATCGCCCGTCGCGAGGTAGCGGAGTCCGCCGTGCACGAGTTTCGAGCTGAAGCGACTCGTGCCGTAGGCGAGGTCGTGCGCCTCGATCAGGGTGACTGAGAGTCCCCGCAACGCGGCGTCGAGGGCCGCGCCCACGCCGGTGATGCCTCCGCCGACCACGAGCACGTCGGCGATCTCGGAGGTGGAGCGGTCGAGCTCCGCAGCCCGACGCGCGGCGTTGAGGTCGGCGGAGTCGGTGCTCATGCGCGCAACAGCCCGTGAAGTGCGACTCGCAGCTCGCGCTCCCAGGCGCTCTCCGAGACGAGGTCCGACACGGTGCCGTGCGACAGGACGGCGGACTGGGTGAGGAGCAGAAGCATCACCGCCATCTCGGCAGGATCGTCGCGGCGTACATCGCCGTGCTCCTGAGCGGTCGAGATCGCGCCGCCCAGCCACGAGAGGATGAGGCGTTGACTCGATCCGACTCGCTGCAGGGTGTACCGGGTGAACGCCTCCGGCTCTTCGTCGAGCAGACGACCGTAGACGGCGTCGCTGCGGAAGAGCGCCGAGAAACGGAGGACGTCGTCGACCAACTGCTCGCGGGAGCGCGAGGCGGCGGGGAACTCCGCGACGATGGCGGCGACCCGGCGGAGCAGTGCGGACCGCACCACATCGTCAGCATCGCTCCAGCTGCGGTAGATCGTGGGGCGGCTGTGTCCGGCGCGGCGTGCGAGTTCCGCGATCGTCACGCCGTGCACACCGCGCCGCACGATCAGTTCGTCGGCGGCGTCGAGGACGCGCGTCTGCGTCGCGTCCCATCGGGGCAGCGCGCTGGCGAAGGGCACGGACGCGGCTTGACGTTCTTCCATGATGTGTCACACTGTAACGCATGAATCACGGGAACGGCAGAGCAGCCGCGGTCGCGGAGATGCGCTGGAACGGCTGGGGAGACCCGGCGAAAGCCAAGGATCTGCCGCTCGCCGTCCGTACGCTCCTCCCGCTGCTCCTCGGGCGGATCCGCAAGCCGGAGCCGGGGGTGAGGCTCGAAGAGGTGGAGCTCGCGCCCTCGGCCCTGGACAAGAGCGATGTCGCAGTCCTCGCGACGATCGTCGGTGCCGAGCACGTCTCGACCGATCACGATATGCGGGTGCGTCACTCGGGAGGCCGGTCGACGCCCGATCTGCTACGTCTCCGCCGACGCCGGCAACCCGCGCCCGACGGAGTGGTGCTGCCGCGCACCCACGAGGAGGTCGCCGCGTGCCTTCGGGCGGCCGTCGATCTCGGCATCGCCGTGATCCCGTTCGGCGGCGGCACCAGCGTCGTCGGCGCCCTGGAACCCGAGCGCGGCGCGCACCGCGCGGTCATCAGCCTGGATCTGCGTCGACTCTCGGGGGTGCTTCACGTCGACGAGGTGAGCGGAGAAGCGGTCATCGCAGCGGGTACGACGGGACCGGATGCCGAGGCGCAGCTCGCCGTTCACGGGTACGAGCTCGGCCACTATCCGCAGAGCTTCCGCTATGCGACGATCGGTGGATTCGCCGCGGCGCGATCGTCGGGGCAGAACTCCGCGGGCAATGGGCGCTTCGACGCGATGGTCATCGGGATCCGCGTAGCGACGCCGACGGGGGATGTCGAGCTCGGCAGGTCGCCCGGATCCGCAGCCGGGCCCGACCTGATCCGCGTGTTCCTGGGGTCGGAGGGAGCGTTCGGCGTCATCACGGAGGTGCGCGTGCGCGTGCATCCGATCCCGCGCGAGCGCGTGCTCGAGTCGTGGACCTTCCCCGACTTCGCCAGCGGCGCGGAGGGGGTGCGCCGGGTCGCGCAGGGTGGCGGAGGCCCCACGGTCATCCGCCTGTCCGACGAAGCCGAGACCGCGGTGAGCCTCGCTCAGGTCGGTCGGATCGGCAAGGCGCTCTCGAAGGGAGCGAGCGCCGTCACCGTGTACGAAGGCGAGGGGATCGCCCAGCGTCGGGCCAAGGTGAGCGGACTGCTGCGTGCGGTCGGCGGGACATCGACGGGCGAGGGCGCCTCTGAGGAGTGGCTCTCCGGGCGCTTCGACGGGCCGTATCTGCGCGACTCGCTCCTCACCGCGGGGGTGTTCTGCGAGACGCTCGAGACGGCGACCACCTGGTCGAACATCGCGGCACTCAAGACCGCCGTCGAGAGCGCTCTGCGCGACGGATTCGCCGAGGTCGGTGCGCGGTCGTACGTCATGTGCCACGTGTCGCACGTGTATCCGACCGGCGCCTCGCTGTACTTCACGGTTCTCGCCGGTATCCGCGACGACCCGCTCGCCGTCTGGTCACGGGTCAAGGCCGGAACGAACGACGCGATCATCGCGTCGGGGGGAACGATCAGTCACCACCACGCCGTCGGCCGGGATCATGCGCCGTGGCTCGAGGATGAGATCGGGTCGACCGGCGTGCGCATCCTCCGAGCGATCAAGCGCGAGCTCGATCCAGCAGGCGTCCTCAACCCCGGGGCGCTGATCCCGACGGAGAGAGACGACTGACGTGGTGGGTCATGTCGCCGTGCTGAGCAACCCGTTCGCTGGCAAGGGAAGGGGCCGTGGCATCACGGATGCCGCGGTCGGACGACTGCGCGAGCGAGGCGCAGAGATCCGCGTGTACTCGGGGACGACAGCCGCCGAGACGAGGGAGCTCGCTCGGACCGCCCTTGCAGCGCGGCCCGATGCGCTCGTCGTCGTCGGCGGAGACGGGACGCTCTCGGGCATCATCGACGACCTGATCGCCACCGGCGTCCCCGTCGTTCTTGTGCCGGCCGGCACGGGCAACGACCTCGCGCGGGCGCTCGACCTGCCGCGCCAGGATCCGATCGCCGCGGTCGATCTCCTCTTCGACGGCATCCCACGCACGATCGACGTCGGGGAGGTGCGCTCCGGGGAACGCGCTGCCGCATTCCTCACCGTCGCCGCCCTGGGTTTCGACGCGAAGGTCAGCGAGCGCACCAACCGGCTGCGGTGGCCGCACGGCGCCCTTCGCTACTACCTCGCACTCGTGATCGAGCTCGCCCGTCTGCGACCGCTGGCGTTCTCGCTCGTCGTCGACGGCGGTGCGCCGGAAGAGCGTTCCGGCACGCTCGTGGCGGTCGGCAACACGCCGAGCTACGGCGGCGGGATGCCGGTGTGCCTCGGCGCTGACCCGACCGACGCGATGCTCGACCTCATCGAGGTCGCACCGCTCGGCCGTCTGCGACTGCTCCGGCTCTTCCCGTCTCTCCTGCGCGGAACGCACCTCGGACGCGCCGAGGTCAGGCACCGCCGCGTGGGATCGGTGTCGGTCCGCGCTCCCGGTCTCGTCGTCTACGCGGACGGCGAGCGACTCGGCGAGGACGAATGCACGATCACCGTGCGGCAGCGGGTACTGACGCTCATCGTGCCGGCCACAGGCGACGAGGGAGACGAGCGATGACGACGGCATCCGCATTCGACGAGGACGTGGTGATCGTCGGGTCGGGCTTCGGCGGGTCCGTCGCGGCGCTCCGTCTCGCCGAGAAGGGGTACCGGGTGCGTGTGTACGAGGCGGGGCGGCGGTTCGAGGACGACGACTTCGCGAAGAGGAACCGGGACGTCCGCCGCTACCTCTGGGCACCGCGGCTCGGATGCTTCGGCGTGCAGCGCATTCACCGACTGCCGCACGTCATGATCCTCGCCGGAGCCGGAGTGGGCGGCGGTTCGCTGAACTACGCCAACACCCTGTACCAACCCGGCACCGCGTTCTTCACTGACCGGCAGTGGCGGGATCTGCGGGACTGGGGGTCCGAACTCGCGCCGCACTACGCCACCGCGAAGCGGATGCTCGGAGTGGTCGACCAGTATCCGCACACCGGACCTGTCGAGCGCATCATGGCGGGCGCGGCGGATGATCTCGGGGTCGGCGACACGTTCCGTCGCGCCCCGGTCGGCGTGTGGTTCGGGAAGCCGGGGGAGCGGGTCGCCGACCCGTACTTCGGCGGCGAGGGCCCGGACCGCACCGGTTGCACGCTGTGCGGCAACTGCATGGTCGGCTGCCGAGTCGGTGCCAAGAACACCCTGATGAAGAACTACCTTCACCTCGCCGAGCGTCGTGGCGCGGTCATTGAGCCGCTGCGAACAGTGACCGAGGTCCGCGCGCTCGCCGGCGGAGGCTTCGCCGTCACCACGCAGCGCAGCGGATCGTGGCCATCTCGGAGGCGGCGAACGGTCCGCGCCCGTCAGGTCGTTCTCGCCGCGGGGACGTGGGGCACCCAGCAGATCCTCCACCGGATGAAGGCGGACGGGGCTCTGCCGCGGGTCTCGGACGCCGTCGGCCGGCTGACGCGCACGAACTCCGAGGCTCTGGACGGTGCTGTCGCGACGCGCGTGCCGAAGGACCTGGAGCTGGCGCGCGGCATTGCGATCACGACGTCGTTCCACGTCGATGAACGAACGCACGTCGAGAACGTCCGCTACGGCCCGGGGTCGAACCTCATGGGCGCCCTCGCCACGATCATGGTGCCGGGAGACGTGTCGCTCGGTCGCCGTCTCGGTCTGCTCGTGCGACATGCGCTGCGCGCGCCGCTGCGCCAGCTGCGGCTGGGGTCTCTACGCCGATGGAGTGAGCGCGGGATCATCGCGCTCGTCATGCAGACGGCGGACAACTCGCTCACTCTGTCGTTGCGGCGCCGCTTCGGGCGTTCCGTGCTCACCAGCGCGCAGGGACACGGCGAGCCCAATCCGAGCCACCTGCCGCAGGCGCACCGCGCGGCCAAGACCATCGCTCGACGCGTGCAGCAGGAGGGCGGCGTCACGACGGAGGCCCGCGGATCCTGGCCGGAGGTGTTCGGCATCCCGTTGACGGCGCACTTCCTCGGCGGCGCGGTCATCTCGGAGTCGCCGGCCTCCGGCGTCGTCGACGAGTTCCATCGCGTGTGGGGTCACCCCGACCTGCACGTCGTCGACGGTGCCGCGGTCCCGGCGAACCCCGGCGTGAACCCCTCGCTCACGATCACCGCGCTCGCGGAGAGGGCGATGTCGTACTGGCCGCGGGCTGGAGAGGCGGATGCGCGTCCGCCACAGCGATCCGGGCCGTGAGACGCGCTCCGTCACGCTGCGCTTGCTCGAGACTCGCAGCCGAGACGAGAACGCCCCACCCGACGTCGTCCGTCGAGTGGGGCGTTCTCGTCTGCGTCTTTCAGCGGCTCTCGATGCCGCGGATCTGCGGCGAGTGGAACGATCCTCCGAAGGCGCGCTCCGAGGCTCCTTCTCGGTCGAGATAGGGCGACGCTCCGCCGTCGATGAACGGCCAGCCGGCTCCGAGGATGAGGCACAGGTCGATGTCCTCGACCTCGGGCACCACGCCTTCGTCCAGCATGAGCTTGATCTCGCTGGCGAGGCCGTCCTGCACGCGCTGGAGGATGGTCGATGCCGACGCCGGCGTCTTCCCTACGGCCGGCTTGAGGATCTTCTCGGCCTGCTTCGTCCAGCCGGTGACGCGACCGCCCCTGTCCTTCTCGACCACCGCGTCCAGTTCTGCGAGGGCGTGGAAGTTCTCGTTCGCGTAGAAGCGGTCGGGGAACGCGTGCGCCATCGTGTCCTGTACGTGCGCGGCGACTTTCCAGCCGACCAGGTCGATGAGCTGGAACGGCCCCATCGGCAGCCCGAGCGGCGCGAATGCCTTCTCGACGTCGGTGAGCGGTGTGCCCCCATAGACGGCACGAGCGGCTTCACCCATGACCTTCGCCAGGAGGCGGTTGACGACGAACCCGGGGGCATCGGCGGTGAGCACCGCGTTCTTGCCGAGGCTCTTCGCGACGACGAAAGCCGTGGCGAGCGAGGCCTCTGAGGTCGACGGCGTCTTCACGATCTCAATCAGCGGCATCACCGCGACCGGGTTGAAGAAGTGGAAGCCGACCAGGCGCTCCGGGTGGGCGAGCTTCGCGCCGATCTCCTCCACCGACAGCGACGAGGTGTTCGTGGCGAGGATCGCATCCTCGGCGATGATCTTCTCGATCTCGCCGAACACCTGCTGCTTCACCCCGACCTCCTCGAACACGGCCTCGATGACGAAATCGCAGTCCGCGTACAGGCTCTTATCGGTGGTGCCGGTGACCAGCGCGCGCAGCTTGTTGGCCGTGTCCGCATCGAGACGTCCTTTGGCCTCGAGTTTGCCGATCTGCTCGTGGATGTAGGCGACGCCCTTGTCGACGCGTGCCTGATCGAGATCGGTGATGAGGACGGGCACCTGCAGCTTGCGCACGAACAGCAGCGCGAACTGGCTTGCCATGAGCCCGGCGCCGATGATGCCGACCTTCGTGACCTTCTTCGCGAGCGCCTTGTCCGGCGCGCCGACGGGACGTTTCGCACGCTTCTGCACCAGGTCGAACGCGTACATGGATGCCGCGAACTGATCGCCGGTGACGAGTTCGGCGAGTGCCTCATCCTCCCGGGCGAAGCCCTCCGCCTTCGTGCCGCTCTTCGCCTTGTCCAGCAGGTCGAGCGCCGCGTACGGCGACTTCGGGACGGTGCCGATCTTTGACTCGAGCATGCCGCGAGCCATCTTGATCGCGATGGGCCACTTGGTGAGCCGCTCGATCTTGCCCGGTTCGTTCTTGCGCTCCACCTTCTTGCCGCCCAGCACGGCGTCTGCCCAGACGAGCGAGTTCTCGAGGTAGTTCGCCGCCGGGAAGATCGCGTCGACGATGCCCAGGTCGAACGCCTGCTGCGGCTTGAGCATGCGGTTCTGCTTGAGCGGATTCGAGATGACGACCTCGAGCGCGTTCTCGATGCCGATCAGGTTCGGCAGCAGGTAGGCGCCGCCCCAGCCGGGGATGATGCCGAGGAACACCTCAGGTAGCGCGATGGCCGCGGCCGATGAGTCGACCGTGCGGTAGGTCGAGTTCAGCGCGATCTCGAGCCCCCCGCCGAGGGCGAGACCGTTGACGAACGCGAACGACGGCACGCCCAGCTCGCCGAGCTTGCCGAGGACCTTGTGGCCGAGCTGCGCGATCAGACGGGCGTTGTCGCGCGAGCCGACCTTGCTGATGTCGGACAGGTCGGCGCCCGCAGCGAGGATGTACTGCTTGCCCGTGATGCCCACGGCCTGGATCTCACCGGACGTGGCGCGCGCCGCGAGGCCGTCGAGCGTCTCGCCGAGCTGCGTCAGCGTCGCGGGGCCGAGGGTGTTCGGCCGCGTGTGATCGCGACCGTTGTCGAGGGTGATGAGCGCCAGCACCCTGCCCGAGGGGAGGCGGATGTCGCGCACCGGCGACTGCGTCACGACCTCGCCCTCGGTGAGCGACTGGATGGGGGAGAAGTCGATCTTCGCGTACTGTTCGGAAATGGAGGTGGTCATCGGTGATTACTTCCTCTTCTTGCCGTCGTAGTGCGGGTTCTCCCAGATGACCGAGCCGCCCTGGCCCAGCCCGACGCACATGGCGGTCAGGCCGTAGCGCACGTCCGGGCGCTCAGCGAACTGCGCTGCGAGCTGGATCATCAGGCGGACTCCGGATGCCGCGAGCGGGTGTCCGAGCGCGATCGCGCCGCCCCACTGGTTCACGCGCGGATCGTCGTCGTCGATGCCGAAGTGATCGAGCAGGGAGATGACCTGGATCGCGAAGGCCTCGTTGAGTTCGAACAGCCCGATGTCGGAGATGTCGAGTCCGGCCTTCTTCAGAGCCTTCTCGGTCGAGGGAATCGGTCCGATGCCCATGATCTCGGGCTGGACGCCGGCGAACGCGAACGACACCATGCGCATCTTCGGAGCGAGACCGAGTTCCTTCACGGCGCCGCCGCCGGCGAGCAGCGACATCGTCGCGCCGTCGGTGAGGGGCGAGGAGGTTCCGGCCGTGACGCGGCCATGCGGACGAAACGGGGTCTTGAGGCCCGCGAGGTCTTCCATCGTTGTCTGCGGGCGACGGCCCTCGTCCTCGGTGGCGAGGCCCCAGGCGCCATCGGCGTCCCTGATCGCGACGGGCACGAGGTCGGGCTGGATCTTGCCGGCGTCGTACGCGGCCTGCACCTTGTGCTGACTCAGCATGCCGAAGCGGTCGGAGCGCTCCTTCGTCAGGTGCGGGAATCGGTCGAAGATGCGCTCAGCGGTGACGCCCATGTTGAGGGCACCGGGGTCGACCATCTTCTCCGCGACGAAGCGCGGGTTCGGGTCGGCGTTGCCGCCGATCGGGTGGTGGCCCATGTGCTCGACGCCGCCTGCGAGCGCGAGGTCGTACATGCCGACGCCGATCGACGCGCCCATCGTGGTGACGCTCGTCATGGCGCCGGCGCACATGCGCTCGACGGCGAGGCCCGGCACGGTCTGCGGGAGACCGGCGAGGATCGCGACCGAACGGCCGAGGGTGAGGCCCTGATCGCCGGTCTGACTCGTCGCGGCGATCGCGACGTCGTCGATCCGGTCGGCGGGGACGGCGGCGTTGCGCTCCATCAAACCGATCGTCGCCTTCACGGCGAGGTCATCTGCGCGGGTGTTCCAGTACATGCCCTTTTCGCCGGCGCGCCCGAAGGGGGTGCGCACTCCATCGACGAAGAAGACGTCCGAGATCTCGGCCACTCTGCCTCCAAGTTTTTGTGCGGTGGCCTCAGTCTAGGAACGGCCGGAAAACGGGAGGAATCGGTTGGGTCGAACCTACGAACCCGGGGCGGACGCCTCGTCGGGCGATTGAGCGGCCTCTACAAAGGCAGCAGCGATCTTCTGTGCGGTCTGTGCAATCTGCCACGGGCGAGCGCCGAGCTTTTCGAGCGCCGCGGCGACCGCATCCGACGTCGTCCCGGGCAGATCCCAGGAGATGCGGCGGAGGTAGTCGGGGGTGAGCAGGTTCTCCGTCGGCATGGCGAGCTCTTCGGCCGCGGCCTCCACCACGGGGCGGGCCGCCTTGAGACGGGCGTCCGCCTCGGGGTTGCGATCCGCCCACGCTCGCGGCGGCGGAAGGGCGTCGCTCGGCACGCGCTCGCGCGGCAGCTCCTCCGTCGCGCGCCCGTCGACGATGGCCTGCCACCAGCGGTCCAGCTGAGTGCGGCTGGCGCGTCCCTGAAAGTCCTTGATCCCGGCGAGCGCCTGCTTGCTCTGGGGGTTCGCCAGAACGGCAGCGATGAGGGAGCGATCGGGCACCAGGCGACCGGGGGACACGTCCTGTTCCTGTGCGTAAGCCTCGCGGGCCAGCCACAGCGACTTCGCGACGGCGAGATTGCGTGCGCCGCGCACCTGGTGCAGGCCGCTCAGGCGACGCCACGGGTCCTCCCGCGGCGGCTTCGGGCGGCGCGTCAGGGTCGCGGCGAACTCCTCGTCGGCGAACGTCGCCTTGCCCTGATCGTCGAGCTGACGCTGCAGCTCCTCCCGGACGTCGATGAGGTGCAGCACGTCGAGCGCGGCGTACTCGAGCCACGCGGCGGGCAACGGCCTGGTGGACCAGTCGGCCGCGGAATGCTCCTTCTTGAGCGTGATGCCGAGAGTGCTCTCCACCACGGCGGCCAGCCCGACCCGCTCGTGGCCCAGCAGACGCGCCGCGAGCTCGGTGTCGAAGATCGACGGCGGTTCGAGGTGGAGCTCCCGGAGCGAAGGGAGGTCCTGACTCGCGGCGTGGAACACCCACTCGACGTCGCCGATAGCAGCCTGCAGCGGGGCGAAATCTCCGAGCGCCGGGGGATCGAACAGGAAGACGCCCGCGTCGCGGCGGAACACCTGCACGAGGTACGCGCGCTGCGAGTAGCGGAAGCCGGAGGCCCGCTCGACGTCGACGGCAACGGGTCCTTCGCCCGCCGCGAGCGCGGCGCACGCCGCGTGGAACTCCGAGATATCGGAGATCACGGAGTATTCAGTCACGTGCTGCCTTTCGAGCGCCGATCACGGCGATGCCCTCGGAACCAGGCGGAAGACCCGCCAGCATCCCGACCAGTTCGGCCCATGCTTCGACGTGAGGTCGGAACGGGCCCTCGGGAGTCCAGGACGCCCTCAATTCTATCTGCGCCCCGTCACCCTCCTCGGCCAGCCCGCCGAACCCCTTGGAGAGGGTCTTCGTGGACGTCCCGGATGCCGAGTGCGACACCGCCCCGCGCGAGTCGAGCGCGTCGACCAGCCACGACCATGTCACGTCGGCGAGCAGCGGATCGGTGCCGATCTCGGTCTCGAGCGGCGCCTGCGCGAAGATCACGATCCGCCAGGCGCCTCCCCACGCCCCCGGCGCCTCGGGATCGTGGAGCAGGACGAACCGCCCGGTGCCGTAGATCGATTCGCCGTCGTCACCGGGGCGAACGTCTGCGGCGAGCGCGATGGCGTACGGGGCGAGGCCCTGCGGCGTGGCGATCTCGCGGACGGTGATGTCGCCGCGGAAAGGCGTCTCGCGCAGTTCGGCCACGGCGGCGTCGAAGATCGTCCCGGCATCGGGGTGTGCGGTCACGGTGACAGGCTAGAGTCAGGAGGCGATGAAGAGTCTCAGGCACGCCGTTGCGCTCGTTGTCCCTGCTCTGGTCGCGCTGGGAGCAGCTGCGGCGCTGCTCGTGCTGAGTGTCGCGCGACGGGTGGTCATGCCGGGGAAGCGCCCGGCCGACGCCGAGATCATCGCGGTGGACACCGGCGCGCAGACGATCGAACTGGTACGGACTCCCGACACGGAGCTGCCCGGTCGATACGGCCTGTTCACGTCGGGCACGGAGGGCTACGTCAAGCTCGGAGCCGTGCTCAGCGTCGACGCGACGACCGTGCGCCGCAAGCTGCTGACGAAGGTCGAGCCGGGCGCGAGGCTGGACAGGCAGGCGGGTTTCAGCGGGTGGTACTACTCGACACCGAGCGAGCTCCACCTGCGCTGGGAGAACGTGCTCATCGGGTCACCCGCAGGACCGTGCCCGGCGTGGTTCTTCCCGGCTGAGTCGTCCACGTGGGTGATTCAGGTGCACGGTCGCGGCGTCACCCGCGCGGAGTGCCTGCGGGCCGTGCCGGTGCTGCACGCCGAGGGGTTCCCGAACCTCGTGGTGTCGTACCGCAACGACGGCGAGGCGCCTCGAAGCCGCACCGGGGCTTACGCTCTCGGCGCGGCAGAATGGCGCGACGTGGATGCGGCCGTCTCGTACGCCCTGCGCCACGGCGCCGACCGGGTGATCCTGATGGGCTGGTCGATGGGTGGCGCCGTCGCGCTGCAGACCGCGGTGAGCTCGGGCAACCGTGATCGCATCGCGGGTCTCATCCTCGAGTCGCCGGTCGTCGACTGGCGCACGGTGCTCCGCTTCCAGGCGAGGGAGATCGGCCTGCGCGCGCCGCTTCCGGACCTGGCGATGAGCGCTCTATCGGTGCCGCTGACCGCCAGACTCAGCGGCGCTGAGGATGCCATCCCCTTCGACCGGCTCGACATGGTCGCCCGCGCGGAGGAGCTCGCGGTCCCGATCCTCATCCTGCACAGCGATGACGACGGGTTCGTCCCGGCCGATGCGTCGCATGCTCTGCAGGAGGCACGCCCCGACCTGGTGACGATGCCGCCGTTCGCCGGCGCCAGGCACACGAAGCTGTGGAACTACGACCAGGCCGGGTGGAGCGACGCCATCACCGAGTGGACGCGCGCCCAGGGATTCAGCGCTTCTGCCTGACCTGCTTCTTCGCCCGCATCAGCATGCCGGTCATCCCCCCGATCCGGAGAGGCGACACCGCCTTCGTGAGCCCGATCGACTGCGGGTAGTCGTCGGGGATCGCGAGCACCTCGTCGGCGCTCAGCCCGGTGATGCCCTGAACGAGGATGCTGGCGAAGCCCCGTGTGGTCGGAGCCTCCGGCGGCGCGGTGGCGTGCATCGTCACCACGTCGTCGTGCACCTCGACGAAGATGTACACGGGGGACTGGCACTCCGCGACGCGCTCGCACATCTCGGGGTGGTTCGCGACCTCCTCCGACACCTCGGGCAGCTCGTCCGCGTACTCCAGGAGGAGCAGCAGACGATCGGTCTCGGGGGTCTCGAGGAACCCGTCGCGGATCTCGGCGAGGACGTCAGGAACGTGCGAGGTGCTCATCCCTGTCATTCTCACACGTCAGGCGTTGCCCGGCTCCGACCCCGTGACGATCGGAACGCGGACCGCGCTGCCCCACTCCGTCCATGATCCGTCGTAGTTGCGGACGTCGTCGAACCCGAGCAGGTGCTTCAGCACGAACCAGGTGTGGCTGGACCGCTCGCCGATGCGGCAGTAGGCAACGACCTCATCGCCGTCCTTCAGACCGGCGCCGTCGCGGTAGATCGCATCGAGCTCGGCGCGCGACTTGAAGCCGCCGTCGTCTGCCACGGCCTTCGCCCACGGCACGCTCTGCGCGGCGGGGATGTGACCTGCGCGCAACGTGCCCTCCTCGGGGTAGGCGGGCGCGGTCGTGCGCTCTCCGCTGTACTCCTCGGGGGAGCGGACGTCGATCAGCGGCTTGCCGATGTGCGCGAGGACATCCTCCTTGTAGGCGCGGATGCGCGAGTCGTCGCGCTCGACGACCGGGTACTCCGTCGGCGTCACCGCCGGCGCTTCGCGCGTGATCTCGCGACCCTCGGCGATCCAGCGGTCGCGGCCTCCGTCGAGCAGGCGCACGTCCTCGTGGCCGAAGAGCGAGAACACCCAGAGTGCGTACGCGGCCCACCAGTTGTTCTTATCGCCGTAGATGACCACCGTGTCGTCGCGCGAGATCCCCTTGCGGCTGAGCAGGGCGGCGAATCCCTCGCCGTCGACGTAGTCGCGGACGACCGGGTCGTTGAGCTCTGTGTGCCAGTCGACCTTCACCGCACCGGGGATGTGGCCGGTCTCGTAGAGCAGCACGTCCTCGTCGGACTCGACGACGACGAGACCGGGGGCGCCCAGGTGCTCTGCGAGCCATTCCGTGGTCACGAGCCGGCCGGGCTCGGCGTACTCGGCGAACTTGGACGATGACGTGTCGAACTCGATGGCCACAGGGATCTCCTCAGTCGGTGAGCGGCGATGGGGCGGGTGGTGACGGCGTAGTGTGGAGCCGACACTTCGACGATAGATCCACGCCGTGCACTCCGGACCCGATTCGTAAGACTTCGACACAGGTGAGCACCAGATCCAGGACCGTGATGACCGACACGCCCACCCGCACGGGCCTCGTGCACCTCATCGACCGCGAGCCGACCGTCACCGGTCCCGAGATGCTGGCGAGCCTCGTGCCGCCGCCGCAGTTCGACGGCGCCACCTTCGACAGCTACCGCGCCGACCCCGAGTACCCGTCGCAGGAGCAGGCGAAGGAGACGCTGACCCGTTTCGCCGGCCGAGGCGGAGGGCCCGTCAAGCGCGGCGGGCTGTTCAGCCGGGCGAAGAAGGAGCCCGAGATGAAGCCGGGCGTGTACCTCGACGGCGGCTTCGGCGTCGGCAAGACCCACCTGCTCGCATCGATCTACCACGCGATGCCCGCGCGTCGGAAGTACTTCGGGTCGTTCATCGAGTACACCGCTCTCGTCGGCGCGCTCGGCTACAAGAACACGGTCGATCTCCTCAAGGGTGCCGATCTGCTGTGCATCGACGAGTTCGAACTCGACGACCCGGGCGACACGATGGTCATGACGAGGCTCCTCGGCGAGCTCGTCCCGACCGGTACGCGCCTCGCGGCCACCTCGAACACGCCGCCCAATGCCCTGGGCGAAGGCCGATTCGCCGCGCAGGACTTCCTCCGCGAGATCCACGCGATGGCCGACAGCTTCCAGACCCTCCGCATCGACGGCGTCGACTTCCGACAGCGCGCGCTCGACGGCCAGGCCGTCGTGAGCGATCCGGCCGCGTACGCGGAGGCGGTGCAGACCGGCGCCGCGGCGGGCACGGCATCCGACGACTCCTTCGACGACGTGATCCGTCATCTCGCCCGGGTGCATCCGTCGCGGTACATCCGTCTCATCACCGGGCTCGGCCTCGTCGGGCTCCGCGACGTGCGGGTGCTGACCGACCAGTCCGAGGCGCTCCGTTTCGTCGCCTTCGTCGACCGGGTCTACGACGCGCAGATCCCGATCGTCGCCACGGGAGTCGGGCTGGACGGCGTCTTCTCCGACGAGATGCTCGGCGGCGGATACCGCAAGAAGTACCTCCGGGCGGTGTCGCGACTCAACGCTCTCACGCATGCGGATCGCAGCGGCGCGTAACGCGATGTTCACATAGCGGGTCCTGCTGTAACGTCCCTGCAACACACCTCGCGCATTCCTGAAATCGAGCCTCGTCACACTGAAGCTCTCAGTCACCCGAATGTGAGGTTCTTCATGGATGCTCCAGGCAACATCTCCTGGGCGATCACCGCGACCGCCCTCGTCCTGCTCATGACGCCCGGCGTCGCCTTCTTCTACGGCGGCCTCGTGAAGGCCAAGAGCGTCGTCAGCATGATGATGATGAGCTTCGGCTCCATCGGTCTCGTCGCAGTGCTCTGGATCCTCTTCGGCTTCTCGATGAGCGCGGTCGACAACCCGATGGCGTTCGCGGGCAACCCGTTCGCCGACTTCGGACTCTCGAGCCTCGCGTCGGGCGAGGGGTCCAACGTCGCTCTGCTCGGAGTCGCCTACGGTGCGACCTTCGCGATCATCACCGTGGCCCTCATCTCGGGCGCGATCGCCGACCGCGCGAAGTTCGGCAGCTGGCTGATCTTCGCGGGCATCTTCGCCACCGTCGGCTACTTCCCGGTCGCCGCATGGGTTTGGGGCGGCGGCTGGATCATGAACCTCGGCACGGCCCTGTTCGGTGAGGACAGCGGCATCGGCGTCATCGACTACGCGGGTGGCACGGCCGTGCACATCAACGCCGGCGCCGCGGCGCTCGCCCTCGCGCTGGTCCTCGGCAAGCGCATCGGGTTCCAGAAGGGCATCCTCAAGCCGCACAACGTGCCCCTGACGCTGCTCGGCGCCGCGCTGCTCTGGTTCGGCTGGTTCGGCTTCAACGCCGGAGCCGAGTGGCTCGCGGAGGACATGGGCGGTGTCGGTCTCATCGGCCTCAACACCCTCGGCGCCACGGCGGCCGCCATCCTCGGTTGGATCCTGGTGGAGAAGATCAAGGACGGCAAGCCGACCTCGGTGGGCGCCGCATCCGGCGCCGTCGCGGGCCTCGTCGCGATCACCCCCGCGTGTGCCAACCTGACGCCGGGCTGGGCCCTGCTGCTCGGAGCGGTCGCCGGTGTCGTCTGCGCCCTGGCCATCGAGCTGAAGTTCCGCCTCGGCTTCGACGACTCGCTCGACGTGGTCGGCATCCACCTCGTCGGCGGTCTCATCGGAACCGTCTACCTCGGCTTCTTCGCGACCGACACCGGCCTCTTCGTGGGCGGCGACGCCCGCCAGCTGGCCGTGCAGGTCATCGCCGCGGCCGGCGTGCTGATCTACTCCTTCGTGGTGGCATTCATCATCGGCTTCGCGATCCAGAAGACGATCGGCTTCCGCGTCACCAACGAGGACGAGATCGCGGGCGTCGACCAGGTCGTCCACGGCGAGGAAGGCTACGCGCTGGCAGACGCGTGAGCTGCCATAGGGTGACCGTGTGAGCAACGGCAACGGCATCCTGAACGCACTCTCGCAGATCCTCCTCCGCGCATTCGGATCGAACAGGGCCTCTCGGACGACGACTCGTCCGAGAGGCCCTGTCGCGCGCGTCCGGCGTTCCGCGGAGACGGAGGGCGCGGAGCGTCGCGCGCGAGGGACGGACGCCCTCGGCGCCGCCACGGTGCGGATCGACGCCGACCGTGTCGACGACCTGCGTCTCGGCTACGCTCCCGATCGCGACGGTGCGCCGGACGCCGGCGAGATCATCTGGACCTGGGTGCCGTACGAGGAGAACGACGGACGAGGCAAAGACCGTCCACTGCTCGTGATCGGACGACAGTCTGCCGACCGGGTCTACGCGGTGCGGATGACGAGTCGTCCCCACGACGGCGACCGGGACTACCTCTCGATCGGCGCGGGGGAGTGGGACTCGCAGCGTCGCGAGTCGTGGGTCGACATCGAGCAGCTCTACAGCGTGCACGAGACGGGGCTGCGCAGAGAGGCCGCGGTGCTCGACCGGACGCGCTACGGACGGGTGGCCGCTGCGCTGTCCCACCGTTACGGATGGACGGACGGCTGATCCTGCGCCGTTCGCCGAGCGCTTCGCCTGCTGCCCGGGCGTGACACACGCCGGCAGGCGGACAGGGTGATCGCACGGAGGAGAAGGCGGGGCGACGTCATCCGGTCAGCGCATGAGGAATCTCTCGCAATCCGATTCCCGGCGGGCGGCGAACCATCAGTGAGCCGCAGGAAGCGGCGCACCAAGGAGGAATCATGCGTTTCATCCCCACCAAGGTCCACGGAATCCTCGACTACGTCGTCGGCGTGGCGCTCATCGCGGCCCCCTGGCTGTTCGGCTTCGCGGGCATGGGCGGCCCGGCCGTGATCATCCCGATCGTGCTCGGCGTCGGCCTGATCGTCTACAGCCTGTTCACGAAGTACGAGTGGGGCCCCTTCGGCTTCATCCCGATGCCCGTCCACCTCGTGTTCGACATCGTGGCCAGCCTGTTCCTGGCCCTATCGCCCTGGATCTTCGGCTTCGCCAACCAGGCGCCGAACGTGTGGCTCCCGCACGTCGTCGTCGGCGTCGCCGTGATCGTTGTGGTGCTGTTCTCGCAGCCGCAGCCTGCGAAGGTCACGGCCGCCCGCGCCTGACCCCCTTAGACCGAGGGTCCGCAGGAACGATCGGTCCGTTCCTGCGGGCCCTCATCTCTGCATGGCCGCGGCTACCCATCGCGCGTACAGCTGCCAAGGATCCGACGTCGTCCGCAGTGCCGCCACGTGGTATTCGAGTTCGGCCGTCAGGGTGAACCACTCACCGCCCTCGCGGATCGACGCGAACTCGCGGTGCCTGGCCTGCTCGAGGTCACGTCCGCCCGGCTCGAACGCGAGCAGCTCATCGTGGCGGATCGCTGCGAGGCGCTGACGTGGTCGCCCGCTCGTGCCGATCTTCACCCTGCGGTCGAAGCGCAGGTAGTAGACGACCTCGACGACTGGGCGGGGCAGATCAGCGTCCGGTGCGTCGCCGCGCCGCCACCCGCACCATGCGCAGACGAGCCGACCAACGAGCCGGTCGGCCTCGAGTCGACCGCACAGCGAGCACGGGTCGGGCAGTGTGATTCTCGGCACGCCGAGACGCTAGCCGGAGCCGCCGACATTCACCTTCTCGGGAGCGGGCGGATCGCCCCTCGCGGCACCCACCTCCACCACATGAAGTGGTAATCACCCTGCTCGACGTCGAACGTGAGACCGCAGACGACGCACTCGCACTCGTAGGTCATCGACCATCCTGGCTCGCTCGTGGAGACGATGCGCACGTGAGCGACGGCCTCCTCCTTCCTCGGATCGAAGGTGAGGATACCGACGTACCCGGCGCACCAGCATTCGCCGGCGCCGAACTGCGCCAGCTTGTCGAGTGCGTGCTCGAGATGGCCGCGGTTCGCGTAGATGATTCCGCCGAGGTCCAGACCGTCGGTCGCACGCCTGATGCGGGAGGCGGCCCGAACGAGCGGCCGGAGCACAGCGGTGTCGCGAGAGGCGATCGTCTCCCAGGTGGCGTGCAGCACTCGCGACGGGTCGCCGGAGAGGAAGTCGTCGAGCAGCGATGTCACACCGCCACGGTAGCAACGGCTGTCCAGATCGACGGAAGAAGCCCCGCACGCCGGGAGGCTGCGGGGCTTCTGTCTGGTGGGCGATACCGGACTCGAACCGATGACCTCTTCCGTGTGAAGGAAGCGCGCTACCAACTGCGCCAATCGCCCATACCCGTGGGGTACGTCAACCGATACTACCCGACGCTTGCGGCACCCGATGACCACCGCGGGGGACACGCGCGAGAATCGACACCGGTTTGGACACCGGCCGATCATCGGCTAATGTTTCATAAGTGCCCGGGACAACAACCGGGAACAACGCGGATGTAGCGCAGTTGGTAGCGCACAACCTTGCCAAGGTTGGGGTCGCGAGTTCGAGTCTCGTCATCCGCTCAAGTGCAGGGGCCTTCTTCGGAGGGCCTTCAGCACGTGGGGTCAATCCACACGGTGGCGTGGCCGAGCGGCTAGGCACCGGCCTGCAAAGCCGTTTACACGGGTTCGAATCCCGTCGCCACCTCTCTGAAACTGAATAGCCCACATGGGCGCGATTGGCGCAGCGGTAGCGCGCTTCCCTGACACGGAAGAGGTCACTGGTTCGATCCCAGTATCGCGCACACTGAAACCCCCGGATTCCCGGGGGTTTTTTCATGCCGCGACGGCGATGCGGACGCGACGGGGCGGCGGGTTCGTGACGTCACGCGGACGGACCGACTGCGCCGCGACAGTCGGTCGATTCCGCGGCGAGGTCAGCCCCCGAGCAACCGCGCAGGGTGTTCCACCGCCAGCGCGCCATCCGGCCTCTCCCTGACCGTCGAACCCGCCGAACGGACGACGCTCGCACGGGATCTCACTCACGCAGATCGAGCATCCGGCCGATCAGAGTCGTGATGTCGTCGCTCACCCAGTTCGTGACCTCCGGCTCGCTCGGGATCTCCGAAGCGAAGAACAATGCGCGACCCTCCGAGCGCACCCCGAACGAGCCGATTCTCACGTCGTCGATCGAGACATGCCACCGGTCGTCCCTGACTTTGGTGACGAGCGCCTCGATGCCGCGCATCGGAATCGCGAACTCCGGCGATTCCGCTAGGAGTCGCTGAATATCGAAATATTCCGTCATGGCCCACACCATAACGGCGGCGCCGGAAAGTGAACAGATCTTCAATTCAGTGTGCGGACGTGCTAGATCTTGGCGGGGAGGTCGCGGCGATAGCTGAACTCGGTCGAACATGTGCGAAGCTTGTGCTCACCACCGAGCGATCACCCCGATCGTGCCTCGTCAAACAGGTTCCCGTGGCAGTCAAGGATCGTGACATCGTGGGACGTCTCATTTACGAGGGTGACGAGAAGGTCGACATCGAGGACCGTGCGCTCACTCATCTGCAGCTCGTCATGACCGCGAAACTCCGGCGGGGCGAGCCGTTCGCCTTCAGCTGGGCGAACGAGTCGAGTCTTGGCGGAGGTCGGATCACCGTCTGGGTGCACGCAGGCAGTGCGCTCGCCTTCAAGTACTTCGGCAGCCGGCAGCCGTCGATCAATCGTGCATGGATCGACGCCCTTGCCTTCACGGCGAACAGCCCCGGCGGCCTGCGCCTGGTGCCGGAGCCTGCCGAGACCCCGCTCCAGGGCGGTCTCGAGGTCGCCGAAGCGTCATAGCTCTACCCCGCGCTTCGGCATCCTGCAAGCCCCTCTCACCAACCGTCGTTCCCGTCGTACGGTGGCTGGGCAACGATGGGGAGGTAGCGCACATGAAGCTGACGCACGTCGAGATCGACGGCCGGGATTTCATCCTGAGCGGCGAGCGCGATCTCGTCCACGTGATGTCGCAGATCGAAGCGGCGGCAGCGTCGCCTCCCGCTTTCGTCGATCTCTCCGACGGTGACGATCTGGTGAGCGTGCTCATCCATTCGACCTCCCGTGTGGTGGTCTCCGTGGAGACAGACCAGCGGTCGTCGGCAGACTACGAGCCGCTGTCGTACCCGAACAACGATTGGGATTGGTGAACGGATGACCGCGTCATCCTCGGATGTCCTCTGGGCGTGCGTCGAAGAGGGCTTCCATGTGGGCAGCCGGGGCGGAGACTTCCTCGGTTACGTGGATCGACAGCCGAGCGGTGAGTTCCGCGCGTTCGACGCGCGGTCCGAACAGCTCGGCGACTTCGAGACCCTCGGTGAAGCGACCGCTGCGGTCGCCGCGCGGGCGGAACGGCTCGATCTCGACAGCATGCTCGCTGGCGACGACCTACAGGGAACGGCTTCGTGACGGGACAGGGGATCGACATGCTGTCGCTCGTCTACACCAGCAGCGCGTCGCAGCCGCTTCGCGAGACCGCGCTCGAGCAGCTGCTGACGCAGTGCCGCCGGAACAATGCGGAGGCAGATGTCACGGGGATGCTGCTCTACCGCGACGGCCGATTCATCCAAGTCCTCGAGGGACTCGCCGACACCGTACGAGAGCTGGTGGAGCGTATCCGACGCGATCCGCGCCACCACGACATGCGTGTACTCCTCGAGGAGCGCGTTCCACGGCGGCGCTTTCCGGACTGGACGATGGGGTACCGCGCGCTGCGCGGAGGCGATGACACCGTGCCGGCCGGATACCGGGATTCGTTCTCGGACCTGGAGACCGACTCCGACGAGGACACCGCTCGTCGCGCTCTGGCGGAGCTCACGCTCTGGTTCCGGGTGCGCAGCGCGGCATCCGTCGACGCCTGAGCCGCCGCAGACACGAGAAGAGCCGGACGATCATCCCGGCCCTTCTCGCACGCGTCAGAGAGTCAGCCCGTCATCCGTTCAGTCCGCCCGGACGAGGATCTTCGCGCCGGCGCCGCCCCGGAGTGCGTGGATGGCGTCGACGACACCCTCGAGTGGAACCTCCTGCACCCAGCCGGTCGTGTCGTACACGCCCTGAGACATCGCCTCGATGACGGCGTCGAAGTCCTCGGGCAGATACGCGAGCGCGCCGGCGATCTCGGTCTCTGCCATGACGAGCTGCGTAGGCAGGAACTCCATCGGGCGTTCGTGGATCGCGACCACCACGACGCGTCCGCCCGGTACGAGACTCGCGAGGGACGAGGTCACGGCGGGCCCGGCCCCGGCTGCATCGAACGCCGCGTCCACGCCATCGCCGTCGGTGAGGTCGGCCACCGCCTGAGCCAGATCCTCGTTCACGGGGTCGACGACGGTCGCGCCGAGCGCGGAGATGATCGCGCGACGGTCGGCGCTCGGCTCGGAGACCAGCACCTTCTGCACGCCTCGCGCCTTGAGCGCGAACCAGACGCCGATGCCGATGGGGCCCGCGCCGGCGATCAGGGCGCTGCCGCCCTCCGCGACACCGCTGCGCGAGACGGCGTGCCATGCGACGGACATCGGCTCGACGAGGGCGCCCATCCGCAGGTCGACGTTCTCGGGAAGCGCATGCAGCTTCGAGGCCTCGACGGTCGTGAACTCCGCCATGCCGCCGCCGTGCGAGCTGAGACCGTGGAAGCCGATCCTCTGGCAGGCGTTGACCATGCCGCGACGGCACGCCGCGCATTCGCCGCAGTAATAGATCGGCCAGACGGCCACACGATCTCCGACCGCGACGTCGGTCACGCCTTCGCCGAGCTCGACGACCGTTCCGGAGAACTCGTGGCCGAGGATCTGGGGGAGGGTCGAGCCGGTGACGGGATGCGGGTGGTCGAAGTCCAACCCGGCTGCCTCGGGCGTGTAGTAGACGTGCAGGTCGGATCCGCAGATGCCCGCGAACGCGTTGCGAAGCTTCACCTGACCCGCACCGGGGGCGGGCTCGGGAACGTCCTCGACGCGGAGGTCCTCCTTGGCGTGGAACCGTGCTGCCTTCATCCTTCTCTCCATTCCGGCGGCCGTCAGCGCAGCCACCACTCGGGTGATGCCGCGAGGATGAGCCTCACGGCGCGGTCGATGTCGTCGTCTCCCGATCGGAGCCATTCCTCGATCGCCCCGACCGTGCCGGAGGCGGCGTAGGCCACGGCGATCGCCAATGCCGCCGTGTCCGTCGCGAAGGCGTGGGGGAGGATCTCGGGATGGAGCTCGACCCACAGCAGCAGTCCGGCGCGGATCGAGCGGTCGAGGTTGTCGCGCACGGGCGCGGCGAGGAGCGGATGCATGGCGCCGCGATACACGCGGGCGCGCCGCTGCACGTGCTCGAGGAGCGCCCGCTCGCCGTCTCCGATCGCGTCGGCGCGCGGAAGGATCTCCATCGCCTCGGCGATCTCGGCGGCGAGCGCGTCGGCGAGCAGGGCGACCGCGCTGTCGGAGTGTCGGTAGAACGTATCCCTCGTCACGCCGGCCTCGACGCAGATGGCGGCGACGGTGACATCGCCGATCGGCATGCGGTCACCCAGAGTGAGAACCGCCGTACGGAGTCCTTGTCTCGTGCGTCGCGCTCGCGCATCCACGCTCAAAGGTTATCTGACAGATGTCAGAGAAGTGGGGACCTCGGAGAGTTTCCGAGTGGTCTGGACCAAAGGTCCAGGCATCCTGGCCCTTCCGTCCGGAGGAAATCGACAAACGGCGAGAACGCCCGTTCATGCGGTGCATCGAGCATTCACGTGCCACATCGGTCACAGCGGCCCCATTGTCAACACTCGAGAATTCGCCTAACGTGTTTTCCACGTCGGTCCACGGGAGGGTGGCCGACGGACTCTGAGGGGGGTCGTAGTCGTGGTCAGGGGGAGTGGTCGGCGTCGCCTGCGACGGTCGATCATCGCGATGGCGACAGCGATCGCGGTCGTCGCGGCGGGACTCACCCTCGGCACGGCGCAGACGGCCGAGGCCGCCGTCGTCCAATGGGGGACCAACTCGGGTACGTCGCCGAACTATCAGGCCAACGTCAACGGCGACTTCATCATGGCGGGCAACGGCGTCCTGGCCTGCTCGGCGACGACGGCCACGACGAACGGCACCTGCGCCGATCTGCACGCGGCGTCGAGCACCAACGCGCAGAACGTCAACGACAACTTCGTCATGACTCAGAACAATTCGGTCGCCGGCTTCACGTCGAACTCGAGCAGCGCGACGATCACGGTCCCCGCGGGCGCGACGGTCGTCAAGGCCTTCCTCACCTGGAGCGCCAACACGGGCGTGTACACCGGTGACACCCGCCGTCTCTGCTCGCAGTACTCCGCGGCGCGCGGCGTCGCGACCATGCCGGCGGGAAGCGCGACCGGATACACGACCAGGGCCGTGCAGTTCAAGGTGGGCGGTGCCGGGATCATCGAGGTGGCGCCGCAGAGCATGCTCCAAGACCCGGCTTCGCAAGCGACAGCGCTGTACTACTCGGCCAGCGCCGACGTGACATCGGCGTTCGCGTCGGTGACCACCGGCTCGGAGATCACCATCTCAGCGGGCAACATCTGGACCCCGACCGGCGCCGGTTGCTACGCGGGCTGGTCGATCAACGTCGTCTACGACTACGGGACCTTCATCCCCGACAACCCCGCCTCGGTGCCGCACAACATCATCTACTACGAGGGCCACGTGCGTCAGGGCGCCAACGACGCCGATCTGACCGTCGCGTTCAACGGCTTCACGGCGGTCGCCGCGGGAACGCGCGCCGGGTTCACGCTGTTCGAGGGTGATCGGAACATCACCGGAGATGCCGCCTCCTACTCCCGCGGCGGATCGACGACCTACACCGAGATCCCCAATGCGGCCGGGGCCACGGGGAACATCGGAATATCCCGCGCCATCGGCTCGATGAGATACACGGGGACGGCGGGCACGGCTTTCACGAATCAGAGCGTCGACGTCGCGACCGCGCCCCTCACCAATGTCGTGGCGGGAGACTCGACCGTCAATCTGCGGCTCGGCACCTCGGGGGACTCGTACCTGCTGCGCAACGCCATGCTGTCGGTGCCGACGGCCGGGCTGCAGGTCGTGAAGACATACGACGGGACCGTCGACACGCAATCGCGCACGGCCGGCGAGCTCGCGACGTTCACGGTCCGCATCACGAACACCGGCGCCGGAACGCTGCGGAACATCGTCGTGACCGACGACCAGGCGAACTGCGCCAGGAATCTCGGAACCCTCACCCTCGCGCCTCTGCAGACGACGACGTACACCTGCACGGCGACGGCGCCGTCGTCGACGGGATACGTGTCGACGGCAGAGGCCACGGCGAGGACGGTCGTCGGCGACTTCCTCGCCCAAGACAGCGACAGCACCACCGTGCTGCTCAGCGCCATCAGCCTGACCAAGACGAGCGCTCTGGCCGCCGGCGGCACGGGCCGCGCGGGCGACGTCGTCATCTACACGTTCACGGTGACGAACACCGGTCAGTCGACACTGCGCGACATCGTCATCACTGACCCGCTCGTGGGGCTGTCCGCGATCACCTTCGGAGCGTGGCCGGGAACGACCGGTGTCCTCACGCCGGGACAGTCGGTCACAGCCACCGCGACGTACACGTTGAAGCAGACGGACGTGGACGCCGGATCCGTCGCGAACACCGCAACGGTGAGCGCGGCGGACGACGACGGGGGAGCACGTCCCTCCGGATCCGCGAACCGGGTCACCCCGATCGCAGCGGCGGGCGCCGTCACGGTGACGAAGACGGGCGCGCTCGCGAGCGGGTCGACGGGTCGCGTCGGCGACCGGATCAACTACACGTTCACGATCCGGAACACCGGCAACGTCACACTCGCCAACGCGTCTCTGGTCGACCCGCTGCCCGGCCTGTCGCCACCGGTCATCACCTGGCCCACCTCGACCGCCGGAAGCCTCCCGGTCGGTCAAACCGCCACCGCCACCGCCTTCTACACCATCACCCAGGCGGATGTGGATGCCGGAAGCGTCCGCAACACCGCCACCGTCTCTGCTCGCACACCGGCGGGCACCACCGTCTCGGGCTCGTCAGCCCAGACCTCCGTCCCCACCGTCGCGTCGGCGCCGGGGCTCTCGACGACGAAGTCGGGCTCCGTCACCCAGGGGAACGGGGGCGTCGGCAGCACCATCACCTACAGCTTCACGGCCCGCAACACCGGCAACACGACGTTGACGTCCGTCGCCATCACCGACCCGCTCACCGGGCTCTCCGCCCTCGCGTACAGCTGGCCCGGCACGGCCGGCACCCTCGCCCCCGGCCAAGCCGTCACCGCCACCGCGACGTACACGATCACGCAGGCCGACGTCGACGCGGGCGCCGTGCGCAACACCGCCACGGGCACCGCCCGCACGCCCGCCGGTGCCACGCTGACAGTGCCGAGCAGTCAGACGGTCGTCTCGACCGCGGCATCCGCTCCGGCGGTCACGTTCACGAAGTCCGGAGCGCTCGCGCCGGGCAGCGCGGGCCGCGCGGGCGATGTCGTCACCTACACCTTCCGTCTCGCGAACAGCGGAAACGTGACGCTCACCGAGGCAGTGATCTCGGACCCGCTGGCCGGGCTCTCGGCGCTCACGTACTCGTGGCCGGGCACGGCCGGCACGCTCGCGCCGGGGCAGGCTGTCACGGCGACGGCCACCTACACGCTCAAGCAGTCGGACGTCGACGCGGGATCGGTGGCCAACACCGCGACGGCGACCGCGCTGCCGCCCAGCGGCGCGCGCCTCACTCAGACGAGGGCGTTCACCCTGCCGGTGACGCCCACCGGTGCGCTGACCGTGCTCAAGTCGGGAACGGTCACCTCGGGCGCCGGCGGAGTCGGCAGCACCGTCACGTATTCGTTCTCCGCCACGAACAACGGAAATGTGACGCTGAGCCAGGTGTCGATCGCGGATCCGTTGCCCGGTCTCTCGGCGATCACCTACACCTGGCCGGGCACGGCGGGCACTCTTGCCCCGGGCCAGACGGTGCAGGCGCGCGCGACCTACACGATCAGGCAGCCTGATGTCGACGCGGGTGCCGTGACGAACACGGCCACCGCCTCGGCCCGGACACCGGGAGGCGCAGCCGTCACCGGATCGTCGCCGACCACCCGCGTGACGACCGCGGCCGCCGCGCCGGCCAGCACGACCACCAAGTCCGCGACGGTGTCCGGCACTGCCGCCGTCGGCGACGTCATCACCTACACGGTCCGGACGACGAACACCGGTAACGTCACGCTCACCGGCGTGAGCGTCTCGGACACGCTGCCCGGCCTCTCTGCCTTCACCTACACGTGGCCGGGCGCCGCGGGCACCCTCGCCCCCGGACAGGCCGTCACCGCCGTCGCGACTTACACGATCCGACAGGCGGATGTGAACGCGGGCTCGGTCCGCAATGTCGCCTCCTCGACCGCCGCCTACGGGACGACACCGGTGACGAGCACATCGGGAACGATCACGACGAACACGGCGCCCGCGTCCGCTGCGATCACGACGACGAAGTCGGGAGCCCTGCAGAGCGGATCGTCCGGCCGCGCGGGCGACACGATCGTCTGGTCCATCACGCTCCGCAACTCAGGAAACGTCACTCTGACGGGTGTCGTCGCCGCCGACTCCCTGCCCGGGATCTCGGCGCCCTCGTACGGAACATGGCCGAGCGGAACCGCCGGCGTGCTGCAGCCCGGGCAGACGGTCACCGCGACCGCCACGTCGACGATCTCGCAGACCGACGTCAATTCGGGTGCCGTGACCAATACGGCGACCGGCTCCGGCACACCGCCGAGCGGCACGGCTGTGACGAGCACGGCGCCGGCGACGGTGTCGCTCGCGTCCGCGCCCGGCATCGTGATCTCCAAGTCGGGTGCGGTGACGGCGGGGAACGGATCGGTCGGCAGCACGATCACCTACACCTTCACGGCTCGCAACACGGGCAACGTGACGCTCTCCGGCGTCGCGATCACCGACCCGCACCCCGGGCTCTCGACGCTGTCGTATACATGGCCGGGCACGGCCGGCACTCTGCAGCCGAACCAGACCCTCACGGCGACGGCGACGTACACCGTCCGTCAATCCGACGTCGACGCCGGCGCGGCTCGCAATACGGCCACGGTCGCGGGCACCCCTCCCACGGGGCCCGTCATCACCGCATCCTCCGGCGAGGTCGCGGTGGCGACGATCGCCGCCGCGCCCGGGATCGCCGTCACGAAGACCGCGGCGGGTGGCGGGGGCGGCGTAGACAGCGTCGTGACCTACACGTTCCGCGCGACGAACACCGGAAACGTCACTCTCACCGGCGTCGCGGTCGCGGACCCCCTCCCCGGTCTCGGCTCGCTGCAGTATCAGTGGCCCGGCGCTGCCGGCACCCTCGCACCAGGACAGACGGTCGTCGCGACGGCGCCATACACCGTGACGCAGGCCGACGTGAACGCGGGTGCGATCGTGAACACGGCCACCGCGAGCGGCACGGGCGGCGGCACGACGGTGAGCGCCGGATCGGGCACCGTGACGACGCCGACCGCGGCCATCGCGCCGGCGCTCGCGGTCACGAAGGTCGGCACCCTTAGCGGCACCGGAGCGGCGGGTGACACCATCAGCTACGCGTTCACGGTGCGCAACGCCGGAAACGTCACCCTGACCGGAGTCGCGCTCGTGGACCCGTTGATCGGTGCGGCGCCGATCACGCTCACCGGATGGACGGGGGCGGCGGGAACGCTGCAGCCCGGGCAGAGCGTGTCGGGCACCGCGACCTACACGGTGAGGCAGACCGATGTCGACGCGGGCGCGGTCGCGAACACAGCCACCGCCACGGGTGCCCCTCCGCGAGGAGCGGCGGTCAGCGGCACTGCGCCAGCGACTGTGCGGATCGCTGCAGTGCCGTCGATCTCGGTCGTGAAGGCCGGGTCGATCACGGCCGGTGACGGCGGCGTCGGAAGCACCGCCACCTTCACGTTCGCGATCCGCAACTCGGGCAACGTCACGCTCAGCGGCATCAACCTGACCGACTCGCTGGCCGGACTGAGCACTCCCGTCATCACCTGGCCCGGTTCCGCGAACACGCTCGCACCGGGGCAGTCGGCGACGGGAACCGCGACCTACACGATCCGCCAGGCAGACGTCGACGCGGGATCGGTGCGCAACACGGCGAGCGTGAGCGGACGTCCGCCCACGGGTGCTGTGGTCAGTGCGACCTCGGCAGAAGCCGTGGTGCCGACCAGCGCCGCCGCGCCGGGACTGACGGTCAGCAAGAGCGCGACGACCGCCGGGGGCAACCGAGTCGGCGACGTCGTGACGTACACGATCCGGGCGGAGAACACCGGCAACCAGACGCTCACCGGCGTGACGATCAGCGACCCGCTCCCAGGCCTGTCGGCGCTGGCGATCACCTGGCCGGGCGCGAGCGGGGTACTCGCGCCAGGGCAGGCTGCGATGGCCAGAGCCACCTACGTCATCACCCAGAACGACGTGAACGCGGGCTCGGTGCGCAACCGCGCCGCTGCGTCGGCGACCGCGCCGGGCGGGGTCGCCGTCGGCGGCTCGTCGAACGAGCTCGCGACGCCGACAGCGACCGCGGCGCCGCGTCTGACACTCGATAAGATCGCGAGCCTCGCGGCGGGTGCCACCGGACGGGCCGGCGATGTCGTCACGTACAGCTTCACCATCCGGAACGCCGGGAACGTCACGCTGACCGGCGTCGACCTCTCCGACCCGCTTCCGGGCCTGTCGGCCATAACCTACTCCGGGTGGCCGGGAGCGGTCGGCACCCTGCAGCCCGGTCAGAGCGTGACCGCGAGCGCGACCAGACCGCTCACGCAGTCGGACGTCGACGCGGGGTCCGTCGCCAACACGGCGACGGCGACGGCCACGCCGCCGACCGGAGCGCCCGTGCAGGCGACGGCCGCGGCGACGTTGCCGGTCGCCGCAGGTCCGCTCCTCACACTCGGCAAGACCGGGGTCTACACGCAGGGCACGGGCGCGGTCGGCAGCGTGATCACCTACACCTTCACCGCTCGGAACGCAGGCAACGTCACGCTCACAGGCGTCTCGGTCACCGATCCGCACGCGGGTCTCAGCCCTATCGCTCTGACCTGGCCGAGCACTGCGGGGACGCTCGCGCCGGGTGAGCAGGTCGTGGGGACCGCGACCTACGTCGTCACCCAGGCCGACGTGGATGCGGGCACCGTGCGCAATACCGCTCGGGTCACGGGGACCCCGCCGAGCGGTCCGGCCGTCGGCGCGCAATCGCCCACCGTCGCTCTGTCGACGGTGGCCGCGGGACCTGCGCTCACCACGACGAAGGCGGCGGTGGTCTCCGGCACCGGCGCCGTGGGCGACGTGATCGATTACACCGTCCGCGTCACGAACTCGGGCAACGTCACGCTGCGCAGCGTCGTCGTCAGCGATCCGCTGGTCGGTCTGACTCCCTTCGCGTACACGTGGCCGGGAGATGCGGGCACCCTCGCTCCCGGGGCCCAGGTGGTCGCCCGCGCGAGTCACACGATCACCCAGGCCGACGTCGACGCCGGCTCCGTCGTCAACGTCGCGACGGGCAGCGCGCAGTCTCCGAGCGGCGTCGCCGTGTCGGGGGCATCGGGCACCGTCACCACTCCGACGGCGGCGGGGGACCCACGGCTGCAGGTCGTGAAGTCGGGCACCCTGCCCGCCGGCGCGACAGGGGTCGCCGGCGAGACGATCACCTGGACGGTGTCGATCCGCAACGTCGGCAACGTCACGCTCTCCGGGGTGAGCGCGACGGATTCCCTTCCGGGCATCGGCGAGCTGTCGTACGGGGCGTGGCCGTCCGGCACCGTCGGAGTGCTCGCCCCCGGTGACGCTGTCACCGCGACGGCGACCTCCACGGTGCGCCAGACCGACGTCGACGCGGGGTCCGTGTCGAATGCGGTCACCGCGACCGGAACGCCGACGAGGGGCTCGGCGACGACCGCGACAGGCTCGGGAACCGTGCCGCTCACGTCGGCGCCGGCTCTGACCCTGCAGAAGAGCGGCGCGTACACCTCGGGGACCGGGGCCGTCGGCGACACGATCACGTACACCTACACCGTCCGCAACGCGGGCAACGTGACGCTCACGGGCGTCGCGGTCGCGGATCCGCACAGCGGTCTGTCGACGATCTCGTACGGCACCTGGGCATCGGGTACGCCGGGCACACTCGCGCCGAATCAGACGGTGACCGCCACCGCCACCTACCAGGTGCGGCAGAGCGACGTGAACTCCGGGTCGATCTCCGACACCGCGACCGTGTCGGGACGCCCACCGGCCGGCGCCGCGGTGTCCGCGACCTCGCAGACGGTGGTGCTTCCCACCGCGGTGTCGGCTCCCGGCATCGTCACGACGAAGACCGGCGCAGTGGGCGGCGCGGGGCAACTCGGCGACCTCATCACGTACACGATCCGAGCCACGAACTCGGGGAACGTCACGTTGACCGGCGTCGCGATCTCGGATCCCGCGCCTGGCCTGAGTCCACTCGCCTATGGCCCGTGGCCGGGTGCCAGCGGTACTCTGCAGCCCGGAGAGTCGGTCTCGGCGACCACCACTCACCGCATCACCCAGGCCGACCTCGACGCGGGTTCGGTGGCGAACACCGCGACGTCTACCGGCACGCCGCCGACCGGACCCGGCGTGAGTGATCCGTCCGACCCGGTCGTGACACCGACCGCCGCGCAGACCGCCGACATCGAGGTGACCAAGACCGGAACGCTGCCGGGCGGCGCGACGGCACGCGCCGGCGACACCGCGACCTACTCGTTCTCGCTGCGCAACGTGGGCAACGTCACGCTCACGGGCGTGGCACTCACCGACCTCGAGCCCGCAGTGTCGCCCCTGGTATATGCCTGGCCCGCAGAGGCGGGTGTGCTGGCGCCGAACCAGGTCGTCACCGCGACGGCGACCTACACGCTGACACAGGACGATGTGGATGCAGGGAGCGTGGCCAACGTCGTCGACGGCACGGCCACGGCGCCCGGCGGGACCACTGTCACCGAGACCGATGACGTCACGATCCCCGTCACCGCCGCACCCTCGATCTCGGTATCGAAGACGGGCACGGTGCTCGGAGACGGTGTCGATGACGGCGAGGCCGGAGACGACATCCGTTTCGATTTCGTCGTCGTCAACACGGGCAACGTCACTCTCACCGACGTCGAGCTCGCCGAGAGCATCCCCGGACTGGACCCGACGGTCACCTGGCCGGATGCCGCGAACCCGGGCGTCCTCGCGCCAGGCGCCCAGGCCACGGCCGTCGCGACGTACGAGATCACGCAGGTCGACGTGAACAACGGGTCGGTGTCGAACACCGTGACCGCATCGGCCGCGCCGCCCTTCGGTGCCGAGGTGACGGCCACCGATTCCGTCGACGTCGCCACGGGCGCCCAGCGCGCCGAGCTGCGTCTCACGAAGGCCGGGAGCACCCTTCCCGGGGAAGCCGGCCTCGGCGACGTGATCACCTACGCGTTCACGGTCAGCAACACGGGCAACGTCACCGTGACCGGAATCACGGTCACCGATCCGATCGCCGGGCTCTCGGCGATCGACGTCGACTGGCCGGGAGCCGACGGAGTACTCGATCCCGGACAGACGGCGACCGCGACCGCGACGCTCGCCATCACCCAACAGCACATCGATGCAGGGCGAGTCGTCAACACCGCGACGGTGTCGGGTGACGCGCCAGGCGGACCGGTCAGCACCGCCTCGCCGCAGAGCATCGTGCCGGTCGAGGCCGCCGCTCCGTCGGTCGCTGTGACGGACAGCGGCTCGCTGCCGGCAGGTTCCGCGGCGGGGTCGACCGTCACGTGGACCTACACGCTGCGCAACACCGGCAACGTCACGCTCACCGGTGCCACCCTGAGCGATGCCCTCGCAGGCACGAGCGCTCCCACGTACCAGTGGGCCGGACCGGTCGGCGTGCTCGCACCCGGCGCCTCGGTGACGGCCACCGCGACGACCGTGCTCACCCAGGCCGATGTCGACGCCGGGTCCATCGTGAGCGTCGTGACGGGCCGCGGTACCGCCCCCTCGGGCGCAGTGGTCACCGCGACGGCCCCGGCCACCGTGCCGATCTCGTCGACGGCCGGTCTCACACTCGACAAGACCGCCTCCTCCGAGGCCGACCTCGCGGTGGGCGATGTCGTGACCTACACGTTCACGGTCACCAACGGCGGCACGGCGACGATCGACGCGATCGCACTCAGCGACCCCCTTGCCGGTCTGTCGCAGATCACGTTCGGCGCCTGGCCGGGCGCGACGGGAGTGCTCCCGCCCGGCGAAGCGGTCATCGCGACGGCGAGCTACACGGTCACGCAGGGCGACGTGGACGCCGGGGGGATCAGTAACACCGCCACGGTCTCCGGCGTCAGCCCTGCGGGCACGCCGGTCACGGCATCCGACTCCGTATCGGTGGAGACCGAGACCCGCGCTCCCGCGCTCTCGCTGGTCAAGGATGACGCGCTGTCGGGTGACGGTGTGCTCGGCGACTCGATCTCGTACACGTTCTCCCTGGCGAACACCGGGAACACGACGATCACGGGTACGAGCATCACCGACGAGCTCGACGGCCTGTCGGGGATCGTGTTCGGGGAATGGCCGAGCGGCGAGAGCGGAGTGCTGGCGCCCGGCGACCAGGTCACGGCCTCGGCGCAGTACACCGTGAGGCAGCGCGACATCGACGCGGGCGAGGTGGTGAACGTCGCCATCGCGTCCGGGACCGCTCCAGGAGGCGTCGAGGTGTCGTCCGTCGACGCCACGGCGACCACGACGCTGGCCGAGGCGGCTCCGACGCTCACCGCCACGAAACGAGGCACGCTCGCCCCGGGCTCCACCGGCCGTGCGGGCGACACCGTGGAGTTCCGCTTCTCCGTCGTCAACAGCGGCGATGTCACCGTGAGCGAGGTCGCCTTCGACGACGCGCTGGTGGGCCTGAGCCCGCTGACAGTCACCTGGCCCGATCCCGCTCTGCCCGGCGTGCTCGCGCCCGGTGCCACGGCGACGGCTACCGCCGCCTACACTCTCCTGCAGTCCGACGTCGACGCCGGCGCCGTCTCGAACACCGTCACCGTCTCCGGAACCCCCGTCCGGGGCACTCTCGTTCCCGCCACCGCGACCGCCACCGTTCCGATCGCCCCCGGCGCCGCGTTGTCTGCGGTGAAGTCGGGTGTGTTGGGTGTGGGTGGTATCGGTGTGGTGGGTGACACAGTGGAGTACGAGGTGGTGGTGACGAATACGGGGAATGTGACGGTCACGGATGGTGTGTTGGTGGATCCGATGGTGGGTCTGTATGACGTGTCGATCGTGTGGCCGGATTCGTCGCGTCCTGGTCGTGTGGGTGTGGGGGAGCAGGCTGTCGGTCGGGGGAAGTATGACCTGACGCAGGCTGATGTGGATCGTGGGTTCGTGGAGAACACGGCGTCGGTGGCGGCGCGGACGCCTGGTGGGGGTCGGGTGTCGGCGGACACGAATACGGTGCGGGTGAATACGGTTCTTCCGGCTCCGGGGTTGGTGGTGTCGAAGTCGGGTGTCGCGTCGGGTGTGGGCGCGGTGGGTGATGTGGTGTCGTATGAGTTCGGGGTGACGAATTCGGGCAATGTGACGGTGTCGGGTGTGGTGCTGTCGGATGCGGTGGCGGGTGTGGTGTTGTCGGATGTGGTGTGGCCGGTGGCGGGGGAGCCGGGTGTGATCGCTCCGGGGGAGACGGCGACGGCTGTGGGGTCGTATGTGATCACGCAGGCGGATGTGGATGCGGGTCGGGTGGTGAACACGGCGACGGCGTCGGGCACGCCGGCGCGGAGTGAGCCGATCTCGGCGACCTCGCCGGAGAGCATCGTGCCCACCCAGGCCGCCGCTCCGGTGGTGTCGGTGCAGAACGTCGGTGCTCTGGCTCCGGGTGCGACGGGGCGTGCGGGCGATGTGGTCACGTGGTCGTACACGCTGACCAATGACGGCAACGTCACCCTCGGCGGCGTGGCGCTCGCTGACGCTCTCGTCGGTGTCGGCGGACCGGCCTATGTCTGGCAGGGCGTCGAGGGAGTGCTGGTGCCCGGGCAGTCGGTCACGGCGACCGCGACGTACACGCTCACGCAGGCCGATGTCGATGCGGGCAGCGTGACCAGCCTCGTCACCGGAACCGGCACCCCACCCAACGGCGGCGCCCCCGTCTCGGCATCCGCACCGGCGACTGTTCCGCTCGTCGCCGACCCCGCGCTGGTCGTGACGAAGGACGACATCCCGACCGGCGGAGCAGCCGGCGACACGATCGACTACGCCTTCACGATCGAGAACCGTGGCAACGTGACCCTCTCGGGCGTCGTCCTCGCGGATTCGCTGCCCGGCCTCAGCATCCCGGTGATCACCTGGCCGAGCGTCGACCGGGTGCTCGCACCGGGGGAGGTCGCCACGGCGACCGCGACGTACCTGATCACCCAGGCCGACGTCGACGCGGGCTCTGTCTCGAACACGGCGACGGCGAGTGCGACCGCGCCGGGCGGCACCTCGGTGACAGCGTCGTCGCCCGAGGTGATCACCCCGCTCGACGCCGCTGCGCCCGCTGTGGAGACGACGAAGACGGGCGTCCTCGCAGCAGGCGGCACGGGCGCGGTCGGCGACGTGATCGAGTACACGGTCCGCGTGCGCAACGCCGGCAACGTGACGCTCGACGACGTCGGCATCGTCGACGAGCTCGAGGGTCTCTCCGACATCGCGGTGGCGTGGCCGGGCGCCGAGGGCGTGCTCGCTCCGGATGAGACGCTCGTCGGAACAGCGCGCTACGTCATCACGCAGGCCGACGTCGACAGCGGCGGTGTCGCCAACATCGCCGCCGGTTCGGGAACCGACCCCTCGGGCACCGTGGTGTCCGATGCCTCCGATCGCGTGCTGGTTCTCACCGTGGCGGCAGCGCCCGACGCCACCCTCAGCAAGAGCGGCGTCCTCGCCCCGGGCGCGACCGGTCGTGCCGGTGACACGGTCCGCTACACGTTCGACGTCGTCAACTCCGGCAACGTGACGCTGCGCGACGTGCGACTCACGGACCCGCTCGACGGGCTCTCCGCGATAGAGGTCGTATGGCCGGCCGCCGACGGGGTGCTGGCGCCCGGCGCCTCCGCCACCGCCAGCGCGGAGTACGAGCTGACCCAGGCGGACGTCGACCGCGGACGCGTCGACAACACAGCCACACTGGCCGCCACGGCGCCCGACGAGTCGACGCTCGAGCGCACTGCGTCCGCCTCCGTCCCGGTCGTCGAGGACGCCGAGCTGACCACCGTGAAGAGCGGTCGCATCCTCGAACCGGGCATCGGGGCGGTCGGAGACGTCATCGAGTACCAGCTCGTCGTCACCAATACCGGAAACGTGACCGTGCAGGAAGGTCGTCTGATCGACCGACTCGCGGGCCTCTCGCTGCCGGAGATCAACTGGCCCGGACCCGAGGGCGAGCTGCTCGTGGGCGACACGGTCGTCGGCACGGCCCGATACACGCTCACGCAGGCCGACATCGATCGCGGCTTCGTGCGCAACGTCGCCGGCGTGGAAGCCGTGACCGAGCAGGGAACGATCGTGGTCGCGGACTCGAACCCTGTGATCATCAACACCGTTCAGCCCGCTGCCGCGCTGACCGTGGTGAAGGACGGAGTGGTCGTCGGCGACGGCGGGGTCGGCGGAACCGTCGACTACGCCTTCCGCATCACCAACTCCGGAAACGTCACCGTCAGCGCCATCACGCTCGACGACCCGATGCCCGGCCTCAGCACGCCGCAGATCGCCTGGCCGGGGACGCCCGGGGTGCTCGCCCCGGGGCAGACGGCCACGGCGACCGCCGACTACACGATCACGCAGACCGACGTCGACGCGGGATCGATCGCGAACGCCGCCACCGCGAGCGGCAGCTCCCGCGGCGGATCGGTCACGAGCCCCGCAGGCATCGCGACCGTCGACACGCAGGGTATCCGTGCCTCGATCGTCGTCACGAAGGATGCCGCGCTCGACCCTGCCGCCACCGGGGTCGTCGGCGATGTCGTGACCTGGACCTACTCGCTGCAGAACACCGGCAACGTGACGCTCGACGATGTCTCGCTGACCGATCGGCTCGTGGGCTCCACGGCCCCGCAGTACACGTGGCCCGATCCGGACCGACCCGGCGTGCTGCTGCCCGGCCAGACGGTGACGGCCACGTCGACCTATGAACTGACACAAGCCGACGTGGACCGCGGAACCGTCGCCAGCGCGGTCGACGGAGCGGCGAGCCCGCCCCGCGGCGCCGACGTCACGGGCTCCGCCACCGCGTCAGTCGAGATCGCGGCGCGCCCCGGCCTGGCCGCGACCAAGGCAGGCACGGTCGTCGGCGCCGGCGACGTGGGCGACACGATCGACTACGCGTTCGGCATCACCAACACGGGCAACGTCACGCTCACCCTCGTCGACCTCGTCGACGCACTCGCGGGTGTCAGCGAGCCCTCGTTCGACTGGCCGGGCGAGCCGGGAGTGCTCCTGCCCGGTGAGACCGTCGAGGCGACGGCCGACTACACGATCACGCAGGACGACGTCGACCGCGGATCGGTCACGAACATCGCCACGGCGAGCGGCAAGCCTCCGGTCGGCGACACCATCACGTCGAGCACGCCCGCCACGAACACGACCGTTGCGAGCGCCGCCCCGGCCCTGCTGACGGGCAAGACGGCCACGCTGCGCGGCGACGGGTCCGTCGGCGACATCGTGGACTACGCCTTCACGATCGAGAACATCGGCAACGTGACCGTCTCGGGCATCACGCTGACCGACGCGCTTCCCGGACTCTCCGCACCCGTACTGCGTTGGCCGGACGCTCCGGGCGTCCTCGCTCCGGGGGAGGTCGCGACTGCGACCGCGAGCTACGCGATCGTTCAGGCGGACGTGGATGCCGGCGAGATCGTGAACCAGGCCACCGCAGCCGGGACTTCGCCGGGCGGGGCGGCGGTCGTCGACGCGTCGGATGTGGTGCGCACGTCGACGATCGAGGGTGACGCGGCGATCGTCGTGGAGAAGACCGGCGCGCTCACGGCGGGGTCGACCGGTCAGGTCGGCGAGCTCGTGCAGTTCGACTTCCGCGTCGTCAACGCCGGCAACCAGACCCTCACCGATGTCGCGCTCTCCGACGCTCTCCCCGGGATGAGCGCGATCGACATCACCTGGCCGAGCGACGCCCCGGGCGCTGAGGGCGTCCTGCCGGTCGGCTCCGAGGCCCGCGGAACCGCGACCTACGCGCTCACCCAGACCGACATCGACGCCGGAGCCGTGTCGAACGCGGTGGACGCCTCCGCCTCGACGCCCGCGGGCGACACCGTCGACGCCCTCGACGGCGCGACCGTCGTCATCCCGCGCACCCCCGCGTTGTCTGCGGTGAAGTCGGGTGTGTTGGGTGTGGGTGGTATCGGTGTGGTGGGTGACACGGTGGAGTACGAGGTGGTGGTGACGAATACGGGGAATGTGACGGTCACGGATGGTGTGTTGGTGGATCCGATGGTGGGTCTGTATGACGTGTCGATCGTGTGGCCGGATTCGTCGCGTCCTGGTCGTGTGGGTGTGGGGGAGCAGGCTGTCGGTCGGGGGAAGTATGACCTGACGCAGGCTGATGTGGATCGTGGGTTCGTGGAGAACACGGCGTCGGTGGCGGCGCGGACGCCTGGTGGGGGTCGGGTGTCGGCGGACACGAATACGGTGCGGGTGAATACGGTTCTTCCGGCTCCGGGGTTGGTGGTGTCGAAGTCGGGTGTCGCGTCGGGTGTGGGCGCGGTGGGTGATGTGGTGTCGTATGAGTTCGGGGTGACGAATTCGGGCAATGTGACGGTGTCGGGTGTGGTGCTGTCGGATGCGGTGGCGGGTGTGGTGTTGTCGGATGTGGTGTGGCCGGTGGCGGGGGAGCCGGGTGTGATCGCTCCGGGGGAGACGGCGACGGCTGTGGGGTCGTATGTGATCACGCAGGCGGATGTGGATGCGGGTCGGGTGGTGAACACGGCGACGGCGTCGGGCACGCCGGCGCGGAGTGAGCCGATCTCGGCGACCTCGCCGGAGAGCATCGTGCCCACCCAGGCCGCCGCTCCGGTGGTGTCGGTGCAGAACGTCGGTGCTCTGGCTCCGGGTGCGACGGGGCGTGCGGGCGATGTGGTCACGTGGTCGTACACGCTGACCAATGACGGCAACGTCACCCTCGGCGGCGTGGCGCTCGCTGACGCTCTCGTCGGTGTCGGCGGACCGGCCTATGTCTGGCAGGGCGTCGAGGGAGTGCTGGTGCCCGGGCAGTCGGTCACGGCGACCGCGACGTACACGCTCACGCAGGCCGATGTCGATGCGGGCAGCGTGACCAGCCTCGTCACCGGAACCGGCACCCCACCCAACGGCGGCGCCCCGGCCACGGCCGTCGCCCCTGCGACGGTGTCGCTCACCCCTGCGCCCGGCCTCGTCTTCACGAAGACCGCCGCTCTCGCGGCACCCGGCGCCAACGGAGCCGGCGACGGCGTCACCTTCGCCTTCCGCATCGAGAACACCGGCACCGTCACGCTCTCGGGAATCGCGATCACCGACGAGCTCGCGGGTGTGGGAGCCGTCACGGTCGACTGGCCGGGCACAGCGGGCGTGCTCGCCCCCGGCCAGGTCGCCACAGGTACGGCGCCGTACGCGATCACTCAGGAGGACGTCGACCGCGGTTCGGTGCAGAACACGGCATCCGTCCGAGCGACCACCCCTGCGGGTACGGTACTGACGGCTCGCTCGACGACCGAGCCGCTGCAGACCGCCGCCCAGGCGCCGTCGATCCGCACGGTCAAAGGCGGCTCGTACGTCGCAGGCACGGGTGGTGTGGGAAGCGTCATCGAGTACAC
This sequence comes from Microbacterium hydrocarbonoxydans, assembly GCF_023715885.1. Taxonomy (GTDB): domain Bacteria; phylum Actinomycetota; class Actinomycetes; order Actinomycetales; family Microbacteriaceae; genus Microbacterium; species Microbacterium hydrocarbonoxydans_C. The sequence goes on along the minus strand of NZ_JAMBOY010000004.1, from coordinate 112,078 downwards.
GTTCGACATCACCAACACAGGCAACGTCACACTTCGCCTGATCCGTCTTCAGGACGACCTGCAGGGTCTCAGCACGCCTCAGATCGAGTTCCCCTCCACCACCGGAATCCTGCCGCCCGGCGGCACGGCCAGCGGTGTCGCGCGGTACACGGTGACGCAGGCCGACGTCGATGCCGGCTCGATCAGCAACGTGGCGACCTCCTTCGGCACGTCGCCGCGCGGTGTCGTGGTCTCCGACAGCTCCGACCCGTTCACCATCCGCACGGAAGATCCCACCAACCCCGAGCTGGCGATCCGCACGACGCAGACCGCGCAGCTCGCCGCGGGTGACACCGGGGTGCGCGGCGACACGATCGACTACACCTTCACGATCGAGAACACGGGCAACACGACGCTCACCGGCGTGACGCTCAGCAACACGGTCGACGCTCTCACCGGCTTCGTCTACACCTGGCCGTCGGCGGCGAACCCCGGTCGACTGCTGCCGGGGCAGGTGGTCACGATCACGGCGGCGCACCTCGTCACTCAGGCCGACGTGGATGCCGGCACGGTGCGCAACGTCGCGACGGGCACCGGCACGACTCCGGCCGGTGTCACGGTCACACACCGCTCGCCGGTGACGATCGTCCCCCTCGTCGGCGGCACGGGCTCCCTCGAGGTCGACAAGGTCGGCACGCGCCTGGGCGACGGCGCGCTCGGATCCGAGGTGAGGTACGACTTCGTGCTCCGCAACACCGGGACACTCACCCTCTCGTCCGTGGCGCTGAGCGACCCGCTCGAGGGACTGTCGGACATCGTCTACGGTGCCTGGCCGTCGGCCGCGGGACGCCTCGGACCCGGCGAGTCGGTCACGACGACCGCGAGCTACACGGTGCAGCAGAGCGACATCGACGCGGGGTCCGTGCGGAACACCGCGACGGGCACGGCGCTCACGCCGGGTGGCGACCCGGTCACCGCGGAGTCGGCCGAGTCGGTGGTGCCGACAGTCGGCGCGGCCCCGTCCATCGACCTCGAGAAGACGCAGCTGCTCGCGAACGGCGCGACCGGTCGCCCGGGAGACAGGGTGGACTACTCCTTCACGATCGTGAACACCGGCAACGTGACCCTGCGCGGGATCACCCTCGTGGACGGCCAGGCGGGACTCACGGAACTCCGGATCACGTGGCCGGGAGCCGAGGGCGTCCTGGCCCCCGGAGCGACCGCGACCGCCACCGCGACGTACGTCCTCACTCAGGCGGACGTCGATGCCGGACGCGTCGCCTCCGTGGCGACCGCGACCGGCAACGGCGGGGGAACGATCGTCAGCGACGACGACGCCGGCGAGAACGTGATCGCGGCATCCCCGGCGCTCTCGCTCGACAAGACGGCCGAACTCCTCGGCGCCGCGCAGCAGGGCGGAACGGTGCGCTACCTCGTTACCGTCACGAACACGGGGAACGTCTCGCTTGGCGACATCGCGGTCACCGACGACCTCGCCGGCCTCGGCGCCCCCACCGTGACCTGGCCCGGCGTGCCCGGGGTGCTCGGGTCAGGGGAATCCGCGACGTTCTCGGCCGACTACGTCATCACCCTCGCCGACGTGACCCGCGGACACATCGACAACATGGCATCCGCCGTCGGGACGACGCCGAGCGGCGGGCAGGTCGACGCGACCGACAGTGTGCGGGTCGACGTGCCGAACGAGCCCCGCATCACGCTCGGCATGAGCATCTCGGTGCAGGACGGTCAGCAGGGCTTCGCGGGCGACACGCTCGTCTTCCGCTACACCGCGACCAACACCGGGACGACGATTCTCACGGGCGTCACCATCCGCGATCCCTATCCGGGTCTCTCCGCCCTGGTGTACTCGTGGCCGGGCGAGCCCGGTGTGCTCCTGCCGGGGCAGAGCGTGACCGCCGTCGCAACGGTCGTCATCACCCCGGCGATGGAGGGCACCGTGGTAACGTCCCGTGCCGTGGTGACGAGCGTGGAGGCCGACTCCGGAGTGCCCGTGACGGATGTCGCCGCCGACTCCGAGCGACTCCCCGAGCCCTCGCCGACCGGGCTGCTGCCCTTCACAGGCGGCGGTGACCCCGCGCCGCTGGTCGGCGGCGCAGCCGTGATCCTGCTCGGAGGCCTCGTGCTCCTCCTCATCGGACGCCGGCGCCGCGAGTCCCGGCCCCAGAACCTCTCCTCCTAGCGACACCGCACCGAAAGGCGACACGATGCAGAACCACCGCACCTCACCGCAGCTCACCCCAGGCCGCCGCTCGGCGGCCAAGGGGGCGCTCGCGACCGGAATCGCCTTGGCGCTCGGTCTGATGCTCGCCGGCTGCACGGACTCCGCGCCGGAGCCCACTCCCACTCCGACGGCGTCGGAGGAGGCGGCGGCCGGCGTGACCGACATCGTCGACACCCCCGGCTCCGGCGAAGGGCTGGAAGGCGCCCTCGCGGACGCGGAGGTCAAGACCTGCGAGCTCGCCGGCGACCACTGGGAGGTCGCGGGCACCGTGACGAACTCGAGCGCCGCCGCCGCGTCGTACCGCATCTACGTGTCGCTTCTCACAGAGGGCGGAGACACGCGCTCACTCACCCAGGTGAACGTCGATCCGATCGATGCCGGAGCGAGCGCCGACTGGGAGACGACGGTCGCCGTGCAGGACGAGACCCTCGACTGCGTCCTCCGAGTCGAGCGCTACGCGTCCTGACCCGACGACGTCGTCAGGACGTCCGTGACGATCTGCGCAGTTCGTCGTAGGCGGCGAGCGCCGCCTTGCGCGTCTCGCCGAGGTCGACGATCGGATCGGTCGGCGCATCCGACGCCCATTCGGAGATGTACAGGCCCTGCGGGTCGAACTTCTTCGCCTGCAGCTCGGGGTTGAAGATCCGGAAGTACGGCGCGGCGTCCGCGCCGGAGCCGGCGACCCACTGCCAGTTGAACGGGTTGTTGGCGCCGTCGGCGTCGACCAGCGTGTCCCAGAACCACTCCTCGCCGCGGCGCCAGTCGATCAAGAGGTTCTTGATGAGGAAGGATGCCGCGACCATCCGCACGCGGTTGTGCATGTAGCCGGTGTGCCACAGCTCGCGCATCCCGGCGTCCACGAGGGGGATGCCGGTCTCGCCGCGCTGCCACGCCTCGAGGTGCGACGGGCGCGGACGCGGCCAGGGGAAGGCATCGAACTCGCTCCGGAGGTTCTTCGTCGCGAGTTCCGGGAAGTGGAAGAGGGTGTGCCAGGCGAACTCGCGCCAGCCGAGTTCGGAGAGGAAGCCCGCCGCGCCCTCCGTCTCGATCGCCTCGTGCCAGACCGTGAACGGGCTGAGCTCGCCCCAGCGCAGTCGAGGCGAGAGCTGAGACGTCGCGCCGGCCGACGGTTCGTCGCGGGCGCGGTCGTAGGAGCCGACATCCTCGCGGAGGAAGGCTCGGAGCCGAGCACGAGCTGCCGGCTCGCCCGGCTCCCAGGTGTCACGCAGCCCTCCCGCCCAGTCCGGGCGCGTGGGCAGCAGCTGCCAGTCGTCCAGATCGTCGGATGCCGGTGGTCGGCTGACGCCGTCGAGTCTCCTGGGCGCGGGGAGGGGAGCGCGGGGTGCGGGGAGTGCCCGCGCCGCCCGCCAGAACGGCGTGAAGACGGAGAAGTGGGTGCCGCTGCCGGTCTTCACCGTCCACGGCTCGTGAAGGAGCGAGCCTGCGAACGAGGCGACCTCTATGCCGTCCTCGCGCAGCGACGACTTCAGCGCCGCGTCGATCCCCCGCTCGGGGCCCCCGTAACGGCGGTTCCAGAAGACCGCCGTCGCGCCGACGTCCGCGACGACGGTTCGGACCACGTCGTGAGCCGCGCCCCGACGGAGGATGAGCCGGGCGCCGAGGTCGGCGATGTGATCGCGGAGCGAGGTCAACGAGTGGTGCAACCACCAGCGCGCCGCGCCGCCCAGTGGACGGATCCCGGCCGACTCCTCATCGAGCACGTAGAGCACGACGAGCGGCTCGTCCCGGTCGATGGCAGCGCGGAGAGCCGGATTGTCGGCGACGCGCAGGTCGTCGCGGAGCCAGACGAGCGAGGGGGAGGACATGCGTCCATTGTCGTCGCGGCGGCGCGTCGTGTCTGTCGTCAGCTCCGACCTCGACGGATACGCCGGCGCGCTGTAGGCTGCCGCCCGCTCGTGCACCACAGCGCCCAGCCCACGAGGACCGGCTGCAGGAAGAGACGTCCGAGGCGGCGCCGATCGGTATCGAGACCGGGGGCCGAACGGCCGGTCCGCCACTGGTGGACGTTACCCGGGAAGACGGCGACGAAGAAGGCCGCGGTCGCGACGCCGATTCGGCGACGCTGGCGGGGCAGCGCGATCAGCGCCGCACCGAGACCCACCTCGACCGCGCCGGAGGCCAGCACGATCGCATCCTTGTCGAGCCGGGTGGCCCGCGTCGCCCAGTCCGGCACGACGATGCGGAATCCGCGGGTGCTCACGAAGTGCATCACCCCAGCCGTCGCGAGCAGGAGGGCGAGCGACCAGCGTGCGGCATCCTTGAGCATCCGCCCACGCTACCGTGGCCGTATGACTGTGCTCCGCATCAGCATCCTCTTCGTGCTCGCTGCTGCTGCGGAGATCGGCGGAGCGTGGCTCATCTGGCAGTCCGTCAAAGAGGACCGCGGGTGGATGTTCGCCGTGCTCGGAGTCATGGCGCTCGGGGCGTACGGTTTCCTCGCGGCCCTGCAGCCGGACGCGAACTTCGGACGCGTTCTCGCGACGTACGGCGGTGTGTTCATCGCCGGCTCCCTGGCGTGGGGGATCATCGTCGACGGCTTCAAGCCGACGGTGTGGGACTGGATCGGGTCAGCGATCGCGTTGATCGGCGCCGCGATCATCATCCTCGCCCCGGCCGCCTCCTCGGCCGACGCGCAGGGGGCGCTGTAGCGGTCGGAGGGCGCCCGACGTGCGAGTAGCCTAGATCGAGACCCAGATGGAGTGTTCCGTGCCTGAAGATGCCCAGCCGAAAGACGGCTTCGCCCTGTTCTCCGACCGTTCCGTCGTCGCGATGCGCGTGAACGGAGTCCTCAAGGATCTCGCCGCCACCGTGACCGACGCCGACGCGGTCGAGCCCGTCACGATCGACAGCCCCGACGGACTGAACATCCTGCGCCACTCGACCGCTCATGTGCTCGCGCAGGCGGTGCAGCGGATCAATCCGCAGGCGAATCTCGGCATCGGCCCGCCCGTCACCGACGGCTTCTACTACGACTTCGGCGTGGACGAGCCCTTCACCCCCGAAGACCTCAAGGCCATCACGAAGGAGATGCAGCGCATCGTCCGCGAGGGCCAGCGCTTCGTGCGCCGCGTCGTGACGGACGAGGAGGCGCGCGCCGAGCTCGCCGACGAGCCGTTCAAGCTCGAGCTCATCGGACTCAAGGGCGGCAAGGAGGCCGCCGAAGGCGCCTCCGTCGAGGTCGGCGAGGGCGAGCTCACGATCTACGACAACACCACTCGCGACGGCGAAGTGGTCTGGAAAGACCTCTGCCGCGGCCCGCACCTGCCCAGCACGCGCATGATCGGCAACGGGTGGGATCTGACGCGCATCGCCGCCGCGTACTGGCGCGGCAGCGAGAAGAACCCGCAGCTGCAGCGCATCTACGGCACGGCCTGGCCGTCGAAGGACGAGCTGCGCGCCTATCAGGAGCGGCTCGCCGAGGCGGAGCGTCGCGATCACCGCAAGCTCGGCAGCGAGATGGACCTGTTCTCGTTCCCCGATGAGATCGGATCGGGGCTCGCGGTCTTCCATCCCAAGGGCGGGATCATCCGCTACGAGATCGAGGAGAACCTCCGCAAGCACCTGCTGCGCAACGGATACGACCTCGTCAACAGCCCGCACATCACGAAGAAGGACCTCTTCATGACGTCTGGGCACCTGCAGACCTATGCCGACGGCATGTTCCCGCCGATGCACCTCGACGAGGTGGTCGACGACGAGGGCAACGTGACCCGGCAGGGCCAGGACTACTACCTGAAGCCCATGAACTGCCCGTTCCACAACCTGATCTATCGTTCGCGCGGGCGGTCATACCGCGAGCTGCCGCTCCGCCTCGCCGAGTTCGGCACCGTCTACCGGTACGAGAAGAGCGGGACGCTGTCTGGGCTCACCCGCGTCCGCGGCCTGACCCAGGACGACGCACACATCTACGTCGCGCAAGACCAGGTCAAGGAGGAGCTCACCACCAACCTGAACCTCGTGCTCGACCTGCTGCGCGACTACGGGCTCAACGACTTCTACCTCGAGCTCTCGACCAACGAGGAGGGCAACCCGAAGTTCCTCGGCGAGCCGGAACAGTGGTCGACGGCGATCGACACGCTGCGCGAGGTCGCGGTCGAATCCGGGCTCGAGCTCGTCGCCGACCCCGGGGGAGCGGCGTTCTACGGTCCGAAGATCTCGGTGCAGGCCCGCGACGCGATCGGTCGCACGTGGCAGATGTCGACGATCCAGCTCGACTTCAACCAGCCCGATCGCTTCGAGCTCGAGTACACCGGATCCGACGGACAGAAGCACCGTCCGGTCATGATCCACCGCGCTCTGCTGGGCTCGGTCGAGCGCTTCTTCGCGATCCTCCTCGAGCACTACGCGGGCGACTTCCCACTGTGGCTGGCGCCGAGCCAGGTCGTCGGCGTGCCGGTCGCCGAGCAGTACGGCGAGTACCTCGACGACGTGATCGGGCAGCTTCGTGCAGCGGGGGTGCGCGCGGACGTCGACCACTCCGATGATCGGATGCAGAAGAAGATCCGCAACCACACCACCGCCAAGGTGCCGGTCATCCTCATCGTCGGCGAGCAGGACCGTGCCGCGGGCACCGTGTCGTTCCGTTTCCGCGACGGTACGCAGGAGAACGGCGTACCGGTCGCTGATGCCGTCCGCCGCATCCGCTCCGCTATCGAGACGCATGCCCTCGTGCTCAAGGCCGGAGACCTGGCGTGACCGACGAGCACTCCTCGGTCGAGGACGCCGGTCTGCTCGCCGGCGTCCCCGACGAGTTCCAGCGGCTGTGGACCCCGCACCGGATGGCCTACATCCAGGCAGGACCAGATCCGCTGCGCGAGGAGTGCCCGTTCTGCGAGGCGCCGAAGTACCCGGATGCCGAGCGGCTGATCGTCGCGCGCGGTGAGACCGCCTACGTGCTGCTGAACCTGTTCCCGTACAACTCCGGCCATCTGCTCGTGTGCCCGTACCGGCACATCGCCACGTACGATCAGGCCACGCCCGAGGAGGTCGCCGAGATCGGCCAGCTGACCCAGATCGCCATGCGCGTCCTGCGCGAGGTCTCGCGGTGCGACGGGTTCAACCTCGGCATGAATCAGGGCGCCGTCGCCGGCGCGGGTGTCGATGCGCACCTGCACCAGCACGTCGTCCCCCGCTGGAAGTCCGACGCCAATTTCTTCCCGATCATCGCGAAGACGAAGGCGCTGCCACAGCTGCTCGGCGAGGTGCGCGAGGCGGTCTCCGCCGCCTGGCCCACCGTCTGAGCGGGTCGTCGAGCGAGCCCCACACCCCGGGTCGTTGAGCGAGCGAAGCGAGACGCGACGCGCCGCGCCTCAGCGCACCTGGCGGGCCGTGAACTGCATCCGCGGGTGGGCGTAGAACTCCTGCGCCTCGATGAGCTGCAGCTCGCGCTCACCGGACTCGAGGGTGAGGCTCAGCAGATCGAACACGCTCGACGCGGTTCGCTCGAGCGCGAGCTTCGCGTCGCCGGTCTCGACGTAGTGCGCGGTGAACAGCGCCGCCGTCACGTCGCCCGAGCCGTTGGCCTTCATCGGCAGGCGCGGCGTCTGCACGATCCAGGCGCCCTTCGCATCGGCCACCAGCATCTCGATGGTGCCCTCCTCGCGGTCGGGACGCTCGACGCTCGTGACGAGGACCGTGCGCGGCCCCATCGCCATCGCGAGGTCGACGGAGGCGAGAGTGGAGTCCAGGGTGTCCGGCTCGGTCTCGGTGAGGAAGCCCAGCTCGAACTGGTTGGGGGTGATGATGTCGGCGACCGGCACGACCTTCTCACGCAGCAGGACCGGGATCGCCGGAGCGACGAAGCATCCCGACTTGGCGTTGCCCATCACGGGGTCGCACGCGTAGACGGCATCCGGGTTCGCCGCCTTCACGCGCGAGACGGCGTCGACGATCACGTCGCCGATGCCCTCGCCGCCCTGGTAGCCGCTGAGCACGGCGTCGATCTCGCCGAAGACGCCGCGCTCCTCGATGCCGGTGATGACCTCGCGGACGTCGTCGGGGGAGATGAGCGGTCCGCGCCACGCGCCGTAGCTGGTGTGGTTCGAGAAGTTCACGGTGTAGACGGGCAGCACCTCGACGCCGATGCGCTGCAGCGGGAAGACGGCGGCGGAGTTGCCGACGTGTCCGTAGGCGACGGCGGACTGGATGGAGAGGACCTTCATTCCTCGATCCTTTCGTGAGCGGCGGGCCGGTGCCCGCGGGGGTCGGTCATCGGGTCGCCGCGACGAGGTCCGCGACGAGTGTCTCTGCGTCCTCGTCGGACAGGTCGTGCACGGTGAGGCGCAGGTGCTGCGAGGGTTCGGCGCGGTCGTCGAGGGCGAACTCGTCGCCGGTGCGGGCGAGCCAGCCGCGGCGCATCAGGCGCTCGGCGACGGTGCGGGCGGGCTTCGGGAGCCGCACCCAGAGACTCAGTCCGTCCGTCGACGGGGAGTCGAGCCCTCTGTCGCGGAGGCGGGCGGCGAAAGCCTCGTTTCGAGCAGCGTAGTGCTCTCGAGCTGTCGTGATGCGGGCGAGGGCATCGGTGTCCGTCAGTTGAGCGAGCGTGAGCCGCTGCAACAGGTGGCTGACCCAGGTCGTTCCGGGGCTGAGCCTCATGGCGAGGCGCTCGGCCGTGGTCGGATCGGTCGCGGCGATGGCGAGGCACATGTCGGGGCCGAGGAACTTCGACACCGACCGCACGAGCGCGTAGCGTCGATGCTCGGGACCGATCAGCGTCTCGTACTCCCGCTGCGAGAGCATCGAGAAATGGTCGTCCTCGATGAGGAGCACGTAGGGATGGTCTGCGAGCACGGCTCGTAGATCGGCGGCACGCCGCGCGGAAAGACTGGTGCCCGTCGGATTCTGCGCTCGCGGGGTGCAGATGACGGCGCGGACTCCTGCATCGAGCGCCGCGCGGAGTCCCGCGACCGTCATGCCCTCATCATCGACCGGCACGGGGACTGCTCGGTATCCGCCGAGGCGGACGGTGTGGATGCTGGCGAGGAAGCACGGGTCCTCCAGCGCGACCGCATCGTCGCGCATGAGCGCCTGAGCGAGGAGTCGCTCGACCGCGTCGACCGCACCGCTCGTGACCGTGATGCGGAAGCCGGTGTCCGTGAGGTCGGTCGCGATCCACTCGCGCGCCCAGGCCTCCAGGCCGCGGTCGATCACCGGCTCGCCGTACAGCACGGGGCGACCGGCGACCGTGGCGAGCGCAGCCGACGGGTCAGGGATGAGACGCGGATCAGGGTTGCCGGTGCCGACGTCGCGCAGCACGGTGTCGGCGGCGAAGCCTTCCTGCGCGACGGATTCGTGACCGGCGATCACGGTGCCGGCGCGCCCGCGCGAGACGACGAGACCGGCCTGGGCGAGCTGACGGTACGCCGCGACCGCGGTGTTGCGGTTCACGCCGAGCATCGCGGCGAGCTCTCGCACCGGGGGGAGCGCACTGCCCGCGCCGAGCACGCCGCGGTCGCGCAGGTCGCGCACGCTGTCTGCGATGTCGGCCGCCGTCGTTCCGCTGATCTGTTCCGTCATGTGTCCTCGGGTCGATTCTAGGTCGTTCCGGACAGTGCTATGGTTTGGCCTAGATCAAACCTCGACAGGAGTCAGTCATGGCCGAACAGACCACCATCGGATCCTCGCGTGTGAAGCGCGGCCTCGCCGAGATGCTCAAGGGCGGCGTCATCATGGACGTCGTCACCGCCGAGCAGGCGAAGATCGCGGAGGATGCCGGAGCCGTCGCCGTCATGGCGCTGGAGCGCGTGCCCGCCGACATCCGGGCCCAGGGCGGTGTCTCGCGCATGAGCGACCCCGACATGATCGACAGCATCATCGACGCCGTCTCGATCCCCGTGATGGCCAAAGCACGCATCGGCCACTTCGTCGAGGCGCAGGTGCTGCAGGAGCTCGGCGTCGACTACATCGACGAGTCCGAGGTGCTGTCCCCGGCGGACTACGTCAACCACATCGACAAGTTCGGCTTCACCGTGCCGTTCGTCTGCGGGGCCACGAATCTGGGCGAGGCTCTGCGCCGCATCAACGAGGGCGCGGCGATGATCCGCTCGAAGGGCGAGGCCGGCACCGGCGACGTCTCCGAGGCGATGAAGCACATCCGGAAGATCCGGGGGGAGATCGCGGCGCTGACGGCGCTGCCGAAGGACGAGCTCTTCGTCGCCGCGAAGGAACTCCAGGCGCCGTACGAGCTCGTGGCAGAGATCGCCGAGACCGGGAAGCTTCCGGTGGTGCTGTTCGTGGCGGGTGGCGTCGCCACTCCCGCTGACGCCGCCATGATGATGCAGCTCGGTGCCGACGGCGTGTTCGTCGGTTCGGGCATCTTCAAGTCGGGCAACCCGGCCGAGCGTGCCAAGGCCATCGTCAAGGCGACAACCTTCTACGACGATGCGAAGGTGATCGCCGAGGTGTCGCGCGGTCTCGGCGAGGCCATGGTCGGGATCAACGTCTCCGACCTCCCCGCGCCGCACCGTCTCGCCGAACGTGGCTGGTAACCCTCGGGTCGGAGTCCTGGCCCTGCAGGGCGACGTGCGCGAGCACGCCGCCCTGCTCGCCGGGCTGGGCGCCGAGGTCTCGCTCGTGCGGCGCCCCGAAGAGCTCGCCCAGGTCGACGGTCTGGTGATCCCCGGTGGCGAGTCCAGCGTGATCGACAAGCTGTCCCGCGCGTTCGGGGTCGCCGAGCCGATCCGGGCGGCCATCTCCTCCGGACTCCCGGTGTACGGCACGTGCGCGGGCCTGATCCTCCTGGCCGACGAGATCCTCGACGGCATCGACGGTCAGCAGTCCTTCGGCGGACTCGACGTGGCCGTGCGTCGAAACGCGTTCGGGCGTCAGACCGAGTCGTTCGAGACGGAGATCGACGTGCCGACCCTCGGGACCCCGCCGGTGCGCGCGACCTTCATCCGCGCCCCGATCGTGGAACGCGTCGGCCCCGACGTGGACGTCCTCGCGACGCTTCCCGACGGGAGGATCGTCGCCGTGCAGCAGGGGTCGATCCTGGGGACCAGTTTCCACCCCGAGGTCGACGGCGAGCTCCGTTTCCACGAGCGGTTCCTCGCCCTCGCGATCGCTCGCGGCACCGTGCGCACCTAGACGGTGACGAGAGCGCGGATCGCGGCGACCGTCCGTGTCACGTCGACGTCGGTCGTCACCCACGACGACATCGAGCACCGCAGCGTCGCGCGCCCCTGCCACTGCGCTCCGGTCACGGCGGCCGTGCCGTCGAGCAGGATCGCCTCGCCCAGCGCACGAGTGGCGTCGTCCGTCTCGAGCCGGAACATCACCTGGGTGTAGTCGACGTCGTTGACGACCGTCACACTCGGGATCGATGCGAGACCTGTTGCCATCGCGACCGCATTCGCGTGCAGACGGTCGATGAGATCGGCGACGCCCTCACGGCCGAGACTCCGCAGAGCGGCCCACGCCGGAACGCCGCGCGCGCGTCGGGAGAGCTCAGGCGTCACATCCCACGGGTCGAGGCTCGTGTACATGAGGTAGTCGCCGCCCGTGCGGAACGCGGCGATCGAGTCGGCGGGATCGCGCACGATCGCCATCCCGCAGTCGTACGGGACGTTCAGGGTCTTGTGGGCGTCCGTCGCCCACGAATCGGCGTCCTGCATGCCCGCGGTGAGTGCCTGCAGACGCGGCGACGCAGCGGCCCAGAGCCCGAAGGCGCCGTCGACGTGCACCCACGCGCCATGACGACGCGCGATCGGGATCAGCGCCTCGAAGTCGTCGAAGGCCCCGGTGTGCACCTCGCCCGCCTGCAGGCAGACGATCGCCGGTCCCTGTGTGCGATCGAGCGTCTCGTCCAGACCCTCCGGCCGCATCCGCCCCTGCTCGTCGGCCTCGACGACGGTGATGCCGGCGAGGCCTATGCCGAGAAACCGTGCGGCGCGATCGATCGAGCCGTGCCGGTCTGCACCGACCACGAAACGCACAGGCGGCGAGTTCGCGAGTCCGAGCTCGGCGAGATCCCAGCCGATCCGGGTGAGCACGGCGTGACGGGCCGTCGCCAGGCAGGTGAAGTTCGCCATCTGACCGCCTGTCACGAATCCCACACTCGCCGTACGGGGGAGATCGAACAGCTCCAGCATCCACTGTCCGGCGACACGCTCGATGGCGACCGTCGCCGGCGTGAGGGTCGAGGACCCGGAGTTCTGGTCCCACGCCGAGACCAGCCAGTCCGCGGCCAGTGCCGCGGGATGCGTCGCGCCGATGACGAACCCGAAGAATCTGCCGCCGGGTATCGCGACGAGGCCGGGGTCGGCTCGCGTCGCCAGCTCCTCGACGACGGACGCCGGCTCCGCACCGTGCTCGGGCAGCGGACCGCCGAAGGCGTCGAGCATCGTCGCGAGATCGGCGCGCGGCCAGACCGGCCGCTCCGTCACTCCGTCGAGGAACTCCGTCGCGCGCCGGTGCGCGGTGTCGAGAGCGCGACTGCGGTCGTCTCCGTCTGACTCACCCATGTGCCAGGAGTACACCCGTCGACGCCGCCCCGCCAGACCTGTCCGTGAGTGACCGGCGGGTCAGGGGCGGCGGGCGCGCGAGGCCATTCGATAGACTGGACGACGCCCTGGGCCAGCGCCCGGGCGGATACGACGAGCGGAGAGTTATGTCCGGGCATTCCAAGTGGGCCACGACCAAGCACAAGAAGGCCGTCATCGACGCGCGCCGTGCCAAGTCGTGGGCGAAGCTCATCAAGAACATCGAGGTCGCCGCCAAGCTCGGCGGCCCCGACCTCGCCGGCAACCCGACGCTGTTCGACGCCGTGCAGAAGGCCAAGAAGACGTCTGTCCCGAAGGACAACATCGACCGCGCCGTGAAGCGCGGCGCCGGCATCGGCGGCGAGGCGGTCGAGTACACCTCGATCATGTACGAAGGCTACGGACCGAACGGCGTGGCCCTCATGATCGAGTGTCTGACCGACAACAAGAACCGCGCGGCAGCCGAGGTGCGCACAGCGCTCAGCCGCAACGGCGGCACTCTGGCGGATCCCGGCAGCGTCGCATACAACTTCAGCCGCAAGGGCGTCATCGTCGTCGGCTCCGAAGGGACGACCGAGGACGACGTGATGATGGCGGCGCTCGAGGCGGGCGCTGAGGAGATCGAGCCCCGCGCGGAGGGCTTCGAGATCGTCACCGAGGCGACCGACCTCGTGACCGTGCGCTCTGCTCTGCAGGAGGCAGGCATCGACTACGAGTCGGCCGACGTGGAGTTCGTCCCGAACCTCAAGGTCGAGATCGACGCGGACACCGCACGGAAGGTCTTCCGCCTTATCGACGCGCTGGAGGACAGCGAGGACGTGCAGAACGTCTTCACGAACCTCGACCTCACCCCCGAGGTGCAGGCCGAGCTCGAGAACGACGAGGACTAGGCGCGCCGGATCCGGGTCGAACGCCGAGCGGCATAGCCTGGGGGAGTGACCTCCTCGCTGCGCGTTCTCGGCATCGACCCCGGCCTCACCCGCTGCGGTGTCGGCGTCGTCGACGTCGATCGTGCCCGCCGCGGGACGCTCGTGCACGTGGGGGTCATCCGCTCGTCTCCCGACGCGCCGATCGGCGAGCGTCTGGCGGCGGTCGCCTCCGGCATCCGCGAGGTGCTCGCCGTGCATCGCCCGGACGCGGTGGCCGTCGAGCGCGTCTTCGCGCAGCAGAATACCCACACCGTGATGGGCACGGCCCAGGCGAGTGGCGTAGCACTGCTGCTCGCCGCCGAGGCCGGCCTTCCCGCGGCCACCCACACCCCGAGCGAGGTCAAGGCGGCAGTGACCGGCTACGGCTCCGCCGACAAGAAGCAAGTGCAGGCCATGATCGCCCGGATCCTGCGCCTCGACGCCCCTCCTCAGCCGGCCGATGCGGCCGATGCTCTCGCGATCGCGCTGTGCCACGCATGGCGCCGCGGAGGGGCATCCGCTCCCGGTCGCGATGCGCTCACGCCGGCTCAGCGGGCATGGGCGGACGCTGAGCGTGTCGCTCGAACATACGTACGATCCCGCGTCTAGGCTTGTGGGATGATCTCCTCCCTGCACGGAACCGTGCTGCACACGTCGTCTGATCACGTCGTCGTCGACGTCGGAGGCGTCGGCTTCTCGGTGGCGGTGCCCGCCGATGTCGCGCACACCGCGACCGCAGGAGAGCGGCTGCAGCTGCACACGAGTCTGATCGTCCGCGAGGACGCGCTGTCGCTGTACGGATTCGCGGAGCGCGACGAGCTCGAGATCTTCGGTCTGCTCATCAGCGTCACGGGCGTCGGTCCGAAGTCCGCGCTGGGAGTGCTGTCGCACCTGACGGTCGATCAGATCGCCGAGGCCGTGACGGCGGAGGACGACGCCCCGTTCCGCCGCGTCTCGGGCATCGGTCCGAAGACAGCCAAGCTCATCGTCGTGCAGCTCGCCGGCAAGGTGCACCCGACCGGCCGTGCGTCGACGCCCGCGGCGGGGACGGGTTCGGACGTCGTCACTCAGGTCACGGCCGCGCTCGTCGGGCTCGGGTGGTCCGAGAAGGTGGCGGCCGAGGCCGCAGCGCAGACGGCGGAGGAGGCGTCGGAGGCCGAACGCGCCGCCGTCGCCCCGTTGCTCCGGCGCACGCTCGCGCTGTTGGGACCGGCGCGTGTCTGAAGCGAGGGACGCGGCGGAGCCGGTCGACGAGACCGAGCTCGCGATCGAGGGAGCGCTGCGACCGACCAGCCTCGGCGACTTCGTCGGGCAGCAGAAGGTCAGAGGACAGCTGCAGCTCCTGCTGGACGCAGCCCGCATCCAGAGTCGCCCGCCGGACCACATCCTGCTCGCCGGCCCTCCCGGCCTCGGCAAGACGACGCTCGCGATGATCGTGGCTCACGAGAGCGAGAGGCCGCTGCGTCTCTCCAGCGGCCCGGCCATCCAGCACGCGGGCGACCTCGCTGCGCTGCTGTCGAGCCTGGTCCCGGGCGAAGTCCTCTTCATCGATGAGATCCACCGGATGGCGCGCTCTGCGGAGGAGATGCTGTACCTCGCGATGGAGGACTTCCGGATCGACATCATGGTCGGCAAGGGAGCGGGAGCCACGAGCATCCCCCTCGACCTCGCACCGTTCACCCTCGTGGGCGCGACGACGAGGTCGGGATTGCTGCCGAACCCGCTGCGCGACCGCTTCGGCTTCACGGGGCACCTGGAGTTCTACGACGACTCCGAGCTGGAGCAGGTCATCGCGCGGTCGGCTCTGGTGCTCGGCGTCGATCTGCCCGGCGACTCGCTCGCCGAGATCGCACGCCGTTCTCGCGGCACCCCCCGAATCGCGAACCGGCTTCTGCGGCGCGTTCGGGACTACGCGCTCGTGCACGGGGGTGGCACGGCATCCCTCGCCGATGTGCGCGCCGCGCTGGAGCTCTATGACGTCGACCCCATCGGGCTCGACCGTCTCGACCGGGCCGTGCTCGAGACACTGGTGCGGCGCTTCCGCGGGGGGCCGGTCGGACTCAGCACCCTCGCCGTCGCCGTCGGCGAAGAAGCCGAGACCGTCGAGAGCGTCGTGGAGCCCTATCTCGTGCGGATAGGCTTCCTCGGTCGCACGCCTCGCGGGCGCGTGGCGATGCCGGAGGCGTACACGCACCTCGGCGTCGCCCACCCGGACGGGGTGCTTCGCCTCGATGACCTATAATCGCTGAAGACTTCCCCCGATAGACCTGTGCGCCCATGGCTGGTGCGTGCACCTGAGAAAGGCGCTTGCCCTCATGCCCATGGAAATCCTCCTCTTCGGCCTCCTCGCCGTCCTCGTCGTCTTCATGTTCGTGAACGGCCGGCGCCGTCAGAAGCAGATGAAGGCCGAGCAGGAGGAGAAGGCAGCCAAGACGGTGCCCGGCGTGAAGGTGCTCCTGCAGGGCGGCATCTACGGCACGATCGTGGCCTACGACCACGACGATCTCGACTCGCCGGCCCTCGTGGAGATCGCCCCCGGCACGGTCATCGAGGTGCACAGCCAGGCGATCCTTCGCATCGTCGAGCCGAAGGACCTGACCGACGGCGTCGAGGTCGTCGACGGCGAGGCTCCGGTCGTCGTCGAGGAGACCCCTGTCGTCGACGAGACCCCGGCCGTCGAGACCCCCGAGGAGACGCGTCGTCGTCTCGAGCGGGACGCCGACGACAAGTAGCACTCGCTCGACCGCAGCACTCGGCACTCCGGCATCTCAGAAAGCTGATCACACGTGGCCACTTCCTCCCCGGTCCGTCACGCCTGGCGCGTCCTCCTCGGACTTCTCCTGGTGACGGGCGTCCTGTTCGGCATCAACGCGATCGGCGTCTACGGGTTCCAGAAGAGCTCTTGGACCCCTGAGCTGGCGCTCGACCTCCAGGGCGGCACTCAGATCATCCTCAGCGCCGAGACCGAGGACGGAGCTGACCCGTCGTCGGAGCAGCTCGACCAGGCCGCAGCGATCATTCGCCAGCGCGTCGACGCCTCCGGCGTCGCCGAAGCCGACATCACGACCGAGGGCGGCCGCAACATCGTGGTGCAGATCCCGGGCGCTGCCGACGATCAGACCCGCGAGCGCATCCAGTCGAGCGCGCAGCTGCAGTTCCGGCCTGTGCTCGCGACCACGGCGGGGACGAACACCTTCATCGGTGAGGACGGCGCCGAGACGCCGTATCCGACGCCGGACGACTCGCTCAGCGACACGCCGACGGCCGAGCCGACCGACCCGAGCGACCTGTCCTGGGTGAGCGAGAAGCTGGCCGCGGAGTTCCAGGCGTACGACTGCTCGAACCCGGAGAACGACCCGTCCCGCGAGCCGGCCGATCAGCCGCTCATCGCGTGCGACCCGACCGGCCAGGCGAAGTACATCCTCGGCCCGACCGAGCTCACCGGTCAGGCGATCACCGATGCAACGGCAGGCCGCGACCCGCGCTCCGGTGCTTGGATCGTGCAGCTCACGATGAACGCCGACGGCACCGAGGCGTTCGGCAAGGTGAGCACGCGTCTCAACCAGAACCGCATCGCCAACCTCTCGCCGCGCGACCAGTTCGCGTTCGTGCTCGACGGCTCCGTGATCAGCGCCCCCGTCATGAACGGTCAGATCCTCGACGGCCGTCCGAGCATCTCGGGAAGCTTCACGCAGGAGACCGCGACCACACTCGCCGATCAGCTCAAGTTCGGCGCGCTGCCGCTCAGCTTCGAGGTGCAGAGCTCCGACACGGTGTCGGCGACGCTCGGCACGCAGCAGCTGCAGATCGGTCTGATCGCCGGACTCATCGGTCTCGCTCTCGTCGCCCTGTACTCGCTCTTCTCGTACCGGGCGCTGGGCACCGTGATCATCGCGTCGATCGCGGTGATGGCCGTCCTGACGTACATCGTCATCTGCATCCTGGCCTGGCGCCTCGGATTCCGGCTCTCGCTCGCCGGCGTCGCCGGTCTGATCGTGTCGATCGGATTCACGGCCGACTCGTTCATCGTCTACTTCGAGCGCATTCGAGACGAGCTGCGAGACGGCAAGTCGATCACGGCTGCGGTCGAAGACGGATGGGGTCGAGCCAAGCGCACGATCTACATCTCGAAGTCGATCAACGTCCTCGCGGCCGTCGTGCTCTACATCCTCGCCGACGCCACGGTGAAGGGATTCGCCTTCACGCTCGGTCTCACGACCATCATCGACGTGTTGATCTTCGTGATCTTCACGCACCCGGTGATGCAGATCCTCGCACGAACGACGTTCTTCGGCGGTGGCCACAAGCTGTCCGGACTCGACCCCGAATCCCTCGGCGCCGTGTACCGCAGCCGTTCGCAGTTCCGCGAGGTCGCGGCGACGTCGACCGGACGCAATGCCAGGAACGCCCGGTCGCGCGGAGAGGCCGACCGCCGTCAGACCATCGCAGAGCGCAAGCGCGCCGAAGCACTCGCCGGTGAGAAACGCACCAGCACCGGAAGTGAGGGGGACGCGTGATGGCTTCCATGAACGAGTTCGGAAACAACCTCTACACGGGTAAGACGTCTTTCCCCTTCGTCGGCAAGCGGCGCCTCTGGTTCATCATCGCGATCGCGCTCGTCGTGGGCTCGGCCCTCGTGCCGCTGATCCGCCCGATCCAGTTCTCGATCGAGTTCACCGGCGGATCGCAGTTCACGGTGCAGGCTCCCGACACGACCGACCAGCAGACCGCGACGGATGCCGTGCAGTCGGTCGTTCCCGAGGCTGCCACCAAGGTCGTCGTCGTCAACGGCTCGGACATGCGCGTCCAGACCGATCAGATGAGCTCGGAAGAGACCCAGCAGGTCTCCGCGGCTCTGGCCGAGGCGTACAAGGTCGACGGCGATGCCGTCACCTCGTCCTTCATCGGACCGGCCTGGGGCGAGAACGTCACCAAGCAGTCGCTGTGGGGCCTCGCGATCTTCCTCGCGCTGACCTTCCTGATCCTCGCGATCTACTTCCGCACCTGGAAGATGTCCGCAGCAGCCATCCTCGGTCTGCTGGACGTGCTCGTGATCACCGTCGGCGTGTACGCGTTGGCCGGTTTCGAGATCTCTCCCGCGGCCGTGATCGGCTTCCTGACGATCCTCGCGTACTCGCTGTACGACACCACAGTCGTGTTCGACAAGATCCGCGAGAACACCACGGAAGACGGGGAGAAGTCCGCTCGCCTCTTCGGCGAATCGGTCAACCTCGCCGTCAACCAGACGCTCGTTCGGTCGATCAACACCTCGGTCGTCGCTGCTCTGCCCGTCGGAGCGATCCTCTTCATCGGGTCGTTCTGGCTCGGCGCCGAGACACTCACCGACATCTCGCTGTCGATCTTCGTCGGCATCCTTGTCGCAACCTACTCGACACTCTTCGTCGCCGCGCCTCTCTACTCGCTGTTCCGCGAGAACGAGCCGCAGATCAAGGCCCGTGACGCCCGGGTGCGAGAGTCGCGCGAGCGCGCGGCCGTCGAGGTCTGATCGTCTCGCTCAGCGGGACCGCACCCCGCTGAGCACGCGTAAGCTGTTCTGATTGGGGAGGTGAGCGGATGGCGGAACCGCAGACGACGTCGCAGGGATCGAGCCTGAGGCGACTGGTTCCCCGCATCTTCTCCCGCGCGCCCCGGGTCAACGACCTCGACAACCTGATCCGCACCGTCAGAGCGAATCACCCCAAGGGCGACCTCGCGGTCATCGAGCGGGCATACGCGGTCGCCAAGGAGAAGCACGAGGGCCAGAAGCGGCAGAGCGGCGAGCCGTACATCACGCATCCGCTCGCCGTCGCGCAGATCCTCGGCGAGATGGGTCTCGGACCGCGAGCGATCGCGGCTGCCCTGTTACACGACACGGTGGAGGACACGGGCTACGCGCTGACCGACCTCACCGCCGAGTTCGGCGACGAGGTCGCGATGCTCGTCGACGGGGTCACGAAGCTCGATAAGGTCAAGTACGGCGAGAGCGCGCAGGCCGAGACGGTCCGCAAGATGATCGTCGCGATGTCGAAGGACATCAGGGTCCTCCTGATAAAGCTCGCCGACCGGCTGCACAACGCCCGCACCTGGGGCTTCGTGCCGCCGGAGAAGGCCGCGAAGAAGGCCAAGGAGACGCTCGAGATCTACGCGCCGCTGGCGAATCGCCTCGGTATCCAGGCCATCAAGTCCGAGCTCGAGGATCTGTCCTTCGCGGTGCTGCACCCGAAGATCTACAACGAGATCCACAACCTCATCGCACAGCGCACCCCGCAGCGCGAGAAGTACCTCGGCCAGGTCGTCGAGGAGATCGACGAGGATCTGCGCGATCTGCGCATCCGCGGCAAGGTGGTCGGACGCCCGAAGCAGCTCTACTCCGTCTATCAGAAGATGGTCGTGCGCGGTCGCGAGTTCGACGACATCTACGACCTCATCGGCATCCGCGTGCTCGTGTCCTCCGTGCGTGACTGCTATGCGGTCCTCGGTGCCATACACGCGCGGTGGACGCCGTTGCCCGGGCGGTTCAAGGACTACATCGCGACCCCCAAGTTCAACCTGTACCAGTCCCTGCACACCACTGTGATCGGTCCCTCCGGGCGCACGGTCGAGATCCAGATCCGCACGCACGAGATGCACCAGCAGGCCGAGTACGGCGTCGCGGCGCACTGGATGTACAAGGAGCGGATGAACGGCGGCAAGGCCGAGGTCCGCGCGGCCGACCGCGACATGGCGTGGCTCGCGCACATCTCCGACTGGCAGGCCGAGACCGCCGACCCGGGGGAGTTCCTCGACTCGCTGCGCTTCGAGATCGGAGCGAAGGAGGTCTACGTCTTCACCCCCAAGGGCCGCGTCATCGGGCTGCCGGCGGGTGCGACCCCCGTCGACTTCGCCTACGCCGTCCACACCGAGATCGGCCACCGCACGATGGGGTCGAAGGTGAACGGGCGCCTGGTGCCGCTCGAATCGGAGCTCAAGAGCGGCGACGTGGTCGAGGTGTTCACCTCGAAGAACCCCGACGCGGGCCCGAGCCAGGATTGGCTCGGTTTCGTCAAGAGCACGCGAGCCCGGAACAAGATCCGCGGCTGGTTCACCAAGGAGCGCCGCGAAGAGGCGATCGAGCAGGGCAAAGAGGCCATCGCCCGTGCGATGCGGCGACAGAACCTGCCGCTGCAGCGCCTCATGAACCAGGACTCGTTCGCCGAGGTCGCGCACCAGCTGCACTACGAAGACGTCTCGGGGCTCTACGCCGCCGTCGGCGAGGGGCATGTGTCCACGCAGTCGGTCCTCGAGAAGGTCACCGCGCTCGTCGCCACCGACGACCCGGCGACCGGATCGATCGATCTCCCCGGCACGATGCCATCGCGCGAGCCACGGGCCGGTGATTCGGGTGTGCTGGTCCGTGGCGCGGCCGACATCCTCGTCAAGCTCGCGAAATGCTGCACGCCGGTGCCCGGCGACGACATCGTCGGCTTCGTCACGCGCGGGAGCGGCGTCTCGGTGCACCGCGCCGACTGCGTCAACGTCAAGGCGCTGTCGAGCGAGGAGGACCGCTTCGTCGACGTCTCCTGGGCCCCCACGACCAAGAGCGTCTTCCGCGTGCAGATCCAGGTCGAGGCGCTCGACCGCTCGGGGCTCCTCTCCGATGTCACCCGTGTGCTCAGCGAGCACCACGTCAATATCCTCTCGGCCACGGTCAGCACGACCGATGAGCGTCTGGCCCTCAGCCGCTTCGTTTTCGAGATGGGCGATGCGGTTCATCTCGACCGGGTCCTCAATGCGGTCCGCCGCATCGACGCGGTGTACGACGTATACCGCGTCACCTCGTCCTGACGATCGCACGCTGCAGCGCGGCCCTGGCGACTCTCGCCCCGGGCATGCGCTGCATCGCGTCTATCGTCGTCGCGGCCCGGTCGAGCAGCCCGGGGTCCGTGTCGGCGAGGAGGTCGATCCAGTGACGTCGGGTCGGGTCCCTGTGCAGACCCAGCGCCAGATCGACCATCGTGCGTACCGGACTCATGACGAGGATGCCGCCGAGCCGCACGACGTCGCCCTGCGGGAGCGCTGTGTCGTGCAGCACGACGCGCGGCGGCAGGTCGAGTCTCAGGCGATGCGGCACGGCGCGTCGCACGTGGTGACGAGCAGGCGGACGGTCGCCCGCTCCGTGCACCCCGGCAGCAGACGGGCCGCAGGCAGCGGTGTTGGCGGGAACGATCCCGGCGATCGCCGCAGCCCGGGCCTGGGGCGAATCGACGAGGTCTGCCGGTACGTAGCCCTCGCCGAGCTCGACGACATGGCCGTCGAGTCGGGCGGCCGACAGCTCGGAGAGACTGAGACGGCCACCCGGCAGATACAGAAGAGCGGGATGCATCACGCCAGTGTGGCGCAGCGTTTCCCGCTCTTCCGTGCGTGACGTCGGATCTGTGGAGAGGTCAGCCGCCGAGGGCGCTGAGCCAGGCGCGACGCGCCTCGAGGGCCTCGGATGCTGCCGTGGCGGCCTTCTTGTCCCCGGACTTCTCGGCGGCGGCGAGCTCGGACTCGAGCTTCTCGATCGCCTCGAGCAGCTGCGAGCTCATGTCGTTCGCGCGCGCCTTCGTCTCGGGGTTGTTCTTCTTCCAGTCGACGTCCTCGCGCGCCTTGAGCGCCTGCTCGATCACACGGAGGCGATCGTCGAGGGCGCGCTCCTTGTCGCGGGGGAAGATGCGGCCGACCTCGTCCCACTGACGCTGGATACGGGTGAGGAGCGCGCGGGCACGCTTGATGTCGCGCTCGTCCGCGACGGCCTTGGCCTCTTCGAGGAGTGCCTGACGGGCTTCGATCTTCGGCGCGGAGTCGGCTTCCTCAGCCGCAGCCTGCTCGGCCCGCGCGGCGTACAGCGCGTCGCCGGCAGCCTTGAAGCGCGCCCAGAGCGCGTCATCTGCCTTGCGTCCGGCACGCCCCGCGTTCTTCCACTCGTCCAGCAGGGTGCGGTACGCCGGGATGCCGTCGACGCCGCGCGGCGCCAGAGCTTCGGCGCGCTCGACGAGACGGGTCTTCGCATCGCGGGCTGTCTTGTGCGCGTCGTCGAGTTCCGAGTAGAACGCGCGGCGCGCCTTGTCGACGGTCGAGCGGGCGTCGCGGAATCGCTTCCAGAGCTGCTGGGAGATGCCCTTGGACAGGCGGGGACCGGATTGCTGCTGGGCCTGCCACGACTCGAACAACTCGTTGAGCTCGGCGGTGACCTGCTTCCACTGCACCTTGGAGAGGTCGCGGGCGGCGATGGCCTCCGCGCGCTCCACGAGGGCGGTGCGCTCGGCGACGGCCTTCTCGACGAGCTCCTTCGCCTGCTGGGCCTCCTGTGCCGTCGCCTCCGACAGGGAGGACGTCAGCGCGGTGAGCCGGTCGCGCAAACCCGCGAGGTCGCCGACGGCGGCGGCATCCGTCGCCTCATCGATGAGGTGGTTCGCCTGCTTGACGAGGTCGGCGGCCGAGGCGCCACCGGCCTGATGGCGCTGCTCGAGCGCGACTACCTTGAACGCGATGTCGTCGTACTTGCGCACGAAGTAGGCCAGAGCCTCGTCCGGTGTGCCGTCGGGGTACTGTCCGACGACGCGCCACGTCTCGCCTTCGCGGACCTCCACCGTGCCGTCTTCGGAGACTCGACCCCACTCGGCGGCGTCGGTCGACGGCGTCGGGATCGCTGCGGTGACCGGAGCGGCGGCGGCCGGGGTAGGCAGCTTCCGCGGCATGGGCTTCGCCGGGGGAGCGGGAACGGGGGGAGTCGGCTTCGCGGGCTCGTTGGCAGACACGTGATTCTCCTTGCGCGGTCGTACCGCGGGAGGCGGAAAGGACGAGCCTCAGCCTAGTACGCGCGACGTCCGCGCGTGTGGCCGACCGGACTCACTCGGCCGGGGTCTGCGTGGGGACCGGCTCGGGCGCCGGGGTCTCGCTCGGCAGGATCTGCTCGCCGGGGGCCTCGCTCTGCTCGACGCCGGGGCTGGGGGTCGGCGTCGGCTCGGGAGCGGTCACCTGCGCGTGCACGACCTGGCTGACGACCGCCCCGGCGACGATGATCACGCCGGCGACGACGGCGATCACGTTGTCGCGCGTCCGACGCGCGATCTGACGGACATGCCAGTCTCGTCGCGCGTTGTGCAGACGCACGCGCTCCGCCTCGGTGCGTGCGCGCTGAGCGTTCCTGGACCCGCGTGCGGCCATGCCTCACTCCCTCTCCGACGCGCGACGGCGCGTCGCCTGAGAGCCTACCGTCGCCGTGCGGTCGCGCCGAGTCGGCCACCGTGTCGGCGGGCGCGGGTAGCCTGGGACGGTGACCTCCGCCGCCGCTCTGCTCTCCGGGCAGACGCCCCTCGCCGTGCGCATGCGCCCGGTGTCGCTCGACGAGGTCGCCGGTCAGAAGCACCTTCTCCGTTCCGGGTCGCCGATCGTGGCGTTGGCAGACCCGGCCGCGTCGTCCCCCGGGGCCGTCTCGATCATCCTGTGGGGCCCACCCGGCACTGGGAAGACCACCCTCGCGCAGGCCATCGCCCGATCGTCGGGGCGCCGTTTCGTCGAACTCTCGGCGATCACGGCCGGCGTGAAGGACGTGCGCGAGGTGATGCAGGAGGCGATCACCCAGCGCGACCTGTACGGCCAGACCACCATCCTCTTCCTCGATGAGATCCATCGATTCACGAAAGCGCAGCAGGACGCGCTTCTCCCCGGTGTCGAGAACGGCTGGGTCATCCTCATCGCCGCGACCACCGAGAATCCGTCGTTCTCGGTCATCTCCCCGCTCCTGTCCCGCTCGCTGCTGTTGACCCTGCAACCGCTCACCGACGACGACATCGGCGTACTCGTCGATCGGGCCGTGGCGGATGCGCGAGGCCTCAACGCCACCGTCACGCTCGCCGACGACGCGCGCTCGGCCCTGATCCGTCTCGCCTCGGGAGACGCACGTCGTGCGCTGACAGGCCTCGAGGCCGCCGCAGCGGTCGCGCTCTCACACGCCGGCGGCACCATCGACCGCGAGGACGGCGACGGAGAGGCCCAAGGGAAGGATGCCGAGCCTCCGGCCGTCACGGCCGACGACGTCGCCCAGGCGGTCGATAAGGCTCTGCTCCGGTACGACCGCCAGGGTGACGAGCACTACGACGTCATCAGCGCGTTCATCAAGTCGATCCGCGGCTCCGATCCGGATGCCGCGCTGCACTACCTCGCTCGGATGATCGAGGCGGGGGAGGACCCGCGTTTCATCGCCCGGCGGCTCGTGATCTCCGCGTCGGAAGACGTCGGTCTCGCCGATCCGCAGGCGCTCTCCATCGCCGTCGCGGCAGCGGACGCCGTCGCGTTCATCGGGATGCCGGAGGGACGCATTCCGCTGGCCGAGGCGACGGTGTACCTCGCGACGACCGCGAAGTCGAATGCCGCCTACACGGGCATCGACGCCGCGATCGCCGATATCCGTGCCGGCGGCTTCGGACGAGTGCCGCTGCACCTGCGGGACGCACACTATCCGGGCGCGAAGCGCCTCGGGCACGGGCGGGGCTACGTCTACCCGCACGACAGCGAGTTCGGCATCCTCCCGCAGCAGTACCTGCCCGACGAGCTGCGCGGCCGTCGATATTACGAGCCGAAGAACCTCGGCGCGGAGCGCGACATCTCCGCGCGCCTGGAGCGCATCCGGCGCATCCTCGACGGGCGCTGAGTCGCATCTGATAAGATCGAGCGGCTCGAAACCGAGTTTTCGGGCATCTCCTCGTTCACACCCCACCTCGACAGCGCCCCGGCGTGCGCTCCGAGGCAGAACGCGGCGATACGTCCGCGAGTCGCGAAAGCCGCGACCGCGTCATCGGAAGGACAGCTTCGTGACCACGAAGTCCCAGGACCGCCGCAAGGTCCGTCTCAGCCGCGCCCTCGGCGTGGCCCTCACCCCGAAGGCCGCCCGCTACCTCGAGAAGCGTCCCTACGCTCCCGGCGAGCACGGCCGCACCAAGCGCAAGGCAGACAGCGACTACGCCGTCCGTCTGCGTGAGAAGCAGCGTCTGCGCGAGCAGTACGGCATCCGCGAGAAGCAGATGCGCAACACCTTCAACGAGGCCCGTCGTCAGGACGGCCTGACCGGTGAGAACCTCGTCGAGCTCCTCGAGATGCGTCTCGACGCCCTCGTGCTGCGTTCGGGCTTCGCCCGCACCACCGCGCAGGCTCGCCAGCTCGTCGTGCACCGTCACATCCTCGTCGACGGCCAGCTCGTCGACCGCCCGTCGTTCCGCGTGAAGCCGGGTCAGCTCATCCACGTCAAGGCCAAGAGCGAGGGCACCGAGCCCTTCCAGGTCGCAGCAGCCGGCGGTCACGCCGAGGTCCTGCCTCCCGTTCCGGGCTACCTCGAGGTCGAGCTCGACAAGCTCCAGGCTCGCCTGGTCCGTCGCCCGAAGCGCGCCGAGGTCCCCGTGACCTGTGAAGTGCAGCTCGTCGTCGAGTACTACGCAGCTCGCTGATCTGCTGACTGGCTCAGCAACACCGCAGAAGGCGTCGGGGTCACCCGGCGCCTTCTGCCGTTTCCGCATACGATGGAGAGACCGCGCCTCCGCGGGTCTGACACGAGGGTGACGACATGAAGAACGTGCTGTGGTTCCTGATCGGCGTGATCGGCGGTTTCGTCGCAGCGCATTTCATGAACAAGGACCCTCGCGGACACGACATCCTCGCCGAGGTCGACGCCCGCATCAACGAGTTCACGACGATCATCGGCGACGCCTATCGCGAGCAGCAGGCGCGACTCACCGACCCCGCAGACGACTGAGCGGTCGGCGCCTCGACGCGCCGTCCGCCTTCCCGCAATCCCCACCCCGTACGCAAGGACACCCGGCACACCCATGAACACTGCGGAGATCGCGCAGCGCTACCTCGACTACTTCGAGAAGAACGACCACCTCATCGTCCCCTCGTCCTCGCTGGTCAGCGACGACCCCTCGCTCCTCTTCACGGTCGCGGGCATGGTGCCGATGATCCCGTACCTCACCGGCGTCGTCCCCGCCCCGCACCCGCGCATCGCCGATGTCCAGAAGTGCATCCGCACCAACGACATCGAGGAGGTCGGTCGCACCGCCCGCCACGGCACCTTCTTCCAGATGCTCGGCAACTGGTCGTTCGGCGACTACTTCAAGGAGGGCGCGATCCGCTACGCCTGGGAGCTGCTGACGAGCTCCGAGGCTGACGGCGGTCTCGGCTTCGACGAGAAGGACCTCTGGGTCACCGTCTACGAGACCGACGACGAGGCTGAGGCCATCTGGCGCGACATCATCGGCCTCAAGCCGGAGCGCATCCAGCGCCTCGGTCGCGCCGACAACTACTGGAACACCGGTCAGCCGGGGCCGGGCGGCCCCGACAGCGAGATCTTCTTCGACCGCGGTCCCGCGTACGGTGCGGACGGCGGACCCGCCGCCGACGACACCCGGTTCCTGGAGATCTGGAACCTCGTGTTCATGCAGGACTTCATCGACAACATCCGCGGCAAGACGGAGTTCGACATCGTCGGCGAGCTGCCGATGAAGAACATCGACACCGGCATGGGCCTCGAGCGCGTCGCCTTCCTCAAGCAGGGCGTCGAGAACATGTACGAGACCGACCAGGTGCGTCCGGTGCTCGATCGCGCGGTCGAGCTCTCCGGCCGTCGCTACGGCGCCGTGCACGAGGATGACGTGCGCTTCCGCGTCGTCGCGGATCACGTGCGCTCCTCGCTCATGCTGCTCTCCGACGGCGTGCGGCCGTCGAACGAGGGTCGCGGCTACATCCTCCGCCGCCTGATGCGCCGCACGGTGCGCGCCATGCGTCTGCTCGGCGTCGACGAGCCGGCGTTCCCCGAGCTGTTCGCCGCCTCGCGCGATGCCATGAAGACGGCCTACCCGGTGCTGGAGAGCGACTGGTCGACGCTGTCCTCCGCGGCGTTCGCGGAGGAGGAGACCTTCCGCCGCACGCTGGCTCAGGGCTCGACGATCCTCGATCTCGCCCTCGACGACACGAAGAAGGGCGGAGGCAGCGCGCTCAGCGGACGTGAGGCGTTCCTGCTGCACGACACCTACGGGTTCCCGATCGACCTCACGCTCGAGGTCGCCGAGGAGGCGGGGCTCGAAGTCGACCGCGCGGCCTTCGACTCGCTCATGAAGGAGCAGCGCGACCGCGCCAAGGCCGACGCCCGCAGCCGCAAGCGCCAGCTCGCCGATGTCTCGGTCTACCGTGACCTCCGTGCACTGGGAGAGACAGGCTTCGACGGGTACTCCGAGCTCGAGGTCGACTCGCGCGTGCTCGGGATCCTCGTCGACGGTCAGGTCGTCCGAAGCGCATCCGAGGGTCAGATCGCCGAGGTCGTGCTCGCCGAGACGACGCTGTACGCGGAGTCCGGCGGTCAGGTGGCCGACAAGGGCGTCATCGTCGGTCCCGGCTACGAGCTCGAGGTCCTCGACGTGCAGAAACCCGTCCCCGGTCTCATCAGCCACACGGTCGAGGTCACCCGGGGATCGGTTTCGGTCGACGACGCGGCGACCACCGTGGTCGACGCGGCGAACCGTCGCGCCGCCCGACAGGCCCACTCGGCGACGCACCTCGTGCACGCCGCGCTCCGCGACACGCTCGGCCCCACGGCCACGCAGGCCGGCTCGCTGAACCGGGCAGGGTACATGCGGTTCGACTTCTCCTGGTCGCAGGCTCTGTCCGCCGACACGAAGACCGAGATCGAGGAGATCACGAACCGAGCCGTCCACGACGCACTCGAGGTCACGACGCGCATCGTCACGCTGGACGAGGCCAAGGAGGCCGGCGCGATGGCGCTGTTCGGCGAGAAGTACGGCGATGTCGTGCGGATGGTCGACATCGGCGGGCCCTGGTCGCGCGAGCTGTGCGCAGGTACGCACGTCTCGAGCAGCTCCGAGATCGGCCTCGTGAGCCTGGTGGGGGAGTCGTCGGTCGGTGCCTCCAACCGCCGTATCGAGGCGCTCGTCGGACAGGACGCGTTCCGAGAGCTCGCCGCCGAGCGTGCCCTCGTGTCGCAGCTCACCGCCTCGTTGAAGGCGCCGCGCGACCAGCTCCTCGAGCGCGTCGCCGACCTGTCGTCGAGCCTCAAGGCGGCGGAGAAGCGCATCGCGCAGTTCGAGGCGAAGGAGCGCGCCGGCCAGGTGCCTGCGATCGCCGACGCCGCATCGCGCGTCGGAGCGTTCCGTGTCGCGGCGCAGTCGCTCGGTGACCTCGCGTCGGCCGACGACCTGCGTGACATCGTCCTCGGCGTGCGCGACCGGCTGGGCTCGGACGCTGCAGTCGTCGCGCTCGGCGGGGTGGTGAACGGTCGGCCGGTCGTCGTGGTCGCCGCGAACGACGCCGCCCGCGCTGCCGGCGCCAAGGCCGGTGCGCTCGCGAAGCGGGCCGCAGCGGTGCTCGGCGGAGGCGGAGGCGGGCGCGACGACGTCGCACAGGGTGGTGGCACCGACGTCGCGGCGCTCGGCGCGGCGCTCGAGGCCGTCTCTCAGGAGCTGCAGACAGCGTGACGGGCTTCCGTCGCGGCGTGCGCATCGGCATCGACGTCGGTCGCGCCAGGGTCGGGGTCGCCCGATGCGACCCCGACGGCATGCTGGCCGTGCCCGTCGAGACGGTGAAGCGCGACGAAGCCTCGGTCGCCCGCATCGCCGAGATCGTCGCGGAGCACCAGCCTCTCGAAGTGGTGGTCGGTCTGCCCGTGAACCTCCAGGGCGCCGACACCGCCTCCACCGCAGACGCCCGCGACTTCGCGGCTGAGCTGGGGGGCCGCCTCGGCCTGCCGATCCGCCTCGTGGACGAGCGGCTCAGCACGGTCACGGCGCACGCCGCACTGAGATCTTCCGGCAGAACCCAGAAGAACTCTCGTAGCATTGTGGATCAGGTCGCCGCCGTGGTCTTGCTGCAGCAGGCGATAGACACGGAGAAGAGCACCGGAAACCCGCCCGGAGCCACGATTCCGCTCGACGAGGAGTCCCCCTGACAATGCCCGAACGCGAGAGTGCCTCCCCCCAGCACGATCCGGACGCCCGCCTGGGTGACCTGTTCTCGAATCTGCCGGACCCCACGCAGCAGAGCCCGACGGTGGACAACACCCCGCCGGCCCCGGGGTCGCGTCGCGCAGCGCGCGAGGCGGCAGCACGGTCCGGTGCCACGGCGGAAGACCCGTCGGCCGGAACCGCCGACGAGGGAGCGCAGGCGTCGCCCTCCGAGCATGACGCGGAGTTCGGAACTCCGACCCGCGCCGTGCCCGTGTCGGCACCGGCAGCGGGCGCGCGGGCTTCGGCATCCGCAGACCCGGCGTCGTCGAGCGGCTCGAGCACCGACGCACCGCGCGCGACAGTCGCTCTCCGCGCCGACGACTCCGCTACCGAGGCGTCCTCGCGCGGTGGGAGTCTCGACGACCTGTTCCACGACGACTCCCGCGACCACGACAAGCCCGCAGCACCGAAGAAGAAGCGCCGCACCGGCTGCCTCGTCGCCCTCATCATCGTGCTCGCGGTGATCGGCGGCATCGTCGCCGGCGGGGTGTGGGCGTGGAACACGTACGGCGACAAGATCAGCGATGCGATGGGCTGGGGTGAGCCCGACGATTGGGAGGCGGGTCAGGCCACGGGCGAGGTCCTCGTCACGATCAGCGAGGGCGACACCGGAGGCCCGGTCTCCAAGTCCCTGTTCGACGCCGGCGTGACCCGCACCGAGGATGTCTTCTACGACTACCTCGTGAACGAGAACATCGCTGTCACCTTCTACCCGGGCATCTACCGCCTGCAGGAGAAGATGACGGCGGAAGCGGCGCTCGAAGCCCTCCAGAACCCCGAGAACAAGATGGAGAACTCCGCGAGCGTATCCGAGGGGGCCACCATCGAGTCGTCGCTCCCGACCATCGCGGAGTCGCTGGGCATGCCGGTGGAGGACTTCCAGGCTGCGATCGATCTCGGCCCGGCGGCGTACGGCGTCGACGCCCAGAGTCTCGAGGGTTGGCTGTTCCCCGCGGTCTACACGTTCGACCCCGGCGTCACGGCGCAGCAGGTGATCCAGCGCATGGTCGACCGCACCCGGGAGTCGCTGAACGCCGCAGGCGTCCCTGCCGAAGACGCGCAGCGCGTCCTGACGATCGCCTCGATCATCCAGCGCGAGGGCGCCACGGCCGACTTCGCGAAGGTGTCCCGCGTCATCCAGAACCGTCTCGACATCGACATGAAGCTGCAGATGGATTCGACGGCGCAGTACGGTTACGGGTCGTTGCATGAGGGCGTCGTGTCGAGCTCCGCCGAGGCGCTGGCCGACCCGAACCCGTGGAACACCTACGTCAACGTCGGGCTCCCCGTCACGCCGATCGCGAGCCCGAGCGACGCGGCGATCAAGGCCGCGATGAGTCCGGCCGACGGTCCGTGGCTCTACTTCGTCACGATCAACCTCGCGACCGGTGAGACGCAGTTCTCCGAGACCTATGAGGAGCACCTGCAGGGCGTGGAGAAGTGGGAGAAGTGGTGCCAGGAGAACCCAGACGGAGGATGCTCGGCGGGATGACCCGGTCGCGTCTCGCGGTCTGGGGCGATCCGATCGCGCACTCCCGCTCTCCGCAGCTGCACGGCGCGGCCTATCGCGCGCTCGGTCTGAACTGGGAGTACACCAGGCGCCGAGTAGACGAGGTCGCGTTCGGCGATGCTCTCGCCTCTCTCGACGACTCCTGGCGCGGCCTCTCGTTGACGATGCCGCTGAAGGAGCAGGCGCACCGGGCGGCCGTGGTCCGCGACCGGCACGCCGACCTGACGGGAGCGGTGAACACGCTGCTGCTCGCCGACGGGCCGCAGGGATTCAACACCGACGTGGGCGGGATCATCGACGCTCTCGGTGAGGACGGCATCTCCGGCGTCGAGTCGATCCGGATCCTCGGAGCCGGTGCGACAGCGGCATCCGCTCTCGTGGCCGTCGCCGAGATGGGAGCGCGCCGGGTCGACGTGCGCGCACGACGCCCGCGCCGGGCTGAAGGCCTTCTCGGCCTCGCCGTGCGTCTGGGACTCACCGGCTCGGTGCGGACGTTCGACGCGCCCGTCGAGTACGCGGACCTGACGATCGCCACCCTGCCCAGCGGGACGTCGCTCGACGAGCCCGTGGTCGAGCGGCTCGGCGAGGCCGGTGGCGTGTTGTTCGACGTCGCCTACGCCCCGTGGCCATCGGTCCTCGCCATGCGATGGCCCGGCCGGTCGATCTCGGGACTCGGGATGCTGCTGCACCAGGCCGTCCGTCAGATCCGGATCTTCCACCACGGCGACCAGGACCGCGTTCTGCCCGACGAGGAGATCATGGTCGAGGCGATGCGCGAGGTCCTGCGGTCTTAGGACGACACGGGGGACGAGCGGGCTCGCGGCTCATGGGAGACTAGAGCAATGCTCCGCGTGCTCACGGCCGGCGAATCGCACGGCCCAGAACTCATTGCCGTCATGGAGGGCCTTCCCTCGGGTGTTCCGGTGTCGTCCGAGGCCATCCAGGCCGACCTGGCACGACGCAAGCTCGGTTACGGCCGCGGTTCGCGCATGAAGTTCGAGCAGGACGAGCTGTCGATCTCGGGCGGCGTGCGACACGGCAAGACGCTCGGCAGCCCCATCGCCCTGCGCATCGGCAACACCGAATGGCCGAAGTGGATCGAGGTCATGAATCCCGAGCCGGTCGAGCTCACCGACCGTTCGCGCGGACGGGGCGCGCCGCTCACCCGCCCGCGTCCGGGTCACGCCGACCTCGTGGGCATGCAGAAGTACGACTTCGACGAGGCCCGACCGATCCTCGAGCGCGCCAGCGCGCGAGAGACGGCGGCCCGCGTCGCGCTCGGAGCGGTCGCGCGGTCGTTCCTCGGCGAACTCGGCATCCGCCTGGTGAGCCACACGCTGTCGATCGGTCCCGTGCGGGTCCCGGACGGCGCCGTGCTGCCCACGCCCGACGACGTCGAGGCTCTCGACGCCGATCCGCTGCGCTGCTTCGACGCGGAGACCTCGACGCGCATGGTCGCCGAGGTCGACGACGCGAAGAAGGACGGCGACACCCTGGGCGGCATCGTCGAGGTGCTGGCATACGGCCTGCCCCCGGGGCTCGGGTCGCACGTGCACTGGGACCGCCGCCTCGACGCACGTCTGGCGCAGGCGCTCATGAGCATCCAGGCGATCAAGGGAGTCGAGGTCGGCGACGGCTTCGAGACCACCCGCCGCCGCGGCTCCGCCGCCCATGACGAGCTGTTCGCGACGGGCGACGGCATCACCCGTGGGTCCGACCGCGCCGGCGGCACCGAGGGCGGCATGTCGACGGGCACCGTCCTGCGCGTCCGCGCAGGCATGAAGCCGATCGCGACGGTGCCGCACGCCCTTCGGACGATCGACGTCGCGACCGGCGAGGATGCCACCGCGCACCACCAGCGCTCCGACGTGTGCGCGGTGCCCGCGGCCGGGGTCGTCGCCGAGGCCATGGTCGCGATCGAGCTCGCCCGCGCCGTGTTGGAGAAGTTCGGCGGCGACAGCGTCCGCGAGACCCGTCGGAACCTCGAGTCCTACGTCGAGGCCATCCCTGTCGAGCTGCGCACGGCTCCGGCCTCCGAGGCGGCGCTCATCGCGCATGACGAGCGAGGCTGACCCGCTGACGCTGGTGCTGGTCGGCCCGATGGCCGCCGGCAAGACCAGCGTGGGTCGTCGCGTGGCTCGCCGGCTCGGTGTGCCCTTCGTCGACACCGACAAGCGGGTCGCGAGCGCGCACGGGCCGATCCCGCAGATCTTCGCCGAGTTCGGCGAGCCGCGATTCCGCGAGCTCGAGCGGGAGGCCGTCGCCGCCGCACTGACCGAGGGCGGCGTCATCTCGCTGGGCGGGGGCGCCGTCACCGATGCGGGCACGCGGGCGCTTCTCGGCGAGCACCCCGTCGTGTTCCTGACCGTTGCGCCCGAGGCCGTCGCGCACCGGATCGGCGGGGGAGCACGACCGCTTCTCGCGGGAGACGACCCCGTGAGCACGTGGACTCGCATCTTCGACGAGCGCAGGGCCTGGTACGAAGAAGTGGCATCGGTCACCATCGACACGTCGCGTCGACCGATGCAGCGGATCGCGGAGGAGATCGCCGCGTGGAGGAGAGGACTGGAATGAGCACCACGACCATCAGTGTGACGGGGGACACCGCGTACGACATCTCGATCGGACGCGGCATCCTCGACCGCGTGTCGGAGGCATTGGAGCCCGGCGTGCGCAAGGTCCTCGTCGTGCACCCGCCGACGCTCGCTGCCCGGGCCGCCGAGCTGCGCGATCGGCTGCTCTCCGACACGGCGAACGGTGCGCGCGAGGTGCTCCTCGCCGAGGTGCCGGACGCCGAGCAGGGCAAGCGCATCGAGGTCGCGGCGTTCTGCTGGCAGGTGATGGGGCAGGCCGACTTCACGCGCACGGATGCCGTCGTCGGATACGGCGGCGGAGCCGTCACAGACCTCGCCGGCTTCGTCGCCGCGACGTGGCTGCGCGGCGTGCAGGTCGTCCAGGTGCCGACGACGGTGCTCGGCCTGGTCGACGCCGCCGTCGGAGGCAAGACCGGGATCAACACCGCCGAGGGCAAGAACCTCGTCGGGGCGTTCTGGGCGCCGCGCGCTGTGATCGGAGACCTCGATGAGCTCGGGAGCCTGAGCGCGAACGAGGCGACAGCGGGGTTCGCCGAGGTCGTGAAGGCGGGGTTCATCTGGGCTCCGGAGATCCTCGACATCATCGAGGCCGATCCGCGCCGCGTCGTCGACACGACGACGGACGAGTTCCGCCGCGCGGTCGAGCTGGCGATCGGCATGAAGGCGCAGGTCGTCTCCGATGACTTCCGCGAGGCCGGTCAGCGCGAGATCCTCAACTACGGTCACACGCTGGGTCACGCGATCGAGCACGCGGAGCGCTACCGCTGGCGACACGGTGCGGCGATCTCCGTCGGGATGCTGTACGCCGCCGAGCTGTCGCGGCTCGCCGGCCGTCTGTCCGATGCGGCAGCCGAGCGCCACCGCTCGATCCTCGAATCACTCGGGCTGCCCACGTCGTACCGCGCGGGTGCCTGGCCGCAGCTGCTCGCCACCATGCAGCGCGACAAGAAGAGCCGGGGCGGGATGCTGCGCTTCATCCTGCTCGACGACATCGCGAAGCCCACCGTGCTGCAGGCCCCGGATGAGTCGCTGCTGTTCGCGGCGTATCAGGAGGTGGGGGCGTGACGCGGCGAATCCTCCTCGTGAACGGTCCGAACCTCAATCTGCTGGGGTCCCGGGAACCGGAGGTGTACGGCACGGCGACGCTCGCCGATGTCGTCGCGCTCACGACAGATGCCGCGGCCGCGCACGGGTTCGAGCTCCGAGCGATCCAGAGCAACCACGAGGGCGTGCTGATCGACGCGATCCACGCCGCCCGAGAGGACTGCGCGGCGATCGTCATCAACCCCGGCGGGCTCACCCACACCTCGGTGTCGCTGCGCGACGCCCTCACCGGCGTGGCTCTTCCCTTCGCCGAGGTGCACATCTCCGACGTCCACGCCCGCGAGGAGTTCCGCCACCACTCGTATCTCCAGGACGTCGCCGACGTGCGCGTCATCGGGGAGGGGGTCTCGGGCTACGAGACCGCCGTGCGACAGCTCGCCGCACTCATCCCGTAGAATCGACTGTCGGCCGCCCCGGGCTCCACCCGGATGAGAGCGGCCCCACGGACTCACGAAACGGAACTCCCGCGCATGGCATCTACCGCAGACATCAAGAACGGCGTCGTCCTCAGCATCGATGGGCAGCTCTGGAGCGTCATCGAGTTCCAGCACGTGAAGCCCGGCAAGGGCGGCGCGTTCGTGCGCACCAAGCTGAAGAACGTCGTGTCGGGCAAGGTCGTCGACCGCACCTACAACGCCGGCGCCAAGATCGACATCGAGAACGTCGACCGCCGCGACTTCACCTACCTGTACACCGACGGCGACGGCTACGTCTTCATGGACCAGACCGACTTCGACCAGATCACCGTCGGCGCACCCACGGTCGGCGACGCGAAGAACTTCCTGCTCGAGAACCAGCAGGTCACGATCGCGCTGAACAACGGCAACCCGCTGTACATCGATCTTCCCGCCTCGGTGATCCTCGAGATCACCTACACCGAGCCCGGACTCCAGGGCGACCGCTCGTCCGCCGGCACCAAGCCCGCGACGCTCGAGACCGGCTATGAGATCCAGGTCCCGCTGTTCGTCGAGGCGGGCACGAAGGTCAAGGTCGACACCCGCACGGGCGACTACCTCGGCCGCGAGAAGTAAGGCGTGAGCGCCCGTACGAAGGCGCGCAAGCGCGCACTCGACATCCTGTTCTCGTCCGACGTCCGCGGCGACGACCTGGCGGTGACCCTCGCCGCCGAGGCGACTCGTGCTGCGAGCGAACCCGCTCGTGAGGCCTCCTGGCTCTACGCTCGCGAGGTGGTGGACGGCATCATCGACCACCGCGACGAGATCGACGAGCACATCACCACCCACAGCCGCGACTGGAAGCTCGAGCGGATGCCCGCGGTCGACCGCGCCCTGCTGCGGATCGGCACCTGGGAGATCCTCTTCAACGACGAGGTCCCGACCGCCGTCGCGATCGACGAGGCGGTCGAGCTCGCGAAGGAGTTCTCGACCGACGATTCCGGCGCATTCGTGCACGGGGTGCTCGCGCGGGTGGCCCGAGCGGCCTGAGCCCGCGCCTCATTGCGGCGGCACCCTCGATGTCGGATGCCGCGGGAAGGATGTCGGGTATGCCCGCGCCGCACGTCGATCTCCGTGATCTCCTGCAGGTCACGGATGCCGGCGGCTATACCCGAGGACTCGCGTACTTCCGCGAGGGCAACGTACTCGACGTCACATGGGATGCGGAGTCTCTCGCGCTCGAGGGGCATGTGCGAGGCGGACAGGATCTCCCCTATGTCACCGGCGTCGACTTCGTCTCGTCGAACGGCAAGCCCCGCATCCGCTCGACCCGGTGCACCTGTCCGGTACGGTCGGGGTGCAAGCACGTCGTGGCGACCGTGCTCGCCTCGAACGTCCACGAGTACTCGAGACAGGCCGAGGCGATGGCATCACCGCCGCAGCGCGAGGCTCCGGTCGCCGCGACGCCGCCCGCCGCTCCGTCGTGGCGGTCGCTGATCGGCGAAGCCCCTCGTCAGCCGCAGGAACTCGCCCTCGGCGTCGAGCTGCGTCATCGTGCGGCGCGGGGAGACAATCATTGGGCGCCGCGACCCGTTCGCGCGGCGACCGCCCGCGACGTCGCGCGGCGCACGGGCGAGCTGCTGCTCGCGATCCGCCCGCTGGTGCGCAGCGCTCAGACCGGTGCATGGATCCAGGGCAAGGCGACCTGGGACTCGGTCCGCCGCGACGTCGTGCAGTTCGGTCGCGTGCAGACCCGGTGGTTCGGCGACCTGCTCAGCATCTCCCGCGACTCGCTGCTGTCGGGCAACGCGGGCGACTGGCTCGTCGTCGACCAGATCGAGTCAGCACTCCTGTGGCGGCACCTCCGCGTCGCTGCCGAGCTCGGCATCCCGCTCGTGTCCACCCAGAAGTCGGCGTCGGTGCGGCTTGCTGCGACGGCGGAGGTGACGGCGGCGATATCGCGCCCGGACGACGACGGACCTCTCGAGCTGACGGCCGAGGTCACGATCGACGATCGGCCGGTGAACGCCGCAGAGGTGCACCCGATCGGCCGTTCCGGGATCTATGCGGCGACGCTCGGCGGCAACCGCATCGAGCTCGTGCTGGCAGAGGCGCCGTTGAGCGACCAGACCTGTGCCCTGCTCACGGCTTCGCAGCCGATCGTCGTGCCGGCCGCAGATGAGGAGGACTTCGTCGCGACGGTCTATCCGCTGCTCGCGCGGCGCTCCGCCGTGCGCATCTCCGGTCGTGTCGCGCTGCCCGAGATCCCCGCGCCCGTCCCCGCCCTGTCGGTCTCGTTCGAGAGCGGCGATGTCGTCGAGTACTCCTTCGCGTGGTCATACGAGGGCTTCGGCACAGTGCCGTTCCTTCCTGCGGCGAACGCCTCCGCGGTGCGCGATCCCGCCGCCGAGGCGGAGTGGCGAGCCGTCGTGGAAGGTGTGTGGCGGGATCACAGCGGCAGGCGGTTCGCGCCGTCCGGCGCCCTCCACGACGTTGACGCCGCGGACTTCGTCGCGCATGCCGTCCCGGCGTTCGAGGCGGCGGGCGTCGCGGTGACGCGCTCGGGGAATCGCAAGGAGTATCGGGAGCTGACCGGGACCCCGGAGGTGAAGGTCACGACGGTCGAGACCACGGATGCGGACTGGTTCGACCTCGGGATCATCGTGTCGATCGACGGTCGCACGATCCCGTTCGGGCCGCTGTTCACCGCGCTCAGCCGCGGCCGCAAGAAGCTGCTGCTCTCCGACGGGGGATACTTCTCCCTCGCTCACCCCGCACTCGACCGGCTTCGAGAGCTCATCGAGGAGGCAGGCGAACTCGACGAATGGGAGACGGGTCCGCGCATCAGCCGCTACCAGACCGACCTCTGGGAGGAGTTCGAGGATCTCGCGGACGAGGCCCAGCCCGCCGTCAGCTGGCGCTCCACGGCCGAGGGCCTCCGGGGCGCCACGGGCGTTCCGCCGACCTCCGTCCCGGTGGGCCTGCAGGCCGAGCTCCGTACCTACCAGAAGCGCGGCTTCGATTGGTTGGCCTTCCTCTGGCACCATCGCCTGGGCGGCATCCTGGCCGACGACATGGGCCTGGGCAAGACCCTGCAGCTGCTCGCCTTCGTCCAGCACACCCGCGAGACGGGGGAGACGCGCCCGTTCCTCGTCCTCGCGCCGACGTCCGTCCTCAGCACCTGGCGGAGCGAGGCGGCGCGCTTCACGCCCGGACTCCGGGTCGCGGTCGTCGAGAGCACGAGCGGCAAGCGCACGGCCCGACTCGCCGACGCCGCGGCGGCTGCCGACATCGTGGTGAGCTCGTACACCGTGGCCAGGCTCGACGAGGATGAGTTCCAGACCGTCGACTGGGCGGGCCTCATCCTCGACGAGGCGCAGTTCGTGAAGAACCCGAAGACCAAGCTGCACCGCGCGATCTCGACCTTCCGCGCGGATGCGGTGTACGCCGTCACGGGCACGCCGATGGAGAACAGCCTGACCGAGCTGTGGTCGCTGCTGAAACTGGCATCCCCCGGTCTCTTCCCCTCGGCGCGGAAGTTCCGCGACCGCTACATCCACCCGATCGAGAAGGGCAAGGTCCCCGAGAACGAGGAGGGGGGCGCGTACCGGGCCCGTCGGCTGGCGCAGCTGCGTCGCCGCATCCGTCCGCTCATGCTGCGCCGTACGAAGGAGCTCGTCGCCGCCGACCTGCCCCCGAAGCAGGAGCAGGTTCTCGAGGTCGAGCTGAGTCCGGCGCATCGCGCGCTGTACGACGTGGTGTTGCAGCGCGAGCGGCAGAAGGTGCTCGGCCTCCTCGACGATCTCGACCGCAACCGCTTCATCGTCTTCCGCTCGCTCACGCTGCTCCGGATGCTGAGTCTCGCCCCTGCGCTGATCGACGAGGACGACGGCGAGATCGGCTCGAGCAAGCTCGACACGCTGCTCGACCGCGTCATGGAGCTGCAGGCCGAATGCCACCGGGCGCTCGTGTTCAGCCAGTTCACCTCGTTCCTCGATCTCGCGGCCCAGCGGCTGAGCGACGCCGGGATCCCGTACGCCCACCTCGACGGCTCCACGCGTCGTCGGCAGGACGTGATCGACTCGTTCAAGGAGGGGCAGCAGCCGGTGTTCCTCATCAGCCTGAAGGCCGGCGGATTCGGACTCACGCTCACCGAGGCCGACTACGTGTTCCTTCTGGACCCCTGGTGGAATCCGGCCGCCGAGGCTCAGGCGGTCGACCGCACGCACCGCATCGGTCAGACCGGTCAGGTGTTCGTGTACCGCATGATCTCGGTCGGCACGATCGAGGAGAAGGTGCTCGAGCTGCAACAGCGCAAAGCGCGACTGTTCACGGCGGTGATGGATGACGAGGAGCTGTTCGCCCAGTCGCTGACCGCCGCCGACATCCGCGGCCTCTTCGACGAGTAGCCGACGGCCGGCACCGCGGGGGGATCTCCACCCGACCCCGGGAATTCACGGCCGGTCACCGCTGCCGCCCAGGAGCCCGCCGGTAGACTCGTACGGCTACTTCAGGAGGTCATACATGAGGATCACGGGACTCGGCCACGCCGGGATGTTCATCGAGACGGTGGGCGGGAACATCATCTGCGACCCCGTTCTCGGGCCGTCCTTCTTCGGCTCGTGGTTCCCGTTCCCCGACAATCGCGGTCTCGACTGGGAGCGCTTCGGACGCGAGGCCGACTTCCTGTACATCTCGCACCGGCACCGCGATCACTTCGATCCGAAGCTCCTCGAGCGCTACATCCGCAAGGACATCGAGGTGCTCCTCCCGGAGTACCCGATCGACGATCTCGAGCAGGACATCCGCGCTCTCGGCTACACGAACATCACCTACGCGCCCGCGGGCGAGATCATCGAGCGCGGCGGCACGAAGATCATGATCACGCCGCTGCGCGCGCCGAGCGACGGCCCGATCGGCGACTCCTCGCTCAGCGTCGACGACGGCACGGGGTCGGTGCTCAACCAGAACGACTCGCACCCGCTCGACCTCGAGAAACTGCTGCACTTCGGCAAGCCCGACGCGTACTTCACCCAGGTCTCCGGCGCGATCTGGTGGCCCATGGTCTACGACCTGCCGATGGACGCCAAGCAGAACTTCGCGAAGCTCAAGCGCGAGGCGCAGAACAAGCGCGCCATGTACTACATCGAGAAGGTCGACGCGCCGCACGTGTTCCCGATGGCAGGGCCGCCCATGTTCCTGCGCGACGACCTTTTCGACTTCAACGGAATGGGTCGCAACGGGGAGTCGATCTTCACCGACCAGAAGCAGTTCCTCGCGCACATGCGCGAACTGGCGCCGCAGTACGACGGCCAGCTGTTCGTCCCCGGCACGCTCGTCACGGTCGAGAACGGTGAGGTCACGACCGAGCAGACGCTCTACTCCGACGACGAGCTCGCGCACATCTTCGACGAGAAGTGGGATTACCTCGAGGAGCAGCGCGCCACCCGCCAGCAGGAGATCCGCGACGAGGAGGCCTCGCGCGCCGAGGTGCTGCCGGCCCAGGAGATCCTGGAGGAGCTCAAGGCGTGGTGGGAGCCGCTGCTGAAGAAGTCGCGCACCATCCGCCTGGGTGTGGGCGGCAACGTGCGCTTCAAGATCGGCGATCTCGACATGGTCGTCGACTTTCCGCGAGCCAAGGTCCGCGAGTACGCAGGCGAGGACTGCATCTACTGGTACACGATCCCGGCGGACCTCGTCTCGACGAACATCCGCGACCACGAGATCGACTGGTCGAACTCGATCTTCCTGTCGATGCAATTCCACGTGGGCCGCAGCGGCAAGTTCAACGAGTTCCTCACCACGTTCCTCAAGTGCCTCTCGGTCGACCGTATCGAGTACGTGGAGAACTGGTACCAGGAGCAGACCGATCAGACCGAGGACGCCGAGATCGGCGACTGGGTCGTGCAG
The DNA here is from genome assembly GCF_023715885.1 of Microbacterium hydrocarbonoxydans. GTDB lineage: Bacteria > Actinomycetota > Actinomycetes > Actinomycetales > Microbacteriaceae > Microbacterium > Microbacterium hydrocarbonoxydans_C. Next base: position 70,906 of record NZ_JAMBOY010000004.1, on the reverse strand, counting down.
CGACGGTGCCCTCACCTGCGCGCCGACCTCACCAAGACCGGCAAGGTCGACGAGGACGGCATCCTGACGTGCAGCATGCACGACTGGAAGTGGGACCTCAAGACGGGTCGCTGCCTGTCCACCACGGGGCACCCGATCCGCTCGAAGAAGATCGACGAGGTCACCGACGCCGTGCTCCGCGAGGCCAGCTGACTCATTCCGAGATACCAGTACCACCTCATCGCACGGTGGTACTCTCGGCTCATGCCCACGACACTCGCCAGGATTCAGGTCACCCAGACACCTGCATTACGTGACGCGCTCGAGTTGGCGGCGGAGGAGTGGCCGGGGTCGCCGAAGTCCGAGCTGGTCGCGCGCCTCGCGGTTCTCGGTGCGGAGTCTCTCGCCTCGCAACGGTCGGCTCGACGAGCCGCTCGACGGGCAGCGCTCGAAGCGACCCGGGGGACGATCGCGTACCCGCCGGGGTATCTCGAGGAGCTCCGCAAGGACTGGCCGGAGTGATCGTCCTCGACGCCGGAGTCCTGATAGCGCATCTGTCCGTGAGTGACCCGCATCAGGACGAGGCGTTCGACATCCTCGACACCGAGGACGATCTGCTCGTTCACCCCCTCACGATCGCTGAAGCGCTGGTTCATCCGGCGCGTGTCGGCTCCGAGATCGTCGATCTTGCCCGCATCGAGACGCTGGGGCTGATCCGTCGCGAAGAGCAGGTCGACGAACCCGTGCAAATCGCGCGCCTCCGCGCCTCCTCGTCGTTGAAGATCCCGGACTGCGCAGCGCTCGTCACCGCCGAAGCCTTCGGCGCGACGCTCGCGACCTTCCACCGCCGTCTCGCCGAGGTCGCGCGTGCGCGAGGGCTCACGGTCGTGGGCGCCTGAACCCTCCGATAGAGTGGAGAGGCAAGCAACCTTTAACACCGTCCTGTGAGGCGGAGAAGGGAGCGGCTGATGAGCGCACGCACCGTGCTGCACGACGCCGATATCACGCGGGCGCTGACCCGCATCGCGCACGAGATCCTCGAGTCGAATCGCGGGTCGGAGAACCTCGTCCTTCTGGGCATTCCGACCCGTGGGGTTGCGCTGGCCCAGCGCCTTGCCCGCCTGATCGGCGAGATCGCGCAGACGTCCGTCCCCGTCGGGGCACTCGACGTCACCCTCTACCGCGACGACCTCGCGAAGCACCCCACCAGGTCGCCGCACCGGACCGACATCCCGGACGGCGGAATCGACGGCCGCACGGTCGTGCTCGTCGACGACGTGCTGTTCTCAGGGCGCAGCATCCGCGCGGCGCTCGACGCCCTGCAGTCGATCGGGCGTCCCGCTGCCGTGCGCCTGGCGATCCTCGTCGACCGGGGGCACCGCGAACTGCCGATCCGACCGGACTTCGTCGGCAAGAACATCCCGTCGTCGCGGCAGGAGCGCGTGAACGTGCGGCTGCGCGAGTACGACGGCGCCGAGGAGGTGACGATCGAGGCATGAGGCATCTTCTCGACACCCGCACCCTCGACCGCGAGTCCGCCCTCCGCATCCTCGATATCGCCGAGGACATGTCCGACACGCAGTCGCGTGAGGTCAAGAAACTCCCGACACTCCGCGGCAAGACCGTCGTGAACCTCTTCTTCGAGGACTCGACCCGCACGCGCATCTCCTTCGAGGCGGCGGCCAAGCGCCTCTCGGCCGACGTGATCAACTTCGCTGCGAAAGGGTCCAGCGTCTCGAAGGGCGAGAGCCTGAAGGACACCGCTCAGACGCTGCAGGCGATGGGGGCGGATGCCGTCGTCATCCGTCATCCCGCCTCCGGCGCCCCGCAGACGCTCGCGACGAGCGGATGGATCTCGGCCGGCGTCGTGAACGCGGGCGACGGCACTCACGAGCACCCCACCCAGGCACTGCTCGACGCCTTCACGATCCGCAAGCGCCGCTTCGGCGTCGCCAGCCGAGGGCGCGACCTGTCCGGCATCCGCGTGGTCGTCGTCGGCGACGTGCTGCACTCCCGGGTGGCGCGGTCCAACGTCTGGCTGCTGACCACACTGGGCGCCGAGGTCACTCTCGTGTCGCCGCCGACGCTGGTGCCCCAGAACGTGTCGCTGTGGCCGGTGCGCGTGCTCTACGACCTCGACGAGGCGCTCGCAGACGGCCCGGACGCGGTCATGATGCTGCGGATCCAGCTGGAGCGGATGAACGCCGCGTATTTCCCGACTGAGCGGGAGTATTCCCGGCGGTGGGGGCTCGACGCACGGCGCGTGGCCGCTCTGCCGGACGATAGCATTGTCATGCACCCCGGACCCATGAACCGCGGGTTGGAGATCTCCTCCGAGGCCGCCGATTCACCGCGCTCCACCGTGCTGGAGCAGGTCACGAACGGGGTGTCCATCCGGATGGCGGTGCTGTACCTGCTCCTTGCGGGCGAACGAGACGACGAACGAGGGGGAGACCTGTGAGCGAGACCCTTGTCATCACCGGCGCACAGCTTCTCGGCGCCGAGAGCGCCGACATCATCGTGGAGGACGGGCGGATCGCCGAGATCGGCAGCGGTCTGAGCCGCAGCGGCGCTCGCGTGATCGACGCCGCGGGACTCGTCGCGCTCCCCGGGCTCGTCGACCTGCACACGCACCTCCGCGAGCCCGGCTACGAGGCGTCGGAGACGATCCTCACCGGAACGCGCGCCGCGGCCGCCGGTGGATTCACCGCCGTGTTCGCGATGCCGAACACCTCGCCCGTCGCCGATACGGCGGGTGTGGTCGAGCAAGAACTCGCACTGGGCGAAGCGGCGGGCTACGCGACGGTGCAGCCGATCGGCGCCGTGACCGTGGGGCAGAAGGGCGAGCGACTCGCCGAGCTCGGCGCGATGGCGACGTCCCGCGCTCGAGTGCGGGTCTTCAGCGACGACGGCTTCTGCGTGTTCGACCCGCTGATCATGCGGCGCGCGCTCGAGTACGTGAAGTCCTTCGACGGTGTGATCGCTCAGCATGCGCAGGACCCCCGCCTGACCGAGGGCGCTCAGATGAACGAGGGCGTCGTGTCGGCGGAACTCGGACTCGCCGGATGGCCGGCGGTCGCCGAGGAGTCGATCATCGCCCGCGACGTGCTCCTCGCCGAGCACGTCGGCTCGCGCCTGCACGTCTGCCACCTGTCCACGGCGGGCTCGGTCGACATCATCCGCTGGGCGAAGAAGCGCGGGATCGCGGTGACCGCCGAGGTGACGCCCCATCACCTCCTCCTCACCGACGAACTGGTGCGCGGCTACGACGCCCGGTACAAGGTCAACCCTCCGCTCCGGCGCGAGGAGGACGTGCTCGCGGTGCGCGAGGGCCTGGCCGACGGCACGATCGACATCGTCGCCACCGATCACGCCCCGCATCCGAGCGAGCACAAGACGTGCGAGTGGCAGGCCGCGGCGAACGGCATGGTCGGACTCGAGAGCGCACTGCGGGTCGTGCACCAGTCGATGGTGCAGACCGGTCTGATCGGATGGAGCGACGTCGCCCGCGTCATGAGCGCGGAGCCCGCGCGCATCGGTCGGCTCTCCGGCCACGGCACCGCGCTCGAGGTGGGTGCGCCCGCGCAGATCACGCTGTACGACGCGTCCGTCGCGGGCGTCTTCACCGAGGCGGACCTCGGCGGTCGCAGCACCAACTCGCCGTACCTGGGTCGCGATCTGCCGGGACGCGTCGAGTACACGATCCACGGAGGCACGCTGACCGTGGAGTCGGGCTCGGTGGTCGAGGAGCTCCTGGCATGATCCCCAGGGACCTCGCGATCGCCGTGATGATCGCTCTCGCCGTGCTCGCACTGCTTGCCATGCTCTTCGCCTGGCGTCGCCGCCTCCGACGCGACGCGGGGCTCGCGGCCCCGCTCGGCGTACCCGAGCACGCCGAGGTCCTCGACCGGCGCGAGGTGCTGTATGTGTCCACCACGAAGCACGACCAGCCGCTCGAACGCCTCACCATGTCTCCGCTCGCCTACCGGGCGAGGGGAGAGGCCGCCGTCACGGATCGCGGTCTCGCCCTCTGCCTCGACGGCGCGCCCACCGTGTTCCTCGCCAAGGAGCGACTCGCCGGTGTGGATCGGGCCACCGTCACGATCGACCGCGTGGTCGAGCCGGGCGGCCTCGTGCGGGTCGCCTGGAACGCCGCCGACGACACGGTGGTCGACTCCTACCTCCGCCTCACCGACGGCGACCCGACGAACTTCATCTCAGAACTGCAGCGACTCGTCCCCGCCTCGGGCGGCCGTGACGACAACGCCATCACCGACACAGGAGAACAGTCATGACCTCCCTCCCCGAACCCGCCGTCCTGGTCCTCGAGGACGGCACCCGTCACAGCGGCCGCGCTTACGGCGCGCTGGGCACCACCCTCGGCGAGGTCGTCTTCGCGACCGGCATGTCCGGTTACCAGGAGACGCTCACCGACCCGTCGTACGCAGGACAGATAGTCCTGCAGACCGCCCCGCACATCGGCAACACCGGCATGAACGACGAGGACCCCGAGTCGCGTCGCATCTGGGTGGCCGGGTACATCGTGCGCGACCCCTCACGCGTCGTCTCGAACTGGCGCGCCAACGCATCGCTCGACGAGATCCTCGTGCAGGACGGCATCGTCGGCATCAGCGGCATCGACACCCGTTCGATCACCCGCCACATCCGCTCGGCCGGCTCGATGCGCGGCGGCATCTTCTCCGGCGACGCAGCTCACCTCGACGCCGACGAGCAGTTGCGCATCGTGCGCGAGGCGCCGCAGATGGCCGGACAGAACCTTTCCGCGCAGGTCTCGGTCGCGGTCGCCACGGTGACGGATGCCGTCGGCGAGAAGGTCGGCAACCTGGCCGTCCTCGACCTCGGCGTCAAGCAGGCCACGATCGACAACCTCGCCGCGCGCGGCTTCGAAGTGCACGTGCTGCCGCAGGACGTCACCATCGACGAGCTCCGTGCGATCGATCCGGTTGCGGTCTTCTACTCGAACGGGCCCGGCGACCCGGCTGCCTCGGGCGACCACGTCGAGCTGCTCCGCTCCGTCCTCGACGACGGGCTGCCGTTCTTCGGCATCTGCTTCGGAAACCAGCTGCTCGGCCGCGCCCTCGGCCTGGGCACCTACAAGCTGCCCTTCGGCCACCGCGGCATCAACCAGCCGGTCCTCGACAAGCAGACCGGTCGGGTCGAGATCACCGCGCACAACCACGGGTTCGCAGTCGACGCCCCGCTCGAGGGCTCGTTCGACAGCCCGCACGGCTACGGCAAGGTCGAGGTGAGCCACGTCGGCCTCAACGACAACGTCGTCGAAGGTCTGCGCGCCCTCGACATCCCCGCGTTCTCGGTGCAGTACCACCCGGAGGCCGCGGCCGGTCCGCACGATGCCAACTACCTCTTCGACCGCTTCCGCGACATGGTCATCGCGAACAACGCGAACAAGAAGGACGCCCAGTAATGCCCAAGCGCGACGACATCAACTCCGTTCTCGTCATCGGATCCGGCCCGATCGTCATCGGTCAGGCCTGCGAGTTCGACTACTCGGGCACCCAGGCGTGCCGAGTACTGCGCGAGGAGGGCGTCCGTGTCATCCTCGTGAACTCGAACCCCGCCACGATCATGACCGACCCCGACTTCGCCGATGCGACGTACATCGAGCCGATCACCCCCGAGGTCATCGAGACGATCATCGCCAAGGAGAAGCCCGACGCCATCCTGCCGACCCTCGGCGGCCAGACGGCTCTGAATGCGGCGATGGCGCTCGACGAGCGCGGCATCCTGGCCAAGTACGGCGTCGAGCTCATCGGCGCCAAGGTCGACGCGATCAAGAAGGGCGAGGACCGCCAGGTCTTCAAGGAGCTCGTCCTCGAAGCGGGAGCCGATGTGGCCAAGAGCGTCATCGCGCACACGATGGACGACCTGCTCGCCGGTGCCGAGAAGCTCGGCTACCCGCTGGTGGTGCGCCCCTCGTTCACGATGGGCGGCCTCGGCTCGGGCTTCGCCTACGACGAGGAGGATCTCCGCCGCATCGGCGGCGCCGGTCTGCGCGACTCTCCGACGACCGAGGTGCTCCTGGAGGAGTCGATCCTCGGGTGGAAGGAGTACGAGCTCGAGCTCATGCGCGACACGGCCGACAACACGGTGGTCGTCTGCTCGATCGAGAATGTCGACCCCGTCGGCGTGCACACGGGCGATTCGATCACCGTCGCCCCCGCCCTGACCCTGACCGACCGCGAGTACCAGAAGATGCGCGACATCGGCATCGACATCATCCGCGCGGTGGGCGTCGACACCGGTGGCTGCAACATCCAGTTCGCGGTGGACCCGACGAACGGGCGCATCATCGTGATCGAGATGAATCCGCGCGTCTCGCGCTCGAGTGCCCTCGCGTCCAAGGCGACCGGTTTTCCGATCGCCAAGCTCGCCGCGAAGCTCGCACTCGGATACCGCCTCGACGAGATCCCCAACGACATCACCGGCGTGACCCCCGCGAGCTTCGAGCCGACGCTCGACTACGTGGTCGTGAAGGTGCCGCGGTTCGCGTTCGAGAAGTTCCCCGCCGCGGATGCGACCCTCACCACCACCATGAAGTCGGTCGGCGAGGCGATGGCGATCGGCCGCAACTACGCGACCGCCCTGCAGAAGGCGCTCCGGTCTCTCGAGAAGCGCGGCTCCAGCTTCCACTGGGGCGAGGAGCACCGGTCCGTCGAGGAACTCCTCGAGATCGCGAAGACCCCGACCGACGGTCGCATCGTCACGCTGCAGCAGGCGCTGCGCAAGGGCGCGACCGTCGAGCAGGCCTTCGAGTCGACGGCGATGGATCCCTGGTTCCTCGACCAGATCGTGCTCATCAACGAGGTCGCCGAGCTCGTGCGCACGGCACCGGAGCTGGACGCCGCGACCCTGCGGTACGCCAAGGAGCACGGCTTCTCCGACGCGCAGCTCGCGCAGCTGCGCGGCACGACGGAGGCGGAGGTCCGCGGTGTCCGGCACGGTCTCGGCATCCGTCCCGTGTACAAGACGGTCGACACGTGCGCCGGCGAGTTCCCCGCTCTCACGCCGTACCACTACTCCAGCTACGACTTCGAGACCGAGGTCCAGCCGTCGGATCGCACCAAGGTCGTCATCATCGGCTCCGGTCCGAACCGCATCGGACAGGGCGTCGAGTTCGACTACTCCTGCGTGCACGCGTCCTTCGCACTCGCGGACGCCGGCTTCGAGACCGTCATGGTCAACTGCAACCCGGAGACCGTGTCGACCGACTACGACACCTCCGACCGCCTGTACTTCGAGCCGCTGACGCTCGAGGACGTGCTCGAGGTGCTGGACGCCGAGGCGGCCAGCGGCACCATCCTCGGTGTGGTCTGCCAGTTGGGCGGCCAGACACCGCTCGGGCTGGCGAAGGGTATCGAGGCGGCCGGCTACACCGTGCTCGGCACCAGCCCCGAGGCGATCGACATCGCCGAGGAGCGCGAGCTCTTCTCGCAGCTGCTCGACTCCGCCGGTCTGCTGGCGCCGCGCCACGGCACGGCGATCGACGTCGAGGGCGCCGTGGCGGTGGCCGAGGAGATCGGGTACCCCGTGCTGGTGCGTCCGAGCTTCGTGCTCGGCGGCCGCGGCATGGAGATCGTCTACTCCACCGACTCGCTGCGCGACTACTTCGTGCGCACCGCCGACGAGGTCGTCATCGAGGAGGGCAAGCCGCTGCTCGTCGACCGCTTCCTCGACGATGCGATCGAGCTCGACGTCGACGCGCTGTACGACGGCACCGACCTCTTCATCGGCGGCGTCATGGAGCACCTCGAGGAGGCGGGCATCCACTCCGGTGACTCGAGCTGCACCCTGCCGCCGGTGTCGCTGGGCCGCAGCGACGTCGACCGCGTCCGCGAGGCCACCCTCGCCATCGCAGAGGGCGTCGGCGTGCGCGGTCTGCTCAACGTGCAGTTCGCGATCAGCGCCGGCGTGCTCTACGTCATCGAGGCGAACCCCCGAGCGAGCCGCACGGTTCCGTTCGTGTCGAAGGCCCTGGGCATCCCGATGGCGAAGGCGGCCAGCCGCATCATGGCCGGCGCGACCATCGCCGAGCTCCGCGCCGAGGGCATGCTGCCCGAGCAGGACGGCTCGCGTGTACCCCTCGACGCTCCGGTGTCGGTCAAGGAGGCCGTGCTGCCCTTCAAGCGGTTCCGCACCGCCGACGGCAAGACGGTCGACTCGGTCCTCGGCCCGGAGATGCGCTCGACGGGCGAGGTCATGGGCATCGACCGCGACTTCCCGACCGCGTTCGCGAAGAGCCAGGCCGCGGCCTACGGCGGCATGCCGACGTCGGGCACCGTGTTCATCTCGGTCGCCGACTCCGACAAGCGCGCCGTCATCCTGCCCGCGCATCGTCTGCGGCAGCTGGGCTTCACCATCGTCGCCACGGAGGGCACGGCCGAGATCCTCTCGCGCAACGGCATCGCCGTCACCGTGGTCGAGAAGTACAGCGACACGCAGGAGTCCGGCGCGCGCAACATCGTCGACCTCATCAACGACGGCGAGATCGACATCGTCGTGAACACACCCTCCGGTGGTGCGGCACGAGCAGACGGCTACGAGATCCGGGCCGCAGCGGTCGCCGCCGACAAGGCGCTGTTCACCACGATGGCCGTTCTCGGCGCCGCGGTCAGCGGTATGGATGCCGCCCACGAGGGGTTCCAGGTGAGGAGCCTTCAGGAGTACGCGCTCGACCGGAAGGCCGCGGTGTGACCACTTCCTTCGGCGAGCGGGTCCGTGCCGTCCTGGACGAGCGCGGCCCGCTCTGCGTGGGTATCGATCCGCACCCCGGGCTGCTCGACGGATGGGGGCTCGGTCAGGATGCCGCGAGCGTGCGCGAGTTCGGCCTGCGCACGATCGAGGCCGCTGCCGGGCGGGCAGGCATCGTCAAGCCGCAGGTGTCGTTCTTCGAGCGCTTCGGCTCTGCGGGTTACGCGGCGCTCGAGGAGGTCCTGGCGGCGGCGCGCGCAGCCGGACTGATCGTGATCGCCGACGCCAAGCGCGGCGACATCGGCACCACCATGGACGCGTACTCGGCGGCCTGGCTCACGCCGGGGTCTTCCCTCGAGGCCGACGCGCTCACGACCAACCCGTTCCTGGGAGTCGGCGCGCTCGACGGCACCTTCGATCTCGCGCACACACACGGCAAGGGCGTGTTCGTGCTCGCGGCGACGAGCAATCCCGAGGCGGAGCCGCTGCAGCGCTCGTCGTCGGCGACCGGCCGCTCGGTGTCGGCCGACATCGTCTCGGTGGTGTCGGCGCGCAATGCCGAACAGGGCCGCGCGGGAGAGTGGGGGAGCATCGGCTTCGTCATCGGCGCGACGGTCGACTGGACGGATGCCGGACTCGCCGCGTTCACCCCGGCGGCCCCGATCCTCGCTCCTGGCTTCGGAGCGCAGGGCGCCTCGCCCGCCGACGTGCACCGTCGCTTCGGCTCGATGAGCGTCGCCGTCATCGCGAGCGAGAGTCGCAGCATCCTGCAGGCGGGCCCGCACGACCTCGCCGCCGCCATCGACGCCCGCGTCGCCGAGTACAGAGAGGTCAGCCGTGGCTGAGGCTCGTCCCGTTCCCGAAGTCGACCGCGCCGCCGCCGCCCGCAAGGCCGTGGAGCGTCGACGCGCTCGTGCTGCCCTGAAGCGCGACCTCACGATGCGCGTCACGGCGCCGCAGACCGTGCTCGCCCGTGCGTCCGCCGACCCCGACTCGGTCGAGGGGTCGATGCGGATCACGGACTTCCTGCTCGCCCTCCCCGCTATCGGTGCGGGCAAGCGCGACCGCATCCTCGATGATCTCGGCATCTCGCCCGTCAAGCGCCTCGGAGGCCTCGGCGTTCGTCAGCGCGCCTCCCTGACGCGCTGGCTCGACGAGCGCTTCCCGGTCATCGAGCCGCGCGGCGGTCGCAGCCGGCTCCTCGTGCTGGCCGGCCCGACAGCCGTCGGCAAGGGGACCGTTGCCGCGTACATCCGCGAGCACAACCCGGAGATCCATCTGTCGGTGTCGGCGACCACGCGGGCGCCACGCCCGGGCGAGGTCGACGGCGTGCACTACTTCTTCGTCGACGACGCCGAGTTCGACCGCCTCATCGACGCGGGAGAGCTGCTGGAGTACGCCGTGGTCCACAACCGGTCCCGGTACGGAACTCCGCGTGCGCCGATCGACGCCGCACTGGCCGCCGGCAAGACGGTGCTGCTGGAGATCGACCTGCAGGGCGCGCGCCAGGTTCGCAAGGCCGAGCCGAGCGCCACGCTGATCTTCCTGCTCCCGCCCAGCTGGGACGAGCTGGTGCATCGACTCGTCGGTCGTGGCACGGAGGGGCCGGAGGAGCGAGCCCGCCGTCTGCGCACTGCGAAGGTCGAACTGGCCGCTCAGAACGAGTTCGATCACCTCGTCGTGAACGAGGACGTCGCCGCTGCGGCCGCCGAGGTCGTAGAATTGTCTTCAAGCTCTGCGCGCTGAGTGCTCTCGCGCGCCCATTGCGCCGTCTTCGCGACGAACCCGTCGCCTGATCAGGAGGTCACCATGGCCGGACACCACAACAAGGGCATCATCGATCCCCCCATCGACAACCTTCTCGACCGAGTGGACTCCAAGTACGAGCTCGTCATCTACGCGGCGAAGCGCGCGCGCCAGATCAACGACTACTACTCGGACCTGCACGAGGGCAACCTCTTCGACAACGTCGGCCCGCTCGTCGACTCCTCGGTCGAGGACAAGCCGCTGACCATCGCTCTGCACGAGATCAACGAGGACAAGCTCCGCCTGCGTCACGCAGAGTGACCTCCTGTGACCGCGCCGCCGGCTGATGTCGGCGGCGCGGTTCAGAATGGGGTCCGACCCCTTCATCCTATCGATCCCGTTCTGGAGCACCGATGAGCGCCCTGCGTCTGTTCACGTCCGAGTCCGTCACCGAAGGGCACCCGGACAAGATCTGCGACCAGATCTCGGACAGCATCCTCGACGGGCTCCTGGCGAAGGATGCGGGGTCCCGCGTCGCGGTCGAGACTCTCGTGACGACCGGACTCGTGCACGTCGCGGGGGAGATCCGCACCGACGCCTACGTCGACATCCCCACGATCGTTCGTCAGGTCGTGAACGGGATCGGCTACACCTCCAGCGATACCGGGTTCGACGGCGACTCGTGCGGAGTCAGCGTCTCGGTGGGGGAGCAGTCCTCCGACATCGCGCACGGCGTCGACAACGCGCAGGAGCACCGTGACGGCTCGTCGATCGATCCGCTCGACGGACTCGGCGCCGGCGACCAGGGCATCATGTTCGGGTTCGCGACCAACGAGACGCCTCAGCTGATGCCGATGGCGGCGTGGACCGCTCATCGCATCGCCGAACGGCTCACCGAGGTGCGTCGCTCGGGCGCATTGCCGTTCCTCCGCCCCGACGGCAAGACCCAGGTGACCCTCGGCTACGACGGCTTCACGCCGAAGACGGTCGACGCGGTCGTCCTCTCCACGCAGCACAACCCCGACATCTCCCAGGAGGAGCTGCAGGCGCAGGTGCGCGAGCACGTCATCGATCCGGTTCTCGCGACCACGGGTCTCGACCTCGACGACATCACCTACTACATCAACCCGGCCGGCCCCTTCGTCACGGGCGGTCCCAAGGGAGACGCCGGGCTCACCGGGCGCAAGATCATCATCGACACGTACGGCGGCGCCGCGCGTCACGGCGGTGGAGCGTTCAGCGGCAAAGACCCGTCCAAGGTCGACCGGTCGGGCGCGTACGCCACGCGCTGGGTGGCGAAGAACGCCGTCGCCGCGGGCCTTGCCGACCGCCTGGAGGTGCAGGTCGCGTACGCGATCGGTGTCGCGCGGCCCGTCGGTCTCTACGTCGAGACGTTCGGCACCGGCAAGGTCTCAGACGAGGCGATCACGCGGGCGATCCTCGATGTCTTCGACCTGCGGCCGCAGGCCATCATCGAGCAGCTCGATCTGCTGCGCCCCATCTACGCGCAGACCGCCGCGTACGGGCACTTCGGCCGAGAGCTTCCCGACTTCACCTGGGAGCGGACGGATCGCGCCGAGGAGCTGCGGCGGGCAGCCGGCCTCTGAGGGCGCGATGGTGACGCAGAGCCGGCGTATCGCGCGCGTGCTCCTCGACTCGCCGCTGCCGCAGCTCGACCGACTGTTCGACTACGCGATACCCGAGGAACTCGGCGAGGTCGGCACGGGGGTGCGTGTGCGCGTACCTCTGCGCTCCGCGGGTCGGGTGGTCGACGCCTATGTCGTCGAGCTCGACGTCGAGAACGACGCCGACCGGCCTCTGTCGGAGATCGAGAGCGTCGTCTCCCCGGTCTCGGTGCTTCCGGATCGGCTCTACCGGCTGGCGCGTCGCACTGCCGACCGCGCCGCGGGGTCGGCGTCGGACATCCTCCGTCTGGTGATCCCCAAGCGCCAGGTGCGGGTGGAGAAGGCGTGGACGAACGACGCACCGGTGGCAAGGGTGTCGGATGCCGCGCGCGAGGCGGCTCGGGGAGTGATCGAGGCCTACGACGGTCTCGACGCCGTGCTCGCCGAGCGAGGGCGCGCGGCCGTCGAGGCGATCCCGCAGCAGCGCGATGAGGAGCAGGGGTGGGCAGCGCTGCTCGCGGCGGCCGCCACGACGGTGCTCGACGGCGGCGCCTCCAGCATCCTGATCGTGCCCGACCATCGCGATCTCGATCGCCTGCTCGCCGCCCTCGAGAGCGTCGCGCCGGAGGGCACCGTGGTCCGCTACGACTCCCGACAGACGAATCCCGACCGCTATCGGGCCTTCCTCCGCTCACTCGAAGAGTCCCCGTGCATCGTCGTCGGCAACCGCTCGGCCGTCTACGCACCGGTGCAGGCCGGCCTGGTGGCGATCTGGGACGACGGTGACCCGCTGCTCGGCGAGCCGCTGGCTCCGTACGTGAACGCACGGGACGCGGCGCTGCTCCGGCAGGAGCAGGAGGGTTCAGCGCTGCTCTTCGTCGGCCACACCCGCACCACGGATGTCGAGCGCCTCGTGGCGCGAGGGTGGCTGCAGGACGTCCGTGCGCGCAGGCGGGTCCTGCCCCGGGTGATCCTCAGCACTCCGCAGGAGATGGAGGCGCCCACCGCCCAGCGCATGCCGTCCTCGGCGTTCCTGTCGGCGCGCAACGCGGCCGCCGAGGGACCCGTGCTCGTGCAGGTGTCGCGTCCGGGATTCGCCCCCTCCCTCGTCTGCGCCGAATGCCGGGCGCCCGCTCGCTGCGCCCACTGCGGGGGACCGCTCGGAGCGAAGCACCGCGGCGCCGTGCCGGTCTGCGGGTGGTGCGGTCGCGGCGCGCGGGCCTGGACCTGCCCGGTGTGCTCGTCCACGAAGTTACGACTCGCCTCGTCGGGCAGCGAGCGCACCGCCGACGAACTCGGTCGGGCGTTCCCCGGCATCCGTGTCATCGTCGCCGACAGCGCGCACCCCGTGGAGCGGGTCGCCGACAAGCCCGCTCTCGTCGTGGCGACGCGGGGCGCCGAGCCGATCGCGGAGGGCGGATACCGGGCGGTGGTGCTGCTCGACGGTCCGCGGATGCTGCAGGCTCCGGATCTCCGCATCGGCGAGGCCTGTCTGCGCTGGTGGTCGAACGCCGCCGCCCTCGCAGCCTCCGGCGCGCCCATCCACCTCGTGGGTGTCGACGGTGCCGTGGCCCGAGCCCTCGCGACGTGGAACCAGGCGGGCTACGCTCGCGCAGAGCTCTCCGAGCGGGGGCCGCTGCACATGCCCCCTGCCGCACGAGTCGCGCTCGTCGAGGGGTCGTCTGCGGCAGTCGGGCGGGCGCTGAGCGGTCTTCGCGAGCTCTCGTTGCCCGCGGATGCCGTGCTCGGCCCCGTTCCGGTGGAGTCCGACGACGTTCCGCCCCGGGTTCGAGCCCTCGTGCGCTTCGACTACGGCGCCGGAAGCAGAGTGGCGACCACGCTGCGCGCCGCGGTCGTCGCCGAGGCCGTCGCGGCACGGCGCGGCAAGGGCCGCTCTTCTCGGAGCACACTCTCGGTCCGCCTCGATATCCTCGATCCAGAGCTCTGAGCGGCTCCGACCGCCCAGGCCCCGGTTCCACCCGACTTCCCTCCGGAGCACCTTCATGCGTCTCGTCTTCGCCGGCACACCGTCGGCCGCCGTGCCCACCCTCCGGCGCCTCGCCGCCGAGCACGAGATCCTCGCGGTCGTCACGCGGCCCGACGCGCCCCTCGGCCGCAAGCGCGTGCTGACGCCGTCTCCCGTCGCCGAGACCGCCGTGAACCTCGGACTGCCGGTGCTCAAGGCGGCGCGGCTCGACGACGAGGTCACTCGCCGTATCGCGGCGCTGAAGCCCGAGCTCGGCGTCATCGTCGCCTACGGCGGACTCGTGCGCGAGCCGCTGCTGTCGACACCCGATCGCGGATGGATCAACCTCCATTTCTCGCTGTTGCCGCGGTGGCGGGGGGCGGCCCCCGTGCAGCGCGCGCTCATCGCCGGTGATGAGACCCTGGGGGCCAGCGTGTTCCAGCTCGTGCCGGAGCTCGACGCGGGCGATGTCTTCGCCATGCGGGAGGCGGACATCCCGCGCGATGCGACGGCGGATGCCGTGCTCGAGGCGCTCGCGGTGTTCGGCGCCGACCTCACGTCCGAGGTGGTGTCGGGCATCGACGCAGGCACACTGCACGCCGGGCCGCAGACGGGGGAGCCCACCCTGGCTCCCAAGCTCACGCTCGACGACGGCGCACTGGACTGGTCGCAGTCGGCGTCGCGGGTGTTCGCTCGCTTCCGCGGCGTGACCCCTGAGCCCGGCGCGCACACGACCGTGGGCGGTCAGCGGGTGAAGATCCTCGCAGCGGCCCCTGCCGGCGGCGCAGATCTCGCACCGGGCGAGCTCGCGCCCGGCGAGCTCGCGGCGACGAAGACCGCACTGCTGATCGGCACCACGGATGTCCCGTTGGCCGTGACGCGTCTGCAGCCGGCCGGCAAGGGGGCCATGAACGCCACCGACTGGTGGCGCGGACTCCGCGACACCGACGGTTTGCGAGCTGGCGCGTGAGCGCGCGAGAAGGGGATCGTCGCCCGAGCGGTCACCGGGATGGTTCGAGCGGCAACCGGCGGCGACCGTCCGAGCGGCGGGGTGGAGAAGCCAGAGGAGCGCAGCGCACCGTGCAGCCCGCGCGCCGCGTGGCCTACGACGTTCTGCGTGCGGTCTCCGAGTCCGACGCGTACGCGAACCTCCTGCTGCCGTCGGCGATCGCTGAAGCCGGTCTGACCCCGCAGGATGCCGCCCTGGCCACCGAGCTCGCCTACGGCACACTCCGCCGCAGCGGCACCTATGACGCCATCATCCGCACCGCTGCCAACCGCCCGGTCGACGAGATCGATCCGGCCGTGCTCGATGCGCTCCGGCTCGCCACGCACCAGCTGCTCGCGACGCGTGTCGCGTCGCACGCCGCGGTCAACGAGTCGGTCAATCTCATCGCGTCGGCTCAGGGACGCGGGGCTGCGGGTTTCGCCAACGCCGTACTGCGTCGCATCGCCCGCGAGACGCCGGGGGAGTGGCAGACGCGAATCGAGGACGCGGCCCGGTCCGATGACGAACGACTCGCGCTGCGTACCGCCCACCCCGTGTGGGTCATCCGTGCCATGCGCCGGGCTCTCGCCGCAGAAGGTCGGGCCGACGAGCTCGAGGCTCTGCTCGACGCCGACAACGCCTCGCCCGAGGTGACCCTCGTCGCACTGCCCGGTCTCGCAGAGCCCGGCGAACCGCGACGACCGTACGCGCCCACGGCCTATGGTTCCCCCGGAGGCGATCCGCACCGCCTGCTCACCGAGTCGCACGGAACAGTGCGCGTGCAGGACGAGGGCTCGCAGCTCGTCGCTCTCGCGCTGGCCGAGGCCGCTCCCGTCCGTGCCGAGGAGCGGTGGCTCGACCTGTGCGCCGGCCCCGGCGGCAAGACGGCGCTCCTCGCGGCGGTCGCCCGCGCGTACGGCGTTACGGTGGAGGCCAACGAGGTCGTGCCCGCCCGCGCCGGCCTCGTCCGCAACGCCCTTCGCGCCGTTCCCGGCGAAGTCGTCGTGCACGAGGAGGACGGGCGCGTTCTCGCCGTCGAGCACCCGGCGACGTTCGACCGAATCCTCGTCGACGCGCCGTGCACGGGTCTCGGCGCACTCCGTCGGCGCCCGGAGGCCCGATGGCGGAAGACGCCGGCAGACGTGGCGGATCTGGTCCCGCTGCAGGTCGAGCTGCTGACCGCGGCCATCGAGGCTCTCGCTCCCGGCGGGATCGTCGCTTACGTCACGTGCTCGCCCCACCTCGCCGAGACCACGGGCGTCGTGCAGGAGGTCCTGCGCGGGCGCGCCGACGTCGCCGAGCTCGATGCCCGCTCCGTGGTCTCGCGGCTCGCTCGATCGCCGATCGACCTGGGCTCGGACGGCTCCGGGCGTGTGCAGCTGTGGCCGCACCGACACGGCACGGACGCCATGTTCCTCGCGCTGCTGCAGCGCACCGACTCGGACGCACGCGGCGACTCGGCCGCAGAAGGAGACGACACCCGTGGAACTGCCTGACGCCCCTCGCATCAACCCCAGCATCCTCGCCGCGGACTTCGTGAACATGCAGCGCGACCTCGCGAAGATCGCGACGGCCGACTTCGCCCATGTCGACGTGATGGACAACCACTTCGTGCCGAACCTCACCTTCGGTCCGCAGATGGTGGAGCGCATCCAGGCGACGAGTCCGATCCCGCTCGACGTGCACCTCATGATCACCGATCCTGATCGCTGGGCGCCCGGGTACGCCGAGCTGGGTGCCGCGAGCGTGACGTTCCACCTCGAGGCCGCGGCGGATCCGATCTCGCTCGCGCGCCGGCTGCGGAGCATCGGGGCGCGGGCGGGCGTGGCGGTCAAGCCGGACACACCAGCGGAGGGACTGTACTCCGTGCTCGACGAGTTCGATCAGATCCTCGTGATGACCGTGGAACCTGGTTTCGGCGGCCAGGGATTCATGGCCGAGACCATGCCGAAGCTGCGGGCGCTGGCTGATGAGGCGAAGCGACGCGGCTCCACCGTCTGGCTGCAGGTCGACGGCGGCATCTCCGACGCGACGATCGAACAGGCGGCCGCCGCGGGTGCCGACACGTTCGTGGCAGGATCGGCGGTCTACGGCGCGGACGACGTGGAGGCCGCCGTCACCCGGCTCAGGGACCGCGCGCGAGCCGCTAGCCTGGAATCGTGAAGACTTTCGACGAGCTGTTCGCTGAGCTCAGCCACAAGGCGGAGACCCGTCCCGAGGGATCGGGCACGGTCGCGGAGCTCGACGGCGGCGTGCACACGATCGGCAAGAAGATCGTCGAGGAGGCGGCCGAGGTCTGGATGGCCTCGGAGTACGAGTCCGACGCGGCGGCGGCCGAGGAGATCTCGCAGCTGCTCTACCACGTGCAGGTGATGATGATCGCGAAGGGCCTGAGCCTGCAGGACGTCTACCGACATCTGTGACGCGCCCCGTCCCCTCCACCCCGAACTGAAGGCTGTTCATGCTGCGCATCGCCGTTCCGAATAAGGGGTCTCTGTCCGAGACCGCCGCCGAGATGCTCGCGGAGGCCGGCTACGCCGGTCGCCGTGACACCAAGACCCTGCACGTCGTCGACACCGAGAACGACGTCGAGTTCTTCTTCCTCCGCCCCAAGGACATCGCGACGTACGTCGGCTCCGGCGCGATCGACGTGGGGATCACCGGTCGAGACCTGCTCCTCGATGCCCGTATGCCGGGAGCTCGAGAGATCGAGGCCCTGGGCTTCGCCGCATCCACGTTCAGGTTCGCTGCGCCGGCGGGACGCTACACCGACGTGTCGCAGCTCGACGGCTTGCGCATCGCCACGTCGTACCCGGGTCTCGTCGACTCGTTCCTCGACGAGCGGGGTATCGCCGTCGATCTCGTTCCGCTCGACGGCGCGGTGGAATCCGCGGTGCAGCTCGGCGTGGCCGACGCCGTCGCCGACGTGGTGGAGACCGGCACGACGCTTCGCCAGGCGGGCCTCGACGTCTTCGGCCCGGTGATCCTCGAATCCGAGGCCGTGCTGATCGCGGGTCCTCACGATGCCGAGGGGTCCGAGACGCTGCTGCGCCGTCTCCGCGGCGTCATGGTCGCGCGACGCTTCGTGATGATCGACTACGACCTGCCCGTGGCACTCCTCGACGACGCGGTGAAGGTCGCCGGCGGCATCGAGTCGCCGACCGTGTCGCCGCTGCGGGATCCGGAGTGGGTGGCGGTGCGCGTCATGGTCGCCCGGTCGCGGGTCAACCCCGTCATGGACGAGCTGTACGCCCTGGGTGCACGGGCGATCCTCGTGACCGCGATCCACAACGCGAGGCTCTAATGACCCTGGCGAGCCGGGTCATCCCGTGCCTCGACGTCGCGGCCGGCCGCGTCGTCAAGGGCGTGAACTTCGAGAACCTCCGCGACATGGGCGACCCCGTCGAGCTGGCGCGGCACTATGCAGCCCAGGGGGCCGACGAGATCACCTTCCTCGACGTGACGGCCACGGTCGACGCTCGCGCGACGACGTACGACGTGGTTCAGCGGACGGCCGAGCAGGTCTTCGTGCCACTGACGGTCGGCGGGGGAGTTCGATCGGTCGATGACGTGGCGCGTCTGCTCGCGGTCGGCGCCGACAAGGTGGGTGTCAACTCGGCGGCCATCGCGCGTCCGGACCTGATCGGCGAGATCGCCGACCGGTTCGGCGCACAGGTGCTCGTCCTGTCACTCGACGTCAAACGCGCGGACACCACGGCGTCGGGCTTCGTCGTCACCACGCATGGCGGACGCACGCAGACGGTCCTCGACGCCCTCGAGTGGGCGCGTGAGGCGGCGGAGCGCGGCGCAGGCGAACTGCTCGTGAACTCCATCGACGCCGATGGCACCCGAGACGGGTTCGATCTCGAACTCGTCGGCCTGATGCGCGAGGTGGCAGCGGTCCCCGTGATCGCCTCGGGCGGCGCGGGTGCGGTCGAGCACTTCGCACCCGCCATCAAGGCCGGAGCGGATGCCGTGCTCGCCGCGAGCGTCTTCCACACCGGCGCGCTGACGGTCGGCGACGTCAAGGATGCGCTGCGCGCGGAGGGAGTGGTCGTCCGATGAGTTCGGTCGAGGAGCGCATCTCCCGGGTCGTCTTCAACGACGACGGCCTCACGCCGGCGATCGTCCAGCAGTGGGACACCGGCGAGGTCCTGATGCTCGCCTGGATGGATGCCGAGGCGCTGCGCCGCACGCTCACCACCGGACGCGCCGTGTACTGGTCGCGCTCGCGCCGCGAATACTGGCGCAAGGGCGACACCTCCGGCAACATCCAGGTCGTGCGCGAGGCGCGGCTGGACTGCGACGGCGACGCCATCCTCCTGCGTGTGGACCAGACCGGTCCCGCGTGCCACACCGGCGCCCGCACCTGCTTCGACACGACCGACCTCGAGGCGGTCGACGGGAGCGCGAGCGCATGAGCCTGGCTCGTCGCGGCCGCTCGATCGCGGTGCTCGGTTTCCTCCTCGCCGGGGCGATCGGCATCATCTCCTCGACCCAGACCTGGCTGACGGTGGAACGGGCGGACGCCGGCGAGTCGATCCTCGTCCCCGGGGCCTCCGCCCTGCCGCTCCTCGCGCCCCTGAGCCTCGCCGTGCTGGCTCTCGGACTCGCCATGTCGATCGTCGGACCGGTGCTCCGGCTCGTGTTCGGAGTGCTCGGTGCGGCCTCCGCCGTCTTCCTCGGCTGGACGACACTGCAACTGCTCGTCTCCGATCCGCTCTCGGCCGTCGGCCCGACCGTGACGGAGACGACCGGCCTGGCCGGCAGCGCGGCGATCGCCGACGTCGTCGTCGGGATCGATCGGTCCGCGTGGCCGCCCATCGCTCTCGTCGGATGGATCGTGCTGCTCGCCGCATCCCTCGTGGTGCTCGTCACCTGGCGCCGCTGGAAGACCGGCGGCCGCCGATTCCGCACCGATGCGCCGCACGCGGCCGAGACGGCGGGTCCCGTCGACGCGATCGATTCCTGGGATGACCTGTCGCGCGGAACCGATCCCACGCGCTGACCCCGATAGACTTGACCCGATCCCGCACGCCGTCCCCGGAGGAGAACATGACCAACCCGATCGCCGATCCCGGCCACGGACACTCGCCCGCCGCCTGGACGGCCGTGATCATCATGCTCTTCGGGTTCACCCTCGCGACGGTGGCGTTCTGCCTCGCCGAGTTCGCCGGATTCTGGGTGCCGCTGATCTACGTCGGCGCCGTGATCGTCCCGGTCGGTGCGCTGGTCGGCTGGCTGCTGGCGCGCGCCGGCTACGGCGTGAAGGGTCCCAAGTACTCGCCGAAGGGCCACTAGTGGTCCTCGCCGACCTCACGGCCGGCGCTGTCGCAGACGCCGAGCGTCGCGCACTCACCCGGCCCCTGGCCGACGTGGAGCGCGTCGCCCTCGCGCGCCCGGCGGCCAAGGATGCGCTGTCATTCCTCGCTCCGGCCGAGCGGGTGAAGATCATCGCCGAGGTCAAGCGTGCGAGCCCTTCGCGCGGCGCCCTCGCCGAGATCCCTGATCCGGCACTGCAGGCCTCGCTGTACGAGCTCGGCGGGGCGTCCGCCATCAGCGTGCTGACCGAGGAGCGACGCTTCGGCGGCAGCCTCGCCGATCTCGAGGCCGTGACCGCCCGCGTGGCCCTGCCCGTGCTGCGCAAGGACTTCATCGCGACGCGCTATCAGGTTCTCGAGGCGCGGGCCGCCGGTGCCGACCTCGTGCTGCTCATCGTGGCGGGGCTCGAGCCCGGCGTACTCCGAGAGCTCTATGACTTCGTGCTCGAGCTCGGCATGACACCGCTCGTCGAGACCCACTCGGCCGACGAGCTCGAGATCGCGATCGATCTCGGCGCGTCCCTCATCGGCGTCAACGCCCGTGACCTGACGACCCTCGAACTCGACCGCGACCTGTTCGGCCGTCTGGTCGAGCGCATCCCCGACTCTGCGGTGAAGATCGCCGAGTCGGCGGTGCTGACCCCTGCCGACGTCACGCACTACCGCTCCGCGGGCGCGGATGTCGTCCTGATCGGTGAGGCCCTCGTGACGGGCGATCCGATCGCCACTCTCAAGAGCTTCCTGGAGGCGTGATGAGCCTGCGTGACCAGCACGGCCCTCTGTTCGGCGACTATGGCGGGCGGTACATGCCCGAGTCGCTGATCGCGGCCATCGACGAGCTGACCGTCGCCTACGACGACGCGATCGCCGACCCCGAGTTCCGAGCGGAGCTGGCCTCCCTGCTGAGCTCGTACGCGGGCCGCCCGTCGCCGCTCACCGAGGTCGCCCGCTTCGCGGAGCATGCAGGCGGCGCCCGCGTGTTCCTCAAGCGCGAGGACCTCAACCACACCGGTTCGCACAAGATCAACAACGTGCTCGGGCAGGCCCTGCTCACGAAGCGTCTCGGCAAGACCCGCGTCATCGCCGAGACGGGTGCCGGCCAGCACGGGGTCGCGACCGCCACCGCGGCGGCCCTGTTCGGCCTCGACTGCACCATCTACATGGGCGAGGTCGACACCGAGCGGCAGGCGCTCAACGTCGCCCGCATGCGCCTGCTCGGAGCCGAGGTCGTGCCGGTGCGTTCCGGATCGCGCACGCTGAAGGACGCCATCAACGACGCCTACCGCGACTGGGTGGCCTCGGTCGAGACGACGAACTACATCTTCGGCACCGCGGCGGGACCGCATCCGTTCCCCGCCATGGTGCGGGACTTCCAGAAGATCATCGGCGAGGAGGCCAGGCAGCAGCTGCTGGACGAGGCTGGACGCCTGCCGGATGCCGTGATCGCCTGCGTCGGCGGCGGATCGAACGCGATCGGCATGTTCGACGCGTTCCTCGACGACGCCGAGGTGAAGCTCTACGGCGTGGAGGCGGCCGGAGACGGCGTCGACACCCCGAAGCACGCCGCGTCCATCGAGCGCGGACGCCCCGGCATCCTGCACGGCGCCAAGACCTACGTGCTGCAGGACGAGGATGGCCAGACCGTCGAGTCCCACTCGATCTCGGCGGGCCTCGACTATCCGGGAGTCGGTCCCGAGCACGCGTGGCTCGCCGACATCGGACGCGCGGACTACATCCCGGCGACCGACGACGAGGCGATGCAGGCGCTGCGCCTGCTCAGCCGCACGGAGGGGATCATCCCGGCCATCGAGTCCGCGCACGCTCTCGCCGGCGCGCTGCGACTCGGGCGGGAGATGGGATCGGATGCCGTACTCGCCGTCTGCCTGTCCGGACGCGGCGACAAGGATATGGACACGGCCGCGCGGTACTTCGACCTGTACGACCGCGCGGCTCTCGAGCACGACGTCGAGCACGAGAGCGCCGAGGAGGCCGCGGCGTCGAAGGGGGAGCCCGAGCTATGAGCCGCGTGGAACAGGCGATCGAGGCGGCGCACGCAGCCGGTCGAAGCGCCTTCGTCGGTTACCTCCCCGTCGGCTTCCCCGATCTCGAGACGAGCATCCAGGCGGCCATCACCCTCGCGGAGAACGGC
Organism: Microbacterium hydrocarbonoxydans; assembly: GCF_023715885.1. Lineage (GTDB taxonomy): Bacteria > Actinomycetota > Actinomycetes > Actinomycetales > Microbacteriaceae > Microbacterium > Microbacterium hydrocarbonoxydans_C. The sequence goes on along the minus strand of NZ_JAMBOY010000004.1, from coordinate 48,402 downwards.
GTCGACATCATCGAGCTCGGCCCGCCGTACAGCGATCCGGTCATGGACGGCGCCGTCATCCAGGAGGCCACGACTGCGGCCCTCGCGAACGGCTTCAAGATGAAGGACCTCTTCACGGCGGTGCGGGCGATCACCGAGGCGACCGATGTTCCCGTGCTCGTGATGACGTACTGGAACCCCGTGTTCCAGTACGGCGTCGACCGGTACGCCGACGACCTGCTCGCGGCTGGCGGCGCTGGTCTCATCACGCCCGACATCACACCCGATGTCGCAGGGGAGTGGATCGCGGCGAGCGAGCGCACCGGCCTCGACCGCATCTTCCTCGCCGCGCCGACCTCGTCCGACGAGCGGCTGTCGCTCGTCGTCGAATCGTCGACCGGTTTCGTCTACACCGTGTCGACCATGGGTATCACGGGCGAGCGGGCCGAGCTCGACCGGGCGGCGCGCACGCTGGTCGGTCGTCTGCGCGCTGCCGGCTCCACCCGGGCCTGCGTCGGCATCGGCATCTCCACCGCCGAGCAGATCGCCGGCGTCTCCGAGTACGCCGACGGCGCGATCGTCGGCACCGCACTCGTCCGAGCCCTCCGCGACGGGGGGATCTCCGCCCTCGCCGAGGTCACCCGCACCCTGGCCGCCGGGACCGCATCCGCGCGGCCCGTACACGAGAACTAGAATCGCACTCATGTCCCACGCGCTCCACAGCACCTTCAGCGGCGTGCTCGCCAGCATCCCCAGTCCGCCCGTCTCGTACTTCGACATCGGACCGCTGCGCATCCACTTCTACGCGCTGTGCATCATCGCCGGCATCATCGCGGCCGTGCTGCTCACGAACCGCCGCCTGACGCGACGCGGGGCGGAGCCGTGGGTTGTCATCGACATCTCCATCCTCGCCGTGCCGCTCGCGATCGTCGGCGCGCGCATCTTCCACGTGCTGACCCACCCGGGTTTCTACTTCGGCGAGGGCAAGAACACCTGGAACCCGTTCGAGCCCGGTTCGGTGTGGGCGATCTGGGAGGGTGGCATCGCGATCTTCGGCGCTCTCATCGGCGGCGCGATCGGCGCCTACCTCGGATGCCGGTGGACCGGCATCCGCTTCTGGACCTTCGCCGACGCCCTCGCACCCGGCCTCCTGCTCGCCCAGGCCATGGGCCGCTTCGGCAACTGGTTCAACCACGAGCTCTTCGGACTGCCGACCGACCTGCCGTGGGGTCTCGAGATCGAGTCCGACAACTCCGCCTTCCCGCCCGGACTCCCCGAGGGCACGCTCTTCCACCCGACATTCCTGTACGAGGTCATCTGGAACCTGCTCGGCGTCGTCGTCCTGCTCTGGCTCAGCCGCAAGGTCACGAGCCTGCAGTGGGGCCGCCTCTTCGCCATCTACCTGATCTGGTACAGCGCCGGTCGCGTGGTGTGGGAGTCGATCCGCATCGACCCGAGCGAGATCATCCTGGGCCTGCGCAGCAACGTCTGGGCCGCGATCGTCGGCATCGTCGTGGGTCTCGCGATCCTCGTCGTGCAGTCTCGTCGTCACCTCGGTCTGGAGCCCTCGCCGTACCAGCCGGGTCGCGGGCGGAAGGATCTGGACGCTGATGTAGACTCGCAGGACAATCCCTCCGACTTCGTGGACCTGAGTGAGCCTCCGTCCGAAGAAGTCGCCGCAGGAGCCAGCGCCACAAGCACCGGCCCCACGGACACGGTAGGCGCCCGATAGCCGACCGATCCGTGCGGACCCCATCGCATCCACCCGGCCAATGACGCCCCCGGGTCATCCGTAGATCTGAGGACGGTTCAGGTGTATTCGCAACCTCCCTTCGGTGCCTCCGGCGCCTACCCCCAGAAGCAGGGCATGTACAACCCGGCGTTCGAGAAGGACGCTTGCGGCCTCGCCATGGTCGCGACCCTGCGTGGTGAGGCGGGTCACGACATCATCGCGCTCGCCCTGGAGGCGCTGCGCAACCTCGAGCACCGCGGAGCCATCGGCTCCGACGCCGGAACCGGAGACGGCGCCGGGATCCTCACACAGATGCCCGACGCGTTCCTGCGCGCCGTGACCGACTTCGAGCTGCCGCCGATGGGGGAGTACGCGGCCGGCCTCGCCTTCCTGCCGCGCGACTCGAGCGTGCGCCGCGAGCAGAAGGCCGGCATCGAACGGATCGCGCGGTCCGAAGGACTCCGCGTGCTCGGCTGGCGCGAGGTCCCGACCGCCAACGAGCACCTCGGCAAGCTCGCAGACGAGGCCCGTCCGGCCTTCGAGCAGCTCTTCGTCAGCGCCGGGGGAGCGTCGCACTCCGACGCGCCGCTCACGGGCATCGCCCTCGACCGCGTCGCCTACCGTCTGCGCAAGCGCGCCGGCCACGAGCTCGGCGCCTACTTCGTCACCCTGTCCGCCCGCACGCTGGGGTACAAGGGCATGGTCACGACCCTGCAGCTCGAGCCGTTCTACCCCGACCTGCAGGATGAGCGGTTCATGTCTGAGCTCGCCGTCGTGCACTCCCGCTACTCGACGAACACCTTCCCGTCGTGGCCGCTGGCACAGCCGCTGCGCATGCTCGCCCACAACGGCGAGATCAACACCGTCGGCGGCAACCGCAACTGGATGCGCGCACGGCAGTCGCAGCTCGAGTCCGAGCTGCTGGGCGACGTCTCGCCGCTGCTGCCCATCTGCACCGACGGCGCGAGCGACTCCGCCTCTTTCGACGAGGTGCTCGAGCTGCTGACCCTGACCGGCCGCAGCCTGCCGCACGCCATCATGATGATGGTGCCGGAGGCCTACGAGAAGCAGTCGGACATCTCGCCCGAGCTGCGCGCCTTCTACGAGTACCACTCGAACCAGATGGAGCCATGGGACGGACCAGCCGCCCTCATCTTCACCGACGGCACGCTCGTCGGGGCGACCCTCGACCGCAACGGACTGCGTCCGGGTCGCTGGACGGAGACGACCGACGGCCTCATCGTCATCGGCTCCGAGACCGGCGTGCTCACGTTCGAGCCGGAGCGCATCAAGCGCCGCGGCCGCCTGCAGCCCGGCAAGATGTTCCTCGTCGACACCGCACAGCAGCGCATCATCGAGGATGAGGAGATCAAGCGCGACCTCGCCACGATGCACCCCTGGCAGGAGTGGCTGGATGCCGGAGCCGTGCGCCTCGCCGACCTCCCGGAGCGCGAGCACATCGTGCACCCGCCCGCATCCATCACGCGGCGCCAGCGCACCTTCGGCTACACCGAGGAGGAAGTCCGCATCCTCCTGACCCCCATGGGGCAGACCGGCGTCGAGCCGCTCGGCGCGATGGGATCCGACACCCCGATCGCGGTGCTGAGCAAGCGTCCTCGTCTGCTCTTCGACTACTTCACGCAGCAGTTCGCTCAGGTGACGAATCCGCCTCTCGACTCGATCCGCGAAGAGGTCGTCACGAGCCTCAAGCTCGGTCTCGGCCCGGAGAGCAATCTGCTGAGCTGGGGTCCGGATCACACCCGCACCGTGTCACTCGACTTCCCGGTGATCGACAACGACGAGCTGGCGAAGATCCGCCACATCGACAAGGCGCTGCCCGATCGCTCGAGCGTGACGATCAAGGGCCTGTACCACTTCGACGTCGGATCGAACACGCTCGAGAAGCGTCTCACCGAGATGTGCGACGAAGTCGACGAGGCGATCGCGAGCGGCGCGGAGTTCATCATCCTGTCCGACCGCGACTCGAACAAGGACCTCACTCCGATCCCGTCGCTCCTCATGGTCTCGGCGGTGCACCACCACCTCATCCGCCGTGAGAACCGCATGAAGGTCGGTCTGATCGTCGAAGCCGGCGACGTCCGCGAGGTCCACCACGTGGCAACCCTCATCGGCTACGGGGCCTCGGCGATCAACCCCTATCTCGCGATGGAGACGGTCGAGCACCTCGTGCGCACCGGGTACATCACCGGCATCAGCCCCGAGAAGGCCGTCAAGAACCTCATCTATGCGCTCGGCAAGGGCGTTCTGAAGATCATGTCGAAGATGGGCATCTCGACCGTGTCGTCGTACGCCGGCGCGCAGGTGTTCGAGGCCGTCGGCCTGAGCGAGGAGTTCATCGACAAGTACTTCACCCGCACCGAGTCGAAGCTCGGCGGAATCGGGATCGAGGAGATCTTCGCCGAGAACCAGGCCAGGCACGACTACGCCTATCCCGAGGATGCCGCGGCGCGCGCCCACGAGCGCCTGTGGAGCGGTGGCGAGTACCAGTGGCGTCGAGACGGCTCGCCGCACCTCTTCAACCCGGAGACGGTGTTCAAGCTGCAGCACTCCACGCGGGAGCGCCGATACGACATCTTCCGTCAGTACACGAAGCTGGTCGACGATCAAGCCGCCGAGCTCAAGACCCTGCGCGGTCTGTTCGCCCTCCGCACCGGCACCCGCAAGCCGGTGCCGATCGACGAGGTCGAACCCGTGTCGGCGATCGTCAAGCGCTTCTCGACCGGAGCGATGAGCTACGGCTCGATCTCCAAGGAGGCGCACGAGACCCTCGCCATCGCCATGAACCGTCTCGGCGGCAAGTCGAACACGGGAGAGGGCGGCGAGGACGTCGACCGGCTCATGGACCCCGAGCGCCGCAGCGCGATCAAGCAGGTCGCGTCCGGTCGCTTCGGCGTCACGAGCCTGTACCTCACCGAGGCGGACGACATCCAGATCAAGCTCGCACAGGGCGCCAAGCCCGGTGAGGGCGGGCAGCTGCCCCCGCAGAAGGTGTACCCGTGGGTGGCTCGTACCCGCGGCGGCACCCCAGGCGTCGGGCTCATCTCGCCGCCGCCGCACCACGACATCTACTCGATCGAGGACCTCAAGCAGCTCATCTTCGACCTGAAGAGGGCGAACCCCGAGGCGCGCATCCACACGAAGCTCGTCAGCCAGTCGGGCATCGGCGCGGTGTCGGCGGGCGTGGCGAAGGCTCTCAGCGACGTCATCCTCGTCTCGGGACATGACGGCGGCACGGGCGCGAGCCCGATGAACTCGCTCAAGCACGCGGGCACGCCCTGGGAACTCGGCCTGGCAGAGACGCAGCAGACGCTCATGCTCAACGGCATGCGCGACCGCGTGGTCGTGCAGGTAGACGGCCAGCTCAAGACGGGTCGAGACGTGATCATCGGCGCCCTGCTCGGGGCCGAGGAATTCGGCTTCGCGACGGCGCCGCTCGTGGTGAGCGGCTGCATCATGATGCGCGTCTGCCATCTCGACACGTGCCCCGTCGGCGTCGCTACGCAGAACCCGGTTCTGCGTGAGCGCTTCACGGGCAAGCCCGAGTTCGTCGTGAACTTCATGGAGTTCATCGCAGAGGAAGTGCGCGAGATCCTCGCCGAGCTGGGCTTCCGCTCGCTCGACGAGATCGTCGGACGCGCCGAGCTGCTCGAGGTGGATGCCGCCGTGGAGCACTGGAAGGCCGACGGTCTCGACCTCAGCCCCGTGCTGGAGGGCCCGGCATTCCCCGCGAGCGAGCCGCGCCGCAGCCGTCGTGCGCAGGACCACGAGCTCGACAAGCACTTCGACGTGCAGCTCATCGACATCGCGGGACCGGCGCTGCTGAACGGCGAGCCGGTGATCGCAGAGCTGCCCATCGCGAACACCGAGCGCGCGGTCGGCACCATGCTCGGCCACCAGGTCACGTCCCGCCACGGCGCCGACGGGCTGCCGCGCGGCACCATCGACGTCACGCTGCACGGCACGGCGGGCCAGTCCCTCGGGGCGTTCCTGCCGTCCGGCATCGTGCTCCGTCTCGAAGGAGACGCGAACGACTACGTCGGCAAGGGTCTCTCGGGTGGTGACATCACGATCCGTCCGCCCCGGGGTTCGCAGATCGCCCCGCACGAGAACGTCATCGCCGGCAATGTCATCGGATACGGCGCCACGGCGGGAACGATGTTCCTGTCGGGCGTCGTCGGCGAGCGATTCCTGGTGCGCAACTCCGGTGCCACGGCCGTCGTCGAGGGAGTGGGCGACCACGCACTCGAGTACATGACGGGCGGCGTCGCAGTGATCCTCGGCACGACCGGCCGGAACCTCGGTGCGGGCATGTCCGGGGGAGTGGCGTACATCCGCTCGCTCGACACGGGCAAGATCAACGCGCAGTCCCTGAGCAGCGGCGAGCTGCTTCTCGAGCCTCTCGACCGGGCGGATCTCGAGGTCCTGCGCAGTCTGATCGCCGAGCACGTGGAGCGGACGGCATCGCCGCTCGGCTCCGACCTCCTGGCGCGGTTCGATGAGATCGCCGGCCAGTTCACGAAGGTGCTTCCGCGCGACTACGCCGCGGTGCGGAGCATGCGCGAGGAAGCAGTCGCCGAGGGCATCGACCCCGACGGCGACGTCGTCTGGAACCGGATCCTGGAGGTGACCGGTGGCTGATCCCAAGGGTTTTCTGAAGGTCACGGAGCGCGAGGTGCCCGCGCGGCGCCCCGTTCCCGTGCGCATCATGGACTGGAAAGAGGTCTATGAAGCCGGCGATCAGGCCGTGCTCAAGCGCCAGGCCGGTCGGTGCATGGACTGCGGTGTGCCGTTCTGCCACCAGGGCTGCCCGTTGGGCAACCTGATCCCCGAGTGGAACGACCTCACCTGGCGCGGGGAGGGGCGCGCGGCGATCGACCGCCTGCACGCCACGAACAACTTCCCGGAGTTCACCGGTCGCCTGTGCCCGGCTCCCTGCGAGAGCTCGTGCGTGCTGGGAATCAACCAGCCGGCCGTGACGATCAAGCAGATCGAGCAGTCGATCATCGACGAGGCGTTCGCCAAGGGCTGGGTCGAGCCGCAGCCGCCCGCACGGCTGACGGGCAAGACGGTCGCCGTGGTCGGCTCAGGGCCCGCCGGCCTCGCCGCCGCGCAGCAGCTGACCCGCGCGGGTCACACCGTCGCGGTCTTCGAGCGCGATGATCGCATCGGCGGTCTGCTCCGCTACGGGATCCCCGACTTCAAGATGGAGAAGGGCCAGCTCGAGGCTCGTCTGCGCCAGATGCAGGAGGAGGGCACCCGCTTCCGCGCCGGCGTGGAGATCGGCAAGGACATCTCCTGGGCCGACCTGCGGGCGCGGTACGACGCGGTCGTCATCGCCACGGGCGCCACTGTCCCGCGCGACCTGGCCATCCCCGGCCGCGATCTCGACGGCGTGCACTTCGCGATGGAGTACCTCGTCGAGTCCAATCACGCGGTCGCCGGCGACAAGGTCCCCGAGCAGATCACCGCCGAAGGCAAGCACGTGATCGTCATCGGCGGCGGCGACACCGGAGCCGACTGCATCGGCACCGCGCACCGCCAGGGCGCTCTGAGCGTCACGAACCTCGCCATCGGCAAGCAGCCCGGCACCGAGCGCCCCGCGCACCAGCCCTGGCCGATGATGCCGACGGTCTTCGAGGTCTCGTCGGCGCACGAGGAGGGCGGTGAGCGCGTGTTCCTCGCCTCGACCGTCGAGTTCCTCGCGAACGAGGTCGGCGAGGTGCGTGCGCTCCGCGTGGCGGAGACCGAGTACGTCGACGGACGCCGTGTGCCGAAGAGCGGTACCGAGCGCGAGATTCCGGCCGACCTGGTGCTCATCGCGATGGGCTTCACCGGCCCCGAGCGGGATGGCTTCACCGACGACACGCGTCCGCAGCTCACCGATCGCGGCGCTTTCCAGCGTGATGACGGCTACGAGTCCAGCATCCCCGGTGTGTTCGTCGCGGGTGACGCCGGGCGCGGCCAGTCGCTCATCGTGTGGGCGATCGCCGAGGGGCGCGCCGCTGCTGCGAACGTCGATCGCTTCCTGATGGGAGAGACCGTGCTGCCCGAGCCGGTGGGTCCGCATCAAGTCGCGATCGGCCTCGCTCACGCGTAGGCTGAGCCAGGCACCGTCGCCCGATTTATATCCCCCTTCCCCCTGGAGAATCAGTTGAGACGCGCGAAAATCGTCGCCACCCTGGGCCCCGCAACTTCCACCTATGAGACCGTGCGTGCACTCATCGACGCCGGTGTGGACGTCGCCCGCCTGAACCTCAGCCACGGCGACTACTCCGTGCACGAGAACAACTACGCCAACGTGCGTCGTGCTGCGGAGGACGCCGGTCGTGCCGTCGCCATCCTCGTCGACCTGCAGGGCCCGAAGATCCGTCTCGGCCGCTTCGAGGATGGGCCCTACGAGCTCGCGGTGGGCGACATCTTCAAGATCACCACCGAGGACATCATCGGGAATCGCGAGATCTGCGGCACGACCTTCAAGGGTCTGCCGCAGGACGTGAAGGCCGGAGACTTCCTGCTCATCGACGACGGCAAGGTCCGCGTCGAGGTCGTCGACACCGATGGCGTGACCGTCACCACCCGCGTGGTCGTGGCCGGTGCCGTCTCGAACAACAAGGGCATCAACCTGCCCGGCGTCGCGGTCAACGTCCCGGCTCTCAGCGAGAAGGACGAGGACGACCTGCGCTGGGGTCTCCGCACCGGCGCCGACCTCATCGCGCTGTCGTTCGTGCGCAACGCGGCCGACGTCACCCGCGTGCACGAGATCATGGCGGAGGAGGGCGTCCGCGTCCCCGTCATCGCCAAGGTCGAGAAGCCGCAGGCAGTCGACGCGCTCGAGGGGATCGTCGACGCGTTCGACGCGATCATGGTCGCGCGTGGCGACCTCGGTGTCGAGCTGCCGCTCGAGGCGGTGCCGATCGTGCAGAAGCGTGCCGTCGAGCTCGCGCGCCGCATGGCCAAGCCGGTCATCGTGGCGACGCAGATGCTCGAGTCGATGATCAACAGCCCGGTGCCCACACGCGCCGAGACCTCCGATGTCGCCAACGCCGTGCTCGACGGCGCCGACGCCGTCATGCTCTCGGGCGAGACCAGCGTGGGCGACTACCCGGTGGTCGTCGTCGAGACGATGGCTCGCATCATCGAGTCCACCGAGGAGCACGGTCTCGAGCGCATCGCTCCGCTCACCGCCAAGCCCCGTACGCAGGGTGGTGCCATCACTCTCGCGGCGCTCGAGGTCGCCGAGTTCGTCGAGGCGAAGTTCCTCTGCGTCTTCACCCAGTCGGGCGACTCGGCTCGCCGCCTGTCGCGTCTGCGTTCGCGCATCCCGATGCTCGCGTTCACGCCGGAGCCCGACATCCGTCGTCGCATGGCGCTCACCTGGGGCATCCAGTCGACGCTCGTCGACATGGTGCAGCACACCGACCTGATGTACCTGCAGGTCGACGACTACCTCCTTTCGAACGGCCTCGCCGCCGAAGGCGACAAGGTGGTCGTGATCTCCGGATCCCCTCCCGGGATCGTGGGATCCACCAACGACATCCGCGTGCACAAGGTCGGGGATGCCGTGAACGGCGCCGCTCCGATCTACAAGGAAGCGACGGTCTGACCGCATCCATCGGTCACGGAGGGGTGGGACTGCGGTCCCACCCCTCCGTCGTCTGCCGACGATGCTCACGGTTGTCAAGGCATTCACCGCCCTCCGCCTCTCTGGATAGCGTGAGAAGATGAGCACAGCCCGGCAGCGGATCATCGTCGCCGGTCATGCTCTCCGCATCGCCGCATGCGGCCCCCTCTCGGGGCCGACGTACGTCCTCGTCCACGGCATCGGCATGTCGCACCGGTACTTCGCGCCGCTGCGCGACGCCCTGCGGCGCAGAGGCCGGGTGATCACGGTCGACCTGCCCGGCTTCGGCGGACTGCCGGCACCCGACGAGGATCTCGACGTCGCCGGGATGGGCGGTGTCCTCGGCGAGATGCTCGAGGTGCTCGAGCTCACCCGCGTCGTGCTCGTGGGGCATTCGATGGGCGCGCAGTGGGCGCTGGAGGCGGCAGCGGCCGCACCGGACCGCGTGGACGGGCTCGTCCTCATCGGGCCGGTCGTCGACGAGGCGCACCGGTCGCTTCCGGCTCAGGCCGTCGCCCTCGCCGTCGATACGTTGCGGGAGGCGCCGGTCGTCAACGCCCTCGTCTTCTGCGACTATCTCCGCTCCGGACCGCGGTGGTACCTGAAGCAGGCGCGTCACATGACCGCCTACAGCACCGAGGCCGCCGTCGCGCGCGCGACCCCGCCGATGCTTCTGATGCGCGGCGGCCTCGACGCCGTCGCCGGGGAGCGCTGGGTGCGACGTCTGCGCTCCGCAGCGAAAGCAGCGGAGATGGTCGAGCTCTCGGATCAACCGCACAACGTGCAGTACACGGCGGCACGGGAAGTGGCCGAGGCGATCGCCCGCTTCGCGCAGGGGCTGAACGGACGTGCTCCGTCGCGCATGCCCGAGAGGGGACGGACGACATCGACGCACTGAGGCGCTTGACATGGTGGATCGCCGACTACGCGTACGCCGCGGCCTGGCAGCTGCGGGCGGCGGTCGATCGCACGGATCCCCGCGATTTCGCAGACGGAACGGGCGTGCCGATCGTCATGCTGCCCGGTGTGTACGAGACGTGGCGCTTCATGCAGCCGATGATCGCCGCTCTGCACGCTCGCGGGCACCCCGTCCACGTGCTCGACGCATGGAGGCACAACAGGCGGCCGGTCGACGAGGCCGCAGGCATCCTCACCGCATTCCTCGAGGCGGCGGGAATGACCGACGTCGTGCTGGTCGCGCACAGCAAGGGCGGACTGGCCGGCAAGACAGCGATGATCGGCCGGGCCGGCTCACGGATCCGCGGCATGGTCGCGATCTCGACGCCTTTCCGCGGGTCGCGGTACGCCCGCTGGATGCCGGTACGCGGCCTTCGCGCGCTCGCACCCACGCACCCGTCGATCCTGGCGCTCGGGCGTCATCTCGACGCGGACTCGCGAATCGTATCCGTCTACGCTCGATTCGACCCGCACATCCCGGAGGGCAGCGAGCTCGCCGGCGCGCGCCGCAACGTGCGGTTGGACACCGGAGGTCACTTCCAGGTGCTGGCCGATCCACGCGTCATCGCGGAGATCGCGACCATGTCGGAGAACTGATCGACGGTCATCGGCAGGTGGAAGGCGGCGGATGCCCGGCGCTGACCGCCGAGAGCCAGCCGAGCATGTCGGGCAGAGCGGCGTAGGCGGCCAACCCGTGATTTACACCCGGGTAGCGATGGAAGCCGACTCTCGTGTCCTGTTGGCAGAGGAGGGCCACATAGTCCTCGGTCGCCGCCGGCTTCACCAGTTCGTCGGCGAGGCCCTGCCCGACGAACACCGGAACACGGATCGGCGACGACCCGGCGCTGTTCTCCTGGAGCAGCGTCTTCCACGGCTCGGTCGTCGCGGGGTCGCTCGTGACGTAACGTCCGACCAGCGGGTCGGCGATCGCATGGATCTCCTTGTTCTGCGAAAGCAGACACATATCGGCCATCTGCGGGGTGGCCGCCGCTCCGCCCGGTGTGAGGATTGCCGAGAGTTCGTCTGCGCGGTACTGGTCGGCGTACGCCGCCTCGTACGCGGGGATCGCGTAGGAGGCGATCGTGACGCCGGAGACGTTCACGATGTCGTCGCTCATGAGCTCGGTCAGATCAGCCGCGGGGGCGGCGACGGCGACCCCGCGCACGGTCAGGTCCGGCGCGTACCGCTCTGCTCGTTCGGCTGCGAAGAGCACGGCCTGCCCGCCCTGCGAGTGTCCCCACAGGATGACGTCCGTGCCGATCTCGGCGGCGTCGATGTCGTGCGCCGCGCGCACGGCGTCGAGGATGCTGTTCGATTCCGGGACGCCGAGCAGATACGAGGATGCGCCGGCCACGCCGAGCCCGGGGTAGTCCGCGGCCACGACGGCGTATCCCTCGAGGAGGAACTCGTGCAGACCCTCGATGAGCTGGAAGGGATCGACGTCGAGTGACGGCGCGCACTGCGTCGCAGCCCCCGTCGTGGGGTGCCCCCAGGCGATGACGGCCCGCCCGCGCCCGGGGGCCGGGGTATCCGGCACGACCACGACCGCCGAGGCCGCGACGTCGGATCCGTCGATATCGCGCGTGTGGTAGATCACTCGCCAGGCCGTCGACCCGAGCGGTGCGCTGTCGATCTCCTCGAGGCGGACGATGTCTCCGGGCTCGCCTTCGGGCAACGGATCGGGGATCCGGTAGAAGGTCCTGTCGCTGGCGAGATCGGCCTCGCCCTCGATGTGCCGACGGATCGCGTCGACCGCGAGGACTCCGCCGATCACCATGACGACGATCAGCCCGATCACGAACCCGCGCCGATGGCGTCGACTGCGGCTCCAGATGTCGACGGTCGAGGGAGGGCGCATGTGACGTGTCTATCGCATCGGCGCCGTCGCCGGAAGCCGAGGCCGCTTGCGTGCGGCGAGGTGATGCGCAAGACCCTTCCGCCCGTCGGCGCCCGCAGTAGGTTCGGAGAACGCACGAGAGGACGATCCATGACCGATCACGACGACGAACTGGCCGATGTCTGGGACGACTGGCGACGAGATGTGAACATGGCGCCGAAAGAACTCGAGCAGTGGCTGGAGACCGAGGAATCTCGATCCGTCGGCGATTCTGACGGCGGCGAATCGACGGGGCACAGGTCCGGACGCCGTATCGTCACGCTGCTGCGGAAGAAGAAGACGGAACTCACGCGCGACGACATCGCGTGGATGCGGAAGGTCGTCGGCTACGTGGCTCGTCATGGAGCGCAGCGGCCGCACGGAGACGTCACGGAGACGCGATGGCGATACTCGCTCATGAACTGGGGTCATGACCCGCTGAAGGATGAGGGATGACGACTGTGGTGCCGGCGGTGGGACTCGAACCCACACGCCCTCTCGGACAAAGCATTTTGAGTGCTCCGCGTCTGCCATTCCGCCACGCCGGCCCGTGTGTCGCGTCTACGACTGTATCGCAGCGCAGGTGCACAGACGTGCGACCTTCGGGGTCGGTCGGGTGACTCTCCACTAGGATGGAGTGCGTGACAGAGCAAGAACAGGCTGAGCAGCCCCCGGCATCCGCCCCCCGACGCGTGGTCGTCGCCGAGGACGAGTCGCTGATCCGTCTCGACATCGTCGAGATCCTCCGCGACAACGGCTTCGATGTGGTCGGCGAGGCCGGAGACGGCGAGACCGCGGTCGCTCTCGCCACAGAGCTGCGACCCGACCTCGTGATCATGGACGTCAAGATGCCTCAGCTCGACGGCATCAGCGCTGCCGAGAAGCTGCACAAGGGCAACATCGCCCCCGTGGTCCTGCTCACGGCGTTCAGCCAGAAGGAGCTCGTGGAGCGAGCGAGCGAGGCCGGCGCGCTGGCGTACGTCGTCAAGCCGTTCACCCCCAACGACCTGCTGCCCGCGATCGAGATCGCGCTCGCCCGTCACGAGCAGATCATCACGCTCGAGGCCGAGGTCGCCGACATGGTGGAGCGCTTCGAGACGCGCAAGCTCGTCGACAGGGCCAAGGGCCTGCTGAACGAGAAGATGGGGCTCTCGGAGCCCGAAGCCTTCCGCTGGATCCAGAAGGCGTCGATGGATCGTCGTCTCACGATGCAGGACGTCGCGAAGGCGATCATCGAGCAGCTCGCTCCGAAGAAGTAGTCGGTGCCCCGGCTCGACGCGGACCATGTCCTGCGTCTCGTCCAGCCGGGTGACGGCGCGCCGCTCGCTCGTGCCTACACGACGAATCGCGAGCATCTCGCATCCTGGGAGCCGGTGCGGAACGACGAGTTCTACACGGCGGCGTGGCAGGAGCGGCACGTCGATCAGTGCGTCGCCGATGTGGACTCCGGGCGTGGCTATCGGTTCGTCCTCGTGTCGGATGACGGAGAGATCCGCGGACGGATGAACCTCAACAACGTCGTACGAGGGGCGTTTCGCAGCGCCGATGTCGGCTACTGGATCGACGCATCACGACTGCGGCGCGGTCTGGCCGGCCGGGGAGTCGCGGAGCTCGTCCGATTCGCCGAGCAGGAGCTGTCGTTGCATCGCCTGCAGGCGGCGACGCTCCTCGACAACGTCGCATCGCAGCGGGTTCTCAACGGCGCCCGGTTCACCGAGATCGGACTCGCCCCGCAGTACCTGCACATCGCGGGGGAGTGGCGCGATCATCTCCTCTTCCAGCGGATACTCGCGTGACTCTCGCGAGCGTTCGACCGGATCGGGTCAGGCCGGTGCGTCCTTGATCATGTTGGTGATCCGGATGGTGGAGCAACGGCGTCCCTGATCGTCGGTGACGACGATCTCGTGCACGGTGATGCTGCGGCCGAGATGCACCGGAGTGCAGACGCCGGTGACCACACCGGACGTCGCGGACCGGGTGTGCGTGGCGTTGATGTCGACTCCGACAGCGAGGCGTCCTGGGCCGGCGTGCAGGTTGGCGGCCATGGACCCGAGGGACTCGCCGAGCACCACGTACGCGCCACCGTGCATCAGGCCGACGGGCTGCGTGTTGCCCTCGACCGGCATCGTCGCGACGCACCGCTCCGTGTCGAACTCGAGGAACTCCATCCCCATCTTCTCGGCGAGGGCTCCCATGCCGCGAGCCGACGCCCAGTCGAGTCCCTGACTCGTCGCGGTGGTGTCGCTCATGAATCCTCCTCAGCGGGTGTCTGTCGTCCTCGTTAGGCTGACAGGGTGACGGACTCCGCAAAGCCTACCCTCATGGTCGTCGACGGCCATTCGCTCGCCTACCGCGCCTTCTTCGCTCTGCCGGTCGACAACTTCACGACGAAGGACAACCAGCACACGAACGCCATCTACGGCTTCCTCTCGATGCTGGTGAACCTCATCAAAGCCGAGCAGCCGACGCACCTGGCCATCGCCTTCGACACGTCGCGTCACTCCTTCCGCACCGACGAGTACCCGGAGTACAAGGCGACACGTTCGGAGACGCCTCAGGAGTTCCGCGGACAGATCCCGCTGCTCCAGGACTGCCTCGCCGCGATGTCGATCCCGGTGCTCACGAAGGAAGGGATCGAGGCCGACGACATCCTCGCGACGCTGTCGACGCAGGGAGCGGAGCAAGGGTACGAGGTCCTCGTCGTGTCGGGTGATCGCGACACGATCCAGCTCGTGAACGACGAGATCACGCTGCTGTACCCGAACGTGCAGGGCGTCTCTCAGCTCAAGCGGTACGACCCGGCCACGGTCCAGGAGCGATACGGCGTGCGTCCCGAGCAGTACCCCGACATCGCCGCGCTGGTCGGTGAGACCAGCGACAACCTCCCGGGAGTGCCGAAGGTGGGAGAGAAGACGGCGGTCAAGTGGCTCACCCAGTTCGGATCGCTCGATGAGCTGCTCGACCGGGCGGACGAGATCAAGGGCGTTGTCGGCGGCAACCTGCGTGAGCACATCGAGGACGTGCGTCGGAACCGGAAGCTGAATCGACTGCTCCGCGACGTCGAGCTCCCCGTCGCACCCGCCGATCTGGCCGTCTCACCGATCGATGCGCAGGCCGTCCGTGACATCTTCGCCCGCCTGGAATTCCGCACCCTGCTTCCGCGGGTGTTCGACGCCGTGGGCGCAGGCGAGGTCGCCGACGACCCGGCGACCGTCGTGGATCTGCCCGCTCCGATCGAGGTCGCGGCCGACGAGTTCCTCTCCTGGGCGGAGTCGCAGAGTGAAGTGGCCGTCCGCCTGGTTCTGCAGAGCGGTGCCCCGAGCCGGATCGGCGCCGCAACCGAGACCGAGCTGCGGGAGCTGGACTGGAACGACGACACCGCGACCTCACTTCGCGGCTGGCTCGAATCCGACCGGCCGAAGGTCATCCACGACGCGAAGCCGCAGGTGAAGGCTCTCCTGCGGCTCGGCATCCGCCTCTCCGGACTCGCCTACGACACGAGCCTCGCCGGCTGGCTGCTGCGCCCGAGCTTCCCCGACAAGACGCTCGGCGACCTCGTCGAGCGGTACCTGGACGAGAAGCTGCCCGAGGCCGACCCCACCCAGCTGGTGCCCGAGACGGAAGGAGCGACACCGTCGCAAGAGGCCTGGTTCGCGCTGCGAGTCGCGGCTGCTCTGCGTGATGACATCCCGGAATCGGTCGCCAACGTGCTCACCGACATCGAGCTTCCGACGCTGTTGACCCTGGCCGACATGGAGGTCTCCGGCGTGGCGGTGTCGCACGAGGTGCTGTCGACCTTCTCGTCCGAGCTGGCCACGCGCGCGGAGGGCATCGCGCAGGAGGCGTTCGGCATCGTCGGTCGCGAGTTCAACCTCGGCTCGCCGAAGCAGCTCCAGGAGGTGCTCTTCGACGACCTGCAGCTCCCGAAGACCCGCAAGACGAAGACGGGCTACTCGACGGATGCCGCGGTCCTCGCCGACCTGCAGGAGTCGCATCCACATCCGTTCCTGGGCCTGCTCCTCCAGCACCGCGAGGCGACCAAGCTCCGCCAGATCATCGAGTCGCTCGACGTCGCGATCGGTGCGGACCAACGGGTCCGCACCACCTACGTGCAGACGGGAAGCCAGACCGGGCGGCTCTCGAGCACCGACCCCAACCTGCAGAACATCCCCGTCCGCACCGAGGAGTCGCGTCGCATCCGCAGCGCCTTCCGGGTCGGGGAGGGGTACGAGGCACTGCTCACCGCCGACTACTCGCAGATCGAGATGCGCATCATGGCGCACCTCTCCGGCGATGAAGGGCTCATCGAGGCCTTCAACAGCGGCGAGGACCTGCACCGGTTCGTCGGCGCTCGCGTCTTCGGCGTCGATCCCGCCGACGTCACGGCAGCGATGCGCACGAAGGTCAAGGCGATGTCGTACGGGCTCGTCTATGGACTGTCGGCATTCGGTCTGTCGAAACAGCTGCGCATCGAGCAGTCCGAGGCGAAGCAGCTGATGGTCGAGTACTTCGCACGATTCGGGGCGGTGCGCGACTACCTCCGGGCGTCGGTGCTCGCAGCGCGCGAGGTGGGGTACACCGAGACGATCTTCGGTCGCCGACGCCCGTTCCCGGACTTGACCTCGCCGAACCGCGTGCTGCGTGAGAACGCGGAGCGGGCGGCGCTCAATGCACCCATCCAGGGGAGCGCTGCCGACATCATGAAGATCGCCCTGTTCCACATCCACGACGACCTGCGCTCGGAGGGGCTCGCATCCCGCGTGCTGCTCCAGATCCACGACGAACTCGTCGTGGAGGTCGCGCCTGGAGAGTGGGACGCGGCTGAGCGCATCGTCCGCCAGCGCATGGGCGACGCCGCAGACCTCACCGTCCCGCTCGACGTGCAGGTCGGTCGCGGGCAGGACTGGAACGAGGCGGCGCACTGACGAGACGACGCCGCTGCCGGGTGGGTGACGCCGGCGTCGTCCGGCTACGCTGAAGGGATGACTTCTCAGCCCCGCACTCCCTCTGCCATCGACAAGGTCGCCGATGAATGGGTCGACACGCTGGTGCAGTTGGCGCCGACGCTCGGCACGTACATCGGTCGCGACGAGGTCAACGACCGCTTCGGCGACCTGAGCCCCGAAGGTCAGGAGAGCATCGCCGCAGCAACGCGCGCGACCCTCGCCAAGCTGTCGTCGTTGGAGCCTGTGGACGCCGTCGACGAGGTCACGAAGGCCGATCTCACCGCGGAGCTCACTCTCGATCTCGAGCTTCACGAGGCGAACTGGCACCTTCGCGACCTCAACGTCATCGCATCCGCCGCGCAGGATGTGCGATCCGCGTTCGACCTGATGCCCACGGCCACCATGGAGGACTGGTCGGTGATCGCCACCCGCCTCGCCGCCGTGCCGGACGCTCTGCGCGGATACACGGAGACCCTCCGTGCCGGCATCGCCGCCGGTGTGATGCCCGCACGCCGTCAGGTCGTCGAGGTCGCCACGCAGATCGACCGCTACATCGCCGACGACGGATTCTTCGCGGCCTTCGTCGCAGACGCGTCGCCCGAGGACGGGAACCTTCCGGCATCCCTCGCCCGCACCCTCGCGGACAACTCCGCGTCGGCACGCGTCGCCTATGGAGCGCTTCGGCGTTTCCTGGCGGAAGAGCTCGCCCCAGCGGCCGGTGAGCAGGATGCCGTGGGGCGTGAGCTCTACGCGCTGAACTCGCGGCGATTCCTCGGTGCCACCATCGACCTCGACGAGACCTACGAGTGGGGCCGCGAAGAGCTCGAGCGCATGGTCGCCGAGCAGACCGCGATCGCGAACGAGATCCTGCCCGGGGCGTCCGTCGAGGAGGCCGTCGCTCATCTCGAAGCGGATCCGGCTCGCAAGCTGGTGGGCACGGAGGCGCTGCAGCGCTGGATGCAGGAGACGAGCGACCGAGCAGTGGCCGAGCTCGGCGCCACGCACTTCGAGATTCCGGAGGCCATCCGCACGCTCGAGTGCATGATCGCCCCCACGCAGGAGGGCGGCATCTATTACACCGGGCCGACCGACGATTTCTCGCGTCCGGGTCGCATGTGGTGGTCCGTCCCCGAGGGAGTGACCGAGTTCGACACCTGGCGCGAGCTCACCACCGTCTATCACGAGGGCGTCCCCGGCCATCACCTGCAGATCGCGCAGGCCGTGTACAACCGCGCCGAGCTGAACTCCTGGCGTCGTCTGCTCGCGGGGACCTCGGGCCACGCCGAGGGCTGGGCGCTCTACGCGGAGCGCCTGATGGAGCAGCTCGGCTACCTCGACGACCCGGCCGATCGCCTCGGCATGCTCGACGGACAGCGCATGCGCGCAGCGCGCGTCGTGCTCGACATCGGCGTGCACCTCGGCAAGCCGCGTCTCGACGGCGAAGGCACCTGGGACGCCGCCTACGCACTCGACTTCATGCGCAAGAACGTGAACATGTCCGATCAGTTCGTGCA
The DNA here is from genome assembly GCF_023715885.1 of Microbacterium hydrocarbonoxydans. Classification (GTDB taxonomy): domain Bacteria; phylum Actinomycetota; class Actinomycetes; order Actinomycetales; family Microbacteriaceae; genus Microbacterium; species Microbacterium hydrocarbonoxydans_C. The sequence goes on along the minus strand of NZ_JAMBOY010000004.1, from coordinate 29,756 downwards.
GTTCGAGGTGAACCGCTACCTGGGCTGGCCGGGTCAGGCCCCGTCGTACAAGGTCGGTCAGCGCATCTGGGAACAGGTCCGTGACGCCTACCGGGCGGAGAAGGGCGCGGACTTCGATATCAAGGAGTTCCACAAGCGGGCGCTCGACATGGGCGGCGTCGGACTCGACACCCTCCGTACGGCGCTGCTCAGTCGCTGACGGGAATGTCCGCGCGCAGCCGGGTGTTCATTCACCTGAATAGAAGGAGCTGACATGGACATCGAGTTCGGGCTGGACACGTTCGGAGACATCACTCGCGACGCCGAGGGAGAGCTGCTCACGGGCGCGCAGACCATTCGGAACGTCGTGGAGCAGGCGGTGCTCGCCGACTCGGTGGGCGTCGACTACTTCGGGGTAGGGGAGCACCACCGCTCGGAGTTCGCGATCTCATCCCCGGAGATGGTGCTCGCCACCATCGCCGGGCGCACGGAGCGGATGCGGCTCGGGACTGCGGTGACGGTTCTGTCCTCCGACGACCCCGTTCGCGTGTTCGAGCGCTTCTCGACCCTCGATGCCCTGTCTGACGGGCGGGCCGAGGTCGTGCTCGGCCGCGGCTCGTTCATCGAATCGTTCCCGCTGTTCGGCTACGACCTCCGCGACTATGACGCGCTGTTCGAGCAGAAGCTCGAGCTGTTCGTCGAGCTTCTGAAGGAGGAGCCGGTCACCTGGTCGGGAAGCATGCGCGCCTCGCTGGAGAACGCCGATGTGTTCCCCAAGACCGAGAAGGGCCTTCGCACCTGGGTCGGCGTCGGCGGCAGCCCCGAGTCCGTCGTGCGCGTCGCTCGGCACGGCCTCGGACTCATGCTCGCGATCATCGGCGGCCCCGCAGGCCGGTTCAAGCCGTTCGTCGATCTGTACCATCGGTCCGTCGCGTCGTTCGGCACCACCGCACAGCCGATCTCCGTGCATTCGCCCGGACACATCGCCGAGACCGACGAAGAGGCCTGGGAGGCCGCCTACTCCGGCTTCGAGGCGATGAACAACACGATAGGCGCGGAGCGCGGCTGGCCGCCGTACAGTCGGGCGCGTTTCCAGAACGACGTCGGCCCCGCCGGCGCGATCTACGCCGGCTCGCCCGATCGGGTCGCCGCCAAGATCGCCGACACCGTCACCACACTGGGTCTCGGCCGCTTCGACTTGAAGTACTCCACTGGCACCATCTCGCATGAGGCCTTGATGCGAAGCGTCGAACTGTACGGGACCGAGGTGATCCCGCGTGTGCGGAGGCTCCTCGCCCAGAACGACTGAGGCGCACGACGGGAATCGTAGGGGCGCTCTGACGCCCCTACGATGGGGTCATGGCACAACCCGTCCTGCCGAGCCGTGAGTCGCTCGCCGGCCGTCTCGATGACCTGCCGTTCACGCGGCGACACCTGCGGCTGCTGACCGGTTCCGGCGTCGGCTGGGCGCTCGATGCCATGGACGTCGGGCTCATCTCGTTCGTCCTCGCGGCCCTCACCCAGCAGTGGGGCCTGACGAAGACCGACGCCGGGTGGGTCGCGTCTGTCGGCTTCATCGGCATGGCGCTCGGCGCCACCCTCGGCGGCCTGCTCGCGGATCGACTCGGTCGCCGCCAGGTCTTCGCGCTGACTCTGCTCGTCTACGGCGTCGCAACGGGGGCCAGCGCTCTCGTCGGCGGTCTGGCGGCGCTTCTCGTGCTGCGGTTCCTGGTCGGTCTGGGTCTCGGCGCCGAGCTGCCGGTCGCGTCGACATACGTGAGCGAGTTCGCGCCCGCACGCATCCGCGGGCGCCTCATCGTCTTCCTCGAGGCGTTCTGGGCGCTCGGGTGGACCGCGGCGGCGGTGATCGGATACTTCGTGATTCCGGCGTCCGAGAACGGCTGGCGGTGGGCATTCGCGCTCGGCGCGATCCCCGCGCTCTACGCGCTGATCGTGCGGTGGGGACTGCCCGAGTCACCGCGCTGGCTCGCTTCGAAGGGTCGCATCGCCGAGGCCGACCGCATCGTCTCGGCGTTCGAGGTCGACGCGGAGATCGAACGGACCCCGGCGATCCGCAAGGAGCCGGCGACGCAGCAGATCGCCGTGACCGTGCGGGCACGGCTGTCCGCTCTGTGGAGTGGGGAGTTCCGAGTCCGCACCGCGTGTCTCTGGCTGGTCTGGCTCTGCGTGAACTTCGCGTACTACGGCGCCTTCATCTGGATCCCGAGCATCCTCGTCGACGCCGGGTTCGATCTCGTACGGTCGTTCGGCTTCACCCTCATCATCACGCTCGCGCAGCTCCCTGGCTACGCGGTCGCGGCGTGGCTGATCGAAGTCTGGGGGCGCCGCATCACGCTGTCGGTCTTCCTGATCGGCTCCGCCGCCTCCGCCGTCTTCTTCGGTACGTCGACCACCGAGGTCGCGATCATCGCATCGGGGATGGCGCTGTCGTTCTTCAACCTCGGCGCCTGGGGTGCGCTGTACGCGGTGACGCCCGAGATCTATCCCACATCGCTGCGGGGAACCGGCGCGGGCTGGGCGGCAGGTGTGGGTCGTCTCGCGTCGATCGCCGCACCGCTTGCTGTCCCCGTGCTGCTCGTCGCCGGAGGAGTGCCGACCCTGTTCGTCGTGTTCGGGGCGTGCTTCGTCATCGCGGCCGCTGCCGCCTGGGGTCTGACCGACCGCGGGGGAGTCGCGCTCGACGATCGCTGAGCCGCACGGCGTCGTTCCGCCAATATGCTGGCGAGGTGACAGATGTGCGGTACGTGGCCATCGGCGACTCCTTCACCGAGGGGGTAGGCGACGTCCTGCCCGACGGACGAGAACGAGGGTGGGCCGATCTCGTCGCGCAGGGATGGGCGGATGCAGCAGGACACCCGATCCGGTATGCGAATCTCGCGATCCGCGGGAAGCTGGCCTGGCCGATCGTCGAGCAGCAGCTGGAGCCCGCGTTGGCGCTGCGTCCGACGCACCTCTCGTTCAACGGCGGCGGCAACGACATGCTGCGTCCGCGATCCGACCTCGAGCACATCGCGGACGCGTTCAGTCGCGTGCTCCGTCGGTGCGACGAGGAGGGGGTGACTCTGATCCTGCTGTCGGGCGCGAATCCCAGCGGCCAGCTGCCCATGGGCACCGTCGTCCAGCGCCGCGGAGACCTGCTCTCCGAGGCGGTGCTGCGGCGTGTCGAGGACCGCCCCGACGTCGTGCGGGCGCTCAACTGGCCCGACCGGGAGCTCGCCCGATCGCCGTACTGGTCGGAGGATCGTCTGCACATGAACGCGGCCGGTCACCACCGCGTGGCGGCACGGGTGCTCCATGCGCTGGGATTCGAGCCGCCAGCGGCCTGGTGGTCTCCGACCGCCGCCGCGATGGCGGGTCCGTCCGGACTGGCTTACTACCGGGAGTTCGTCGGCCCGTGGGTGCGTCGACGCCTGACGCGTACCTCGTCGGGGGACGGGCGCGCGGCGAAGTACCCGACCTGGGTCGAGCGGGTGCCGGGCGCGTGACCGATATCGAGATGCGGAGCCTGTCGCAGGGGCGGGTGACGCTGCACGACGCGCGACGCAAGGCAGAGCGCACCGTGGAACTGGAGAGCTTCGAGATCGGCGTGTTCGCTGTGACCGAGGAGCAGCTGGCGGAGATCCTTCCTGTGCCGTCGCGGCATCCTCGGCGCCCGGCCGTCGACGTGAGCTGGTTTCGGGCCGTGCACTTCTGCAACGCGGCATCCGAGTGGGAGGGGCTCGATCCGGTGTACCACTTCGACGGTGAGGACGTCGAGTGGGACGTCACTGCGGGCGGGTACCGGCTGCCCACCGAGGCGGAGTGGGAATACGCCTGCCGCGGGATCGGTCGGACCGCACTACGCGTCACTCTCGGATGCCGCGTGGACGAGTGCCGACGGCATCCGCGCACCACGCGACGTCGGCGGCAAGCTCCCGAACCTCTTCGGGTTGTTCGACACGCTCGGGAACACGTGGGAGTGGTGCTGGGACCTGCTCGATCCTGAGCGGTACGGCGACTACCGGGTCTTCCGCGGGGGCGGGTTCGCCGATGAGGCCTGGAGCGTCCGGGCCTCCGTGCGCCGCGGCGGGTCTCCCCGCACAGCCCAGGACGACATCGGGTTCCGAGTCGCGCGAGGCGAGTTCGACCGCCCGGGAGCTGCCCAGGGCTGGTCGGCGCAAGACGATCGAGAGCGGTCGTTCTCGGACGGTCCGATCCCTTTCGGCTGGACACCGCTGCGCCGTTCTCAGCGCTGACTCGGGCCGACAAGGGACGGCCGAGGCGCCGTTTTGCCCGGTATACGGGATGGGTGCGAAGCTGAGAGGATGACCTCCCGCTTCTCGCTCATAGTCTCCCAGGGCCGCGTCGCCGATCGCACGGATGGCGCGCTCGTGGGCGCTCGTCTCGTGGGAGAGCGGCTCGCCGAGTTCCTCGGCACGGCGCCGCAGACGATCGGCTCTCCGAGCGCGTCGAGGACCGACGACTGGACGAGCGCGCTACCCGAGGCCGAAGAGACGCTGCACGGACTCCGGGATGCCGTGAGCGCTGCCATCGATGGGGGTCGGGTGCCCCTGCTCGCCACGAACACGTGCGCCGCGAGCCTCGGCACTCTGCCCACCGTCGCCGAGCGGTATCCCGATGCGGTCGTGCTCTGGATCGATGCACACGGTGACTTCAACACCCCGGACACCACCGAGTCCGGGTACCTGGGCGGGATGGTGCTCGCCGCCGCGAGTGGTCTCTGGGACGGCGGGCACGGCGCGGGGATCGATCCGTCGCGCGTCGTGATCGTCGGGGGACGGGACATCGATCCGGCCGAGGCCGAGCTCCTCGCGGATTCGGGAGCGACGGTGCTCGCTCCGGCGGACAGCACCCCGGCGCGCGTGCTCGAACTCGTAGACGGCCGTCCGGTATGGATCCACGTCGACTGGGACGTGCTCGAACCGGGGTACATTCCCGCTGCCTACCGTGTCGGCGACGGCCTGCTGCCGCACCAGATCGCGGCGATCTTCGCCGCTCTGCCGTTCGACGCCGTGAAGGGCGTCGAACTGGCGGAGTTCGAAGCAGGCGACGCCGAGGTGCCGGAGCGAGTCAGCCTCGAACTCATCATCGAGACGTTTCAGCACCTGCTCCGCTGAGACGGGCGCGGCCCTCAGCGGCGACGTTCGGGATCCAGACCCATCCGGATGCGGGTGCGCTTGCGCTCGATGAGGATGAACGTCATGCCGACGAGCCAGAGCGGGATCGGCATCAGGAACGCGACGCGGAACGCCTCCAGCGAGTACGTCTCGGGCGTACCCGCGCCCTGCAGATCGAGCGCGAGACCGATCAGGAAGATCGCGATCAGTGCGGCGATGAAGCCGCCCGCGTTCGTCACACCGGTCGCGGTGCTCAGGCGGTGCGTGGGGTTGTGAGTGCGCGCGTGGTCGAACGCGATCATGCTGGCGGGACCGCCCGTGGCCAGCGCCACCGCCAGCACGTAGAGCAGCCAGACCGGGGCCGGCCCGGGAAGCGCGATCACGGTCGTCCACGCGATGATCTGCAGGGCCACGGCGGGGAGGACGAGCGCATAGGAGCGCTGGTTCGGCAACCGACGCGACAGCTCTCCGATGACCGGCCCCAGCGCCATTCCGGCGACGACGTAGACCGAGATGATGCCGGCGGCGTGGGACGTGTCGAGTCCCTGCGCCGCGGTGAGGAACGGCATGCCCCAGAGCAGGATGAACGCCGTGCCCGCGAAGGGCGTCGTGAAGTGCGACCAGAAGGCGAGACGCGTGCCGGGGTGCGCCCATGCGGCGCGGATGCCGACGCCGGTGTCGATCGCGGATGTGACCACCCGCACCACGCCGGTGTCGGTGTTGACGGAGACATCGGCATCCCGCTCCGGCGGGTGATTGCGGATGACGACCGCCACGAGCACCGTGAAGAGAGCCCCCAGGCCCGCGATGCTTCCGAACGTCACGGTCCACGTCGTCGCGTGCAGCAGTGCGGCAAGCGGTACGAGGGCGATGAGCTGACCGGCTTGCCCGATGATCCCCGTGAACTGCACCATGATCGGGCCGCGCTGCGCAGGGAACCAGGTGGCCACGAGGCGCAGGACGGCCGGAAACACGGCAGCGTCGCCTGCGCCGAGCAGGATACGGGCGAAGATCGCGATGCCGATGCTGGGGGAGAGGGCCATCGTCAGCTGCCCCAGAGCCATGAGCAGCATGCCCGCCGTCATGATCGGCCGGGAGCCGTAGCGATCGAGCAGGATGCCGATGGGGATCTGCATTCCGCCGTAGACCGCGAGCTGCACCACGGCGAAGAGCGCAAGCGTGGAGGCATCTGCCATGAATCGATCGGCCGCGTCGACGCCGACTGCGCCGAGAGACGTGCGGTTCGTGATCGCGAGGACGTAGGCGGCGACACCCACCGACCAGATCAGCCAGGCCTTCCACCCCGGGCTCGAAGCGGGGGAGAGGGCAGCCGACGTCACCCCTCCACGCTACTCCTGGTCGGGGACGGCTCCGATCGCCACCTTAGACCTCGAACACCTCGAGCATCTGAGAGACGGAACGCCCGTGGGCGAGCTGTGCGACACAAGCGGCGAGCTCGGAGTGCACCTGCACGACCGTCGCTCCGCTCGAGATCCACCGCTCACCGGACCGGCTGAGTTCGAGGTCGGGGGAGACGTGGGCGTCGGGGAGGGCTTCCCACCCTTTCGCGGCGCGAACGGCCGCGCCGACCATCCCGACGAGCCACGCCTCGCCGAATGCGTGGGGTCGGAGCGAGGCGATCGGCCCACCGCCCCCGCGGAAGACCTGGAACATGGTGTCGGCGCGACGCACGACCCAGTCGTCATCGCCGTGGGTGAACTCGCAGGCGACATCGGCGTGCAGCGTGATGTCGGCCCCGAGCCGGCGAAGTGCTTCGACGCAGGCGGTGCTCAGCAGCCGTCCGTCGAGCTCGCGTTCCCGGCGACGCAGCTCTGCCCGGTACTTCTCGCGCGCGATCGGCGCATACTCTTCGTCCAGCGCCCTCCGGTCGGGTCGCTCGCCGCGCGCGAGGCGGTCGAACAGCCACGCCGGGTCGATCTGTGCGAAGTAGCGGAAGAAGACGTCGACCGGTCCGCGCGTGAGCTTCCGGTCAGCGACGACCAGTTGCACACCGTGATCGATGGACCACACAGCTGAGGTCACACCGTCGACGACAGCGACCCAGGACCATCCGGGAGACTCGATCTCGGGTGAGGATCGTTCAATGGCCGCGCTGAGCACCGTTCCTCGCGGGACGGAGACCACGCCGGCGTGCGAGACGACGTCGTCGCCCATGGCGACGCTGTCCCGGTCGACGTGGAGTTCGAGGGAGCGGGGGCGAAGCATGGATCGAGCCTAGTCATGTGTCGGTTCTCGCTGATCTGACATAATGTGCATTATCGGTTACTCTTTGTTCGCGCACGCGGATCGATAGGCTCGGGCTGTGAACGGTGATTCCGTAGACGTGACGTGGGCTGACGCCCGCACCGCCAACCAGCAGAACTGGGACGACCGAGTGCCTCTGCATCAGATCGCCTACGGGCTCGAAGCGTTCGATGACCCATCGCATCTCAGCGACGTCGTCCGCGCAGATCTCCCCGTGCTGGAACGATTCCTGCCGACCGGCGGTCTGTCTGGGCTCGATCTCTGCCACTTGCAATGTCACATCGGCACGGACACGATCTCGCTGGCGCGAGCCGGCGCGCGAGTCACCGGTGTGGACTTCTCGGAACCCGCTCTGACCGCCGGCGCGGAACTCGCGCGACGGTCAGGCATCACCGCCACCTGGGTGCACACCGACGTGCTCGACGCCCGCGCCGCCGTGAGCGGCGACTTCGACGTGGTCTATACCAGCATTGGCACGATCTGCTGGCTCGACGACCTCGATCGATGGGCCGAACAGATCTCCGGGTTGCTGAGGGAAGGTGGCACATTCTTCATCCGCGACGGGCACCCGTCTCTCTATGCACTGGATGAGAGCGCACCGGGACTGACCATCCGATACCCGTACTTCGGCGATGGCCATGCGCAGCAATGGGATGACGCGTCGACCTATGCTGGCGAGGGTACCGTCGCCCACGCTCGCACCTACGAGTGGCCGCACCCGCTGTCCGAGATCCTCGGCGCACTGCTCGGCGCAGGACTCCGTCTCGTGCATTTCGACGAGGGCCGCACACTCCCCTGGCGATTCAGCCCGCGCATGGTCGAGGTCCCCGGCGGATACGCCTGGCCCGAATCCGAGCGCGCCCTGGTTCCGAGCACGTTCACGATCGTCGCCCGAAAGATCGCGACTGAGGTACCGCCTCTCAGCGCCCTCGCCGGGTGAAGTTCAGGTGTACGACACCGAGAGGTGACGGGGTGGCCTCGATATCGAAGCGCTCCTCGAGCCCCTCCAGCCCATCCCACAGACGCTCACCTCGTCCGAGAACGATCGGCGCGACGACCAGATGCATACGGTCGATGAGGTCGGCGGCGAGGAACTGTCGCACCGTGTCGACGCCGCCACCGATCCTCACGTCTGCGTCTCCCGCGAGCTCCCGAGCTCGGCGGAGTGCCTCGGACGGTTCGGCATCCAGAAAGTGGAAGGTCGTTCCACCTTCCATCGGAATCGGGTCCCGCGGGTGGTGCGTGAGGACGATCACCGGCGTATGGAACGGCGGCTCGTCACCCCACCAGCCTTTCCAGTCGTCGTCAGTCCACGATCCCCGCTGCGGACCGAACTTATTGCGTCCCATGATCTCGACGCCGATCCCCTCGCTCCAGCGTCGTGCGAACGAATCGTCGACTCCCTCGGATCCTGGTCCATCTCCCGGAAGCCCCATGCGTCGGAACGTGCGCGTCCCGAAGGCCCACTGCATGAGTCGGGAGCCCGCATGCCCGAAGGGCGCCTCGAGGGTCTGCCCCTCCCCTGCTCCGTAGCCGTCGAGCGAGATGGTGAAGTTGTGCACCCGCACCAGGGACATCGGTTCTCCTTCTCCGGATTCAGGCGCCGACGTACTCGGCCAGATGCTCGCCCGTGAGGGTCGACCGTGACGCGACCAGGTCGGCGGGGGTTCCTTCGAACACCACGCGCCCGCCGTCGTGCCCGGCCCCTGGGCCGATGTCGACGATCCAGTCGGCGTGAGCCATGACGGCCTGGTGGTGCTCGATGACGATGACGGTCTTGCCTGATTCGACGAGCCGGTCGAGCAGCCCGAGAATGTTCTGCACGTCCGCCAGGTGCAGCCCGGTCGTGGGCTCGTCGAGAACGTAGACGTCGCCCTTCTCCCCCATCTGGATCGCCAGCTTGATGCGCTGACGCTCGCCACCCGACAGGGTCGACAGAGGCTGTCCGAGGGCGAGATAGCCGAGTCCCACGTCCTCCAGCCGCCCGAGGACCGCCGCAGCGGCCGGCAGCTTCGCCTCCCCGTCGGAGAAGAACGCCCTGGCCTCCGAGACGGGCAGGTCGAGCACCTCGGTGATGTCCTTGCCCCCGAGCTTGTACTCCAGCACGGCGGCCTGGAAGCGCTTGCCGCCGCAGTCCTCGCACGGAGTCTCGATGGTGTCCATGAACCCGAGCTCGGTGATGATCACGCCGGCCCCCTTGCAGGTGGGGCACGCCCCCTCTGAGTTCGCGCTGAAAAGCGCGGGCTTCACGCCGTTCGCCTTGGCGAAGGCCTTGCGGATCGGCTCCAGCAGGCCGGTATAGGTGGCGGGGTTGCTGCGCCGAGAACCCTTGATCGCCGACTGATCGATCGAGACGACGCCGTCGCGCTTCGACACCGAGCCGTGGATGAGCGAGCTCTTGCCCGATCCGGCGACCCCGGTGATGACGGTGAGCACTCCGGTGGGGATGTCGACGTCGACATCCTGCAGGTTGTTCTCCGTCGCACCGCGGATCTCGATGACCCCCGACCTCTCTCGGACGGTCCCCTTCAGCTGCGCGCGGTCATCGAGGTGCGATCCCGTGCGCGTGCCGCTGGACCGCAGCCCCTCGACGGTGCCCTCGAAGCAGATCTCTCCTCCGGCGCTTCCCGCGCCGGGACCGAGGTCCACCACGTGGTCGCCGATCGCGATCGTCTCGGGCTTGTGCTCCACCACGAGCACGGTGTTGCCCTTGTCCCGCAGCCTCAGCAGCAGGCTGTTCATCCGTTGGATGTCGTGGGGGTGGAGCCCGATGGTCGGCTCGTCGAATACGTACGTGACGTCGGTGAGCGAGGACCCGAGGTGCCGCAGCATCTTGATCCGCTGCGCTTCTCCGCCCGACAGCGTGCCGGACGGGCGCTCCAGGCTCAGATAGCCGAGTCCGAGCGTGACGAACGCGTCGAGATTGGCCTGCAGCGCCTCAAGCAGCGGTCCGGCACCGGGGAGATCGAGTCCGCGCACCCACTCCGCGAGGTCGGTCACCTGCATGCGACAGGCATCGGCGATGCTGATGCCGTCGATCTTCGACGACCGCGCCCCCTCTGTGAGACGGGTGCCGTCGCACTCCGGGCACGTGGCGAACGTCGCGACCCGTTCGACGAAGGCCCGGACGTGCGGTTGCAGGGCGTCCAGGTCCTTCGACAGCATCGACTTCGTGATCTTCGGGATCAGACCCTCGTAGGTCATGTTGATCCCGGAGATCTTGACCTTCGTCACCTCCCCGTACAGGAACAGGTGCCTCTGCTTCTCCGTGAACTCCGCGATCGGCTTGTCGCCCGGATAGAAGCCCGACTGTGAGAAGCCCTTCACCATCCATCCGTCGGCCGTGTACCCGGGGACCATGATGGCCCCCTCGTCGAGCGACTTCGACTCATCGACGATCTGCGAGAGATCGAGGTCGGAGACCGCTCCCCTGCCCTCGCATCGCGGACACATGCCGCCGAGGTAGATCGCCTCCTTGACGATCTTCTTCTCCCCGCCCGGACCGGTCATCACCCCGCTGGCCCTTTGCGTCGGGATGTTGAACGAGAACGCGGTCGGTCCGCCGATGTACGGCTGCCCCAGCTTGCTGAACAGGATGCGCAGCATCGCGTTGGCATCCGTCACGGTGCCCACGGTCGACCGCGGATTCGCGCCCAGTCGCTCTTGGTCGACGATGATCGCCGTGGTCAGCCCCTCGAGCACGTCCACGTCGGGCCGGGGCACCGACGGCATGAACCCCTGCACGAAGGCGCTGTACGTCTCGTCGATCATGCGCCGCGACTCGGCGGCGATGGTGTCGAAGACCAGCGAGCTCTTCCCCGAGCCGGAGACGCCGGTGAACACGGTCAGGCGTCGTTTCGGGATGTCGACGCTGACTTCCTTCAGGTTGTTCTCGCGTGCGCCCTGCACGCGGATGAGGTCGTGGGCGTCGGCGGCGTGGGTCATGGGTTCCTCGAACGGTCGGGCAGGCTCAGCCTGCCTGGTTGATACGGAGCAGGTTGCCTGCGGGATCGCGGAAGGCGCAGTCGCGGACGCCGTACGGCTGGTCCATCGGCTCCTGAACGACATCGGCGCCCTTCTCGACGAGTCGCTCGAACAAGCCGTCGAGATCATCGCTCGCGAGAGTGAGCGCGCCGTAGCTTCCTTTGGCGATCAGTTCGTTGATGGTGCGGCGTTCATCGTCCGTGAGTCCGGGGTCGGTGGCAGGCGGGTGCAGCACGATCGACGTCCCCGGCTGGCCTTCGGGTCCGACCGTGAGCCAGCGGAGCCCGTCGTAGCCGACGTCGCCTCGCACCTCGAATCCGAGGGCGTCGCGGTAGAAGCCGAGGGCCGCCTCGGCATCCGTGTGCGGAAGGAATGCGTAGTGGATGCTGATGTTCATGCGTTCAGGCTAGGTTCGCGTCGGTGCGGGGTGCTTCTTGATTCCTGATCGGTCGGATGACCTGCTTGGCCTGGAAGGTCGGGATGCCGTCGACGTTGGCGGCGCGTTCACGGTACACCCGGGGTGAGACACCCACCAGCTCGGTGAAGCGAGTGCTGAAGGTGCCGAGCGACGAGCAGCCGACCTCGAAGCACACCTCGGTCACGGTGAGATCGCCGCGGCGCAGCAGCGCCATGGCGCGTTCGATTCTCCGGGTCATGAGGTATGAGTACGGCGACTCGCCATAGGCATCACGGAATCGTCGGCTGAGGTGACCGGCAGACATGTGCACTCCGCGTGCAAGCGCCTCGACGTCGAGGGGCTTCGCGTACTCCCTGTCGATGCGGTCGCGTACCCTGCGCATGACGACGAGTTCGCGGAGTCTGGCGTCTTCGTCGAGAGTCACCCCTTGATAGTGCCATGACGCCGTGTGCCTCCGTGTGAACTCCCGCGTCGCCGACCACGACTCCTCCCCCATTTGCGAGCAGGCAGCGATATTCTGTGACCAACCCTCACAGGGTTTTCTCAGAAAGGGTCCCCAACCATGTCTGAAACACTCGCGAACGACGCGAAATCGCTGTTCAAGTCCATCCGCATCACCCTCGCTGTGTCGGGCGCCCTCGCGCTCATCGCCGGCATCGTTCTGCTCGTGTGGCCGGTGAAGTCGGCCGTGATCGTGACGGGCATCTTCGCCTCGTACCTGATCATCGCCGGCCTCGTCTACATCGGCCTCGGAATCTTCTCGCACCGCAAGGGCGGGTGGGCGCGTGTCGGCCACATCGTCCTCGGTCTGCTGTACATCGCCGCGGGCGTCATCGCCTTCGCCAACCTCGGCCTCGCCGCGGCGACCCTGGCCCTCGTCGTCGTCATCTTCATCGGCATCAGCTGGATCGTCGACGGCGTCGTCTCACTGTCATTGCTCGGCCAGGACGGATCGCGGGTGTGGACACTCCTCTACGCTCTGCTGAGCATCATCGCCGGCATCGTCGTGCTGTTCTCGCCGCTGTACGCGGCAGCCGTGCTCTGGCTCGTCTTCGGCGTCTCGCTCGTCGCCCTGGGCATCGTGCAGATCGTCCGCGCGGTCACGATCGGCAAGGATGCGAAGAATGCTGCCGGCGCCGTCCGGTCGGAGACGGTGAGCTGACGGCCGCACCCCGGCCGCCTCGCATGTGAGAGAGGGCCCCGTCCGCACGGACGGGGCCCTCTCTCGCATCAGGAGCGTCACTCGGCGGCGAAGCCGCTCACGTCGCCCACCAGGCGGGTGTTGTCGGCTGGCACGGGGTCGACGGCTGCGCGTGCGACCTCGGCGGCGAACTCCGACACGTTGTACAGCTTGCCGGCCGACTCGCGCCGCTCGGCGATCGCACCGGGGTTCGCACGCTCCAGGAGCGTCGCGGTGATGGTGCCCTCGATCATGTCGCCGGACACCACTGTGAAGCCGATGCCCTTCTCGGCGAGCTCAGGGATGCGCTCGCGCAGAGCATCCTCTCCCGCGCGCTTCGAGAGCGCGACCGGCTCGTACTCGGGCATGGTGGGCGTCGTGCGGATGAAGTGCGCCTGGTGGCTCGTGACGAACACGACCCGGGCGCCGTCGTCGAGCAGCGGGGTCGCGGCGTCCAGCACGTTGAGCTGCGCGTCCCTGTTGAGAGTGAGGGCGTAATCCTCCGCCATGCCCGACTCCATGCCGCCAGACGCGTTCAGCACGAGCACGTCGAGGTGGCCGAACTCCGCCTTGACGGCTTCGAACATCTCCCCCACCGACGCGGGGTCGGTCAGGTCGGCGCCCACGGTCAGGACGCGACGCCCGAGCTCCCGCAGCTGCGTGGCGAGCTTCTCGGCGCGCGGAGCCTTATTGCGGTAGTTGATGACGACGTCGGCTCCGGCCTCGGCGAGGTACCGCACGGTGTCGGCTCCGATACCCCGGGACGAACCGGTGACAAGCGCGACCTTGCCGTCGAGAGAACCTGCGGGAAGAACGTCGGTCACGGTGACTCCTCAAGTGCGTGGAACGCCGTGATCGCACGGCTCGCTCAGACTATCAAGGGGCCCCGTCCAGGGCGGGACTGCCGGACGGCCGCGTGATAGGTTGACCGCAAAGGGAGGCTGCATGAACGACTTCTCCGTCTTCATCGACATCGTCGAGAACTGGGCCTGGATCGGGTGGCTCGTTCTCATCGCCCTCTTCCTCGTGATCGAGATGCTGACCCTCGATTTCACGTTCCTGATGCTGAGCTTCGGCAGCGCGATCGGACTGGTCGGCGACCTCATCGGGCTCCCCGCCTGGGCGCAGATCATCATCGCTGCCGTCGCCGCCGCCGCCTTCATCCTGCTCCTTCGCCCGCCGCTCCTTCGGCGACTCCATCGCGGCGAAGACCCGACCAAGTCGAACGTCGAGGCACTCGTCGGCCTTCGCGGCATCGCGCTGCAGGACATCACCCAGATATCCGGGCAGGCGAAGCTCAGCAACGGCGACACCTGGACCGCCCGCACGGCGACCTCGATGCCTATCCCCCAGGGCTCGCCGGTCGCCGTCCTCGCCATCAACGGCGCCACCGCGACCGTTCGCCCCGTCAACGAGTAGGAGAGACCGTGGACGACACCTCGTTCATCCCGACCGCCATCCTCTGGATCTTCATCATCGCGGTGATCATCTTCGTGGTGGTCACGCTGGCCCGGTCCATCCGGATCATCCCCCAGGCGACGGCCGGTGTCGTCGAACGACTGGGGCGCTACCACAAGACGCTCACGCCCGGCCTCAACATCCTGGTCCCCTTCATCGATCGTCTGCGACCCCTGATCGACATGCGCGAGCAGGTCGTGTCATTCCCACCGCAGCCGGTCATCACCGAAGACAACCTCGTCGTCTCCATCGACACGGTCGTCTACTTCCAGGTCACGGACGCCCGCGCTGCGACGTACGAGATCGCCAATTACCTCGGTGCGGTCGAGCAGCTGACCACCACGACTCTGCGAAACGTCGTCGGTGGACTCAACCTCGAAGAGGCACTGACCAGCCGTGACAACATCAACGGCCAGCTGCGAGTCGTGCTCGATGAGGCGACCGGCAAATGGGGCATTCGTGTCGGACGCGTGGAACTCAAGGCGATCGACCCGCCCGTCTCCATCCAGGACTCGATGGAGAAGCAGATGCGCGCCGAGCGGGACCGGCGCGCCGCGATCCTCACCGCCGAGGGCTCCAAGCAGTCGCAGATCCTCGAGGCGGAAGGTCGTCGCCAAGCCGAGATCCTCCGCGCGGAAGGCGACAAGCAGGCCGCGGTGTTGCGCGCGCAGGGTGAGGCCGAGGCCATCCAGAACGTCTTCAGCGCCATCCACCAGGGACAGCCGGACGACAAGCTGCTGGCGTACCAGTATCTGCAGATGCTGCCGAAGATCAGCGAGAGCGAGTCGAGCAAGCTCTGGATCATCCCGAGCGAGCTCACCGAGGCTCTGAAGGGCATCGGCACCGCCTTCACGCCGAAGCCCGGTCAGCCGCCGCTCGGCACGCCGGGCGCGTGACGCACCCCTACTTCGAGAAGGCCGCGTACCCACGAGTCCTCGCCCATCGCGGTCTCGTCACCGCGGAGGGCGGGGCCTCGGGCGTCTGGGAGAACACGGCGGCGGCCTTCGCCGCCGCCCATGCCGCCGGGGCCGAGTACATCGAGACGGACTGCCAGGTCACCGCTGACGGTGACGTGGTGCTCTTCCACGACTCGTCGCTGCGCCGACTCCTCGGAGATGCCCGCCTGGTGCGCGAGGTGCGCACGAGGGAACTCACGAACATGTTCGCCGACCACGGCGGGCTGCTCTCGGTCGCAGAAGCACTCGCGGTCTTCCCCTCGACCCGGTTCAACATCGACGTCAAGACCCCGGAGGCCGCCGAACCCCTCGGGGAGATCCTGGTGGAGCACACGCATCGCGTGCTGGTGACGAGTTTCGACGACCGCAACCGCCGGGCGACGATCGCGTCCGTGCTGCGTGCAGGAGCCGGACTCCGGCCGGCGACCTCTGGGGGAAGCCGCACCATCGCCGCCCTCCGCGCGTCCTCGACGCTGCGGCTCCCCGCTGGCCGGGTGCTCCGCGACATCGACGCCCTGCAGATCCCGGAACGTCACGGTGCGCTCCGGGTGCTCACCCCCGCTCTGCTCAGAACCGCTCATCGACACGGCGTCGAAGTGCACGTGTGGACCGTGAACGAGCCCGCGGACATGGTCCGGCTCGTCGGACTCGGCGTCGACGGCGTCGTCTCCGATCGCGCGGATCTCGCCCTCACCGCGCTGCGCCGCTGAGCACCGCCGCGCGGCCGCGCGAGCGCGCTGGGATTCCGCTGTGAATCGCTCAGGGAAAGCGTTCGCGTGGATGAAGCGCACAGGTCGGAACGTTATACCTGGCAGAGACGAGAGGACCACACAATGGCAGATCGCAGCCTGCGCGGCATCCGACTCGGCGCCCAGAGCCTACAGAGCGAAGAGGGCGTCGTGTTCATGGAGCGCCGCGAGACCACCTACACCTGTGACACGTGCGGACATGTCACGACCCTCATGTTCGCGGCTGATGCAGAAGCTCCGCAGACCTGGGAGTGCCGTTCCTGCGGAGCCGAGGCCCGCCTGAACGTCGGCGGCCAGGCCGTCACGCTCGACACGGCCGATGAGAAGGCCGCCCGCACCCACTGGGACATGCTGATGGAGCGCCGTACCCGCGCTGAGCTCGAGGAACTCCTCGAAGAGCGCCTCGCCTTCATCCGCGCCCGTCGCGGAGCGGGCGAAGACCCCACCCGCGAGAAGATCGGCGCCTAGCGCCTCCGGGCGCGCCACCACCCGAGGATCAGCGCGCCCAACCCGCCCCACAGCAGAAGCTGCTGGATCCACGGGCCCAGGACGACACCCGCCGTGAGGCCGGATCGAAGCTCGACGTTCTCGAGCATCGCTCCGGCCTCATCTGCGTCCAGGCTCGAGACGGTGGTGCCGTCGGCACGGATGATCTGACTCGTGCCGACCGTGGAGATGTTCACTACGCTGCGGCCGGTCTCGATGGCGCGCATCCGCGCGAAGGCCAGCTGCTGCAGGTTCTCGTCTGTCCCGCGGAAGTCGGCGTTGTTGGTCTGGAAGACGAGCACCTCTGCGCCGTCGCGCACCCCCTGGTCGACGACGTCGTCGTAGATGACGTCGAAGCAGATGGCGAGCCCGACCTGCACCCCGTCGACGTCGATCACGGAGCTGTTCGTGCCCGGGGTGTACTCGCGCTGGATCAATCCGATGAGGTCGGGAGCGAGAGCATTGAAGAACGCGCGATCGGGCACATACTCGCCGAAGGGCACGGGATGCCGCTTGTCGTGGGTCTGCTCCGCTCCCCCGTCCTCGGTCCACAGCATCGAGGTGTTGTAATACCGACCGTCGCGCTCCGTCGCGGCGTTCGCGAGCAGCGGCGCCCCGATGCGTGAACTGACGAACGTCATCCGGCGGGCGAGGGCGTCGGTCTGGAACGGATCGTAGTCCAGCGACCCCTCCGGCCAGACGAGGAGGTCGACGTCCTCACCGAACAGCGGTGCCGTCGCCGTCGCCTGCGCGTCGACCAGCGAGTACGGCTCTCGCTCATCGAAGTAACCGCTCGGACCGTTGCCCTGCACCGCGGCGATGCGCATCGATCCGGTGCCCGTCGTCGGGAACAGGGGCGTGAAGGCGAGGACGACGACGAGAGCCGCCGGCACGACCAGCAGCGGGCGGCTCACCGCACGGCGAGCTCGTACCATCTCGATGACGACGGCCACGAGGAACACCATGAGGAAGCTCAGACCGCTGACGCCCAGCCACGAGGTCACCGGGGCGAGCGGGCTCTGCGCCTGCGTCATCCCCAGGCGGGCCCACGGGAACCCTCCGTACGGCCAGGAGCCGACGAAGAGCTCCCGCCCGACCCAGAGTGC
Organism: Microbacterium hydrocarbonoxydans; assembly: GCF_023715885.1. Classification (GTDB taxonomy): domain Bacteria; phylum Actinomycetota; class Actinomycetes; order Actinomycetales; family Microbacteriaceae; genus Microbacterium; species Microbacterium hydrocarbonoxydans_C. Next base: position 12,037 of record NZ_JAMBOY010000004.1, on the reverse strand, counting down.
GGCGACGACCGCCGGGAGCAGCAGCAGGCGCGCAGGGGGCTTCCGGAAAGCTCGAGGCAGCCACCGGTATGCGAGGGCGATCGGAATGAGTGCGAGCGCGGTCAGGCCGCCCTCGACGACGCTCAGCGCCGCCCAGGGAACCGGTCCGAGGTATCGAGACGTCCACGACACGAGCAGCGCGAAGAAGACGATGCCGTACACCGCGCCGACCAGCAGCGCGCCGCCCACCCGGCGACCTATCAGAGCGAGCAGCAACAGAGCGACCGCGGGGAACGCGAGGATCCAGACGGCGGCCTCCGGGTACGACAGGTCCATGAGAAACGCTGCCGCGACCGCGCAGAGGACGGCCGCCCAGATGGGCAGGAGCGGGCGCGGCGCCGAGGATGCCGCCGGGGAGTCCGACATCGGTCCCGTGCTCACATCGACGAGTACGCCACGATACCGCGGCGTACTCCGTCGAGCGCCGCGCGCGCGTTCCGTGCAAGGGTTCCGTCCTCGGCCACGATCGACAGCTGGTCGAGCAGATCGATCGTCTGCTTCGCCCATCGCACGAAATCACCGGCGGCCATGTCGGCATCGATCAGGACCCGATCGAGGCTGCCGCCGCGCGCCCAGGCGTGCATCGCGCCGGCGAGACCCGGGGCGAGCGGCTCGGTGCCGGGCAGGTGGTGCTCCTTCTCGAGGTCGTCCAGCTCGGCCCACAGCGTCGTCGTGCGCTCGTAGGCTGCGCGGAAGGCCCCGCGCGGGAGGCCACGCTCGCCCGAGTTCGCCTCGTCGCGGCGCGGCTCGTACACGAGACAGCAGGCCATCGCTGCGAGCGACGGGGCGTCGAGGCCCTTCCACAGTCCCTGACGGAGCGACTCGGCGATGAGCAGGTCGCGCTCGCCGTAGATTCGTCGCATCGTGCGTCCGGCATCCGTCAGTCGCGTCTCGCCGTCTTCGCGACGGAGGTAGTCGAGCGTCTCGAGCACCTCGCTGACCCTGTCGAAGACGCGAGCGACCGTGCCTGTCCGATTCTCGATCTGACGTCGTGTCCGGTCCGTCTCGCGCTTGAGCTTCCAGTAGCGCTCGGCCCAGCGCGCGTGCTTCTCCCGGTCGGGGCAACGATGGCATCCGTGCCGCTGCATCCGCGTGCGCAGGGACTGGATCTGCTTCATCCGCTTCTCGCGCGCCACTCGCGGCGAGTTCGAGTCCTGCCGGTTCTTCTTCTCGAGGTCGCTCAGCTCCCGGCGCATCGCGGCGTACTCCATGAAGTCGCCGTGGTCGCAGACCATCGCCGAGCGATATCCCTCGAGCGACTCCTCCGCCTCACGCACCTTCCGCGCGAGACCCACCACGGCCCGGTCCGCCTGGAACTGGGCGAACGACGACTCGAGGACCTCGCGCGCACGCTCCCGACCGAAGAGGTCGATGAGGTTCACGGCCATGTTGTACGTCGGACGGAAACTGGAGTTGAGGGGGTAGGTTCGTCGAGACGCGAGCGCCGCGACGGCCTGCGGATCCATTCCCTCGGTCCATTGGACGACGGCATGACCCTCGACGTCGATGCCGCGCCGACCCGCCCGACCGGTGAGCTGCGTGTACTCCCCCGACGTGATCGCGACCCGCGCCTCGCCGTTGAACTTCTCCATCTTCTCCAGGACGACGGTGCGGGCGGGCATGTTGATACCGAGCGCCAGCGTCTCCGTCGCGAAGACGGCCTTCACGAGCTTGCGTTGGAAGAGCTCCTCGACCACCTCCTTGAACGCGGGCAGCAGCCCCGCGTGGTGGGCTGCCACTCCCCGCTCCAGATTGTCGAGCCACTCCCAGTACCCGAGGACGCCGAGGTCCTCCTCCTGCAGCGTGCGGGTGCGCTCCTCGACGATCGAGCGGATCTCCGCCCGCTCCTCGGTCGACGTCAGCCGCAGCCCCGACCGACGCACCTGCTGCACGGCCGCGTCGCATCCGACGCGGCTGAAGATGAAGAAGATCGCGGGCAGCAGGTTCGACCGTTCGAGCAACCGCACGACATCCGGACGGTCCATCCGCTCGATGCGACGCACGTTCGCGGAGCGCACCGGTCGCCGCCCGCCGCGCGGCGGACGCTGGGCCTGCCGACCGGCGTGACGGTTGCTCCGATAGGACTGCGCTTCGCGGTTCTGCTCGTAGTGCGAGCCGGTGAAGGAGCGGATGCGCATCAGCTCCTGGTTCACCTGCGCTGTCGCGAGCCCTGCCCGGTCGTCGAAGAGCGGGAGCAGGTCGTCGCGCACGAGCACGTGCTGCTCGAGCGGCACGGGGCGGATCTCCGAGACGATCACCTCGGTGTCACCGCGAACCGTGTCGAGCCAGTCGCCGAACTCCTCGGCGTTCGACACGGTCGCGCTGAGCGACACCAGTCGCACGTGCGACGGCAGGTGGATGATGACCTCTTCCCAGACAGCGCCGCGGAAGCGGTCGGCGAGGTAGTGCACCTCGTCCATGACGACGTAGCGGAGGTCGCGCAGCGCTGCGGAATCCGCGTAGATCATGTTGCGCAGCACCTCGGTCGTCATCACGACGATCCGCGCGTTGCCGTTGATGTTGGTGTCGCCCGTCAGCAGCCCCACGTCGTCGGGCCCGTACACGTCGACGAGCTCCCGGAACTTCTGGTTCGACAGGGCCTTCATCGGCGTCGTGTAGAACGCCTTGTCGCGCGCGGTCTGCATCGCGAGGTGGATCGCGAACTCACCGACGATGGTCTTCCCGGCACCCGTCGGAGCGGCGACGAGCACGCTGTGGCCTCGCTCGAGCGCATGGCATCCCTCGACCTGGAACGGGTCGAGATCGAACCGCTGACGGGCCGCGAAAGCAGTCGTCTGCGGGTGACCTCTGGCCTCTCGCGCGGCGGCGAAGCGCTCGGCGGGCGAGCTCATGCGGTGGCCGGGTCGATACCGGCTGCTCTCGCGAGCTTGCGCTTGCGTCGATCGAACAGCATGGAGATGAACGTCGCGGCGAAGTAGAGCACGATCATGGATGCCATCAGGAGGAGCATCGAGAAGACGTCTGCGGGCGGGGTCGTCACAGCGGCGAAGATGGTGCACACGAGCACGGCAACGCGCCATCCCTTGAGGATCTCGCGACCCGAGATGACACCCGCGAGGTTCAACGCGACGAGGAACACGGGCAGGACGAATGCGATGCCGACGACGAGCAGGAACTTGAAGACGAAGTCGTAGTAGCCGGAATAGTCGTAGAACTGCGCCATCCCCGTGGGGACGAACGACGCCATGATCTCGATGACGTGCGGCAGCACGAAGAACGCGACGGTGCACCCGCCGAAGAACAGCGGGATCGCAGCGCCCAGGAACCCCCAGGTGTACTGCGTCTCCTTCTTGGTGAGACCAGGCATCACGAAGGCCCAGACCTGCCAGAGCCAGACCGGGGCCGAGATGAGGAGGCCGATCGCGAAGGCGATCCGCATACGCAGGTCGAAGCCGCTCGTGACGGTCGTGAAGTTGAGCCCGGTGTACTCGCGGCCGGCTTCCTCCGCGATGGTCCGGATGGGGATGGACAGAAGATCGATGATCGGTCCGGTCACGATGAATGCGGCGATCATGCCGACCACCAGTGCGGCCGCGGCGATGACCAGGCGCTTGCGCAGCTCGATCAGGTGCGCGCCCAGAGACATCCGCCTATCGCGACCGGGAGTCTCCTGATCGGCGGATTCGAGTGCCGACACGACCTATGCGGATCGAGGCGGCTGACCCGGGTCCGCGTCGCGGATCACCGTGTTCTCCGTCACCGATGCCTTCGGAGCAGGAGCGGCGGTCGCCGCGGGCTCCGTCGCGTCACCGGCGTCGTCGCTCTTCATCGCCTTCATCTCGCCCTTGAACACGCGGGCCGACTGCCCGAGGCTCTTGGCGAGCGCCGGCAGCTTCGCAGCGCCGAAAAGCAGCAGGATGACGGCGAGGATGATCAGCAGATGTGGCCAACCGAAAGCGCCCATGATTCTCCTTCGTCGTTTTCCCCAGTCTAACCGGCGTCAGCGTCATCCGGGTGGCCATACAGCGCGAGTCCGGCCGCGGCCCACTCGCGCGCGGCCGTGCGGGCTACGCCCGGCTCGATGACCTCCATGACGCCGCCGAACCGGGCGGCGAGGCGTTTGATGCCGCGCGGGTCGGCGAGATGCAACCGGGCCGTGACCACACCGTCCTTCGCTTCGACCTCGTCGCCGGTGAGGAATCCACGCAGCAGTGGGGCGATGCGCTCGGGGATGCGCACCCGCACCTCACCCTCGTCCGCGGCCGCGGCGAACGCCTCGGGGACGTGATCGCCGGCATGTGTGATCGGGATGTCGGTGAGGCGTGCATCACTGACGCGGTCGAGGTGGAACGTCCGCATCGCCTTGCGCATGTGGCACCAGCCCTGCAGGTACCACTGGGCGTTGGTGATCAGCACCTGCACGGGATCCACGGTGCGGGTGGTCGGGGCGGCATCGGGCGCCTGATAAGTGAACGAGACGGCGACGCCGTCGCGGACCCCCTGGGAGACGACCCGTCGCACCTCGTCGACGGCGCTGGGTGCGACGACGACCTCGGCCGGCGCATCGGCGGCACCGCGGGACAGCTTGGAGATCAGACCGGTCACGAGGCCGGAGTCCGACACCGCGGGAACGGCTGCGACCATCTGCAGACCGGCGAGCAGGGCCGCCGCCTCGCGAGCCGTGAACCTCGGCACCCGACGCAGCGCGACGTCGTTCGTGATCTCGATGACGTCCTCCTCGTCGAGGAGGTCCCAGTTGATGTCGAACATCTCCTGCGGCTGCTGCCAGTAGCCCGAGTCGCCCGGAAGGCCGATCACGGTGAGCTTCTCGACCATCTGGCGCATCTCGTTCGGAGTCACCCCGAACTCCGTCGCCGCTTCCTGCAGCGAGACCTGACCGTGCTCGAGCAGGTACGGGACGAGCGTCAGGTACACCCGCACGCGATCCGCAGCGAGCAGCGGCTTCGCCTGTGCGCTCATCGGCCGCCCTCCGCGTCCGTGTTGGCCTCGACCACGGCGGTGAGCCGGGCGATGACAGCTTCGCGCAGCGGCGCGGGCTCGACGACGCGGACCTCGGGCCCGTATGAGGCGAGCTCGTCGGCGAGGATGTGCAGATCAACGAACGGGACCCGGATCCCCTGGGTGGCCGGCGTGGCCCGACGGCCGAGCCGCAGGGAGGCCTCGGTACCCGGCGTCACCTCGAGCAGCGCGGAATTTTCGGCGGCGACAGCCTCGAGTCCCGACAGGGCCCGCTCCCCCGCCCCATCCCGAAGAGACGGGTCGAACGAGGTCGTCGTAATCTTCACCTTGCCGACGATGCGGCTGAGCAGGAACATGCGGTCCTCCTCGATCGCGACGTCGATCCCGAAGACGTGCCAGCGCGCCTCGTAATCGACCAGGGCGAGGGGACGGATGCTGCGTCGCCGCGGCGCGTCCTCCCCCGGCTTCAGATAATCGAACACGACGACGCGGCTCTTCTCGATCGCCTCTTGAAGGACCGGGAACGCCACGTCGCGGGCCGTGATCCGCGGTGCGAAGCCGATGATCGGCTCGTCGCCATCGATCCCCAGTGCTCGGATCTTGCGCACGCCGGCCTGGGCGTCGCCGGACGCCGACTCCGCGCTCCAGACGCTGCCCGCGAGCCGCAGCACGGCGAGCTCGGCCGGGGTGAACTCGATGTCGCCCGGCAGGTCGTATTCCGCCTGAGGGATGCGGTAGCGAGCCTCGCGGAGGTCGTTCGGGTCGGACTGGTCTCCCAGCGTCTCCACGGGCACGCCGAGCGAGCGGAGTTCGTCCTTATCGCGTTCGAACATCTTCTCGAGCGCGTCCGAGCGCGCGCCGGCATCAGCGCGCTGGCGGTAGCCCGAGACGTTGTCGAGGATCTGCTGCTTCGTGAGCCCGATCTCCGTGGCCATGAGCGCCACGACGAGGTTCGTCAGGCGCTCCTCCGCGGGAATACGGGCCGCCATCACTGCTCCGGGGTTGGGACGATCCCCAGGATGTCGACGACGATCGCCGTCGCCTTGTTGCCGTCGGCCTCTGGTACGACGACCAGCAGCTGGGAGCCGACCGTGGCGCCGACGAGCTCGTTGGCCGCCGGGCCGATGTTCGGCTCGGAGCCCCAGGTGCTCGTCGCGACCTTCTTGTCGTCCCAACCGACCGCCGTGAGGTTCGTGATGATCGTCTGACCCTTCTCGACGACAGCGCCGTCTCCCTTGATGAGGGTCTGGGTGACCGACTTCTTCGGCGCAGGGCTGTCGGGGACGATCACTCCCGGCGTGCCGTCCGGGGCGCGCACGACGGTGGGCATGCCCTGAGCGTCGTTGAACTGGGGCGCACCCTCGGCGCGGGCGAGCGACACGTCGAGCACGTCGATGACGGCGACCACGTTCTCGTCGTCGTCGAGACCGAACGCCTCGACGTTCGCCTGACCGAAGTCCTCCGGCGTCAGGACAGCCACGACGCGGCTGCCGCCCGTCGCGCACTCCAGGACCTTCTCGAGCCCCGCCGACCTCTGCGACCAGTACGAGATGCTGTGGACGCGGCTCAGGTCGTCGTTGTACTCGGTCTCGTAGAGGGGCTTGCCGCTGTCGCCCGCGAAGAACGTCAGGTCGAGGACGAACGGCTGAGACGTCGACTCGAGAGTGCGGCCGTCGCCGACGACCGCGTCGGCGAACGACGTGTTCGACGCCTTCACCGGGCCGAACACCTCGACATCGGGCTTCGCGCCCAGCTCTCCGTCGACGTTCACGGAATCGAGGATCGCGCTCGAGTCCGCGGCACGGTCGCAGGTCTCCCCCGCGAACGACGGGGCGGACGCGCACCCGGTCAGAGCGAGCGCGGCGAGGCTGAGGGTGGCCAGAACGGCGGACGTTTTACGCACGCGCTCCAGTCTATTCCGTCGGGGGCTCCGATTCGCGCGATGCGGCGGCGAGACGCGCGCCCTCCGCGGCCCTGGCCGCTTCCCTCGCGCGCTTGCGGAGGTTCTTGTCGGTGATCTCACGATCGCCCACCGCCCCGGGCGTCCAGAGCTCGACGTCCTCGTCGCCGTAGCTGCTCTTCGATGCGCGGCGCTTGACCGACGGCGCGACCGCTCCGGGAGCGAGACGCCGGGCGGTGAGGAGGAATCCGGTGTGCGCGACCATGCGGTGATCCGGACGCACGGCGAGCCCTTCGACGTGCCAGCCGCGCACCATCGTCTCGGAGGCGTCGGGATCGGTGAACAGACCCGTGCCACGGATGTACTCGGCGACGCGCGAGAGCTGTGTCGCGGTGGCGACGTAGCAGAGCACGACGCCACCCGGGGTCAGCGCATCCGCGACGACGTCCATGCACTCCCACGGGGCGAGCATGTCGAGAACCACGCGGTCGACGGTTCCCGGCTCGAACTCGGCGGGCAGCGCCTCGGCGAGGTCGCCGACGACCACGCTCCACGTCGACGGGGTCTCGCCGAAGAAGGTCTCCACATTGCCCCGCGCGACCTCGGCGAAGTCGTCGCGGCGCTCGAACGACACGAGGCGTCCCGCCGGGCCGATCGCCCGCAGCAGCGAGAGCGACAGAGCGCCCGAGCCCACACCGGCCTCGACGACCACGGCTCCGGGGAACACATCGGCCTGCATGACGATCTGCGCGGCATCCTTCGGGTACACGATCGCCGCGCCGCGGGGCATCGACATCGCGAAGTCGCGGAGCAGCGGGCGCAGGGCGAGGTACTCGTGACCGGAGCTGTTCGCGACGACCGAGCCGTCCGGCAGGCCGATAAGATCGCGGTGACGCAGCACGCCGTGGTGCGTGTGCAGCTCGCCGTCCTCACGGAGCGTGACGGTGTGCAGGCGGCCCTTCGGGCCGGTCAGCTGAACCCGGTCCCCCTCGCGGAACGGTCCGCTCGGCCGGTGTGCGGAGGCCTGGCTCATCGGGTGGCTCCTGTCATCGCCTTGCGGTCGAAGAGCTCGACGAGGTCGGCGGCGGTGCGGTCCTGGAGGGTCGGCCACAGTTCGTGAGCGCCCACATGGTCGAGCGAGACGATGTGCGGGACGCCCAGGGTGACGGCGCCGGAGGCGAGACCTGCGCGGAGACCCGTCGGCGAGTCCTCGATCACGAGGGTGTCGACGATGTCGACCTCGAGCAGCGAGGCGGCGTGCAGGTAGGGCTCGGGATGGGGCTTCGGGTTCGACACGTCGTCGCCCGCGACCACGATGTCGAACGCGTCGAACTCGATGAGCTCGACCACGCTGAGGGCCATGCGGCGCAGAGACATGGTCACGAGGCCGGTCATGATGCCGGCGGACTTCAGGTCGAGGAGCAGCTCGCGGGCACCCGGACGGAACGGCACCCCCTGCACGCGCAGCGCCTCCTGCACCCCGTCCGTGAGGAGCGAGATGATCGCGTCGGCCTCCATGTCGACCCCGGCGTTCTGCAGGATCACCGCGCTGTCGATCAGACCGTTGCCGACGAGCTGCAGTGCCTGCTCGTGGCTCCAGCTTCCGCCGAAGGATTCGACGAGCGCCGTCTCCGCTGCCATCCAGTACGGCTCGGTGTCGACGAGGGTTCCGTCCATGTCCCAGAGGATCGCGCGGGGCTGTCTGCTCACCGGTCCATGTTAGCCGTGGCGCCGCCCTCCCCCTGTCCGGTCGGACTAGCCTGGGTAGACATCGATCCGGAACCACGAGGGGAGACCACGATGGATGTTCTGGGTTCTCGCATCATCATCGCCGCCTTCGATGGCTGGAACGACGCGGGCGAAGCCGCGAGCGGCGCCATCGCCGCTCTGCGCGCCGAGAACGAATACGACCTCGTGCACTCGATCGACCCCGAGCTGTACTTCGACTACCAGTACACGCGGCCGGCCACGAAGATCGACGCCGAGGGACGCCGTCAGCTGACCTGGCCCGAGGCCGGGCTGTGGCGTCCGCGCGATCCGGGTCCCGGCCCCGAGCTGTGGATCCTCACCGGGGTCGAGCCCGCTCGCACCTGGCAGGCGTTCGCCTCCGAGTTCATGGACGTCGCGCTCCGAGACGACATCACCGGACTCGTCACCCTCGGGGCGATGCTCTCCGACGTGCCGCACACCCGTCCGATCTCGATCTTCGCCTCCAGCCAGAACGAGCAGGTGCGCGAGGCGCACGGCCTCGAGCGGTCGCAGTACGAGGGGCCCGTCGGCATCCTCAGCGTCTTCGAGCACTTCGCCGAGACCTCCGGCATCCCGACCGCGAGCCTGTGGGCGAGCGTGCCGCACTACGTCGCGTCGGCGACCCCGTCGCCGAAGGTCACCCTCGCGCTGCTCGACCGCCTCGAGGAGCTCACCGGCGTGGACGTCCCCCGCGACCACCTGCGCACCGAGGCCGCCGCGTGGGAGGCGTCGATCGACGCGGCCGCGGCGGACGATGAGGACATGACGGAGTACATCAGGCAGCTCGAGCGCACCCGCGACACATGGGACTCGCCTGACGCCTCCGGCGATGCGATCGCTCAGGCCTTCGAGCGCTACCTGAAGCGCCGGGGCGACGGACCCGCGGACCGCAAGGGCTGAGCGCCTCGGATCAGGCGGGGATCACGCCGAGGCCGAGGAGGACCAGCAGCACGGATCCGAGCAGGATGCGGTAGATCACGAAGGGCAGGAAGCTGCGCTTCGAGATGTAGTTCATGAAGAACGCGATCACCGCGAGGGCTACGACGAACGCGACGCCGGTCGCCGCGAGCGTGTCGCCGAACGAGAAGAACGACGGCTGGTCCCAGCTCTTGAAGACCTGGTAGAAGCCGCTTCCGAAGACCGCCGGGATGGCGAGCAGGAATGCGTAGCGTGCGGCAGCCGCCCGCTCGTAACCGAGGAAGAGACCCATCGTGATCGTGCCGCCCGAGCGCGAGACTCCCGGGATCAGCGCGAGCGCCTGAGCGAATCCGTAGGCGACGCCGTGCGGGAATGTGAGGTCGTCCAGCTTGCGTCGTTTGGACCCGACGTAGTCGGCCACGCCGAGCAGGATGCCGAACACGATGAGCATGATCGCGACGATCCACATCGACCGCAACACCGTTTCGATCTGATCCTGGAACAGCAGACCCAGCACGACGATGGGGATGCTGCCGATGATGATCATCCAGCCCATGCGCGCATCGGGGTCGCTCTTCGGAGCCCTGCCGATCAGCGAGCGGAACCACTGGCGGATGATGCGCACGATGTCGCGCCAGAAGAACACCACCACCGCGGCCTCGGTGCCGATCTGCGTGATGGCGGTGAACGCCGCGCCGGGGTCCTCACCGGACGGCAGGAACGTGCCGAGGATGCGCAGGTGCGCACTCGAGGAGATGGGCAGGAACTCGGTGAGTCCCTGCACGAGGCCGAGGATGAGCGCTTCGAGCAGGTGCATGGAGGAGCCTTCGGGGTGTTCGGGAGCGGCGCGGTCGCGCGGAGGGAGCGCTCAGTACGTGCGCAGCAGATCGGCCAGCACCCGCTGACCGAAGACAAGCGATTCTACGGGCACACGCTCGTCGACCCCGTGGAACATGCCCGTGAAGTCGAGGTCGGCCGGCAGCCGCAGCGGAGCGAAGCCGTACCCGGTGATACCCAGGTACGCGAGCGCCTTGTTGTCGGTCCCTGCGCCGAGGAGGTACGGGATGACGGGGACGCCGGGGTCGTGTCGCCCCAGACTGGTCACCATCGCATCGACCAGGTCGCCCTCGAACGGGGTCTCCATGCCGATGTCGCGCACGACCGTCTGGATCTCGATCTCGTCGCCCACGATCTGCTGCAACTCGCGGAGCACGTCGTCTTCGGTACCGGGGATGACGCGAACGTCGATCAGCGCCTCGGCACGCTCCGGGATGACGTTGTGCTTGTATCCGGCGCTCAGCGCGGTCGGGTTCGTCGTCGTGCGGAAGGTCGAGCGCAGGAATGCCTCGGCGGGACCCGCCGCAGCGGCCAGCGCGTCTGGGTCGTCGACCGGACGCCCCGTGAGGTCGCTCAGCCCCTGCAGCAATGCCTCCGTGGTCGGTGTGAGACGCACGGGCCACCGCGTGCGACCGATCGCCGCGACCGCCTCGGCGAGCTTCGTGACCGCGTTGTCGTCGTGCAGGCGGCTCCCGTGCCCCGCGCGACCCTTGGCCACGAGTCGGATCCAGATCAGCGCCTTCTCGCCCACCTGAAGCAGGTACGCGCGACGGTCGTCGACGGAGATCGAGTAGCCGCCGACCTCGCTGATCGCCTCGGTCGCGCCCTCGAACCACTCCGGTCGGTCGCGCACGACGAGCGCGGAGCCCTCCACACCGCCGTTCTCCTCGTCGGCGAAGAACGCCAGCACGAGGTCGCGCTCGGGCTGCTCGCCGGCGCGCAGGATGTCGGCGACGGCGGTGAGGATCATGGCATCCATGTTCTTCATGTCGACGGCGCCTCGTCCCCAGAGCATCCCGTCCTGAACGACACCCGCGAACGGGTCGACGGTCCAGTCCTCGGGCATCGCCGGCACGACGTCGAGGTGACCGTGCACCACGAGAGCGGCCTTGCTGCGGTCGCGCCCCGGGACCCTGGCCATCACGTTCGTGCGTCGCGGGATCGGTTCGTAGTACTCCACCTCGAGTCCGAGCTCCGTCAGGTAGTTCCCGACGTACTCCGCCGCCTCGCGCTCCCCCTTGGCGTCTCCGCCTCCGAAGTTCGACGTGTCGAAGCGGATCAGGTCTCGGGCCACGCGCACGACTTCGGGGAGGGACTGCTCGGTCATCGCTCCAGGCTATCGAAGCGACGAGGCGCGCCCGGGCGACGGCCCCGGTTTCTGAGTGCATCGAGGTGCGTGCTAATGTAAATCTTCGTTCGGCAACGAACATCCAACACCCGCGCGGGTGGCGGAATGGTAGACGCGCTACGTTGAGGTCGTAGTGCCCGTAAGGGCGTGGGGGTTCAAGTCCCCCTCCGCGCACAGATGTGATGTCTCAGGACATCGTGAACGGCTGAACCCCCGGTTTCGGGGGTTCAGCCGTTTTTTCGTTGGTAGTTCTTGGTGGGGTCGAGGGTGTATTCGGCGAGGAGCTCGCCGGTGCCGAGGCTGAT
>NZ_JAMBOY010000003.1 GCF_023715885.1 Microbacterium hydrocarbonoxydans | reverse complement strand
CCCACATGACGTGGAGTCGAGGTTATTTGGCATTTGACAAGTGCACGCTGTTGAGTTCTCAAGGATCGGACGCTCCCCCGACCCAACCATCACAGTCAGGCCCGAAGGGCAACTTCTCAATCTTACCCACCCTGTCTCGCTTGTCAAATCAGCGCGCCGCGCGGATCTCAGATCCGCTGCGCAGCGGACGACAGCCGCAGTCGGGGTGGATCTCCCATCCTAGACGCACGCGTCTGTTCTCACAAGTGAGAGAAGGTGGGAGGTGGTTCTCCGCTTGAGGGGGGTAAGGCCTTCGGCCTCTCCGCGTCCCTGTGGGGCGAACAAGTAATAAGTTACGCGGATTCCGGGGGTCTGGCAAATCGGCAAGGGCATCCCGGGCGTGTCGAGCGCCGCTCGATCACGGTTTCCGCAGACCAGAAGCGTAAACCGCGTCGATGGTCCGGAGTCGTACGATCGAGGTGTGCCCTCCACCTCTCCTGCAGACACCGCCTTCGCGCTGCTGGAACGGGTGTGGACAGGCCTCGGCCTTCGCCCCGTCGGTGCCGACGACCATCTCATGGCCGCTCGCGAGACGCCGCTCCCCTCGCGGCTCGCAACGGCGGAGCTCGCCTGGTGCAGCGTGCGCGCGGTCGGACTGCTCAGCGGCATCCGCACTCCCCCTGACGGCGACCGCATCGCCCTGTCCTACCGCAGCGACCGCGTGCTCACGATCGACGGCACGGCGCCGACGGTCTGGGCGCCGCTGTCCGGCTTCTGGCAGACAGCCGACGGCTGGGTCCGCACCCACGCGAACTACCCCCACCATGCGGCGGCCCTCCGGCGTGCTCTCTCCCTGCGCGACGAGTCGACGGCCCGAGATCTCGAGCGGGTCGTCAGGGACAGAGTCACCGACGACGTCATCGCCGCCGTCGACGACGCTGGTGGCTTGGCCGTGGGAGTCGTCCCCGAGCAGCCGGCCGTCGACCGCGCGCTGCGTCGCTCTCCCCTGCTCGAGCTCGAGCGCTCCTCGAACCGCTCCTCAGCCACCGGCCCGATCGGCTCGGGAGCTCGGCCGCTCGACGGCATCCGCGTGCTCGACCTGACCCGTGTCATCGCGGGTCCCGTCTGCACGAGAACACTCGCACTCCTCGGGGCGGACGTGCTGCGCGTGGACCCTCCGCACCTCCCTGAGCCGGGATGGCAGCACCTCGACACCGGGCACGGGAAGCGCTCCGTCCTGCTCGATGCCCGGACGGATCGATTCCGGGAGCTGCTCCACCACGCCGACGTGGTGGTTCTCGGCTACCGGCCCTCGTCTCTGGCCCGCCTCGGTGTCGCACCCGACGACCTTCTCGCGCGGCATCCGTCCCTCGTCGTCGCTGAGCTCAGCGCATGGGGGCGCGATCATCCGGAGCGGGCCGGTTTCGACAGCCTGGTGCAGGCGGAGTCCGGGATCGCCGTCGTCGAGTCGCCAGACGGGGTCCGACCCGGCGTGCTCCCCGCCCAGGCGCTGGATTACAGCGCCGGCTACCTGCTCGCGGCCGCCGTCATCGCCGCGCTGCGGCGTCGGGAGCGGGAAGGCGGCGGGTGGCACATCAGCACCTCCCTGCGCCGCGTCGCGGCAGAGCTGCTCGGGATGCCCCGGCAGGACGCGCCGCACCCGGTCCGCGCCTTCGATACCGCACCGCACGTCGCGACTTTCGACGTGGACGGTCTCCGGCTGACGACCGCGCGGCCGGCGCTCCCCGGTCTCGAGTTCGCAGCTCCCCGCCGATGGGGTCGCGATCAGCCGCGCTGGTGAGTGCGACGGAACAGCGGCAGCGAGAGACACAGCACCAGCGTGGCGGCGCCCCACAGCGCACACGCGGGCGGCAGCATCCGATACGCGAGGTGCTGCGCGGTGAAGTCTTCGGCGAAGGGGCCGTGGAGGGCGTAGCCGAGGATCAGTGCGACCGCAAGGACCACCGGGAGTGATGCCCACCAGGCGAGACGCATGCGTGCAGGCACGGACTGCACGACATCGTCACGCACCTCTGCGCGGTCGAGCCACAGGAGCATCCAGACGCCGATGCCGACCAGGCCGAGGATGCTCGACCCGTGCTGCAGCCACTTGTACCCCGTCAGCGGCCCCCACATCTCATCGAGGACAGGGAGCACATCGACGCCCCACCGTCCCTCGTGCGTGAAGAGGTCCCAGACGATGTGCGACAGCACCCCGAGCACGAGCGAGACGGCGAGAAGCACCGGGTAGACCGGACGCCGCGAGTCCCCGACCAGCGCACCTCGAACCGCGCTGACACCGGTCGTCGACCAGTCGGCCGGCAGACGCCGCGCGATCCAGAGCGGGGCGAGTTCGCCGACCGCCGGACGCAGGACCACACGCCAGACGAGGAACAGCATAAGGGCGACGACCGCGGTCCACACGACGTTCCCGAAGGTGTGGGTGAATCCGTAGTCGAGGCCGATGCCACGCAGGAACAGGGGCAGATCGGGGGTCATGGCGCCGATCGCGATCGCGCTGGGCACGAGCGGCGTCCTGATGAACGGCAGCGCCACCAGCGCGTGGCTCGGCGTGAACGGCATGGCTGTCTCCTGTCGGGCGACGAACGCGTGAAGCCTAACGGCGGCGACCTGGGAACACCCGGACCGCCGCCGTCAGGTCCGGCTCAGGAGAAGAACACGCCGGCGAGGGTCTTCTTGCCGCGACGCAGCACTGAGACTCCACCGGGGAGGGAACCCTGCACAGTCGCGCCCTCGTCCTCGACGCGAACCCCGTCGAGGGAGACGCCGCCCTGGGCGATCGCACGCCGTGCTTCGGAGAGGCTCGACACGAGACCCGTGGCGACGAGCGCCTCGACCACGGGAGTCCCGGAGCCGAGCGAAGCGTTGGGCAGCTCCTCGAGCGCGGTCCGCAGCGTCCCGGCATCCAACGTCGTCAGATCGCCCTGGCCGAACAGCGCTTCGGATGCCGCGATGACGGCCGCAGCCGCGTCGATGCCGTGCACGGTGGCGACCACCTCGAGCGCGAGACGCTTCTGCGCCGCGCGGCGGAAGGGCTCCGACTCGACGAGCGTCGCGTACTCCTCGATCTCGGCACGACTGAGGAACGTGAACACCTTGAGCCGGTCGACCACGTCGGCATCCGCAGTGCTCAGCCAGAACTGGTACATGCGGTACGGGCTGCACATCTCGGCGTCGAGCCAGATGGCGTTACCCTCGCTCTTGCCGAACTTCGTGCCGTCGCTGTTCGTGATCAACGGCGTGCCGATCGCGTGCACGGAGACGCCCTCGACGCGGTGGATGAGGTCGGTGCCGCTCGTGAGGTTGCCCCACTGGTCGGATCCGCCGGTCTGCAGCACGCAGTCGTACTGCCGGTAGAGCTCCAGGAAGTCCATGCCCTGCAGGATCTGGTAGCTGAACTCGGTGTAGCTGATGCCTGCGTCCGAGTTCAGGCGCGCGGCGACGGCATCCTTCTTGAGCATCGTGCCGACACGGTAGTGCTTGCCGATCTCGCGGAGGAAGTCGATCGCCGACAGCGGCGCCGTCCAGTCGAGGTTGTTGACGATGCGCGCGGCGTTGTCGCCCTCGAAGCTCAGGTAGCGTTCGACCTGTGCGCGCAGACGGTCGACCCACTCGCCGACCGTCTCGCGCGTGTTCAACGTGCGCTCGGCGGTGGGCCGCGGGTCGCCGATCAGGCCGGTCGAGCCGCCGACGAGGCCGAGGGGCTTGTGCCCGGCGAGCTGGATGCGGCGCAGGGTGAGCAGCTGCACGAGGTTGCCGAGGTGCAGACTGGGCGCCGTCGGGTCGAATCCGCAGTAATACGTGATCGGGTCCCCGGCGAGAAGGGCGCGCAGCGCCTCCTGATCGGTGGACACGTGGACGAGGCCGCGCCATACCAGTTCGTCCCACACGTTCTCGAACGTGGGATCGATCGCCGGCGTGGCGGTCGTCAGAGCGGAATCAGACACGCGCTCCAGGCTATCAGCGCGCCACGGTGTCGAACCTCGCCGCGCGGTCAGCTGTGCGCGGCCCACCACACGAGGAACGCGGCGCCGAGAGCGATCACCCAGCTGACGAGGCTGCCCACGAGGAAGTACTCCGCTCTAGCCCCCGTCTCGCCATCGCGGGATATCTCGGGGAATCGGACGATTCCCTTCGCGGCGAGCATGGCGGCGAGGATCGGGTACGCCGCCGCGAGGGTGAGGATCAGCACGAGAATCCGCTCGAGCGGGCCGATCAGACGCCCGCCCTTGAACCCGCTGCGCGGATCGACCCGCCCGGTGGGCCCGGTGAGATCGATGGGGTCCGCGGCGGCATCTGTCGTCACAGCGAGAGGCGGCGCGATCGCCGTGACTGTCGACTCGGACTCGCCTGCAGCGCTAGGCCGAGCGATGTCGACCGGACGCCAGGTGTGCTCGCCGTCGAGGGCCGCGCGCACGATGAGGTTCGCGGATTCGAGCAGGAACACGCCGGCCCCGACGCTCAGCACCGCGAGATCGAAGGGGACCTCGCCGAACGGCGACCGCAGCTCCCAGATCCCGCCGATCAGTCCGCTCTCCTGACGGGGACCGAGCCAGACCACGGCGCCGATCACGAGGATGCCGAGGAGCACCGCCGGCCAGAAGCCCAGCGGCGCACGACGCTCGGAGGGCATGCACCACACCCACAGCGCGCCGATCGCCAGCGCGGCGATCATCGGGAGCAGCGCATCGCTCACGCTGCCGAGGAGCAGCAGGATGATCGCGACGGTCAGATAGCCGATCCAGCGCCGCGGCGCGAACTGCCGCACGAGGTCGGCGGCTCCGACCGCGAGCAGGGCGAAACCGGCCACGATCATGTCATGCCTCCCCGGAGAGCGGCGACCCCGTCGAGGATCGCGGTGCTGCCGGCGTTGCGCAGGGACTTGGACACGCTCGGCTGCGTGATCCCCTCGTCGTCGGCGAGGTCGAGCTGGGAACGACCGATCAGACGCCCGTAGGTCAGGCGCCGTTCGCGTTCGGACATCGCGCCGACGAGCTCGTCGCGCACGAGCAGATACGCGTTCGAGGTGGCGATCGTGCTCTCCATCACCTCATCCTGCCCCGGGGCTCCGACAATCCACGTCCTCGAGCGGGGCACGGCGCGCCCCTCCTTCGCGTGCACGGTCTCGATCGCCTCTCGCGCGGCGTACCAGCCGGGACCGTCGGCGAGCTCGCCGTGCACCGATTCCACCGTGCTGACCGCTCCGATGCCGATCCCGAACCGGAACCCGATCCCGTCGGGCAGGCGCAGCTGGATCATGAGCAGCGAGACCAGGGCGTCTTCCAGGCGACGGTAGACGCCCTGTTGCTCGTCGCCTACCGTGGGCGTGAGCGGCTGACTCGCGAGCGGCATGTCCTGCTCGACGAAAGCGATCGTCTCATCCAGCACGCGCTGCGCTGCGGAGCGATCGTGGAGCTTGCGAGAGCCCACGATGTCCGCGACCACGGCGATGACCATGGGATAACCATATCACGCATAGTCTGGCTTTATGCCCTATTTGGCTATAAACTGCGGATATGCCTGATGCAACCGTCATCCCCTGGAGACAGGGCACCTGGACCACCGCTCCCGCCGCGATCGATTCCGCCGATAACCGTCTCGCCGTCACTGCCGTCGAGGGCAGCGACGCCTGGCGGCATACGGCCTACGGCTTCGTGCACGACACCGAGCACGCGCTGCTCGCACCGCTCGGCGTGGGCGATGCCGTCGAGGTGTCTTTCCGCGCACCCTGGACAGGCCAGTTCGACCAGGCCGGCGTCTTCGTCCGGGCCGACGATGAGCACTGGGTCAAAGCCGGCGTCGAATACGCCGACGGACACCTCGGCCTGGGCGCTGTCGTCACCGCCGTCCGCTCCGACTGGTCGGTGGGCCACGTCGACGACTGGCTCGACAGCGAGATCACCGTGCGCGTGAGCCGATGGGCGGATGCCGTGATCGTCCGGGCCCGCGCCGACGATCACCCGTGGCGACTCGTGCGGGTCGCGCCGTTCGACGGCGAGGCGACGGCCTCCGCCGGACCGTTCCTCGCCGCGCCGACGCGCGCTGGACTCACCGTCACGTTCACCCGCTGGACGCGGTCGGCCGCAGACGAGTCACTGCACTGACACGGGCCGTGTCCGTGTCAGTGCGTCAGAGTCCGAGGGCGTGCGCTGCGGCCTGAGCCCTCGCGACGAGTTCGGCCCGCTGCTCGGCGACCCGCACGGGGGCGGTACCCCCCGCGCCGGTGCGCGACGCGACCGACCCCTGGATCGTGAGCACCTCGCGGACCTCGGGCGAGAGATGCGGCGACACCGACTGCAGCAGCTCGTCGGAGGCGTCCTCCAGGCCGATCCCCCGCTCCTCGCAGGCGCGGACCAGCGCACCCGAGATCTCGTGAGCGTCGCGGAACGGCACCCGTCGCTTCACGAGCCACTCCGCGACGTCGGTCGCGAGCGAGAAGCCCTCCGGCGCCAGTGCGGCCATGCGCTCGGTGTCGAAACGGAGCGTCGCGATCATCCCCGCGAACGCGGGCAGCACGACCTCGAGCGTCTGCACCGAGTCGAAGACGGGCTCCTTGTCCTCCTGCAGATCGCGGTTGTAGGCGAGCGGCAGCCCCTTGAGGGTCGCCAGCAGGCCGGACAGGTTGCCGATCAGGCGGCCGGACTTGCCGCGCGCGAGCTCGGCGATGTCGGGGTTCTTCTTCTGGGGCATGATGCTCGACCCGGTCGACCAGCTGTCATGCAGGGTCACGAAGCCGAACTCGCGCGTGTTCCAGAGGATGATCTCTTCGCTGAGGCGCGACAGATCCACCCCCGTCATCGCGGTGATGAACGCGAACTCGGCGACCACGTCGCGCGCGGCGGTGCCGTCGAGCGAGTTCTCGGCCGGCCGGTCGAGCCCCAGCTCCCGCGCCACGAGAGCGGGATCCAGACCGAGCGTGGACCCGGCCAGCGCTCCCCCGCCGTAGGGCGAGACGCCCGCGCGCCGACGCCAGTCGACCAGCCGCTCGAGCTCGCGCACCAGCGGCCAACCGTGGGCCTGCAGGTGATGCGCGAGGAGAACGGGCTGCGCGTGCTGCAGGTGAGTGCGGCCGGGGAGGATCGCGTCGGGGTGGGCCTCCGCCTGGGACACGAGTGCGTCGATCACGCGCAGCAGGTCGCGGGCGATCACCCGCGCGTGGTCGATCAGGTACATCCGCACGAGCGTCGCGATCTGATCGTTCCTGCTGCGGCCGGCGCGCAGGCGCCCGCCGAGCTCCGGACCGAGCTCGGCGATCAGCGCCTGCTCCAGCGCGCCATGCACGTCCTCGTCGGAGGGAACGGGGCGGATGCTGCCGTCGGCGACCTTGCGCGCGACGGCATCCAGCCCCTCGTGCATCCTCGCGGCCTCATCGGCCTCCAGATACCCGGCTGCTTCGAGCGCCGTCGCGTGCGCGTGCGAACCCGCGATGTCGTAGGGCGCGAGGATCCAGTCGAAGTGCGTGGAGCGGCTGAGCTCGGCGAGCTCGGGCGACGGCCCGCTCGCGAAGCGGGCGCCCCACAGCGCGCCCTCGTTGGTCCCGTCGTTCTTGGAGGAGGTCATCACGCGTCCTTCTTGCCGAGCAGCCACACCAGCAGCGCCTTCTGGGCGTGCAGGCGGTTCTCCGCCTCGTCCCACACCACGCTCTGCGGACCGTCGATCACCTCGGAGTCGACCTCGTACCCGCGGTCGGCGGGGAGGCAGTGGATGAAGATCGCCTCGGAGTCGGCGAGCGTCATGGTCTCGGGCGTCACCTTGTAGCCGCCCAGGTCACGGATGCGGGCGAGCTTCTCCTCCTCCTTGCCCATCGAGACCCAGGTGTCGGTGACGACGACGTCGGCTCCGGTCGCGGCCTCGACCGGGTCGGTGAGGAGCGTGATCGAGCCGCCGGTCTCCGCCGCCCGGCGGTCGGCCGCTTCGACGACATCGGCGCGGGGAGCGTAATCGGCCGGCGAGGCGATGCGCACGTGCATGCCGGCCGTGACGCCGGCGAGCGCGTACGAGTGCGCCATGTTGCTCTGCCCGTCACCGAAGAACGTCAGGGTGAGGCCCTTCAGATCGCCCTTGTGCTCGCGGATCGTGAGCAGATCGGCGAGCAGCTGGCACGGGTGGAAATCGTCGGACAGCGCGTTGACGACCGGCACGCGGGTTCCCGCCGCCATCTCCTCGAGCCCCGCCTGCGCGTAGGTGCGCCACACGATCGCGGCGACCTGGCGCTCGAGCACACGGGCCGTGTCCGACGGTGTCTCCTTGCCGCCGAGCTGGCTGTTCGCCGTCGAGATGATGAGCGGCGATCCGCCGAGATCTGCGATGCCGACCGCGAACGAGACCCGGGTGCGGGTCGAGGACTTGTCGAAGATGACCGCCACCGTCTGCGGGCCCGCGAGGGCCTTGTTCGCCCAGCGATCCTTCTTCAGCTCGATCGCGAGGTCGAGGATCTCCGCCTGCTCCGCGGGGGTCAGATCGTCGTCCCGAAGGAGGTGGCGGGTCATGCGTGAGCCTTTCCGGAGTCGGTGAGGGATGCCGAGACGTCGGCGAGCGCGGCGGCGAACAGGTCGTGGAACTCGGCGAGCTCCGCATCCCCGATCGTCAGAGCGGGTGCGATGCGCACGGTCTCGGGGTTGGCCGCGTTGACGATGAGTCCGTGCGCCTGCGCGGCGCCCACCACGTCTCCGGCGACGGGAGCGCTGAGCTCGACGCCGATCAGCAGGCCGCGTCCGCGCACCCCCGCGACGAGGGGCGAGCCGAGACCCGTGATGATCTCGCGCAGCTCCTGCCCGCGACGGGCGGCGTTGTCGACGAGGCCCGCGCGCTCGATCTCCGCGAGCACCGCATCGGCCACGGCGGTTGCGAGCGGATTGCCGCCGAACGTCGAGCCATGCGATCCCGGCGTGAACAGCGAGCTCGCCGCACCATAGGTGACGAGTGCGCCGATCGGGAAGCCGCCGCCGATGCCCTTCGCGAGCGTGATGGCGTCGGGGGTGATGCCCTCGTGACTGAAACCGAACCAGGCTCCGGTGCGACCGGCGCCGGTCTGGATCTCATCGACGATGAGCAGGGCGCCGTGCGTCAGCGTCAGCGACCGCGCCGCCTGCAGATACCCGTCGGGCAGCTCCACGACGCCGGCCTCGCCCTGGATGGGTTCGACGATGACCGCGGCGACGCGGTCGTCCATGGCGGCTTCGAGAGCCTCGATCGTGGCCGGAATGTGCTCGACACCCCCGGGCATGGGTTCGAAAGGCGCACGCATTGAGGACTTCGCGGTGAGCGCGAGCGACCCCATGGTCCGGCCGTGGAAGCCGTTCTCCAGGGCGATGATGCGCGGCCTGGAGGCGCCGCCGTGCAGACGCGCGAGCTTGAAGGCCGCCTCGTTCGCCTCGGCGCCCGAGTTCGAGAAGAAGACGCGGCCGTCGATGCCCGCGCCGGCGAGGCGCTTGAGGCGCGCTGCGAGAGCGAGCTGCGGCGGCGTTGCGAAGTAGTTCGACACGTGGGCGAGGGTCGCCGCCTGCGTCGAGACAGCGTCGACGAACACCGGGTGCGCGTGGCCGAGCGAGGTCACGGCGATGCCGGCGAGGAAGTCGAGGTGACGGGTTCCGTCCGCGTCCCAGAGGTACGATCCCTCGCCGCGCGTCAGCAGGGCGAGACGGCGTCCCGCGTTGAGGACCAGATCGTTCTCGGCATCATCCTGCCAGGTGCTCATGCTGTCGTCCCCGCGCTTCCCTTGACCACTTCTGTTCCGATCCCCTTGCTGGTGAAGAGTTCGACGAGCACCGAATGCGGCACCCGTCCGTCGATGATCGCCGCGGCGTCGACGCCGCCCTCGACCGCATCCAGGCACGCGCGCATCTTCGGGATCATCCCCGACTCCAGAGAAGGCAGCATCTCGACGAGCGCCTCCGAGGTCAGATGCGACACGAGGGAGTCGCGGTTGGGCCAGTCGGCGTAGAGTCCGGGCACGTCGGTGAGGATGACGAGCTTGCGTGCCTTCAGCGCCACGGCGAGCGCGGCCGCCGCGGCATCGGCGTTCACGTTGAGCGATTGACCCGGGTGGTCGAGGTCCGGCGCGATGCTCGACACCACGGGGACCCGTCCGGCGGCGAGGTGGTCGAGCACCGGGGTGGGATCGACCTGTACGACGTCGCCGACTCGACCGAGGTCGATCTCCTCTCCGTCGATGACGACCCCGCGGCGGCGGCCTCCGAAGAGACCGGCGTCCTCCCCGCTGAGGCCGGTCGCGATCGGACCGTGCGAGTTGATCTTCGACACGAGCTGCGGGTTCACCTGTCCGGTGAGCACCATGCGCACGACACTGATGGCCTCCGTGTTCGTGACGCGGTAGCCGCCCTTGAACTCGCTGGGGATCTCGAGGCGCTCGAGCATGTTCGAGATCTGCGGCCCGCCGCCGTGCACGACGACCGGCAGCACGCCGACGTAGCGCAGATACGCGATGTCCTGCGCGAAAGCCTCCTGCAGCTCGTCCGAGACCATCGCGTTGCCGCCGTACTTGACGACGACGATCTGGTCGCGGAACTTCTTCAGCCACGGCAGGGATTCGATGAGCGTCGACGCCTTCACGGCGGCGACGTCCGGCGTGGTGTCCTGGATGTCGGTCATGAGGCGTAGGCGCTGTTCTCGTGCACGTAGTCGTGGGTGAGGTCGTTGGTGAGGATCGTCGCCGTCTCGTCGCCGACCTTGAGGTCGATGACGAGGTGCGTGGCCCGCGGGGTCAGGTCGACCTCCTCGCGCGGACGGTCGGGGCCGCCCTCGCTGCACACACGGACGCCGTTCATCCACACGTCCACGTCGTACGGGTCGAACTGCGCGTTCGTCGTGCCGATCGCCGCGAGCACTCGGCCCCAGTTGGGGTCGTTGCCGAAGATCGCGGCCTTGAAGAGGTTGTTGCGGGCGACGGAACGGCCGACCTCGACGGCATCCGACTCCGAGGCGGCATGCTGCACCTCGATCGTGATGTCGTGGCTCGCCCCCTCGGCGTCGCCCTGCAGCTTCACGGCGAGCTCCTGACAGAGCTCGCGGAGCGCGGCGCCGAAGTCGTCGAGAGCGGGCGCGATACCCGAGGCCCCGTTGGCGAGGAGCGTCACCTGATCGTTGGTCGACATGCACCCGTCCGAGTCGAGGCGATCGAACGTGCGACCGGTCGCAGCCCGCAGCGCGGCGTCGGCCTCGAGGGGCTCGAGCACGGCATCCGTCGTGATGACGACGAGCATCGTCGCGAGCCCGGGCGCGAGCATGCCCGCGCCCTTGGCCATGCCGCCGATCGTCCATCCGTCGCGGCTCACGACCGCGGTCTTCGACACGCTGTCGGTGGTCATGATGGCCTCGGCCGCGAGCTCTCCGCCGTCCGCTGAGAGCTCCCCGATGGCCTGCTCCGTACCAGCGAGCACCTTGCCCCGGAACACCTCGTCACCCACGCCGATGAGGCCGGTCGAGCAGATGAGCACGTCGCCCGCGCTGACGCCCAGCAGCTCGGCGGCCTTCTCGGCGGTCTGATGCGTGGTCTGGAATCCGAAGCTTCCGGTGAAGCAGTTCGCGCCGCCGGAGTTGAGCACCACGGCCTCGACCACCCGATCGGCGACCGCCTGCTGCGACCAGATGATGGGGTTGGCCTTCGCCCGGTTGCTGGTGAACACAGCGGCGCCCACCTTGCGGGGCCCGCGGTTGACGACGACGGCGACATCCGGCTTGCCGGTCGACTTGAGTCCGGCGGCGACTCCGGCCGCCTCGAATCCTGCGGGGGCGGTGACGCTCACGGCGCGACTCCGTTCACTGAGAGGGCGCGGGACTCGGGGAGCCCCAGCGCGAGGTTCATGGATTGCACGGCGGCGCCGGCGGTGCCCTTGACGAGATTGTCGACGGCCGTCACGACGGTCACGCGGTTCGCGGCCCGGTCGATCGCGAGTCCCATGAGCGCGGTGTTCGCGCCGAGGACGTCGGCGGTGCGGGGGAACTCCCCGGCGGGCAGCAGCTGCACGAAGGTCTCGTCGCCGTACGCGGACTCCCAGGCTGCGCGGATCTCGGCGTCGGTGACGCCCTCGACGATCGGCGCCGTCGATGTCGCGAGGATGCCGCGCGCCATCGGCACGAGCACGGGCGTGAACGAGATGCGGATGCCGGAGTCGGTGGCCTCGCGACCGGATGCCGCGGCGAGCGCCTGCCGGATCTCGGGGATGTGCCGGTGCGTGCCCCCTACGGCATACGGGTTGGCGGAGCCGAGGATCTCGCTCGCGAGCAGATTGGTCTTGAGGCTCTTGCCCGCGCCGGAGGGACCGACCGCGAGCACGGACACGATGTCGCCGGGGTCGATGACACCGGCGGCGACGCCCGGTGCGAGGCTCAGACTCACGGTCGAGGCGTTGCAGCCGGGCGCCGCGATCCTCGTCGCGCCCCGCAGATTCTCGCGCTGCTTGACTCCTCCGACCAGCAGCTCGGGCACGCCGTAGGTCCAGGCGTCGTGGAAGGCTCCGCCGTAGAACGCGTCCCAGGCGCCCTGCGCCGTGAGCCGGTGGTCCGCGCCGGCGTCGATGACGAGCGGCGTGTCTCCGAGCGCGTCGGTGTACTGGCCCGACTGTCCGTGCGGCAGCGCGAGGAAGACGATGTCGTGCCCGGCGAGGACCTCGGGGGTCGTGTCCTGCAGAGTCAGGTGCGCGAGGGAGCGCAGGTGGGGCTGGTGCTGGACGAGCGGCTGCCCGGCGTTCGAGTGCGCCGTGACGGTGCGGATCTCGATGTCGGGATGAGCGGCCAGGAGGCGCAGGATCTCGCCGCCCGCGTAGCCGGATGCGCCGGAGACGGCGACGGAATACGTCATTCTTCTACCTTAACGGTCGGACCCCTCGAGGAATCGGGGGTGGTGTCGGAGGCCGGGGCGGCGACACCGTTACTCGACCGCCGGGCAGGCAGGAGCGCGGGGTCGCCTAGAGTCGGCGGCCGCCGCGGCGTCGGCGCACAGCGATGACGCTCGGAGCGAGCGTCAGGGTGGCGATGGCGGCCGAAGGCATGCCGCGACGATAGCGTGGCCGCCGCGGCACGCGCAAATCGGCGTGGTCAGATGACGTCGCGCCGCCCGTGTGGGCCGAGGAGGCGCAGCAGGGCGAGTTCGTCGTCGCGGGTGAGTCCGGCGCGCCGCGGGCGATCGACGCCCCGTTCGTCCTCGTCGGCGATCACGCTCGCCACGGTGTCGGCGAGAGGTCGGAGCTCGCCGCCCGCCTCGCGATAGCGATCGTTCGAGCGACACATGAAGCCCGGCATGTCGGCGGGGAGCCAGAGCGGGAGCGACCGCTCGCCCATCCAGTAGTCGACGCCGTGGGCCACCAGCCAGTCGTCGTCGGCCTCCACCACCTCCCCGTCGTGCCGCGCACGGGCGCGGAACAGCGACAGCACATCGGCGAACGGATGCCGGTCTCCGATGGCGTTCACGACGCCCGTGGCCGTGGTCGTCACGACGAACTGCGCGAGATCGTCGGCGTCGATGACCTGCACCTCCCGGCCGCTCGTGACCGGGACGAGCACGGACTCGTCGTGTGCCCGGAGGAACGCGGCGGCCCAATAGCCGAACCGATCGCTCGGATCGCCGTCGCCGACGATGAGCCCCGGCCGGACGATCAGCGTTCGGTCGTCCCTCAGCTCGCGAACGGTGTTTTCAGCGGCGACCTTCTGAGCACCGTAATCGTCGTCGCGGGACGCGGCTGCAGCGACGAGGGGCGCGGTCTCGTCGGCGTCGATCGTCATGTCGTCGGCGTAGACCGACATCGACGAGACATACGTCCAGCGACTCGCCCGCTCCCAGAGCGCGTCGACGGCCCCGCGCACGTGTTCGGCTCGCGACGAGATGTCGACGACGTGATCCCAGTCGGTGCGCGAGACGACGTCGTACGCGCCCGGATCGTCCCGGTTGCCGATCGCGAGCGTCGCTCCGTCGGGCGCCGGGCGCTCGCCTCGCGCGAGACAGGTCACCGCCGCACCCGACAGCAGCCAGCGTTGCGCGATGCGCCCCGACAACCATCCCGTCCCGCCGAGGATCAGTACATCCGTCATGCACTCATGTCATCAGCATCCTCGCCGCGACGGAAGAGGCATCCGCTGTCAGCGGAGGCTCGTCAGGGCACGCGCAAGTCCTCGAGCCCGTCGAGAACCGGCACGGTCCAGGCGGAGTCGGGGCGCCAGGCGATCCACTCCGGGTCGAACGGCCAGTCTCCGGCGGTGAACGAGGCGATGGCCGCCGCCGCGTGCGCCTCGATCTCGGCGGCCTGGTCGGCGTCCAGGCGGCCCTGTTCGACGGCGGCTACGAGCTCGTCCTCGTCCTCCATGACGATCTGTCCGTCCCGCCCGATCTCGACGTCGAGCACATGGTCCGAGGTGAACGTCTCGCGGTCGGTGCGCAGGTGCGCGTTCTCGAGGTTCACGTACCACTCGGCGAGGGTCCAGTCGTCGCCGCGGACACCGCTCCAGAACAACCACACCGACCAGGGCTTACCGGCCGGGGCGATCCGCAGGATGCCGTTGCCCACCCACTCCTCGACGATGCGCCGACGCGGTTCGAGCCAGCGCCGCTCGAGCGGAACCGAGCGCACACGCTGCCCGTCGGCCGCGCCCTGCCCCTCCTGCTCCGTCCCCGGCGCGAGCCAGGCGACGAGCCCGCGCTCGTCGTCTCGCACGACCCGCATCGGCGTGATCGTCGACGGCTCGCCGCGCAGCCACCCGGGCTTGCGGTAGTGCCAGTCGATCTGATCCCCGGGCGCGAGAAACGGCGGCTCACCGAGCGCTCGCGTACCGTGCGGTACCGACGGCGGCGTGGGGTGCGGGTTCACTGTCGTCATCTCGCCACGATAACGGTGAGCGGGCTCGAACACGTGCCGCATCCGCTGTCGGGATACGGCACGTGGCTCGGGTTCAGTCCCGGATCGAAGCTCCGAAGCGCTCGGTGGCGACGGCGACACCCGCGAGCTTGGCCTCGGTCGCCTCCGCGGCCGTGAGCGTGCGATCGTCGGCGCGGAAACGCAACGCGAACGTGAGGCTCTTGGCACCGTCCGGCAGCCCGTCGCCGCGGTAGTCGTCGACGAGACGCACGGACTCGAGCAGCTCGCCCGCGCCCACGACGAGGGCTGCGCGAACATCACCCGCCGGCACCTCGGCGGGCACGACGAGCGAGACGTCTTGCGTCGCCGCAGGGAACGTCGACAGCGAAGGCGCGACGGACTTCGCGCCGGCGAGCGACAGGATGCCGTCGAGGTCGAGCTCGACCACGGTCGCGCGGCCGGGCAGGTCCGCGGCGGAGGCGACGTCGGGGTGGAGCTCGCCCACGTACCCGACCTCGGCGCCGTCGACCGTGAGCAGGCCCGTGCGTCCCGGGTGCAGCGCCGCGCGCTGCGACTGGGCGACGTCGATCGTGACGCCGGCCGCTTCGCCGATGACGCGCACGGCATCCAGCGCTTCCGAAAGGCCGGAGGGCTCTGCTGCGCGGCCCGGCTGGCGCGCCGCCGTATTGCCGGTGAGCAGCACGGCGACATGGCGGCGCTGCGGCGGGATCGACGCGTTCAGTTGCGCGAGGGTCTCGTCCGAGGGACGCTCACCCAGCGGCGGCACCTCGTCGGTGCCGTACGTGACGCCGGGCTCGGGAAGGAAGACGACACCGGTCTCGAACAGCGCGAGATCGGTCAGGCCGCGCGAGATGTTGCGGTGCGCGGTCTGCAGCAGCCCGGGGACGAGCGAGCGACGCAGGTACGGCGCCGACCCGTCGAGCGGATTCGCCAGCCGGATGCTGGGCAGGTGCTCACCCGATGCCGACCCGTGCAGATCGTTCTGCGCCTCCGTCGTGAACGGGAACGACGGCGTCTCGACGAGACCCGCCGCGGCGAGAGCGTTCGCGACGCGACGACGCCCCTGCTGGTGGGCGGTCAGACCCCGCCCGGACGGCGGGGTGGGCAGCACGGACGGGATGCGGTCGAGCCCGTGGATGCGCGCGACCTCCTCGGCCAGCGACCACTTGTCGGTGATGTCGGGACGCCAGGTCGGCGGGATGACGGTCCAGCCGGCTTCTTCCGCGCTCTCGCCCGTCACGGGAGCGACCTCGGCTCCGATCATCGTCAGAGCGTCCGTGATCTCGGCATCCGTGTAATCCACGCCGATGAGCCCCTGCACGAAGCCGGCGGGGAGCTCGATCTCGGCGACGAAGATCTCGGCGAAGAGCGCGCCGCCCTCGTCCGTCAGCGTTCCTCCGGCCAGCTCGACCATGAGGTCGGCGGCGCGACGGGCCGCGACGAACGGCACGAGCGGGTCGACACCGCGCTCGAAGCGCTTGGACGCCTCGCTCGGCAGCTTGTGCCGGCGGGCCGTGCGGGCGATCGTGACGGGATCGAAGGTCGCCGCCTCGATCAGCACGTTCGCGGTCGTCTCGCTCATCTCGGTGGTGCCGCCTCCCATCACCCCGGCGAGGCCGATCGGGCCGGAGTCGTCGGTGATGAGCAGGTCCTCGACGTGGAGCTTCCGCTCCTGACCGTCGAGGGTCGTCATCTTCTCGCCGGGCGTCGCGCGGCGGACGGTGATGCCGCCCTGGAGCTTGTCGAGGTCGTAGCCGTGCAGGGGCTGGCCGAGCTCGAGCATCACGTAATTGGTGATGTCGATCAGCACGCCGAGCGACCGCATGCCGGCGAGCGACAGGCGCGCGATCATCCACGGGGGCGTAGGACGCGAGGGGTCGACCCCGCGCACGACGCGAGTGACGAACTCGCTCGCCCCGACCCGGCCCCGGATGGGAGCGGAGTCGTCGACGATGGCGGTGTGGCCGGTTCCCGGCTGCAGCTCGGCGAAGTCCCGCTCGGCGGGGTCGCGGAACTCCGCGCCCGTCGCGTGCGAGTACTCGCGGGCGATGCCGCGCACCGAGAACGCGTAGCCGCGGTCGGGCGTGACGTTCACGTCCACCGCGACGTCGTCGAGGCCGAGCAGCGCGATCGCGTCGGCGCCGACGGGGGCGTCGATGCCGAGATCCGACAGCACGAGGATGCCGTTGTGCTCGTCGCCAAGGCCGAGTTCGCGCGCCGAGGCGATCATGCCGTCGGACACATGCCCGTAGGTCTTGCGCGCCGCGATGGGGAACGGCCCTGGCAGCACGGCTCCGGGAAGCGTCACCACGACCTTATCGCCGACGACGAAGTTGTGCGCGCCGCAGACGATGCCGCGGACGCCGCCGTTCTCCTCGCCGACGTCGACCTGGCACCAGTTGATCGTCTTGCCGTTCGACTGGGGTTCCGGCTCGAGCGACAGCACCTGGCCGACGACGATCGGACCCTCCAGGTCGAAGCGGTGGACGTCCTCCTCCTCGAACCCGACGGAGACCATCGCCGCGAGGACGTCCTCAGGCGTCGCATCGGCTGCGACATCGACGTATTCACGCAGCCACGAGAGCGGGACGCGCATCACACCACCATCCCGTACTGCTCGCTGAAACGGACATCGCCCTCGGCCATGTCGCGCATGTCCTGCACGTCGCTGCGGAACATGAGTGCCCGCTCGACGCCCATTCCGAACGCGAAGCCGCTGTACACGTCGGGGTCGATCCCCGCCGCGCGCAGCACGTTCGGGTTCACCATGCCGCATCCGCCCCACTCGATCCAGCGCGCGCCGCCCTTGAAGGTCGGGTGCCACAGGTCGAGCTCCGCCGAAGGCTCGGTGAACGGGAAGAAGTTCGTGCGGAAGCGGGTCTTCGCCTCCGGGCCGAAGAGTTGGCGCGCGACGTGGTCGAGCGTGCCCTTCAGGTGGGCCATCGAGATGCCCTTGTCGATCACGAGGCCCTCGAACTGCGTGAACACCGGCAGGTGCGTCGCGTCGAACTCGTCGGTCCGGTAGACGCGGCCGGGGCAGAGCACGTAGATCGGAACGTCGCGGTCGAGCATCGAGCGCACCTGCACCGGACTCGTGTGCGTGCGCATGACGAGGTGACGCGAAGTGGGGTCGACGTAGAACGTGTCCTGCTCCTGGCGTGCGGGGTGATCGACGTCGAAGTTCAGCGCGTCGAAGTTGAACCATTCGTGCTCGAGCTCCGGGCCCTCGGCGATCTCCCACCCCATGCCGACGAAGATGTCGGAGATCTGCTCGCTGAGCAGGGTGAGCGGGTGCCGGGCGCCGACGCGCGACCGCGAAGAGACCGCGGTGATGTCGACGCGCTCGGACTCCAGCCGGGCCGCGACCTCGGCGGCGGCCAGCTCCGACTCCTTGGCGGCGAGGGCCTGGGTCACGCGGCCGCGTCCCTGCCCCACGAGCTTGCCGAACGCCGCCTTGTTCTCGGGGGCGACCTGACGCATCGAGGCGTTGAGCACCGCGAGCGGCGACCCCTCCGCGACGTGCGCCGCTCGGGCGGCTTTCAGCTCGGCGGTGTCGCCTGCCGCGGCGATGGCATCGAGCGCCGCCGCGACAGCGGCTTCGACCGCCTCCGGGGTGATTTCGAGAGACTCAGACACGAGAGTCGAGTCTACCGGCGGGCGGCGAAGCGATCAGACGCCGCCTGCGCCGGTACTCGTGCCGTCGAACCTGCCTGCGCCGCGTTGCATGGCGATCAGCTCGGTGTTCGTGCCACCCTCGTGCTGACGAGGGTCCGGTCCCTCATTCGGGCCGCCGGGTGCGCCTGCTCCTCCGCGGAGCTTGGGCGACCGCCGGGTGCGGATCTCCAGCCAGCGAGCGATGCCCGACAGGATGAGGCACATGACGATGTAGATGCCGCCGATCACGAACGCGGACTGCAGCACGGGGCGTCCCTGCTGCGAGGTCAGCTGCTTCGCGAAGTACAGCAACTCGGGGTACGTGATGATGAACCCGAGCGCGGTGTCCTTGAGCGTCACGACAAGCTGGGCGACGATCACGGGCAGCATGGCGCGGATCGCCTGCGGCAGGAGGATGAGGCGCATGACGCCGCTCTTGCGT
This sequence comes from Microbacterium hydrocarbonoxydans, assembly GCF_023715885.1. Lineage (GTDB taxonomy): Bacteria > Actinomycetota > Actinomycetes > Actinomycetales > Microbacteriaceae > Microbacterium > Microbacterium hydrocarbonoxydans_C. Next base: position 613,128 of record NZ_JAMBOY010000003.1, on the reverse strand, counting down.
AGGCCGATCGCGTAGCCGGCCTCCTTCTGACCACGGGGCAGCGACTCGACGCCCGCGCGGATGACCTCGGCGAGCACGGAGCCGTTGTAGACCATGAGGGCGATCACGACGGCCCAGTAGGGTTCCATCTTGACGCCGACCGTCGGCAGTCCGTAGTACAGCAGCATCATGAGCACGAGCACGGGAACCGCGCGGAAGACCTCGGTGACGACGGTCACGGGCACGCGGATCCACGCGTGATCCGACAGACGACCGATGGCGAGGACGAACCCGACGACGAGGCTCAGCACACCTGCGAGGGCGAATGCCGCGAGGGTGCGCCCCAGGGCGCCGAAGATCTGCGTCCACACGGCGCTGAAGGTGAAGACGTACCAGCGCGATGCGTCGAACTGCCCGCTGACCGCGAAGCGCCAGACGATGAAGCCGAGCAGGGCGAGGATGACGACGACGGTCGCCACCCCGAGGAGGCGGTTCCGGAGGATCGCCTTGGGACCGGGGACGTCGTACAGGACGGAAGTCATCGCGCGATCCTCCACTTGTTCTCGAGATACCGCTGGAGCCAGCTGAGCAGCAGGACGAGGGCGACGAAGATCGCCGCGACCCACAGGAGCACGACGAGCGCGTTCTCACCGCGCTCGCTGAGGTAGGAGCGGATGGCTCCCAGCTCGAGGACCGAGAAGCCCGCGGCGACCGTGGTGTTCTTGAGCAGGGCGATGAACACGCTCATCATGGGCGGGACGACCGAGCGGAAGGCCTGCGGGAGGACGACCAGAGACATGACCTGCCCGAACGGGAGGCCGATCGCCCTGGCGGCCTCGGCCTGCCCGACGGGAACGGTGTTGATGCCGGCACGCAGCACCTCCGCGACGTAGGTCGCGGTGTAGATGCCGATAGCCAGGATGCCGAGGATGGTGGTGCTGAGCTTCGGCAGTCCCAGCTGGGGGTAGCCGAAGACGAAGAAGAAGAAGACGAGCGTCAGTGGGGTGTTGCGGATGAGGTTCACGTACACCGTGCCGACGCCGCGCGCGATCGGGACGGGCGAGACCCGCATGGCGCCCACGATGATGCCGAGGACGAGAGCGAGGACACCGCCGCCGAAGAAGATCAGCAGGGTGTTGCCCAGCGCCCTCCCCCACAGGTCGGTGTTTCCGAAGATGACGTCCACGCCGTCCTCCCCTTCTGGGTTCTGAGGAGGGGGCGGCCACTCGAGCCGCCCCCTCGGGTCGTTCAGTCGATCAGTCGACGGCCGGCTGGGTGACCTCGATGCCCGAGGAGCCGAGGTTCTTGTCGAAGATCGCCTGCCAGATGTCGCCACCGTCGGTGAACATCGTGTTGATGAACTCCTGCAGCGCGGCGTCGTCCTTCGCGAGGCCCACGCCGTAGCGCTCCTCCGTGAACGGCTCGCCGACGACCTTGAGGTTGTCGGGGTCCTGCGCCGCGTAGCCGATCAGGATCGCCTGGTCGGTCGTGACAGCCTGGACCTCGCCCGAGAGCAGAGCCTCGACGCACGCGGAGTACAGGTCGAACTCCTTGGTCGGAACCTCCGGGTAGTTCGTGCGGATGTTCTGGATCGGCGTGGAGCCGGTCGCCGAGCACACCGTGGTGTCCGCGTTCAGGTCCGCTTCGCTCTTGATGTCGTCGTTGTCGGCGGCGACGAGGAGGCCCTGTCCGGTGATGAAGTACGGACCTGCGAACGCGATCTGCTCCTTGCGCTTGTCGGTGATCGAATACGTGCCGACGTAGTAGTCGATGTCACCGTTCGTGATCGCTTGCTCGCGGTTGGCCGAGGCGATCGGCTTGAACTCGATCTTGTCCTCGTCGTAGCCGAGCGACGCCGCGATCCAGCGAGCGATGTCCACGTCGAATCCCGTGCGCTCGTTGGTCGTGACGTCGAGGTAGCCGAGACCGGGCTGGTCCTCCTTGACGCCGATGACGACCTTGTCGCGCTCCTTGATGGCGTCGAACGTCGGGCTGCCCTCGAGGTCGACGTCCGTCGCCACCTCGAACCAGGTCGAGTCCTCTCCGCCCTCGTCGCCGCCGGTGCCTCCGCCGGGGTTCGAGGGGCTGCCGCTGTTGCAGGCGGTCAGGGCGAGCAGTGCTGCGGCTGCGATACCGAGTCCTGCCAGTGTCCGTGTGCGTCGCATGTGCGTCTCCTTCGTGTGCTGTGGGTGCAGGGTCTGTGAAGTGTGTGCGGGGTGCGCGAGGGTTTCAGTGCGTGAGGAGCTTCGAGAGGAAGTCCTTGGCCCGGTCGCTCTTCGGGTTCGTGAAGAACTCCTCGGGCTTCGCCTCTTCCACGATCTGGCCGTCCGCCATGAAGACGACGCGGTCGGCGGCCTTGCGCGCGAAGCCCATCTCGTGCGTGACGACGATCATCGTCATGCCCTCCTGAGCGAGCTCGACCATGACGTCGAGCACCTCGTTGATCATCTCGGGGTCGAGCGCGCTGGTGGGCTCGTCGAAGAGCATGACCTTGGGATGCATCGCCAGGGCGCGCGCGATCGCGACGCGCTGCTGCTGTCCGCCGGAGAGCTGGGCGGGAAGCTTGGACGCCTGCTGCGCGACCCCCACCCGCTCGAGCAGGGCCATGGCCTCCTTCTCGGCATCCGCCTTCTTCATGCCGCGGACCTTGATCGGGCCGAGCGTCACGTTCTCGAGGATCGTCAGGTGGGCGAAGAGGTTGAACGACTGGAAGACCATGCCCACGTCGGCGCGGAGGTTCGCGAGCCCCTTGCCCTCCGCGGGCAGGGCCTTGCCGTCGATGCTGATCGTTCCGCTCGTGATGGTCTCGAGGCGATTGATCGTGCGGCACAGGGTGGACTTGCCGGAACCCGAAGGTCCGATCACGACCACGACCTCGCCGGCGTTCACCGTGAGGTTGATATCCGTGAGCGCCTGGAAGTCGCCGTAGTGCTTCTGCACGTCGTCGACCACGACGAGGGGCTTATCAGAGGTCATCATTTCTCCAAACTAACCACGTGTGTGACGCGGCTCCAGGCGGACTCGGGGAGATTTACACGTTCGTAATCCCCTGATCGCGGCGGTTCCGCCTCGGTGGCGGAGTGCCCCCCCGGTCCGCCCCCGCGAACCGTGGGGGCGTCCCTGCTGCCGTGCTCCTCCCCCAAGGAGCTCGAGGCAGCAAGCCTCCGATCCGATGCGATCGAGCGTTGAGACGACGGGATGCCGAGGTCCTCGCCTGCGGGCAGGGCGTCGGGACTGTGGCATAGGAATTCTCCGTCGAATCATGCGCGATCGACCCCAGATTGGCAGAGCGCGACGCCGGGACGAGAACTTCTTGAGGATTTCTTGAGGCGTCAGTCGCGCTGCTCGCGGAAGTATTGGATCGCGCCGGGGTGCAGGGGAACGGGACCGGTGAAGATCGCCTGGATGCGGTCGAGGAGTGCGGCGGCCGGCACATCGTGTGCGAGCCGGGTGCGCCCGTCGAAGAGTCCCCGAAGCACGTCGCGCACCACACCGGCCGGAGTGTCGCCCGAGGTCACCAGGTAGTTCGGCACGGCGAGCGTCGGCTCGGACGACTCCAGCCCGTAGAGGCCGACCGGGAGGTCGGAGGGTCGGTAGGCGTACGAGTAGCGTTCGTTGACCCGGTTCACCCAGTTCTGCTCGATCGGCAGAAGCCGTACCGGGGTCGTCTGCGCGAGCTCGGCGATCCCGGGGGTGGGAACGCCCCCGACCCAGAAGAACCCGTCGATCCCGCCCCTCTGCAGCGCGTCTATCGATGCCGCGAGTCCGAGCTCCGGGTCGCTGATCGATGCGGGGTCGACCTCCGCCGCATCCAGCACCCGCGAGGCGATGACGTTGACGCCCGAGTTCTCCGCTCCCAGCGAGACGACCCGACCTGCGAGGTCGTCGAGCCCGTCGATGTCCGAGTCCGCGCGCACCACGACGTGCAAGTACTCGTCGTAGAGGCGGGCGACGGCCTGCACGGGAAGCGGATCCCGGAACACACCCTCGCCCTCCACGGCATCCGCTGCGGCGTCCCCCTGCGCGAAGCCGAGCAGAGCCTCCCCCGAACCGACGCGGAGCAGGTTGTCGACCGAACCGGCGGTCTGCACGGCCGTCATGCGCACGTCCAAGCCGGACCCGAGCTCAGCGGCGAGCCCTTCACCGTAGGCGAAGTAGACGCCGTTCGCCCCGCCTCCCGCGATCTCGTAGTCGGTGTCGCCCCACTCCGCAGACCGCGGCGAGCACGCGCTCATCGACCCGACCATCAGCACGGCGATCACGCCGGCGACGATGCGCTGCCCGAGGAGACGACGTCTCATGAGTGCACTCCGTCCGGCAGGAGGAGGGTGACGAGAAGTCCGCCGCTCTCGGGGGATTCGACGAGCAGCTCGGCCCCCAGGGAATCGAGCAGATCGCTCGCGATCGCGAGCCCCAGCCCTGACCCCGGGGTGTCTCCCCTGTCGTCGCTGCGCCAGAACCGATCGGTCGCCGCAGCAGCCTGCGCCTCGGTGAGACCCGGCCCCTGGTCCCGCACGGTCAGCCGGCACACGCTCTCGTCTCGCTGCGCCGCGACCACCACGACCGAATCGGGCGTCGAGTACTTCACGGCGTTGTCGATCACGGCATCCAGAGCGCTCTCGACGATCGTGCGGTCGGTCGCGCTCATCACCGGCTCGCCCCTCGGTGCCACGACGGAGATCCCCCGCTGACCGGCCACGTCGCGCCACGCCTCCGCGCGTCGCCCGGCGAGTGCGGTCAGGTCCACCGCCGAGATCGCGGTGTCGCCGCGGCCGCCCCTGGCGAGACTCAGCAGCGTCTCGAGGATGCGCACCAGGCGCCGACCCTCCTCCCGTGTCTCCTCGACATCGTCGCGCCAGTCGTCGCCGAGTCCCGTCGACAGGTGCTCGACGCGGAGAAGCAGCGCGTTGAGAGGATTGCGCAGCTCGTGCGACGCGTTGAGCGCGAACTCCTGCTGCCTCGTCATCACCCGCTCGATCTCGTCGGCCATGCCGTTGAACACCCGCGTCATCCGACGCAACTCCGGCGGCCCCGTGTCCTCCGCGACGCGCGCGTCCATCTCGCCGCGCTCTATGGCGATCATCGCCTCGTCGAGTCGCCGCACGGGCGAGAGCACCCACCGCGCGAGCTGCATCACGAGCAGGATGCCGAGGCCCACCGTGACGACGGACACGAGCGAGAGCACGATGACCTGCTGCACGATCTCCGCCCGCGGCGCGGCGGTGTCGGCCGACACCATGACCGCGCCGATGACGTCTCCATCGTCGAAGACCGGTTCGACCAGCGAAGACTCGGCGATGCTCCATGGGAAAACCGGCGCCGGAGCCTCCGCCCGCCGGCCGGACAATGCGAGGCCCACGCGCGCCGTCTCCTCGTCGGAGAGCACATCGCCCTCACGGTCGCCCTTCGCCCACGCCGTGCCCGTCAGATCGAAGACCCGCACATCGATGTCGTACACCTCGTGGAACCGGCGCACCTCCGCATCGATCACGGTGGCGCTGCCCGAGCGAAGGGCCTGCCTCGCACTGGTCACGAAGTACGCGAGGTCGCCCAGCTGCTCGGTGTAGAAGGTCTGCTGGATGCTGCGTGTCGCGCTCCACGCCGTGACGCCGCCGAGCGACACGAGGATCGCGACCAGCGGGACGAGGAACACGACGACGAGGCGCCTGCGCACCGTCAGCCCGCCAGCCGATAGCCGACGCCGCGCACGGTCTCGATCAGCCGACGCTGCCCCGCTTTGCGACGGATCGCCCCGACGTGGACCTCCAGCGAGTGGCCGAAGCCCCGCCAATCGGTGTTCCACACCTCTCGGATCAACCGCTCCTTCGGCACGGCGACGCCGGGGTACCGCGCGAGCACTGCGACGATGTCGAACTCCTTGCGCGTCAACTCGATGGGCTCTCGGTCGACAACCACCTGACGGGCTACGAGGTCGATGCGCACCGCGCCGCCCTCGAGATCGACGAGGCCCTCCGACTCCGGGCGCACGGGGCGAGACCGTCTCGTGACCGCCTCGATGCGGGCGAGCAGCTCGTGCACGTCGTACGGCTTGACCACGAAGTCGTCGGCACCGGCGCGCAGCCCCTTGATACGCTCAGTGACCTGGTTGCGCGCCGTCACGATCACGATGGGGACGTCGGAGCGGCCGCGGATGCGGCGGCACAGATCGATGCCATCGACGTCGGGAAGGCCGAGATCCAGAAGGACGACCTCTGTGTCGGCGCCGAGGAGGTCGAGCGCCGCGGCTCCGTCAGCCGCGCGGACCGTCGCGTAGCCGGATCGCGCGAGGAATGCGTCGAGGGCGGCGGCGACGCGCTCGTCGTCCTCCACGATCAGAATCCGCATCGACCCCGGTCCCCTTCTCCGCCCACGCGCAGGGACAAACCCTACCAGTCAGGGTGTCCGTCGAAGATTCGAGGGCGGTCTCAGGAAGAAGGTCAGCCAGCGGTGCCGGCGCGCTGCGCGAAGGCGCTCTCGTACAGGCACACGCTCGCCGCGGTGGCGAGGTTCAACGACTCCGCTCGACCGAAGATCGGCAGCTTGAGAACCCGGTCAGCCCTGTCGAGGGCGTCGTCGTCGAGTCCACGAGCCTCGTTTCCGAACAGCCACCCCGTCGGTTGAGCGAGCACCCCCTCAGCGCGTGCCTGCAGCAGATCGTCGCCCTTGACGTCGGCGGCGAGGATCGTGAGTCCGGCGTCGTGCGCGCGCGTGACGACGTCGTCGAGTTCGGCGCCCACGGACACCGGGAGATGGAAGAGCGATCCCGTCGTCGCGCGCACGACCTTCGGGTTGTACGGGTCGACCGTGCGGCCGGTGAGCACCACCGCATCCGCGCCGGCCGCGTCCGCCGCCCGGATGATGGTTCCCAGGTTGCCAGGGTCGCGGATCTCCTCGCAGATCGCGACGAGGCGCGGAGACGCGTCGAAGATCGCGCGCACCGAGGTCGGCGTCTGCCGGACGACGGCGACGAGCCCCTGCGGCGTGACCGTGTCGGCCATCGCGTTGAGCACGTACTCGGTGACGAGCTCGACTCTGACGTCGGCATCCGACGCCTTCGCCCGGATGTCGGGGTGCTTGTCCCAGCCCGTCGGAGTCGCGAAGAGCTCGACGATCGCCTCGGGACTGTACGTGAGCGCCTCGCGGACCGCCTGCGGTCCCTCCGACAGGAACAGACCCGTCTCTGCGCGCGCACTGCGCTTGGTCAGCTTCGCGACGGCACGGACTCGGGGGGACCGGGGGTTCTCCAGCACGATCTCAGTCTAGGGAACGACGGACGCGGATCCGCGGAGAACAGCGGGGGAACGACAGAGGGCGCCTTCCCGGAGGAAGGCGCCCTCTGTACTGACGAGCTGCTTACGCGGCCGACTTCGGCGCGTTGACGTCGGAAGGCAGAGCCTTCTTGGCCGTCTCGACGAGCGTCGCGAACGTGGCCGCGTCGTTGACCGCGAGGTCGGCGAGCATGCGACGGTCGACCGTCACGCCCGCGAGGCCGAGGCCCTGGATGAAGCGGTTGTACGTGATGCCGTTCTGGCGTGCAGCGGCGTTGATGCGCTGGATCCAGAGGCGACGGAAGTCGCCCTTGCGCTTGCGACGGTCCCGGTACGAGTAGACCAGGGAGTGGATGACCTGCTCCTTGGCCTTCCGGTACAGGCGCGAACGCTGACCGCGGTAGCCGGACGCGCGCTCGAGGATGACGCGGCGCTTCTTGTGGGCGTTTACTGCCCGCTTGACTCTTGCCATTTTCGTGTGTTCCTATTCGTGCGTTCGGCGCGTCAGCGGCCGAGGAGCTTCTTGGCGACCTTGAAGTCGGCCTTCGCGAGCACCTGGTCCTGGTTCAGGCGACGGGTGCGACGGCTCGACTTGTGCTCGAGGTTGTGGCGCATGTTCGCCTGCTGCTTCTTCAGCTTGCCGCTGCCGGTGATCTTGAAGCGCTTCTTAGCACCCGAGTGGGTCTTCTGCTTCGGCATCTTCTCTTCCTTCGTATGGCGCCTTCTCAGGCGACGGGGTCAACCCGCGGTGCGGGAGTCGGTGGGGGCGGTCGTCACTCCGCCGCGGCGTCGGCCGGAGCATCGGCCTCGTGCTTGGCGTCACGGGCTGCCTGCTTCTTGGCATCGCGGACGGCGTTCTGCTCCTGCTTCGCCTCGGACTTGCTCTTCAGCGGGGCCACGATCATCACCATGTTGCGACCGTCGATCGTCGGGTTCGACTCGACGGTGCCGAGCTCGGCGACGTCCTCGGCGAACTTGCGCAGGAGACGCACACCCTGCTCGGGACGCGACTGCTCCCGACCGCGGAACAGGATCATGGCCTTGACCTTGTCACCGGCCTTGAGGAAGCCCTCGGCGCGCTTGAGCTTCGTCGTGTAGTCGTGCGCCTCGATCTTCAGACGGAAGCGGACCTCCTTGAGAACGGTGTTCGCCTGGTTGCGGCGAGCTTCCTTCTCCTTCTGGGCGGCTTCGTACTTGAACTTGCCGTAGTCCATGATCTTGACCACGGGGGGCTTCGAGTTGGGGGCCACCTCGACGAGGTCGAGGTCGGCTTCCTGCGCAAGGCGCAGCGCCGCCTCGATGCGGACGACGCCGATCTGCTCACCCGCGGGGCCGACGAGGCGGACCTCGGGGACGCGGATGCGCTCATTGGTGCGGGGATCGCTGATGCGGAACTCCTTAGACGATGGGATTCGGCCATCGGGATGCTGTCTGCATCCCGAGCGAAATCGGAATCGTCCCCCACCCGCCGGCAGTCAGACGCCGGCTTCGCACCCTGTCTACCGGACGCATCTGACGACGCGATCCGGCGGAGTGCAAGACCCGGTAGCCTGGAACGGCAAGCGCGGGTGGGAAGTGAATCCTCTTTCGTGCCGGAGCATGACGCTCCGGAGCCCGACATAGTCTAACAGAGAGCAAGGCGAAGTGACGAACCAGGTATCGGACGATTCCGCACGCGAGCGCGAGGAGCGCTGGGCACGGCAGGAGGAGGCCGCATCGTCAGCCACTCGCGACATCGCCGACGTGCCCGCCGTGGAGGTCATCACCACCGCCGCCGTGCACCTCATGAGCGCCGCCGCCGTCAAGCTCGGCCTCGCCGACGACCCGAATGCGGCCGAGCAGCTCGACCTCGACGAGGCCCGCAAGCTCATCAACGCCCTCGCCGGGCTCATCACCGCCGGCGCACCGGAGATCAGCGACATGCACGCCCGCTCCCTGCGCGACGGACTGCGCTCCCTCCAGCTCGCGTTCCGCGAGGCCTCGACCATCCCCGACCCGATCGGCAAGGGCCCTGGCGAGAAGTGGACCGGCCCGGTCAACTGACCCTGTCGTTCGCCAGGGAGCCGTCCGGGTCGTCGGGCGAGCGACGCGAGACGAAACGCCTCGCGCCGGACGGCGTCCCCGTCGTCAGGCGGAGCGACGGAGCTTGACGGTGAGCGAGTCGGCGAGCACGGCGATGCGGTCGTCGGCCGCCCACCGCTGCGCGAGACGGGCGAGCACGGCATCCAGCACCTCGCGTTCGAGCCCGTCGACGAGCTCGAGCACGACGATGAGCTCGGGACCGCGGAGCCGCGCGTCCGGATCGCCGGCCGCCACCGACACGTCGATCACGGCGAGCTCGTGCGCGACGCTCTCCTGGAGCGCGCGGAAGACCTCGGGCGACAGGAAGCTGGGCTCCCACGCGTGCCCCTGCGCGATCGACCAGACGGCAGGGCGCCGGATGACGAACTCGGTCTCGGCGGTCGGGTCGAGCACGATCAGATCCGTGTCCTCGGCCGATGCCGACAGAGCCACGCGCACGGCCTCGACCGGGATCGGCCGCGCCGTGGCATCCCACTGCTGCATCGTCTGGACCGAGGAGAACACGGGCTGCACTCGACGTCCGTCGGGCGCCGCGACCGTCACGATCGACAGCTCCTGCGTCTTGTCGACGGCGAGACCGCTGGGCGCCACGCCCTCCTCGCCCTTCTCGGCGATCAGGGGTATCAGCACCCGCGCGCCGCGGAACGCGTCGACGACCTCGACCTGCGACCCCTCTCCCGCCCGGAAGCGCGTCAAGGCCGCGAGCAGCGCGGGGTCAGCGGATCCGTCGTCGCCGGCGTGCGGATTCGACTCGAAGCTGCGTCCTTCCCACGGCACCCCGGCCGAGTCGCCGTGGTGGTGGCCGTGGTCGTCAGTCCCCCGCGACATCCAGAGCCTCGGCCAGCGTGAACGCGCCGGCGTAGAGGGCCTTTCCGACGATCGCACCCTCGACGCCGAGCGGCACGAGTTCCCGCAGGGCGATGATGTCGTCGAGGTTCGAGATGCCGCCCGATGCCACGACGGGCTTCGGGGTGCGCGAGGTCACCTCACGGAGCAGTTCGAGGTTCGGGCCCTTGAGCGTCCCGTCCTTGGTGACGTCGGTGACGACGTAGCGGCTGCACCCGGCATCCTCGAGGCGCTCCAGCACCTCCCAGAGATCGCCGCCCTCCTTCGTCCACCCGCGCGCGGCGAGCGTCGTGCCGCGCACGTCGAGCCCCACGGCGATCGCCTCGCCGTAGCGACCGATGACGTCGGCGGCCCACTCGGGGTTCTCCAGTGCCGCGGTTCCGAGGTTGATGCGCGTTGCACCGCTCTCGAGGGCGGCTTCCAGCGTCGCGTCGTCGCGGATGCCGCCGGACAGCTCCACGTTCACGTTGCGATACTGCTTGATGACCTTGCGCAGGATCGGGGCGTTGCTGCCGCGTCCGAACGCCGCGTCGAGGTCGACGAGGTGGATCCACTTCGCGCCCTGCGACACCCATTCCCCGGCGGCGTCGAGCGGGTCGCCGTAGCTGGTCTCGGTGCCGGCCTCGCCCTGCGTCAGCCGCACGGCCTTGCCACCGGCCACATCGACCGCGGGAAGCAGAGTGAGAGAGGGGGACTGCGCGAAGTCGTTCATGACGTCCTCAGGTGAGATGGGATGCGCCTGATCACCGGCACGAGAAACGACACTAGCCTTCGCGGGAGTCCGCTCCAAATGACATGACGGTGAGGGAAGCGCTGCACGCGGTAGCCTCGATACCACGTCTATTCGGTCGATGAGGAGTTGGTTCATGGCGCGCGACGGGGAAGCATACGGCGGAGGTCCCCTGCGGCGGGGCAACACTCCCCCGCCGCCGGCACCCGAGATCGTCGAGCACGTGCCCCTCTCGCCGCAGGATGACGACGACTGGCCCACCGTTCCGGCCAGCGCCCTCCGCCCGCGGCCTGAGGCCGGGGACCAACCCCATGGCGACGCACGAACGGCGCCGTCGACGCGCGCCGAGGCCGCGGCCGCCGCATCCGGAGGAGCGCCCGCCACCCCCGCGCGCCCCGAGGCGCCCGCGTCGCCGGCGCCCGGCGCTTCTGCCGCCACGCCCCCCATGCCTGGAGCGTCCATGGCCCCACCCACTCAGCCGACTGCACCGGCCCAGCATCCCGCGCCTGCTCGGCCGGCCCCTCTCGCTCAGCCGACCGCTCCCGCCCGGCATCCCGGGCCTGCCCAGCCGGCCGCCCCCGCGGGTCCGCCCATGGTCTCCTCCGTCCCGACGCCGCTTCCCGCTCCGGCCGCGCCGTCTGCCCCGACGTCCGCGCCCGCGACGGCCCCGGTTCCGACGCGACCTGCTCCGGCCGCACCCGGCGCGCAGCCCGTGCAGCCGATCGCCTCCGCGGCGTCGGCGCCCGCCTCGCCCCCATCGCCCCCGCCTGCTCTCCAGGGTGCGCCGGGACCTGCTGGTCCCACCCCGGCCACCGGCCCCCTCGCGTCGTCCCGCCGCCTTCAGCGCGAGCAGGGCATCGAGCGTCGTTCCTTCCTGCAGCAGGATCCGCGCGAGGAACCTGCGCGTCATGGAGGCCGCGGCGTGCTCAACCGCCTCGGCTTCTCGCTCGCCCCGAACGCGCAGGAGCGCGCGGTCCGCGAGGATGAGCACGCCGTGAGCCGACACTGGCCCGGCCCTCGCACGGTCGCGGTCGTGAACGGCAAGGGCGGGGCGGGCAAGACCCCGGCCACGGTCCTCCTCTCCGCGGTGTTCGCGCAGTACGGCGGCGCGGGTGTGCTGGCCTGGGACAACAACCAGACGCGCGGCACGCTCGGCTGGCGCACCGAAACCGGCGCCCACGACAGGACTCTGCTCGAACTGCTTCCGCAGACGCAGCGTCTCCTCGGCGCCCAGGGTCAGTCGGCGGATCTCGCGCACTTCGTGCATCACCAGCCGCAGGAGAAGTACGACGTGCTCCGCTCGAAGCCGATCCGCCTCGCGCACGAGAACCGACTGAGCCCCGACGACGTCGATGCGATCCACGCGGTGGCTGCGAAGTTCTACCGCCTCATCATCATCGACTCCGGCAACGACGAGTCCGACCCGATGTGGTTGCGGATGATCGAGCTCGCCGACCAGATCGTCGTCGCGACCACCACCCGTGACGACCACGCGGAGGCCGGTGCGCTCCTGCTCGAGGCCCTCGAGGACCGCGACGAGCGGTCGGCGCGTCTGGCGCGCGAGTCCGTGGTCGTCGTCAGTCAGGCCGACCCGAAGGCCTCGTCGGCCGATGTCGCCGAGGTCGTCGCCGGGTACCAGCCGCTGGCGCGCGACGTCGTGCAGATCCCGTTCGACCGCGAGATGGTAGACGGCCACCTGCGTCTGCGGGCTCTGGCCGCGCCGACGCAACGGGCGTGGCTGTCGGCCGCCGCAGCGGTGGCACGCGGTTTCTGATCAGTCGCGCAGGCTCTTCACCCAGTTGCGCAGCAGCTGGATGCCCGCCTCCCCCGACTTCTCGGGGTGGAATTGCGTCGCAGACAGCGGACCGTTCTCGACGGCCGCGAGGAACGGCTCGCCGTACGTCGACCAGGTGAGCACGGGCTGCGGGAACGGCGGGATCACGTCGAGCTCCCACGACTGCGCCGCGTAGGAGTGCACGAAGTAGAACCGCTCGTCTTCGATGCCACGGAACAGGATGCTGTCGCTACCCGGCTCCACCGTGTTCCACCCCATGTGGGGCAACACCGGGGCGTTGAGCTCGGTGACGGCTCCCGGCCACTCGCCGAGGCCCTCGGTGTCGCGACCGCGCTCGACGCCGTGGGAGAAGAGCACCTGCATGCCGACGCAGATGCCGAGCACGGGGCGCCCGCCCGCGAGACGACGATCGATGATGTCGTCCCCGCCGTGTGCGTGGAGCGCATCGCGGACCGCCTGGAACGCGCCGACTCCCGGCACGAGCAGACCGTCAGCCTCCAGAGCCTCGCTCCGGTCGCGAGTGAGCACAGCGTCCGCGCCCGCCGCGACCAGCGCCTTGACGGCCGAGTGGACGTTGCCCGACTCGTAGTCGAACACCGCGACGCGGGGTGCGCCGGTCACAGTGCGCCCTTGGTCGAGGGGATGCCGTCGACGAGCGGGTCGAGCGCCTTGGCCTGACGGAACGCCCTCGCGAACGCTTTGTACTCGGCTTCGGCGATGTGGTGCGGGTCGCGCCCGCCCAGGACCCGGACGTGCACAGTCAAGCCGGCGTTGAACGTGATGGCCTCGAACGTGTGTCGTACGAGCGAGCCGGTGAAGTGGCCGCCGATCAGGTGGTGCTCGAAACCCGCCGGCTCGCCCGTGTGGACGAGGTACGGACGCCCGGAGATGTCGACGACGGCCTGAGCGAGCGCCTCGTCGAGAGGGACCAGAGCGTCGCCATAGCGGGAGATGCCGGACTTGTCACCGAGCGCATCGCGGATCGCCTGTCCGAGCACGATCGAGATGTCCTCCACGGTGTGGTGCGCGTCGATGTTCGTGTCGCCCGACGCGCGGACGGTGAGGTCGGTCAGCGAGTGCTTCGCGAAAGCCGTCAGCATGTGGTCGAAGAACGGCACCGACGTGTCGATCCGGCTCGCACCGGTGCCGTCGAGGTTCAGCTCGAGCTCGACGGTGGACTCCGATGTGCTGCGCACACGCGTCGCGGTGCGCGGGGTCAGGGCGGTACTGCTCATGAAGCCGATCCTATCGAGGCCAGTGCGTCGAGGAACGCGGTCGTCTCCGCCTCCGTGCCGGCGGTGACGCGGAGGTGACCGGGGATGCCCACGTCGCGGATCAGCACGCCGCGGTCGTACAGCTGCTGCCAGACGGAGGCGGGGTCGGAGACACCGCCGAAGAGCACGAAGTTGGACCACGATTCGTGCGGCGTGTAGCCGAGCGCCTCGAGCGTCGCGGAGATGCGGTCCCGCTGCTCGACGATCTCCTCGACCATGCCCAGCATCACGTCGGCGTTTCGCAGCGCGGCGATGGCGGCGGCCTGCGTGAGCGCGCTCAGGTGGTAGGGCAGCCGGACGAGGCGCAGGGCGTCGATCAAGGCGGGATCCGCCGCGAGATAGCCGACACGTGCGCCGGCGAAGGCGAAGGCCTTGCTCATCGTGCGCGAGATCGCGAGACGGGGGCGCCCGTCGAGCAGGGTCAACGCCGACGGCGCGTCGTGCGGAGCGAACTCCTGATACGCCTCATCCACGACCACGACTCCGCGACTGACCTCGTACACCGCCTCGATCACATCGAGCGACAGCGGTGTGCCGGTGGGATTGTTCGGCGCGCACAACAGGATCACATCCGGATCGGCATCCTCGACCTGTGCGGCGGCGTCGTCGGGGGTCAGCGAGTAATCGGGCTGTCGCGTGCCGGCGATCCAGGTCGCCCCCGTACCCTTCGCGATGAGCGGATACATGGAGTACGTGGGCGCGAAGCTGAAGGCGGTGCGCCCCGGCCCGCCGAACGCCTGCAGGATGTGCTGCAGAACCTCGTTGGAGCCGTTGCCGGCCCAGATCTGCTCAGCCACAAGGCCGTGACCGAGATACTCCGCGAAACTCTCGCGCAGGGTGGTGAACTCGCGGTCGGGATAGCGGTTGACGTCGCGCAGCGCCACGGCGATGTCGTCGAGGATGTCGCTCGCCACCGCATCCGGAACCGGATGCGTGTTCTCGTTCACGTTCAGCGCGATGGGAAGTGGCGCCTGGGGAGCCCCGTAGGGCGTGAGTCCTCGGAGATCGTCACGAAGCGGCAGGTCGGCGAGTGATGCGGTCACCCTTCCCATGGTAGGCCGCGCAGTGATGCCGGGCTGCCGAGTGACGTCATTCGGAGTACTGTGCGGGGATCGCGATCTCCTGCCCGATCTGCAGCGCGCCGCCCTGCAGGACGTTCAGTCGCGTGATGTCGCCGATGACCTCTCGCGGGTCCGCACCGGGGGCGACGCTCTCCGCGATCGACCACAGGGTGTCGCCCGGCATGACCGTGACGGTCTCGAACGAGGCCGTCACGACGCTCTCGTTCGAGGCGAGGGCGGTGCCCCCGCTCAGAGCAGCGAACGCGATGCCCCCGGCGAGCGGGACGGCAGCGAGAGCGAGCAGCAAGCGGCGACCGCGCGCCGTCAGCCGGAGCCGCGTCGCCGGACGTGCCGGAAGGACCGCTGCGTTGCTGAAGGTGATGGTGCTCATCTCTGCTCCTCTGCTCTACCGCTGCGCATCCGCGTCAGCGGTGAAGTTGGCGTAGCGTTCGCATCCGCGACTCGGCCGGGAGCCGAGAATGCGAAGCTACGTTCCGAAGGTATCTTCGAATTCGAACATCTGTCAAGAGTTCTTCGAAACCCGACCTCCGAATCGGCCGACACGCTCGAACAGATCTTCCAGATCGGCGCGATTCTCGGATACGGTTTCGATACGCACACCCCATCACGGACCACCGACATTCGAATCCGGACCGCGATACCGCACACCTGAGGAGCACCATGAGCGAGATCTCCGCCCCCGAGTCCGAGGCGCCGCGCACTCGGCGGAGGAAGAGCCTCAGCCCGAAGCAGATGGCGATCCTCGAGGTCATCCAGACGTCGATCAGCCGCTACGGGTACCCGCCGAGTATGCGCGAGATCGGCGACGCGGTGGGGCTGAAGTCGCTCTCCAGCGTGACCCATCAGCTCGGACAGCTCGAGTTGAGCGGTTATCTACGGCGCGATCCCGGCAAGACCCGCGCCATGGAGGTGCTGATCGACCTGCCGGGCACCGGCACCGAGAACCCGGCCGATGTCGCCACCCCGGTGGGCGACGCCGCCCTCGTCCCGCTCGTCGGTCGCATCGCCGCCGGCGTGCCGATCACCGCCGACCAGCAGGTCGAGGAGATCTTCCCGCTCCCCCGCCAGCTCGTGGGCAAGGGCGACCTGTTCATGCTCAAGGTCTCCGGCGAGTCCATGATCGACGCCGCGATCTGCGACGGCGACTGGGTCGTCGTCCGCTCGCAGAACAGCGCGGAGAACGGCGAGATCGTCGCCGCGATGCTCGACGGCGAGGCGACCGTCAAAGTGCTGCGCCGCCGCGACGGCCACACCTGGCTGCTACCGCGCAACTCGGCGTTCGAGCCCATCCTCGGCGACGAAGCCGTGGTCCTCGGCAAGGTCGTGGCGGTCCTGCGCGCGGTCTGACGGCATCCGCTCGAGCCGCGCCGGGAGATCGGCGCGGCCTAGGCTCGAGGCATGTCCGCACCGTTCGGCTCCTGGCCCTCACCCTTCACTCCGGCATCCGTCGCCGCCTCATCGCCCCGCATCGACGGCGCACGGTTCGTCGGCGACGACATCTGGTGGGGCGAGTCGGTCCCGGCCGAGGGCGGGCGCGTGACAGTGCGGAGTTCGACCGGCGCCCAGGTGCTTCCTGCGCCGTGGAGCGCGCGCTCACGAGTGCACGAGTACGGTGGAGGCGCCTGGACGGCCGACGACGATGGAACGCTCTACTTCGTCGACGCGAAGGACCAGCGCGTGCGGAAGGTGGCGCGAGGCGGCGATCCCGTGGAGCTGACCCCGCCCGGGCCTGCCCACGGCGGACTCCGCCTGCAGCACGGGCGGCTGTTCGCGGTGCGCGAGGACCTGACCGTCGACCCGCACCGCCGAGCCATCGTCGAGATCCCCACCGACGCGTCGGCGGCGGACGACCCCGGAGCGGTACAAGTGATCGTCGAGGGTGAGGGCTTCTTCGCGCATCCTGCACCGTCGCCCGACGGAGGCCGGGTCGCGTGGGTCCAGTGGGACGCGGCGCGGATGCCGTGGCAGTCGGCGCGTCTCGCGATCGCCGACGGGTCGCACACGAGCGTCGTGCCGACACGCGCCGCCCTGCAGCCGGAGTGGACCAGCGATGACGAGCTCGTGTTCGCCGATGACCCCACCGGCCGATGGACCCTGCACAGGGTGCGCATGGATCACGACGGACATCCCGCCGCTCCGGAGCCCGCGACAGGCGCGGAGGCGGATGCGGATACCGGTTACGGACTCTGGGTCCTCGGCAACCGCTGGTTCCGGCCTCTCGACGACGGGCGTATCGTCGCCGTGCGCACGAACGGCAGAGATGCCGTCGTCGTGGTGTCCCCGGACGGCAGCGCCCGCCCGCTGATCGTCCCGACCGACGGGCATGTGAGCGTGGACGATGCGTCAGGGTCGCGCGTGCTGCTGTCGGGCTCCAGCTCGGCCGGCTCGCCCGGCCTGTGGCTCGTCGATGTCGACTCCGGCAGCATCGCGCCGGTCGCCGGCGGCACGCCGGCCGACCCGGCGTGGATGCCGACGGCATCCGCCCTCGTCGTCGACGGCGCCCGCGGGCCCGTGCACGCCTTCGCCTACCCGCCGGCGAACCCCTCGGCGACCGCCCCCGAGGGCGAGCTGCCACCGTACGTCGTGCTCGTGCACGGCGGTCCCACCGCTCACGTCACCGGAGCCGCGTCCCCGTCCATCGCGTTCTACACGAGTCGGGGCATCGGCGTGCTCGACGTGAACTACGGCGGTTCGAGCGGGTACGGGCGCGCGTATCGAGAGCGACTGGAGGGCGGGTGGGGCGTCGCGGACGTCGACGACGTGGTCGCCGCGGCCCGTGGGCTCGTCGCAGCCGGGATGGCCGACCCGGCGCGCATCGCGATCAAGGGCGGTTCTGCCGGCGGCTGGACGGTGCTGTCGGCGTTGGTGCGCGGAGGCACGTTCGCGGCCGGTATCAGTCGGTACGGCGTCGCCGATCTGCGGATGCTCGTCGAGCACTCGCACGATTTCGAGGCGCACTACATCGAGGGGCTCGTCGGCCCGCTCCCCGAGGCGGAGCAGCTGTACGTCGAGCGCTCACCGCTCACGCACGCCGATCGCATCGACGTGCCCGTGCTGCTCATGCAGGGCGGGGACGACCGCATCGTACCGCCGGCGCAGTCGGAGGCGATCCGCGATGCGCTGGCAGCGCGTGGAGTCGACCATGAGTACGTGCTCTATCCGTCCGAGGGGCACGGGTTCCGGGCCGCGGAGACCATCATCGACGCTCTCGAACGCGAGCTCGCGTTCCTCGGCCGGGTGTTCGGATTCAGACCGGCCGACTGATCACTCGCCCACGCGATTGCGCAGGCGCATGGCGCGCTCGGCCTCGCGTGTGTCCTGCCTCTCGCGCAGGGTCTGCCGCTTGTCGTATTCGCGCTTGCCCTTCGCGAGAGCGATCTCCACCTTGGCTCGACCGTCGGAGAAGTAGAGCTTCAGCGGGATGAGCGTGTAGCCGCCCGCCGAGACGGCGTGCGCGAGCTTCGCGATCTCCTCGCGGTGCAGAAGCAGCTTGCGGATGCGCTTGGCCGAATGATTGGTCCAGTGTCCCTGCGAGTACTCGGGGATGTGCACGGCGTCGAGGAAGACCTCGTTACCCTTGACGAACGCGTACCCGTCGCTGAGGTTCGCGCGTCCCTGACGCAGTGACTTGACCTCGGTGCCGGTGAGCACCATCCCCGCCTCGTACGACTTCTCGATGTTGTAGTCGTGACGTGCGCGACGATTGGTCGCGATGACCTTCTCCCCGCGTTCCCTGGGCATGATTCTCTCCTGTGCGTGACGACGTCGGTGACGCGATCCGTCACCGAGCAGCCTGTCAGTCTATACCGCGCCGGGTCAGGTGCGAAGCCACCGACGGATCGCGAAGCCGGCCGAGAGCGCGGCGAGCACGACGCCGATGATGATCAGCACGGGCACGACGACCGCGGCATCCTGCATTCCGATCCAGGTGGTGATGAACGGCACCCGGCCGCGGAGATAGCCGTTGACGCCGAAGTGCACGCCCGCCACGACCGCTGCGCTGGCGAGAACGGACCCCAGGAAGGCGGCGAACACGCCCTCCAGCACGAAGGGCGTCTGGATGAATCGGTTCGAGGCGCCGACGAGACGCATGATGCCGATCTCCTTGCGCCGCGCGTATGCGGACAGGCGGATCGTTGTCCCGATGAGCAGGATCGCGGCGACGAGCATCAGCACCGCGATGCCGACCGCGATGTACGTGGCGACGGTCAGGGCGGAGAAGAGGGGTTCGAGGTACTGCAGCTGATCCCTGACCTGCTCCACCCCCGCGACCCCGCTGAAAGCCTCGGCGATCACCTGCGACTGCCCCGGATCCTTCATCGTGACGAAGAACACCTCGAACGCCTGGTCCGGCGTGATGACGCTGGCCTGCTCCTCCCCGAGCTGGGCCACGAGCTTCGCGTAGGTGTCCTCCTTGCTGTCGAAGGTCACCTCGCTGATGAGCGGAGCCAGCGCGTCGCCCTCCAGCTGATCGCGTACCGCCGTGACCTGGTCCTCGGTCGCCGCTCCATCGATGCACGTCTCCGACTCCGAGATCGACGAGCACATGTAGACCGCGACCTGGGCGCGCTCAGACCAGTAGCCGCGCATCGTGCCGATCTGCGACTGCATGAGGATGGCCGCCCCGACGAAGGTCAGCGACACGAAGGTCACGAGCACGACCGAGATGACCATCGAGATGTTGCGGCGGAGGCCGACGAGCGCCTCCATGAGGATGAGTCCGATTCTCATGACGTCGGCCCCACCTTCTCGTCGCCGTCGTCCGAGAGGCCGAGGCGATCGGCGACCCCCAGCTCTGCGACGTCGACCTCGGGCAGCACGATGGGGTGCGTGCGCGGCGGAATCTGCGCGGCGGGTGTTTCCACAACGACCGGAACCTCTTCGACGGCCGGCACCGCGGGCACGGCCTGCGCCTCCGGCGTCTCGGATGCCGTGGGCACGGCGTCCGGCGCAGCGGCGGCGGCTCTGCGCTGCGCGCTGAGCTCCTCGGCGAGGGCGGCGCGGACGACGGAGAGGTCGGCGGTCTGACGCTGCACCTCCTGCACCGCGGTGAGGGCGGCGGCAGCAGCAGCGCCTCGCACCTCCTCCGGCACGAGGCGCGGGATCTGCGAGGTGTCGCCGTAGCCGCCGTGCACCTCGTCGCGCACCATGACCCCGTCGCGGAGCTCGATGACGCGACGCTGCATCTGGTCGACGAAGGCGGCCTCGTGTGTCGCCATGAGCACAGTGGTGCCGCCCGCGTTGATGCGCGCGAGCAGCTG
Source organism: Microbacterium hydrocarbonoxydans (assembly GCF_023715885.1). Lineage (GTDB taxonomy): Bacteria > Actinomycetota > Actinomycetes > Actinomycetales > Microbacteriaceae > Microbacterium > Microbacterium hydrocarbonoxydans_C. Next base: position 592,811 of record NZ_JAMBOY010000003.1, on the reverse strand, counting down.
CATGATGTCGACGGAGGTCGCGGGGTCGAGGTTTCCGGTCGGCTCGTCGGCCAGCAGCACCTGGGGGCGGTTGACCAGCGCTCGCGCGATCGCGACGCGCTGCTGCTCACCACCCGAGAGCTCGTGCGGCATTCGCTTCTGCTTGCCGTCGAGGCCGACGAGGGCGAGGGCCTCCGGCACGGCCTGCTGGATGAAACCGCGCGACGACCCGGTCACCTGCAGAGTGAAGGCCACGTTCTGGTAGACGGTCTTCGACGGGAGGAGTCGGAAGTCCTGGAAGACCGATCCGATGTGACGACGGAAGTACGGGACCTTGCGGTTGGCGAGGGACCGCAGGTCGCGACCGAGCACGGCGACCCGGCCCGAGGTGGGCACGTCCTCGCGCAGGATCAGTCGCAGACACGACGACTTCCCCGACCCGGAGGCGCCGACGAGGAAGACGAACTCCCCGCGCTGCACCTCGAAGTCGACGCCGGACAGAGCAGGCCTGGTGGTCCCGCGATAGCGTTTCGTGACGTTCTCGAACCGAATCATGGCGATACGAGCCTAAGTGCGGGGATCACTCCACCCGCGAGCGACACCCCTGTGGCCCCCTGCGCGTCATGGCGCACTGCTATACATGATGTGCCGGTATTCAGCGGCGCTGCCGATCCGTGCCGATCGCACGGACGATTCTTCGAGGGGGACCCCATGACGACGCCCGCAGGCTGGTATGACGACGGATCCGGACGTCAGCGCTGGTGGGACGGCACGCAGTGGACGGAGCACTTCGCTCCGGCCGACCCCGGTGCCTCGCAGACCACGGACTCGTCGTCCGCCGTCGACGCCTCGAGCCCTGCTTCGTCCGCCGCCGAGCCGAGCGTGCCGGAATCGGCCGCGGCCGCCGAGACGGCGGCTGCCGTGGAGTCGATCTCCGCCGTCGAGAGCGCTTCTTGGGAGCAGCCGTCCACCGGCGCCCCGGCTCCGTCCTCCGAGTCGGAGTCCGGGCATGCACCCTCCGGCGATATCGCCTCTACCCACTCCTCTGCCGCTGCCGATCAGTCGGCGGGAACCGACCAGGCCTCCGCCGAGCAGGTCTCCGCTCCCGAACCGGCGGCGTCGTGGTCGGCGCCGAATGCCCAGGATGCCGCGGACACGTCGGCATACGGCACATCCGGCACCGACGTGCCCCCGTACGCGAACCCTGCGCCGTCGTACCCGGGAGCCGCGGCCTCCTACCCGGGATCGCCACAGCCGCCGCAGGCACCCGGCTATGGCGGCGCTCCGACGTACCCCGGCTCCGCACCGTCCTATCCGGGAGCGGACGCCTACCCGGCGGCTGCGCCGACAGGTGCCTACCCCGGCGTTTACCCCTCCGCTCCCGCAGCACCGAAGCCGCTCTCCGTCGTCGGGATCATCGGTCTCGGGCTGGCCGCACTCGGCTTCATCCTCGGCTTCATCCCCGTGGTCAACATCATCGGGTTCATCCTGCTCGGCGCGGGATTCATCGTCTCCCTCATCTCTCTGTTCTTGAAGGGCCGCAAATGGCCGGGCATCACCGGCCTGATCGTCTCGGTCGTCGGTTCGATCATCGCCGCCGTCGTCGCCTTCGTGTTCTTCGTCGCGGCTGTCGCGACGGAGAGCGTGCGCGACTTCCCGACCTCCCCGCCCTCGAGCGACTCCAGCACCGACGGCTCCGAGGACGGCACCTCGACCCCGACCGAGGTCGTGGAGGGCACGCTCGGCGAGCCCGTCACCATCGAGCAGTACTCGGGCACGAGCGAGATCACCATCGCGACGGCGACGTGGAGCACGACCGACGGCACCAGCATCCCGTCGACGAACGGCGGCTTCGTCACCCTCGATGTGACCGTCACCGGGCTCGAGGGCACGAGCTACGTCAACCCGATCTACTTCGCGATCGAGACCGCCGAGGGCGCCGAGGGCACCTACGACTACTTCGCCGACGGACAGCTCGGAAGTGACGACCTCGAGGCCGGGGACTCCGTCAGCGGCAAGGTCACCTTCGACGTCGCGCAGAGCGCCTCGTACACCGTCATCGTCACCGACGAGATGTTCCAGGAGGTCGCGCGCATCACGGTCAGCCCGACCGCCGGCTGAGCAGCGACACGAGAGAGGGCCGGTATCCCCGCGGGGATACCGGCCCTCTCTCGACGGCGTGGGGGCTGAGTCGCTCAGGCCTCTTCCTTGCGCTTGCGCCAGCGGATGCCGGCCGAGATGAACCCGTCGAGGTCGCCGTCGAACACCGCAGCCGGGTTGCCCGACTCGTGTCCCGTGCGAAGATCCTTCACGAGCTGCTGACCGTAGAGGAAGTACGAGCGCATCTGGTCGCCCCAACTCGCGGTGATGTTGCCCGCGAGCTCCTTCTTCTTCGCCGCCTCCTCCTCCTTCTGCAGCAGCAGGAGGCGGGTCTGCAGCACGCGCATCGCGGCGGCGCGGTTCTGGATCTGCGACTTCTCGTTCTGCATGGAGACGACGATGCCGGTCGGGAGGTGCGTGATGCGGACGGCGGAGTCGGTCGTGTTCACGGACTGGCCGCCGGGGCCCGACGAGCGGAACACGTCGACGCGGATGTCGCCCTCGGGGATGTCGACCTCGGTCGCCTCCTCCATGAGCGGGATGACCTCGACCGCGGCGAAGGACGTCTGGCGCTTGTCGGCTGAACCGAACGGGCTGATGCGCGCGAGGCGGTGCGTTCCCGCCTCGACCGACAGCGTGCCGAACGCGTAGGGCGCATCGATCTCGAACGTCGCCGACTTGATGCCAGCACCTTCGGCGTACGACGTGTCCATGACCTTTACCGGGTACTTGTGCTGCTCGGCGTAGCGCAGGTACATGCGCATGAGCATCTCGGCGAAGTCGGTGGCGTCGTCGCCGCCGGCGCCGGAGCGGATCGTGATGATGGCCGCTCGGTCGTCGTACTCGCCGTCGAGGAGCGTCTGCACCTCGAGCTCGTTGATGACCTTGGTCAGTGCCGCGAGCTCGTTGCGCGCCTCGGTCGCGGAGTCCTCGTCGCCCATCTCGTTCGCGAGGTCGACGAGCACCTCGAGGTCGTCGAGGCGGCGTCCGATGCCCTCCACGCGTGCGAGGGCGGACTGGCGGTGGCTGAGGGCGCTCGTGACCTTCTGCGCACGCTCGGTGTCGTCCCAGAGGTCCGGAGCGCCGGCCTCTTCACTGAGCTTGGCGATGTCGGAGCGGAGCGCATCGACATCGACGACCTCGCGGATGTCACCGTAGGTGACGCGGAGGGCCTGGATGTCGGCGGAGAGATCGAGTTCGAGCATGGCGCATCCAGCCTAACGTGCCGCCTGCTCGGGCGGGGACGGTCCGCGAACGGGAGTAGCGTGAAAGGAGTGAGCGGTGCATCCACGGTCCTGAGGCGTTTCGGGCCGATGGTGTACCTGCCGACAATCCTCTTCTCGCTCGGTGAGGGCGCGGTCATCCCCCTCATCCCCGTCATCGCCGCCTCGATGGGCGCCGATGTCGCCTTCGCCGCACTCGTCGCCTCGGCGCTTGTCGTGGGCCAGCTGTGCGGCAACCTGCCCGCGGGCTGGGCGGTCGCCAAGATCGGCGAGCGGTTCACGATGGTGATCGCCGGTGTCGTGGCGATCGGCGCAGGCATCGGCATGGTGTTCGCGCCGTCACCCGCGGTGCTCGCGGCTTCCGTCTTCCTGCTCGGCTTCTGCGCGGCGGCGTTCGGTCTCGCGCGACACGCCTTCATGACGACCCGTGTTCCGATCGCCTTCCGTGCGCGCGCCCTGTCTCTGCTGGGCGGAAGCTTCCGCCTCGGCGTCTTCATCGGCCCGTTCGTGGCCGCCGGTCTTCTGCAGCTCTTCGGATCGGAGATCGCGGCGATCTGGTTCTTCCTCGCCTGTCTCGTCGTGATGGTCGTGCTCGTGCTGTTCGGCCCCGACCCGGAGAAGACGATCCCGCCGACCACGCCGGTACGCACCGCTCCCCTGGTGTCGGATTCGGGCGAGCCGGTGAGCGGATCCATCCCCACCGCGCCGCGCACCGGCGTCCTCCGCACGATGTGGCGGCAGCGTACGGTGCTCTCCCGACTGGGACTTGCTGCCGCCTCTCTGTCCGCCGTACGCTCCGCCCGCCAGGTGGTGCTGCCGTTGTGGGGTCTCTCCCTCGGACTCGACGCCTCAACGATCGCCCTCGTCGTCGGGGTCTCCGGCGCGATCGACTTCGCGCTCTTCTATGCGAGCGGTCAGGTGATGGACCGGTTCGGCCGGCTCTGGGCGGCCATGCCTGCGATGCTCCTGATGGGCGCCGGCTTCGTCGCGCTCTCCCTCACCCACGATCTGGATGCCGCGGTGCTCTGGTTCGGCATGTTCGCCGCCGTCCTCGGCGTCGGCAACGGGCTCTCCAGCGGCATCCTGCTGACACTCGGGGCGGACGTCGCTCCCAAGCGCGAGCCGGCGGCGTTCCTGGGTTCGTGGCGGACGCTGACGGATGCCGGCGGCGCGGTCGCGCCACTGCTCGTCTCGGGCATCACCGCGGTCGCATCGCTGCCGATCGCCGCAGCCGCGATGGGGGTCATCGGCCTCGTCGGCGCCGTCGGCTTCATCCGATGGATCCCCCGGTTCGTGCCGCGGACGAAGGATGACGCATGAGCGCGCTCGGCGCAGATGTCCGCCGACTGGTCGCCGACTTCCCGGTGACCTCGGAGCAGGATCGGGCGGCGCAGGAGGACTTCGCCTCCTTCTTCTCCGACGACGACGGACCGGTGCAGCGCGACGACGGACCTCGCCATGCGACCGCGTCGGCGTTCGTCTTCGACCGGTCGCTCTCCCGCATCCTGCTCGTGTTCCACGGCAAGGGGCGCTTCTGGGTGCAGCCGGGCGGGCACCTCGAACCGGGAGATCGATCGATAGCGGATGCCGCGCTCCGCGAGCTGTCCGAGGAGACGGGCATCGTCGCCCCGCGGCCCGGCGAGGACTACGTCTACGACCTCGACCACCACGAGCTGTCCGCCGCGTTCGGCCGGTGCGCCTCGCACCTCGACATCGGCGTCGCGTTCGTCGTCGCCGGGGATGACGCACTGCGGGTCAGCGACGAGTCGGAGGACGTGCGGTGGTGGCCGATCGACGCGCTCCCCGACGAGGTGCCGCCGCAGTTCCACCGCCGCGTGGAGCACGTGCTCGCGCTCCTGCGCGGCTGACTCAAGCGCGGGTCTGACGCGGGTATCACCACCGGACGGGGCCGCTCTTTTCTGAACCCCCGTCCCGCAAACCGCCTCCGAGCTAGCGCAGCGCGGTGCGGCTCGTGGCGGTGGCCTCGAGGCGCACCCCCTCCGGCACGAAGAGTGACACGATCGGCGGGTGCCAGTCCGTCGTGAGCGTCACGCGCGCTGACACGCCGTCGGGAGCGGTCGCCGCGACCAGCGCTGCCCGCCCCGGCATCCCGTCCAGCACGGCTGTCGCCTGTTCGCGTACGCCGGAGTCCGTCAGCTGCGCACGCACGACGTCCCCCTCCACGACGACCGTGAAGCCGTCGGCTCCGGCGAGCGCGGCGGAGTCGGCGAGCGAATCGAGGCGCTTCTGCGCGATGTACAGATCGGTGGCTGTGGCGGCGATGAAAATGAGCGCGATGGCGAGCAGGGCGTAGCCGAGTGCGAGCAGGAGCACACTGCCGGCATCGTCGTCTCGTTTCACGACGCACCCCACAAGCGGGACACCTTCTGCACCGCCACTCCCTCGACCGGAATGGATGCCGCAAGGTCGAGCCCCAGCACCGACGGGACCAGCGGGAGCGGGACCCGGGTGGCGACGGTCACGGTGACGAGCGCGCCGGGCGCGGGGCATTCGGCGGCGCGCGGGGCGCATGTCACCGACACCTCCAGCGACCCGCGCTCGATCCCGTACTGGTCGGCGATGTTCTCGACGACGCGGTCGCCGTGCGCGGCTGCCGTCTCGGCATCCGGTGCGCTCGCGATCACGCGCGCGAGATGACGGGCCGCTGCCTCGGCACCGAGGGTGTGCTCCTGGATGCTCCCCAGCGCGACGATCAGGTACACGAGCGGCACAAGCAGGATCACACCGACCGTGATGAACTCGAGTGCCGCTGAGCCGCGGTCATCGTGCATCGAACGACTCCGCGGGGGCTTGCGCGGCGATGTTCATCGCCGATGGAATGCCGATGAGTCCGATGACCGGCAGCGCCGTGCGGATGCGCACCACCACGACCTCGCGCCCGCTCCGCTCCACCCGCGCCGCCTCGACGTCGTCGGCGTAAGCCGAGCCGATCGACTGCGCGATCACCTGGCGTGCGCGGGCGGCGCCCTCCTCCGGAGCGACGTCAGCGAGCGCCGCGTGATGGGCGCCTTCGATCGCCGCATCGTGTACCACGTTGCGCACGTATACGACGAGTGCGAGCTGCAGCACCGCGAGCGTCAGCGCGGTCAGCATCGTACCGACCAGCACGAACTCGACCGGGCTGGATCCACGATCGTCTCCCCGGAGACCGCGCATCAGGCGCTCGGGCTCACAGACCAGACACGCGCTGGATCGCCTGCTCGAAAAGAGCGCTCAACGCCGGACCGGCGACAGCCCAGATCAGCACGACCAGCCCGGCGGTCATCAGCGTCACGAGCACCCAACCGGGGACGTCGCCCGTGTCGTCGTCGAGCAGACGCTCGATCAGGCGCACGGATCGGGAGGTACGGAGTGGAGAGTCGTTCATGGCGTCCTTTCGAATGAGCGCTCAGCCGATGCCGAGTCGCAGGATGAAGAGGCCGGGGTAGATGGCGAAGAGCACCGACAGCGGCAGGATCAGGAAGACGAGGGGAAGGAGCATGAGAATCTCCTTGCGCCCCGCCTGCTCGATGAGCACGCGCTTGGCGTCTTCCCGCGCGTCACCGGCCTGAGCCTGCAGAACGCCCGCGAGCGGCGCCCCGTGCTCCAGAGCCGCGATCACTTGATCGACGGCTCGATTGAGTCCCGGGAGGTCCAGGCGCGACGCCAGCTCACGCAGCGCGTCACCGAGCGGAGATCCGGTGCCGACCGCCACGACCACACGGCGCAGCTCGACCGTGAGCTCCCCCGTGCCCACCGTCGCCACCCTCCGCAGCGAGTCCAGCAGACCTTCTCCCGCCGACAGGCAGAGCGACAGGAACTCCAGGGTCGTCGGCAGTTCGTCGGCCAGGCGCGCTCGGCGGGACGCGACGCGGGCCGTGAGCCTCATGTCGTATCCGACGGTCGCGCCCGCGCCGAGCAGGAAGGGCAGCAGCGCCGCCGGCGGCGACATCCGCCCTGCGAGAACGAGGGTCACCACGATCGCTGCGCCGAGTCCTATCCCCGCTACCAACCATCCGAGCTGTCGACTCCGGAACACGCTCGCAGGCATATCGCTCCCTGCCTGCGCAAGACGACGCCGCAGTGCATTGCTCGCGCCGAGCGCACGTTCGAGCACGACCCTCAGTCGCTCGGGCTGCGAGCGCGAGGACGCGGGAAGCCACCCCGCGGCGGGAAGCACGGACGGCGGCAACGCGTCGTCCACGACCGCATCCCTCACGTACGGCGCGAGCCGCGTCATCAGCGGCGTGGCCGACCACCTCGGCAGAGCGGAGAGCGTCAGCAGCAGGCCGGTGGCCAGCGCTCCGCCGCCGAGGACCGAGACGGCCGCGGCCGAGAGGGCGCTCATCCGAACCACCGCTCGGGTTCGGGAAGCCGACCGATTCGGATCATGATCCGGTAGGCGATCACCGAGATCGCGGCCCCGACGGCTATCACGGCCACCCCCTCGGGCGTTCCATAGGCGGAGGCTCCCTCGGGACGCGTCACGAGCAGGCCGAGGATCACCCACGGCGCGACTGCCCCGAGCACCGCGGCGCCCCTGATCCAGGACTGCCGCGCTTCCACTTCTCCGCGCAGCGCGGCGTCGGCGCGCACGGACGCCGACAGAGCGCGAAGCACCGCCCCCAGTTCCGTGCCGCCGACCTGGCGGGCCATCCGCAGCGTCTCGATGATGCGATCCGCGATGGGATCGGCGAGCGACGTCTTGAGTCGGTCGAGGCTCGATTCGAACCGCCCCGTCGCGCGCAGATCGCGGGCGAACACCCCGAAAGCGGGCCGCATCATCCCGGGTGCCGACTCCGCCAGACTCGCGACGGCATCCGGCAGCGACAGCCCCACGCGGATGGAAGCGATCAGCAGGTCGCAGACATCGGGCCACACCTGGCGACGCAGCTTGCGCAGTCGCAGGCGGCGAGAGCGCAGGAACATCACGGGCACCGCGCCCGCTGCGATCCCGGCGAGCACGGCGAGAACCGGGATCGGGACGACGAGCCAGGCGACGGATGCCGTCGCCGCGGCGAGCGCGGTCATCGTCAGGACCAGCGCGCGCGGCGTCACGGCCGCGAACCCTGCCTCCTCGAGCGCTTTGGCGAGAGGCCCCCTCCGCTCGGCGTTCGTGCTCGCTTCCTCCCGACGCGGCCACATCCACGGCGACGAGCCGAGGAGGACGCCCGCGGCCAGCAATGCCCCGAGAAGCAGCGTCACGGGGCTGCCCCCACGCGGCGGAGGTCGGCGCGTCCGGGCCGGACGATGTCGTCTCCACGCCGGTACACCGGCCTCGAGACGATGCGCCCGTGCACGATTTCGCCGGTCGGCTCGACGACCTCCTCCACGTACCGTCTTCCCTCGCTGTCCCGCGCGCAGTGCACGACGAGGTCGACCGCGCGTGCGAGCGCCGGGGCCACGAAGCTCCGGTCGATGTTGCGACCCGCGAGAAGCGGCAACAGGGCCAGCTTCTCGAGCGCCTCGACCGCCGAGTTCGCGTGCACCGTCGCCGCCCCGGGCACACCGGTGTTGAGGGCGAGCACGAGATCGAGCGCCTCCGCATCACGAACCTCCCCGATCACGAGCCGATCGGGCCGCATGCGCAGCGCCTCCTTGACGAGGCGCCGCAGCGTGATCTCGCCGGTTCCCTCGAGGCTTGCCTGCCGTCCTTGGAGCGCCACGACATCGGGCCCCTCGAGAGCGAGCTCGAACGTCTCCTCCACGGTCACGACGCGTTGACGGCCGACGCAGCTGGCAAGCAGGGCGCCGAGCATCGTCGTCTTGCCCGCGTGGGTCGCGCCGGAGACGACGATGCTCCGCCCCTGCTGTATCGCCGTCGCGAGCGTCGCCGCGAGATGGCCGGGGAGCGCCCCCTGCGCGACCAGCGCCTCCGGGGCTCGGTAGCGGGGAAGGAATTTCCGGATGTTGACCGCCGTGCCTCCCCGCACCACATCGGCGATAGCGACATGCAGGCGCGACCCGTCGGGCAGCGACGCGTCGACGAACGGCTGGCTGATGTCGACCCGGCGGCCGGTGGAGTGCAGCATCCGCTCGATGAGATCGCGCAGCGCCTCCGCCGTCAGGCTCAGATCGATCCGCTCAGCAATCCCGTGTCGGGCGACGTGGATGCTATCCGGGCCGTTGAGCCAGATCTCCTCGATCTCGGGGTCGTCCAGCAGGGGCTGGAGAGCACCGAACCCGCCGAGCGATGCCAGCACGTCGCGGAGGCACCGTGCCTCGTCCTCGACGAGCACACCGCCCTGCATCAACGCCATGTCGTTGAAGCGACGCACCTCGGCCTGCGTCACCGCGCGGGCGGCATCCGCGTCGAGGGCCGGCTCGATGCCCTGACTGCGCAATCGCGCGCGGACGCGCTCGGCGATGACGACGGAGGGCTGATTCACCCGAGCATCCTCGCAAGGATGCCGAACGCGCCGCCGGACTTATCCACACTGTCCTCATACGGCTGCGGGCGGATCCTCAGCCACGCGCGATGCCCCGGTCAGTAGACTTATGCCACCGCGCGGGAGTGGTGAAATTGGCAGACACGCAGGATTTAGGTTCCTGTGCCTCAGGGCGTGTGGGTTCAAGTCCCACCTTCCGCACCGATCAGTCGCATCCTCCGCGGCCGACGACCAGACCGCCGCACACAGCTCGACGACGGGAACTCCATGCACCACGCCGCCCTCATCCCCTGGCTCGACCCGGCCACGATCATCGGCACGGCCGGCCCCTGGGCGCTTCTCGTGGTCTGCTTCATCGTGTTCGCCGAGACCGGACTCCTCGTGGGCTTCCTGCTCCCCGGCGACACCCTGCTGGTTATCTCCGGCCTCCTGTCGCACCCTCTGGCCGGGTCCGAGCACGGAGTGTTCGGCGTCAACGTGTGGTTCGTGGCTCTGCTCATCGGCCTCGCGGCGTTCGTCGGCGGTGAAGTCGGCTACGTCATCGGCCACAAGGGCGGCCCCGCGGTCTTCGAGCGCAAGGAGTCAGGACTCTTCAGCAAGAAGAACGTCGAACGCACGAACGCGTTCTTCGAGCGCTTCGGCGGCATCACCGTCATCCTCGCCCGCTTCGTGCCGATCGTCCGGACCTTCGCCCCGGTCGCCGCGGGTGTCGGCCACATGCCATGGCGCAAGTACACGCTCTACAACCTCATCGGCGCCGTGCTCTGGGGCTTCGGACTCACCATGTTCGGCTACCTGATCGGCTTCATCCCGCCCGTCGCGCACTTCGTCGAGAGCTACATCGACCTGATCCTGCTCGCGGCGGTCGGCGGCACCGCGCTCGTCACGCTGTGGCACTACCTGTCCGAGCGCCACAAGGCCAAGAAGGCGGCGGCGGCCGGCGATGCCACGACCGATGCGGCAGAGGCTGAGGAGCTCGCGCTCGAGCCCGAGGTGTTCGACCGCGCACCCGACTTCGACGGCGACGGCAAGCACTGACCCGCGGGGCGGATGCCGGTCAGCCGGCCTTCTTCTTCGCCGCCGGCTTCGAGGACTTCTTCGGCTTCTCGTCGTCCTCCGCGTCGGTGCCGCCCGACCGCGCGGCCTTCGACTTCGCGACGCTGGCGCGGAGCGCCTCCATGAGGTCGATGACCTCGCCGCTCTTGGCGTCGGCATCCTCCTCGCCGAACGTGTCGGAGACGTCGAACGTGTCGCCCGCCTCGATCTTCGCGTCGATGAGGGTGCGCAGCTCCTTCTGGTACTCGTCCACGAACGACTCGGCATCGAAGTCGGCCGAGTAGCTGTCTACGAGAGACGACGACAGCTCGAGCTCCTTCTTCGAGATGCGCACGTCCTCGTCGAGGGCGGGGAAGTCGGCTTCGCGCACCTCGTCGGCCCAGAGCAGCGTCTGCAGCACGAGGACCTTGCCCCGTACGCGCAGCGCCGCGAGCCGGGTCTTCTGTCGCAGGGTGAACCGCACGATCGCGGTGCGGTCGGTCTGCTCGAGGGTCTTGCGCAGCAGCACGTATGCCTTCGGCGACTTCGAGTCGGGTTCCAGGTAGTACGCCTTGTCGAGGGTGAGCAGGTCGACCTGCTCGGACGGCACGAACTCGACGACGTCGATCTCGCGGCTCCGCTCGGCGGGCAGCGCGGCGAGGTCGTCCTTCGTCAGCACGACCGTCTGGCCGTCGTCGACGTAGGCGCGATCGATGTCGGAGTAGGCGACGGTCTCGCCGCACACCTCGCATGTGCGCTGGTAGCGGATGCGCCCGCCGTCCTTATCGTGCACCTGGTGCAGCGGAACGTCGTGGTCCTCGGTCGCGGAGTACACCTTGACCGGCACGTTCACGAGCCCGAACGTCAGGGCGCCCTTCCAGATCGTCCTCATGAGATCAGTGAACACCAGTCGCACCTGTCACAACCAGTCCCTTGACTACGCTGGCGTCATGGCTCCGGAGGCGCAGAACGTGCAGATCGAGGGCCGCCGCCTGCGCGTGACCAACCTCGACAAGGTCGTCTACCCCGACACCGGCACCACCAAGGGCGAGGTCATCGCGTACTACACGGCGATCGCGCCCGTGCTGCTCCCCCTGCTCGACGGCCGACCGGTGACCAGGAAGCGCTGGGTCGAGGGCGTCGGCACCGCACGGAACCCGGAGGACTCCTTCTTCACGAAGCAGCTCGAACCCGGGGCACCCAAGTGGATACCCCGCCAGCCCATCGAGCACTCCGACGGACCGAAGGACTACCCGCTCGTCGACGACGTGCCCACGCTCGTGTGGCTCGCCCAGGTCGCGGCCATCGAACTGCACGTGCCGCAGTGGCGCTTCACTCCCGATGGACTTCCGGGACGCCCCGACCGCCTCGTGCTCGACCTCGATCCGGGCCCCGGCGTCGAGCTCGCGCAGTGCGCGGAGGTCGCGCGCATCGCCCGCGGCATCCTGACGGGTATCGGGCTCGAACCGATTCCGGTCACGAGCGGAAGCAAGGGCATCCACCTCTATGCGAACCTCCCCGGCCAGCAGACGAGCCACGAGATCTCCGCCGTCGTGAAGGAGGTCGCGCGCCTCATCGAGAACGACCACCCCGACCTCGCGACCAGCACCATGGCCAAGGTCGCGCGCGGTGGCAAGGTGTTCCTCGACTGGAGCCAGAACAACGGCCGCAAGACCACGATCTCGCCGTATTCGATGCGGGGTCGCGCCCAGCCCTGGGTCGCCGCGCCGCGCACGTGGGACGAGCTCGACGACCCCGATCTGCGCCAGCTCGACTTCGAGGAGGTTCTCGAGCGGGTGGCGTCGGGCGGGGACCCGCTCGTCACGCTGCGTCCGGGGACGGATGCGGTGACGGCGACCTCCGAGGCGCCGCCCCCTGCGCCGCCGGCGCGGAAGGAACATCGCCCCCGCATAGCCGCCGCGCAGTCCCCGTCGCCGGGCGGCTCGACGCCGGCTTCCGTCTCCCCGATGCTCGCCGAGAACGGCACGCCCGCGATCGCTCGCGGTCTCAGCGATCCCTCCTGGGTCGAGGTGAAATGGGACGGCATCCGCGCGATCGGCACCTGGGCGAGCGGAAGGATGCTGCTGCACGCCCGCAGCGGCATAGACATCACCGCCCGATATCCCGAGCTCACCGCCGACGGTGCCCCATTCCTTCCGGTGGACGACGCCATCCTCGACGGCGAGATCGTCGCTTTCGACGCGCGCGGTCACCCGAGCTTCTCACTGCTGCAGAACCGCATGCACCTCACCCGACCGCGTGAGATAGAGCGCGAAGTCGTCCGCACCCCCATCGTGTACATGGTGTTCGACCTGCTGCGTCTCGACGGGCACGATCTCTCGTCCCTGCCGTTGTCGCAGCGGCGGACTCTTCTACAAGACGTCGTCTCCGACCTGGATGCCCCGATCCAGGTGCCGCCCGTCTTCGACGACGTCGATGCCGCTCTCGCCGCCAGCGACGAGTTCGGGCTGGAAGGTGTCGTCGTCAAGGATCCGCGCTCCCGGTACCGCCCGGGTCAGCGGTCGCCCTCCTGGCTGAAGCTCAAGAACACCCGCATGCAGGAGGTGGTGATCGTCGGCATCCGCCCGGGCAAGGGAGATCGCGAGGGCACCTTCGGGTCGCTGCTCCTCGCCGTGCCGGATGACGGACCCCTGCGTTACGTCGGTCGGGTGGGCACAGGCTTCACCGACCGGATGCTGCGGGATCTGCTCGCCCGGCTCGCTCCGCTGCGGGTGGCGGACGCCCCGCTCGACGGCGTGCCGGCGCCGGACGCCTCGGATGCTCTGTGGGTGCGCGCAGAACTGGTCGGAGAGGTCGAGTTCGCGAACTGGACACCCGACGGCGTCCTGCGGCATGCGCGGTGGCGAGGACTGCGTCCCGACAAGAGTCCCGACGAGGTCGTCATCGAGTCCTGAGAGCGGTCACGCGTGGTGCGGCTCGCAGTCCGACTGCTCCGCCGGTTCGATCTGGAAGGTCGAATGCTCGACGTCGAAATGCTCGGCGAGACAGGACTGCATGTCGGCGAGGAGCCGCGCGGAGCGGCCGTCGGCGAGCAGAGCCGGCTCGACGCTCACGTGCGCGCTGAACACCGGCGCGCCCCTTGTGAGCTGCCACACGTGCACGTCGTGCACCCCGACGACGCCGTCGTAGTCGAGCAGGTGCCGGCGGATGTCGCTGACCGCCGTCCCCTTCGGCGCCGACTCGGAGAGCACGGAGAACACCTCCCGGAGCAGGGCGATCGCGCGCGGGATGATCATGACGGCGATCGCCAGCGAGGCGATCGCGTCGGCCGGCATCCACCCGGTCGTGACGATCACGATGGCGGCGACGATCACCATCGCCGAGCCGATGAGGTCGCCCATGACCTCGAGGTACGCGCCGCGCACGTTGATACTGCTGCGCTGGGCGCGGCTCAGCAGCCACATCGAGATGGCATTGGCGATGAGCCCGACCGCGGCGACGACGAGCATGAGGCCGCCGGCGACCTCCGTGTCGCCGGGGTCGACGAGACGGCCGATCGCCTCGACGCCGACCCACCCGGAGAGGAGGATGAGGATGATCGCGTTGATGAGGGCGCCGAACACCTCGGCCCGCTGATAGCCGAACGTGCGCCGGTCGTCGGCGGGCCGTGCGGCGACCGCTGCGGCGATGAGCGCGATCACCAGGGCGGACGCATCGGTGAACATGTGCGCCGCGTCGGCCAGCAGGGCGAGCGATCCCGTGAGGATCGCGCCGACGACCTGCACAACCATGATCGTCGCCGTCAACGTCAGCGAGATCGCCAGGAGGCGACGATGGCTGGCCGAGCGGATGCCGCCAGCGGCGGGCGCGTGATCATGCATGTGACAAGGCTAGAGGCGGGATCCGTCCGCTCGGGGCGGATCCCGCTACTCGGGAATGGTGATGATTCTCAGTAGGCTCGCGGGTCGTCGATTCAGCGCGACCGCGTGTACTCCATGACCGCGCAGCCGTTGTCGAACGTGCGCACGCGGTCGAGCGCGAACGGTGTCGGCCGGAACCCGTGGTCGACCATGGGGATGCCGGAGCCGGCGATCACCGGGTACTTCTTGACGATCAGTCGGTCGATCTCGCCGAGGAGAACGCCGGCGAGACCGCCTCCGCCCGCCAGGTAGATGCCGAGGCCGTCCTCGACCTTGAGTTCGCGGACTCGCGCCACGGGGTCGGTGCGAACGATCTCGACGTTGTCGTGCCGCGGATCGTCGAGCGTCGTGCTCACCACGATCGTGCGCAGATGCGAATAGGGATCGACGACCCCCTGCGCGAGCGCCGGCTCGTACGTGCGTCGCCCCATCACCACGGTGTCGAAGCGGGTCAGCGGTTCATCCGCTCCTCCTCGACCGGCACGCACGAAAGCCGGCTGGATGTCGGACAGCTCGGTGCCGAGCATCTCGGCGAAGCCCTCCGTCACGGGATAGAAGTCGACCTCGTCAGCCGGCCCCGCGATGAACCCGTCGAGCGTGACGCCGATGTAGTAGGTGAGCTCTCTCATGCTCACGACAGTAACCACTACAATTGAAGTACGTCAAGCGTAGTGACTGTCGTCGGATCAGCTAGAGGGCGGCGAGCAGGGGTACGAGTTCGGCGAACGCCCGGGCCCGGTGCGACTGCGACTGCTTCTCCTCGGCCGAGAGCTCCCCCACCGAGCGCTCTTCGCCCGCCGGCTGCCCGTCGGGGACGAAGATCGGGTCGTAACCGAACCCGCCTACTCCGGATGCCGCGTGAGCGAGTCGACCGGGCCAGATGCCCTCGACCACGTGCTCGGCGCCACCCGGGATCACCAGAGCGATCGTCGAGGTGAAGTGCGCCGAGCGGTGCGGGTCGGCGATGTCGTGCAGCTGGTCGAGGAGCAGCTCGAGGTTGGCCGCGGCATCCTTCTTCTGACCGGCCCAGTACGCGGAGAAGACGCCGGGAGATCCGCCGAGCACATCGACGCAGATCCCGGAGTCGTCGGCGAGGGCAGGGAGCCCGGTGTGCGCGGACGCCGCGCGCGCCTTGAGGAGCGCGTTCTCGGCGAAGGTCACACCGTCCTCGACCGGCTCAGGCCCGTCGTACGCGACGATCTCCAGATCGGGCCGCGTCGACGACACGATCTGCTGGAACTCCGTGACCTTGTGCGGGTTGTGCGTGGCGAGGACGACCCGCATCAGCCCGCGAGCGCCTTCCGCTGAGCGTCCTTCAGATCGTTGCATCCGGTGACGCCCAGGTCGAGCAGCGCGTCGAGCTCTCGCTTGTCGAACGGAGCTCCTTCGGCGGTGCCCTGCACCTCGACGAAGAGACCGCGACCGGTGACGACGACGTTCATGTCGGTCTCCGCGCGCACGTCCTCGACGTAGGCGAGGTCGAGCATCGGCTCGCCGTCGATGATGCCGACCGAGATGGCCGAGACGGAGTCGATCAGCGGCGTGGAGTTCTTTCCGATGAACTTCTTCTCGCGACCCCACTCGATCGCGTCCGCGAGGGCGACGTATGCACCGGTGATCGCGGCCGTGCGCGTGCCGCCGTCGGCCTGCAGGACGTCGCAGTCGATCACGATCGTGTTCTCGCCGAGCGCCTTGGTGTCGACGACCGCGCGCAGCGCGCGCCCGATGAGACGCGAGATCTCGTGTGTGCGGCCGCCGATGCGCCCCTTGACGCTCTCGCGGTCGTTGCGGCTGTTGGTGGCGCGGGGCAGCATCGAGTACTCGGCCGTGACCCAGCCCTTGCCCTTGCCGGTGAGCCATCGCGGCACGCCGTTGGTGAACGACGCGGTGCACAGCACCTTGGTTCCGCCGAAGCTGATGAGTGCCGATCCCTCGGCGTGAGCGCTCCAGCCACGCTCGATCGTGACCTCGCGGAGCTGGTCGGTGGAGCGCCCGTCGGCGCGGACGGTGTCTGACATGGGGATTCCTTCGATGGGGGACGCGGGGGCGGCGGAGGGCGGGGGCCTGCGGTCAGGTCAGTGGACGGCGTCGGGAAGTGTGATCACACCGGTCTGCACGAGCTGCACGTCGCGAACCTCGCGTCCCATCAGACGGTTGGCGAGAGCGGTGAACTCGGCGGTCGAGGCGCCCGTGGCCTCGTAGACGTACGAGGCGGTCGCGTCGGCGGGCGCGAGGAGGTCCCCCCGCACCAGCTGGCGATACACATCACCGGCGGTCTCGTCGTCACTCGACACCAGCGTCACTCCCTCGCCCATCACGTAGCTGATTGCGCCGCGCAGGAACGGGTAGTGCGTGCATCCGAGCACGAGGGTGTCGACGTCGGCTTCCCTGAGCGGAGCGAGATACTCCTCGGCGGTGGCGAGCACCTCGGGCGTCCCGGTGATGCCCGCCTCGACGAACTCCACGAACCGCGGGCAGGCCGCGGTGAAGACCCGCAACCGCTCGTTGACCTCGAGCATGTCCTGATAGGCGCGCGAGCCGATCGTACCGACCGTGCCGATGACCCCGACCCGGCCGTTGCGCGTCGTCGACACGGCTCGGCGCACCGCAGGACCGATCACCTCGACCACCGGCACGTCGTAGCGCTCGCGGGCGTCGCGCAGCATCGCGGCGGATGCCGTGTTGCAGGCGATCACCAGCATCTTCACGCCCTGATCCACCAGCGTGTCGAGCACCTCGAGCGAGTAGCGGCGCACGTCGGCGATGGGCTTCGGCCCGTACGGCGAGTGGGCCGAGTCGCCGATGTAGACGAACGACTCACGGGGCAGCTGGGCGCGGATGGCCCTGGCCACCGTGAGCCCGCCGACACCGGAGTCGAAGATTCCGATCGGCGCGTCATTCATGACTCCCCAGCCTACTCGGGCGCACCGACATGCGCGGCGTCCGCCGAGCCCGCCGTCACTAAGCTGAGCGCATGACGACGTCCACGGCGCTGCTCACCGATCGATACGAGCTCACCATGCTCGCCGCCGCCCTGCGCGACGGGACGGCCGCTCGGCCCAGTGTCTTCGAGCTGTTCTCGAGGCGGCTGTCCGGCGGACGCCGCTTCGGCGTCGTGGCCGGCACCGGGCGCCTGCTCGCACTCCTGCGGGACTTCCGCTTCGGCGACGATGAGCTGCGGTTCCTGAGCGACAACCACGTGGTGGATGCCGAATCGCTGAAGTATCTCGAGGCCTACCGCTTCACCGGCAGCATCCGCGGCTACCGCGAGGGCGAGCTGTACTTCCCCGGCTCCCCCATCCTCACCGTCGAGGGCAGCTTCGCCGATGCCGTCGTGCTCGAGACCCTCGCTCTGAGCGTGCTCAACCACGACTCCGCTGTCGCGACCGCCGCGTCGCGGATGAGCATCGCCGCGGGAGAGCGTCCGCTCGCCGAGATGGGATCGCGACGAGCGGCGGAGCGCTCGGCCGTCGCCGCCGCCAGAGCCGCCTACATCGCCGGCTTCGGAGCGACCAGCAACCTCGAGGCGGGGCGGCAGTGGGGCATCCCGACGATGGGCACCGCGGCGCATTCCTGGACGCTGCTGCACGACAACGAAGAGGATGCGTTCCGGTCGCAGATCGAGAGCCTCGGCACCGGAACCACGCTGCTGGTCGACACCTACGACATCCGCACCGGGGTCGAGACGGCGATCCGCGTCGCGGGCACCGGACTCGGCGGAGTGCGCATCGACTCCGGCGATCTGCCGATCGTGGCCGCGGAGGTACGCGCGCAGCTCGACGAGCTCGGCGCGACCGGCACCCGCATCACGGTGACGAGCGACCTCGACGAGTACGCCATCGCCGCCCTCGCCGCCTCCCCCGTCGACGCCTACGGCGTCGGCACGTCGGTGGTGACCGGATCGGGGTACCCCACAGCGAGCATGGTCTACAAGCTGGTGGCACGACAGGATTCCGACGGGTCGTGGGTCGGCGTCGCGAAGGCCTCCACCGACAAGGCGTCCCACGGCGGACGCAAGGCCGCGTTCCGCACACTGACCGACGGCGTGGCCACCACCGAGACCGTCGTCGTCTCGGACGGCTTCGAGGAACTCGGAACCGCAGCGGAGCACCCCGACGGTCGCGCCTTGCAGACGACGTTCGTCGACCACGGTGCGATCGACCGGTCGTTCGAGGGTGCGCCCGGTACGGCCGCCGCGAGGCAGCACCACCTGCGCGTACGCGAGGAACTGCCCGTGCGCGCGCTCGCGCTCAGCAAGTCGGATCCCGCGATCCCGACGGTCTTCGTCGACGCCGAGTGATTCGGCCGGTCAGCCGACCATCGACTCGTAGATCTCCTTGCACGTGGGGCAGATCGGGAACTTCTCCGGATCACGGCCCGGAGTCCACTTCTTGCCGCACAGCGCGCGCACCGGCTTGCCGGTGATCGCGGACTCGAGGATCTTGTCCTTCTTCACGTAGTGCGAGAAGCGCTCGTGGTCCCCCGGTTCGAGATTCTCCTCCCGGAGGAGCTCTTCCAGTTCGCGATCAAGCGTTGCCACGCCGCCCTGATCGGGGCTGTCCAGCGGAGTACTCATGACGAGATTCTAGCCGCGCGCGCACGGGGTCGGGCGGGCGTCATGCGGTCTCGACGAACTCCATCAGCCTCTCACCGCCGCGCTCGAAGATCAGACCGCCCACCGTCACACCGATCGCGAGTACCGCGATGCCCGTCCCGAGCCCGCTCCAGAACGTCGCCGACGCATATCCCGAGCCCTCGAAGACGGTCAGGACGAACAGCCACACGGTCGGGGCGCTGACGACGATCGCACCGAGGAACGCGGCTGCCGGCCCGAAGATCCCGCGGGAGGCCGAGCGCTGCGGCTGCTGGAACGGGCTGTCGCCGGGGCGCGAGACCGCGTAGGGCGCGACGGCCGAGACGATGCTCGAGAGCCCGAGGCCGGCGAGCAGGAGGCTCCCTCCGAGACCGACGAGCGGGAGCAGCAGCCGCCAGTCGTCGATCCAGAGCAGAGTGAGCGGCACGGCGATCGCGAGCACCGGAACCGCGACCAGCACGACGGGGACCAGCCGCCCGAGCCGGTCGGGAGCGCCGCGGACGCCGCTGGCCACGTGCGTCCACAGCGCGGTGGAGTCGTAGGCGACGTCGTTGTGCGGCAGCCAGCCGAAGAACAGCGCCATCACGGGGACCGGGAACAGCGCTGCGATCTCGAGGGGCACACCGGCGACGAGGAGCGGGAGCACGGTGAGGACACCCGCGACCGGCACGACGATCACGTTCATGATGTAGCGGCGGTCGCGCAGCCAGTACACGAGACTGCGCGCGGCGATGGCGCCGAAGGCGTTGGACGGCAGAAGACCGAACCAGCCGAGCCCGGTGCGCTCACGCGATGCCGCCGGACGCTCGGTGGTCGTGAGCAACCGACGGACGAGCCACGTCCAGAGCACCCAGAGCACCGCGACGGTCGCAACGGCGATGAGGCCGCTGGCCCAGGCGCTCGACATGTCGCCCGCCGCCGCCGAGAAGAGGAACCGCGGGGCGGCCGCGATCGGGGTGAGACCCACGATCGCGGCGACGTTCGCCACGGACGCGGGGACCTGTCCCTCCCAGTTCAGCGACGCCAGGAACACCGCGACAGGGAATGCGACGACCAGAACGGCGAGCGCGAAGAGGGCGGTGAGCTCGCGCGAACGGCGCTCGGGCAGCAGGAGGGCGTTGAGGGCCATCCCGATGCGGGCGACGAGGACGGTCGAGAGTGCGGCGAGGATGCTCATCAGCACCGCTGCCGGCCACGGCGCTCCCAGACGGATGGCGACTGTGCACACGCTCGCGTGCACGGCCACGACGGCGAGACTCGGCACGCTCACGAAAGAGGCGAGCGCAAGGATCCACGGCATCTGCCGCTCGTCGACGCCGAAGACGGCGAAGCGACGCGGGTCGAGCTGGTCAGTGGCCCCCACGAGCAGCGGACCGACCAGGAAGCCGAGGAAGAGCGCGCCGCTGCCGAGCACCGTCACGGTGCGCGCAACCTCGACGGGTGCGTCGTCGAGGCTCAGGATCGCCGTGCACACAACGGCGGTAACCGCCAGGACGACGACGAACATCAGCAGGGTGCGCATCCGTCGGTCTCCGCGGAGCGAACCGACCAGAAGCGCCGCCCTCAGTCGGAGAACGTGTGCAGCCACTCGAGCCCCTCCACCTCGCCGATGCCGCCGGACAGCTCGACGAAGCGCGCTTCGAGGGTCTGCCCCGCGCGCACCTCGTCGATCGTCCCCTCGGCCAGCACGTCGCCACCGACGATGATCGCCACGCGCGAGCACACACGCTCGACCAGGTCCATGCCATGACTGGAGAGGATGACCGTGCCCCCGTGCGCGACGTATGCGCGCAGAATGTCGAGGATCACTGCGGACGACACGGGATCGACGGCCTCGAACGGTTCGTCGAGCACCAGCACTCGGGGCGAGTGGATCATCGCTCCCGCGAGCATGATCTTCTTCGTCATGCCGGCGGAGTAATCGGAGACGACGCGGCCGAGCGCATCGCCGAGGTCGAAGGCCCTGGCGAGGTCGCCGACGCGCTTCTCGATCACGTCGGAGGCCAGCCCGCGCAGCAGTCCGTAGTAGTAGAGGAGCTGCCGTCCGGTGAGCCGATCGAACGTGCGGAGCCTGTCGGGGAGAACACCCATCATGCGCTTCGCCGCCGTCGGCTTGGTCGCCTGGTCGATGCCGCAGATGACGACGCTGCCGCTGTCGGAGCGGAGCAGCCCGGCCACGATCGACAGGGTCGTGGTCTTTCCGGCGCCGTTCGGGCCGACGATGCCGTAGAACGATCCGGCCGGAACCGTGAGATCGATGCCGTTCACCGCGGTATGATCGCCGAAGTTCTTGACGAGTCCTCGAATACGGATCGCCTCGCCGCCGGGTTCCGCTGCGGGCTCGCCCGCCGCACGCGCCTGCGGGCTGGTCGACTGCGCCGCGGCGTCGGATGCCGCGTCGACCGTCTCGACGGATGTGGCCGCCGCGGCGGGAGCCTCGACATCCGACACCGCAGCGTCGGTCGTCTGAACGGCGTCGCCCTCGGCCGTCTCGACCGCGACGACGGGCTGCGGCTCGGAAGCGGCGTCCGACTCGACGGGGGCTTCTGTGTCCACCGATTCTTCCGCCGCGACCGGCGCCTCCGGCTCGACCGATGCCTCCGGCTCGACCGCGGCTCCCGACTGGACCGGGACTTCCGGCTCGACGGGGTCGCCCGACTCGATCGGCGCGTCCGACTCGACCGGCACTTCCGTCGCGATCTCGGGCGTGACTTCAGAGACGGAGGTCGTCTCGCGTGCGGGCTCCGAGGTGGAGGCCTGAGCCGGCGCCTGCCCCGACGCCGACACGACCTCGGTCTGGGCGAGTGCGGTCGTCTGCTCTCTCTCGGCTGTCTCCGCAGCCTTTCGCTCGGCTTCCGCCGCCTCCGCAGCGGCCTTCGCCGCTGCCGCGTTGGCTGCCCTGGTCGCCGCCGCCTTCTTCGCGGCCGCCGATCTCGCCGCCGCCGTCCGAGCGGCGGTCGTCCGGGCAGCGGTCTTCGCTGCTGCGCTCTTCTCCGCCGCGGACTTCGCGGCTGCGGTCTTCGGGGCGCCGGACGCGGCGGTCTTCGGCGTCCGCGCGGTCGCGCTCTTCGCCGGGGACGCCTTCGCCGCCGGCGTTGTGCGCGCAGAGCTCTTGGATGCCGCCGTCCTCTTCGCAGCACCCGCCTTCGCCGCCGCGCCGGTCCTGGCCGAATTCTTGGCCGCTGCAGCGCGGGCTGCGGCAGCGGAACTCGGCTTCGCCGATGCTTCACCCGCCCCCGGGCGCGCGACGGGTTCGGCGATCACCTCGACGGTCGGAGCGGCGTTCTCGTCCGCCGACCGCTTCGGCGTGCGACGCGCCGGCGTCTTCTTCGCGGGAGCCGTGCGAGCGGGCGTCTTCTTCTCAGACGAGCTCGCGGAGTCAGCCACCTGATCGGTGCGGTCGTCGGGGGAAGCAGTCACCGTCCTACGGTATCAACGGGCACGACATTTCCCACGGCCGACCGCAACATTGCCCCGCGGATCACACGATATGCCGTCGCGCAAGCCTCTGGACGAATCTGAGCGTCCGGTGTGTAGTGGGTCACGAAACGGCAACAGGAGCGCCCGACAGCGGGCCTTCCCAGGCTGTATCGCTAGCATGACATCCGGCACGACGAAGTGTCCGGTCGGTGAACCGACCGTGAACACCGATCCTTTAGGAGCACTCGTGACTCTTCAGACCGTCATCCTCGCCGCAGGCATGGGCTCGCGCCTCGGTCGTGCGCTGCCCAAGCCGCTCACCGAACTGAGCGACGGCCGCACGATCATGCGTCAGCAGCACGACAACATCCGCGCCGCCTTCGGCACCGACGCCCGCATCACCACCGTCGTGGGCTACCGCGCAGAGACCATCATCGAGGCGTTCCCGAACGTCAACTACGTTCACAACGAGCGCTACGACGAGACGAACACCTCGAAGAGCCTGCTCCGGGCGCTCGGCGCGACCGGCCGAGCGGGCGTCCTCTGGATGAACGGCGACGTCGTGTTCGACCCGATGATCCTCGGCCGCGCTGCCGCGTACATCGAGCGCGACCAGTCGTTCGTGACCGTGAACACCTCGAAGGTGAGCGACGAGGAGGTCAAGTACACCGTGACCTCCGAGGGTTTCATCAAGGAGCTCTCCAAGACCGTCAAGGGCGGCCTCGGCGAGGCCGTGGGCATCAACTACATCTCGTCCGCCGACAAGAAGGCGTTCATGCGCCAGCTGCAGCGGGTCGAGGACCAGGACTACTTCGAGCGGGGGCTCGAGCTCGCGATCGCCGAGAACGGCCTCCTGCTCGAGCCGATGGACGTCTCCGACCTCTACGCGGTCGAGATCGACTTCGCGGAAGACCTGGAGCGCGCGAACCTCTTCGTCTGATCACGCGATCTCTGCACGAAAGCCCGGCCCCGTCAAGGGAGCCGGGCTTTCGGGTTTTTCGCGGCGGAGATTCCTATGATCGGCACATGGTTCCGAAGGTGCACAAGATCCACTCCCTGCCTGACGACTCCCCCTGGGACAAGGGGGTGCCGCCGGTCGGGTCGACCGAGCATCCGCTGATGGTGCGCGGTCTCGACCGAGTGCTGGCCATTCAACGCCCGCTGGTCCTCGCCCACATCCGCAGCATCCGACTGCGCAACCCGCAGGCAAGCCCGGCGGAGATCATCCGCATCCTCGAGCGGCGCTACCTCGCTGCGGTCACCGCGGGAGGCGCAGCCGTGGGTGCGACAGCGGTCGTGCCCGGGATCGGCACCGGCATCACCCTCGCCCTCTCCGGCGTGGAGACGGTCGGCTTCGTCGAGTCCACGGCCCTGTTCGCGCAGTCCGTCGCCGAGGTGCACGGCATCCCCGTCTCCAACCCCGACCGGGCACGAGCGCTGGTGATGACGCTGATGCTCGGCAAGGAGGGCGTCGATCTCGTCAGTCATCTCGCGGGTCAGGCCGCCGGACGGGGAGGATCCCGCTCGTCCTACTGGGGGGAACTGGTGACGAAGTCGCTGCCGCGAGCGGCGGTGGGTCCGCTCGCGGACCGGCTCAAGAGCGCGTTCGTCCGTCAGTTCGCGGCGAAGGGCGGCGCGTCGTTCGTCGGAAAGGCATTGCCCTTCGGCGTCGGCGCCGCCGTCGGCGGAGCGGGCAACCACATTCTGGGCCGACGGGTGCTCACGACGTCGCGCCGGGCGTTCGGCGCCGCTCCCGTCGACCTTCCGGTCGAGCTCGAGCCCGTCCCCGGAGCGGAGAAGCTCGAGTTCCGGATGCTGCACGGCGCCCAGTACGTCGGCAGCGCCGTCGCAGGCGCGGCCTCGACGGCCGCCCGCGGTGTCGGCTGGGCCGGACGCCGCCTCGGCGAGCTCACGACGCGCCGCGGTAGAGGCGACACCACGCCCGACGGCATCGAGTCCAGCGGTGGACACGAACTTCCCGACACCTCGTCGTCATCGCACTGACCCGGGCGCAGCCGCGACAGCGATACGAGCACTGAGATCCGATCACCAAAGGATCGAGCATGCCGTTGTGGCGAGCATCTAACGGGGCGCGACGAGCCGACGATAAGGTGGAATCCGTGACGGAACAGCCCGAACTCTCGACCACCGCCGGCAGACTCGCAGACCTCCGCGCTCGCTACAACGAAGCCGTTGTCGACGCCGAGAAGATCGCGCAGGAGAAGCAGCACGCCAAGGGCAAGATGACCGCCCGCGAGCGCATCGAGCTGCTCGTCGACCCCGGCAGCTTCGTCGAGTTCGACGAGTACGTGCGCCACCGCACCACAGCGTTCGGCATGGACCGGAACCGACCCTACGGCGACTCGGTCGTCACCGGGGTGGGCACCATCCACGGCCGCACGGTCGCCGTGTACTCCCAGGACTTCACGACCTTCGGCGGATCGCTCGGCGAGGTGTCCGGCGACAAGATCATCAAGATCATGGAGTTCGCGCTCACGAACGGGATGCCGATCGTCGGCATCCTGGACTCGGGCGGCGCCCGCATCCAGGAGGGGGTGCTCGCCCTCAGCAAGTACGGCGAGATCTTCCGTCTGAACACCCGTTCGTCCGGCGTCATCCCGCAGATATCGATCATCATGGGTCCGGCCGCCGGCGGTGCCGTGTACGGCCCGGCGCTCACCGACTTCGTCATCATGGTCGACAAGACCAGCCAGATGTTCGTCACCGGTCCCGACGTCATCAAGACGGTGACCGGCGAGGACGTCGGCATGGAGGAGCTCGGCGGCGCGCTGACCCACAACACCCGCTCCGGCGTCGCGCACTACCTCGCCCAGGACGAGGACGACGCGCTCGATTACGCGCGCACGCTGCTCAGCTTCCTGCCGGACAACAACATGGCCGAGATCCCCGGCTACGAGAGCGGCTTCGAATGGGAGACCACGGATGCCGACCGCTCACTGAACACGATCATCCCCGACTCGCCCAACCAGCCCTACGACATCCACTCGGTCATCGAGCACGTGGTCGACGCGGGCGACTTCATCGAGGTGCAGCCGCTGTTCGCGCCGAACATCGTGATCGGCTTCGGCCGCGTCGAGGGTCGCTCCGTAGGCATCATCGCGAACCAGCCGTCGCAGATGGCCGGCACGCTGAACATCGAGGCCGGGGAGAAGGCGAGCCGCTTCGTGCGCTTCTGCGACGCGTTCTCCATCCCGATCGTGACGCTCGTCGACGTCCCCGGCTACCTGCCGGGCACCGACCAGGAGTGGACCGGCGTGATTCGCCGCGGCGCGAAGCTCATCTACGCGTACGCCGAAGCAACCGTCCCGATGGTCACGGTCATCCTGCGCAAGGCGTACGGCGGGGCGTACATCGTCATGGGTTCGAAGCAGCTGGGCGCCGACGTCAACCTGGCATGGCCGACGGCGGAGATCGCAGTCATGGGCGGACAGGGCGCCGTGAACATCCTCTATCGCAACGAGATCCGCAAAGCCGAGGAGGCGGGCGAAGACGTGGCCGCCGTGCGCACGCGCCTCGCGAACGAGTACACCTATAGCGTGACCTCCCCCTTCCTCGCAGCGGAGCGCGGCGAGATCGACGGGATCATCGAACCCGCGAACACGCGCGTGTCGATCGCGAAGGCTCTCCGCGCCCTGCGTGGCAAGCGCGCCGAGCTGCCGCCGAAGAAGCATGGGAACATCCCGCTGTGAGCGCGCCATCCGACGCCGTCTCTGCAGCGGGCGAGCAGCCGCCGACGATCGAGATCACCCGCGGGAACGCCACCGAGGAGGAGCTCGCCGCTCTCATCGCCGTCGTCAGCGACGCCTACGCGCAGGAGTCGGCGGATGCCGTGGCCGAGGAGCCGCGAGTGTCGGCGTGGATCAAGACGCAGCGATCGATGCGCAGCCCACTCCGGCGCGACATCCCCTGGGGCCGTTTCTCGGGCTGAACGGAGTCTGCGGGCCCGTGAACCCCCCAGCTCACGGGCCGCGCAGTGAGCCCCTCCTGCACATGAGGGACTCACCCCCTCCGGATTCACCCCAGTTGGCGCACCGCTATCGATAGTACATCGATTGGACTTATGATTCCGGCTCCAGCGCCGATACATCGGAATTTAGATGAAGGGCGATTCAGTCGCTCAGATACAGATCCGATGCGCGCGGAGTGAGCACGGCGTCAAGTACGACGCAGGCAGCGCCTACCGCGCCGACGTCGGCACCGACGACCGTGCCGTCGATGGGAATGGACCTCAGCGCTCGGGTGGCGCTGCGATGGTGGACCATCTCGGGAAGCAGGCGCAGGTAGACGTCGCAGAGCGCTACCCAGTAGGGCCCTCCGAGCACGACACGATCCACGTCGAGGACGTCGGTGAGCACGGAGATGAGCACGGCGAGGTGCGCTGCAGCGACCTCGAGCGCCGCCACGGGCCCCGGTTCGCCCTCGGACGCGCGGTCGCACAGTCGCGTGAATCGCTCCTCCACCGCACCGAGATCGCCCGGGTCCACCGCATCCGGGAACAGCCCATCGCGCTCGGCTCTTTCCACGATCGCCTGGGGAGTGCAGACCACGTCGACGCATCCGCGCAATCCGCACGCGCACTCCGGGCCCCCCGGGTCGACGACGATGTGCCCGATCTCGCCGAAGTTCCGCGAACTGCCTCTGATCGCGTCCCCGTCCCGGACCAGTGCGGCACCGATGCCGGTGCCGAGGTAGACGAAGACGAACGAGCCGTCTGCAGCCCATCGCCCTGTCCACTGCTCCCCCACCGCCGCGGCGACCGTGTCTTTCTCCAGCATGACCTCCAGCCCCGACGCCTCGGCCACCACGGCGCGCAGAGGGACCCGGTGCCAGCCTTGGAGCTTGGGCGGGTCGATCACAGTGCCCCTCTCCGCGTCGAGCGGACCGGGCACCGCGATGCCCACCCCCGAGACCAGTCGACGGTCGACGGCCGAATCCGCGATGACCGCGTCCACGGCACCCGCCATCGTCTCCGCGATCCGCCCCGGGTCCATATCGCTCGTGCGCACGGAGCGACGCCGCCTGACCGCGCCCGACATGTCGAGGAGCACGGCGGTGATCACGGCGGGATCGAGGTGGACCCCCACTGCGAAACGGCTCTCGGGGACCAGTCGCAGCGTGATCCGCGGCTTGCCCGGCCCGTTGATCGTGCGGCCGGCCTCTGCGATCAGCCGGTCGTCGAGCAGTCGACGCGTGATGTTGGTCACGGTCTGCGCAGACAGCCCCGTCGCCTCGACGAGCTCGATGCGGCTGAGCCCGTCGACCGAGCGGCGGATGGCTTCGAGGATCACGGACTGATTGAAGTCGCCCATCCGCGGCAGGTTGGTACCCCGGCGCATCGGCATGTCTCATCTTCTCGCATCGAGGCCGATTCCGTGTCCCCCAAAATACCTACAGACAACGTCGCGAAGAACCGTGAGACTGAAGGGGACGCTTCGCGTTCGGCTGGTCTCTCTGTCCCAGGGTAGATAGACGCAGACCGGTCATCGGCGGACGGTTTTCGGGTAACTGTTCCGCACGGCGAGGGGCTGGCGGATTCGCCGCCCCTCGCCCATTCTCTTTCCGCCCTCGCCTCCGATCACCTCCCCCGGTCGGAGTCGAGGCGCGGCTCGACTCAGCGCGAACTCTCGCGCGGGATCTCGTGCCACACGTCGACGGCATCGTCGTCGCTGGCCCTGCCCGCGCTCGCCCTGCCCACGACGGTCACGGCCGTCCTGGGGT
Source organism: Microbacterium hydrocarbonoxydans (assembly GCF_023715885.1). Classification (GTDB taxonomy): domain Bacteria; phylum Actinomycetota; class Actinomycetes; order Actinomycetales; family Microbacteriaceae; genus Microbacterium; species Microbacterium hydrocarbonoxydans_C. The sequence goes on along the minus strand of NZ_JAMBOY010000003.1, from coordinate 564,451 downwards.
CCCTCGCCGCGCGGATGATCCATCTCTCGGCGTGCGCCTCGCGCAGAACGTCGGCCAGCTCGTCGCGGATCTCGCCCCGCCGCTCTTCGGTCAGCTCATCGAGACCGCCCTCGTCGAACACCGTGACCACTGCGCCGCGGCGCCGCGCCTCCTCGATCGCGTCCCGCACGGCGTCGTTCAGCAGGTCCGCACCCCGGAGCTCGTCACGCAGCCGGCCCTCCGCGAGGCGCGCCTCCAGACGCTCGCCGGCATCGAGTTCGCCCTGCGTGGCGACGGCTCGACTCAGCAGCGGCCCGGCGACGGCCACGGCGAACTGGGTACGCAGACGACGCTCCTTCTGCCGGACCTGCTGCGTCGCGTGCCAGGCCGAGACCGCCTGCTGGATACCCGCGAGCCGCTCGGTGTCGTGAACGGCCCGATCCCAGAACATGACGAGCAGATGGGCCACGGCCACCCACATCACCGAACCGACCAGGCCCAGGGAGAGCGCGACGACGAACCCGAGCGCGGCCGACGACGCCGCGATCAGCACGACGATGACCAGCCATCCGATCGCCAGTCTTCGCCGCACCACGCAGACGATGCCCAGCAGGCCGAGGGCTCCGATGTACCAGGTGGCGAACGGGGCCGTGAGCGTGGCCGGATCCAGGGAGAGTGTGACGAGCGCGGGGATGACCCCGCTCGCGACCAGGGCGAGCAGGGCCGTCCACAGCGGCATCCTGACCGATGTCGCGGAGTCCCACAGGATCGCCGCGCACACGATGACGAGGTAGAGACCGATCGCGGCCACCATGAGCAGCGGCGCGGTCGGCTGCTCGATCCACCACACCCCTCGCGCCACGAAGTACATCGCGAACCCGACGGCCAGCGAGGTCGCGACGCTGCGCACCGTCCTGTTCACGCGCGGTCCCATCCGAGGGTGACGGTCGTGCCCAGCTCCGACGACTCGATGTCGGCCGTCCCGGCGACGCCGGCCATGCGCGCGAGGATCGAGGCGCGGATGCCGAGACGGTCGGCGCCGATCGTCTCGAGGTCGAAACCGGGTCCGGTGTCCGAGACCGTCACCGTGATGCCCTCGTCGCCGCGTCCCTCCACCAGGATGTGCAGTCCCCGTCCGTGCGCATGTGCGACCGAGTTGCCCAGCGCCTGACGCGCAGCGAGCACGAGCGCCCGCGCGACCCGTCCGGGGACGAGTCCGATACCGCCCCGTTCCTCGACGATCGCGTCGGCGCCGAGTTCCGACAGTGCGCGCCGCAGCTCGGCGACGATCTGCTCGGTCGCGACCGGATCGTCGCTGCCCTCCTGTGCGACAGCGGCCTCGGTGTTCGCCAATCGGGTGAGGGCCTCGCGCGCCATGCCGACGGCGAGCTCCCGTGCTCGCTCGCCCTCCGCGCGCTCCACGGCGATGAGGGCGGCCAGCACACTGTCGTGCATGAGCGCCGACATCGCCACGCGCTCCTCCTCCGCCGCGGCGGCGGCCGCGGCATCCGCATACGACGACACGGCACGCGCTCTCGCCTCATCGACGCCTGCCGCGACCGACCGGAACATCCAGCCGAGGGAGATGATGACGATGCCGAGGATCAGGGTGAACGACACGTCGAAGGCCGTGGTCACCCAGAAGTCGCGGGAGAAACCGCCCTCGACGAGCCGGACGTACCCGTACACGAAGGGGAGCGCGACGGCCCACGAGAACTGGAGCCACAGCGGGAACGCGAGCATCGCCGCGACGACCCCGACGTTGACGAGGAAGAATATCCAGGGCTGGGTGGCGGAGCCTGCGGAGACGCCGACCAGGCTCGGCCATGCGCCGAGCGCGACCACGTAGACGATCGCGAAGAGACCGGATGCCGCGCGCACGCCGCGTCCGATCACGCACGTCACCAGCATCAGTGTGAACGGGACGTAGACGGCGAGGAGCGTGATCACGCGAGGCGCGTCGCTCCAGGATGTCGTCGGGATGGCGGCGAACAGCGCCTGAACGCCCAGGGCCGACGAGCCGATCGCGACCACCGTCGCGAGGATGCGCTCCATGCGCTTGCCCGTGAAGCGCTCGAACTCGGTCTCCACGCTGCCCGGAGAGGGGATCTGACTCCAGGCCTCACGGATGCTGAGCGGCTCAGTGGGCACTCGACGTCCCGTCGGCGGCGACGATCCCGTCCTCCATCGCTCGACGGAGCAGGTCGACCTTGGTGGGTGCCGGGCGACCGACCTCGACGTACTTCACGCGGATGCGGGTGATGTTCTCCTTCGCCGTGGAGTACGCGACGCCGAGGCGTTCGGCGACCGCCTTGAGCGGCAGGCCCGTGGCGTACAGCCGCAGCACCTCGCGCTCTCGCGTCGACAGCTGCGCGTCGGCGAAGTCGCGGTCGCCGTCGATGGCGCTCGCCCACTCCACGTTGTTCAGCGCGTCGCCCTGCGCCACGGTGCGGATGGCCTCGAGCACGTCGTCGAGCGCGGAGGACTTGCTCACGACGCCTGCGGCTCCGGCGACGAGCGCCTCCCGGACGGCAGCAGGACGGTCGGCGACGCTGTGGATGACGACGCTCGCGCCGTCGGCGACGAGCGACGACACGTTCTCGGTCACCGTGGTGCCGTCGCCGAGCGTCAGGTCGAGCACGACGACGTCGGCGGGCGCGGCAGAGGTCGCCGCGCGCCAGTCGAGGTATGAGCCGACCGTGCTGCCCGAGAACACCACGGTTCCCGCGCCGTCACGCGCGCATGCCGCCTCGAGTCCCAGACGGACGGACTCGTGATCGTCGATCAGTGCGACCCTGCTCATCCGCCCAGCCTACTGATTAGTCGAGTCGTTGGAGATCGCCGTTCAGCGGGTCAGCAGGGCGACGACCTCGAAGTGGTGCGAGTGCGGGAAGAGGTCGAAGGCGCGGAGCCGCGGCACCTGCCAGCCGTGCTCCCGGAAAGAGCCGAGATCGCGCGCCAACGCGACCGGGTCGCACGCCACATAGGCGATCGCTTCCGGCGCGAGCGCGTTGAGCGCATCGACGACCTGGCGTCCCGCTCCCGCCCGCGGCGGATCGAGCACCACGGCGCCGGCCGCGGCATCCGACGGCAGACCCGCGAGGTAGCGGTCGACGCGCGCGGTCACGGCGGTCACATCGAGCGGGGCGAGGTTCGCAGCGGCATGCGAGGTCGCCCGCGCGTTGGACTCGACGGTGACGATATCGGTCCCGCCGAGGTCCGCGAGCGTCGCGGCGAACAACCCGACTCCGCCGTAGAGGTCGTAGTGCGTCCGGCCCTCGTCGACGTGTCCGTCGAGGATGCCGTACACGGCCGCATCGAGAACCGAGGCCGCGCGCGGGTGCACCTGCCAGAATCCGCCGGCGTCGAGCTGGAACCGTCGATCGCCGACCCGCTCGTGCACGATCTCCGGTGTCGGCCTGCGGCTCGTGCCGCGCCGAGGACGCTCGGGCCGCGCGTCACGCCTGATGACGCGGACGTCGCCGTCCTCGGGCTCGACGAGGTCGACGCTCCCCGGGCGAGCGCCCTTCAGCCGAAGAGCCGCCTCCGCGACCGCCGGGCGGGCGAGCGGGTGCGAATCGACGGGGATGACGCGGTGACTGCGTGCGGCGTAGGGGCCGACCAGGCCGTCATCGTCGACGTGCAGGGTGACTCGGGTGCGCCACCCGGTTCCGTCACCCGAGTCGACGGCTTCGATCTCCGGCGCGTCGAGCCCCGGCCCGGCGAAACGGTCGAGCGCCTCACCGAGTACCCGGCGCTTCAGCACGCGCTGCTGCGCGAGGTCGATGTGTCCGAGATCCGCGCCGCCGGCGCGCTGCTCCGGCACTCGTGAGACATCGGACTCGGCCCACACGTGCGGTCGACGGTGCGGTGAGGCGTCGAGCACCTCCACGGTCTCGGCGCGCCAGAAGCTCTTCGACGAGCCTGTCGATTCGGGGTCGAGTCGTGCGCGCACCCGCTCACCGGGAATCGCATCGGAGACGAAGACGACGCGGCCCTCGTGGCGGGCGATGAAGGTGCCGCCGTGCGCGATGCCGGTGATGTCCAGATCGAGCAGGTCCGGGGAAGAAGTCATCCTTCGAGGATACGGTGGTGCACATGCGCGTCTGCCTGGCCTCCACGTCTCCCGCTCGCCTCATGCTGCTCCGGCAGGCGGGCATCGAGCCGCTCACGGAGGCGCCAGGGGTCGACGAGGAGGCGCTGGCTGCGTCCGCGGCGTCCGCGCGCGGATCCGACCTCCCCCCGGAAGAGCTCGTCCTGCTGCTCGCCCGGGCCAAGGCCGCGGACGTCGCGCTCCGGCTCGCGGCCGAGGGCACGTTCGACGGGATCGTGATCGGCGGAGACTCGATGTTCGCGCTCGGCGGCCGGGTCTACGGCAAGCCCTACACGCCGGAGGAGGCGACTCGACGCTGGAGGGAGATGCGGGGCGCGACCGGCATCCTGCACTCCGGGCACTCGGTGTTCCGCGTCTCGCCCGGCACGGAACCCGTGGAGGCCACGGCGACGGCGCAGGCGGCGGTGACGTTCGCCGACGACATCGACGACGCCGAGCTCGCCGCCTACGTCGCCTCCGGCGAGCCCCTGCACGTGGCGGGCGCCTTCACCGTCGACAGCCTGGGGGGCGCGTTCATCACCCGCGTCGAGGGCGATCCGTCGACGGTGGTGGGCATGTCGCTCTCGACCGTTCGGCGGCTGGCAGCTGATCTCGGTGTCCGCTGGACCGACCTCTGGTCGTAGGGTCCCCTCCACGTTTCCCGATCTTTCTTGTGGGGAGTCGTCAAAGCGATCGGCCCTCTTCTCGCTAGGCTGGCAACCATGCCTGCTATCGCCAAGGTGCTCATCGCCAACCGCGGCGAGATCGCCGTACGCATCATCCGTGCCGCCCGGGATTCCGGTATCGCGTCGGTCGCCGTCTACGCCGACCAGGACCGCGATGCGCTGCACACCCGTCTCGCCGATGAGGCCTACGCCCTCGGCGGCGCCACCAGCGCGGAGACCTACCTGCAGATCGAGAAGATCCTCTCGGTCGCCCGACGCGCCGGCGCGGATGCCGTGCACCCGGGCTACGGCTTCCTCGCCGAGAACGCCGATTTCGCGCGGGCGGTCATCGGTGCGGGCATGACCTGGATCGGACCCTCCCCCGAAGCCATCGAGGCCCTCGGCGACAAGGTCACCGCTCGTCATGTCGCCGAGAAGGTGGGCGCGCCGCTCGCCCCCGGAACGCCCGGCCCCGTCTCCGGCGCCGACGAGGTCGTCGCCTTCGCGAAGGAGTACGGGCTGCCCATCGCCATCAAGGCCGCCTACGGCGGCGGCGGACGCGGGCTGAAGGTCGCCCGCGAACTCGACGAGGTCGCCGAGCTGTTCGAGTCGGCGACACGCGAGGCCGTGGCCGCCTTCGGCCGCGGCGAGTGCTTCGTGGAGAAGTACCTCGACAAGCCGCGCCACGTCGAGACGCAGTGCCTCGCGGATGCCGCGGGCAACGTCGTCGTCATCTCGACCCGCGACTGCTCGCTGCAGCGCCGCCACCAGAAGCTCGTCGAGGAGGCACCCGCGCCGTACCTGACCGAGGAGCAGAACGCGCAGCTCTACGCCGCGTCGAAGGCCATCCTCAAGGAGGTCGGCTATGTCGGAGCCGGCACCTGCGAGTTCCTCATCGGCGCCGACGGCACGGTCTCGTTCCTCGAGGTGAACACTCGCCTGCAGGTCGAGCACCCGGTGTCGGAGGAGGTCACGGGCATCGATCTGGTCCGCGAGCAGTTCCGCATCGCGGCCGGCGGAACCATCGACTACGACGACCCCGCACCCACCGGGCACTCCTTCGAGTTCCGCATCAACGGCGAGGATCCGGGTCGCGGCTTCCTCCCCCAGCCCGGACCCGTCCACGTCTTCAAGACCTTCGGCGGCCCCGGCATCCGCCTGGACTCCGGCGTCACCGCCGGCGACTCGGTCTCCGGCGCCTTCGACTCGCTGCTCGCGAAGATCATCGTGACCGGCAAGGACCGCGCCGAGGCCCTGGAGCGCTCGCGCCGCGCGCTCCAGGAGTTCGAGGTCGCCGGCCTCCCCACCGTGCTTCCGTTCCACCGCAAGGTCGTGAACGACCCGGCCTTCACCGCGGAGAACGGCGAGTTCGGCGTCTTCACGCGCTGGATCGAGACCGAGTTCGTCAACGACATCCCGGCGTGGGACGGCGAGCTGGAGACCCCCGCCGCCGAGTCGGGCCGCCACACGGTGGTCGTCGAGGTCGGCGGCAAGCGCCTCGAGGTGAGCCTGCCCGATCGCGTCGCGGTCGCCGCAGGCGCCGTCGGACGCCCGGCCGCGGTGCCGCCGTCGCGCCGCAGCCACGCCACCTCCGTCAGCGCCGGCGCATCCGGTGATGCGGTCAAGTCGCCCATGCAGGCGACGGTCGTCAAGGTCGCCGTCGAGGAGGGTCAGCAGGTCGTCAAGGGCGACCTCGTCGTCGTCCTCGAGGCGATGAAGATGGAACAGCCCCTGCAGGCGCACAAGGACGGTGTGATCGGCAACATCAACGCGGATGCCGGTGCCACCGTGTCCGCCGGCCACCAGCTGCTCACGATCAGCTGACGGCATCCGCCGATGAGAAGAGCCCCCGCCGTGGCGGGGGCTCTTCTGCGTACGACGCCGACGCGCTAGTTGATCTTCGCGTTGACGAGGTGCATCGCGCGGCTGGCGTCGGTGATGCTGCTCGACAGCGACGGGTACGCGGCGAAGACGCGCGAGACCTGGTCGACCGTCAGTCGGCGCTCGACAGCGACGGCGATCGGGTAGATGAGCTCCGACGCCTTCGGGGCGACGATGACGCCGCCGATGACCGTGCCCGACCCCTTGCGAGCGATGAGCTTCACGAAGCCGTCCTTGATGCCCATCATCTTCGCTCGGGGATTCGCGGCGAGCGGGAGCTTGTAGACGAGGCCGTCGGCCACGCCTTCCTCGACGTCCTTCTGCGAGTACCCGACGGTCGCGATCTCGGGAGCGGTGAAGATGTTGGAGGTGATCTTGATGAGCTCCAACGGGATCACGATGTCGCCCAGGGCGTGGAACACCGCCGTGCGGCCCTGCATCGACGCGACCGAGGCGAGCGGGAAGAAGTTCGTGCAGTCCCCCACCGCGTACACGTTGGGCACCGAGGTGCGAGCGACGCGGTTGACCCGGATGTTGCCCTGCTCGGTGAGCTCGACGCCCGCGTCCTCGAGCCCGATTCCCTTCGTGTTCGGGATCGAGCCGACCGCCATGAGACAGTGGCTGCCCTCGACCGTGCGACCGTCGGCGAGGGTCACCCGGACACCGTCATCGATCACCTCGACCTTCTCGGCGCGGGCCTTCGACAGCAGCTCCATGCCCCCGCGCTTGAAGACCTTCTCGAGCACCTTCGCCGCGTCCTGATCCTCGCCCGGTAGAACCTGCTCGCGGCTGGAGACGAGGGTGACCTTCGATCCGAGGTTCATGTACGCCGATGCGAACTCCGCCCCGGTGACACCCGAGCCGACCACGATGAGGTGCTCGGGCAGCGCCTTCATGTCGTACAGCTGCGTCCAGGTGAGGATGCGCTTGCCGTCGGGCTTCGCGGAATCGAGCTCACGCGGCGACGCGCCGACCGCGACGACGATCGTGTCGGCCTCGACCCGGTCGAAGTCCGTGCCGTCCTGCCCGGTCGAGACGACGATGGCGTTCGGACCCTCGAGGCGTCCGTGCCCGGAGAGGATGCGCACCCCCGCCTCGAGCAGGGTCGAGCGCATGTCCTCGGACTGCTGGCCGGCGAGCGCGATGAGCCTCTTGTTGACGGCGGCGAGGTTGATGGCGATCTCGGGCTTGAGCGGCTTGCCGTTCTCGCCCTTGGCGTAGAACTGCACCCCGAGGTCGGACGCCTCGGAGATCGCGACGGCCGCATCGGCGGTCGCGATGAGGCTCTTGGACGGCACGACATCGGTGAGCACGGCCGCTCCACCGACGCCCACGCGCTCGACGAGAGTCACCTCGGCTCCGAGCTGGGCTGCCGCGAGGGCCGCCTCGTATCCGCCGGGGCCGCCGCCGAGCACGGCGACGCGCTGAGTGCGTTCGAAGGGGGTGGAAGACATGCCTCCCATTCTCCCGCAATCCTGGCACCAGGCCGTCCACCTTCCTAGAGTGGAACCATGCCTGAAAACCACAGCAACCCCCTCGACGACCCGAATGCGAACCCCTTCGAGGTCGCAGCCGCAGCAGCCGCGGACATCGCCCGGCTCACCGGCGTCGAGAAGCACGACATCGCCCTGACGCTCGGCAGCGGCTGGGGCAAGGCCGCCGACATCATCGGCGAGACCGTCGCCACGATCCCCGCGACCGAGGTCACCGGCTTCTCGAAGCCGGCGCTCGAGGGACACGTCGGCACTCTCCGCAGCATCCGCACGCCCGACGGCAAGAACGTCCTCGTCATCGGAGCTCGCACGCACTACTACGAGGGTCACGGCGTCCGCCGGGTCGTCCACTCGGTCCGCACGGCAGCGGCCACGGGCGCCCGGATCATGGTTCTCACGAACGGCGCGGGCGGCGTGCGCGAGACCTGGAAGCCCGGTCAGCCGGTGCTCATCAGCGACCACATCAACCTGACGGCCGACTCGCCGCTCGAGGGCGCGACCTTCATCGACCTCACCGACCTGTACTCGTCTCGCCTGCGCGACATCGCACGCGGTGTCGACCCGTCTCTGGACGAGGGCGTGTACACGCAGTTCCGCGGCCCCCACTACGAGACCCCGGCCGAGGTGCAGATGGCGAAGCACATCGGCGGGCACATCGTCGGCATGTCGACCGCCCTGGAGGCGATCGCCGCCCGCGAGGCGGGCATGGAGATCCTCGGCTTCTCGCTCATCACGAACCTCGCTGCCGGCATCCAGAAGACACCACTCAGCCACGCGGAGGTGATCGAGGCGGGCCGCGAGGCCGAGCCCGTCATCTCGGCACTGCTGGCCCGAGTGGTCGAGGCGCTGTGAGCGAGCAGCGCCTCGAGCAGGCGCGCGCCTGGCTGCGGCAGGACCCCGACCACGAGACCCGCGATGAGCTGGCCGGCGTAATCACGCGGGCGGCCTCGGGCGACGAGGCCGCGCTCGCCGACCTCGACGACCGGTTCGGCTCCCGCCTCGCGTTCGGCACGGCGGGACTCCGCGGCGCGCTCGGCGCCGGCAGCAACCGCATGAACCGCGTTCTCGTCGCCCAGGCGGCCGCCGGCTTCGCGTCGTACCTCCGTGAGCGCGCGCACGGCGCCACGCCGACCGTCGTGATCGGCTACGACGGCCGCCGCAACTCGCGCGTCTTCGCGACCGACTCCGCCGAGCTGTTCGCCGGGGCCGGCCTGCGGGCGATCATCCTCCCCCGTCTGCTCCCGACCCCCGTGCTCGCGTTCGCCGTGCGGCACCTCGGTGCGGACGCCGGCGTGATGGTGACCGCATCGCACAACCCGCCGAACGACAACGGCTACAAGGTGTACCTCGGCGGAGCGGACCAGGGCTCGCAGATCGTCTCCCCCGCGGATGCCGAGATCGCGGCGCACATCCAGCGCATCGCCGACGCCGGCGACGTCACGTCGCTCCCGCGCTCGACGTCGTACGAGACGGCCGGCGAAGAGGTCGTCGAGGCGTACGCGGCCGCGACGGCGTCCGTGGCTCCGGCGCCCTCGTCGGCATCCGGTCTGCGCTGGGTGTACACCGCCATGCACGGAGTGGGGTGGGAGACGGTGTCGCGGATCGTGCGCGCCGCCGGGTACCCGCAGCCGATGGTCGTCGGCGAGCAGCTCGAGCCCGACGCGACCTTCCGCACCGTGTCGTTCCCCAACCCGGAGGAGCCGGGCGCGATGGATCTCGCGTTCGCGAAGGCGCGCCGTGTGCAGGCGGACTTCATCCTTGCCAACGACCCGGATGCCGACCGTCTCGCGGTCGCGATTCCCGACGCGGATGCCGAGAACGGCTGGCGCAGACTCACCGGCAACGAGGTGGGCCTCCTCCTCGGTGCCCGAGCCGCCCGAGCCGCGGCCGGCGCAGCGGGGGCGTCGCTCGCCTGCTCGCTGGTGTCCTCCCCCGGTCTCGGAGCGATCGCCGCGCACCACGGCCTCGACTTCCACGAGACGCTCACGGGCTTCAAGTGGATCTCTCGTGCGCCCGGGATCGTGTTCGGCTTCGAGGAGGCGCTCGGATACCTCGTCAACCCGGAGACCGTGCGGGACAAGGACGGCATCTCGGCCGTCGTCGCGATCCTCGGCCTCGCGGCGGAAGCGCGGGACCGCGGCACCGACATCGCGGGCCTGCTCGCCGAGCTCGGCGACACCTACGGGCACTACGCCAGCGGCCAGGTGTCGGTGCGCGTCGAGGACCTGTCGGTGATCGGGAGGGTCATGACCTCGCTGCGCGCCGACGCGCCGACAGGCTTCGGTTCGCTGGCGATCGCCTCCGCCGACGATCTGCTGCGCGCCGCAGAGGGGCAGCCCGCAGGCGACGTCCTCCGCTATCGCCTCAGCGACGGCTCCCGCATCATCGTGCGCCCCAGCGGCACCGAGCCCAAGCTCAAGGTCTACATCGACGCGGCGGGCGACTCCGCTGCGCGGGCGGCCGAGAGGGTCCACGAACTCGAGGATGCGGTGCGGGCACTCCTCGCGGAGCGCTCCTAGGACGCCATGCCGAAGAGACACGTGGTCATCAGCGCGCACAACGGCGTGCACGCCAGACCCGTCGCCGAGCTCGTCCGACTCGTGCAGGCGCACCCCCACCCGGTGACGCTCACGACGACGACGGGCTCGGTGGTCGACCTCAGCAGCGTGCTCGCGATCATGGACCTGGGACTCGCCGAGGGCGACGCCGTCGTGCTCGAGACGGCCGAGTCGACGCGCGCGGATGCCGTGCTCGACACACTCGTCGAGGTGCTCGATCCCCGCCGCTGACCGTCTCCGACGCTCCGACTGCGATCAGCCGTCGATGACGGCGACGAGCTCGTCGAGGAAGGCCTCGTAAGTGGTGCCCCGGCGCACGATGCGCTGCACGCTGTCTCGCTCGCTGAATACCTCGACGAGCTGCTCGAACACGGTCTGGAACGCGGCGCGGTCGCTCTCGCTGAACGCGGCGAGCGCGACCACCTGCACGCGCCCGTCACCCCAGGCCGCCGATCCGTCGGCGACGCCGAGGGCGATGGCGGTGCGCGCTGCCGTCATCTGCAGCGCGTGGGGCACCGCGAGCGCATCCGTGAACGCGGTCGATGACATCCGCTCCCTGGCGATGGTGTTCTCGATGTAGTCCGCGCCGATGAGTCCTGCGTCGGCGAGGAGTCCGCCGAGGCGCCGGATGATCGCCTCCTCCCCCTCGTCGGGGAGCGGGTACACGAACGCCTCGGCGACGAAGTACCGAGCGAGCTCGGTCCGCAGTCGGGCGAGGCGACGAGCACGCCGCACGCGAGCGGCCGCCTGCTGGATGCGGTCGACGTCGGCATCCGTGAGGAAGGGCTGTATGCGCACGAAGCGATCGCCCGCGGCCCCCGGCTCGATCGTGCTGAGCACGAGGTCGGTGTCGAACGACGCCCAGTCGGGATCGACGTTCGTCACGACGCTCGTGACCTCGATCGCCGAGCCGAGGGAGCGGTCGACGCTGGAGCGCAGAAGTTCGTGCAGCTCGTAGTACCCGGGGCAGACGATCGTGGCGGTGAGGATGGACTCCGCCTTGCGGCTGCGCTCGAGCCTCCCGCCCACGTGCATCGCGATGTAGGCGATCTCGTCGTCGTGGATCGGCGTGCCGAGCCGGTCGTGGAGGCCGCTCGCGATCGACACCGCGACCTCGAAGATCATCGGGTACGACGACTTGAGCGACCGGGTGAGCGGATTGCGGGTCAGCGCGCTCTCCTCCGCCCGCCGCAGCAGATTCTGGACATGCAGGGCCAGCCGCAGAACGAAGGTCTCGTCGAGCAGATCGACCTGGAAGTCCTCGGCGGCGCGGGCGATCTCCTCACGCACGGCCGACTCGACCGCCGGGTCGACACCGCTGCGCGCGACCTCCCTCGTCGCGTCCTGACCCGGCGCGACGATGCGGGTGAGCACGAGCGAGGCCAGGTGCCCGCTGTCACCTTCTCCCAGCGTGACGGCGAAGTGCTCCTGGGCGAGGCGGGCGATGATCGCGCCGACCTCGGGGATCTCGGGCCGCGCGCCTGTGGATGCCGATTCGAGGGCGTGTCCGGAGGCCACTCGATCGGCCGCGATGGCGATGTGGAGCAGGACGTCGGAGATCGCGAGCTCGTTCACGAAGTAGCCGAGGGCTCCCAGCTCGCGGACCAGCTCTGATTTGAAGGGAGCGACGGCCTGTGCCGACACGGCACTCCCGGCGAGGGCGCGGCGGAACGTCTCGGGGTGGAACGACGCGGCATCCATCTCGTCGTGTGCGAGCCTGCTGAGCAGTCGGCGCTGAGCGGCCTCGTTGCCCCGCAATCGGACGACCTCGCGGTCCCGCTCGAGGGCGAGGTCGGTGTCGTCGAGCAGGCCGCGCACACGGGCGAGATCGGACTCCACGGTCGCTTCGCTGACGTGCAGCCGCTCTGCCATCGCGAAGACATCGATGCCCGATGGGTCATCGAGCAGGGCCCGGATGAGCGAGTGCAACCGATCGCGCGGCGCCGATTCGCCCGCCTGCCGCGCGCGCAGCGCGTCACGCGCCGCCGGACCCGCCCGGTATCCCGCCGGCCCTGACTCGATCGCGTCGGCACCCGTCGTGCGTGCGTTCACGGACGACACGTACGAACGGACGCTCCGCGGCGTCACACCCAGCTGATCGGCGAGACTCGCCGCCGTCGCCCACGACGCCTGACGCAGCAGGGTGGTGAGGAGCTGGTCCTGGCGCTGACGCGACATGATCCTCCCGCTCCCGTGCTGACTGCACTGTCCGTGACGTGATTCCCATGATGTCAGCTACCGCGTCGGTGTGCGTCGGAACGGGTGTTCCGCAGGGGCGGAAAAGAACGTGTTGGCACCCCGGAGGCGTCAGTTCCCAGAATGTTCTCAGGAAGGTGGCATCGATGAGGATCCTCGTGGTGTGCGGCGCCGGCGCGTCGAGCACGTTCGTCGCGCAACGACTGCGACGTGCAGCGGCCGATGCCGGGCTGCAATGGCAGGCGAAGGCCGGCACCGCGCAGTCCGTGTACGGCGGCGATCACGACCTCGTCCTCCTCGGTCCCCATTTCGCCGACCGTCTCGACAGCATCCGCGATGCCGTCACGGCGCCCGTCGCCGTGCTGCCCGCAGACGTCTTCGCAGACAGGGACGGCACGCGCACGCTCGCGTTCGCCCGCTCGATCATCGACGTCAGGAACACCCCGAAAGGAACAACATGACCGTTTCACGCACCGTTCGGATCGGCTCCTCGCACGGCCTCCACGCACGCCCGGCGAAGCTCTTCGCGCAGGCGGCGAAGGAGGCGGGAATCCCCGTCACGATCGCGAAGGACTCGGGTAAGGCCGTCAACGCCGCCAGCATCCTCGGCGTCATCGCCCTCGCTGTCGAGCACGGCGACTACGTCACGCTGACCGCAGACGGCGACAACGCCGAGAACGTGCTCGACACGCTCACGGAGCTGCTCACGACCGACCACGACGAGGCGACCGTATGACCGAGCTCCGCGGCGTCGGCATCGGTCTCGGAGTGGCCCAGGGGCCCGTCGTCCGCATGACCGAGGCGCTGCCGGCGCCCGACAACACCCCGAGCACGCAGAGCGCCGATGCCGAACGCGCGCGCGTGCGCGAGGCGATCGCCGCCGTCGCCGCGGAGCTCAACGCCCGCGGGGAGACCGCCGGCGGATCGGCTCAGGAAGTGCTCGAGGCCCAGGCGATGATCGCCGAGGACCCGACGCTCCAGGACGAGGTCGATGCGCGAATCGACGACGGAGCCACCGCCGAGTGGGCTGTGCACGACGCGTTCGCCAGCTTCCGCGCGTCCCTCGAGGCCGTCGGCGGGTATCTCGGCGAGCGCGCCGCCGACCTCGACGACATCGCCCAGCGCGTTCTCGCCCGTCTGCGCGGGGTCGATGCACCCGGCGTCCCCGACCCCGGGCACCCGTTCGTTCTCGTCGCGCGCGACCTCGCGCCGGCCGACACGGCACTGCTGAACCTCGACCAGGTACTCGCGCTCGTCACGTTCGACGGCGGTCCCACCTCGCACACAGCGATCCTCGCTCGCGAGAAGGGCATCGTCGCGATCGTGGGGGCGGCCTCGGCATCCGAACTCTCGACCGGCCAGCCGGTCATCGTCGACGCCGCGGCCGGCATCGTCACCGTCGATCCGACCGACGACGAGAAGCAGCGAGCTGAGCAGCGCGCCGCCGCCCGCCGCTCGGCGGACTCCGCTCCCCTGACTCCCGGCGCCCTCGCCGACGGCACGCTGATCCCGCTGCTGGCGAACCTGGGAAAGCCCGCAGACGCAGCCGATGCCGTCGAACGTGGGGCCGAGGGCGTCGGGCTCTTCCGCACAGAGTTCCTCTTCCTGTCGTCGTCGCAGGCACCGACAGTGGCGCAGCAGCGCGAGGCCTACCGCGAACTGCTCGCGGCTTTCCCGGGCAAGAAGGTCGTCGTGCGCATGCTCGACGCCGGCGCCGACAAGCCCCTCGCCTTCCTCAACGACGCGCACGAGGAGAACCCCGCGCTCGGACTCCGCGGGCTCCGGGCGCTCCGCGCCAGCGAGGACATCCTCCGCGAGCAGCTCACCGCGCTCGCGGAGGCGGATGCCGAGACCGAGGCCGAGCTGTGGGTCATGGCCCCCATGGTCGCCACCGTCGAGGAGACCGCCTACTTCACCGCTCTCGCGCGGGAGTACGGACTCAAGACGGCCGGCGTCATGGTCGAGGTGCCGTCCAGCGCTCTCCTCGCCGATCGTGTGCTCGCGCACGCCGACTTCGCCTCCATCGGCACCAACGACCTCACGCAGTACACGATGGCCGCCGACCGCCTCCTCGGATCGGTCGCCGGCTTCCAGGACCCGTGGCACCCCGCCGTGCTGCGCCTGGTCAGGGAAGTCGGAGCCGCAGGCGCCCGCCTCGGCAAGCCCGTCGGAATCTGCGGCGAGGCGGCGGCAGACCCTCTGCTCGCCGTCGTGCTCGTCGGCCTCGGCGCGACGAGCCTCTCGATGGCTCCGTCGGCTCTGGCTGACGTGCGCCACACCCTGTCCCAGCGAACCCTCGACGAGGCGCGCCGCCTCGCCGAACTGGCACTGGCGGCCGACGACGCCGCCGGTGCGCGTCACGCCGTGGTCGAAGCCACAGCTACCCTCCCTCACCAGAAAGAGACGACATCATGACGACGACGTCACCAGCCGCCACGAGATCAGGCGGCCTCCGAACAGGCGTGCAGCGCTTCGGCACGTTCCTGTCCGGCATGATCATGCCCAACATCGCGGCGTTCATCGCCTGGGGCTTCATCACCATGCTGTTCATCCCCGCAGGCTTCTTCGGAGCCGACAGTCCGTTCGGGTGGCACTGGGCGCCGGTCGCCGAGATCATCGGCGGTGGGGGCGACGCAGCCGCCATCAACTGGAACGGTGCCATGACCGCTCTCGCCGAGGGCGACGGCGGGAACTTCTTCGCCTACGTCGGCCTCGTCGGCCCGATGGTCACCTACCTGCTGCCGTTGCTGATCGCCAACACCGCCGGTCGTATGGTCTACGGTGAGCGCGGCGGCGTCGTCGCGACCATCGCGACCATGGGCGTCATCGTCGGCACGAACATCCCGATGTTCCTCGGCGCCATGATCATGGGTCCGATCGCGGCCTGGATCACGAAGCAGATGGATCGCCTCTGGGACGGCAAGATCCGGCCCGGCTTCGAGATGCTCGTGAACAACTTCTCCGCCGGCATCCTCGGCATGGTCCTCGCGATCGTCGGGTTCTTCGCCTTCGGTCCTGTCATGCTCGGCGTCAGCGCGGTGCTCGGTGCCGCCGTCGACTGGCTCGTCTCCCTCAACCTGCTGCCCATCGTCTCGATCATCGTCGAGCCGGCCAAGGTGCTGTTCCTCAACAACGCGATCAACCACGGCGTGTTCACTCCCCTCGGCATCGAGCAGGCCGCCGACACCGGCAAGTCGATCCTGTTCCTCATCGAGGCGAACCCCGGCCCCGGCCTCGGTCTGCTGCTCGCCTTCACGTTCTTCGGCGTCGGCGCTGCCAAGGCCTCGGCTCCGGGAGCCGCGATCATCCAGTTCTTCGGCGGCATCCACGAGATCTACTTCCCGTACGCGCTCAGCAAGCCGACCACGATCCTGGCGCTCATCGCAGGTGGCGCGGCCGGCGTCACCACGAACATGGTGCTCGGCGGCGGCCTCGGCTTCCCTGCGGCTCCCGGCAGCATCATCGCCGTGACCGCTGCGGCGCTGGGCGGCGGCGTCGCGAACGTCCTGGTCGTGTACCTCTCGGTGCTCATCGCCGCGACGGTCACGTTCCTCATCACCGCGGTCATCCTGCGCTCATCGCGCAAGCGCGACCTCGAGGCAGAGGGCGACACCTTCGGCGATGCGATCGCTCAGACCGAGGCGAACAAGGGCAAGTCCTCCGTCGCCATGGACGCGCTCCGCGCCTCGTCGGGCACCGGCGCGGCCGGTGGAGCAGCCACGGCGACCGCAGTCGCCACGACGCCGATCCAGAACGTCGTGTTCGCGTGCGACGCCGGCATGGGCTCGTCTGCGATGGGCGCGAGCGTGCTGCGCAACAAGTTCAAGAAGGCGGGCATCGAAGGCGTCACGGTGACCAACCAGGCGATCGCGAACCTCGACGGCACGGCCGATCTCGTGATCACGCAGCAGCAGCTCACCGACCGCGCGAAGGCGCAGTCGCCGAACTCGGTGCACGTGTCCGTGGACAACTTCATGAACGCGCCGCAGTATGAAGAAGTCGTCGAGATGGTGCGCGAGCAGCGCGAATCCGGCGAATGACAGACCGGGCGGGGCGGGTGCCACGGCATCCGCCCCGCCCCCATCTCCGCAGAATCCTCGGAAAGGAATCACCATGAGCGTTCTCACCCTCGGCCAGGTCCGCATCCACTCCGGCTCCAGCACTCAGGAGGCCGCGTTGCAGGAGGCGACCGACATCCTCGTCACGGCGGGCGCCGTCACGCCCGCGTACGCCGACGCCATGCGGCAGCGCGAGGAGACGGTGTCGACGTACATGGGCAACGGCCTGGCAATCCCGCACGGCACGAACGACGCCAAGGACGCGATCCTCGGGTCCGCGCTGTCGGTCGTCCGTTACGACGGCGGCGTCGACTGGGCCGGGGAGCAGGCGACGTTCGTGATCGGCATCGCCGGCAAGGGCGATGAGCACCTCGAGATCCTGTCGCAGATCGCGATCCTCTTCTCCGACGAGGACGACGTCGCGAAGCTCAACGCCGCGCAGACCCCCGACGAGCTGTTCGCGCTGCTCTCGGCCGTCAACGAGTGATGGGCGACCGTTCGATGAAGGCCGTCCACTTCGGCGCGGGCAACATCGGCCGGGGATTCGTCGGCCTGCTGCTCCACGAGGGCGGGTACGAGGTCGTCTTCTCCGACGTCGCCGACGCTCTGGTCGACGCGATCAACGCCGTCGACTCGTACACCGTGCACGAGGCGGGCCCCGGGGGCACCGACCACGTCGTGACAGGCTTCCGCGCCGTGAACAGCAAGCACGATCCCGAGGGCGTCGCCGACGAGATCGCGACGGCCGAGGTCGTCACCACCGCGGTCGGTCCTACGGTGCTGCGCTTCGTCGCCCCGACGATCGTGGCAGGGCTCGCCCGTCGCTCCCCCGACGCCGCGCCGCTGCAGGTCATGGCCTGCGAGAACGCCATCGGCGCGACGGACACCCTGCGGGCGGAGGTCGAGAAGGCCGCAGGGGCGGATGCCGCCGAGCTGCTCTCCCGCGCGGTGTTCGCGAACACAGCGGTGGACCGCATCGTCCCCGGCCAGCCCGCGGACGGCGGGGTCGACGTCACGGTCGAGCCGTACTACGAGTGGGCCATCGAGTCCGGCGCGTTCGAGGGGAGTCTGCCGAGCATCCCCGGAGCGCACTTCGTCCACGACCTCGCCCCGTACATCGAGCGCAAGCTCTTCACTGTGAACACCGGCCACGCGGCCACCGCGTACTTCGGTGCCCGCGCCGGCATCGAGCGGATCTCGGATGCTCTCGACAATCCCGACATCGCCGCTCGCGTGGCCGCGGCTCTCGAAGAGACCTCGGCCGTCCTCGTCGCCGAACACGGCCTCGATCCCGCAGAACTGGCGGAGTACCGGGCGAAGATCCTCGAGCGGTTCCGCAACCCGTCCCTCGTCGACACCGTGCAGCGCGTCGGCCGACAGCCGCTGCGCAAGATCTCGCGTCACGAGCGCTTCATCGGCCCGGCAGCGATGGCCGCCGAACGGGGTCTGCCGACGATCGCCCTCGTCGGGGCGGTCGCCGCTGCGCTCGAGTTCGACGATCGCGATGACGAACAGGCCGTCGAGCTGCAGGAGCTGCTGCGTGCGGAGGACGCCGAGTCGTTCACGGTGCGTGCGACGGGTCTCGACCCCGAGCATCCGCTGTTCCCGGCCGTGCGCGACGCCGTCGCCTCGCGGCAGACGGCGCTGCGCGCCTCCTGAGCCGACCGCGATCGGAGCCACGCCCCCTGCCGCCTGATCGGCAGGGGGCGTTCTGCGGGCGAAGGCCCGTCACACCCGTCGGGTCCGGGCGTCGCGCAGGTTCGGGACGTACGGTGGTTCGGTGCAGAAGAAGCGTCGCCGGGTCCTGAAGTCCATCGTCTGGGGTCTGGTGGCCATCGTCGCGCTCGGGGCAGGCGGCATCGTCGTCTGGAGCCAGGTCGGCGTGATGGACGCCGAGCCGGGGCCCCTCGCGGAGGTCCGTGCCAACAGCGCGATCGAGGTCGAAGACGCCGCGCAGGGCATCGTGATGACTCCGGCCGACGGCGAGTCCGACCTCGGGCTCGTTTTCATCCCCGGAGCGAAGGTCGATCCCTGGGCGTACGCACCGATCCTGCAGAGTCTCGCCGAGGACGGCGTCACTGTCGTCATCACGCGCCCGTGGCTGAATCTCGCGTTCTTCGATCTTCGCGGCCTCGACGCCTTCACGTCGGCGGCTCCCGACATCGACGACTGGGCGGTGGGAGGCCACTCCCTGGGCGGGGTGCGCGCCTGCCAACTCGCGAAGGACGCCGAGGCGCTGGTGCTGTTCGGCTCGTACTGCGCCGGCGACGTGTCGGCGTCCGATCTCCGCGTCCTGAGCATCTCGGGGAGCGAGGACGGTCTGTCGACACCCGCGAAGATCGACGACGCCCGAGACCTGCTGCCCGCCGATGCGGAGATGGTGGAGATCGACGGCGCGTCGCACGCGTCGTTCGGCGACTACGGCCCGCAGTCGGGCGACGGCACTCCGACGATCTCCGATGAGGAGATGCACGCGAAGGTCGGCGAGCTCTTGACCGGCTTCTTCGCCGAGCTGCGTGCGGAATGACGCGTCTGGGCGACGACTCCCGTCAGCCGATCCGCGTGATCAGCGCCTCGAGCCCCATGCCGTAGTCGATGCGGACCACCGGCAGCGCGAGCTTGTCGGTGCCGATGGTCACGTAGCCGGGCTCGATCGTCCTCGCCATCTCGAAGCCGGCCATCGCCACGCCCTGCTTGGCGGTGTCGTTGTAGTGGCCGAACGGGTAGGCCATGACCTCGCGCACGCCGAGGATGTCGCCGGAGGCGTTCATGTCCGCCGCGATCTCCTCGGCCGTCCAGTTGACCATGCGCCCCTTGCCGTTCTCGCCGGCCTGATGCATGTCGTTCGTATGCGAACGGCGCAGCACGTACATCGACGGTGCCGGATCCTGCCGGTAAGCGGTGATCATGAACGAGGTCGACAGCAGCTTGTACTTGTCGATGACCGGGACGGCGAGGTCGAACCAGGTCTGATCCGCGTCGTCGTCGGTGATGATGACGGAGTGCGCGGGGAGGAAGAGCCGTCCGTCGATGAAGGCGCTCAGCTCGTCCCAGGTCGGCAGGTAGAAACCCGTGGTCGCGATGTGGTTCATCTGCGCCTCGAAGTCGCCGATATAGGCGTAGTTGCCGCGCAGCCACCCGGACTCCCCATCGGGGTTGGTCGTGAACTGGTGGTACATGAGGATCGGGATCTTCGCGTTCTCGGCCGCGTTCGCCTCGGGCGTCGTCCATCCGGCGAAGAGCTCGACCTGCTGGTCGACGCAGACGACGGGGTCGGCGCCGTTGACGCGCATGGCCGCCGACAGCGCGGCGGCATCGGCCTCCGTCGGGTACCAGCCCGCGAAGACACGCCCGTCCTGAGCGGGGATCGGCAGGGCCGCGTACAGGGCGTTCTGCCACTGCAGCATCGGATCGACGGGAGCCCCGTCGCCGAGGAACGTGACCGCGCAGGCGAGCGGGTCGCCGGCGTCCGCCACGAGCTGCTGCGCGGGCGTCAGCGGCCTCTCGATCGGCTGTGCCTCGATGCGCGGGACCTTCACCTCCGGCGGGCGGTTCAGGGACACGAATGCGACGGCGCATGCTCCTGCGACGACCAGCACGGCACCGACTGCCACGACGACGCCGATGCGGCGCCTCTTCTTCCCCCCGGAAGCCACGACCCTCCTCCTCGCGGCTCAGCCGGAGAAGCCCTGACCGATCATCTCGACGAGCTCTTCGCGTTCCTCGACCGGCAGGAAGGCGGCGGAGGCGGCATTGAACTGGAAGGTCTCGAGGTCGTCGAGGTCGTACTCGAACGCCTCCACGAGCAGTGCGAGCTCACGTGTCAGGGAGGTGGCGCTCATGGTGCGGTTGTCGACGTTCACGGTCACCGCGAAGCCCAGCTGGTAGAGCAGGTCGAGGGGGTGGTCGGCGAGGGTCTTGCCCCACGCCGAGATCGCTCCGGTCTGCAGGTTCGACGATGGTGAGAGCTCGAGCGGGATCTCCCGGTCGCGCACCCAGCGCGCGAGGTCGCCGAACTGCACCTGCACTTCGTCGCCCTCCTGCGTGACGACCTGCAGGTCCTCGGCGATGCGGACGCCGTGTCCGAGGCGCAGGGCGCGGCCGTCGAGCAGTGCGGAGCGGATCGATGCGAGACCCGCCGCCTCTCCGGCGTGCACGGTGACGGGGAAGAAGTTCTCGGCGAGGTAGTCGAAGGCCGCGCGGTGATTCGACGGCGGGAAGCCGTCCTCCGGACCCGCGATGTCGAACCCGACGGCTCCGCGGCCGCGGTAGGACACGGCGAGCTCGGCGATCTCGCGGGCACGGTCGGTGTGGCGCATCGCGGTGATGAGCTGCCCGACGCGGATGCTGTGTCCGGCGCGATCCGCGGCATCCTCGCCCTCTTCGATGCCCTGCTGCACGGCCTTGACGGCGTCGTCGAGCGAGAGCCCGCGGGTGAGATGCTGCTCGGGAGCCCAGCGCACCTCGCCGTAGATGACGCCGTCCTTGGCCAGGTCCTGCACGAACTCCTTCGCGACGCGGGTCAGCCCCTCCCTCGTCTGCATGACGGCGATCGCGAGGTCGAAGGTCTTGAGGTACTCGACGAGCGATCCCGAGTCGCTCTTCGACGCGAACCACTTCCCGAGCCTGCGCGGGTCGGTCTCGGGAACGTCGATGCCGACGGCATCGGCGAGCTCGAGGATCGTCGCGGGACGCAGCGCACCGTCGAGATGGTCGTGCAGCGACACCTTGGGCAGGGCGCGCAGAGACGCTCCCTGGACGGTGACGTCGCCGTTCGCGTCGATCGACATGTGTTTCCTCTCGGTCGCGGGTCGGTCAGTTCAGGGTATCGCTCGAAGCGGCACGCCCTCGGAGGGCGCTCACGCGGTGATGCGCTCGCGGACGATCGGACCCGATTCGGGGGCACTGTCTCCGATCTCCCACGAACCCTCGAGCGCCTCGAGAGCGCGCGGGAAGCGGGCCTCGTCGGCGGCGGAGAGCGTGAACAGCGGCTGTCCCTGCGTCACCCGGTCGCCGGGCTTCGCGTGCAGATCGATGCCCGCCTCGAAGATCACCGAGTCCTCGGCGCGAGCGCGTCCCGCACCCAGGCGCCAGGCGGCGATACCGAACGGGAGGGCGTCCATGCGCGAGACGACACCGTCGGCGGGTGCCGTGACGACGTGCGTCTCGCGGGCGGTCGGCAGTTCCGCGTCGGGGTCGCCGCCCTGAGCTCGGATCATGGCCTTCCAGCTGTCCATCGCGCGTCCGTCGTCGAGAGCGGCCTCGACGTCGGCATCCGGCTGTCCGGCGAGGGTGAGCATCTCACGGGCCAGGGCGATCGTGAGCTCGCGGACATCGGCGGGCCCGCCGCCGGCGAGCACCTCGACGGACTCGCGGACCTCGTTGGCGTTGCCGATGGCGAGGCCGAGCGGCACGTTCATGTCAGTGAGCAGCGCCGTGGTCGCGACGCCCGAGTCGGTGCCGAGCGCCACCATCGTGCGGGCCAGCTCGCGCGCGCGGTCGATGTCCTGCATGAAAGCGCCGGAGCCGAACTTCACATCGAGCACGAGCGCGTCGGTGCCTTCGGCGATCTTCTTCGACATGATGCTGGACGCGATGAGCGGGATCGCCTCGACCGTCCCGGTGACGTCACGGAGCGCGTACAGCTTCTTGTCGGCGGGGGCCAGCCCGGAGCCGGCCGCGCAGATGACCGCGCCGACGTCGCTCTGCATCTGCGCGAACATCTCGTCGTTGGTGAGCGAGGCGCGCCAGCCGGGGATGGACTCGAGCTTGTCGAGCGTTCCCCCGGTGTGCCCGAGGCCGCGGCCGGAGAGCTGCGGCACGGCGACGCCGAACACGGCGACGAGCGGAGCGAGAGGCAGGGTGATCTTGTCGCCGACGCCACCCGTCGAGTGCTTGTCCACGGTCTTCTTGCCGAGGCTCGCAAAACTCATCCGCTCGCCGGTGGCGATCATGGCGTCGGTCAGCACCCGGATCTCGTCGCGCTCCATGCCGCGCTGGAACACGGCCATCGCGAACGACGCCATCTGCGCGTCCGACACGTAGCCCCGCGTGTAGGCGTCGACCATCCAGCGGAGGGCGGGCTCGGACACCGCTCCCCCGTCGCGCTTCGCACGGATCACGTCGACGGCGTCGAAGGGCTCTACGCTCATCGGGCGTCCTCCAGATCTCGGGGGCCGAACGCGTCCGGCAGGACTTCGTCGATGGTGCGGATGCCGGAGACGGTCTCCAGCAGCATGCCGGGCATGGCGTGCTCGAACAGCAGCTGACGGCAGCGGCCGCACGGCATGATCGTCTGTCCGTTGTTGTTCACGCAGACGAACGCGACGAGCTGACCGCCGCCCGACATGTGCAGGTCGCCGACGAGTGCGCACTCGGCGCACAGGGTCACACCGTACGAGGCGTTCTCGACGTTGCAGCCGGCGACGATGCGACCGTCTCCGACGAGCGCGGCCGCGCCCACCTTGTAGCGCGAGTAGGGCGCGTACGCCTTCGTCATGGCATCGGTCGCGACCTGACGCAGCTCGTCCCAGTCGATATCGGTCATGTCTTTCTCGACTCCTCGGGTGTCAGGACTTGATGTAGGGCTTGCCGCTCGCCGCCGGCCCGCGGATCTGACCAGCGAATCCTGCCACGGCGAGCAAGGTCACCACGTAGGGCAGCATCAGCATGAACTCACCGGGGATCGGCGTCTTCAGGATCGACAGCAGGTTCTGCAGGTTCGTGGCGAAACCGAAGAGCAGCGCGGCGAGCGTCGCGCGGATCGGGTCCCAACGGCCGAAGATCACGGCGGCGAGGGCGATGAATCCGAGGCCCGCCGTCATGTCCTTGCCGAACTGGGGAACCGACACCAGCGTGAAGTAGGCCCCGCCGACACCGGCGATCGCGCCCGCGAGCAGGACGTTCCAGAAGCGCGTGGAGTTGACCTTGATGCCGACGGTGTCAGCCGCCTGCGGGTGCTCTCCGACGGCGCGCAGACGCAGACCCCACTTGGTGCGGTACAGGCCCCAGGCGACGACCGCGACGGTGATGAACATGAGGTAGACGATGAACGTCTGATTGAAGAGCACCGGTCCGATGATCGGGATGTCACTCAGCAGCGGGATCTCGATGCGACTGAAGCGCACGGGCGTGTTGAGCTCCGCTTCGTGCGGAGCCAGGAGCGCGCCGTACAGGAAGCCGGTGAGGCCGCTGACCAGCACGTTCAGCACGACGCCGACGATCACCTGCTCGACGAGGTACTTGATCGCGAACGCAGCGAGGACGCTGGCGACGAGGACGCCGCCGAGCATGGCTCCGAGGAGGCCGACGAACGGGCTCCCGGTGATGCTCGACAGCAGAGCGGCGGAGAACGCGCCGAGCAGCAGCTGCCCCTCGATCGCGACGTTCACGACACCGGCGCGCTCGCCGATCACTCCACCCAGGGCGCCGAACACGAGCGGCACCGAGAGCGACACCGCTCCGAACAGCAGGCTGGTGACGGGGACGAGACCGCCCGCTCCGGCCCAGACGAGGAAGCCGAAGACCGCGATCGCGCCGAATCCGGCGGCGATCCACAGCGACGCCTTCCGATAGCTCCATGCACGGAGGAACGCTGCGATCGTGAGCACGACCAGGATGCCGACGACCACCCAGATGGTCGGCCCTGTCGGCAGCGCGACATCCGGCAGAGCGAGTGCCGAGGACTGGTCGCTCAGACGGAATGAGCTCGTGCCGCTACGCGGCACGAGGAGGAACAGCAGCGCGAGCAGCACGGTCACTGCGGCGAGCACGATCGGTGCTTTCAGGTGGCGCTCCCGCACGGTGGCGAGCTGCACCGTGCCGTCGGCGGCCTCTGACTGAACGAGCGACATCATGCGGCCACCGCCTTCTTCGCAGCCTTGGCTCTCGCCTTGGCGGCCTTCTCCGCATCGGACTTGGGCAGGAAGAACACGGCGCGCAGCAGCGGCGGAGCCGCGATGAAGAGCACGACGAGCGACTGCACCACGAGCACGATGTCCACGGGGATGTCCTGCGCCTGCATCGAGAACGATCCGGCCTTGAGCGCGCCGAAGAGGATGCCGGCTGCGAACGTGCCCCAGGCGCGGCTGCGACCCAGGAGGGCGACCGTGATCGCGTCGAACCCGATGCCGGCGTCGATCGTCTCGGTGATACCCGTCGTGACCGCGCCCTGCACCTGATTCATGCCGGCCAGACCGGCGAGACCGCCGGCGAACAGCATCGCGTAGACGTAGACCCGCTGGACGCTGATCCCGGCCGCGCGAGCCGCATGGGGGTTCTCTCCCACCGCGCGCATGCGCAGGCCGAGCGCCGAGCGCTCGATCAGCCACCAGACGAACAGGGTCGCGACGATCACGAGCACGAAGCCGAAGTCGAGGAGGGGGAACCGCGGGCCCAGCAGCTCCGGGAACTGCGCCGTCTCCGGCGTCGGTGACCCGAGCGCCTGATTGGTCCCCGGCTTCTGCAGCAGCCCCGGGGTGCGGATCATCCACAGCAGCAGGTAGTACGCCACGTAGTTGAGCATGATCGTGAGGATGACCTCGTGCGCGCCGGTGCGGGCCTTGATGAGACCTGCGATCGCGCCCCACAGTGCGCCACCGGCAATGCCTGCGATGAGCGTGACGGGGATGTGCAGCCAGATCGGCAGATCGAGGTTGAACGTGAGCAGACCGGCGACCGCGACGCCGATGAGCATCTGACCGCGTGCGCCGATGTTGAACAGGCCGACGCGGAACGCGAGTGCGACACCGAGTCCGGCGGCGATGAGCGGTGCGGCGAAGCCGAGCGTGTTCGTGAGCGGACGGATCTGAGCCGCGAAGTCGTTGCCTCGAGCGTTGAAGATCGCGCCGCGGAAGAGAGCCTCGTAGCCGTTGTAGACAGCCTGCCAGGCCGCCGCGAGAGTATCGCCGGGGCGAGCGAAGAAGTACCCGGAGGCCTCCTGCACATCCTCGTTCGTGAACGCGATGAGGATGCCACCGACGACGAGCGCGAGGAAGATGGCGAGGACGGTCGAGACGGCGCTGCCGCGCAGGATCTCCTTGAGGATGACGTTTCCGCGAGGTGGCGGCGGAACGTCGCCGGTCAGCGGACCGGTCGCCCGCGGCAGCTGCTCGGCGGGGACGCCTTTCACGGCGTCATCCGCCCCCGGTGTGGTCCCGCTCATGCGGCTGCCTCTCCTTCGGCGGCGCCCGCCATCATCAGACCCAGCGTCTCGCGCGGGGTGTCGCCGGGCACGATGCCAACGATTGTTCCTCGGTACATGACCGCGATGCGATCGGCGAGAGCCGCGACTTCGTCGAGCTCGGTCGAGACGACGACGACGGGGACTCCCGCGTCACGCGTCTCGATGATGCGCTTGTGGATGAACTCGATCGATCCCACGTCGACCCCGCGCGTCGGCTGAGCGGCGACGAGGAGCCGCAGCTCGCGACTCATCTCGCGGGCGATCACGACCTTCTGCTGGTTGCCGCCCGACAGCGTCCCCGCCGGCGTGTGCGGTCCCTGTGTCCGAATGTCGTACTCGGCGATCCGCTCCTTCGCGAACTCCTCGAGCGCGGCGCGGCGAATCGTTCCTCCACGGCTGAACGACTCGTCGTCGGAGCGATCGAGGATCAGGTTCTCCGCGACGGAGAACCCGCCGACCAGTCCGTCCTCGTTGCGGTCCTCCGGCACGAAGCCGACCCCCGTGTCGAGGATGCCGCGCACGCTCTTGCCGACGAGCTGCGTGCCGTCGAGAGTGATCGAACCTTCGACGCGCGCTGCGAGACCCACGATGGCCTCCACCAGCTCGGTCTGGCCGTTGCCCTGCACACCGGCGATCGCGAGCACCTCGCCCGGCCGCACGGTGAAGTCGACGTCGTCGACGACGATCGCGCCGGTCGTCGTGAGCACGCGGAGGCCCTCGACCTCGAGGCCACCGTCACCGAGCCGCGGCGCGTCCTTCTGCACCGTCAGCTCGACGGCGCGACCGACCATGAGCGAGGCGAGCTCGGCGTTGCTGGCGGTCGGCGATGCCTCGCCCACGATGCGTCCGAGGCGCACGATCGTGATGGTGTCCGCGACCTCACGGACCTCGCGGAGCTTGTGGGTGATGAAGACGATGGCGGTGCCCTCTGCGCGGAGCTGCCGCATGATGCCCATGAGCTCGTCCGTCTCCTGGGGAGTCAGCACGGCCGTCGGCTCGTCGAACACGAGCACCTTGGCATCGCGCGACAGCGCCTTGATGATCTCGACGCGCTGCTGCACGCCGACCGGCAGGTCGCCGACGATGGCGTCGGGGTCGATGTCGAACCCGAAGCGCGCGGCGACGGCGCGCACGTGCTCTCGGGCCTTGGCGATGTCGAGCCGGCCGACGCCCTTGGTCTGCTCGTGGCCGAGCATGACGTTCTCCGCGACGGTGAAGACGGGTACGAGCATGAAGTGCTGATGCACCATGCCGATGCCCGCGTTCATCGCGTCGCCGGGGCCGCGGAAGCGCTGCACGACATCGTCGAGGAGGATCTCGCCCTCGTCAGCCTGATACAGGCCGTACAGGACGTTCATGAGAGTGGACTTGCCTGCGCCGTTCTCACCGAGAAGAGCGTGGATCTGCCCCGGCTCGACCACCAGATCGATGTGGTCGTTGGCCACGAGGCTACCGAATCGCTTGGTGATGCCGCGAAGTTCGAGCTTCATATCTGCACCTTATCCAGAAGTGTCCGAAGAGTCTCGGGCGCTGCGCACCGATGCGCGCGCCCTGCGGACAGTCGTCCGCCCACGGCACGGGGCGAGTGGCTGCTTGCTCCACTCGCCCCGCCCTGGACCGGCTGCGACTTACGGGGAGTTCGGGGACTCCACCGTGATGTCGCCGGAGATGATCTGCTCCTGCAGAGCTGCGATCTCGTCGAGCAGCCCGTCAGGGAGCTGCGACTCGAACGAGCCGAAGCCCGAGAGCTTCACGCCCTCGTTCTCGAGCGTGCCCACGTACGGCGCCGGGTCGAAGTCGCCCTCCGAGGCCGCGATCGTCGCGTCCTCGACGGCCACGTCGATGGCCTTCATGATCGAGAAGAGGGTGACGTCCGCCACGCTCTCGTCGGCGACGGCGAGGTCGCTGTCGACACCGACCATGAGGGTGTCCTTGCCGCTGTCCTTGATCGCGGCTGCCGCGCTCTGGTAGATCGGGCCGCCGACGGGGAGGATGACGTCCACGCCCTGGTCCAGCACTCCCTGGGCGGTCTGCTTGGCGGTGTCGTTGGCGTCGAAGCCGCCGGTGAACGAGCCCTCCTGCGTGTCGACATCCCAGCCGAACACCTGCACGGCGCCGGACTTGTCCTCGTTGTACTTGTCCACGCCGAGCGCGAAGCCGTCCATGAACACGGCGACGGACGGGATCTGCATGCCGCCGAAGGTGCCGACCTTGTTCACGCCTGCCTGAGCCGACCATCCGGCTGCGGCGTAGCCGCCGAGGTAGGCGGCCTGAGCGGTGTCGAAGACGAGGGGCTTGATGTTCGGCGCGTCGGTGGTGCCGTCGAAGTCGTTGTCGGCGTAGTCGTCGATGATCGCGTAGTCGATATCCGGGTTCGCGAGAGCGGACTCGACGGTGGCCGCCGAGAGCTTGAAGCCGACGGAGACGATGAGCGAGCATCCCTCGGAGACGGCGGTCTCGAGGTTCGGCGCGTAGTCGTTGTCGTTGGCCGACTCGAACTCGAGCGGCTTGACGCCGAGGGTGCCCGCTGCGCGGTCCATGCCCTCCTTGGCGGACTGGTTGAACGACTTGTCGTTCCAGCCGCCCGCGTCGGAGACGAGGCAGGGCAGGAAGTCGGATGCGGCGTCGCCGCCGCCGTTGTCGCCCGATTCCGTCGGAGCCTGGCCGCAGCCGGCGAGAGCGAAGACGACTCCAGCGGCGATGGTCGCGCCGAGCAGCTTCTTGGTGGTGGAGATGGTCAACTCATGCCTCCTCAACGAACCCGCGGCCCTCGCGGATCGATCAAAGTTACCTACTGTTTCGACGATTGCGTATATCGAGGAGCGGGGCGGTGGGGAATGGTTACAAAGCTGAAATCTAGCCGACGGGTGAGCACGGATGCGCGCTCATCTGCGCATCAGAGCACGTCACCGCGCCCGGTGAGCTTGAGCGACTCGACGACGCCCTTGACGCGCTGGGCGTGCTCGACCGTCGTCACGAGCAGGGCGTCGGGGGTGTCGACCACGACGATGTCCTGCACCCCGACGAGGCTGATCACGCGGGTCGTCTGGGAGACCAGGATGCCGCTCGCGGCATCCGACAGCACTCTGGCCCGCGGCCCGAGAACGGCCAGGTCGTTTTTGCGACCGTTCGTGATGAGCTTGGTGAGCGAGGCGAAGTCCCCGACGTCATCCCAGTCGAAATGGCCGGGCACGACGGCGAGCCGCCCGCGGTTCGCTGCGGGCTCGGCGACCGCGTAGTCGATGGCGATCTTCTTCAGAGCGGGCCAGATGCGGTCGACGGCGGGCCCGCGGCGGTCGCGATCGTCCCACGCCTCGGCGAGCTCGACGAGACCCGCGTGCAGGGCCGGCTCGTTCGCCGCGAGCTCGTCGAGCAGCACGCTCGCCTTCGCGATGAACATGCCCGCGTTCCACAGGTAGTCGCGGCTGGCGACGTAGGCCTTCGCCGTCTCGAGATCGGGCTTCTCGACGAAGCTCTCGACGAGCGCCGCCTCTCTTGCCCCCTCGACGACGAGCTCCGGTCCCCTCCTGATGTACCCGAATCCGACCGCGGGCTCCGTCGGGGAGATGCCGATCGTGCAGATGAATCCCTCGCGCGCCACCTCGACGGCATCCCGCACGGCGAACTCGAACACGCGCGTCCCTCGGATCACGTGGTCGGCGCTGAACGAGCCGATGATCACATCGGGGTCACGACGGTGCAGGACCGCCGCCGCCAAGCCGATCGCGGCGGCGGACTCGCGCGGCTCCGACTCGAGGAACACGTTGAGGTCGGCGATGCCGGGCAGCTGCGCCTCCACGGCCGCCCGATGCGCGCGCCCCGTGACGACCGCGATGCGGTCGGGTCCGGCGAGCGGCTCCAGGCGGTCCCACGTGTCACGGAGCAGCGAGTGCCCGGAGCCCGTGAGGTCGTGGAGGAACTTCGGCGCGTCCGCGCGCGAGAGCGGCCAGAGTCTGCTGCCGATGCCTCCGGCGGGGATCACGGCGTAGAAGTTCGGAATGGGATGGCTCACCCTGCCAGGGTAGCCGCGGGCCTGCCCCACACCGGGTTGCATCCGACCATGTCGAAAGCGGATCGGAACCATGCGGGAACGCTATCGACGTCGAGCCGGTTAGGCCCGCCTTCGTCGCTCCGGCCCAGCAGACGGGAATAGGATGGACTCCGATCGGCCATGCCTCGCAGTGACGGGATCCTGCCCGGACCACGCGACGCACGCGACCGAGTCACATCGATCCAGGGAGGACGACCGTGTCCACGAGCGCTCGCTTGACACCGTCGATTTCGGAAACCACGTCAAAGACCCCCCGCGGCACCCTCTACCGGGGTCGCGAAGGCATGTGGTCGTGGGTGCTTCACCGCATCACCGGAGTCGCCATCTTCTTCTTCCTGTTGGTGCACGTGCTCGACACGGCGCTCATCAGGGTGTCGCCGGAGGCGTACGACGCCGTCATCGGCACGTACAAGAACCCGGTCATGGCGCTCGGCGAGGTCGTGCTCGTCGCGGGCATCGTCTTCCACGCCATGAACGGCCTGCGCATCATCGCGGTCGACTTCTGGTCGAAGGGCGCCCGCTATCAGCGTCAGCTCTTCTGGGGTGTGCTGCTCGTGTGGGGCATCATCATGGCGGGCTTCGTGCCGCGCCACCTCATGCTCGCGTTCGCCGGTTTCGGAGGAGGACACTGATGACCGCTCAGACCGTCGCCGCCCCCACCCGTGCACGCCGCGGAGTCAACCTCGAGAAGTGGGGCTGGGTCTTCATGCGGGTGTCGGGCATGGTGCTCGTGATCCTCATCTTCGGACACCTGTTCATCAACCTCATGGTCGGCGAGGGCATCCACGCGCTCGACTTCGCATTCATCGCCGGCAAGTTCGCCACCCCGTTCTGGCAGTGGTGGGACGTGCTGATGCTCTGGCTCGCCCTGATCCACGGCGCGAACGGCATGCGCACGATCGTCAACGACTACGTCACCAACGCCACCGCGCGGAAGGCGCTGATCTGGGCTCTCGGCCTGGCCGCGGCGCTGCTCATCATCCTCGGCACCCTCGTGGTCTTCACGTTCGACCCGTGCCTCGGCGTGACCGAGTCGAGCACCCTGTGGGAACAGTGCCAGACACTGGGCAACTAACACTGGGCAAGTAGAAGAGAAGGCATAAGAAGAAGTGACTACAGAGACCCAGGACTCGTTCGTGCGCGACGGCGTGCACTACCACCAGTTCGACATCGTCATCGTCGGCGCCGGCGGCGCGGGCATGCGTGCCGCGATCGAGGCCGGTCCCGGCGCGAAGACCGCTGTGATCTCCAAGCTCTACCCGACGCGGTCGCACACCGGTGCAGCGCAGGGCGGCATGGCGGCGGCCCTCGCGAACGTCGAGGAGGACAGCTGGGAGTGGCACACCTTCGACACGGTCAAGGGCGGCGACTACCTCGTCGACCAGGACGCGGCCGAGATCCTCGCCAAGGAGGCCATCGACGCGGTCATCGACCTCGAGAACATGGGTCTCCCCTTCAACCGCACGCCCGAGGGCAAGATCGACCAGCGTCGGTTCGGCGGCCACACCGCCGAGCACGGCAAGACGCCGGTGCGCCGCGCCTGCTATGCGGCCGACCGTACGGGACACATGATCCTGCAGACGCTCTTCCAGAACTGCGTCAAGCTGGGCATCAACTTCTTCAACGAGTTCTACGTGCTCGACCTCATCACCGTGAAGGATGCCGCGGGCACGACCCAGATCGCCGGCGTCGTCGCCTACGACCTGTCGACAGGCGAGCTTCATGTCTTCCAGTCGAAGGCCGTGATCTTCGCCACCGGCGGCTTCGGCAAGATCTTCAAGACCACGTCGAACGCGCACACCCTCACCGGTGACGGCGTCGGCATCGTGTGGCGCAAGGGGCTCCCGCTCGAGGACCTCGAGTTCTTCCAGTTCCACCCGACCGGTCTCGCCGGCCTCGGCATCCTTCTCACCGAGGGCGCCCGCGGCGAGGGCGCGATCCTCCGCAACGCCTCCGGCGAGCGGTTCATGGAGCGCTACGCCCCGACCATCAAGGACCTCGCTCCCCGTGACATCGTCGCGCGCTGCATGGTGCAGGAGGTCGCGGAGGGCCGCGGCGCCGGGCCGCACAAGGACTACGTGCTGCTGGATTGCACCCACCTCGGGGCCGAGGTCCTCGAGACGAAGCTCCCCGACATCACCGAGTTCGCGCGGACGTACCTGGGCGTCGACCCGGTCGTCGAGCCGGTGCCCGTTATGCCGACGGCTCACTATGCGATGGGCGGCATCCCGACGAACAACAACGGCGAGGTGCTCGCGGACAACGACACCGTCGTCCCCGGCCTGTACGCCGCCGGCGAATGCGCGTGCGTCTCGGTGCACGGCGCGAACCGCCTCGGCACCAACTCGCTGCTCGACATCAACGTCTTCGGCAAGCGCTCCGGGCGCAACGCGGTCGAGTACGTCAAGACGGCCGACTTCGTGCCGCTGCCTGAGAACCCGGCGGCGTTCGTCTCCGACATGCTCGAGGGCCTGCGCAACAACCAGGGCACCGAGCGCATCGCCGTGCTGCGCAAGACGCTGCAGGACGAGATGGACAAGGGCGCGCAGGTGTTCCGCACGCACGAGTCGCTGCAGCACGTCCTCGGTGTCATCGCCGAGCTGCGCGAGCGCTACAAGAACGTGCACGTCGACGACAAGGGCCAGCGGTTCAACACCGACCTCCTCGAGGCGGTCGAGCTGGGCTTCTTGCTCGACATCGCCGAGGTCGTCGTGTACGCGGCGCAGAACCGCGAGGAGAGCCGCGGCGGCCACATGCGCGACGACTTCCCGAAGCGCGACGACGACAACTACATGAAGCACACCATGGCGTACCTGACGGGTGACCCCCACTCCTCCGACCCGAGCGACCACATCAAGCTCGACTGGAAGCCCGTCGTGTTCACCAAGAACGAGCAGGGCGAGTTCAACTACCCGCCGATGGAGAGGAAGTACTGAGCATGTCGAACGCACTCGCCGAGGCCCCCGCAGAGGCCACGGAGGACACCGGCATCCAGTCCTTCATCGTCACCTTCAACATCCGTCGCTTCGACCCCGAGGTCGATGCGGAGCCGCACTGGGTCGACTACGACGTGGAGCTGTACTCCACCGACCGCGTGCTCGACGCACTCCACAAGATCAAGTGGGAGGTCGACGGCTCGCTGAGCTTCCGGCGTTCCTGCGCGCACGGCATCTGCGGGTCGGATGCCATGCGCATCAACGGCCGCAACCGCCTCGCCTGCAAGACGCTGATCAAGGATCTCGACATCTCGAAGCCGATCTACGTCGAGGCGATCAAGGGGCTGCCGCTCGAGAAGGACCTGATCGTCGACATGGAGCCGTTCTTCGCGTCGTACCGAGAGGTGCAGCCGTTCCTCGTCGCGAACTCCGTACCGGAGAAGGGCAAGGAGCGCACCCAGTCGATCGCCGATCGCGAGATCTTCGACGACACGACCAAGTGCATCCTCTGCGCCGCCTGCACCTCCTCCTGCCCGGTGTTCTGGACGGACGGCCAGTACTTCGGCCCGGCGGCGATCGTGAACGCGCACCGCTTCATCTTCGACTCCCGTGACGACAACGCGGACGTCCGACTCGACATCCTCAACGACAAGGAGGGCGTCTGGCGCTGCCGCACGACCTTCAACTGCTCCGAGGCGTGCCCCCGTGGCATCGAGGTCACCAAGGCCATCGCAGAGGTCAAGCAGGCCGTGCTGCGCGGCCGCCCCTGATCTCGGGTTCCAGCCGTCGACGGGCGGTCTCCTTCGGGAGGCCGCCCGTCTGCTGTCTCCGCCGCGGCCGCCGGTAGGGTGAAGACGTGTCGGAGCGAGATCGAGCGGCGGGCGAGTCCGAACCCGGGCGGATCGACGCGGTCGTCGACCGCGCGGCGACGTTGACGAAGCGCACGCTCGAACTCTTCCCGGTGCGGGTGTGGCGGCACTTCCTGCAGCACAACGGCTTCCTGCTCGCGGCCGGCGTCAGCTATCAGGCCCTGTTCGCGATCTTCGCCGCGATCTACCTCGCCTTCGCCGTCGCCGGACTCTGGCTGGGCGCCAGCGAAGAAGCCGTCGACGCCCTGATCGACGTCATCAACAGCTACATCCCGAACCTGATCCAGCCGGAAGGCGGGCTTTTCACGCCGGATCAGGCTCAGGAGATCGCCGCGAGCACCACCGGCGTTCTGAGCGTCACCGGCCTCATCGCCCTGGGCACGGTCATCTGGACCGCCATCGGCTGGGTGACGTTCTCTCGCCGAGCCACCCGCGACATCTTCGGTCTGCCGCCCGATCTGCGCAGCTACGTGATGCTGAAGGCCCGTGATCTCCTCGCCGCCCTCATCTTCGGCGTCGCGCTGATCGCGGGGTCCCTGCTCAGCTCGGCCAGTGCCGCCGCCCTGAGCTGGCTGCTCGGCCTCCTCGGGTGGGACACGGGTTCCGCCGGGCTCAGACTGAGCATCCGTCTCGGCACCGTGGTCGTGTCGTTCGCCCTGTTGTCGGGCGCTCTGGCGGCCATGGTCCGCTTCCTCACCGGCACGTCGCTGTCGTGGAGGACGATCTGGCCCGGCGCGCTGCTCGGCGGCGCCGCGATGACGGTGCTGCAGTACGGGGCCGGCTTCCTGTTGAGCTACACCCCGAGCAACCCCCTGCTGGCGACGTTCGCCATCTTCGTCGGGCTCCTGCTGTGGTTCCGAGTGAACGGCGTGGTGATGCTGGTCGCCTCGTCGTGGATCGCGGTCTCGGCGCGGGACCGCGACCTTCCCCTCACCCGACGCTCGGATGCGCAACGGCTGGCCGACGAGCATCGGACGCTCGTCGCGGCGGCGCAGATCCGTCTGGATGCCGCGCGCTCCGCCCGCGAGGACGCCCCGTGGTACCGGTCGTGGTCGGCCACGCACGCCGTGCGCGAGGCGGAGGCGGATCTCGCCCAGCTCGAGGCCTCGGCGCCGCCCCTCCCCGATCCCGTCCCGTCCTTCATCGAGAGGCTGCGAGCCGAGCGCGACGGCGCGACCCGTGATGTCGGCGGCGATCGTTAGGCTTGTCCGCATGCCTCATCTGCGTATCGCCTCTGTCAACGTCAACGGGATCAGGGCGGCGGCCCGCAACGGGATGAGCTCCTGGCTCGATGCCGCCGACGTCGATGTGCTCACCCTCCAGGAGGTCCGGGGTCAGGATGAGCACCTCGAGGCCGCCCTTCCCGGCTGGACCTTCGTGCACGACGAGGCCAGCGCCAAGGGCCGAGCCGGTGTCGCGATCGCCAGCCGCGTGCCCGCGCTCTCGTTCCGCACCGAGTTCGGACCGTCCGACTTCGACTCGAAGGGCCGATGGATCGAGGCCGACTTCCTCATCGGCGACCGGCCGCTCACCGTCGTGAGCGCCTACGTACATTCGGGCGAGGCCGACACTCCGAAGCAGGAGGAGAAGTGGAAGTTCCTCGACGCGTTCGGCGCGCGGCTCGCCGAGCTCGGTCAGGATGACGCCCTCGCGCTCGTGACCGGTGACCTCAACGTCGGGCACCGTGAGCTCGACATCAAGAACTGGCGAGGCAACCGCAAGAAGGCCGGATTCCTGCCGCGAGAGCGCGCGTACTTCGATCGCTTTCTCGGCCCGGCGGGCGAGACCGTGGAGGGTGCCGACGGCTCGACGGGTGTCGGTCTCGGCTGGGTCGACGTGGGCCGGCGCTTCCACGGCGAGGTGGAGGGGCCGTACACCTGGTGGTCGATGCGCGGGCAGGCGTTCGACAACGACTCGGGGTGGCGCATCGACTACCACCTCGCCACTCCCGCGCTCGCTGAGCGCGTCACGGCGTACCACGTCGCCCGTGCGGCCGCCTATGACCAGCGCTGGAGCGACCACGCACCCGTCGTCGTCGACTACACCTACTGAACTCGCGGGCGACGCGTCGCCCGTAGGATTGATACCGTGACCAAGCCTCGCCTCTACTCCGGAATGCAGCCCTCCGCCGACTCCCTCCAGATCGGCAACTACATCGGGGCTCTCCTGCAGTGGCGGGAGCTGCAGAGCTCCTTCGACGCGTTCTTCTCGGTCGTCGACCTGCACGCGATCACCGTCGCTCAGGACCCGGCGGAGCTCCGCGAGAAGACCCGCCGGACCGCCGCGCAGTACATCGCCGCCGGCATCGAGCCCTCCCAGTCGACGCTGTACGTGCAGTCGCACGTGCGCGCTCATGCCGAGCTGGCGTGGATCCTCTCGACGATCACCGGGTTCGGCGAAGCGGGGCGCATGACCCAGTTCAAGGACAAGTCGGCTCGCTACGGAGCGGACTCGACCAGCGTCGGCCTGTTCACGTATCCGGTGCTCATGGCCGCCGACATTCTGCTGTACCAGACCGACGTCGTGCCCGTCGGCGACGACCAGAAGCAGCACGTCGAGCTCACGCGCGACCTCGCGGAGCGTTTCAACTCGCGGTTCGGCGAGACCTTCGTCGTGCCGAAGCCCGTGATCCAGAAGGACACCGCCCGCATCTACGACCTGCAGAGTCCGACGTCGAAGATGTCGAAGTCCGCCGAGAGCGACGCCGGCGTGCTGTGGATGCTCGATGACCCGGCGAAATCCGCGAAAAAGATCATGCGTGCCGTCACCGACAACGAGGGGTCGGTGCGCTTCGACCGTGGGAACAAGCCCGGGGTCTCGAATCTGCTGACGATCTACGCCGCCCTCACGGGCCGCCAGGTGCCGGCGATCGAAGACGAATATGCGGGTCGAGGCTACGGGGACTTCAAGAAGGGTCTCGCCGAGGTCGTCGTGAACGAGTTCGAGCCGGTGCGTGCTCGCGCGCTCGAGCTCCTCGACCACCCCGCCGAGCTCGACCGCATCCTCGCCTCGAACGCCGCGCGCGCCGATGAGGTGGCAGACGCGACTCTCGCGACCGTGTACGACCGAGTCGGCTTGCTGCGCCGCGTCTGACCCGGGGCGCCGACCGTCGGCATCCTGAGACCGCACCTAGGATGGGGGCGTGAGCGATCCGCAGCAGCCCCCGTACGGAGACGTCCCCGCAGTGCCCCCGGCACCCGTCGCGCACCCTCCGGCTCCACCCGCACCGCAGTCTCCGCCGGCCTACTCCGCTCCGCCGGCCTACTCCGCTCCCCCGCCCTATACGGCGCCCTCGCCCTACCCGGCGACCGGCGCACAGGCGCCCGCGCCGCCGAACGTCCCGCCGGCATCCGCGCCTGCCGGCGCCCCGGCCTTCCTCGCACCCGGTGCACCCGCATTCCCTCAGCCCGCTCCTCCCGGGGCCTACCAGGTGCCGGTCGGAGGTTACACCGCACCGTCCGGCGCCTACCAGGTGCCTCGCACGACCGAGAGGAAGTCGGCGCTGCTCGGCATCCTGGCACTGATCTTCGCCGCCGTCTCAGCGGTGGTCACTCCGATCGTGGTCGGCGTCGCCGGCTACGAGATCGGACGTCGCATCCCCGGCGGCCTGGACACGACCGACCCCGACTTCCTGTCGCTGTTGTCGCCCGCCCGAGATCAGGTGCTCTGGGCTGAGATCTCCTTCTGGACGGGCACGATCCTCGGGATTGCTGCGATCGTCATCGGCATCATCGCCATCCGTCGGAACCAGGGACGGGGTGCAGGCATCGCGGCGCTCGTCGTCGCCGTGATCGCGCCCGTCATCTTCTGGATCGTGCTGCTGTTCGCGATCTCGACGGGGACGGCCGCGGGCTTCCTGCCGACCGCCTGACAACCCGCCCGAGATCAGGAGCTTGTCCCGAGATCAGGAGCTTGGCGACAGCATCCTCCTGATCTCGGTAGCTTCTCCTGATCTCAGGAGATGGGTCACGTGGAGGGCCAGGGTCGGGGTCAGCGCGGCGCGTGGTGCTTCTGCTGTGCCGCGACGAGGCCCTCGGCGACGAGCAGCTCCACCGCATCCGCGCCGTCCGACACGAGGATGGGCAGGTTCGAGCGCTCGTCCTTGCCGAACGGTGACAGTACCCAGTCGGCCGGATCCTGCCGGCCGGGAGGACGCCCGATCCCGACACGCACCCGGGGGAAGTCCGGAGTCGTGAGCGCATTGGCGATGTCACGCACGCCGTTGTGGCCGCCGTGTCCCCCGCCGCTCTTGAGCTTGATCGTGT
The DNA here is from genome assembly GCF_023715885.1 of Microbacterium hydrocarbonoxydans. Lineage (GTDB taxonomy): Bacteria > Actinomycetota > Actinomycetes > Actinomycetales > Microbacteriaceae > Microbacterium > Microbacterium hydrocarbonoxydans_C. Next base: position 526,223 of record NZ_JAMBOY010000003.1, on the reverse strand, counting down.
CGAACGGGATGTCGAGCTCGTCGTGCACGACGACGACGCGTTCCGCCGGTACGGAGTAGAAGCGCGCGAGCGCGGCGACAGGGGTCCCCGACACGTTCATGAACGTGTTCGGCTTCGCCAGCACGAGCTTGTCGGCCCCGGGGCGCAGCCACGTCTCGACGACGCGCGCCCCCGCCTTTTGCTCGCGAAAGGTCTCGGCGCGGCGCGCGGCGAGCTCGTCGACGACCATCTGGCCGATGTTGTGCCGCGTCGACTCGTATCGCGGGCCGGGGTTGCCGAGCCCCACCACGAGCCAGGTGGATGCCATGTCGTCGTCCTCTCACAGGTGCGGACAGCGGTCCGGGTCGGGATACGACGGAGGGGACGCGATGACCTCGCGTCCCCTCCGTGCTCGAGCTGTCGGAGATTACTCCGCGGCGTCCTCCTGGGCCGCCTCTTCCTCGGTCTCGCCTTCGGCGGGCTCCTCCGCGGTCGTGTCCTCGTCGACCTCGAGGACCGGCACCGACACGGCGACCACGAGCACCTCGGGGTCGGTGAGCAGGGTCGAGCCCTTGGGCAGTGCGACGTCAGCGGCGGTGATGTGCGCACCCTCCTCGAGACCTTCGACGGAGACCTCGACGTTCTCGGGGATGTGCGTGGCCTCGGCCTCGATCGACAGCGTGGTCGCGTCGAGCGTGGCGATGGTGCCTGCGAAGGGCTCGCCCGTGACGACGACGGGAACGTCGATCGTGACCTTCTCGCCCTTCTTCACGACGAGGAGGTCGATGTGCTCGACGATCTGGTGCACCGGGTCCTTCTGGACGTCCTTGACAAGAGCGAGCTGCTCCTTGCCCGCGATGTCGAGCTCGAGCAGCGCGTTGGCACGGCGGATGATCAGCGAGACCTGGTGACCGGGCAGAGCGACGTGCACGGGCTCGGTGCCGTGACCGTAGATGACGGCGGGGATCTTGCCTGCGGCGCGGAGGCGGCGAGCGAAGCCCTTGCCGAAGCTCTCGCGGAGCTCGGCGACGACCTTGGTGTCTTCAGACATAGGGGTTCTCCTTCGGGGCACGCAGCGAGACTGCGCGGTGGTCTTGGAATTGTTCTCGAACGCAGACACGTGAGGGAAGCCACCGGGCTTGCTTCGCCGCGTCGATAACGGATGTTCCGCGCACGCGCAGCAGCATCCCTCGCCGAGGTACTCCCCTCATGGTAGCAAACGACCCGGTAGGCTGAGGACACCGGCCCCTCTGCAGAAAACGGAGTCCCATGTTCGACGGCGCCTTCTTCTCCCACGTGATCGCCTGGGTCATCGGCGCGATGACCGTGTGCGCGGCCGCCGCGACGTTCGGTGCCCTCTTCTCGCTCGGCCGCTCCGGCTACCGCAAGGACTGACGCCGACACAGACGCGGCTCGATCGCACGCACCGCGATAATCTGGGGGCATCCCAACCTTCACGATCGAGGAGCCCTCTGTGCCCGAAGCATCAGCCAACATCGGAGTCGTCGGACTCGCCGTCATGGGGTCGAACCTCGCCCGTAACCTCGCCAGCCGCGAGGGCAACACGGTGGCGATCTTCAACCGCAGCTACGAGAAGACCGAGACGCTCGTCTCCGAGCACCCCGAGGCCGGCTTCCTCCCCGCGCAGACCTATCAGGAGTTCGCCGATTCGCTGCAGAAGCCGCGTACCGCGATCATCATGGTCAAGGCGGGGCGCCCGACGGATGCCGTGATCGACTCGCTCCTCGAGGTCTTCGAGCCGGGCGACATCATCGTCGACGGCGGCAACGCCTACTTCCCCGACACGATCCGCCGCGAGAAGGCGGTTCGCGAGACGGGCGTGAACTTCGTCGGCGCCGGGATCTCCGGCGGCGAGGAGGGCGCCCTGACCGGCCCATCGATCATGCCGGGCGGTTCGGACGAGTCGTGGGTCACGCTCGGTCCGATCCTCAAGTCGATCGCCGCGGTCGCGGAGGGCGAACCGTGTGTCACGCACGTCGGCCACGACGGCGCGGGGCACTTCGTGAAGATGGTGCACAACGGCATCGAGTACGCCGACATGCAGCTCATCGCCGAGGCCTACGACCTCATCCGACGCGGCACCGGCAAGAGCCCGGCCGAGATCGCCGATGTCTTCGCCGAGTGGAACCGCGGCGAGCTCGAGTCGTACCTGATCGAGATCACCGCCGAGGTGCTCCGTCAGGTGGATGCCGCCACCGGAAAGCCGCTCGTCGACGTCATCCTCGACCAGGCGGGCGCCAAGGGCACCGGCGCCTGGACGGTGCAGACGGCTCTGTCGCTGGGCGTCCCGGTCTCGGGCATCGCCGAGGCGACCTTCGCCCGCTCGCTCTCCAGCCACCCCGAGCAGCGCGAGGTCGCCCGCGCACTCCCCGGCCCCGACGACGAGTTCACCGTCGCCGCGGAAGACGTCGATGCCTTCATCGAGGACGTGCGCCTGGCCCTCTACGCCTCGAAGATCGTCGCCTACTCGCAGGGCTTCGACGAGATCCGCGCGGGAGCGGCCGAGTACGACTGGAACATCGACCTCGGCGCGATCTCGAAGATCTGGCGCGGCGGCTGCATCATCCGCGCCCAGTTCCTCAACCGCATCGCCGACGCCTACGCGGCCGAGCCCGGTCTGCCGGTGCTGATGACCGCGCCGTACTTCGCCGAGGCACTGACCCGCGGTCAGGCCGCCTGGCGGCGTGTGGTCGTCACGGCCGCCCAGGCCGGCATCCCCGCCCCGGCGTTCTCGTCGTCGCTGTCGTACTACGACGGCCTCCGCGCCGACCGCCTGCCCGCAGCCCTCGTGCAGGGCCAGCGCGACTTCTTCGGCGCCCACACCTACAAGCGCATCGACAAGGAAGGCACCTTCCACACCCAGTGGTCGGGCGACCGCACCGAGATCGAGGCGGAAGACACGCACTGAGCACACCCGCTGGCGAGGGCTCCGGATCCGAGATCCGGAGCCCTTCGCCGTTCCCAGCCAACGCATAGCGCTCTCCATAGAAATGACATAGGAGATTCCGCAGAATGGATGCATGAGCTCCGACCTGCCCGACCTGCGCCGTCCTGACGGCTCCCCGCTGCGCATCCTCGCCGTCGACGACGAGCAGATGCTCACCGACCTGCTCGCGATGGCTCTCCGGATGGAAGGCTGGGACGTGCGCACCGCCTCCTCCGGGCTCGAAGCCCTGCAGGTCGCGAGAGAGTTCGAGCCGGACGCCCTCATTCTCGACATCATGATGCCCGACCTCGACGGCATGTCGGTGCTGCGACGACTCCGCGAGACGGGGAACCTCGTTCCCGTGCTGTTCCTCACCGCGAAGGATGCCGTCGGCGACCGCGTCGCAGGTCTCACAGCCGGCGGCGACGACTACGTCACCAAGCCCTTCAGCCTCGAGGAGGTGATCGCGCGCCTGCGCGCGATCATCCGTCGCACGGGGCACGCCACCGCCGACGACGGCCAGTCGATCCTCCGCGTCGCCGACCTCTCGCTCAACGAGGACAGCCACGAGGTCATGCGCGACGGCACCGAGATCGAGCTGACCGCCACCGAGTTCGAGCTGCTGCGCTTCCTCATGCGCAACGAACGGCGCGTGCTGTCGAAGGCGCAGATCCTCGACCGCGTGTGGAGCTACGACTTCGGCGGCAAGTCCTCCGTGGTCGAGCTGTACATCTCGTACCTCCGGAAGAAGATCGATGCGGGCCGCACGCCCCTGCTGCACACCGTGCGCGGAGTCGGCTACATGATCAAGGCACCTCAGTGACCACTCCCCGACTCGCGGCACGGCCGTTGAGCCTGCAGACCCGGCTGATGACCGCCGTGATCGGGTTCGTATCGCTCATCCTCGTGATCGTCTCGATCATCACGAGCGCGATCCTGGGGCGCACCCTGGAGGGCCAGCTCGACCAGAAGATCGAGCAGTACGCGGGACAGCTGACCTACCTCGTCAACAAGTTCCCGGCGAACATCGGGACCGCCGCCGACATCTTCACGACGACGACCTCACCCGAGTCCGGGCTCCTGGTCGCGGTATCGAACCAGGTCGGCACGAGTGGTGTGATCCTCGACAGCCCTCGAGAGGCCACGAGCACCGGTCCCGCCGTGCTGAGTTCACTCCAGCTCGACCAGATCCGTGAGGGGTTGGAGGGCGGGACCAGCGCGACCGTGACGATCGACGGGCTCGGGTCGTATCGCCTCGTCGTGGCGACCGCGCCGCAGACCGGGGCGACCGTGGTGACGGGTCTGCCGCGCGACGAGATCCAGAATCAGCTCACGACGCTCCTGACCGTGATCGTGCTCGCCACCCTCGGCGGCCTGATCCTGCTCGCCCTCACGACGGCCATCACGATCAGGGTGAGTCTGCGTCCGCTGCGGGCGGTCGCCGCCACCGCGACCCGCGTGGCGAACCAGCAACTGGATCGTGGCCAGGTCGAGATCACCGAGCGGGTTCCCGCGTACGAGGCCGATCCGCGCACGGAGACCGGTCTCGTCGGCGCGTCGTTGAACAAGCTGCTCGACCACGTGAACCTGTCGCTGGCGGCACGTCAGAAGAACGAGGAGCGGATGCGCCGGTTCGTCGCCGACGCCAGCCACGAGCTGCGGACGCCGCTCGCCAGCATCCGCGGGTACTCCGAGCTCTCGCTCAAGGCTCTCAGCCAGCAGCAGGGGCCGGCTGCGATCGAGGGGACCACAACGTCTCTCGAGCGCATCCAGGCGCAGTCGCTGCGCATGTCGCGGCTCGTGGAGGATCTGCTGCTCCTGGCGCGGCTCGACGAGGGCCGCGAGCTCGTCCACGGCACCGTCGACCTCACGCAGCTCGCGCTGGAGGGCCTGTCGGACGCCCGGCCGACGGCGCCGGAGCATCACTGGAACATCGAGGTGCCCGACGAGCCCCTCATGATCATCGGTGATGCGGGCCGGCTGCACCAGGTGGTGGCGAACCTGCTTGCGAACGCCCGAACGCATACCCCCGCAGGCACCCACATCACCCTGCGGGTCGACCGCGAGGGCGACGACGCCGTGCTGCGCGTGCACGACGACGGCCCCGGAATCGACCCGAGCGTGCGCGACGAGCTGTTCGCCCGGTTCGCCAGGGCCGATACCTCCCGCGCCAGGCAGACGGGCGGCACGGGACTCGGACTCGCGATCGTCAAGGCGATCGTCGAGGGTCACGGCGGCAGGATCACCGTCGACAGCAAACCCGGTGATACGACGTTCACGGTGCGGATCCCGGTGCACCAGGAATCATCGGTGGAAGACCAGCCCTCCGGTCGGTAGCCGGGATCAATACCCGGCGAACGCGTCGGTCGTGAGCGACCTGGCCTTCTGCAGTGCCGGGGCGAGATCGGCGATGAGCCGCGGCGGGCCCGAGATGTACGCGTGACGGGAGTCGAGGTCCGGTACCCATTGCTCGAGGCTCGCACCGCTGAGGCGCGCACCTCCTGCCCAGCTCCAGTGCGCGGGCAGGTCGGCGAGCTCGTCACGAGTGAACACGACGACGCGCGCGCCGGTCGCGGCGAGCTCGTCGCGGAAGGCGAGCTCGGTGCTGTCGGCGGCGACGTACACCAGCACGACGTCGCGCTGCTGGCCGGTCTGCTGCAGCTGGCGGAGCTGTGACACGAACGGCGTGACGCCGATCCCCGCTGCGACCATCAGCACGGGGGTGCCGGAGCGCGGCAGCAGGAAGTCACCCCACGTCCCTGTGACGGCGAGGGTCGCACCGGGTTCCGCCGCCGCGAGCGCGCGCTTGTAGCTCGACGGATGCTCCTGATCGCCGTTCTTATAGGCGATGCGCAGCATGGGGAGGTCGGCGGGGGCCGAGACGATGCTGAACTCCCTCCGAGTGCCGCGCGCGTCGGGCCTGCGGTGCGGCACGTCGAGCTCGAGATACTGGCCGGGCAGGAAGCGCACCGTGCCCCTGGCCCGGAAGGTGAGCTCCTGCGCTGTGGGTGTGAGAGATCGCCGCTCTTCGAGCACCAGACGCACCGACCCCCGAAGCGCGAAGGCGAACGCCAGGAGGTTGCCGATGAGCAGCGCCCGCTCCTGACCCAGGGTGAACAGCGACCCGATGGCGATGGGCCAACCTGCCAGCACGCCCACGAGCGCCGCCACCGAGAACTGCTGCCAGCGCCGGGGCGGCATCGTCAGGGGCTCCGACAGCATGAACGCGCCGAGGAAGAGGAACGGCGACTGCAGCACGGCGAACGAGAGCGCGGCTCCGATGTCGAACGCGATGGAGAACTCCTGCGCCTGCACCGCCTGCCGCACGACGGAGACGGCGATCGCGATGACGAGGAAGGTCAGCACGATGCGCACCTTCTCGGTGCGCCACAGCACCGCGAGCCCGAGGATCGCGACGGGAAGGAACAACGATGGCGTGCCGACCCACCACGACGATGAGGTGCCCAGCCACTCGAACGCGCCGAATGACCCGAGGATCGAGACGACGGCGGCGCCGAACGCGGCCGGGTTGAGGATGTGCCTTCCGCGCCACGCGATCAGGTACTTCGACAGGCTCGCGAGTGCCCCGGCGATCGCGAGCCCCAGCAGCGCGGCGCCCTCGACGCCGGGACGCAGCACGAACAGCAGGATGAGCGCGGTCACGAGCGAGGACTCGATACGCCAGGGCAGCCGGAGGACCCGCTGCGTGGCGGCGTCGACGACCGAGATCGCGACGGCGAGCACCGCGAACGACGCGACGATCTCGAGAGGCGTCGGCGACACGATCACGCCGAGCGCCGACAGCGCGACCGCGATCACCGCGAGCGCGAAGAGGGCGAACAGCACGAGGCGGTACATCGAGATGCCGCCGAGGAAGGCCAGCACGCGTTGCCGCAGCGCGGTGAGGGAGGTGATCACGGTTCTCCTCTTCCCTGATCGATGACGGCGCAGAGCGCAAGCCCTACGCCCTGACGGTGAACAGCTCGGCCGGACACTCGGCGGAGCGCTCGGCGCGACCGTCGGTCGACATACGCACCCATTCCACTCCCCACTCGGCGGCGAGTTCGGGGCCGCCGTCGAAGAAGAGCGCCGTGGCGACGGCATCCGCTCGCATCGCATCCGGTGCGATCGCCCACGTCGCCGCCCAAGTGCGCACGGGAATGCCCGTGCGCGCGTCGAGGACGTGATGCAGGCCGTCGCCCCAGGCACGGCGGTTGACTGCCGACGCGCAGAGCGCGGCATCCTGCAGCGCGATGACGCCGATGGCCTTGGTCGCATCGTACGGATGCTCGAGACCGATGCGCACCGCCCGTCCGCGCACCCGGATGTCGCCGCCGGCATCGACGACGAGATCGCCGCCCACGCCGGAGAGCACGTCGGTCACCAGGTCGACGAGTCTGCCCTTTCCGAGAGCGCCGACGTCGAGCAGAACGGGAGCGGATGCCGTGGCCCCATCCTCGGTCCATCGCACGAGACGCTGCCAGTCCGAGGGCGCCGAGACCGGCGAGCCGGCCGCGAGCGAGTACGAGGCGTCGTAACCGAGCGCGGAGAGGCTGTCGCCGACGAGAGGGTTCACGCCGCCGCCGGTAGCCGCGGACGCGTCTCGATAGGCGTCGAGCATGGGAGCCGCGTCAGCTGACGCGATGCTTCCTCCCTCACGGGCGACGCGTGTCACCGCCGAGTCCGAGCGGAACCTCGACCACTCCCGGTCGAAGCGCTCGATCTCCGCGGTCACGGTCATCCGAGTCGACTCGCCGAGTTCCTCGTCGCTCTCGATCTCCCAGTGGGTGCCGATCGCCTCGAAGCGCCAGGTCGCCATGGCGAAACAGGCGCCTCAGGCGGCGGCCTGCTCCTTGATCGACGCCACGGCCTCGTTGAAACCGCCGCTCGTGAGGGAGGATCCGGCGACACGGCTGACCTCGATCTCGTCGAGGGACTTGCCCACGACCTCGTCGGAGATTCCGTCGATGAACTGGCCCTGGTACTGCTCGCTCTCGCGAGCCTGAGGGTCGCCCGTCACCTCGACGGATTCGACGACGCCGTCCGCGATCGTCAGCGACACCGAGATCGTCTCGACGGTCTCGGGGGTCTGGTACGACCCCTCGGCCTCGTAGGTGCCGTCCTTGTACTCGCCGCTCGCAGCGGTCGAGTCCGACGCGGTGCCGTCGTCTCCGGTGGAGGGCGTCTGCGCGTCGCCGGTTCCGGAGCACCCGGCGAGGACGAGGAGTCCGGCGACGCCGAGCAGCGCGGAACCCTTGCGGACAGTGGTCGGTACGGTCGTGCGGATCATGATGGTCCTCCGGCTCTGTTCGAGACAACTGCATGTCGTTGAATCGACCGTAGAGATGCGTCCTATGGACCGGCTGTGCCGTGACGCCGTGTGTCCTACGCGTCGCCGCCGAACATGCTCGTGACCGAGCCGTCCTCGAAGACCTCGTGGATCGCGCGAGCCAGCAGCGGGGCGATCGGCAGGATCGTGAGCTTGTCCCAGCGACGGGATTCGGTGAGCGGAATCGTGTCGGTGATGACGACCTCGTCGATCGCGGCATCCTGCAGCCGCTCCGACGCCGGGTCGCTGAAGATCGCGTGCGTGGCGGCGACGATCACCCGGTGCGCGCCGTTGGCCTTGAGCGCCTGCGCGGCCTTCACGATCGTTCCACCGGTGTCGATCATGTCGTCGACGAGCAGACACGTGCGGCCCTCGACGGTGCCGACGATCTCGTGCACCGAGACCTGGTTGGCGACCTTCGGGTCACGACGCTTGTGGATGATCGCGAGCGGGGCGCCGAGGCTGTCGGACCAGGTGTCGGCAACTCGCACCCGACCCATGTCGGGCGAGACGACGGTGAGGATCTCGCGATCGGCCGCGCTCAGCGTGCGCTCGAAGTGCTCGAGCAGCACGGGCTTGGCGAACAGGTGGTCGACTGGGCCGTCGAAGAAGCCCTGGATCTGTGCGGCGTGGAGGTCGACGCTCATGACGCGGTCGGCGCCGGCCGTCTTCAGCAGGTCGGCGACGAGGCGGGCGCTGATCGGCTCGCGCCCGCGGCCCTTCTTGTCCTGACGCGAATACGGATAGTAGGGCGCGACCACGGTGATGCGCTTGGCGGATGCGCGCTTGGCCGCGTCGATCATGATGAGCGTCTCCATGAGCCACTCGTTGACCGGTTCGCCGAACGTCTGGATGAGGAACAGGTCGCACCCGCGGATCGACACCTCGAAGCGGGCGTAGATCTCACCGGAGGCGAACGTGCGGTGCTCGGTGGGAACCACCTCGGTGCCGAGAGCCGACGCGACGGCGGCCGTCAGCTCGGGGTGCGAGCGGCCACCCGCGACGACCAGTCGCTTCTTCGTCTTGGCGACGAGACCCGGAGCGATGCCGTTGTCTCGATCCAGAACGACCGTCTTGTTCTTGCGCGCCATCAGTCCGCCTACTCCGCCGCTCGGGCCCGAGCTGCGGCATCCGCCGCGCCCGTGCCTGCCCTGTTGTTCTCGACCCAGCCCTCGATGTTGCGCTGGGGGGCGACGCTCATGGCAAGGGCACCGGCCGGGACGTCCTTGCGGACGACGGCACCGGCACCTGTCTTGGCGCCAGCACCCAGCCTAACGGGCGCGACGAGCGTCGTGTGCGAGCCGGTGTGCACCTCGTCCTCGACCACCGTGCGGTGCTTGTTCACGTCGTCGTAGTTGGCCGTGATGGTGCTCGCGCCGAGGTTCACGCCCCGGCCGATCGTGGCGTCGCCGACGTACGACAGGTGCGGGACCTTGCTGCCCTCGCCGATCTCGGCGTTCTTCGTCTCGACATAGGCGCCGATCTTGCCCCCGGCTCCGAGAACGGTGTTGGGGCGCAGGTACGAGAAGGGACCGACCGTCGCCTCGGCGCCGATCACGGCGAGGGTCGCGTCGGTGCGGCGGACCGTGGCCCCCTCCCCGACCTCGCAGTCGACCAAGGTGGTGTCCGGTCCGATCGTGGCTCCCTCGCCGATCTTCGTGGCGCGCAGGATCTGGGTGTTCGGGAGGATCGTGACGTCGGGTGCGAGCGTCGCGTCGTCGTCGATCCAGGTGGTAGCCGGATCGATCACGGTGACGCCCTCGAGCTGCCAGCGGCGCACGATGCGCTCGTTGAGCAGGCGGCCCACGAGAGCGAGCTGGGCGCGGTCGTTGACCCCGAAGGTCACCGACACGTCGGAGACGACGGATGCCGCCACACGGTCGCCCGCGGCTCGCAGCAGTCCGGGGACGTCGGTCAGGTACATCTCGCCCTGCGCGTTGTCGACGCCGACCTGAGGCAGGTAGCGCCGCAGCACCTCGGCGCGGAAGACGTACATGCCTGCGTTGATCTCGCGCACCGACGCCTCGTCAGCGGTCGCGTCCTTCTGCTCCACGATGCGGTCGACGCCTCCGTCGGCGTCACGGATCACGCGGCCGTATCCGGTCGGGTCGTCGACGACCGCCGTCATCAGGGTGGCGGCCGCCTCGGCATCCCGGTGCTCGGCGAGGAATGCGCTGAGCGTGTCGACGTCGGCCAGCGGGCAGTCGCCCGAGAGGACGAGCACGTCGCCGTCGAAATCGGGGATCGCATCGATCGCGACCTGGACCGCGCGTCCGGTGCCCGGCACGTCGTCCTGATCGACGAACACCGCATGCGGGTAGTCCTCGCGCAGCGCCGCGACCACCTGATCGCGCTCGTGCCGCACGACGACCTCGACGTGGTCGGCGGCGAGACGCGCGGCCGTGGTCAGAACGTGCCCGACGAGCGGTCGGCCGCCGATGGGATGGAGCACCTTCGGCAGCCGCGACTTCATGCGGGTGCCCTGCCCTGCCGCGAGGACGATGATGGCGAGATTGTTCCCAGTCATGCTCCGCCGCCAGGACTCGAACCTAGACCTCACAGCTCCAAAGGCTGTCGTGCTGCCATTACACCACGGCGGACCGCGGCGCCCAGGGGCGGCCGCCCGTCAAGTCTGCCACGTCCACCCGGGTCTCGACGGCACGCGTCCGCCCACCGACGATAATGGACGGATGAGCCAGGCGGATGAGGTCGATCGCATCGTCGGCGCCTGGAACGCCCAGCGCCCCGACCTCGACTTCTCGCCGCTCGAGGTCCTGTCGCGCGTCGACCGACTGACGCGCCTGCTCGACCGCGCTCGACGTGACGTGTTCCGCCGCAGCGATCTCGAGCCGTGGGAGTGGGATGTGCTCTCCGCGCTGCGTCGGGCCGGGTCGCCGTTCCAGCTCTCCCCCAAGCAGCTGCTGCAGCAGACGCTCGTGTCCAGCGGCACCATGACCAATCGCATCGACCGGCTCGTCGGACGCCGTTTCGTGAGACGCGAGGCCGATCCCGCCGACGGGCGCAGCGTGCTCGTCACGCTCACCGACGACGGACGCATCCGCGTTGATGCCGCTATCACGCGTCTCGTCGACGTCGAGGCCGACCTGCTGCAGGGCCTCTCGCGGGGTGATCGCGACCGGCTCGCAGCTCTGCTGCGCAAGCTGAGCTTGAGCTTCGACGCCTGACGAGCGCCGGTGCGGGCCGGGCCTCCGCCGCGGCCCGCACCGTCTCCGTCAGATCGTCGGATCGACGATGACGGCGACCTTGCCGGTGGACCGCCCCGTCTCCACGCGCTCCTGCGCCGCAGCGAGGTCGTCGAGCGGGAAGCTCGAGTCGAGGTGCACGTCCACCCGCCCGGCCTCGGCCAGCTTCGTGATCTGGGCGAGCTCGGCGCCGTCGGCGTGCACGAGGATGCGCTGGACCGGAGCCGCTCCCCACTCGGTGAGCTGAGCGGTCTGCGAGCCGGAGAACCCGGTGATCGTGATGACCGACGTACCCGCCCTCACCGCCCCGCGCGGGGGCAACGTGTCGTCCACCGTGACGATCACGGCGTCGACGGGAGCGATGGCGGCGAGCCCGTCCTCGTCGCGGTAGTCGACCACGTCGGTCGCTCCCCACCCACGCAGCAGCTCGTGCTTCGCCGGGCTGCCCGTCGTGACGACCTCCGCGCCGCGCGCGACGGCGAGCTGGATCGCGAGGTGGCCGACGCCGCCAGCGCCGCCCAGGACGAGCACGCGCTGCCGCTCGCGCACGCCGGCGGCATCCAGCGCCTGCCAGGCGGTGAGAAGTGCGAGCGGGCCCGCACCGGCCTGCGCCGTCGACCACGTCGACGGGGTGCGCGCGAGGTCGGCGGCCGCGACGATCGCGTACTCGGCGAGCGTATGAGCTGCGGCGGGGAACGCGGCGAGCGCGTAGACGCGATCGCCGGGCGTCCAGCCGGTGACATCGGAGCCGACCTCGACGATCACGCCGGCCACATCCCATCCGGGCAGGTCTGAGTACCGGATGACCCCGAAGTCATGCGCCGCCGCCCGGATCTTCACGTCGACGGGGTTGAGCCCGGCGGCACCCACCTGGACGAGGACCTCGCCGGGGCCGGGCTTCGGGGTGTCGACCTCGACGACCGAGATCACGTCGGCGGCCGCGCCGGGGCCGGAGTACTTCGCTGAACGCACGGGATTACCTTTCTGTTCTGCTGATCCTGTGATTGCAGATACCAGCCTGGCGATCGGATACCGACCCCACCAGTGGCCGGAAGGACAACATGTGTCACGATAGAGCCATGCACCAGATCGCCGTCGTCGCGCTTCCCGGGGTCTTCCCCTACGAGCTCGGCATCCCCGCCCGCTTCTTCCGCGCTGCTCAGCGCGACGGCGAAGCGCTCTACTCCGTCACCACCTGCACGCTCGACGGAGCACCCGTGCCGACGAACTCCGACTTCGCGATCACTCCCGCCGCCGACCGGAGGGTCCTCGAGACGGCGGACACCATCATCATCCCGCCGTGGAGCGACGCCGAGATCGCGGGCGACCCGATCGGGCTGAGCGACTTCGCCGATCGACGGATCGTGAGCTTCTGCACCGGAGCGTTCACGGTCGCGGCGGCGGGTCTGCTGGACGGGCGCGAGGCGACGACGCACTGGTGCGCCGCCGAGGAGTTCGGCCGACGGTTTCCGCGCGTCCGGCTGCGCGAGGACGAGCTGTTCGTCGACGCAGGCTCTGTGCTGACGGCCGCGGGCGCGTCGGCGGCGATCGATGCCACGATGCACCTCATCGCGACGGACCACGGCGCGGCCGTGGCGGCGACGGTGTCCAAGGTGACGCTCGCCGCCCCGCACCGCGGAGGCGGTCAGCGACAGTTCATCGCCAGACCGCCGGTGCCGCAGTCGGTCCCGGGCTCGTCCGGCGACATCCAGGGGTGGCTGATGGCGCACCTCGACGAGCCTCTCTCGCTCGCCGCCGTCGCGGCACGCTTCGGCATGAGCGTGCGGACGCTCACACGACGCTTCCGCGCCGAGACGGGCCGCACGGTCGGCGACTGGTTCGCCGATGCCAAGGTCGATCGCGCACGCGAGCTGCTGGAGACGACCGACCTGACGATCGACGACGTGGCGGCGCGGTCGGGATTCGCGACGGCCGCCGCGTTGCGCAAGCACTTCCGTGACCGGCTCGGGCTCGCGCCCCAGCAGTACCGCTCCCGGTTCGCGCGCGCCGCGTAGGCTGGTCGGAATGGGCATGCTCTCCCCCCTCCCCATGCGCGACGGCGTGGGGGCGACCCGACTCCACGTGCCCCTGACGGGCGAGTGGCCGACGATCGCGGAGTACATGATCGAAAGGTTCTTTCACCTCGACCCCGAGCGACTTCTCGTGCGGTTCGACCGGGGCGAGATCGTGGCGCGCGACGGCAGGCCGCTCCCGCGTGAGACCCCGCTCGGCGCGGAGGAGTTCGTCTGGTACTACCGCGAGCCGCCCGAGGAGCGCGAGATCCCGTTCCCGATCGAGGTGCTGCATCAGGACCACGACCTCGTCGTGATCGACAAGCCGCACTTCCTGCCGACGACGCCCGGCGGCAAGTACGTGCAGAACTCCGCGCTCGTGCGGCTGCGCAATCTCCTCGGCATCCCGGAGCTGACCCCGATCCATCGTCTCGATCGCGCGACAGCCGGGCTGCTGATGTTCTCCGCCCGTCCGGAGACGCGGGGCGCGTACCAGCTGATGTTCGAGAATCGCGAGGTACGGAAGACCTACGAGGCGGTGTCCGCGCGTCCGGAGGGCTGGGAGCAGGATGCCGCGCGCTTCCCGCTCGTGTACCGCAACCACATCGTGAAGCCGCGTGCGCAGCTGTGCGTCGAGGTCGTGCCCGATCGCGAGCCGAACGCCGAGACGCTGATCGAGATCCAGAACGCCGACGGCGACGTCGTGCACACCCTGCTCCGTCCGCACAGCGGCAAGATGCACCAGCTCCGCGTGCACCTCGCGGCGGTGGGCCTCGGCATCCTGCACGATCGCTTCTACCCCGTGCTGGAGCCCGAGACCCCCGACGACTTCGACCGGCCGTTGCAGCTGCTCGCGCGCGAGCTGCGCTTCGTCGACCCGCTGAGCGGCGCCGCACGGGAGTTCACCACGCGGCGCTCCCTCGCCTTCGCGCCGGATGCGAGCGCGGTCAGCGGCGCATGATCCGGCGCGCGAGGCGCGTACCGAGCAGCTGCACGAGGTGTACGAACACGACGATGAGGATGATCGCGGCCCACATCACGACGGGTTCGAACTGGCGGAAGCCGTAGATCTGGGCGAAGGCTCCGAGGCCCCCACCGCCGATCAGGCCGGCCATCGCCGTCATGTCGATCAGGGCGACGACGATGAACGTGTAGCCGAGGATGAGCGGGCCGAGCGACTCGGGGATCGCGACGGTGAAGAGGATGCGCAGCGGGCTCGCACCCATCGCGCGCGCGGCTTCGATCACACCGGGCGACACCGAGACGAGATGCTGCTCGACGATGCGACCGATCGCGAACGCGGCGGCGATGCCGATGAGGAACGCGCCGGCGGTCGTGCCGATGCCGGAGCCGACGACGACCCGGGCGAACGGCTGCGCAACGGCGACGAAAAGCACGAACGGGATCGGACGGAAGAAGTTCACCGCGAGATTCGCGATGGCCGAGACCGCGGCGTTCTGCATCAGCCCGCCGGGACGGGTGACGTAGAGCACGACACCGATCACGAGTCCCAGCACCCCGCCGAGCACCAGGGCGAAGGTCGTCATGTAGAGGGTCTCGAGGGCGGCGGACCAGAACTCCGGACCCAGTTCGATCAGGCGTTCCATCAGCGGGCCTCCTCTCCGGCGAGCTCGGTCACTTCGACGCGTTCACCGATCGCCGCGAGCGCGCGGTCGACGGCGGCGGCGTCGCCGCGGATCGCGAGGGTCAGGTGCCCGAACGCGCGACCGCGGATGTCGTTGATACCGCCGTACACGAGCTCGAAGTCGAGTCCGGCGGCGGCGAGATCGAGGAACACCTGCGCCTGCGAGGAGTCGCCGTCGCGGAACGAGAACGTGACGATGCGGCCGTGGTGCCGGTCGCGCAGCACGGCCAGCTCGGCGGGCGACGGGATGCCTTTGACCACCGTCCCGACGAAGCGCTGGGATGCCGGGTTCTGCGGTGCGGAGAAGACGTCGAACACGTCGCCCTGCTCGATCACCCGGCCGCGCTCCATCACGGCGACCTTCGTGGCGATGGTCTGGATGACGTCCATCTCGTGCGTGATGACGACGATCGTGACGCCCTGCTCCCGGTTGACGCGGCCGAGCAGATCGAGCACCTCGTGCGTCGTCTGCGGGTCGAGGGCGCTGGTCGCCTCGTCGGCCAGCAGGATCGCCGGCTTGGTGGCGAGCGCGCGAGCGATGCCGACGCGCTGCTTCTGACCACCGGAGAGCTGCTCGGGATAGGCCTTGGCCTTGTCGGACAAGCCGACGAACGACAGCAGTTCGGCCACGCGCTCCTCGATGTCGGCCTTCGACCACCCGGCGAGCTTGAGGGGATAGGCGATGTTCGCCTTCACCGACCGCGACGCGAAGAGGTTGAACTGCTGGAAGATCATGCCGATGCCGCCGCGGACCTTGCGGAGGGCGCTCTCCGACAGCGTCGTGATGTCGACGCCGTCGACGAGGATCGTGCCCGACGTGGCCGGCTCGAGGGCGTTGATCAGGCGCACGAGCGTGGACTTGCCCGCCCCGGAGTACCCGATGATCCCGAAGACGTCGCCCTTCTCGATGTCGAGGGTGACGTCGTCGACCGCGACGATCTCGGCGTCACGCGAAGTGCGGGAGGGATAGGCCTTCGACACGTTGGTCAGGCTCACGATCGGCATGGATGCTCCGGTGATGGGGTGGGCGGCGGAACGACGAATCGGGCGACGCACGCGGCGCCACCCGATTCTCTCGCATCAGCGCGGGGTGGATCTCACCCCGGCCGAGTCACTTCTTCGCGTCGGCGTCCTTCTGGACCTTCGCCAGGGTGTCGACGAGTTCCTGGACGGGCGTCTGCAGCGGCACGGCGGTGTCGCCCGACGACTCGAGCAGGCCTGCCTGCACGTCTTCGTCGGTCTGGAAGATCTCGACGAGCTTGAGGTAGGTCTCGTTGTCGGCATCCTCGGCGCGCGCAGCGAAGATGTTCACGTACGGCAGGGAGGCGGCGTCCTCCGGATCGTCCTGCGCGATCGCGTCGTCGAACGTCAGTCCCGCATCCTCGACGAAGTCGTTGTTGATGATCGCTGCGGCGACGTCGGGCAGCGAGGTGGGGATCAGCGCGGCCTCGAGCGCCGTGACCTTGACCTTCGACTTCGCCTCGTCGACCTGAGCGAGGTCGGAGTACGCGGTACCGCCGTCCTTCAGCTCGACGAGCCCCGCCGACTGCAGCACGTTGAGCGCACGGGCCTGATTCGACGCGTCGTCGGGGACGGCGACGGTCTCGCCCTCGGGGATGCTCTTCACGTCGTCATACTTCTTCGAGTACAGACCGAGCGGGTAGATGGCGGTGGAGCCGATCGGCGTCAGATCCGAGCCCGAGGCGTTGTTGTACTCGGCGAGGTAGACGATGTGCTGGAACTGGTTGAGGTCGATCTCGCCCTCGCTCAGCGCGGGGTTCGGCTGCTCGTACGAGCCGAAGTCGACGAGCTCGACCGTGATGCCCTCCTCGGCCGCGGCCTCGACGAACGGTGCCCACTGCGGGTCTCCCTTGCCGACGACGCCGATCTTGACGGTCTCGTCACCCCCGGCGTCACCGCCGGATCCGGCGTCGGAGGATGCGGTCGCGCAGCCCGAGAGGGCGACGAACAGCGGCACCGCGGCGAGCGCGGCGATGAGGGAAGTGGTGCGGCGTGACATGGGGTGGGGGTTCCTCTCTTGGGGGACTCGAATACGTTAGGCAGGCGCCGGGCGCACGCGACAATCGAGCTGTCACAGAGCGTCACAGCGGGTCACGCCGCGTCAGTCGAACTCCTCGATCCCCTGCAGTCGCACCTGTTCGAGGTCGAGACGCGCCGAGATGCGCCGCACCACGAGGTCGTCGACCCTGCCCGATCGGCGGAGTCCGAGCAGCACCTCCCGCTTGCGGTCGATCAGGGCGAGCTTGAGGCGGGTGTGCTCGTCGTGACGCACGAGCGGCGAGCGCTGCATGACGTCGATGTCCGGCGACGTGGCGATCATCTGGAGCGTCTTCACCTCGCCCTCCATGCCCTCATCGCCGTCGAGCAGGGTGTCGCCGTCGGCCACCGCGGCGTTCATCCCCGACGGGGAATCGGATTCTCCGGCGCCGGTGACGACGCGCCCACCACCCGTGCCGGCGCCGAGCGGGTCGGGCTCGTCGAGCATCTCGTCGAGGGCGCGCGCCTCGGCATCCACGATCGCCTGCTCTCTCGCCAGCGCTCGCGCGTTCGAGAACTCGAGCATCTGGTAGCCCTCGGCTCGCACTTTGTCGCGGATCTCCTGCCCGACGCCGTGCTCGGCCGCGAGGTCGTCGAGAGCGGCGAGAGCCGCACCCGAGATGGTGCGCTCGGCCAGTTCGTACTCCTCGTCCTCCGCATGGTCGACGGGGAACCGCGCCCACCGCACGATCGCCGGGAGCAGCGGTGCCTGCACGAGCAGGCTCAGGAGGATCACTCCAGCCGTGACGAAGACGATCTGGTCGCGCCCGGCGAGCTCGCCGCCCGTGGCGCTCGCCGCGGGCACGGACAGCGCGATCGCCAGCGACACGGCCCCGCGCATGCCGGCGACCGTCGACACGGCGCGCGCCCGTGAGCGCGATCCCCGTGCCTGGCGGGCGCCCGGCTGCCGCTGGAACAGGGCGTTCAGGAGCTGGAAGACGTAGCGCACGATCAGGAGTGTCACCCACACGGCCAGGGTGATGAGCACGAGCCGTCCGATCGCGGCTCCGGAGATCTCATGGACGACGAACTGGACTTCGAGCCCGATGAGCACGAACAGCGCGCCGTTGAGCAGGAAGACCCCGAACGGCCATGCCGCATCGGCCTGGCGGCGCGAGGATGCCGTCGTCACGCGCGGCGAGACGTAGGCGACGATCAGACCGGCCACCACGACGGAGAGCACACCGGACGCGTGCACGATCTCGGCGAGCAGGAACGAGGTGAACGGGATGAGGAGCAGCGTGACGTTGATCACCACGGTCCGCGACGTGCGGCGCAGAAGCAGGTATCCGAGCGCGGCGACCACGATGCCCGCGGCCACTCCTCCGACATACGAGATGAGCACCGACAGCGTGACCGACCAGGGCGTGACGTTGCCTCCCAGTGCCAAGGAGACCGCGATGGCGTAGAGGACGAGGGCGGTGCCGTCGTTGGTGAGGCTCTCCGCCTTGAGCTTCATGAACATGCGTCGCGGGAGCAGACGACCGAGCGCGGCGACGGCGGTGGCGTCGGGAGGAGCGACCGCGGCCCCGAGGATCAGGGCGATCTCCCACGGCATGCCGAACAGCACGCCGATCCCGGCGACCGCGAACGCGGACGCGACGACGAGCAGCGTGCTCATCGGGAGGATGTAGCGGAAGTCGCGACGGATCGACCGCAGCGACGTCGTGAGGCTCTCCCAGAACAGCATCACCGGGAGGAACAGCAGCAGGACCGTCTCGGGCGGCAGCTGGATCTCGCGCAGCTGCGGGACGAATCCCAGCGCGAGACCGAAGATGACGAGCACGAGCGGCAGAGCGAGGCGGATACGGGGAGCGAGCAGCGCTCCGACGAGGATCGTGAGTCCGATGAGGACGGTTACTTCGAGGCCTTCCATCCCTACCTCCCAACGCAGGTAGGAGAAGGATATTCCTCGCGGGGCGGATCTGCGCGGGTCAGCCGACCTGCTCCGTCAGCTCGAACCAGCGCAGCTCGAGCTCCTCGATCTCGGACTCCTGCTCGCCGATCTTCTTCATGCGATCGCCGAGGCCCGCGTAGTCCGACTGATCATGGTCGGCGAGGGCGTGCTTGGCCTTGTCGACCTGGTCGGTGAGCTTCTGGATCCGGCGCTCGAGAGACGCGATCTCCTTCTGAGCCGCGCGCAGTTCGGCACCGTCGAGACCGGACGGCGCCGCTGCGGCATCCGTCTTCGTCACGGCCGCCGGAGTCGCGTCCTGCAGCTGACGCAGGCGGAGGTACTCGTCGACGCCGCCCGGGAGGTGGCGCAGGCGTCCGTCGAGGATCGCATACTGCTGATCCGTGACGCGCTCGAGGAAGTACCGGTCGTGGCTGACCACGAGGAGGGTTCCCGACCACGAGTCGAGGAGGTCCTCGATCGCCGCGAGCATGTCAGTGTCCATGTCGTTCGTGGGTTCGTCGAGGATCAGGACGTTGGGCTGGTCGAGCAGCACGAGGAGCAGCTGCAGCCGGCGCTGCTGCCCGCCGGAGAGGTCCTTGACCGGGGTGGACAGCTGCGCCGAGGAGAAGCCGAGCCGTTCGAGGAGCTGCCCCGGCGTGAGGTCCTGCGCCTTCGACCCGGTACCCATCGTGTACGAGGTGCGCAGGCCCGAGATCACCACGCGCACCGGGTCCGTCCAGTGCTGCTCGAGCTCGTCGAGGCGCTGCGTCAGCGTCTTGACCTTCACGGTGGTGCCGCGCTTGATGCGCCCTTCCGTCGGCTCGACCGTTCCCGAGATGAGTCCGAGGAGGGTCGACTTGCCGGCGCCGTTGACACCGAGGATGCCGGTGCGCTCACCCGGCGCGATGCGCCACTCGACGTCCGACAGGATGCGTCTGGTGCCTCCGTCGGCGGTCGGATAGCTGACGCCGACGTCCAGGAGGTCGACGACGTCCTTGCCCAGGCGCGACACAGCGAGCGACTGCAGCGACACCGCGTCGCGGATCTCCGGCACGTCGGCGATGAGCTCGTTGGCCGCCTCGATGCGGAACTTCGGCTTGCTCGTGCGGGCGGGGGCGCCGCGGCGGAGCCATGCCAGCTCCTTGCGCGCGAGGTTCTGCCGCTTGGCCTCGGTGGCGGCCGCCATTCGGTCGCGCTCCACGCGCTGCAGGATGTACGCCGCGTAGCCGCCCTCGAAGGGCTCGACGATGCGGTCGTGCACCTCCCAGGTCTCGGTGCAGATCTCGTCGAGGAACCACCGGTCGTGGGTCACGACGAGGAGCGCACCGGAGTTGGCCGGCCACCGCCTCTTGAGGTGTCCGGCGAGCCAGGTGATCGCCTCGACGTCGAGGTGGTTGGTCGGCTCATCGAGCGCGATGACGTCCCAGTCCCCCGCGAGCAGCTTCGCGAGCGATACGCGCCGACGCTGCCCTCCGCTGAGGGAGCCGATCCGCGCGTCCCAGGGCAGATCCGTCAGGAGCCCGGCGATCACGTCGCGCACCCGCGCGTCGCCCGCCCACTCGTGCTCGGGGGTGTCACCCACCACGGCTTCGGCGATCGTGACGTCGTCGCCGAGCGTATCGGCCTGCGAGAGCACGCCGATCGTCGTACCACCGCGGACCGTGACGCGACCGGAGTCCGGCTCCTTGGTGCCGGCGAGCATGCCGAGCAGACTCGACTTGCCGTCGCCGTTGCGGCCGACGATGCCGATGCGGTCGCCCTCCTCGATGCCGAGGGTCACGGAGTCGAACACGACCCTCGTCGGATATTCGAGATGCAGGGCTTCGGCCCCGAGAAGATGTGCCATGTCGCCTTCCAGGGTAGTCGGGCGGAGTGTGGGGCTTGCCCTATCGAGCGTTCGGCAGCCTGCGGACCGTCGGCGTCGGACCGACCGAGAGAAGAGTGCCGGTACATCCAGAGATCTTGGTCGAGTCTTTGTTCGAATGTCGGTGGTTCCTGGTTGACTCGCGTCATGACAGCACTCCTCGACGCGACGGACTCGCAGATGACGGCGCTCGCCGGCCTCGTCGAGATGCTTCGCCTCGCGGATCAGACGCTGGCGTCGATGCAAGCGGCGCGCGACGGGCTTCTCGCGATTGCGAATCGCTTGGCGATCGACATCGCGAAGCAGGGAGCACACCCCGATGGCGGGGACCACGCGATCCGAGCGATCGCAGCCGAGATCGGAGCGGTACAGCGCGTGAGCGACCGAACCGTCGAGCGCCGCATGGCCGACGCGATGCTGCTCGTCGAGCAGTTCCCGACGGTCTGGGCGGCGCAGGGGCGGGGCGGATCAGCGCCGCGCACTCCCGGGTGATCGTCGATGCGGGTTCGCACCTCGACGAGGCGGATCGCGCGGCCTACGCCGCCGTGATGATTCCCCTCGCCGAGGAGGAGTCGCCGAACCGGCTCCGGCCGCTCGCCCGACGTGAGGCGGAGAAGTTGCTCGCGCGCTCGATCGACGAACGGCACCGCGACGCTCGGGAAACTCGTCGGGTGTGGATCACGGATGGCGAAGACGGGATGGCCGACCTGCACGTGCATGCCCCGGCGGTGCTCGTGCACGGTATGTTCGATCGACTTTCGCAGGCAGCACACGCGCTGCGCGACGAGAACCGCGCAGCCGCGGGCGACGCGCGCCGAGACGGGCGAGAGCATGCCGCCGACGAGCGAGAGCATGCCGCCGACGAGCGAACGGTCGACCAGATCCGCGCCGACCTCTTGACGGACCTCGTGCTCACCGGCGTGCCAGCCGGGCATGACACGACCGACGGGATGCTGGGCGCGATTCAGGCCCGGGTCGAGATCTCGGTGCCCGTGCTCACACTCATCCGCAGCGATGCGACCGACGTCGCAGGAGTCGCGGACGCGGGAGATACGGCAGCGGCGGTTCCGGTAGGGCCTCCCGCCGAGCTGGACGGTGTGATGCCGGTGGATCCCGAGACGGCACGCGTGCTCGCCGGCGGAGCGTCAGGATGGAACCGGGTGCTCACCGACCCCGTGAGCGGACGGATGCTGGCGGTCGACCGCTACCGACCGAGCCGACACCTGCGACGACACCTGCGAGCGCGCGATCAGCGGTGCCGCTTTCCCGGATGCCGGATCGTCGCGCGCAAGTGCGACCTCGATCACAACGATGACGCGGCGACGGGCGGCGCGACCTGCGCCACGAACCTCGCGCACTTCTGTCGCCGACATCACGTGTTGAAGCACCACTCCCCCTGGCACGTCGAGCAACTATCTGGCGGAGTGCTGCGCTGGACGAGTCCGACCGGTCTGACGTACCTCGACACCCCACCCGCACCGAACACGGTCGTGTTCCGCGACACCGCCATCGCCGCCGGCGCGCCGTTCTGACCTGAGCGACAGCTCTTGTCTGCGCGACCGGTTGCGCCCAGAACATGCAGAACCGCCCGGGTCTGACGACCCGGGCGGTTCTGGCGAAGCGCATTCGCCGGAGCGATATCGCTTGCTGTTGCGCCTTGTACTTACTGGTACGACTTCACGATCTCGAGGAGGCTCGGGACGTTGGCGTACGCCTCGGCCGCGTTGTCCTTGGTGACGATGACCGGGTCGAGCAGGTACGAGTCGACGACCTTCACACCGTTGTCGTAGGACTCGGTGTCGTTCACGTCGACCTCCTCGCCCTTCTGCAGCTGCTCGACCATCTTGATGGCCTGCTGCACGAGGAGCGTGGTGTCCTTGTTGATGGTGGAGTACTGCACGCCCTCCATGATCGACTTCACCGACTCGACCTCGGAGTCCTGACCGGTGACGACCGGAACCGGCTTGCCGGCCTGCTGCACCGAGGTGATGATGGCGCGCGCGAGGGTGTCGTTCGGGGAGAGGACGCCGTCGATCACGGTGTCACCGCTGTACGAGCCGGTGAGCAGCGTGTCCATGCGGTTCTGAGCGTTCTCGGCGAGCCAGCCCTCGGTCGCCGTCTGGGCGATCTCGGTCTGACCAGAGACGACCTTCAGCGTGCCGTCATCGATCTTCGGCTGCAGGACCTCCATGGCGCCGTCGAAGAAGACCGCGGAGTTCGCGTCATCCGGCGATCCCGAGAACAGCTCGATGTTGTACGGAGCCTCGTGGCCCGCACGCGCCTCGAGACCGTCCAGCAGGGCCTGACCCTGCAGCTGGCCGACCTTGAAGTTGTCGAAGGCGACGTAGTAGTCGACGGCCTCGGTGTTCTCGATGAGGCGGTCGTACGCGATCACGTAGGCACCGGCATCCTTGGCCGCCTGCACCTGCGTGGCCAGCTGCTTGCCGTCCTTCGCGCCGATGATGATGACCTTGGCGCCGTTGGTGACCATGGCCTGGATCTGGTTCTGCTGCTCCGCGACCGTGTTGCTGGCCGGGGCGTACTGCACGTCGGCCTTGAAGCCGACCTTCTCCAGACCGTCGGTGAAGAGCTGGCCCGCGAGGACCCAGTTCTCACTGGTCTTGTCGGGAAGCGCGACGCCGATCGTGGCGTCGGCCGCGAAGCCCTTCGTGGCCTCGTCGCCCGAACCCGAGCCGGTGTCGCCGCCACGCTCGGCCGAGCAGCCGGTCAGGGCGAAGGCAGCCGTCGCGACGAGCGCTGTCGCTGTGACGATGATCTTCTTCATGTGATCTCTTTCTGTGTGATGTGACGGATCCAGCGCGCGAGCACTGCGCGAGGATTCGCTTACTCGCCCCGCGTCTTCTCGACGGGTGGGGCCTGGTAAGTCTTGTTGGGCTCGAACACCGGCGACGCCTCGGGGTCGTCCTTGCGGCCCCAGCGACGGGTCATGAAGCCGATGATCGAGGGGCGGCCCTGCTGCTTGTTCCAGACGTCGATGCCGACCGCGAGCAGGAGCACGAGGCCCTTGATCATCGAGACGACGTCGGCGCCCTGGCCGAGCAGCGCGAGGCCGTTGTTGAGGAAGGCCATGACGAGACCACCGATGATCGAGCCGATCACGGTGCCGATACCGCCGGCGACGGCCGCACCGCCGATGAAGACCGATGCGATCGCGTCGAGCTCCCAGCCGGTGCCGTCGTTCGGGCCGGAGGCCTGCGAGCGGGCCACGAAGATCATGCCGGCGAGAGCGGCCATGACCGACATGTTCATCATGACGAAGAAGTCGACCCAGCGGTCCTTCACACCCGACAGGCGCGCGGCCTGACGGTTGCCGCCGACCGCGTAGATGTGACGGCCGAAGACCGTGTTGCGGGTGACGAACGAGTAGATGATGACGAGGGCCAGCAGGATGATGCCGGGAACGGGGAAGCTCGTGCCGGGGCGACCGGTCGCGAACATCCAGCCCGCGGCGAGCACGACGATCGAGAGCAGCACGACCTTGACCGTGCTGACCCAGACGGGCGCCGAGTCGGAGCCCATCTTGTGCTGGATGCGACGGGTGCGGATCTCCCAGAAGATGAGCCAGGCGACGCCGATGAGCGCGAGGATCATCGTGGGCACGTTGAAGGGCAGCGGCAGCGCGATCTCCGGCAGGTAGCCGGTTCCGATGTACTGGAAGCCCTTGGGCACCGGGATGGTCTGCGCGTCACCGATCCACTGCTGCGCTCCGCGGAAGAACAGCATGCCCGCGAGGGTCACGATGAACGCGGGGACGCCGACGTACGCCACCCAGAACCCTTGCCAGGCGCCGACCAGAGCTCCGACGGCGAGGCCGAGCAGGATCGCGGCCGGCCAGGGGAGGTTCCACTCGGCCATCGACTTCGCCACGATGATGCCCGTGAACGCGGCCACCGAACCGACCGACAGGTCGATGTGGCCCATGATGATGACCATCACCATGCCGATCGCGAGGATCAGGATGAACGAGTACTGGTTGATGACGTTGATCACGTTGCCCGGCGTCAGCGTCGCACCGTTCGGGCCGTTCCGCAGCAGCGTGAAGATCTCGAAGAGGACGATGATGACGATCAGGCTGCCGAGGATGCCGAACTGGCGCAGCGAGGAAGTGCCGTTGCTCCCGAACATCTTGCGGATGTCGCCGAAATGGAAGCCACGCTTCGTTGTCGTGAGGTCGGTGGTCATGCGGATGCTTTCTGAGTCGCGGAGGTCATGCTGCGCATGAGAGCCTCGGGTGTTGCCTGGGCGGCCGGGATGCAGTCGGTGACCCGACCTTCGAAGACGGTGTAGATGCGGTCGGAGATGCCGAGGAGCTCGGGCAGCTCGCTCGAGATCACGATGACGCCCTTGCCCTGCGAGGCGAGTTCGTTGATGATCGCGTAGATCTCGTACTTGGCTCCGACATCGATGCCGCGCGTCGGCTCGTCGAGGATCAGCAGGTCGGGGTCGGTGAACATCCACTTCGCGAGGACGACCTTCTGCTGGTTGCCACCCGACAGCTTGCCCACGCCCTCCTCGACAGAGGGGGTCTTGATGCGCAGCGCCTTGCGGTAGCGCTCCGCGACGGTGTACTCCTCGCGCTCGTCGACGACACCGCGATGCGTGATCTTCGACAGCTTGGCGGCGACGACGGAGCGCTTGATCGTGTCGAGCAGGTTGAGGCCGAGCACCTTGCGGTCCTCGCTCACATACGCGAGTCCGTGCTTGATCGCGGAGGCGACGTCGGGGATGACGACCTCCTTGCCGTCCTTGATGATCGTTCCCGACTGGAAGTTGCCGTACGAGCGACCGAACAGACTCATCATGAACTCGGTGCGGCCGGCACCCATGAGCCCGGCGATACCGACGACCTCGCCGCGGCGCACGTTGATGCTCGACCCCTTGACGACCATGCGCTCGGCGACCGACGGGTGCTGGACCCACCAGTCCTTGACCTCGAAGAACACCTCGCCGATCTCGGGCGTGCGGTCGGGGTACCGGCTCTCGAGCGAGCGGCCGACCATGCCGCGGATGATGCGGTCCTCGTTGATCTCGCCGCGCGAGATGTCGAGCGTCTCGACCGTGCGGCCGTCGCGGATGATCGTGATCTCGTCGGCGATCTGCTCGATCTCGTTCAGCTTGTGGCTGATCATGATCGACGCGATCCCCTTGGCCTTGAGGCCGAGGATCAGGTCGAGCAGGTGCTGCGAGTCGTTCTCGTTGAGCGCGGCCGTCGGCTCGTCGAGGATGAGCAGCTTGACGTCCTTGTTGAGCGCCTTCGCGATCTCGATGAGCTGCTGCTTGCCGACACCGAGGGTCTTGATCGCGACATCCGGGTCCTCTTTGAGGCCGACGCGCGCGAGCAGCTCGGTGGCGCGCTGCCGCTGGGCCTGCCAGTCGATGCGGCCGAAGCGGCGGATCTCGTTGCCGAGGAAGATGTTCTCGGTGATCGACAGCTCCGGGATGAGCGCCAGCTCCTGGTGGATGATCGCGATGCCCGCCTGCTCGCTCGCCGCGATGTCGCGGAACCGCTGCTCCTCGCCGTACAGCAGGATCTCGCCGTCGTAGGAGCCGTACGGGTACACACCCGACAGCACCTTCATGAGGGTGGACTTGCCTGCGCCGTTCTCGCCGCAGATCGCGTGGATCTCTCCGGCGCGGACGGTGATGGAGACGTCAGACAGCGCCTTGACCCCCGGGAACTCCTTGGTGATGCTGCGCATCTCCAGGATGGGGCCAGACACGACCGGCAACGTTGCTGTGGTGCTCACGGATCTTCCTCGCTACGTGCGGCCACTGTCGATGTGACCGTTCACATTGGTACATAGTCTACGCTCGCCGAGACGGTGTCAAGACCGCGACGCGAATTGTTCGCTTATCGAGCCGCGGCGGATTCCCGGGTGCGCAGCGTCGTCTGCAGCGACCCGAACTCGGGCGGATCCTCGCCGCGGATCTGCGCGAGCAGAAGCCGCACCGCCCGGCGGCCGAGCTCCGGGAAGTCCTGATGCACGGTCGTCAGCGTCGGTGCGACGTGTGCCGAGACGGGAATATCGTCGAAGCCCACCACGCTCACGTCCTCCGGCACGCGGATCCCCGCGTCGCGGAACCCGTGCATGAGACCGATGGCCATCTGGTCGTTCGCGACGAAGACGGCCGTGAAATCCCGGCGACGGGCGAGCTCCTGCCCCGCGAAGTAACCGAAGTCGGCGGTCCAGTCCCCGCGAATCGGCGGGAACGTCGGCAGGTCCGCCTCCCGCAGCGCCTCCAGGTACCCGCGCATCCGCGACTCCGCCTCGATCCAGTCCTGCGGGCCGGCGAGGTGGATGATGTCGCTGTGTCCCAGCGCGATGAGATGCTCCGTGGCGGTGCGAGCACCGGCGACCTGATCGGCCGACAGGCTCACTCCGTCCGACCCCGACGCGGTCTGCAAGGAGACGAAGGGCGTATCGCTCGCCATGGCTCTCAGCACATGGAAGACCCGGACCTGCGGCGCGAGCACGACGATCCCGTCGACCTGCTCGCGCGCGAGCTGGCGCAGCGCGCTGCCGATGGCCTCGGGCGAGGTCGCGGACAGGTTCAGCGTCGAGACCGAGTACCCCTCCTCGCGCGCGGCATCCTCGATGCCGACGATCGACGACGTCGGACCGAACTCCCCCACCGTCGCCGAGAGGATGCCGAGCATGTTCGACTTGCTCGTGACCAGCGCGCGCGCGGCGAGATTCGGCCGATAGTCGAGTACGGAGATCGCGTCGAGCACCTTCGCCTTGGTCTCCGGGCGGATGCTGGGGTGATCGTTGAGCACTCGGGACACCGTCTGATGCGAGACTCCGGCGAGACGCGCGACGTCGCGGATGCTGGGCGTCCTGGCGCGCTCGGAGGCAGTCGACACCGCAGGCCTCCTCGCATGTGCACGGTCACATCGTCACACCATTATGTATCCGCGAGCGCGGGAACGCACTTCGACGACGCACCGTCCGTCGCCCGGAGCGCGCCGGACGGGTCGACGCTCAGCCGATGATGCGCGCGCCGGCGACGGGGCCGTGCACGTGCAGCGACTCGATGCCGTGCTCGTCGAGCGACGCCTGCACGGCCCTCGCGGCATCCGCGTTCGCGCACAGCAGCGCGACGGTCGGACCGGAGCCCGACACGATCCCCTGCAGGGCGCCGGCATGGATGCCGCGGAGGATGGTCGTCTCCAACTCGGGCCGCTCGTGCAGCGCGGCCTCCTGGAGGTCGTTGTAGATGCTCTCGGAGAGCAGCTCGGGGTCACCGGAGCGGAGCGCCTGGAGCACCGGGATCGGCACGTCCAGGGACAGCGGCGGATCGTCGGCGAGCGCACCCTCCTCCTCGCGGAGCGCGTCGAGCCGTGCGTAGACCAGCGGAGTCGAGAGGCCCTGATCGCTCGGCACGAGCACCCAGTCGAAACGGCCGCGCGCCAGAGCGGGATTCAGCTGATCCCCGCGGCCGGTGCCGACCGCGGTGCCGCCGTGCAGCGCGAACGGCACGTCCGCGCCCAGGCGGGCTGCGAGCTCGTGCAGCCGGCTCGTCGAGAAGCCGGTGCCCCAGAGGGCGTCACAGGCGACGAGGGCCGCCGCGGCATCCGCCGACCCGCCCCCCATGCCGCCGGCGACGGGGACGCTCTTGCGGATCTCGAGAGCCACGCCGCCGTGGTAGTCGGCCGCTGCCGCAAGGAGCTTGGCCGCACGCATCGCGAGGTTGCGGTCGTCCAGCGGCACGGAGTCGGGGTCGTCGACGCCCGACACCGTGAGCGAGAAGTCGTCGGCGTGGCGTGCGATGACGTCCTCGTAGAGCGACACGGCCTGGAACACCGTCGCCAGCGCGTGGTATCCGTCGTCATGACGGCCGCCCACGCCGAGATAGACGTTGATCTTTCCCGGTGCACGCACGTGCACGGACTCGGCGGGGGCGGCGAACGTCATGACGGGCCGTCAGAGCTCGGTGGAGGTCGCCCAGAGGTCGACGTCGATCGAACCGGAGAGCTCGTCGATGCGCGACAGCTCCTCGTCGGTGAAGGCGGGACCGTTCACGGCCGCGATGTTCTCGTCGAGCTGCTCGGGGCGCGAGGCTCCGATCAGCGCCGAGGCGACGACGGGACTGCGCAGCGTCCACTGCAGCGCGAGCTGGGCGAGGGACTGGCCGCGGTCGCGGGCGATCTCGTTCAGCGAGCGCAGGATCTGCAGCGCTTCATCGCCGAGCGGC
The DNA here is from genome assembly GCF_023715885.1 of Microbacterium hydrocarbonoxydans. Lineage (GTDB taxonomy): Bacteria > Actinomycetota > Actinomycetes > Actinomycetales > Microbacteriaceae > Microbacterium > Microbacterium hydrocarbonoxydans_C. The sequence goes on along the minus strand of NZ_JAMBOY010000003.1, from coordinate 497,072 downwards.
GCGTCGGGCAGCGAACCGCGCTTCTGGGCCCGGTCGGCCGTGCCGTCGCCGAGGTACTTGTCGGTGAGGAGTCCCTGAGCGAGCGGCGTGAAGGCGATGGCGCCGAGCCCGGACTGCTCGAGAGTCTCGGTCAGGCCGTCCTCCACCCATCGGTTGAGGATCGAGTACGCGGGCTGGTGGATGACGAGCGGCGTGCCCAGATCCTTCGCGACCGCGACCGCCTCGGCCGTGCGCTCGGCGCTGTACGACGAGATGCCCACGTACAGCGCCTTGCCCTGTCGGACCAGGGTGTCGAGCGCGCCGATCGTCTCGGCGATGGGCGTCACGGGGTCGACGCGGTGCGAGTAGAAGATGTCGACGTAGTCGAGGCCCATGCGGGTCAGCGACTGCTCGGCGCTGGCGAGGATGTACTTGCGGCTCGCGAAGTCGCCGTACGGTCCGGGCCACATGTCCCAGCCGGCCTTCGACGAGATGATGAGCTCGTCGCGGTACGGGCGGAAGTCCTCTGCGAAGATGCGACCGAAGTTCTTCTCGGCCGAGCCGTAGGGCGGTCCGTAGTTGTTGGCCAGGTCGAAGTGCGTGATGCCGCGGTCGAACGCGTGGCGCAGCAGCGCGCGCTGGTTGTCGAGGGGGATGTTGTCGCCGAAGTTCCACCACAGCCCCAGCGAGATCGGGGGCAGGTACAGTCCGGAGGACCCGACCTGACGGTACTCGAACTGCCCATAGCGGCCTTCGTCGGCGGCGTACGGGCGGTGGAGCTCTGGGACGTTCGGGCGGAAGCGAGGAGAGTCGGTCACGGTGCCAGATTAGTCCGTGGCGGCCGGCGCGCCGACCTCGACGACCTGCTGCGCAACACGCTGATAGTCGTCGACCGTGAGGTCCTCGCCGCGGGCCGTCGGTGCGACACCGGCCGCGACGAGCGCCTCGGAGGCGGCGGCCGAGCTGCCGAAGATCCCTGACAGCGCCTGCCGCAGCATCTTGCGGCGCTGGTTGAATGCGGCATCCACGATCTGGAAGGTGCGACGACGCTCCTCCTCGGAGCCGCGCTCGCCCTCGGAGCGATCGAAAGCGACGAGCAGACTGTCGACGTTCGGTACAGGCCAGAACACCTGACGCGACACGGTGCCGGCGAGCCTCCACTCGCCGTACCAGGCCGCCTTCACGCTGGGCGACCCGTAGATCTTCGACCCCGGCTTCGCGGCGAGGCGCTCGGCGACCTCGGCCTGTACCATCACGACACCGCGCTGCAGGTACGGGAACGTCTCGAGGAAGTGCAGCAGCACCGGCACCGAGACGTTGTAGGGCAGGTTCGCGACGAGCACCGTCGGCTCGCCGGGAAGCTCCGTGACGCGCATGGCGTCGGCATCCACCACCGTGAGGCGATCGGACTCGACGCCGTGGTCGACCGCTGTCTGCGGCAGCCGTGCCGCGAGGCGATGGTCGATCTCCACCGCCGTGACTGCCGCCCCGGTTTCGAGGATCGCAAGCGTGAGAGAGCCGAGCCCGGGTCCGATCTCGACGACGCGCTCCCCCGCATCCACCCGCGCGGCCTGCACGATCTTGCGGACCGTGTTGGCGTCGACGACGAAGTTCTGGCCGAGCTTCTTCGTCGGGGTGACGTCGAGCTCGGCGGCGAGGCGACGGATCTCGGTGGCGCCGAGCAGGGTGACGGTCATTGGTCCATTCTCCCCCACCCCGCCGATGTCGCCGGTCCGCACTAGTGTTCAGGGATGCCCTCCCTCGGTGAACTGGTCGCTCCCCGGCGCATGGGCCGCGACTTCCGGTGGCTGCTCGCCTCGTCGTGGACGAGCAACGTCGGCGACGGGGTCGCGCTGGCCGCCGCTCCGTTGCTGATCGCCTCGCTGACCTCGTCTCCGCTGCTCGTCGCGTCCGGAGCGATCCTCCAGTTTCTTCCGTGGCTGATCTTCGGCCTGCACGCGGGGGCGATCGCCGACCGGTTCGACCGCCGCCGACTCGTCATGGTCGCGAACGCGGCGCGCGCCGCGGTGCTCGCCGCCCTCTGCGTCTTCCTGATCACCGACACCGCGAACATCGGCATCGTCCTCGCCGTGGCCTTCCTCTACGGAACCGCCGAGGTCTTCGTCGACACCGCGGGCAGCACTCTCCTGCCGATGATCGTCGACCGCGCCGACCTCGGTCTCGGCAACGCCCGACTGCAGGCGGGGTATCTCGTCGCGAACCAGTTCGCCGGGCCCCCGCTCGGAGCGTTCCTCTTCGCGGCGGGGACGGCCTGGCCCTTCCTGCTCGAAGTGCTGTGCGTGACGCTCGCGATCGTGCTCGTCTCGCGCATGGCGCACACGCCCGTTCCTTCCCGCGCCCCGGACGACGCGGACAGCACGCCGAGACCCCGCGTGCACACCGACATCGCCGAGGGTCTGCGCTGGCTCTGGCGCAATCCCCCGGTGCGCACCCTGGTCCTGATCATTCTCGTGTTCAACGTGACCTGGGCGGCGCCCTGGGGCGTGCTCGTGCTGTACGCCACCGAGCATCTCCACATGGGCGCGGTCGGCTACGGCGCGCTCACCACGGCATCCGCCGCCGGGGGGATCCTCGCCACCCTGAGCTTCGGGTGGCTCGAGCGGCATGTGTCCTTCGCCACCCTCATGCGGGTGGTGCTCTCCCTCGAGGTGCTGATGCACCTGGCCTTCGCGCTCACGACCACCGGCTGGGTCGCACTCGTGATCATGTTCGTGTTCGGCGCGTACGCGTTCGTGTGGGCGACCATCTCGACGACGGTGCGTCAGCGTCTCGTGCCCGCGGAGCTCCAGGGCCGGGTGGCCTCGGTGAACATGGTCGGCGTCTTCGCCGGAATGGTGATCGGGCAGGCGCTCGGCGGCGTGATCGCGCAGGTGTGGGGCCTCACCGCGCCCTGGTGGTTCGCCTTCGCCGGCGCAGCGATCACGCTGCTGCTCGTGTGGCGTCCGATCTCGCAGATCGTCAGCGCGAAGGCTCAGGCCTCGAACGAGCCGTAGACCCGAAGCGTGTTGGCGGCGAGCTGGGCGCACAGCTCGTCGACATCGAGGCCGAGTTCCGCCGCCATGAAGCGGACGGTGATCGGAACCAGGTAGGGCGCGTTCGGACGCCCACGGAGGGGGGTCGGCGTGAGGAACGGCGCATCGGTCTCGACGAGGATGCGGTCCAGCGGCGTGACCGCGAGGGCGTCACGCAGGTTCTGGGCGTTCTTGAACGTCACGTTGCCGGCGAACGACAAGTGGTAGCCGGCATCCGCGCAGACGGTCGCCATCGCCGCGTCGCCGGAGAAGCAGTGGAAGACCGTCTTCTCGGGCGCGCCCGCCCGCGCCAGCGTCTCGAGAACCTCGTCGTGCGCATCGCGGTCGTGGATCTGCATCGCGATGCCGTGCTTCTTCGCGAGAGCGATGTGCGCCTCGAACGAGGCGAACTGCGGTTCGCGACGCCCGGGCTCGGTGCGGAAGAAGTCAAGACCGGTCTCGCCGATCGCGCGCGTGCGCGGGTGCGCCGCGAGCTCGTCGATGACCGCGAGGGCCTCGTCGAGCCTCCCCTCCTCGGCGTACGTCGGCGCGTCGTTCGGATGGATCGCCACCGCGGCGAGCACGCGAGGATCGGAGGCCGCGGCCTCCACTGCCCAGCGCGACGACTCGATATCACCCGACGCCTGGACGACGCCGGCGATGCCGACGGACTCGGCCCGGTCGAGCTGCTCGGTCAGCGACAGCGGTTCGTCGCCGTCGAGGATCTCGAGGTGCGCGTGATTGTCGTACACGGGGACGGCGAGGGGCTCGGGAGCCGCGGGGTATCGCAGGTCTTTGCGCCCGTCGCCGTCACGCCGCTGCACGTAGGTATCGGGCACGAGGACTTCTCCGTCAGGCCTGCTCGACGCGCGGGAACAGCGGCGCGAGGCCGTTGACGCTCGTCCCCGGCTTCAGCGCGCCCCAGGCCCCTGCCTCGCGGATCGGCTGGTCCTGCAGACGGCCCAGGCTCTCGGCCGCGCCCAGCGCGATCCACAGCTTCTCGGTCGACTGAGGCATCACCGGCGACAGAAGCACAGCCAGCGCGCGCAGACCCTCGGCACACGTGTACAGCACGGTCCCGAGGCGCTCGCGCTGAGCGTCGTCCCCACCGGCGGCCTGCTTGGCCAGCGCCCAGGGCTCGTTCGCGGTGATGTAGCCGTTGAGGGCGTCGACGACCGTCCAGATCGCGCGGATCGCCTCGTCGATGCGGAACTGCTCGATCGCGGCATCCGCGTCCGTGGTCGCCCGTGCGACCAGACGCTGGATCACGAGGTCCTGCTCGAGATACTCCGCGGGCGGCGGCACGACGCCCTCGAAGTACTTCTCGATCATCGCGGTCGTGCGCGAGGCGAGGTTACCGAACCCGTTCGCCAACTCGGCCTGATAGCGCGCGGCGAGGTCCTCCCACGAGAACGAGCCGTCCTGACCGAAGGCGATCGCCGAGAGGAAGTAGAACCGGTACGCGTCGGAACCGAAGACGTCGGTGATCTCGGTCGGCGCGATGCCCGTGAGCTTCGACTTCGACATCTTCTCGCCGCCGACGAGCAGCCAGCCGTGCGCGAACACGCCCTTGGGCACGTCGAGCCCGGCAGCCATCAGCATGGCGGGCCAGATGACGGCGTGGAAGCGCAGGATGTCCTTGCCGACCACGTGATACGCCGGCCAGCGGCGGTCGAAGGTCTCGGGGTCGTCGCCGTAGCCGACCGCGGTCGCGTAGTTCAGCAGCGCGTCCACCCACACGTAGATGACGTGGGACGGGTCCCACGGCACCTCGATGCCCCAGTCGAACGCCGACCGCGAGATCGACAGATCCTTGAGCCCCTGACGCACGAACGAGACGACCTCGTTGCGCGCGGACTCCGGGCGGATGAAGTCGGGCCGCGTCTTGTAGAGCTCGAGGAGGCGGTCCTGGAACTCGCTGAGCTTGAAGAAGTAGTTCTTCTCCTGCAGCAGCTCGAGCGGCTTCGAGTGGATCGCGCACACCTTCAGCCCCTCGAAGGGACCGGTGCCGTCGAGGATCTCGGACTCCGGCTTGAACTCCTCGCAACCCACGCAGTACAGAGCCTCGTACTCTCCCGCGTAGATGTAGCCGCGGTCGTAGATCGCCTGCACGAACTTCTTCACGCGCTCCTCATGACGCTCCTGCGTCGTGCGGATGAAGTCGTCGTTCGCGACGTCGAGCGTCTCGAGCAGCGGGAACCAGGCCTCGGTGACGAGCTTGTCGACCCATTCCTGCGGCGTGACGCCGTTCGCGGCCGCCGCACGGAGCATCTTCTGACCGTGCTCGTCGGTGCCCGTCAGCATCCACGTGTCATCGCCGCCCTGACGGTGCCAACGCGCGAGCGCGTCGACCGCCACCGAGGTGTACCCGTGGCCGATGTGGGGCACGTCGGACGGGTAGTAAATGGGCGTCGTGATGTAGAAGGATTCGCCTGCGGGCATGGAGCAATTCTAGGCGGGATGCCGGGCGCGGTTACGCCGCGGTCACGGGCCTCAGCCCACGGTGACCTGCACGCGGTGCCAGCCCTGAGCGCCGTCCGGTGCCGGGGCGGCGGGCTCGGAGGTCTGCGACTCGCCGTCGGCGCCCACCGCGCGGCATTCGATCGTGTGCGACCCTGCCTCGGCGGTCCACGGGATGCTCCACTGCACCCACGTGTCGGCCGAGATCGCCGTCGCGAGCGCGGCGGGGCGCCACGGCCCGTCATCGACGCGCACCTCGACGCCCTCGACGCCGACGTGCTGCTGCCACGCCATTCCCGCGATCACCGTGTCGCCCGGCGCGACGGCGCCACCCCGCGGCACGTCGATGCGCGACTGCAGTTTGATCGGGCCGCGGGCCGACCATCCCCGCGTCGTCCAATACGCCGTCGCTCGATCGAAGCGCGTGACCTCGAGCTCGGTCACCCATTTCGTCGCCGAGACGTATCCGTAGAGCCCCGGCACCACGAGCCGCGCGGGGAAGCCGTGCTCGATCGGCAGCGGATCGCCGTTCATGCCGATGGCGAGAAGCGCATCGCGGTCGTCGGTGAGGGCCTCGATCGGCGAGGATGCCGTGAAGCCGTCGACGGATCGGGACAGCACCATGTCGGCATCCGGGTCTACTCCGGCACGCGCGAGAAGCTCGCGCACCGGATGACCGAGCCAGAGCGCGTTGCCGATGAGGTCGCCGCCAACCGGGTTCGACACGCACGCGAGTGTCACGTGCGACTCCCGCATGGGCAGCGAGAGCAGTTCGTCCCAGCCGATCTCGACCTCGCGCTCCACCATCCCGTGGATGCGCAGGCGCCAGTCCGCCGGGTCGAGGCGGGGCACGACGAGCGCGGTGTCGATCCGGTAGAACTCGGCGTTCGGGGTCACGATCCGAGCGAGACCCCGGATGCCGAGGTCGGCAGCCGCCGCCACGGGTGGAACGGGACGGATGGGCTGCGGGAGGCGGAGCGCCGAGCGCACCGCCTCGATCGAGCGCGTCGCCCCACGTGCGACGCCCCCGATGATGAGCGCGGCGACGCCCGTGGCCGCGACGCCGGCGCTCCAGAGCAGGAAGCGGCGGCGCTCCTCCGGCTCGGTGCGGACGTACGGGATGGGCTGGACCGTGCGCATGAGCAGCCGCAGCGCCACGACGGCGACGACGGCGGCGATCAATCCGGGGAGCCAGGCGAACGGCCCGGCACCCGGACGGATCATCGCGACGACGAGGGCGAGCGCGCCGAGCGCCCCGAGCACGACGGCGCCGAGCCCCGCGCGGCGCGCCTCGAGGATGCCGGCGAGGGCGGCGACGCCAGCCAGGACGATGGCGATGCCGGTGATCAGCGCGATCTTGTCGCCCGTGCCGAACAGGGCGATCGCGGCATCCTTCGCCCAGCTGGGCGCGAGGTCGATCAGGCCGCTGCCGATCACGGCCACCGGACTCGCTGCAGGTTCGACGACAGCCGCGACGAGCTCGCCGGCGCCGACGGCGACCACCGCGGCGCTGAGACCCGCGGCCGCCGCGCGCAGACGGCTGCCACGGCGCGAGGTCAAGGCGTGGCTCATGAAGCGAGCGTAACCCCGGCGCAGCCGTCCGAGGGCCGAGCGGCCCTCGGACGGCTGGCGGTCAGAGCGCCGTGCGGAGGGCGGTCAGAGCGCGTTGCGACGAGCGACCTCCCCGAGCCAGGCGAGCGACGGCTTCGGAGAACGGGCGAACGTCTCGTGGTCGAAGCCGATCAGGCCGAAGGTCGGGGCGTAGCCGCTCGCCCACTCGTAGTTGTCGAGCGCGCTCCAGTGCTGGTAGCCGCGCACGTCGATGCCGGCGGAGATCGCACGGTGCAGCCCCTCCAGCGCGCCCTGGGTGTAGGCGACGCGTCGAGTGTCGTCGGCCGTGGCGATGCCGTTCTCGGTCACGAGCACGGGCACCCCGCCGCTGCGCTCCCAGGCGCTGCGGACTCCGAGCTCGAGCGCCGCCGGGAAGAACTCCCATCCGGTGAGCGTGGTCTCGACGTCGGCCGCGACGGGGCGCGGACCCTCCGGGCCGATGAAGGTGCGGGTGTAGGCCTGCACGCCGACGAAGTCGTCGCCGGCGGACTGCTCCAGGTACCAGTGGTCGCGGGGGTCGCCGTACTCGGCGAGCATCTCGTCGGCGCCCGGTTCTCCCGTGGAGTGGAACGCCTGCGTGGCGATCGTCCAGCCCGCCTGGACGCCGGACCGGGAGTGCAAGATCTCCGAGGCCCGGTGGTGCGCGTCGAGCAGCGTGTCGGCGACCGCGAGGTCGGGGTTGGGGAGGCCGTAGGCGACGAGGTTCGCGGCATCCTCTCCCCCGGCGAGCATGGCCGCGATGTTCGGCTCGTTGATCGTGCAGACGTACGTGACGTCGTCGAGGATCGGGAGCACCGTCTCGACGTATCGCCCGAACAGGTCGACGGCGTCGGACGCCCGCCAGAAGCCGTCCTTCTGGAACCACTGCGGCACCGTGAAGTGCATGAGTGTCACGGTCGGGTCGAGTCCGTTGTCGCGCGCAGTGTCGATCATCCGTCGGTAGTGGTCGAGCATGGCGCGCGAGACGAAGCCGCGCTCGGGCTCGATCCGGGCCCACTCCACCGAGAACCGGTAGGAGTTGAGCCCGGCCTCGGCGAGCAGGCGCATGTCCTCCGGGTACCGGTGGAAGTGGTCAGCGGCGTCGCCGGACGGCTCCACCATGGGCGATCCGGGAGCGTGCTCCATGACCCACCAGTTGCTGGTCGTGTTGTTCCCCTCCACCTGATGGGCTGCGGTGGCAGCGCCCCAGAGAAAGCCGTCAGGGAATGCGAGCACGAGTGCTCCTTTCGGTAGTGCGGATGACTCGGTAGTGCGAGTGGTTGTGTTCAGCGTTCGGCGCGCGCGGGGTTGGGCACCGCGTCGAGCAGCTGGACCGTGTACGGATCCTCCGGATGCTGCAGCACCTGAGCCGTCTCGCCGCGCTCGACGACGCGGCCGCCGTTGAGCACGAGGATGTTCTCGGTCACGAGTCGTGCGCTGAGCAGGTCGTGCGTGATGTAGAGCATGCTGATGCCCCACCGCTCGCGCAGGTCTTCCAGCAGCGCGAGCACGCCGGCCCGCAGCGACACGTCGAGCATCGAGACCGGCTCATCGGCGATGAGCACCTGAGGGTCGCTGGCCAGCGCGCGGGCGATGACCACGCGCTGCCGCTGACCACCGGACAGCTGGTGCGGGAGCTTGGCAGCGAACTGCTCGACCGGGGTGAGACCGACCGTCTCGAGCAGTTCGAGCACGCGCGCCCGTGCCTCGGTTCCGCGCAGGGCCGTGTAGTTGCGCACCGGCCTGCTGAGTGTGTACTCCACCGTGTGCAGCGGGTTGAGCGCCGCGTACGGATCCTGGAACACCATCTGCACGTCCTTGCGCAGGTCGCGCAGACCCCTGCGGCGCAGCGATGCGACGTCGACGTCGCCGAAACGCACCGACCCGTCGGTGGGCTTCTCGACGCCGGTGATGAGCTTGGCGATCGTCGACTTGCCCGACCCCGACGCGCCGACGAGCGCGAGCGCCTCGCCCGGCTCCAGGCGGAACGACACGTCGTCGACGGCGGTGACGGGCTTCTCGCCGCGTCGGCGCGCCGGATAGACCTTCGACACGCCCTGCAGCACGATCGCCGCATCCGCCCGACGCGTGTCGCGCTGCGAGACCGTCGGCACCGTCTCGGTCACATCGGCGCGCGCGCGACCCTCGCGGCGACGCGTGCCCAGATCGACGAAGCCGGGGATCGAGATCGACTCGGCGCGAGGATCGGCGTAGTGGCTGAGGAGCATCCGCGTGTACTCGTCCTGCGGACGGTGCAGGATGTCGAGGCTCGGCGCGTCCTCGACGATGCGGCCCTCGTGCATCACCATGACGCGGTCTGTCGCCTCGAGCACGATGCCGAGGTCGTGGCTGATGAGGATCGCCGTGAAGCCCTCACTGCGCTGCAGGTCCTTGATCGTGTCCATGACCGCGTGCTGCACGAGGACGTCGAGCGCGGTGGTCGGCTCGTCGAAGACCATGAGCTGCGGTTCGAGCGACAGGGCGAGCGCGATCGAGGTGCGCTGCCGCATGCCGCCGGAGAGCTCACCGGGGTAGCTCGCGAGCACGCTCGGGTCGAGACCGACCTTGCCGACCAGCTCGCGCGCCCTGGCCTCGCGGTCGTCTCCGGCGACGTGACCGTGGGCTGCGAAGATGTCGCGGAAGTGATCGCCGATCCTGCGTACCGGGTTCAGGGCGTTCATGCCCGACTGGAGCACCATCGCGAATCCGCCCTGGCGCTGACGGCGCAGCTCCTCGGCGTCCAACTCCCGGATGTCGCGTCCGCCGAAGAGGATGCGTCCGCCGCTGATGCGAGCCGGCGGCTTCTGCAGGCGGGTGAGCGCGAAGCCGAGGGTCGATTTGCCCGACCCGGACTCCCCGACGAGCCCGACGAACTCGCCTCGGCGGAGGGTGAACGACACGTCGTCCACCGCGGCCACGGGGGCGACACCCGGCGAGGCGTACTCGACGGAGAGGGATTCGACCTGCAGCAGCACGTCGTTCTCGATCATGGCGCTCATCGGCCCTTCCCTTCGCGGAGGCGCGGATTCGAGATGCCGTCCACGCCGAAGTTGATGAGTGTGAGGCTCAGCGCCAGCAGCGCGATGCAGAGACCGGGGGCGAACAGCAGCAGCCACTGCCCGGTGAGCAGCGAGTTGGAGTTCTGCGCCCAGTAGAGCATCGTGCCCCAGCTGACGATGCTGGAGTCGCCGAGTCCGAGGAACTCGAGCCCCGCCTCGGCGAGGATCGCCGCGGTCGCCGCACCGAACAGGGTGCCGGCGATGATCGACGTCATGTTCGGCAGGATCTCCCGGAACACGATGCGCGCCGGGCTGTCGCCCGAGAACTGCGCCGAGGCGACGAAGTCGTTGCCGCGGAGCGACTGGGTCTGGCTGCGGAGCACTCGCGCGCCCCATGCCCATCCGGTGATCACGATCACCGCGATGATCATGAGGATGCCGCCGTTCTGCAGGTACGCCGCGATCACGATCATGAGCGGCAGGCCGGGGATGACGAGGAAGAGGTTCACGATGAACCCGATCACCTCGCCCGCGAAGCCACGGATATAGCCCCAGCTGAGTCCGATCAGCACGGCCACGACAGTGGAGAGGATGCCGGCGGCGAGCCCGACCAGCAGACTGACCTGCGAGCCGTAGATGAGCTGGCTCAACACGTCCTCGCCGGCGGCCGTCGTGCCGAGCCAGTGCGCGGGCGACGCGTCGGCGTTGCGCTCGAAGCCGTTCTCCTTCGCTCCGTACGGCGCCAGCAGGGGCGCGAACACCGCGACCAGCACGAACAGGCCGAGGATGATGAGGCCGAGCCTCGCCTTGCCGTTGGACCACAGCGTGCCGACCATCCTGGCGAAGGCGCGCCAGGGGCTGGGTGCCGCGATCCGGTCTGTGGGCACCTTGACGTTCATGGTGGAGGTCATCGGCGAGTCCTCGGGTCGAGTGCCCCGTAGAGGATGTCCACGAGGAAGTTGGCGATGAGCACGCTCACGGTGATCATCAGGAAGAGCGCCTGCATGAGCGGGTAGTCCTGCCCGATCACGGCGTTGAAGAGCAGGTACCCGATACCGGGGTATTGGAAGACCTGCTCCACGAGGATCGATCCGCCGACCACGCCGCCGAGCGTGAGGCCGAAGCCGGTGAGGTTCGGCAGGATCGCGTTGCGGGCGGCGTAGCGGAGGGCGATCGTGCGACCGCGCAGGCCGTTGGCCTCCGCGAAGGTCACGTAGTCCTCGCCGAGGGTGTTGATCATGGCGTTGCGCATGCCGATGATCCAGCCGCCGAGCGACGTCAACAGGATCGTCAGGGCAGGCAGCACCGCGTGTCGCAGCAGGTCGGCGAGGAAGTCTCCCGTGAACCCCGGCGTCGTCGTCGCCGCGTAGGCGCCGGTCGTGGGGAACCAGTGCAGGACGTAACCGAGGAAGAAGAGCAGCAGCAAGGCCGTCCAGAAATAGGGGAATGTGCTGAGGAACGAACCGGTCAGAGTCGGCAGCGTGTCGAGCCAGGTGCCACGCCGCCACGCAGCCGTCACTCCGATCAGCGTGCCGACCACGAATGCGAGGACCGTGACGATCCCGACGAGGCCGATCGTGTACGGCAGCGCGGTCGAGACCATGCTCGACACGCTCTGCGGGTAGAACGTGTACGAGACGCCGAAGTCGAGGCGGACGACCTGGCCGAGATAGGCCACGTACTGATCCCACAGCGATCCCGTCGGCACGCCGAGCTGGGCCTCGATGGCACGCCGCGTCGCATCCGACACGGGCCCGTTCTGCGAGAGCTTCGCGATCGCGGCATCCGCCGGCGAACCCGGCATCATCCGAGGGAGGAAGAAGTTCAGGGTGACCGCGGCCCACAGCGTGAGCACGAACAGGCCGAGCTTCTGGAGGACGTACTTCACTTGTCGTCTCCCTTCACGCGCTCGAGCTTCGTGAAGATCAGCAGCGGTGCCGAGTCGTAGTTCTGCGGGATCATGTACGGGTCCTCAGCGCTCGGCCAGCCGGTGAACTTCGCGTCGTTGAACAGCCCCCAGATGCCGCCGTAGTACATGCCGATCACCGGGAGCTCGTCGTAGACGATCCCCTGCAGCTCGTGCACGATCTCGGTCTGGCGGGCGGGGTCGATCGTCTCGCGGTACTCGGCCAGCAGGGCGTCGGCCTCGTCGGAGCGATAGCGCTCGAAGTTGTTCGCGGTCTGCTCGCCGGACGGCACGTAGAACTCGCTGGAGAGCAGGTTGTTGAAGGCCTGGTACGGGTCACCGCCGCCCATGCCGCCGATCGCCATCTCGAAGTCGCCGTTGCTGATGGCGCTCTGGTATCCGGCGGGCTGCGGCAGTTTCAGGGTGACCTTCACGCCCACGTCGGCGAGCTGGCGCTGCACGGTCTGCGCGGCGCGGGTCCAGTCGGAGTAGCCGTTCGCGGTGGTGAGCGCGAACTCCAGCTGCTCGCCGTCGGGCCCCACGAGGCGGTCGCCGTCGAGCGTGTAGCCCGACTCGGCGAAGGCCGCCAGCGCGGCATCCTTGTCCTGCGTGATCATGCCCCCGTCGGGGATGGACGGGTCGAGGTACTCCTCCTGGTTGGGGAGGATGAGGCCGGTCTGCCCGGCCGGCTGCATGTACCCCTCGGAAGCCGTCTCGGCGATCTCGTCGCGGTCGAGGGCGAGCGCGATGCCGCGGCGTACGTTGACATCGTCGAACGGCGCGACCTCGAGGTTCGGGAGCAGCGCGATCACACCGCCCGGCGGGAACCACCACGTGTTGTGCTCGCTCGCTGCGCCCCAGGTGCCCTCGACGTCGGAGATGAACGAGTACGACCAGTCGTACCCGCGCGTGACCGTGTCGAGCTGCGTGTTCGTCGCGGGCAGGATGATGTGCTCGATCTGGATCTTGTCGGCCTGCCAGTAATCGGGGTTCTTGTCCATCGAGTACTGCTGGTCGTTGTAGTTGCCGAGCACGAACGGTCCGGTGCCGACCGGCTCCTCGTTGCGGAACGTGCCGGGGTCCTTCACGTCGGACCAGATGTGCTCCGGCACGATCATGGTGAGGCCGAGGATCGACAGCGACGGCGCGTCATCTCCCTGCAGGTGCATGATGACGTCGTCGCCGGAGACCTCCACGCTCTCGAGGTGCTGCCAGGCGCCCTTGATGTCGAGCGACGGGTTGTCCTCGAGCAGCTGGAACGTGAATGCGACGTCCTCCGGCGTGAGCTCCTCGCCGTCGCTCCACTCGACGTCGTCGCGGATGGTCATGACGACGGTGCGCGCGTCGGGCTGCGACCACGATTCGGCCAGCCACGGGTTGAGTGTGTTGTCGAGCGGGTTCACGAGGATCAGCGGCTCGTAGATCCAGCGCGATGCCGTGCGAGTGTTCGTCAGGTACGGGTTGAAGTTCCGCGTGAAGAACGGGTTGCCCTTGTCGGCGTTGATGAGCATCGTGTCATCGCCGATCGACGGGTCGGGCTGCGAGCTGATCTGGATGCTGCAGCCGCTGAGCACCACGGCCGCCGCCGCCAGCCCAACGATCGCCGCTCTGCGCCAGCGCCGGAGCATGTGCGTCTTCGCCACACTGCCACCTCATGTCGTCTCTGTCATGAAGGAGTCCCGCGGGTCGGGACGCCCTGCGGCCGAAGCCGCATGAGCGATTGTAAGCGCATACATTTTGCGGATGCAACCCCTGACGCCGTCGGCGGGGTGCTCAGGCGCGCGGGTGCGAGCTCTCGCGCAGCAGGATCTGCAGCGGCAGCCGCACCGTCACCGGGACGGAGTCAGGGCGTTCGAGGCGACGCGCGAGCAGCTGCACCGCGGCACGGCCGAGATCGATCATGGGCTGCCGCACGGTCGTGAGCGCGGGGCGCGCGAGCGCGGCGGCCTCGATGCCGTCGAAGCCTGTCACGCGCACGTCATCCGGCACGCGCAGACCCGCCGAGCGAAACGCGTCGATCGCCCCCAGCGCCATCTGATCGTTCGCCGCGATCAGCGCGGACGGCGCCCCCGCGGCGACCAGTTGCTCGCCTGCGTTCCTCCCCGATGCCCGGGTGAAGTCCCCGCGCAGCACCATCACCTCGTCGACGGCGATCCCCGCCCGGGCGAGCGCGGCGGTGAAGCCCTCCCAGCGCTGCGCGCCGTCCGGCGAGTCCTCGGGTCCGGCGAGGAACGCCAGCCGCCCGGGGGCCGCTTCCGCGAGCACGAGCCGGGTGAGCTCGGCCATCGCCTCGGCGTTGTCGACGGTCACGTGGTCGTAGTCGTCACCGCGCGACGGCCCCGACAGGACCACGACCGGGATCCGCTGTGTGAGCCGCGCGAGCACCTGGTCCGGCACGCTCTGCGCGAGCACCATGAGCCCGTCGACTCGGCCGGCGATGTCGCGCACGGTCTCGCGCGTCGGATCGTCGCGACCGACGCCGATCATGAGCACGAACCCCTGCTTCCATGCCTCGAGCTCGGCACCGCGCAGCACCTCGTCGAGGAACAGCATCGTAGGAGCCGGCACGGGTTCGGTCGACTCCTCGGCAACCGTGAACGACGGGCGGCTCCGATCCCCCAGCACGTCGAGCGGCGGCGCATCCTCCGCGGCGTCGAACCCCGGGAAGTACAGCCCGAGCACACCGGTGCGACGCTCGGCGAGACCCCGCGCGCTGCCGCTCGGCACGTAACCGAGGGCGGTCACCGCGTCGAGCACGCGTTCGCGGGTCGCCGGGCGCACGGCATCCGGCTGCCGCAGCACACGGGAGACGGTCGCGATCGACACGGCAGCGCGTTCTGCCACGTCGTAGACCGTCGCCTTCCTGCTCACGCTCGCTCCTTCCCGCTCGGGTGAGCACCAGGCTAACCCGCCCGGACTCCGCCGAATGCTCGGGCGTCAGGAGCGTCGGGCGATCAACGCCCCGTGCGCTCGTGCGCTCATCTCGCCGGGTGCCCGCTCACGCCGCTCGGAGTTCACGACCTCGAAGCCCGCGTCCGCGAGCGGGATGCCGAGCGCCTCTGTCGACCAGTAATACGCCGTCGTCACGGCGTGCGAGAACGGCTCCCCCGGCTCCCCGTCGAAGAATCCGACGAGCAGGGAACCACCGGGTCGGAGCGCGCGCGAACTCGCGCAGCACGGCCGGCACCTGCGCAGGCGGGGTGTGGATCAGGGAGTACCAGGCGAGGATGCCGCCGACCGCCGCATCCGGAATCGACAGCTCATGGAACGAGCCGGCCTCGAAGGGGATGCCGGGGTAGGTCCGCCGCGCCGACGCGAAGAACTCCCGCGAGAGGTCGATGCCCCGGACATCCCGTGCTCCTTCGGCGAGGAACGCAGTCCAGTGTCCGGGTCCGCATCCGGCATCCAGCAGCGCGCCGTCCGTGCTGTCGCGCCACGCCCGGATCGTCGCGACGTCTCGAGGGTGCATCTGCGAGAGCCGTCCCCCGACCGCCTCGTACTCCGCGGCCCGCTCGTCGTAGGCTGCGGCGACCGGGTGGCCGTTCTCCGTCACGGGCGTCGCGCGGCGAGCGCGGACTGGTAGAGATCACGAGACGACAGCCCCGTGGCCGCGGCGACCTCGGCGCAGGCGTCTTTGAGGCGAATGCCGGAGGCCACCAACTCCTGCACCTGTCCGAGAGCGTCGTCGGCGGATACGGACCGGCGCGCCGCACCCTCGACCACCACGACGATCTCGCCCTTCACTCCCCCGGCCGCCCACTCCGCGAGCTCGGATGCCGTGCCGCGGCGCACTTCCTCGTAGAGCTTCGTGAGCTCCCGGCACACCGCGACGCGGCGGTCGGCGCCGAACGCGGCGCCCATGTCGGCGAGGGAGGATGCCAGGCGCGACGGCGACTCGAAGAACACCATCGTGCGGGGCTCCGCGGCGAGCGCCGAGAGCGTCGAGCGCCGCTCCCCCGGTTTGCGCGGCAGGAAGCCCTCGAACGTGAACCTGTCGGTCGGCAGGCCCGAGATCGCCAAGGCCATGAGCACCGCACTGGGTCCGGGGATCGCCGTGACCGTCACGCCGTGCGCGATCGCCTCGGCGACCAGACCGTAGCCGGGGTCGCTGATGGCAGGCATGCCCGCGTCGCTGACGACGACGATGTCGTGCTCCTGGGCGAGGACCGCGAGCTCGGCGGACTTCTGCTTCTCGTTGTGGTCGTGCAGAGCGATGAGTCGCGGGCGATTCTCGATCTTCAGCGCCTGCAGCAGACGCCCGGTCGTGCGGGTGTCCTCCGCCACCACGACCTCGGCGTTCTCCAGCACCTCGACGAGGCGGCGGGAGGCATCCCCGAGGTTTCCGATCGGCGTCGCGGCGAGGATGATCACCCGCCCAGCCTAGACGCGGCGGCGAGACCGGCCGTTGTCTAGGCTGGAGCGGTGATCGAGCCCGTCCCGCTGCTGCCTCCGCCCGAGGAGCGGCTGACGCGCTACGGACGGCTGCGCGACCGCATCCTGCTCGATCCCGACTGGGGACGGATGCTGCGCTGGTTCGCCCCTCTCGTCGTCACCGCCCTGGCCGCGGTGCTGCGTCTGGTCAACCTCGGGCACCCGCACCAGCTGGCGTTCGACGAGACGTATTACGTCAAGGACGCGTGGTCGCTGTGGTCGCTCGGCTACGAGGGCACCTGGGGCGAGAACGCGAACGAGGCGTTCATCACCCTGCAGGAGCTCCCCCTGTCGGACGCGGGGTCGTTCGTCGTCCACCCGCCGCTGGGCAAGTGGCTCATCGCACTCGGGATGGCGCTGGGCGGCCCGGACAACACGGTCGGATGGCGTCTCGCCACCGCGCTGCTCGGCACCGCGACAGTGCTGCTCGTCTACCTCGTCGCGCGGCGTCTGACCGGCTCGATCGTCGTCGCCACCGTCGCCGGCGGCCTGCTCGCGATCGACGGACTCAGCATCGTCATGAGCCGCACCGCGCTGCTCGACGGTCCGCTCACGTTCTTCCTGATGCTGGGCGCGCTGTTCATCCTGTACGACCGGGACCGCACGATCCCGATCCTCGAGCGCCCCGACCCCGACGGACCCGACCCGATGTGGGGGCGCGTGCTGTGGCGTCGGCCCTGGCTCGTCGCCGCCGGGGTCGCGCTGGGCGCAGCGTGCGCGGTCAAGTGGTCGGGCCTCTACGCGCTCGCGGCCTTCGGGCTGTACGTCGTCGTCACCGACGCGCTCGCCCGTCGCCGCGCAGGAGTGGTGCTGTGGCCGACGGCCGCCGCGTTCACGCAGGGTCCGATCTCGTTCGTGCTGCTCGTCGTGCCGGCCGCCGCGACCTATCTCGTGAGCTGGACCGGCTGGCTCGTCACCGCGGGTGGATACGCCAGGCAGAGCGACCCGAACCCGCTGATCGCCCTCTGGAACTACCACAGGGCGATCCTCGACTTCCACGTCGGCCTCACCCGTGGGCATCCGTACGCGAGCCCCGCGTGGGAATGGCCGTTCCTGCTCCGCCCGACCGCTGTGTGGGTGGGCAGCGACCCCGGACCGTGCGGGGTCGACCACTGCATCGCGGTGATCTCGACGATCCCCAACCCGCTGATCTGGTACGCGAGCGTCGCCGCGGCTGTCTACCTGCTCTACCGCCTCGTGCGGGCGTGGATCACCCGACGTCCGGTCGGCGCACCCGCGCTCACGTTCCCGCTCGTCGGACTCGCTGCGACCTACGTGCCGTGGTTGATGTTCCCCGAGCGCACGATCTTCCAGTTCTACACCGTCGCGATGGCACCCTTTCTCGTCATCGCCCTCGCCGTCGTGCTGCAGCAGATCGCCGGTCGACGAGAGGATCCGCTGCACAGGCGCCAGGCCGGTGAACGCACCGTGCTGATCTTCCTGGCCGTCGTCGTGCTCGTCTCGGCGTTCTACTACCCCGTGTGGACCGGCGTGAGCGTGCCGTACGAGTTCTGGCTGCTGCACAACTGGTTGCCCGGCTGGGTCTGAACTCAGCGCGTTCTCGACAGGTCGGCAGGATCGGTGACGGGCAGGCGGCACACGAACGATCGGCAGTCGAAGGCCTGGCCGGATGCATCGGCCTTGCCCTCGAAGAGTTCGAAACCGGCTTCTGCGAACGCCCTGGCCTGTGTCGAGGTGACGATCGCCACGACGTCGGCGTCGGCACCGCGCGCGGCTGCGGCGAGCTCGCCGTCGGCGTCCGCGGTGACGACGACGATCTGCCGCGGCCCCACGAGCAGGTCGGCGGCCACGCGGAGCAGGCTGCCGTGCGCGAACGGCTGGCCGATGGCCGCCGCCGCGTGCGCGCGGACGGCATCCTCTGCGACAGCCCGATAACGGTCGCCGGCTCCCAGCCGCCAGGCGGTCAGCGCGGCATGGGCGAGGGCGGCGGATGCCGAGGGCAGGTCGCCGTCGGTCTGGTCGGGCGCCGTCGCGATGCCGCGCGCGGCGAGCAGCGGGTCACCCTCGAGCCCGGCCACGGCGAGGTCGAGGAGGCCCTGCGCCTCGACGGCCCAGCGCGCCTCGCCCGTGGCGACGGCGAGTGCGAGCAGGCCGTCGGCGAGCAGCGCGACATCGGCGGTGGTCGCTCGGGCGGGCGACGCCGATCCGTCGAGCGATGCCCGCACGAGCATCCCCGTCGAGTCCCGATTGACGCGCAGCACGAACGCGGCCGCATCTCGCGCGCCGGAGATCCATTCCGGCTCGCTCAGCGCCGCCCCGGCGCGGGCGAGCGCAGCGACGGCCAGACCGTTCCACCCGGTGATGACTTTGCCATCGACCGCGGGAGGCTCGAGTCCGCTGCGTTCCGCGATGGGACGCAGGTAGAAGCCGCCCTCGCTGCGCGCGCCGTCTATCCACGATTCCGAGTCCTGAGCAGCGCCGAAGCCGCCGCCCTCACGACGCAGTGTCGCCAGCAGGAACGAGGCGACACCGCGCGCCGTGGCCTCGTCGCCCGCCGCGAGAGCGACGTCGAGAAGCTGTGCGTTGTCGGTCAGCATCCGCTCGTAGTGCGGCACAGACCAGTCGCGCTGCGTCGCGTAGCGGAAGAACCCGCCGTCCTCGTCGCGTAGAGCGGATGCCGCCATCGCGGCGAGCGCGCGGACCGCTGCCGCCGCGGCATCCGGTGCCTCCTGCTCGACGAGCGGCGCCTGCAGGAACGACAGCGTCGTCGCCACGGGGAACTTCGGTGCGCCGCCGAAGCCGCCGAACTCGGAGTCCTCGCGGGCGGCGATTGCGCGGGCGGCCGCCGTGATCGCCGCCCCATCCGGCAGATCGGAGGGAGCGGATGCCGCGGCCCGCCGCAGCGCGTCGGTCACCGCATCCGCCGATTCCTCCGCCTGCTCGCGTCGCTGGGTCCACGCCTCCTGCACCGCGGCGAGCACGTCGCGGAACGCCGGCATCCCGCCGCGCGACTCGGGTGGCCAGTACGTACCCGCATAGAAGGTGCGGCCGCGTGGCGTCGTGAAGACCGTGAGCGGCCAGCCCAGGTTCTGCGTGAACGCCGAGGCGGCCGCCATGTACGCGCCGTCGACCTCGGAGTGCTCTTCCCGGTCGACCTTGACCGCGACGAAGCCTTCGTTCATCAGCGCCGCCGTCGCTGGATCGGCGAACGACTCCCTGGCCATCACGTGGCACCAGTGACAGGTGGAGTATCCGATCGAGATGAGCAGCGGAACGTCGCGGCGCTCGGCCTCGGCGAACGCCTCCTCGCCCCACGGATACCAGTCGACGGGATTGTCGGCGTGCGCGCGGAGGTACGGACTGAGCGTGTCGGCGAGCCGGTTCGTCATGCGCTCCACGCTACGCGTCGCACGGCTGTTGCGGGCCGCGTCACGCGTGGCGCTCAGGAGACGAGCAGCGTCTCCGCGGGACGGGAGGCCGCGTATCCGACGAGCGGCAGCGCGCGGTCGGCGGCGAGATCGATGCGCGAGCGGAGCACGTCGGAGGCGATCGTGTAGCCGTCGAAGTCGGTGTCGCTGGCGTAGACGCCGAGCGGCAGGGTGAGCGCCTGGAAGAATGCGAAGAGAGGGCGCAGTTGGTGCTCGATGATGAGCGCGTGCCGTTCGCCGCCGCCGGTGGCGGCCAGCAGCACCGGCTTTCCGACGAGCGCGTACTGCCCCACGAAGTCGAACAGATGCTTGAAGAGGCCGGTGAACGAAGCGCGGTACACCGGGCTGCCGACGATCAGCAGGTCGGACGCCTCGATGGCCTTCAGCTTCTCCTCCACCTCGGCGGGGAGCTGATCGCGACGCAGCGCTCCCGCGAGCGACGGACCGATCGCGGTGAGCTCGATGAGCTCGACCTCGACCTCTGCGCGCTCGGCGACGGCGTCGGCGATCGCACGCACGAGAGCCGTGGTCTTGCTCGGCTCGTGCAGGGAGCCGGACACGGCGACGACACGGTAGGGGGCTGTCATGCCGACGACGCTACCCACGCGCGGGGCCGCTGTCGCGAGGAGCGACACACAACGACATGCGAGGTGGTCACGGCACGGATGCTGCCCGGCCGCCGTTCTCGCGGGGCGGCGAGGCCATCGCGATCGCGGCTCGACCGACGAGGCGCTCGAGCGGCCCCCGGCCCATGAGGATCGACCACAGCGTGGCCACGAGGAGCAGCGCGATCGCGGTCCCGGCCCAGAAGAGGTTGTTCGTGAAGAATCCGCCCGGACCGCCGATCAGTGCGACCGAGACGACGTGAGCGGTGTATGCCGACAGCGGCATGGAGCCGAGCGCCCCGAGCGGAAGGAGGATCCAGCGAAGCGGCCCGCTGAGCAGGATGCACAGAGCGATCACCGTGACGGCGAAACCGCCAGACCCCAGGATCTCGGCCGTCCCGCCGGAGTGCGCGTCGACCCCGAACATCGCGGAGAGCACCGCACCGAGCGGGTCAGCGGCGGCGACGGCCTCGGGGTACGCACCCCATCCGGAGCCGGATCCCATCGTCGAGCCCTCCCCCGTCGCGCGTGTGGCGATGCCGGAGACGGCTCCGACCAGACCCAGGCCGTAGCCGAGGATCATCAGCCCGACGCCGGCGCCGAGCGCCACCGCCGCGGCGTGGGTCCGCTCGATCCCGAGGCGCCCGAGCGCCATTCCCGCGAAGACGAAGGCGAGCCACACGGTGATCGGGTAGGAGCCGTACAGCACGAGTCCGATCCCCGCGCCGTACGGGAACAGGGCGAGCGCGGCGATGAGCGCCAGCACCGCAGGGCCGATGAGTGCCAGCACACCGGCCGCGAGGAGCAGCGTCCGCGGCCGCCAGCGCAGAAAGGGGATGACAGCCACGTAGAGCAGTCCGTAGAGGGTGAGGATCACGGCGATCGGGGTGCCCAGCAGCTCGAGGGCGAGCCCGATCAGGAAGATGACCGCGCCCCGCCCCACGAGCTGCAGTCTCAGGCTCGGCACGCGCGCCGGGTCGGGGAGCTCGCGGCGACCCGTCATCAGGGCGATGGAGACCCCGGCGAGCACCGCGAAGAGGATGGACGAACGACCGTGCACGAGGTCGAGCCAGGTCGACGGATCGAGGAGGTCGAACGCGGGCGTCTCGCCGATGTGCGCCCCGGCCATGCCGAGGATGGCGAGCGCGCGGGCGACGTCGAGCCCCAGGATGCGAGGAGGACGCCCGAAGGTGCGGAACCAGTGCGTCACGGGCAGCGTGGTCGGCCCTGGCGCAGGCACGGGAGGAGACGAGGTGGTCACGCATGAATCGTAAGTCGCGCAACCCTCGCTCCGCCGTGCGCCGGGCGGGCGAGCGCGCCCGCATATCGTCATACGATGGAGGGCTATGTCCTCCCCCGTGATCTCGTACCCCGCCGAGCTGCCCGTCAGCGCCGCCCGGGGTGAGATCGCCGACGCCATCCGCGATCACCAGGTCGTGATCGTGGCCGGCGCCACCGGCTCGGGCAAGACGACGCAGCTGCCGAAGATCTGCCTGGAGCTCGGCCGCGAGCGGATCGCGCACACCCAGCCCCGGCGACTCGCCGCGCGCACGATCGCGGAGCGCGTCGCCGAGGAGATGCAGGTCGAGCTCGGCGGTCTCGTCGGATACAAGGTGCGGTTCACCGACCAGGTCTCGGACGAGACGCGCATCGCGCTCATGACCGACGGCATCCTCCTCAACGAGATCAATCGCGACCGGCTGCTGCGGCGCTACGACACGATCATCATCGACGAGGCGCACGAGCGCTCCCTCAACGTCGACTTCCTGCTCGGCTACCTCGCGCGCATCCTGCCCGAGCGCCCGGATCTCAAGGTCGTGATCACGTCGGCCACGATCGACCCCGAGAGCTTCGCGCGGCACTTCGCGGCCGCCGACGGCACGCCGGCCCCGATCGTCGAGGTCTCCGGCCGCACCTATCCGGTGGAGATCCGCTACCGCGCCCAGCTCGATGAGGATGCCAATCCCGACGCTGCCCAGGAGGTCGACGAGGTCTCCGCGATCGTGGCAGCGCTGCGCGAGCTGGATCGCGAATCGCCCGGCGACGTCCTGGTGTTCCTCCCCGGCGAGGCGGAGATCCGTGACGCGGCCGACGCCGTGCGGGGCGCCTATGCGAACGACCGCTCGCCGACCGAGGTGCTCCCGCTTTACGGCCGGTTGTCGGCGGCCGAGCAGCACCGGGTGTTCGAGCGCAGCCGTGTGGCCGGTGTGCGGCGTCGGGTGGTGCTCGCGACCAACGTCGCCGAGACGAGCCTCACGGTCCCCGGCATCCGCTACGTCATCGACACCGGCACCGCGCGTATCTCCCGCTACAGCGCCCGGTCGAAGGTGCAGCGCCTCCCCATCGAGGCCATCTCGCAAGCCTCGGCCAACCAGCGCTCCGGTCGCGCCGGTCGCACGAGCGACGGCATCGCGATCCGCCTCTACAGCGAGGAGGACTTCGCGCGTCGGCCCGAGTTCACGGAACCCGAGATCCTGCGCACCTCGCTCGCGTCGGTCATCCTCCAGATGCTGTCGCTCGGTTTCGGCGACATCACCGCCTTCCCGTTCCTCACGCCGCCGGACTCGCGCGGTGTGAAGGCCGCGTTCGACCTCCTCACCGAGCTGGGTGCGGTCGATGTCGCGCGCGACGAGCCACGGCTCACCCCCATCGGCCGCGACATCGCCCGGATACCGATCGACCCCCGCTTCGCCCGCATGCTCATCGAGGCGCAGCGCTCCCGCACCTCCGAGACCGTGACGCGAGACGTGCTCGCGATCGTCGCGGGCATGTCTATCCAGGACGTCCGGGAGCGCCCGTCTCAGGACGCACCGCAGAGCGTGCGCGACGAGGCCGACCGTATGCACGCCCGCTTCGCGGACCCGACGAGCGACTTCCTCTCGATCCTGAACCTGTGGAACCATCTCCGCGAGCAGCAGCGCGAATTGGGGTCGAGCGCCTTCCGGCGTCTCTGCCGCTCCGAGCACCTGAACTACGTCCGTGTGCGGGAGTGGTTCGACGTGCACCGCCAGCTGCGGACCCTGGTGCGCGTCAAGGAGTCTCAGCAGGGCGCGGTCAGTGATGCCGACGCCGTCCACCGCGCGCTCCTCTCCGGCCTGCTGTCGCAGATCGGCATTCTGGACGAGCGCAGCACCGGTGGCCGTGGACAGAGCAAGACCCCGCCGAAAGACGCCAGGCGACGCCAGGCGGAGTATCGGGGGGCCCGCGGCATCCGCTTCTCGATCTTCCCCGGCTCGGCGCTGCGCAAGAAGAGCCCGCAGGCCGTGATGGCCGCGGAGGTCGTCGAGACGTCGCGCACCTACGCCCGCACGGTGGCTGCGATCGACCCCGCCTGGGCCGAGGCCCTTGCGGGCGACCTCGCGAAGCGGCAGGTTACCGAGCCGCACTGGTCGAAGGATGCCGGGGCCGCCGTCGCTTACGAGAAGGTCACGCTCTTCGGCGTGGAGATCATCCCGCGGCGCCGCGTGCAGTTCGCCCGCATCGACCGTGCCGCGTCGCGTGAGCTGTTCGTTCGTCACGCCCTCGTCGAGGGCGAGTGGGATCCCGGCCGGATCGACAAGCGCGTGAGCGCGTTCTGGCGCAGCAACGCCGAACTGCGCAAGCGCCTCGAGAAGCTGGAGGAGCGCGAACGGCGACGCGACATCCTCGCGGGAGACGAGGCGGTCTTCCGGTTCTACGACGAACGCGTCCCGGCCGAGGTGTTCGACGTCCGGTCGTTCGAGAAGTGGTGGCGCGAAGCGCTGACCTCCACGCCGAAGCTCCTCGTGATGCGCGAGGCCGACCTTCTCGACGATGACAGCCGGGCCGACCGCAGCGAGTTCCCGACGCGATGGACACAGGGCGACCAGGTGCTCGGTCTCGCCTACCGGTTCGAGCCGGGGGCGGCGGATGACGGTGTGAGCGTCGTGATCCCGCTGCCGCTGCTGGCGCAGATCGAGGACCGAGGCTTCGACTGGCAGGTGCCCGGGCTCCGCGCCGAGCTCGTCACCGGGCTCCTGCGCGCGCTGCCGAAGGCCATCCGCCGCCACGTCGTGCCTGCGGCTGACTGGGCGGAGAAGTTCGGCGCCGAGCTCGCCGGCCAGGGACCGGAGTCGCACGCCGGTCTCCCTCCGCGCGCTCTCAAGGAGGCGCTGGCGAAGCTCGTTCAGCCCCTCGCCAACCAGCTGGTGTCCGCCGCCGACTTCGAGGACGACCGGGTGCCTGCCCACCTGCGCATGAACTTCCGCGCGGTCGACGAGCGCGGACGCGTCGTGGGGGCCGACCGCGACCTGCGTGTGCTGCAGGAGAAGCTCTCGGACCGCGCCCGCAGCAGCGTCGCCCGCTCGATCGCCTCGCCGCCCCGTCGGCCCGGCCCGGACTCGGGTCCGCAGCCGGCGGCCGCGCCCGCGTCGATCGAGCAGGACGGATTGACCGCCTGGTCGTTCGGCGACCTCCCCGACGTTCTGGACACGCGCGTCGCCGGAGGCGTCGTGCGCGGATACCCGGCGATCGTCGACCGAGGGAAGTCCGTCGCCGTGCGCGTCGAGGCGACCGCGGATGCGGCGACCGCCGCGACCAGGGCCGGCGTGCTGCGGCTCATGCTGCTGGGCGTCCCGTCCCCCGGCTCGTACGTGCAGGAGCACCTCACGAGCGCCGAGAAGCTGGCGCTCGCGGCCTCACCGTATCCGTCGGCGGCCGCGCTGATCGAGGACTGCCGTGCCGCCGTCGTTCAGCGGCTGATCGACGCGGCGACCGAAGCCGCGGGCGGGGTCATTCGCACCGAGGCGGAGTTCACGCGGGTGCGAGAGCTCGTGTCGGCAGCGCTCGTCGACGAGCTCTTCGCGTGCGTATCGCTCGTCTCCCGCATCCTCACGAAGGCGCGGGAGGTCGAACGCGGCATCAAGTCGCAGAACTCGCTCGCCCTGCTCGGCCCGCTGAACGACATCCGCACCCAGCTCTCCGGACTGCTGCACCCCGGATTCGTGTCGGCCACGGGCGTCGACCGCCTCGCGCACTATCCGCGCTATCTCGACGGGATGCTCGACCGACTGAAGACGCTCGGGACCGAACCGGGCAAGGATCGCTCGCGCATGAGCGAATTCGAGCGGATGGCGAAGGCGTACGAGGATGCCGGCGGCACGATCCCGGTGGCGTCGGGCGCGCCGGCCGCGCTCGTCGAGACGCGCTGGCTGCTCGAGGAGTACCGCGTCAGCGTGTTCGCGCAGCGCCTCGGCACGGCTCAGCCGGTCTCCCCGCAGCGCATCATGAAGGCCCTCGCCGCCCGGTGAGCGTAGGCGCAGTGAGCGAGCGGAGGACCCTCCCGGATCGTTGAGCGAGCGAAGAACCCTCCCGGGTCGTCGAGCGTGCGGAGGACCCTCCGGGGTCGTCGAGCGAGCGAAGAACCCTCCCGGGTCCTTGAGCGAGCGGAGGACCCTCCCGGCTCGTCGAGCGAGCGGAGGACCCTCCCGGGTCGTCGAGCGAGCGGAGGACCCTCTCGGGTCGTTGAGCGAGCGGAGGACCCTCTCGGGTCGTTGAGCGAGCGAAGCGAGACGAAACGCGTCATCCCTCCACGGAACGATCCTTCCGCGCTCGCGCGCTCCACCCGCGGACGGCATCCAGGCCGCCCTCGACGACTGCGAGCCGCTTGGCGTGACTCCAGCCCTGGATGCGCTTCTCCCAAAGGAACGCGTCGTCGATGCGCGCGAAGTGCTCACTCCACACGAGCTCGACCGGCAGCCGCCGTCGCGTGTAGGCGCTGCCCCTGCCGTCGGAGTGCTCGGCCAGGCGCCGAGCCAGGTCGAGCGTGCTCCCGACGTAGAGCGTGCCATCCGCGCATCTCAACATGTAGACCGTCCCCATGCGCACGAACCATACGCGGGGATGCCGACATCGGCGCTTGAGGACGGTCACCGCGTTTCGTCTCGTCGCTGCGCTCCTCGCTCAACGACCGACCCCGCAGTCGTTGAGCGAGCGAGGCGAGACGACCCGCAGGGCGGGGCAACCGCATCCGCGTTAGCCTGGCTGCATGGCCCGCGCGATCGTCTACACAGAGTTCGGTTCCCCTGACGTCCTGCATGAGATCGAGGTCCCCGACCCGCTCCCCCTCGCGGGCGAGGTGGTCGTGCGCATCGAGGCGGCGGGCGTGAACCCGATCGACGCGAAGCTGCGCAGTGCGAAGCGTCCGTCGCCGCCGATCACCGAGCCCCGCGGCGTGGGCTTCGACGGAGCTGGCATCGTCGCGAGCATCGGCGACGGCGTGCAGGGCCTCGTGGTGGGCGACCGCGTCGCCATCCGCGACACCAGGGGCACCTACGCGAGCGCCCTCGCGGTCCCCGCCGAGCACCTCGCGCTGCTGCCCGACTCGGTGACCGCGGCAGAGGGCGCCGGCATCGGCATCCCGGCCGGCACGGCGTACCAGGCGCTCCGCTCGCTCGGCGTCTCCGGGGGCGATGTGCTGCTCGTGCACGGCGGTTCCGGGTCGGTCGGACAGGCGGTCGTGCAGTTCGCGGTCGCCTGGGGCGCTACCGTCGTCGCAACCGCCAGCCCCGCCCGGCATGACCTGCTGCGCGAGCTCGGCGCGACGCCCGTCGCCTACGGCGACGGCCTTCTCGACCGCGTTCGAGATGCCGCGCCCCAGGGCGTCACGGTCGCCCTCGACTGTGCCGGCACCGACGAGGCGATCCAGACGTCTCTCGAGCTGGTCTCCGACCGCGACCGGATCGCCACGATCGTGCGCGGCCCCGACGCGGCCGACTTCGGCATCCGCGCCTTCTCCGGCGGCTCACCCGTGCCGCTCACCGAACAGGAGCTGTCGTGGCGTGCCGAGGCCCTCGAGGCCACGATCGCGCTGCTCGACTCCGGCGACTTCACGATCGAGATCGGCCGGGAGCTTCCGCTCGGCGAGGCCGCACACGCCCACGGGCTCGTGGAGTCCGGCAGGGCCTCGGGAAAGATCGTGCTGATTCCCTAGAGTTGCGCGGGCTCGGCTCCGACCACAGCGTGGCCGTCACCCCGGCGGCGCCGGTCTCTGGCCGCTTCCGTGATCAGCAACGCGATGACGACGGGGAGTGCCGCGTAGAAGCAGAGGGCTCCCGCACCAGCGAACCACTCCCGCGCCCACTGGTCCTCGTGGATGCCGTAGAGCGCGATGTTGTTCACCGAGTGCAGCACGACGCACGCAGCGAGCGAACCGGTGACGCGACGGGTGAGGTAGGCGAGGGTGCCGAGGAAGAACGCCGACCGCACGAAGGCCGTCGCGTCCTCGAAACCGGCAGGGTCCGGACCGATGAGCAGCGCGTAATGGGCGAGAGCGAAGACCAGCGATGACAGAAGCCAGACTCCCCATTCCGGCACCCGGACGCCGCGCAGGCCCGTGATGAGCACACCGCGCATGATGAGTTCCTCGTTGACGACGACGATCACCGTCGACACGATGGCGGCCAGCAGGAAAGTACCGTCCGCCGAGTAGTCGCCCGTCGCGATCAATCCGCACCACGCGACCACGAACACAGCCGGCACCGCACCCCACGACGGATGGACACGGGAACGATCTGTCAACACGGGGCGCCACCATCCGAGCACGGTGACCGCGGCGCAGACGACCACGAGTCCGATCAGTGTCGGCGCCAAGCCCTCCCCGATGGCGTCGGCGCTCGGCGTACCGGACAGCAGCGGCGGAAGCGGGAGGAAGTTGGCGCCGAGAACGATCACGACGAGGAGGATCGCTATCCAGAGGGTGGGCTGCACGAAGGCGCGGGGCGTGGGGATCAGTTGCGACTGCACGGCAGAACTGTAGTCACTTGTTGGATCCCGTCCAGTATTCTGCTCACACGTCGACCTCGTCTCGTTCGAGTCGCGAGCACCCTCACCGTCTACGCTGAGAACATGACTGGACTTCGTTGGGGAATCCTCGCGACCGGCGGCATCGCCGGCGCCTTCGCATCCGATCTGCGCACGGCGGGACTCGATCTCGTCGCCGTGGGCTCGCGTTCGCAGGAATCGGCGGATGCGTTCGCCGCCCGCTTCGACATCGCACACGCGCACCCGTCGTACGAGGCCCTCGTCGCCGACCCCGACATCGACATCGTGTACGTCTCGACGCCGCACCCGATGCACCACGAGAACGCGAAGCTCGCGCTCGAGGCCGGCAAGCACGTGCTCGTCGAGAAGGCGTTCACACTGAACAGCCAGGAGGCGGAGGACCTGCAGCGCCTCGCATCCGAACGCGGGCTCCTCGTCATGGAGGCGATGTGGACCCGGTACCTGCCCCACATGGTGCGCATCCGCGAGATCATCGCGGCCGGCACGCTCGGCGAGATCCGTGCCGTCACCGCCGACCACACGCAGTCCCTCCCGACCGATCCCTCGCACCGCCTCAACGACCTCGAGCTCGGCGGTGGAGCGTTGCTCGATCTCGGGATCTACCCGATCTCGTTCATCTGGGACGTGCTCGGCGCACCGACGACCGTGACCGCCGTCGGGCGGCTCGTCGAGACGGGTGCCGACGCCGAGGTCGCCACCATCATGACCCACGAGGGCGGCGCGATCTCGACGAGTCTGTCGTCGTCACGGGCCGCCGGGCCGAACACGGCGAGCATCGTGGGCACCCGGGCCCGGATCGACATCGACCACGTCTGGTACACGCCGACGACCTTCCGCGTGATCCTCCCCGACGGCTCGGTGACCGAGGAGTACGTCTCCGACGTCGCGGGTCGGGGCATGCAGTACCAGGCCCAGGCGGCCGAGCGGCTCGTGCGCGACGGCATCCTCGAGGGCGACGTCCTGCCGGTCGCCGAAAGCGTCGCGATCATGGGCACTCTCGACGAGATCCGCACGCAGATCGGGGTGCGCTACCCGAGGGAAGGGGCGGCCAATGGCTGAGGCCACCGACGCCCGCGTGGCGGTCTACCTGGACTTCGACAACATCGTCATCTCCTGGTACGACCGCGTGCACGGTCGCAACGCGTACGGCAAAGACCGCCAGCGCATCTCCGAGAATCCCGACGATCCGGATGTCGCGGAGCGCCTCGCGCGAGCGATGATCGAGGTCGGCGCCATCATCGACTACGCGGCCTCTTTCGGCACCCTCGTTCTCACCCGCGCATACGCAGACTGGTCGTCGCCGGTCAACGCCGAGTACCGCTCGCAGCTCGTCGCCCGTGCGGTCGACCTCGTGCAGCTCTTCCCCGCGGCCGCGTACGCCAAGAACGGCGCCGACATCCGCCTCGCGGTGGATGCCGTGGAAGACATGTTCCGCCTCCCCGATCTCACGCACGTGGTCATCGTCGCCGGAGACAGCGACTACGTCCCGCTCGCACAGCGCTGCAAGCGGCTGGGGCGCTATGTGATCGGCGTCGGGGTCGCGGGGTCGACCGCGAAGTCGCTCGCCGCAGCCTGCGATGAGTTCGAAGCCTACGATTCCCTTCCCGGCGTCGTGCGCCCGTCGAAGTCGCCCGCCGCACCCGAGCTGCCGGAGACCGTGCCGGAGCCCGCGGTCGAACCGGCTGCGAAGACGAAGTCGCGTCAGCCGGCGAAGTCCGCGAAGCAGAGGTCGGCCGCCGCCCCGGCGAAGGTCGATGAGAAGGACGAGGCCGACGAGAAGGACGAGGCCGACGAGAAGGACGAGGCGACGGAGCTGCTGCAGCGGGCCCTGCGCCTCGGCCACGACAAGGCGGACGCGGACGAGTGGCTGCACAGCTCGGCCGTGAAGA
Organism: Microbacterium hydrocarbonoxydans; assembly: GCF_023715885.1. Lineage (GTDB taxonomy): Bacteria > Actinomycetota > Actinomycetes > Actinomycetales > Microbacteriaceae > Microbacterium > Microbacterium hydrocarbonoxydans_C. Next base: position 466,992 of record NZ_JAMBOY010000003.1, on the reverse strand, counting down.
CGCACATGCGCCGCATGGACCCGTCGTTCAGCGAGAAGGCTCTGGGCTACCGGTCTTTCTCCGACTTCCTGAAGTCGCGAGACGACATCGCCGAGCTGGAGGAGACGGGACACGAGCGGCTCGTGCGCCTGCGCGAGCGATGATCCGAGGGGCCGGCCCCGAGCGTCACTGATTGCGGAACGCGGCGTCGAACGATGCCGTGGGCCTCGGCCACAGCAACGACCGGACGAACGCGAGCGCCTCGGGCGCCCCGTGCAGCCGGTCCATCCCTGCGTCCTCCCATTCGATCGAGATCGGCCCCGGGTATCCGACCGCGTCGAGCGCGCGGAATGCGTCCTCCCACGGGACATCCCCGTGACCGGTCGATACGAAGTCCCAGCCGCGCCGGGGGTCGCCCCAGGGCAGGTGCGACCCCAGCACGCCCGCGCGACCGTTCCGAGGACGCATACGGGTGTCCTTGCAGTCGACGTGGTAGATCCGGTCGGCGAAATCGACGATGAATCCGACAGGGTCGATGTTCTGCCACATCATGTGTGAGGGGTCCCAGTTGAACCCGAACGCCTCGCGATGCTCGATCGCCTCGAGGGCGCGCACCGAGCTCCAGTAGTCGTAGGCGATCTCGCCGGGGTGCACCTCGTGCGCGAAGCGCACCCCCTCACCGTCGAACACGTCGAGGATCGGGGTCCACCGCGCGGCGAAATCGTCGAAGCCGGCCTCGATCACCGCCGCATCGACCGGCGGGAACATCGCCACGTACGGCCAGATCGACGACCCGGTGAACCCGACGACCGTGTCTGCGCCGAGCTTGCGGGCCACGCGGGCGGCGCGCTTCATGTCGTCGGCCGCGCGCCCGCGCACACCCTCCTCGTCGCCGTCGCCCCACACGTAGTCGCGGAGGATCGCGCGATGCCGGAAGTCGATGGGCGCGTCGCACACCGCCTGCCCTGCGAGATGGTTCGAGATCGCGAAGACCTGCAGCCCGTGCCGGTCGAGGATCTCCCGGCGGGAGGCGACATAGGCGTCGTCCTCGTCGGCGCGGCGCAGATCGAGGTGGTCGCCGGACGCCGCGATCTCCAGTCCGTCATACCCCCACGAGGCGGCGAGACGCGCCACCTCCTCGAACGGCAGGTCGGCCCACTGCCCGGTGAACAGCGTGACGGGATGAGTGCTCATGCATGCTCCAATGCGCGAAGGGCGGCGATGCTGCGGGCGGCGAGCTCGTCCTGGCTCGATGCCAGCGGACGCCACACCGAAGCGGCGACGGCGATCGTCGCGTTCTCCCCGGTGAAGCTCTCGAGGCCGAGAGCTCCGGTGTAGCCGGCGTCGTCGAGCGCGCGCAGGATCTCCGGCCAGTCGGTGTGGTCGTCGCCGACGGCGCCCCGGTCGCTCCCGCACACCTGGACGTGTGCGATCGCGGAGCCGGCGGTGCGGATGGCGTCGGGCGGACGCTTCTCCTCGATGTTCAGGTGGTATGTGTCCAGCGCCAGCCCGACGCCCTCACCGAGCAGCGGAGACAGGGCGTCGAGGCTCTGCTCCACCGTGTTCAGGATGCTGGTCTCATAGCGGTTCAGGGGCTCGACGGCCAGTGTGATGCCGGATTCCGCCGCCTCGGCCGCGAGGGGCGCGAGACTTCCCCGCAGCTCGGCGATCGCTCCGGCGCGCTCGTCGGCGTCCATGCGCCACGTGACACCGGTGGGTGCGTAGAAGGGCCCGGCGACGACGCGCGATCCGACGGTGCGGGCGGTCTCGAGGCAAGCGCGCAGATAGTCCTGCGTCGCCGCGACATCGCCCGCCTTCGCGACGAGCGAGCGCCCCGGACCCATCGCACCGACCACGATCGCGCCGAGGCCGAGCTCGTCCAGCAGGTCGCGGGTGCGCTGGGGGTGCCAGTCTCCGACCGTCTCGAGCGGAAGCTCCAGGGCCTCGTACCCCAGGTCGCGGGCCTTGCGGGCGAGCGGTCCGATCGTCGCATCGGTGAGCGGCGACGTCCACACCCAGGTGTTGACGGCGATCGTGCGCGGCATCCTTCTCCTTCGAATCATGCCGAGCGATTCGTCTCGCTCCGCTCGCTCAACGACCGAGCCGGAACCCGGCCGTTGAGCGAGGAGCGAAGCGACGAGACGAAACGCGTCCGGTCGGATCAGGGGATCTGACGTTCCTGCCAGACCGTCGGGTAGCCCGGCAGATCCTCGCCGCCGAACTTGGCGTAGTGCCCGTCGGGCATGCCGTCGTTCGCCTCGAGGTAGTCATCGAGCTCCGCCTCGGTGATGGGCTTCTGCGGCAGGACCCACTCCTTCGGCACCTCCTGGCCCGCGAAGATCATCTGCGCGGCGAGCAGCGGGGTGCGCCATTGGAAGTTCGAGTACACGGGCGCGAGGCCCGTGAGTCCCGTCTCCTTCCACTTGCGCAGGAAGCTCATCTCATCCTCGCCGGTCATGACCGGGTAGTCGGCACCGGCATCCTCGAAGGCCTCGATGGCGGCGACGGCGCCGTCACCGGCATCCATCCAGATCCCGTCCACATCGCCCTTGGCCAGCTCGTCGCTGATGATGCTCTTGATCTCGGCCGGGTCGGCGCCCGTGAAGTAGTCGACCGCCTCGATGCCGGCCTCGTCGAAGAGCTTCTGCGCGCCGGCCCACCGGTGCTCGAGAACGTCGACGCCGGGGAGGATGCGCAGCGCCACGACCTTGTCGCCCTCCTCGAGATTGTCGATGAGGAACTCCGCGGTGTCGATGCCCCACGCGAATCCGCCGATGGGATGGATGAACGTCACCGGGCAATCGGTCTCGACGCCGCGGTCGAACACGATGACGGGCTTGCCCGTCTCACACGCCCTCTCGACGGCCGGAGTCATCGCGGCCGTGCTGTTCGGGGAGATGAGGAACACGTCGCAATCGCCCTCGGAGATGAAGTAGTCGATGTCCGCGATCTGCGTGTCATCGGAGTCCTGCGCGTCGCGCGTCTCCATCTCGCTGATCGCTCCGGCCTCCTGCAGGGCCTTCAGCTGCTCGTTCATCGTGATCCAGCCCGTCTGCCGCCAGGGGTTGGAGATCGAGGCGTTCGCGAAGCAGGCCTTCTTCGGACCGGCGCTCGCGAAGCTCGACGTGTCGACCATCTCGGCGTTGATGTGCTGCAGGTACGGCTGGTCGGCGGGCCCCTGCGGCTCGACGTCGCGCTCGGCGAACTGCTTGTCGTACAGCTCCTGGTCGAACCATTCCGCCGTCTCGGCCGACTCGTCTGGACTGTCGGACTCGGCCGGCGCGACGGACGGGTCGGTGGTGCACCCGGCGAGCGCGATGAGGCCGAAGAGAGCCACCCCTGCGGTGGCGATCTTCATCGATCGTCGCATTGCTATTCTCCTCTGGTTTCTGTGGTGCCCCCGGAGGCGAGGGCCGGTGATGCGGACTGTCGAGACGGGTCATCGAGCACGGGTTCCGTCTCCTTCCCCTGGTCGGGAGAAGTGTGGGGTCCGCGCCGTCGTCGGGCGCGGAAGGCGACCGCCGAGTAGGCGACGGCCGCGATGATGATGACGCCCTGGACGGCGTCGCGGAGCGTCGACGGCACCCCGGCGATGTTCAGCAGCAGGAAGAGGGCTTCGAGGGCGAAAGCGCCGGTGGCGGCGGCCACGATCCAGCCCCGCCCGCCCCCGAGCACGACTCCGCCGAGCACGACGGCGGTGATCGCCACGAACTCGTAGCCGCGGCCGACCGAGGGGTGCACGCCCGCGTATCCGACGAGGAGCACCGCCGAGACGGTCGCCGACAGCGACGAGATCACGAACGCCCGCGTGGTCACCCAGGCGCGGCGGGCGCCGGCGTAGTCGACCGCTCGTGCGTTGTCGCCGATCGCGATGAGCGTCTTGCCGAGCGGGCGCTTGGTGATCCAGATGCCCAGGGCGAGCCATCCGGCGAGGATGAACACCGCCCACGGGACGAACTCCAGCACCGGGACGTCGCGGATGCCGCCGCGGCCGATCTCGCGGAAGCTGTCGGCGGGATTGCCGGTCGCCGCCCCGCCGGTCCACCACATCACTCCGCCGAGCAGGGCCAGCATCATGCCGAGGGTGACGATGAAGGACGGCACCTTCAGCAGCGTCGTCAGCACGCCGTTCACGAGACCCACGACGACGCCCACGACGATCATGAGCAGCAGCACAGGGACGGTGCGGGAGTCGTCCTGGCCGACCAGATTGCCGGCGATGATGACCTGCGCGGTGATCAGCGACCCCTGCGAGAGGTCGAATTCTCCGGCGATGATCACGAAGTACTGGCCGATCGCGACGATGCCGATCGGGGCGACGCGCTGGATGAAACGCATCAGTTGACCCGGTTCGGCGAAGCTCGGGTTCAGGATCATGACCGACACCAGAAGCAGCACGAGAAGCAGGAAGACGGCGCCGCGGGGGCTCACCAGGGTGCGCAGGACATTCACGACCGCTCTCCTTCCGTCGCGGTGCCGAGATGCGTCGTCGCTCGCGGGTCGGAGAGCTGCGCGGCGGCCGCCGCCATCTCCGGCGCAGCCGCGGCTGCGGCGTCGTCTCCTCCGGTGCGGGTGCCGCCCGAGCCGAACCTCGGGCGACGGCTGACGATCGCACGGCGGCTGTACACCGCGACCGCGGCGACGATCACGACGCCGCGGACGACGTCCTTGAGGAAGGGGTTCACCTGCATGACGCTCATCACGTTGTCGACGACCGCGAGGATCGCGACGCCGCCGATCGACCCCCAGATCGAACCGCGCCCGCCGAGCAGCAGCGTGCCGCCGAGGACGACCGCGGCGATCGAGAGCAGCGCATAGCCGCCCTGCTGACCGACGGTGGGACTGCCGACGCCGAGGCGGCTGGCGAGCAGCAGCCCTGCGAGGCCGGCGAACACCGAGCACAGCACGTGCGCCGCGATGAGCGGCGGTCGGGTGCGCACTCCGGAGAGTCGCGCGATCTCGGGGTCGCCGCCCACGGCGAAGAGGTGCGCGCCCGTGCGCGTGCGGTCCAGCAGGAACCAGACCAGCACGGCCAGCAGGATCATGATGATGGTCGACACCGGGATCGGTCCGAGCCCGGTCGCTCCGATCAGCTGGAACTCCCACGGCACCGTGCCGGCGGTCCCCTCGAAGTTCGTGTTGAGGATGCCCTGGAGGATCAGGCCCACCCCGAGCGTGGCGATGAACCCGTTCACGCGCAGCACCGTGACGATGAGGCCGTTGACGAGGCCGATCCCCGCACACACGACGAGGGTCACGGCGACGGCCGCGGGGATGTTCGCGGGATTGCCGTTCATGGTCGTCGCGGCGATGAGGCTCGAGAGGCTGATCACGTACGTCACCGAGAGGTCGAGCGAGGCGCCGAGGATCACGAGCGTCTGCCCGATCGCGACGAGACCCAGCACGCTCATGCCGGTGAGGATGTCGCGGATGTTCCCCGGGCTGAGGAAGTTGCGCCCGACGGTGGCGACGAGGATCGCGCCGACGATCAGGGTGAGGATGAGGATGCCGAGGACGATGATCGTCGAGTCGATGCGCAGGCGCTTCATCGTGCGTCTCCCTCGTCGGTCGGGGCGGTTCGGCCGGGCGGAGTCGCACCCGTCGCCGCTCCGAGGATCACGTGCTCGGGGGAACCCGCCGGCAGCTCGGCGACGAGCTCGCCGTCGTGCATCACGAGGATGCGATCGCTCATGCCGATCACTTCGGGCAGCTCGCTGGACACCATCAGCACCGCCGTGCCCTGCGCGGCCAGTTCGCGCATGAGTCGGTAGACCGCCAGCTTGGCACCGACATCGATGCCCCTGGTCGGCTCGTCGAAGAGAACGACCTGTGGCCGCGTGAGCAGCCATTTCGCGAGCACGACCTTCTGCTGGTTGCCGCCGGAGAGGAATCGCGTCTCCTGACCGACGCCCCGGGAGCTGATCTCCAGCGAGCTCAGGATGCCGGGCACCTCGCGCCGCGCAGCACCCGTCCGACCGGCGAAGACACTGCGGACCACCAGGAGCGTGTTGTCGAGCACGGATTGCCCGAGCGCGAGCCCCTGCGCCTTGCGATCCTCGGAGACGAGGGCGAGACCGGCGCGCACGGCAGCGCGAGCGCTCGTGATGCGCACCTCACGGCCGTCGACGCGCGTGCGCCCCCGGACGAACGGCTCGACACCGAAGACGCCCTCGACGAGCTCGGTGCGCCCGGAGCCCTGCAGCCCGGCGATGCCGACGATTTCACCCGCGCGCAACCTGAGATTCACGCCGTCGACGAAGGAGTTCCCGCATCCGTCGAGCTCGAGCCGCGCGTCGCCGACCGTGGTCCCCTCGATCGGGTCCGGGAAGTACGACTGGATCGACCGGCCGACCATCCGCCGGACGAGCTCGTCGGTCGTGAGGTCGGCCGCGGCATCCGTCGAGACCAGCGCGCCGTCCTTGAGGATGGTGATCCGATCGCAGAGGTCGAAGATCTCCTTCAACCGGTGCGAGACGTAGATCACTGCGACACCGCGCGCAGTGAGACGCCGGATGATCGCGTACAGCAGCTCGACCTCGCGGTCGCTGAGCGCCGCGGTGGGCTCGTCCATCGAGATGACCCGGGCGTCGAACGACAGCGCCTTCACGATCTCGACGATCTGCTGCTCCGCGACGGTGAGCGAGCCCACGCGCGCCTGCGCGTCGATGAACGAGACGCCGAGGTCGGCGAGCAGCTCGTCGGTGCGGGCGTTCATGGCCTTCCGGTCGACGAATCCGGAGCGGCGCGGCTCCCGGCCGAGGTAGACGTTCTGCGCCACCGTGCGCTCGGGCAGCAGTGTGAACTCCTGGAAGACCGTGACGATCCCCTCGTCCATGGCCTGCCGGGGGTGGGTGTGCCGCACCTCCTGGCCCCGGTACCGAACGATGCCCTCGTCGGCGGGCTGCACGCCGGCGATGATCTTCATGAGCGTCGATTTACCGGCACCGTTCTCGCCGACCAGGCCGTGGACCTCGCCGGGGCGCAGGTCGAAGTCGATGCCCTTCAGCACGTCGACGCCGAAGAACGACTTGCGGATGCCGCTGACGGCGAGCACCGCATCGGTGGTGAGCGTGGTCATTCGGGGATCTCCGTCCATCGTCCGTCGTCGGCCGCCGAGGCGAGCACCGCCTCCGTCAGCACCGCGGCTCGCCAGCCGTCCTCGAAGGTCGGCAGGCCCTCGGGGCGGGCTCCGCCGATCGCCGCGTGGACGTCGGCGATGAAGGCGTTGAATGCGTCCTGATAGCCCATGGGGTGTCCCGCGGGGACGCGCTGGAGCCGCGCGGAGTCGGGCGATGCCGTGGCGGGGTCGCGCAGCAGCACCATCGAGCCCTCCCTGCCGCCGATCCACAGCTCCTCCGGCCGCTCCTGCTCGAAGCGGAGGGCCTGACGCGAGCCGTGCAGTTCGAGCGTCAGTGCGTTCTTGCGCCCCGGTGCCATCTGCGAGACGAGCAGCGTGCCCAGCGCCCCGGAGGTCGTCTCGACGAGCACCGCCGCGATGTCCTCGGTGTCGACGGCCACTCCCCCTCGCTCGGCGAAGACCCGACGCGTGCGCGCGCTCAAGGACCGGATGCGCTCGCCCGTGACGAACTCGATGAGGTCGCAGAGGTGCGATCCGATGTCGGCGAATGCCCTCGAGGCTCCTCCCGCGTCGGAACGGGCGCGCCAGTCGTCGTCCGTCGGCAGCAGCATCCAGTCCTGCAGGTACGAGCAGTCGAGGGTGAGCAGCTCGCCGGCGTCTCCCGCGGCGATGCGCGCTCTGGCCTCGCGGATCATCGGGTGATAGCGGTAGACGAACGGCACGGCTGCGACGAGCCTCTCCGCTGCTGCGGCATCCGCGAGTCGCCGAGCGTCGTGCGCCGTGGTGGCCAGCGGCTTCTCGCAGACGACGTGCTTGCCCGCGGCGAGCGCGCGCGCCGCGAGGTCGACGTGAGTCGCGTTCGGGGTGCACACGTGCACCACGTCGATGTCTGCCGCGCCGAAGAGGGATGCCGCATCCGGCTCGGCCCGCGATGCGCCCAGCGCGTCGGCCGCGTCGCGCCCGGTGGCGACCGACCTGGTCGCCACGGCTCTCACCTCGCCCCCGGCGTCCCGGGTGGCGGTGCGATGCACGCGCGCCATGAACCCCCCGCCGAGGATGCCGGCTCGGAGCGTCCCGAGACCGGTGTCAGTGACAGCCGTTGTCATGCCGGTGAGTCTGACACAGCGAGGACCACTTTTGCTAGCGCTTTGTCAAAAGTTCTTTGTAACGAAACTGAAGTTCTCCGAGGAACGACATGAAGCCTGTGGTTTACTGACGCAATGAGTGACGTGCTGCGGGCCGGGTCGGCGACGAGCCCCGGCGCCGGGGAGATCTTTCAGATCCTTCGGGACGGCCAGGCCAGAACAAAGGCCGAACTCGCCGCGCTCACCGGACTCGCGCGGTCCACTGTGGCGCTCCGCATCGACGCACTGCTCGCCTCGGGACTGCTGCAGGCGGCCGGGGAGGCAGTGTCGACGGGCGGCCGCCCCCCGGCGCGTGTCGCCTTCAACGCACGTGCGGGAGTCGTGCTCGCCGTCGATCTCGGCGCCACCCATGCCACGGTCGCCGTGGCCGATCTCGCCGGCGTGATCCTCGAGTCGCGCACCCGCGCGGTCGACATCGCCGACGGGCCCGAGCGTCTGCTCGACGAGATCCTCGCCGGTGGCTCTGCGCTGCTGCAGGAGAACACCGCACAGGGCCTTCCCCTGCTCGGCGTCGGCATCGGCGTCCCCGGCCCCGTCGAGCACTCCAGCGGACGGCCTACGAATCCCCCGATCATGCCCGGCTGGGATCGCTTCGACGTCCCGGGCTACGTGCAGCGCACCTTCGACGTACCGGTACTGGTCGACAACGACGTCAACATCCTCGCCCTCGGTGAGCATGCCACCACGTGGCCTCACATCGACGACCTCGTCTTCGTCAAGGTGTCGACCGGCATCGGGGCGGGCATCATCGCGGGCGGCGCCCTGCAGCGCGGTGCGCAGGGCTCGGCAGGAGACATGGGGCACGTCCAGGTACCGCGATCGGCGGCGTCGAACCGCGAGCGGGAGGACGAGCGCGACCTCGAAGCCCTCGCCAGCGGGTCGGCGCTCGCCCGCTCGCTGCGGGAGGCCGGCCTCGACGCGAAGGGCCCGGGCGACGTGATCGATCTCGTTCGCGCGGGCGACCCGGTGGCGATCGAAGCCACCCGTCAAGCCGGCCGCGACGTCGGCGAGGTGCTCGCGACCGTCGTCAACCTGCTCAATCCGTCGATCATCGTGCTCGGCGGCAGCATCGCGAGGGCCGGGGAACATCTTCTGGCCGGTGTCCGCGAGGTGGTCTACCGCCGCTCGATCCCGCTGGCGACCCAGCACCTGTCGATCGTGCAGTCCCAGGCGGGCGACCGTGCGGCTGTCTTGGGTGCCGCGATCATGGTCGCGCACGAGGTGCTGTCGCCCGCCCGCGTCGATCGCCATCTGGCAGCGCGGCCTCGCTAGGCTGAGGGCGTGACCGCGCAGGACGCTTCGACATCTCCGTACGAGCGTGCTCTGGGCTCCCGGATCTCCGAGCTCCATCCGAAGACCGCGTGGTACTTCCGCACGATTCCGGACGGGCACGTCGGCGTCGGCACCGGCGTGTTCACGACCGCCGGATCACGGATCGCCTGGGTGCGGCCCCTGTTCCGGATCGCGGAGGCCCTCGGCGTCGCCTTCGCGGGGTGGGAGCGCGACGTCCCGTTCCGCATCGAGAATCGCACCGCCGACGGACGGGCCCTTGCGACCCGGTGGTTCGAGCTGCCCGGCCGCACGTGGGTGATGCCGGACGTCGTGGAGCTCACCCCTGACGGGATACTCCGCAACGAGATCGGTCCGCACCGCACCGTCGTCACCACCTTCGACATCGACGTGCGCGACGAGGCCGTCGTCCTGACGATTCGACGCGTCGGACTGCGCCTCGGCGCTCTGCGGCTCTCGGTCCCCCGGTTCCTCAGCCCGCGGATCGGACTCGTCGAGCGCTGGGACGAGGAGCGCGAGCGGCACCACGTCTCCATGACCATCGACGCCCCGGTGCTCGGGCGCGTCTACGAGTACGTCGGATTCTTCGAGTACGCGATCGAGAGCGAGACCCCGTGACGACACCCTCACCCTCCGCCGCCGGCCGCGTCGTGATCGGCGGCTCCACCGGGTTCATGGGACGCCATCTCGTGCCGCGCTTCGAGGCGGCGGGCCGAGAGGTCGTGACCATCTCTCGATCGGGTGCGGACCTCCGCTGGGACGATCAGGACGGGATCGACGCCGCCGTCGACGGCGCGACCCTGGTCATCGGCCTCGCCGGCAAGAGCGTGAACTGCCGGTACACCCCCGAGAACCGCGCGGCCATCTTCCGCTCGCGCCTCGACACCACGGCCGCGATCTCGGGCGCGATCGCCAGGGCAGCCGAGCCCCCCGCCCTCTGGGTGAACTCTTCGACGGCGACGATCTACCGGCACGCGGAGGACCGCCCGATGACGGAGTCCACGGGCGAGATCGGCACCGGCTTCTCCGTCGAGGTGGCGAAGGCCTGGGAGCGCGCGCTCTTCACGGACGATCTGCCCGGCACGCGGCGCGTCGCCCTGCGCAGCGCGATCGTGCTCGGTCACGGCGGCGTACTCGGCCCGCTGAAGAACCTCGCCCGCCTGGGCATGGGCGGCGCCCAGTGGGACGGCCGCTGGCCGATCAGCCGCGCCCGGCGCGCGGCGGGCACGGGCCACGAGTTCGGAGCCCGCCGCGGTCGACAGCGTTTCAGCTGGGTGCACGTGGAGGACGTGGCCCGCATCATCGACTTCCTCGAGGAGACTCCGTCGATCGACGGCCCGGTGAACGCCGCCGCCCCGAACCCGGTCGACAACACGACCTTCATGGCGACGGTCCGCCGGGTCCTCGGAGTCCCGTTCGGTCCGCCGATGCCGCGGTGGATGCTGGAACTCGGCGCGATCGGCATCCGCACCGAGACGGAGCTCATCCTCAAGAGCCGGTGGGTGGTCCCGGAGAAGCTCGACGCTGCCGGCTTCTCCTTCTCCTACCCGACGCTGGAGCCGGCCATCAGGGAGTCGTTCGACCTGGCGGCCGAACGGGGCTAGCTCGCGGACTTCTCCGTGCCGTTCGTCGCGTCGCCGCCCTCGCGACGGCGCTTCTCGATCTCCGCGCGCAGCCGCCACTCCTCGATCTCGCGGTCGAGGTCGGCGATCTGCTCCTCCGTCGACCGGTTGTCGACGGGACGCATCGGCACCGGATCGACCCTGGTGGGCGCGGTCCGGGAAGCGGGCCGCATCCGCGGGATCCGCAGACCCGCCTCCGAATACTCCCGACCGATCGCGAACCACAGCAGGCTGCCGATGAGCGGCAGCAGGATGACGATGATGATCCACGCCATCTTCGGCAGGAAGCGGACCTGCGAGTCCTCGCGCCGGATGATGTCGACCAGCGCGCCGACCATCAGCGCGATGACGAGGAGCGAGAACAGGAACGGCATGTGTTCAGGGTAGACGACCGGGGCGCGCCGCGCGCGGGCTAGGGAAGCACGTGACCTGCGGCGCGGAACAGCTCGTACCACTCGGCCCGCGTCAGCTCGACGTCGGCGCCGGCCGCGGCATCGCGCACCCGCTGCGGCATCGTGGTGCCGAGCACCACCTGCATCTTCGCCGGATGCCGGGTGATCCACGCCGTCGCGATCGCGATCGGCTCGACGCCGTGCGCCGCCGCGAGGCGATCGATGACGGCGTTGAGCTCGGCGTACTCGGGGTTGCCCAGGAACACGCCCGTGAAGAATCCGCCCTGGAACGGCGACCACGCCTGGATCGTGATGCCGTTGATACGGCAGTACTCGACGATGCCGCCGCCGTCGCGCACGACGCTCTGATCCTCACCCGCCATGTTCGCGGCGATGGGCTGAGCGATGATGGGGGCGTGCGTGATCGAGAGCTGCAGCTGGTTCGCGACCAGAGGCTGGGAGACCGCCGTGCGCAGCAGGTCGATCTGCCTCGGGGTATGGTTCGAGACGCCGAAGGCGCGCACCTTGCCCGATGACTCGAGCTCGTCGAACGCCCTGGCGACCTCCTCGGGCTCGACGAGCGCGTCGGGCCGGTGCAGCAGCAGGACGTCGATGCGGTCGGTGCTCAGCGCTGCCAGAGATCCGTCGACCTGCCGGATGATGTGCTCGTACGAGAAGTCGAACATGCCCTGCTTCGGCACGATGCCGCACTTCGTCTGCAGCACGATCTCGTCGCGCTCCGACGGGCTCAGTCCGAGCGCGGAGGCGAACCGTTCCTCGCAGAAGTGCATGCTGCCGCCGTAGATGTCGGCGTGGTCGAAGAAGTCGATGCCGGAGCCGCGCGCGGTCTCGTACAACTCTCGGATCTGGGCGTCGCTCTTGTCGTTGATGCGCATCATCCCGGCGACGACGGCGGGAGCGGTGGACTGTCCGAAGGGTACGGTCTTCATGCGTCCACGCTAGCGCGGCATGCCGCAGCGCGGGTGACTCCGCAGCAGGTCAGCCGGAGGGCGGAGCGGGCACCAGGCGCGCGGGTGACACCGCGAGCGCGTCGGCGATCGCCGCGAGCTCTGCGACCGTGAGATCGCGTCCACCCGCCAGCGACGCCTCAACGTCCCGGTGACTCAGGCCTGACCGTTCTGCCAGCCAGACCGAGTCTCGTCCCGTTCTCCCCAGTTCGGAGATGACCGCGGACGCCACCAGACGCCTCACTTCTGTCGTCATGCGTCGACACTATCGCCGCATATGGAGCGCGAACAATATCCACCGCACCGATATGACGGCATCCTGGCCTCAGGCCGGTGCTATCGTGACTCGCGTGAAGACACCGGCCGAGTCGTTCAATGCCGCAGTGGGGAGCCAGCTGCGCGCTGAGATCGCCGCCAAGGGCAGCAGTATTGCAGCGATGGCGCGAAAGATCGGGTACGCGCGCAGCGCGCTCGACAACTACGTCACGGGCAAACGAGCGATCCCCGTTCCCGTCGTCTATGCCGTCGGCGCAGCGCTCGGAGTCGCACCCCATGTCATCCTGTCGCGCGCTGAAGAGCGCCTGGCCACCGAGAGCGACCGCTCCGGTGCGGTGATCCCGTTCCCCTCGCGCCTCGATGTCCCCGGTCGCCGACAGAATGACGCAGAAGTCGCGTTCGACTCGCCCCTCACCCACGACGCCGACACCGACGACCTGTACGACTGACGCCCACGACGAGAGGAGCCCCGTGGATCAGCTCCTGCACCTCGTGGAGACCCACGGTCTGCACCTCGTCGAGCGCCCCGGGCGCTCCTGCGGCGGATACGAGCCGCACTCGGCCACCATCCGGGTCGCCCCGGGAATGAGTGCGCGCACGACGCGCAGCGTGATCGCCCACGAACTCGGCCACGCGATGCTCGGCCATGAGCACACGCACGACCCGACCGAGCGTGCGAGGCAGGAACGGCGCGCGGACGAGTGGGCCGCGCGGCTGCTCATCACCCCCGGCGCCTACGCCGAGGCGGAAGCGGCCCGCGACGGGCATGCCGCGAGCATCGCCTTCGACCTCGGCGTCACCGTCGACCTGGTGCTCGCATACCGGCGTCTGCTCCGTCGCGTGGGCGACGTCACCTACGTCGAACCGCGACTGGGACGCGGGCAGTGGGCGCACCGCGTCGTCTCCGCGTGACGGACGGCGCCCTCAGCGCTGATTGAATGGCGGCATGACGTTCACCACCACGCCCGCACCTGTCACACTCACCGGCGATCTCGTCGAACTGCGCCCGCTCGAGCGGTCGCACCATGACGGACTGCTCGAAGCTCTCACCGAGGGCGATCTCTGGAAGCGCGCGTGGTACACCTCGGTTCCCTCACCCGACGGTCTCGCTGCGGAGATCGACCGTCGCCTCGGGCTGCTCTCGACCGGAGAGATGATCCCCTTCACGGCGTTCGATGCGTCGGGGAGGATCCTCGGCCTCACGACCTTCTACGACATCGTCGCCGACGTCCCGCGACTGCACATCGGCTACACCTGGAACCGACCGTCGGCCCACGGCACCGGCACGAACGCGGAGTCCAAACTGCTGCTGCTGCGCCACGCCTTCGAGGATCTCGGGGTATTCCGCGTCGGGCTCACCACGCAGTGGGTGAACTTCCAGTCCCGAGCCGCGATCGAACGCCTGGGTGCGAAGCAGGACGGCGTGATGCGCGCGATGAGCCGCTACCGCAACGGCGCCCTGCGCGACAGCGTCGAGTACTCCATCATCGAGCCGGAATGGCCCGCGGTGCGGGCGAACCTGGAGGCGAGACTCGCCGCCAGAGCCTGATCACTCGGTGGCGTTGCCCGACCAGTTGTCGTCGCGGCGCGTGGCCGACCCGCGCTGGCGCATCACGAACGCCAGCGACAGGCAGATGATGAGGATGCCGGCCGCGAAGACGACGCCCTGGAAGTCGGGGAGCACCTGCGCGAGGCCCAGGAGCCAGATCCCTCCGAGGAAGAGGACCAGGAAGAAGATGAAGCTGAGGATCACGGGGGCTCCTGTCGTTGCGGGCGTCATCAAGGATACCGCCGACAGCGCACTCCGCCCGCCGCATCCCGATCCGGAACGTCGCTAGCGCACGTCCTGCGACTCCGAAACCCCCTTGGCCGCCGACGAGTCCGGTGGTTTCGTTCCTGTCATGAGCGCACACCCCACGGCCATCGCCATCTCCTGCACCCTCAAGCCTTCCCCCTCCGAATCGAGCTCCGACCTCCTGGCCTCGCAGATCCTCGCCGCTCTCTCCGAGCACGGCGTCGACGGGCAGCTCGTCCGGGCAGTGGACTACACGCTGAGTCCCGGTGTCGAGGCCGACATGGGCGGCGACGATGAATGGCCCGAGCTCCGCCGCAGGGTGCTCGACGCCGACATCCTCGTCTTCGTGACGCCGACCTGGATGGGTCAGCACTCGAGCGTCGCGCAGCGAGTCCTCGAGCGTCTGGACGCCGAACTCAGCGAGACGGACGACGACGGCCGGCCGATCCTGTTCGACAAGGTCGCGGTCGCAGGCGTCGTCGGCAACGAGGACGGCGCGCACCACATCGCCGCGATCCTCTTCCAGGGTCTCAACGACGTCGGATACACGATCGCCGCGCAGGGGTCGGTGTACTGGAACGGCGAGGCGATGCAGGGAGTGGACTACAAGGACCTCTCCGAGACCCCGGAGAAGGTCGCCTCGGCCATGGCGACCGCGGCACGCAATGCCGCACACCTCGCCTCAGCGCTGAAGGCGCAGAGCTTCCCCGCCGAGTAGGCGTTCAGGAAGGCGTCTTCGCCGCTTCGACGCGCCCCCAGTCGTCGATGACCAGCTCGCCCGAGGCATTGAGCGCCTGCATGACCTCTTCGACGCGGCGCTTCTCGATGTGCTGCGGCTCGGATGCTGTGAAGAGGAACTGCAGCGGGATGGCGGGATGGATCCACACGGTCACCCGGCCGGGGTCGCCCCCCTCGGCGGGGCGCCACGTCATCATGAAGCTCTCCTGCCTGCGCAGTTTCGTCCCGACGATGACCTTCAGGACCGCGAGCGTCTCGTCGTCGATGTGGATCGGCTCGGACGTGCCGTCGTACCGCAGTCTTCCCATGAGTGAACCGTACCCCGGTGGGGCACCGTCCGCGTGCATCGCCGGGAACTCTGCCGGAGCCGCTCGGGAGAAGCGGATGAAGTGCGTCTGCCATGATCCTCTCGCGCGCCGCGCGTGTACACCCCCTGTGCGGCGGCGTTGCACCGTGCGAGCGTGGGCGTCCGACATCGAGGAGGAACCACCGATGGGACGATTCACGTACGACGGCGGACCGAGGGTCGAGATCGAGGATCGCGCGCTCACGCACCTGCAGCTCGTGATGACGGCGAAGCTGCGTCGCGGCGAGGCCTTCCCCTTCAGCTGGCGCGAGGACGTGAGCGTGGGCGGCGGGCGCACCACGGTGTGGGTGCATCCGGCGAGCTCACTCGTCTTCAAGTTCTTCGGGAGCCGCGCCCCCGACCTCAACCGGCACTGGATGCATGACCTCGCCGTGACGGCAGCGCAGCCTGCCGGACTGTACCTCACGCCCGAGCCGCTGCGCGGGGATCCGACATGGGGCAACGAGGAGAACCCGTTGCTGGTCTGACGGCAGTAGCGTTGAGCCATGAGCGCTCCCGTCGATCCGACAGTCACGTCCGCCTGGTCCGAGCTCCGCGCGCTGCGCGAGACCTTCTCCCCCGATCTCCGCGGCTGGTTCGCGGAGGACCCGACCCGCGCCGACCGCCTCTCGTTCCCGCTCGCCGACCTGCACGTCGACCTGTCGAAGAACCTCGTCACCGATGAGGTGCTGGCGGCTCTGCTACGGCTCGCCGAGGAGACCGGCGTCGCCGACCGGTACGCCGCGATGCTCTCCGGGGCGCACCTGAACACCTCCGAGGATCGTGCCGTGCTGCACACGGCGCTCCGACGTCCCGCCGAAGCTGAGCCGACGCTTCTCGTCGACGGACAGGACGTCGACGCCGATGTGCAGTCGGTGCTGGAGTCGCTCTCCGCCTTCGCCACGCGCGTGCGCGCGGGCGAGTGGCTCGGCGTCACGGGCAAGAAGGTCACCCACGTCGTCAACATCGGCATCGGCGGGTCGGATCTCGGCCCGGTCATGGTCTACGAGGCCCTGAAGCCGTACGCCGACGCCGGCATCGAGGCGCGGTTCGTCTCGAACATCGACCCGACGGACCTGGCGCAGAAGACCGCCGACCTCGACCCGGAGACGACGCTGTTCATCGTGGCGTCGAAGACGTTCACGACGCTCGAGACACTCACCAACGCACGCCTGGCGCGACAGTGGCTGTGGAGCGGGCTCGCGGCATCCGGTGCCATCGCTGATTCGGACGACGCGCGCACCGACGCCGTGGCGCACCACTTCGTGGCCGTGTCGACGGCTCTCGACAAGGTCGCCGACTTCGGCATCGATCCGGTCAACGCGTTCGGCTTCTGGGACTGGGTGGGCGGCCGCTACTCCGTCGACTCCGCGATCGGCCTCTCCCTGGCCGTCGTGCTGGGCCCCGACGTGTTCCGGGATCTGCTCGCCGGCTTCCACGCGGTCGACGAGCACGTCCGCACGACGCCGCTCGAGCGCAACGTGCCCGTGCTGATGGGGCTTCTGAACGTCTGGTACAACAACTTCCACGGCGCGCAGTCGCACGCCGTGCTCCCCTACGCGCAGCAGCTCAACCGCTTCCCCGCCTACCTGCAGCAGCTCACGATGGAGTCGAACGGCAAGTCCGTGCGCTGGGACGGCTCCCCCGTCACCACCGATACCGGCGAGGTCTTCTGGGGAGAGCCGGGCACGAACGGGCAGCACGCCTTCTACCAGCTCATCCACCAGGGCACTCGGCTCATCCCCGCCGACTTCATCGCTTTCGTGAACCCCGCCTATCCGCTCAGCGACGGCGCGCAAGATGTGCACGAGCTGTTCCTCGCGAACTTCCTCGCGCAGACCAAGGCGCTCGCGTTCGGCAAGACAGCCGACGAAGTCGAAGCGGAGGGCACCACGGGCGCACTCGTCGCCGCGCGGACCTTCGCGGGCAACCGTCCGACGACGTCGATCTTCGCGCCGGCGCTCACGCCGCAGGTGCTGGGGCAGCTCATCGCGCTGTACGAGCACATCACGTTCACGCAGGGCACGATCTGGGGCATCAACTCCTTCGACCAGTGGGGCGTCGAGCTGGGCAAGCAGCTCGCCATGCAGATCGCCCCCGCGATCGGCGGAGACGAGGAGGCCGTGGCCGCCCAAGACCCGTCGACGAAGGCGCTCCTGGAGTACTACCGGTCGCACCGCGGCTAGGACGGGGCCCCGTCAGGGGCGCCGGCGCACGAGGAACGACCCCCGGACCGACGCCGCGTCGACGACGCGGCCGTTCTGGACGACGTCGACGAGTCCGGCGGCGGCGAGTCGACGCGCCGCGCGACGCGCGGGCTCTCGAAGCGTGTGCTCGGCGTTCGCGGCGTCGGACGGATCGATCGCCGCCTTCGGGGCTCGCTGTGCGAGCAGGCTGAGGATGCTGCGTTCGAGCTCGCGGTCCCGCGGAGTGATCTTGCGCGATCGGCACGCGGCAGAGCAGTACCTGACCTCGTCCCAGACCTCGGCCCAGGACGCACGCCACCGCATCTCGCGACCGCAGGACGCGCAGATCTTCGTCTGGTCCTGTACGCGCATGCTGCCCAGAGTACGCGCACGGGCCCGCGCCGCGGCATCCCGTCGTACGCTGGTGCCATGCATGACGTGGTCGTGATCGGGGCAGGACTCGCGGGGCTGCGCTGCGCGGGGCTGCTCGCAGAACGAGGACTCGACGTGGTCGTGATCGAGGCGGGCGACGCCGTCGGCGGACGCGAGCGCACCGACATCGTCGACGGCTTTCGGCTCGACCGCGGATTCCACGTGCTCAATCCGGCGTACCCGGCGCTGCGCCGCAGCGTGGACCTCGGAGCACTGTCGATGGGCCGATTCCCCGTGGGCGTGCGGGTGCGCACGGAAGACGGCATCGCCGAGCTGGCGCATCCGGTGAGGCATCCGCTCTCGATCCCGACGACGCTCGGCAGCGGCCTCGTCAGTGCTGCGGATGCCGTCGCGCTCGCGCGCTGGGCGGCACCCGCGCTGGCGCTTCCGCTGTCGCGGCTCGCCCAAGACGACGTCTCGTTGAGCGAGGGATGGGATGCCGCGGGACTGCGCGGCCCACTGCGCACTGCCGTGCTCGAGCCGTTCCTCGCCGGAGTGCTGGCGGAGGACCGCGGCGCGACGTCGAACGCGTTCGTCCGACTGCTCGCGAGCTACTTCGCGTTCGGGCGGCCCGGACTCCCCGCCCAGGGGATCGCCGCCGTGCCAGAGCAGCTCGCCGCGCGCGCACGAACCGCCGGTGCCGAGATCCGTCTCCAGACCCGCGCCGAGAGGATGACGGCGTCCGGTGACGGCGTCGAGGTGGGCATCGAGGGCGGCGACACCGTGCGTGCAGCCCGCGTCGTCATCGCTGTCGGGGCGGATGCCGTGGCCGGTCTCACCGGCCTGCAGCGACCGGCGACGAACGGCCTCCAGACATGGTGGTTCGCCACCGAAGAGCCGCCGACGCGCTCGGCGCTGCTCACGATCGATGGTCGGCGGCGGGGACCGGTCGTGAACACCGTCGTGATGACGCACACGGTGCCGTCGTACGCACCGGCCGGGCGGCACCTCGTCGCCGCGACGTGCCTCTTGCCTCGCGACGGTGAAGCGGCGGAGGAGAGCGAGGTGCGCCGTCACCTCGGAGAGATCTGGGGCGCCGACGTGACTGCCTGGGATCTGCTGCGGCGGGACGACATCGCTGACGCCCTGCCGGCCCAGCCCGCGCCGCTGCGCCCTGCACGGGCTCCGCGGCACGCGGAGCGGATCTTCCTCGCCGGCGATCACCGCGACACGGCGTCGATCCAGGGCGCCCTCGCCTCCGGCGAGCGCGCCGCACGGGCGGTGCTCGGTGACGCACGAAGCTCGCCGGACGTCAACGGGCCTTGAGGACGACGAAGGGCCGGATGCGGCAGCATCCGGCCCTTCACCTCAGTGGACGACGTTGCTCAGAAGTCCCAGTCCTCGTCCTCCGTGGCCTCCGCCTTGCCGATCACGTACGACGAGCCCGACCCCGAGAAGAAGTCGTGGTTCTCGTCGGCGTTCGGCGAGAGGGCCGACAGGATCGCCGGGTTCACGTTCGTGACGGTCGAGGGGAACATGGCCTCGTAGCCGAGGTTCATGAGCGCCTTGTTGGCGTTGTAGTGCAGGAACTTCTTGACATCCTCGGTCAGGCCGACGCCGTCGTAGAGGTCCTGCGTGTACTGCACCTCGTTGTCGTACAGCTCGTAGAGCAGTGAGAACGTGTAGTCCTTGAGCTCATCGCGACGCTGCTGCGTCGCTGTCTCGAGACCGCGCTGGAACTTGTAGCCGATGTAGTAGCCGTGCACGGCCTCGTCACGGATGATGAGGCGGATCAGGTCGGCCGTGTTCGTCAGCTTCGCCTTCGACGACCAGTAGATCGGCAGGTAGAAGCCCGAGTAGAACAGGAACGACTCGAGCAGGGTCGAGGCGACCTTGCGCTTGAGCGGGTCGTCGCCCTGGTAGTAGTCCATGATGATCTGAGCCTTCTTCTGAAGGTTCGGGTTCTCGGTAGACCACCGGAACGCCTCATCGATCTCCTTGGTCGACGCGAGCGTCGAGAAGATCGAGGAGTAGCTCTTCGCGTGCACCGACTCCATGAACGCGATGTTCGTGTAGACGGCCTCCTCGTGCGGGGTGATCGCGTCGGGGATCAGCGACACGGCGCCGACGGTGCCCTGGATCGTGTCGAGCAGCGTCAGACCGGTGAAGACGCGCATCGTGAGCAGCTGCTCGTCAGGGGTGAGCGTGTTCCACGACTGGACGTCGTTCGACAGCGGCACCTTCTCGGGCAGCCAGAAGTTGTTCACCAGACGGTTCCAGACCTCGAGGTCCTTGTCGTCCTGGATCCGGTTCCAGTTGATCGCCTGCACGCTGTCGACGAGCTTGAGCGGGGGGTGGGGGGTCATGTTCGTTCCTTGTTCCTGGTCGCTGTCGACGGGTCAGAGCATGCAGGAGACGCACTCGGTCATGTCGGTGCCCTCGAGCGCCAGCTGACGGAGACGGATGTAGTAGATCGTCTTGATGCCCTTGCGCCATGCGTAGATCTGCGCCTTGTTGATGTCGCGCGTGGTGGCGGTGTCCTTGAAGAACAGCGTCAGCGACAGGCCCTGGTCGACGTGCTGCGTGGCGGCGGCGTACGTGTCGATGACCTTCTCGTAGCCGATCTCGTACGCGTCCTGGTAGTACTCCAGGTTGTCGTTCGTCATGAACGCCGCCGGGTAGTACACGCGGCCGAGCTTGCCTTCCTTGCGGATCTCGATCTTCGACGCGATCGGGTGGATCGACGACGTCGAGTTGTTGATGTACGAGATCGAGCCGGTCGGCGGCACCGCCTGCAGGTTCTGGTTGTAGATGCCGTGCTTCTGGATGCTCTCCTTCAGCTCGACCCAGTCCTGCTGCGTGGGGATGTGCTTGCCCGCGAAGAGCTCCTTGACCTTCTCGGTCGCCGGCACCCACGCCTGGTCGATGTACTTGTCGAAGAACTCGCCCGACGCGTAGGTCGAGTCCTCGAAGCCGTCAAACGTCTGCTGACGCTCGATCGCGAGGTTGTTCGAGGCACGCAGCGCGTGGTACAGCACGGTGTAGAAGTAGATGTTCGTGAAGTCGACACCCTCCTCCGAGCCGTAGTAGACGTGCTCGCGGGCGAGGTAGCCGTGCAGGTTCATCTGACCGAGGCCGATCGCGTGCGAGCGGTCGTTGCCGTCCTCGATCGAGCGCACCGAGCGGATGTGACTCTGGTCGCTCACTGCGGTGAGCGCGCGGATCGCGGTCTCGACGGTCTGGCCGAGGTCGTCGGCATCCATCGACAGCGCGATGTTCATCGAGCCGAGGTTGCAAGAGATGTCCTTGCCGATCTGGTCGTACGACAGGTCGTCGTTGTACGTCGTCGGCGTGTTCACCTGCAGGATCTCGCTGCAGAGGTTCGACATGTTGATGCGACCCTTGATCGGGTTCGCCTTGTTCACCGTGTCCTCGAACATGACGTACGGGTAGCCGGACTCGAACTGGATCTCGGCGACGGTCTGGAAGAACTCGCGCGCGTTGATCTTCGTCTTCTTGATGCGCGGGTCGTCGACCATCTCGCGGTACTTCTCGGTGACCGAGATGTCGCCGAACGGGACACCGTAGACCTTCTCGACGTCGTACGGCGAGAAGAGGTACATGTCCTCGCCGTTCTTCGCGAGCTCGAACGTGATGTCGGGCACCACGACGCCGAGCGACAGCGTCTTGATGCGGATCTTCTCGTCGGCGTTCTCGCGCTTGGTGTCGAGGAAGCGCATGATGTCGGGGTGGTGGGCGTTGAGGTAGACCGCACCGGCGCCCTGACGCGCGCCGAGCTGGTTGGCGTAGCTGAAGCTGTCTTCGAGCAGCTTCATCACGGGGATGATGCCGGAGGACTGGTTCTCGATCTGCTTGATCGGAGCGCCGGACTCGCGGATGTTCGAGAGCAGGAGCGCCACGCCGCCGCCGCGCTTCGACAGCTGCAGCGCGGAGTTGATGCCGCGGGCGATCGACTCCATGTTGTCCT
The DNA here is from genome assembly GCF_023715885.1 of Microbacterium hydrocarbonoxydans. Lineage (GTDB taxonomy): Bacteria > Actinomycetota > Actinomycetes > Actinomycetales > Microbacteriaceae > Microbacterium > Microbacterium hydrocarbonoxydans_C. Next base: position 444,817 of record NZ_JAMBOY010000003.1, on the reverse strand, counting down.
CGATGCGCAGCAGGAAGCAGCTGACCAGCTCACCGCGCTGCGCCTTGCCCGCGTTGAGGAAGGTCGGGGTGGCCGGCTGGAAGCGACCGGAGATGATCTCCTCGACGAGGTTCACGGCGAGCTTCTCGTCGCCGTCGGCCAGGCCGAGGGCCGTCATCACGACGCGGTCCTCGAACCGCTCGAGGTAGCGCTTGCCGTCGAACGTCTTGAGCGTGTAGCTCGTGTAGTACTTGAACGCGCCGAGGAAGGTCTCGAAGCGGAACTTCTTCGAGTAGGCGAGGTCGTTGAGCTTCTGGATGAAGTCGAACGAGTACTTGTCGATGACGGAGCCCTCGTAGTACTCCTTCTCGACGAGGTAGTCGAGCCGCTCCTTGAGGGAGTGGAAGAAGACCGTGTTCTGGTTGACGTGCTGGAGGAAGTACTCCCGCGCCGCCCGCTTGTCGGCGTCGAACTGGATCTTCCCGTTCGCGTCGTACAGATTCAGCATCGCGTTGAGGGCGTGGTAGTCCAGCCCCTCGTACGCGGGGTTCACCTTGAACGCCGCGGTCTCCGTCACTGCGCCGTGTCCTGCATGCTCTTCCACTGCGATACCCACCGTCGTTCCAATCCGTCGCTCACGCGATCAACGTCGTCCTGTGTGCCGAAGATCTCTAGCCGGTACAAGTGAGGCACGTGGCACTTGCGGCTGATGATGTCGCCGGCGAGGCAGAAGGCGTCGCCGAAGTTGGTGTTTCCTGCGGAGATGACTCCGCGGATGTGACGTCGGTTGCGTTCGTCGTTGAGGAACCGGATCACCTGCTTGGGAACGGCTCCGCGCTCGACGCCCCTCCCCTCACCCCCACCGTAGGTGGGAGTGACCAGCACGAAGGGCTCGTCGATGACGAGGCCCTCCTCCTGCCGGTGGAGAGGGATGCGCCGGGCGGGGAGACCCAGCTTCTCGATGAAGCGCGCGGTGTTGCCCGACACGCTGGAGAAGTAGACCAGGAGCGGCGCAGCGGTCGCGACGGCGCTCATGGTGTGTCAGGCCAGGCGCGAGGCGAGCTCGTCGATCTTGTCGGGACGGAAGCCCGACCAGTGGTCCTCGTCGGTGACGACGACGGGTGCCTGCATGTAGCCGAGCGACTTGACCTGCTCCAGAGCCGCCGGGTCTTCCGACAGGTCGTGGATCTCGTACTCGATACCCTTCGCGTCGAGCGCGCGGTAGGTCGCGTTGCACTGGACGCAGGACGGCTTGGTGTAGACCGTGATCGACATCTTTTTCGGCTTCCCCTCAAATCTCTGGCCTGTGGTGATCAGGCGTTTGTCCGGTAGACCCTCACCGGGAACTCAATACTACATATAGGGACGGACATTCAGAGCGACCACAAGGGGTAGTAGTTACATCCGTGTAGTTTTCCACCGCTCTCCACCGGTACAACACAGGTTCTCCACCGTTTCTTCCACAGGCGGAGGGCCGCCCGCGGACGTCGCGAACCGCGAGAAATCGCGGCTGGGAGGACCCTGGGAGTCATCCATCCACAGGGGGCACGATACGGCCGACCACCGACATCCGATTTTCTGTGGAAAGCGCGGTTCGGCGTGTCGCGGCGTGTCGTCGTCTCCACCGCCGCACGGGGGTCGCCCCGGTGCCGGTAGCGTTGTCGGGTGGCGGGATATCAGGACCTTCTTCGCACGCCCGGAGTGGCGCGCATGATCGCGGCGCAGCTGACCGCGCGCTTCCCCAGCGGCATGACCTCGCTGGCGATCCTCCTGCACGTCGAGCAGCAGACCGGGTCGTACGGATCGGCGGGCCTGGTGCTCGCCGCGACGAGTGTCGGCCAGGCGGTCGCCGGACCCATCACGAGCCGCTGGATGGGCGCCTGGGGCATGCGTCGCGTCCTCACCCTCACGAGCGCGGTGTGCGTGATCGCCGTGCTCGGACTCGCCCTGCTCCCCCTCACCGTCCCCGGCTACATGGCGTTCGGAATGGTCGCCGGTCTCGCGACCCCACCCATCCAGGCCGCCGTCCGCACCATCTATCCCAAGCTCGTGAACTCGTCGCAGCTCACGCCGCTGTTCTCCCTCGACGCCTCTCTGCAGGAGATCATCTGGATCCTCGCACCGGTCGTCATCACCCTCGTCTCGACGCAGGTCGGCACCATGGAGGGCCTGCTGCTCGTCGCGGTCATCCTCGTCGGCGGCGCGGCCTGGTTCATCCTCTCCCCCGAGGTCGGCCGGGTGCGCATCCCCCGCAGCCGTAACGCCCTCGGGAAGGTCGTGCTGAAACCGCCCGTGCTCCTCGCCACCGTCGTCGGCTTCCTGCTCATCGGCGCGTGTGCCGCCGTCGAAGTCGGCGTGGTCGCGACGTTCGAGCACGGCAGCCTCGCTGCGGGTCTCGTCCTCGCGGTGTTCTCGGTCGGCAGCCTGGCCGGCGGCCTCGCCTTCGGGCACATCCCGATCGGCCCCTGGGCCATGGCCCGCCGCCTGCTGATCGTGACCGTCGGCCTCGCCCTCACGATGATCTCGCTCAACGTGTTCTGGCTGGGCGGCACGCTCATCGTCGCCGGCATCGGGATCGCTCCCGCCCTGGCGGTACTCTTCGCGATCACCTCGGCGAGCGTCAAGTTCAGCGAGACCGCCGAGGCGTTCGGCTGGACAGGCACCGGCCAGCTGATCGGGGCCGCCGCCGGATCCGCCGTCGCCGGCTTCCTCGTCGACGCGACCGACCCCCGCGGCGCCTACCTCGCCGCGACGATCTTCGCCGCGGTCGGGCTCATCGTCTCCGTCGTCTTCGTCCGCTCCTTCCCCGATCTGCGTCACCGCGACGCGAGCCCCCATCCCGACACCGAACCCCTGGCGGTCACACCCTCATGAGCACAGCACACCCCTCCCCGCACCGGAACGACGCGTCGTCTCCCGTCGAGGTCGTCTGCGTGGGCGAGTCCATGGGACTCGTCACCGCCGTCGGCGCGCCACTCGTCGAGACCGAGACCGCGGCGTTCGGCATCGCCGGGGCCGAGGGCAACGTCGCCGTGGGACTCGTCTCAGCGGGCCACCGAGCCGCGTGGGCGTCTCGCCTCGGCGCCGACCCGTTCGGGGAGCGCATCTCCGCCGAGCTCTCCGGCCGCGGCGTCGACATGTGGGCCACGATCGACGAGACGGCCCCGACCGGCGTGATGTTCAAAGACCCCGGCATCGAATCGTCGTCGGTCTACTACTACCGCCGCGGATCAGCCGCCTCCCTCATGGGCCGGGGCTTCCTCGACGCGGAGTCTCTCTCCGGGGTGCGCATCGTGCACACGACGGGCATCACGCCGGCGCTGTCCGCCACGTGCCGCGACATGGTCGATCAGCTGTACGTCGACGCCCGCGCGGCCGGGGCCGTGGTCTCGTTCGACGTCAACGACCGCCGCGCCCTGTGGAGCAAGCAGGATGCCGCCCACACCCTCGCCCGCCTCGCCGACGCCGCGGACATCGCGTTCGTCGGCCGCGACGAGGCGGAGCGCATCTGGGGCACCCCGACCGCATCCGACATCCGCGCGCATCTGCCGCACTGCGGACTGCTCGTGGTGAAGGACGGCGACGTCGGGGCCACCGCGTTCTCCGGCGACGACGAGCCGGTGTTCGTCCCCGCGCCGCGCGTCGAGGTCGTCGAGCCGGTCGGCGCGGGCGATGCCTTCGCCTCCGGGTTCCTCGCGGCCACGCTCGAGGGAGCAGACCTCGCGCAGCGCCTGTCGGCCGGACACGCCGCAGCCGCTCGCGTGCTCACGACGCACGGAGACCTCCCGCCGCTCGCCTGATCGCCGGGGCGAACGCACCGGTCCCGCTGTCGGACCGCGGCCGTAGGCTGAGAGCATGGCCGCGCCGCTCACCCTCCCCCGTCTCTGCTGGGGCGATCCGTCCTCCGCCCGCCGCGTCCTCCTCGTGCACGGGCTCGGCTCGTCGGGAGCGCTGATGTGGCGCCTCGGCGACGCTCTGGGCGCCGCCGGATGGCACGCGACGGCGATCGATCTGCGCGGGCACGGCGACGCGCCCCGCGCCCTCGACTACTCGGTGCAGGCCTACGGCGAGGATCTCGTCTCGACGCTGCCTGCGGACGGCGGGCGATGGGACGCCGTCGTCGGCCACTCCCTCGGCGGCGCCGCGAGCACGGTCGCCGCGGCATCCTCTCCCGAGTGGACCGCGCGACTCGTGCTGCTCGACCCGGCCATCCTCGTCGGCGGCCGCGACGCGGCGATCGTGCGGAAGAGCCAGGAGCGCGCGTTCGCCGACAACCGGATCGAGCTCGTCCGGCAGGAGCACCCGCACTGGCATCCGCAGGACTGGGAGCTCAAGGTCGACGCCGTGCATCGCACGAGCGCGTGGGCCGTCGAGCAGACCAGCGTGCAGAACACCCCGTGGGACGTCACGGCCGATGCCGCGCGCCTGACCGTGCCGACCCATGTGATCGGTTCCGACCCCGGCGTGTACAGCATCTTCACGGGCGAGGTCGCGCGGTCGGTGCTCGCCGCGAACCCCCTCATCACGATGTCGGTCGTCGAGGGCGCGGGGCACTCGCTCCATCGCGACAGGCCGGAGGAAGCGATCCGTCAGCTGAAGGAGGCACTCGCGTGAGCGCATTCGACCCGTCGGCGTTCCTGCCCGACGACCTGCTCGACCGCATCCGAGAGCGTGCACCGCTGCATGATCGCGACAACACCTTTCCGCAGCAGGACCTCGACGAGCTCCGCGAGGCGGGATACCTCTCGATCCTGGTCCCCGCCGAGCGCGGCGGCGCGGGCCTCGGGCTCGCCGAGGCCGCGATCCTGCAGCAGCGACTCGCGACCGCGGCGCCCGCGACCGCCCTCGCGATCAACATGCACCTCGTCTGGACAGGGGTCGCGAAGGTCTTCAGCGACCGCGGCGTCCCCGGCCTCGAGTTCGTGCAGGACGGCGCGGTCGCCGGTGAGGTCTTCGCCTTCGGCATCAGCGAGGGCGGCAACGACCTCGTACTCTTCGGCAGCGACACGAATGCCGTGCCGACGGGAGACGGCGGATACGCGTTCACCGGCACCAAGATCTTCACCTCCCTCGCCCCGGTGTGGACGCGGCTCGGCCTGCACGGTCTCGACACCACGAGCGAGGATGCGCCGAAGCTCGTCTTCGCGTTCGTCGAGCGCAGCGACGCGGTGGTCACGAGCGACGACTGGGACACCCTGGGCATGCGCGGCACCCAGAGCAGGACGACCCGGCTGAACGGCGCGATCGCGGATGCCGCGCACGTGGTGCGCCGCATAGACGCGGGACCGAGCGCCGACCCCATCGTGTTCGGCATCTTCTCGGTCTTCGAGATCCTGCTCGCATCCGTCTACACCGGGATCGCCCGCCGCGCGCTGGACCTGTCGGTGCAGACCGCGCGAACGCGGCGGTCGAAGCGCACCGGAACCTCGTACAGCCAGGACCCCGATATCCGCTGGCGCGTCGCCGACATGGGTCTCGCCTACGACGCGCTGCCCCCGCAGATCGCCGCACTCGCCCGCGACGTCGACGAGCGCGCCGACCACGGCGCCCGCTGGTTCACCCTCCTGTCCGGCCTCAAGCACCGTGCCATCACGACGGCGAAGCTCGTCGTCGATCAGGCGATGCTCGTCGCCGGCGGCGGGTCGTATTTCTCCGCCAACGAGCTCTCGCGTCTGTACCGAGACGTGCTCGCCGGGGCCTTCCACCCCTCCGACCCCGAATCCGCGCACTCGACCGCGGCGACGGCCTGGCTCGGCCCCCTGGAGCCCTGACCTCTGACGGAGCGAATCCGCACTCCGAGCGACACCGATCTGCGGAATCGGTTGCCGAGAGTGGATCTCAGTGCGAGGATCGCATCATGCCGTCCTCGAAAAAGCATCCCACCCTCGATGATGTGTCCAAGACGATCATCGAGCTGCTGCAGGAGGACGGGCGCCGCTCGTACTCCGACATCGGCCGCGCCGTCGGACTGAGCGAGGCCGCCGTGCGTCAGCGCGTGCAGCGTCTCACGGAGGCCGGCGTCATGCAGATCGTCGCCGTGACGGACCCGATGCAGCTCGGCTTCCGCCGTCAGGCGATGATCGGCATCCGCGTCTCCGGCGACACCCGCGTCGTCGCCGAGGAGATCGCGGCGATCGAGGCCATCGACTACGTCGTGATCACGGTCGGCGCCTTCGACATCCTCGCCGAGGTCGTGTGCGAGGACGACGAGGACCTGCTCGCCCTGATCAACGACAGAATCCGCCCGATCGACGGCGTCCTGTCGACCGAGACCTTCATCTATGCCAAGCTGCAGAAGCAGCTCTACAACTGGGGGACCAGATGAGCACCACCCGCACCACCCCGTCCGAGCCCGAACTCCAGGCGATGGCGAAGGACCACCTCTGGATGCACTTCACCCGTCAGTCGACGATGGAGAAGTCGGGAGTGCCGATCATCGTCAGGGGCGAGGGGCACCGCATCTGGGATGCGAAGGGCAAGGAGTACATCGACGGGCTCGCAGGGCTCTTCGTGGTGAATGCCGGCCACGGTCGACGCCGTCTCGCCGAGGCCGCTGCCGCCCAGGCATCCGAACTCTCGTTCTTCCCGCTGTGGTCGTACGCGCACCCGGCCGCGATCGAACTCGCCGACCGACTCGCCGACGAGGCGCCTGGCGACCTCAATCGCGTCTTCTTCTCGACGGGTGGCGGCGAGGCCGTCGAGACGGCCTTCAAGCTCGCCAAGCACTACTGGAAGCTGCAGGGCAAGCCGGCCAAGCACAAGGTCATCTCGCGTGCGGTCGCATACCACGGCACTCCGCAGGGCGCGCTCGCGATCACCGGCATCCCCGCCATGAAGGCCATGTTCGAGCCGATCACGCCCGGCGGCTTCCGCGTGCCGAACACGAACTTCTACCGCGCGGCGGAGATGGGCGGACCCGGCGACGATCTCGAGGCGTTCGGCCTGTGGGCCGCGAACCGCATCGAGGAGATGATCCTGTTCGAGGGCCCGGAGACCGTCGCGGTGGTCTTCCTCGAACCGGTGCAGAACTCCGGCGGGTGCTTCCCACCGCCTCCCGGATACTTCGCCCGCGTGCGCGAGATCTGCGACAAATACGACGTGCTGCTCGTGTCGGACGAGGTCATCTGCGCATTCGGCCGTCTCGGGCACACGTTCGCCTGCACCGGGCTCGGATACGTGCCCGACATGATCACCTGCGCGAAGGGCATGACCAGCGGCTACTCCCCTATCGGCGCGACGATCGTCAGCGATCGGATCTACGAGCCCTTCTCGCACGGCGACCTCTCGTTCCCGCACGGCTACACGTTCGGCGGACACCCCGTGTCGGCCGCGGTCGCGCTCGAGAACCTCGCGATCTTCGACGAGGAGGGACTGAACGCGCACGTGCGCGAGAACTCGCCCCTGTTCCGCGCCGAGCTCGAGACGCTTTTGGATCTGCCGCTCGTCGGCGACGTGCGCGGCGACGGATACTTCTTCGGCATCGAGCTCGTGAAGGACAAGGCGACGAAGGAGACCTTCGACGACGACGAGTCGGAGCGCCTGCTGCGCGGCTTCCTGTCGGGAGCGCTCTTCGAGGCGGGTCTCTACTGCCGCGCCGACGACCGCGGAGACCCCGTGATCCAGCTCGCCCCGCCGCTGACGATCGGCCCGGCGGAATTCCGTGAGATCGGGCAGATCCTCCGCGGTGTGCTGACGGAGGCCCAGAGAGTGCTCTAGCGGGCGCCGTTCACCCCCGCGGCGCGGTGCGTCGCCGTGCGAGCAGCGCGAGGTGCAGGGCGGCCAAGGTCTCGCCGTCCTCGAGGTCGGCGTTCAGCAGATCGCCGATGAGCGTGAGCCGCTGATAGAACACCGACCGGGAGAGGTGGCTCGCCGCAGCGGCGGCCGAACGATTCCCCGGGTGGGCGAGCAGCGCGGCCAGCACGTCGAGCAGGTCGCCGCGACGCTCTGCGTCGTGCCGGATCAGCGGCGACAGCATCCGCTCGCTGTGCTCGTGCAGGCGTCGATCGTCGCGAAGGGTCGCGACGAGTCGCTCGAGCGGTCGGTCGCCGACCCGCCGCACGCGGGCACCACCGGCGGACCCCTCGCTGTCGGCGAGATCGCGGGCGGCGCGGAGGGAGGAGAGCAGGCCGGGCACGTCATCGGCGACCGGCCCCGCGAACACCGGGCGGCCGGGGCCCGCGACGCGCAGCAGGGTCGCGTCGTCGAGCGCCAGGGATGCCGGGGCCGAGAGCAGCGCGACGTCGTGGTCGCCGGCGCGGGCCGCGGCGACCGCGAGTCCCGCCTGCCTGGCGCGGTAGGCGAGCCCCGCGATCGAGTCGGAGCCCCCGACGACGATGCCGTGGCATTGCCGCCCAGGCAGCTCGAATCCCCCGGCCCCGAGGCGAGCGGCGATGTCGTCGGCATCCGCGAACCGGGCTCCGAGCAGGTCATCGATCACGCTGCGCTGGGCGAGCAACGACCATTCGACATCTCCGCCGTCGGCGAGGCAGCCGAAGGCGAGCGCCGTCGCCCCCTGCTCGAGCACCGTGAGCCGACCGGCCGCCGGCTCGGGGCCGGGGAGCGCGAGCAGCGTGCCCCATCGCGTCCCCCTCGCCTGCACGGGCACACGATCGGCGCCTTCACGTCCGCGGAGGGCCTCGGACACCCGGCGCCCGAGGTACTCCCCCGCGATCAGCTCGCCTGCGAGATTCTCGAGCATGACCGGGGCGCCGATCGCTCGCGCGGTCTCGGCGACGACGACGTCGGCCGGGGCGCCCTGCAGGCTCAGCCCGGTGAAGAGATCGTGCAGGTGGCGCCGCTCCTCCAGCGCGGCGGTCTGCGCGGCGATGAGCGCGTGGTGCACGGCTTCGGTGACCGTGACGAACTTCACCTCGCGGGTGAGGGCCACGAGCGCGAGCCCCTCCTTAGCGCACACCTCGGCCACTGCCGCGGGGACCTCGGGGTGTCGGTCGCCGAGCTCGAGGACGATCCCGGCGAGGCCCACCTCGTGCAGGCGCACGGCGAACTCGCGCAGCATCCGGTCGTCGTCCGGCCAGGCGGCCCCCGTCGTGAGCAGCAGCTCGCCCCCGTCGAGCAGGCGCGCGACACCCGTGCTGTCGGAGACATGCACCCAGCGCACCGGAGTCTCCAGCGCTGCACCGCCGACGATCACCTCGGGCACCCCGCGCTGCAGCGCAGGACTGTTCAGCACATCGGTCACGGTGAGGGATCCCGCGCCCGCCGGACGCTCTGTCCGATTCTCGGGGAAGTCATGACGTTCTGACACCGGTATCGCCCGCCGATCTCTGTGAGCATGGACGAGAACCAGCGTAGCGGGAGCCGGTCAGAGTGTCCGATTCTCCCGCGCACCAGCATCGAGGAGCAGCGTGGACATCGTCCGTCACGTCATCAACGGAGCAGAGACCGCGGAAGCGGCGCGATCGGGCGAGGTCTTCGACCCCGCCACGGGGCAGGTGACCAAGCGCGTCGCGTTCGCCTCGACGGCCGAGGTCGAGCAGGCGATCGCCGCAGCAGCCGCCGCTCTTCCCGCATGGCGCGAGACGAGCCTCATCAAGCGTGCCGACGTGTTCTTCCGCCTGCGCCAGCTGCTCAAGGAGCGCACACCCGAGCTCGCGGCGATCGTCACGTCCGAGCACGGCAAGGTGCTCTCGGATGCCGCGGGCGAGGTGTCGCGCGGGATCGAGAACGTCGAGTTCGCGGCCGGCCTCGTGCACCTCCTCAAGGGTGAGCGCAGCGAGCAGGTCGCCCGGGGTGTCGACGTGCACTCGGTCAAGCAGCCGGTCGGAGTGGTCGCCGCCATCACCCCCTTCAACTTCCCCGTGATGGTGCCGCTGTGGATGGTCGCCTCGGCCATCGCCTGCGGCAACACCGTCGTCCTCAAGCCGAGTGAGAAGGATCCCTCGGCCGCGGTCTGGCTGGCCAAGCTGTTCCAGGAGGCCGGCCTCCCCGACGGCGTGCTGAACGTCGTGCACGGCGACAAGGAGGCCGTCGACGCCCTGCTCGAGTCACCGCGCGTGAACGCCGTCAGCTTCGTCGGCTCCACGCCCATCGCCCGCTCGATCTACCAGCGCGCCTCGGCGAACGGCAAACGAGTCCAGGCCCTCGGCGGCGCGAAGAACCACATGGTGGTGATGCCGGATGCCGACATCGACGCCGCCGCCGACGCCGCCGTCTCCGCGGCCTACGGCTCGGCTGGCGAGCGATGCATGGCCGTGTCGGTGCTCGTCGCCGTCGGCGACGTGGCCGATGACCTCGTCGCCGCGATCGCCTCGCGCATCCAGGGCCTCACGATCGGCGCGGGCACCGACGACGCGAGCGAGATGGGACCGCTCATCACCCGCGAGCACCGCGACCGCGTGGCCTCGTACGTGACCGGTGCCGCCGCCGAGGGCGCCACGGTCGTCGTCGACGGCACCGAGAAGCGGTTCGACTCCGACGGATTCTTCATCGGCGTGAGCCTGCTCGACCACGTGGCCCCAGGGATGAAGGCGTACGACGACGAGATCTTCGGTCCCGTCCTCGGCGTCGTCCGCGTGGAGACCTATGCCGACGCGGTCGAGCTCGTCAACGCGAACGCCTACGGCAACGGCACGGCGATCTTCACGCGCGACGGCGGCACCGCCCGCCAGTACGAGTTCGACATCGAGGTCGGCATGGTCGGCGTGAATGTGCCGATCCCCGTGCCGATCGGCGCCTATTCGTTCGGCGGCTGGAAGGACTCGCTGTTCGGGGACTCGCACATCTACGGACCCGAGTCTGTGCACTTCTACACGCGCTCGAAGGTCGTCACGACCCGCTGGCCCGACCACACCCCGTCGCAGATCGATCTCGGATTCCCGAGCAACCACTGAGCGGCCCACGGAGAGAGATCATGACTGCTTTCACCGACCGTCACGGCACGTCCCACGAGATGCCGGCCCCCGATGCCGAGGCGCAGGTGCGCGCCGACGACCGCGGCCACGTGTTCCATTCCTGGAGTGCGCAGGGTCTCATCGACCCGCTCCCCGTCGCCGCCGGTGAGGGGTCGACCTTCTGGGACTACGCCGGCAACGCGTACCTCGACTTCTCCAGCCAGCTGGTGAACCTCAACCTCGGGCACCAGCATCCGGATCTCGTGTCGGCGATCCAGCGGCAGGCCGGTCGCCTCGCGACGATCCAGCCCGCCATGGCGAACGACGTGCGCGGCGAGCTCGCGCGTCTCATCGTCGAGGTCGCGCCAGAGGGCTTCCAGAAGGTGTTCTTCACCAACGGCGGCGCCGAGGCGAACGAGTACGCGGTGCGGATGGCGCGGCAGACGACCGGACGCCGCAAGGTGCTGTCGATGTACCGCAGCTACCACGGTTCCACGTCGACCGCGATCTCGCTCACGGGCGACCCCCGCCGCTGGGCGAACGACACGGTCGACTCGGGCTCCGTCCGGTTCTTCGGTCCGTATCTGTACCGCTCGCCCTTCCACTCCGAGACGCTCGAGCAGGAGTCCGAGCGCGCCCTCGCGCACCTCGAGCAGACGATCCAGCTCGAGGGCCCGAACACCATCGCGGCGATCATCATCGAGACCGTCGTCGGCACGAACGGCGTGCTCGTGCCACCGCCCGGCTACCTGCAGGGCGTGCGTGAGCTGTGCGACCGCTACGGCATCGTGTACATCGCCGACGAGGTCATGGTGGGGTTCGGCCGCCTCGGCGAGTGGTTCGGCGTCGACGCGTTCGACGCGCAGCCCGACCTCATCACGTTCGCGAAGGGCGTCAACTCCGGCTACGTGCCACTCGGCGGCGTCGTGATCTCCGAGCGCATCACGAAGGCGTTCGAGACGACGCCGTTCGCCGGTGGACTGACGTACTCGGGTCATCCGCTCGCGTGCGCCGCCGGGGTGGCGACGTTCGAGGTGTTCCGCCGCGACGGCATCCTGGAACGAGTGCGCGACCTCGGCGAGCGCATCGTCGAGCCGACTCTGCGTGGGTGGGTCGACAGTCACCCGAGTGTCGGCGAGATCCGTGGCCGCGGGCTCTTCTGGGCCGTCGAGCTCGTGCGCGACAAGGAGACGCGCGAGCCGCTCGTGCCGTTCAACGCCACCGGGGCGGATGCTGTTCCCATGGCGGCGTTCGCGGCGGCGGCGAAGAAGGCGGGGGTCTGGCCGTTCACGCACTTCAACCGCATGCACGTCGCGCCGCCGCTCGTGATCACCGAGGACGAGCTCGTCCGCGGCCTTGCCGTGCTCGACGACGCACTCTCGGTCGCCGACGAGCACGCCGCGGGCTAGACGAGGAACCCGCGCAGCAGGGCCTCGGAGCCGGCGAGGTGGTCGTTCATGGCCGCCTCGGCGGCATCCGGCCTGCCCGCGAGGATCGCCGACACGATGCGCTCGTGCTGCTCCCCCGAGTGCTGGATGTTGCGAGGCATGAGCGGGAAGGTGTCGAGCCAGACGTTGACCGAGGCGCGGTTCTCGGCGACCAGCGCCACGAGGGAGGGAATGCCCGCGGCCTCGGCGATCGCGAGATGCAGCAGCGTGTCCAGGCGGCGGTACTCATCGGGCCCCGCGGGAAGCGCCGCCTCGTGCCGGGCCCAGAGGTCGGCGCGCACGCCGGCGTCGAGCGAGCGCCCCGCGGCGGCCCGGGCGGCGCCCGTCTCGAGCACCCGTCGGAGGCCCAGGACGTCGTCGATCTCGGCGGGCGTCACGGCGCCGGCATCCGAGGGGTGCGGCAGCGGGTCCGCGACGAAGGTGCCGCCGTACCGGCCGCGCTTCGGCACCAGGTAGCCGGTGTCGGCGAGCTCCCTGATGGCGTCGCGCACGGTGTCGCGGCTGACGCCGAAGGAGGCCGCGAGCTCGCGCTCCGGGGGGAGCGACTCGCCGGGAGCGACGACGCCGAGCCGGATGGTCTGCACGAGCCGCGACACCGCGTCCTCGAGGGCGTTGCCGCGCCGCAGCGGGCGATACACCGCTCGCCGGACCTCGACGAGATCGCCGTCGGGGGCGTGATCGCTCATGGTCTCACCCTGTCACAGCACGATGGCCTGGACTCACAGCGGGGTGACGTAGGCGTTGGTGATGCCGCCGTCGACGACGAAGGCGCTGGCCGTGATGAACGAGGAGTCGTCGGAGGCGAGGAACGCCACCGCGGCCGCGAGCTCCTCCGGCTCGGCGAAGCGTCCCATCGGCACATGCACGAGACGACGCTGCGCGCGCTCGGGGTCCTTCGCGAAGAGCTCCTGCAGCAGCGGTGTGTTCACCGGGCCGGGGCAGAGGGCGTTCACCCGCACGCCCTGCCGGGCGAACTGCACGCCGAGCTCGCGCGACATCGCGAGCACGCCGCCCTTCGAGGCCGTGTAGCTGATCTGCGAAGTCGCCGACCCGAGCAGCGCGACGAACGACGCGGTGTTGATGATCGATCCGCGTCCAGCCGGCACCATGTGCCGCAGCGCCGCGCGGCTGCACAGGTAGACGCTCTTGAGGTTCACGTCCTGCACCCGGTCCCAGGCCGGCAGCTCGGTGGTCTCGATCGAGTCGTCGTCCGCGGGCGAGATGCCCGCGTTGTTGAAGGCGATGTCGATGCGGCCGAACTCCTCGGCGACGCCGTCGAACAGGGTGTTCACCTTCGCCTCGTCGGCCACGTCGACGGGGCGGAAGGCTCCGCCCACCTCGGCCGCGGCCTTCTCGCCGGTGGCGGGGTCGACGTCGGCGATGACGACGAACGCGCCCTCCTCGGCGAAGCGGCGTGCGGTGGCGAAGCCGATGCCGCTCGCACCTCCGGTGATGATGGCGACGCGGTCCTTGAGACGCTGGGTCAGGTCGATGGTCATTGCTCTCTCCGTTGCTGGGATGGATCGGGGGCGGGTGCCGCGGTCAGTCGTCGGTCGCGAAGAACACGTTCTTCGTCTCGGTGAAGTGCTCGGCGGCATCCGGTCCGAGTTCGCGGCCGAGGCCCGACGCCTTCATGCCGCCGAAAGGGGTGGCGTACCGCACGGACGAGTGCGAGTTCACCGAGAGGACTCCGCTCTGCACGCCGCGCGAAACCCGCACGGCCCGCCCGAGGTTCTGCGTCCACAGCGAGCCGGCGAGCCCGTAGATCGTGTCGTTCGCGAGGCGGATCGCGTCGGCCTCGTCGTCGAACGGCATCACGGCGACGACGGGACCGAACACCTCTTGCTGTGCGATCCGGTCGCCGGGGTCGGCGAGCACGACGGCCGGCGCGAACCAGAACCCGTCGCCCTGCGGAGCGCTGCCGCGGAACGCGATGTCCGCTCCGTCGAGGAACGACGCCACGGTGTCGCGGTGACCGGCGGAGATGAGCGGGCCCATGTCGGTCTCGGAGTCCGACGGATCGCCCACCCGCCAGGCGGCGACGGCCGGTTCGAGCAGCTCGAGGAAGCGGTCGTACACCGAGCGCTGCACGAGCAGACGGCTGCGCGCACAGCAGTCCTGCCCGGCGTTGTCGAACACCGAACCGGGCACGGCCGCGGCGGCCTTCTCGAGGTCGGCGTCGTCGAACACGATGTTCGCGCTCTTGCCGCCCAATTCGAGCGTCACCGGTTTGAGCGCCCGCGCGCATCCCGCGGCCACGTCGATGCCCACCTCCGTCGACCCGGTGAAGACGACCTTCCGCACGTCCGGGTGCGCGACCAGCCGCTGCCCGACGACCGAGCCCGAGCCCGTCACGACCTCGAACAGCCCCTCCGGCAGGCCGGACTCGAGGGCGAGCTGACCGAGACGGATCGCGGTCAGCGGGGTCAGCTCTGCGGGCTTCAGCACGACGGCGTTTCCGGCGGCGAGCGCCGGCGCGAACGCCCAGGCGGCGATCGTCATCGGGAAGTTCCACGGGACGATCACGCCGACCACGCCGTACGGGTCGTGGAACGTGACGTCGAGCCCGCCCGCGACGGGAATCTGTCGACCGGATAACCGCTCGGGGTCGGCGGAGTAGTAGTTGAGCACCTGCGCGACGTGCGCGGCCTCCCAGCGGGCCGACCCGATGGGGTGTCCGGAGTTGCGCACCTCCAGCTGCGCGAGCTCCTCGACAGCGCCCTCGACGGCCCGCGCGAACGAGCGCAGCGCGTCAGCCCGCGCGACGGGCGGGAGCGCGGCCCAGCGGCGCTGCGCGGCGACGGCGCGCGCGATCGCGGCATCCGTCTCCCCCACGTCGGCGCGCGGCACCTCGCGGATGGCGGAGCCGGTCGATGGGTCGATCACGGTGAAGGCGCTCATCGCGCGCTCTCCTTCCTGCGCGCGGCGAACGCGCGCGCCTGCGAGACGAGGTCGGCGAAGAGGCGCCGGTCCTCGGCGTTCTCCTCTGGGTGCCATTGCACGCCGACGACATGGCCGCCGTCGGTGTCGACGAATGCCTGCACGAGGCCGTCGTCGGAGTGGGCGGCCGCGACGAGCCCGTCGCCGAGCCTGTCGATGCCCTGGTGGTGGTAGCTGTGCACCCGCACGTCGCTCTCGCGGATGATGTCGGCGAACGCCGTGTCCTCCGCCACCTCGACGTCGTTCTCGGCGTACACTCCGCCGCCGATGCGGTATTTCTCGGTACCCAGCGACTCGGGCAGGTGCTGCTGCAGCGTGCCGCCGCGGGCGACGTTCACGAGCTGCAGCCCGCGGCAGATCGCGAGGACGGGGATGCGGCGGCGCTCCGCCGCCCGGAACAGGGCCAGCTCCCACGCGTCGCGGTCGACCCGTGCCGGGTCGGTGAGCGGATGCCGCTCCTCGCCGTACAGCTCGGGAGCCACGTCCGCTCCGCCGGACAGGACGAGGCCGTCCATCCCGGCGATCGCCGCGTCCGCGGCATCCGGGTCCTGAGGAGGAAGGAGCAGCGCGATACCGCCCGAGTCGGTCACCCCGGTGAGGTACTGCTCGGGCAGGAATGCTGCCCGCACATCCCATACGCCCTGCTGCGCGCGCTCGAGGTAGGTCGTGACGCCGATCAGGGGCGCCGGGTCAGAGGCGTTCGAAACCACGGATGCGCTCCCAGTCGGTGACGGCGGCGTCGTACGCTTCGAGCTCGATGCGCGCCTGGTTCAGGTAGTGCTCGACGACGTCATCGCCGAACGCCTGGCGAGCGATGGTCGATTCGCGGAACAGCTGCGCGGCCTCGCGCAGCGTGGTCGGCAGGTGGTCGACGGCATCCTCGTACGCGTTGCCTGTGAAGCGGTCGGGCAGGGGCAGCTCGTTCTCGATGCCGTACAGTCCGCCGGCGATGATCGCCGAGATGCCCAGGTACGGGTTCACGTCGCCGCCGGGGACGCGGTTCTCGACGCGCAGCGCCGATCCCTGTCCGACCACGCGCAGCGCGCAGGTGCGGTTGTCGATGCCCCAGGCGACGCCGGTGGGCGCGAAGCTGCCCTTCGCGAAGCGCTTGTACGAGTTGATGTTCGGCGCGTACAGCAGCGTGAACTCGCGCAGCGTGGCGAGGATGCCGGCGATCCAGTGCTCCATGACGGGGCTGAAGCCGTGCTCGCCGTCGCCCGCCATCACCGGGGCGCCTGACTCGTCGCGGAGTGAGAGGTGGATATGGCAGCTGTTGCCCTCGCGCTCGTTGAACTTCGCCATGAAGGTGATCGCCTGGCCGTGCTTGCCGGCGATCTCCTTGGCGCCGTTCTTGTAGATCGCATGCTGATCGGCCGTCTCGCGCACCTCGGCGTAGCGGAACGCGATCTCCTGCTGCCCGAGGTTGCACTCGCCCTTCACGCCCTCGCAGTACATGCCCGCGCCGTCCATGCTGTTGCGGATGTCGCGCAGCAGCGGCTCCATGCGCGTCGAGGCGAGCAGGTTGTAGTCGACGTTGTAGTCGGTCGCCGGGGTGAGTCCGTCGTACCTGCGGGCCCAGGCGTCGCGGTAGGTGTTCTCGAACACGATGAACTCGAGCTCGGTGCCGGAATAGGCGGTCCAGCCGCGCTCGGCGAGTCGGTCGCGCTGCCGGTCGAGGATCGCGCGTGGAGAGGGCCCGACGGGCTCGCCGTTCTGCCAGACCAGGTCGGCCATCACGAGCGCGGTGCCGTCGAGCCAGGGGATGCGGCGCAGCGTCTCGGCATCCGGTCGCAGCACCATGTCGCCGTAGCCGCGGTCCCACCCCGACATCGCATAGCCGTCGACCGTGTTCATGTCGACGTCGACCGAGAGGAGGTAGTCGCAGGCCTCGGCGCCGTGGTGAAGGATGTCCTCCTGGAACAGCCGCGCCGATACGCGCTTGCCGACGAGCCTGCCCTGCGCGTCCGCGAAGGCGACGATCACCGTGTCGATCTCACCGGCGGCGATGCCGGCGTCCAGCTGGTCGATGCTCAGATTGCCCGACATCCCACGCTCCGTTCTCCTGCGGTGAAGCGATCGGCCGATCGGCTTCGCCCTCAGAGTAGATGACCTCGTCGTCTAAAGGTAGACGAAACCACCATTGACTGTCACAATCATCCGCAAGGCGCACCCGGTGCCTGCACGCGAGCGAGCGGAGAGCGGATGTCTGGTCAGAGCAGTGAGTCCCGCAAGGTCGCCGGGGCGACCTATACCCGGGCGGGAAGCGAGTATTTCGAGAAGCGAACCCTCAAGCGATCCGCCGGCGTCTGGGGACTGTGGGGCCTCGCGGTCGCCGCCGTCATCTCGGGCGACTTCTCGGGGTGGAACTTCGGCATCGACTTCGCCGGCTTCGGCGGGATGCTGATCGCCTTCGTGATCCTCGTGATCATGTACTACGGCATGATCTTCTCGATCGGCGAGATGGCGGCAGCGATGCCGCACACGGGCGGCGCCTACTCCTTCGCCAGGTCGGCCATGGGACCCTGGGGCGGCCTGGTCACCGGAGCGGCCGAGACCATCGAGTACGTCGCGACCACGGCGGTGATCGTCTACTTCTCGGCGTCGTACGCGAACGGCATCACGAGCGAGCTGCTCGGCCTCGTCCTGCCGGGGTGGGTCTGGTACCTCATCCTCTACGTCGTGTTCATCGCTCTGAACTCCGCGGGCGCCGCGATCTCGTTCAGGTTCGCGATCGTCGTCTCGGTGATCTCGATCGGCATCATCCTCGTCTTCTCGGCGATGGCCCTGTTCTCGGGGGCCTTCAGCTGGGACGCGCTGTGGGACATCGTGCCCGACGAGGGGCAGTCGACGTTCCTGCCGCACGGCGTGCTGCCGATCCTCTTCGCCCTCCCGTTCGCGATGTGGTTCTTCCTCGGGATCGAGGAGCTCCCTCTCGCCGCCGAGGAGTCGCACAACCCGACCCGCGACATCCCCAAGGCCGGCTTCTGGGCCCGCGGCACGCTCATCGTCACCGGACTGTTGGTGCTGTTCCTCAACACGGGCGTCATCGGCGCCGAGGCGACCGGGACGGCCGGTGAGCCGCTGCTCGACGGATTCCGCGCCATCGTCGGCGACCAGCTCGCCGCCGTGCTCGCCCTGTTCGCCCTGATCGGCCTGCTCGCCTCGCTGCAGGGCATCATGTTCGCCTACGGACGCAACATGTACTCGCTCTCCCGCGCCGGCTACTACCCGCGCTTCCTCTCGCTCACCGGCAAGCGTCAGACCCCGTGGGTCGCGCTCGTCGTCGGCGCGGCGATCGGCTTCGTCGCCCTCATCGTGCTCGACGTGCTGGCCGCGCTCGACGCGGAGGGTGCGGGAACCGTCGCCGGAGCGATCGTCCTCAACATCGCGGTCTGGGGCGCGGTGCTCGCCTACGCGCTGCAGCTGATCTCGTTCATGATCCTGCGCCGCAAGTACCCGAACGTCGACCGCCCGTACCGCAGCCCGTGGGGCGTACCCGGTGCGGCGATCGCGCTGGTGATCGCGGCGCTGATCTTCCTCGGTTTCCTGCTCAATCCGACGTTCGGCCCCGCGATCATCGCCATCGCGATCGTGTACGTGGTGATCCTGCTGGGCTTCGGACTGTTCTTCCGGCACCGGCTCGTGCTCTCCCCCGAGGAGGAGTACGCGCTGTCCGGCGGCTCGCACGGCGATCCGCAGGCCGAGGGCTACGACGCGATGGAGGGTGAGGTGTTCGGCGGGGGCCGCTAGATCGAGGGGCGCGCCGGGGCCGTCACTTGCTGCTGAAGTCGAACGCCTTCAGCAGCTCGTCGACGGCCTTGTCGCGCTCGTCGCCGCCCTCCTCGAACATGTGCGTCACGTGCGTGCGCAGGTGGTTCTCCAGCAGCAGACGGTTGAGCGACTCGAGCGACCGCTGGATCGCCCTCGACTGCGTGATGATGTCCATGCAGTAGTCCTCGTTCTCGATCATCCGCGCGACGCCGCGCATCTGACCCTCCAGGATGCTGGTGCGGTGCAGGGCGCGCTTCTTGATGTCTTCGATCACGCTTCGAGCGTACGCGCCCAGACGACCTTGCTCACTCCTGGAAGGGGTTCCGGACCGCTCTTCGCGCTGCCGCTCGTGAAAGGATGACGTCATGCCGCGAACACCGATGGCGCTGCTCTCTCCCGCCGATCAGGAACGACGCCTCGCGCTGCGTCGGATGAAGGCCGTTGCGCTCGGCGCGCTGATCTTCATGGCCGTGCTGTTCGTGATCGCGTTCTGGCTGCAGGAGCGCCAGCCCTGGCTCGGCTACGTGCGCGCCGCGGCCGAGGGCGGCATGGTCGGTGCGCTCGCGGACTGGTTCGCCGTGACTGCCCTGTTCCGACGGCCGCTCGGACTCCCCATCCCGCACACCGCGATCATCCCGAGCCGCAAGAACGAGATCGGCCGCACGCTCGGCGAGTTCGTGGAGACGAACTTTCTCGAGGGATCGGTCGTGCGGGCGAAGCTGTCGACCACCGCGATCGCACGACGCGCCGGCGAGTGGCTGCGGGAGCCGCAGCACGCCGAGCGCGTCGGCGCGGAAGGTGCCACGATCGCGACAGCCGTCTTGAACGCGCTGAGCGATGACGACGTGCGCGACCTCATCACCGACCTCGCCCGCGAGCACCTCGTCTCACCCGAGTGGGGCCCTCCCGCCGGCGCCTGGCTCGAGAAGATCGTCGAGGCCGACGCGCACCACGGGGCCGTCGACCTCGCCGTCGACACGGTCGGCCGGTGGCTCGACGCGAACGCGGCCTCGTTCTCCGGACTCATCTCGCGCCGCCTGCCCGGGTGGGTTCCGAAGCTCGCGCACCGCTTCGTCGACGACACCGCCTACAACGAGGCGGTGAAGTTCGTCCGGGCCGTGCGCGACGACCCGAAGCACCCCGCGCGCGTCGCCATCGACGGATACCTCGCCCGACTCGCCGAGAATCTGCAGAACGATCCGGCGACCCGCGAGAAGCTCGAGAATGCCAAGGCCTCGCTGTTCGACAGTCCCCGCGTCGGGGCGCTGGCCGCCGAGGCGTGGAACACGGCGAAGAACGGGCTCCTCACCTCGCTCGCCGACCCCGAGAGCGGTCTTCGCCGACGCGCGGTGCAGGCGCTGCAGGAGGTCGGCGAGAGGCTGGCGACGGATGCCGCGCTACAGCGTCGCGTGGATACATGGGTCTCCGACGCTGCCGTGTTCCTCGTCGACCGCTACCGGCACGACATCGCGTCGATCATCACCGACACCGTCGAGCGCTGGGACCCCGCCGAGACGACCGAGAAGATCGAGCTGATGGTCGGTCGCGACTTGCAGTACATCCGTCTCAACGGCACGGTCGTCGGCGCCCTCGCGGGCCTTGCGATCTTCGCCATCGCGCACGCGCTCATCCCGGGCGCCTGACAGGAGCAGCCATGGCCCTCTCGCACGATCCGCTCTGGCCCAGGGCCGGCTCGTGGCCGGCCGTCGACGGCGAAGCGGATGCCGTGCTGCTCGGCGTTCCGACATGGCGCACCTCGCTCTCGCCGACCGGTGCGCACGCGACGCCCTCGGCGATCCGGGAGGCGCTCCCCCGCTACGGCACGACCGTGCTCGGACCGCCGATCGTCGACCTCGACGCGGCGCTGAGGATCGCGGATGCCGGCGACATCGCCGAGCCCGACGGCGACGAGGGCGAAGCGGAGACCATCGCCTGCGTGCGGGAGCTCTCCGGGGTCACCCGACTCGTGATCGCTCTCGGCGGTGACAACTCGCTGACCTACCCGGTCGCTCTCGGTTCGCGGGCCACGGGCCTCATCACGTTCGATGCACACTTCGATCTGCGCGACGGCGTCTCGAACGGCACGCCCGTTCGACGCCTGGTCGAAGACACGCCGGCGCGCGCGACGGTCGACACGGCGCGCATCGATCCCGCCAGGATCGTGCAGATCGGCATCGCCGACTTCGCGAACTCCGCCGCGTATGCGCGGCGTGCGGCGGAGTGGGGCATCCGCGTCATCCCTCTCGACGAGGTGCGCCGCCGGGGCGCCGCCGACGTCGTGGCCGAGGCTCTGGAGATCGCGGGGGCCGGCGGCGCGCCCCGCGTTCACCTCGACATCGACGTCGACGTCTGCGATCGTGCCGTCGCCCCTGGCTGTCCCGCGAGCGTGCCCGGCGGACTGGCCGCGTGGGAGCTGCGTGCCCTCACACGGGCGGTCGCCGCCGACGACCGTGTCGTGAGCGCGGACCTCGCGGAGATCGACGCGACGGCCGACGCCGAGGACGGGCGGACCGTCCGTCTCGCTGCGCTCTGCGTGCTGGAACTCCTCGCGGGACTCGCCTCCCGCTGAGCGCCGCCGCCGTCGGTGAAGACGAAGGTCCCCCGGGCTGACCCGGGGGACCTTCTTACGGTGGACCTAAGGGGATTCGAACCCCTGACCTCCTCGATGCGAACGAGGCGCGCTACCAACTGCGCCATAGGCCCGTGAACCTTCACTACGTTATCACGCTCGACGAGGTGGCTGCGTCCGCTGGGGTCACCCCGCAGCCCTCTTCGCGAGCAGTTCCCGCACGTGCGCTTCGATCTCCGCATCGTCGACGAAGCCCATCCGTGCGTACGGCGACGCCGCAGCGGGCGCGCGCTCGCCCTGCGGTGCGGGAAGACGAACGGGCGCCTCGGGCGCCATGCGCTCTGCACGCTCACGCAGTTCCGCCAGGCGAGCGGCCTTGCGGCGCTCCTCCTGAGCGTCCATCTCCGCTCGAGCCGTCTGGGCACGGGAACCCGCGACCGACACGAGTGGCTCAGGCAGCTGACGGGGCGTCCAGGTGGCGCGCCCTTGGTCGTGGAGGGGCGGCGACACGCGCTCGAGCACCTCGACTTCTTGGGGCGCCGTTCGGCGGACGGCACGACCGGCCACCGACGCCATGCGCTGCAGCAGCACCGCACCGATCAGGACAGCCACCCCGCCGAGCCACAGCAGGAGCTGTGCCTGAGCGGCGATGAGCTGCCAGACCCCGAGGCCGGTGGCGATGAGTCCGAGAAGCACGAGCGACGAGGAGGCGATGCGCACGCGCCGACGCGCGCGGGCCTGTCGCACCACGGGGTCGGCCTTGGCGGCGGCGAGCTGCTCACGGAGCACGGCGAGCTCCGCCGCCTCCTTCTCCGACTGAAGCCGCCTGGCGAGCTTCTGCTGAGCGAGCGCGGTGCGCGCGTTCAGCTCGAGGCGCACCTCCCCCGGCGTCTCACTGGTCTCGGCCAGCACTCGCAGAGCCTGGTTGAGACGGACGGCGTTCCGTTCGGCCGCGTCGTACTGGAAGCGTCCGCGCCAGGAGGGCAGCAGATAGAGCAGCCACAGGAGCACGGCGACGAGCACGATCACTCCCCCGCTCAGCACCGGCCCGTCCATGTCGACAACGGTACGGGAACACCGTTCGCGCGGGGGCTCAGTGAGGGCGCGTGTCGCGAGGGGATTCGCCGTGATCCGTGCTCAGAGGGAGAGGCGGTCCGTGGGCGGCACGTCAGCCGCGTGCACGGGCACCTGGCCGTTCAGCCATCTGGCGAGCACACCCTGCGGCACGTCCTCCCGCGTGAGTGCGAAGGCGTAGTGATCACGCCAGTCCCCGTCGATGTGGATGTACCGGCGACGCAGCCCCTCGTAGCGGAAACCGAGCTTCTGCACGACGCGAAGGCTCGCCGCGTTCTCCGGACGGATGCAGATCTCCATGCGATGCAGTCCGAACTCGGTGAAGCAGGCGTCGGTCGCCAGGGCGACGGCCGTCGGCGTGACCCCCCGACCCGCGAAGCGCTCACTCACCCAGTAGCCGATCGTCGCCGAGCACAATGACCCCCGGGCGACCCCCCACACGTTGAGCTGGCCCGCGATCTCGCCGTCGTACTCCATGACGAAGGGATATCCTCCGCCGTCGCGATACTGCTGCAGGAGGCGACGGATGCTGAGCCGCATGTCGAACGACACCGAGCCGTGCGGCACCGTAGCCTCCCACGGCTGCAACCAGGCTCGGTTCGACAGCAGTTCGTGCTGCAGCGACCGCGCGTCCCGCGACCGTACCAGGCGCAATTCGACCGGGCCGTGCCGCATCCCCGTCGCCTGATCCATCAGAATGCCCCCGACGCCCACGTCGCGCCTAGAGGCGTTCCGCGAAGTCCTTCAGCCAGGGGCGCAGCTCGGGACCGAGGTCTTCACGGTCGGAGGCGAGCTGGACGATGGCCTTGATGTAGTCGACGCGGTCGCCCGTGTCGTAGCGCCGACCGCGGAAGATGACGCCGGCGACTCCCGGACCGTCGGGGTCCGTCGCGAGTTCCTGCAGCGCGTCGGTCAGCTGGATCTCGCCGCCCTTGCCCGGCTCCGTCCGCTCGAGCACATCGAACACGGATGCGGGCAGCACGTAGCGGCCGATGATGGCGAGGTTCGACGGGGCGTCCTCCTGAGCGGGCTTCTCGACGAGACCGGTGACGCGCACGGCATCCGATCCCTCGAGCTCCTCGACGGCGGCGGCGCCGTACATGTGGATGCTGGAGGGATCGACCTCCATGAGGGCGACGACGGCCGCACCGGTGCGCTCGTGTTCGGCGATCATCTCGGTCAGCAGCGGGTCGCGCTCATCCATGAGGTCGTCACCGAGCAGAACCGCGAAAGAACTGTCGCCGACGTGCGTACGCGCGCGGAGCACGGCGTGCCCGAGGCCCTTGGGCTCGCCCTGACGAACGAAGTGGATGTCGGCGAGGTCGCTCGACTTCATGACGCGCTCGAGGCGCCCGGTGTCGCCCTTCTCCATGAGCTTCACCTCGAGCTCCGGCACGGAGTCGAAGTGGTTCGAGATGGCGTTCTTGTTGCGTCCGATGATGACGAGGATGTCTTCGATGCCCGCTGCCGCGGCCTCTTCGACGACGTACTGGATCGCGGGCTTGTCGACGACCGGCAGCATCTCCTTCGGCATCGCCTTCGTCGCCGGCAGGAATCGTGTTCCCAGTCCGGCTGCGGGAATGACGGCTTTGATCTTCTGGTGGCCCATCCCCACAGCCTAGTGGGACGCCTCGCCGTAGACTCTGAGGCATGGCGAACGACGTCGAGCACGAGAAGCGCGCACTCCGCGCGGAACTCCGCGAGCGGCGACAGCTGCTGAGCGATGCGCAGCGCGAGAACGCGGCATCCGCCATCGCCGAACGACTGGACGACCTGATCGAGGAACTCGGCGCTGGATCCATCTCGTGCTTCCTGTCGACGACGACCGAACCGGGCACCAGGGATTTCGTGAAAGCGGCCGTACGCCGTGGCATCCGCGTGCTGCTCCCCGTGACTCGCGCGGACGGACTCCTTGACTGGGCCGTCGCGAGCGACGACGACGAGACCTCCGAGGGCCTGTTCGGACTGCCCGAACCCACGGGCGAGGTCCTCGGCCCGATCGCCGTCAACGACGTCGATCTCATGATCATCCCCGCCGCCGCCGTCGACCGTACCGGCATGCGCATGGGGTGGGGTCGCGGCTACTTCGACAAGACCATCGGCTCGATGGAGAAGTGCCCACCCGTCTACGCCGTGATCTATGATTCCGAGGTGCTCGACTCCCTGCCGAGCGAGGTGCACGACCAGCCGGTGAACGGCGTCGTGACGCCGACCCAGACTCTTCTCCTGTCGCCCACGCGACGCTGACCGACGAGGACCGCCATGCCCACCTACGCCTACGCCTGCCGCGCCTGCGGCCACGCTTTCGACGCCGTGCAGAGCTTCTCCGACGACGCGCTGACGGTCTGCCCCGAGTGCGGAGGCGAGCTGCGCAAGCAGTACGGATCGATCGGCGTGACGTTCAACGGATCCGGCTTCTATCGCACCGACTCGCGGGGCGGGTCTGGAGCGAAGAAGGATGCTTCGGCATCATCGAAGTCAGAGTCGTCATCGAGCACGACCGCGGCGCCCGCTGCGGCACCGGCTTCCTCCTGACGCACGACCGATCGGAGAACTCTCATGCTCAAAGGCTTCAAGGACTTCCTGCTCCGCGGAAACGTGATCGACCTGGCCGTCGCCGTCGTCATCGGCACGGCGTTCACGGCGATCGTCACCGCCGTCGTGAACAGCCTCATCAACCCGCTCGTCGCCCTCTTCTTCGAGGCCGATGCGGCCGGCGAGTTCGGCCCCACCGTCACCAACATCTACGGCAACGAGGTCACCTTCCCGCTCGGTGACCTGATCTCGGCGATCATCAGCTTCCTCGCGGTGGCCGCGGTGGTCTACTTCGTCTTCGTCCTCCCCATGAACACGTTCAAGGCGCACGTCGAGGCACGCAAGGGCACCCCGGCCGAGGAGCCGCAGGAGGAGCCGGCCGCGGCGACCGAGACCGAGCTGCTCATCGAGATCCGCGACCTGCTCGCGCGCAGCAGCGCTCGCGATTGATCCGCATCGGGCGGCCGAGCGCCGCTCAATAGTGCGGCGGCACGTCTCCGAGCATCCGATCATCGTTCGGACCCTTCGTTCCCCGCGGGGCGGATGCCGGTGACTGCCGCCGCTCCGGAGTCTCCGGGGCGGGATCCGATCCGTCGACGGGCGTCAGGCGCGCGCGACGGCTGCCCGGCACCCGCACGACCCTCTGCCGCCGCTCGGCCTGCTCACGCCGCTCGGGATCCTCAGCCATTTCGGGGGTCGACGGTGTCGATCGGCTGCGTGTCGTCCTCGGCGCGCGGAGCCGACGGCGAGATTCCGAGGACTCCGGCGATACGGGTCGCCGCGGTGACCGGGTCGCTGTAGAGATCGAACGCGTGCACGCGCACGTAGTGCCAACCGAGTCGGCGGAGCACATGGGGCCTCAGCCGCAGGGTCTCGCGCAACGACTCGCCCCGGGTCTCGGGATCGCACTCGATCACGACGGCCTTGCCGCCGTGCTGCGCGACGAGGGGCAGCAGACCGCGGTAGTCGACGTCGACTGCCGCGCCGAGACGACGGAGCTCGCGCGCGAGAGCGAGGGTCAGCGGATCGGCGAGGTCCTCCAGGCGGGCGTCTCGTCCACGCGAGGCGAGCCCGCCGAGGATCGACATGAGCGTCGCCGCGCCGTACTCCAGACGCCCGTCGTCGAACGCCGACGGGCGGATCGACGACACGATCACCATGGATCGCCGAGCGCGGGTCATGCCGACGGTCAGGAGCCTCTCGCCGTCGGGGGTCGACAGATCGCCGAAGTCACTCAGGACGCGGCCGTGCTTGGTCAGGCCGAAGCCGAGCGACAGGATCACCCGATCCCGGCTCTCCGCCACGGACTCCTCAAGCGCGAGGACGGCGAAGGGCTCCGCGGTGTCGCGACCGACGAAGTCGGCGACGTCGGAACGCCCGGCGAACGCCGAGGTCACGGCAGCACGCACTCGCTCGGCGTGGCGCCGACTGGCCGTGACGACCATGAGCGACTCCTCCGGGCGGTGGACGGCGTGCTCGACGACGAGGGTCACCACTCTGGCGACCTCGGCATCTGGACTCTCGACCGCACCCGAGATCGGATCGGGGGCGCCGGTGCCGCCCTCGACGTAATCCACGGTCAGGCTGCCGCGTCCGAGGTACGAACCTGCCCAAGGCAACGACACGATCTCGCCGCCGTAGAACGCGTCGTTGATCAGCTCGGCGAGATCCTCGCCGCCCGCGCGGTAGCTGCGCGTGAGCGTCATCACCGGAAGCAGCTCGGACAGGCGCTCGAACACCGAGACGGCGTCGAAAGGCACCTCCGCCTCCCACGTCACGTCCGGGTCGACCGCGATGTGGAACGGGGTCGGCCGCTGCGTCACCGGGTCGCCGAACGCCACGACCTGGCGGGCGCGCCGGATGGCGGGTGCGGCTTCCGCGAGGTTGATGGCCGCCGCATCGACGAGGAGCACGGTGTCGAACTCGACGGAGTCGGGGATCTCGGGTACCAGATACGGCGAGGATATCCACACCGGCGCGAGCACGTCGACGAGGGTCGGCGCTGCACTCACGATCTCGGCGGTGGTCGAGCTCGCCTGTTTCAGCGCGCTGCGCAGGTGCTGCGACTGCTGCGGCTCGTCGACGATGGCGATCTTCCACTGGTTCGCGAGCTGCCACGCCAGCAGCGGTCCTGCCATCGCAGCATGGGCCTCGTCGACGAGACGGAAGTCGCGCTCGAGACGATCCACGACGGCGGTGTTCGCGCCGAGCAGCGAGCGGTCGTCCTGCAGCGCTCGTTCGAGAAGCGACTGCCACCACGCGAACTCGAGTTCGTCGCCGACGCGGGCTTCCGACACGTGCCGCACCGAGAGTTCGGCCAGCAGCGGCTCCAGCCCGAGGTCGGCGAGACGATCCCGAAGCTGTGCGCGCTCGACGAGGTTGTCGAACACGTCGGATTTCGCCGCGAGACCCGCGAGCATTCGCACCAACCGCGCCACCGGGAGCGACGCGAGCGGCTCGCGACGGCCCAGGGCGGCGTCGAGCTCGGACAGCTCTGCGGCGACACGCTGCCAGGAGGAGTACACCTCGGCGAGCCCCAGGGGGATCTCCGGAGCGACCCCGGCATCGACGCACCGCTGCCACTGCGTCCGCTGGGCTTGGATACGGAGGAGGGCCTCGTGCATCTCGGTGATGTGCACACCCGGTCGCACGTACTCCTTCGCGAGCCGGCGGAGACGACGGCGATTCGCGCCCGACATGCCTGGGGAATCGCGTCGCGATCCGTGCGCCTGGATGAGCTCACCCAGCGGTCGCTCGAAGACGGTCGGGCTGAACCGGTCGAGAGTGTCCCGGATCCCCTGCAGGAGACGCAGATACTCGCCCAGTTCGTCGATGGTCGAGAACGGGCGCATGTGCGTCTGGGCGATCAGGGCGTAGCCGCGCTCGAGAAGCGCGGGCACGCTGTCGGCGTGCAGACGCCCGGCGAGCTCGTGCGCCGCCCGCGCGGCTTCGGTGCTCGTGAAGGTGACGCCGTACCAGGGAGAGTCGTCGGGACCGAAGCGGAACTCGCCCAGGCGCGCTGCCTGTGCGAGGGCGGATGCCGCGGCCGACCGATCGCCGGCGAGGCGCCGCAGCGTCTCGGCACTGAGCCGGGCTGTCGTGGATGGCGGATGCGGGAGCGACGCCAGCCGCGTCAGGTGCCGTGTGGCGTCGAGGACCGAGGCGTCGGTGCCGACGGCGGGCGCGGTGAGCGCACGCCGGTAGTCGCGCAGCACCGTGCGCAGCCGCACGAGCGCATCGTCGACGTCGCTGACCTTCGGCGCAGTGGCCTTCTCATTCCGACCGATCGCGCGGACGAGATCCCGACGGACGCTCGCGGGCGAGACGGCCAGGCTGTCCAATCCGATCCCGGACAGGCGGTGTCGCACGCCGTCGAGCGTCGACCGTCGGGCCGACACCACGAGCACGCGCCTGCCGTTGCGCACGAGCTCGCCGAGCGCATTGATGACCGTCTGAGTGCCGCCGGTTCCCGGCAGGGTGGCGACCGTCAGCGAGTGGCCGGCGGCGATGCGGGCCAGCACTGCCTCCTGCTCGGCATCCGCGTCGAGGAGCAGATTGTCGGAGGCCGGCGCACGGTCATCCGGACCCGTGTGGTGAGGTGCGGGGCGGCGCGCCGAGACCTGTTCGCGGTCGCCGACATGGCCTCCGAGCGCATTGAGGACGAGGTGGTCGAGGTTCACCGCGTCCCGGGACATCGCGCCGCCGACATCCGCGAACGTCGAGACGACGAGCCTCGGTGTGACCGAGAACGTGTCGATGGAACGCGTGATGCCGCGCAGGCTGTCGATCACGGGCTGCGGCTTGAAGATCCCGCCGTCGTAGGCGAGCGCGGCGAGGGCTGCGGCGTCTATCGAGATCCCGAAGTGCTCACGTGCGATGCGCACGAGCTCCGGGTTGACCTCGAACGACCCCTGCAGCTTGAGTTCGAAATCGGAGTGGTGTCTGCGGATGGCGAGCGGCCTCAGGAGGACGGGGGCGGCGAAGTCCGCTCCCCCGATGCGCCATCCGGCGACGCCGACGGCGAGGTGAACGGCCTCGATGCCCCGCACCGTGCGCAGCTCGGTGTTCTTGGCGGTGATCCGCTCAGCGGCGAGTCGTGCGGTGCGGAGGCCGACCTCGTCGCGGAAGAGGTTCGAGAGCAGCGTCGACTTGCCCGTGATGAACTGGGGGAGGCTGCCCGGATGGGCCTTGGAGATGTCGATGCCGGACTCGACCGTGTCGCGGAACGTCACGAGCGGCGATGCTCCGCCGAGATCGGCGGCCTCCGCCCGCAGCCGAGTGCGCTCGGCTTCGGCGGCGTGAGCGACCTGCACGCCGGATGCCGAGTCGTGCAGCTCGCCGAGGGTCACCGAGGCGTCGTTCGCTGCGTCGTCCACAGCCTTGCCTTCTCGTCGCCACACAACTCACACATTAGGCGCGACCCGGCGCGACCGCGGTATCCCTGGCGGGTTTCACGGCATTTCAGGCCGCTCGGGCGGCTGCAAGCCCCACCGACTCCTTCTGCACGAAGGGTCGATGCCGCGATCGATCCACGGAAGCCATCGCGCGAGCCGAACTCGTCCCCGCGACGAAGGCGGGGCCGTCAGGATGGATCCATGACCTTCCGCTACGACTTCGCCCCCACGCCGTTCGGCGACGCCCTCGCGGTCTTCTCGGATCAGGGGATCGTGCGCTTCGACCTCTCCGAAGCGGCCGACCCTTCGGTTCCGTGGCTGCTCGAGAACGTGGCCCACCAGTTGCAGGCGACCCCCGAACCCGACCCCGGTGCCGCCGACGATCTGGTCTCCGTGCTCGACGACTACTTCGACGGCGTACCGGTGCGCTTCGATGAGCATCTGCCGTTCGACTGGCGCCTGACCTCCGGTTTCGCGCGGACAGCTCTGCAGGTGATCAGCGAGATCGAGTGGGGACAGACCCTGAGCTACGGCGAGGTTGCGGTTCTGGCGGGGCACCGGGGGGCGGCGCGCGCCGTAGGCACGGCGTGCCGTCACACCCCTTTCTCGATCATCGTCCCGGTGCACCGGGTCGTCCGGGCGGACGGAACACCGGGCCAGTACGGCGCGCACCCGGAGCGCAAGCGGTACCTGCTCGACCTCGAGTCCCAGAGGTGACCGCGCTCCGGCAAGACGGCGTGGACCCCGGCGTGTAGGCCGCCGGGGTCCACGCGAGCGCCGGCGTCGATCGACGAGCGATCGGTCAGGGCGGAGACTCGGTCAGTGGTCCACCGCCTTCTCTGCTCCGAAGCCCGTGAGGGAGCGCACCTCCATCTCGGCGGCGAGCTGTGGCGATTCCTTCGTCCTGCTCGTCACGGTGCCGAGCCAGCCGAGGAAGAAGCCGAGCGGGATCGACACGATGCCCGGGTTGTTCATCGGCCACAGCACGATGTCGATGCCGGGGATCATCGAGGTCGGCGACCCCGAGAAGACCGGCGACAGCACGATGAGGATGATGGCCGCTCCCAGACCGCCGTACATGCTCCACACGGCACCGCGAGTGGTGAAGCGACGCCAGAACAGCGAGAACAGGATCGTCGGCAGGTTGGCCGAGGCCGCGACCGCGAAGGCGAGGGCGACGAGGAAGGCGATGTTCTGCCCCTGCGCGCCGATGCCGCCGACGATCGCGAGGATGCCGATCACGACCACCGTGCGGCGGGCGACGCGCACCTCGCCGTTCGGATCCGGTTCGACGGCCTTACCCGCGGCATCCTTCTTCCCCTTCTGGATGACGTTCGCATAGATGTCATGCGCGAAGGACGCAGCCGCCGTGATGGTGAGTCCGGCCACCACGGCCAGGATCGTGGCGAACGCCACGGCCGAGATGAAGCCGAGCAGCACAGGCCCGCCGAGGTACAGGGCGAGCAGGGGTGCCGCGGAATTCGGTCCGCCGGGGGCGGCGGCGATGACGTCCGCGCCCACCAGCGCTCCGGCGCCGTAGCCCAGCACGAGGGTCAGCAGGTAGAAGCCGCCGATGAGCCAGATCGCCCACACGACCGAACGGCGGGCCTCCTTCGCCGTCGGCACGGTGTAGAAGCGCATGAGAACATGCGGGAGACCGGCCGTGCCGAGCACGAGCGCCATGCCCAGCGAGAGGAAGTCCCAGGGATTCGCGCCGTACTGCAGTCCCGGCCCGAGGATCGCCTCTCCCTTGTCGGAGTTCGCGACGGCCGCCTCCAGGAGCGTGTTGAGGTTGAAGCCGTTGATCGCGAGCACCCAGATCGTCATGGCGAGCGCCCCGCCGATCAGCAGGAAGGCCTTAACGATCTGAACCCAGGTCGTGCCCTTCATGCCGCCGATGAGCACGTAGACGATCATCAGCACCCCGACGACGGCGATCACGACGGACTGGCCGACCCGCCCGTCGATGCCGAGCAGAAGCGAGACCAGGCCGCCCGCCCCTGCCATCTGCGCGAGCAGATAGAAGAAGCACACCGCCAGCGTCGTGATCGCCGCAGCCATGCGAACGGGGCGCTGCTTCAATCGGAACGACAGCACGTCGGCCATCGTGAACTTCCCGGTGTTGCGCATCAGCTCCGCCACGAGCAGCAGCGCCACCAGCCATGCGACGAGGAATCCGATCGAATACAGGAAGCCGTCGTATCCGTTGATCGCGATGGCTCCGCAGATGCCCAGGAATGACGCGGCGGAGAGATAGTCGCCCGCGATCGCGAATCCGTTCTGCGGCCCGGTGAAAGAACGTCCAGCGGCGTAATAGTCCGCGGCCGTCTTGTTGTTGCGGCTCGCCCGGATGACGATGAAGAGCGTCACGGCGACGAATGCGACGAAGATCGAGATGTTCAGGATCGGGTTGCTCTCGACGGCGAGTGATTCGCTCGCCGCGTGCACGGCGCTCACGCCTCACCCTGCGCATTCTCGAGATCCCCGCGGATCTCGCTGGCGATCGGGTCGAGCCTTCTATTCGCGAATGCGACGTAGCCCATCGTGATGGCGAAGGTCGTCACGAACTGACCGAGCCCGAACAGGAGCCCGACCGTGATATCTCCCCAGACGCGCTGCGCCATGAATTCCGTGGCGAATGCCGCGAGCAGGACGTACACGAAGTACCAGATGAGGAAGAACGCCGCGAGCGGGAAGATGAATGATCGCTGCGTCCGTTTGAGAGTGCGGAATCGAGAGGACTGCTCGACGGCGATGTAATCGATCGCTCCCGCCGAATCGGCCGTTGTGTGGTCGCTCATGGGGCCTCCTTGCCACATGTTCGTCGGCTCGCACGGGGGTGCCGGGCGAGTGGTAGGGTCGACGCTACGAAACGGGGAACGGCGCCGTCACCCCCGAAAGTAGGTAGTCGTGAGCGCTCCCACCGGCATGGAGTCCGAGACCGAGCTCGTCGCCCGCGCGGTGCGCGAGCTCGCTCAGCGCACCCGATTCCCCGTGGCCTTCGGCGGTCTGATCGACGAGGGCGTGGTGAGCGTCACGAGCATCGTCGGGAATCGCACCCACAGTCTCGATGGACTTCGCGTCCGGCCCGAACGGGGCCTCGGCGGACGGGCGATGATCGAGCTGCGGCCGCGCATGACCAACGACTACGGCTCATCGCAGCAGATCACCCACGACTATGACGTCTTCGTCCTCGGCGAAGGCCTTCGTACGCTGCTCGCGCTGCCCATCGTCGTGAGCGGGCGACCGCGCGGTGTGCTGTACGCCGGAGCCTGGGATCGCACGCCGGAGGGCGGGGTCACGACGGCTCCCGCCATGCAGGTCGCGCAATCCGTGGCGGACGAGCTGCGCATCCGCGACGAGGTGGCTCGTCGTCTGCGCGCCGTCGACCCGACCGCCGACTCCGTCGCCACTCCGCAGCGCGAGGAGCTGCGGGAGAGCTTCGCGGAACTGCGCAGCATCGCCGCCGCCGTCGACGACCCCGGCCTTCGCGAGAGGATCGCCCAGGTGGAGCATCGATTGGTGGCGCTGGCGGGCGACTCGGTGACGACCGCGACCGCCCCCGTTCCGACCGTGCATCTCTCCCGCCGCGAGACCGATGTCCTGGCCTGCGCGGCTCTCGGCGCAACGAATGCGGAGATCGCTCTGCAATTGGGTCTGCGAGAGGGAACGGTCAAGGCGTATCTCGGCACAGCCATGTCGAAACTCGACGCATCGACGCGTCATGCCGCTGTGGCGAAAGCGCGCCGTTTCGGGTTGCTGCCCTGACGACGACCCGCGGGCGCTTTTCGACCGAATCATCGTCAGCTGCGTAATCCGCGTTGTCCTCATTGCGCCGCGCCCGGTATCGTCTTTTCCATGGCGAAGAGAATTGTGCACCAACTGGTCGACGACATCGACGGCACCGTCCTGGAGGCGGGCGAAGGCGAGACCGTGCATTTCTCGCTGAACGGCACGGCTTACGAGATCGATCTGAATGACGATCACGCGAAGGAATTGCGCGCAGCATTCGAGCCGTACATCTCCGCGGGTCGCCGCGCAGGCGGCGGCTCCTCCTCCTCGCGTTCGACGGGCTCACGCAAGCGGGCCACGAGGAATCCCGAGGTCGCGGCCATCCGCGCCTGGGCGAACGACAACGGCTACAGCCTCTCGGAGCGCGGTCGTATTCCGGCCCCCGTCATCGAGGCGTACAACGCCGCGCACTGAGACTCAGTCGGAGACCACGTCTCCGGTTTGCGCCCATGGCTCATCCCGGAGCGTGATCTCCTGAGTCATGTCGGCGAGGAAGCGGATCACGACATCGCGCTCCTCGCGCGTCAATCGGGCGGCCGAATAGAACCGCTTGGCCTGTTGCGCGCCCACGGTATCCATCGCCGCCTGACGGGTCTCCGGGCTGATCGTGATCGCGAGTGCACGCCGATCGGTGGGGTGCGGTGCGCGACGGATGTGGCCACCGCGCTCGAGTCGGTCGAGCAGCTTCGTCGTCGACGCGGTCGAGATCCCGAGATGCGTCGCGATGCCTCCAGGAGTCGCAGTCACGCCCTTGTTCGCGCACACGATCAGATAGTGCAGCGCCCGCATGTCGGTGTCATTGAGGCGCATGTACCGGCGCGACGCGAGAGACAGCTTCTGCTCGGCATCCCTGAGTTCGCCGATCGCTCCCATGAGCGCCGCGATCTGTCGGAGGTCCTCCGGTGCGACTCCGCTGCGGTCGATGAGCGAGCTTCGCGGGTCACTGGCCTCCACGTCGTAGATCGCGGCATGCGCGAGTCCGTCTGAGGAGAAGCCGGTTGCGTCGCGCGCGTCCGACACGGCACCCTCGACGGGGCTGGCGGCGGATCGCTCGTTCATGCCATCATGCTACACACCATTGGAATCATGTTATGTTGATTATTAGCTAAGCTAGCGAAATCGAGGAGGTTTCCCAGATGGACGAGGTCACCCTCCTCTCCCCCGACGGCATCGCCATCGGAGTGCTGGCCAAAGAGGCGGTGCATACCACCGACACTCCGCTCCATCTCGCGTTCTCCTGCTACGTGATCGACGGCGACGGGCGCCTGCTCGTCACCCGTCGCGCCCTGTCCAAGCGCACCTGGCCCGGCGTCTGGACGAACAGCTTCTGCGGGCATCCCCGACCCGATGAGAGCATGCAGGACGCGGTGACGCGGCGAGCGCAGCAGGAGCTCGGCCTGCGCATCTCCCACATCTCCGTGGTCGTTCCCGAGTACCGCTACCGCGCGGTCGATGCGAGCGGCATCGTCGAGAACGAGATCTGCCCGGTTCATGTCGCTGTCGCCGACGGGCTCCTCTCCCCCGACCCCGATGAGGTCTCGGAGTGGGCATGGGTCGACGCTGCCGAGTTCGCATCCGCCGTGGCCGCAGCCCCCTTCGCGTTCAGTCCGTGGCTCGTCGAGCAGCTGCCCCTCATGCGCGAGCGAGGGGCGGTATGACGATGACGTCCGCGGCGATCCACGAAGACATGGGCACTCGCATCGAGGAAGCCCTGCGTCAGCGGTTCGTCCACCACAGCGCAGCCGCGGAGACGTACGGGTCGGAGTTCGCCGCCCTGTGGCGCGCTGCGGCCGACCACTCCCTGGGCGGCAAACTCGTCCGCCCGCGACTGCTGCTCGACATCCATCGCGCTCTCACCCTCGGCGATCCATCGACTCTGACTCCGGCGGCCGTCGAGGTCGCGGCGCACATCGAGCTGCTCCATTACGCGTTCCTCCTGCACGACGACGTCATCGACGGGGATCTCACGCGACGGAAGCGGCCGAACCTGATCGGCACCCTGGCGGCCGGCACACCGGCCGCCACAGAGGAGGGTGCGCTGCACTGGGCGCGGTCGAGCGCCATCCTCATGGGAGACCTGCTCCTCACCGCCGCAGTCATGGGTTTCGCACGCGCCGACGTCTCCGCAGACGTGCGCGCACGCTTGCTCGACCTCGTCGAGGAGACGATCGTCGAGACCGTGGCGGGTGAGCACACGGACGTCGCGCTCAGCCATGGGATCATCGCGCCCGACCTCACGACGATCCTCAGCATGAGCGTGTACAAGACCGCCACCTACTCGTTCTCGCTCCCGCTTCGCGCGGCCGCGCTGCTCGCGGGGTCCTCCACGTCCGCCGAGCGGACGCTGACGAGCATCGGCCGACACATCGGGCTCGCCTACCAGCTGCAGGACGACCTGCTGTGCGTGTTCGGCGACCATCGGTCCCACGGTAAGGATGCGTACTCCGACCTGCGCGAAGGCAAGGAGACCGCGATCATCGCCTATGCGCGCTCGACGGGCTCCTGGGCCGACATCGCCCCGCGCTTCGGCTCTGCCGACCTGAGCCTCGGGGACGCCGAGGAACTCCGCGACCTGCTGCGCACCTGCGGGGCAGAGGCCTTCGTCACCGACCTGGTCGGCGATCAGCTCGACGCCGTGCACACCCTCCTCGCCGACGCGCAGCTCACGGGCGAGATCGGCACGGATGCCGCGCACACGATCCTGTCCACGGTCTCCCGCCTGGAGGGCCGCCGCGCATGACCTCGATCCCGAGCGCGGACGGGGACGAGAGCCTCGGACGCTTCAGCCGCGCTGCCGACACCGCATCCACCGAGGTCATCCGCACCTACTCGACCTCCTTCGGTCTGGCGACGAAGCTGCTCGGAGCGCGTCACCGTCAGCATGTGCGGAACATCTACGCTATGGTGCGTATCGCCGACGAGATCGTCGACGGCGTCGCCGCACAGGCCGGTCTGGACGCCTCGGCGCAGACTGAGGCTCTCGCGTCGTATGTCGCGGCGACGCACCGCTCGATGACCGTCGGCTACAGCACTGACCTGATCCTGCACGCGTTCGCCAGGACCGCGCGCGAGTGCGGGATCGGGGAGGACCTGACGCAGCCGTTCTTCGACTCCATGGCCGCCGACATCGCGAGCGCGAGCGCCTTCGCCGCGTACGACGCGGACGCCCACGAACGCTATGTGTACGGCTCAGCCGAGGTCGTCGGACTCATGTGCTTGCGCGTCTTCCTCCGTGACGAGTCGCGCACCGAGGAGGAGCTCGCGGTGCTCACGCACGGCGCCAGGCAGCTGGGCGCCGCCTTCCAGAACGTCAACTTCCTGCGCGACCTCGCCGACGACACCGATCGCCTGCAGCGCGGATACCTCGGCGACTCCGGGCGCCTCACCGATTCCGACCGCGACGAATGGGTACGAACCGTGACCGCTCAGCTCGACGACGCCCGTCGTTCGATCCCCCTGCTCCCCAAGGACGCCCGCGCAGCCGTCCGCAGCGCGCTCGCGCTGTTCGAGGCGCTGATGCGGCGAGTGGCCAGGACGCCCGCCGCGCAGCTGTACGAGCGCCGGGTGCGGGTTCCCGACCCGATCAAGGCGCTGCTCGCCGCTCGGGCCGTCGCCGTCACTGCGCTGGAGCGTGACCGATGAGCCGCGTCGCCGTCATTGGCGGCGGAGTCGCCGGTCTCGCGGCGGCCGGACTGCTCGCCCGCGATGGACACGAGGTGACCGTCTTCGAGAAGAACTCCCGCATCGGCGGCCGAGCCGGCACCATCGAGCGCGACGGATTCCGATTCGATTCCGGACCCTCCTGGTACCTGATGCCCGAGGTGTTCGACCATTTCTTCGCGATGATGGGTTCCTCGACGCAGGAGCAGCTCGACCTCACGCCGCTCGACCCCGGCTACCGGGTGTTCCGGGCGCCGAGTGCCGACGGCCCCTCCGCGCCGATAACCGTTCCCAGAGGCCGCGCAGAGGTCGCGATGCTGTTCGAGGCGCGCGAGCAGGGTTCCGCCGCTCGCCTGGACGACTATCTCGACTCCGCGCACCACGCGCGTGACATGGCCGAGCGGTACTTCCTGTACAACCCGTTCACGAAGTGGAGCACTCTCGCCACGAAAGAGGTCCTGGGCGCAGGGCCCCGTCTCGCGACTCTGCTCGGCACCCGTCTGGAGTCCTTCGCCGCTCGGCGATTCCGGGATCCGGTCCTGCGTCAGCTGCTCGGATACCCGGCCGTCTTCCTCGGCACCGACCCGCGCAGCGCGCCGGCGATGTATCACCTCATGAGCGCGCTCGACCTCGACGAGGGCGTGAGCTACCCGCAGGGCGGATTCTGGCGGGTCGTCGAACGCATCGCCGAGCTGGCCGAGCAGGCGGGGGTGACGATCGTCACGGATGCCGACGTCACGGCGATTCGCACCGAGCGACGCTCCGGCACCACCGCCGCCACGGGCGTCGAGTGGCGGGATGCCGACGGCGCCGCCCGTGTCGCCGACGCGGACATCGTCGTGTCGGCAGCCGACCTGCACCACACCGAGAACGTCCTGCTTCCCCCAGAGCTCCGCACGTACCCGGAGAACTGGTGGCGGCACCGCACGAGCGGGCCCGGAGCGGTGCTCGTGATGCTGGGCGTCCGCGGCGAGCTCCCGCAGCTCCCTCACCACTCGCTGTTCTTCACCGACGATTGGGACGCGAACTTCGACGCGATCTTCGGCGACAGCCCCGCGATCCCCTCTCCGGCGTCGACCTACGTGTGCCGGCCGAGCGCGAGCGACGACAGCGTCGCCCCGGAGGGTCACGAGAACCTGTTCGTGCTCGTCCCCGTCCCCGCCGACGTCGACCTCGGCGGCGGCGGCTCCGACGGAGCGGGCTCGCCGGCGATCGAGCGTGCCGCCGACGAGGCGATCGAGCTCATCTCGACGTGGGCCGGCATCCCCGACCTGCGCGACCGCATCGTCGTGCGCGAGACGAAGGGGCCCGCGGACTTCCGCGACGACTACAACTCGTGGCGCGGAGGAATGCTGGGTCCGGCTCACATCCTCTCGCAGAGCGCGATGTTCCGCGCCCAGAACGTCTCGCGCAAGGTCTCGGGCCTCTACTACGCGGGCGGCACGACGGCACCGGGCGTCGGCGTGCCCATGTGCCTCATCAGCGCCGAGATCGTGTTGAAGCGCATCCGCGGCGATCACTCCGGCGGACCGCTTCCGCTGCCCTCCGCCGCGCCCGTCGGGGACGCCGTGTGATGGGCATCGTCTACCTCGCGAGCCTGCTCGTATCGCTCGGCTGCATGCTCCTGCTCGATCGACGGTTCCGGCTGTTCTTCTGGAGGGACGCGCTATCGGCGTCCGTCGTCACGGTCGTCGGTCTCGTGTTCTTCCTCGTCTGGGACGTCGCGGGTATCGCCGAGGGCATCTTCTTCCGCGGCGAGGGTTCGATCGCCACGGGGATCGTGCTCGCTCCCGAGCTGCCGATCGAGGAGCCCGTCTTCCTGGCCTTCCTCGTCATCTGCACGATGATCCTCTACACCGGCGCCGCGCGCGTGCTCGGCGCCCTCCGACGACGCCGGCGAGAGCAGCGGGCGTCATGACCTACCTGCAGCTCGCGGCCTGGTTCCT
This sequence comes from Microbacterium hydrocarbonoxydans, assembly GCF_023715885.1. GTDB lineage: Bacteria > Actinomycetota > Actinomycetes > Actinomycetales > Microbacteriaceae > Microbacterium > Microbacterium hydrocarbonoxydans_C. Next base: position 405,859 of record NZ_JAMBOY010000003.1, on the reverse strand, counting down.
CGGCGCGGCCGCGGTCGCCGCCGTCGTCCTCGTGTCTCTCACGCCTCGCGCGCGGCGTCCGCGCGCGGCCGCTCTGGCGATCGCCGCGCTCGCCCTGATCGCGCTCACCGCGGTGTTCGACAGCATCATGATCGCGAGCGGGCTCTTCCACTACTCCCCCGACCATCTGCTCGGGGTGCACATCGGACTCGCCCCGCTCGAGGACTTCGCCTACCCGGTGGCGGGCGCGGTGCTGCTGCCGGCTCTCTGGGCCTTCCTGCGGGCTCGCCGGCACAGCGGCCGCGCCGAGGGCGGCAGGGAGGCTGACGCATGACCGCCGCGACGCTCGGGAGCGACCTGCGCCAGATCGTGCTGTCGTCCCGGCCCGTCAGTTGGATCAACACGGCGTTCCCCTTCGCGGCCGCCTATCTGCTGACCACCCGCGAGATCGACCTCACGCTGATCCTCGGCACGCTGTACTTCCTCGTCCCGTACAACCTCGCGATGTACGGGATCAACGACGTGTTCGACTACGCCTCCGACCTCGCGAATCCGCGCAAGGGCGGGATCGAGGGAGCGCTGCTCTCCCCTCGCATCCACCGGGCGACGCTGTGGGCCGCCGCGGTCACCAACGTCCCCTTCCTCGTCTACCTCTTCGCCATCGGCAACCCGGCGTCCTGGATCTGGCTCATCGTGAGCGTCTTCGCCGTTATCGCGTACTCCGCACCCGGTCTGCGGTTCAAGGAGCGCCCGTTCCTCGACTCCACGACGTCGAGCCTGCACTTCGTGACGCCGGCGATCGTCGGACTCGCCATCGCCGAGGCCTCCGTGACGCCGACGTTGGTGATCGTGCTGGTCGGGTTCTTCCTGTGGGGCATGGCGGCGCACGCCTTCGGCGCGGTGCAGGACATCGCTCCCGACCGCGAGGGCGGCATCGGTTCCATCGCGACGGTCATCGGTGCGCGATCGACCGTCCGCCTCGCGATCCTGCTGTGGGCACTCGCCGGCATCGCAATGCTGTTCACCGCGTGGCCCGGTCCGCTCGCCGCCGTGCTCGCGGTGCCCTACATCGTGAACGCGGCTCCCTGGTGGTCGGTGACCGACGAGACGTCCGCCGGAACGAACCGCGCCTGGCGCCGATTCATCGCCCTCAACTACATCGCGGGCTTCCTGGCGACGATGATCCTCATCCTGGCCTGGGTCTCCTGATCCGATACCTCACGTCCACCGAGTTCCTCCCGAAAGGAAACCGATGTCCGATCCTGAGCTAGCCCCCGCCCCGATCGCCACGGACCGGAAGGCGCCGCCGCGGCGGGAGCGAGCGAGGCGGCACTCCTGGGCACGCGTCCTGATCCCCGTCGCCCTGATCCTCGTCTGGCTGGTGGGTGCGGGACTCGGCGGCCCCCTGTTCGGCAAGGTCGACGAGGTGTCGTCGAACGACCAGACGAGCTACCTGCCTGAGTCCTCCGACGCGACCCGGGTGCAGCAATTGCTCGGCGAGTTCAACGACAGCGATGCCATCCCCGCCGTCGCGGTCTTCGTCGGCGACGGCGAACTGTCCGCGTCTCAGCTCGATGCGATCGCGGATGCCGTGGCCGACGCTCCGTCGGTCGAGGGCGTCGGCGAGGAGGTATCCCCGCCCCTCCCCTCCGACGACGGCGCGGCGATGCAGGCCTTCATCCCGATCGACGGAGAGGCCGAGCTCGCCGACGCCGTGTCCGCCCTCGGCGACGAGCTCCGCTCGGCCGCCCCGGACGGCGTGACCGTCTACATCACGGGCCCCGCCGGTTTCAGCGCCGACCTCGTCGCGGGCTTCGCCGGCATCGACGGATTGCTGCTCGGCGTCGCACTCCTCGCGGTGCTCGTGATCCTCGTGCTCGTGTACCGATCGCTGCTGCTGCCGATCGTGGTCCTGTCGACGAGCCTGTTCGCCCTCTGCGTCGCTCTGCTGGTCGTCTGGTGGCTCGCGAAGTTCGAAGTGCTGCTGCTCAGCGGGCAGACCCAGGGCATCCTGTTCATCCTCGTGATCGGCGCGGCCACCGACTACGCCCTCCTCTTCGTCGCACGGTTCCGGGAAGAGCTCCGCGTGGCGCAGGACAAGGGCTCGGCCCTTCTCGCCGCCTGGAAGGGCTCCGTCGAACCGATCGTCGCCTCCGGCGGCACGGTGATCGCCGGGCTGCTCTGCCTGCTGCTCAGCGACCTCAAGTCCAACAGCACCCTCGGTCCCGTCGCGGCGATCGGCATCGTGTTCGCGATGCTCGCGGCCCTGACGCTTCTCCCGGCGCTCCTGCTGCTGTTCGGGCGCGCGGTGTTCTGGCCACGTCGTCCGCGATTCGAGCCGGAGGTGGTCGCGGAGGAGCACGGCATGCGCACCACCGGCCTGTGGGCGCGTCTGGCCGGGCTCATCACCAAGCGACCGCGGGTGATCTGGATCGTCACGACCGTCGTACTGCTGGCCGGAGCTTCCGGCGTCCTCCAGCTGAATGCCTCGGGGGTTGCGCAGTCCGATCTCGTGCTCGGAGCGTCGGAGGCGCGCGACGGTCAGGTCGCGCTCGGCGAGCACTTCCCGGGCGGCTCCGGCAGCCCGGTCTCCGTCGTGGTGGACGAGGATCGTCTCCAGGACGCCGCCGACGTGCTGCTCGCCGACGACGGCATCGACGGCGTCTCTGTCGTTGCCGCCGATTCGCCCAGCGGCTCGGCGCCCGTGACCGCCGACGGGATCGCGGCGGTCGGACCGCCGGGTACCCCTGCGCCGGCGCCGACCGTCGTCGACGGGAGGGTGCTGCTGCAGGGGACGCTGACGGATGCCGCGGACTCGGATGCCGCGGGCGCTACCGTGCGCGACCTCCGCTCGTCGTTGCACGAGCTCGACGCGCTCGTGGGAGGCGTCACCGCCACCGCAGTCGACACGAACGACGCGTCCATCCACGACCGGAACCTGATCATCCCGGTGATCCTCATCGTGATCATGCTGATCCTCATGCTGCTGCTGCGGTCGATCCTCGCCCCGGTGCTCCTGATCATCACCACTGTGCTGTCGTTCGGAACGGCGATGGGCGTCTCGGCGCTGATGTTCAACGGGCTCTTCGACTTCCCGGGTGCCGATCCCGCCGTGCCGCTGTACGGCTTCGTGTTCCTCGTCGCGCTCGGCATCGACTACAACATCTTCCTCATGACGCGCGTACGGGAGGAGTCGCTGGCGCACGGCACGCGCGAGGGCGTGCTCCGCGGGCTGTCGATAACCGGCGGAGTCATCACGTCCGCCGGACTGGTGCTCGCTGCGACCTTCGCGGCGCTGTCGGTGATCCCGATCCTGTTCCTCGTGCAGCTGGCGTTCATCGTCGCGTTCGGCGTGCTGCTCGACACGTTCGTCGTGCGCTCGCTGCTCGTGCCGGCGCTCGCCTACGATCTCGGACGCGTGATCTGGTGGCCGTCGAAGCTCTGGCGACGCGACCGTCCCTGACGACAGGAGAGAGTGCCCTCGACTGGATTCGAACCAGCGACCTGCCCTTTAGGAGAGGGCTGCTCTATCCTGCTGAGCTACGAAGGCGTGGACACCAGTCTACGGGAACGACCTCGCGCCCCTCACGCCGCCAGCGCCAGGTAGGGCTCCCAGCGCGGGTCGCTTCGCTCACTCCCGCGCACCGTCCACGCGGTGCCGTGCGGCGGACGCGGAGTGATCCGCAGCTCCCAGCGCATCTCCTGCGGCGTGCGGTCGCTCTTGACGTTGTTACAGCGCAGGCAGCACGCGACGAGGTTCTCCCAGGAGTCGGCTCCGCCCCGCGAGCGAGGCAGCACATGATCGATCGTCGAGGCTGCCTTGCCGCAGTACCCGCAACGATGGTTGTCGCGCCGCAGCACTCCGCGCCGGGTCACGGGTACCCGGCGACTCGACGGCACCCGCACGTATCTCGACAGGATGATGACGGCCGGTCGGTCGTAGACGCCGTGGCTGCCCCAGACGGGATCGTCCTCGACGTGCTCGATCACGGTGGCCTTGTCGTTCATGACCAGGACCAGTGCTCTCTTGAACGACACGATGGCCAGGGGCTCGTATCCCGCGTTCAGTACCAGTGTGCGCATCAGCATCCTCTCGATCCGCCGGGACGGCTTCCCGGCACTCTCGACTCACACGAGGTCGCGCCGACGCGAGCGTTCGCAGGGACGAAAAAAGGCGCTGTCTAGTGACAGCGCCTTCTGCGCACGGCAGCACCGTGGCGTCCCTGCGGCCGATGCTGGAGGACATGACGACCGAGGGCATCCATGGTGCGGATGCTCGGTATTCGGTCCATCAGCTTCTCCCGCCTGTGCGACAACGGGTTCAGGCTAACCCATCGACGAGGGGGTGCGGCCCAACTCCGGGTGAACGATCGGAGGCGTGTCCGGTGATGCGATGAGCTGGGACGCCTCAGCCCGCGTTCGCGGCGAGCCAGGCGATGGGCTCGAGAAGACCGCCGTTGACCCACACCTCGAAGTGGAGGTGGTTGGCGGTCGAGCGTCCGGTGCTTCCGACGAAGCCGATGAGCTGACCCGCGGCCACGCTCTCGCCGGCCTGGACCTGACGGGATCCGTACGTCATGTGACCGTAGGTCGTCTGCACGCGCTGACCGCCCACGACGCTGTCGATCATGACGGCGACGCCGTACCCGCCGATGCTCTCGGCCGACTGGCGCACGACGCCAGCGGCGGCGGCGTAGATCGGGGTTCCCTGCGGTGCGAGCATGTCGGCGCCGTTGTGTGCGCCGCCGACCGTGCGGCTGACGCTGTACGAGCCCTGCGGGAGCGGGTAGCGGACCTCGCCCGAGCCGGGCGAGACGAGCGCGTAGGCGCCGATGTCGAACGTGCGACCGCCGGTCGAGGCGGAGGCCGTCGATGCGGCGGCGGCGGCGCGGGCCGCTGCGGCCTCCTCCGCCTTCTTCTTCTCGATCTCGTCGGGAGTGGTGGCGGTGAACGTACCGCGGTCAAGAGGCGCCGATGTCGCCTGCGACGCGACGACGAGCGACTGCGCGTCGACGGCGGCCATCTGCTGCACGGTCGCGGCGCTCTCGGCCGGCTTCGACGCCGCGTAGGCGGGGAGCGCGACAGCGGCGACCAGGGCGCCCACTGCTCCGAAGATGGCGACGGATCGCAGCGGCTTCACCACGGTCCGCGCGCTGACCCGTGCGGTCGTGCGACGGGCGAGGGGTCGATCTTCAGGTGTGTTCGCGGACTGGATGTCTTTGACCAAAACGGAATCCTCCTGCGCCTGCACGCTCGGGTAGCGCTGGCTCGTCGGCACTCTGCTCTCGTGGCACGAATGTAGCTTCGGGTACTTTGTGCGTTCCTACCGGGAGGACGACGAGCCTGGAAGGCGAATCCTCTCGGGTATCGTCAGCGGGCTTCTTCGCCGACGACTTCACCGAGGTTACCGGAAGATAACGATCCTGTCACCCTGCCAACCTGGCAATCGTCGGGGAGCAGGAGAAGTCCCGGTCAGGAGCGATTCAGGCGGGCTCTCCGACAAGGAAGATGTGCGAGGCGAGCTCGACGGGGAGCTCGAGCCCCTCGTCCTTGCCCTCCATCTGAATCAGCACATAGCCCTCGTTGAAGCGGTAGTCGCCCTTCGCGCCGGGCACGACCCCCGCGTCGCGGAGCTGCTCGAGCAACTCCGGGTCGACCTGGGCCGGCTCGGCGAGACGACGGACCGTTCCCTCGATCGGGGCGCCGGCCGCGTTGAGCTTCTGCACCAGCCCGATGACGCCCTCGTCGAACGTCCGTGCGGGGGCGTCGCCGAGCTGGTCGAGCCCGGGGATCGGGTTGCCGTACGGCGACTCGGTGGGGTGTCCGAGGAGCTCGACGAGGCGACGCTCGACCTGCTCGCTCATGACGTGTTCCCAGCGGCAGGCCTCGTCGTGCACGAACGCCCAGTCGAGGCCGATCACGTCCGAGAGCAGGCGCTCAGCCAGACGGTGCTTGCGCATGACGTCGACCGCCTTCCGGCGCCCCGACTCGGTGAGCTCCAGGGTGCGATCCTCCGACACGACGACGAGACCGTCGCGCTCCATGCGCCCGACCGTCTGCGAGACCGTCGGACCCGAATGCCCGAGGCGCTCCGAGATGCGCGCGCGCAGCGGCACGATGTTCTCCTCCTCCAGCTCGAGGATGGTGCGGAGATACATCTCCGTGGTGTCGATCAGGTCGGTCATGTGGCCCTCCGGGTCTTCTTAGGCAAGCCTACATTCCCGCATCGACATCGGGGCGTCACGCGGGAGGTCGCACGGGAGGCCACGCTCTAGACTCGACGCATGCCGATCGAGATTCCCCGTGACCTCCTGCCCGCCGACGGCCGCTTCGGATGCGGCCCCTCGAAGGTGCGGAGCGAGCAGCTCGACGCGCTCCTCGCCGCCGGTCCCACGCTGCTCGGCACCTCCCACCGGCAGGCACCGGTGAAGAACCTCGTCGGCAGCGTGCGCGAGCGCCTCGCAGCGCTCTTCCGGCTGCCCGAGGGGTACGAGATCATTGTCGGCAACGGCGGATCCACCGCATTCTGGGATGCCGCAGCCTTCGGCCTCATCGAGCGACGCAGCCAGAACCTCGTGTTCGGCGAGTTCGGCGGCAAGTTCGCCGCTGCAGCCGGTGCTCCCTGGCTCGATGCACCCGACGTGCGCAAGGCTGAGCCCGGATCCAGCACGGTCGCCGAGATCGTCGACGGCGTCGACGTCTATGCGTGGCCGCACAACGAGACCTCGACCGGCGTCTCCGCCCCGATCACCCGCGTCGCCGCCGACGGCGCTCTCACCGTCATCGACGCCACGAGCGCGGCAGGAGGGATCGACTTCGACGCCGCTCAGGCCGACGTCTACTACTTCGCCCCGCAGAAGAACCTCGGTTCGGACGGCGGCCTGTGGTTCGCCGCGGTCTCGCCCGCAGCCATCGACCGGATCGAGCGGATCGCCGGCTCCGGCCGCTACATCCCGGAGTTCCTCAGCCTGAAGAACGCCGTCGACAACTCGCGCCTGAACCAGACGCTGAACACGCCGGCGCTGACGACACTGCATCTGCTCGACAGCCAGCTCGGATGGATCCTCGACAACGGCGGTCTGTCGTGGGCCGGAGCGCGCACGGCCGAGTCGTCCGGCATCCTGTACGACTGGGCCGCGGCATCCGATGTGGCGACTCCCTTCGTGACGGCCGCGGCCGACCGTTCCCCGGTCGTCGTCACGATCGACTTCGACGAGTCGATCGATGCGGCCGCTATCGCCAAGACGCTGCGCGCCAACGGCATCGTCGACACCGAGCCGTACCGCAAGCTCGGCCGCAACCAGCTCCGCGTGGCGACCTTCGTGTCGATCGAGCCGGACGACGTGCGGCAGCTGACCCGCGCACTCGACTACGTGCTCGAGCGTCAGGGCGCCTGAGCACGCCACGCATGACGAAGGGGACCGCGCGATCCGCGCGGTCCCCTTCGTCATGACAGCGGGGGATCATTCCTCGTCGTCGGAGTCGTCCTCGTCGAGAGCATCGTCGTCGGAGTCGTCCTCGTCGAGAGCATCGTCGTCGGAGTCGTCCTCGGTGTCGTCCGCGGACTCCTCCGAGTCGTCCAGCTCGTCGATGTCGACGCCATCGAGGTCGCCGCCATGCACGGGCCGCGGCTCACTGGTCAGCTCGTCGTCATCGAGATCGTCGTCTTCGTCATCCTCGAGGTCGTCCTCTTCGGAGTCGTCCTCGAGGTCTTCGTCCTCATCCTCGTCAACGTCGTCGAGGTCATCGTCCTCCGCATCGCCCTCGGCGTTCGCGTCGGCGTCGTTCTGCTCGGCGGCCGCAGCCGCGGCCTGCTCGGCGAGCTCGGCCTGGTGGGCACGGTACTCGGCCAGACGCTCGGCCCACGGCACCCACTCGGGTGCCAGGAGCGCGCCGTCACCGGGCAGCAACTCCGTCTCGAGCACCGTCGGCTCCTCGTCGTCGACGCGTGCGACGGTCACGGTCCAGTACCAGCCGGGATATCCGGCCAGCCGGTTCTCGAAGCGCAACGAGACCGACCCGTCATCCTCGACGAGGTACCCGGCTGCTGGTCCGATCGTCGACTCAGGCGTGATCTCTCGCAGCGCGGCGAGCGCGAGGTCGTGCGCGTCGAGCAGGCGCTCGTCGGCGTCAGGCTTCGAGGTCATCGGCAACCTTGCGGAGGACCGCCGCGATCTTGCGGCCATGACCGGACGACGGATAACGGCCGCGACGCAGATCGCCGCCGATGCCGTCGAGGAGCTTCACGAGATCTTCGATGATGATCGCCATGTCGTCTGCGGGCTTGCGCTTGGCCTTGGCGAGGCTGGGCGGGGCCTCGAGGACGCGAACCGACAGCGCCTGCAGACCGCGCTTCCCGTCGGCGACACCGAACTCGACGCGCGCGCCGGCCTTGACGACCGTGCCGGCGGGCATCGCGGAGGCGTGCAGGAAGACGTCCTGGCCATCATCGGTGGCGATGAAGCCGAAACCCTTGTCTTCGTCGTAGAACCTGACCTTGCCGGTGGGCATGGGAGAAACCTCGCTGAGTCGGTGTGGAGCTGGACGACCGCGCAGGATGCGGCCGCCTCCAGCCTACCGGTGCGTCGGTTCACGCGCGGGGAGACCGTCGGAATGCGACGGCGACACGCGAGGCCGTGTCCCCGCTCAGCGACTAGGCTGAGCGGGATGAGCAGTCAGAGTCCCGAACCCGACGTGCCGGTGCGTCGAGTCGACCGCATCCTCGCCTTCACCGCGCTGGGGCTCGCGGCGGCATCCATCGTCTGTTTCTTCGCGATCATCATCGGCACCGCGGTCGGCATGCGGCAGGAGGACTTCGGCTCCGGCGCATGGCCTGTGATCGCCGCGATCCCTTACTGGGGCCTGCCGGCCGCGTTCGTCATGATCGTCGTGCTGCTGGTGATGAGCTTCATCCGGAAGGGTCGCGCGGGATCGCGACCCTGAGGCACCAGGCATGAGCACGCACGCCCGACCGTTGGCCGAACATCTGGCCGCGCTGAGCGATGCCGACCTGAGCGAGCTGTTCTCCGAGCGCGACGTGCGCCCCGACGTCGGATGGCAGGACTTCTTCGACGCCGCCGAGGCGCTCCTCGAACCGGCGTCGCTCGCGCGAGTCCTCCCCCGTCTCACGCTCGGCGAGGCCCGGACACTGCAACGGATGGCGGCCGGGGAGCGCGCCGACAACTCCGACGACCGCCGCACCCTCGAGCGTCTCGCCCTGGTGCGCCCCGACGGAGAACTGCCGCCTCCCGTCGCGACGGCGGTCTCCGACCGCCCCGCGCTCGCCCCGTCGTCGTCACACCATCAGGGACAGGCGGACGACCGCGCCGCAGCGCACGCGGCCGAGCGTGCCTTCACCACGGTCGCCACGATCGCCGACCTGCTGCTCGCAGCGAAGGACAGGTCGTTCGCGCTGCTCGCGGGCGGCACCCTCAGCGCCGGCGAGAGGCGACACCTGGCCGACTCCGGCGTCGCGACGGAGTCTGTGGACCACCTCCTGGCGATCGCCTCGAGCGCAGGGCTCGTCGCGGTCGGCGACCGACGCCTGCATGCCACCGACATCGCCGACCAGTGGCTGCGTTCCTCGGTGTCCGAGCGATGGAGCGAGCTCGCCCGTGGCTTCCGCGATGCGCTCCCCCGCGGTATCCGGTCTGGGCGGGGTGGGTGGATCCCACTTGCCGACTGGCCGCAGGCCCATCCGTGGGACTCCGCCTGGCCCGAGCGCAGCGCCGCACTGACCGAGCAGGCTCGACTGCTCGGTCTCGTCGCCGACGACGGGACCGAGCCCGCCTGGGCGGCTCCCCTGCGCGACGGTCGCGATCCCGACCCGGCCTCCCTCACTGCGCTGCTGCCCGCTGAGGTCGACCGGATCTTCCTCCAGAACGACCTCAGCGCGATCTCACCCGGACCGTTGGCCCCCGCCCTCGACGTGCGGCTGCGCACGGTCGCAGCGCGCGAGTCCGCCGCGCAGGCATCGACGTACCGCTTCACACCGGAGTCCGTCGCGCGAGCCCTCGTCGCCGGGGAGAGCGAGGAGTCACTCGTCCGCTTCCTCGAGACCGTGTCGCTCACCGGCATCCCTCAGCCCCTGCGCTACCTGATCGCGCAGACGGCGCAGCGTCACGGTCTCGTTCGCGTGTCGACGGATGCCGAGACCGGCCGCACCCGGATCGAGAGCGCCGACCCCCACCTCGTCGATGCGATCGCGGTCGACCAGACGCTCCGCCCCCTGTCGCTCACGAAGCACGTCGGCTCCCTCACCACGCGCGTCGGCCGCGACACGGTGTACTGGGCGCTCACGGATGCGCGGTACCCCGCGACCCTCGTCGACGAGGACGGCACCGTGCTCACCGGTGAACGGCACGCACCGGTCACGACGCCGGAAGCGGGCTCGAACGACTACACGTCGCTCATCGCGGCGCTCCGCTCGCACCAGGGGCCGGATGCCGATGCCGCCTGGCTCGACCGCGAGCTCGAGGCGGCCGTGCGCGCGAAGGCCGTGCTCCGGGTGACCGTGGGGATGCCGGACGGCAGCACGCGTGAGCTCCTGCTCGAGGCCACCGGACTCGGCGGTGGACGCCTGCGCGGACGCGACAAGGCGGCGGATGTCGAGCGCACGCTGCCGGTGTCGAGCATCCGCGCCGCGACCGTCATCGCCCAGTAAACTGGACAGCTATGTCTGATGGCCCCCTGATCGTCCAGAGCGATCGCACCGTGCTCCTCGAGGTCGCTCACGCCGATGCCGAGAGCGCCCGCCACGAGCTGGCGATCTTCGCCGAACTCGAGCGTGCTCCCGAGCACATCCACACCTACCGGATCACCCGTCTCGGACTCTGGAACGCGCGCGCCGCCGGACACAGCGCAGAAGACATGCTCGGGACTCTCGACCGGTGGTCGCGCTTCCCGGTCCCGCCGTCCGTCGCCGTCGACCTGCGCGAGACCGTGAACCGCTACGGCCGCCTCGTGATCGAACGCGACGACGAGGGCACGCTGATCCTCCGCTCGACCGACCCCGCGGTGCTCGCCCAGGTCGCGAACAACAAGCGCGTCCAGCCGCTGCTGATCGGTCACCCGAGCCCCGACACCTATGTCGTCGATGCGTGGGCACGCGGCCAGATCAAGCAGGAGCTGCTGAAGATCGGCTGGCCGGCCGAGGACCTCGCCGGATACACGCCAGGCACCCCGCACGAGATCGAACTGGATGAGGGCACCTGGCAGATCCGGCCGTACCAGCAGGATGCCGTCGACGCCTTCTCGAAGGACGGATCGGGCGTGGTCGTGCTGCCCTGCGGCGCCGGGAAGACCATCGTCGGCGCCGGGGCCATGGCCGCGACGAAGACCACCACGCTGATCCTCGTGACCAACACGGTGTCGGCACGCCAGTGGCGCGACGAGCTCCTCAAGCGCACGAGCCTCACCCCCGAGGAGATCGGCGAGTACTCCGGCCAGGCCAAGGAGGTCAAGCCGGTCACGATCGCGACGTACCAGATCCTCACCGCCAAGCGGAAAGGCCAGTACGCTCACCTCGCCCTGCTCGACGCCCTCGACTGGGGACTCATCGTGTACGACGAGGTGCACCTGCTCCCCGCCCCGGTGTTCAAGCTCACCGCGGACCTGCAGGCGCGACGCCGCATCGGCCTGACCGCGACCCTCGTGCGCGAGGACGGCCGCGAGGGCGACGTGTTCAGCCTGATCGGCCCCAAGCGGTTCGACGCTCCGTGGAAGCAGATCGAGGCGCAGGGCTTCATCTCCCCCGCCGTCTGCTACGAGGTCCGTGTCGACCTGCCGCCGAGCGACCGGCTCGAGTACGCCGCCGCGACCGATGACGAGCGGTATCGGCTCGCCGCATCCGCGCCCGCGAAGATCGAGGCCGTGCGCGAGCTGATCGCCAAGCACCCCGACGAGCAGATCCTCGTGATCGGCCAGTACCTCGACCAGCTCGACACGCTGTCCGAGGCGCTGAACGCCCCACAGATCACGGGCGCCACGCCCGTCGACGAGCGCGAGGAGCTGTATCGCCAGTTCCGCGAAGGAGAGATCCATCTGCTCGTCGTATCGAAGGTCGCCAACTTCTCGATCGACCTCCCCGAGGCGTCCGTGGCGATCCAGGTCTCCGGGTCCTTCGGGTCACGACAGGAGGAGGCGCAGCGACTGGGCCGACTGCTCCGCCCGAAGCAGTCCGGTCACACCGCGAGCTTCTACACGCTCGTCGCCCGCGACACGATCGATCAGGACTACGCGCAGAACCGCCAGCGCTTCCTCGCCGAGCAGGGCTACAGCTACACGATCATGGATGCTGACGCGATCGCGGCGTGACCGCCGCTCCGACGGATAGTCAGCATCCGCATGGCCGAAGTCACCATAATGGGGACATGACTGATGCGCGCATCCTGGTCGTCGACGACGAGCCGAACATCCGCGACCTGCTCTCCACGGGTCTGAGCTTCGCCGGTTTCCAGGTGAAGACGGTGGCCAACGGCGCCGCCACGATCTCGGCGGTCCTCGAAGAGGAACCGGACCTCATCATCCTCGACGTCATGCTGCCCGACATGAACGGCTTCAGCGTCACCAAGCGGCTGCGCGGCGCCGGCTTCACGGCACCCATCCTCTTCCTCACGGCGAAGGACGGCACCGACGACAAGATCGAGGGACTCAACGCCGGCGGCGACGACTACGTCACCAAGCCCTTCAGCCTCGACGAGATCGTCGCCCGTGCGCAGGCGATCCTGCGCCGCACCATGCAGGCCGACGAGGAGTCGATCATCCGCGCCGGCGAACTCTCGATGGATCAGGACACGCACGACGTGCACGTCGGCAAGGAGCCGATCGAGCTCTCCCCGACCGAGTTCAAGCTGCTGCGCTACCTCATGCTCAACCCGAACCGGGTGCTCTCCAAGGCGCAGATCCTCGATCACGTCTGGGAGTACGACTTCAACGGCGACGCCGGCATCGTCGAGAGCTACATCTCCTACCTTCGCCGCAAGATCGACCCCCACACCGAAGAGTCGGTCATCCAGACCAAGCGCGGCTTCGGCTACATGCTGAAGGTCGGCAAGTAGTCGTCGACGGAGCGCTGACGCCGCACGCACGACGACCGGAGGGAGGGCCGCATGGCGCACAAGCCTGACGCGGTCACCCGCTGGTGGCGGGCCATCAGCCTGCGCGCGAAGGTCACGGGCGTCACCGTCGCCGTGCTCGCGCTCGGCCTCCTGCTCGCCGGTATCGGGACCGTGCCCATCCTGCGCAACTCGCTCGTGAACAACATCGATTCGCAGTTGCCCACCTTGGTCTCGGCGGACCTCGCGCCGCGCTACTTCGACATGTCGATCGAAGGCGGTGAGACCGTCTACACCCCTCGTGAATCGCCCAGGGACTTCTTCGTGGCGATCTACGACGGTGCAGGGGTGCTGCAGACCTCGACTGGCAACTCCGCGAACGGCGAGAAGCCGCTGTTCCCCTCGACCTACACGCTGCTGGATGCACAGAACGCCGGCGACGGCGTGTTCCCCCTCGCCGGCACGAAGGGCGACGACTTCCGCGCCGCAGTGGCACTGCTGCCGGGTGACGGCGACGGCGCACTGCGGATCCAGATGGTGGCGATGCCCGTCGACTACGCCGACCGCATCATCAGCCAGTTCTTCGGCATCTACATCACCGTCGCGCTCGTGACGATCCTCATCGCGGCGCTCCTCACGCGAGGACTCGTGACGCTGACCTTCCGTCGCCTGGGCCAGGTCGAGTCGACCGCCATGTCCATCGCGAAGGGCGACTTCAGCCAGCGTCTGACCGACCTTGAGCCGACCACTGAGGTCGGGCGTCTCAACACGGCGATCAACACGATGCTCGACCGCGTCGACGGGTCTCTCGCCCAGCGCGACCGCACGGTGCAGCACATGCGGCGCTTCATCGGCGATGCCAGCCACGAGCTGCGAACTCCCCTGGTGAGCGTTCGGGGCTACGCCGAGCTCTACCGCATGGGTGCGATCAAGGGCGAGGAGGACACAGCCCGCGCCATGGAGCGCATCGAGAAGGAGGCGATCCGCATGGGCGTGCTGGTCGAAGATCTCCTCGCACTCGCCCGCCTCGACGAGGAGCGCGAGCCCGAGATCGAGGCACTCGATCTGCGTCCCATCGCGCGCGATGCGGCTCTGGATCTCCGGGCCGCCGCCCCGGGTCGAACCGTGACGGTCATCGATCGCACGGTCGACGCCCCGCTCATCGACGTCACCACGCGCTCGACGCCGGTTCCCGCTGATCGGCAGCCTCCGACGCCGCGCGGCGCGCTCTCTCGTGCGACACTCGGACGCCTGCGTCGACGGCCGCGCACCCCTTCCGGTCCCGAGGTCACGGGCATCGACTTCACGGAGGCCACCGACGTGCCCGTCCGCACTCCGCCGATCGTGCTGGGCGAGGAGAACAAGGTGCGCCAGGTCGTCACGAACCTCCTCGGCAACGCGCGGCGGTTCTCGCCTGCCGACAGCCCGCTGGAGATCGTCGTCGACGCCGATCGCGTCCGCGGAACGGGCAGCATCTCGATCGTCGATCACGGCGAGGGCATCCCGCCGCAGATCCGCGATCAGATCTTCGAGCGCTTCTGGCGAGCCGACACCTCGCGTGCGCGCGAGACCGGCGGATCCGGCCTCGGACTCGCGATCGTCGCGTCCATCATGAAGGCGCTCCGCGGCAGTGTGGCCGTCACCGAGACGCCGGGCGGAGGAGCCTCCTTCACGATCACGCTGCCCCTGGCGCCGTCGCGGGCCACCCCCGCCCATCTCCTCGAGGACACCCAGCCGATCGACCCGCTCACCCTCTGACCGCTTCTCCACCGCGGCGGGCACCGGCGGGTTGTGCACAGCACGGGTCCGAGCGGACCGTGACACCGGATGCCGCGCGCGTCGCGCTCCTATCGTCGGAACCCCATCGAGAGGAGATTCCATGTCCGTCATCACCGTCGACACCGAGGCCGTGGGTGCGGCCCACACGGCCGCGCTCGCCACCATGGAGCGCCTGCACGTCGAGGCCGCAACACTCATGAGCCAGCTCGCCCAGCTGCAGTCCTCGTGGGTCGGGAATGCGTCGAACGCCTTCCAGTCCTGCGTGGAGCAGTGGCGCGGGGGTCAGCTGAACCTCGAGCAGACGCTCGAATCGATCGGCCATTCTCTGGGCAGCGCCGCCACCCAGTACGCCGAGGCCGATCAGTTCTCGGCGAGCCTGTTCCGCTGACCGGGCGCACGAAAAGACGCCCCGACCGTGAGGTCGGGGCGTCTTCTCTTCAGCGCTTCCGGATCAGAAGTCCATGCCACCCGTCGGGTCGCCGGCCGGAGCCGCCGCCTTCTCGGGCTTGTCGGCCACGACGGCCTCGGTCGTCAGGAACAGACCGGCGATCGACGCCGCGTTCTGCAGAGCCGAGCGGGTCACCTTGGCCGGGTCGATGATGCCCTGTGCGAACATGTCGCCGTACTCACCGCTCGCAGCGTTCAGGCCCTGGCCCGCGGGGAGCTCGGACACCTTGTTCGCGACGACACCGGGCTCGAGACCGGCGTTCAGCGCGATCTGCTTGAGCGGAGCCTCGATCGCGACGCGGACGATGTTCGCGCCGGTCGCCTCGTCGCCCGAGAGCGTGAGGGCGTCGAGGGCCTTGGTGCCCGACTGGATGAGCGCGACGCCACCACCGGGGACGATGCCCTCCTCGACGGCCGCCTTCGCGTTGCGGACGGCGTCCTCGATACGGTGCTTGCGCTCCTTGAGCTCGACCTCGGTCGCGGCACCCGCCTTGATGACGGCGACGCCGCCGGCGAGCTTCGCGAGGCGCTCCTGCAGCTTCTCACGGTCGTAGTCGCTGTCGGTGTTCTCGATCTCACGACGGATCTGCGTGACGCGACCCTCGATCTGGTCGGCCTCACCGGCGCCCTCGACGATCGTGGTCTCGTCCTTGGTGACGATGACCTTGCGCGCACGGCCGAGCAGGTCCAGCGTGGCGTTCTCGAGCTTCAGACCCACCTCTTCGGTGATGACCTGGCCGCCCGTGAGGATCGCGATGTCCTGCAGCTGCGCCTTGCGACGGTCGCCGAAGCCGGGGGCCTTGACGGCGACCGACTTGAAGATGCCCTTGAGCTTGTTGAGCACGAGGGTCGCGAGAGCCTCGCCCTCGACGTCCTCGGCGATGATGACGAGCTCCTTGCCGTCCTGGATCACCTTGTCGACGATGGGCAGAAGGTCCTTGATGTTCGAGATCTTCTGGTTCGCGATGAGGATGTACGGGTCCTCGAAGACAGCCTCCTGGCGCTCCGGGTCCGTGACGAAGTACGGGTTCAGGTAGCCCTTGTCGAAGCGCATGCCCTCGGTGAGCTCGAGCTCGGTGCCGAAGGTCTGCGACTCCTCGACCGTGACGACGCCTTCCTTGCCGACCTTGTCGATCGCCTCGGCGATGAGCTCGCCGATGGCGGGGTCAGCGGCCGAGATCGATGCGGTCGCCGCGATCTGCTCCTTGGAGTCGATCTCCTTGGCGCTGGCGAGCAGCTCCTCGGTGATGGCCGTGACGGCCTTCTCGATGCCGCGCTTGAGCGAGATGGGGTCGGAACCGGCCGCGACGTTGCGCAGACCCTCGCGGACGAGCGCCTGGGCGAGGACGGTCGCGGTGGTGGTGCCGTCACCGGCGACGTCGTCGGTCTTCTTGGCGACCTCCTTGACGAGCTCCGCGCCGATCTTCTCGTACGGGTCGTCCAGCTCGATCTCCTTGGCGATCGACACACCGTCGTTCGTGATCGTGGGGGCACCCCACTTCTTCTCGAGCACGACGTTGCGACCGCGCGGGCCGAGCGTCACCTTGACGGCGTCGGCGAGGATGTTGAGGCCGCGCTCGAGGCCGCGGCGGGCCTCCTCATCGAAAGCGATGATCTTTGCCATGAGTTTTGTCGTCCCTCCTGGACGTAGACGTTGGGTTTAGCACTCAGAGTGAGAGAGTGCTAACGCCATTCTGGCACTCGACCCCATCGAGTGCAAGCCGCCGTGGAGGGACTAAGGAGCCGGCGACTCGGTGGCCGCGGGCGGGTTCGAGGACCGGTCGAGACCGATCACGACCGTGAGCTGCTTCTGGTCCGTGTCGTTCATGTCCGCGTAGAAGTCGCTCTGCTGCACATCGGCTCCGCCGATGACTCCGGCGAGCCCGATCGCGGCCAGCTCGTCCTCATCGGCCACGTAGTACACGGTCGTCGTGGAGAAGTCCTGACTGGTGCTGTCGCTCGCGAACACGACGTCGGCCGACCATCCGTTGTTGATGAGCGTGTCGCGCATCTGATCGTCCAACCCCTCGTCGGCCGTCGCGTTGAGGATGAGCACCGAGTAAGTGGTGTCGACGACGCCGGTCTCCTCGGGCGTGGGCGTCGCGGTCGGCACCGCATCGGGGAAGAGACTGATGCGCCCCATCACGACGAGCGAGCCGAAGATGCCACCGATGATGAGCACGAGGGCGGCGACGAAAGACCACAGGAGGACGATCCAGCCGTTCATCCCCGGCGCTTCGGCGCGATGCGCACCCACACGTCCGGAGGTGCGGGGAACGTCGTCGAATCGATCGCGGTTCGGCTTAGACACCCCTCGATGCTAACGGCACCGCGCTGTGTATCCGCGTCGGCGGCCGCTCAGCGCGTGGCGCGGGCGTGATCAGCCGACGAACCCGGGTGTGCGGGCGGAGCGCTGGAAGGCGCGACGATCGCGGATGCGGCGCAGTCGGCCGACCAGCAGGGGGTCGAACTCCAGTGCTTCCTCGGAATCGATCAGCCGGCCGAGGAGCTGGTAGTACCGCGCCGCGCTCATGCCCAACTGCGCGCGGATGACCTCTTCCTTCGCCCCGCCGTGCCGCGGCCACGCGGTCTCGAGAGCGAGGATCAGACGATCCCGTTCCGAGAGCTCTCCGCGCATGCGCTCAGACTACGTCGGGTCGCCTCACTCACCTGCGCGCCACTCCCACCATCGTCCGAGTGGATCGGCTGCTGCTCGCACCCGGCCGTCGAGGGCCACGACGAAGCCTCGCCATTCGTCTCCCGCGACGGGCGGCTCCCACACGTCGAGCAGGGTGGGCGGGTCGATCGTCACCCAGCGAGCGGACAGGGCGCGGATGCGGTCGACGAGCGCCGTCCGCGTCGCACGCGGGATGTGCACCAGCACTCCGGGAGTCGTGATCACGAGCGTCGCGTCGGAGGGCGCGGCCCGCACGAGCTCGTCGAGGCGTTCGAGGGCGTCGCCCTGCAGCATCACCGGCGGATCGGCGGAGGCGATGTCGAGCGCGGCCTCGACACGCTCCTCCCGCCCCTCCTCCCCCGGCCAGACGAGCGAGCGCAGCCAGCGCCGGTCGCCGGCGTCGCGGGCGTCGAGCGGGGCGAGGTCGACCCCTCCGCGCCACACGACGCGCGGCAGCCGGAGCTCGGGGAGCTCGCCGTCGACGCGGCTCTCCAGCAGGACGGTCGACGGGCCGTCTGCGGGGTCGAGCGCAGCGCGCACCCGACCTGCCTCGTCCACGAAGCGGTACGAGTAGCGGTCGGGATACAGACAGAGCCCGGCGGATGCGCCGATCTCGAGCAGCGCGACGGGGCCGTCGATCTCGGAGAGCACGGGAAGCAGCGCGGCGAGACGCAGCGGCTCGTTCGTCTGCAGCCGCCGGCCCGTGCACTCCGCCACGATCTCGTCGGCGCGCGCCAACACGAAGGCGCGCCACGTGTCGAACGGGCCGGTGCCTGCACCGAGCATCCGGGTGACCGCGAAGACGAGCGGCGGCTGCCGTCGGGTCTCCGGAATCCTGGAGATGATGTCGGCGATCAGCGGGTCGCCCGCCACCCCCGCGGCCCACTCGGCGTACACCTCGCTGCGCCCCGGCGCCTCCTCTGCGGCGAACCGCGCGTAGCGCAGCTGCACGGCATCCGTCATATGACCATTCTGCCGCGCCGACTCCCACCGGACACGAGAGAATGGGTAAGACCCTCAGGAGGACCGATGTCGTACAGCGTGGACAAGACCGAAGACGAGTGGCGCGAAGAGCTGGGCGCCGACCAGTACGCCGTGCTGCGTGAAGCCGCGACCGAACGCGCCTGGACCGGCGAGTTGCTCGACGAGAGCCGTTCCGGCCTGTACACCTGCGGCGCCTGCGGTGCCGAGCTGTTCAAGAGCGGCACGAAGTTCGACTCCGGATGCGGCTGGCCGAGCTTCTACGAGTCCGTCCGCCCCGATGCGGTCGAGCTGATCGAGGACACGAGCCTCGGCATGGTCCGCACCGAGGTGCGCTGTGCGACCTGCGGTTCGCACCTCGGCCACGTGTTCCCCGACGGGTTCGGCACGCCGACCGGCGACCGCTACTGCATGAACTCGATCGCACTGAACTTCACCCCCGACGAGTCGTGAGCGCGCTCGAGGCCGTCCGCTCGCGTCAGTCGTGGTCGAAGGTCACCGCCGAGGCGCCGTCCCGTGAGGAGCTGCTGCACCTCGTGGCTGCCGCCGGTCGCGTCGCCGACCACTCGTCGCTGCGCCCGTGGCGTCTCATCGAGATGCGCGGAGACGACCGCGAGGCTCTGGGTGCCGCGATCGCGAAGGCGCAGGGCGACTCGTCGCCGTCGACGAAGCCGTTGCGTGCGCCGCTGCTGATCGCCGTGGTCGCCAGCTATCGCAAGAGCGACAAGGTGCCGCGCTGGGAGCAGGAGGCCGTCGCATCCGGGGTCGCGCACGTGCTGAGCCTGCTGCTCGACGAGGCGGGCTGGGGCGTCATCTGGCGCACCGGGCACTACACCCGCACCAAGGCCGTCGCGAAGGCGCACGGCCTCGACAAGAACGAGGAGCTGCTCGGCTGGCTGTACGTCGGCGGCAAGCCGGTGGGCAAGAAGCCGGGCCGGCGCAAAGCCGTCGAGGCACGCAAGCTCGTCACCCGCATGCCGAAGCCCAAACCGAAGAAGCGCGACGAGAACAAGTAATCAGCGGCGGCGGCGCGGCAGCGCGACCACCACGGACCCGACCGCCACGACGACCATCCCGACGATCTGCCACAGCGCAGGCCCGGCGGCTGCGGGCCAGACGAGATCGATCACGACGGACGCCGCGAGCTGACCGAGCACGGACCCGAGACCCATCAGCAGCACGCCCGTGTGCGCGACGATGAAGGCGCCGAGCAGGATGTAGGCGAAGCCGAGCAACCCGCCGAGGTACAGCCAGGGCTCGGCAGGCGGCGCGACCGGAAGACCGCGGATCGCGATGCTCACGGCCGCCGCCAGGAGCAGGGCGACCGTGCCCGCGACGAAGCTCATGAACGTCGCGATGAGCGGCGACCCCACCCGCTGCGCGAGGCGTCCGTTCGTCGCCGCCTGCCAGGCGATGCCGACGCCGGCGGCGAAGGGAAGCAGCAGCATCCACAGCGGTGCGGTCGCGAGCACGTCTCCGCTGAGCGAGATGCCCACCGCGGCGAGCGCCAGCGCTCCGCCGAGCACGCGCCCCGGTGTGACAGCGACCACGCCGGCCGGTCCGAAGCCGATCCGGTCGAGGACGAGACCGTGGAGAGTCTGCCCCGCCACCACGCCGACCGTGAAGAGCGAGACGCCGAGGATCCCGGCCGTCACCCCCTGCGTCGAGACGGTGAGGGCGCCGCAGGCGCCGCCCAGCAGCATCCAGAACGGAATCGTGCGGTGTCGGATGCCGTCGCGCAGCCGCCCCACGCCCCGACGCGCGGAGGGGATGCAGACGATCGCGACGATGAGCGCCCCGAGGCCGACCGAGAACGAGAGGAGTCCCGCGACGATGCCGTTGTCGACCTTGACGCCGAGGACGCCGTTGATGCGCGCCTGCACAGCGGTCATGACGCCGATGGCGACTGCTCCGCCGAGCGCGACAGGGGCGGGCAGGCGGCGGTCGGGTGTCACCCGTCGACCCTACCCGAGCGTCGGATCGCGTCCCGCGCCGGTGTCGGTGGTTCGGCGTACGCTGGCGGCATGTGCGCGAGCTACGGACTTGACCCCCGGTTCACCGATGCGGAGCTCCTCGAGGCCGCCGACGAGGCAGTGCTCGACGGCCTCCGCGGGTGGGCGCAGGAGAACGCGAACGAGACGGTGCGCCCCACGGGCAAGAACCTCCGCAACCTCAACCCGATCGTGGTGCAGCCCGACACGGCACCGACCCTCGAGCCCGCGTGGTGGGGCTTTCTCGTCGGAGGGGAGCCCTCGAAGTTCCCGTCGATCAACACGCGGTCCGAACGCCTCCAGGATCGCCCCGGCGGGTTGAAGACCCGCGCTCTGGTTCCGGCGACGAGCTGGTACGAGATGAAGAAGCCCGAGCGCGTATGGCACGAGTTCCTCGTCGACGACGGCGCGCTGTTCGGCATGGCTGCGGTGACGCAACGCGGTCGCACCACGGACGGCACCTGGTTCACCTGCTACTCGATCGTCATGCGCCCCGCTCCCGACCGACTCGCCGACGTCCACGACCGGATGCCGCTGCTGATCCCCGCATCACTGAGCCATGACTGGCTGACCGCCGAGCCGACGAGAGAGATCATCGATGAGGCGATCGCCGCATCGGAGGAAGTATCCGCTCGGGTGACGGCTCGTCCGCGCGGCTGACCGCCCCTCGACCGGATCGTCCTCCGGTGCTACGGATCCGGAGGACGGCGCGACGCGTTCCGGTACCACAGGAGGACGCGGTGGAGCACCCTTCGGCCGTAGCGTCGAAGGCATGATCACAGCAGAGGGCCTCACGAAGAGGTTCGGAGACAAGACAGCCGTCCAGGACGTGTCATTCACGGTCAAGCCGGGCACGGTCACCGGATTCCTCGGACCCAACGGCGCCGGCAAGTCCACCACGATGCGACTCATCGTGGGACTCGACCGTCCGACCTCGGGCACCGCGACCGTCGCAGGACGGGAGTACCGCAAGCTGCGCGCGCCACTCACCGAGGTCGGCGTGCTGCTCGATGCCAAGGCCGTGCACACGGGCCGTACCGCACGCAACCACCTGCGGGCCATGGCGGCGACCCACGGCATCCCCGCCTCGCGGGTGGATGAGGTCATCGACCTCGCCGGCATCGGCTCGGTCGCCCGCAAGCGCGCCGGGAAGTTCTCGCTCGGCATGGGCCAGCGCCTCGGAATCGCCTCGGCACTGCTCGGTGACCCGCACACGCTGATCCTCGACGAGCCGGTCAACGGACTCGACCCCGAGGGCGTGCGCTGGGTGCGCCAGTTCGTCCGGCACGCCGCCTCGGAGGGTCGCACGGTGCTGCTCTCCAGTCACCTCATGAGCGAGATGGCGCAGACGGCCGACCACGTGATCGTGATGGGTCGCGGCCACGTGCTCGCCGATGCTCCGCTCGACGAGCTCGTACGCGCCTGGACCCGCAACACCGTCCGGGTCCGCACGCCGCGCGCCGCCGACCTCGCCGCGGCCGTGGCGGCACCCGACGTCGAGATCGTCAGCGCCGCGCCCGACCTCCTCGACATCGTGGGCCTGCCCGCATCGCGCATCGGCGACCTGGCCGCGGACCGCGGCATCCCGCTCCACGAACTCACGCCCACCACCGGCTCCCTTGAAGACGCGTACCTCGCCCTGACCGGCGACGCGGTCGAGTACCGGACCAAGGAGATCTCATGACCACGCAGGCTCCCGCCCTCACGCGACAGCGCGTCGACACGGGCCACCGACTGTCGTTCCTCCGGGAAGTGCGCGGCGAGTGGATCAAGCTCGCCACACTCCGCTCCACCTGGTGGTCGATCGCGATCACCGCTGTTCTCACGGTGGGCATCGCCGTCCTCATCGCTCAGGCGATCGACGCACCCGGTTTCGAGCCGATCCAGGCCGTCGTCATGCCGATCCAGTTCACGATGCTGCTCGCCGGCATCCTGGGGGCCATCTCCGTGACCGGCGAGTACTCGACAGGCATGATCCGCTCGACCCTGACGGCCAACCCCCGTCGCGGATCGGCTCTGCTCGCCAAGGCCCTCGTCGTCGCGCTGTTCCTGTTCGTGAGCTCGGTCGTCGTCTTCTCGGCCGCTGCCCTGGCCGTCTCCGCGATCGTCTCGTCGCGCCACCAGAGCATCGACTGGAGCGACCCGTCCCTGTCGATCCTGCCGATCCTCGTCTCGTCGCTGGCGATGGCCGTGTTCGCTCTCATCGGCGTCGCCTTCGGCTTCCTGCTCCGTTCCGGAGCCGGCGCGATCGCGGCGACCGTCGGGCTGCTCTTCGTCCTCCCGATCGTGGCGACCTTCTTCACCATGGCGGGCGAAGCCTGGGCATGGGTCATCGATGCATCCGCGTACCTCCCGGTCGCCGCGGCGCAGAGCGCGATCCTGCCCGAGGGCGCCGCACTCGACGAGCCCGTCGCCTACCTGACGCTCGGGGCGTGGACCGTCGCCGGCCTGCTCGCCGCGTGGGTCGTGCTGCGCACCCGCGACGCGTGATCGCACGGCCGCGTAGAGTTCCCCGGTGACCAGCACGCGCAGCCGCAGCTCCCTCCGCGAGGAGGAGGAGCTGCGGCTGCCGCGTCCTCCGGGGGTCCTCCGCCGATTCTGGGCGCGACACCCCGTCGTCGCCGATGTTCTGATCACCCTCGTCTGCCTCGCCCTCTCTTTGCTGCCCGCCGCCCCTTTCGATCGCGCGGCTGAGGGCCCGCTCGCGCTCGCCTTCGCGGTCGTGGCGCCGATCGCGATCATCGCCGCGTGCGTCTCCCTGATGTGGCGACGGATCGCGCCTCTCGTCCCTTTCGTCGCCTCTGCCGCCGTCGAGGCGCTCCTTCTCTTCGCAGAGCAACCCGCCGGCACACCGCTGATGCTCGTCGCGTGCTACTCGCTCGCGGTCTACCGGTCGTCGCGCGTCGCGTGGACGGGCTTCGGCATCGCGCTCGCCGCGATCATCGCCGTCGCCCTGCCGCTCGTGCTCTCCGGGGTCGTCGAGATGCAGATCGGACTCAACACCGGGTTGACCATCCTCATCTTCGGTCTGATCGGCACCCTCATCGGAGTGAACGTCGGTGGTCGCAAACGGTACATCGCCGCGGTGATCGACCGGTCCCGGCAGCTCCTCGTCGAACGCGATCAGCAGGCGCAGCTCGCCGCTGCGTCCGAGCGGGCGCGCATCGCACGGGAGATGCACGACATCGTGTCCCATTCGCTCACCGTGATCGTCGCCCTCTCCGAGGGCGCCGCGGCCACGACCGACCGGAATCAGGCCGCGGCCGCATCCACCGCCGCGGCGACGACGGCGCGCGCCGCCCTCACCGAGATGCGCGCCATGCTGGGCGTACTCCGCGACGCGGAGGCGACCGCTCCCCTCGCGCCCGCCGCCCCGATCGATCCACGCGAGACGGTCGCCGTGGCGCAGCGCGCCGGCTTCCCCGTCACGCTGACGGAGTCGGGCACCGCTGATCTGCCGCCCGCCGTCGCGCACGCCGTCGGGCGAATCGTGCAGGAGGGCGTCACGAACGCCATGCGTCACGCGCCGTCAGCGAGCTCGATCTCCGCGCGCATCATCCACGCTCCGGGGAGCGTCGTCGTCGAGATCGTCAACGACGGGGCGTCGGGAGCCGTCGGCACCGCCGGCTTCGGGCTCCGCGGCCTCGCCGAACGCGCCGCGCACGTGAAAGGCACCTTCGTCTCCGAGCCCGCAGCGGGAGGACGCTGGATGCTGCGCGCCAGACTGCCCGTCGACCACGCCCCCGATCCCCTCGAACCCGCCCCGGAGGAGCCGTCATGACCGACACGATCTCGATCCTGCTCGTCGACGATCAGGAACTCATCCGCCTCGGCTTCCGCATGGTCCTGGAAGCGGAAGCCGACATGGTGGTGGTCGGCGAGGCCGGCGACGGTCGCGCCGCGATCGCTCAGACCGCGGCCCTGCATCCGGACCTCGTGCTGATGGACATCCGAATGCCGGGACTCGACGGGATCGCCGCGACCGAGGCGATCGTGCGCGAGCACCCGGGGAGCCGTGTGCTGGTGCTCACGACGTTCGATCTCGACGAGTACGCCTTCGGAGCGATCCGGGCGGGCGCGAGCGGCTTCCTCCTCAAAGACGCCCACCGCCACGAGATGATCGCCGCCGTACGAGCCGTGCACCGCGGCGATGCCGCGCTGGCGCCGAGCGTCACGCGAAGACTGCTCGAGCACGTGAGTCCGCAGCTCGACGCCGTGCCGACAGCCGCTCCTGCACCCGTCGAAGACCCCACGACGTCGCTGACCGAACGGGAGCGCGACGTGTTCCTGCAGATGGCACGGGGCCTCACGAACGCCGAGATCGCCCGCGCTCTGTTCGTGAGTGAATCCACGGTGAAGACCCATGTCGGGCGCGTGCTGTCGAAGCTCGAGGCTCGGGATCGCATCCACGCCGTGATCCTCGCGCACCGGCTGGGTCTCGCCGGCGACGATTCGCTGCCCGGGACCACTGACGCGTCGGCGCGCTGAGGCGCCGACGCGTCAGAGATCGAGCATGCTCAGGATGCCGACGGCGTCCACTCCGAGACACGGTTGAGCGTGGCGATCTCGTCGTCGGTGAGTTCGAGTCGGCCACCGTCGAGCAGGTCAGGGACCTGCTCGACGGTGCGTGCGCTGGCGATCGGTGCGGCGACCGTCGGCTGAGCGCGCAGCCAGGCCAGAGAGGTCGCGGCGATCGACGCCCCGTGAGCGTGCCCGATCTCCTCGAGCGCGTCGATGATGCGCAGTCCCGCTTCGGTCGCGTACTTCGCGGCGCCGCCGGCGCGCGGCGACGACTGGCCGGCGGCATCCGTCGACCGGTACTTGCCCGTGAGGAAGCCGCTGGCGAGCGAGTAGTACGGCACGAGGCCGAGTCCGAACTCCTCCGCCACCGGGATGATCGTCTCCTCGACGTCGTTGCGATGCACGAGGTTGTAGTGCGGCTGCACGGCGACCGGACGAGGGACGCCGAGGCGGTCGGAGATGTCGATCCACTCGCGGATGCGCTCGGCCGAGTAATTCGACACCGCGATGTTCCGCACGAGACCGTCGGCCACGAGGCGGCCGAACGCCTCGACAGTCTCCTCGAGCGGAGTGTCGGCGTCGTCGAAGTGCGCGTAGTAGAGGTCGAGCGCGTCGACGCCGAGGCGCTGGAGCGACGCCTCCGCCGCGGCGCGGACGTTCGGCCCCGCCAGACCCGTGAAGTCCGGGTGCTGGCTCACCTTCGTGGCGACGACCATGCCGTCCGGCTTCCGGGAGGCGAGCCACTCGCCGATGATCGTCTCGCTCTCACCGCCCGAGTTTCCCGGCACCCAGGCGCTGTAGGAATCGGCGGTGTCGATGAAATCGCCTCCCCCGTCGACGAAGGCGTCGAGAACGGCGAAGGATGCGTCGCGGTCGGCGGTCCAGCCGAACACGTTGCCGCCGAGAGAGAGCGGGAAGACGGTCAGATCACTGTTTCCGATGCGAGTCATACTTCGAGACAACCAGACCGGTGCGCGGGGTATTTCGCGTGTGACGCGGGATGTCGCGCCGCGCAGGCACGCCAGACCACTCGGGCCCGGTGTGGCGAGAACGGCACCGACCGGCTGGTCGCGCAACCGTCGGCCTGTATGGCCGACTCCCGCGGGATCACGACGTCACGTTGGCTGGTTGCCGTCGGAACCAGCCGAGAGGGTCGCGGTCCTTCCAGCGCAGCGCCGGCGACTCGATGAGGTACCAGCTGCCGACGGCAAGGATAAGAGTGCCAGAGATGCAGATGAGCATGTAGGGCAGGATGCCAAGCTGGGTGGCCCCGAAGTAGGCAGCCATCTGCTGCACAGGCCACCCGTAGATGTAGATCCCATAGGAGAAATCGCGTGTGCGGCCCACGTGCTTGAACGGCAAGTGGTATGCGACCCAGAGCACGAGGAATGCCCAGGCGACGAGACCAAGCTGGTGAAATCCCCATGTGAGGTACGTGCCGACCAGTACGACGAGCGCGACGGGTGGGAGCCAGCGCGTGCCCGCCAGAAGACGATCGCGCAGGAAGTAGATGAGGGAGCCGACGAGGAAGCAGAGCGTGAACTTCGCCTGACGATCATCGTAGACGCCGAGGGCGCCGATCTGAGCGACCTGCACCCATACCCAAGCGGCCGCGGCGAGCGCTGCGACCATCCGAGCGGTGAGCACACGCCCGGCCATGAGGATCGCGATGAGCAGGTAGCACGCAAACTCCATCGGCAGCGTGTACAGCGGCCCGTTCCAAATGAGCGCCGCGGGAATCCCGGTAAGAGTGTCCCCGATGATGATCTGATTTTGAAAGAGCAGAGCGTTGGAGAAGATGAAGCCGCTCGGAGGCGGCGAGGCGAAGGGATACTCGGTGAGCCCGCGCATCGTGCGCCAGACGATGGGGGCGAGCGCGAGCGCGACGATGACGAGGGATACCCAGTAGCCGGGGAAGATCCGCAGGACGCGGTGCCAGAGGAATCGCCCGACGGAAAGGCGCGACCCGCTCATGGTGATCAGGAAACCGGAGAGGGCGAAGAATCCCTCGACGGCGAAGATGCCGAGATTGTTGTCGAGCCGGCCCGGGTCGTTGCCGAAGCCCCCGAGCGGCCAGGTGTGGGAGACGATGACGAGCAGCGCGAACGTCAGGCGTAGGAGCCCGAAGCTGTTCGAGCGGACATCGAGGGAAGACACTCGGACATCTTGCCAGGTGGAGGGGCGTTAATTGCAAAGGGCCGCGCCCCGACCGAAGCCAGGATATCCCTGATGGTGTAGCCGGAGCGGCGCAGCGACTACCCGTCCTCTGAACGACGACGTCCGACCACACGCCCATGGCGGGCCCCGTTGACGAGGCAACGTCGCAGCAGGGCTCTCGGCATCCGGGATCACGACCATACCGAGAACGACGCCGGCCATCGTGTGCGCCGCCCTGTTGACGAAAGCCCCGGTACCGTCGCCGATCCGCTCGCAGCCGGGCGAAGGAACCCAGCAAGGCCAGACGTGGGCAGGGCTTCCCCTTTGCACGCCAGAAGGCCCGCATCCCTAGTCGTTTCAAGGGGATGCGGGCCTTCGTGTTCGGAGCCGACTACGGGACTCGAACCCGTAACCCCCGTATTACAAGTACGGTGCGCTACCAATTGCGCCAAGTCGGCGGACGCCACTCAGCTTAGCGAGAGGCGGCGTCTGCGAACGAACTACGGGGTCGCGGTCGGGGTGGGCGTCGGAGTCGGCGACGACGTCGCGGCCTCCTGCGAGGCGTCGTTCGACACGGTCAGCACGAACTGCGAGAACTCGACGGGATCGTCGAGGGCGCCGACGTAGGCCTCGCCGTTCACGACGATCATCGGCGCGGACGACAGCACGAGGTCGTCGGATCCGACGAGCGGACCCTCGAGCGCCCGAGAGGTGGCCTCCTTGGCCCAGGTGACGTAGTCCTGATCCTCGATGCACGAACGGACCGACTTGATGCTGTCCGAGCCGACGGCACCGGCGATGTCGGCGAGCTCCGAGTCGGAGTAGCCGTCGGTGTTCACCTCGGGCTGGTCCTCGAGCAGATCGTGGTTGAAGGCGTAGAACTGCGCCGGCGAATGCGTCGCGACGCAGGCGGCAGCGCCCGCCGCGCGCAGCGAGTACTTGGTGCCGTTCGAGCTCGCCGTCAGCAGCGCGACCGGGTGGTACGTCACCGTCGCTGCACCCTCGGTGATCCAGTTCACGAGCTGACGGGCGTTGGCGCGCTCGAACTCGCCCGCGTCGGGCGACAGGTAGTCGACGTAGACGTGGATGTCGACCGAGCTCGACGTCGTGGGCTGAGGTGTGGGTGTCGCCGCGGCACCGGCATCCGTCGCATCCGGGCTGGGCGTCGCGGGGACTTCGTCGGCCACCGCGGTCGCGCTGACGTCGGAGACGAGGATGCCGTCGTTGTCCATACCGCCCGGGGAGAGCTGCGGCTTCGAGATCTGGGCCGACACGGCCAGGGTCACCGCGGTGCCGATCGCTCCGACGGCGACCACGGCGATGGCGCCGATGATGATCCGTCGCATGATGCGCGCCCTCGACTGCTGGGCGTGCACCTTCTGTGCCTTCTCCCGCACGGCCTCGCGTGAAGTGCGAGATGTGGGGACGTTCGGCGTCTCGTCGCTCGACATCGTTCCTCTTGACAGTCCTGGGAGGGGCGGGGTGGCCCCGATCGCCGTTCGGGAGGCGATCGCCGCGGGTGCGCAGCCGAGATTGATGTTAACCAGCCAGGCTGAGAAATACCCAGACGCCCCGGATTCTGACATACTGATCCCGACCCGATGAGGGGTCACGGCGGGTCGAACCGCCGCTCTATCACTACGGATCGTCCGGCACGTACCTGCCGGTGAAGGAGAAACACAATGGCATCTGTGACTTTCGACGAGGCCACGCGCCTCTACCCGGGCGGCACCCGCCCGGCCGTCGACAAGCTCAACCTCGAGGTCGGAGACGGAGAGTTCCTCGTCCTGGTCGGCCCCTCCGGTTGCGGTAAGTCCACCTCCCTCCGCATGCTCGCGGGCCTCGAAGAGGTCAACGCCGGACGCATCCTCATCGGTGACCGCGACGTCACCGACGTGCCGCCGAAGGACCGCGACATCGCGATGGTGTTCCAGAACTACGCGCTGTACCCGCACATGACCGTCGCCGAGAACATGGGCTTCGCGCTCAAGATCGCCGGTGTCGGCAAGGAGGAGCGGGCGTCCCGCGTGCTCGAGGCTGCGAAGCTCCTCGACCTCGAGCAGTACCTGACCCGCAAGCCCAAGGCCCTCTCGGGTGGTCAGCGTCAGCGTGTCGCCATGGGTCGCGCGATCGTGCGTCAGCCCCAGGTGTTCCTCATGGACGAGCCGCTGTCGAACCTCGACGCCAAGCTGCGCGTGCAGACGCGTACGCAGATCGCGTCGCTGCAGCGCCGCCTCGGCGTCACCACGGTCTACGTCACCCACGACCAGACCGAGGCTCTGACCATGGGTGACCGCATCGCCGTGCTGAAGGACGGCCTGCTCCAGCAGGTCGGCTCGCCGCGCGACCTGTACGAGAAGCCGAACAACGTGTTCGTCGCCGGCTTCATCGGCTCGCCCGCCATGAACCTGTTCTCGGCCGACCTGGCCGACGGCGGTGTGCAGTTCGGCACCGAGGTCGTCCCGCTCGATCGCGACACGGTCGGCCGCGCGACGGGCTCGCAGGTCACCGTGGGTGTGCGCCCCGAGGACATCACGGTCGGTCCGGCCGACGGCAGGGGCCTCTCGGTCGTCGTCGACCTCGTCGAGGAGCTCGGCGCCGACGGCTACCTCTACGGCCACACCGACATCAACGGCAAGCGCACCGACCTCGTCGCGCGTGTCGACGGCCGCAACCACCCGAACGCGGGCGAGACCGTGACCCTGGCCGCCAACCCCGGCCACGTGCACGCCTTCGACCTCGAGACGGGCGACCGCCTGAACGACAAGCCGGTCGTCTCCGCCTGATCGGAACCGCTGACGCGGCGCGGGCTGACTTCGGTCGCCCGCGCCGCTTCCTTTTCCCGCACCTCCACCGCTTCGACAGGAGAGCCATGCCGCAGGCCCTGCGCATCACCGCGAGCTCGGTCGATCCGGGGCTCCTCGCGCTTCCGTGGTCGACTCCCCTCGGCGCGTGGCCCTCGGAGCACATCGTCTCGCTCCCGAAGGGGCTCTCGCGTCACCTCGTGCGGTTCGCCGACCTCTCCGGCAAGGTCGTCGCGGTCAAGGAGACGACCGAGGAGATGGCGCGCCGCGAGTACGAAATGCTCGGCAACCTCGCCCGCCTCGATGTGCCCTGTGTGAGCCGCGTCGCCGCGATCGCGGGCCGCAGCGATGTTTCGGGCGACCCCCTCCCCGCGGCACTCGTGACCTCTCATCTGCGCTTCTCGATGCCCTACCGCGCCCTGTTCACCCGGGTGCTCCGACCCGACACGGCCAACCGCCTCGTCGACGCCCTGGCCGTGCTGCTCGTGCGGCTGCACAACGTCGGCTTCTACTGGGGCGACGTGTCGCTGTCGAACACCCTCTTCCGGCGGGATGCCGGAGCCTTCGCCGCCTACCTCGTCGACGCCGAGACCGGCGAGCTGCACGAGGAGGGGCTCACCGACGGGCAACGGGCCTACGATCTCGATCTCGCCCGCACGAACATCGCCGGCGAGATCATGGATCTCGCGGCGGGCGGACGGCTCGAACGAGGAGTGGATGCCGTCGCGATCGCGGACGGCATCGTGTCGTCGTACCGGTCGCTGTGGGCCGAGCTGACCGCGCAGGAGTCGTTCTCCGCTGACGAGACCTGGCGGATCACCGAACGCGTGGAGCGGCTCAACGCGCTGGGCTTCGACATCGACGAGATGTCGATGTCGACGACCCCCGACGGGACCGTCGTGGAGATCCAGCCGAAGGTCGTGGATGCCGGACACCACCAGCGCCGCCTGATCCGCCTCACGGGTCTCGACGTCGAGGAGAACCAGGCGAGGCGGCTGCTGAACGACCTCGACGAGTTCCGCGCCCGCTCGACGAAGCAGTGGTCGGACGAGGAGATGTACGCCCACGAATGGCTCACCAGGGTGTTCGAGCCCGTGGTGCGCGCGATCCCCTACGAGCTGCGCGCCAAGCTCGAGCCGGCCGAGGTCTTCCACCAGGTGCTCGAGCATCGGTGGTACCTGTCGCAGGCACAGGGCCGCTCGGTGCCGCTCGCCGAGGTGCTCACGAGCTACATCAACGACGTGCTCCGCCACCGCCGCGACGAGGCGACGATCATGGGCCCGCCGACCGAGACCATGAGCCTGCCGGTCGTAACGGGGTCGACCGCCGTCGCCGACGACGACGAGATCGACTGGCGCGACCTGGTCTGAGGCGCGCCCCGATCAGTAGCCGACCGTGAACCGCTCGCGGTGGTGGTTGCCCTGCTCGATCTCGTCGACGACCGCGACCGCGAAGTCGGCGCCCGAGATGAACGACTGCCCTTCGGCATCCCGCACGAGTACGTCTCCGCCGTCACGGTAGCGACCGGTGCGCTCGCCCTCGGCCCAGGGCCCGAAGACCTCGGCCGGGTGGATGAAGAACCAGTCGAGCTCGGCATCCGACGATTCCAGCAGCGCGAGCGAGTCGATGCCGACCTGAGCCTCGTGCTTGTACTCCTCGGGGAAGTCGAGGTCGAACAGACGGGGCCCTCCCGGCGCGACGAGGCTGCCACCAGCGCCGCCGACGACCCCGAGGCGGGTCGACGTGTCGGCGAGTTCGGCGATGACGTTGCGCAGTGCCTCGAGCACCCGGTCGGTCATGTCGCCGCGCGGCGAGAGCGCCGACACGACGGCATCCGCTCCGTCGAACGCGTTGGCGAGCGAGGCGGCGTCGAGCGCCGACCCCTGCACGTACGACGCACCGTCGACCGGGTCGGACGGCGCGGAGCGGGAGATCGCGATGACGTCATGCCCGCGGCTCACCGCCTCCGTCACGATGTGCGTGCCGGCGTAGCCGGTTCCTCCGAGGACGACGATGCGGGCCATGGTGCTTCTCCCCTACTGGGCGTTGCGGATGGTGGAGACCTGGTAGAGCGCGACCGAGGTCGCGATGCCGGCGTTGAGCGACTCGGTCACCGCCGAGATCGGGATCGAGACGATCTGATCGCAGGTCTCGGCGACCAGGCGCGACAGGCCCTTGCCCTCGGACCCCGTGACGATCACGACCGGGCGGTCGGCGAGCTGCAGGTCGGGTAGAAGCACATCGCCGTCTCCGTCGAGGCCGAGCACGAACACGCCCTGCTTCTTGAACTCCTTGAGTTGCGTCGTGAGGTTCGAGGCGAGGGCCACGGGCACGCGCGCGGCCGCGCCGGCACTCGTCTTCCACGCCGCAGAGTTCACGCCGGCCGAGCGGCGCTGCGGCAGGATGATGCCATGACCGCCGAAAGCGCCGGTCGAACGGATGATCGCGCCCAGGTTCCGCGGGTCGGTGATGCCGTCGAGCGCCACGAAGAGCGGAACCTCGCCCTTGTCGATGACCTGCTCCAGGAGATCCTGGGGGTGCGCGTACTCGTACGGTGGGACCTTGATAGCGACGCCCTGGTGCACGCCGTCGAAGCCGGCCATGCGGTCGAGCTCCTGACGCGTGACCTCGAGAACCGGGATGCCGCGGTTCGTGGCGATCGACAGCATCTCTTTGACGCGGTCGTCCATCTCGACACGCTGAGCGATGTAGAACGCCGTCGCCGGGATCTTCGCCCGCAGCGCCTCGAGCACGGAGTTGCGACCGGTGACGGTCTCGGTGTCGGTCGTGTTGTCCTTGACGCGCGACGAACGGTTGGGGTTGCCGCCGGAGGCCTGGCGCCCGCCGGGCTTGCCTCGTCCCCCGGCGGCGGCGTAGCGCTCGGCCGCAGCCTTGCGCTTGCCTGCCGGGTGCCACGCGCGGTCCTCCGCCTTCGGAGTCGGTCCGCGTCCTTCGAGAGAGCTGCGGCCTTTACCGCCGGAGCCCTTGGTCGGGCCCTTCTTCTTGCCCTTGCCCGCTGAGGGGTTGCCTGGCTTAGCCATCGATACTCCAATGAGTTCCGGCCGGAGTGTCCTCCAGCGTGATTCCTGCGGCGGCGATCGCGTCACGGATGCGATCCGCCGCCGCCCAGTCCTTGTCAGCGCGGGCCTGCGCGCGCTGCGTGATCATCTCCTGCACGAGCGCGTCGAGCGCTGTCGCGTGCGCGGTGGACGCCGTCGACGCCGTCGACGGCACGAGCCCCAGCACCGAGGTCATCGCGAGCACCTCGCGAGCGGCGCCGAGTGCGGCATCCGTGTCTCCGGAGTCGAGCGCGGAGTTGCCGGCCCGCACGGTCTCGTGCAGCACCGCGAGCGCCTGCGGGACGCCGAGGTCGTCATCCATCGCCTCGGTGAACGCCGCCGGGATGCTCTGCGCGACCATGTACCCGATGCCGCCGCCCGCGATCCGGCCGACCCGCTGCACGAAGGCACCGATCCGGCCGAGAGCGGCCTCCGCCTCGCTCCACGACGACTCGGTGAGGTCGAGGCTCGAGCGGTAGTGGGCCGCGGCGAGCGCGTATCGCACGACGAGCGGATCGTGGTCCTTCATCACGTCGGCGGCGAGGGTGAAGTTCCCGAGCGACTTCGACATCTTCTGGCCGCCGACGGTCACGAGTCCGTTGTGCACCCAGTAGTTCGCGAAGCCGAGACCGGCCGCGGTCGACTGCGCCAGTTCGTTCTCATGGTGCGGGAATCGGAGGTCCAGACCCCCGCCGTGGATGTCGAACGAGTCTCCGAGGTAGCGGCGCGACATGGCCGAGCACTCGATGTGCCAGCCGGGTCGGCCCGCGCCCCAGGGCGACTGCCAGACGGCATCCGCCGGCTCGTCCAACTTGGCGCCCTTCCACAGCGCGAAGTCCTGGGGCGCTCGCTTGCCTCTGGGGTCCGCGTCCTCCGCGGCCTCCATCGCGTCGGCCGACTGATTCGTGAGCTCGCCGTAGGTCGGCCACGAGCGCACGTCGAAGTAGACGTCACCGGATCCGTCCGGAGCCGGGTAGGCATGGCCGCGCTCGATGAGGCTGGCGATCAACTCCTGCATCTGCGGCACGGAGGCCGTCGCCCGCGGCTCATACGTCGGCGACAGGATGCCGATCGCGGCGTACGCCCGGCTGAACTCCTGCTCCATCCGATACGCCAGCGCCCACCAGGGCTCGGCACCCGTCGCATTCGCGAGCACCTTGTCGTCGATGTCGGTGACATTGCGCACGAACGTGACGCGGCCGTGTCGGAGCTCGAGCCAGCGACGCAGGAGGTCGAAGCTGAGGGCAGCGCGGACGTGCCCGATGTGGGGTCCCGACTGCACGGTGGGTCCGCACACGTACATCGTGATGTTCTCGGGATCGAGAGGCACGAAATCACGCAGCCGCTGTTCGCGGGTGTCGTAGAGGCGCAGAGTCACCGGACAAGCCTACCGGGCGGGCGAATCGCGAACCCGGGAGCTCGACCCGATTCGCGGACGGCGTCCCGTTTCGCTGACGGAGTGGGGCAAACCGTCCGCGGATCGGGACGCGGTCCGCCAAACGGGCTGCGCGTTCAATCGACGGCGAGCACCTGTCCGGTCTGCACCCCGAGCACGCTCTTCGCGAAGGCCTGCCCGACCCGATACGACGAGACGGGGACGAAACCGGGGAACGACGAGTGGTACGACGGGGCGTCCTCGAGCACCGACGGGCTGACCGCGTTGATGCGGATCCCCCTCGGCAGCTCGGTCGCGGCGGCGAGGACGAAGGATTCGAGCGCGCCGTTGACGAGCGATGCGGCGGCGCCCGTCGCGATGGGCTCCCTGGCGAGGATGCCGGAGGTCAGGGTGAAGGACCCGCCGTCGCGGACGAAGGGCGTGCCGATCCGAACCACGTCGAGCTGGGCGAGCACCTTGCTGCGGAAAGCCGACTCGTAGTCGTCCCTGCTCAGCTCGGCGAGCGGGCGGAACGGAACGCTCCCGAGCGCGACGACCACCGCATCCACGTCGCCGACCTCGGCGAACAGGCGCTCGATGGATGCCGGGTCTGTCGCGTCGACCGGGCGGTCGCCGCTGCGCGACGCCTCGACGATGTCGTGGCCGTCGAGGGCGGCGAGGACGGTGCGGCCGACCGCTCCGTGTGCTCCGATGACGAGGACCTTCATCATGACTCCTTCTCGGCCTGACGGCCGTCGCTGTGGATCATGGCGATCGCGGTGACCGAGATGCCTTCGCCGCGTCCGGTGAATCCGAGCCCGTCGGTGGTCGTGGCCGTGATCGACACGGGAGCGCCGCCGAGAGCGGCAGAGAGAGCTCCTTCGGCCTCGATGCGGCGGGCACTGAAACGCGGGCGGTTGCCCTGGAGTTGCGCCGAGACGTTGCCGATCGCGAAGCCGGCGTCGGCCAACAGCTCGCGCGTCCGCGCGAGGAAGACGGCGGCGTGGGCGCCGGCGTACTCCGGATGAGCCGTGCCGAAGTGCTCGCCGATGTCGCCGAGTCCGGCCGCTCCGAGGAGGGCATCGACGATGGCGTGCGCGACGGCGTCCCCGTCGCTGTGGCCGGAGAGCGGCTGCTCATCGGGCCACTCGAGTCCGGCGAGCCAGAGGCTCCCGTCGCCGCCGAACGCATGGACGTCGGTGCCGATGCCGACGCGCGACACCGGAGGGGGCGGGGAATCCGTGGTCGCACCTGTCGCCACCGTCCTCTCGGCGAGCAGATGCCGCGTGCGCTCGAGGTCGGCCGGGGTGGTGATCTTGAACGCCCGCGGGGACCCCGTGATATGCCGTACCGGGTGGCCGGCCGCCGCGAAGAGCGCGGCATCGTCTGTGTACTCGACGCCCTCGTCGAGCGCCCGCTCATAGGCGCTCTCGAGGAGCGCGCGCGGGAAGCCCTGCGGCGTCTGCGCGGCGGCGAGCTCGGAGCGGTCGATCGGCCCGACCACGGCATCTCCGTCCACGCGCTTGAGGGTGTCGACGACCGGGAGCGTCGGCAGGACGCCGGTCTCGGCGTCGACGGCATCGCGCACCGCGTCGATGACCTCGGGCGGAGTCAGAGCGCGAGCCGCGTCGTGCACGAGCACGGTCCGCACGTCGCCCCACAGCGCCGCGAGTCCGGCGGCGACCGACTGCTGGCGGGTGCCGCCCCCCGTGACGACGCGGCCGAGGTCGGAGCGGTCTCCCGCGGCTACGCGCAGTTCGGCCTCGGCGTCGCCCTCGAATCCCGCAGGCGCGACGACCACGACCTGAGCGGGGGCCGAGGCGAAGACTCCGTCGAGCGCATGGCGCAGGATCGAGTGCGCGTCGATCCCGACGAACGCCTTGGGAGCACCGCCGTCGAGGCGGGTGCCGGAGCCGGCGGCCACGACGATGATCGCGGTGTCCGGGACAGGTATCAGGGTCACGCCCTTCACGTTACCGGCGCGAAACGACGGAAGGCGGATGCCGAAGCATCCGCCTTCCGTCGAAGTGCGTCAGGAGGCGAGGACCTCGTCGAGCAATGCGCCCGCCTTGTCCTCGTCGATCTTCTCGGCCAGCGCGAGCTCGGAGATGAGGATCTGCCGGGCCTTGGCCAGCATCCGCTTCTCTCCGGCCGACAGGCCGCGATCCTGATCGCGGCGCCACAGGTCGCGCACGACCTCGCTCACCTTGATGACATCACCCGAAGCGAGCTTCTCGAGGTTCGCCTTGTAGCGGCGCGACCAGTTGGTCGGCTCCTCCGTGAACGGCGCGCGCAGGACCTCGAACACGTGGTCGAGGCCCTCCTTGCCGATCACATCGCGAACTCCCACGAGATCGACGTTCTCAGCGGGCACCTCGATGATGAGGTCCCCCTGGGTGACGTTGAGCTTCAGGTACTTCTTCGTCTCGCCCTTGATGATGCGCTCCTTGACCTCGATGATGGTCGCAGCGCCATGGTGCGGATAGACGACGGTCTCGCCAACCTCAAAAAGCATAAAAACGTGTCCTTTCGGCAACCTCAAGGATACCACAGGGGATATGCGCTAAGGTTCGCGCTCCCTGGTCCACGGCGGCCTCTCCGCATACGCATAGAATGGATGCGGATATCCCGCCGGACCTCAGGAGGACCCGTGAAATCGCGCCTTGTCGCGTCTGCCGCCATCAGCGCCCTCGTTCTGCTCGGCGCGACCGGCTGCACGTTCATCACGCCGCAGTCGACGAAGATCGAGTACTCCGCCTCCGACGGCGTGAACGTCTCCGACTCGGACGGCCCGCTCGACGTCCGCAACGCGTTCATCGTGGCGAACGAGGAGGGCACCGTGGGCAACTTCGTCGGCGCGGTCGTCAACCCGACCTCGGACAAGGCGACCCTGACGATCACGATCGCCGGCATCGATCCCTTCACTGTCACCGTGCCCGCGGGCAAGACGATCAGCTTCGGCTCGAAGGACGAGG
The DNA here is from genome assembly GCF_023715885.1 of Microbacterium hydrocarbonoxydans. GTDB lineage: Bacteria > Actinomycetota > Actinomycetes > Actinomycetales > Microbacteriaceae > Microbacterium > Microbacterium hydrocarbonoxydans_C. Next base: position 368,059 of record NZ_JAMBOY010000003.1, on the reverse strand, counting down.
ACCCGCTGCGCATCGTCGGCCTCGACGCCAAGCCCGGCGCGACGGTCGAGGTGCACTTCCAGTCGGGCGACGGCGCCGGCACCAAGACCGAGGTGCCCGTACTCGACGGCACGCTCCCGTACTACGCCGACCTCGCGCCTGAGACGGCCTCGAGCACGCCGTCACCGACTCCGACCCCGAGCGACACGGCCGCACCCGCTCCCGAGGAGTGAGTCGTCCCCTGAACGTCCGAGAGGCCGGCACCCCGCGGGGTGCCGGCCTCTCGCTTTGCGCCGCTCAGCCTTCGAAACGGTAGCCGAGACCGCGCACGGTGACGAGCATGACGGGCTCGCCCGGGTTCTCCTCGATGCGCGAACGGATGCGCTTGATGTGGACGTCGAGCGTCTTGGTGTCGCCGAAGTAGTCGCTCCCCCAGACGCGGTCGATCAACTGCCCGCGAGTCAGCACACGCCCGGAGTTGCGCATGAGCACCTCGAGCAGCTCGAACTCCTTGAGCGGCATGTTGATCTGCTGTCCGGCGACCGAGACGGTGTGACGGTCGATGTCGAGGCTGACACGGCCGCCCTCGAGCACGCGCTCGTCGAGCTCGCTCTCGGCCTGCACGACCCGACGAAGCACCGCGCGCATGCGGGCGAGCAGCTCCCTCGACGAGTACGGCTTCGTGATGTAGTCGTCGGCGCCGAGCTCGAGACCTACCACGATGTCGACCTCGGAGTCCTTGGCCGTGAGCATGATGATCGGCACCGCAGAGGTCGAGCGGATCTGACGGCACACCTCGGTGCCCGGCATCCCCGGCAGCATGAGGTCGAGCAGCACGACATCGGCCCCGCGCTCGCGGAAGGCCGTGAGGGCGCCTGGTCCGTCCTCGGCGATCTCCACCTCGTAGCCCTCGCGGCGCAGCAGGTACGCGAGCGGGTCGGCGAGGTCGGGTTCGTCTTCGACGAGAAGGATGCGGGTCATTCGTTCTCTCCGTTCCGGACGCGGGCAGCGGCCTTGACAGCCTTGCGCTCGCGCTTCTTCTTGCTCTTCCTGCCCTGATCCAGTCCCGAAGGGGCATCGATCATGGGAAGCCTGATGGTGAAGGTCGATCCCCGGCCGGGTCTCGACCACAGCAGCACCTCGCCACCGTGTCGCTGCGTCGCGTGCTTGACGATCGACAGCCCGAGGCCGGTGCCGCCCGTGCGGCGCGATCGCGCCTCATCGGCGCGGTAGAACCGCTCGAAGATCCGCTCACGGTCGGCCTCGGCGATGCCGATGCCCTGGTCGGAGACGGCGATCTCGACGACCTCGCCGTCCGCCTTCACGCCGACGCCCACACGTGAACCGCGCGGCGAGTAGGCGATCGCGTTGGCGATGAGGTTCCCGAAGGCCTCGATGAGGATCTGCGAGTCGCCACGCACCCACACCCCTCGGTCGCCGCCGCGGGCGATCTCGACGCCGCCCGAATCGGCCTGTACGACGTGCGCCTCGATCGCCGATGCGAGCACCTCGTCGATCGACACCGGCCGCGCGTCGGAGAGCGCGTCGTCGGCCTGGAGACGGGAGAGGCTCATGATGCGCCCGGTGAGCTGGCCGAGGCGCGCCGCCTCGGCCGAGATCCGACTGGCGAAGTGACGCACCTGCGCGGGATCGTCCGATGCCGACTCGATCGCCTCGGCGAGCAGGGTGACGGCGCCCACCGGAGTCTTCAGCTCATGGCTCGTGTTCGCGACGAAGTCGCGGCGCATCTGGTCGAGGCGCTCCTGCTCGGTGACATCGCGGATCACGAGCAGCGACATACGCGGGCTGATGGCGCTGGCTCGCGCGGAGACGAGCCGCGGATCGAGGCTCAGACCGCCGCGCGTCAGCCTCAGCGACTCGGTGGCCGACGCCCCGTCCGCGCGCACGCTGCGCACGAGCTGGCGGAGCTCCGGATTCTCCAGGGGCGCCCCGACCTCGATGCCGAAGCGCGCGGCCGGCTTCGACGCGGCCAGCACGAGCCCCGAGGTGTCGACGACGCAGGCGGCGTCGTCCATGCTGCCCAGCACCGCGGTGGCGCCCTCCGGAACGACGAGTGACGTCTCGCTCTCGATGCGCGCCCTCGTGCGGTACGCCCATGCGACGACCAGCGAGAGCCCGACGCCCATCGCCAGACCGACGAACAGCGCGAACAGCGCGATCTGCGGCAGGGTCATGTCACCAGCGTAGAGTGCGTTCACCTGCCGATCGGCGGGTTCGCCCGCCCCTGAGCCGTCACGAGAACTACTATTCACGTGCTGGGCACCGTTCGTTAACCTTCGGGGCGGACAATCGCCTCGGGCCTGTGCGGGAGCGCGGTCCTCTCATGCGCGAACGACCCAGCCGTCTCGCGCTGGCACCTCAGCCGAGACCCGAATGAAAGGTTGCGCCTCCCATGCGCGAAGTCTTCCACCAGTCCCTCGAGGACCTGCAGTCCCGCCTCGTGGAGATCGCCGACCTCGTCACGGTCTCGATCGACAAGGCCACGCGTGCCTTCGCCACGAGCGACGTCGCCCTCGCCGAGGAGGTGATCGCCGACGACGCCAAGATCGACGAGCTGGCCGTCGCCCTCGACGAGCAGGCCATCGAGATCCTCGCCCGTCAGCAGCCGGTCGCCCGCGACCTGCGCATCGTCGTCTTCGCCCTGCGCGTGAGCGCGTCGCTCGAGCGCATGGGCGACATGTCCGAGCACATCGCCCAGCTCGCTCGCCTCCGCTTCCCCGAGCGCGCGATCCCGCGCGGTCTGAAGGGCACGTTCACCAAGATGGGCGAGCTCGACGTCGAGATCTCCCGCACGCTCACCGAGCTGCTGCGCACGCAGGACCTCCGTCTCGCCGACACGATCCGCAACACCGACGACGACATCGACGAGCTGCACGCCAGCGTCTTCGAAAAGGTGCTCAGCGACAACTGGAAGGGCGAAGCGACGGCGACCGTCGACGCCACCCTCGCCAGCCGTTACCACGAGCGCTTCGCGGACCACGCCGTCGCGGTCGCCAAGAAGGTCGTGTACCTCGCGACCGGCGACTGGCAGGTGCAGGAGGCGGACATCGCGATCGCGGTCGAGCAGCAGGAGCAGCTCGGGCACGCCTGACCAGGCACGGCGAAGGGGGCGGATGCTGTGACAGCATCCGCCCCCTTCGTCGTTCCCGCGTGTGGGGTTACTTCTTGCCCTGCGCGGCGACCGCGGCTGCGCCGGCGGCTGCGGCCTCGGGGTCGAGGTACCGGCCGGGACCGGTGGGCACGTTGTTCTCGTCGAGCTCGTAGACCAGCGGGATGCCGGTGGGGATGTTGAGCTCGGCGATGTCGGCGTCGCTGATGCCCTCGAGGTGCTTCACGAGACCGCGCAGCGAGTTGCCGTGGGCCGTGACGAGCACCGTCTTGCCCGCCTCGAGGTCGGGGACGATCGCTCCTTCCCAGTAGGGCAGCAGACGGTCGATCACGAGCTTGAGGGACTCGGTGCGGGGCACCTCGCCGTCGATACCGGCGTATCGCGGGTCGTTCACCTGGCTGAACTCGCTCTCGTCGTCGAGCACGGGCGGCGGCACGTCGAACGAACGGCGCCACAGCTGGAACTGCTCGGGGCCGAACTCCTCAAGCGTCTGCGCCTTGTCCTTGCCCTGCAGAGCTCCGTAGTGGCGCTCGTTGAGACGCCAGGAGCGGGCGACGGGGATCCACAGCCGGTCGGCGGCGTCGAGCGCGATGTTCGCCGTCTGGATCGCGCGGCTGAGCAGCGAGGTGTGCAGCACGTCGGGGAGGATGCCGGACTCGGCGAGCAGCTCCCCGCCACGACGGGCCTCGTTCCTGCCCTGCTCGTTGAGGCGGACGTCCACCCAGCCGGTGAAGAGGTTCAGTTCGTTCCACTCGCTCCGGCCGTGGCGGAGCAGGATCAGGGTGCGCGTCGCAGTCATGCCGCCAGTTTATCGGCGCGGGGTCTCGCGATGACGGCAGGAGTCGAACGTCCTCGCCCGCACTGGGAGGATGGGGATATGGCGTCCTCTCCCCTCGGCCGGCCCACGCGCGGCACAACGGGGACCAACCGACTGCGGCGCATCGACCGCTGGATCGCGGCGAGCGCGGCCCTCCGGCGGGCGGCCGATCCGCTGGTGGTGGACCTCGGCTTCGGGGCGAGCGGCGTCACGGCTTTCGAGCTCGCCGCACGCCTGCGACACGTCAGGCCCGACGCCGAGGTGCGCGGCCTCGAGCTCGACCCCGAGCGCGTCACGACGGCCGAGGCGCAGCTCGCGGAGGTACGCGCGGGCCGCACGCCCTTCCCCGCCGACCTGCGGGTGTCGTTCGGACGCGGCGGGTTCGAGGTGCCGCTGCCCGGCGGTCGCACGGCATCCGTCATCCGGGCCATGAACGTGCTGCGGCAGTACGACGAGTCCGACGTCCCGGATGCATGGAGCACGATGGCCTCCCGCCTCGCTCCGTCCGGCGTGCTCGTGGAGGGCACCTGTGACGAGATCGGGCGCATCGCGAGCTGGGTCGACGTGGATGCGACCGGCACGCCGCTCCGGTTCACGATCTCGCTCCGGCTGTCGGAGCTCGAGCACCCCGGCATCGTGGCCGAAAGGCTGCCGAAGGCGCTCATCCACCGGAACGTCCCCGGTGAACGGGTGCACCGGCTGCTCGTCGACCTGGACGGGGAATGGGACCGCGCGGCTGCCCTCTCGACGTTCGGTGCGACCCAGCGGTTCCTCGCCGCGGTGGCGGCGCTGCGCGCGCGCGGATGGCCGGTCGAGGGCGGCAGGTCGCGATGGCGGCTGGGCGAGCTGACCGTGCCGTGGGCGGCGATCGCGCCGCAGGACTGATCTCTCAGCCGGCGTTGCGCGGATCCGGGGCGCTGGGCCGGCGTGACAGGCGGGTCAAGCGCGGGATGTCGGCGGTCGCACCGGCATCCGCAGGGACGATGACCTGTTGCGCCGCCGCGATGTCACCGCCCGCGGTGCGCACGACGAGGTCGCCGACCGGTGCGCGGCGGGAGAGGATCGCGAGGGCGATCGGGCCGTCCTCGTGATGGCGGGCGACGGAGGTGATGTGCCCGACCTCGTCGTCCCCGACGAAGACCGGGTCTCCCGCAGCGGGGAGCACGGCGTCGCTGCCGTCGAGGTGCAGGGCCGCGAGTCGACGCGGGGGGTGGCCGAGGTTGTGCACCTTCGCCACGGTCTCCTGACCGCGGTAGCAGCCCTTGTTGAGGTGGACGGCGGTGCGGATCCAATCGGATTCGTGCGGCAGCGAGCGCTCGTCGACCTCCGCCGACCACCGCGGTCGCCACGCCGCGACGCGCAGCGCCTCGGCTGCGAGGAGTCCGGCGACCTCGTCGGGCTGCAGGGTGGCGGCGAGCGTCTCGGCGTCCTCGCGTGTCACGATCGCGACGCGCCAGGCCAGATCCGCACCCGGATGGCGGGGGACCTCGGAGTACTGGTGCCCGCCCGTGCTCACCGACTGCCACGGGTCGACCCACAGCAGCGGGATGCCGGCCGGGCGGGATGCGACGGAGAGCACGCGCTGCGCGGCGGCTCCGCCGTCGACGACTCCGAGCAGCGCGAGATCCTGCCGCACCTCGACGGTCGCCTGGGCGCGGAACTTCATGCGCTGCAGCCAGGTCGCGAGCGCGTCGGCGTCTCCGGCATCGGCGATGAGCCACGTCGAGACGCCGTCGTCGACGACCCCTGCAGCGTGCTCGACCCGACCCTGCGGATCGAGGACGAGAAGCTCGGTGCTCTCCCCCGGCGACAGCCGTCTGAGCGCCTGAGAGGTGATCGAGTCGAGCCAGCTCAGTCGCTCGGGGCCGCCGACCTCGATGACGGTTCGATCGTCGAGCGGCACGATCGCACCGCCGGCGGCGAGACGGCGCTGCTCGCGGAAGGCGTCGCCGAAGTGCGCGATACCCGCGTCACCCGCAACGGAACCTGCGATGTCGGCGAATCCGGACACGTCAGACCCTCGCCAGTCGCGCGGAGGCGTGCGAACGCAGCGGGGTGCCGAGAGCCGCGATGTCCCACGCCCAGAGCAGGTGACCGTCGACGAGGCCGTACATGCGCGACGCTCCGGCGTAGTCCTTGGCGCCCGCTGCGCGGACGACGGCATCCGTGCCGATGTCGATGCGCGGGCCGTTGATCTCGCCCAGGTACAGCTCGAGCATCCCGTCGGCGTGCGCGATCGAGACCTCGAGAGGGAAGCCACCGGAGGCTGCGCGCAACGCCTCCACGTCGTCGACGCCTCGTGCCACCGCGTCGTCGCGCGGCGGGAGCAGGCCTGGACCCGCGTCCGCGTCGGTCGCGGGTCGGCTGAGCCGCCAGAATCCGGACTCGGCGACGAGCGGGACCGACGCCGCATGATCGTCGCCGGTGAAGGTGGCGGTCGCGGCGTAATTGAGGAAGGGTCCGCCGTCGTGGCTGAAGCTCACGCGATGCGTGAACTCGCCCTGCAGCCGCTCGTCACCGACCGGGTAGTCGATGACCCCGGTACCCTCCCAGACGCCGATCAGCCATGCGAGGGGTGCGAGATCTGCGGGGAGGTCGACGGGCAGCTCGAGCATCGCGCTCAGCGCTGGCCGCGGAAGAGGTTGCGCAGCACGACGACCGAGACGAAGACGATCGCGAGGCTCGCAAGGCCCAGCAGGCCGATGTAGAAGAGTTCGAGAGCCATGAGGTCCATGACCTCCACACTACCCTCCGCGCGCGCTGGTGTCGCGCGATCAGGAGACGAGGGCTGCGAGGCCGAACCCGACCGAGATCACGCCCATCACGAGGAGCGCGCCGAGAACCCCGCCGGCGACCCGCAGGATGTACCCCTGCGTGCGTCCGTACCCGAGCTGGACGGCGAACGACAGCAGCACGACGCCGCCGAAGGCGACGACGAGCCACGGTACCCGCCACTCCTCCGGGACCAGGATGCCGATGGAGATCGACGCTGCGAAGGCGACCGCCCAGACCACGAGCACGCCGACGAACGCGTTCCTCGGTGCGAGCGCAGGTTCCGTCATGACTCCATTCTCACCCATCCACGCCCGGTATCATGGCCCCACGGCGTACCCCGCCGTCTGGAAGGAGTGCGTGTGGCCCAGGTGCTGGTGTTGACCAATGCTCCGACTGCGGAGCAGGTGCTTCCCGCCCTGGAACTGCTCAGCCACCGCGTGCGGCAGATCGCAGCCGAGCCGGCGCAGCTCGTGAGCGCTCCCGACTACGACGTCGTGATCGTCGACGGCCGCCAGGACCTCGTCGGTGCCAAGTCCCTGTGCCGCCTGCTGCGCGCCGCCGGACAGGACGCCCCTCTTCTGCTCGTCGTCACCGAGGGCGGCATGAGCGCGCTGTCCGGCGACTGGGGCATCGACGACGTGATGCTCGCCACCGCCGGGCCGGCCGAGACCGATGCGCGGGTGCGCCTCGCGCTCGCTCGGCGAGACGAGGTCGCCGAACCCAGCCGCGTGCAGGCATCGGGTGTCTCGATCGATGAGCAGTCCTATTCGGCCAAGCTGCACGGCCGACCCCTCGATCTCACCTACAAGGAGTTCCAGCTCCTGCACTTCCTCGCCACGCACCCGTCGCGGGTGTTCACCCGTGAGCAGCTGCTCAGCGAGGTGTGGGGGTACGACTACTTCGGCGGCACGCGAACGGTCGACGTGCACGTGCGGCGCCTCCGCGCCAAGCTCGGCGATCAGGAGCAGATCATCGGCACGGTGCGCAACGTGGGCTACCGCTTCAACGTGTACGACGACGAGACCGTCCCCGCGACCCGCTGAGCACGCGGGCCCGTTCACACGCGCGACACCTCGCGGTGCTTAGATGTACCCCATGATCGATCCCGCCCTCGCCGATGCCGGCCTCGGAGATGCCGAAGACGACGACTTCGATGCCATCGAGGCACCCGACTCCCAGCTGCCGGACCACCGGTACCTCGACCGTGAGCTGAGCTGGCTCGCGTTCAACCAGCGGGTGCTGGAGCTCGCGGAGGACCCGAGTCTGCCGGAGCTCGAGCGCGCGAACTTCCTCGCCATCTTCGCGAGCAACCTCGACGAGTTCTTCATGGTGCGCGTCGCCGGGCTGAAGCGACGCATCGTCACCGGTCTCGCCGTACCGACGAACATCGGCCGCTCCCCCGTCGATGCCCTCGCCGACATCTCCCGCGAGGCCCACGCCCTGCAGCTGCGCCATGCCGACGCCTGGACCTCCCTCGTTCGCCCGGCTCTGGCTGACGCCGGCATCGAGATCACCGAGTGGTCCGACCTGACCGACACCGAGCGCGAGGCGCTCTCGGAGTACTTCGGCGCGCAGGTCTTCCCGGTGCTGATGCCGCTCGCGGTCGACCCGGCGCACCCGTTCCCCTATATCTCGGGACTGTCGCTGAACCTCGCCATCCGCATCCGCAACGCCCGCACCGGCCGGCAGGAGTTCGCGCGTCTGAAGGTGCCGCCGATGCTGCCGCGCTTCGTGGAGGTCCCCGGGAGTGGCGAGATCAAGCGGTTCCTGCGCCTGGAGGAGCTCATCGCGAATCATCTCGGAGACCTGTTCCCCGGCATGGAGGTGCTCGACCACCACGCGTTCCGACTGACCCGCAACGAAGACGTCGAGATCGAGGAGGACGAGAGCGAGAACCTCATCCAGGCGCTCGAAGCGGAGCTGCTGCGCCGACGGTTCGGCCCGCCCATCCGCCTCGAGATCACGGATGACATGGACGAGGTCACGATGGACCTGCTCGCCCGCGAGCTCGACATCACCGACCAGGAGGTCTATCGCCTCCCCGGACCGCTCGACCTGCGCGGGCTGTTCGATCTGTCGCGCATCGACCGTCCGGACCTGCGCTACCCGCCGCACCTGCCGACGACACCGGTGGCGTTCCAGCCGGGCGGAAACGAGACGCGAGCCGACATCTTCAAAGCGATCCGCAAGTCCGACGTACTGGTGCATCACCCCTACGAGTCCTTCACGACCAGCGTCGTCGCCTTCCTCGAGCAGGCGGCACGCGATCCGCACGTGCTCGCCATCAAGCAGACCCTGTATCGGACGTCGGGCGACAGCCCGATCGTCCAGGCGCTGATCGACGCGGCGGAGGCCGGAAAGCAGGTGCTCGCGCTCGTCGAGGTCAAGGCGCGGTTCGATGAGGCGAACAACATCGTCTGGGCTCGCAAGCTCGAGAAGGCGGGCGTGCACGTCGTGTACGGGCTCGTCGGACTGAAGACCCACTGCAAGCTCGCGCTCGTGATCCGCGAGGAGGACGGCGTGCTGCGCCACTACTCCCACATCGGCACGGGCAACTACAACCCGAAGACCAGTCGCATCTACGAGGACTTCGGACTCTTCACGGCCGACGCCCAGGTCGGCAAGGACCTCACGCGTCTGTTCAACGAGTTGAGCGGCTATGCGATCGAGAAGAAGTTCAAACGGCTGCTCGTCGCGCCGCTTCACCTGCGAAAGGGCCTCGTCCGCCTGATCGACGCGGAACGCAAGCATGCCGAGGCGGGGAAGCCGGCGCACATCCGGATCAAGGTCAACTCGATGGTCGACGAGGAGATCATCGACGCCCTCTACCGTGCGAGCGCCGCCGGCGTGAAGGTCGACGTGTGGGTGCGTGGCATCTGCAGCCTGCGCACCGACCTCGAGGGCGTGAGCGAGAACATCACCGTCCGCAGCATCCTGGGTCGGTACCTGGAGCACTCCCGCATCTTCGCGTTCGACAACGACGGCGACCCGCAGGTGTACATCGGCAGCGCCGACATGATGCACCGCAATCTCGACCGACGCGTCGAGGCGCTCGTGCGCGTGACCGACGCGAATCACATGAAGGAGCTGCTGGCGTTCTTCGATCTCGCTCTGGCTCCCGGCACATCGTCGTGGCACCTCGGGCCGGAGGGGGTGTGGACGCGCCACGCCGAGGATGCCGACGGCAAGCCGCTCGTCGACCTGCAGGATAAGACGATGGGTTCCATCCAGCGACGCCGGCGCGCACGGGCGGCGCGATGACTCCGCAGCCCACGGCGCAGGCGACCCGTTCGAAGTGGACGGACAAGGCCGTGTACGCGGCCGGCGCCGTCGTGTGGCGTCTCGTCGACGACAAGCTGCACATCCTGCTGATCCACCGCACGAAGTACCGCGACGTGACCCTGCCCAAGGGCAAGGTCGATCCTGGCGAGATGCTCGCCGAGACCGCTGTGCGCGAGGTGCACGAGGAGACCGGGATCCGCGTCTCGCTCGGCGTGCCCGTCGGGGTGAGCCGCTACCACCTCCCGTCGAGCAAGCAGAAGGTCGTGCATTACTGGGCGGCCGAGGCCACCGATCGCGCGATCCGCGAATCGACGTTCGTGCCGAACAAGGAGATCGCCGCGCTCGAGTGGGTGCCGCTGAAGAAGGCGCGCGCCCGGCTCAGCTACCCGGTCGATCACGAGATCATCGACTTCTTCGCGAAGCTCGTGGACGACGGTGTCCTGCGGACCTTCCCGGTGATCGCGCTCCGGCACGCCAAGGCGCTGCACCGGTCGGAATGGGATGGCGCGGACGCGGCTCGCCCGCTCACGGAGCGGGGGCGCCGCCAGGCCGACTCGATCGTCGGCCCGCTACGAGCGTTCGGGGTGCGGCGCATCGTGACGAGCGACGCGGTGCGCTGCGTGCAGACCGTGAGGCCCCTCGCGAAATCCCTCGATCGCAAGTCCGTGAAGACCGCGAAGATCAGCCAGGACGCCTGGGAGGACGGCACCGACGACCTGAGATCCGTCGTCGGTCGACGCGTGCGCTCGGGTAAGCCCGCGGTCGTGTGCAGTCATGGGCCGGTACTGCCGGGCATCCTCTCCGAGATCGCCTTGGCGACCGGCACCATCCAGGGCTCGTACGTCAGCAGCGCCGCCGACCTCGAGCCGGGAGCGTTCTCGGTCGTGCACCTGTCGTCGTCGAACCCCGGGTCCGGGGTCATCGCGATCGAGACGCACAGCCCGAAGGTCTGACGCCGATCGCCCGACCGGCCGCGGAGAACGGGCGCCCGGATTCTCCGCATGATCACGGGGATCGTCTCCAGAGAGTCGTCGGTCGTTCACCTTCCGTTCACCTGCGCGGTCGAGTCTCGTTAACCGCCGCACCTAGCGTCACTGTGTGCCCTGCACCGGGCCCCACCCATCCATGATCGAAGGATCCACAGTGAAGATCTCCCGAATCGCACGTATCGGCGCCATCGGCGCCGTCGCCGCTCTCGCGCTCGCCGGCTGTGCCGCGAACGAGCCCAGCGGCGGGTCGTCCGACGCCCCCAGCGACTCCACCCTCTCGGGCAGCCTCGACGCCACCGGCGCGTCCTCGCAGGAGGCTGCGCAGCAGTCCTGGGTCGCCGCCTTCCAGACGGCCAACCCCGACGTGACCGTCAACTACACCGCGACGGGCTCGGGCACCGGTCGCGAGAACTTCATCGCGGGCTCCTCGAACTTCATCGGCTCGGACCGCGCGTTCAACGCCGACGAGCTCGCCGCGGGCGGCTTCGGCTCCTGCGCCTCCGACGAGATCGTCGAGATCCCCGTCTACATCTCGCCCGTCGCCGTCGCCTTCAACCTCGAAGGCATCGACGAGCTGAACCTCGACGGCAAGACGCTCGCCGGCATCTTCGCGGGCACCATCACCAAGTGGAACGACCCGGCCATCGCCGACCAGAACGAGGGTGTCGAGCTTCCCGACCAGGCCATCGTGCCGGTCCACCGCGCCGACGCGTCGGGCACCCAGGAGACCTTCACCAAGTACCTCAGCGCCGTCGCCCCGGACGTCTGGACCTACGAGGCCAGCGACGAGTGGCCGCTGTCGACCGGTGAGGCCGGAGACGGCACCTCGGGCGTCGTCGACGCGATCACCAACGGCTCGGGCTACATCGGCTTCGCCGACGCCTCGCGCACCTCGGAGCTCGGCCAGGTCGCCGTCGAGGTCGAGGGCGAGTACGTCGCGTACTCCGCCGAGGCCGCCGCCGCCCTCGTCGAGGCGTCCCCGCTCGAGGAGGGTCGCTCCGACCACGACCTCGCGTACGCGGTCGACCCGGCAGCCGCTCCGGCCGGCTCGTACCCGATCGCGCTCGTCTCGTACCTGATCGGCTGCGTCGAGTACGACGACGCCGAGACCGCCGGCCTCGTCAAGGCGTACTTCGAGTACGTCGCCTCGGCCGAGGGTCAGGATGCCGCAGCCGAGGCCGCAGGCAGCGCGCCGATCTCGGACAGCCTCCGCGAGCAGATCAACACCGCGATCGACGCGATCGTCACCGAGTGATCGTGAGCTCAGCCAGGCGCTGAGCTCCGGTCCCGGCGCCCCCGGGTGTCGGTCGACAGGACCTCGACCGACACCCGGGGGCACCCGCATGAGAACACCCGACAGCCCCTCAGAGCACACCGTGGAGCCGCTCAGATGACCACCACCACAACGGGCCAAGAGACCCGTTCACCCGGGTCGCGCACCGCCCTGCGCCGACGGGGCGACCTCGTCTTCTCCGGCACCGCGCTCGGGGCAGGCATCGTGATCCTCATCACCCTCGCCGCCGTCGCGATCTTCCTCATCGTGCAGGCGATCCCGGCCCTGTCGCCCGACACCTCGAACAACCACATCCTCGAGGGACAGTCCTTCCTGTCCTGGGTATGGCCGTTCGTCTTCGGCACACTCTGGGCGAGCCTCATCGCGCTCATCATCGCCGCGCCGATCGCCATCGGCATCGCGCTGTTCATCTCGCACTACGCGCCGCGCCGTCTCGCGGGCGTGCTGGGCTACATCATCGACCTGCTGGCCGCGGTGCCCTCGGTCGTCTTCGGCCTCTGGGGCGCCCTGACGTTCGCGCCGATGCTCGTGCCCTTCTACAAGTGGCTGAACGAGAACCTCGGCTGGATCCCGCTCTTCAGCGGCACGCCCTCCGGCACCGGCAAGACGATCCTCACGGCATCCCTGGTCCTCGCGGTCATGATCCTGCCGATCATGACGGCGATCTGCCGCGAGGTCTTCCTGCAGACGCCGAAGCTCCACGAGGAGGCCGCCCTGGCACTCGGGGCGACGCGCTGGGAGATGGTTCGCATGGCCGTGCTGCCCTTCGCCCGCAGCGGCATGGTCTCGGGCGCCATGCTCGGCCTCGGCCGGGCCCTCGGCGAGACGATGGCCGTGACGCTCGTGCTCTCGCCGCTCGGCATCATCACCTTCAACCTGATCAACCCGGAGAACCCGACGACGATCCCCGCCATCATCGCCCTGCGCTTCCCCGAGGCGCACGACGAGGGCGTCAACACCCTGATCGCGGCCGGCCTGATCCTGTTCATCGTCACCTTCGTCGTCAACTTCATCGCCCGCTGGATCGTCTCGCGCCGCGCCGAGTTCTCGGGAGCCAACTGACATGACCGCCACCATGACCCCCACCCCGGTCGCGGCGACCACGCACACGACCTCCGCCGGCCACCTCGCCAAGTGGATGCCGTGGGCTCTGCTTCTCGTGGCCTTCGTCGTGTCGGGAACGATCTTCGCGTTCATGAACGCCGGCGGCGACCCCGCAGACTTCAACATCGCCCTGACCCTCGTCGTCGGCCTGCTGCTCTACATGGTGCTGATCTTCGTGGTCTCGTCCGTGGTCGAGAGCCGTCGTCACGCCGTCGACCGTCTCATGACGGCTCTGGTCTCCGGCGCCTTCGTGGTCGCGCTCCTGCCGCTGGTCTCGCTGCTCTACACGGTCGTCGTGAACGGCCTCGCACGCTTCGACGGCGAGTTCTTCAGCTTCTCGATGCGCAACATCGTCGGCGAGGGCGGTGGCGCCGTGCACGCCATCTGGGGCACCCTGCTCATCACCCTCGGCGCCACGATCATCTCGGTGCCGATCGGGCTGATGACCTCGATCTACCTCGTCGAGTACGGCGAAGGCCGCAAGCTCGCCCGAGGCATCACGTTCCTCGTCGACGTCATGACCGGAATCCCGTCGATCGTCGCCGGTCTGTTCATCTACTCCGTCTTCGCCCTCCTCGTCGGTCCGGGAACCCGCATGGGCATCATGGGTTCGCTCGCGCTCTCGGTGCTCATGATCCCGGTTGTCGTGCGAGGCTCCGAGGAGCTGCTGCGCATCGTCCCGAACGAGCTTCGCGAAGCGGCGTACGCGCTGGGCGTGCCGAAGTGGCTGACGATCCTCAAGGTCGTGCTGCCGACGGCGATCGCCGGAATCACGACCTCGATCATGCTCGCGATCTCCCGGGTCATCGGCGAGACCGCTCCGCTGCTGCTCACGGTCGGCATCGTGCAGGGGATGAACACGAACATGTTCAGCGGGCAGATGGCCACCCTGCCGGTGTTCTCGTACATGCAGGCGAAGTACCCCGGCATCCCCGTCGACGCGTACCTGGAGCGCGCGTGGGCCTCCGCCCTGACCCTCATCCTCATCGTGATGGTGCTGAACCTGCTGGCGCGGATCATCGCCAAGGTGTTCGCCCCGAAGACAGCCGGCCGCTGAGCCGCCCCCACCCGACTGAACAAGAAGGATCACTCGTGTCCAAGAGCATCGAAGTCAACGACCTCAACGTCTACTACGGCGACTTCCTCGCCGTCGAGGGCGTCAACATCGACATCAAGCCCAACACCGTGACGGCCTTCATCGGCCCGTCCGGCTGCGGCAAGTCCACATTCCTGCGCACTCTGAACCGCATGCACGAGGTCATCCCCGGCGCGCGCGTCGAGGGCGAGGTGCTGATCGACGGCAAGAACCTCTACGGCGCCAGTGTCGACCCGGTGCTCGTGCGCCGTCAGGTCGGCATGGTCTTCCAGCGTCCGAACCCGTTCCCGACGATGTCCATCAAGGAGAACGTGCTCGCAGGCGTGAAGCTGAACAACTCGCGTATGGCGAAGAGCGACCAGGATGCCCTCGTCGAGAAGTCGCTGCGGGGCGCGAACCTCTGGAACGAGGTCAAGGATCGTCTCGACAAGCCGGGCTCCGGTCTCTCGGGCGGTCAGCAGCAGCGTCTGTGCATCGCTCGCGCGATCGCCGTCTCCCCTGACGTGATCCTCATGGACGAGCCCTGCTCGGCGCTCGACCCGATCTCGACCTTCGCGATCGAGGAGCTCATCGCCGAGATCAAGCAGGAGTACACGGTCGTCATCGTCACGCACAACATGCAGCAGGCCAGCCGCGTCTCCGACAAGACGGCGTTCTTCAACATCGCCGGCACCGGCAAGCCCGGCAAGCTCATCGAGTACGACGACACATCGACGATCTTCACGACGCCGTCGGTGCAGGCCACCGAGGACTACGTCTCGGGCCGCTTCGGCTGAGCATCGGTCTCCCACCTCCGGGAAAAACCAGGCGTTTCACCCCTCGGCCGGCGTGTCTCTCGCGGACACGCCGGCCGAGGCGTATCCGCTCTGCGATTCCCCGCCTCTCCCCTCCTGAACGGGTGCAGGGCTAAGACGGTTCCGCACATCGGATGGCGCATTTGCGGCGCACGACGGATCCGGACCCCGCGGCTCCGCGAGTATGCGCGCATGTCATTCATCCGCGCCGATGCCGCGCTGCGCTCCCTCGGACGGATGGCGCGGACGCGCGAGCTGCGGCTCCGCGGAGTGCCGGAGGCCGAGCTCACACGCGCGGTGCGAGCGGGAGAGATACTGCGTCCGCGCCAAGGGGTGTACGCGCTGCCCGATACGCCGGACGCACTGCTGCACTCGGCAGAGCACGGCGGCACCGTCGGATGCTGCGAGGCGGGCCTCCTCCTGGGACTGTGGATTCTGCGAACGCCTCCGGAGCACCACGTGTGGATGGGCACTGTGGGCACACCGCGTGGAGGCTGCGAGGGATGCCGGATGCACTGGGATGCCGGTCACGTCGACGTAGGCAGGCCGCCACCGGTCCTGGTCGTCCTGCTGCAGATCGCTTCCTGCGCCGACGAGGACACGTTCTTCGCCGCGCTCGAATCGGCCCTGCGTCGGTCGCTGCTCTCACCGAAGGACATCGGACGACTGTGCAGCCGGTTACCGGCGGACATGCGCTGGCTCGTGGCCTTCGCCAGAGGCGACGCCGACAGCGGCCTGGAATCGCTCATCCGGCTTCGCCTCCACCGGCTAGGCATCGACGTGCGCACGCAAGTACGCATCGACGGCGTCGGCGAGGTCGATCTCGTGATCGGCGGCCGACTGATCATCGAGGCCGACGGAGCCGAGAACCACGGCGAGCCTGCAGCACGCAGCAAGGACCTGCGGCGTGACGCCGCGGCATCCGCTCTCGGCTTCGAGACCCTGCGATTCACCTACGCGATGGTCGTGCACGACTGGCCGACGGTGGAGCGAGCGATCCTCGGTGCCATGATCCGGCACGGCCTCCGCTGAGGGAAGCGGAGAGACGCCGGAGCACCGCCGGCGTGCCACCGGGCGACACGCCGCCCAACAGGTCGCGGGTCTTCGTTTTCCGACGTGGCGTCAGTCGCGGGGTGACAGCAGGTACTCGTTCAGCTCGGTCGTGAGCGAGCGATCGACCGGGATCTCGACGTCGTCGATGGCCGTGATGGGCGCGGCCAGCCGGACACTCGACACGAGCCACGCCGCGTCGACGGAGGTCAGATCGGATGCCGGGATGCGGTCGTACTCGGGCGCGAACCCGCGGGCGTTGAGGTGCTCGTACACGCTCAGCTGAGTCGTGCCGTGAAGGATGCCGCCGTTCGGCGCGGGCGTGACGAACCGGCCGCCGCGGCGCAGGATCAGCGACGCTGTCGGCGCCTCCAGCACGTAGCCGTCCCGCGAGAGGAAGATCGCATCGTCGGCGCCGCGGCGGCGGGCCTCGCGCAGCGCCGCCATGTTCACGGCGTACGACAGCGTCTTCGCGCCGAGCAGCAGCCAGGGCGCTCGCTGCGCGACGTCCAGGTCGTAGCCGCGGTCGAGCGTGACGACGCGCACGCCGTTCTCACGGACGTCGGAGAAATCGGATGCCGGAGCGACGGTCACCCAAGCGGTGGGCGTCGGACCGTGCTCGACCCCGCGGCTGAGGATGAGCTTGATGACGTACTCGCCCTCCCCGCAGCCGGCAGCGGCCACCTCGATGGCCTGACGCCACTGCGCCTGGTTGGGCAGCGGCAGGTCACACAGGCGCGCTGAGTGCGCCAGGCGCTCGAGATGCGGGATCACCTCCTGTGCGTGTCTGCCGACGACCCCGATCGACTCGAACACCCCGTCGCCCCGCTGAGTGCTGAGCTCGCCCACGCTCAGAGCGGGGGCGGCGGCGTCGACCTTCGTGAAGGTGTCGGCGAAGTCGGTGCGGTCGGCATCGACCTCTGCCGGGTCGATCATGAGAGCGAATCGCTGAGCCATGCTCAGAGCCTACGACCCTGGGAATACCAGCCGCCGCATCGCGTTACACTGGTACAGGCCGGGCCGCATAACCCCGGGCTCCAATTTTCGCCGCTGCGAGCGGCCTTCCGCCGAGAGGCGTTCTTGCGGCCCGGTCTTCTCATGTCCTGACCCGACGACGGCGCTTTCCGCGCGCGGTGACGGCGCGGACGCGACGGCGACGCGACGCCGACGATCAGGCGAGTGTCCCGTGACGCCACAACACGGCGCACGCGGAGAGATCCTGCGCGTAGCTGCTGAGGCGGAGCGCCCGGGTGGTCAGCTCGCTCGCCCTGGCCGGTTCGGTCATCTCATAGTCGTCGGCGGTGTGAGTCGCACCGGACGACTGCACGCGGCAGAACGCGGCAGCGCGATCGAGGGCCACGGCGAAGTCGCCGCGGAACGCCCCGCGCAGGATCGTGTCGATCAGCACGACGAGCTCGTCGGGGTTGGCCGGTACCGGAGCGCCGGCGATGACGGCGTCCGCCGACGGCAGCTCCACCCTCCCCCGCTCGTAGAGCAGCGCAGCGGTCTGCGGATCGGAGTGGATCGCGAGCTGAAGCAGATACAGACGCCACAGCGCGCCGGGGAGCGTTCGCGACGGGGCTTTCGACCACAGCTCGGCGATCTCGTCGATGCCGTGCTCGTCGGTGAACGCCACCAGGCGGTCCGCGCTCACTCCGCTCTCGTCGGCGCGGACCCGCGTCAGGAGAGCGGATGCCGTGGCGTGCGCGGCCCGCGTCTCCTCGGCGGGATCGTGACGACCGATGATGTTGTCGAAGGCGCTGCTCGGACGACGTACGGGGCGGGAGTGCTGCTCGGACATCACTCCAGGGTACGCGCGACGCGGGGTCAGGCGGTCGGGATCGCGATGACCGGGTCGGTCGTCGGCGATCCATCCGGCGAGCCGCCCGCCTGCTCGACCGTGACCGCGATCACGTCGCCCTCGTGCATCTCACCCGACAGCAGGGCGGTGGCCTCACCGTCCTCGGCCTCGAACACGCCCGCGGAGATCGGCTGGTCCCCGCGAACGAACCAGAGCTCGTAGTCCTGGTCGTCGGGCAGGGTGGCGATCCCGTCCGCCACGAGCACGGCCTCGCCGACCGAGGCCGACCAATGCGCCGTGGCCGTTCCGCCGTCGGCCAGTTCGACGCTGGCCTGCTGCGCGTCGTCGGCGGACTGGATCTCCTGGAGCGCGACGACACTCGCCGGGCGATTCAGGTAGTCGTTGAGCGCGACCGTGCCGACCCCGACTCCGACGAGCAGGGCGAGGCAGGCGGCGAGAGCGAAGAGGACGCGCAGACGTCGTGCCGGCGCCTTGACACCCGTCTCACCCCCGAGGGCGGGGCGGTGGCTCGACTCGGTGGACGCCGGATCATCGCCCTCCTCGGAGTCGGCTTCGCGGGCGGAGCCGGTGGCAGCCGCCGGTTCGACGAACACCTCGCCGTTCTGGGGCGTGGTCGCGATCCGGGCGAGCAGCGACGAGCGGAGGTCGGCCGGCGGCGCGACCGGAGCCACGCCCTCCGCGAGCAACGCCGCGACCGCGGCATCCGCATCGGCGATCTTCTGCCATTCCGGATTCGCGACCAGCGCCGCGTGGTAGCGCTGCTGGTCGTCGGGCGACAGCGCGCCGAGCGCGGCGCCCGCCGCGAGCTCTGCGAATTCGTTCTCGTTCATGCTGTCACCCCCATGGCTGTGCGCAGACGGCTGAGCCCGTCCCGCATCCGTGTCTTGATGGTCCCCAGCGGGGCTCCGAGGAGCACCGCGACTTCGTTCTGACTGTATCCGCCGAAGTAGGCGAGGACGAGCGCTTCGCGCTGCGCCTCGGGAAGACCTGCGAGCGCGTTCCTGACCTTCTCGCCCTCGATGCCCAGTTCGACCCGTTCCGCGACGCTGTCGTGCGCGACCCCGATATCCCTGTATCCGGCCTTCACATCCCGGTCCGCGCTGGACTGCGATGCTCGGACCCGGTCGACCGCACGGCGGTGCGCGATCGTCATGACCCAGGTTCTTCCCTGCCCCTTGTTCGGAGCGAACCGGGTAGCGGATTGCCAGATCTCGAGGAAGACCTCCTGGAGGACCTCCTCGCTCTGCGACCGGTTCACCAGCACGCGGAGGATCAGACCGAACACGCGAGAGGAGAGGGAGTCGTACAGCTCCGCCAGAGCTCGCTCGTCGCCCTCGCCGATGCGTATGAGGAGGTCGGCGACGGCATCTCTCGCCGTACCGTCCTCGGGTACGTCCATCCCGTCGATGACCATCTGTACAAGCATGCCGCATCCTCCTGCCTTTCCCGCGCATCCGTCACCGGAACGTGAGGGAAAAGAACCACTCGTGACAGGTTCGTGACCCCGGGGCGAAACGGATTGGAAGAGCGATGCTCGAGATCCGTCCGAACTTTTTCCCATCCGATCTCCGAGGGGTTCCGAACAGCAGTCAACGCCACGGAGAGGCCGTGGCACCGTTCTTGAAGGAGCTCGAGATGTTCAGCACCAAGAAGAAGATCACCGCAGCGATCACCCTCGGTCTGGCAAGCGCGTTCGTGCTCGCCGGTTGTGCGGGCGGCTCGTCGTCCGAGGAGCCCATGGAGTCGTCGGCGCCCGAGTCGTCGGAGACCACGGCGCCCGAGACGATGGACCCGGCGATGGACCTCGTCGGCCCGGGTTGCGCCGCCTACGCCGAGCAGGTTCCGGACGGCGCCGGTTCCGTCGAGGGCATGTCGAAGGACCCGGTCGCGACGGCTGCGTCGAACAACCCCCTTCTGAAGACCCTCGTCCAGGCCGTGAGCGGTCAGCTCAACCCTGACGTCAACCTCGTCGACACGCTGAACGGTGACGAGTTCACCGTCTTCGCTCCGGTGGACGACGCGTTCGCGAAGATCGACCCGGCTACGATCGAGTCGCTCAAGACCGACAGTGCGACCCTGAGCTCGATCCTCACGTACCACGTGGTCCCCGGTCAGATCGCGCCGTCCGACATCGATGGCACGCACACCACCGTGCAGGGCGCTGACCTCACCGTCACCGGCAGCGGCGACGACATCATGGTCAACGACTCCGCTGCGGTCATCTGCGGTGGCGTCCAGACCGCCAACGCCACGGTGTACCTCATCGACTCGGTGCTGATGCCCCCGATGTGATCCCGTCATACCGAGGAGCACTCTCGGTGACCGTCTCGCCACCGGGGGGAGGGCGGTGAGATGATCCAGGGGCCGTCGACGATGCGAATCGTCGGCGGCCCCTTCTTCGCGCCCCTAGACTGGGAGAACGGGCCTCTAGCTCAGTTGGCAGAGCATCGGACTTTTAATCCGCGGGTCGTGGGTTCGAGCCCCACGGGGCCCACCCTCACATCGGTACGCTGTGTGCCGCAGGGCAGAGAGCTACGCTGTGCCACATGTCGGCGGTCATCAGTCAGCGCGAGATGCGCAACAGCAGCTCAGAGGTGCTGCGGCGCGTCGAAGCCGGCGAAGAGCTGACCGTCACGAATCACGGGCGCCCCGTGGCACGGTTGGTGCCGATCCGGCCGTCCGTGCTCGACGAACTGCTCGCCGAGGCTGCGGGGACGCTGGCGCCGCTGCGCTCTCAGGACGCGATCCACCCCGCAGTCGCGCTCCGACTGGGAGTCCAGGAGATGATCACCTACGACCGAGAACTCGCCGACGCCGCCACCCGCGCCGGTCTGCGCGTGCTTTCGCCGGGCGCGCGAGACCCGCGTTAGCACCCGCTCCGGCATCCGGCCACCCCCTTCCTCGTGTCGCACCCTTCGCGAGAGGCTCGAAGAGTTCCCGACCCGGGAACCCAGACCTCCACGAAAGGACGCATCATGGCGACTCTGACCGACAGCCGCGTGGCATTCCTCGCGACCGATGGATTCGAGGACAGCGAGCTGACCAGCCCGTGGGAGGCCGTGCAGGCCGAGGGTGCAAGCGCGACCCTCATCGCTCCCGATGGCCAGCAGATCACAGGCAAGAACGGGCACGTGCAGCACGTGGACCTGACGGCGGATGCCGCGAAGGCCGACGAGTTCGACGCACTGGTCCTGCCCGGCGGCGTCGTGAACGCGGATCACCTGCGTCTCGACAAGCCGTCGATCGCCCTCGCGCGCTCGTTCTTCGAGCAGCACAAGCCCGTCGCCGTCATCTGCCACGGTGCCTGGATCCTCATCGAGGCCGGCGTGGTCGACGGCCGCACGCTCACGAGCTACCCGAGCCTGGCCACCGATCTCCGCAACGCCGGCGCGACGTGGGTTGACGAGGAGGTCGTGGTGGACAGCGGCCTCGTCTCCAGTCGCACCCCCGACGACCTGCCCGCGTTCAACGCGAAGCTCGTCGAAGAGGTGGCCGAGGGCAAGCACGCCGGCCAGACGGCCTGATCTCCCCTTCTGCGAATCGGCGGTCCGGGGTCACGCGCTCGATCGAGCGCGATGACGCCGGACCGCCGCTCTGTTCGCGCAGCGGACCGAGCAGAACCGCTGCCGGCCGTTGCGGGTGATGTCGACGACCACGTTGGTGCACGGTGAGGCCTCGCATCGACCGAGGCGATCCATCCCCCGGGTCACCAGGTGCAGAGACGTGCCGACGGTGATGATGCCTCGGAGGACGAACGGCAGCGACGGCACGTCGTCGCGGTAGTGCAGGTGCCAGCCCTCGCCGCTGTGATTCGTGAGGCGAGGATAGGCGGCGGCTTCGGCCATCTGGTCGTTCAGGAGTCGGGCCCGCTCCCCCGGGTCGGACTGGTCGACGACCTCCAGCCAGTCGTCGATCACGTCGCGCACACGCTCGTGGTCGTCGGGCGCCGGCGGGAAGACCATGGTCATTCCCATCGACAGCGTCCGCACCTCGATGGCTGCGCGATCAGCGGGCCAATCGTTCGCGAGCGAGGCGGCCAGCAGCACCGCGTACTCGCCGTAAGGGTTGAGATGCATAAGGCCATTACATCACGCTGGATGCATGACCTCGCTGCACACCCTCCCGGTACCCCATCCCACTTCTGCGGCACACGAGCACGCATGGCTCATCGAGTCGCGCCACGCGACCAGCGAAGGCGTCGTGCTCTACGTCCGATGCGGTGACTGCGGAACCCGCCGCGTCGACCTCCAGGCTCTTCCGGCCATGCCCCCCGCAGCCCTGAGCGCCGAACTCGACGCGCGCTGAGGCAGCGCGCGAGATCAGGCGGTCAGCTCCACGAGCGTGCGGACCGTGCGCAGGTTCCGCGCCGTGCCGGCGACCCCCAGCCCCCGGTCGAGCACGGCCTTCGTGAGACGCGTGTTCTGCACCCCGCCCTCGCCGTAGTCGATCCACAGTTCGCGCCCCACGAGCGCGATGCGCTCCCCCGGCACGAGCCGCTCCGTCAACGCCGCCTCGGCCCCGTCGCTCGCGTCGCCCTCGAGGAACATCGCGTGCAGCATCTTCTCCGACGCGTCCGGGAACGGATGCGTCGACGCAGCCGCGGCGAGCTCGCGGTGGGTGCGGTGGATCACCGGGGTGTCGACGTCGAACTCCTCGCCGATGATGGCGCGCACGCGTGCACACACCGCTTCCGCGGCCGACGGCGTCTCGCAGATGACGTTGCCACTAGCGATGTAGGTCGAGACGTCGTCGCCCAGTTCCGGCGTCAGCACCTCGCGAAGCCGAGCCATCGGCACCTTGGCCCGGCCGCCGACGTTCACGGCGCGCAGCAGCAGGACGCTGCGGGTCATGCGTCGCCGCTTTCGGCGAGCACGGCGCCCGCATGCGCCAGCTCGTCCAGCGCGGACCGGCTCGACTCAGGGGCGACACCGGCGATGAGGTCGGTGAGGATCCGCACCCGCACGCCATGAGCGATCGCATCGAGCGCCGATGCGCGGACGCAGTGATCTGTGGCGATTCCGACGACGTCGGCTTCCATCACGCCCGCTTCCTTCAGAATGGCGCCGACGGTCTCACCCTTCTCGGTGCGCCCCTCGAACATCGAGTAGGCGGGGATGCCCTGGCCCTTGTGCACGTGATGGGTGACGGCGTCCGTATCGAGCAGGGGGTCGTACGCGGCACCCTCCGTGCCGGCGACGCAATGAACGGGCCAGGAGTCGACGAAGTCGGGTTCGCGGTGGAAGTGCCCGCCGTTGTCGCCCTCTGCGTCGTGCCAGTCCCGCGACGCGATGATGACCTCGTAGTCGCCGGCGTGAGCGTCGAGGTAGCCGGAGACGGCGGATGCCACGGCATCCCCACCTGCGACGGCCAGCGCACCGCCCTCGGTGAAATCGTTCTGCACGTCGACGATGAGGAGCGCTCTACCCATGCTCCGAGCGTACGCCCGAGTGACTCCGCACGGGGGAACCAGAAGGCCCCGTGATGTTCTTCGCATCACGGGGCCTGGTGGAGCCGCTTGTCAGAATCGAACTGACGACCTTTTCATTACGAGTGAAATGCTCTGCCGACTGAGCTAAAGCGGCGCGATCATCGATATTACCCGTTCCGGACGCGCACCGCGAATCGAGATCGAATCCGCGCGCGCCATCGCGATCACTCGCAGCGCAGACCGTCTTCGGGCACGGTGTCGTCGAGCAGGAAGGCCTCGACAGCGCCGTCGACGCACGCGTTGCCCTTGTTGTATCCGGTGTGCCCCTCGCCCACTCGTGTGATCAGGACGCCCTCGGACAGCTGGTCGGCGAGCGACTCCGACCACTCGTACGGCGTGGCGGGGTCATTCGTCGTGCCGATCACGAGGATCGGTCCTGCACCGTCCGCAGTGATCTCTCCACGAGTCCCGGTGGGCGGGTACGGCCACACCTGGCACGAGTCGGGGCCGTCCCAGTACGGCGCGATGGTCGGGGCGCCCTCGGCGATCTTGGCGGACGTCGCGGCCTCCGCGGCCGGGTCGTCCTCGACGGGGTAGTCCATGCAGTTGTATGCGCGGAACGCCTCCGAGGAGTTGTCGATGTAGCTGCCGTTCTCCCGACCGTTGTAGAAGTCCGCAAGCAGGAAGGCCGTCGAAGGATCGCCCTGCAGCGCCTCGTCGAACGCCTGCGTGAGATACGTCCAGCTGTCCTGAGAATACAGAGCGGCGATGATCGCGGTCATGAGGGCATCGGCTCCCAGCATCCGCCCGTCGCCGTTCTCGAGCGGTACCGCGTCGACGCTCGCGAGCAGCGCGCCGAGGTCGGCCATCGCCTCGTCGACAGAGCCGTTGAAGGGGCACTCGCCCGAATCGATGCAGTCCTGCATGTACGCGCGCAGCGCTGATTCGAAGCCGAGAGCCTGCGTGGCACCGACGTCGAGTCCGGACACCGACGGATCGATCGCGCCGTCGAGCACGAGGCGGCCGGCCTTCTCGGGGTAGAGGTTCGCGTAGGTGGCGCCGAGGAACGTGCCATAGGAGAACCCGAGGTAGTTCAGCTGCTTGTCGCCCAGGACCGCACGGATCAGATCCATGTCGCGCGCGGCGTTGATCGTGGTGATGAACGGGAGGATGCCGCCGCTGTTCGCCTCGCACGCGTCGGCGAACTCCTTGTGCGCCGCCAGCAACTCGGCCTCCCACTCGGCGCTGCCGCGCGGAGCGGAGGGGATCGAGTACAGGTACTCGTCCATGCCTGCGGCGTCGAAGCAGGTCACGGCCGTCGACTGGCCGACGCCTCGCGGGTCGAACCCGATCACGTCGAAGTTCTCGATGAGATCGGCGCCGACCGCGAAGTCGAGGCTGTCGCGGATGAGGTCGACGCCACTGGCGCCCGGACCGCCGGGGTTCGTGAGCAGCGAGCCCTTCGCGGTTCCGGTCGCCTGGTGCCGGACGACCGAGAGCGTGATCTCGCCCTCGGCGGGATTCTCCCAGTCGAGCGGCGCAGTGACGTCGGTGCAATCGAAGCCGATGCCGCACTCGGTCCACGTGAGGGTCTGCCCGTAGAACGGCATGAGGTCTTCGCTGACGCCCTCGGTGTCGGGTTCGTTGGTGACGGAGGGCTTGGGTTCCGCCCCTTCGGGGATCATGGCATAGAGACAGCCGGAGAGCGCGACGGATGCCGCGGCGAGGCCGGCGACGGTCGCGAGGACGCGGCGGAAGCGGGAAGTCTGTCGGTCGGTCACGGTGTCCTCCCGCTCGTGACGGTCACGAGCAAGCTCTCCAGGGCGAGCAGCGGTGCGACGTTGCGCTCCAGCGACTGGCGGGTCTCGGCAAGGTGGTCAAGTACGACAAGGGTACGTGTCTCGGGCCACGCGGACGCGAGCGCGGCGAGCTCGTCGCGGAGTTCGCTGTTGATCAGCTCGTCGTCGCGCCCGAACTGCAGCATGACGACGTCGCGGAAGAGCGACTGCAGGTCGGTGAGCACGCGGTCGATCCCGTCGCGCAGGCTGCGGGTGGCGCGCTTCTTCTGCTCGTCTTCCAGCGCCGAGATCTGCGACCGCAGGGCAGGCGGCACGGCCTGCCCCTCGGCGATGCCGACGGTGCGCAGGAGCGCTGCCCTCTCGGCGGCGTCGCGTTCGGCTGTGAGCGCCTTCGCGTCGTCGGTCGCCGCCTGGATGATGCGCCCGGCCACCTCGACCGCGTCGTTGACGCCGCGGACACCGATCACCGAGCGCAGCGTCTCGTCGCGACGGCGACGCGCCGCGTCGTCGGTGGCGAGTCGCTGAGCCATACCGATGTGCCGCTGTGCGTGGCGGGCAGCCTGCTCGGCGACGGCCGCGTCGACGCCGGTGCGAAGAGTGATCAGGCGCGCCACGTCTGCGACATCTGGTTCGCGGAGGCGGAGCGACCGGACGCGCGATCGGATCGTCGGCAAGAGGTCGGCCTCGCTCGGCGCGCAGAGCACCCAGACCGTCTGCTCCGGGGGCTCTTCGAGCGCTTTGAGCAGCACGTTGGAAGTGCGCTCGACCATGCGATCGGCATCCTCGACGACGATCACGCGGTAGCGGCCGGCTGACGGCGCGAAGTACGAGCGCTCGACGAGCGACCTCGCCTCCGCGATGGTGATGATGACCTTGTCGGTACGCAGCGCGGTGACGTCGGGGTGCGTACCGGCGAGGACCTGCCGCATCGTGGCCTCGTCGTCCGGCCGATCGGCAATCAGCGCGGCGGCGAACGCGTAAGCGAGCGTGGAGCGGCCGGAGCCGGGCGGGCCCGTGATCAGCCAGGCGTGCGAGAGCGCAGCGGGATCGGATGCCGCGGCGCGGAGGGTCTCGACCGCCGCGTCCTGCCCCCAGACGTCGGCCCAGGGAAAGGGCGGAGGTACGGTCTGGGGCATGCACTCAGCCTAATCGGCGGCACCGACGTCCGAGGGCGTCGGATCCTGGTCTTCAGTCCAGGAGCCCTTGCACACTGGCACGGATGCGGTCGGCGATCCGTTCCGGGGCCTCGGCGGCGTCGAGCACGAGGAATCTGTCGGGTTCGTCGGACGCCAGTGCGAGGAACGCGTCGCGCACCCGGCGGTGGAACTCGCCCTTCTCCGCTTCGAGGCGATCGAACGGCTTGTCGGCGGAGTCGAGCCTCCGCCGCGCCGCGTCGGGGTCGAGGTCGAGGAGGATCGTCAGGTCGGGGAGCGCACCCTCCGCCGCCCACAGCGAGAGGTCCCTGATCTCGGTGGCGTCGAGCACGCGGCCCGCGCCCTGGTAGGCGACCGACGAGTCGAGATAGCGATCCTGGAGCACGATCTCGCCGCGCGCCAGGGCAGGGCGGACGACCGTCGACACATGATGCGCACGATCTGCGGCATAGAGAAGGGCCTCGGCCCGCGGAGCGATGTCGCCCCGGTGGTGCAGCACGATGTCGCGGATGAGCTGACCGACCTCGGACCCTCCCGGCTCACGGGTGCGGACGACCGCGCGACCCGTACCGGTCAGCCACTCGGCGAGCAGGTTGGCCTGCGTGGTCTTGCCGGAGCCATCCCCGCCCTCGAGCGTGATCCAGACCCCGCGCTCCGAGGTCACGAACCGACCCTCACTTCGATCGGTCCGCTCACTCGGAGCGCTTCTTCGCGGCGTTCGCCGCACGGGTCGCCGCGGCCTTCTTGGCCGCCGCCGAGCGAGCGGCTGCCTTCTCGGCATCCGTCTGCGGTTTCTTGGTCGCGGGCTTCTTCACCGCAGGCTTCTTGGCGGGCGCCTTCTTCGCCGCCGGGGCCTTCTTCGCTGCGGCACCGCGTGCGCCGCGCTTCGGCGCCGGGCCCTTGGCTCGCTTGTCGGCGAGCATCTGCACCGCGATCTCGAACGTGATGTCCTCGGGCTTCTGCCCACGCGGGATGGTGACGTTCGTCTCGCCGTCGGTGACGTACGCGCCGAACCGGCCGTCCCGGATACGGATCGGCTTGCCGCTCACGGGATCGGCCTCGAACTCCGCCAGTGCGCTCGACGCTCGGCGGGCTCCGGCGCCGTACTTGGGCTGCTTGTAGATCTCGAGCGCCTGGTCGAGCGTGACGTCGAAGATCTGCGATTCGCTCTCGAGCGAGCGCGAATCGGTGCCCTTCTTGAGATACGGACCGTAGCGGCCGTTCTGCGCCGTGATCTCATCGCCGGATTCGGGATCGGTGCCGACCACACGCGGCAGGCTCAGCAGCTGGAGCGCCGTGTCGAGGTCGATCGTATCGACCGACATCGAGCGGAAGAGCGAACCGGTGCGCGGCTTGGGCGCGGCTTCCTTCTTCGTTCCCCGCTTGGGCTTCGGCTTCTCGACGACCTCGCCGGTGGACTCGTCGACATCCGCGTCATCGGACACCGGGTCGTTCTCCTGCACGTAGGGTCCGAATCGACCGTCCTTGACGACGATGACCTTGCCGTTCTCGGGGTTGACGCCGAGTACGCGGTCGCCCGCGACGGGGGCGTCGATGAGCTCCTGCGCCTTCTCCGCCGTGAGCTCGTCAGGGGCGAGGTCCTCCGGCACGTTGACGATGCGCGGCTTCTCGTCGGGTGCGGCGGGGTCGACCACCTCGAGGTAGGGACCGTACTTGCCGAACCGGAGCGTCGCCGTGTCGGTGATGCGCGTCGAGTTGAGTGCGCGGGCGTCGATCTCCCCGAGGTTGTCGACGACCTGACGCAGGCCGACCTGCTGGTCGGAGCCGTAGTAGAAGGAGCGCAGCCACTCGACGCGCTTCTGCTCGCCGCGCGCGATCGCGTCGAGGTCGTCTTCCAGGGCCGCCGTGAAGTCGTAGTCGATGAGGTCGGCGAAGTGCTCTTCGAGCAGTCGCACGACGCTGAACGCGAGCCAGGTCGGCACGAGCGCTTGACCGCGCTTCGTCGCGTAGCCTCGGTCGATCACAGTGCCGATGATGCTCGCGAACGTCGAGGGACGCCCGATGCCGTGCTCCTCGAGTGCCTTCACGAGCGAGGCCTCGGTGTAGCGGGGCTTCGGCGTCGTGCGGTGTCCCTTGGCCTCCGCATCCGACATCCGCAGCTCGTCGCCGACCGCGACGACGGGCAGCGACTGCTCGTCGGACGTATCCTGCGAGTTCCGCTTCTCGTCACGACCTTCTTCGTACGCCTCGAGGAAGCCCTTGAAGGTGTACACGGTGCCCGATGCCGTGAACTCGATGTTCTGCGCGTCGGCCCCGGATGTCGACGACGTGTCGACCGCGACCGTGACGGTCGTGGTCTCGTACTTCGCGTCCGCCATCTGGCTCGCGACGGTGCGCTTCCAGATGAGGTCGTAGAGGCGGAACTCCTCGCGGTCGAGTTCCGACGACACCGACGAGGGCGTGCGGAAGGTCTCGCCGGAGGGGCGGATGGCCTCGTGAGCCTCCTGAGCGTTCTTGCTCTTCGACTTGTACACGCGCGGCTTGAGAGGCACGGCACTGTCGCCGTAGAGCGCGACCGCCTGACTCCTGGCCGCCTGCACCGCCTGGGTGCTCAGCGCCGTGGAGTCGGTGCGCATATAGGTGATGTACCCCTTCTCGTAGAGACGCTGGGCGACGCTCATCGCCTGCTTCGCGCTCATCGAGAGCTTGCGCCCCGCCTCCTGCTGCATGGTGGAGGTGGTGAACGGCGCGTAGGGGCTGCGGGTACCGGGCTTCGCCTCGACCTTGGAGACGGTGCCGACGCCCGTGGCGTCGACCGCGAGTGCGAGCGATGCCGCCCTCTTCTCGTCGAGGACGACGACGGCCTTCTTGAGCTTTCCGGCGTCGTCGAAGTCGGTGCCCCTGGCGAGCTGGCCGCCGTCGACGCGGACGAGTCGGACTCGGAACCCGGAGGTCGTCGACGCGAGCGCCTCGACATCCCAGTAATCGGCGGAGACGAAGGCCATACGCTCGCGCTCGCGCTCGACGATCATCCGGGTGGCGGCGGACTGCACGCGGCCGGCGGAGAGCCCCGTCTTGACCTTGTACCAGAGCACCGGAGAGACGTCCCACCCGTACAGGCGGTCGAGGATGCGGCGCGTCTCCTGCGCATCGACGAGGTCGGTGTCGAGTTCGCGGGTGTTGCCGACGGCGGCCTGGATCGCATCCTTCGTGATCTCGTGGAACACCATGCGCTTGACCGGCACCTTGGGCTTGAGGGTCTCGAGCAGGTGCCACGCGATGGCCTCGCCCTCGCGGTCCTCATCAGTGGCGAGCAGGAGCTCGTCGGCGGTCTTCAGCGCGCGCTTGAGCTCGGCTACCGTCTTGGTCTTGCGGTCGGAGACGACGTAGTACGGGTCGAAGTCGTTGTCGACGTCGATCGAGTACTTCCCGTACGCCTGCTTGTCGGCGGCGGGGATGTCCTTCTTGTCGGCGAGGTCACGAATGTGACCGACCGAGCTGAGCACCTCGTAGCCGTCACCGAGGTACCCCTGAATAGACCTCATCTTCGTCGGGGACTCGACGATGACCAGCTTCTTGCCTTGAGCCAAGGGTGCATCCTTTCTCCGAAGCACACCATACACACCGCCGTGATGGGTTCGTCACAGCGGCGACCTGCGTTCTCGCGGGACCGCGCTTCGCGCCGACGTCACCTCTCCTCGGGTGGCCCGGCACGGGCGCGGGAGACGGCGGCGAGTCCAGCGTACGCCGCCTGGACCTGCACGGTCGCCACGAGTCCGGCCAGCGCGCAGCGCGTCACGCCAGCACCGGATGCCGCCGCGACGCGCGCGGCGAGCGCGCAGGGGTCGTCCGCTGCGAACACGGCACCGCTCGCGGCATCCGCTGCGGCGAGCGCCGCGGCGTCGGCGGCCCCCGCGGCACGCTGAGCGGTGACGGCGGCACCTCCGACGGCCGCCAGTCCGATCGAGAGTGTGGCCGCGACCGCCAGCAGTCCGGCCCCCAGGGCTGCGCCCGCCATCATCGCCTCCTGCGGTGAGCACCACGCGTGTCCATCACAGACCGCCGGCGAGGGCGCAGCTCGAGGCGCGGAGCGGGAGCCGTACCGCCGCGATGGCGACCTCGCTGTGCGCGGTGACGCAGACGACATCGCCGGCGGCGCGACTCGCCATACCCGCTCCCGGGACGGCCCGAGATACCGCTGCCGCCGCTGCTCCCGCGTCCTCGCCGCGCCCGAGCAGGCGCGCAGCGTCGGCCGTGGCATCCTGCAGTGCGACCTGGCGTGACGCCGCGCCGAGCGCACCCGCCCCCAGGAGGAGGGCCAGCAGCACGGCGGGCAGCGCGAGAGCGAGTTCCGCGGCGACCGACCCGCCATCGCCGCCCGGTAGACCGGTCACGCGACGCCGACGCGTCATGAGACGGTGAGCGCACGGCGCACGATGTCGGTGAGGATGCCGCGCACCTCGCCCGATCGCAGGATGACGACGAGCAGGCCGGCGAAGGCGACCGCCGCCATCGTGGTGATGGCGTACTCGGCTGTCGCCGCCCCGCTCTCGTCTCCGAAGAGCGATGCCGCGCGGCGGCGGGTCAGCGTGGGGATCGTGGTCATGGTGTTCCTCTTTCTCTAGGTCTTTCTCGTGAGTGGGGTCAGAACGGCAGGGGTGTCGAGGCGAGCACGCTGAGCAACAGCGGTGCGACTCCGAGCAGGAGGAAGGCGGGCAGCGTGCACACGCCGAGCGGGATCAGGAGTCGGGTGGAGAGTCGTGCGGCACGCAGTCGCCCCTCGACGCGCGATGTGTGCCTGTCCTGCGCCGCCGACGCCCGGAGGAGTTCGACGGCAGGAACCCCTGCAGATCGAGACAGATCAAGAACGGTCCGCAGTTGGTGCCCATCGTCGAGGCGCGATGCTCCGGTACCGTCGACGAGGCGCAGCGCGCGGTCGACGGACGCTCCTCCCGACAGCGCCACCGCGACAAGCTCCGCCCGCATCCCCGGTGTGCCTGGCCTCGGACGTGCTCGCTTCAGCAACCGGGCCGTCCACACGCGGGCGGCGAGCACGAGGACGAGCCCGGTCACGACGCACCCCGCCCCGACGGCGTGCGTCGTGACGATCTCGAGCGTGTCGAATCCGAGCGCGAAACCGAGGAGGAGGCCGGCGAAGGGCATCCACAGAAGCAACCGCGCGGTCCCCGCGGGCTCCGCCAGCGCGATCCGCACGTCGTCGGCAGCGGCGGCGGCATCGCGCACGGTGTCCGCGATCGTCCTCAGCACCTCGGCGAGCGGCGCACCGACGGTCGTGGCGACCTCCCACGCCGCCGCGAGATCGCGCCAGGCTCCTCCCTGCGCCTCGATCGCGGACACGAGCGGTTCCCCTGCGTCGACGCGCTCGACGATCGACATGGCGTGCGGATCGCCGAGGTCGGCGATGTGCCGCCACGCGACCATCGGAACGGCGCCGGCCTGCAGCAGCACGGCGAGGGTCTGCACGGTGGTCGCCGGATCCGTGCCCCGCGGGGTCGATCTGCGGCGCAGGATCCTCACCACGGCTGCACCTCTTCTATACCGAGCCGATCGGCTTCTACGGTGAGGGTGCCCGCGCGCTCGATGCGCCTCAGCCCGTCGGGGTCCCTGTGCAGGTGCAGCACGATCCCGAAGGCGCTGACAGCCTGTCGGGCCAGAGCCGTGGCATCCAGACCCGCCAGCGCGCCGAGCGCCTCCAGGCGAGCGGGCACATCGCCGAGTCCCGAGGCGTGAAGCGTTCCGGCGCCGCCGTCGTGCCCCGTGTTCAGGGCGCTGAGCAGCTCGCGCACCTCTTCACCCCGGCACTCCCCCACGATGAGACGGTCGGGACGCATGCGAAGAGATTCGCGCACGAGGCGAGCGAGACTGATTCCGCCTGCCCCCTCGAGGTTCGGCTGCCGCGCCTCGAGTGCCACGTGATGCGGATGGCGAGGGGAGAGCTCGGCGACGTCCTCGATCGTGACGATGCGCTCGTTCTCGGACGCAGCGGTGAGCAGCGCGGAGAGCAGGGTCGTCTTGCCGGTGCCCGTCCCTCCCGAGATCAGGATGTTCGTGCGATCCCGCACGAGACCGAGCAGCCACCGCTTCTGCCTGTCGTCGATCGATCCGAGGGCGGCGAGCGCATCGAGGTCGGCGACCCCCGCCCGCGGCACCCTCACGGACAGGGCGGTACCGGACGCGGAGACGGGCGCGAGCACCGCATGCACGCGAATCCCCGACGCCAACCGCACGTCGACGCAGGGCGCCTGGTCGTCGAGGTGGCGCCCGCCGAGGCCGACCAGGGCGACGGCAAGGTCGCGGACCTCTCGCTCCGAGGCCCGCCACCCCGGGACGGCCTCCGTTCCCCTTCCCCGGTCGACGAACAACCCCGATGAGCCGTTCACGAACACGTCGGT
Source organism: Microbacterium hydrocarbonoxydans (assembly GCF_023715885.1). Taxonomy (GTDB): domain Bacteria; phylum Actinomycetota; class Actinomycetes; order Actinomycetales; family Microbacteriaceae; genus Microbacterium; species Microbacterium hydrocarbonoxydans_C. Next base: position 335,172 of record NZ_JAMBOY010000003.1, on the reverse strand, counting down.
GACGTCTTCGTCGGAGCAGAACTCGGCGAGGGGCCCGAAGGCGGGGTCGAGCGGCGCCCGAATCGCCGTAGCGCCGACCCCGGGGTGGGCGCTCGCGTCACGCGGTTCGATGACGAATCCGTTGCTCATGGCTCGACGCTAGACAGCGCGACCGGAGCGCGAACGGCTGATCCGTCGGCATCCGCGCTGGCTGTGCAGAACGTCTCAGCGGCACCATCGGTGCAGAGGCGGCGCGGACGCGGCGCGGAGACGGTCATGCGTCCAGGCCCGTGCAGACATGAGAAAGGCGGCACCTCACGGGGGGAATGAGATGCCGCCAACGGCGGCCCTTTCGGGGGAATCGGGCACGCCAGGGCCGGAATGAAGAATTCGGCTGCCGTCGAGTGTACGCAAGGCGACCGTCCTCACAAAACCGGCTCGGATACTGACTTTCGGCAGTATGCGATGGCATCGGCCGGGACTAGATTCGCCCTCACGCGGTCGAGCATCGGCTCGGTCGCGCCCGCACGACCCGCACGCCGCAAAGGAGCGCCTGCCGATGAGCAGTCAGATCGATCACCTTCTCGACGAGACCCGCAAGTTCCCGCCGTCCGAGGAGTTCGCCGCCCAGTCGGTCTCGTCGCCGGAACTGTACGAGCGCGCTGCGGCCGATCGCGAGGCGTTCTGGGCAGAGCAGTCCCGGGAGCTCGTGAGCTGGAACACGCCGTTCACCCGGGTCCTCGACTGGTCGACGCCGCCGTTCGCGAAGTGGTTCGACGACGGTGAGCTCAACGTCGCCTACAACTGCCTCGACCGCCACGTCGAAGCGGGCAACGGCGACCGCGTCGCCCTGCACTGGGAGGGCGAGCCCGGCGATGCGCGCAGCATCACCTACGCCGAGCTGACCGAGGAGGTCAAGCGGGTCGCGAACGTCCTCGAAGACCTGGGCATCGGTCACGGCGACCGCGTCGCGATCTACCTCCCGATGATCCCCGAGGCGGTGGCGTCCATGCTGGCCGTCGCCCGCGTCGGCGCGATCCACTCCGTCGTCTTCGGCGGCTTCAGCGCCGACAGCCTGCGCGCGCGCATCGACGACGCTGGTGCCAAGCTCGTCATCACGGCCGACGGCGGCTATCGCAAGGGACGCGTCTCCGCCCTCAAGCCCGCGGTCGACCAGGCACTGTCCGACCGTGGCGACGGCGAGCAGCAGACCGTCGAGCACGTCCTCGTCGTGAGGCGCGGCGAGAACGAGGTCGACTGGCAGGAGGGCCGCGACGTCTGGTGGCACGACGCCGTGCCCGCGGCATCGGCAGACCACGAGGCACAGGCGTTCCCCTCCGAGAATCCGCTGTTCATCCTCTACACCTCCGGAACCACCGGGAAGCCGAAGGGCATCCTGCACACCTCCGGCGGCTACCTCACCCAGGCGGCGTACTCGCACAAGTACGTCTTCGACCTGCACCCCGAGACCGATGTCTACTGGTGCACGGCCGACATCGGGTGGATCACCGGCCACAGCTATGTGACGTACGGACCGCTCGCGAACGGTGCGACCCAGGTCATCTACGAGGGCACGCCCGACTCCCCCCACCCCGGGCGCTGGTGGGAGATCATCGAGAAGTACAAGGTCTCGATCTTCTACACGGCCCCGACCGCGATCCGCTCGTTCATGAAGATCGGCCGCAGCGTTCCGCAGAAGTTCGACCTCTCGTCGCTGCGGCTGCTGGGTTCGGTGGGCGAGCCGATCAACCCCGAAGCCTGGATCTGGTACCGCGACGTGATCGGAGCGGGAAAGACTCCGATCGTCGACACCTGGTGGCAGACCGAGACCGGCGCGATCATGGTGTCGGCACTTCCCGGCGTGACGGCGACCAAGCCCGGGTCCGCACAGGTGCCGCTGCCCGGCATCTCGATCGACGTCGTCGACGAGTCCGGCACCGAGGTCGGGAACGGCAACGGCGGACTGCTCGTCATCACCGAGCCGTGGCCGAGCATGCTGCGCGGCATCTGGGGCGACCCGGAGCGCTACAAGGAGACGTACTGGGAGAAGTTCGAGAAGCAGGGCTACTACTTCGCGGGCGACGGGGCGCGGCTCGACGACGACGGGGACCTGTGGCTGCTCGGCCGCGTCGACGACGTCATGAACGTCTCCGGCCACCGCCTGTCCACCGCGGAGATCGAGAGCTCGCTCGTCGCGCACGAGGCCACCGCCGAAGCAGCCGTGGTCGGGGCGTCCGACGAGACCACGGGTCAGGCGGTCGTCGCCTTCGTCATCATCAAGGAGAGCTACCTGTCCGCCCACGATCCCGCCGGGCTCGCCCAGCAGCTGCGCCTGTGGGTCGGCGAGCAGATCGGCGCGATCGCGCGTCCGCGCGACGTGTACATCGTCGGCGAACTCCCGAAGACCCGGTCAGGGAAGATCATGCGGCGACTGCTGCGCGACGTCGCGGAGGGCCGCGAGGTCGGAGACACCACGACGCTCGCGGACACCGCGGTGATGAGCATCATCTCGGCGCAGGTCAAGTAGGGCGGATGCAGAACGCCCCCTCCCGACCGGGAGGGGGCGTTCTGCATGTGTGTCGGTGTCAGGCCAGGATGAAGGTGACCTCGACCTCGACCGGGCTGTCGAGCGGGAGCACCGGCACACCCACGGCTGCGCGGACGTGGCGGCCCGCGTCGCCGAAGATCTCTCCGAGCACGACGCTCGCGCCGTTGATCACGCCGGGCTGGCCGGTGAAGGCAGGGGTGGATGCCACGAAGCCGCCGACCCGCAGGACCCCGGCGATCCGGTCGACGCCACCCGCGGCATCCGCAGCGGCGGCGAGCGCGTTCAGAGCGCAGGTGCGGGCATAGGTGCTCGCGTCCTCGGCACCCACCTCGGCACCGACCTTGCCGGTGGCGGGCAGAGCGCCGTCGGCGAACGGTAGCTGGCCGGAGGTGTAGACGAGGCCGTCCCGCACGACCGCGGGGACGTAGGCGGCGACGGGTGCGGCGACCGCGGGCAGCTCGATGCCGAGCTCGGCAAGCCGGGCGGAGATGCTCACGCGGCGCCTCCTTCGAACTGGCGCGCCGCCTGCTCAGCGGCCGCGAGACCGGCGTTGCCTGTCGCATCCGAGGTGACAGGACGCTTGAAGTAGGCGACGAGCCCGCCCTCCGGTCCCTGCACGACCTGGACGAGCTCCCAGCCCTGCTTGCCCCAGTTGTTGAGGATCGCGGCGGTGTTGTGGATCAGCAGCGGCGTGGTGAGGTACTCCCACGTGGTCATGGCTCTCCTGTCTGGCGGCATCCCTACGCGGATGCGTCAAAGGTGGTTTTTCAGGGAACTCCCCTACGATCAGCGTATGCCTCTAAAGAATCGCACGGTGAAGGGTGCGCTCGGCGGGGTCCTCGGACTCGTCGGCCTCAGCGCGGTCGCCGGCCTCCTCGTCACGGCCAGCGTCACCCCTGTCCTCGCCATGACGGGTATCGCCGGTTCGCAGGCCCTCACGATCTTCGAAGACCTGCCCGCCAACCTCGATGTCACCGCTCCGATGGAGCAGTCGACGATCTACGCGACCGCCTCCGACGGCTCCGCGGTGGAACTGGCATCCTTCTACGAGCAGAACCGCGTGCCGGTGACGTTCGAGCAGATCAACCCGGTCGTGTTCGACGCCGTCCTGTCCAGTGAGGACAAGGGCTACTACACGCACGGCGGCGTGAACGTCGGCGCCACCGCGAAGGCACTCGTCGACAACCTGCGCGGCACCAGCGACCGAGGCGCATCGACGATCACGCAGCAGTACGTGAAGAACGTGCTGATCCAGGAGTGCGAGCAGGACGCCGACCCCGCGTCCGGCACGTACGCCGACGACCTGCAGCAGTGCTGGCTCGACGCGACCAACGCGTCCGGCTCGAAGGGCATCGAGCGCAAGCTCCAGGAGATGCGTTACGCGCTGCAGATCGAGAAGGAGTACTCCAAGAACGACATCCTCCTCGGGTACCTGAACATCGCCAACTTCGGCGGCACCGTGTACGGCATCGAGTCGGCCGCGAACTACTACTTCTCCACCACTGCGGCGAATCTCACGGTGGCGCAGGCCGCCACGATCGCCGGCATGGTGCAGAACCCGAATCAGTACCGCATCGACCGCCCGAACGGGACGTGGACGGATGACGACGGCGTCGCACACAACAGCGAGGCCGACGGGTACGCCGACACGCTCGAGCGTCGGCACTACGTGCTCGGTCGCATGCTGACCGACGGCAAGATCACGCAGGCCCAGTACGACGAGGCGGAGGCGACGCCCATCACGCCCGCCATCACGGCGCCGACGCAGGGTTGCGTCGCAGCGAACAACGTCGCGCGCAGCGCGTACTTCTGCGAGTACGTGAAGTCGGTCGTCCTCAACGACCCCGCCTTCGGTGACACCCCCGAGGCGCGACGCGACCTTCTCCGCCAGGGCGGATTGAAGATCTACTCGACGATGAACATCGACATCCAGAACGCCGGCGCGCAGGCGATGCTCGACACGGTTCCGGGAAACTACGACAATCAGTACTTCGGTGCAGCAGGGGTCTCGCTCGAGACGACGACCGGGCGCGTGCTCGCGATCACGCAGAACACGACCTTCAGCGAGACGGTCCAGGGCGACCAGGCCTACACCTCGCTCGTCTTCGCCACCGACAAGGCGCACGGTGGATCGAACGGCTTCTCAGTGGGATCGACCTACAAGCTCTTCACGTTGATCGACTGGCTCGAGGAAGGCCACTCGGTGCGCGAGACGTTGAACGGCAGCATCCGGGTGTTCCAGAACTTCAAGTGCGGCGATGACCGAATCCGCAACAATACGAAGATCCAGAACTTCGGAAACCAGGGCGGGTACACGGGCACCGTGATGAAATTCACCGCCGACTCGCTGAACACCGGGTACCTTGCGATGGCCGAGAAGCTCGACCTCTGCAAGATCAACGCCGTGGCCGACCGCATGGGCGTCACCCTCGCCAACGGCGGCAAGACCACCGACGACCCGGCCGCTCCGTATGACATCCTCGGCCCGAAGTACATCTCGCCGCTGGCGATGGCGGGCGCGTACGCCACGGTGGCCAACGGCGGCGTGCACTGCACGCCGAAGGCGATCGACCGCGTCGTCAACGCCGAGGGCGAGGATCTTCCCGTCCCCGAGTCCAAGTGCTCGCAGGTGATCTCGGCCGAGGTCGCGAACACCGCAGCCTTCGCCCTCCAGGGCGTCATGAACGGCGGAACCGGCGCACGCGCCAACACTCGCGACGGTGTGCCACTCATCGGCAAGACGGGAACCCACGAGTCGTGGGGAACCATGATGATCGAATCCAGCACGATGGTCACGACAGCGGTCTGGGTCGGTCGTTCGCAGGGCCAGGCGAGCATCCTTCGTCAATCCTGGGGTGGAACGCCTCTCAACGAGATGCGTTACGGCCTCGCGCGGACGATGCAGCGTGCTGCGAACGGTCTCTACGGCGGCGCCGCGTTCCCGCAGCCGGACGCGAACCTGAGCAAGCAGGTGCTGACCGATGTGCCCAATGTCGTCGGTATGGACACCGCGACCGCGACCGCGACGCTGCAGAACGCCGACTTCCAGGTCGTCGTCGGCCCCGCTGTGGACGGCCCGGCAGGCGACGTCATCGTTGCGCAGGACCCCTCCGGCCAGGCACCGAGCGGTGCGACGGTGACGATCTCCCCGAGCAACGGACAGGGCGCGAACGTGCCCGATGTCACGGGTCAATCGAAGACGGCCGCGGGCAGTGCGCTGTTCGCCGCAGGGTTCACGTCGATCTCGTTCGACAACTCGTGCAACCCGAACGGCGCGGTCGTGGCATCCACCAACCCCGCGGCGAACACGGCGACGAACAAGTCCACGCCGATCACGGTCGCCTGCCAGTGACGTCACGCACGACGGTACATCCGGCCCTCATCGCGCTCGGCGCGGTGGGGGCCGTCGGTGCAGCCGCGGCGGTGTGGGGGTTCGGCATCGAGCGCTACCTCTTCACCGTGCGCGAGGTCTCGGCGTCCGCTCTGCCGACCGGCTCCGCGCCGATCCGCATCCTGCACCTCTCGGACGCGCACATGGCGCCGTGGCAGCACCGGAAGCAGGACTGGCTCGCGTCGCTCGCGCAGCTGCAGCCGGATCTGATCGTCAACACCGGCGACAACCTCGGACACCGCGACGGCCTGGCGGGGATCCGCCGCGCGTTCGATCCGCTCGCCGGCATCCCGGGTGTCTTCGTACACGGGTCGAATGACGTGAACGCGCCGTCGCCGCGAAACCCGTTCCTGTACTTCACCGGCCCCTCGAAGAAGAGCAACACACCGTCGCCGCGTCTCGACACCGACGCGATGGACCGGTACTTCGCCGACGAGCTCGGCTGGGTGGGACTGAACAACACCGCCGCTCGTATCGACGTGAACGGTGGCGCGGTCGATCTCTTCGGGGTGAACGATGCTCACCGCGACTGGGACGACCTCGACGCTCTGCCCGCGGCCATAGACTCCCTCGGGCCGCGCGAACCCGGAACACCGGTGCTGGGCGTTACGCACGCCCCCTATCAGCGAGTGCTGAACTCGTTCGTCGACCTGGGCGCCGACGCGATCCTCGGCGGCCACACGCACGGGGGGCAGGTCTGTCTCCCCGGCTATGGCGCCCTCGTCGCGAACTGCGACATCCCGCTCAAGCAGGCGAAGGGACTCAGTACCTGGGCGCACGGCGGCCGCTCGGTGCCGCTCAACGTGAGCGCGGGCTGTGGTCACTCGATCTACGCGCCGGTGCGGTTCGCCTGCCGCCCCGAGGCGACGTTGCTGACCCTGACGGCGCGCGACTGAGCCCTCGATTGGGTGCCGGAGAGATTTCCCTGTAGACTCGGAGGGTTGCAAAACGGGGTGTGGCGCAGCTTGGTAGCGCGCTTCGTTCGGGACGAAGAGGTCGCAGGTTCAAATCCTGTCACCCCGACCAGTGACATAGGAAGGCCGCCCGCACGGGCGGCCTTCTCTGTATCGGGATGCGGCGAAAGGGGATCGCGTGAGCGCACTGCTCCCTGCCCCGAAGCGCTGGACCCGCGGCGTCGCGGCGCTGCTCGGCATCCCGTTCCTGCTGGGACTGGTTCTGCTGACGCTGACGCCCTCCCGCGTCGAGGAGCGGATGCCGAACCTGCTCGACCTGGTGCTGTCGACCGCGCACCGGCTGGGCTGGGAGTGGCTCGACTTCACGCGTCTGGAGATCATCGCGAACGTCCTGGTGTTCGTGCCGGTCGGCGTCTTCGCCTTCCTCCTGGTGCCGCGCCGCATCTGGCCGATCGCCGTCGTGCTGGGCCCGGCGATCTCCGTCGCCATCGAGATCGCGCAGCGGGTTGCACTCCCCCACCGTGCCGCGACCGTGAGCGACGTCGTCGCGAACTCCGGCGGAGCGCTGATCGGCGTCTTCCTCGCGATCGCCTGCACCCTGCTCTTCGCACCGAGCACGACTGTCCCGCCCCGTAGTCTGGAAGCGTCATGACCACGCCCGCCCTCGTCGCCTTCGATCTCGACGACACCCTTGCACCGTCCAAAGGCCTCATCAGCGACCGCATCGCCCGTCTTCTGATCGCTCTCCTGCAGCGCGGCGAAGTCGCGATCATCTCGGGCGGCAACGAGCAGCAGTTCCGCTCGCAGGTCGTCGCGCGACTCGCGGCGGTCGATGCGGCGGCTCTATCCCGGCTGCACCTGCTGCCCACGTGCGGCACCCGGTACCTGCGCCACGACGGCGCCGACTTCGCGCTCGTGTACGCGCACGACCTCAGCAGCGACGAGAAGGATGCCGCCCTGACGGCACTCCGCGAAGAGGCCGAACGGCTCGGCCTGTGGGAGTCAGAACCGTGGGGCGACATCCTCGAGGACCGCGGATCGCAGATCACGTTCTCGGCCCTGGGTCAGAAGGCTCCGCGCGACGCGAAGCACGGCTGGGACCCCGACGGCTCGAAGCGTGCGGCTCTGCGGGATGCCGTGGCAGCACGCCTCCCCGGGCTCGAGGTCCGCTCCGGGGGATCGACGTCGATCGACATCACCCGCGCCGGGATCGACAAGGCCTACGGCATGCAGCGTCTCGCCGAGCTGACCGGCATCCCGCTCGCGTCCATGCTCTTCTACGGAGACCGACTGGACGAGGGCGGGAACGATTATCCCGTGCTCGCGCTCGGCGTCCCCTCGATCGCCGTCGACGGTTGGGAGGACACGGCGGACAAGCTCGAGCAGCTGCTCGCCTCGCTCTGATTCGCCGCGTCGCTCCCGCGTGCGCCGATCAGCGGACGACGGCCTCCGACGCGCTCCTCGCGACGGGAACGAGCCGCGTCAGCTGGGTGACGTGGGAGGGCTCGAGCTCGACCAGGGAAGCGACGCCGAGCAGGCGCATCGTGCGCTCGATCTCCGTGCGCAGGATCGCGATGGTGCGATCGACGCCCCTACGGCCCCCGGCCATGAGGCCGTAGAGGTACGCCCGCCCGATCAGCGTGAAGTCCGCGCCGAGGGCGACGGACGCGACGATGTCGGCCCCGTTCATGATGCCCGTGTCGATCATGACCGTGAAGTCGTCGCCCACTGCGCGGCGCACCTGCGGCAGGAGGTGGAACGGGATGGGCGCACGGTCGAGCTGGCGTCCGCCATGGTTCGACAGCACGATGCCGTCGACGCCGGCGTCACGCAGGCGCACGGAGTCCTCGACGTTCTGGACGCCCTTGATGACGATCTTGCCCGGCCAGAGGTCGCGGATCACGGCCAGGTCGTCGTAACCGATGGTCGGGTCCATCGCGGCATCCAGCAACTCGCCCACGGTGCCGCCGGTCGTGCTGAGGGACGCGAATTCGAGCTTGGGCGTCGTGAGGAAGTTGTACCACCACCACGGCCTCGGGATCGCATTGATGATCGTGCCGAGGGTCAGCTGCGGCGGGATGCTGAAGCCGTTGCGCTTGTCGCGCAGGCGCGCCCCTGCGACGGGGGTGTCGACCGTGAACTGCAGGGTGTCGAAGCCTGCTGCGGCCGCGCGACGGGTCAGCTCGTAGGAGATCTCGCGATCGCGCATGACGTAGAGCTGGAACCAGTTACGCCCGTGGGGGTTGGCCGCTTTGACGCCCTCGATGGAGGTCGTGCCGAGGGTCGACAGCGTGAACGGGATGCCGGCCGCCGCCGCGGCTCCGGCGCCGGCGACCTCGCCCTCGGTCTGCATGAGGCGCGTGAACCCTGTCGGAGCGATGCCGAAGGGCAGCGCCGACGGCCCGCCGAGAATGTCGACCGACGTGTCGACCTGCGGCGCCGGGCGCAGGATGCCGGGGTGGAACTCGACATCCTGGAACGCCTGCCGCGCGCGCCGGAGGGACAGCTCACCCTCGGCAGCCCCGTCGGTGTAGTCGAACGCGGCCTTGGGCGTGCGCCGCTTCGCGATCGTGCGGAGGTCGGCGATCGTGAGCGCTGCATCGAGCCGCCGTTTGGTGCCGTCGAGCTCTGGCTTCTTGAACTTCATGAGCTCGAGGAGCTCGCCGGGGTTGGGAAGCTGGCGCTGGACCATGCTCGGACCTCTCAGTCGGTGGATGGGATGCCGCGGGTGAGTCCCGCGGCGCTGTAGTAGCCGGTGATGTGGGCGCGGACGAGCGATCGAGCACGCTCGATGTCGCCCGCATCGATGGCTGTGACGATCGCGCGATGCTCGGAGCGGAGGCGGCCCGCCATGGTGGCCCAGTCGGGGATCGCCGCAGCGCCCTGCTGCACGTAGGACTCGATCGCCGTGCGGAGCCCGGCCATCATCGCGGCGACGACGCTGTTCCCGCTCGCCTCGGCGAGGGCCAGGTGCAGCTGCGCGTCGAGCGCGAGGAACTCTGCGGGGGCAAGACCTGGTGCGTCCATCGCATCGAGCACGCGTCCGACCTCGTCGAGCGCCGGATCGGATTGCGTGGCGAGGTCGGCGGCGACGGCATCCTCCAGCAGCAGGCGGGTGCGGACCACATCGTCGAGCGGGAACCCCTGCGCGGCGACCTGCAGGCGCAGCAGCGTCGACATGCCGCCCGTCGGCGTCGCGATGACGATGGCTCCTGACTGCGGCCCCGAACCGGTGGCCGTGCGGATCAGTCCCATGACCTCCAGGACCCGCAGCGCCTCGCGGACGCTGGATCGGCCGACGCCGAGTTCGGTGGCGAGGTCGCGCTCGGAGGCGAGCCGATCACCCGGACCGAGGCGCCCGTCGAGGAGCTCGCGCTCGACGTGCTCGAGAACGATGCGCCAGGCGCGCGCGGGTTGCTCCGGCATCCGCTCTCCTCCGCTCATGTGGTCTGACCACAGTATCGAGCGTGGTCAGACCACGCAAGAGGAGCCGGCCACGAGGACGCAACCGGGCGAGTTCCAGCCGTCAGCCCAGGCGGCCGCCGGACTCCTGCAGGTAGCAGGCACCGCAGAGCGACTCGTACGTGGTGAGCTCGGGCGCCGAGGCGCCCTCGGCGCCTTCGTCGATCGCGACCTGGTCGCCGTCGAACACGAAGCTGCCGCCGATCACCCGGCCGTTGAACACCGCTTTGCGCCCGCATCGGCAGATGGTCTTCAGCTCCTCCAGGGAGTGTGCGATCGCGAGCAGACGGGCGGAGCCGGGAAAAGCATGCGTGAGGAAGTCGTTGCGGATGCCGTATGCGATGACCGGGATGCCGTCTTCGATGGCGATCCGGAACAGATCGTCGACCTGATCAGCCGTGAGGAACTGCGCCTCGTCGATCAGGAGGCACGCGACGTCGGCCGGCCCCTCCGGCACCAGCTCGCCCTCAGCAGCACGCCGCACCCGATCGCGTTGCGCGTCGAACAGCGCCCGCGCATCGTCGCCGGGTCCGATCAGGAAGTCGACCTCGCGCGTCATGCCAAGGCGGCTGGAGATCTCAGAAGCGCCCTTCGTGTCGATGGCGGGCTTCGCGAGCAGCACATGCTGGCCGCGCTCCTCGTAGTTGTACGCTGCCTGGAGCAGAGCGGTGGACTTACCCGAGTTCATCGCGCCGTAGCGGAAGTAGAGCTTCGCCACCGCAGCGCTACTTGTCGATGCCGAGCGTGGCGGCCGTCGAGGAGGTCGACGATGCGGCGAGAGCGGGCTGCGTGTTGAGCTTCTCCCCGAACGTCGGGATCAGCTCCCGCAGCTCACCCTCCCAGCCCGGGTACTCGTCGGGGAAGCACTTCTTCAGCAGGTCCAGCATGATCGGCACAGCCGTGGAGGCGCCGGGCGACGCGCCCAGCAGACCGGCGATCGAGCCGTCGGCGGATGCGACGACCTCGGTGCCGAACTGAAGCACCCCGCCCTTCTTCGGATCCTTCTTCATGACCTGCGCGCGCTGACCGGCGTCGATGAGCGTCCAGTCCTCGTCCTTCGCCGTCGGCATGAAGGTGCGCAGACTGTCGACCTTCTTGGCGTGGTTCTTGAGCAGTTCGCCGATGAGGTAGGTGATGAGATCGGGGTTCGCGAATGCGACGCGCAGCATCGGCATGAGGTTGTGCGGTCGCACCTGCGTGACGATGTCGAGGAGCGACCCGTTCTTCAGGAACTTCGGGCTGAACGTCGCGAACGGGCCGAACATGAGCGACGCCTCCCCGTCGACGACGCGCGTGTCGAGGTGCGGCACCGACATGGGCGGGGCGCCCACCGAAGCCTGCGAGTACACCTTGGCCTTGTGCTGCGAGACGATCTTCGGGTTGCTCGTCTTGAGGAACTGTCCCCCGATCGGGAAGACCCCATAGCCCTTGATCTCCGGAATCCCGGAGCGCTGCAGCAGCTTGAGCGCCCACCCGCCGGCACCGACGAAGACGAAGCGCGCCTTGATCTCGGCGGGCGTGCGGCCGACCGTCGTACGGTACTTGACCAGCCACCCGTCCTTCTGCTTCTTCAGCGAGCGGACCTCGTGGTTCGTGCGGAGCGACACGCCGGACTTCGTGAGGTGATCGAACAGCTGGTGCGTCAGCGCACCGAAGTCGACGTCCGTGCCCGCCGGCACACGCGTGGCGGCGAACGGCTCGCCCTTGCGGCGCTGCTGCATGAGCAGAGGCGCCCACTTGTTGATGACGCGCGAGTCCTCGCTGTACTCGATGCCCGCGAACAGGGGCTGCTTCTTCAGCACCTCGTAGCGATCCTTGAGGTAGGCCACGTCCTTCTCGCCCCGCACGAAGGTCATGTGCGGAGTCGCGTTGATGAACGTCGACGGCTCGTCGAGCACGCCCTTCTCCACGAGCGACGACCAGAACTGGCGGCTCTGCTGGAACTGCTCGTTGATCGAGATCGCCTTCGCGGGGTCGAGCGGCGCGCCCTTCTGCTGCGGCATGTAGTTCAACTCGCACAGTGCGGCGTGACCGGTGCCGGCGTTGTTCCAGGGGTTGGAGGACTCCTGAGCTACGTCAGACAGCCGCTCGAAGGCGACGATCTTCCAGTCCGGCTGCAGCTCGTGCAGCAGGGTACCCAGGGTGGCGCTCATGATGCCACCGCCGATCAGGACGACATCGACTGTTTCTGTCACCAGGACAGTCTAGTTCGCGGGCACGGCACGACAGACCATGCGGCCCGGCTCGACGAGACCGGATCCGCATCGCGGGGATGCCGTCAGGCTATGACCGCCAGACGCTCGGCGAGGATCTCGGCGATCTGCACCGCGTTCAGCGCCGCGCCCTTGCGCAGGTTGTCGTTGCTGATGAACAGCACGAGGCCCTTGCCCTCCGGCGCCGACTGATCGGCGCGGATGCGACCGACGAAGCTCGGGTCCTTGCCTGCGGCCTGCAGCGGAGTCGGCACCTCGTCGAGCACGACGCCGGGGGCACCGCCGAGCACCTCGCGCGCCCGCTCCGGCGTGATGTCGCGAGCGAACTCGACGTTGATCGACAGCGAGTGACCGGTGAAGACGGGGACGCGCACGCAGGTGCCTGCGACGCGGAGGGCCGGGAGCTCGAGGATCTTGCGGCTCTCGTTGCGGAGCTTCTTCTCCTCGTCGGTCTCGTTCTCACCGTCGTCGATGAGGTTTCCTGCGAAGGGGATGACGTCGAACGCGATCGGCGCGACGTACTTCTCGGGCTCGGGGAAGTCGATCGCCGAGCCGTCGTGCACGAGGCGCAGGGTGTCGCCCTGCGCGAGGACTCCCTCGACCTGGCCGAGGAGCTCCTGCGCACCGGCGAGTCCGGAGCCGGAGACCGCCTGGTAGGTCGAGACGATCAGCCGCTCGAGTCCGGCCTCGGCGTCGAGCGCCTTGAGCACGGGCATCGCGGCCATGGTCGTGCAGTTCGGGTTCGCGATGATGCCGCGGGGGCGGTCGTCGATCGCGTGCGGGTTGACCTCGCTCACCACGAGGGGGACGTCGGGGTCATTGCGCCACGCGCTCGAGTTGTCGACGACGACGGCGCCGGCCTCGGCGAACCGCGGAGCGTAGGCGCGGCTGGCGGTGGCGCCGGCCGAGAACAGCGCGATATCGATGCCCGCGGCGTCCGCCGTCTCCACGTCCTCGACGATCACGGACGCGCCCCCGAACTCGATCGTCGTGCCCGCCGAGCGCGACGAGGAGAACAGGCGCAGTTCGCGGATCGGGAAGGACCGCTCGGCGAGAATCTCACGCATGACGGTGCCCACCTGGCCGGTGGCGCCCACGATGGCGACGGAGAGTCCTGAGTCGGAGATGCGGGTCATGATGTTCCTTGGCGTCGAGCAGTACAGCAAGCGAGGCTTCAGGCGCGACGTCGGGGTGCGGATGCCGCGCCTGGCGCCGATGTCAGGGTGTGGGTGAGTCTACCGTGCCGGTCAGCGGCCGGTGCCCGCGTGGACCGTGGCTTCGATCTCGCCGTCGAGTCCGTACGCGCTGTGCACCGTGCGCGCGGCCTCCGCCAGGTCGCTGTCGCGCAGCACGACCGAGATGCGGATCTCGGAGGTCGAGATCATCTCGATGTTGATACCGCCGGCCGACAGGGCCTCGAAGAGGATCGCCGAGACGCCCGAGTGCGTGCGCATGCCCGCCCCGACGACCGACAGCTTGCCGATCTGATCGTCGTGGATGAGGTTGCTGAAGCCCACCTCGGTCTGCTCGGCGGCGAGCGACTTCAGGGCGGCCGCGGCGTCGGCCTTGGGGACGGTGAACGAGATGTCGGTGCGACCGGTGGCCGACACGTTCTGCACGATCATGTCGACGTTCGCACCGGACTTGGCGACGATCTTGAAGATCTCCGCGGCCTTGCCCGGGACGTCCGGCACACCGGCGACCGTGATCTTGGCCTGGCTGAAGTCGGTGGCGACTCCGGCGACGATCGGTTCTTCCATCTCAGCTCCCTCGGCTTCGCGGGGGTTCTTCATGCCCTCGCCCAGAACGTAGGTGCCCTCCGACGACGAGAACGTCGAGCGGGCGTGGATCAGGACGCCGTGACGGCGTGCGTACTCGACGGCGCGGATGTAGAGCACCTTGGCGCCGTTCGCGGCGAGCTCGAGCATCTCCTCGCTGGAGATGTGGTCGAGCTTCTGCGCCTTCGGGATGATGCGCGGGTCGGAGGTGAAGATGCCGTCGACGTCGCTGTAGATCTCGCACACGTCGGCCGACAGCGCCGCCGCGAGAGCGACGGCCGTGGTGTCGGATCCGCCGCGACCCAGCGTGGTGATGTCGCGGGTGTCGCGGTTGAAGCCCTGGAAGCCGGCGACGATGACGATCGCCCCCTCGTCGAGCGCCTCGCGCAGACGAACGGGGGTGACGTCGACGATGCGCGCTGCGCCGTGCTGGGAGTCGGTGATCATGCCGGCCTGGCTGCCGGTGAACGACCGCGCTTCGAAGCCCATCGAGTGGATGGCCATCGCGAGGAGCGCCATCGAGATGCGCTCACCGCTCGACAGAAGCATGTCGAGCTCGCGGGGAGCGGGAATAGGAGCGACCTCGTTCGCGAGGTCGAGCAGCTCGTCCGTCGTGTCGCCCATCGCGCTGACCGCCACGACGACGTCGTGTCCGGCACGGCGCGTGTCGACGATGCGCTTCGCGACGCGCTTGATGCTCTCTGCGTCGGCGACGGACGAGCCGCCGTACTTCTGCACGATGAGGGCCACGTTCACTCCCTGGGATGACGGGCGGATCCGCCCACGCTCATTCTACGATCGGCTCGTATACCCGCCCGCGCATGTGACGAACCGGTCAGGGCGCTGGCGGGGCCGCGGCCAGGTCGGGGGCGGTGGATGCCGGGGGCCGCAGCCGTCCGCCGGTCGCGGCGAACCAGCATCCGGCGATGATGAGCGGGAAGCCGATCAGGAGTCCCGGCGTGAGCGGCTCGGCGAGCACGATCGCCCCGAGGACGATTGCGACCACCGGGTTGACGTAGGTGAACAGCGGGGCGCGCACCGGGCCCACCTCGCGGATGAGGGCGAAGAAGGCGAGGAACGCCACGGCGGTGCACACGACCGCGAGCGCGAGCAGCGCTCCGATCGAGGTCAGGGTCGGCACCTCGTGCTGCGTGAAGACGCCGATCGGCAGGTACAGGATGCCGATCATGAGCAGTGAGAGCGTGATGGTGCCGAGCGACGGCACGTCGGCGAGCTTGCGTGCCACGATGAACGGCGCGATCGCGTAGAGGACGGCGACGAGGAGTACCTCTCCGGCGGCCAGCAGGCTCATGTCGCCGCCGAAGAGCCCGGGCCCGGCGACGACGATCGCGACGCCGACGAAACCGACGAGGAGGCCGATCCCCCGCGCGGGGCGCAGCACACCGCGGTCGCCGCCGCTCAGAGCGATGAGGGCGGCGAACAGCGGAACGGTCGCGACGAGCAGACCGGTCATGCCGGACGGCAGGGTCATCTCGGCGTGGCCGAGCAGCACGAAGGGACCCGCCATCTCGACGAGGCCGAACGCGAGGACCCACGGCCAATGCTTCCACGCCGCCTTCAGAGCGCCGCCGCGGATCGCGAACGGGAGGAGAAGGAGGGCGGCGATGAGCGTGCGGCCGGCGACGATCGCGGGCGGCGAGAGCGACTCGACCGCGACGCTGATGAAGAGGTATGGCACGCCCCACAGCAGAGCCATCGCGCCGAAGAGCAGCCAGCCTCGACGAGAGAAGCCGCCATGCGGGTTCACAGCACGCGCCGGCCCTCGAACGCGCGCCCGAGGGTGACCTCATCGGCGTATTCGAGGTCGCCGCCGACCGGGAGGCCGGAGGCGAGACGCGAGACGGTGATCTGCATGGTCGTGAGGAGGCGGCTGAGGTAGCTCGCCGTCGCCTCGCCCTCGAGATTCGGGTTGGTCGCGAGGATGACCTCCTGCACGGTGCCGTCTGCCAGGCGGGTCATGAGCTGGGCGATGCGCAGGTCGTCGGGGCCGATACCCGCGATCGGACTGATCGCGCCTCCGAGCACGTGGTACAGGCCCCGGAACTCTCGGGTCCGCTCGATGGCCGCGACGTCCTTGGCGTCCTCCACCACGCAGATCAGCGCCCCGTTGCGGCGCGGATCGCGGCAGATCGCGCAGCGTTCCTGCTCCGCGACGTTGCCGCAGATCTCGCAGAAGCGCACGCGCACACGGATCTCGGTGAGCAGCTCCGACAGACGCGCGACATCGAACGTGGGCGTCTGAAGGATGTGGAACGCGATCCGCTGCGCGGACTTCGGGCCGATGCCCGGCAGTCTGCCGAACTCGTCGATCAGTTCCTGAACGATTCCGTCGTACATCAGGAGAACCTCGTGGGGGGCTCATAGGGCTCTTCGCGCACGAACGTGGCGCCGAGCACCTGGCGGATCACGGCCTCTCCGTAGCGCTGCACTCCCCCGCTCGGGGTGCGCTCGGTGACGACCGGGGCGGATGCCGGTGCCGATGGAGGCGCCGGGGTGGCCTGAGAGGTCGCCGTGGCGGCGGACGACTGTGGCGAGGGACGCGACGGCGCCCGGGGCGGGGTCGGCTCGTACGACGGGTCATATGGCGGCTCGTCGTCGTAGGGCGGCGGCTCGTCGTCGTTCGGCGGCGGCGCGTCATCGGAGGGAACGGGGTGGCCCGTGACCGTCGGCGCGGCGGATGCGCTCTGAGCGGTGTCGGCTGCCGCGGCAGGAGCGGGGCGCGGTGCTGCAACGGACGATGCGGCCGCCGCCGTGCCGGGCGCGCCGGCCGGATGGTCGGTCAAGGTCGCAGTCGCCGCCGGCTCCGAGGGAGCGGAGGCGGGGATCGGTGCCACCGCCCACTCCGTCACGGGTGCGGCGGAGTCGCTGCGGGTCCGGGTACGCGTCGATCCCGCTGACGCAGGCTCCGATGCGGATGCGCCGGCCGTCGAGGAACCGCTCGATGTCGGCCCGCCGGAGGAGGACGGCTGTCGCGGGGCACCGCCCTGCGGCATGGGGGCGGGCACGTACTTGACGCGGACGCCGAGCTCCTGCTCGATCGCGGTGCGCAGATGATCGGACGGCCCCGACCCGGGCGTCGTCCCCTTGAACTTCGCGACGTCGTGCTGGCTCGTGAAGCCGAGCGTCAGGACATCGGTCTCTGTGACGTAGGCCAGGGGCTGCACGGCGGTGGCCAGCAACCAGGAACTGCGGCTGATGTCTTCGAGGCGCTTCAGGACGGCCGACCACGACGACGTGATCCGCTCGAAGGTGACCGGACCGGAAGGTGCGGGGGCAGGCTGCTCCGCAGGCGAGTAGTTCGCGGTGTCTGCCGCGTCGCTCTCGCGCTCGACGGTAGCCGGAGCCGCAGGCGACCGACCGGGCTGGGCGGGCGCGTCGGCGGCCTGCACCGGTGCGGGTGTCTCCGTCGCCGACGCAGCCGCCGGGCGAGCGGACGGGGTTGCCGTCGCAGCAGAAGCGGGAGCATCCGCTGCGGAGGCCGCCACGGGTGCAGGCGCGCTCGCGCGAGGTGCGGGAGCGGCAGCCGCACGGGGCTGTGCGGCAGCCGCGGCCCCGGCCGTGGCTCCGGCATCCGATGGCCCGGCCAGCACGCGCGCGACCATCAGCTCCAGGTGCAGCCGGGGCGAGGTCGCCCCGGACATGTCATCGAGGGCTGCGCTGACCACATCGGCCGTGCGCGACAGGCGCGCCGAGCCGAACGCCTCCGCCTGCGAGCGCATGCGCGCGAGCTCGTCCTCGGCGATCCCGCGCAGCACGGCCGAAGCGCCGGAGCCCACCGCGGCGATCACGATGAGATCGCGCAGGCGCTCGAGGAGATCGTCGACGAAGCGCCGCGGGTCCTGCCCCGTCTGCACCACCCGATCGATCGCCGGGAACGCCGCTGCGGCGTCTCCTGCGGCGAGCGCGTCGACGATCTCGTCGAGCAGTGTCGCGTGCGTGTAGCCGAGCAGCGCCACCGCGCGCTCGTACGCGACCGTCACGGTCTCGGAGCCTGCCGGGGAGTCCGACCCGGCGATCAGCTGGTCGAGCAGCGAGAGGGTGTCTCGCGGCGATCCGCCACCGGCGCGCACGACGAGCGGCAGGACTCCCTTCTCGACGACGACTCCCTCTTCTGCGCAGAGCTTCTCGACGTACTCGAGCATGGCGGCGGGCGGCACGAGCCGGAACGGGTAATGGTGCGTGCGCGAGCGGATCGTGCCGAGCACCTTCTCGGGTTCGGTCGTCGCGAAGATGAACTTCACGTGCGGCGGGGGCTCCTCGACGAGCTTGAGCAGCGCGTTGAACCCCTGCGGCGTGACCATGTGGGCCTCGTCGAGGATGAAGATCTTGTATCGGTCGCGGCTCGGGGCGAACGTCGCGCGCTCGCGGAGGTCACGCGCGTCATCGACGCCGTTGTGGCTCGCGGCGTCGATCTCGACGACGTCGAGCGACCCGCCGCCCGCTCGCGACAGCTCGACGCAGCTTTCGCACGTGCCGCAGGGCGTATCGGTCGGGCCCTCGGCGCAGTTCAGGCACCGCGCGAGAATGCGAGCCGACGTCGTCTTGCCGCATCCGCGGGGTCCCGAGAACAGATAGGCGTGGCCGACGCGGTCGCCGCGCAGCGCGGTCATCAGCGGCTCGGTCACCTGGGACTGCCCGATCATCTCGCCGAACGACTCGGGGCGGTAGCGGCGGTAGAGGGCTGTGGTCACCAGAACAGCCTACGGCGTGCCGCCGACATCGAGGCAGCCCCGGGCACCGGCATCCGTCCGTTCCCTCCGCCGTCGCCGAACCACCCCTTCCCGCACGAGCCACCCCGTCGCACAGCGGAGACAGCGGGGTGGCTCGGGACGAAAGGGGTGGCTCGTGCGGACGTCGCGAGGATACTCAGTCGTCGCCGCCGATCACCGGGATCGCGGTGGTGATGACCGGAACCGACGCGGAGAGCAGCGTGCCGTCCTCCCGCACCGCGTTCGCGAACTGGCGGAGCGTCGGACGCCCCGGGATCACCGGGCCCTGATCGGCGAGGGGCACCACGACGTCCTCCCCCACCGACGCGATGTACGCCTCGCCGCGCACCGTGAACGGCACGGGCTCCCCGACGCGCACGTGCACCCGCAGCTCGTCAGCGGTCAGCGTGATCTGAAGTGCCGACCCCTGCCACTGCAGCGGGTACGACAGCGACGTCCAGTCCGCCGGCAACCGCGGATCGAAGCTCAGCTCGCCCGCCCAGTCGCGCATGCCGCCGAATCCGCTCACGAGTGCCGTCCACACGCCACCGGCGGATGCCACGTGCACGCCGTCGGACGCGTTGTGGTGCAGATCGTGCAGGTCGACGAACAGCGACTGCTCGAAGTAGCGCAGCGCGAGGTCCTGGTACCCCACCTCGGCCGCGAGGATCGACTGCACGACCGCCGACAGCGTCGAGTCGCCCGTGGTCAGCGGGTCGTAGTAGTCGAAGTCGGCCTTCTTCTCCTCTGGCGTGAAGTGGTTTCCCTGCAGGAACAGCGCGAGCACCACGTCGGCCTGCTTCAGCACCTGGAACCGGTAGATCACGAGGGGGTGGAAGTGCAGCAGGAGCGGCCGCTGGTCCGACGGCGTGTGCGCGAGATCCCAGACCTCGCGCTCGAGGAACAGGGAGTCCTGCGGGTGGATGCCGAGGGCCTCGCTGTACGGGATGAACATGGCGTCGGCCGCGCGCTCCCAGGCATCCGCCTCGCCCTCGCCCAGGCCCGTCCGCTCGACGACCCTCGCGAACTCCTCGCCGTTCGCCTCCTGCGCCTCACGCACGACGCGCGCCGCGTAGCGCAGGTTGTAGCGCGCCATGACGTTCGTGTAGAGGTTGTCGTTCACGACGGTGGTGTACTCGTCGGGCCCGGTGACGCCGTGGATGTGGAACGTCTCGACCCCGTCCTCCCCGTCGGAGCCGGGAACCGCCTGCGAGGTGCGCCAGAAGCCGAGCGTCGCCCAGAGCCGTGCCGTCTCGATGGCGACGTCGATGCCCTCGCGGCGCAGGAAGTCCTCGTCACCCGTCGCGCGCACGTACTTGCCCAGGGCGAAGCTCACATCGGCGTTGATGTGGTACTGCGCGGTGCCCGCCGCATAGTAGGCCGAGGCCTCCTCGCCGTTGATCGTGCGCCACGGGAACAGCGCCCCTGCCTCGTTCAGCTGCGCCGCGCGTCGACGGGCAGCCGGGAGCATGTGCACACGGGCGCGCAGCGCGTTCCGAGCCCACTGCGGAGACGTGTAGGTGAGGAACGGCAGCACGTAGATCTCGGTGTCCCAGAAGTAGTGCCCGCTGTATCCCGAGCCGGTGAGGCCCTTCGCCGGCACACCGCTGCCGTCCGCGCGCGCGGAGGCCTGCGCGAGCTGGAACAGGCACCAGCGGGTCGCCTGCTGGATGTCGTCGCGTCCGCCGATCTGCACATCGCTGCGGTCCCAGAACGCCGCGAGCCACTCGGCCTGTCGGGTGAACCGCGAGTCGACGCCCTCGGCCATCACCCGATCGAGGGAGCGGCGGCACCGGTCGACCAGCTCCCGCGGCGGCACACCGCGCGAGGAGTGATAGCTGACGAGCTTCGTGATCGTGATCGGCACACCCGCCCTCGCCTGCACTCGGAAGACGTTCTTGGCGATGTCGGGGTCGATCAGAGTCCGTGAAGTGTACTCGTTCTCGGTCTCCACGATGTGGTCGGCGACGACCGCGACGGTCATCCCCGATGCCGCCACGGAGTACGACAGCGCGGAGCGCAGGCCGTCCTGCCAGTGCTCGGCGGGCTCCAGGACCCGCTCGGTGATCTTCTCGGCCTTGCGCGGGTCGAAGCCCTTCTTCGCCTCGACGGGGGTGCCCGCGTAGACGCCCGCGCCGTCCTGACGGTTCAGCAGCTGGCAGCTGATCGTCACGGGCGCGTCGGAGTTCTCGACGACGACCTCGAGACGCAGGATCGCGAGGTGGCGCTCCTCGAAGCTCACCAGTCGCTCGTCGCGCATGCGCACGCGCTTGCCCGACGGGGTCTCCCAGAGCAGGACCCGCTCGAGGACACCCGTGCGCATGTCGAGCGTGCGGCGGTACTCGCGCACGTCCGCGACGTCGAACGAGATCGGCTCGTCGTCGACGTAGACGCGCATCACCTTGGCGTCCGGCGCGTTGACGATGGTCTGCCCGACCTCGGCGAACCCGTACGCCTGCTCGGCGTGGCGGATCGGCCAGGTCTCGTGCAGACCGTTCACGAAGGTGCCGTGCTCGTGGGCGCCGCGCCCTTCGATGTGGTTGCCCCGCAGGCCGAGGTACCCGTTGCCGACGCTGAACAGCGTCTCACCCACCCCGCCTTCGGAGTAACGGGTCTCGATGAGACGCCAGGGGTCGACGGGGAAGCGGTCGCGGTCGATCATGCGGTCTCCTCGGAGTCGGAGCGGCGGGGTGCCTCGGCGGGTGCGGAGTCTGTCAGGAAGGCGTCGAGATCGGTGACGACCACGGTGGCGCCGGCAGCGCGCAGCGCATCGGCCCCGGTGCCGCGATCGACGCCCACGACGGTGCCGAACCCGGCGGCCGACGCGGAGGCCGCACCGGAGGTGGCATCCTCGACGGCGACGCTCGTCGCCGGGTCGACGCCCAGCGCTTCAGCCCCGGCGCGGAACATGTCGGCCGCGGGCTTCGACGCGAGGCCGTCGCGCTCGGCGACGACCCCGTCGACGACGACACGGAAGTACGAGCGGATGCCGGCTGCGCCGAGCACCTCTTCGGCGTTCTTCGAGCTGGAGACGACGCCGATCGGGATGCCGGCGGCCGTGAGCTTCTCGACCAGGGCGAGCGAACCGGCGAAGGGGGCGATGCCCTCAGCCCGCAGGGACGCCGCGAACGCGGCGTTCTTGCGGTTGCCGATGCCGCAGATCGTCTCGGCCTCGGGCGGATCGTCGACGGCGCCCCACGGGACCTCGACGTTGCGGCTGTGCAGCAGGCTCGCGACGCCGTCGTAGCGCTTCTTGCCGTCGACGTAGTCGAAGTAGTCCGCGTCGCTGTACGGGGGTGTGAGACCCCAGCGTTCGAACACCTCGTCGAACACGAGCTTCCAGGCGCGCATGTGCACCTCGGCGGTCGGGGTGAGGACGCCGTCGAGGTCGAACAGGACGCCGTCGGCGCGGAGCAGATCGGGCAGTGCTTCGGGCACAGGAGCCTCCAGGAGAAGGACGAGGGTTCCGGCACCTCTCCGTGCCACTGTGCAAGCGTAGTGCCGCACGGGGCCGCCGGTCACCCCCGGATGGGGTGTCGTGTCACAGCATCCGCGAGGTCTGTCTCGCGATCTCGAGCTCCTCGTCGGTCGGGACGACGAGCACGGTGACCGTCGAGGCATCCGTCGAGATTCGCCTGATGCCCGCGCGGCGTTCGACATTGCGGCCGTGATCGATCTCGATACCTGCGAATCCCAGCGTCGCCATGGCCTCGGCGCGCACCGCCGGGGCGTTCTCGCCCACCCCGGCGGTGAACGAGATCACATCGACACCGCCGAGCTGCGCGCTGTATGCGCCGGCATACCCGCGCAGGCGGTGGATGTAGACGTCGAACGCGAGCGAGGCAGCGGCATCCCCCTCCTCGCGCCCGGCGAGGATGTCGCGCATGTCGCTGCGTCCGGCGAGTCCCTTGAGACCGCTGCGGCTGTTCAGCAGCGCGTCGAGGTCGTCGATCGAGTAACCGGCGCGGCGCGAGAGGTGCATGAGAGCCGCGGGGTCGAGGTCGCCGGAGCGGGTGCCCATCACGAGCCCCTCCAGCGGCGTGAGACCCATCGATGTCTCGACCGAGCGCCCGCCGTCGATCGCGGTGACGGATGCGCCGTTGCCGAGGTGGAACACCAGCTGCCGCAGCGAGCCCAGGTCGCGACCGAGGAACGCGGCAGCGGCCTCGCTCACGTACTGGTGGCTGGTGCCGTGGAACCCGTAGCGGCGCACGCGGTGCTCGGCCGCCAACTCTGCGTCGATCGCGTAGGTGTACGCGGCGGGCGGCAGGGTCTGGTGGAATGCGGTGTCGAACACCGCGACGTGCGGCACATCGGCGAACACGGCCTTGGCGGCGCGGATGCCGGCGAGGTTGGCCGGGTTGTGCAGCGGGGCGAGCACAGCGAGCTCGTCGATCTGCTCCTCGACGCTCGGCGTGACCAGTGTCGGCGCGTAGAAGCGGGCTCCGCCGTGCACGACCCGGTGTCCGACCGCGGCCGGACGGTGCTCGTCGAGCGAGGGTCCATGATCGGCGAACTGCTCGAGCATCACGGCGAACGCCTGGTCGTGGTCGGACACGGCGTCCTCGCTCCGGTACGTCGCGTCGAGCATCGTCACGACGGCCTCGTCCCCGGCATCCGGCCGAACGGTGTGCGAGACCGCGCTGACGTCCTGGCCGATGCGCTCGATGAGACCGGTCGCGAGCTCCCGCTCGTCCTCGATGTCGATGAGGGAGTACTTCAGTGAGGAGGAGCCGCTGTTGATGACGAGGATTGTGGTCACGCGTCCGCCCCCTGCGCCTGGATCGCGGTGATCGCGACGGTGTTCACGATGTCGTCGACGAGAGCGCCCCGCGACAGGTCGTTGATCGGCTTGTTGAGTCCCTGCAGTACCGGACCGATCGCGACGGCGCCGGCCGACCGCTGCACCGCCTTGTAGGTGTTGTTGCCCGTGTTGAGATCGGGGAACACGAACACGGTCGCCCGCCCGGCGACCGCCGAGTCGGGCAGCTTGGCCTTCGCGACCGCGGCGTCAGCCGCCGCGTCGTACTGGATCGGACCTTCGACGAGCAGCTCCGGCGCCCGCTCGTGCACGAGCGCCGTGGCCTGGCGCACCTTGTCGACGTCGGCGCCCGATCCCGACTCCCCCGTCGAGTACGACAGCATCGCGATGCGCGGATCGATGCCGAACTGACGGGCCGTGGCGGCTGAGGAGATCGCGATGTCGGCGAGCTGCTCGCTGGTCGGATCCGGGATGACGGCACAGTCTCCGTAGACGAGCACCCGGTCGGCGAGCGCCATGAGGAAGACGCTCGAGACGACCTGCACGCCGGGCTTGGTCTTGATGATCTCGAACGAGGGGCGGATGGTGTGCGCGGTCGTGTGCGCGGCTCCCGAGACCATGCCGTCGGCGAGACCGAGGTGCACCATCATCGTGCCGAAGTACGACACGTCGGTCACGGTGTCCGCTGCCTGCGCGAGCGTGATGCCCTTGTGGGCGCGCAGTCTGGCGTACTCCTCGGCGAAGCGCTCGACCAGCTCGGGGTCGGTGGGGCTGAGCACCTGCGCCTCTTCGATGTCGACGCCGAGCTCGATCGCGCGCGCCCGGACGGTCGCCTCGTCGCCGAGGATCGTGAGGTCGGCCACCTCTCGCGCGAGCAGGGTCGCGGCCGCGCGCAGGATGCGGTCGTCGTCGCCCTCCGGCAGCACGATGCGGCGACGATCGGCCCTGGCCCGTTCGATCAGCCCGTACTCGAACATCAGCGGTGTGACGACCTTGGACTCCGCCAGGCCGAGCTGCGTGGTGAGCTCGGCGACATCGACGTGGGTCTGGAACAGGCCGAGGGCCCGGTCATACCGCCCGCGCGAGTCGGGCGAGATGCGCCCGCGGGCGCCCATCACCCGCACCGCGGTGTCGTAGGTGCCGAGATCGGTGGCGATGATCGGCACGGTCGACGTGAACCCGTCGAGCAGCTGCACGATCGGATCGGGCAGCGGGAACGGACCGTTGAGGATGATGCCGGCCACGCGCGGGAAGGTGCCGGACGCGTCGGCGAGCAGGGTCGCCAGCAGCACCTCGGTGCGGTCGGCGGGGATGACGACCACGGCCTCCTCGGTGAGCCGCGGCAGGACGTTCACCATCGACATGCCTGCGACGACGATCGTGAGGGCTTCGCGGCCGAGACGGTCGGGGTCTCCCTTGATGAGTCGTCCGTCGACGGCGGAGAGGATGCCGCGGATCGACGGCGCGACCAGGGTGCGGTCCTCGGGGAGCGCCCACACCGGAGTGGTCCGCGCGGGACGGAGTGCGGCGACCGCCTGCTCGACGTCGCCGAGGCGGTCGGGCTCGGCGCGGTTGACGACGATCGCGAACAGCTCGGCGCGCTCGACCTCCAGCTCCGACAGAGCGAGGGCGCCGATCTGTCCGACGGCCTCGGGCGTGCGGGCCGTGGTCGTGCCCAGCTGCTCGGCCTGACGCTGCTGGTCGCGACCGCTGAGGACGAGCAGCACCGGTGCCGCGAGGTTCGCGGCGATCCGCGCGTTGTAGCCGAGCTCGGCGGGGCTGGCGACGTCGGTGTAGTCGCTGCCGATGATCACGACGGCGTCGCACTGCGCCTCGACGGCCTTGAAGCGGGCGACGATGGTCGACAACGCACGGTCGGGGTCGTCGCGGACGTCGTCGTACGTCACGCCGATGCAGTCGTCATAGTCGAGCTGCACGCCGTCGTGGGCGAGCAGCAGCTCGAGCACGTCGTCACGCTCGGCGACCGAGCGTGCGATGGGTCGGAAGACACCGACGCGCGGCGTGACGCGCATGAGCGCGTCGAGCACGCCGAGGGCGATCGTGGACTTCCCGGTATGGCCTTCGGCCGAGGTGATGTAGATGCTCTGCGCCACGGCACCAGCCTAGGCGCACCTCCCCTTCCGCAGCCTGGATGCGACGCAGATCAGCAGGGCTGAGACAGGGCGTCCACGACCGCGACGGCATCCTCGGTGTACCGCGTGTAGTACGTCGGGTCGAGGTTGATCTGCACGCGGTGGATGGCGAGCGAGCGATCCATCGACTGCCAGTCCGGTACGCGGGAGAGACGCTGATAGAAGAGCGTCGCCGCGGTCGCGGGGTCCATGCGCTGCTCGACCGTGCCCCACCAGTCCTGCTGCTGGAAGAGCCCGATGCTCGTGGTCCTGCTGCCGTCGGGGTTCGTGAACCCGCTGGTCTCCCAGTCGCCGTAGTCGATGTTGCGCAGGCTGCTCTCGCCCATCGCCGTCATCACGCCGAGGATCTGACCCTCGCGACCGAAGCCGAGTGCGGTGGCCGTCTGCATGATGGTCGCGGCGTTCTCCAGCTGCTCGCCCTCCCACCCGGCGATGCCCGCCGCCGGGTAGGTGCTCGGATCGCCGAGGCAGACAGCGACGGGCTTCTCGTGCGCGAGTCCGAGCGGGATGAGGATCGCGGCGAGAGCGACCACCGCGACCCCCCCCGCCGACAGGGCGATGCGCCGGAGGAGGCGCCTGCGCTGCATCCTGCGCTGCGCGCGGCGACGCGGGGTGAGCCGTCGGCGTGCACGAGGGCGCCGGCGCTGCGGCGCTGCCCGGCGTGCTCGCGTGCGACGCGCTGTCGACGTCATGGCCGCCCGCGTCCGACGCGCGCTCCGCGTCTGCTGCTCGCTCCGCGTCCCACGAAGGCCGCAAGCCCTCCGCCGATGGCGCCGAACAGGTGGGCCTGCCAGGAGATCCCCTCCCGGACGCCGACGACGCCGGCGAGCATCGAACCGCCGTAGAGCGCGATCACGACGATCGCGATGATCGCGTAGAGGATGCGGTGCGACACCCGCCCCGGTGCGAAGACGCGCAGCACGGTGTAACCGAAGTAGCCGAACACGAGCCCGGAGGCACCCACGGTCAGCGTCCCCGGTGCGTTCAGCAGCCAGGTCCCCGCTCCCCCGATGACCGCCGCGAAAGCCGTGACAGCCCAGAACCTGCGGGCGCCCTCGACGGCGACGAGGCAGCCGAGCACGAGGAACGGCACCGAGTTCGCGATGAGGTGCGCCCAGTTCGCGTGCAGCAGCGGGCCGACGAAGACGCCGCCGAGGCCGGTCGGGTCCCACGAACGCAGGCCGAAACCGGTGAAGGACCCCGGTAGGACGGCATCCGCGAACTGCACGATCCACATGGCGGCGAGGAGGAGGATCGGCGAGGCGAAGCGACCGAGCGCGCTGCGGCGCGGGGAATCGGCGGTGCTGGTCACATCTGGCCTCGTCACGTCTCGATCCTGACAGGGCTGACCAGGAGGACGCTGACAAAAAGAAAGTGACCCTCCGCGCACCCAGCAGAGCCCGGTTACCCTTGCTGCGTTTCCGCCCTGGGGGAATTGGCCTGGATGCCGCCACGCGGAGAGCCGTCACCCAGTCTAGCCGATGCGGAGCCGGTCCCCAGCCGCGCGGGTTACGATCGGTTCACGCGCACCGCAGCGCCCACGCGAGAGGGAACGCATGCCAGACACCCCGCCCCCGAGGACGCCGATCATCGACGCCCAGGACTTCGCCGCGCAGACCTCCGCCATCGTCGGCTCGATCGGTCGGGTGATCGACGGAAAGCCGGATGCCGTGCGCAGCGCACTCGTCTGCCTCCTCGCCGAGGGGCACCTGCTGATCGAGGACGTGCCGGGGGTCGGCAAGACCATGCTCGCCAGGGCGCTGGCCGCGAGCGTCGACGCCACCGTGCGGCGCATCCAGTTCACCCCCGATCTGCTGCCGGGCGACGTCACCGGGGTGAGCGTCTACAACCCGGTCGATCGCGAGTTCGAGTTCAAGCGCGGAGCGGTGTTCGCGAACATCGTGATCGCCGACGAGATCAACCGCTCCTCCCCGAAGACCCAGTCGGCCCTGCTGGAGGCGATGGAGGAGGGCCAGGTCACGGTCGACGGATCCACACACCTGCTCCCCGATCCGTTCCTCGTCGTCGCGACCCAGAATCCGCTCGAGATGGAGGGCACGTATGCGCTCCCCGAGGCTCAGCGCGATCGCTTCATGATGCGCATCTCGATGGGCTACCCGGATCCCGCGGCCGAGGTCGAGATGCTGCGGCAGCGCGACACGGTCAATCCGCTCGCATCCGTGACCGCCGTCGCCGACGCGGCGTCGATCACGACGCTCATCGCGTGGGCGCGCTCCGTGCACGTGGCTCCGGCCGTCGAGGAGTACACGGTCGCCCTGGCCCAGGCCACCCGGGTCGACCCCAGCCTGCACCTCGGGGCGAGCCCGCGTGCGACGCTGCAGCTCATCAGGGCGGCGAAGGTGTGGGCCGCGCTCGATGGCCGCGACTTCGTGATCCCCGACGACGTGACGGCGCTGCTGATCCCCGTGCTCGCGCATCGTCTGCTCCCCGCACGCGGCGCGCACC
Organism: Microbacterium hydrocarbonoxydans; assembly: GCF_023715885.1. Taxonomy (GTDB): domain Bacteria; phylum Actinomycetota; class Actinomycetes; order Actinomycetales; family Microbacteriaceae; genus Microbacterium; species Microbacterium hydrocarbonoxydans_C. The sequence continues at coordinate 306,776 of NZ_JAMBOY010000003.1, read as the reverse complement.
GCGCCGGAGCCCAGCCCGTCGAAGCGGCCCTGCGTCAGATCGCCGAACGCGTGCGCGTGCCCGTGGCCGTCCGCTCCTGATCCGGATCCCGTCATGCCTCGCCGCCGGATGCTGACGATGCGGGGAACCGGTGCGCTCCTCGCCGGCATCGGCTGCATCGTGGCCGCCAATCTCGTCGGCGCAGCGATCCTTCTCTACATCGGACTGCTGCTGCTCGCGCTGACCGTCTTCGCGCTGATCGCCGTGCGGGCGCCCCGCCGTTCGGGCTCGGTCACCAGGCAGGTGTCGACCGACCTGATCACCGTGTCGGAGACGTCGCGCGTGACCCTGCGGTTCGCTCTGCGCGCGCTGCGCGTGCCCCGGGGACTGTGGCGTGACGTCCTCCCCGACGCGGTATCGGGTGACGCCGCCGGAGAGTACCCGCCCGAGACCGGTCAGCTCACCTATCTCCTCACCGGCGTGCGCCGCGGGGTATGGCCGATCGGACCCCTGATGCTGCGCACGGTCGACCCGTTCGGACTCGCCCAGCGCGAGCAGGCGTTCGGGGAGACCCGCACCGTCACCGTGGTGCCCGAGGTGTTCACCCTGTCCCCGCTCACCGTGAAGGTCGGCGCAGCGGGCGGCACGGCCCAGACCTCGTCGAGCAGACTCGGCCAGGGCAGCGACAACCTCTCGCCGCGGGGGTACATCCCCGGGGACTCCATGCGGCGGATCCACTGGCGGGCGACCGCGCACCGCGGTCAGCTCATGGTGCGGCAGGAGGAGGAGGAGTCGAGCCCGGACGCGCTGGTCGTGCTCGACCGAAGCGCTGGGCGCTGGCGGAGGACCGAGGATGAGGCCGACGCGGCGTTCGAGGCCGCGGTGTCGCTGTGCGCCTCCGCCGCGGTGCACCTCATGCAGGAGGGATACGGCGTCGACGTGATCGACAGCGCCGGGGCGCTGCTCGGCACGCTGCGCGGACACGAGGACGACCGCGACGGCCTGCTTGTCGCACTGGCTCTGGTGACTCCGCGCGGCGATGCGCGCGACCTCGCTGCGCTGGTGGGCGGCACTCCGCCCGGACCGCTCGTGTACATCACCGGCGAGATCGATGAGGAGGATGCCGCGCTGCTCCGCCCTGCCGGCGCCGCCGCGCCCATGCTCTTCGCCACCGGCCCACTCGCCGGAGCTGCCGCAGCGGCCACCCGGCACGGATGGCGCGTCGCCACGCTGGGAGACGACATCGCCGGCGCCTGGGACGACGCGCTGCCCGACCGTGTCAGCTCGGCACCGGTGGAGCCGGAGAGGTCGACCGATGTCACGCACTGAGCGTCGTCCAGCTCCCGCCTGGCACCGCGACAGGGAGCTCCCGCGGAGCGCCTGGGCGTCGGCGGCGCTGTCCGGCGCCGCCGCCCTCGTGGCGATGTGGCCGTTCACGTCCGTCATCCGGCCGGGCGCCTGGTCTGCCACCGTGCTCGTCGTCATCGTCCTGACCGCCCTCACCGGGGTCATCGCACGCACGCTCCTGAAGCGACGACCCGCGTGGGTGCGCGACCTCGTCACCCTCACCGCGCAGCTCGTCGTGGCGGCGGGGACCCTCACACAGCTCGTTGCGGGAGACACCGCGGTGTTCGGGCTCGTGCCCACGGACGCGACGATCCTCACGTTCCAGACCCTCGTGGCGGCGGCGGGCGAGGAGATCGTCTTCGGCGCCGCCCCCCTCGATCCCTCGCCCGGCTTGCAGGCCGTGATGGGTCTCGGATTCGCCGTCGTCGCGATCCTGCTCGATCAGCTCGTCGCCCAGCGCGGCGCGATCATCGCTTTCCTCCTGACCGCGGCGGTGGGGGCCATGCCCACGATCGTCACCGTCAGCGGCGCGGACGTGGTGTGGTTCGTGATGCTCGGCATCCTCCTCCTCCTGCTGCTGCGCTCCACGGCTGCCCAGCACCCGGAGTCGCCGCGTCGCACGTCGACCGCCGTCGCCGCGGGCGTCGGCATCGCGGCCCTCGCCACCACGGTGGTCGTGGCCCCGGTGCTGCCCGTGTCGACAGCACTGGCCGGGACGGGCACCGGCGTCTCGGTGGACGCCTCGCTGCGCCTCGGCGACGACCTGCGCCAGCCGAACCCGGTCGAGGTGCTCACGCTCGCGACGACGGCCGACACCGCTCCGTATCTGCGCCTGACGACGCTGTCGCACTTCGACGGCCGCGTCTGGGAGCCGGACCGCGGCGGCTTCGCACCCCAGGACGAGGGGTTCGGACCGGAGGACTGGAGCCCGGAGATCGCGGTGGAGGAGCAGAGCACGTCGATCCGGGTCCTCCGCGTGTCGAGCTCGTGGCTGCCCGTGCCGTACCCGGCGACCGAGCTGCAGGGCGTGCCATCGTCGTGGCGGGTGAGTCAGGAGAACCGCACCGTGGCCTCGCGCAGCGCCGACGCGGTGGGAAACGACTACACGGTCCGCTCGCTCGAGGTCGACCCCACCCTCGAGCAGATCAGAGCCACGCCGGCCGCCCCTCTCGCCGTCGAACCCGACGAGGATGCCGTCGAGCTGCCGGCCGTGATCGGCGAGACCGCCGACGAGGTCACCGGCGACGCCACGAACGACTACGACCGCCTCATCGCCCTGCAGTCCTGGTTCCGCAGCGAGTTCTCGTACTCCCTGGAGACGCCGGTCGAAGAGGGCTTCGACGGGACGGGCGCTGACGCGGTCGCGCAGTTCCTCGACGTGAAGTCGGGCTACTGCATCCATTTCGCCGGCGCCTTCGCGCTCATGGCCGAGAGCCTCGACATGGAGGTGCGCATCGTCGTCGGCTACCTGCCCGGCGCCCTCACCACGACACAGCGCGGCGAGGATGCCGTCTACTCCGTGTCGAGCGACCAGTTGCACTCCTGGCCGGAGGTGCTGTTCCCCGGGATCGGGTGGGTGCCCTTCGAGCCGACGGCGTCGCTCGGCATCCCCACGGCGTTCGCCGCCGGGTCCACATCGGGCGGAGGCAGCACCGTTACGACGCCGAACGCCCCGTCGGCTGCGCCGGAGGCGCCGCAGACCACCGGACCCGAGGTCGAGCGTCCCGACGACGGAGACAACGCCGGAGCCACCGGTCAGCTGACTCGTCTCGACCCGACGCCCGTCCTGCTCGGCACGCTCGGGGTGCTGATCCTCCTGCTGCTCCCGGCACTCGCGCGTCTTTCCGTCCGGACGTCGCGACGCGCCCGCGCGCGGCGCGGCGATGCCGGGGCGGCGTGGGGCGAGCTCAGGGCGACCATGCTCGACCTCGGAATAGCGGTGTCGGACGCTGAGACACCGCGTATGCGCGCCGCGGACCTCGTGCGCGATGGGCGGGTCGATGCCGCGGATGTCCGTGTCCTGACGGATGCGGTCGAGCGAGCGAGCTATGCGCGCCCGTCGGCGGAGAAGACGGCTGCCGTCGGCGACGCGCTCGGTCGGGTTCTCGTGGATCTGCGTCGCAGCGTCTCGCGACCGGCGAGGATGCAGGCGTTCCTTCTTCCCCGATCGCTCTTCGCGACGCGCGTGGCGGACGCTCCCCTGCTCGCCTGATCCGTCGTCTCGCGGCGAGTGTCGACAGTCAGCCGGCGTGCGCGCGGCAGCGGACCGCGTCGCACGCCTCGCAGACCACGAGCTGGATGCGGCAGGAGGGGTCGGGGCAGTTCGCCGTGCGCTTGGTCGCGGCACCGCATCCCTCGCACACGCCGATGACGGCCGCGTGATCGGAGAAGTCGACCGATCCGCGCTTGTCGAAGACGTAGAGCGAGCCGTCCCAGAGACCGTCGTCACCGTACTTCTCGCCGTAGCGGACGATGCCGCCTTCGAGCTGATACACCTCGCCGAAACCCCGAGACGCCATCAGACTCGACAGCACCTCGCAGCGGATCCCGCCGGTGCAGTAGGTGACGATCGGCTTGCCCTTGAGGTCGTCGTAGGCGCCGGAGTCGAGCAACCGCACGAAGTCGCGGGTCGTGTCGACATCGGGCACGACCGCGCCGCGGAACCGGCCGATCTGCGCCTCGAGCGCGTTACGGCCGTCGAAGAACACGACATCGTCGCCGCGCTCGCCGACCAGCTCGTGGAGCGCCTCGGGACTCAGACGCGCGCCGCCCCCGACGACGCCGTGCTCGTCGACGCGCAGCTCTTCCGGGGCGCCGAACGAGACGATCTCGTCGCGCACCTTGACGCTGAGCTTCGGGAAGTCGAGGCTGCGGCCCTCGGCGTCGACGCCGGTGCCCTCGCTCCACTTGAGGTCGACATCGCGGAACGGCGCGTACGACCGGAACGAGCGCGCCCAGCGCTTCACCGCGGGCAGATCGCCCCCGAGCGTGCCGTTGATGCCGTCCTTCGAGATGATCAGCCGACCTCGCAGGCCCAGGGCCTCGCCGAGATCGCGCTGCCACACCCGGATCGCCTCGGGGTCGGCGAGCGGGGTGAACACGTAGAAGAGCACGATCTTGGGGGTTGCCACTCAGCGATCTTACGTCGGGTGCCGTGCCGCCCTCCTCGCGCCTGCCGGCCGCGCCCCCGGCACCGCCGGGCGGGGATCACGGCAGATCGCGGAGCAGGAAGAGGGCGCCCCCGCCGAGCAGACCGAACAGCATCCAGCCCGTGGAGACGAGGATGGCGACGGGGCGATCCAGCCGGTCGGATGCCGCGAGTCCCGCGGCACTGACATCGAAGTCGAGCGCCTCGAGGAGGGTGAGGAGCGGCAGGTGGGCGGCCATCGCCGGCCAGACCGCCACGACGAGAAGTCCCGCGGCGAGAGACATCGGGGCGATGAAGAGCGCGACGAGATGGGACTGCACCACGAGCCCGACACCGAGCCCGTAGACGCCGGCGACGGCACCGAGCAGAAGCGTGCGCCCGACGGCCGACCCGTCGATCGGGAGGCCGCCGAGGGCGACGCCGAACGCAGCGTGCGCGCCGACCACGGCGGCCAGGGAGACGAACGCGCCGCCGACCGCGGCGGAAGGCACCCTGGTGAGCAGAACGGTCGGGCGCCGCTGCAGCATCAGACGCTGGGCGAGGACGCCGTCTCGACGGTCGACCGTGTATCGGAAAGACCCGTACACCGCCGCGAGGACCGCCCCGTACACCGCGACGACGACGCCGACCGGTGCGAGGATCGCTGCCCTGCTGCTCGGCGGCGCCTCAGCGACTTCGGGCGGCGCGCCGGCGGCCACCAGCACCGACATCGCGAACGCCGCCACCAGCATCCACAGCAGCACGGCGTCGTGGAGGAGGCTGCGCGCTTGCATCCGGAAGGCTCGCCCGATCATGGACGCCGCCTCGCAGAAACGAGCCACGCTGCAGCGGTCAGGCCGGTGAGCCACGTCAGCCCCACTGCCAGCGCGGGGACGAACTCGAGCATCCGGTCCTGGTGACCGGGTACTCCCAGGGCGGCCAGAGCCAACCCCGGAGAGAACCGCGCCACCTCCGGCGCCACACGCAGCAGGGTGAACTCGAGCGCCAGCGGGATGACGATGAGGAGCGCGGCCGCCGCGTAGTAGTTCCGGACGATCCAACCGACCGCTGCTCCGATCGGTGCGCCGAGCACGGCGCCCAGCAGCGCCCCGGCGTAGAGGCGCCACGTGTCCGGCTCCCACGACAGCGAGAGGCCGGCGCGGGCGAGGACGAGGCTCGCGCCGAGCGTCCAGACGACGAGGATGCCGAACACCATGGCGACGCCCACGACGGCACCCCCGATGATCTTCCCCCAGAACGCCCGGGAGAGTGCGACGCTCGTGAGCGTGCGCCCGAGCGAGCCGTAATAGCACTCGCGCGTGACCGCGTACGCGCCGACGAAGGCGGCGGAGACCCCGCACCAGGCGAGCGGTTCGAGGAGTCGCGTGGTCGCGGTGCCGGCATCGAGACCGGCGAGCTCCCATCGCGTGCCGTCCGAGAACAGCACGAAGACGGGCATGAGGACGGCGACGATGTAGACGGCGGAGACCGAGAGCCCGCTGACCGATCGCAGGATCTCGCTCCGGACCACGTTCCTCATGCGGACGCTCCCTCGACGAGGTCGAAGTAGCGGTTCTCGAGCGAGTCGCCGTCGTCGATGACGAGGTCGCGCAGAGGGCCGGTGAAGAGGACGCGACGCTTGATGACGACGACCTGGTCCGCGATCTGCTCGAGCTCGGCCAGCTGGTGGCTGGAGACGAGTACGGTCCCGCCGCGGGCGGCGTAGTCGCGCAGGAATCTCCGCAGCCAGCGGATGCCGTCAGGATCCAGGCCGTTCGCCGGTTCATCGAGGATGAGCGTGTGCGGCGAGCCGATGAGGGCCGCGGCCAGTCCGAGCCGCTGCGCCATACCCGTCGAGAACGTCTTCACCCGTCGACGCGCGTCCGCTGCGAGGCCCACCTCGTCCAGCACCTCGTCGACCCGGCGGCGCGGCGCTCCGGTCGCGACCCGGCAGATCTCGAGGTGGCGTCTCGCCGTGATGCCGCCCTCGAAGCCGAACCCGTCCATGTGCACGCCGACGTGTGCCGCCGGATTCTCGAGCGCCGCGAACGGCACGCCGTCGATGACGCTCTCACCGCTCGTCGGAGCGATCAGGCCGACGATCGCCCGCAGCGTCGTCGACTTCCCCGCTCCGTTCGGCCCGAGCAATCCGACGACGGCCCCCTGCGGAACCACGAACGTCAGATCCTCCACGGCGGTGCGATGACCGAACCTCTTCGTGAGTCCTCTGACCTCGATCGCGTGCTTGTCCATCTCGATCCTTTCCTACTTGTCGCTGAGAAGGGGCGACAGAGGCGCCTGCACGCCTCTCGCCCAGACCGCCTGCCACAGACTCCGCGTCCCGAGGTCGACCCGCGCCCGGCCCGAGACGACCGCGCCCCGATCCGCGACGTCCACCTCGACCTCCGCGACGATGACCGCCTCGGTCATCGCGTCCCCCGCGAGCACGGGGAGCAGAGCATCGACCGGCGCCTCGATGGACCGCGGTTCACGCGGTGTCGCCGTTCCCGCACCGATCTGCTCGTGCACGAGGATGCCGTTCGTCGTCAGAGCGACCGGCGACCCCGCGGGTATCCCGGCACGCGGCGCCTCACGGGCCTGCACCAGGACCACTCGACCGCGCTCCGCGACGAAGCCGTACGTCGCCGACAGCGGCACCGGGATCACGGCTCCCGCGGTGGCCACGGCCGCCGTGAGCGCTGCCGTGACCAGCCCGAATCGGAGGGGCGAGACCCCCGCGCGCAGGACGCGACCCAGTCCGCGGACGACGATCGCGATGCCGACACTGGCCACGGTCGCCCCCAGCGCGACCGTGACCAGGCCCCACACCGGCCCCCCTCCGGCGAGCGCATCGGCGATACGCGCGACCGCCACCAGCACCAGCGCGACGGGCGCGATGATGCTCGCGAGACCGAACGGCACACTCCACCACCGACCGAGCCGTCTCTCCGCCCGGGGCCCGCCGAACAGCATCCGCGCCAGGGCGTGCCGCGCATCGTGCATGGCCCGATCTCGGAGATTCGGTTCATCGAGCGCGCTCATCAGTGCCAGGTACCCGTCGAACCGCACGAACGGGATCAGGTTCACCACGACGATGCCGGCGCAGGAGAAGGCGAGGAGCAACAGGATCCTGTCCGCCTCCGCCGCCGGAGTCGCCAGAGCGGCGAGGGCCCCGGCAGCGCCGACGGCGCCGTGCACCGCCGGTCCTGCCAGCGCGACGGCGACGCGCTGGCGCCGTTCGCCCAGGCGCCACCCGTCTGTCACGTCGACGAAGAATGCCGGTGCGAGATAGATGAGCATGAAGCCGGCGCGCCGGGGGCTGCCACCGAACCTGGTCAGGGTGATCCCGTGGGCGCATTCGTGCAGCAGGGTGAGCGAGGCGAGGACGGCGACGAGGATCATCAGTTCGGTCAGCGGCAACGGCGAGGTGAGCACCTGCCGGATGTCATGCGCCTGTACGGCCGCCGCGAGCAGCCCGGCGCACAGCAGGATGCCGAGCGGCAGCGCGAGCCGCGTCAGCGAAGGCGCCGCTGCGCGCGCGCTCAGGCGAGCGAAGATCGCCGGCGCGCGCATGGTCGCGAACTGCACGGTGAACGGCGGCCGGAAGGACACGCGCCCCGGCGGCGTGCGATGAGCGTCGTCGAGGAGACCGCTGTGACGGAATCGTTCGATCAGCGCCAGGAACGTGGGCCGCGGGTCGGACGCCGCGAAGCGCAAGTGCAGGTCGCGGAGCGTCGTCTCGCCGTCCATCGACGAGAGCAGAGCGACGACCCCGCCCGAGACTCGCGACGAAGGGACTCCGTGCAGCATCGCGATCCACCGGCCCTCGTCCGTCTTCTCGAAGGTGACGGCGGGGGCGAGCCGGGGGCGCGCCTCGTCATCGAGGGGAGCGCTCGTTCCCGCCGCGGTGCGACGTGCGGATCTAGACATCACTCTCCGCCGCTCTGAGAGGTGCGATCGCGGTCGTCTCGAGAAGCTCGATGTGCTGTCCGTCCTGCGTGCGGACCGCCGAGATACGGGGCGGGGCGAACCCGGATGCCACGAGCTCCGCCGCGAGCTGCTCGCGATCGAGCACTCGCAGCCGACTCGTGAGGACCGTGACCTCGCCGCCACGTCGCAGATCGGCGGGACGCAGCCAGTTGACCACGCGGCTCGCCCCGTCTGCGTCGACCTGCTGGGCGAAGAGATAGGTCTCGTCCCCTTCCGGTCCTGGGACCGTGATCTCGTGCTCCTGCGGTACGGAGAGTGTCGCCGCCGACGTGCCCGCGGCGACGGTCAGGGCGAAGACGCCGTCAGACGTCAGGTGCCGGCGCACACTCCGGTACAGGCGCGACCTCCCTTCGCCGTCGAGCAGCGTGATGGAGGTGGCTCCGAGCACGGCGAGCGCATATCCCTGCGCCAGTCGAAGGTCCCGCATGTCGGCGACGACGCAGTGCAGCGCCGGGTGATCGGGCAGCGCCCGCCGCAGGTGGGAGAGCATGTCGTGGGAGAGATCGACGGCCGTCACCCGGTATCCGGATCGCACCAGCGGGATCGTCAAGCGGCCGCTGCCAGCCGCGATGTCGAGGATCGGTCCCCCGGTGCGGCGTGCGAGAGCCATCACCTCCCGGATCTCCGCGCGGTCAGCGCCCACCAGCCGCTGGTAGAAGTCGGTGCCGGCCCCCGAGTACAGGTCGAGCTCTCTCGCGTCCGCCCGCGCGAGAGCGAGCCGCGCGCGGACGGAGTCTGTGATGAGATCCTCCATCGACTCGTCTCCTTTCCTGAGGGTCTGTCATCTGGGATGTGGGATGCGGGCGGAGCATGACCACCCGCATCCCGTCGGAGTCGTGACCGATCAGGTCGCGATCGCTGCTGCACCGCCGATGATGGCGATGATGTAACCGGCGTGTTCCCACCACTCCAGCGGCGCATCGATCTGTTCGAGTTCCACGAACTCCAGCGATTCCTTGTGCACGTCTCACCTCCTTCGCGGGTATCGAGAGGGAGCCCTCTAGGTGAGCGCGAGGATCCCGATGATCACTCCCACGGCGAAGCCTCGAGTCCAGTCGAGGGCGTCGTCGGGAGCGTCCATCGCTTCGAGTTCGATGAACTCGAGTGCGGGCGTCGCAGTGCTCATCTGCGTCCTTTCTTTCGTTTTCCGGTTCCGGGGCGGGTGTCGCTCAGGTGGCGGCGGCTGCGCCGATGCCGATGAGAATCAGCGCGCTGCCCACGCCCTGATAGAAGCTCTCCCAGCTGGGGGCCTCCATCTCATCGAGCTCCTCGAATCGGAGACGCGAGTCGGTGTCGCGGTCCATGTCGTTCACCCCCTTCCCGCGGTGTGGGGACGCCGTGCGAGACGCCCCTCCGGTCGCTCCATGCGGAGGCGCGGAGCACATCTCGGAAGTCCGATCCGACGAGGCCGGGCAGCATCGGTCGTCGAGCTCCCCAGGCGTTCTCGATCGCGACAGCGATGCGATCGATGTCACGACTGCTCGGTGTCGGCGGCCGGGCGATGCCCCACCGGTCCACGAGCTCGGCGATGCCGCGCGCAGGGTCCGGCGGAAGGCGGAGCCGCGGGGATGCGCAGGCCCAGAATCCCTCCAGGCTCGCACGGTCGCCCCACCGGGAGTCCCGGTCGCAGATCCGCTGCCACACCGAGGCGATGATCGCTGCGGTCGCGCTCATCTTGCGCACGCCGAGGTGGAAGGCGACCTCGTTGGCGACGTACCAGTGGCGAGGGGCGTACGGATCCGGTCCGCGCAGCGCCGCGCTGCGCTGGGTCGCCGCGCTCAGACGGCCGAGTCGCAGACGCACGTCTCCGGAGTCCACTCGCCCGTCAGCGGTCTCGAGGATGGCTCTGCCGAGTGCCACGGCGTCGCCGTGCGCGCGAGCGCTTCGGGTCGGACCGGTCGATGCCCCGGCGAGCCGGAGGAATGCTTCGAGCGCCCCTTCACGCACGTGTGCTTCGCTCAGCGACAGGAGATTCTCCGGGTCCAGGAGAGCGTGCCGCGGTCTCAGCGCGCGCCCGAGGACGAGCCTGTGACCACGAGTGTTCGTCAGGATGGCGACGCCGTTGGTCTCGGACGAGGTGCCGAGCGTCGTCGGCACGGTGACGAGATCGACGGGCGGAGGCGCCTCGGGCAGATAGACGAGCGCCTCGCTCTGCGCGCGTTCGAGCACGAACTGCAGGGATCGATCGGGGGCGAGTGCGAGCGCGGCGATCTTCGCCGTGTCGAGAACGGTTCCGCCGCCCACAGCGAGGACGACCTCGGGGCGCTCGCGCGCGATCAGCTCGGCGATGTCGCGGATCGTCTCGGCGCGCACTGTTGCGGCGTCGAGCTCGGCGACGCCTCTCGGACGAGCTGGCAGAAACGGAGCGCGCACGGCCGCGTCGGCGACGACGATCGTCGCCCGATGCGCGGTCAGTCGTGCGGTCATCGTCTGCGCGACGCCTCTGCCGTGCCACAGCGTGGGAACGCGGGCGGTGAACGCGCCCGTCATGTCCACGCGCTCCGCGCCTGCGCCAGCCCCGCCCGCACTCCGGCATCCATCTCGAGGAGGTCGGCCGCATCGAATCCGTAGGCGGGAATCAGCCCGATCCCGCTCGGGCCCGGCTGCACCAGCACGCCCTGATCGGCGATGGCGGCGACGACCTGGAGGACCTGCCGCCCGGACAGCGCACCGCCGTCGTCCGTGCGGAGGTCCAGTCCGAGAAAGCATCCCTTCCCGGTGACCCGGGTGAACAGCCCATCCGCCCTCATCGAGTCGGCGACGCCGGCGAGGTCCTCGGCGAGCGCGCGCACTGATTCGATCACGTCGATGCGCTCGAGTTCGTCGATGACCGCGAGGATCGCGGCCGCGCACGCCGGTGTCCCCGCCTGCGTCTCTCCGTGCACGAACGTCCACCCCCCGCGGACGAACTCCGACGCGACGCGCGGTCCGACGAGCACGGCCGCGGCGCCCATCGCGCCGTTGGTCAGTGCTTTGGAGACGATCAGGACATCGGGCGCGGCCGGCCATCCATCACTCGCGAACATCAGCCCCGTGCGGCCGAATCCGGTCGCCACCTCGTCCGCGACGACGAGGAATCCGTACTCCTCCCGCAGCGCGAGAAGGCGCGTGACGAAGGAATCGGTCAGTGGGCGGGCTCCGCTGCCCAGAACCGGCTCGACGACCACCGCTGCGACTCGCGATCCCTCACGACGCAGAAGGGTGTCGAGTTCTTCTCCGTCGTCGTGCGCCACATGCCTGACCGAGCGTCGATCGACGCCGTACGCCTCCTGCAGAAGGTCGTCGCCGCTGAGCGCGTGGCTGCCGTACATCGTGCCGTGATAACTGCCTCTCAGCCCGACGACGAGCGAGCGGGAGGCGGCCCCTCGGTGTGACCAGTACTGTCGCGCGAGTTTCATCCCCGCGTCGTTGGCCGCCCCGCCCGAGGTGGAGAAGATCACGCGGCTGTATCGCGTCGGGCCGGCGATCTCGAGCAGTCTCTCCGCCGCGATCTGCGCGTACCGGTTCGGGGATCGGAACAGGGTCAGGTACGACGCATCACGCGTTGCTCTGGCGACGGCCTCCGATACGGCCGGATTCCCGAATCCGAGCGGGACGTTCCACAGCCCGCTCGTCGCGCACAGCCGCGAGGATCCGTCGGCGTAGCGGATGCGGTTGCCGTCTGCGCTGATCGCAGTCTGCGCCGGGGTGAAGACGGTGTCGGCCGGAAGCATCGCCGGCCACAGTGCGTGCGGTGAGGTCAGTGCGCTGCGGGTGGTCACTGCGTGCGGTGAGGTCATCACCGTGCCGCCTCCGCTCCCGCTGTCGAGACACCGAAGGAGATACCCAGCGCTCCGATGGCGTCCTCGCAGAGTCGACCGGCATCCGACGCCGGGACCGCGAGGCGCCGGGCGATCCGCTCGACGGCGAGTTCCGGCCCGCTCGACGTCTGCGTCGCTTCCACGACGACGGCGGTCAGCAGCGAGAGGGCTCGTCGGCGGCGGGAATCGACGTCGGCCAGCACGAAGCCTTCGGCGGCGTCGAGGAGGAAGGGATCCGAGGCCAGCGGCTCGGCGTCCGCTCCGTCGTCGTCGATCAGCGACCAGCCGAACCCGGCGACCCGTACGCCGTTCGCGTTCCGGAGCATCCTGAGGAGGTCGATGGCCCGCAGGTAGCGCACCGTCGCGTCACGTCCGGGATCCGAGGCGGTCAGCTCGTCGATGGATGGCGCGCCGCCGAGCCTCGCTCCTCGCGCGACGGGTTCCGCGAGCCGCTCCGGCGTGTCCATGACGTGGCCGACGACCTCGCCCCTCATGCCGACGGTGAATGCGCCGTCGGCATGCACCCTGATCGCATTCGGGATGTCGATCGCGCGAGGGCTTTCGAGTGCTGAACGCTCGGCGAGGACCACCCGCGGGTCGAGGAGCGCCGACGGGAAGACACCCGTGCGACGGGCGAGGTGCACATCGTCGAGGAAGGCCTTCCATCCCGGCGTGTCGAGCACGGCGACCACGGTGGGACCGACGAGCTGGACGAAGGCTGCCGCGACGTAGTCCTGGAGCTCGACGGCGGTCTCTCCGAGGAGCATCTCATCGCCGCTCTCCGCGAGGCGGCCTCTGTAGCGGAAGAGCGCGGCGGTCGCCGCGGGGAGCTCCTCACCCTCGGGCAGGAGCACGGCATCCTGAGCGCCCGCCGCATCGAGGACGGCTGTCATCGGCGCATCGGCATCGACCAGGAACACCCGCCGGTAGGTGTTCCGCTCCCCCGTGACGAACTCGCGGAGCGCGCGCGCCCCGACGACCTCAGATTCAGCCACCCCAGCCCCCGATGCTCTGCGACGCCTGTGCGTCTTCATCTGAAGCTATACACACCTCATTCGTGTATCAATATTTTTCACTCGGGTCGAGAAATCCCACGAGAACGTGATGCCCGACCGCGAAGTGGGGCTGGTCATGCGCCCCTCGACCGATCGGATAGACTGAGGAGGTTGTTTCCTGGTGACGTGTCCGAGCGGCCGAAGGAGCACGCTTGGAAAGCGTGTGTTGTGCAAGCAACCGCGGGTTCGAATCCCGCCGTCACCGCCAGACGACCGAGGGGCTCCACGAAGTGGGGCCCCTCGGTCGTCTCAGTCCTCGGCCTCGGCGACGCGGTGCGACTATCGCGCGAATCGCACTCCGTACACCTGTCCGCCCGGCTCAGCGGGCAGCGGCGTCATGCCCAGTCGCTCATAGAAGGCCGCCGCGCCTGTGTTCGCGGGGTCCATCCCGAGGTGCAGCGCGGGAACACCGCGCCGCGTGAGCTCCGCGAAGAGCGTCTCGATGAGGCGTCGCCCGAGACCCTGGCCCTGCGTCTCGGGGAGCAGATCGATGTGCAGGTGGGCGGGGTACTCCGCGGCGTTCGCGTTCGTGCCGGGCGACTGCCGATACCCGTACTCGATCATCTTCCCCTCGCGGGTCGAGGGCTCGGCCGCGCGCGGGTACTTCGACATGAGCGACGGCCACCATTCGTCCCGGAACCACGCCTGGAACGCATCGGTGTCGTCGGTCGCGACGATGTAGCCGATCACGCGCTCGTCGTCCGACTCGACCACCCAGGCGAGGTCGGGATGCCGCTCGACATAGGGCACCGCGAACAGATCGCCCCACAGCTCGTCATCCGAGAAGATTCCGGTCGCGTCCTTGCCGGCATCCGCCGTCTTCAGGCAGATCTCGTACATCGCTGCGCGATCGGACGGACGGTAGGGGCGGATGCGGGGCACGACGACTCCTCGTTGAGTGCGGGGGACGATCGTCAGCCTATCGGCCTCGGTATGCGCTTCGAGGTCGTGCGTGCCCACGGCAGCAGGACGGCCGCGATGAGCAGCACCGCACTCGCGCCGACGAGCGCGCCACCGAGCGTATCGGTCGCCCAGTGCACGGAGAGCAGCGTGCGCGAGACGGCCATGGCCACGATCCATGCGGCACCCACGATCGCGACCCACACCCGCGGGAAGAGCAGATAGAGCACGAGCGCGATGGTGGCGGCGTTGGCGGTGTGCCCGGAGGGGAACGAGCCGAAGTCGCTCGTCACGATCATGTCCTCGGGCCGAGCCCTGCCGAACAGGTTCTTCAGGAGCTGCACGAGCGCGGCGCTCGCCAGGAACGCGGCCGCGGCGAACACCGCTCCGCGCCAGCGCCTCGCGAGCAGGAGCGCGATGATCACGAGCAGTGGGACGACGAGGATCGCGACCCATCCGCCGCCGATGTGGTCGAGCACGAGAGCGCCCGTCAGCATCCAGTCGGCGCGGTGCTGAGCGATCGCCTCGTTCCACCATCGGTCGAAACCGGGCGGCTCGGTGTAGCCGAAGACGATCGCCGCTCCCAGCAGCGCTGCCGCCACGAGAGTTCCCAGTCCCCACCACAGCAACGTTCGCGATCTCATCGCACCATTCTGCCGGGTGCAGGCTGAAGGATCAGGGAGTGAGCATCCCGACGCTCCGGGGGCGCACGACGAACCAGAGCGCCAGGATGGCGATCACGGCACAGCCGACCATGACCGAGGCCATCGTCGTCGCCGTGATGCCCGCTCCCTGCGAGATCCAGCCGACGACCGGCGAGATGAGCCCCGCGACGCCGAAGTTCGTCGCGCCGATGACGGATGCCGCAGTGCCGGCGGCCTTGCCGTGGCGGTCGAGCGCGAGCACCTGGACGTTCGGGAACGTGAACCCGCACGCCGTCATGAAGAAGAACAGCGGCACCACGGTGCCCCAGAGGCCGAGCCCGAGCTGATCGGTCACGATGATCGCGGTGCCGGCGGCCAGCAGCACCGCCGTCGAGTAGGCCATGACCCACTGCGGGCCGAACCGCGCCGCCAGTCGGGATGCCGTCTGCACGCCGATCACCACGCCGAGCGAGTTCACGGCGAACAGGAGCCCGTACTGCTGGGCGTCGAGTCCGTGCGTCTGCTGGAAGAGGAACGGCGATGCCGAGAGGTACGAGAACAGCCCGGAGAACGTCATGCCGCCGATGATGAGCACGCCGATGAAGACGCGGTCGGAGAACACCGACCGGTAGCGCTGCAGGACCGTCGCGCCGCCCTTCTCCTGCCGGCGGGCGACGGGCAGTGTCTCGGGCACGAAGATCAGCGTCGAGACGAGCATCACGATGCCGTACAGCGCCAGGACGATGAAGATGCCCTGCCACGGCACGAGAGTCAGCAGCCAGGAGCCGATGAGCGGAGCCACCACGGGGGCGACGCCCGAGACGAGAGCAAGCCGCGACAGCATGACCACGAGGCGCCGGCCGCCGAACAGATCCCGCACGATCGCCATGGCCACGACGCCGCCGGCCGCGGCGCCGACGCCCATGAGCACGCGGGCCGCGCCGAGCAGCGGCAGGGTCGGTGCGAACGCCGCGGCGAAGCTCGCCAGCACGTGCAGCGCGGTCACGGCGATGAGCGGCACGCGGCGGCCGACCTTGTCGCTGAGGGGACCCACGACGAGCTGGCCGAGCGCGAACCCGATCATCGTGCCGGTCAGGGTCAGCTGCACCGCAGCAGCCGTGGTCTGGAAGTCCTCCTCCAGCACCGGGAACGCCGGCAGGTAGAGGTCGATCGTGAAGGGGCCGAGCGCGGTCAGCGCTCCCAGCAGCACGATGTACAGCGCGCGCCGGGCGTTCGAGAGCGAGTCTCCGGGGTGGAGCATGATCGGCGCGGTTGCCGGATTCGAGCCGAGCGTGCGGATGGCGCCGGTCGACGACGGCACGCGGATGCTGCCGGTCGCCGTGCGCTCGGGTGCGGAGAGGGTGGGAACGGTATCGGTGCGGGGCGCGTCAGACACAGGGGCTTTCCGGGGAGGGGGATGAGTCTCGAATCGATTCGAGCGAAGCATCCATGCTACTCCCCCACCGGCCGGCCTCCGCGACCGTCAGCGCGAGATGCGGGCGAGCGACTGCTCGAGGTCGGCGACGAGGTCGCCGGCGTCCTCGATGCCCACCGACAGCCGCACGATGTTCTCGGGCACGGCGAGCTCGGTTCCGCGCACCGACGCGTGGGTCATGTCCGGCGGGTATCCGATCAGCGACTCGACGCCGCCCAGCGACTCCGCGAGCTGGAACAGCTCGGTCGACTCGGCGAACGCCTTGGCGGCCGCCGGTCCCGCCGCGAGACCGAGCGACAGCATCCCGCCGAATCCGCTCATCTGCCGGGCGGCGATGTCGTGACCGGCGTGCGCGGCGAGACCCGGATAGTAGACCTGCGCGAACTCCGGGCGCTCCGCCGCCCACTCGGCCACGGCCTGCGCGTTCTCGGAGTGCTGGCGCATGCGCACCGCGAGGGTCTTGATACCCCGGGTCGTGAGCCACGCGTCGAACGGCGCCGACACGGCACCGACGGCGAACTGCTGGAACTTCACATCGTCGACGAACCGGTCGTCGCCGAACACCACGGCACCGCCGAGCACGTCGGAGTGCCCGCCGAGGTACTTGGTGGTGGAGTGCACGACGAGATCGGCGCCCAGCGACAGCGGCTGCTGCAGCGCGGGCGAGGCGAAGGTGTTGTCGACGACCGCGATGGCGCCGGCGGCGTGCGCGATCTCGGCGACAGCGGCGATGTCGACGATCTTCAGGAGCGGGTTGCTGGGCGTCTCGACCCAGATGATCCGGGTCTCGGGGCGGAGACCGGCGCGCACCGCATCGAGGTCGGACAGCTCGACGGTCGTGGTCTCGATGCCCCACTTGGCGAGGACCTTGGTCAGCAGGCGGTAGGTCCCTCCGTACGCGTCGTTGCTGAGCAGCACGTGGTCGCCCGGAGAGAGGATGCCGCGCAGCAGCGCGTCCTCCGCGGCGAGACCCGAGGCGAAGGACAGAGCTCGCGCGCCGCCCTCGAGTGCCGCGAGCTGGGTCTCCAGCGAGGAGCGGGTCGGGTTGCCGGCGCGGTTGTACTCGTACCCCTCGCGGAACCCGCCGATGCCGTCCTGCACGTGCGTGGAGGCCTGGTAGATCGGCGGGATGATCGATCCGGTGGTCGGATCGGGCTCCTGGCCCGCGTGGATGGCTCGGGTGGCGAAGGAGTACTCGGACATGCCTTCAGCCTACGTCGGCGGCCGTGACAGCGGCCGGCCCGTTACGCCCGGGGTCAGCGAGACAGGTACGACAGCAGGTCCTGTCGGGTGAGCACGGTGTGCGGCCGCCCGCCCTCCGTGACGAGCAGGGCGTCCGCCTCGGCGAGCGCCGTGCGCGCCTGCGCGATCGGAGCATGGATGCCGATGAGCGGCAACCTCTCCGCGACATGCTCGCCGACGGCATCCGTCGGCTTGGCGTCGCCCCGGAAGAGGAGGTCGAGCAGACCCTTCTCGTCGACCGTGCCGACGACCTCGCCCATCATGACCGGCGGCTCGGCGCTCAGCACCACGAGCTGCGAGACGTCGTACTCCGTCAGCAGGCCGATCGCCTCGAGCACCGTGTCGGTGGGGTGCGCGTGCACGAGGTCGGGGATGCCGTCGCCCTGGCGCGGTGCGCGGGCGGCCAGCACGTCGGCGACCGTCTCGCCGTCCTCGACGTCGCTGAAGCCGTAGGACCGCATCCACCCGTCGTTGAAGATCTTGCCGAGGTATCCGCGCCCGCCGTCGGGCAGGAGCACGACCATCACCGCGTCCGCCGGGAGCTCGCGGGCCACGCGCAGAGCGCCGACGACCGCCATGCCGCTGGACCCGCCGACGAGGATGCCCTCCTCGCGGGCGAGGCGGCGGGTCATCGCGAAGGCCTCGGCGTCGTCGACCGCGACGATCTCGTGCGGCACGGTCGGGTCGTAGGCGCCGGGCCAGATGTCCTCCCCCACGCCCTCGACGAGGTACGGGCGACCGGTGCCGCCGCTGTAGACGCTGCCCTCGGGGTCGACTCCGACGATGCGCACCCGGTCGTCGGAGACCTCGCGCAGGAACCGGCCGGTGCCGGTGATGGTCCCGCCCGTGCCGACCCCGGCGACGAAGTGCGTGATGCGGCCGTCGGTGTCCCGCCAGATCTCCGGGCCCGTGGTCTCGTAGTGGCTGCGCGGCCCGTTCGGGTTCTCGTACTGGTTGGGCTTGAACGCCCCCGGGATCTCCCGCGCCAGCCGGTCGCTGACGCTGTAGTAGGACTCCGGACTGTCGGCGGCGACCGACGTGGGCGTCACGACGACCTCGGCTCCGTAGGCGCGCAGCACGTCGATCTTGTCCTCGCCGACCTTGTCCGGCACGACGAAGACGCATCCGTAGCCGCGCTGCTGCGCGACCAGGGCGAGGCCCACGCCGGTGTTGCCGCTCGTGGGCTCGACGATCGTGCCGCCCGGCCGCAACTCACCCGAGGCTTCGGCGGCGTCGATGATCCGCGAGGCGATGCGGTCCTTGGCGGAGCCGCCGGGGTTCAGGTACTCGAGCTTAACGAGGACGGTGCACTCGATGCCCTCGGTGACCCGCTGGAGCTTCACGAGAGGGGTGTCGCCGACGAGGTCGACGATCGAGTCCGCATACTTCATGTCTTCAGGGTAGACGTGCGGATGCCGCGACCGGGGTTGTGTTGCACCCGGCCGCGGCATCCTGTCGTCGACGCTCGCGTCGTCGCGTCAGCCCTTCGTGGAACCTGCCAGCAGGCCGCGCACGAAGTAGCGCTGCAGGGCGAAGAACACGATCAACGGGATGATGATCGACACGAAGGCACCGGCGGTGAGCAGGTACCAGTCGTTGCCGCGGGTTCCCGTGATCTCGGCCAGCAGCTTCGTGATCGGCGCCGCCGCGCCATCGGCGAACACGAGAGCGACCAGCAGGTCGTTCCAGACCCAGAGGAACTGGAAGATTGCCACCGAGGCGATGGCCGGCATCGTGAGCGGCAGCACCACGCGGAAGAAGATCTGCCCGCGGGAGGCACCGTCGACGCGCGCGGCCTCGATGATCTCGCCCGGGATCTCCGACATGAAGTTGTGCAGCAGGTAGATCGCGAGCGGCAGCGCGAACATCGTGTGGGCGATCCACACCTGCGCGTATCCCTGCGAGGCGTCGAGCGGCAGGGTCACCTGCAGCCCGAACAGGTTGATGCCCCGCGAGAACGAGCTGAGCAGCGGCACCAGTGCCATCTGGATCGGCACGATCTGCAGCGCGAACACGAAGATGAACAGCGCGTTGCGACCCTTGAAGTCGATCCAGGCGAACGCGTACGCCGCCATCGCCGCGATCATCAGCGGGATGACGGTCGCGGGGATCGTGATCGCGATCGAGTTGATGAACGATTCGAGGATGGTCAGCTGCGTGGTGCCCGACTGCAGGACCTGCACGTAGTTGTCGAAGGTCACCGCGGGGTTCGCGAAGAACTCCCACCATCCGCTGGACTGGATGTCGTCTCGCGGACGGAACGACGAGATGAACAGCCCCAGCGTCGGGATCGTCCACAGCACGGCGATGAGGATGGAGCCCACCGACGCCCAGGGCCGTGACAGCTTCTTGCGCGCGCGCCCCGCCGCGGCATCCAGTCCGCCGCCGGTCGTGATCGCCCGGGTGGAGGCGGGGGTCTCGGTCTTCAGGGTGTCGCTCATCACCGCACCTCCCTCTGCTTCTTGATCTGTCTGGCGTTGTAGATGACGATCGGCAGCACGAGGATGAAGAGGATGACCGACAGCGCGGCGCTGCGACCCGCCTCGAACTTCGAGAACTGCGTGTACATCTCGTTCGCCAGCACCGAGGTGCCGTAGTTTCCGGCGGTCATGGTGCGCACGATGTCGAAGACCTTCAGGGAGGCGATCGAGATCGTCGTGAGCACCACGATCAGCGCGGGACGGATCGACGGCACGGTCACCGAGCGGAAGCGTTCCCAGGCATTCGCGCCGTCGAGCTCGGCCGCCTCGAGGAGCTCGGCCGGGACGCCCTTGATGGATGCCGACAGCACGACCATCGCGAAACCGGTCTGCACCCAGATGAGCACGACGATGAGGAACAGGTTGTTCCACGGCTCGTTGAGCAGCCACTGCTGCGGCGTGCCGCCGAACCAGACGAGGATCTGGTTGAGCAGACCGATCTGCTTGAAGTCGCCGCCGCGGTACTCGTACATGAACCGCCAGATGATGCTCGCGCCGACGAACGAGATGGCCATCGGCATGAACACGAGCACCTTGTAGATCTTCTCGCCGCGGGTGCGGTCGATGAACACGGCGTAGGCCAGACCGACGATCGTCGACACGGTCGGCACGAGCAGCACCCAGATGATCGAGTTGACGACCGAGGTGATGCCGTCGGACTGCGTGAAGATCCAGGCGTAGTTCGCGAATCCGACGAAGTCGCTGTTCGAGGAGTTCCGGAACGACGAGTACATCGTCTGGATCGACGGGAGGATGAGCCCGACGAGCAGCAGCAGCAGCGCCGGGGCCATGAAGGCCACGAGCTGGATCAGGTATCCCGCCCCATCGCGGGATCGGTAGTCCAGGAAGAAGAACAGAGCTCCGACGAGGACGGCGACGCCCATCGCCCAGTAGTAGGAGCTGAAGAAGAACATCACGGCGAGCGGGATGAGCAGGCACAT
Organism: Microbacterium hydrocarbonoxydans; assembly: GCF_023715885.1. Lineage (GTDB taxonomy): Bacteria > Actinomycetota > Actinomycetes > Actinomycetales > Microbacteriaceae > Microbacterium > Microbacterium hydrocarbonoxydans_C. The sequence continues at coordinate 285,836 of NZ_JAMBOY010000003.1, read as the reverse complement.
CGCCAGGCGCACCCAGGTGTAGATCGCTCCACGTCGCGGGGCGATGTCCACGAGGAGGAGGATGACGGCCACGACCACCGCGAAGGCGATGACCACGACCACTGCTTGGAGGATCTGGGGCAGAGTCCCGATCCATTGGAAGAATGCTGTCGCGTTCACGGATTCCCCTTCATGACGCGTTGCGGATCAGCCCGTACGTCGATGTGCGGGCCACGGGATGAGAAGGAGGGCCGCCCCGGATGGGGCGGCCCTCCTCATCCGATCAGCTGGACGGCCAGCCGGTTTCGATCTGCGTCAGGACCTCGTCGGTCGAGGTGCCGTTGACCCAGGCGACGATGCCCTTCCAGAAGGTTCCAGCGCCGACGGCACCGGGCATCAGGTCGGACGCGTCGAAGCGGAACGTGGTGTCCGGGTCCTGCAGGATCTTGATGGTCTCCTGGAGGATCGGGTCCTTGGCGTTCGCGGGGTCGAGGCCGTTGTTGGCCGAGGTGACGCCGCCGAGGCTCACGCGGCTGTTCGCCCACTCGGGGCTGGACAGGTACGCGAGGACCTTCTGGGTGGCCTCGGAGTCGCTGAACGCGCCCACGATCTCACCGGCACCGGTGACGGCCTTGTCGTCAGCGGTCTCACCCGGGAGCATGAACGCCCAGACGTCGCCGTCCTCGGCGATGTTCGTGCCCTCGGGGAAGAAGCCCGACAGGAACGACGCCTGGTGGGTCAGCGCGCAGGTGCCGCCCGCGAGGGCCGGAGCCACGTCGCCGAACGCGGTCGAGTTGATCGAGCGCACGTCACCGAAGCCCGCGTTCACGTTCGACGGGTTGAGCAGGATCGATCCCACCGAGTCGAATGCGGTCTTGATCTGCGGGTCGGTGAACGGGATCTCGTTCGTCACCCACTGGTCGTACACGTCCGGACCCGCCTGACGGAGCACGTAGTCCTCGACCCAGTCGGTGCCCGGCCAGCCGGTCGCCGTGCCGGACTCGAAGCCGGCGCACCACGCCGGCCCGCCGATCTTGGACTGGATGGTCTCCGTCAGCGCCTGCATCTCGTCGAGGGTCGTCGGGACCTCGACGCCCCACTCGGCGAACTTCGCCGGGGAGTACCAGATCCACCCCTTGACGTTGGCCATGAGCGGCGCGCCGTAGAACTCGCCGTCGACCGTGCCGTAGTTCACCCAGTCCTCGGTCCAGTACTCGTTGGCGTTCTTCTCGACCTCTTCGGGCGCGGGCTTGAGGAAGTCGCGCTTGGCGAAGTCGGCGAACAGACCCGGCTGCGGGAAGATCGCGATGTCGGGCGGGTTGCCGCCCTGTGCGCGGGTGCCGAGCTGGGTCTCGAAGTCCTGGCTGCCCTCGTACTTGATGGTGATGTCGTTCTCCTCGGCCCAGTCCGCCCAGGACTCCTGGAGGAGTTCGGCCTCGGAGTCGACGATCGTGCCGTAGATCGTGACGGTGTTGTCGCCGCCGCCGCCTCCGCCGCCGCTCGGTGCGCCGGGAGCACCGCAGCCCGCGAGTGCGATACCCGCGACACCCAGAAGGGCGATCGGCGCGTAACGCCGGGAACGCTGTGACAGACCCATGTGAATTCTCCTCTTCGAGTTCCACGGCCCCTCGGTGATCCACGCCGCCCCTCGGCGCAGATCGGGAACCGATTCCACGCCAACATACCGGCGTCTCAGTTCCCGGCACAACATACGAGGATCACAAGCTTGCAACCTTTCTCCGGGCCGTCTCCGCGAAGATGGGAGCGCTCCCGCAACGATTGTGTGGAACCGGTTCCTTTTCCGCCCGCGGCGAGCTACCATGTCATCCGCGCACGCTGGCGTGCACGGATGACACGGGTCGAGGAGGACCGATGAGCACGATCGCGGACGTCGCGGCCCGTGCCGGTGTATCCAAGGCCACCGCCAGCCGCGCTCTCACCGGCCGCGGCTACGTGTCCGAGGAAACGAGACGGCGTGTGTCGGATGCTGCCGACGAGCTCGCCTACGTCGCACACTCCTCCGCGACGAGCCTCGCCACGGGTCGCACGCAGACCGTCGGGGTCATCATGCCGCCCGTCGAGCGCTGGTTCTTCGCCGAGCTGCTCGACGGCATCCAGGAGTCGCTGTTCGCCCTCGACTACGAGTTGGCGCTGTACGGCATCCGCGAGGGCAGCGAGACCCGCGAGCGCCTGTTCGACACCGTGCTCCCCGGGCGCCGCTTCGACGGGATCATCGCGGTCGGCATCCAGCCCAGCGCGCAGGAGCTCGAACGGCTCCACCGGTCGGAGCGACCGCTCGTGAGCGTCGGGCCCTACAGCGAGGGGTCCAGCGCCGTGTCGATCGACGACGTCGCCGCCGGGCGCATCGCGACCGAGCACCTCATCGACCTCGGCCACACCGACATCGCCTTCGTCGGCGGCTCGAGCGATCCGGCGCAGCTCAGCTTCGGCGACGCTCGACGGATCGAGGGCTATCGCGAGGCGCTCACCGCCGCAGGACTGGCGGAGCACGCACGCGTCGCGGACTCGCCGCCCACCATGCCCGGCGGGTACGCGGCCGCTGTCGAGCTCCTCGGCGACCGTCGCTCGCGCCCCACTGCCGTGGTCGGTGTCTGCGACGAGGCGGCGATCGGAGCCATGATCGCCGCCAGGCGGCTCGGGATCGCCGTGCCGACCGAGCTCAGCATCGTCGGGATCGACGACCACCAGCACGCCGACATGTTCGCGCTCACGACGATCAAGCAGTCACCGCGCGAGCAGGGACACGAGGCCGTGCGACTGCTGCAGCGGCAGATGGAGGATTCCGAATCGCCGCTGGAGCGGTGTGTGACGGCATCCTCGCTGGTGGTGCGCAGCTCGACCGCTGCGCCCCGGTGATCCACCCGGGTCGCGCCGGAGATGCACGAAGGCCCCGGGATGACCCGGGGCCTTCGCAGACGTTCAGGAGGAGGTGCGAGCACCTCGACCCGGACGGGATTACTTGAGGGTGACCGTCGCGCCGGCCTCTTCGAGAGTGGCCTTCGCCTTCTCGGCGGTCTCCTTGTTCGCGCCCTCGAGGACGGCCTTGGGAGCGCCGTCGACGACAGCCTTGGCCTCGCCGAGGCCGAGCGAGGTGAGCTCGCGGACGGCCTTGATGACCTGGATCTTCTTGTCGCCGGCAGCCTCGAGGATGACGTCGAAGGAGTCCTTCTCCTCGACCTCTTCGGCAGCACCAGCGCCACCGGCGCCGGCAACGGCGACGGGTGCGGCAGCGGTGACCTCGAACTTCTCCTCGAACGCCTTCACGAAGTCGTTGAGCTCGACGAGGGTCAGGCCAGCGAACTGCTCGAGCAGCTCCTCGGTGGAAAGCTTCGCCATGATGTATCTCCTAGATAGATGGGGTTGTTGTACGAGAACGTCGGACGCTTACGCGGCGTCGGCGGTCTCGAGCTTTTCGCGAAGCGCGTCGATGGTGGCGGCAGCCTTGCCCATCGTCGCCTTCATCATGCCCGCGGCCTTCGCCAGCAGAACCTCACGGCTCTCGAGCGAGGCGTACTTGTTGACCTCGTCGGCGGTGAGGGCGTTGCCCTCGAAGATGCCGGCCTTGATCACGAGAAGCGGGTTGGCCTTGGCGAAGTCACGAAGAGCCTTGGCAGTGGCGACGAAGTCACCGTGCACGAACGCGACGGCCGACGGACCCTTGAGGTCGTCGTCCAGCGCGGTGATGCCTGCCTTGTTGGCGGCGATCTTGGTCAGCGTGTTCTTCACCACGGCGTACTCAGCGTCCTGACGGATGCTGTTGCGCAGCTGCTTGAGCTGGGCAACCGTCAGACCGCGGTACTCGGTCAGCAGAACGGCAGTCGAGTCCTCGAATGACTTCGTGAGCTCGGCGACCGATGCATCCTTCTGCGCCATGGTCACTCCTTGGTGTGTACGAGGCGCCTCACGGCGGTGAGGCGCCGACCTCGACCGCGTGCAACAGAAAAGCTCCGGCGCAAGCGCACGGAGCTTCGGGAAGTTCGTCGCCTGCGCGGGCCCCTGCTGAGCAGAGCTTCGATCGTCCGTGTTCGCACACGTTCGATGACCAGCGGTCTTCGGTTGCCCCTACTCTACCTCACGCGCGCTCTCCTCCCAAATCCGCTCCTGCCCCCTCCCCTCTTCCCTCGCCCTCTTCTCCTCCCGGCCCCGCGCCGACGCCCCGGGGGAGCTACGGCGCCCCTGCTGGTTCACATGGATGAGCAGGGGCGTCGTAGCTGGACAGGGGCGCCGAGCGACGTGCCTCACCCCGGGGGACGGATGCCATAGGCGGCGAGCGTCCTTCCGAAGCCATCCGTCGAGAGGATGTCCGACGAACCCCAGCGCGCGGTTCTCCATCCGGTGACGCCGCGCACGGCATCCTCGCGTCTCTTCTCTGCCATGACGATCTCCTCCGCGGTGCGCCCGTCGCGCAACGCCTCGTCGAGGTACTTGCCCGTGCCGTCGAACTCGCCGAAGCACTGCGCCCGTCGGAAACCGAAATCGAGCCAGTAGTCCTCGCCCGAAGGGCCGACGACGTGGACCTGGAGTTGCGGTCTCGCGAATCCGAGCCGGGCGAGCTGGAGACGGCTCACGTTCTCGCCGGGGAGCTGAGCTCGCCCGTCGGCGAAGGCGATGATGCTTCGGGCCCGCCGGATTCCTCGACCGTGCGAGCGCTCGGCTCGATCGGACATCCGGCCGACCCATGCCGACGCCGCGTCAGTGTCCTGCACGTGGCCCGACACCGCCTCGCTTCGCAGGGCCGCGTCAGCAGCAGACAGAGCGACCTCCACCGACGTCGAACGGCCGAGGTCGAGGACAGTGCGATCCAGAGAGGTGCACCGGATGCCCTCGATCTCCACGATGTCCGACGGATCGATACCGACGTTGTGCCACACGACTCCCGCGCACGTTCGGCCGTGGCGCGCACCGACGATCGCCGTGTGAACCTGCTGGGGTGCGAGCCGGTACAGCGGCAATCCGTGGATCACTGCTGCCGACGGCCCCCAGAACACCGGGCCGGGGGCGTCGGAGTTGAGGTGGGTCGCGACCACGTCGACGAGGTGGCGACCCTCGTTCCACAACCCTTCCCGGTCGTCGGCCGAAATGTAGCGGCCGTTGCGCACACGGTGGATCGTGCCTTCACGCACGAGTCGTTCGATGTCACGCTCGGTGCAGCCGCGGTGGCGGAGGTCGTCCCGGGTCATCACCAGTGCGTGAGCTGTGGCGATATCGATCCTCTTCGGCATCCACCGATCGTTGCGCGAGGCTTGACTGCAGCTGGCGGCACTCACACCCCTCTGGCCCGGATTCACGCTTCCGAGCGATTGTGCAGGAGGAGTCAGGGAGCGCCGACGCCCCTGCTGGGCTACGAAGCCCCTGCGCATCTGCGCCAATGAGCAGGGGCGTCGTAGCGGAGCAGGGGCGTCGACGGGACGGGGAGGGGGATGCCGCGGAGCGGCGTGTACGGCGGCGAGGGTCGGCACCCGGGGTTAGGCTCGTGAGGTGACCCCGGAACTCCAAGCGCGCATCGTTGCGGACTCCCGCGACCGCGTCGCCTGGATGCGCGCGAGGTCCCGCGGGATCACCGCCACCGACGTCGCCGGGCTCACGAGCGCGAACTCCATCGCGCGCGCCGCCGACTCCAAGCTGGGCGGCGGTCCGCGCTTCGGCGGCAATGCCTATACCGACCACGGCCGCCGACGCGAGCCGGAGATCGCGGCCTGGGTCGCGGCGACGCACGGTATCCTCCCCTCATCCGCGCTGTTCCGCGCCGAGGTCGAGCACCGCCATCTCGCCACCCCCGACGGCATCGCGGTCGACACGGCAGGACGCATCGAGCTCGCCGAGATCAAGACGACCAACAAAGCGTTCCGCGGCATCCCCCGCACCTACCTCCGTCAGGTGTGGTGGCAGCAGCACGTGCTCGGCGCCGAGCGCACCCTGTTCGTCTGGGAGGAGCACGTCGACTTCGCCCCGGTGCACGACGAGCCCCGCTGCGTCTGGATCGACCGCGACGACCGCGAGATCGCCAAGCTCGTCGGCCTCGCCACCGAACTCATCGACGAGCTGTATCGGCGGACGACCGGTCAGCAGGTCCCCCGCAGGATGCCGGTCGCCACGACCAGCCGCCGCGAGCACCTGCGCGAGCGCGACGCGTTCCGTGCCCTGGCACTCGCCGACTGAAGCCAACCCGCGCCGCGGGGATCAGGTGCAGGTCGCGCCCGTCCCGAGGAGCGCGATCGACAGCTGCCTCGACACTCCCGCCGACAACCACGAGGTGCCGACGAGAAGGTTGTTGACCGTCATGGTCGTCGTGCTCCCGAGAAGGTTCGTGAGCAGGCTGGCGAGCAGCGTCTGCGGGAGCACGGCGGTGTGCGTGTAGACCCCGCCGCTCGGACCTGACGTCGTGATGTTGGATGCCGGAACCACCGCCGTCGTGGCCCCCTGGGTGAGCGTCAGTCGCACCCCGCTGGCCGGGTAGATCGACGTCCACACGAGCGTCACGCTCTGGAAGATGCCGAGCCCGTTGTTCGTGATCGTGCACGCGGTGATGGTGGCCGGCGGCACCGTGAACGACGTGAACGTCCCGGAGGCGGCGTACTCGGTGTCGGTGAAGCGCGCGTCGACCAGCTGCGCACCCGCGACTGCGCTCGCGCCCGCGAGGACGCTCACGCCCGCGAGGACGCTCACGCCCAGGATGCCGGCGAGCAGCCGCCGCCGCGATGCTCGAGTTCGCACGGTCACGGCGCCAGCCCCGCATCCGGGTCGCGCCCATCGCGTGCGCCCCGATAACCCCGTGCGACCGGCCGACCACGCCCCCGCAGCCGGGTACGTTCCGCGAGAAGCACCGCCCCGGCGCCGACCAGCGCGATCCCGCCGACGAGCACACCGACCGGCGCCGTTCCGCCGGTGGTGGGGAGTCCGCCTCCCGGGCCTGCGGCGACCGCATCGCCGACGCCGCGGGCCGAGACGCGCACATCGGTGAACCCGGGCCGGTCATCGTCTCCGCCCCGCGCCAGCCGCAGACGCAGGTGCGCGGTCTGCGTCGACGGGAAGTCGGCGAGCACGGCCTCGCTGCCGTCACGCGGGATGGTCCACGATGTCGTGAGCACGGTCGCGCCACCCGGGCACGCGCCGTCGGCCCAGGGCTGCAGGCACAGTTCCGCGTCGACGAGCAGGGGCGCCGCACCTGTCGCGCTCACGGCGAGCGTCACGGTCCCGGGCTCGACGTCGGCATCCGCACTGACCGCCACGTCCCACACCACCGATTCACCCGGGAGCAGGTCCGCCGCCTCGTCCCAGTCCGCGACGGAGACGATCCGCAGCACCGCACCCTGCACGACCTCCGTGCTCGGCGCCGCCCACGCGGGCGCCGCTGCGAGGGCAGCCCCCGCGGCGAGCGCGATGGCGAGTCCCGCGCCGACCGCGGCCCGGGAGATCGTCATGCGCCCCCCGCCTCGTGCCGCCTCCGCGGCCAGAACGCCCACACGACGATCACGGTCGCCGCGACCGTGATCCCGCCCAGCACCAGGGGGTCCCCGAGCGCGACGATGACGGGTGCCACGCCCGGCACCGAGAAGAGCACGCGCCGCACCGAGGTGACCGCATACGGGAACGGATCGTCGGAGGTGTTCGCGTCGCCCCGCATCGTGATGACGCGCTCGTCGGCAGTCGCCCCGTCGGAGACCGAGGTGATCCGGTGGGTGATGGGCAGCTCCGCGGATCGGTCGACGGTCACGATGTCGCCGACGGCCACGTCGGTCGCGGGCACCCGCTGCACGACGGCGACGGAACCCGCGGGGATCGTCGGAGACATCGACCCGGTGCGGAACATGATGAGCGTGACCTGCGCCGCGAGGGCGAGCACGACCAGCGCGATGCACACCACGCCCGCGGCGGCGGCGATCCACAGCGCCGAGTCGACGAGGAACCGCCCCGCGCTTCGGGACTCGCGGGCGGTCGGCGCCTCGCCCGAGCCCTCGGCGATCCGGTCGGCCGAGCGCTCACGCCGTTCCCGACGGGTGGCTGGTGTGCTCATCTCCCCTCCTCTCCGCGCGCCATCTGCATCCGTCGCCCTCGGGATCCGTCCCGCTACGACGACGTGCCCTGGATCTGCCACGTCTGCGTCATCGTGAGCCCCTGCGCCGCGTTGACCGCGGTCGTCGGAAGCGTCACCGCGACGCAGTAGTTCAGTTGGTTGCCGCCGTTCGCCGTCACCACCTGCGGCACGGACGTCGTGGCCGCTCCCCCGACCGTGAGCGCCGATCCGTCTGCGACGATCACGCTCGAGGCGCCGGATGCCGCGGCGTAGGTCGCAGCGGTGCACGACTGACTCGGCGTGGCAGCCGTCGGCACGAGGCGCACGCCGTAGGTGAGGTAGGTGGCGAGACCGGTGCCGCCCGGTGTACCGGCGGTGAGCTGCAGCGTCCCCGCCGCCGACGGGGTGGCCGTCCTGACGCTGAACAGCGCGTACGTCGTCGTACCCGGCACCATCGCGGTCGGTGCGACGGCGAAGCTCAGCGCCGCGGCGGTTCCGGTGGTGGCGTGGTTAGAGAACGTCGCTCCGTCGGTGGCGCCCACGATGTCGAAACGTCCGGCGGTGAACGTCGACGACGCATACTCGGAGTCGTTCCATGCGGCGAGGGTCACCGTCGCGCCGACGCCGAACACGAGTCCGCCCGCGAGGACGGCCCGGATCCGACGAGAGCGCAGTCGCTTCCTCTCCCGCACGCGTCTGCGGGTGTCGGCCATGATCAGTCGGAGACGGAGGTGGCGGTGAACTCCCACGTCGCGGTCGCCGTCGCGCCCTGGGTCAGCGCGGCACCGGCCGTGACGGCGAAGCACAGCTGCACGGGCGCGCCGGCCGTGCCGGGGGCCGTGCCCTCGGCGAGCGGCACCGATGTCGCTCCGGTCTGGGCGCTGAGCGTCGCTCCGGAGGCGACGACGGTTCCCGTGGCTCCTGCCCCGCACGTCGCTGCGGCGCCGATCGCGGTGACGGTGTACGAGAGGTTCGCCTCGTTGCCGCCGGTCCCCGCGGTGATCCCGGCGGGAGCCAATGTCGCGGCGTTCGTCGTCGTGGCGTCGAGTCGCACCCAGAACGGGGCGTAGACGACGTCTCCAGGCGACATCGACGCGGCAACGGCCGGCAATTGGAACACGAGGGATGCCGCGGCATCCCCGTTGTCGATGTTGTGGTCGTCATACCCCGTGGTGGCGCTCGTCGTCGAGCCCTCCAGGTTGAACGACCCCGCACCGAAAGTACCGGTGGCGAACTCGGAGTCGTTCCAGGCGGCGAGCGTCACTCCCACGCCCACCCCCAATACGACGCCTCCGGCGAGGACGGCGAGAACCTTCCTCCTGGTGTCCGTCCTCCTGGTGTCCCTGGTGACCATGTCTCTTCCCCCTCAGGAATCGAGAGTGCGCGAACGAGGTGGACGATCCTCCCTCAAAGACCGGCGCCTGCGCACTCTTTCGTCTTGCATGCGCCTCGACGAAACCGCTCCCACAAGACACATGCCCGTTCATCAGATTGAATACCTATTCAATCCAGGATGCAACAGCCTGATCGCGAAACGGATCGGAACCGTTCGTCAGGGGGCGAGCACGCGATGCGCCTCCTCGGCGATGTCGGCGGCGATCGCATCGAGCAGCGTCGAGCGCAGATTCCACTGCTGCCAGTACAGCGCGACCCGCAGCGGTGGACCGCCGAGATCGACCAATCCGCCCTCGTCCTGCAGCCGCGGGACCATCCCCCAGCCGAGTCCGAGCCGAACGGCGAGCGCGTAGTCATGGGATGCCGGCACGTAATGCCTCGGCACCCCCTGCGCGGTCACACCCCTCGTCGCCAGCCACTGGTGCTGAAGTGTGTCTCGACGGTCGAAGTCGACGAACGGTGCGGTGGTGAGCGCCTCGGCGGTCACCCCGCCGGAGAACCAGCGTGCGGCGTAGCCGGGCTCCGCCATCGCGCGGTACTCCAGCACCCCGAGGGGCGACACGGAGCACCCGGCGACCGGCGTCGCCTCGCTCGTCACAGCCGCCATGACCGTGCCCGACTCGAGCAGCCGCGCGGTGAAGTTCTGGTCGTCGCGGTGCAGGTCGACGTCGATGTCGTGCGTGCGCGACAGACGTGCGAGCGGCGCGAGGAACCAGGTCGCCATCGAGTCGGCGTTCACCGCGAGCGGGATCCGAGGGCGTGCCGATTCGCCGCCGAGGCCCAGTCCACTCAGGGCGTCGTGCTCGAGCAGCGCGATCTGCCGAGCGAGCCGCACGACGGCTTCGCCCGCCTCGGTCAGCCGCGCGGGCTTCGCTCGCACGACGAGCACGCGCCCGAGCTGTTGCTCGAGGGTCTTCAATCGCTGACTCACCGCCGACGGCGTGATGCGCAGGACGCGGGATGCCGCGTCGAGCGTGCCCTCGTCGGCGACGGCCGCGACGGTGGCGGCCAGGTCGGGATCGATCCTCACATTAGCCAGACTAATGGCTGACAAGGAATCCTCGCTGGCTCTCATGCTTACACCCCGCCTACCGTGGAGTACATGCTCTCGGTCCTCTCGGGTCTCGGACTCGGCCTCTCGCTCATCGTCGCCATCGGCGCGCAGAACGTCTTCGTGCTGCGCCAGGGCATCCGTCGGGAGCATGTGCTGCCGGTCGTGGTCGTCTGCGCCCTGTCCGACGCCCTGCTGATCCTCGCCGGCGTCGCGGGACTCGGTTTCGTGATCTCGGCCGCGCCGTGGCTCGTCGTTGTCGCCCGGTGGGCCGGCGCCCTGTTCCTGCTCGGATACGGCCTTCTCGCCGCACGCCGCGCCTGGCGCGGCGGCGAACAGCTGCGCGTCGACGACGCGCCGACGACGGGTGCCGCGCCCGAAGGCGGCGGCGCGGCGACCGCCACCGCGACGCGCACCGCGCTGGCCCCGGTGCTCCTGACCGTCCTCGCGCTCACCTGGCTCAACCCGCACGTGTACCTCGACACCGTGCTCATGCTCGGCTCGATCGCGGCGACCCACGGTGAGGAGCGCTGGCTGTTCGCCGCCGGGGCGATCGTCGCCAGCATCCTGTGGTTCACGGCGCTGGGCTTCGGGGCGCGCTATCTCGGTCGCTGGCTGCGCACGGAACGCTCCTGGCGCATCCTCGACGGAATCATCGCGGTCGTCATGATCGCGCTCGCGGTCAGCCTCGTCCTGCCCGCGCTCGCCTGAGCCGGCGTTCAGTCCCCGTCGAGCGGGCGCAGGATGCGGGTCAGGAACCGCTGCGTGCGCTCCTGCCGCGGAGCGCCGAAGATGTCCTGCGGAGCTCCCTCCTCGACGACGACACCGCCGTCCATGAACAGCACCCGGTCGGCCGCCTCGCGCGCGAAGCTCAGCTCGTGCGTGACGACCACCATGCTCCACCCCTCGTCGGCGAGCTCTTTGATGACGAGCAGCACCTCCCCGACGAGCTCCGGGTCGAGGGCACTGGTCGGCTCGTCGAAGAGCAGCAGGTCGGGCCGCAGGGCCAGTGCCCTGACGATGCCGACGCGCTGCTGCTGCCCGCCCGAGAGCTGGTGCGGGCGAGCGCTCTCCTTGTCGGCGAGCCCCACGCGCGCGAGCAGGATGCGTGCCTCGGCGATCACCTCGGCCTTCGGCCTCCCCTGCACCCGCCAGGGCCCCTCGATGACGTTCTCGAGCACCGACAGGTGCGGGAACAGGTTGTGGTGCTGGAACACCATGGCCGACCGGTCGCGCAGCGCCAGGCGCTGCTGGGCTCGCTTGCGCTTGCCCTGGGCGCCCGCGTCGGCGAAGTCGATCTGCGGCCCGCCCGCCACATCGATCGTTCCGGCATCCGGAGTCTCGAGTCCGTTGAGCGCGCGGAGCACCGTCGTCTTGCCCGACCCGCTCGGACCGATCAGCACGACGACCTCTCCGCGGTGCAGCGTCAGATCGATCCCGCGCAGCACCTCGTTGTCGCCGAAGCGCTTGTGCAGTCCACGAGCGGCGAGCAGTTCCTCACCCGTTCCGTCAGTGCGCGACATGGCGATCGAGCCTCCTCTCCAGTGCGCTCTGCCCGAACGACAGCACGAGGCAGAACACCCAGTAGACCAGCGCCGCCGCGAGGTACAGCACCATGAACTGGTACGTCGTCGACGCGATCTGCTGCGCGACCTTGAACAGCTCGGTCACGAGGATCAGCGAGGCGAGCGAGGTGTCCTTGACCAGGGAGATGAACGTGTTCGACAGCGGCGGCACCGAGACCCGCGCAGCCTGCGGCAGGATGATGCGGGTCAGCGTCCGCGTGCGGTTCATGCCGACCGTGTACGCGGCCTCCCACTGTCCCTTCGGCACCGAGAGGATCGCCGCCCGCACCACCTCGGCGCCGTACCCGCCGACGTTCAGCGACAGCGCGATGATCGCGCTCGGCCACGGATCGATCGTCACGCCGATCGACGGCATCCCGTAGAAGATCACGAAGAGCTGGACGAGCATCGGAGTGCCGCGGATCACCGAGATGTAGAACCGCGCGATTCCGGAGACCACCGGGTTCACCGAGATCCGCATGAGCGCGACGCCGATCGCGATGAGCAGACCGATGACGAACGAGACGAGCGCCAGCGGCACCGTGGCCGTCAGCCCCGCCAGGGCGATCGGCCCCAGCGAGTCGAGGAACAGCTGCCAGGGGCTCTCCATGGGTTACTGGGTGACGTCGGCGCCGAAGTACTTGTCGCTGATCTCGGCGAGCGTGCCGTCGGCGCGCAATTCCTCGAGAGCCGCGTCCACGGCGTCGACGAGCGACTGCTTGTCCTTCGTGAACACGAAGGCCTGCTCACCGGCATCCTCGGTCTCCGCGGCGATCTTGAGGCCCGTAGGGCTGTTGGTCTTCTCGTAGTCGAGGAAGGTGAGCTTGTCGTTGATGGTCGCATCGACGCGGCCCTGGCGGAGGAGCTCGACGGCCTGCGCCCACCCTTCGACGCCCTCGACGTTCGCGCCCGACTCCTTCGCGAGGTCGTTCCAGTTGCTGGTGAGCGACTGGGCGGTGGTCTTGCCCTTCAGGTCGTCGAACGACGAGATCGAGTCGTCGTCCTCGGCCACCACGATCACACCGGGCGACACCGTGTAGGGCGCACTGAACAGGTACGCGGCCTCACGCTCGTCGTTGATGGTGACCTGATTGGCGATCACGTCGAAGCGGCCGGCGTCGAGACCCGCGAAGATCGCATCCCACTGGGTCTCCTTGAAGTCGACCTCGAGGTCGAGCTTGTCGGCGACCGCCTGGATGATCTCGACGTCGTAGCCGGTCAGGTCGCCCGTGCCGCCGTCGCCGTGGAAGCTGAACGGGCGGTACGTGCCCTCGGTCGCGACCGTCAGCGTGCCGTCTTCGACGAGGCCGAAGTCGTTCGACCCTCCCTCCGACGACGAGCCGCTCTCGGCGGGCGCGGTGCTGCCGCTGCAGGCCGTGAGCGCGGCGGCCCCCAGGACGAGTGCGGTGACGGCGATGAAGCGACGGGACATGGGTGAACCCTCCTGGGGTGATGTGAAGCGCGGATGCTGTGGTGCGCGGAACTCACCCACAGTACGCGCGATCTCCCCGGCATCCCAGTCGGATGACGCCCGATGTCGCCATGGTGTATGCAACGAAGAAGGCCCCCGCCGGAGCGGGGGCCTTCCTGTGCGCGCGTGAGCGTCAGATCGCGTTGACGTCCAGCGGGATGCCGGGGCCGAACGTGGTCGACACGGCGCCCTTCTGGATGTAACGGCCCTTCGAGCTCGACGGCTTGAGGCGGACGATCTCCTCGAGCGCTGCGTCGATGTTCTCGTTCAGCTGCTCGGTGGAGAAAGAGGCCTTGCCGACGACGAAGTGCACGTTGGCGTGCTTGTCGACGCGGAACTCGATCTTTCCGCCCTTGATGTCCTCGACGGCCTTGGCCGTGTTCGGGGTCACCGTGCCGGTCTTCGGGTTCGGCATGAGTCCACGCGGACCCAGGACCTTTCCGAGACGACCGACCTGGCCCATGAGCTCCGGGGTGGAGACGGCCGCGTCGAACGCGGTCCAGCCGCCGGCGACCTTCTCGATGAGCTCGGCGCCGCCGACCTCATCGGCGCCCGCAGCGATCGCGGCCTCGGCCGCGGGGCCGGTGGCGAACACGATGACGCGGGCGGTCTTGCCGGTGCCGTGAGGCAGGATGACGGTGCCGCGCACCATCTGGTCGGCCTTGCGGGGGTCGACCGAGAGCTTCAGCGCGACCTCGACGGTGGCGTCGAACTTCGACGAGCCGGTCTCCTTGGCCAGGGCGACAGCCTCGGCGGGAGTGTAGAAACGGTCTGCCTCGATCTTCTCGGCGGCAGCGCGGTAAGCCTTGGACTTCGTAGCCATGATTATCTCCCTCAGCCCTCGACCGTGATGCCCATGGAACGGGCGGTGCCGGCGATGATCTTCGAGGCGGCCTCGATGTCGTTCGCGTTCAGGTCGGCCTGCTTCTGCTCGGCGATCTGACGGACCTGGTCCTTGGTGATCTTGCCGACCTTGACGGTGTGCGGGGTGGCCGAAGCCTTCTGCACGCCGGCGGCCTTCTTGATGAGCTCCGCCGCGGGCGGGGTCTTCAGGACGAAGGTGAAGCTGCGGTCCTCGTAGACGGTGATCTCGACGGGGATGACGTTGCCGCGCTGCGACTCGGTCGCGGCGTTGTACGCCTTGCAGAACTCCATGATGTTGACGCCATGCTGACCGAGCGCGGGGCCGATCGGCGGCGCCGGGTTGGCTGCACCGGCGTTGATCTGAAGCTTGATCAGGCCGGTCACCTTCTTCTTCGGTGCCATTCTCTTTCCTTTCATCGAATCGGATGCCGCAGCACCCGCTTCTCCCACAGATCCGGCATCTCCGGACCGTGGTCGTCTGGACGCACGCGAAAGCGGCGCACAAACCACAACAGTCTACCCGATCAGCGCGCTCTCCGTCGCCGCATCTCATCGCCGCGCCCCCACCCCGCGAGCCACCCCTCTGCGCACGACCCACCCCTCTTTCTCCCGCCCACGAGGGGGTGGCTCGCGCGGAAGGGGGTGGGTCGCGCACGAAACGCACGTGAGAACGGATGCCGTAACGAGAGAAGGCCGCCCCGAGGGGCGGCCTTTCTCGTGAAGAAGGGGTGTCAGATCATCTTGGTGACCTGGTCGAACGACAGCTCGACCGGTGTCTCGCGCTCGAAGAGCGACACGAGCACCGTGAGCTTGCCGCTCTCGGGCTTGATCTCGCTGATCGATCCGGGCAGACCCGCGAACGAGCCCTCCTTGATCGTGATGGTCTCGCCGACCTCGAAGTCGACCTCGGCCGGCAGCGGGCGAGCGACGGCGACGCCGCCCTTGGCCGCGATGTTCTTGGCGGTCGGGACGTCCTTGACCTCGACGAGCGACTTCAGCATGTTGAAGGCCTCTTCGAAGCGCAGCGGCGTCGGGTTGTGCGCGTTGCCCACGAAGCCGGTGACACCCGGCGTGTGGCGGACGACCGACCAGGTGTCCTCCGTGAGCTCCATGCGCACCAGCACGTAGCCGGGGATGCGCACACGGGTGACCATCTTGCGCTGGCCGTTCTTGATCTCGACGACGTCCTCCATCGGGACCTCGATCTGGTAGATCTCGTCCTCGACCTCGAGCGTCGATTTGCGCTGCTCGATGTTGGCCTTGACCTTGCGCTCGAAGCCGGCGTACGAGTGGATGACGTACCACTTGCCGGGGAGCATGCGCAGGTCCATGCGGAAGGCCTCGTACGGGTCCTCCTCGGAGTCCTCGGCGTCCTCCTCGGCCTCGACGGCCGCCACCACGGGGTCGTCGGCGTCGCCGTCGCCGACGACGGGACGGTCGTCCTCGCCGTTGATGTCGGGGCCGTCGTACGGGGTGACCTCGTCGGCCGCCTCCGCTTCCTGCTCTGCGGTCTCTTCGGCCACAGCGTCGTTGAGGACCTCGGCAGCGGCCTCGGACTCGGCAGCTTCGTCCAGGTTGAGTGCGTCGTTCACGATCGCGTCGGCCTCCGGGTCGTCGATCTCGATGTCGGTGTCGTCATCCGCATCCTCGTCGCCGTCGGCATCCTCCACGTGGATGGCGACATGCTCGGCGGACGTGACGGAGCGCTCCTCGGCGGCGAGGACGTTGCCCTCCTGGGCTTCGTCCTCCTCGCTGGACTGCTCTGCGGCGGTCGCCCAGTCGGCGTCGTCGGAATATCGTTCAGACACGGTGCTTCTTTCCAATCACTGCAGCCAGGGCCGCAGGTCGTCACGCGTCGGGAACCCCGAACACGATGTGCGTCAGCCACGCGAACAAGGTGTCGAGTCCGTAGACGATGCCCATGACGATGAGAACGAAGACGAGCACCACCGCGGTGAACTTGAAAAGCTCCTTGCGGGTCGGAGTGACGACCTTGCGCAGTTCTGCGATGACCTGACGGAAGAACAGGGCGATGCCCCCGAAGAACCGTGAGAAGGCGTTGCCGCTCTTCTCGCGGGTGGCGCCGGCCGCGACGACCTCGCCGCGCGGTTCGTCCTGATCCATCCTGAATGTACCTTTCGTGTGCCAGCGTTGCGCTGACGCGCAGGGCGGACAGGAATCGAACCTGCAACCTGCGGTTTTGGAGACCGCTGCTCTGCCAATTGAGCTACCGCCCTAGAGACCGTGAGGTCTCGGGGTGTCGTCTCCATCCTGCCATCCGGCCCGGTCGTGTGAGCCGGGGCACGGCGAAAGGATGCAGACAACAACTGCTGGTCAAGCATACGGCATCCGCCGACGGGTGCCGAACCGACGCAGGCACCGCGCTGTTGCTAGGCTCGGCGAGCGGACGCAACGGGAGGGGATGCGGTGAGCTCTGACGTGCAGCAGTTCCAGGTGGATCTGCGCGGGGTCGTCGACCTCCTCAGCCGGCACATCTACTCGAGTCCTCGGGTCTACCTGCGCGAGCTGCTGCAGAACGCGAGGGATGCCGCCACCGCCCGCCGCGAGTTCGACGGGCAGGGCGGCCGGATCCGCATCACCCCGCTCTCCGACGAGAGCGGCGAGTTCGTGCTGCGCGACGACGGGATCGGACTGACCTCGACCGAGGTCGCCGACCTGCTCGCGACGGTCGGCCGCAGTTCGAAGCGCGACATCTTCGACATGCCCCGCAGCGACTATCTGGGCCAGTTCGGCATCGGGCTGCTCAGCTGCTTCATGGTCGCCGACACCATCGTCATCCGCTCGCGGAGCGCGAAGGGCGGATCGGCAGTGGAATGGACCGGCAGCGCCGACGGCACGTTCCGGGTGAGCGAGATCGACGACGATCTGCCGATCGGCACGAGCGTGCACCTCGCCCCGCGGTTCGACGCCGACGAGCTGCTGCGCCCCGCCGCCGTGCGCGAGCTGGCCACCGCCTTCGCGGAGTTCCTGCCGGTGCGGGTGACGCTCGAGACGTCGAGCGGCGATGTCGACCTCACGCGCGCGGCTCCGTTCCTCGACGCCGCGGCGGATCCGGAGGCGGCCGTGCAGTACGGACGCGACCTGCTCGGCACCGCGCCCCTCGACATCATCGAGATCGGCGAGCCCGCGACCGGCACCCGCGGCCTGGCGTACGTCCTCCCCTACGCGCCCCCTCCCGGCGCTCGGCAGGCGACCCGCATGTACCTCGGCCGGATGCTGCTGTCGGAGCGCGCCGACGACGTGCTGCCCGACTGGGCCTTCTTCGTCCGGGCTGTCGTCGACTCGACGGGCCTCGCGCCGACCGCGAGCCGCGAGTCGCTCGTCGACGACACCGCACTGGAGCACGTACGCGAGCAGCTCGGCGCCGGCATCCGTCGGTGGGTACTCGACCTCGGGCTGCGTGAGCCGCACCGCCTCGCCCAGTTCGTCGCGATCCACGAGGTGGGGCTGAAGTCGCTGGTGCGCCACGACGAGGAGCTCGCCCGCTTCATCACCCGGTGGCTCACGCTCGAGACGACCCACGGAACCCTTCGCATCGGCGACCTCGTCGAGCGCTTCCCGCACATCCGATTCGCGCAGACCGTCGACGAGTTCCGGCAGGTCGCCGGCATCTCCCCCGCATCCGAGGTGCTCGTGAACGGCGGCTACCTGTACGACGCCGACCTCGTGCGCATGCTGCCGGAGCTGTATCCGCAGGTGTCCGTCGAACTCGTCGACGTGGGCGGTGAGCTCGACCGCCTCGACCCTCCCCCGCTCGACGATCGCGAGGCCGCCGTGGCGCTGGAAGCCCGTGCGGGCGGGGTGCTCGCGGCATCCGACTGCTCCGTGACCGTGCGATCGATCGATCAGCCGGAACTCGCCGCGCTCTACGTCGCCGACCCCGAGGTGCTGCGCCGACTGGACCGCGGTCGCACGAAGGGCTTCACCGGAGAGCTGTGGGGCGGCGTGCTGGACCGCATCGACGCGACCCTGTCGGCATCCCGCGACGACGACCTCAGCGCCCGCCTCTGCCTCAACTGGTCGAACCGCGTCGTGCGCGCGCTCGTGCGCGTGCACGACGACGCGGTCTTCTCCCGCACGGTGCAGCTGCTCTACATCCAGGCGCTCCTCGCCGGCCACCACCCGCTCTCCGATGCGGATCGCGCGCTGATGACGACCGCGCTCACCGACCTCGTCTCGCTCTCGGCCGGGATCGAAGGAGACGCCGTCCCCTTCGACGACGTCGTCTGAGCATCCGTCCGTCTCCACCACCCGTCCGCACGTCTTCGCCGACCCGTACGAAGGGGCCACCATGGCACGTCCGCAGAAGCGCTTCCAGCAGCTCATCGAGGAGATCGACCGCACTCCGTGGGGCCCCGCCGAGCAGGCGCTCGTGGCTGAGGCCGTGGCCCTCGCCGTCGAGCTCGGCGACGAGCGCCTGGAGTACGAGGCGCGGATGCGGCAGACGGCGTCCGCGAACATGAACGGCGCCACCGACGTGATGCTGAACTCGTTCGCGTGGTGCCTCGCCCGGCACGACGCCGACCCGCAGCGGTTCCCCGCCGACCTCGACTACGGCGGGGCCGACCTGATGTGGCAGTTCAAGTGGATGGCGTCGGCGCTGCGCTCATCGCCGGCGTTCTCGGGGGAGCAGATCGCCGCGGTGCTCGACGACATGGAGACCCACTATCGCGCGAGCGGCCTCGGCCTCAGCGGCGTGCTCACCGCCCGCTTCGAGGATGCGTGGGATGCCGGCCGGATGGACGATGCCGAGGCTCTGCGCGTGCGCCTGGAGGCGACGCCCCGCGACGAGCACAGCCACTGCGATGCCTGCGGTCGCAGTCAGTTCGCGGGGTTCTTCGCGGAGACGGATCGGGATGACGAGGCCATCCGTCTCGTCGAGGAGATGCTCGAGGGCGGCTACTCCTGCGGTGAGGAGCCGGAGCACGCCCTGTCGCGGGTGCTGCTCCCCTATCTGCGCGCCGGCCGCTTCGACGAGGCCAAGAGCGCACACCTCCGCAGCTATCGCCTGGCGAAGGACAACCCGGACAACCTTCGCATCGTCGCCAACAACCTCGTCTTCGCCGCGATCACCGGCAACGAGGCCCGCGCCCTCGCGCTCGTCGAGCGCCACATCGGCTGGCTGGCACACGACGGGCTGAACGTCGACGCCCACTTCGCCGCGCTCGGCGCGATCGCCTTCGCACTCGACCGGGTGACGCTGACCGGGCACGGCGACACCCCCGTGCGGGGAGCGGAGGCGCCGGCGCTGCAGGCGTTCTTCGGCGCACACGAGGGTCAGTGGAGCGCCGCGGAGCTGGCCGCGACGGCCTGGGCCTCCGCCGAGCGCATCGGCGCCGACTTCGACCGACGGGACGGCAGCGACGGCCACGCGCGCAGCATCGCGCGGCTTCGTGCGCTCGACGGCGAGCGGTACGACGTGCCGATCCGGTCGGACGCGTTCGTCGCGACCGCCGACGCGGCGACCCCGACGGATGCCGACGGCTGGTTCGACCGCGCCATGAACCTCGCGCAGTTCGGCGCCGAGCACGAGACGCTCCAGGCCCTCCCGAAGGCGCTGGCCGTCGAAGATCCGGCGAAAGTCGCACAGCTCATGTCGATGCGCCTCGGCATCCTCATCGCCCTCGATCGCGCCGACGAGGCAGCCGACCTCCTGCCCGCCCGCATCGAGGCGCTGCGGGCGGCCGGACGCGACGAGCAGGCCGATCTCGAGCAGCGCCTGGGCCTCGCGACCTTCGGTCTGAACACCCCGGAAACGGTGGCCGCGCTCGACGATGCCCTCGCGGCATGCGACGCCCTTCCCGCCTGGTCGCGCGGCGACCTGGCGATCAGCCGCGCCTCCCTGCACATGCACGCCGAGGAACCGGACGCCGCGCTCGACCTGGCCGAACGCGCGGCACGGGCGTTCGCCGAGGCCGGCGACGCACGGCTGTCGAACACGACGACCCTCATCGCGATCGCGGCGGTGCTGCAGAAGGGCGACACGGAGGCGGCGACGGCCCTGCTCGATCGCCTCCTCGCGCAGGGCGACCTGAGCGACGGCCACCGTGCGCAGGCGCTGCAGACCCGCGCCCGCGTGCGCGGCGGGCAGGAGGCGTTCGTGGAGGGCGCGGCGGATGCCGATGAGGCGTGCCGCCTGCTCGCCGGACTCGGCGCCACACGAGCGCTGGGCACCGCGCATCTGCTGGCCGGTGCGCTCTGGGAAGATGCCGGTGAGCCGGAGAAGGCCGTGGCCCGCTACCGCGTGACCTCCCGCGTCGCCGCGCAGGAGGGCGGGGATCAGGTCGGCGCGGATTTCCGCCTCGCGCGCGCCATGCTCGCACAGGGCGACGTCCCCGAGGCCGCCGAGCTCTTCGGGCGGGTGCTCGAACGTGAGGAGCAGGCCGAGGTGCACCCGGCATCCCGAGGGATGACCGCGTCGCTCCTCGCTCGGGCACTGGCCGGCGCCGGCGAGTTCGGTCAGGCCGTCGGCGCCTACGGGTACGCCGCCGAGCTCTTCGGCGAGGGCGAGGAACCGGCCGATCAGGCCGTCTCGCTCACCGAGCGCGCCAAGATCCTCGCCCGCTTCGAGGAGCATGACGCCGCGATCGCCGACCTCGAGTCCGCGGCCGAGATCGTCCGGGCCGTGCCCGACGCCGTCGGCGCACGGGTCGAGGTGCTGCACAACCTCGGGCAGGCGTACGGGGCGCAGCAGGACGAACGCGCCTTCCCGATTTTCGACGAGGTCGCCGCGCTGGCCGCAGAGCACGACGCGGGCTGGCTGCTCGCCGACGTCACCGACTCCCGCGCGCGGGCGCTCGCCTCGTTCGGCCGCACCGACGAGGCCGTGTCTTCGGCCCTGACGGCCGCCGACGGCTTCGCGGAGCTCGGCGACCTCGGCTCGGCGGGCGGGTCAGAGCTCTTCGCCGCGCGACTGCTCGCCTCGAACGAGCGCTCAGAGGATGCCGTGGCGATCTATCGCACGGTCATCGAGCACGCCGCGGGGCACCCGCCCCTCCTGCAGGTCGCCGCGCTCGAGCTCGGCGACGTGCTCGAGGGACTCGGGCGTCACGCGGAGGCCGCCGAGGTGCGGGCCCATCTCGACGGCTGAGCCTCGGGGCGCGCTGCTCTTCCCTCGGAGAAATGCGCTTCGCTCGGATGTTCTGCTGCAGACCGTCCGAGGGAAGCGCATTTCTCCGCGCGGAGCGCACGGAGAAGTGTCCCCGGCACGAGGACTCAGAGGAACTGACGCCAGTTGGCCCTGGCGAGGTCGAGCAGCTCGTCGCCCCGACCCGACATCACCGTGCGGATCGCATACAGAGCGAAGCCCTTGACCTGCGCAGCCTCGATGGCGGGCGGCATAGAGAGCTCCTGGCGCTCGGTCACCACGTCGAGCAGCGCGGGGCCGTCGTGTGCGAGGACCTCGCGCACGGCATCCGGCAGATCCTCGCTGTTCTCGACCCGGCGGGCGAAGATGCCCATCGCCTCGGCGATCGCCGCGAAGCTGGGGTTGTCGAGACCCGTGCCGTAGTTCACGAATCCGGCCGCCTTCATCTCCAGCTCGACGAAGTTCAACGAGGAGTTGTTCACCACGACCGTCTTCACCGGGAGTCCGTTCTGGGTGACGGTGAGCAGTTCGCCGAGCATCATCGCCAGGCCGCCGTCCCCGGCGAGCGCGACCACCTGGCGGTCGGGGTGCGACACCTGCGCCCCGATGCCGTGCAGCAGGGCGTTGGCCATGGATCCGTGCGTGAAGGATCCGATCAGGCGACGGCGCTCCGTCATTGACAGGTAGCGCGCAGCCCAGACGGTGGGCGAGCCGACGTCGGCGGTGAAGATGGCGTCATCCGACGCCTCCTCGTCGAGCACGCGGGCGAGGTACTGCGGGTGGATCGGCCGCCCCTTCTTCGTGGGCGTCGCCAGATCGTCGAGCTTCGCGCGGGTCTTGCGGTAGTGCGCAGCAGCGTCGTCGAGGTGGTCGCGGTCCGTCCTCGCGGCGAGCCGCGGCAGCAGCGCGTCGACCGTCGCGCGCACGTCGCCGACGAGACCGAGGTCGAGCGGATGCCGTTTGCCGAGCTGCGATCCGCGGATGTCGACCTGGATGGTGGTCGCGTGCTCGGGGTAGAACTGCTCGTACGGGAAGTCGCTGCCCAGCACCAGCAGCGTGTCAGCCGCCTCCATCGCGCGGTATCCCGACGCGAAGCCCAGCAGACCGGTCATGCCCACGTCGAACGGGTTGTCGTACTCGATGAACTCCTTGCCGCGCAGCGCGTGCACGATCGGAGCACCGAGCCGGTCGGCGAGCGCTATGACCTCGTCGTGCGCGCCCTCGACTCCCGCTCCGGCGAGGATCGTCGTCTTCGTCGAGGCGTTGAGGAGCGTCGCCGCGCGCTCCAGCTCATCGGGGCTCGGCGTGACGACGGGACGCGTGCGCTCGATCACCACGGCGCGGTCGTCGGCGATCTCGGCGAGCGCCACGTCGCCGGGGATCACGAGCACGGCGACTCCGCGCTGCTCGATCGCGGCCCGCATCGCGATCTCGAGCAGACGAGGCATCTGCCGCGGGTCGGCGACATACTCGACGTACACGCTGCACTCGCGGAACAGCTCCTGCGGGTGGGTCTCCTGGAAGTACCCGGTGCCGATCTCGTTCGTGGGGATGTGCGCGGCGATCGCGAGCACGGGCACGCGAGAACGGTTGGCGTCGTAGAGGCCGTTGATGAGGTGCAGGTTCCCGGGACCGCAGGAGCCGGCGACCACCGCCAGGTCGCCCGTGAGCGCGGCATCCGCTGCGGCGGCGAAGGCTGCCGATTCCTCGTGGCGCACGTGGACCCAGCGGATGCCGCCGTCCTTGCGCAGCGCGTCGGTGAAGCCGTTCAGCGAATCGCCCGGGAGTCCGTACACCCGCTCGATCCCGTTGGCTCCCAGTGTCTTGACGATGTTCTCTGCAACCGTGGCCATGCTTCGACCCTACGCCCGGGCGACGGTGCCTAGGCCTTCGCTCGGCCTCGTGCGCTTCGCTCGGCCATCCCGTCGGGATCAGGCCGCGGGAGACGCAAAAGGCCGAGGGAAGCAACCGAGAACGAGCCCGGCTTTCCGGTTTTCCGCACCTCGCCGGAGGGGCAGCCGCAGTGACGGCATCCCGTCCGCTCCGTAGCGTCGAGAGCATGGACACCTCTGAGAGCCTCGGCCTTTTCGCTGACTGGGCTATCGCCCTCATGGAGACGCTCGGCAGCGTCGGAGCGGGGGTCGCGGTCGCGATCGAGAACCTGTTCCCGCCCATCCCGAGCGAGGTGATCCTGCCGCTCGCCGGATTCACCGCCAGCCAGGGATCGATCGTGCTCTGGGAGGTGCTGGTGTGGACGACGATCGGCTCGGTCGTCGGCGCGCTCGCCCTGTACGGCCTGGGCGCTTGGCTCGGTCCCGCGCGTCTGCGGCGGATCGTCGACCGGATGCCGCTGATGAAGGTGAGCGACGTCGACCGCACGGAGGCCTGGTTCGCGAAGCACGGGTCGAAGGCCGTGTTCTTCGGGCGGATGATCCCGATCTTCCGCAGCCTGATCTCGATCCCCGCCGGGGTGCAGCGCATGCCCCTGCTGCGCTTCACGCTGCTCACCGCGGCCGGCAGCGCGATCTGGAACACGGTGTTCGTCCTGGCGGGGTTCCTGCTCGGCGAGCAGTGGCACCGCATCGAGCAGTACGCGGACGGCCTGCAGCTCATCGTGGTCGCCGCGGTCATCGCCGCCGTATCCGTCTTCGTCGTATTGCGCGTGCGTCAGCGGGTGCAGGGCACTCCCGCCGCCACCGTCGAATCGCGCAAATGACGGTTCTCAGCCCCCGACGGTTGCCACTCGCGCGATTCGAAAGCGCCGCCTGACCGGCACAATGGACTCATGACGTCCCGGCCGATCGTGCGCGATGTGCTGCGGATGCTGGGCGGCACCGCCGCCGGAATCGCGATGCTCCCCGCGACGCTCGTGGCGGTCGTGACGACACCGCGTCGCCCGGCGCCGACTGTGCTCGACGCTCTCGCCACCCGCCTCGCGTGGGTGGACGGCATAGCCCGCCGCGTCCCGCCGTCGGCCCGCCGCACGCGAGGTCTACTCGCCCTCTCGGCGCTGCTGCAGCTCGTGGTGCTCTGCATCCTGGTGCTGATCGTGGCGGGAGTCGTCGTGGGCGTCCAGATGCTCGTGGCGGCGGCGACCGGCGGCCCGGTGGCGCTGTTCAGCGCTCGGCCCGGCCGAGTGACATGGGCGACGGTCGGCCTATTCGTCGTCCCGGGGCTCGTGCTGCTGTTCCTCGCCCTCTCCGGACTCGGCGGCATCGCCTGGCTCGAGCGGCGGGTCTGGGAGACGTTCCAGCGGCCCGACGTCGGCGAACTGTCGCAGGAGGTCGTTCGCCTGCACACGACCCTCGATGAGGTCGTGGACGCCGTCGACTCCGAGCGACGACGCATCGAGCGCGACATCCACGACGGCGTGCAGCAGCGGGTGGTGGCGCTCTCGATCCTGCTCGCGAGGGTGGAGCGCTCGGATCCTGCCGAGGGCGCGGCCCTGCTGCGCACCGCGCGCGACGAGACCCAGAACATCCTCGACGACCTGCGCGACGTCGCCTGGCGGACGTATCCCGAGATGCTGCAGCGGGACGGACTCGCGGTGGCCCTGCGCGCCCTGCGCGACCGCGTGGCCATGCCCGTGCACCTCGATGTCGAGGCGGGGCCGATCGCCGACCGGGCGGCCGAGACCGCAGCCTACTTCGTCGCGAGCGAGGCAGTGACGAACGCGATCAAGCACGCGGATGCCGCATCGATCACGATCCGTGTGCGCAGCGGCGACGGGCTGCTGTCGGTCAGCGTCGAGGACGACGGCGTCGGCGGGGCGGATGCCGCGGGCACCGGGCTCTCCGGGATCGCGTCACGGGTGGCAGCCCGCGACGGGCAGCTGCGGGTGCACAGCCCGGTCGGCGGCCCGACCGTGGTCGAGGCGGTGATCCCGTGCGGATAGCCATCGCCGAGGACTCGACGCTGCTCCGTGAGGGCATCGCTCAGCTTCTCGTCGCCGAGGGACACGTCGTGACGGCATCCGTCGGCGATGCCGACGCCCTCCTCGCCGCCATCGCGGCGGACGAGCCCGACCTCGTGATCGTGGATGTGCGGATGCCGCCCGACTTCGTCGACGAGGGCATCCGCGCCGCTCTCCGCATCCGCCGCGACCATCCCGGTGTCGCGGTACTGGTGCTCTCGCAGCACGTCGAGCGGCGCTATGCGAGCGAGCTGCTGCTCGACGGCCGCGGCGGGGTCGGGTATCTGCTGAAGGACCGCGTCTCCGACATCGCCGGATTCCTCGACGCGATCGTGCGGATCGCCGACGGCGGGGTCGCGTTCGACCCCGAAGTCATCAGCCGCCTGATCGCCGATCGGTCCGGCCCCGACCCGCGGATGGGCGAGCTCACGGAGCGCGAGACCGCCGTGCTCGAGCTCATCGCCGAGGGGCACAGCAACACCGGTATCGCCGAACGGCTGTTCATGAGCCAGAGCGGCGTCGAGAAGCACATCAACACGATCTTCACGAAGCTCGGCGTCGCGTCGGGGTCGGCCGTCAACCGCCGCGTGCTCGCGGTGCTCGCTTACCTCGACCTCGCGGACTGACGACCCTGCGCGGTCGACCTGCAGGCCGAGAACCCACCTGCAGTCCGTTGCCTGCGGCATCCGACATGCATCCGTGCGCACGACCTGCAGGTCGGTCGCGCGGAAACGCGACAGAGGGGCGGATGCCGCAGCATCCGCCCCTCCTCCCCGTCGGCGTCAGCCGATGCGGATGAGCTTCTTGTTGACGAACTCGTCGGCGGCGAGGTGGCCGAGCTCGCGCGCCGTGCCGCTGCGCTTGATGCCGCCGAACGGCAGCTCGGGGCTGTCGGCGAGCACGAGGTTGACGTAGACCATGCCGGCCTCGATCTTGTCGGCCACCCGCTCGGCCTGTGCCTCGTCGGTCGTGAAGACGTACGAGCCGAGCCCGAAGGTCGTGTCGTTCGCGAGCGCGACCGCGGCGTCCTCGTCGGCGACGCGGTAGACGACCGCCGCGGGGCCGAAGAGCTCCTCGCGGTACACGTTCATCTCGGGCGTGACGTCGGCGAGCACGGTGGGCGCGAAGAACGCCCCGTCGCGCGTGCCGCCGGTCAGCAGCGTCGCGCCCTGCTCGACGGCCGTGTCGATCTGCTTCTGCAGGTTCTCGGCCGCGGTCTCGGAGGAGACGGGGCCCAGCACGGTGTCCTCGAGCATGGGGTCGGTCGCCTCGACCGCCGCCATGGCCGCGGTGAACTTCTCCACGAACGCGTCGTAGAGGTCGTCGACGATGATGAAGCGCTTGGCACCGTTGCACGCCTGGCCGTTGTTGTCGAGGCGCGCGTCGACGCCGGCCTGCACGGTCGCGTCGAGGTCGTCGGTCGAGAGCACGATGAACGGGTCGGATCCGCCGAGCTCGAGGGCGACCTTCTTGAGGTTGCGGCCGGCGATCTCGGCGACGGCCGCACCGGCGCGCTCGGAGCCCGTGAGCGACACGCCCTGCACGCGCGGGTCCGCGATCATCGTCGCGATCTGCTCGTTCGTGGCGAGCACGTTCTGGTACGCGCCCTCCGGGAAGCCCGCGTCCCGGTAGATCGCGGCGATCGCCGATGACGACTCCGGGCACTGCGGCGCGGGCTTCAGCAGGATCGTATTCCCGACGATCAGGTTGGGCGCCGCGAAGCGGACGATCTGGTACGCCGGGAAGTTCCACGGCATGATGCCCACGAGCGGTCCGAGCGACGAGCGGCGGATGATCGCCGAGCCGTCGCCGAGGATGTCGATCGGCTGATCGGCCATGATGGCCTCGGCCTGGTCGGCGTAGTACTCGGCGATGTCGGCCGCGAAGTCGACCTCTCCGAGCGCGGCCTCGCGCGGCTTGCCCATCTCGCGCACGAACACGTCGGCCAGCTCCTCGCGGCGCTCGCGATGCAGCTCGGCCATGCGACGGATGAGCGCGGCACGCTCGGCCACGGTGGACGAGCGCGACCACTCGCGGTGCGCGGTGTCGGCGGCGGCGACGGCCTCCTCGATCTGCGCGTCCGTGAACGTGTCGAAGGACTTCAGCGTCTCTCCGGTGGCGGGGTTGATGACGGCGTAGTCGGTCATGGTTTCGTCCTCCTTCGGCTCGGTCAGGAGACCGGGATCAGGGTGTACTTGGTGGACAGGTACTCGTGGATGCCTTCGGCACCGCCCTCGCGGCCGACACCCGACTGCTTGACGCCGCCGAAGGGAGCCGCCGCGTTCGACACGACGCCCACGTTCAGTCCCATCATGCCCGTCTCGAGGCCGTCGATCATCCGCTGACCGCGCTGCAGGTTCTCAGTGAAGACGTATGACACGAGTCCGTACTCGGTGTCGTTCGCGAGGCGCACGGCCTCCTCCTCGGTCGCGAAGGTCGAGATCGCGAGCACCGGGCCGAAGATCTCCTCGCGCAGGATCGCCGAGCCGGGCACGACGTCGGTGAGGACGGTGGGCTCGTAGTAGGTGCCGACGCCCTCCAGCGCCTTGCCGCCTGCGAGCAGCTTCGCGCCGCGGTCGACGGCGTCGCCCACGAGCTCCTCGGCCTTCGCGACGGCATCCTCGTCGATGAGCGGGCCGATCGCGACGCCCTCCTCGGTGCCGCGGCCGACCTTCATCGCGGTGACGCGCTCGGTGACGCGCTTCGCGAACTCGTCCGCCACGTCCTGGTGAACGATGAAGCGGTTGGCCGCTGTGCAGGCCTGGCCGATGTTGCGGAACTTCGCCAGCAGCGCGCCCTCCACGGCCTTGTCGAGATCGGCGTCGTCGAAGACCACGAACGGCGCATTGCCGCCGAGCTCCATCGAGACGCGCAGCACGCCCTCGGCGGCCTGCGCGATGAGCTTCCGGCCCACCTCGGTCGAGCCGGTGAACGACAGCTTGCGCAGGCGCGGGTCGGCGATGATGGGGGCGGAGAGCGCCGACGACTTCGACGTCTGCACGACGTTGACGACGCCCTTCGGGAGCCCCGCCTCTTCGAGCAGCTTCGTGAAGAAGATGGTCGTGAGCGGCGTGAGTGCCGGGGGCTTGATGACCACAGTGCAGCCGGCGGCGAGCGCGGGGGCGATCTTGCGCGTCGCCATCGCGAACGGGAAGTTCCACGGGGTCACGAAGAACGACGGGCCGACGGGGCGCTGCGAGACGACCATGTGGCCGGTGCCCTCGGGGTTGATGCCGTAGCGGCCGCTGATGCGCACGGCCTCCTCGCTGAACCACCGGAGGAACTCGCCGCCGTAGACGACCTCGCCGCGGGCCTCGGCGAGTGGCTTGCCCATCTCGAGGGTCATGAGCAGTGCGAGGTCGTCCTTGTGCTCCTGCACGAGGTCGAAGGCCTTGCGAAGGATCTCGCTCCGGGTGCGCGGCGCGGTGGCCGCCCAGGCGTCCTGCGCGGCGACCGCGGCGTCGAGGGCGCGGATCCCGTCTGCCGGCGTCGCGTCGGCGATCGTGCGGATCACGTCTCCCGTCGAGGGGTCGGTGACGTCGAAGGTCGCGCCGGTCTCACCGTCGATCCACTCGCCGCCGATGAAGAGGCCGGTGGGGATGCTGTCGAGCAGCGCCTGCTCTGTCTGAGTGCTCATGGGTTCTCTCTCTGTGGGGGCGTGGGTCTGGGAGGGGTTCCGTCTAGCGGCGGCGGAGGCTCGGCGGGGCGTCGGCGGTGAGCGTCTCTCCCCGGAAGAACGCAGGACGCTTGATCCCCTGCCAGATCATGATGACGATGCCGATGCCGATGATGCCGACGCCGAGGACGAACACCAGACCGACACCGCCGATGCTCGAGCCGCTGCCGTAGGCGGGGTCCATGGAGTCGATGAGGGTCGTCACGAAGAGCACGGCGAGGATCACGCCGCCGACGAGCGGGAACAGGAACGTGAAGAAGAAGCTGCGTGCCGAGTCGAACCACTGACGACGGAAGTACCACACGCACGCGAACGCGGTGAGTCCGTAGTAGAAGCAGATCATCATCCCGAGCGACAGGATCGTGTCGGTGAGCACGTTCTCGCTGACCAGTCGCATCACGGCATAGAACACCGAGGCGACGACAGCCGACACGATCGTGGAGTAGCCGGGGGTGAAGAACCGCGGGCTGACCTTCGCGAACTTCTTGGG
Organism: Microbacterium hydrocarbonoxydans; assembly: GCF_023715885.1. GTDB lineage: Bacteria > Actinomycetota > Actinomycetes > Actinomycetales > Microbacteriaceae > Microbacterium > Microbacterium hydrocarbonoxydans_C. The sequence continues at coordinate 256,289 of NZ_JAMBOY010000003.1, read as the reverse complement.
CAGCGCACCGTAGTGACCCATCGCGAGCAGGGTGCGCGCCGGGCCGACAGCGGTGGACTGCAGCGACGCGGCCGAGCTCGACAGCACCGCGAGCGACACGAGGAACGCGAGCGGTCCGAGGATCGGGTCCGACAGCGCGAAGAAGACGTTCGCCGAGATGTCCTCGTTCGCGAGGCCGAGGTCGCCGTCGCCGACGCCGGCGAACATGATGAGGCCGATCGCGAGGAGCAGGTAGAGGCTGACGACGACGAAAACGGTGACCATGGCGGCCCGCCCGGGGGTCTTCGCGGGGTCCTTCGTCTCCTCGTTCATGGTGAGCACGACGTCCCAGCCCCAGAAGATGAAGATCGACAGCGACAGGCCGGCAGCGAACGCACTGAAGGTGGGCACCTCGAACGGGTTGAACCACGACCAGGAGAAGGCGGTCGGATCCGGCGCCTCACCGTCGAGAGCCTTGACGATCGCGACGACCGAGAAGACGACGAGCACCAGCACCTGGAAGCCGACGAGGATGTACTGGAACTTCTGCGTGGTCTGCATGTCGCGGTACGACACCAGCGTCGCGCCGAGCATGAACAGCAGGCAGACGACGACGTTGATGAACGGGTTGAAGGCGAGATCGGCGATGTCGGGATTGCCCGAGAGCTGAGAGATCAGCAGGAACAGGAACTCCACGGCGATGCCCGCGAGGTTCGACAGCACGATGACCGTCGCGGCGATGAGGCCCCATCCCGTCATCCATCCGATCCACGGGCCGAACGCGCGGACGCCCCACGTGAACGAGGTGCCGGAATCGGGCATCTCGCGGTTGAGCTCGCGGTAGCCGAAGGCCGTCAGCAGCATCGGGATGAAACCGACGAGGATGATCGCCGGAACCTGTGTGCCGACGACCGCGACGGTGGGGCCGAGTGACGCCGTCAGAGTATAGGCGGGGGCGATGGTCGAGACGCCGATCACGACGGCGCCGAGCACGCCGACCGCCCCGGCACTGAGGCCCTTCTGCGAGATTCCGGTCGTCACACCGGATACGGGCTCCGTCGCCCGGTTCGAGTTGCTCATCAGCGGACTCCTGCTTCGGCCCGCGTGCGCGGGACCACGATCATGGGAACGGGAAGCTCATGCAGCATCTTCGCCGCCGTGGAGCCCAGGAAGAGACGGCGGGGCTGCGCCAGGCGGCTCGATCCGACGAGGATCACCTCTCCGGGCAGCCACGAGAGGTGGGCGACCGCGTCTTCGACGGTGTCGCCGGGCGCCTCCTCGACGACCGCGTCGAGGGAGTCGGGCAGGAGACCGGATGCCACGGAGAGCACCTCGCGGGAGTGCTCGTCTCCGGCCAGACGGATCGAACCGGTGTCGAGGCCCGGTGGCACGTCGAAGGGCACGAGCGACACCAGGCGGAGGCCGACGTGCGCATCGGCGGCGACCGTGGCCGCCTCGTCGAGGAGGTTCTCGGCGCCGGGACGGGTGCCGACGGCGACCGTCACGCGGGGAAGGACGTGGTCGTCCTCCGTCGAGGTGCCTGCCGGAGCGAGCGCGACCGGGATGGTCGAGGAGTGCAGCAGCTCGGAGGCAACGCTGCCGAGGCGGTGGCGCCCGAACAGGCTGCCGTTCGCGGCGCCGACGACGATGAGCCGGGCTCCGAACTCCTCGCCCGCGGCGATCAGCCCTTCGGCGAACGACTCCCCGAACCGGACGTGCCCGGTGCGGACGAGTTCCTGCGGCAGGCCGCTGACGGCATCCTCGAGCCACTGCGTCGCCTGGCGACGGAGATGGTCTTCGTACGCCCGTTCGGGGGCGACCGCGGCATTGCGCGTACCCTCCGACGGCAGCACGATCACAAGGCGGAGCACCGCGCCGAGGCTGCGCGCCAGGCGGGCGCCGAGTGCCGCGGCGTCCGCTCCGGCATCCGTCGCCGTGTAGCCGACGACGATGGAGCCGGTCATCAGCCGACCTCAGCCGTCTCGCCGGCGTCCCTCGTCGAGGCGACGATGTTCGAGGAGACCAGGTGACCCATCCGGATCGCGCCGTCGACGTGCTGGAAGCCCGCCCCGGCCATGTCGCTGCAGGCGAAGTGGATCGGGCCGACCGGCGTGCGCAGGTCCGCGCCGTACCGGTGCAGGCCGCCCATGTCGAAGCTCGCGGCGTAGGCGCCGCGCGTCCACTCCTCCGTGCCCCAGTCGCTCTCGTAGTAGACGACCGGGTTCTTGGCCTCCGGTCCGTAGTAGTGCGACAGCGACTCGAGGATGCGCTCCTTGCGCTCCTCGTCGCTCAGAGCGAAGAGGTCGTCCGCGTTCTGGTCGCTGACGAATCCGACCAACGTGCCGCGCTCGTCACCGTGGTTGGTGTTGTCGTACGCCTCGTGCGAGAGCTCGTAGGGGCTGAAGGCGGTGCCGCTCAGTCCCTGCTCGCGCCAGAACGGGGTCTCGTAGACCGCGTGCACCTTGATCACGAAACCCATCGACAGGTGCTGGTGCAGCTGGTGCTGGCGACGCGGCAGCGGCGGCACGAACGAGATGCGGTCGTACAGGACCGGGGCATGCGCGAGGATCGCGAACCGTGCACGCACCGTGAGCTCGTCGGTCGTGGCGACCACGCCGTCGTCGCCCCACTCGAGCGTGCGGACCGGCTGGTTCAGCAGCACCTCGTCGCCGAGGCGCTCCGCGAGCAGGATCGGCACCTGCTGCAGACCGCCCACCACGCGCTTGTCGAGGATGAAGTCGGCGTCGACGAGGTTCGAGTACGAGCCGGCGGATGCCGCCATCAGCAGCGACTGCAGGAGCGAGAACGTGTGCGTGGGCTTGGTAAGCATCGCGGACCCGGTGGCGAAGGCCAGGTTGCGCACGGCCTCGTCGTCGTCGGTCTGCTGGCGCAGCCACGCGTCCCATGTGACGCTGTCCCACTCCTTGGCCTGCGGGTGCTCCCACGGGCGATCGGGGTCGATCTGCGCGACCATCTCGTCGAGGCGGTCGGTGATCTCGGCGATGACCTTCTCCGTCTCGGGCGACACGGGGAACATCTCCCCCGTGAACCGGTGCACCCGACCGTCGGGGCCGACGTACACGCTGTCACCTTCGCGGTAGCGGCTGTAGGTCTCGAGGCCGAGCTCCTCGAGAGTGTCCTTCAGCGCGTCCTGGTCGGGCGAGACCCATTGGCCGCCGAGCTCGAGCATCGCTCCGTCGATGACGTCGGTCCACAGACGGCCGCCGACGCGGTCGCGGGCCTCCAGGACGGCCACCGACAGGCCGGCCTTGCGCAGGTCGTTCGCGGCGGTGAGCCCTGCGGCTCCGGCTCCCACGATCAGCACGTCACGGGTGATCTCAGCCATCTGCTTCTCCTTCGTTGGAAAGGTTGCCGGCCGCGACTCGAAATCCCCCGATACGAGTCGCGGCCGGACGTGTGTGGGGCCGCCTCGGCGGCCGTGGGTCACGCCGACGCGAGCGCCTCGGCGATGACGTCCAGACCCTCGTTCAGCAGGTCGTCGCCGATCGCCAGCGGGGGCAGGAAGCGGATGACGTTGCCGTAGGTCCCGCAGGTGAGCACGATCACGCCCTTCGCGATCGCCGCCTTCGCGACCGCGGCCGTGAGCGCGGCATCCGGGGCCTGGGTCTCGGGGTCGACGAACTCGGCGGCGATCATCGCGCCGTGTCCGCGGATGTCGCCGATCCGGGCGTCGCCCTGCTGGAGCGAGGTGAGACGGCCCTTCAGGATCTCGCCGATCTCTCGCGCGCGCTCGATCACGCCGTCGTTCTCGAACACGTCGATCGCGGCGAGCGCCGCCGCGCACGCGATCGGGTTTCCGCCGTAGGTGCCGCCGAGGCCGCCCGTGTGCGAGGCGTCCATGATCTCGGCCCGCCCGGTCACGGCGGCGAGCGGCAGACCGCCGGCGATGCCCTTGGCGGTGGTGATCAGGTCGGGCTCGATGCCGAAGATCTCGCTCGCGAACATGTGGCCGGTGCGGGCGAAGCCCGTCTGCACCTCGTCGGCGATGAAGACGACGCCGTTCGCGCGGCACCAGTCGAGGATCGCGGGGAGGAAGCCGTCGGCCGGGACGATGAACCCGCCCTCGCCCTGGATGGGCTCGATGATGACGGCGGCGAGGTTGTCGGCCCCGACCTGCTTCTCGAGCTGCAGGATGACGCGGGCTGCCGCCTCGGGACCCGACAGGCCGTCGCGGAACGGGTACGACATCGGCGCGCGGTAGACCTCGGGCGCGAACGGACCGAAGCCGCTCTTGTAGGGCATCGACTTCGCGGTGAGAGCCATGGTGAGGTTGGTGCGGCCGTGGTAGCCGTGGTCGAACGCGACGACGGCCTGGCGGCCGGTGTGCTTGCGGGCGATCTTGATCGCGTTCTCGACCGCCTCCGCTCCGGAGTTGAACAGGGCGCTCTTCTTGGCGAAGTCGCCGGGTGTGAGACGGTTGAGCGCTTCGGCCACCTCGATGTACGACTCGTACGGCGAGATCATGAAGCAGGTGTGCGTGAACTGCGCGGCCTGAGCGGCGACGGCCGCGGCGACCTTCGGGTGCGCGTTGCCGACCGTCGTCACGGCGATGCCGGAGCCGAGGTCGATGAGCGAGTTGCCGTCGGCGTCGACGACGACGCCTCCGCCCGCGGCGACGGCGGCGACGGGCACCGTGTGGCCGACGCCTGCGGGCACGGCCTCGGCCTTGCGGGCGAGGATCTCGGCCGAGCGGGGCCCGGGGAGCTCTGTGACGAGCCGACGCTCCTGGAGGAGGTCGGGTCCGCCGAGGGGAACGGTCGCGGTGTCGGTGTCGAGGAGAGCCATGACGCGAGCGTACGACCGGTCTCGCCCGGCGTGCATTCGCCGAGCTGTACAATGTGCCGCAGGGATTCACCGCACCGTACATCCCTGTTTGATGGGGAGGGGGCCGGATGGAGATCGCCGAGGAACCGACGCTGCAGGCGCTGCTCCGTCGCCGCGATCTGGGTCTGCGGCTGGTGTCCGAGCCGCAGACGCTCCCCGCGGGGGCTTTGCGAAGCCCGCTGCGCTGGGTGCACAGCTCCGACCTCGCCGATCCGACGCCCTTCCTTGCGGAAGACCTCGCCCTGCTCACCACCGGGGTCCAGTTCGACGCCGACACCGACGTCGACGTGTACGTCGACCGGCTCGCCGACCGCGGTGTGCGCGGACTCGGCTTCGGAACGGAGGTGCATCGCGCCGGCATCCCCGACGAGCTCGTCGCCGCGTGCGCACGCCGGGGGATGCCGCTGTTCGAAGTCCCCTACCGCACGCCGTTCATCGCCGTGGCGCGCGCTCACTCGGAGGCGATCGCCGCCCAGGCGTATGCGCGGCGCTCCTGGGCCCTCGACACCCATCGCGCCCTCGCCCTCGCGGCGCTGCGCCCCCGCGGACTCGACGCGACCCTCGCCGAGCTCGGCCGACGCCTCGGCGTCTGGGTCGGGATGTACGACGCGTCCGGAGAGCTGCAGTCGTCGCACGCCGTCGACGAGCTCGCGGACGCCGCGCAGGACGTCCTGGGGCAGCATGTCGCCGAGGTGCTGACGCGCGGACTCGAGGCGGGGCAGTCGTTCACGGTCGGCGACCGTTCGTTCATGCTGTTCACCATCGGACGCGGCGGCCGCCTGCGCGGGGTCATCGCCCTCGGCATCGACGGCCTCGACCCCGAGGCGCGCACCGTCGTGACCTCGGTCATCGCGATGGCCGGGCTCGCGCTCGAGCAGAGCGAGCAGCTCGCCCGGAGCCGGCGGCGCCTGCACTCGCAGCTGCTGTCGTCGCTGCAGGGCGACGATCCCGCGCTCGCGCGACGTGTGCTCGGTTCGCTGCCGCCCGCGCCGATCGTCGTCGCTGTCGCGGCCGACGCACCGGCCGGCCCCCTGACCGACTGGTGGGATCGACGCCGCACGGATGAGGGAACGGCATCCTTCGTCGCCGAGTCCGACGACGGCGTGACGCTGTGCGTGTCGGCCGTCGACGAGGGGGTGCTCGACGACGTCGCCGAGCGGTTCGGCATCCGCGTCGGCGCATCGGGATCGGAGTCGTATGACTCGTTCTCCCGGGCTCACGCCCAGGCCGTCGCGGCGCTGCACCGGCAGGCGGATGCCGGGGTCCACCGCTACGCCGACGCGGTGGGTTCCAGCATCCTGAGCGCGCTCGCGACCGACGAGGCCCGTCTGCTCGCCGAATCGCGTCTCGCGCCGCTGCGCGAGAGCGACGCCCGCTCGCGCACCGACCTGGAGCGGACCCTGCGGGTCTGGCTCGAACACGACGCGAAGGCGGAGCCGGCCGCCGCGGCGCTGGGCGTGCACCGGCACACGCTGCGCACGCGCATCGCGCAGGCCGGGACGCTGCTGGGTGCCGATCTGTCGTCGTTCCCCGCCCGCGCCGAACTCTGGGCCCTGCTGCAGACCGCGCGCGACTGAGTCGCTGACTCCGCGACCCCTTCGGCGTCCGCCGCGGTCGCCGCTACCGCTCCGCGCCCTCGCCGAGGTTCTCGGACACCACTTCGAGCACGTGCGCCTTGGTCCGCACGGCGTCGCCGCCCCGCTCGGCCGTGACCGCGGCCGCGAAGACCTCGGCGAACACGAGGTAGGCGACGCGCGAGGCGTGCTGCAGCTCCTCGCGGAAGCTCCCACCCGACGGAGCGATCACGAGGCTGTGCGTCGCGACCTCGGTGAGCGCCGACGAGGCGAACGAGGTGAGCGCGATGACGTGGGCGCCGCCGCGCGCCGCCGCCGTCGCGACACGCAGGGTCGCCTCGTTCGCGCCCGACCCGCTGATGACGACGCAGGCGTCGTCGGCGGTGAGGTGTCGGGCGGCGATCTGCTGTGCGATGGCGTCGGCAATGAACTCCGCCGGTCGTCCTGCCGCGGTCAGGCGCATCGCGAGGTCGTTCGCGATCGGCGACGACAGGCCGTTCGCGAGCACGAGCAGGCGGGTCGCGGAGGCCGCGCGCCGCACGGCCTCCGCGACGGCATCCGCATCGAGCAGGCTCGTGAGGGCGGGCAGCGTCGCGGCGAGCCGGTCGATCTCGCCGCGCATCCTCCCCAGGACGCCCGGCCCATGATCGACGACGGTGTCTCCCGGGGCCGCGCCGAGCTCCGCGGCGAGCGCGACGCGCAGCTGCGGGTACCCCCGGTAGCCGATGCTCTGGCAGGCGCGCACGACCGTGGCGCGCCCCACGCCCGCCCGGTCGGCGAGCTCCTGGGCGGTCCACTCGACCACGGCGTCGGCCGAGTCGACGATGAGCTCGGCGACACGGCGCTCGGCCGGCTGCAGTGTGTTGAGCACCGCGACGATGCGCGCGGTGGGCGGGGCGCTAGGCGAGAACACGGGTGCGGGCTCCCTCCATGATCCGACGTCGGATCGCACCGGATGCTCCGTCGATGAGCATCGTCACGGCGACGACCACGATGAGCAGGACACCCACCGTCGACCACTCACGGTACTGGGTGTACGAGGTCAGCATGTCTCCGATGCCGCCGACGCCGATGAGACCGAGCACGGCGGAGGAGCGCACGTTGATCTCGAAGCGGTACAGCCAGAACGACCAGAACGCGGGCTCCGCCTGCGGCCAGACCCCCCAGCGCAGCACCTGCAGAGTGCCGCCGCCGGCCGCCCGCGCCGCCTCGATCGGCCCGCGAGGCACGGCTTCGACGGCTTCGTAGCCCCATTTGCCGAGCGTGCCGATGCCGTTGACGGCGAGAGCGAGCGCACCGGTGAACGGGGTGAGGCCGGTGACCGAGAGGATCACGATCGCGATGATGATCTCCGGCACCGCGCGGATCAACGAGAACAGCCCGCGGAGCAGGGATCGCAGCCAGGCGGGTCCGAAGCCGCGCGCGGCGAGCAGGCTCAACGGGGTCGCGAGCAGGATGCCGAGGATCGTGCCGACCCAGGCCATCTCGATGCTGCGCCAGGTCTGCCACAGCGCCTCGGGGAGCTTCTCCCAGTTCGGCGACCCGAACATGAGCACGGTGTACCGCACGATCTCGCCGGGGAGATCGGCGAGCCGCCCCCAGGCGATGTCGATCGACCAGAAGGCGAGCACGACGATTGCGGTCACGAGGACCCAGCCCGCCACGAGCCACGGGCGCCTGGGCTTGTCGGGGAGCACGGTGAGCGCGGTCATACGAGCCTCCGGCGGATGGCGTCGGAGACGAGGTCGATCACGATCACGACGATGAGGATCTCCAGGATGATGAGCGACAGCTGGTCGTAGCGGTAGAAGGTGCGCACCGCGTCGATGAGCAGGCCCATCCCGCCGGCGCCGACGAGTCCGAGCACGGTGGAGGCCCGGACGTTGAGCTCGAACACGTACAGCGTCTGGTTCGCGAACGCGGGCCACGCGTCGGGAAGCGCGAGCGTGCGGTTGATCTTCGCCTGCGTCGCACCGACCGCACGACCGGCCTCGAGGGGGCCGCGGTCGTTCGTGTCGATCGCCTCCGACACGAGCTTGACGATGATGCCGACGTTGAACAGCAGCAGGGCGAGGATGCCGGGCAGCGCGCCGACGCCGACCATCGCCACGAGGATGGCCGCGTACAGGAGGTCCGGCACGCTGCGGATGACGTTGAGGACGCCGCGGACGGCGATGCGGAACGGGGCGCTCGGATTCGTGGCTCGGGCCGCCCAGAAGCTCAGCGGCAGCGACACCGCGGCGCCGACCGCTGTGGCGATGACCGCCATCTGCAGAGTCTCGATGAGGGGCGGCACGGTGCGGGGGAAGAAGCTCCAGTCGGGAAGGAGGAGCTTCACGACCTTGTCGGCGCCGTTCTGCCAGTTGCGGGCGATCGTGCCGAAGTCGACGCCGATCCCGATGACGGGCAGGCACATCACGACGGTCACGACGAGCACGGCGACGACGATCACGGGGCCCTTCCACGCGCCGGGCGGACGCGCGGGTATCTCGAGCGGGACGGGCGCGGCGGCCCGGACGGGCGCGGTCATGCGTCCAACCGGTCTTCCGGCGTGAGCGAGCGTCCGTAGATGCTCTCGAAGTCGGCATCCGTCGCGCTCGTGGCCGGGCCGTCGTACACGACCTCTCCCGCCCGCATCCCGATCATCCGTGCGCCGTACTCGCGGGCGAGGTCGAGCAGGTGCAGGTTGACGAGGACCGTGATGCCGAGGTCGCGGTTGATGCGACGCAGGTCGTTCATGACGCCGTGCGCGGTGGGCGGGTCGAGGCTCGCGACGGGTTCGTCGGCGAGCACGATGCGCGGTTCCTGAGCGAGGGCGCGCGCGATCGCGACGCGTTGCTGCTGCCCGCCGGAGAGGTCGGATGCACGGGAGTGGAGCTTCGGGAGGATGCCGACGCGGTCGAGCGCGTGATAGGCGCGCTGCTTGTCGACATCGGGGTAGGCGCCGAGCAGGGTGCGCCACAGCGGGGTGTGGGCGAGGCGGCCGACGAGCACGTTCTGCAGCACGCTCGCACGGCCCGCGAGGTTGAAGCCCTGGAAGACCATGCCGATGTCGCCGCGCAGGCGGCGCAGCGTGCGTGCCGACGCGCCGGACACGCGGTGCTCGCCGACGTCGAGAGCGCCGGAGGTGACCGGGACGAGGCCGTTGATCGTCCGGATGAGAGTGGACTTGCCGGAGCCGGAGAGCCCGACCACGGCCACCATCTCGCCGGCCGCGATGTCGAGCGACACCCGGTTCAGGCCGATCGTGCCGTTCGGGTAGCGGACCGTGACCTCGTCGAGCCGGATGGACCACGGCGTGGACGCCGCAGCCGGAGCTGCGGCGTCCACGTGCTGGATCTGGTCGGACAACTTACTGGAGCCCCAGGGCCTGAGCGGCACGGGCCACGACGTCGAGCGAGTCGGGGTTCGCGGGCGCCAGCTTGGTGATGGAGTAGATGCTCTCGAGGATCGCCGAGCCGTCCTCCGTGTTCGAGAAGTCCTCGAGCGCGGTCGTGATGCGCTCCTGCAGCTCGGGCGAGAGGTCGCTCGACAGAGCGACGCCGTCGTTCGGGATCTCCTCGGTCATCGCGAACACGACGACCTTCTGGCCCACGTCGGGGGTGTCCTTCTGAACGATCGTGCGGGCGTCCCAGAAGCTGAAGCCGACCTCGGCGTCGCCGTTGTAGACCGCGAGCACCGAGGCGTCGTTGGCCGTGACGGGGATCTGCTGGATGTCGGCGTCGGTGTCGATTCCCGCCTCCTGCAGCGCGAGGATCGGGTAGATGTAGCCGGCGGGCGAGCCGGGGCCGAGCACCGCGACCTTCGCGCCCTTCACCTTGTCGATGCTGTCGAGTCCCGCAGGACCGGTCATCGCGTCGGCGCCGTTGCAGAACAGCATCCCGTCGCGCTCGACCGGCTCGTCGTCGCAGTACTTGTCGGGGTTGTTCGTCATGAACTGCGCCGGGTAGGTGATGTTGCCGTTGCGCTCGGTCTGGAGGACGATCGAGGCGTCGTACATGTCGTTGGCCTGCCAGAGCTGCAGGGACGGCAGGAAGCCGATCTGCGCCTGACCGGCGCCCATGGCCTCAACCGCGGCCTGGTAGTCCTTCGACACAACGCCGGTGACCTCGATCCCGAGCTCCTCGGTGAGGTAGTCGGTGAGGGGCGTGGCGGTGTCGACGAGGCCGTCCTGGTCCTGCGAGGGCACGAGGGCGAGCACGAGGGAGTCCGGGTCGGCGGCGGGGGCGGCCGAGTCCTCGGGCGCTGCCGTGGTGCCGGAGCATCCGGCGAGCACGACGGTCAGGAGCGCGCCGGCGGCGATGAGGCCGGTGGCGGAGCGGCGGAAGGGGGAGGTGCGCATTGTCGTCCTTCGATGTGAGGTGGGTTGGTGAGGAGGGGAGGTGGAGGTCTCAGCCGCGCAGCCAGTCGCGGAGCTGCGGGATCAGCTCGGCGAAGACGGCGGCACGGTAGGTCGGGGAGGCGGCGGGGTCGGCGAATCCGCCGATCAGCGCGGTCGCGTGGCCACGGGCGTGCGCCGGGGCGAGGTCGTTGTGCCAGATGTCGCCGATGCTGAGCACCCGCGCGTCGGCGGGCAGGTCCGCGAGCACGGCATCGAGCCCGGCGGGCTTGCGGGCGTTCGTCACGATCCGGTCGAAGAGTCCCGCCAGGCCGAGGGCGTCGAGGGCTTCCGCGATCCGGATCGGCGGCGCGTTGGTCACGAGCACGCGCTCCGCCTCGGCGGACGTCTCAGTGAGGAACTCGACGAGCCCGTCCGGCGCGGCGATCGGGGCCTCCCCGGTGGCGAGCTGACGCCGGCTCGCGAGGTAGGCCTCGCTGAGCAGCCGCGCGTCCGCACCTCGCTCCTCGGCGGCGCGGCGCACGGCGTCGTATCCGTCGAGCGACGCCCCGTCCGCGTGGGCGAGGGCGGAGCGGATGCCGTCGACGAACCCGTCGTCGCCCCCTAGCGCCGCAGACACCTGCTGGGCGTAGGCGAGGACCGGGCCGTCGCCGAGCGCGATCGTGCCGTCGAAGTCGAAGAGGAGGATGGAGGTCACGGGTTTCCTTCGGTGTGGACGCTCCGTCCATAGTGAGTAACGAGTGTGGACAGAAAGTCCCCATCGTGTGAACACCGCGTGAACGATGCGTCCATGGCGGTCGAGTATGGTGAGCGCCGTGTCCGAACATGACGATCTCGACCGCGCCGCCCTCGCCGCCTCCACGCGACCAGGAGCACGGGCGGCGCTGGACGCGCTTCCCTGGATCGGCGGCGCGATCGCCGACGACCGGGACGCCGGTCTGTTCGCGCGCTGGGGTCTCTCCACCGTGATCGACGAGAACCTCGGCACGGCCGTTCTCCCCCGCGCCCTGTTCGACGAGCTGCACGATCGCGCAGGCGTCGCTGCCGAATGGCCCCACGGAAATGCGGGGGTCCTGCACACCTACGGCTACCTGCTGTCACTCGCGCCCACGCCGTACGGCCTCAAGCGCGAACGATGGCTCGGCACCGCGCTCAGCACCGCGCTGGGGCTGGCCCCGCAGGCCCTCCTCCCCTGGCGCTGCGGCCCTTCCCTCCTCGCGCGGGCGACGTCCGCGGCATCCACCCTTCTCCGCTCACCGGCGGTGGAGTCGACGTGCTCGGTCGACGGCCGAGCGAGCCGCGTCGCCCTCAGCGCCGCCCACGGCCCGGCCGCACTCGCCTACGAGGTCGCGCCCGCTCCGGGAGCGGATCCGCTGCTCGTGACGATGTTCCCGGTCGACGACGCCGAGGCTGCGCTTGCCGGTTTCGAGGCGGATCCGCGGGTGCGCTGGAACGCGGTGTGATCCTCCTCAGCCCCGATCCGGCGCACCGGGCAGCAGATATCCCGCCGTGAACTCCTCGAACAGGGCGATCATGTCGACGGAGTCGTCGAGCAGCCACTGCAGCTGGATGCCGTCCATGACGGCGCTGATCAGGCGCGCGGCGTTCGCGGGATCGATATCGGCACGCACCTCTCCGTCCGCCTGCCCGCGGCGGAGGATCTCCTCGGCCTCGGCCGCACGATCCCGATACCGAGCGGCGAAGTCCTCGTGCGAGGGATGCTCGGGGTCCGTCGCCTCGGCCGAGACGATCGCGTACAGCGAGGTCAGCCCTCGCGACGTCCGGTTGTGCGCCACGACGCGCCGGGCCTGCTCGAGCAGGGTGTGCTCGGCCGGATCCCCCGCGGCCGCGCGGACCTTCTCGTCACGCTGATGAAGCACCTCCGCGAAGAGCTCCTCCTTGTCGGCGAAGTGGTGCAGGAGACCGGCCGGCGTCACGCCGACGCGCTTCGCGATCTCCCGCAGGGATCCACCGCGGAACCCCGTGCGGGAGAACACCGCGAGTGCTTCGTCGACGATCGCCTGCCGCCGGGCCTGGCCTGCCGCGTAGGGTCCGCGGCGACCCCGCCCGGCGACCGGCTGCTCGTCCGTGCCCACTGCCCGCTCCTGTCCTCTCGCGCGGGCCGACCGGGATTCAGCCGCCGTGGCCGTGCCCCGCTCCCCACGACGAGCCGAATATCTGCTGCTTCATCGCGGGCCGCAGCGTCTGCTCCATCTCGCGGTCCACGAAGTAGTCCTTGAGTGTATCTTTCGTGAGCTCGTTGCCGATCGCCGCCATGATCATCGACTGGTCGAGCGACAGGTAGCGCTCCGCGACCGTGCCGCTGCGCACGGCGACCGCGTCGTAGAACCCGCCTGGACCGTAGGCGCCGAGCTCCTGCTCGATGCCCTCGAGGTTGCTGAGCGCGCCTTCGCGGTCATAGGGAAGCGCGAGGAACGATGCGTGCGGGGTCACGACGCCGTCACCGAACTCCGGGTCGGGGTTGGTGCCCGTCGAGCATCCGGGGCGGTCGACGTCGACGTCGGTCTGCTCGGCGTCGGAAGTGTAGCCGTCCGACCGCATACCGGCGATGTCGACGCCGTACTCGGCGTAGCCGCCGAACGGGTTGCTGGCGGGCGAGAAGCCCCAGTACCCGTAGCCGGCCTCGTCGAGCCCGTGCGCCTTCTGCACGGCGACGGTGACCGCGTGGTTCGTCTTCCACGACCTCGGTCCCCACTTCGCCTCGGGCACGAGCAGGTCGGGCATGAGCGACTCGAACATGCTGCCGCCCCAGCTGGGCACGAACGACATGCCCTCGTACTGGTACGTGCCCTCCCAGACCTCCACGCCGTCGTAGGTGCGGTACTCCCCCTGCGGGAGCTGCTCCTGCCAGGCCCAGTCGCACCCGGGGGGCATCGTGCGATGCGTGCCGTACAGGGCGGTCGCGGGGATCTGCCCGTTGGCGATGCCGAGGTAGGTCGCGATCCGGCTCTCGCTCACGGTCGTGTCGTAGTGGTGGCACGTGTAATACGCGGTCTCCCCCGACCCGTTGTACATGGGCGCCTCGACGCTGCAGTCCGGCGGCGCAGCATCCCAGAACCCGCCGCGGTTGGTGCCGGCGGGCAGCCCCGCAGCGCCCGCGGGGTCGAAGAACGCCCCGAAGTCCATGGAGTCGTAGAGGGCGTCGGCTTCCTGAGCGAGGTCGGGCTCGGCCTCGCGGACGATTCGCAGGGATGCGGCGAGCCAGCCGTTGTCGACCGTGCTGAGGAACGGGTACACCGGGTCGCCGGAGTCGGGCCAGGTCGTGAGCTTCTCACCGGTGGTCGGCGAGTACCAGTTGTAGAACATGCCGCTCGCGTCGTTGCGCTCGAGGCCGGTCAGGGTGTCGAGCGTGGTCGACAGACGGTCTCGGGCCTCGTCCTCGCCGATGATGCCGAGGTCGCGGGCGGTGACGGTCGACCACAGGTATCCGCCGATGTTCGTAGGCGAGGTGTAGGCACCCGCGGTCTGCAGGTCACCGGTGACGTTGTCGGACGGGAGTCCCGTCGCCTCGTCGGTCATGGCGTCGAGGGACGCCCAGGTGTCGACCGCCCAGCGGTTGAGCTCCTCGGTCCCCGGCTTGCCTCCGCCGTGTCCGCCACCGCCGTTGCCGCCGGCGGTGGCGGGGCTGGCGACCGCGAGTCCCGCGACGACCAGTCCGGCCGTCGCCACTGCACTCATCCATCGCTTCATCGTGTCTCCTCATCGAGAACGGCGCCACCGATCGCAGCGCTCCGATCTGCGAAAACCTAACACGTGTTCGGGGTTGATTCAATCCCCATCCGGCGTGCAGCGATGCCGATCACCTGGGCGCGTGCGCCTCGAGGAACTCGTACACGTCGGTCGTGTCGACCCCGGGGAACGACCCGGTCGGCAGCGTCGCGAGCAGCGTGCGCGGCGTCTTCACGTTGGGCCACGAGTGCTCGCGCCAGCGCTCCTCCAGCTCGGCGGGCGCCCGGCGACAGCACACCTCGACCGAGTGCTTCGACACTCCCCGGTGCGGGGTGTCCCGCCCCACGAACCACTTCGTGTCGTCGAAGCGCACGCCGACGCTCACCGAGTGCAGACCCTCGCTCGAGGCCTCCACGCGCGCGGTGCACCAGTACGTGCCGTTGCCCGTGTCGGTGTACTGGTAGTACGGGTTGAAGCGGTCGTCCTCGTCGAAGACCACCCGGCTCGTCCACCGACGACAGCACATCTGCCCCTCGATCGCGCCGAGGCGATCGGTCGGGAAGTTCACGTCGTCGTTCTCGTACGCCTTCGTGATCGTGCCCGACTCGTGCACCTTGAGGAAGTGCACCGGGATGCCGAGGTGTCTCGTCGCGAGGTTCGTGAAGCGGTGCGCGGCGGTCTCGTACGACACGGAGTAGGCGTCGCGGAGGTCCTCGATGGAGATCGAGCGGCGCGCCTTCGCGTCCTGCAGCGCCGGCACGACATGCGCCTCGGGGATCAGCAGCGCCCCGGTCAGATAGTTCGTCTCGACGCGCTGGCGCAGGAACTCCGCATAGCTGCGCGGCTCCGAGTGCCCGAGGATGCGGCTCGACAGCGCCTGCAGCACCGCGGTGCGCGCATCACCCTTGGCCGGCACCCTGCTCGAGAGATACAGGCGTCCGTTCGCGAGGTCGGCGACGCTGCGCGTGGTCTGCGGCAGATCGGGCGCGTAGTGCAGCGTGAAGCCGAGGTAGGCGGCGATCTCGGAGGCCGTCCGCTGCGTGAGCGGGCCGCCCGGATGCCGCACCGCGGCAAGGATCTCCGACGCCTTCGCCTCGAGGTCGGCGAAATGGTTGTCCTGGCGTCGCATGAGATGCCGCAGCTCGACGTTGGCCCGTCGGGCCTCCTCCGGAGTGGCCGCGCGCTCGTCGCGCAGCCGGTCGATCTCGCCGTGCAGGGCGAGGAGCGCCTTGAGCGCATCGGTCGGCATGCTCTTCGCGATGCGGAACGGCTCGATCCCCAGCGCCTGGAACGTCTGCCCCTTCATGGCGCGCTCCAGGGCGATCTCGGTCGCACTGCGCTCGTCGAGCGGCTCCCCCTCCAGCAGGGCGTCGAGCGTGACGCCGAGCACGCGCGCAATCGCCTGCAATTGCGTGAGCTTGGGCTCGCGCTTGCCGGTCTCGATCATCGACAGCTGGCTCGGCGCGCGGTCGACCGCCACGGCGAGGTCGTCGAGCGTCATCCCCCGCGCCGTGCGCAGCTGGCGGATGCGCCGTCCGATCGTGAGGGCATCGGTCTCGTCTGCACCGGGAGAGGCGTCCATGGCGCTGATTCTGTCACAGAAACAGAATTTCCGGCGATCTTCACATCGGAAATGGCGATGTGAACCTGGGATCTTCACGGATGGTGGTTACACGCCACCCGGCACCGCCGCCGGAATCCGATGAAGGAGACACCATGTCGAACACCGCTGAGAACCGCACCCCTCGCCCCGCCGGTCTGCGCGCGGGCGACCAGGTCCAGACGGCCCCCGAGCTGCAGGAGATCTGGGACACCGACCCCCGCTGGGACGGCGTCGAGCGCACGTACACGGCAGACGACGTCATCCGCATCCGCGGCTCCGTCCGGGAGAACGCCACCCTCGCCCACCGGGGCGCGGAGAACCTCTGGAACCTGCTGCACACCGAGGAGTACGTACGAGCACTCGGCGCCTACACGGGCGGCCAGGCCGTGCAGCAGGTGCGCGCGGGCCTCAAGGCCATCTACCTCTCGGGCTGGCAGGTCGCGGCCGACGGCAACCTCTCCGGACAGACGTACCCCGACCAATCGCTCTACCCCGCCAACTCGGTGCCGGCCGTCGTGCGCCGCATCAACAACGCACTGCTGCGCCAGGACCAGCTGGAGCACGCTGAGGGCACCGTCACCCAGGACTGGCTGGCGCCGATCGTCGCCGACGCCGAGGCCGGGTTCGGCGGTCCGCTCAACGCCTATGAGCTCGCGCAGTCGCTGATCCAGGCGGGGGCGGCGGCCATCCACTGGGAGGACCAGCTCGCGAGCGAGAAGAAGTGCGGGCATCTGGGCGGCAAGGTGCTCGTGCCGACGCAGCAGCACATCCGCACGCTGAACGCGGCCCGTCTGGCTGCCGACGTCGCTGGCGTCCCCACCGTCATCATCGCCCGGACGGATGCTCTCGCCGCCGATCTGCTGACGAGCGACGTCGACGAGCGCGACCAGCAGTTCCTCACCGGCGAGCGCACCGCCGAGGGCTTCCACCGGATCCGCTCCGGGATCGAGTCGGTCATCAGCCGCGGCCTCGCGTTCGCGCCGTACGCCGACCTGCTCTGGGTCGAGACGGGTGAGCCCGACATCGCACTGGCGCGCGAGTTCGCGGCGGCGATCCACGCAGAGTTCCCCGGCAAGATGCTCGCGTACAACTGCTCGCCGAGCTTCAACTGGAAGCGCCACCTCTCGGATGCCGAGATCGCGACGTTCCAGCGGGAGCTCGCCGACCTGGGCTACAAGTTCCAGTTCATCACCCTGGCCGGCTTCCATGCCCTGAACCACTCCATGTTCGACCTCGCCCGCGGTTACGCCGAACGCGCCATGAGCGCGTACGTCGAGCTGCAGGAGGCCGAGTTCGCCGCCGAGGCCGACGGCTACACCGCCACCAAGCATCAGCGTGAGGCGGGCACCGGCTACTTCGACGTCATCTCGACAGCGCTCAACCCCGACAGCGCGACACTCGCCCTCGCCGGCTCCACCGAGACCGCGCAGTTCCACTGACTCTCAAAGGACTCCGATCATGACCATTCCCACCGCTCCCCCGACCACCGCTCCCGTCCAGACCATTCAGCAGGGTCCGGCCATCACGATCACCGGCCCGATCCGCGAGCGCTACACCGAGATCCTCACGCCCGAGGCGATCGCGTTCCTCACCGAACTGCACCATCGCTTCGCGTCGCGTCGGCACGACCGTCTCGCCGACCGGATGCGGCGACGCTTCGAGATCGGCAACGGCCATGACCCGCGGTTCCGCGACGACACCCGGCACATCCGTGACGACGTGTCGTGGCGGGTCGCCGGCGCCGGCCCCGGCCTGGAGGACCGCCGCGTCGAGATCACCGGACCCACCGACCCGAAGATGACGATCAACGCGCTGAACTCCGGCGCGCGCGTCTGGCTCGCCGACCAGGAGGATGCGACCAGCCCCACCTGGAAGAACGTGATCGAGGGGCAGCTGTCGCTCCGCGACGCGATCCACGGCGAGCTCTCCTTCACGTCCCCCGAGGGCAAGGAGTACCGCGTCACGGCGGAGCGCACCCCCACGATCGTGATGCGGCCGCGCGGCTGGCACCTGCCCGAGAAGCACCTCGCCTTCATCGATCGCGCGGGGCGCCGCACCGCGGCATCCGGCTCGCTCGTCGACTTCGGGCTGTACTTCCTGCACAACGCGCAGGAGCTCATCGCGAACGGCCGAGGTCCATACTTCTACCTCGCGAAGCTGGAGTCGAGCGAGGAGGCGAAGCTGTGGGACGACGTCTTCTCGTTCAGCGAGGAGTACATCGGCATCCCCCACGGCACGATCCGCGCGACCGTGCTGATCGAGACGCTGCCCGCGGCGTTCGAGATGGACGAGATCCTGTACGAGCTGCGCGACCACTGCGCCGGGCTCAACGCGGGACGCTGGGACTACATCTTCTCCATCATCAAGAACTACCGCGGCCGTGGCGCCCGCTTCGTGCTCCCCGACCGCAGCGAGGTGACGATGACGGTGCCGTTCATGCGGGCCTACACGGAGCTGCTCGTGCAGACCTGCCACAAGCGGGGAGCGTATGCGATCGGCGGCATGAGCGCGTTCATCCCGAACCGTCGCGACCCCGAGGTCACTGCCCGGGCGATCGAGAGGGTGTCGGCCGACAAGAAGCGCGAGGCCGGCGACGGGTTCGACGGCACGTGGGTCGCCCACCCCGACCTGATCCCGACCGCGCAGGCCGAGTTCGACGCCGTGCTCGGCGACCGCCCGAACCAGGTCGACCGGCAGCGGCCCGACGTGTCCGTCGCGCCGGAGGACCTGCTCGACCTGCACATCGGGCGCCCGATCACCGCGCAGGGCGTGCGCGACAACGTCTCTGTGGCGATTCGATACCTCGAGGCCTGGTTGCGCGGTCTCGGCGCCGTGGCCATCGACAATCTGATGGAGGATGCCGCGACCGCCGAGATCAGCCGCTCCCAGGTGTGGCAGTGGATCCACCAGGACCGCACGACCGACGACGGAACGCCGATCACGGCGGAGTACGTCGAGGGGTTGATCGGCGACGTTCTCGCGCGGGCCACCCGGTCGGCCGGAGACCGCTTCGACGACGCAGCGGACGTGTTCCGCGAGGTCGCGTTGCAGCCGGAGTTCCCCGCGTTCCTCACCGTCGGCGCCTACTCGCGGTTCCTCGTCGACTAGGCCTGACCTGCTGCAGGAGGGGCCGGATGCCGCGCGGCATCCGGCCCCTCCGCGTTCCGACCCCCGCCCGTCCGAGCGGGCGTAGCCTGAAGACATGACCGACGTCTGGAATGGGATCACCTCGGAATTCCTGCACCTCTACCCCCGGGGGAAGCGTCTGCTCGCCGTCGCTGGAGCGGATGCCGAGCGCTCGCGCCGCGCCGCCGACGACCTGGCCGCGGCGCTGACCGACGCGGGCCAGACCGTCGCACGCGCGCACACCGCCGACGGCGACGACCAGGCCCTGCGCACCGACGTCATCGCGCCGTTCCGCGCGGAAGCCGCCGAGGGCACCGCGCTCATCGTCTCGGGACCCGCTGCCCTGCTGAGCGAGAGGTCGCGCGGCCTGTGGAACTTCACGCTGTGGCAGCTCGCGGGCGACGAGCAGCCGCACTCGGTCGCCTCCGCGCTCGTCGATTTGACGGATCCGGCGAATCCTTCGCGCCGATTCGCGGACTACTGCGCCCTTCCGGCATCCTTCGGCGCCTGAGCTCCGCAATCAGAGCCCACTTGCAGGCCTGAAACACTGATGCAGGTCGGATGCCGGCCGGCCGACCTGCATGCGTGCATCCGGCATGCATCGTGGTTCAGTGCCCGCGTCAGCGGAACGGCGCCGCCACCGAGTTGCGGTGGTAGTCGAAGACGATGCTCGTGCGGGTTGAGGCGACGCTCGACTGGGCCGACAGGTGCTCCAGCACGAACTCCCGCATCTCGGAGGAGTCCGCGACCGCGATATGCAGCAGGAAGTCGTCGTCGCCGCCGAGGAAGAACACCTGGATGACCTGCGGCAGTACGCGCACCCGGTCGGCGAACTCGACGATGCTCTCACGTCGCCCGCTCGGACGCAGCGTCACGCCGATGACCGCCTGCAGGCCGGCGCCCAGCATCCGCTCGTCGACGCTCGCGTGGAATCCGGTGATCACCCCGCGCTCGACGAGCGCGCGCAGCCGGGTGTGCGCCGTCGACGGGGCGACGCCCAGGTGCGAGGCCAGCTCGGCGTTCGTCATGCGACCGTCTGCGCTGAGCAGCCGCACGATCTCGGCGTCCGTCGCATCGAGCGCAGGCGCCCGAAGAGTCTTCGCCTGCGCGGGTTCGAAGGTGGCATCCATGCGAATGATTATTCAGGATGCCGCTCGTGGTCGAATCTTCTTCAGGGATTCTGTTGTGATTCCGATGTTTCTGCGATTCTTGACGCACCGCACCGCCCCGCCCCGCGACACCAGGAGGATCGATGAAGATCGGCGTGCCCACCGAGGTCAAGAACAACGAGAACCGCACCGCGCTCACCCCCGCGGGTGCTGACCGCCTCGTCCACGAGGGCCACCGCGTCCTCGTGCAGTCGGGTGCCGGCGTCGGCTCAGGCATCTCCGACGATGCCTATCGCGCCGCGGGAGCCGAGATCGTCGAGACGGCGGAGGAGACCTGGGGCGAAGCGGAGCTGCTCATCAAGGTCAAGGAGCCGATCGCCCAGGAGTACGGCTTCCTGCGCGACGACCTGACGCTGTTCACGTATCTGCACCTCGCCGCCGATCGCGCGCTCACGACCGCCCTCGTCGACGCGGGCACGACGGCCGTCGCCTACGAGACCGTGCAGCTGCCGGACCGCAGCCTGCCCCTGCTGATCCCGATGAGCGAGATCGCCGGACGCCTGTCGGTCACGATGGCCTCGTACTCACTCATGCGCTCGGCCGGCGGCCGCGGAGTGTTGATGGGCGGTATCGCCGGGGCGCCTCGTGCCAAGACCGTCGTGATCGGCGGCGGCGTCGCGGGCGAGCACGCTGCGGCCAACGCGCTCGGTCTCGGATCGCAGGTCACGGTGATCGACATCTCGCTGCCCCGGCTGCGCGAGCTGGAGCACCGCTACGGCGGCGCGCTCGAGACCCGCGCGTCGAGCCGCTACGACATCGCCGAGGCGCTCACGACCGCTGATCTCGTGATCGGTTCGGTGCTGATCCCGGGAGCGGCGGCCCCCAAGCTCGTCACCGACGAGATGGTCGCGGCGATGAAGCCGGGCTCTGTGCTCGTCGACATCGCGATCGACCAGGGCGGATGCTTCGAGGGCTCGCGCCCCACGACCCACGACGACCCGACGTTCGCCGTGCACGACTCGATCTACTACTGCGTCGCGAACATGCCAGGGGCCGTCCCCGAGACGGCGACGCGGTCGCTCACGAACGCCACGCTCCCCTACGTCTCGGCGATCGCCGGCAAGGGCTGGGAGCGCGCGGCGGCCGACGACCCGTCGCTGGCGAAGGGCCTGAACGTGCAGGGCGGACGCATCACGCTGGATGCCGTCGCCCAGGCCCACGGCTTCGCGACGGTCTGACCGGCTCAGCGCGAAAGAACGGACATTCTTGATGTCGACGCACCCCTCCTGCGCGACACCGACCCGGGTACGCTCGATACCGTGACCGAACGCGCACCTCTCTCCCGCAAGCTGTCCGCCATCGCAGAATCGGCGACCCTCAAGGTCGACGCCAAGGCCAAGGCCCTCAAGGCCGAGGGCAAGGACGTCATCTCGTACGCCGCAGGCGAGCCGGACTTCGCGACCCCGCAGTTCATCGTGGATGCCGCGGCCGAGGCGCTCGCGGACCCGGCCAGCTACCGGTACACGCCGGCTCCCGGCCTGCCCGCGCTGCGCGAGGCGATCGCGGCCAAGACGCTGCGGGACTCGGGCCTCGACGCCTCGCCGTCACAGGTCATCGTGACCAACGGCGGCAAGCAGTCGGTGTACCAGGCCTTCCAGGCAGTCGTGAACCCGGGCGACGAGGTGCTGCTGCCCGCCCCATACTGGACGACGTACCCCGAGGCGATCCGCCTCGCCGACGGCACACCGGTCGAGGTCTTCGCGGGCGCCGACCAGGACTACAAGGTGACGGTCGAGCAGCTCGAGGCCGCGCGCACCCACCGCACCACGGTCCTCGTCTTTGTCTCGCCCTCGAACCCGACCGGGTCCGTCTACACCGCCGAGGAGACCAAGGCCATCGGCGAGTGGGCGCTCGAGCACGGCATCTGGGTGATCAGCGACGAGATCTACCAGAACCTCACCTACGAGGGCACGACGGCGACCTCGATCGTCGCGGCCGTTCCCGAAGTCGCGAACCAGACGATCCTCGTGAACGGCGTCGCCAAGACCTACGCCATGACCGGATGGCGCGTGGGCTGGATGGTCGGCCCGGCCGACGCCATCAAGATCGCCGGCAACCTGCAGTCGCACCTGTCGAGCAACGTGAACAACGTGGCGCAGAAGGCCGCGATCGCCGCTCTGAACGGCCCGCAGACCGAGGCCGAGCAGATGCGCGAGGCGTTCGACCGCCGCCGCCGCCTCATCGTCTCCGAGCTGTCGAAGATCGACGGTCTCGTCGTGCCGAACCCGCTGGGTGCGTTCTACGTCTACCCCGACGTGCAGGGCCTGCTCGGCCGCACGTGGGGCGGCGTGACGCCGACGACCTCGCTCGAGCTCGCCGACCTGATCCTCGAGCAGGCCGAGGTCGCTGTGGTTCCCGGCGAGGCCTTCGGCCCGTCCGGCTACATCCGCATGTCCTACGCGCTGGGCGACGACCAGCTGCTCGAGGGCGTACAGCGCCTGCAGCGCCTGTTCGCCTCCTGATCGCGACGAGGGCGATCAGTCGCCCCGCGGAAGCCGATCAGCCAGCGGATGCCGTAGCGGTCCACGAGCGTGCCGTCGTAGTCGCCCCACGGCCGCTTCTGCAGCGCGTCGATCACGCGTCCTTCCGACGACAGCTGATCGAACCAGCTCGTGAGCGTCGTGGCGTCGGCCGTGCCGAGCAGTGACAGGAACATCCCGCTCATCTGCACCGCGTCGTCGTCGGCGCCGGCGTCCGCGCCTGCGAGTGCCACCGGACCCGTGAGCTGGCCGTGCGCGATAGCGTCGGCCGGACCGTCGTGCCGACCGGCATCCGCGTACGTCATGGTGTGAAGCTCACCGCCGAACACCCCGCGGTACAGCTCCAGCGCCTCTGCGGCGTTACCGGGGAACAGCAGGTACGGGATGAGTCCACTCATGCGGCGAGTGTACGGCGAACCTCCGACGCGGCTTACAGCTCCACGCCGAGCAGCACCGGCTCCGGCTGCAGCACGAGTCCGAACTCGGCGTGGACCCGGCTCTGGATGAAGCGTGCGAGCTCCGACACCTCCGCGGCCGTCGCACCGCCGCGATTGGTGAGCGCGAGCGCATGCTTCGTCGAGACCGACGCGCGCGACCTCGGGAGCGTGAATCCCTTGCGGATCCCGGCCTGCTCGATGAGCCAGGCGGCGCTGACCTTGACCTCGGGCGCCTCGGTCTTCGCCGCGGGCACGAGGCCCTCGTACGAGTGCAGCGGGATGACCGTCACCGCGTCGAGATCGGGCGCCACCGGCCAACGAGGGCACTCCGGCGGGAGTGAGCGGGCGATGGACTCGGGCACGATCGCGTTCTGGAAGAACGAGCCGACGCCGTGCGTGTCGGGGTCGTCTTCATTCCACAGCATCCCCTTCGAGGCCCGTGTGGCGAGGATGCGTTCGCGAACCCGCGCGAGAGGCACGGGCTCGTCCGAGCTCAGCCCGAGCGCGCGTCGCAGCTGTTCGCCGCGCACCACCCGCTCGCCGGCGACGAGGAGATCGACCGTCACGGAGAGGATCACGGCGCGACGCTCGGGCTCGCTGCCGTAGTGATGCTTGAAGACCGACGTGCGGAAGCCGAGACCGAGATCGGCAGCCGGCACAGTCGACACCTCGCCGGTGGACTCGTCGATGAGGTCGACCTCGACCAGGGTCTCCTGGATCTCCTGGCCGTAGGCGCCGATGTTCTGCACGGGCGCGGCGCCGACGGTGCCGGGAATGCCACTCATCGCCTCGAGACCGGCGTACCCGTGCTCGACCGCGTAGGCGACGAGAGCGTCCCAACCATGCCCCGCCTCGACGCGCAGACGGATGCGCCCGGGGTGCGGCGACGGCAGCTCCTCGATTCCCTGGGTCATGACGCGCACGACGGTGCCCTCGAACGACTCATCGCCGACGAAGAGATTCGACCCTCCGCCGAGCACGAGCAGGGCCTCGCCGCGCGACCACACGTCCCGGAGCGCGTCGATCAGCTCGTCGCGCGTGGTGGCCTCCAGCATCCGCTCCGGTGCCCCGCCGGTGCCCAGGGTCGTCAGCGTCGAGAGCTGCAGCGGCTCCGTCTCGCGCACCACGGAGTCCTCCATCACGCGGCGACGCGCAGCTGCGCCTTGACGAGCACGGTCGCCTCGCCGAACGTGACCTTCAGGTCGATGCGTGTGGCGTTGTCGTCCACGGCGCCCACGGTCGCGAGCACGTGCAGGTCGGCACCGTTCTCCGGGTCGACGACGACGGGCTTCGTGAACCGCACACCGTAGTCGAGGACACGGGCGGTCGGCTCGAGCGCCGCGATGACCACCGACGAGGCGATGCCCATGGTGAGCATGCCGTGCGCGAGGACTCCGGGCAGTCCGACCGCTGCGGCGACGTCATCGCGGTAGTGGATCGGGTTGAAGTCGCCCGAGGCTCCGGCGTAGCGCACGAGGGACTCGCGCGTGAGGTGCACGGTGCGCTCCGCGATCACGTCTCCGACGGCGTACGACATCACTGCGCTCCCTCTTCCGCACCGACGAGCAGAACGCTCGTCGCGGTCACGACGTGCTCGCCCTCGGCATCCGCGATCTCGGCCTCGCTGGTGATCATGGCGTTGCCGCCCATCATGCGGATGCCGGTGACCCGCAGCTGGGCGGTGAGCTCATCGCCCGCGACGATCGGCCGCGAGTAGGCGAAGCGCTGCTCGGCGTGGATCGTACGAGCCAACTCGATGCCCGAGTCCGGCTCGCTCAGCAGCTGCTGCAGCGTGAGGTCCTGGATCACCATGGCGAACGTCGGCGGCGCGACGACGTCGGAGAAGCCGGCGGCACGCGCGGCGTCGACGTCGGTGTGCTGCGGGGCGTCGGCGAAGACCGCGCGAGCGAACTCGCGAACCTTCTCACGACCGACGAGGTAGGGGGCGGTCGGCGGGAACTCCCGACCGATCAGTTCTTGGTTCACTGCCACCCCTCGATCCTACGTTCTCGTCGCTCCGATAAGGACCGGGAGGACCGGAGGAAACCTGAGGTCAGCCGTTCTTCCGCCGACCCTTGATCGCCTTCATCGCCATCTGCACGGCGATCACCACGAGGTATGCCGCGAACAGCATGTTCGCGACCACGGGATCGATGATCGTCGCCAGCCAGGCGCCGAGAGCGGTGGTGGTGCAGGCCGAGACGCCCACGATGGCCGCGGCGACGATGTCGACGTTGTGGTTGCGGAGATTGCCGATGGTGCCCGAGATCGCGGTGGGGATCATCATGAGCATCGACGTGCCCTTGGCCACGAGGTCGCTCGTGCCGAACGCGAGCATGAGCACGGGGACGACGACGATCCCGCCTCCGACGCCGATGAGCCCCGAGAGGATGCCGGTCGCGACACCCACCACGACGAGCGCGACTCCGCTGATGACGGACAGCTCGAACACGGCGTCGCGCGACGGGATGACGAGGAAGAGGCTGACGATCACGACGACGAGGAAGCCGACGAAGAACCACCGCAGGGTGGTCTGCGAGATGCGGGGCAGCAATCGGGTCCCGATCTGCGCGCCGACGACCGATCCCGCGGCGAGGATGAGCGCGGGGATCCATGCGACGGAGCCGTGCAGGGCGTACGACACGACACCGACCGTGGCGGTGGGCACGATCGCGGCCAGAGACGTGCCCGCCCCGAGCCGCTGGTTGAAGTGCAGGAACAGCACGAGGAGCGGGACGATCACCGTGCCCCCGCCGACCCCGAACAGTCCGGAGAGCAGGCCGGCGGTCAGGCCGATGACGACGAAGGAGACGACGGCGCGGGGCCCTCGGTTCAGGGTCTGCGCTTCACTCACCGGAACAGCCTACTCTCGCGGCATCCTCGTCGAGATCACCCTGGGACCGAGTGCCCTTTCATGCGACACTGGATCGCACCGGACGAGGCCGTCCGAGTCGGATCGAAGGAGATCTCATGGTGCGCAGTTCCTTTCCCGACGTCGAGATCCCCGCGACGTCCATCCACGACTTCCTGTTCGGCGACCTCGACGAAGGCCGGCTCGATGCCATCGCGCTCATCGACGGCACGAGCGGGGCGACCACGACCTACCGGCAGCTCGTCGAACACATCGACCTTTTCGCTGGCGCGCTCGCGCATCGCGGCGTCGAGGTCGGCACGGTCGTCGGTGTGCTGTGCCCGAACGTCCCCGCGTTCGCGACGGTGTTCCACGGGATCCTGCGCGCAGGCGCGACCGCGACGACGATCAACTCGCTCTACACGCCCGACGAGATCGCGAACCAGCTCACGGATGCCGGAGCCACCTGGCTCGTGACCGTTTCGCCTCTGCTCCCCGGGGCCTGGGCCGCGGCCCAGCGCGTCGGCATCGACGCCGACCATGTGATCGTTCTCGACGGCGCCGACGGGCACCCGTCGCTCCCCGCTCTGCTCGGAGAGCGGCGCAGCGCGCCCGAGGTGTCTTTCGACCCGGCGACGCACCTCGCGGTGCTCCCGTACTCCTCCGGCACGACGGGGCGGCCGAAGGGCGTGATGCTCACCCACCGCAACCTCGTCGCGAACGTGAGCCAGTGCCGCTCGTCGATCTCGCTCGCCGACGACGACCGCGTGCTGGCCGTGCTCCCCTTCTTCCACATCTACGGCATGACCGTGCTGCTGAACTTCGCGCTGCGGCAGCGGGCGGCGCTCGTGACCATGCCGAGGTTCGACCTCACCGACTTCCTCCGGGTCGTGCAGGAGCACCGGACGAGCTGGGTGTTCATCGCCCCGCCCATCGCCGTCGCCCTCGCGAAGCACCCGCTCGTCGACGAGTACGACATGTCGTCGGTGAAGGTGATCTTCTCGGGCGCAGCGCCGCTCGACGGCGCGCTCGCCACTGCCGTCGCCACCCGCCTCGACTGCATCGTGTGCCAGGGATACGGCATGACGGAGACGAGCCCGGTCACCCATGCCATACCCTACGACCGCCCCGACATCGACCGCTCGTCGGTCGGACTGCTGCTCGCGAACACCGAGGCACGGCTTCTCGCCGACGACGGCAGCGACGTGGAGATCCCCGATTCCGGCGCGAGTGAGCCTGGCGAGATCCTCATCCGCGGTCCGCAGGTCATGGCGGGGTATCTGAACCGTCCGGATGCGACGACCGAGATGCTGGATGCCGACGGCTGGCTGCACACGGGCGACGTCGCCACGGTCACGGCCGATGGCGTGTTCCGCATCGTCGACCGACTCAAGGAGCTCATCAAGTACAAGGGCTACCAGGTAGCGCCGGCCGTGCTCGAGGCGGTGCTGCTGGAACATCCATCCATCGCTGACGCCGCCGTGATCGGCAGTCCCGATGATGAGGGCCAGGAGGTGCCGAAGGCCTTCGTCGTCCGCCAGCAGGGCGCCGACCTCGACGCGGATGCCGTGATCGCTCACGTCACCGCCCAGGTGGCGCCGCACGAGAAGGTGCGTCAGGTCGAGTTCATCGACGCGATACCCAAGTCGGCGTCGGGCAAGATCCTCCGGAAAGACCTTCGCGCCCGCCCCTGACCCCGCTCCGGGCCCGATCTGCGGACGTGGTCCCGATCCGCGGATCGAACCCCTCGATGCATCCGCGGATCGGGATGCCGTCCGCGTATCGGGACACGACAGCGTCCACGATACGACGAAGCCCGCCACCCCGGGAGGGATGGCGGGCTTCGTGTGAGGCGAGAGGTTACTTGTTCTCGACAGCGTCCTCGGCGGCAGCCTCAGCGGCCTCGCCCTCGGCCTGCGACTCGGCGCCGGCGTCGGCAGCGGTCTCGTCGGCCGGAGCCTCCTCGGTGGTCTCCTCGACGGGAGCCTCCTCGGCGGGCTTCTCCTCGGCGGCGGGCGCAGCGGCAGCCGGAGCAGCCTTCTTGGTCGACTTCGCCTTCGGGGTGACGGGCTCGAGGACGAGCTCGATCACGGCCATGGGAGCGTTGTCGCCCTTGCGGTTGCCGACCTTGGTGATGCGCGTGTAGCCGCCCTCGCGCTCCGCGACGAGCGGAGCGATCTCGGCGAACAGCGTGTGCACGACGTCCTTGTCACCGATGACCGAGAGGACACGGCGACGAGCGTGAAGGTCTCCACGCTTGGCGAAGGTGATCAGGCGCTCGGCGAGCGGACGCAGGCGCTTGGCCTTGGTCTCGGTCGTCTTGATCGACTTGTGGGTGAACAGGGCCGCCGCGAGGTTGGCAAGCAGCAGGCGCTCGTGGGCGGGGCCGCCTCCGAGGCGGGGACCCTTGGTGGGCTTGGGCATAATCGTCTAACTCCTGGTCAGGAAGGGTCGGGTATCAGAAGGACTCGTCTTCGCTGCCGCCGTAGAAGTGGGCGCCGTCGAAACCGGGCACCGAATCCTTGAGCGACAGACCGAGCGAGATGAGCTTGTCGCGCACCTCGTCGACCGACTTCTGGCCGAAATTGCGGATGTTCATGAGCTGCGTCTCCGAGAGGGCGACGAGCTCCGAAACGGTGTTGATGCCTTCGCGCTTCAGGCAGTTGTACGAGCGCACGGACAGGTCGAGGTCCTCGATCGGCATCGACAGCTCGCTGGAGTTCACAGCCTCCACCGGCGCCGGGCCGATCTCGATGCCCTCGGCCTCGACGTTCAGCTCGCGGGCGAGACCGAACAGCTCCGTGAGCGTCTTGGCAGCCGAGGCGACGGCGTCGCGGGGGCTGATCGAGTTCTTCGTCTCGACGTCAAGGATGAGCTTGTCGAAGTCGGTGCGCTCACCGGCACGGGTGGCGTCGACGCGGTAGCTGACCTTGAGGACCGGCGAGTAGATCGAGTCGATCGGGATCTGACCGGCCTCGGCGTACTCGTTGCGGTTCTGCGTCGCCGAGACGTAGCCGCGGCCGCGCTCGATCGTGAGCTCCAGCTCGAACTTCGCCGTGTCGTTCAGCGTGGCGATGACGAGCTCGGGGTTGTGCACCTCGACACCGGCCGGAGCCGAGATGTCGGCGGCGGTCACTTCACCGGCACCGGTCTTGCGCAGGTACGCGGTGATGGGCTCGTCGCGCTCGCTCGAGACGACGAGCTGCTTGATGTTGAGGATGATCTCGGTGACATCCTCCTTCACGCCGGGGATGGTGCTGAACTCGTGCAGCACGCCGTCGATGCGAACGCTCGTGACGGCAGCGCCGGGGATCGACGACAGCAGGCTGCGACGGAGCGCGTTGCCGATCGTGTATCCGAAGCCGGGCTCCAGAGGCTCGATGATGAACCGGCTCCGGTTCTCGACGATCTTTTCCTCGGTGAGTGTGGGACGCTGTGCAATAAGCACTCTGTGTTCCTTTCGATCACATGCCCGCTATATGACATGTGGTGGGTGAGGTCTTGAGTTGTGGAAGTCGATGCCCGCTGACGGGCGTTGAGCCGCCCGCCTCGAGGGCGGACGGCTCAACGAGCCGGGTCAGACGCGGCGACGCTTCGGCGGGCGGCAGCCGTTGTGCGCCTGCGGGGTGACGTCCGAGATCGAGCCGACCTCGAGGCCTGCGGCCTGGAGCGAGCGGATCGCGGTCTCGCGGCCGGAGCCCGGACCCTTCACGAGGACGTCGACCTTCTTGACGCCGTGCTCCGCGGCCTGACGGGCGGCGGACTCGGCAGCCATACCGGCGGCGTACGGGGTCGACTTGCGCGAGCCCTTGAAGCCCACGCCACCCGACGATGCCCAGGCGATGACGGCGCCGGACGGGTCGGTGATCGAAACGATGGTGTTGTTGAACGTCGACTTGATGTGGGCCTGGCCCAGCGCGATGTTCTTCTTCTCCTTGCGGCGCGGCTTGCGCGCGGCGGCCTTGGGTGCAGCCATGAAAGTGTTCTCCTAGTCCCTGGGGCCGCGCTTAGCGGGCCTTCTTCTTGCCGGCGACGGTGCGCTTCGGGCCCTTGCGGGTACGGGCGTTGGTCTTGGTGCGCTGACCACGGACCGGGAGGCCACGACGGTGGCGGATGCCCTCGTAGGAGCCGATCTCGACCTTGCGGCGGATGTCTGCGGCGACCTCGCGGCGCAGGTCACCCTCCACCTTGTAGTTGCCTTCGATGTAGTCGCGGAGTGCGACGAGCTGGTCGTCCGAAAGGTCCTTCACGCGGATCGACTCGTCGATCTCGGTGGCCTTGAGGATCTCGACCGAGCGGGTACGGCCGACGCCGTAGATGTAGGTAAGGGCGATCACCACGCGCTTGTCGCGCGGGATGTCAACGCCGGCAAGACGTGCCATGCGGTTCTCCTGAGTGTGGTGGAGGTGTGGAGCAGGATCGGTGCCCGGGCCTCCGCCCCGAGGTGTCCCCCACCGGAGTGGGATCTGATCCTGCCGTCGTGTGTATTGAGTTGTGAGTCAGATCCGGTCGATCAGCCCTGGCGCTGCTTATGGCGCGGGTTGCTCTTGCAGATCACCATGACGCGGCCGTGACGGCGGATCACCTTGCAGTGGTCGCAGATGGGCTTGACGCTGGGGTTGACCTTCATGATGATTCCTGTTCGCTGTCTTCACCGGGCAGGCACGGATGCCTGGGGTGTTACTTCTCGACCGATCAGCGGTAGCGGTAGACGATGCGGCCTCGGGTCAGGTCGTAGGGGCTGAGCTCCACGACCACACGGTCCTCGGGGATGATGCGGATGTAGTTCTGCCGCATCTTTCCGGAGATCGTCGCCAGGACCTTGTGTCCGTTGGTGAGCTCGACGCGGAACATCGCGTTGGGCAGAGCCTCGGAGATCACGCCCTCGATCTCGATGACACCGTCTTTCTTAGCCATAGCCTCGCTTGCGCTTCTGCAGACCGGTCGATCTGCGTTGTGAGTGGGATTGCGGCGTCTCGCCGACTCGGACACGCCGAATCAAGGCGCAAGGCACCAAAGATCTATGTTAGACGACGAAGGGAGTTCCGGCAACCTGAGCAGGATGCCGGAACTCCCTTGTCGCGTGTGCGACCGCTCAGCCGAGCAGGTCGGTGAACTTCTTGAAGTCGGCCTGGTCCTGGAGGTTGAGACGGGTGCCGTTGAGCTCGACGGTCGGGGTGCCGCTGATCTCGTTCTTCTTGGCCTGCGCCGCGCCGAACTTGCGGTACGTCTCGTCGGTGATGCAGGAGACGGCGTCGTCCGCGCCGACCTGAGTGGCGAAGTCGGCCAGCTGATCGTTCGTGAGACCGCTGGAGTTCTCCGCCGGCTGGTTGTCGAAGAGTGTCTTCGCGTAGTCCAGGTAGAGGTCGGGGTTCGACTCGGCAACGCAGACAGCGGCGCCTGCGGAGCGGGACGAGAAATCGGTGCCCTGCGAGAAGCGGTCGAGAATGGCGATCGGGTGATACTCGAGGGTGATGCGCCCGTCGGCTGCCGCCGCTTCGAGGTCGGCGCCGTACTGCTCCTCGAAGCTCTTGCAGACAGGGCACTGGAAGTCGACGAAAATCGACACGGTGTCGTCTCCGTCGCCGAAGGCGATGGAGCCTGTCTCGGAATTGAAAGTGTCGTTGCTCTTCGGAGCCGCGCCGGGATCGGTCGCCTGATTGTTCAGAAGGACGACGACGAACGCGAGGACGGCCAGCACGACCACCACGGCCGCCGAGACGCCGATCACGAACCAGTTGGTGTTGCTGCTCTTCGCGGCCGCCATGGATTTTCCGTTTCTGTCGAGGTCCGCTCGCGGCGGATCCGGCGTGAAGTCTGCGGATGCATGCGCACCCATACACACCTATTGTGCCCGCAGAAACCTATGCGCCGGTTGTGACGGCGGCGGCCGATACGACCTCGTTACGCGATCGGTGCGGGGGTCACACCGAAGGGCGCGAGCCCGGCCGCTCCCCCGTCGGACGCGGTGAGCACCCAGATGCCGTCCGCATGCAGGGCGACGCTGTGCTCCCAATGCGAGCCGTCGGAGCCGTCGGTCGTGGACACGGTCCAGTCGTCGTCCTCGACGAAGGTCTCCTCTCCCCCGGCGGTCACCATTGGCTCGATCGCGAGGACGAGTCCTGGTTTGACCTCCGCCCCAGGGTCGGGTGTCCGGTAGTTGAACACGCTCGGCGCCTCGTGCATCTTGCGACCGATCCCATGGCCGACGTACTCGCGCAGGATGCCGTAGGTGCGGCCGGAGACAGACGAGACGCCCTGCTCCTCGATGTACCCCTGGATCGCCGCGCCGATGTCGCCGAGGTGACGCGCCGTGGCCATCGCCGCGATACCCGCCCACATCGACCCCTCGGTCACGCGCGAGAGCTCCTCGCGCCGGGCGACGAGCTCGGGCCGTTCGGCGTCGGGCACCACGACCGTGATCGCGCTGTCGCCGTTCCACCCCTGGTACTGCGCCCCACAGTCGATCGAGACGATGTCGCCGGCTTCGAGGACGCGTTCGCCCGGGATGCCGTGCACGACCTCCTCGTTCACCGAGACGCAGGTCGTGTGGCGATAGCCGCGCACGAGCTGGAAGTTCGACTCGGCGCCGCGTTCGAGGATGACGCGGTTCGCCTCGGCATCCAGCTCGAGAGTCGTGACCCCAGGGCGGATCAACGGACGTACGGCATCCAGTGCCGCCGCCGTGATGAGACCCGGCTCGACCATCGAGCGGAGCTGAGCGGGGGTCTTGTAGATCGACCGGCGGAACATCGTAAGGCGATCAGGCGGCGAGGCGGAGGCCGCGCGCAGCCAGCGCCGCGAACACGCGCTCGGTGATCTCGTCGAGCGAGCCGACGCCGTCGATCCGGTCGACGATGCCGCGCTCCCCGTAGACCTCGAGGATCGGTGCGGTCTCGTGCTCATAGATGTCGAGTCGGTGCGCGATCGCGGCATCGGTGTCGTCGGAGCGTCCCTGCTCCGCCGCGCGGAGCTTCAGGCGGGAGATGCTCTCGTCACGCGGCACGTCCAGCAGGATGACGGCATCCAGAGACTCGCCACGCTCGCCGAGGAACTCCTCGAGGTGCGCCACCTGCGCGGTGTTGCGCGGGTAGCCGTCGAGCAGGAACCCGTTCGCCGCGTCGTCCTGCAACAGTCGGTCGCGCACGATCTCGCTCGTGAGCTCGTCGGGGACGAGGTCGCCCTTGTCGAGGATCTCGGTGACCTGCTGGCCGAGGGGCGTGCCCTCCTTGATGTTCGCGCGGAACATGTCACCGGTCGAGACCACGGGGATGCCGTAGGACTCCGCGATGCGGACGCCCTGCGTGCCCTTACCCGAGCCCTGCGGACCGACGATGAGAAGACGAGCGGATGCTGTCATCGGAGGAGCCCTTCGTAGTGACGCTGCTGCAGCTGCGCATCGATCTGCTTGACCGTCTCGAGACCCACACCGACGATGATGAGGATCGAGGCGCCGCCGAACGGGAAGTTCTGGTTGGCGCCGACGGTGGCCAGGGCGATGAGCGGGATCAGCGCGATCAGACCGAGGTAGATCGAGCCGGGCAGCGTGATGCGCGTGAGCACGTAGTCGAGGTACTCGGCGGTCGGACGACCGGCGCGGATGCCGGGGATGAAACCGCCGTACTTCTTCATGTTGTCGGCGACCTCGACCGGGTTGAACGTGATCGCGACGTAGAAGTAAGTGAACCCGATGATCAGCAGGAAGTACGCCGCCATGTAGATCGGGTGGTTGCCCGTGGTGAAGTACGTGCTGATCCAGGTGACCCACGCGGCCGGCTCGGAGCCGTCCTGCGGGGTGTTGAACTGCGCGATGAGCGCGGGGATGTACAGCAGCGAGGACGCGAAGATCACGGGGATCACACCCGCCATGTTCACCTTGATCGGGATGTAGGTGTTCGTGCCGCCGAACGTGCGGCGACCGACCATGCGCTTCGCGTACTGCACCGGGATGCGCCGCTGCGACTGCTCGACGAACACGACGAGGCCCATCACGATGATGCCGACGAGGAGCACGAGCAGGAAGACCTCGAAGCCGCGGCTCTCCCAGATGAGCCACATGGCGCCGGGGAAGGTGGCCGCGATGGAGGTGAAGATCAGCAGCGACATGCCGTTGCCGATGCCGCGCTCGGTGACGAGCTCGGCGAACCACATGATGAGGCCGGTGCCGGCGGTCATCGCCATGATGATGAGCAGCTGCGCCCACCAGACGTCGTTCGTCAGGAGGTTCTGGCACGCGGCCACGTCGGTCGTGCCGAACAGTTGGCCGCTGCGGGCCACCGTCACGAGCGTGGTCGACTGCAGCAGTGCCAGGGCGATCGTGAGGTAGCGCGTGTACTGGGTCAGCTTCGACTGGCCGGCCTGACCCTCTTTGTGCAGGGCCTCGAAGTGCGGGATGACCACGCGCAGCAGCTGGGTGATGATCGTCGCCGTGATGTACGGCATCACACCCAGCGCGAAGATGGAGAGCTGGAGGAGCGCCCCGCCGGAGAAGAGATTGACCAGACCCAGCAGTCCCTCGGTGCCCGAGTTCAGAGCGAGGCACTCCTCGACGTTCGGGAAGTTCACGAACGGAGCGGGGACGTTGGAGCCGAGTCGGTAGATCGCGACGATGGCGAGAGTGAAACCGATCTTCCGACGCAGGTCGGGCGTGCGGAAGATCCGCGCGATGGCGCTAAACAAGGGACGTTCCTCCTGAAAAGGTTGCCGATCCCTGAGGGACGGCTGAAAGAACAGGCTAACCCATAAGAGGGGCCGGAGAATCTCCGACCCCTCTCATGAAGTGGTTACTTGACGGATCCGCCCGCAGCCACGATCTTCTGCTCGGCAGAACCCGAGACCTTGTCGACCGCGACGGTGAGCTTCACGGCGATGTCGCCGTTCCCGAGAACCTTGACCTTCTCGTTCTTGCGAACCGCACCCTTGGCGACCAGGTCGCTCACCGTGACGTCGCCGCCCTGGGGGTAGAGCTCCGCGAGCTTCTCCAGGTTCACGACCTGGTACTCGACGCGGAACGGGTTCTTGAAACCGCGCAGCTTCGGGGTGCGCATGTGCAGAGGCATCTGCCCACCCTCGAAACCGACGCGAACGGTGTTGCGAGCCTTGGTGCCCTTGGTACCACGACCCGCGGTCTTGCCCTTGGAGCCCTCACCGCGACCGACACGGGTCTTCGCGGTGTTGGATCCGGGGACCGGACGCAGGTGGTGCACCTTGAGGACGCCGGGACGGGAGGCCGGAGCATCCGTCTTCGGCGCGGCCTTCTTGGCGGCGGGCTTCTTGGCGGGAGCCTCGGCCTTGGCGTCGGCCGCAGCAGCGGACGACTTCTTGGCGGCGGGCTTCTTCTCGGCGGCAGCCTTGGGAGCGGCAGCCTTCTTCGGGGCCTTCTCGGCGCCTGCGGCTTCGTTCTTCTCAGCCATTAGTCGATCTCCTCAACCTTCACGAGGTGCGCGACGGTCTTGACGTAGCCGCGCGTCTGCGCGTCGTCGGGACGGACGGTGCTGTCACCGATCCGCTTGAGACCGAGCGAACGCAGCGTGTCGCGCTGGTTCTGCTTCTCACTCACCTTGGACTTGATCTGCGTGACCTTGAGCCGGGCGGCCATCAGGCACCTACCTTCTGTGCGGCGATGGCGTCAGCCTCGGCGCGGACAAGACGCGCGGGGGCGACCTGGTCGAACTCGAGGCCACGACGAGCGGCGACCGCACGGGGCTCCTCGAGCTGCTTCAGCGCCTCCACCGTCGCGTGCACGATGTTGATCGTGTTCGACGAGCCGAGCGACTTCGACAGCACGTCGTGGATACCGGCGCACTCGAGCACGGCGCGCACGGGACCACCCGCGATGACACCGGTACCGGCAGCGGCCGGACGCAGCAGCACGACGCCGGCTGCGGCCTCACCCTGCACGGGGTGCGGGATGGTGCTCGCGACGCGCGGCACGCGGAAGAAGTTGCGCTTGGCCTCTTCGACGCCCTTCGAGATCGCCAGAGGCACCTCACGGGCCTTGCCGTAGCCGACGCCCACCAGACCGTTGCCGTCGCCGACGACCACGAGAGCGGTGAAGCTGAAGCGACGACCACCCTTCACGACCTTCGAGACGCGGTTGATGGTGACGACGCGCTCCAAGAACTGGTTGTCGCCGCGGTCGCGCGAGTTGCGGTCGCGGCCGCCCTGGTTGCGGTCGCCACGGCCGCCACGGCGACCGTCGCGCTGGTCGCGAGACGGCTCGGACTGCGTGGTGCCCGCAGCGGTCTCGGAAGTGGCAGCAGCCGCTTCGGTCACTTCGTTCTCCTTGTTGTCACTCACAGTGCCAGGCCTCCTTCACGAGCGCCCTCGGCGATGGCGGCGACACGACCCGCGTAGCGGTTGCCGCCACGGTCGAACACTGCCTCGGAAACGCCGGCGGCCTTCGCACGCTCGGCGACGAGCTCACCGACCTTGCGGGCCTTGGCGGTCTTGTCACCCTCGAACCCGCGCAGGTCGGTCTCGAGCGTCGAAGCCGACGCAACGGTGTGACCCTTGCTGTCGTCGACGAGCTGCACGAAGACGTGGCGAGCCGAACGGTTGACGACGAGGCGCGGACGCACCTCGGTGCCCACGACCTTCTTGCGAAGGCGGGCGTGACGACGCGCGCGGGCGTCAGACTTTGACTTGAGAGCCATGGTTACTTACCACTCTTTCCGGCCTTGCGACGCACGTTCTCGCCGGCGTAGCGCACGCCCTTGCCCTTGTACGGCTCGGGCTTGCGGATCTTGCGGATGTTGGCAGCTGCCTCGCCGACAGCCTGCTTGTCGATCCCGCTGACGGTGAGCTTGTTCGTGCCCTCGACCGTGAGCGTGATGCCGGCGGGCGGGTCGATGAGGACCGGGTGCGAGAAGCCGAGGGCGAACTCGACCGAGCTGCCCTTCTGCGCCACGCGGTAACCGGTGCCGACGACCTCGAGGCCCTTGGAGTAGCCCTGGGTCACGCCGATGATGTTGTTGTTGATGAGAGTGCGGGTCAGGCCGTGGAGCGACCGCGACTCACGCTCGTCGTCGGGACGGGTGACGAGAACCTGGTTCTCCTCCACCGCGACCTCGATGGGGGTGGCCACCGTGAGGGTGAGCTCACCCTTGGGGCCCTTCACCGCGACCTCACGGCCGTCGACCGAAACGGTCACGCCCGCGGGAACGTCGATGGGAAGTCGTCCGATACGCGACATCTGGGATCACCACACGTAG
Organism: Microbacterium hydrocarbonoxydans; assembly: GCF_023715885.1. Classification (GTDB taxonomy): domain Bacteria; phylum Actinomycetota; class Actinomycetes; order Actinomycetales; family Microbacteriaceae; genus Microbacterium; species Microbacterium hydrocarbonoxydans_C. The sequence goes on along the minus strand of NZ_JAMBOY010000003.1, from coordinate 218,983 downwards.
GCGAGAACTTCTCCGCCCACGCCCTTCTGCTCAGCCTGACGGTCGGTGAGAAGACCGGAGGAGGTGGACAGGATGGCCACGCCGAGGCCGCCGAGGACCTTGGGGAGCTCGGTCGACTTCGCGTACACGCGGAGACCGGGCTTCGACACGCGCTTGATGCCCGCGATCGAACGCTCACGGTTGGGACCGTACTTGAGCTGCAGCGTGAGGTTGGTGCCGACGCGGGCGGGAGCGGTCTCCCAACCGGCGATGTAACCCTCCTGCTGGAGGATCTCGGCGATGTGCGTCTTCAGCTTGCTCGACGGCAGGGTCACGGAGTCGTGGTGCGCCGAGTTCGCGTTGCGCAGACGGGTCAGCATGTCTGCGACCGGGTCTGTCATTGTCATGGGTGTTTTCCTTCGTTCATGAGGTTCCGGCTGCCGTTACACGACAGACGGCCTGCGATGAGCACGCAATCTTCAATTGTACGTGCACTACGACGGGCTCAGTGACCACCGGCCCCTGAGCCCGTCGAAGGTGTTACGCCTGGGCGTCGTCCGACCGGAACGGGAAGCCGAGGTGACGCAGCAGGGCGCGACCCTCGTCATCCGTCTTCGCGGTGGTGACGACGGTGATGTCGAAACCGCGAACCCGGTCGATCTTGTCCTGGTCGATCTCGTGGAACACGCTCTGCTCCTGGAGACCGAAGGTGTAGTTGCCGTTGCCGTCGAACTGCTTGGCCGACAGTCCGCGGAAGTCGCGGATGCGGGGCAGTGCGAGCGAGACCAGGCGGTCGACGAACTCCCACGCGCGGTCACCGCGGAGGGTGACGTGCGCGCCGATGGCCTGACCCTCGCGCAGCTTGAACTGCGCGATGGACTTGCGGGCCTTCGTGACGATCGGCTTCTGGCCGGTGATCTTGGTGAGGTCGTCGACCGCACCATCGATCACCTTGCTGTCGCGAGCTGCCTCGCCGACACCGGTGTTCACGACGACCTTGACCAGGCCGGGGATCTGCATGACGTTCGCGTAGCCGAACTCGTCCTGCAGCGCCTTCTTGATCTCAGCGTTGTACTTCTGCTTCAGGCGGGGCTGGATCTTGCCAGCCTCCACGGCAGTCTCGGTTGCCATCAGAGGTCCTTACCGCTCTTCTTCGCGAAGCGCACGCGGACGGTGCGCTTGACGCCGTCCTTGGTCTGCTCCTCGATACGGTGACCGACCTTGGTCGGCTTCTTGGTCGAGGGGTCGACGAGTGCGACGTTCGAGATGTGGATGGGAGCCTCGACGGTCTCGAGGCCACCCGTCTTGGTGCCACGCTGCGTCTGACCGACACGCGTGTGCTTGGTGACGTAATTCACGCCCTCGACGACGACGCGGTTGCGCTCGGACAGGATCTCGAGGACCTTGCCCTGCTTGCCGCGCTCGTCCTTGGGTCCGGTGATGACCTGAACCAGGTCACCCTTCTTGATCTTCGCCATGACTTAGATAACCTCCGGCGCCAGCGAGACGATCTTCATGAACTTCTTGTCGCGAAGCTCACGGCCGACCGGGCCGAAGATGCGGGTGCCGCGGGGCTCCCCGTCGTTCTTCAGGATCACGGCGGCGTTCTCGTCGAACTTGATGTACGAGCCGTCGGGACGGCGCGTGGACTTGACCGTGCGGACGATGACGGCCTTGACCACATCGCCCTTCTTGACGTTTCCGCCCGGGATCGCGTCCTTGACCGTCGCGACGATGGTGTCGCCCAGACCGGCGTAGCGGCGGCGCGAGCCACCGAGAACGCGGATCGTGAGCAGTTCCTTCGCGCCGGTGTTGTCGGCGACCTTGAGGCGAGACTCCTGCTGAATCACTTGGCCTTCTCCAGAATCTCCACCAGACGCCAGCGCTTGGTGGCGCTCAGCGGGCGGGTCTCGTTGATCAGGACGAGGTCGCCGATGCCGGCGGAGTTCGCCTCATCGTGCGCCTTGACCTTCGAGGTGCGGCGGATGACCTTGCCGTAAAGCGGGTGCTTCACGCGGTCCTCGACCTCGACCACGATGGTCTTGTCCATCTTGTCGCTGACGACGTAGCCACGACGGGCCTTGCGGTAACCGCGGGCCTCGGCGTCGCGCACATCGTGCGCGGCGTGCTCGACCTCAGCGGCTGCAGCCTTCTTCTCAGCCATCACTCGGCCTCTTCCTTCACGGCGTCGTCAGCGGCATCCGCCTTCTTCGCCTTCGACTTGGACGCCTTCTTGGCCGGAGCCTCGACGGGAGCGGGCGTCGCACGGATGCCCAGCTCGCGCTCGCGGATCACGGTGTAGAGGCGCGCGATGTCGCGCTTGACGGCGCGGATGCGGCCGTGGCTCTCCAGCTGGCCGGTGGCCGACTGGAAACGGAGGTTGAACAGCTCCTCCTTGGCCTTGCGCAGCTCCTCAACGAGGCGCTGGTCTTCGAACGTGTCGAGCTCTGCCGGAGCGAGCTCCTTGGTGCCGATCGCCATTACGCGTCGCCCTCCTCGCGCTTGATGATGCGTGCCTTGAGCGGCAGCTTGTGGATTGCTCGGGTCAGTGCTTCACGAGCGAGTTCCTCGTTGACACCGGCGACCTCGAAGAGGACGCGACCCGGCTTGACGTTGGCGACCCACCACTCGGGCGAGCCCTTACCGGAACCCATGCGGGTCTCAGCCGGCTTCTTGGTGAGCGGGCGGTCGGGGTAGATGTTGATCCACACCTTTCCACCACGCTTGATGTGACGGGTCATCGCGATACGAGCGGACTCGATCTGACGGTTCGTCACGTACGCCGGGGTCAGAGCCTGGATGCCGAACTCGCCGAAGGAGACCTTCGTGCCGCCGGTGGCCTGGCCATCGCGCTTCGGGTGGTGCTGCTTGCGGTACTTGACCTTGCGGGGGATAAGCATCAGGCAGACGCTCCTTCTGCGACGGGAGCCTCGTTGCGGGGCGCGCGGCGGCGGTCGCCACCACGGTCGTCACGACGGGACTTCGGTGCGTTGGCCTGCTCGCGAGCAAGCTCCTTGTTGGTCAGGTCGCCCTTGTAGATCCAGACCTTCACGCCGATGCGGCCGAAGGTGGTCTTGGCCTCGTAGAAGCCGTAGTCGATGTTCGCGCGCAGCGTGTGCAGCGGCACACGACCCTCGCGGTAGAACTCCGAGCGGCTCATCTCGGCGCCGCCGAGGCGGCCGGAGACCTGGATGCGGATGCCCTTGGCACCAGCGCGCTGCGCGCCCTGGAGACCCTTGCGCATCGCGCGACGGAACGCCACACGAGCAGAGAGCTGCTCGGCGATGCCCTGCGCGACGAGCTGAGCGTCGGCCTCGGGGTTCTTCACCTCGAGGATGTTCAGCTGGATCTGCTTGCCCGTGAGCTTCTCGAGGTCGCCGCGGATGCGCTCGGCCTCTGCACCACGACGACCGATCACGATGCCCGGACGGGCGGTGTGGATGTCGACGCGGACGCGGTCACGGGTGCGCTCGATCTCGATGTTCGAGACACCGGCGCGGTCGAGCTGCGTCTGCAGCAGACGACGGATCTTGATGTCCTCGGCCACGTAGTCGGCGTAACGCTGACCCGGCTTCGTCGAGTCCGAGAACCAGCGCGACACGTGGTCCGTGGTGATGCCGAGGCGGAAGCCGTACGGGTTTACCTTCTGTCCCATTACTTGCTCGCCTTCTTGTTGCTGTCGCCCGCAGCGGCCGGAGCCGCCTCAGGCGTCGAGAGCACGACCGTGATGTGGCTCGTGCGCTTCTTGATCTGGAAAGCGCGACCCTGTGCACGGGGCTGGAAACGCTTGAGCGTCGTGCCCTCGTCCACGTACGCGTTCTTCACGTACAGGTCCTGCTCGTCGAGGTACTCGCCGTCACGATCCGCCTTGACCTGCGCGTTGGCCATGGCCGACGCGACAAGCTTGTAGATCGGCTCACTGGCGCTCTGCTGTGCGAACTTCAGGATCGCGAGAGCTTCCTGGGCCTGCTTGCCCTTGATGAGCGCGACGACACGACGAGCCTTCTGAGGGGTCACGCGGATGTGTCGCACGCGTGCGATGGACTCCACCATTTCTCTCTCCTCTATCGCCCCCGCGTCAGCGGCGGCGGCCCTTCTTGTCGTCCTTCTCGTGGCCGCGGAAGGTGCGGGTGGGCGCGAACTCGCCCAGCTTGTGACCGACCATGGTCTCGGAGACAAACACGGGGATGTGCTTGCGACCGTCGTGGACCGCGATCGTGTGACCCAGCATGGCCGGGATGATCATGGACCGACGCGACCAGGTCTTGATGACGTTCTTCGTGCCGGCTTCGTTCTGACCGATCACCTTGCGAAGCAGGTGCTCGTCGACGAAGGGGCCCTTCTTGAGACTGCGAGGCATCTTCTCTTACTCCTACTTGCGCTTCTTGCCGGCGTTACGGCGACGCACGATGTACTTGTCGCTTTCCTTGTTGGCGTGACGGGTACGGCCCTCAGCCTGGCCCCAGGGGGTGACGGGGTGACGACCACCGGACGTCTTGCCCTCACCACCACCGTGCGGGTGGTCGACCGGGTTCATCGCGACACCGCGGACGGTGGGACGGACGCCGAGCCAGCGCTTGCGGCCGGCCTTGCCCCAGTTGATGTTCGACTGCTCGGCGTTGCCGACCTCGCCGATGGTCGCGCGGCAGCGCGCATCGACGTTGCGGATCTCGCCCGAGGGGAGACGCAGCTGAGCGTAGGGGCCGTCCTTCGCGACGAGACGGACGGATGCACCGGCCGAACGCGCGAGCTTCGCACCGCCGCCGGGACGGAGCTCGATCGCGTGGATCACCGTACCGGTCGGGATGTTCTTAAGCGGGAGGTTGTTGCCCGGCTTGATGTCGGCGCCTGCGCCCGACTCGACGATGTCGCCCTGCTTCAGCTTGTTCGGCGCGATGATGTAGCGCTTCTCGCCGTCGAAGTAGTGCAGCAGCGCGATGCGAGCCGTGCGGTTGGGGTCGTACTCGATGTGAGCGACCTTGGCGTTGACGCCGTCCTTGTCGTTGCGACGGAAGTCGATGACGCGGTACTGGCGCTTGTGGCCACCACCGATGTGACGGGTCGTGATGCGGCCCTGGTTGTTGCGACCACCGGTCTTGGCGAGCGGGCGCAGCAGCGACTTCTCCGGCGTCGATCGGGTGATCTCGGCGAAGTCAGCCACCGACGAGCCGCGGCGGCCCGGGGTCGTGGGCTTGTACTTGCGAATAGCCATGATTGTCCTTTATCCCCCGGATCAGCCGATTGCCGTGAAGATGTCGATGGTGCCCGACTTCAGGGTCACGATGGCGCGCTTGGTGTCCTTGCGCTTGCCGGTGCCGAAGCGGGTGCGACGAGCCTTGCCGACGCGGTTGAGGGTGTTGACCCCTGCGACCTTGACGCCGAAGATCTTCTCGATGGCGAGCTTGATCTCGGTCTTCGAAGCGCGCGGGTCCACGAGGAAGGTGTACTTGCCCTCGTCGATCAGACCGTAGCTCTTCTCGGACACGACCGGCTTCAGGATGATGTCGCGCGGGTCCTTGTTCAGGGCCGTCTGGAGAACAGATGCCTGCTCGCTCATGCGGAGACCTCCTGGTTGGCGCCGGACTTCGAGGAGATGAACGCCTCGAGAGCGGCCTGGGTGAAGACGATGTCGTCGGAGACGAGCACGTCGTAGGCGTTGAGCTGGTCGAACGACAGCACGTGGACGTGGCTGAGGTTGCGGATGCTCTTCAGCGCGAGCTCGTCGCCGCGCTCGATGACCACGAGCACGTTCTTCGACGTGGCGACCTGGGCGAGGAAGCCCGCCGCGGCCTTGGTCGAGGGAGCACCGTCGGTGCCGAACGTGTCGATGGCGTGCAGGCGGTCGCCGCGGAAGCGGTCGCTCAGCGCACCCAGGAGGGCGGCGGCGATCATCTTCTTGGGGGTGCGCTGCGAGTAGTCGCGCGGCTTCGGGCCGTGCACGATGCCACCACCGGTCATGTGCGGCGCGCGGATCGAGCCCTGACGGGCGTTACCCGTGCCCTTCTGCTTGAAGGGCTTGCGGCCGGCACCGGAGACCTCGCCACGACGCTTGGTCGAGTGCGTGCCCTGGCGAGCCGCCGCGAGCTGCGCGACGACGACCTGGTGGATGAGCGGGATGTTCGTCTTGACGTCGAACAGAGCGGCGGGAAGCTCGACCGAGCCTGCCTTCTTGCCGTCTGCCTTGAGGACGTCGAGCGCGAGAGTGGAGTCAGCCATGATCAGGCACCCTTCACTGCGTTGCGGACGTAGACGATGCGGCCACGAGCACCGGGGACGGCGCCCTTGACGAGCAGCAGACCCTTCTCGATGTCGACGGCGTGCACCGTGAGGTTGAGGACGGTCACGCGCTCGCCACCCATACGGCCGGCCATGCGCATGCCCTTGAAGACGCGGCTCGGGGTCGACGATGCGCCGATGGAGCCGGGCTTGCGGTGGTTGCGGTGCGCACCGTGCGAAGCCGAGACGCCCTTGAAGTTGTGGCGCTTCATGACACCGGCGGTGCCCTTGCCCTTGCTCGTGCCGACGACGTCGACGAGCTGGCCGGCCTCGAAGGTGCCGTCGACCGTGAGCTCCTGGCCCAGGGTGTAGTCGCCGGCGTCCGCGGTGCGGATCTCGGTGACGTGACGACGCGGCGTGACGCCGGCTGCCTCGAAGTGGGCGGTCAGGGGCTTGTTCACCTTGCGCGGGTCGATCTGACCGTAGGCGATCTGCACGGCGTTGTAGCCGTCCTTCTCGGGGGTACGGATCTGGGTGACCACGTTCGAGGCGAGCTCGATGACGGTGACGGGAACGAGCTTGCCGTTCTCGTTCCACACCTGGGTCATGCCGAGCTTGGTGCCGAGCATGCCCTTGGAAATCTTTGCGTTGATGTCAGCCATGTCGAACCTCAGAGCTTGATCTCGATGTTGACGTCGGCCGGCAGGTCGAGACGCATCAGCGAGTCGACGGCCTTGGGCGTCGGGTCGACGATGTCGATCAGACGCTTGTGGGTGCGCATCTCGAAGTGCTCGCGGCTGTCCTTGTACTTGTGGGGCGACCGGATGACGCACACGACGTTCTTCTCGGTCGGAAGGGGCACGGGACCGACGACGGTCGCGCCCGCACGGGTCACGGTGTCGACGATCTTGCGTGCGGACGTGTCGATGACCTCGTGGTCGTACGACTTCAGGCGAATGCGGATCTTCTGTCCCGCCATTGTCTGCTCTCTCTCTTTAAGCGTCTTACCGTCCTGAGCCGGGTGACCCAGGGGCATTGGACGCACGTCGGCGCTGTTCGCGCCTCGGCACTCGATCGGTTCTGCGAACCGGTCTGCGCACCACTGTTCTGCTGTCAGCCCGCACGCCTCTCGGCGAGCGGATTGCCGACCTCCGCCGCGCACGGCGAAGCCCTCGTGATGAAGGTGTCGGGGGTGTCCTGCCACCCGCGGCCTAGGTCCCTGCGCTGTCGCGCCGCCTATGCACTGCCCTGGTGGTGATCCGGCGCACGCTGAGCGCGCCGGAATGTCGAACCTGTCTATTCTGCCACGGCGGTTTTCCGTTCTGCAAACCCGGGCGTGTCGCGCTCGCTGAGCATCTGCTGAGGACGTCGATCAGACGCCTCAGCAGCGCGAATACGCGCCGCTGCTCAGGGGGAGAGCGGGGCGAGGCATCCCCATGCCTCGCCCCGCTTGGGGAGGGCGTTCAGTGCGAGGGGGCACACCGAACGCGAGAACCCCGACGTGAAGGGACGCCGGAGCCCTCGACCGAGGGCACGGCGGAACGTCCGCCGTGCAGGCGGGAAGACGCCAGGGCGCACAGAGTGCGCGCGTCGCACGATGATCCCCAAAATCGCTTCCCCAGTTGTGACGCGGACGAGCCGCGCAGACATGGGAGGTCGAACCCCTTCGACGTCCCCGACCGCATGTTCCCCAGGCGGTCGACATCATTCTAAAGGCATCGTCCGCCGAAACGCGATACCGCCCTGTGGAAAACCCGGTCCCGGATGCAGCGAAGCGGCGGCCCTCCCCCGGAGAGCCGCCGCCCAGCGTCTGTGCGAGGCCGCTTACTCGTTGCCGACGGCCTTGTCGGCGCTGTCGCGGATCTCGTCGATCTTGTCGGCCGCACCGGGCGCGATCTTCTTGGCGAAGTCGGCGACGCCGTCGAGGACCTTGTCGCTGATGTCCTCGGCCTGCTCGCTCTTGACCGCCTCGGCGATCTTGTCCTTGTTCTGCTCGTACAGGTCCTTGCCCTTGTTGACGGCGTCCTCGATACCCATGCGGGCCCCCTTCTCGATGATCGACGGCGAGGGATCTCGCTCGTCACGTTCATTCTGCACGGAGGGGACGGCACGAGGAAGAAGAGTGTGACGGAGCGTCACCGAACGGCTCCGTCACACCCTTCTGCGGGGAACTGCCGGCGGCTCCTACTCCCCTGCCGCACTGCGACGGCGAGCGAGGAACAGCCCGCCTGCGAGCATCGTGAGCGCGGCGAGGAGCGCGAGACCCCACACCGGTTCCGCGCCGGTCGTCGCGAGCGGGTCAGCCGCTTGCACGTCGACGTCCGCGGCGGAGACGAGGCGCGCCTCGGATGTCTGCTCGCTCGCGGAGGAGACTGACGCGACGTTCGTCACGGCCGGGTACGTGGCCTGCGCGAGGTTCACGCGCACCGTGAGCGTGACCTCCTCGTCGACCGCGAGACCGTCGGCGAGCGTCCAGGTCACGAGGCGTCCGTCCGCGCGCGCCGTGGTGTCGGGCGAGCCTGCGAACGACATCCCCTCGGGCAGGGCATCGGTCACCACGACGGCACCGGGGTCGGCGGTCGGACCGTCGTTGCGGACGACGATGCGGTACAGACCCGTCTTGCCCGCCTGGAACGTCCCGACGGCCGTCTTGGTGACGGTGAGCGCGGCCATCGGCGGCACGGCGACGGCATCCTCCGCGCTATTGTCGTCCGGCGTGCGGTCGGGATGCTGACCGCTGACCTCCGCAGCGGTGACCGCGGCCGTGTTGACGACCTCGGGGTACGCGCCGACCAGCACGCGCGTCTCGATGACGAGCGGTGCGGCGTCCTCCGCCGGGGCGAGAGGCTGCTCGTACCGCGCGACGACCCGGGTCCCGGCGCTCGGGTCATCCTGGTCGACGGGCTCGATGGCCTCGACGGTCCAGGCGTCGCCGACGTCGTCGCCGAGGGCCGTGAGCACCTCGAGTCCGGCCGGGACGACATCGGTCACGACGATGTCCGTCGCCTCCGAGGGACCCGAGTTCGCGACCTGCAGGGTGAAGGTCAGCTCGTCGCCGATGCGCACGGCATCCGCGTCATGCGTCTTCGCGATCGACAGGTCGACCTCCCTGACGACGGTCACCTCGGCCGTGTCGCGGTCGTTCGCGACGTTCGCGTCCGGAGTCCCCGAGGCGACCACGGCGGCGTTCGTCAGCACGGTGCCGTGACCGACCGCGGGGTCGACCAACGCGTCGAACTCGATGGCCGGAGCGGACGCCCCGCTCACGAGACCCGTCTCCGCCGGCGCGAGCGTGAAGGTCACGGACTGCGGGGCGGACGGATCGACCCTCGCGGTCCAGGCGTCAGCGGACGCGCCGACCAGGCCGGCGAACGCGATGCCGACCGGCAGCTCGTCGACCACGGCGATCGGTCCGACCGCATCGCTCGCTCCGAGGTTCTCGACCTCGAGGCGGTACCGGGTGGTCTCCCCCGCGACGGCTCGGTGCACCTCGGCGCCGTCGGCGTCGATCGCGGTCTTGGTGAGGCGCAGATCGGCGTCCGTCGTCACGTCGATGACCGCCGTGTCCGACACCTGGTGCGGAGACGTGGCCCGGCTGTCGTTCCATGACAGGGTCGCCGTGTTCGTCAGCGACGTGCCGGTGAGGACGTTCGAGCCGACGAGCGCCACGATGGTGATCGTGCTGTCCCCGAGCGGGTGAGCCGCCCGCTCACAGGTCTGGTCCGAGACCTCGCACGTCCATCCGGCGCCCGCGATCGACACGGCCGAGAGCCCATCGGGCAGCACATCCGTCACGAAGGCGTCCGCGACCGAAGGTCCGTCGTTGCGCACCGTGAGCGTGTACTCGATCTCGGTGCCCGCGATCCATGGGCCTGCGACGACGTCCTTCGCGAGCGTGAGCTCGGCGAGCGTCACGATGTCGATCGACGCCTCACTGTGATCGTCGGTCGGGTCGGAGTCCTCCGGTCCGAAGACGTCGGCGGTGTTGACGAGTCGCTGCGGACGCACGTCCGGCGCGACGGTGGCCGTCACCACGATCGCGATCGTCTGCCCTGCTGCGAGCGTGTCGGCGCCGGTGAGGGCTGCCCACGAGAGGGACCGGCCGTCGGCCGAGACCGCGGCCGTGGCGGTGCGCGCACCGGCACCGGCCACGTCGATGGTCGACGAGACGTACGACAGCCCGGCCGGCAGACGGTCGGAGACGTCGATCGGAGTGCTCGAGATGCTCGGGCCGTCGTTCGTGACCGTGAGGAGGAAGCGCGTCTGCGTGCCGGCCGTCACCTCGGGCACCACGCCGTCCGCGACGGGCGATCCGTCGGCGCCGAGCGCCTGCTTCACGATCGACAGGTCCGCCACACGGTTCGATCCGGTGGTATCGCCGTCCCGAGGGGTGTTCGTCGAGTTCGTCGCCTCAGCCCTGGCCTGGTTCTCGACGTCGGAGCCAGGGGTCAGCGTGGAATCGACGACGTACGTGACGACGAACGATCGGGTGTTGTCGCCGGCAGCGGCGGGCACGGTGCCCGCGACGGCGAACGTGTCATCCGTTCCGGGGCCGGCGGTACGCGTCCACCGACCGTTCTCGTCATCCACCGAGGCGTAGGCGAGCATGCCGGGCACCTCGTCCACGACGCGGACGTCGCGGGCATCGGCCGGACCGTTGTTGGTCACGACGATGCGGTAGCTGATCGTCTCGCCGGCGACGAGAGCGGGAAGCGGGCCGCCGAACTGCGCGGCATCCTTCCACGTTCCGCCCTCACGGACCACGCGAGTCTTCGCGATCGCCAGCGTCGTGTCGTCGCCAGGGGTGACCGACGCCTCTCCCGTGTTGTTCGAGGCGACCGGATCGGTCGTCGCACCCGGGGAGACGACCGCGACGTTGCGCACTGCGCCACCCGTCCACGAGGCGTCGACCGTGCCCGTGAGCGACAGTCCCTGCGCCGGTCCGACCGGCAGCTGCGAGCCCGTGAACGTCCAGGTGACGGTGTCGCCCGCCGTTGCGGGCCAGCCGTTCGATGCCGCGACCGTCCACGCCGTGAGTCCGGCGGACGGATCCTGCACGGCGCTGATGCCGTCGGGGATCACGTCGGCGACTGTGATGGGGGACGTCCCGGTCGAGACGGCGGCGGACGGACCGTTGTTGCGCACGCTGATGCCCCACGTGACGGGACGGCCCGCGGTGACCTCCGCCGTGTTGACGGTCTTCGTCACCGCGAGGTCGGCCGCGCTCGAGATCGGCTTCGAGACGGAGGTCGCGTTGTCCTTCGTGATGTCAGCCGGCCGCTCGAACGTACGACCGACGACGTCGGCCTTGTTCGTCGCCGTGCCCGTCGCCGGCGCCTGGATCGAGACGTTCGCGACGAGCACGATGCGGTCCGTGCCGTCGGCCTTCAGCGTGCGGGAGCGGTCGCCGACCACGAACGGATCGGATGCCGCACCGGAACCCGACAGCGTCAGAGGGACGCCGGTGGTGTCCGCCGCGCTCGAGTAGTACCGGGCCGTGAAGGCACCGGTCGTCATACCGGCCGGGAGGTCGGTCGAGTCGGTGAGGCGGAACGGCCCGCTCGCGGCATCCGGGCCCTGGTTGGTGACGGTGATGCGCCACTGCGGCTGGGTGTACCCCGCCCGTGCGGTGTCGCCGGCGGTCCAGGCGCCCTGGGCGTCGCCGCCGACGGCCTGCTTGACGATGCGCAGATCGGCACGCCCGATGTGGGCGTCGGCGGTGGCGTCGGGACCCGCATATGCTCCGCTCGCGTTGCGCGTCGACCCGGTCGCATCGGTGGCCGAGCCGCCGACCGTGTTGCGGTGGTTGATCGCCAGACCGGCACCGGGCGCGGTCAGGGCACCGGGGTGCGGCACCGTCGCGAACGTCACGAGCAGCGTGCGCTGCGTGAGCGTCGCACCGTCCGCTGAGCCGGGCAGGATCGGCTGCCCGCTCGCCGAACCCAAGGTCCACGTCAGCGTCTGGCGGCCGTTCTGGGCACCGAGCACGGGAGCGCCGAGAGCGACCGAGGCTGCCGTGCCGACCGTGAGGCGCGGAGTCACGGTCGCGTCGTACTCCCAGTTCGCCGGAAGCGTGTCGGTCAGGGTGATGGTCTGCGTGACCCCGGTGCCGGTGTTCTGAGCCTGGAGTGTCCAGGAGAACGACTCTCCGACGAAGGCCTCGGTGCCCGAGGTCGCCCGCTTGCTCAGTGCGACCTGCGGGAACCGCGGAGTGATGTCCGCCTTCCCCGACGTGGCGCTGGCCGTCAGCGGGGCTCCGCCGGGGCGGGTGCCGGTGCCGGGCCGGTACGCCCATCCGCCGCTCGACGCCGACTCGTACTGCGTCACGACGACGCGGTTCCCGAGCGTGCCGGTGCCGAGCGACTGCGCGGCGATGAACGTGCCGTCGTAGACGAAGTCGCGGGTGTTCGACCCGGCGACGTTGCTCAGCGGACCATCGATCGTCCAGGTGATCACCCCGCCTCGCCCTTCCCGCAGGGCCGCGGCGTCCGAGAACGTCGCGCCGGCGAAAGCCTGCTGGTCCGTGTCGATGCGGATGCCGGCGTCCACCGTGTCAGTCACGACGACGCCGTGAGCGGGTGCCGTTCCGGCGCCGCTCGCGTTCGTCACGCGGACACGGTAGGTGAACGTCTGGTCGGGACCGCCGAGGGAGGCCGAGCCGTAGCTGCTGTCGGCAGCGCCGACGTTCTTGACCGCCTTCGCGATCGTCACGTCGGGGTTGAGGATCGTCACAGGAGCGGATGCCGTGGCGGAACCGCGCTCGGCGGGATCCGTCGTGCCGTCGATCCGGTTCCAGGCGAAGGTCGCGCTGTTGACCGGAGCGGCCGAGGTGACCGCCGTCGTGAGACGCGCCTGATAGGTGACGGTGATCGTGCGGACGTCGCCCGCGGCGAGGATGTCGTCCCGATCGATCGTCCACGACAGCACGTTGCCGCGCAGCGTCGGGGCGCCCACGCTCGGCTCGTCCGATGCACCCGTCCACTGCACGCTCTGAGTGCTGGTGCCCTCGGGGAGGAACTCCACGCCCGCCGGGAGGGTGTCGGTGAGAACGACGTCGTAGAAGTTGGTACTCGACGGCAACGTCGTCGTGACCGAGTAGGTGACGGTATCGCCGACCGCTGCGGATGCCGGCGACGCGCTCTTGGTGACGGAGGCGTCGGGCATCCGCACGGTGGCGTCGGCCGCGCGCGTGACGAGGCCGCGGCGGTCGGCCGTGTCCTGATCGGCGCCCACGGCGAGGGGCAGCGTGTACCCGCTGAGCTCGGCGCGGTTGACGAACTGGGAGCCGCCGCCCGCGAGCGCCTCGACCGTGCCGGTGTAGGTCAGCGTGGGGGCAGCACCCGTGCCGCGGACGGCCGGGATGGTCCACTCGATGAGGGTGCCGCTGCCGGTGCCCTTCTGGATCGCCGCGTTCGCGGATACGGAGCAGGTGTCGGCGAGGATGCGAGCCGTGCCCTCGGAGGGCGCGAGCGCGGACGGCGTGATCTGCTGCGGCACGCAGTCGATGACCGTGACGTCGTAGAGCGCCGGGCGGTTCGCCGCGTTGCTCGCGGTGAGCGTGTAGGTCACGGTCCCGTTCGCCGCGACGGTGGCCGACGACGTGGTCTTGGTCAGCGTCGGCGACGGCTCGACGAAGTCGACGGACGCCGTGTCGGTGCGGGTCAGGCGCGCGCCGCCCTGCGCGTTCGGGTCGACGAAGGTCAGCCGTGCCGTGTTCGTCAGCGTCGTGCCGTGGGCGATGTCGACCCGCGAGCCGCCTGAGGTCGAGGCGTCCCTATCGGTCACCCACACCGCGATGCGCGCACGGAAGGTCTGCGGCTCGGACGTCTTGTTCGTGTAGACGTCGGGGAAGGTGAGGACGCCGTGCGACTCTCCCGCTCGCTCGGAGATGCGGAAGTCGGCGGCGGACGCGCCGATGGCCAGCGGGGCACCCGATGGCCCGAAGAACGTCGCACTGCCCTCGATGTATTGATAGGCCATCGATCCCGAGCCGGGCGAGATGCCGAACCTGCCGTCGTCGGAGAGCACGGCCCCCTTGACGGTGGTGCGCGCGGGGATCGTCACGGAGTACTCGAACGCTGCCTTCTCGCCCTGCACGATCTGGGTCGCACTGTTGCGGGAGCCGTCGCCCAGGTCGCTGGTCCCGGTCGACGTGTCCGCGACCGGAGCGACCTCGGTCGACACGAGCTTCTTGTCGACCGCCACGTCGGGCAGGTGCACCTCGGCCGTGCCGACCGTGCCGTCGTCGGATGCCGCGACCTCGCCGTCCCGCGGCGTCCGGGTGGTGAGCTGCTGCCCTCCCCCGTCGCCCTGTGGCACGACCGTGGTGGTGCGGCTCGGGTTGTTCTCGACCGCGTAGCTGACGAGCCCCGCGGTGTTGGTGTAGCTCTGGGTGAGCTGTGCGGCGGCTCCGCCGCCCGCGACCCCCGCCGGCACGGTCAGCGTGTAACCCAGGGTCAGTCCGCGCACCTGCTGAGGGGCGGTCTCCGTCGCGGCCGTCGAGCCGGCCACCGAGGCACCGACCTTCCACGCGATCACCGAGCGACCGGCGAACTCGCTCGCCAGCGAGATGCCGTCGGGCAGGGTGTCGCCGTCGTCGTAGGCCGCGACGGTGACGTCACCGGCGGGGATGGTCGTGGCGGTGCCCGCGTCGTAGAGCTCCGAGGTGAACGAGCCGACGTCCGCCTTCGTGACACCGGCGGGCAGGACGTCCCAGACCACGTGGTCGGTCGTCGTGTTCTGCGGTGCGGTGACGTCGATGCGGTATTCGACGGCATCCCCCTGCACGACCTGGCGCGTGGGGATCCGCGCGCCGAAGCCGTCGCCGATCACGGAGCCGTTGACCGCGCGGATGCCCTTGGTCAGGGTCGCTCCCCAGTCGAGGTCGATGCCCGCGTCGTCGCGCAGGAACGAGATCTCGCCGTCGACGTTGACCTGCTGGTACTTGGCGTGGTTCAGCGGGCTGTCGACGTCGTCGCGCGATGCCGACTGCGAGACGACCTCGGCGCGGATGTAGATGATCGCCGCGCTCCCGGCCGGCATGAAGCGGTCGCCACTGGCGTTGCGGTTGTGGGCGCCGAACTCCCACGTGAGCGAAGTGCCGCTCGCCGCGGTGTTCGGGATGTAGTCCGTCGGGAACGTGCCGGAACCCCAGGCCACGGGTCCGGTGGTGTCGGTGAAGCCGGGCATGCCGCGGAATCCATACTGGATCTCGGCGATCTCGACGCCCTCGGGGAGGTAGTCGGTGAGGATGGGGTTGCGCGTGTCGATACCCGTCGCGAACGGCACCGTCACGCGGTACCAGACGTCGTCGCCGGGCGAAAACGGCGTCGAACTCTCGGCGGACCACGTCGCGTCTGCATCCGTCGGCGAGTCGCCGCGCTCGAGCACGACCTTCTCGAGACCGGTGTAGTTCGAGGTGATCAGTGCCGACGAGTCGTCGAGCGCGTGACGGGTGCCGCCGACCTTCGCGCTCAGCGCCGGGTCGTTCGCGATCGCCGCGATCGGGGTGGTCTCGGCTGCGACCTGGACCCGGTTGAGGAACCGGTCGCCCGAGCTCGTCCCGCCGTTCGCGCCGGTGTAGTTCGGGCGCTGCATGACGGAATACTCCCCGGTGAAGGAGGCACCAGCGGCGAGGTCGTCGACGGCGAAAGTGGCGGTGAAGGTGCCGTCGGTCGTGTCATACGCGAGGGCGGTCAGCTGCAGCTCGGACGAGAGCACGGCACCGCGCGCTTCTGTCGGCAGGTTGCATGCGTCGCCGGGGACCTCGAGGTTCCAACCCTCCTTCGACACGGTGCGATCGTCGATCGTCAGCACCGTGTCGCCGCCGGAGACCGGGAAGGCGGGGCAGAGACCGTTCGGGATGACGTCGGTCAGCACGATGTTCGACGCGTCGACGTACTCGCTCACGTCCACGCGCACCGAGTAGGTGGCGACGGACCCCGTGGCGAAGAGACCGCTCGACTCGACGCCCTTCACGACGCGGATGTCGACCGCCTCGATGATCTCGTCGTCATCGTCGGTGGCGGCGCGGTATGCCGGGTCACCACCCAGCACGGGCCCCTGGTAGGTGCCCGCGACGACCGCGACGTTGCGGAATGTCTGAGCGGCCTCGGCGTTGTCGGCGCCGCCGTGGCGGGTGGAGGAGCCCGTGTTGTTGTCGAGGTTCGCAGCCTGCGTGCCCGCTGCGGTCGCCGGAGCGGTGCCGGCGGGCCACAGAGCATTGGCCAGGAGCGGCACGCCGGCGTGATAGCGGATCTCGGCCGTCGCGCCGGCCGCCAGGTCGCCCAGCGTCCACACGATCTTCGTGTACACGCCTGCACCGGGCAGTCCCAGCGCCGCTGCCTCTGCCGCGGTGACCGGGATCGTGTCGACGCTCTCCCCGGCGGTCGTGCCGCCGGACACCGGACCCGCGCCCGGGTACTCCGCACGGGAGGAGTTGTCGATCGCGGCGAGCCCGAGGTACTCGAGGCCGGCGGGCAGGTAGTCGGTCACCGTCACGCCGGACGTCACCCCGCGCGCGGTGTTCTCGACCCGTAGCGTGTAGGTGGTGACGTTGCGGTGCACGCCGCGGAGGAGTTCGCTCTCGACGCTCGGCTCGCTCTTCACGATGCGCAGGGCCTGCACGGGCACGTCGTCGGTCGCGGTGCCCGCGCCGGACGTGTGGGTCGTGGTCTTCGCGACGCTGGGCGAGCCGTCGAATGTGGGAAGGCGGGAGGGGTCGTCACTCGTGTACGCACGGATCGAGAAGCCGACCTCGCCGCCGACGGGGTACAGGTCGGCGATCGGAGCGACCGTGACCGTCGACGACACGGTCGCGCCCTGCGGGAGGTCGTTGACGTTCGACCACACCCAGACCTGCTGGCCCTCGGGCACGGAGCACAGCGGAGGCTCATCCGACAGCGCAAGGCCGGCCGCGAGGCAGTCGGTGTCGACCGTACGCGATCGGTTGGGCAGCACCTCTCCGGCCTGGAAGACGGTCGGCGAACCGAACGCGCCGGCTGAGACGAAGGAGACGGATGCCGGGAGCGTGGCCACGAGGCTCAGGTTGAACTGCGCTCCCCCGTCGGCGTTCGCGACGGCGATGTCGAAGCCGACATTCTCGCCCGCGAGCACGAAGTCCTTGCCGGCCGACGCCGGATCGACGTTGTCGGCGGAGACGCGCGGCGCCCAGGGCGCGGCGGTGGCCATCTGCGCCGACACCCCGAGAGCCAGTGCTCCCGCGATGAGGGAGACGACGGCGGTGACGGCCGTCAGTCTCCGGGCGCGCTGATTCATCTTTCGACGCAGGGTCGAACGCATGCTGAAACTCCCCTATGACCCCGCACGCCACTCCCCGGTGTGCAGGCACTCCCCTCGCGCATGCACACCACGGATGCGCGCCCGCGAACCCTCGGGGCTTTCAGCGGAACGCATCGACAGTCGTCATCCCGGCCTTGACCCCGGGAGACGCACACGGGCTGCACGAAGTGCAGCGACTCTCACCCTATATGACACTTCAAGTTGTATTCAAGCCCATGTATCAAGAAGATGCGCGCCGGGACGACGAAAGGGGCCGGACCCGAAGGTCCGACCCCTTTCGCAGGAAGCAGATGCTTACTTGATGATCTTCGTCACCGTACCGGCGCCGACCGTACGACCACCCTCACGGATGGCGAAGCCGAGGCCCTCCTCCATGGCGATCGGCTGGATCAGCTCGACCGTCATGTCGGTGGTGTCGCCCGGCATGACCATCTCGGTGCCCTCGGGCAGCGAGATGACGCCGGTGACGTCGGTGGTACGGAAGTAGAACTGCGGGCGGTAGTTCGTGTAGAAGGGGTTGTGGCGGCCACCCTCGTCCTTGGACAGGATGTACGCGGTGCCCTCGAAGTCGGTGTGCGGCGTGACCGAACCCGGCTTCACGATGACCTGGCCGCGCTCGACGTCCTCACGCTTGGTGCCGCGGAGCAGCAGACCACAGTTCTCGCCGGCCCATGCCTCGTCGAGCTGCTTGTGGAACATCTCGATACCGGTGACGGTCGTCTTCTGCGTCGGGCGCAGACCCACGATCTCGACCTCGGAGTTGATGGCCAGGGTGCCACGCTCGGCGCGACCCGTGACGACGGTTCCACGACCGGTGATCGTGAAGACGTCCTCGACGGGCATCAGGAACGGCTTGTCGCGGTCACGCTCGGGGTCCGGCACGCTGTCGTCGACGGCCTGCATGAGCTCGAGGATCTTCTCGGTCCACTTCTCGTCGCCCTCGAGGGCCTTGAGAGCGGAGACCTGGACGACCGGAGCGTTGTCGCCGTCGAAGCCCTGGCTCGAGAGCAGCTCGCGGACCTCGAGCTCGACGAGCTCCAGGATCTCCTCGTCGTCGACCATGTCGGACTTGTTCAGCGCGACGAGCAGGTACGGAACGCCGACCTGCTTGGCGAGCAGCACGTGCTCACGCGTCTGAGCCATGGGGCCGTCGGTGGCGGCGACCACGAGGATCGCGCCGTCCATCTGAGCCGCACCGGTGATCATGTTCTTGACGTAGTCGGCGTGACCGGGAGCGTCGACGTGAGCGTAGTGACGCTTCGGGGTCTCATACTCGATGTGCGAGATGTTGATGGTGATACCACGCTGGCGCTCTTCCGGCGCCGAGTCGATGGAAGCGAAGTCGCGCTGCACGTTGGTGTCGGAGGGGTACTTGTCAGCAAGCACCTTCGAGATCGCTGCGGAGAGCGTGGTCTTGCCGTGGTCGACGTGACCGATCGTTCCGATGTTGACGTGCGGCTTGGTCCGCTCGAACTTGGCCTTAGCCACTGGGTCCTCCTCAGGACGTCGTTGTAGAGGTGCCGGGCACTGGATTGCGACCGGTTCTCTACGGGTGTGATTCTCAGTTTAGTAGAGAGGGAATGTGAAGTTGTAGGTGACCTGGGAGCCGGGCCGGAACCCGGCTCCCAGAAAGGGTTACTCGCCCTTGGCCTTCTGGACGATCTCGTCGGCCACGGCGCGCGGGACCTCGGCGTAGCTGTCGAACTCCATGGAGTAGACGGCACGGCCGGAGGTCTTCGAGCGCAGGTCGCCGATGTAGCCGAACATCTCGGACAGCGGCACCGAGGCGCGCACGACCTTGACGCCGGCGGCGTCCTCCATCGACTGGATCTGGCCACGACGCGAGTTCAGGTCGCCGATGACGTCGCCCATGTACTCCTCGGGAGTACGGACCTCGACGGCCATCAGCGGCTCGAGCAGCACGGGGTTGGCGCGACGAGCGGCCTCCTTGAAGCCCATGGAGCCCGCGATCTTGAACGCCATCTCCGAGGAGTCGACGTCGTGCGCCGCACCGTCGACGATGGTCGCCTTGACGCCCACCATCGGGTAGCCGGCGAGCACGCCGACGTTCATGGCGTCCTGGAAACCGGCGTCGATCGAGCCGATGTACTCACGCGGGATGCGACCACCGGTGACCGAGTTCACGAACTCGTAGGTCTTCTCGCCGTCGAGCTCGAGCGGCTCGATGTTGAACTGGATCTTGGCGAACTGGCCCGATCCACCGGTCTGCTTCTTGTGCGTGTAGTCGTGCTTCTCGACGGCCTTGCGGATCGTCTCGCGGTACGCCACCTGCGGCTTGCCGACGTTCGCCTCGACGCGGAACTCGCGCTTCATGCGGTCGACGAGGATGTCGAGGTGCAGCTCGCCCATGCCCTTGATGGTCGTCTGACCGGTCTCGGGGTTGAGCTCGGTACGGAAGGTCGGGTCCTCCTCAGCGAGCTTCTGGATCGCGAGACCCAGCTTCTCCTGGTCGGCCTTGGTCTTCGGCTCGATGGCGACCTCGATCACCGGCTCCGGGAACGTCATCGACTCGAGGACGACCGGCGCGTCGATCGCGGCGAGGGTGTCACCGGTGGTGGTGTCCTTCAGGCCGATCACGGCGTAGATGTTGCCGGCGGTCAGCTTCTCGACCGGGTTCTCCTTGTTGGCGTGCATCTGGAAGATCTTCCCGATGCGCTCCTTCTTGCCCTTGGTCGAGTTGATGACCTGGGCGCCCGACTCGAGCTCGCCCGAGTAGACGCGCACGTAGGTCAGACGACCGAAGAACGGGTGGACGGCGACCTTGAAGGCCAGGGCCGCGAACGGGTCCTTCGCGTCGGGGTGACGCTCGATGATCTTCTCCTCGTCCTTCGGGTCGTGCGCCTCGATGGCGGGCACGTCCAGCGGAGACGGGAGGTAGTCGACGACAGCGTCCAGCATCGGCTGCACACCGCGGTTCTTGAAGGCCGAGCCGCAGAGCACGGGATAGATCTCCGAGGCGACGACCATCTTGCGGATGGCGCCCTTGATCTCGGCGACCGTGAGCTCCTCGCCGCCGAAGAACTTCTCCAGAAGCTCCTCGTCGGTCTCGGCGACCGTCTCCAGCAGCTGCTGGCGGTACTCCTCGGCCTTGTCCTTGAGGTCGGCCGGGATCTCCTGGATCTCGTACGACGCACCCATGGTCACGTCACCCTTGGCGTCGCCGGGCCAGACCAGCGCGCGCATCTCGACGAGGTCGATGACGCCGACGAAGTCGTTCTCGGCGCCGATCGGGAGCTGCAGCACGAGGGGCTTGGCACCGAGGCGGTTGATGATGGTGTCGACGGTGAAGTAGAAGTCCGCGCCGAGCTTGTCCATCTTGTTGACGAAGCAGATGCGGGGGACGTTGTACTTGTCGGCCTGACGCCACACGGTCTCGGACTGGGGCTCGACGCCCTCCTTGCCGTCGAACACGGCGACAGCGCCGTCGAGGACGCGGAGCGAGCGCTCCACCTCGACCGTGAAGTCCACGTGACCAGGGGTGTCGATGATGTTGATCTGGTTCTTGTTCCAGAAGCAGGTCACGGCGGCAGACGTGATCGTGATGCCGCGCTCCTTCTCCTGCTCCATCCAGTCGGTGGTCGAGGCGCCGTCGTGCGTCTCGCCGAGCTTGTGGTTGACGCCCGTGTAGAACAGGATGCGCTCGGTCGTCGTGGTCTTTCCAGCATCGATGTGCGCCATGATGCCGATGTTCCGAACCTTGCTCAGGTCGGTGAGCACGTCTTGTGCCACAGGAGTGTCCTTATCTTTTCGTGCAGTCGTACTGCGAAGAGGGGGTGCCCGCCCCCGGCGTGTGGCCGGAGGCGGGCGAGGCTGTCACCAGCGGTAGTGAGCGAACGCGCGGTTCGACTCGGCCATCTTGTGGGTGTCCTCGCGGCGCTTGACCGCGGCACCCAGACCGTTCGACGCGTCGAGGATCTCGTTCTGCAGACGCTCGGTCATCGTCTTCTCACGACGACCCTTGGCGTAGCTCACGAGCCAGCGCAGGGCGAGGGTGTTGGCGCGGTGAGGCTTGACCTCGACCGGCACCTGGTAGGTCGAGCCACCGACGCGGCGGCTCTTGACCTCGAGAGTCGGGCGGACGTTGTCGAGCGCCTTCTTCAGCGTGGCGACAGCGTCCTGGCCATTCTTCGCCTCGACGCCGCGGAGGGCGTTGTAGACGATCGACTCGGCGAGCGACTTCTTGCCGTCGACCAGGATCTTGTTGACCAGCTGGCTGACGATCGGAGCGCCGTAGACCGGGTCGTTGACGACGGGACGCTTGGGGGCGGGACCCTTACGAGGCATTGGACTCAGCCCTTCTTCGCGCCGTAGCGGCTGCGAGCCTGCTTACGGTTCTTGACGGCCTGGGTGTCCAGGGCGCCGCGGACGATCTTGTAACGGACACCGGGGAGGTCCTTGACACGACCACCGCGCACGAGCACCAGCGAGTGCTCCTGCAGGTTGTGGCCCTCACCGGGGATGTAGGCGGTGACCTCGGTGCCGTTGCGGAGCTTCACACGAGCGACCTTGCGCATCGCCGAGTTCGGCTTCTTCGGGGTGGTGGTGTAGACGCGGGTGCAGACCCCGGCCTGCTGCGGGTTCGACTTGAGCGCCGGCGCCTTGGTCTTCGAGACCTTGGGCGAGCGACCCTTGCGAACCAACTGCTGAATGGTTGGCACGTTCTCTCCTCATAGTGCTGCACGGTGACAGCGTGATGGGTTTCACATCATGACCCACCGGCACGCCGGAACCGGCGAGCTTTGCGGTGGTGGGTATGCCGTGGGGGCGGACCGGCCATGGAGCCGACGCCCAGCGCGCACGTCGAGACGTGCACACACCTGATCAAGTGTAATGCCGCGTAACGTGAGCGGTCAAATGTGCGCCGACCGTCCAGCGATCACGGCAGGTCGGGGTCGAAGGGAGAGTCGAGCGACTGCGTCAGCTCTGCGAGCATCGCCTCGATCTGCGGCTCGACGTGCTGCGAGATGGCCGCCTGGATGCGGATGCGATGGCGGAGCAGGATGCCGCAGATCTCACGGCCCACCATGTTGGCGTACTCGTCCGCCAGCGCCACCTCCTGGCGCAGCGCTGCCTTGGCCTCGTCCGTCAGAGGCGGGAGCGGCGGCAGCGCCGCGGACTCGTCATCGGCAAGGCCCGCGATCGTGAACAGGAATGGCGCGCCTGGCACCGGCTCCGGGTCGAGCGGCAGGCCGTCGAACTCGGGATCCAGGTCGTCCGCCGGGCGATAGCTGCGCGCGCGGTTGCGGGCGGCCTGCTGATCCAGCTCCCGTTGCAGCATCGGCAGGTTCCGCGCGGTGTACTCCGCGACCGCATGGTCGACGATGGTCTTCATGCGGGTCGACAGACCGTGCTGCACGCCGTGCGGGGCGTTCGCGCCGATGCCGGCCGCGGAGAGGATCGGGGACCCGAGGCACCGGCGACAGGGCGCGACGCGCCCCCGATGGGTGGCCGGCTCCCAGCGCGGCACCCAGCGAAGCCAGGCCTCCACGGCCTGGTCGACCTGCGTCTCCAGTGAGCGCTCCACACGTAGAGCGTACGATGCGCGCACGCCCTGCGTGGCGATTTCACGCTGGACGGCGGGGCATCACTCCGGGCCCTCGTCCTCCCACGGCCATCTCGGCCGGCCAGATCTGGTGCGGCGGAGGGCCACGCCCGCCCAGGCCGCGATCGCCGCCGCCACCAGAAGCACGGCACTCGCTCCACCACGCACCAGATCACCGGCCACCGCCGTCGCGACGACGAGATCGCCGCGCGCCAGCAGCACCGCAACCCACAGCACGATCAGGTGGGACAGGGCGGCGGCGAGAGCCGTCGTCGGCACCGACAGGAACGACGGATGCTGTCGGCGCAGCGACGACCACAGCATGATCGCGAAGGCGAGGAGAGCCGCGAGCATCCCGACCACCCCCGGAATCTGCCCGAGGCCGCGAACTGCGATGATGTCGGCGTCGGTCGCGACGCTGAGAGCACCCAGTCCGAACACTGCCAGCGCGAAGAAACCGATCGTGGCGAGAGTGAGCGCCAGGACGCGCGAAACCCCCGCGGATCCGTGTCCGCGGGGGTTCGGCGACGAAGTCTCGGCCATCACCTCGAAAGGGTCGGGCCGGCCTCGAGAGTGCGCTCGTACTCGCGCTGGGCCTCGGCATTGAGCTCGGTCTTGCGGGCTCCGCTGCGGGCTACCCACGCTCCGAACCAGATGGTCAGCTCACGACCGAACACGAAGGCGGCGATCGCGAGCGGCGCGAACAGCTGCTCGCCGATCAGTTCGCTTCCCTCGCGGGCGGTGAGCAGCCAGAACCGCTCTTCGAACAGCTGACCGAGCAGGTGGCCGCCCCAGGCGAAGAGGCCGACGATGATGCCGAACACCACCCACAGGCCCCACCGGCCGCGGTTGATGAAGGCACCGAGCAGCCAGAACCCGAGGAAGAAGACCACGACCGGCACCCAGAAGCCCCAGGTCGTCAGCGGGGCGAGGGCGGCCTCCCCGATGTTCTCGGCGGTGACGTCCCCGGTCCACGCGCCGAGACCCAGCGTCGTGCCGAGGTACAGGATCGCGAACGCGAGGGTCGCGAGCAGCCCGATGGCTCCGGCGGTCCCACGGTTGCCGCGCTCGCGCGGCGGCTCGGGCGCCTGGACGAAGATGGGCTGCTGAGCGAAGGTGGGGGCGGCGGCCGGCTCCGCGACGGCCGTCCTCTCCGCGACGACCGGCTCCGAGGGCACGACGCGCGTCTCGGTGTCGTCGGGCGACGAGTAGGCAGCAGACGCCATCGTCGACTCGTTGCGCGCGCTCGGAGCGGAGTGCGCGGCCGTTGCGTCGGCATCCCGATCGGAGAAGGAGGAATCGCGCTCCTCGGAGCGCGCGAGGTCGTTCAGCTCCGGCGTGGAGAACGTGCCGGGGTGCTCGCGTTCGGCCGCCTCGAAGGCGGCGAGATCGGGGTCGACGGCGGGATCCGTGCGCGGTGCGGGGACGTCGCCCTCCGCGGCATCCGTCGACGAACGACCGGGGACGTCCGCGCGGGCGGCCTCGGCGGCGTCGAGTCCAGCGTTCGCGCTGTCGACGACGTCATCGACGTCCTTCCGCCGCTCGGGCTGGGGAACCTCGGGGTCACTCATGGGTGCGCCTCTCATCGGATGTGTGCTCTGCGAGATTACCGCCGCGCGTCGGCCCTCCCCCGGAGGCGTGCCGACGTGTCGCCCGACCGGTCGCGGCGCGGATCCTGGCGCTCGAGGGTCGTCAGGGAAGCAGCGTTCGCAGAGTGTCGCCGGCGAACGTCGCGAGGGTGGGCACTATGGGGATCGCGAACCAGAGGAGCCCCAGGATCACACCCGTGCACAGCACACCCGCGATCCAGCTCATCGCCAGATTCCGTCCCCCTACCCGTGCCATGTCTCCACGGTAAGACCGGCGCGCACGGGAACGAGGAAGCAACGCCGACGCATGCCTCCCGCGTCTCCGATCGTTACACTCTCCGTATGGCTGACAGTTCCTTTGACATCGTCTCGAAAGTGGATCACCAGGAGGCCGAGAACGCCCTCAACCAGGCCCGCAAGGAGATCGAGCAGCGCTATGACTTCAAGGGCACCGGTGCGTCGATCGCCTGGAGCGGCGAGCAGGTCCTGATCACCGCCAACACGGAGGAGCGCGCGAACGCCGTGCTCGACGTCTTCCAGTCCAAGCTCATCAAGCGGGGCATCTCCCTCAAGAGCCTCGAGTCGGGCGACCCTTTCGCGAGCGGCAAGGAGTTCCGCATCGTGTCGTCCCTCAAGGACGGCATCTCCTCGGAGAACGCGAAGAAGATCGGCAAGATCATCCGCGACGAGGGCCCGAAGGGCGTCAAGAGCCAGATCCAGGGCGACGAGCTGCGCGTGCAGTCGAAGAGTCGAGACGACCTGCAGGCCGTGATCGCCCTCCTCAAGGGGTCCGATCTCGACATCGACCTGCAGTTCATCAACTACCGGTAAGCCCTGCCGCCGACCTGGGGTTTTCGTGCCAGAGTCCGCCGCCAGTCCGCAGCACGAGCTAGAACGGCTCGTCCGCCGTGTGGTTCGTGAGGAGCTGCAAGCCCTCGTGAGCCCGCGTGTCGCGCGGCCGACCGGCGACGAAGACGCGATCGAGACCACCCTCGAGTTCCTAGAGCGCATCGACCCACTGGGCAAGTTGACTCAAGAGGAGGCGCGCAGCCTGCTCCTCGTCCGCTTCCCCCACCTGTTCCTCAGATAGCGGATACCTGCTTCATGAACGCCGACGTGGCCGTTCGGGTCTTGTCCTCGGCGGACGGCCACAGGTGGGAGTAGACGTTGAGCGTGATCGACGGCTGAGAGTGCCCAAGCGCGCGCTGGACGGTCACGACGTCGCACCCTGACGCGATCAGGTTCGACGCAAATGTGTGTCTCAGAGTGTGCAGGGTCACATCGTCACCGAGACCGACCTGTCGACGGATGCTACGCCACCGCTCCCCCGCGCTGTTCCGGTTGTACAGGTGTCCCATCGGTGTCCGAAAGAGGAACTGGTCAAGTCCGGACGTCGTACTTGAAAGCATGTCGATGAGTTCGGCCGGCACGAACACGTCGCGCTCAGACCCAGCCTTCGGAGGCGTGATCTTCGTTGTCGGGATCGACGACCCCTGCACCTGACGATGCACCGAGATCGTGTTGACATCACGATGTAGGTCGCCGTGCTGCAATCCCGCGGCCTCGCCGAGGCGAAGGCCCGCGAACACGCAGACTTCAACAAATGGCCGGAAGTCGCCCGATGCCTCGAGCACGGCGCTCACCTGCTCGGCGGTGAGGATCTTCATCGTCGCCTCACGCTTGCGCTGCCGCGGCGTCTTCACCCGGACTGCAGGGCTGCGTGCGATCACCTGGTTATCCACAGCCGCCCGGAACGCCATCTGCACGTAGTTCAGGCGTGTACGGATAGTCGAGGCAGCTAGGCCGCGCTCAGCCTCCTTTGTCACCCAGGTCTGCACGTCGCCGGCCTTCACGTCGCGAATGGCCTTCTGGCGCCAGGGCACCGACTCGACGGCAGTCGTCGCCGCCGTGACCGTGCCACCAGCCCACACCTGCATCGCAAGCCACCGAGACACCCACTCATCCCACGTTGCGCGGCCCGCACTCGGGTCAGCCCACTGACCCGTGACCATCGCGGCCGTCTGCTCGTCGAGCCACTTCTGAGCCAGCTTCTTCGTCGGCGCGTGTTTCGCGTGCTCCTTGCCGTTCTGATCCCGGTAGCGAGCCCGCCAGACCCCGTCAGCCCTCTGCTTGATCGACGCCATCGTTCTCTCTGCTCGGCGTGTAGCTGGCTATCTCCGACCGCCAGAACTCGATCAGAGCGTCGTACTCGGGTGAGGGTTCAAGAGCATCTGGACCGTCAACCTGGTCAGACGTGCGCCGCCAAGCATCGTGCTTTTCCATCGCGGTGACCATCGCAGTCCACGCGGCGCGCAGCGGCGAATCACGGAACGCTAGCCGGCGCATTTCGTCATCGACGAGGTGCCCTGCGAGTAGAGCCATCGTCTTCTGCTCCCGAAATGCCTCGTCCGTGAGCGATTCGATCTCGTCGAGCGGGTCACGGACGGCACGGAAAAGCATCGTCACCGTGAACTTCTCTCCGGTCGCCACAAGCATGTTAACTGTCTCGCCCAAGATGTCCGCAACTGCATCCGCCTCGCTCAGTCGCAGCGGACGCTCGCCCTTCTCGATGCTCCACACCGTGGCCTGGGACCACCGGAAGCCGCGCTTGCGCATCTCGTCCGCAAGATCCTTCTGGCTTCGGTCACCACGGAGCTCGACGAGGTTCTTGCCAATCTGCTCATCAGAGGTCATGGCTCAACTTTAGTGGTGCACAACTAGCGATTGAGGAGATTTTCTCGATTCTAGTCGCGCACGACAAGTTTTCCGTGTTACCTTTGAATCGCAAATCGAGTCGTACTCGACTAGAAATCGGAGAACATCAATGTCGATCACCGCCACACAGGCAGTCGCGATCAGCCTGCTCACTGTCGATGAAGTCGCCGAGCGGCTTCGTCGAACGCCCACATCGGTCCGACACCTCATCGCGAGCGAACAGCTCAAGTCGGGTCGCGTGGGAGGGCGCCGCATGGTCCGCGAATCGGACCTGAACGAGTTCATCAACGCCGCGTTCACGGAGGCGTCGTGATGCTGACCACCAAAGAAAAAGCCCCCAACACCGGCCAGGGTGTCGAGGGCTCCGATCCCCGAAGGAATCAACTCATGAACACCATGCTATCCCCCGCCGACTCGATCGCGAGCATCCAGGATCGGTTCAAGGCAATCACGCAGGAACGCATCGATCTCGCCGAGATGCGTCGACAGGCGTTCGTCCAGGAGCGCGACGACTGGCGCGCATCGGGCAACACTTGCGAGATCGTCAGCCAGTGGCCGAAGCAACGACTTGGTCGCAAGAACCTCGTCCACGTCTGGGAGTCCTACAGCCCGCACTACAAAGACGGGGTGATGCGCCGGCACGTCCACTACTCCCCGTCCTATGAAGGTGAAGAGGGAGAGCAGCGCTGGGGCGTGTACAGCACTCGCGACGGCGTCTGGATCTTCATGGGCGTGTACGTCGTCGTCATGGCCGATGACGACGACGCATTGATCGTCCGGGCCGACAAGCACTACCCGCCTACCGCCGCACAGGTCAGTCGCGCAGCAGCGAGACTCCGCGGCCTCGCACGCCGTGAGCACATGAAGGTGTCGATCCACGACACCACGGCGACGTTGCGGTCCCCCATGAACGACATCGTCCACGAGGGCACCATCAACTCGGCCTTCCTCTGGCTGTGCGGCATCGACATCGACATCGTTGCCGACTGGGTCAAATCGTGGGATCGCAAGGTGACGGAGGTGCCCGCATGACCACCGAGCGCGAATGGATCATGGACAACGCGGCCGAGCACGTCGTCGTTCTCTTTGACCACGAGACCGGCGCACAGTCCTGCCTCGCCATCGTGGACGGCGACAACGTCGTTCTCGATGAGATCGACAAGCACTACGCCCTTGGCCTCGCAGCACGCCTCGTCGAGCTCGCGATCGAGCTTCCCGACACCCGGGTGAAGCTACCCAGCGCGACCCTGACACCCGACAAGCGGCGTCCGATCCGTCGCCTCGCCGCAGTCGACGAGCAGCTTCGGGAGATCGACGAATGAGCGCGCTCGAGATCCGGACGCTCTGCGAGCGAGACGCCCCGATCGAGGAGTGTCGCGAGATGTTCGCCGCGCACCCCGAGATCGCCGCGCACGCACCCCGGTGGGCGCGCACAGTGTCATTCGACGGCATCTTCGAGGACGGATACGTCGGGTGGATCTACGAGTACTCCGACGAGAACGTGGAGATCCGCTGGGGCTGGACCATCGAGAACGGCGTCATCGCTCACGGCAAGCTCGAGCCCGATCCTGACACCTCACTCTCCGGCGACACGCTCTTCGAGCTGATCGCCGACTACGTCGAACGCACTGAGGCCGCGGCGATGGGAGAGGCCGCATGAGCGAGATCGAGATGATGGCCCGCAACACTCGCCCCGACCTGTTCGCGCTCGCAGACGACCTGCTCGAACAGGAGCTGATCCGCTCAGGCGTCCTCAGCTTCGAGGGAAGGACCGCAGCATGAAAGACCCAACTGCTAACGCCGCCGCACGCAACGTCACGGGCCAAGAGCGCGCTGCCGTTATCAACTACCGCGAGGACGGCCACCCAGCACGCCTTTGGCTCGACAGCGCGACGCTCAACAAGCTAGCCAGCCTCGTCGTCATCCTGACCGACGACACCGGCGAGAGGCACATCAGGTTCCGCGAGGAGACGAAGTCGTAATGATCGGGTCCGGGTCTCCGTTGTGCAGAGAGCAGTTGCCGCATGGGCGGTGCATGCTCAACAGCGGACATCCCGGGCCTCACTACTGCTGCCGTCTGCATGCTTCTGACGAGGTCCGCAGATGGCACCCCGTCAAGAGGAGGTGGTGACGTGGGAGCTGGTCTAGTCGGTAGGGCCATCGCGTACGGGGCCGACATCCAACTCAACCCGAACGAGTTCCGCCTGCTGGTCGGCATGTGCCTGACCGCTCTCGACGCAGACAAGCCTCCGCGCTACTTCGACTCACGAGAGGCCCTAGCCCTCATCCTCGGACGCCGTGTTCCGGACTACGCGCCCGAGGATGAGGACGGCGAACGAGAGCGGGATGCAGCGTTCAAGGCGGTCAAGGTCGCGCTCAACGGACTGGTCAAGTTGGGCGCCATCAAGAGGTACCGCGTGGGTGGGAACGGGCGTCGCGCGGTATATGACCTGGTGCTCGATGCCACCGCTTCCCAGCGCACCGCCGAACACCGTGCACGCAAAGTTGGGGGACGCTCGGCGTCTCCCGCAGGGGTACGTTCAACGTCCCAGTTGGGGGACGCTCAGCCTCCGGTTGGGGGACGCTCACAGTCCCCCCTAGGAGGAAAGGAGAAACAGGAGAGACAAGAGGAATCAGATCGGCTCAACGGGACCACCTCACTAGAGCCTATGGATAACTTCGCCGATCCGAGGAGAGCAGCATGACGCACAAGCACAAGAGCCCCGAGTGGTCGCGCACCACACGCACGATCAGGTCACAGGTCAGGGCAGCGTACGAGCGCGGTGAGGTGGTGGGCTGCTGGCGATGCGGTGCCCCACTGCCTATCGACGCTGAGGGCAAGGTCGTGTTCGACGTCGGACACCTCGACCCCAACGGCGGCGAGTCCATCGACAACGCTGCACCCGAGCACCGCAGCAAGAGCGGGCAGTGCGTTGGCAACCGTGCACACGGAGGACGCATGGGAGCCGCCATCACCAACGCACGACGCAGCACCAAGTCTACGTTCAAGGCGCTGCCATGGGCCTGAGAGCGGACAACCCGGGCGCCGAGGACTTTTTTGGTGGAGATCACCACGACCCCCGCCTACGGCTCAACACGCGCCCCTCCCCCCGAGATGAGAGAGCAGCATGACGGTTCACCCGACACTCGCTGATTTGCAGGATGAGTCGACGTGGTTGGAGCGTCGTTCGTTGATTCCGGAGCCGTTGCATTCGACGGGCTTTGTGACGACGGAGGACTCTCGGCGTGAGTTCCTTGAGGGTGCTCGGCTTCTGCGACTCGATCAGCGTCGGAACTTCGCGGGCGAGATCGTGGGGCCAACGCCGATCCAGCTCGCGATCACGGACACCCTCGCCGCAGGCTTGAAGGTGAACGGCATCTTGGAGCCTCGGCGTACGACGAAGACGACGGCGATCCAGGCGACGTTGATCGGTCGGTGCGCGCTGCGTGAGGACTACCTGGTGGGTTGGACGCTCGCGACGACGGGTGCGAAGGCGGGCGAGCGGTTCAAGAAAGACGTGGCGGCTCCTCTGCAGCGGCTGTACCCAGACGTGAAGGCGCGCGAGGAGTTCGTGAAGATCTCGCTGTCGAAGGGCTCGGAGGGGCTGCTGTTCCGCAACGGGTCCAGCTTCGACGTGTACGCCCCCTCGGGAGATGGGTTCCGGTCGAACGCTTTCGACGTCGCGTGGGTGGACGAGGCCGGAGAGGCAGAGCTAGAGCTAGGCGAGGACCTGACGGCCGCGATCCGTCCCACGCTGCACACGCGTCACCAGGCGCAGTTCGTCCTCTCTGGCACCGCGGGCGCGTTCCGCTCGGGACAGCTCCTGTGGGATGCGCTGACGGACCCGACAGCGGCGGTCCTCAGTCACGGTCTGCCTGACGACGTCGACCCCGACGAGCTCGAGGACTGGGAGCCGTCCGAAGAGCATCCGAGGGCACGCGTGCGTGAGCATGTTCTGCGCGTGCATCCGGGCATCGGGTGGACAACGCCACTCGAGGTCATCAAGGAGGACTTCGACACCCCGGCGATGCGGAAGAAGTTCCCGGCCGAGATCCTGTCGGTGTTCGCGTTGGAGGGGTCGAACACGGCGCTCCTGTCTCAGCCCAAGTGGCAGGCTGCCGCGCTCCCTCTCACCGAGGCCGGCTCGACTCCCCCGGCCCGCTTCTGCATGGTCCCGTTCGTTCACCCCGATGGAACGTACGCGTCGATCGCTGCGGCCTGGTCAGGGCCGAAGGACACGGTGAACGTGGGTCTCTTGCACCACCAGAAGGGCACGGAGGGCTTCGCGCAGAAGCTGCTCGACCTGGCCCGCAAGCACAAGCGCGACATCGTCTACGACCCGAAGAGCGCCGCTACGGAGGTGGAGGTTCGTCGGGTGCGCGAGTCTCGACGGGCGCCGGCTGAGCGGCCGGTGCTGTCGAAGGACGTCGCACGCGCCGCCATCAACCTGACGAAGATCCTCAACGAGGGCCACCTTCGCCACTTCGACCAGCCCGAACTCACCTCTGCCGCCGAGGTCGCGGTCAAACGCGGGTGGAACTACAGCTCAGGGTGGTCGCTCGGTCGCCCGAAAGGCCAGGAGGAGGTCGACATCTCCGGCCTAGAGGCCGTCGCCCTCGCCGCCTACAAGCTTCTGGACGAGCGCGAGCGCGGCGATTTGACGAGTGCCATCATTCACGGTTGACCATTATGCTCAGCAATCTAGGGTTTCAGTGAGCAGACTGATAAGCTAGGGCTACCTCCTCCTAGATCGGAGCAGCCTTGGGCGTCTTCTCCTTCCTCACCGGGGGCGTGCGGCTCACTCAGTCCGCAGCCCCGATGTTGGCTTCGCCCTATTCCGGAGATCACCTGGCCCAAGCCATCGTCGGCGACTACTTCGGTCAGCTTCCCGGCGAGCTGATAGATCGCCCCATCGCCCGTCGTGTCCCTGAGGTGCGACGGGCTCTTGCTGCCCACCAGGCTCTCGTCACGAAGCTCCGGTTTGAGAAGTACGCCGCAGGCACCCCAGCAGCGCGCGCAGAGAATCAGCCCTACTGGGTAAGCTCCTGCGACTACCCCGGGATGAGTCGGTGGCTGGCTGTGAAGCAGCTCGTCGAAGAGCTGTACTTCGAGGGGTTCGGCGTCCTCGGATGCCGGCTGGACACGGAAGGTCTGGTCTACGACTGGATCACCATCCCCCGCAACCTGTGGTCCATCGACCATGAGACGCAGGCGATCACCATCGACAAGGCCGTGCCGGCCGAGTTCCGGATGCGCGCGGTCGTCGTTCCGCTCGGCAGCTCCGGCATCCTCACCGACGGCATCGACTCCATCCGCCAGGCGCGCAAGATCGAGATCGCCCGCCAGGCCCGCCTGGACAGCCCGCCCGCAGCGACCGAGCTGCACGTGAATGACAGCTCCTACGACGGCATGGAGCTCGACGAGACGCGCGCGCTGATCCAGAACTACAAGGAGGGCCGGAAGAACTCTTCGATCTCGGTAACGCCGTCCTACATCGACGTCATCGAGCGCGGAATCAGCGGCTCCCTGGACCTGTTCGAAGAGGCCAAGAACTCCGTCCGCATCGACCTCGCCATGCACGCGGGCGTCCCGCTCAACTTCGTGGGCGCCTCGAAGGAGGGCGGCGGCTCTGGCAACGTCCAGTACCAGAACGTGAACGGCGAGACTTCGGAGCTGTGGATGTTCGGCTCCTCGGAGTATGCGGTCGCGATCGCCGCCGCACTGTCTGCCGATGTCGTCGTGGGTGAAGGCGCCGAGGTCCGCGCCGACGCCTCCGCCTTCGTAGTACCCGCCCCGCTGTCCATCGACCCGGAGGCGGGCGACAGCGCCACCTCCACGGAGGTATCCGAATGACCACTCAGGAAGCGGGCCTCTTCTCCCGCGTCGAAGACACACGCACCGTCAAGGGGCTCCTACTCCCCTTCGGTGAACTCAGCCGCCCCAGCCTCTCCAAGACCGAGCCGGTGATGTTCTCCGCCTCGTCCGTCACCATCCCCCGCGACCCGAGCGCCGTCACTCTCAACGACGAGCACGACCGCTTCAACCCCATCGGCCGCGCCACCTCGCTCGAGGTCACCGACGCGGGCGTTGTCGCCGAGTTCTCGATCTTCAACACCGACGAGGGCGACGCCTACCTGGCCAATCCGGCCAAGCGGAAGCTGTCGGCCGAGATGGGTTCGCTCGTCCGCAAGGGTGTCAACGCCATTCGCTCCCGGCTGACCGGCGCCGCCGTCTGCACCGAAGGAGCCTTTGAGTCCGCAGCCCTGTTCGCCCTCGCTCCCGGTGTGACCGAAGAAGACGCGTCGGACGAGAGCGACACGGACAACGCCCTCACGCCCGACGAGAACGGCCACCTCGCCGTCCTCTCGACCACGCTCCCCGAAGACATCGCCGTCAGCACCCCCGAGGGAGAGACCGCGACCTACACCCCCGACTCCGCGCCCGTGGATGAGGAAACCCCAGAGAAGGAAGAAACCATGACTGCATCCGCCGCGGGCCAGACCCCCGCACCTCTCCTGACGAACCCCGTCACCGAGCCCGCCAAGGAACTCGACATGCACGCCGTCTTCTCGGCCATGGCATCGGTCAAGGCCGGCGTCCAGGTGGAGGACAGCGAGACGGCACTGTTCGAGCTCGCCGACATCACGACGACCGGCGCCGGCGCGCTGCCCGCCGAGGGCGTCATTCAGCCCGCCTGGGTCGGCAAGCTCTGGCAGGGCAAAGAGTACGTACGCAAGTACCTGCCCCTCAACAACCACACCTTCGGGCCGATCGAGATCGGGGGCCGCGCCGGGTTCCGCCTCGACGGCACCGAGAACCTGGT
This sequence comes from Microbacterium hydrocarbonoxydans, assembly GCF_023715885.1. Classification (GTDB taxonomy): domain Bacteria; phylum Actinomycetota; class Actinomycetes; order Actinomycetales; family Microbacteriaceae; genus Microbacterium; species Microbacterium hydrocarbonoxydans_C. The sequence continues at coordinate 184,796 of NZ_JAMBOY010000003.1, read as the reverse complement.
CCAGAAGACCAACGGCGAGAAGATCGAGCTGCCGACCGGTTCCGCGACCACGTCCAAGCGCAGCAGCACCCGCGATCGCTTCGGATACGCGGCCGACGTAGCCGCCGAGTGGAGCTACCTTTCAGGCGGCGCCGAGGTGCTGGAATCCTTCTGGAAGGGTGTCGCGAACTCCTACGCGAAGGTCACCGACCTCGAGGCACTGGCGACCATGTACCGCGTCGCCTCTCGCGACGAGGGCGCCGCACTCTCGCGACTCGTCGCTCCCGGCTCGCTGCCCGCTGGCACCCCCGCCAACTCGCAGTACTACCCCGGCGTCGTCCAGCTCATCCAGGCCATCGAAGCTATCACTGACGCGGACGACGACCCGGCCTGGGCGGTCGTGAACCCCGTCCTGTGGCAGCAGCTCATCTTCACCCCGAAGGATCTCCTGCCCGAGTTCGTCTCGCTGGCGGTCGGTGTCGGCACGGGTGAGGCGAACGTGGACGGCAAGGTCACCGTTCGCAAGGCGCCGCAGTCCGCGTTCATCGGCACCAAGGCCACCGACCCGCAGGTCATGGCCGGGTCGAAGAACGCGATCGAGTTCCGCGAGCTCGGCACCACGCCGATCCAGATCGACGCGCTGAACGTCGCGAAGTTCGGTGTCGACCGCGCGACGGTCGGCTTCCTCGAGACGTTCGTGGTTCGCCCCGAGGCCACCGTGCTCATTGGAACCAAGGCCGCCTGACGATGGATTGGTACAGCACGTACGACGGGTCTCAGGTGCATCGCATCGAAGAGGCCTGGTCGGACGCGCCTACCGATAACGAGGAGCTCTGCGGGATGCTCCTTGACACTGCGCGCGTTCAGGTCGTCGCCTACGCGGCAACCGGCGAGCCGCTCGAACAGGTCGTGAATCTGCTCGAGCGGCTCGGCTACCCGGCCTCAAAGATCGCCGCAGTCCAGGCCGAGTTGGGTGAAGACCTGCCCGAGATCCCACCACGGTACGTCTTCGCCCAGCTCATGCAGGCCAAGAACCTCTACAACGCCGGCCGCATCGTCGGCGACTCGATCGGCCCGGACGGATTCTCGTTCGTCCCCCGACCGCTGTCGAAGGAGATCCAGAAAGTCATCCGCCCACAGTCGGGGGTCGCTCATGTTTGGTGACCTCGGCAGCGTCAGGGCCACGCTCAAGGAGCGCCTAGCGCCCGCGCTCCCCCAGGGGTTCAAGCGCTGGACCATCGACGAGTACCTGAAGGCGCCACCGACCGAGTACCGCACTCCGCTCATCATGTTCGAGTTCACTCGATTCGATCAGGAAGCGTTCGGTCAGAGGCTCGCAGGCGGCGCGGTCGCCGCGGGAATCGACATCGTCCTGGGGTCGCCAAAGACCGGGGAGAAGGGCGAGGACGACGTAGACGAACTCGCTCTCACTCTCATCCGCATTCTCGACAAGCAGTCGGACATCTACTGGTCGCCCGCGACAAAGCAGACCTTCGAAGCGACCGGGCAATGGGTCTGGCGCATCCCTCTTACCGTCCTCACTGAAACCAAGGAGCAGTAGACATGCCCACCATCGCCAACGCCGCATACTTCGGCACCACAGGAAAGATCACCGTCGAAGGCGACGACTACACCGCCGCCGTCACCTCGTGCGCGCTCGTGCCCACCGCCCCGACCGCGACGACCACCGACATCGGCGGCGGCGTCACGCAGTTCGTCGGGGGCAACGCGTGGGTCGCGCAGCTCGGGTACAACCAGGATTGGAAGACCCCGAACAGCTTCTCGCAGAAGCTCATCGAGTGGCACGGCCAGATGAAGACGTTCACCTACACCCCTGACGATGGCGGCCAGGTCGCGACGTTCAGCGCCCGTGTTCTCGCCGGCCAGTTCGGTGGCGGTGCTGCAGCCATCCACGCGGCGACGGTGAACCTGCCGATCAACGGCCAGCCGGCGTTCTCCGCACCCACTGAGGGCTGACGCATGACATCGGGGCGGATCAGTCTTCTGATCGATTCGCCTCTGCGGGATCTGCTCATCGCTCTGCGGGCAGTCCCCGCAGAGGCCCGCAAGAACGTCACCGCATACACGCGGAAGGAAGCCGAGCCCATCTGGGTGGAGGAGACCCGAGGCCGTGCCGAGACTCGCCTGCAGCAGAGGGCACTAGTGAACACGGCCCGGGTCGGTGTCGCGACCCGCAACATCTACCTTCGCTCCGGAGGCATCGGGAAGCTGTCGTCCGGAACGGCCGTTCCCACGGTGGCATTCGGCGCAGAGTTCGGCGCCAACCCGGAGAAGGTCATCACCCAGCGGTCGAAGAAGGGCAAGTCCTACAACCGTCGACTCGGCAACGCATTCGGAGCTCCACGTCGCGGCGGCAACGTGGTCTACCCCGCCGCGCTTGAGGCCATCCCCCGCATCACCTCCGTGGCCATCCAGAGCGCCTATCGCTCTCTGCTCGACGCATTCGACGGGAAGAAGTGATGGCGAGGATTCACGAGATCGGCATCGGCGCCGACACCCGCGCGTTCGAAGACAACGTCCGCTCCGGGGTCATCAACCCCGTGGAGGACGCCGCGGACGCGATGGATCGGCTCGGCGACGCTGTCGGCGACGCGGGCCAGGCGTCGGGCAAAGCAGGCGGCGACGTCTCAGCGTTCGCAGCCAAGCTCGTGGACGCATCCCGTAAAGCGGGCAAGTCGGACGAAGATATCAAGTCCGCGCTCCGTGACATGGGCCTCAACGCGAAGCAGGCAGAGCGAGCCGTCGAGCGGATCGGCGACGAGTTCAAGGAGTCAGGGCGAGACGGCGAACGCGCCATCGACAAGCTCGAGGACTCCCTGAAGGACGCGCAGCGCGAGACGAAGAAGCTCGCTGACGACGCCGATGACGTAGGCGACCGTGGCAAGAAGGGGCTCGGCAAGCTCTCCGACGGAGCGCAGGAGGTAGTCTCCGAGGTCGGTCAGAACCTCTCAGAGGCGGTTTCGAGCGTGCGCGACAACCTCGCCGATCTCGGGCAGGTTGGACAGGACACTCTCGGAGGGCTCGCCGGCACTCTCGCCGGATCGGGGCCAGCAGGCATCGTAGGCGCAGCCGGACTAGCGGCGGGAGCAGTCGGACTCGGACTCGTCACTGCCGAGCTGCAGAAGCAGCAGGAAGCCGCCGACCGGATGCGCGAGCGCATCGGAGCAGCCTACGAGGGGGCCGCGCAGGACGGGCGACTCTTCATCGACGAGCAGACCAAGATCGCCGACGCGATGGACCTGATCTTCAATACCGATCGCGCCGACGAGTACAAGCGGGTACTCGCTGACGCAACTCAACTCGGACTGGACCGGTCCACGGTCATCGCCGCGAACACCGGAGACCTCGAAGCGCAGCAGGCGGTGCAGCAGCAGATCAACCGACTGCTCGAAGACTCCAACTCGTACGAGCTCACCGGAACGACCAACAAGAAGACCCTGAAGAGCGACGTCGCTGACATTCGCGACCGGTGGAGAGAAGTCGTCACCACCACGCAGGAGTACGCCGACAAGACGGCAACGGCGACCGACTACAGCTCGAAGGTGCTGCTCGGCCTGATCGAATCGGCGGGAACCGCAAAGGAAGAGGTCGACGAGCTCGGCAACCGCCTCCTCACGCTCCCCGACGGCCAGAAGGTGCTGATCGACGCTGACACCGGCCAGGCCACCGCCAACGTCGACAAGTTCCGCGGCGACGTGGACGGCGTTGTCGCGGACGTGAACGGCAAGGAAATCGTGCTGCAGGCCCGGACGGCAATCGACCAGGCGCAGCGCGACCTCGATGGGTTCTTCATCCGCAACAACGGCAAGACGATCACGTACAAGGGCAAGGTCATCACGCCGGATGGGGAGTGGCAGTAATGGGCGCGACGATCACACACAGCGCGGGCGAGATCATCCCGACGTCGATGCCGAACTGGGCGGAGACCTCAGAGGCTCGCACGATCATGCATCCGATCCTCGGACGCGAGGATGACGACGTGACGTTCCGGCCGTTCGGAATGCGACGCGGAACGTTCATCTTCGTCTTCGCTGATGGCGCGGCCGCCCACGCTGCACGCGCCGTCCTCCGCACCGCTCAGAAGTTCGGGCTCGAGCACTCCGAAATCCCCGAGATCGCCATGACGTTCGTGGTCGCCGACGGCGATATCGGCATCGAACTCGGCGCAGCGGGCGACTGGAAGCTCACGATCCCCTTCCGTGAGGTGAAGCCGTGACCGACTCCTCGCACGTCTACACGGTGGCGCTCAAGGGCTCGCCGAACGTGCAGTTGAGCAAGCGAACGGGCAGCGTCTCGCTCGACGCTCGACGCCGCCCTCACGTGCAGGGAACGGTTGTCATCGCGGTGCCCTCGCTGACCGTCCTCGCCGCTCTGGACCCCCGCACCTCGCCGCCGCCGCGGATCCTGATCGACGTGCTCGCGACGTTCCCGTGGGGCGTGCAGCACCGCGTCTTCGACCTCACTTTGCGCGACCGGTCTGTCGACCTCGCCGAAGCCACCGTCACGCTCACTCTTGCTTCCGACGAGGCGCTCCTGTCCGACTACGCTCCCCTGGCAGACGACACCGCGCCCCTGAACTACCAGTCGTCGCTTCGGTTACTCGTCGGGTACGTGCTGGGCAAGGTCATCCCCGGCACGGTGCTCTCGCCGGGTGGGATCGACGTCACGGTGCCCGCACTGGCAAACAGCTCCAACCTCATCCGTAACCCACGCGCGGGCACGAACACGACCGACTGGGCCTGGACTCAGACGAGCGGCGGGCTCACGCCCACACGTCGAACAACAGGCGGTCCTGCGTACTCCCCCACCTACGTCGCGTACGTGTCGAACGCAGGCGTCTTCACGAACAACGCCGAGATCTACATCGGCGAGAGTGCCGTGTCACTCAGCGGCGGCAAGCATCACGTGCTGTCGGTAGACCTGAGCGGAGCGACCGGACGGCAGATCATCCTCGACGCCGTCTGCTTCGACGCCTCCGGCAACATCCTCGGATTCATCCCACCGGTCACGACCACCATGACGGCGGGCACCTGGAAGCGCGCTGTCACGGCACCCTTCGCGGCGTACGCCAACACCGCGAAGATCCGCGTGCGCGTCCGCGCGAACCAACTCGGCGGCAGTGAGGAAGTCGACGTCACCGCATGGCGGCTCAGCGAGGCCACGGGAGACCTCGTCGCCGACGGCCTCTACTTCGACGGGTCGACCACCGATACCACCCAGTACGACTACGAGTGGGCGAACACGGCACACGCCTCTGTCTCGACGAGGCGTGTGAAGATCAATGCGGCCACCCCCGACGCGCTGATCTGGAAGGCCGGCCAGGATGCGCTGACCTTCCTCGCGCCGCTGGTCCAGGCGGCCGGGCGCCGGCTCGTGTGCGACGAGCAGCGGGTGTGGACCCTTCGAGACGAGAACTACGACGCCGGAGGGGCGCTCGAGATCCGTCACGCGGTGAACATGGCGGCCGGTTCGGAGAAGACCAGCCGAGACGACGACGACTGGTTCGACGCCGCGGCGGTCGAGTACGAGTGGAAGGACCAGTCCGGAACCACGCAGCAGCTCGTCGAGACCGCATCGCTCACACCCTCCTACACGCGTCTGCGCCGATTCCAGCTCGCCACCCCCTATCCGGGTCCAGGCAGAGCCGCGTACGTCGTCCGACGAGCTCAGGGACGTGGGCGGGAGGTCACCGTCTCCACCGTCGCGGACTGGTCAGCCAAGGCCGAGCAGGGCATCACCGTCGTGCTCGAAGGGTCACCCACCCAGATCGGACAGACCAACGTCGTGCAGTTCGACCTCGACAGCGACCAGATGACCATCACCAGCCGCACCATCGACACCCCGACCGGCGCCATCGACCTACTCGCCGGAACCATCGACAGCCTCGTCGGCACCATCGACGCACTCTAGGAAGGAACAGCCATGGCAATCGGAGACGACGCGCTCTCGGACGGTATGGATCTCGTCCCTGGAACAGCGCTGGCCAACACCCTCGACACCGAAGTCAACAAGACACGCGACTACATCGTCCAGCGCATCCGCTCCACCCGTGACTGGGTAGCGGCTCAGATCAGTGCCCTCTGGCCGCTCACGATCGCACGAGGCGGCACCGGGGCCACGACGGCGAAGGGTGCCGCGGTCGCGATCAGCGCATGGCGCAACAGCGGTGCTGTGGCACCCGGCGAGACACCGCTGCTCGGCTACAACGGCACCCGCCTCGAGTACCAGATACCGGGCTACGCATTCCCCACCCAGCTCGCCGACCTCGAAGACATCCCGAACGGATCGACCGCCTACGACGGGTACCTGAACCCGGCCGTCCACGGCCGCTCCATCGTCAACTGGCGCGCGGTCGGCATCCAGCCGGACGGCACGCTCGGCAACACGTCCTCCGCTCGGCGCTTCAAGACCAACATCGAACCCATCAACATCACCGATGAACAGTTGGCACAACTTCAGATCGTGGAGTTCGACTGGATCTCAGACGGCTCCCACGACTATGGCCTCATCGCCGATGACGTCGCCGAGGTACTCCCTTGGGCCGTGTTCCACGACGAGAACGATCAGGTGCTGGGCATTCACTACGAGCGCATGTTCATGGCGATCCTCCCCGCCGTGCAGCGCCTGGTGACTCGGGTGTCTGAATTGGAAGCCAGCGATGCTCACTCGTGACGACCCTCTCATCAGCGAGTACCTGCCCGTCGTACGCGGGCACATCGTCAAGAACTACGCGTGGATGGCCGACCGCGGCAATTGCCTCATGTCCATCGACGACCTCAAGCAGGTCGCAGCAATCGCCCTCGTCAAGCTCGTCGGACGGTGGGACGACGTTCTCGCCGAGCAGGGCAAGAGTCGCGAGGGCAACGGCGGCCTGTTCTGGTGGTATCTGAAGGAAGACGTCAAACGCACCGTCAGCAAGTACTACCGCGACATCGCCCACAAGGGCGAGTACGACGAACCCACCACGGACGAGTTGGGTGAGGAGACATGGGAGGTACAGCGCACATCGCTTCGCACCCCCACGGACGCCCCCGGCTCACGGATCACGCGCGAAGACATCGTCGATTTCTTCACCACGTTGTCACCTCGCCACAAGACCCTTATCGCACTGCGCTACTTCGATGAGCTCCCCTTCGTGGACGTAGCAGATGTCATGTCGGCGGTGCCCGGTACGGTGCGGAACATCACCCAAACCGGCCTCAAGAACCTTCGAGCCTTCGCACGCAACCAGTTCCTCGACGACCCGGCCCCGATGCCCCGACAAGTGCACATGCCATGGGAGCCACCCGAGTCGCTCGTCACGTACCTGCGCGAGCGTCACCAGAAAGACCTCCCCGAGTACCTCGGCATCGTCACTCTGGCGTTCCGCGCCGACGTGTCCTATCTCGTCGACATGCTGCACGAAGGTCGCCATGAGGTTCCCGGGTCAAAGCAACTCACGATGTCCCCGTTCCAGCAGGCCGCAGCAGACGAGTTACTCAGCCAGGGCGAGTCAATGCGAGAAGTCTCACGCCGGCTCGACGTCAGCTACGGCATCATCGTTCACCACGCCAAGCGGCGACGCTCAGCGGCCTAGTCCTCGGCAACGGCCTTCTCGTCGTGGGCCTTCGCAAGAAGTGCGATGGCATCCCACAGGCCGGAGATCTGGACGGCCAGATACGCATTGGCCTTGTCATGCCCTCGGATGCCCTGCTCCCCCTTGCGGTGGGTTTCTCTGCGGAGGTTTGCAATGTCATCACTGAGCGTCATGTGGTCTCTCCCTCGAAGTACGCCGCTGTCGGTTGGCTCTGATCGTATCGTCAGGCTCGAGAGAGAACTGCCGGATCTTCAGCAGGTCTCAGCGAGGTACTGCAGGACCATGGCCTCCGTGAACCCGTCCAGCTGCCTCGCAACGAGATCCGCATAGTACGCACGGCCACTCTGGTCCATAGGGCAGTAGATCCCGAGCGGCCCATCCGTACCCAACTCAGCGCCGAACGTCGTATTCATCGTCGCCCGCTGCTCCTCTGTGAGAACAACCGGCTCGGGTGCGGCGGGTGCCGTCGTCTCCACGGGGGCCACGGGAGTGGGCTCGGCGGCTGCGGGCACGGTCTCGTATACGGTGACCGTCGGCGCAGGAGCCGCCGTCGAGTTCGAGCAGCCTGTGAGGAATAGGAGGCTGGCGGCGACGATGGCGGCGGTTCGCTTCATGGAGCTGATCTTAAGCCAGGTGTCGGATCTCCGACAGGTCCGCAGTCCGCAAACAGTCCGCAGAATGTGCGCTCAGTGGCGCTAACCGACGTCAAGTCTCGGTAATCAAACCAGCGCAATTCCGCCGCGCACGGGCACCCAGGCTCACCGACGATAAGCTCAGTGCCGTTCATCAACTACCGCTGACGCGGTCCGCCCTCGCTTCTCCTCCGGCCGGCCCCCGGTCGTTCGTGCATCCCTAGCGATACACCAGGATTCTTCGTGCCCGGCGGTAGCACATTATCCACAGATTTCGATCGCATACCGATATACGGGTTGTAGTGCCCGACACTTGAATCGTCGCATCCTGATGCGGCCGACGATGAGTCGAGGCACGACACGCTGCGAGTCCTTCCATGGCTTCGCGCTCCTCCGATCCCCTGTGCGGGCGGAGGCGCACGGCGTCTCCGCGCTCGGCATCGTCTGCGATCGACGAGCTCCTTGCGGGCTCGCCACCGCAGACTCATCGGCGTGGTTCCACGATGGTGCCCTGCCGTGAGCGCATTCTCGTGCGCTCACCGAGGGCACCCGTGGATTGTTGGCACGACGAACGACTTCGTGATCTAGCGGCCGTCCGGGCGCTTCATGGGGCTCGGATCCGGGAACGTAGGTGGGGACAAATCCATGAAGAGCAGGACCAACTCGATGAAGATCATGCGGGAGGGAAAGCAGCTCCTGGCCGAGGAGGTCTTCCAGCACATCGGTGCGCAGATCGTCGACGGCGAACTACCGCCGGGACACCGCATCCGCGACGTCGACGTGGCCGAAGAACTCCACGTCTCTCGCACTCCCGTGCGCGAGGCGCTGCAGAGGCTCGAGCGCCTCGGACTCGTCACGATGTACCCGAGCCGCTATACCGAGGTGACCGCCGTATCACCCGAGGTCGTCGAGCAGACCCTGGAATTCGCCGGATATCAGGCGGGGATGGCGGCACGCATGGGAGTCGCAAGGATGTCCGCCGAGGACCGAGACCGTCTCGCCGAGCTGATCGACGAGATGTCGAGAGGGGTCTCGCCCCACGACCACGTGTTCGAGAGCCGCTGGGCCGTGTTCGCGTTCCTGAGCGGCCGCAGCCGCAACGCGCAGCACCAGTTCCTGCTGAACGACGCGAGTATGGCGCTCGCACGGAATCTCCGCGCCTGGCGCGTGCCGGCTGCCGATCACGAGCGGATGCTGGGCATCTATCGCGAATTCCGGGACGCGGTGCTGGCCGCCGACGCCGACGCCGCTGAGCGCCTCGCACGAGCGATGCACTACGTCTGATCCACGGCCTGTCGTCCGGCATCGCTCACCTCGAGGCGGACCAGCCGGTCACCCACCGGGCGAGCCTTGCATACGCCTCGTCGCGGGCCTCATGCCGCGAGAGGAACACGTCGTGCAGAGCGCCCTCGATCCGCTCGACTGTCACTGATGAGCCGAGCTTGAGGGATGCGCGAGCGATGTCGTCGACGACAAGGACGGAATCGACCCGTGTGAGGACCTCCGACCACCGGGTCGGCGGAGCCGACCGTGCGGAGAGCAGCACGCACACGGGGGCATCGATCGCCAATCCGGCGGCCACGGCTCCGTGCCCGACGAGGATGGCGTGAAACCATCCCGCGTGCACGGCCATGGTCTGCGACGGTCGCCACCTGAGATCGATGTCCATCGGGTCGGTGTCGTCTGCGACCTCCTGCTGGGCGCGCGTGTAGAAGCCGAGATCGACCTGCGGCGCGACGTCCCGTGGCGCCCAGCGCGCCTGCAGCTCGGCGACCGGGGCGATGAGCGGTCGTGCGGACGCGACCTGGAACTCAAGCCACGGGCTGTTCAGGATGACGGCGTCCGCCGTCTTCGGGTGGCGCGCCGCCCAGAGGCTGAGCGTCAGGCCGCCGGTCGAGTGGCCGAGCAGCACGAGCCGCCGCCCCGAGGGCGTGCCGTCCTGCCCACGGCCCATCGCGTCGAGCGCAGCGGCGATGTCTTCGTCGTACGTCGCCAGGTCGGTGATGTACCCGGGAGTCTGGCCATCGCGCAGACTGCGACCGTACTTGCGGAGGTCCAGCGCGAAGAATCGTGCTCCCCTCGCCGTCCAGAACCGCGCGAGCCGCTTCTGGAAGAAGTAGTCGGACCAGCCGTGCACGTACAGGACGTCGACGTCGTCGAGTTCCCTCCGGCGTCGGACGAGGCGATCCCACCAGGCGGGCTCCGGCGGAAGCGCTCGCACCAGGGTTGCGACCACGGGCCCCTCGTCGTCGGCGTCGAGCTCGAGGGTCAGCTGCTCGAACTCGTCGCCGAGGACATCCGGGATCCAGTCAGCCATGCCGCCAGGCTAGCCGACGGCCCTGCGACTACTGCGGCGCGGTCGGCCCGACCGTGAGGTTCCGAATCACCTGCTCGGCGAGGGGACGTGGGTTCGCGGCGCCGGATCCGTTGTCGTACGTGACCAGGCGAATCCAGTCCACGCCGACGCGAACGTCGAGGATGTTCTCGCCGTAAGCGCCGACGCTGGCTTTCGCAGCCTCCGCGCCCTCGACCTCGGCCGGAGTGCCGTCCTGGTTCTCGAACGCCCACGCGCCCGCCGGGAGGGCGGTGATCATGAGGTAGCTGGTTCCGTTGATCTCCGCCGTCGCGTAGTAGCACATGCGCGAACCGTTCACGACGTGGTAAACCTCCGCGGGAATGCCCCAGCCCCCGAAGGAGGTGATGAGCCGCGCATCGTCGGCGCCGACGATGGCGTCGACCTGCTCGAGGGTCGCGTACCGTTCGCAGGGGGCACCGACCAGATCGCTGTCGATGTACTCCACGTCATGAACACTCGCGGCGGCTGCACCCGAGAGCCTCCGCAGCACCTCGCCGACTCTCGCGACGTCGCCTTCGCCCAACGACGGGTCGAAGATCGACGCGGAGAGCAGGACATCGCCGTCCGGGAATTCGAAGGAGCATGTGCCGGGGGAACACTGAGCGACCTCGCCCCAGTACCCCTGGCGCTCCGATGCACCGGCGATCACCGTCACGGCGTCCGGCACCATCGTGATCTCCCAGTTGCGGCCCGCATCGCCCGCCGAGCAGGCGATACCGGAGGCGCGCTGGAACATGTACTCAGCAGGGCCGGGGAGCCAGCTCATCCCGGACACGGTGCTCATGGCAGGCTTCACCGGAGTCGACGGTTCGCCGACGAGCCCGGCCATCTCGGCCGCGACGTCGTCGCAGGTCACGTCGAACGCCGCCTCGGGCGCGACGATGGGGTCGACCGTCGGCGTGACGGTGGGACTCGGCGTCGGCGAAGACGAGGTGCGCGTCGGTTCGGGACTCGGCTCCGGGGCGCAACCGGAGAGGAGCAACGCGGCGGCCACCCCTAGGACGAGAAGAGAACGCAGTCGCATGCCCTCAGCCTAGGGAGATACCGCTCCCGCCCCGGGCGCGACCGGCAACGATCGCGTAACCGTCATTCCCCACGGGAGACGCGCACCATCTCCTCGCGCGGGACGACCTTCACGCGAGCACGCTCGTGCGGGGCGCCGAGCGAGATCTCGTGCTCGTCGAGACGGTGCCAGCCGTCGAGGTCGGTCCACTTCACGCCGCGCTCCTGGAGCAGCGCGACGACGGCATCCTCGGACGGGTCCTCCGGGTGCCACCACGAACCCTGGTCGTTGATGATGTGACGCACGGTCTCCATGGCATCCGACTTCGTGTGGCCGATGAGGCCGACCGGCCCGCGCTTGATCCAGCCGGTGGCGTAGACGCCCGGCAGCTGCTGGTTGGAGTCCTTCGCGAGCACCTGCCCTTCACGGTTCGGGATCACGCCGTGCTTCTTGTCGAAGGGGACGCCGGGCAGCGGCGAGCCGAAGTACCCGATCGCGCGGTAGAGCGCCTGCAGCGGAACCTCGCGCATCTCGCCGGTGCCGACCGCTCCGCCCTGGCCGTCGGGCTGCGTGCGCTCGTAGACGAGCGCAGCCACGCGGCCCGACTCGTCGGTGCGCACCTCCACGGGACGCGCCCAGAAGTGCAGGTGCAGACGGCGGGATGCCGTACCGCCGGCGTTGTTCACCGAGTCGCGCTTGCGCCAGGACTGCAGGATGCGGTCGATCACCATGACCTGCTTGTTGCTCGCCACGGCATCCTTCGACGCCTCGTCGTAGTCGAAGTCCTCGTCGTAGACCACCATGTCGACGTCGCGGAGCTCGCCGAGCTCGCGCAGCTCGAGGGGCGTGAACTTCACCTGCGCCGGGCCGCGGCGGCCGAAGACGTGCACGTCGGTGACCTGGCTCGCCTGAAGCCCCTGGTAGACGTTCTCGGGAACCTCGGTGACGAGCAGGTCCTCAGCGTGCTTCGCGAGCATGCGGGCGACGTCGAGCGCCACGTTTCCGTTTCCGAGGACGCCGACGGATGCCGCGTCCAGCGGCCACTCGCGCGGCACGTCGGGGTGGCCGTCGAACCAGCTCACGTAGTCGGCCGCGCCGTACGAGGCGACCGCGTCGATCCCAGGGATCTCGAGGGTCGTGTCGCGGATGGCGCCGGTGGCGAAGATCACCGCGTTGTAGTGCTTCTTCAAATCCTCGAGGGTGATGTCCTCGCCGAACCTGACGTTGCCGAAGAGCCGGATGTCGCCGCGGTCGAGCACGTCGCGCAGCGCCGTGATGATGCCCTTGATGCGCGGGTGGTCGGGAGCCACGCCGTAGCGCACCAGGCCGTAGGGCGCAGGCAGCTGCTCGAACAGGTCGATGGAGACGTCGAACTTGCGCTCGGCTTTGAGGAGGATGTCGGCGGCGTAGATCCCGGCGGGGCCTGCCCCGACGATGGCCAGTCTGAGCTTGGTCATGGTGATCCTTTCGTTTGCCGTCACGCCCGGCGGGCGGCCTCGCGGCCGCGCATCGTCAGCTGGAGCGTTCGACGAGGGTCTCAGCGAAACGCGTCAGCGCCTCGCGCACGGTCCCGCGCGGGAGCGGGGTGAGCGCGTCGATCGCGTCGCGCGTCCAGGAGTGCGCGAGCGCGAGGGTCTTCTCGGTTCCTGCATGATCGCGCAGCTCCGCGAGAGCGGAATCGAGGATCGACGGGTCCTCGCCGGCGGCGATGCGTGTCACGCCGTCGTCGATGCGCGCGGCGAGGTCGATCGACGCCGCATCCGTCTCGGCCTTCAGCAGCAGGTAGGGCATGGTCGGCACGCCCGCACGCAGGTCGGTGCCGGGCACCTTGCCCGTGTCCTCCGGCTTCGCCGACAGATCGATGACGTCGTCGAGCAGCTGGAAGGCCACGCCGATCTTCTCGCCGTAGACGCGCAGAGGCTCCTCGTACTCCGAGGGCGCGTTCGAGAAGATCACGCCGCCCTGTGTCGCCGCCGCGATGAGCGACCCCGTCTTGTCGGCGAGCACCTGGATGTAGAAGTCGATGGGATCGTCGTCGGGCTGCGCGCCGATCGTCTCGTGCATCTGGCCGAGCACGAGACGCTCGAAGGTGTCGGCCTGCAGACGGATCGCGCGCTCTCCGAGCCGCGACATGAGCTGGCTCGCACGGGAGAAGAGGATGTCGCCGGTGAGGATGGCGATGTTGTTGCCCCACACGGTCTGTGCGGCCGGGACGCCGCGACGGCGGTCGGCTCCGTCCATGACGTCGTCGTGGTAGAGCGAGCCCAGATGCGTGATCTCGAGCGCCTTGGCGACGTCGATGACCTGCTCGGTGTTGCCGTCGCCGAGCTGCGCGGCGAGGAGCGTCAGCACGGGGCGGATGCGCTTGCCGCCCGCCTCGTACAGGTAGCGGCTCGCGGCGTCGGCCAGCGGATCGGCGACACGCACGTCATCCGCGAGACCCGTCTCGACGAGCTCCAGCCCGTCTTCGATGGCCTGGGCGATGCGACGACCGGCGGTGCCGATGAAGATACGGTCGCTGAAACCGAGACGGCTCGCCAGTCGCGAACCCGGGGCTACGCGGCTCGAAGTCACGGTTTCAGCCTACCGTCGTCCGCTGAGAGGATTCGCCCGCCGGGGTCACGCCGCTGCGCCGGACTTCGGCTTGCGGGCGCGATGCAGGGCGACGATCCCGAAGGACAGGTTGCGATACGCGACATCGGTCCACCCGGCATCCCGGATCCAGGTCGCGAGCGTCTTCTGGTCGGGCCACTCCCTGATCGACTCGTTGAGGTAGTCGTAGGCGGCGCCGTTCGTGCCGGCGACGCGAGCCACCCGGGGCAGCACCTGTGCGTTGTAGAAGCGGTAGGCAGACCGGAAGAGCCGACGAGGAGGTGTCGAGAACTCGTTGATGACGAGACGGCCGCCGGGCTTGGTGACGCGGAGCAGCTCGCGCAGCGCCTTCTTCGGGTCGTTCACGTTGCGCAGGGCGTATGACATCGTCACGGCGTCGAACTCGCCGTCGTCGAACGGAAGGTCCGTTGCATCCGCCTGCACGAACGAGAGGTTGCGCATGCGCCCGTGGCGGCGCTGTCCCTCGGCCAGCATGCCGGGCGAGAAGTCGGCGGCGACCACCTCGGCGCCGCTGCGGGCGAGAGAGGCGGAGGACGATGCCGTGCCCGCGCCGAGATCGAGGATCCGCTCCCCGGGCTTCGGCGCGACGGCCCGCGTCGTCGCCGCGCGCCACAGCGCGTCGTTGCCCACCGTCATGGCGGTGTTCGTCCTGTCGTAGCCCGCTGCGACCTGGTCGAACATGCCGCTCACGCGTGAGGGGTCCTTGCCGAGGTCGGCGCGGTTGTCATCGGTCGGGGTCACGCGTCCAGTCTAGGTGCGGGGCCTCGGTGCGAGCCGCAGAGCCTCCAGCCGATCCAGCCACACGTCGGCCGTCGCGTCGTCGAACGGAGCGACCTGCGCGCGTACCCGCTCCTCGAGGTCGAGGGCCAGGGCTTCCAGTTGTGCCCGCACGTCGGCTGGGTACCCGAACTGCACGCTGTGCTCGGCCCACTCGTCGCGGTCGTCGACCCACGTTCCGAGCTTCCCGACGACCCGCACCACGTCGAGATCCATGTCGATGCCCGTCGCGAGGAGCGGGTCGTCGGACCACCGCACGTCCCACCCCAGGTCGATGTAGATGCGCATGCCCCTCGGGTGCGCACGATTCACCGTGAGCGCGAAATCGGTGCGCCGCGGGATCAGCGTCACGTTGGGCGTCTCCGCGATGAACGACGCACCAGGCCGTGCGCTCGGCCAGCCGGTGGGCTGGCCCAGCCAGTCGCCCCACTCGTCGGCACCGAGATAGACGCATTCATGACGCCAGTGCGGCGAGCCGTCCCACTTACGCCACTGGAAGATCATCTCGGCACCGGGAACGGGACGGGGATCGCTCATGTGCTCAGCGTAGGCCGAGGAGCGCGGCCCTGGGCGACGCGCGGAACTAGGCTGGGAGCGTGAGCAGCAGGCTGGTCGTGCGGACCCGAGAGATCGACCCGATCGAAGACCCCCTCGCCTACGCGGACCCCGCCCGACCGCTCGCCTGGCTGCGCCGCGGAGACGGGATCGTCGCCGTCGGGGACGACGTCGTGCAGACCGTCGCCGTTCCCGCGGGAACGGGTCGGCCTCGCTCGGCCGTGATCGCCGACGCCTGGCGCCAGGTCAGCGCCGATGCCGACATCGACGACCCCCTCTCCCTCCCCGGCACGGGGCTCGTCGCGTTCGGGGCGCTCGCCTTCGACGAGGACTCCGCTGCCGAGAGCGTGCTCGTCGTCCCCGCACTCGTCGTCGGGCGCCACCGCGGCCGCACGTGGCTCACCCGCATCCACTCGGCCGAGGACGATCGCTCCACGGACGCGGTCACGCGCCCGTACGGGCCGCACTGGGCGGGCACCGTCGGGCCCGGCGCGCAGAGCCCGCAGGGGTACCAGGACTCGGTGCGCGGCGCGCTCGCGCGCATCGCCGACGGCGAGCTGAGCAAGGTCGTGCTCGCCCGCGACCTCACGGGCAGCATCCCGGCGGGTTCCGATCTGCGCCGCCTGGTGCGCGCGCTCTCGACCGGCTACCCCGACACCTGGGCGTTCGCGGTCGACGGCCTGATCGGCGCGAGCCCCGAGACCCTGGTGACCGTGCAGCAGCGCACCGTGACCGCGCGGGTGCTGGCCGGAACGATCGGACGCGGGGCGGATGCCGACGCCGACACCGCGGCATCCGCTCATCTCGCGTCCAGTACGAAGGACCTCGACGAGCACCAGTACGCCGTGCAGAGCGTCCTGGCCTCGTTGCGCCCGCACACACGGGCACTGGCCGCGAGCGAGCAGCCGTTCCTGCTGAAGCTGCCGAACCTGTTCCACCTCGCGACCGATGTCGAGGGCGAGTTGGCGGAGGGCGGATCGTCGCTCGATCTCGTCGGCGCTCTGCACCCGACGGCGGCGGTCGCCGGCACTCCGACCCCCGCGGCGATCGCGGCGATCCGCGAGCTGGAACCCTTCGATCGCGGTCGCTACGCCGGTCCGGTCGGCTGGGTCGACGCACACGGCAACGGCGAGTGGGCCATCGCTCTGCGCTGCGCACAGTTCACCGCCGTCGAGGAGGGCATCGCCGTCACGGCGTATGCCGGCGCGGGAATCGTCGCGGGATCGGATCCCGAATCGGAGCTGCTGGAGACGCGGGTGAAGTTCCGCCCGCTGGTCGACGCCCTGGCCTGAAGGACGCAGCCGGTCAGCTGGCGGCGAGGCGCTCCTTCTCGGCCTCGACGTCGAAATCGGCGGCCGGCCACTGCGGGTCGATCTGCTGGAGCGCGTCGAGCAGCAGCTCCTGCACGGCCAGGCGGGCGTACCACTTGTGGTCGGCGGGGATCACGTGCCAGGGCGCGGCCTCCGTGGAGGTTCGCTCGAAGACGGCCTGGTACGCCTCCATGTACTGCGGCCACAGCATCCGCTCGTCCACGTCGCCGGGGTTGTACTTCCAGTACTTGTCGGGCCGCTCGAGCCGCTCCATGAGGCGCGACTTCTGCTCCTCCGGCGAGATGTGCAGCATGACCTTCACGATGCGGGTTCCGGATGCCGCGACGCGCGCCTCGAACTCGGTGATCGCCTGGTAGCGGCGCTCGATCTCCTCAGCCGGCGCGAGCTGTCGCACTCGACCGATCAGCACGTCTTCGTAGTGCGACCGGTCGAACACCCCGATGAACCCCGGCTCGGGCAGACGGCGCTCGACCCGCCACAGGAAGTCGTGCGACAGCTCCTCGGGCGTCGGCGCCTTGAAGGCGGTGAGCGCGATGCCCTGCGGGTCGACTCCGCCGACCACGTGCCGCACGATGCCGCCCTTGCCCGCCGAATCCATGGCCTGGAGGATCAGGAGCACCGAGTCGGTCGCGACGCCGACCCGGCTCTCGGCGAACAGACGCTCCTGCAGGTCGTTCAGCTCGTCGAGTCCGGCCGCCAGGTCACGAGCGCCGTCGGCCTTATGGCCGTGATACCCCGGCGTGCTGGACGGATCGACGTCGGCGAGGCGGAAGCCGTCGGCCACCTGCAGGGTGCGGGACCAGGAGTGCGCATTCATGTGGCTCATCCTGCCACCGCCCGCGGACGCTGCCCAGGTCGCGACTCACCGGCTCAGCGGGACCTCGATCAGCTGCCGGCCCCCGGCAGGGGTCGTGAGCGCCTGATCGAGCAGCGCCCGACTGGTCACGCGCTGGTACTCCCACCCGTAGGCACGCGCGAGCTGTTCGAGCCGCACGGTATGCGGCGTGTAGAAGGCCCGGTCGAGCGCAGCGCGTCCCGCCGTGCCCGCGACCTCGAGACCGTCGAAGATCGTGCCGCCGCCGTCATTGCCGACGATCACCTGCAGCCGCGGCTCGGGCTCGTCGGGCGGCAGCAGGAGCGAGCCGACGTCATGCAGGAAGGCGAGGTCGCCGAGCAGCACCCGGGTGACACCCGGCGCGCCGCCCGCCTGGCTGGCGAGAGCGACGCCGGTCGCGGTCGCGATCGTCCCGTCGATCCCGGCGAGTCCGCGGTTCGCGTGCACCGGCACCTTCTTGCCGCCGAGCACCGTGTCGGCGACGCGCACCAGGCGCGACGAGCCGAAGACGAGCCGATCGTGCGGCCACGTCGCACGCCACACCGTGTCCACCAGCAGCTCCCGGTCGAGCGGACGACGGACGGCCTCGAGTTCCGCTTCCATCGCCTCGCGACGCGCTGCTGGATTCGCCGAGGCGAGACCGTTCTGATCGGGTGCGCGCTCACTGAGATCGACCACCTGCGACGCGGATGCCGACAGCCACGCGCCGAGCCAGTCGCGATCGGTCTCTCCTGCGGCGACCGACACCGACGTGACTGGGATCGTACGACCGTTCAAGTCGAGCTCTTCACCACCGCGTCGCACGGCCACGACCTCGACATCGGGGCGGGCGAGCAACCGCGCGACCTCGCGGCTGAGCGTCGGGTGCCCGAGCACGACGACGCGTTCGATCCTGCCACCGAGCTCCGGCTCGCTGAGAAGGGCGCGGTAACCGTGCACGAGGTGTCGACCGAAGCGGGCTCCGCTGACGATCTCGGCGATGAGGGGCCAGGATCCCGCGTGGGCGATCTCCTCGGCATCCGGCCCGGCGTCCGCGCCGGCGATCACGACCGTGCGCGGCCCGCGCTCGACGACGAACGCCTCGCCGACGGTCGGCCGCGGCGCGCCGCCCTGGACCAGCGGAAGCACGGGCGGTTCGCCCGACAGCGGCTCGCGCGACGGGAGGTTGAGGTGCACGGGGCCGGCGACGCCCGGGAGACCCCGCGGTGCGTCCCCGCCCATCGCGATCGTGATCGCGCGCGCGCCGAGTCCCGACCAGTCGCCGTCGCCGGGCACCGGGGCATCGATCTCGTCGCGCACCCACGGCGAGAACATGCCGGGCTGGATGGTCGCCTGATTCGCGCCGACTCCACGCAGCTCGGGCGGTCGATCGGCGGTGAGCAGCAGCAGCGGGACCCCGGAGTGGAACGCCTCGAGCGTCGCAGGAAGCAGGTTCGCGACCGCGGTGCCCGAGGTGCAGATCACCGCGGCGGGGACGCCGGCCTCCCTGGCGAGTCCCAGCGCGGTGAAGCCCGCGACGCGCTCGTCGACCCGCACGTGGACACGGAGGGCGTCGTCATCGGCGGCCCGGACCGCGGCGAGCGCGAGCGCCTGCGAACGGGACCCTGGCGAGAGCACGACGTCGCGGACGCCGTGGCCGACGAGTTCCGCGATGAGGGATGCGGCGGCATCCATCGCCGGCGACGAGGTCACGGACGCGGGTCCGGTGCAGTGCCGTCGTCGGTTTCGTCCTCGAGGCGCGCGAGCTCCTCCTCGAGACGGCGGATGCGGGCGTCCTGTTCGCTCTTGCTGATACCGCGCAGGAACTCCGGGTCGTCGTCGGGCGCGACCGTGCGGATGCTGCCCGTGTCGTTCGCTCGGCGACGGCCGATCGTGAACCAGAGAATGCCGCCGATGACCGGGATCAGCACGACGATCGCGATCCAGGCGGCCTTCGGCACGCCCCGGTGCCGCGTCGACGGCTGCACGGCGCAGTCGACGATGCTGAACACCCAGAACACGGCGGCCAGGAAGCCGCCTACGATCAACAGTCTCGCCACGTATCCAGTCTAGGCGCGCGAGAACCCGCAGGCTCCGGTGCGGTCGCAGCGGGGCACACCGACGCCGGATCGTTAGCGAGACCCGAACGGTCAGCGCCTCGCGAGGGCCTCGGCCATGCGGTCGACGGCGTGCTCGATGATCGGGCGGGACGTCGCGAACACGAACCGCATGAAGCCCACGCCCGCGGTGCCGGTCGCCGACCCGTCGGTGAGCGCGACGCCCGCGTGCTCGCGGAAGAAGTCGGCCGGGGTCGGACCGAGCTCGAGCTCCCGGGCGTCGAGCCAGCCGATGTACGTGCCCTCGGGCGCGCGGTACGCGATCTCGGGGATGCGCGCGGAGAGCGCCTCGCCGAGGAAGCGGCGGTTGCCGTCGAGGTACTGCACGACGTCGGCGAGCCAGGCGCGATCGTCTCGGTAGGCGGCGGTGTTCGCGATCACCCCGAGGTTGCTCGCACCATGGGACTCCATGGGTCCGATCGGCTCCCAGATCGCACGGTCGGCCTCATTGGTGAGGATGAGCTGCGCGGTCTTCAGGCCGGGGAGGTTCCAGGCTTTCGACGCGGAGGTCGCGGTCACGGTGTGCCCTGCGGTGACGGGAGACACCGAGGCGTACGGCGTGTGCGCTCCCGGCGCGTACACGAGCGGCGCATGGATCTCATCGGAGAACACCCGTCCGTTATGGCGCTCGACGACCTCGCTGACCGCCACGAGCTCGTCGCGGTCGAACACGCGGCCCACCGGGTTGTACGGGTTACAGAGCACGAGCAGGTCGGCGCCTGCCCGGAAGGCCGCGTCGATGCCGTCGAGGTCGAGCGTGTACCGTCCCTCCGTCTGGATCATCGGGACCTGGATCACCTCGCGCCCCGCGGCGAGCGGCACCGTGAGGAAGGGCATGTACGCGGGCGTCGGCACGATCACGGGAGCCCCGGGACGGGAGAAGTGCTCCATCGCCAGCTTCAGGCCCTGGATCACATCGGCGATCGGATGGATGTCGGATGCCGGGACGACCCAGCCGTAGACGTCGCGCATCCACTCGGCGGCCGCCTGCGACATCTCGTCGGACAATGACGACGGCAGATACCCGAACAGTCCCTGGTCGACCGCGGCGTGCACGGCCCGGGAGATGCCGGGGGCGACCCCGAAGTCCATCTCGGCGACGAATGCGCCCACCGCGTCAGGGAACGTCGACCACTTGAGGCCGCCGATCCGTCGGAGGTGATCGACGTCGATGGCGTCGAAGGATGCGGCGAGGCTCATACGGACTCCTTGTCAGAGAATCGGAGGTGGACTCTTCCATCTTGGTGCGCGTTGGGGACACCGGGCCCGACGAGCCATCGTCAGTCGAGGTCGATCCGCACGATCCGATCGTCGCCGTCGCGGGGACTCCCCCGGCCGTCGGTGTTGTTCGTGACGACCCAGGCGCCCCCGTCCGGCGCCGCGACGACATCCCTCAGCCGGCCCAGCTCCCCCTGCAGCAGCTCCGTGCTCGTCGAGACGTCGTCGAGCGGCACGACCCGCAGTCGCTCTCCGCGGAGGTTCGCGATGAGGAGGTCGGCGCCGATGACCGCGATGCCGCTCGGACTCGCGGCATCCGGCTCCCACTGCTGCACGGGGTCGATAAAGTCGTCGTCGGCGGCGATACCCTCGACCTCGGGCCACCCGTAGTTGCCTCCGGGTTCGATGATGTTCAGCTCGTCCCACGTGTCCTGCCCGAACTCGCTCGCGTACATCGTGCCGTCGGCATCCCATGCGATGCCCTGCGGGTTCCGATGGCCGAGGCTCCACACCGGTGAGCCGTCCACCGGGTTGTCGTCCGGAACGTCGCCCTCCGGGGTGAGCCGCAGGATCTTCCCCGACAGGGCATCCGGATCCTGGGCGCTGTCGCGGTCGCCGGCGTCGCCGGCGGTGACGTACAGCATCCCGTCCGGTCCGAAGGCGATGCGTCCGCCGTTGTGGGTGCGCGCGGCCGGGATGCCGTCGATCACCGTCGACGCGGGCCCGAGTTCGAGGCCACCGGCGTCTCCGCGGATCTCGCGCCGCTCGACCCGGTTCCCGTCCTCGGCCGTGGAGTAGGTGAAGAGCTCGCCCTCGTGCACGGCTAGCCCGAGGAGGCCTCCTTCGCCGCCCGCGACCACGCCGTCGACCGTGCCGACCTCGCGGGGTCCGTCGTCGCCGAGCTCGAGGATGCGCGCGCTGTCGCGCTCGCTCACCAGCGCGATGCCGTCGTGGAACGCGACGGACCAGGGAGCGTCGAGGCCCTCGGCGACCGTGTCGGCGGCAGCGGTCGACGCCGGACGAGGGGCTGCCGAGCACGCGGCCAGCAGAAGCGCGGATGTCGTGGCCACCACGGCGAGCGCGCGACGTCGTGCGGAGCGAGGCGGGCAGGCGTCGGGGGTCATACCTCCATCCAACGTCGGGATGGCCCGGGGAACAAGGCACCGCGGTCACCCTCCCCCGACCGCCGCTCCGTCGCTACGCTGAGCGCATGACCGAGGCGCGCAGCACCCCGCATCCTGTTCTGTCCATCGCGCGCCGCATCCCCGCGACGCTGACGACGGTGGTCCTGATCCTCGTCGTGGGCCTCGTGTCGCAGGGCCTGTGGCGCCCCTTCGAGGAGACCGCGCTGTTCCGCGACGTCGCCTACGGCCTGCCCAACCTCGCCGAGGGCAAGTGGTGGACGCCTCTGACCGGCACGTTCTTCGTCAACGAGCCCTGGGTGTACGTGTTCACCATCGCCGGTTTCTGGGGCATGGCGTACCTCGAGTACATCCGAGGCAGCCGCGTCGCACTCGCCTACTACTGGGTCGGCCAGCTCTTCGCGATCCTCGCCACCGCGCTGCTGCTGTTCGTGCTGTCGCAGTTCCCGTGGGCATGGGCGAGCACCCAGGCGCAGGCCCTCGACGTCGGCGCCTCAGGCGGCACCATGGCCTGCATCGCGGCGGCGGTTGGCCGGTTCCGCCCGCCGTGGCGGGTGCGCGGCTGGCTCATCCTGCTCGGCTTCGTGTTCATCGCGATGCTGTTCTGGGGCAAGGTCGCGGACCTCGAGCACCTGCTCGCCGTGCTGCTCATCCTCGCGGTCGACCGCTCGCTGCGAGTGGCTCGGACGACCGTGCGCGAACAGCGTCTCATCGCAGTCGTCGCGATCCTCGTGCTCGGTGCGGTCGAGATCATCACGACTCTCATCGCCACCGACGGCCCGTTCGGGCCCACCGAGCCCGCCTCGGGCGGGTTCATCGACCTCGCGATCGACCTCGTCGTGATCCTGGTGCTCGTGAACGGCCTGCGCCGCGGTCGCCGGTTCGCGTGGGTGC
Source organism: Microbacterium hydrocarbonoxydans (assembly GCF_023715885.1). Taxonomy (GTDB): domain Bacteria; phylum Actinomycetota; class Actinomycetes; order Actinomycetales; family Microbacteriaceae; genus Microbacterium; species Microbacterium hydrocarbonoxydans_C. The sequence continues at coordinate 161,768 of NZ_JAMBOY010000003.1, read as the reverse complement.
TCGCGATCCTGCTCGGGCTCTTCAATGTGCTCATCGCGAGCCTGGTGCTCATCCTCATCACGGTCTTCAGTCAGGCCCAGGTGGACTTCCGGTGGGACGGCGAGACGGAGCTCGCGCTCGCGAACGGCTTCCTCTGGATCATCATGCTGGCGTACCTGATCGGCGTCCGCCGAGCCTTCCGCTCTCGGCGCCGCTCGCTGCTCGGCATCCAGCCCTCACCCACCGTCGACGACGTGAAGACCGCGTTGCGCGCGCACGGCGGTGGAACGCTGTCGTGGATGGCGACATGGGAGGGGAACAGTTACGCCCGGGTCGACGGCGGCGCGATCATCGCCTATCAGCGGCGCGCCGGTGTCGCGCTCGCGCTCGCGGACCCGATCGGGCCGGCCGAGGGCCGAGCCGAGGCCGTGACGGACTTCATCCGCACGGCCGAGAACGCCGGGCTCGTGCCGTGCTTCTTCAGCGCCGACGACGCGACCCGGGCCGCCGTGCCCGTCGGATGGCGGGACCTCGTGGTCGCCGACGACACGATCGTCGACCTGCCGGGCCTGGAGTTCACGGGCAAGCGCTGGAACTCGGTGCGCAGCTCGCTGAACAGGGCCGGCCGCGAGGAGATGACCTTCCGGATGACGCACCTCAAGGCCGAGCCCTGGGGGGTGCAGCAGCAGATACGGGCGATCTCCGAGGCGTGGGTCGGCGACAAGGACCTCCCGGAGATGCGCTTCACGCTCGGCACCCTGGAGGAGGCCGAGGACCCCGAGGTGCGGCTCGCCCTGGCTCTCGCACCGAACGGCGACGTCGACGGATTCCTGTCGTGGCTTCCCGTCTACGGCGAAGGGGGCGTCGTGCGCGGCTGGACGCTGGACCTCATGCGCCGGCGCGACGGCGGTTTCGGGCCGGTCATGGAGTTCCTCATCGGCTCGTCGGCCCGGCAGTTCTCCGACGAGGGGGCGCAGATCATGTCGCTCTCCGGAGCCCCGCTCGCGCACGACTACCCGCCGGACGCCGGCATGATCGCGGCCCTCAGCGACCGCCTCGCCGAAGCCCTGGAACCCGTGTATGGCTTCGGGTCGCTGCACCGCTTCAAGCAGAAGTTCCACCCCCGCTACGAGACCATGTACCTGCTGTTCCGCGATGAGAGCGACCTCGCCGCGATCGGGCCGGCACTCACCCGCGCGTTCCTGCCGGACGCGACGCTCCGGCAGTTCGCCGGCGCCGGGCTGGAGCTCGTCCGAGGCGGCGCGGACGGAAAGGACTGAGAGATGGCACATCACGAGGGAACCCCGATCCGGCTCTCCGGAAACGCGGATTTCGACTTCGAGCTCAAGACGGTGATCGGCGGCGGCGTCGAGGGCGCGAGCGAGCCGGGCGAGGTGTTCGCCGCCGTCGGCGGCGTGCGCAAAGGCGATCACGACGGTTGGTTCGCGGCGTGGAGAGGACTCGCGGAGCGCACGCTCGCAACGGCCACGAGCACGGCGGATGCCGGGCACCGCGTGAGCGCGGCATCCGCCTTCCTGCGCGCGTCGTCGTACTTCGGGGTCGCGGTGAACGCCGCGAGCGCCTCCGGCGAGTCCGACGAGCTGACCGCACTGTTCGGTCGCCAGCAGGAGGCCTGGCGGGGGTTCCTCGCCCACACCTCCGTCAGCGTCGAGGAGGTCGCGATCCCCTATGACGACGAGACCCTGCCCGGCTGGTTCTTCCGACCGGAGGGCACCGCGACCGGCACCCTCGTCGCCGTGAACGGCAGCGACGGCTCGCTCGCGTCGCTGTGGGCGTCGTGCGTCGCCGCCGGCGTGAGACGCGGGTACAACGTGCTCGTCTTCGACGGTCCGGGGCAGCAGTCGCAGCTGTTCGAGAAGAAAGTGCCGTTCCGGCCGGACTGGGAGCACGTGCTGACACCGGTCTTCGATTTCATCGCCCGCCTGGAGGGTGTGAACGCCATGCGCATCGCCGTCTACGGGATCAGCCAGGGCGGGTACTGGGTGGCGCGAGCACTCGCCTTCGAGCACCGCTTCGCCGCGGCCATCGTCGATCCGGGCATCGTCGACGTCTCGACGTCGTGGACCGGCCACCTGCCGCACGGTCTGCTGAAGACGCTCGACGCCGGCGACGTCGAGAAGTTCGACAAGGAGATGGCGCTCGGGATGAAGTTATCCGCCGACACCGCTCGGACGTGGCAGTTCCGCGCCCGCCCCTACGGCACGACCGGGTACGGCGAGACCATCCAGGCGGTGCGGACCTACACGGTGGCGGATATCGCGGCCGAGATCACGACGCCCCTCTTGATCCTCTCCCCCGAGGGGGAGCAGTTCTGGCCGGGGCAGGCGCAGCAGCTCGCCGACCTCACGGCATCCGTCTCCACCGCCGTGCCCTTCACCGCCGCCGAAGGGGCGGATGGCCACTGCCAGCCGCTCGCCCGCACGCTGACGGCACAGCGCATGTACGACTGGCTCGACGAGCGGCTCGGCTGACCCGAGCCGTCAGACGTCGCGGGGTCGCTGCCGCAACTGCTTCACGTCGGTCCGCTTGTGCTTCGCCGTCAGACGGCGCTCCTTCGAGCCGCGGGTCGGCTTCGTGGCGCGCCGCGGCGGCGCCGGAGGGCGGAGCGCGGCCGCGACGAGGGCCCCGAGGCGCTCCCGCGCGGCATCCCTGTTGCGCAGCTGCGCCCGGTGCTCGGATGCCGCGATCGTGAGCACTCCGCCCACGAGTCGGCCGTCGAGTCGGGCGAGCAGACGATCGCGCTGGGCGGGCGTGAGCGCCGCGCTGCCCGCGACATCCCAGCTGAGCTCCACGCGGGAGTCGGCCGTGTTGACGCCCTGACCTCCGGGGCCCGACGATCGCGAGAAGCGCCACGACAGCTCGGCGTCGGGGATCGTGAGCCCCGACGAGACGCGGAGGCCGGGGCGGAGCGGTGCGGCCATGCATCCATCATCCCGCGCTCGCCCGCTAGCGCCGCATCCCCGCCCGGTCAACCCGCTCGGCGACGGCGCGAGGTGCTCCTAGCGTCGACCGCAACCACCGACGAGCGAAGGAGCGGGACCATGAGCACGGGCATCGAGGCAGAGGCACGACGCGCGATCGTCACGGCGGCGGATTCGGGGATCGGACGGGCCACCGCCGTCGCCCTCGCCGCCGCGGGGATCGACGTCGGCATCACCTGGCATTCCGACCAGGCGGGAGCGGAGGAGACGGCGGCCGAGGTGCGCGCGCACGGAGCGCGCGCGGTGGTGACGCAACTCGACGTCTCCGACATTCCGGCATGCGGCGACGTGATCGACGGGCTGATCGCGGAGCTCGGCGGCGTCGACGTGTTCGTGAACAACGCCGGCACCGGGGCGAGCACCGGATTCCTCGACCTGTCGCTCGACGACTGGAACCGGGTCGTCGACACCGACCTGACCGGCGCGTTCGTGTGTCTGCAGCGCGCGGCGAGGGCGATGGTCGCGGCCGGGAACGGCGGGCGCCTGATCTCGGTCACGAGCGTGCACGAGCACCAGCCCATGGTCGGCGCGAGCGCCTACGACGCCGCCAAGCACGGACTCGGCGGACTCATGAAGAACCTCGCGCTGGAGCTCGGCGCGCACGGCATCAGCGCGGTGAGCGTCGCGCCCGGTGAGATCGCGACGCCGATGACGGGCAACGAGGACGTCGACCCGCACACGGTCGATCGCCCCGGCATCCCGCTCGGGCGTCCCGGCGACGCCCGCGAGGTCGCCGCGCTGATCGCCTTCCTGGCGTCGCCCGAGGCGGCGTACATCTCCGGGGCCTCGATCGCGATCGACGGAGGGATGCTGCAGATGGGGCCGCAGGCGGGGGCGGCGATCACGGAGCACAGCTGGCGCACCGTGTAGGCGCCGCCCCGCGTCTCAGCGGATCCCCGCGGCCACCGGCTCCGCGGGGGCGGGCTCGTCGTCGACGGGACCTGCGTGCCGCTTCGCCGTGTTCGCGATGTGCGCACGGCCGACGACGATCGCCGCGACGATCATGAGGGCGACGCCGAGCCAGTAGGGCGCCGCGTGGCTGACGGTCGTGTAGAGCGCGGCGGCGATGAGCGGGGCGACGGTGCTCATGGCGGCGTTGAGCGACTGGGTCGCTCCGCCGAGCCATCCCTGCTCGTCGTCGCCGACCACGTTCGACATCGCGCCGTCCATCGCAGCCTGCGAGGCACCCTGTCCGGCGGCCAGCAGGAGGGCGCCGACGATGAACACCCAGGGCTGGGCGATAACCGACGCGACGATCGCGAGGCCGGCGAGCCCGATCATCTGCGCGACGATGCCGCTCACGATCACGCCCCTCTCGCCGATGCGCGGGAGCAGGATGCCGAGCAGGACGCCCTGGATCAGGATGTCGATGATGCCGACGCCGGCGGTGAGGAGGCCGATCTGTGTCGGCCCCCACTGGATCGAGTCGAGCGCGAGAACGCTGAAGTTGTTCACGAAGAACCCGAACGGCAGGGCCAGCAGGCCGAAGCCGATCATGAGGGCGCGCAGCTCCTTCCTGGCGAACGCGTTCTTGAAGACGGCGAAGGGCTGCACGTCGCGCGCGCGGATCTCGGAGATGCGGTTCTCGGGCTTCAGGCTCTCGGGCAGGAGGAACAGGCTGAGGATCGCGATCACGAGCGACACCGCCGCCGTGAGGAACACGGGCAGCTGCAGGCTCACCGCGGCGAGGAGGCCGCCGATGGCCGGGCCGAGCATCATGCCGATGCCCGAGAGCGCGCCGAGCAGGCCGAAGCGCTGCGCGCGCTTCTCAGGCGGGGTGATGTCGGCGAGGTAGGCGAAGAGCGCCGGTAGGTCGCCGGCCGTGAGGCCCTGGATGACGCGGGCGAGCACGAGCACCCAGACGGCGCCCCCGATGCCGAACAGCACCATCGAGAAGGCCGCGCCGAACGCCGCGGCGATGATGACCGGGCGGCGGCCGAAGCGGTCGGAGAGCCGGCCGAGGAACGGCGCGACGAGGAACGCGCAGAGTCCGTTGATCGCCTCGAGCACGCCGACCCAGAGGGCGAGATCGTGCTCGTGGGTGACGTACTGCAGCACGACGAAAGGCAGCACGGGGAGGACGACGGTCATGCCGATGACGGTGAGCATCGTGAGGACGATGAGCATGACCCAGGCGCGCTTGTCGCTGCGCGCCGGCGAGTTGAGTGAAGTCACTTCGTAACTGTATCAATACCAGCTTTGGTGTCAAGCCAGTTTTGTACCCGCTTCACGATAAGCTGTGGACATGATGATTGCCGAGCCGATGGGCCGCCGCGAACGCAAGAAGGCCGCGACCCGCAAGAACATCTCCGACGTGGCGACGATGATGTTCCTGGAGCGCGGATTCGACAACGTCAGCATCCGGGAGGTGGCCGACGCGGCCGATGTCTCACCCACGACCGTGTTCGCGCACTTCCCGCAGAAGGAGGCGCTCGTCTTCGACGAGGACGACGAGCAGCGAGATCGCCTCGTCGCCGCCGTACGCGACCGGGCGGACGGTGTGACGATCAGCCGAGCCATCCACGACTTCTACCGCGGTGAGATCGGGCTGAATCTGGATGAGCACGGGGAAGACGTCGCGCGCACCTTCATGCGCTTCCTCAACGAGACCCCCGCGCTGCGCGACTACGCCGCGAAGATGTGGCTGCGCCACGAGGATGCTCTCGCCGAGGCCATCGCCGACGAGCTCGGCCTCGACGCACCCACCGCCGAGATCCGCGTGTTCGCCCGTTTCGTTCTGCAGATGCAGCTGCTCGTGACCGACAGCGACGACCAGCTCGCGACGCTCGAGGCCGGCTTCGCCGTGCTCGAGGGCGGGTGGGATCCGATCGAGAAGCGGCTCGCCGGCGACGGCTGACGGAGGTCGGATGCTGCTACTAACCTCGAGGTGTCGGCGAAAAGAGGTCCAGGGGACCTCTTCCCTCAGGGGATAGCCGACATCTTCTTGGGAGCGGCACCCCACGGCATGAAGGTCGAGGAGTCGGTTACGGGTGCAATCGCGTGATCCGAGAGTGGACGCGACGGCGGGAGTCGAACCCGCAACGCCGTCAGGTATGAGCTGAGGCCCGGGACCGCCCGGATCGCCGCGATGGGGTCGACGCTACCGGGGCGTGCTCACGAACACCAGCATCCGCCGAGGGATTGACGCCGCGTGTCGGGACGTTTCTTCCCGTGACGGTGAGCGTCGGCGCGTGACCAGGAGACGACGCGGAACACCGGTGTAGCGTCACGGGCATGGCCGCCGACGACGACTTCACCACGACCGGCCAGAAGACGCACCGGTACCTGCGACTGTCGCTCGTGCTCGTCGTCGTCGCCCTGCTGGTCGCCGTCTCGCTCCAGAGCGTCATCGTCGTCTGGGAGCCGCTCCAGTTCGGCTGGCACCCGCTCCCGTCGATCAGTCACGCGTTCTACACACCGATGCGCGACGTCTTCACAGGCACGCTCATCGCGGTCTCCGTGGCGCTGCTCGCGCTGTCCGGCCGCAATCGAGCGACGACGCTGCTCGACGTCTGCGCCGTGTTCGCGCCGCTCATCGCGATCGTGCCCACGGGGATCGCCGACACGCGCGCCGAGGGGCACCTCCCCTGCCCCGCCGCGATGGACTGCATTCCGGCCGGCGCCGTGGAATCGGCGAAGGCCGGCATCGCGGTGTACGCGATCATCGTGGTCGCGACCGTGATCGTGACCGCCGTCATCCGGGCGCGCACGCGCACGCCGAACCGCTCGGCGGTCCTCGTCTCGGTGATCGCGGTCGCGACGGCATCCGTCGTGACGGCACTCGCGTTCGTCCCGTCGCTGAACGAGAGCTTCCCCTTCAACTTCTGGCCGGTGCACAGCATCCATTTCGTCGCCACGCTCGCGTTCTTCGGGGTCTTCTCCGCCGTGCCGATCCTCTATGCGGGTGGGCCGCTGGAACCCGGTGAGACTGCACCCACGCCGCGCCGGCGCTCGATCTACCGCTGGATCGCCGGGCTGCTCATCGTCGACCTGCTGTTCCTCGCCGCAGCCGTGCTGTTCCGGCAGGTGTTCGGCGAGACGCCGGCCGTGCTGATCGGCGAGGTCGTCGCGCTGCTGCTGTTCGCGTGGTTCTGGCTCCTGCAGACCTTCCAGCGGTGGAACGATGCGAATCCGCCGTCGATCCTTCCGGGTCGTCGCTCAGAAGCGTGATGCGGGAGCGGGGGCGTCGAGGCCGACGCGCGCCCGACCGTCAGCGGCGGATCGAGTCGTGGAACGGGTTGGGTTCGAGTGTGAAGTCGGTCATCGGGTCGGCCCAGGTGCCGCCGCCCGACGGCACTCGTCCACGTCGCACCCGCCCGAGAGCCGCCGTCGCCGGCACGCCGAGCGCGAGCGCCGCGGTGCCGCTCACCGAGCGGTCCTCCCGGCCGAGCACGCTCGCGCGATGCCACGCCTCGTGCAGCGCTCCCCCGCGCGGCGCGGGCACCGTGCGGGCCGGCAGCCGACCGGCGCGGCGCTGCGCCACGAGCTCCTCGACGCGGCTCCACCACGTGGACTCGGCCGCCGGATGGAAGTAGTTGTCGCGCAGCCAGTCGGCGTGCGGATGCCGGAACCGGCCCGCCACGACCTCGCTGCGTCCGCCCAGCAGACCGCTCCCGACGAAGACCGTGTTCAGCAGGCTCTTGCTCACCCCGAACGAGTCGAGGGCGATGACCGGGATGCCGAGTGCCACCGCCTCGACGGCCGCGGTCGAGCTGACGGTCACGAGACCGGCCGCGGTCGACAGCGCCTGTGCCATGGAGTCGTACGACACCACGAGGTTGCCGGGTCGGCGGTCGGGCAGCAGGTCGAGGTACGGATCGCGCTCGAGGTGGGTCTCGGACTCCCCCGGCCGCGACCGCAGCTTGACCACGACCCGACGCTCAGGGTCCGCCTCCGCGGCCCGGACGAGGGTGGCGACGATCTCGGCGCGCTCCTCCCGCGCGGTCGGCACGAGAGCCTGAGCCGCGAAGACGATGTCGGTGGCCGGCTCGCGCTTCGCCCGGGACTCGACCGAGGGCGGCCGATCGGCGAGCACGGTGTTGCCGGGTCGGGCCGCTCCGGCGGCGAGCACGCGTGCACGGTCGAGCGCCAGCATCCGCGATCGAGGTCGCGCGAACGGCAGCGTCGCGAGCGCCGTCGGCAGCTCGACCCCGATGCGTCGCCCGAGCTCGGCGAACGCACGCTCCTCGCGATGCGAGTGCACGACGAGCAGGTCGGCGTGACGGCGGTAGTCGAGCGCGCCGCGTTGCGCCGGAATGGCCATTCCAGGGAGGCCGGCCACCACCACCGGTCGTCGGGAGAGGCGATCGATCACGCGTCCGAGAAGCCGGACGAACGGCCCGCGTCCGGCGAGCAACACGACATCCGGCCGCTGCCCCTCGAGCCATGCCTGCACGGCGGCGAAGCCGAGGCGCGTCACGTCGTGCTCCTGCATCCCGGTGCCGGTCAGTGCCGCGCGCTGCTGCTCGACGCTGGCGGTGAGCGGCGTCCGCACGACGAGGAGATGGCGATGGATGCCGTCCACACCGCCCAGCAGAGACGCCGACCACTTCACGAACGAATCGGCGTCGGCGATCGCGACGACCCGCAGCGACCCGCGCACGCCCACGCTCACGCCCCCGGCTCCGCTCACGCCGGGACGCGACGCAGCTTGGCCATCGGGGCGCGCTCGCTGTCGAAGACGCGCTTGACGCCGTCGCCGAGCGCCTTCTCGATCACGCGGATGTCGCGCACGAGGTGCTCCAGCCCCGTGGGCTCGAGGGAAGCCGCGTGGTCGGAGCCCCACATGGTGCGGTCGAGGGTGATGTGGCGCTCGACCGCGACGGCGCCGAGCGCGACGGCGGCGAGAGAGATCTGCAGCCCGCGTTCGTGGCCCGAATAGCCGACAGGGACGCCGGCGTACCGGTCCCGCAGCGTCGAGATCATCCGCAGGTTCGCCTCCTCGGGCTCCAGCGGGTAGGTCGACGTGGCGTGCATGAGAACGACCCGGTCGGTGCCCAGGGTGTCGAGCGCCCGATCGATCTGCTCGATGGTCGACATACCCGTCGACAGGATGATCGGCTTGCCGGTCTCACGCAGCGCCACGAGCAGCTCGGTGTCGGTGAGGCTCGCCGACGCGACCTTGTGCGCGACCACGTTCAGGTCTTCGAGGAACTCGACGCTGGGCACGTCCCACGGCGAGGCGAACCAGTCGAGCCCGAGCATCGTGGCGTGGTCGCCGATCTCGACGTACTCGTCGCGACCGAACTCGATGCGATGCCGGTACTCGAAGTAGGTCATGGTCCCCCATGGCGTCTCGCGCATGACGTCGCGCATATGCTCGGGCGTCGAGATCTCCGGCGTGCGCTTCTGGAACTTCACGGCGTCCGCCCCGGCCTTCGCTGCGACGTCGATGAGGCGCTTGGCGATGTCGACGTCGCCGTTGTGGTTCAGGCCGATCTCGGCGATGACGTAGGCGGGACGACCGCCTCCGATGACGCGCGATCCGATGCTGACAGTCATGGTTCCTCCGGTCGTCGAATGGCCTTCCCTCCTGGGTACGCGCCGCGAGTGAACACCGCGCGACAGGAGGGTTACCGGCACCCGTCAGGCGGGCAACACCCGTTCGACGAGCTCGCGCACCGCACCGCGGCCGCCCCGCCGCGTCAGCACGACCCGCGCCTCGGCGAGGACTCGCGGGTGCGCGTTCGCGACCGCGACGGGCCACCCGACGATCCGCATCGCCGGCAGGTCGTTGACGTCGTTGCCGAGGTAGGCGATCTCGTCGAGCGCGATCCCGTTCTCCTCGGCCCACCCACGCAGCGCCGACTCCTTGTCGTCGATGCCGTGCAGCACCGGGACCCGGAGCTTCTCGGCCCTGGCACGCACCACCGCGTTCACCTCGGTGGAGAGGATGAGCATCGGGATGCCGGCCTTTCGCAGCAGCGAGACACCCATGCCGTCCTCGCGGCTCACCCTGACCCGCTCGATGCCGTCGGCGTCGACGCTCGCGGTGTCGTCGGTGTGCACGCCGTCGAAGTCGGTCACGACGGCGCGCACGGGGATCCGCTCCGGCGTCTCGTGCAGGGCGGCGAGCGCGCGGGCGATCTCGAGCTGCTGTGCGTCGTCGATCTCGACGGCCGACCACTCGGGCACCTCAGCGATGCGGATGCGGCCGAAGAAGCGGTGCTGCGCCTCGCGGAACCCGTCCGCCCGGAAGACGTAGAACGCTCCGGTCTCGAGATAGTGCGGCTCGCGGTCCTGGCGCCGCGGGCGGTACCCCGCCTCGTGGTTGATCGCGACGGCCGCGTCGTCGCCCGTGCGTGCCCAGAGGAATCCGTACGTCTCGAAGGCCGAGAACACGCTGTCGGCGCGGTCGTCCTTGATGTCGCGCACGGCACCGGCGAGTGCCCCGGCGGGGATGAACGGCGACGTGGCCTGCAGGAATGCCACGACTTCGACCCGCTCCCCCGCGGCTTCGATCTCGTCCAGCGCATGCAGGATCGCGCTCTCCGACGATGCGGCATCTCCCGAGAGCTCGTCGGGTCGTCGCACGATCACCGCTCCCGCGGCCGACGCGACCGCTGCGATCTCGGCGTCGTCGGTCGACACCGCGACGAGGTCGATCCCCTCGGCGGCCAGGGCGGCGCGCACCGCGCGCTCGATGAGCGGCACTCCACCCACACGCTGCACGTTCTTGCGCGGAACGCCCTTCGATCCTCCTCGTGCCGGGATGATCGCGACCGTGCGCCCGGTCGTCGTCGCAGACTCCGTCTTCGTCATCGTCATCGTCATCGTCCTCTCAGGACGCGCCATGCGCGTCCGATGCGGCGTCGAGCGCCGAGTGCGGTGAGCCGAAGCTCCTCCACCCGCCCGACACCGCCCGCCGGCCGCAGCGCGCGATCCATCAGGCTCGGCGGCGGCGCCCCGGGCAGACGCAGCTCGGCCAGACGCTGCGGCGAGAAGTAGCGATCGCGATCGACGGAGCGGATGCCGCGAAGCAGCGCCTCCGCGCGCGGACGCAGGTGCGCGGCCACGAGCGGCTGCATGGCATAGCCCACGGCGTCGATCAGCAGCTGCAGCTGCGCCGGTTCTCCATACGGCGAGTCCGCTCGGGTGAGGACGTCGACGATCGTCGCGGGGATGCGGTTGCTGTTCTCGAAAGGGGTGAGTCGGCGCAGCAGGGCATCGGTGCCGACCGAGTCGATGTCGCGACCGAACACGCTCTGCACGGTCGGCAGCGCGGTCGAGAAGCCGGCGATCACGGTGCGTGCATCGAGGCGATCCGCGAGCACCTCCGCCGACAGTCCGCCGCGGTACTCGACGAACTCGACGGACATTGACCGCGCGTGCTCACGCAGCGCGTCGGTCACCCGGGGCGGAGCGGAGGGATGCGGTTTGAACACGATCCGGCTCGGTCGCCGCCGTGCCGCGAGATCGATCATCTGCCGCTGCTGGGAGACCTCCTCGGCATCCGAGAGGAGCCCGAGAGCGGCGAGATACTGGCCGAGCACGAGCACGGTGTCGCCGTCCCCGTGCTCGACCGCCTCCTCCGGAGCCGCCTCGAGCAGGGCACGGCGGAATGCCTGGGCGGGGACGGGCACGACCGTCGCGCTCGGCGAGGCCGCCAACGGCGCCACTCCCGGGACGACGTCGGCGTGCACCACTCGGCCGATGCGCGCGGTGATCGTGTGGGGCAGTTTCACGCGCAGCGGCGAGTACGTCATCAGCCCGTCGCCCATTATGGTGATCCGCGCACGGGGGAAGAGCCGCATCAGCGTCAGCGCCGGCGCGACCTGAGGGCTCTGCACGAGGATCTCGAGGTCGTCGCCGTCGAGGCCCCAGGCGCGCGTGAGCAGACGCTCGAGCACGGGAAGCTCGGCCTTCTCCGGCTTCCACGCGCTCGGATGCAGCGGTCCCAGCAGCTCGTCGAGATCCTCGATGCGGTCGAACCGTGCGCGCAGGCCCGCGAGCGCCGGGTCGTGGAGGATGCCGACGGTGGTCTCCGGCACCCGGGCGGAGACGAAGGGAACGAGCACCCGGTCTTCGTCATCGCCCAGCAGACCGGCATCGAGCGCGGCGACCGCCGTCGTGAGGGCGTATGCGCTGTGCAGCGCGAACAGCTGCGTCATGCCGCCGACTCGACCGAGCGCAGGAGCGACGCGAGCACCCGACGCCGCGGACCGTCGAGGCGCCCGAGAACGGCATCCGATTCGAGCGCGGGCAGACGGCCGAGCAGCCCCCGGATTCCGGACCGCATCTCTGCGCGCAGCCCGGGCGTCATCCGCCGTGCACGGACGAGGTGGCGCGAGCTGAGGGCGAGCACCGTCCATACCGCCTTGGGCAGGAAGCGCTCGGCCTCGGAGTCCGCGCCCACGATGTCGAGCACCTCGTCCATCGCCGTCACGAAGTCGAGCTGCCGACGATCGCGCACCTGGGTCAGCGAGGTCGACACCCCACGGCGATACAGCAGCGCCGGAGCGTCGACCACCGCGAACGACCTCGCCTGCAGGTGAAGCCGCCAGATCCACGGGCGGTCCTCCGCCGTGAAGAGACCGGGGGTGAAACCGGCGAGGCCCTCGTCGAGCACGCGGCGGTGCAGCATCCCCGCCCAGGCGAAGGGGTAGTCGACCATAGTGGGCTCATCTTCGGGCAGGATCGCGTCGCGCGGAGACTGGACCTGCTCCCGCCACGGGTGCGGCGCCCTGACCAGCCCTCGCACCCCGTCACGCACGGTCACGTGGTCGGTGCGCACGACGTCGCAGTCGAGCTCGCGCAGCCGACGCGCCAGCACCTCGAGACGACGCGGCTGCATCCAGTCGTCGCCGTCGAGGAAGCAGAACGCCTCCCCTTGGACCTCGGCGAGTCCCTGGTTGCGTGCGCTCGCCAGGCCGCGAGCGCGCGGGTTGAAGATGACGGTGGCGTGCGGCATCCGTTCGGCGTAGGTGCGCATGATCGCCCCGGTGTCGTCGCGGGAGCCGTCATCGATCGCGACCAGCTGCAGCGCCGCCGGGTCGTCGAACTGTCGGGTCAGCGTCTCCAGCGTCGTGCCGATGTACGCGCCTGCGTCCTTCGCAGGAAGGATGACGGTGACGAGCGGTGTGCGCACGGAGCTCCCGGTGGTGGACGGTCCCGGCATGGTCGCAGGCGCTCGTTGCCGGGCGGCGACGCGCAGGTGAACGGGGGGTGACCCGGAGCGACGCGCCCCGTCGCATTCGCGCACGAGTGGCGGATCGGCGACGATGGGAGGATGCTCTGGCCGTTCGGAACCACCTGGCGCCCCGTGCGGCAGAAGCGCCGAGACGCGGTCGACCTGCGGTGGCTGACCGCCCGGTCGTGGACCAGGCGCTGGTATCCGCAGGGCGTCGACCTCGGCGTCTGGCACGGACGACACACCCTGGCGGTCAGCTGGTTCCGGCAGCGCCTCGACGGGCACCATCTGGCGTCACGGGTCGCCCTCGTCGACCTCGACCGCTCGCGCCACCTCGACGTGCTGCTGGCCGTCGAGGAGGACGGCGAGCTGCAGCCCGCACCGATCCACGCCGGAGGGCTGGCCTGGTTCGACGACCGGCTGTTCGTCGCCGCCACCCGCGACGGCATCTGGGAGTTCGACCTCTCGCGGGTCCGCCGGGTGCGCGGCGCCCTCGCTCGGCGCCTGTCCGGGTCGACACGGCGCGGTCCGCGCGTCACCGCTCTGGTCGCGGTGCGCACTCGCGTGCACCCGGTCGCGCTGCGCTGTTCGTACATCGGCCGCGTGTTCGACGCCGAAGGAACCCCGCTGCCGCGCGTGCTGATCGGCGAGTACCGGAAGGACGACAGCGGCCGGATCGGCGAGTTCTCGCTGCCCGAGGGAGACCATGGTCGCTTCACTGAGATCGAACGCACAGCCCCCGGCATCCCGCGCATGCAGGGTGCGGTGCGCTGGGGCGAGCGTCACTTCGTCTCGCAGTCCGATCTGCTCCGCCCCGGCGCGCTCTGGATCGGCACCCTCAGCGGTCTGAAGCGGAGCGCCGTGCCACTGCCCGTCGGGTGCGAGGACCTCGCCCTCGACCTCGATGCCGGCTACCTGTGGACCCTCGGCGAGCACCCGTGGAAGCGCGTCGTGCGCGGCATCCCGCTCTCGTCCCTCGATCGCTGAACGCTTCGCTCCCAGCCGGCTGCTGGACACCCGAACGTAGACTGTCCTGGTGAAGAAGCCCGCCCCTCTCCTCGTCTACACCGTGCTGCGGCTGCTGGCATTCCTCGTGCCGCTCGCCGTGATGTGGTTCTTCTTCCCGATCTTCCGCGAGTTCTGGTGGCTCGCTGCGATCTTCGCCGCGCTCATCGGGGCCAGCATCTCGATGCTCTTCCTGCGGACTCCGCTGTCCGACGCCTCGGCGCGCATCCACGAGCGTCGTGAGGGACGCCCGGTGGCCGGTCAGGCCGACGCCGATGTCGAGGACGCCGCGGTCGACGAGTCCGACCGCCCCTGACGCGTCTCGGCGTCAGCCGGCGAACGCCCAGAACAGCGCGCCCGCGTAGAGCAGCGCCGTGAGCGACGTCAGCGCGAGCGCGATCACGAGCTCCTTCGGCTGGCGGTACGTCCACACGATGAGGATCGCCGGGAGCCCCGCGAGCAGCGCGAGCACGCCGATCCACGCGATCGGGTACAGCAGCGCGAGGAAGACCAGGATGCCGAAGGGCGCCAGCACGAAGAGCGTGAAGAGCACCTGCGTGGGGCGACGGCCGATCAGCACCGTGAGCGTGCGCTTGCCGACCACGCGGTCCTGATCGATGTCGCGGAGGTTGTTGGCGAGCAGCACCGCGCAGGCGAAAAGTCCGGCGGCGATCGCCCCGAGCCATGCCTGCTGCGGGAGCTGGAAGACCTGCACCCACGTGGTGCCGAGAGTCGCGACGAGCCCGAAGAACACGAACACGAAGACCTCGCCCAGCCCGAAGTAGCCGTAGGGTCGCTTGCCGCCGGTGTAGAACCAGGCCGCGACGATGCACGCGGCGCCGACCGCCAGCATCCACCACTGCTCCGTGCGGATGACGATCGCGACGCCGACGGCCGCGGCGAGAGAGAAGAAGACCAGTCCGATGATCAGCACGGTGCGCGGCTTCACGCGCCGGGAAGCGGTGAGCCGCGCCGGGCCGACCCGCACGGCATCCGTGCCGCGGATGCCGTCGCTGTAGTCGTTGGTGAAGTTCACGCCGATCTGCAGCAGCACGGCGACGGCGAGGCAGGCGAGGGCGATGACCCAGTGGAACTCGGGTCCGGTGCTGCGCGCGGCGCCGGTGCCGATGACCACCGGGGCGATCGCGAGCGGAAGGGTGCGCAGGCGCGCAGCGCCGATCCAGTCCCGAGCCGTTATGGGCCCGGCTTCGACGATCGGCTTCTTCGCGGGGTTGCCGCTCGCCCGCACGGGCCTCCGCGGCGAGGGCCGGCTCTTCTTCTTGCGCTTGGTCGATGCTGCCACGGAGGGAATCCTACTGGCCGGGGCTTTCCCGGCCCGTCACGGATTGGGGTTCGAGTCCTTGCCGTCCAGCCACAGCGTGTCGCTCTTGTCGCCGTGCGAGCCGCCCGTGCCGACGTGCTTGTCGCTGATCTTCGGCCCCTTGAGGATGACGTGCACCATGGCCTGCGCGTGCCCGTGGCCGAGGGAGTACTCCTCCTTGAGCCAGTTGAGGACGACGGCGGACTTCGTCGTCTCGTCGAAGCCCTTCTCTTTCGCGAGTTCGATGAACTGCCGCGGGGTCAGTCCGGTCTGGGTCTCGACCTTGTCGAGGTATGCCTGGAAGGACATCGGTGCTCCTGTGCGTCGGTTGTGGTCACCGTATCGCGCTCCGCTCGGCGCGCGCTATCCCTCGGCGACCGTGACCAGCGGTCGGTGCTCGTAGTACGTCTGCAGCACGACCGTCGTCCGGGTGTTGACGTTCGCCGCGAGGCGGATGTCGCGGACGAGCTCTTCCAGGTGGCGCGGCGTCGCGACGCGGACGAACAGCATGTAGCTCGCATCCCCGGCGATCGAGTGGCATGCCTCGATGGCCGTCAGGTGCTCGAGCAACTCCGGGGCGTCGTCGGGCTGGGCGGGGTCGAGCGGCGTGATCTCGATGAAGGCCGACAGAGGGGCGCCGACCTGCTCGGGGTCGAGAATCGCGCGGTAGCCGCTGATGACGCCGCGCGTCTCGAGCCGACGGAGCCGTGACTGCACCGCCGACACGGAGAGGCCGACCGAGTCCGAGAGGTGGGCGAGCGTGGCGCGGCCGTCCCGGGAGATCTCGGCCAGGATCGCGTGATCGACAGAATCATCCATGGATGTAAGATTATCGTCAGGATTCCGTTATGACCGGAAAATTTCCGTTTTTCATCCCGATCGGAGGTTCCATGTCCACTCCTACCCTGAACAGCCAGGCCATCGTCGGCGAGCCCGAGGTCGTGGAGGACGCGGCGACCGCCGAGCAGTCCGCGGCGTGGGCGCAACTCAAGGACGCGGCCATCGCCCTTCGGGAGATGCAGGTCAAGGACGGGTCGATCCCGGACGCCGGGCACCACGCCGCCGCGCGCGAACTCGTCGCCGCGATCACGGCAGGCATCCGCGCTCTCGCCCCCGCTTTCCCGCATGACGCCGAGTACCTCGCGGCATCCGTCGTCGATTTCGAGCGCTGGTCCGCAGCGGACTTCGGCGTCCCCGACTTCCTCGACTCGCTCATGGCCTTCCAGCCGCAGCAGCACCGCGTGGACGGCATCCGTCACCTCGTGGTTTTCCCGATGTACACGCAGAACGGCTCGAGCGACCGTCTCGTCGAGGCGCTCATCGTCGAGACGATCTGGCCGGAGTTCATCGCCGCCCTCGAGGCCGGCGACTACGGCAACAAGCTGTTCGTCTCGCTGCGCCTCGTCGACTTCACGCCCGGGTACGACACGAACTCGGCCGTGCTCTTCCCCGAGACCGTCGCGATGCGCGAGATCCCTTCGTTCACCTGGGGCGCGATCTTCCAGGACCGCGAGGCCGCGCGCTACCGCCGCGTCGTCCGCGCCGCCGCCGAGATCACCAACCTCGAGCTGCCCGAGCGCGCCGCCGCGATGCTCGATGACCAGGCGCAGACCGAGCGCGCGTTCGTGATGTGGGACATCATCCACGACCGAACGCACATGCGCGGCGACCTGCCGTTCGACCCGTTCATGATCAAGCAGCGGATGCCGTTCTTCCTGTACTCGCTCGAAGAGATGCGCTGCGACATGACGGCATTCCGCGAGTCGGTGAAGATCGAGCGCGCCCTGACCGCTCGTCGGGAGGCGGGCGAGCAGCTCACCGCCGACGAGCAGGAGATGCTCGATCACGCGGGACTCGTGCAGTACGCGGTGATCTTCGACCGGATCTTCCGCTTCGCGATCACCGGCACGCGCACCCGCAATTACGACGCGGTCGGCGGTCAGCTGCTGTTCGCATGGCTGCACCAGCGCGGCGTGCTGCACTGGACCGACACGGCCCTCGCGTTCGACTGGGACAACGTGCCCGACGCGGTGGTGGCCCTCGGCGACGCGATCGACGACCTCTACTGGCACTCGATCGACCGTCCGAAGGTCGCGCACTGGCTCGCCGCCTATGAGCTCGTTCGCGGCACGCTCACCCCGCACCCCGCCTCGCAGTGGGCCAGGGGGCTGTCCGACGAGATCCTCGCCGGAGCACCCAAGGGCTATACGGATGCCGTGATGGACGACGAGTTCCCGCTGTCGATGTTCTTCGAGACGCTCGACAAGAAGATGAAGCCGGTCATCGAGTCGACCGTCGGCATCCGCGGCTCCGACGACTGATCGATCCTCTCCGGGATCCGGTGCGCGTTCTGCGGCCCAACGCAAGTTCTGCGGCCATCTCGTGCCGCACTGGCCGCAGAACGTACCCATCACCGCAGAAATGACCCACCGCGAAAGGTGACCACATGAGCATCGACGGACGCACCATCGTCCTGGCCGGTGCGACGAGCGCGTCGGGACTTGCTGTGGCGACCGCGCTCGTCGCCGCGGGCGCGCGGGTGATCGCGACCGGCCGATCGAATGCCGGGCTCGCACCGCTGCGGGAGCTGGGTGCTGAGACGGTCGCGGCCGATGCGACGTCGCTCGCGGAGATGAGCGCACTCGCATCGAGCGTCGGTGCGGTGGATGGCGTGATCCCGCTCGTCGGCGGATGGCGCGGCGGCGGTGGGCTCGCCGGACAGACTGACGAGGATCTGCACGCTCTCCTGCCGGCCTTCGAGGCGGTGCGGGCGACGAGCCGGGCCTTCGAGCCGCTGCTGCGGGAGTCGGATGCCGGGCGCTTCGCGCTCGTGTCGTCGACGGCGGTGGCTCGGCCGCTCGCCGGAGGAGCGAACTATGCCGCGGTCAAGGCCGCGAGCGAAGCCTGGGGACGCGCGACGGCGCAGGGGTTCGCGAAGGCGGCGCGCGATGCCGGGGGGCCTCTGCGCGCCGCCTCCGTGATCTTCCGGGCAAAGGCGCTCGACGCGGACTCGCTCGCCTCGGCGGTGCTCGGGCTGTGGGATCGTCCGGCCGATGAGTTGAACGACCGCATCCACGACATCTGAGCCCGAGCTCTCCGGGTCGTCGGAAACCTCAGAACTCGCGTCGCATGACTACCCGACGGGTCGTCGGGTGGCTGACCTCGACGAAGCCCGCCGCAGCGAAAGCGCCGACGGATCCGACGTTCATCTCGCCCCAGGACACCGTCGATCCGGCCGTGAACATCGGGTACCCCTCGATCGCGACCGCGCCCCGTGATCGCGCGTGGTCGACGGCCGCGGCGATGAGCGGACGGGTGAGCCCGCGGCCGCGGAATCCGGGCCGGACGATCAGACAGGTCACCGCCCAGACACGATCGTCATCCTTGTCCTCCTGCCTTCCCTTCCACGGCACCGACGACCCGCGCAGTCGCCCGTAGACGCTACGCCGGTCGACCGCGCACCAGGCGACCGGGGCCTCGTCGAGGTACCCGACGAGGCCTATCGTCTCCCCCGACCGAGGGTCGTCGCAGTGCGCCTCGCTTCGCAGGAGGTCGCGGCGCTCGTCGACAGGCATATGCCACCAGTCGCCGTCGCCGAGGCGTTGCCGCTCGCACTGGCACCGGCCCGCGGTTCCGGTCAGGATCGCCTGCAGGTCGTCCCACCGCGCCTCGTTCGCGGGCACGATGCGGAGGTCGGGGGTGCCGTGCGTCGGCCGTTGCGGAGACTCGTCCGCGTCGTCCTCAGTCCCCGGCACGATCGCGCTCCGCCGAAGGCGCCTCTTCCGCCGACGCTCGGCCGCCTCGCGCCGATACCGGGTCGACCAGCGCCTCTGCGGCTGGCGCTGTCCTTGATGCATCCGCTACCTCTTCGGCATGTGCGGTCGCTCCGGCATCCGCAGCCTCCCCGACATCGACAGCCTCGTCCGCATCCGCACCGACGTCCGCAGCCTCCCCGGCATGCGCAGCCTTGCCGGCATCCGCCTGCGGGTCCTGCTCCGGGGCGTTCGCGTACAGGTCGGTGAGCTTGCGGTACGACTTCGTGAAGAACGCCAGTACGCCGACGACCACCATGATCAGCCCGGCGAAGAGGCAGATGAGGGCGATGCCACGGGCGTCGCCCTCGCCGAGCAGCCATTCCCACTGGCGCTGCCCTGCCGAGGAGTCCATGTACGGGATGATCAGGAACTCCGCGATCGGAGCGATCAGGAACGCCGTGATCGGAGCCGCCGCCGCCTCCATCGCGGCCGCGACGCCGAACACGCGACCCTGACGGTCGTAGCGGACGACCTTCTGGATGACCGTCTGCTCCGCCGCCTCGGCGGGCGGGACGAGAGCCATATAGACCCACATGCCCAGCACGTACAGTGGCCACCACTCGCGGAGCATGAAGATCGACCCCAGCAGCCCCATCGCGATGACCACGAACAGCAGCGTGCGCATGGGCTTCGCGCCGAGACCGAACTTCGCCACCAGCGCGCCGCCGATGATGAAGCCCGTCGAGGAGAAGGCGAGGGCGAAGCCCCACATCTGCGCGTCGAAGAGCGTGAGCCCGTACGGGTCCATGAGCGCCATGTAGACGCCGCCGATGAGGTTGTTGAAGGTCGAGAAGACGATCAGCGCGAACAGGCCGGGGGCGAGCTTGATCGCGGCGACGCTGCCCCGGAAGTCGAGCGCGCTCGGCGCGTCGGGATCGGGTGTCGGCGTGCCCTCGGGGATGCGGATGAAGAGCAGGTGCACGAATGTCAGCACCATGGCGACGATCGCGATCCCGAGCGTCCACCCCATCCCGAGGAACCCGATCGACAGCCCGGAGAACACGCTGGTGACGAGGAACGCCAGCCCCTGCACGGTGCCGACGAGGCCGTTCGCGTTCGCCCGCCGCTCCTCGGGGATGAGGAGGGTCACCGTCGTGGAGAGGGCGATGTTGCGGAGCTGCTCGATCACGCCACCGAAGAGGATCACGAGCGAGAAGATCCAGAACCACGGTCCGCCGAGGTCGAGCAGGGCGGACTCGGGCTGCCAGACGTAGAGCACGCCGGCGACGAGGAAGGCCGCAGCCGAGATCACGCTCGACAGCAGCATGACGGTGTGCTTGCGGTGACGGTCGACGATGGTGCCGAAGATCATCGCGAAGAACGCGATGAACAGCATGTACGCGCCGCCGATGATTCCCGTGGCCAGCACCGACTGAGTCTCGATGTACACCCAGAACGTCAGCGCGAACCAGAGGAAGCTCGTCGTCACGTTGGCGATGAGCGTGTTGACGAGAACGTTCGCGAAGGCCCTCTGGGCGGCTGTGCGTTCCATGGCTCCGAGGGTAGGACTCCCCTCCGACATTGGGTAGGGGTATCTGCGGCGGCGATTAGGCTTGACCGGTGAGCATTCAGCATGACCCCGCGATCCGCGGCTTCGCCAGCGACAACTACTCCGGCGTCCACCCCGAGGTCCTCGCGGCCATCGCGGAGGCGAACGGCGGGCACCAGATCGCCTACGGCGAGGACGCCTACACCGAGCGTCTTCAGGAGGTCTTCCGCTCCCACTTCGGCGAGGGGATCGAGGCGTTCCCGGTCTTCAACGGCACCGGGGCCAACGTCACCGCTCTGCAGTCGATGCTCCCCCGGTGGGGCGCCGTGATCGCGGCATCCTCCGCTCACATCAACGTCGACGAGGGCGGTGCCCCGGAGCGCATCGGCGGGTTCAAGATCCTCGCCGTGCCGACCGACGACGGAAAGCTGACCCCCGAGCTCGTGGACCGCGAGGCCTGGGGCTGGGGTGACGAGCACCGCGCGCAGCCCCTCGTCGTCTCGATCACCCAGTCGACCGAGCTCGGCACGCTCTACACGGTCGACGAGATCCGTGCACTGGCCGATCACGCCCACGAGCGCGGCATGCGGCTGCACCTCGACGGCGCGCGCATCTCGAACGCCGCAGCTGCCCTCGACCTGCCGCTGCGCGCCTTCACCCGCGATGCCGGCGTCGATGTGCTGAGCTTCGGCGGCACCAAGAACGGGGCCATGCTCGGCGAGGCGATCGTCGTGCTCGACCCCGAGGCGTCCACCGGACTCACCTACTCACGCAAGTTCAACATGCAGCTCTCGTCGAAGATGCGGTTCGTGTCGGCGCAGCTGATCGCGCTGCTCGACGGCGACCTGTGGTTGCGGAACGCGAAGCATGCGAACGCGATGGCACGGCGCCTGCGCGGGTCGATCGAGGCGGGCATCGCCGACGGCTCGATCTCCGGCGTGACGTTCACGCAGCCGACCCAGTCGAACGGCGTCTTCGCCGCCCTTCCCGACGGCATCGCCGACAGCCTGCGCGAGAGCTTCCGCTTCTACGACTGGGATGCCGCGCGAGGCGAGGTGCGGTGGATGTGCGGCTTCGACACCGAGGAGTCCGACGTCGACGCCTTCGTCGCCGAGCTCGCGCGGCTCACCACCGCCTGAGCGCAGGGCGCTTCCACTCCCGCCGGTCACCGCCTCGTCGCCGAGGCCCCTGTTCATCGCCGACGCCCCTGTCCATTGACGTCAATGGGCAGGGGCGTCGGCGTTCAGCAGGGGCGTCGGCGCCCGATGTACCGGTATCAGCGAAGCAGGCCGAGGTTCGCGAGCGCGAGGCGGACGAGCGTGCCGCGTCCGCCTTCCATCTCGGCGGCGACGGCGTCGGACGCAGCCGCTTCCGGCGAGAACCATGTGACCTCGAGAGCGTCCTGACGAGGCTCGCAGGTGCCGGTCACCGGCACCACGAAGGCCAGCGACACCGCGTGCTGACGGTCGTCGTGGTACGCGCTGACACCCGGGATCGGGAAGTACTCGGCGACCGTGAAGGGCAGCGGCTGCGGCGGCAGCAGCGGGAAGGCCATCGGCCCGAGATCGTTCTCGACGTGCCGGAACAGCGCGTCGCGGATCGTCTCGCCGAATCGGACGCGACCGGAGACGATGGTCCGCGTGATCTCGCCGAGCGGGGTCGAGCGCAGCAGGATGCCGATCTCGGTGACCTGACCCGAGCCGTCGGTGCGCACCGGGATCGCCTCGACATAGAGCATGGGCAGCCGGCGCCGCGCCTCCTCGAGCTCGAATTCGCTCAGCCACCCGGGGTTCGCGTCAGGAGCGGGCGGCTGTGCGTCGCCGAACGCGCCGATGCCGTCGTCGGGTTCTGGTTCGGGATCAGGTGTGCGGACGGCCATGTGTCCTTTCTACCAGCCGCCTCCGCGGCCGGACAGCGACGACCGGTATGCCGCCCGCGAGCTCCGATGTCGGACCCCGCTGGCAGGATGGGAGGCGTGGGCGAGGAACTGATGCTCGACGGCGCGCTCACGCGCTGGTCGACGACCGAACGGACGGGGATGCCGTTGCTCGTGCTGCTGCACGGATACGGCGCCGACGAGCACGACCTCTTCGGCCTGGTACCGTACCTGCCCGAGGGCATCGCCGTGGCATCCGTCGCCGCCCCGCTGGCGCCGCCGTGGCCGATGCCCGGCCGCTCCTGGTATCCGATCGAAGGCCTCGACGGGCGCAGCCCGACCGCCGTCACCGCAGCGGCGCGCGCCTTCTTGCACTGGCTCGAATCAGAGCGCGGTGATGCCCCATCCGTCGCCCTCCTGGGTTTCTCTCAGGGAGCCGCCGTCGCCCTGCAGGCCCTGCGCCTGGCGCCCGAGAACGTCGACGCGGTCGTCGCGCTGAGCGGCTACGCAGCACCGGGCGAGCTGCCCCGCGACAGCGAACTCCCCGAGCTCCGACCGCACGTGTTCTGGGGACGAGGGACGAACGACGACGTCATCCCCGCCGCCCTCGTGGCGCACACGGCGGAGTGGCTTCCCGCCCACGCCGAGCTGTCGGGCCGCGTGTACACGGGCCTCACGCACAGCATCTCGGAGGACGAACTCGGCGACGTGCGGACGTTCCTCGACAAGTGGCTCGAGCGCATGCGCACCACAGAGGGCTAGCGCGGGGCGGGATCCTCCTGCTCCGTCCCGTCGTCGCCGGTCGGGTCTTCCGGCATCGCACCACGACGGCGCCGCCACGGCGCCTGGCCGATCGCGACGGAGAGCGAGAGGCCGATGATCACGCCGATGCTGATCCCGAGGATCCAGTTGTCGAGGGAGACGCCGAGCGCGACGCCGATGCCCATGCCGATCGCCAGGCCGGCGCCGAGGCCCAGACGGGTGCGCATCTCCTGGGGGCTGGGTTCGCGATCTGCCATGACTCCACCGTACGGACGGCGCGCCGATCCGGCATCCCCCCGCTCGACGCACGCCCGTCGCGCCGTCGCGACACGCCCGGGGTTGCGCATCTGCGACACGCCCGGGTATCGTCGTGGAGTCCTGTCCGCCGTGTCTGGAAGTCCCTTGATCTGAATCGTCGCCTCCGCGCTCTCTCATCCGCGCGCTGACCCGACGATCGCCGACTCCACGGCCGACCACCGCCCTCCGTCTCTCTGACGACCGCCGCTCCTCGCGGCTGCGCTCCCGGGCGTTCGATCCCCGAGCAGGGCGACCGGTGTCAGTGCACCCCGCACTCGACAGGAGACCCCATGACCACCCCCACCCTTCATGCATCCGTCACGCTCGACCGCGTGACCTTCACCTGGCCCGACGGCTCGACGGCACTCGACTCGGTGTCCGGATCCTTCGGCACCGGGCGCACCGGCCTCGTCGGCCGCAACGGCGCGGGCAAGTCCACGCTGCTGCGGCTGATGGCCGGGGAGCTCGAGCCCGCGTCCGGATCCATCTCGACGACAGGTGAGGTCGCCTTTCTCCCGCAGCAGCTGACCCTCGAGGTCGAACGCAGGGTGGCCGACCTGCTCGGCGTCGCCGCTGCGCTCGACGCCGTGCGTGCCATCAGCGCAGGAGACGTCGATGCCGCCCACTTCGACGCGGTCGGCGACGACTGGGACATCGAGGCGCGCGCCGAGATGGCCCTCGCCGATGCCGGACTCGCACCCGAGTTCCTCGACCGCCGCGTCGGGGAGCTCTCGGGCGGCGAGGCCGTGCTCGTCGCGATCGCCGGCATCCGCCTGCGCCGCGCGCCGATCACGCTGCTCGACGAGCCGACCAACAATCTCGACCGCGATGCGAGGGCGAAGCTCGCCGCGATGGTGCGCGCCTGGAAGGGCACGCTCATCGTCGTCAGCCACGACCTCTCGCTGCTCGAGCTCATGGACGACACCGCCGAGCTCTACGCCCAGACGCTCAGCGTGTTCGGCGGCCCGTACTCGGAATGGCGTGCCTGGCTGGACGCGGAGCAGGATGCCGCGAGGCAGGCCGAGGCGACGGCGAAGCAGGAGTTCCGCAAGGAGAAGCGTCAGCGGATCGATGCGGAGGTCAAGCTCGCGCACCGTGCCCGGACGGCGAAGAAGGCCGAGATCGAGAAGCGCGTGCCGAAGATCATCGCGCACGGGCGCCGGATGGCCGCCGAGGTGTCGGCCGGTCGGCTGCGCACCGAGGTCGGTGCCAAGGAGAATGCCGCGCGGGCGTCGCTCGAGGAGGCGGGGCGCCGCATCCGCTCCGATGCGTCGATGAAGATCGAGCTGCCGGATCCGCAGGTCTCGCGCACGCGCCGCATCGCTGAGATCGGCGACGGCGAGCGCTCGTGGGTCGTGCAGGGTCCGGAACGGGTCGCGCTCATCGGACGAAACGGGGCCGGCAAGACGACGCTGCTCGAGGACCTCGTGCATCACCGGGTGCGGGGTCCACTGACCGCGCTCCCGCTGACGGATCGCGTCGGGTACCTGCCGCAACGGGTCGACGGGCTCGACGAGACCCGGTCGGTGGTCGAGAACATCGCAGCTGCGGCGCCGCACCTTCCGGAGAAGGAGCTGCGCAACCGATTGGCGCGGTTCCTGATCCGTGGAGCGACGGCGGATCGCCCCGTGGCCGCACTGTCGGGCGGGGAACGGTTTCGCGTCGCGCTCGCGAAGCTGCTGCTCTCCGACCCCGCGCCTCACCTCGTGCTGCTCGACGAACCGACGAACAATCTCGACATCGACACGGTCGACCAGCTCGTCGAGGCGCTGAAGGCCTATCAGGGCGCTGTGCTCGTGGTGAGCCACGACGATGCGTTCCTCACGCGTTTGGACCTCGACCTCACGCTCGAGATCGACGGCGACGGGATGCTGCAACAGGTCGAGTGACGTTCACGGTCATGCCCGCCGGCTCCGCATCGCCCTCGTGTGGGCGATCGCGGGGTCGGCGGCTCGCAGCGCGTACTCCTCGGATTCGCGAGGGACGAGAGCGACCCTGCCCTCGGCGTCGTGATCGATGCCCCAGCCGTAGCGCTTGCCGAGCGGCGAGGAGCGCAGGCAGGGCTGGCCCTTCGCGAAGAACGCCTCGCGCGCCGCGGCGTCATCGGGATCGATGCCCTGACGCAGCGCATGGGTCTCGAAGATCACGTCGTCGGACGTGCGCCCGTACGGCCTCTCGCTGATCAGCCGGTAGTGCAGCGCCGCGATCGTGGGCTTATCGCCGGAGGGCGGCTCCTGCGCGTGGTCGGTCGGACAGTCCTCGGCGACCTCGATGAACGTGGTGCGGTAGTCAGTGGTGTGCGTCGCCATGCTTACAGCATGCGCCGGGGGTCGGACAATCCGGAACCCCATGTCGGTGGCCCGGGTGATGATGGACGGATGAGCGACGTGCTCGAGCGATTCACCCCCGCGACGCAGGACTGGTTCCGCGGGGCGTTCACTGCGCCCACCCCCGCGCAGGCGGGGGCGTGGGAGGCCATCTCGGCCGGCAAGCACGCCCTGGTCGTCGCCCCGACCGGGTCGGGCAAGACGCTGTCGGCCTTCCTCTGGGCGATCGACAGCGTGTTCCGCGAGCGCATCGCGGCAGGTGCGGTCGAGGCGGCTGCCGCCGCCAAGAAGGGACAGGCGAAGAAGGCGAAGAAGGATGCCGATGCGTCGCGCACCCGCATCCTCTACATCTCCCCGCTGAAGGCGCTCGGCGTCGACGTCGAGCGCAACCTGCGATCGCCGCTCATCGGCATCGGCCAGTCCGCCCGACGGCTGAACATGCAGGCCCCCGCGGTGACGGTCGGGGTCCGCTCCGGCGACACCACGTCGAGCGATCGCCGCAAACTCGTCGCCGACCCGCCCGACATCCTCATCACGACGCCCGAGTCGCTGTACCTCATGCTCACGAGCCGCGCTGGCGAGACGCTGCGCGACGTGCACACCGTCATCATCGACGAGGTGCACGCGGTCGCCGCCACGAAGCGCGGCGCCCACCTCGCGGTGAGTCTCGAGCGACTCGACGCGCTGCGCCGGACCTATGGTCACGACGAGCCCGCCCAGCGCATCGGCCTGTCGGCGACAGTGCGACCGATCGACGAGGTCGCCCGCTTCCTCGGCGGCGCGGCACCCGTCGAGATCGTCGCTCCCCCGGCGTCGAAGACCTTCGAGCTCGGCGTCGTCGTGCCGATGGACGACATGACGAATCCGCCCCCGCCGCCCGGCGCGGCCGCGACGACCGCCGACGACGGATCCGCCGAGTACACCGAGGTCACCGGGTCGGTCTGGCCGCACGTCGAAGAGGCGATCGTCGACCGCATCCTGCAGAACAGCTCGACCATCGTGTTCGCGAACTCGCGGCGTCTCGCCGAGCGCCTGACGGGCAGGCTGAACGAGATCTACTCCGAGCGCATCGGGGTCCCCCTCCCCGAGGCGACGGTGCCGGCGGGCATGATGGCGCAGGCCGGGGCGACCGCCGGCGCCGACCCCGTGCTCGCGAAGGCCCATCACGGGTCGGTGTCGAAGGAGCAGCGCGCCCAGGTCGAGGAGGAGCTGAAGTCCGGCGTCCTCCGGTGCGTCGTCGCGACGAGCAGTCTCGAACTCGGCATCGACATGGGCGCGGTCGACCTCGTGATCCAGGTCGAGGCTCCGCCGTCCGCGGCATCGGGCCTGCAGCGCGTCGGTCGAGCAGGACACCAGGTCGGTGAGATCAGCCGCGCCGCCCTCTTCCCCAAGCACCGCGGCGACGTGCTGCACACCGCGATCGTCACCGAGCGGATGCTGGCGGGCAAGATCGAGGCGATCCAGGTGCCGCGCAACCCGCTCGACATCCTCGCGCAGCAGACGGTCGCGGCGAGCGCGCTCGGCGCCATCAGCGTCGAGGAGTGGTTCGAGACCGTGCGGCGCTCCGCCCCGTTCCAGTCGCTCCCGCGCTCGGCGTACGAGGCGACGCTCGACCTGCTCGCCGGCCGCTTTCCGTCCGACGAGTTCGCCGAGCTGCGACCGCGCCTCGTGTGGGACCGCGATGCCGGCACGCTCACCGGTCGCCCCGGCGCGCAGCGCATCGCCGTCACGAGCGGCGGCACGATCCCCGACCGCGGACTCTTCGGGGTCTTCGTCGCGGGCGAGAGCGCCGGCGCACGCGTCGGCGAGCTCGACGAGGAGATGGTCTACGAATCCCGGGTCGGCGACGTGTTCACGCTCGGCACCACCAGCTGGCGGATCGCCGAGATCACGCACGACCGCGTCAACGTCATCCCTGCATACGGCCAGCCGGGCAAGGTGCCCTTCTGGCACGGCGACGGCATCGGGCGTCCGTTCGAGCTCGGCGAGGCACTCGGGAAGTTCTCACGCGAGGTGTCGTCGGCCAGCTCCGAGAAGGCCACCCAGCGGCTCATCGAGGCCGGGCTCGACGAGCAGGCGCGCGCCAACCTGATGGCGCATCTCACCGAGCAGCGCGAAGCGACCGGCACCCTGCCCACCGACCGCACGCTCACGGTCGAGCGCGGTCACGACGAGGTCGGCGACTGGCGGGTGATCCTCCATTCCCCGTACGGCATGAAGGTGCACGCGCCGTGGGCGCTCGCGATCAACGCCCGCGTGCGCGAGCGGTTGGGGGTCGAAGGGTCGGCGGTCGCGAGCGACGACGGCATCATCGTGCGACTGCCGGACGCCGAGTCCGAGCCGCCCGGAGCCGAGCTGTTCGTCTTCGACCCCGACGAGCTCGAACAGCTCGTGACGCAGGAGGTCGGCGGCTCCGCCCTGTTCGCCTCGCGTTTCCGCGAGTGCGCCGCCCGCGCGCTGCTCATGCCCCGCACGAACCCCAACCGTCGCACGCCTCTCTGGCAGCAGCGGCAGCGTTCGGCTCAGCTGCTCGAGGTGGCTCGTCGGCATCCGACCTTCCCGGTCATCCTCGAGACTCTCCGCGAAGTGCTGCAGGACGTCTACGACCTGCCGTCGCTGCGCCGGCTCGCCACCTCGATCGCCGACCGCAGCATCCGCCTCGTCGAGACCCAGCCCGGCCAGCCGTCGCCCTACGCCCGCGACCTGCTCTTCGGCTACGTCGGCGCGTTCATGTACGAGGGCGACTCCCCGCTCGCCGAGCGCCGCGCCGCCGCGCTCTCGGTGGATCCGGCGCTGCTCGGGGAACTGCTCGGCACCGTCGAGCTCCGCGAGCTCCTCGACCCCGCGGTCATCGCGCAGTTCGAGCGAGAGGCCCAGCGACTCGACCCCGAGCGTCGCGTGCGCGGGCTCGAGGGTGTCGCCGATCTGCTGCGCATGCTCGGTCCGATGGATGCCGACGAGGTCGCGCTCCGACTCGAACCCGCGTCCGAGACAGCGACCGCGGGTGCGACCGCAGAGACCGCACCTGCTGCGCCCCCTGCGCCCGCGACGAGAGACGAAGCCGTGGCGCACCTCGACGCCCTCGTCGCCGCGCGGCGGGCGATCCCCGTGACCATCGCCGGCACGACCCGCATCGCCGCGATCGAAGACGCCGGGCGCTTGCGCGACGCCCTCGGCGCGGCGCTGCCCACCGGCATCCCCGTCGCCTTCCTCGAACCGCTCGCCGACCCGCTCGGCGACCTCGTCGCCCGGTACGCCCGTACCCACGGCCCCTTCACGACGGATGCTCTCGCCACCCGCCTCGGCATCGGCGCGGCCGTCGCCCGGCACACCCTGCAGCGGCTCGAGCACGCCGGACGTCTGACGAGCGGATTCTTCCTGCCCGAGGCATCCGGCAGCGGGTCAGAGACCGAGTGGTGCGACACCGAGGTGCTGCGACGACTGCGCATGCGCTCGCTCGCAGCGATCCGCGGCAGCGTCGAACCGGTCGCTCCCGAGGCGTACGCCCGCTTCCTCCCCGACTGGCAGCACCTGAACCGCCCGCTGGAGGGCATCGACGGCGTGCTCACGGTGATCGAGCAGTTCGCCGGAGTGCCTGTGCCGGCGAGCGCCTGGGAGTCCCTCGTCCTGCCCTCCCGAGTGCGCGACTACTCCCCCGCCCTGCTCGACGAACTCACCGCGGCGGGCGAAGTCATCTGGTCGGGTCATGGCACTCTCCCGGGCCGCGACGGCTGGGTGTCGCTGCACCCGGCAGATCTCGCGCCCTTCACGCTGCCCGAACCGGACGACGAGATCGCCGCCGATTCGATCGAAGCGCGGGTGCTCGACGCCCTGCAGGCGGGAGGTGCCTACTTCGCCTCGCAGCTCCGAGACATGGCGGGCGCCGAGAACGAGCAGTCCGTACTCGAAGCCCTCTGGTCGCTCACCTGGTCGGGGCGCGTCACCAACGACACGTTCGCCCCCATCCGCTCGCTGCTCGCCGGCGGATCGCAGGCTCACCGGGTGACGCGTCGTGCCCCGCGCACGCGCGCCTACCGGGGTATGTCGCTCGCCCGCTCGACCCCGCGTCCCACCTCGGTCGGCGGGCGCTGGTCGCTCCTGCCGAGGATCGAGACGGATGCCGCGCGCCGCGCGACCGTCACCGCTGGGCTCCTGCTCGACCGTTACGGCGTCGTCACCCGGGGCGCCGTGCAGAGCGAGGGCGTGCCGGGAGGTTTCGCGCAGACCTACCGAGTGCTCGCGGGGTTCGAGGAGGCGGGGCACTGCCGCCGCGGTTATGTGATCGAGAAGCTCGGCGCCGCCCAGTTCGCGGCATCCGCCACCGTCGACCGCCTCCGCACCTTCGCCGGTCTCGCCGACCCGCCGCCGCTCGCCGCGGTGACCCTCGCAGCGACCGACCCCGCGAACCCGTACGGCGCCGCGCTCGGCTGGCCGAAACGAGCCGATGTGTCACACCGACCGGGTCGCAAGGCCGGCGGGCTCGTCGTGCTCGTCGACGGCTCCCTCGTGCTGTATCTCGAACGCGGCGGGAAGACGGTCCTCTCGTTCAGCGACGATCCCGATGTGCTGCGCGCGGCCGCCGCCGACCTCGCCGCGACCTCCCGCGCCCGCCGACTCGACACGCTCACGGTCGAGAAGGTCGATGGAGACGGCGTCTACGGAACACCCCTCGCCACCGCGCTGCAGGAGGCGGGCTTCGTCGCGACCCCGCGCGGCTACTCGCTGCGCAAGGCGATCTGAGCCGGCCACGCGCCGACAGCCGCCCCCGCACAGACCGCGGTCCGACAGCCCGACGGCCGCCCGAAAGCTCGCCTCAGCCGGTGCGCCGGGTGAGCGACGTTCCCTGCAGCGACGCCTGCACCTGAAACGACATCGCGTCGGGGAGGTACCGGTCGTCGCCGGTCTCGATCGCCCGCCCATCGGCCGCGTAGCTCACACGCCGCACGCGCAGAAGCGGGCTCGATCGACGCACCTCCAACAGGCGGGCGTCCTCACTCGGCGCAGCGATCGCGTCGATCGAGTGCTCGCCGTGCACCATCCGCACACCGTGCTGCGCTTCCAGAGCGCCGACGACCGATGGCTCATCTGCAGGCAGCGCCTCGATCAGGGGCGCGATCCACGGCGGGTACGCGGTGCGCTCCAGCATGACCGTCCGCCCGTTCAACGTCCGCAGCCGCACGACCTCCAGCACCTGCGTCGGGCCGCTCGGCCCACCGCCGTGCCCCCGCAGCGTGCGCAGCTCGGTCGGCGTCGCGCTCCGGCGCTGCTGCGCGACGACCTGTCCGCCCGGCTCCATCCCCCGGCTGCGCGCCCACTGCGCGAACGACCGCACCTCCGAGAACCGTTGACTCAGAGCGGTCGTGCGCACCAGCCAGCCCGATCCGCGTCGCGGTGCGATCGCGCCCTGTCGCGCCATGAGCACGAGCGCGTTGCGCACCGTGCCGCGCGAGACGCCGAAGGAAGCGGCGAGCTGCGCCTCCGCGGGGAGCATGCCGGTCGCGTCGAAGTCGCCGTCCGCGATCCGGATCGTCAGGTCGCGCGCGATCTCCCGGTACCGGTGCACGACTCGCTCCCCTCTCCCCGCGCCGGGTTCGGGTTCCGACGCATCAGGCGTCAGCGTAACCCTCCATCCGCCCTCCACCGCGCGGCTCGGGACCGCTGCCTGCACACGTGCACGCACGTGTCCGCGGGGTTTCACCGTCCGTCCCCCTGCCGTTCACGCGCCGTTCCCCGGAGCGCCCCGATGCGGCCTCCTCTCCGCGAGCGGATGGGTACGGCGATCCGGTCGTGATCGACGTGGCGGAGGAGGACGATGTCGGGCGAGCAGTCACCCGGATGGGCCGTGCTGAGCGACATGGACGGGACGCTCCTCGACACCGAGGCCACTTGGCTCGGGGCGGTCGAGCGATTCGTGCACGATCACCTGCCGTCCGGGCGCGCGACGGCGGATGCCTCGGGTCTCGTCGCGGCATCCGAAGGCCTCGACCTCGTGCGCACCGCTGCGCTTCTGCGTGATCGGCTCGACCTGCCGTCAGACCTCGACACCGTCGCACGGGAGCTCGACCGCCGCGCACTGGCGAGCTACGGCGCCGAGATCCCCTGGCAGCCCGGCGCACGTCGGCTGCTGACCGAGTTCGCTGCGGCGGGCATCCCGCTGGCGCTCGTGACCTCCTCGCCGCGGCACTGGGTGGAGCATTTCGCGCAGCACGTCGACCTTTCGCTCTTCCGCGCCTCGATCACCGCCGACGACGCCCCGCGCACGAAGCCCGCTCCCGACCCGTATCTGCTCGGTGCGAGCGCGCTGGGGATGCCGCCGGACCGCTGCCTCGTGCTCGAGGACTCGCTGGTCGGCGCCTCCGCCGCCGTCGCCGCCGGGTGTCCGACGCTCGTCGTCGGAGATCTCCACCGCGCCCTTCCGCCGGGGGTGCACCGCACGGCATCCCTCACCGAGGTCGACGTCTCGACAGTGCTCGCGATCGTCCGGGCGCCTGTCTCCTAGGCTGGACGCATGATCCGCGAGTTCGGCGAAGGCGTCCGCATGCTCTTCCGCGGTTTCGGAACGTGGCGGCGGCGACCCGGACTCATGGCGCTGGGTCTTGTGCCTGCGATCATCGCCGGTCTGCTGCTCCTGGCGGCACTGATCCCCCTGGCGTTCTCGCTGTGGACGATCGCCGACTGGGCGACGCCCTTCGCAGACGGCTGGGCCGAGCCGT
Source organism: Microbacterium hydrocarbonoxydans (assembly GCF_023715885.1). GTDB lineage: Bacteria > Actinomycetota > Actinomycetes > Actinomycetales > Microbacteriaceae > Microbacterium > Microbacterium hydrocarbonoxydans_C. The sequence continues at coordinate 129,053 of NZ_JAMBOY010000003.1, read as the reverse complement.
GGCGCGACCTCTTCCGCGGGGTCGTCGGCATCGTGCTGTTCGCAGCCGCCCTCGCCCTCGCCGGCGCGGTGTTCAGCGCGTTGGCGCTCGCGATCGGCGACCCGTTCTACCAGCGCATCTGGCGCGCGGTCGAGGCCGACCTCGGCGACCCGCCCGCGTCCGACGGCGGCGGGTTCTGGTCGGCACTGGGCGAGGGCATCCGCCTCGTGCTCCTGGGCGTGCTCGTCGCCGTCGTGGTGCTGCTGCTCGGGCTCATCCCGCTCGTGGGCGGCATCCTCGGACCCGTCGTCGGCGTGCTGCTGTCGGGGCGGGTGCTCGCCCGCGAGCTCACCGGCCGCGCGTTCGATGCGCGCGACCTCTCGCCCGCTGACCGCGCGACGCTGTTCCGAGGGAGTCGCGCCAGGGTGCTCGGGTTCGGCGCGGCGACCCAGCTGTGCTTCCTCGTGCCGGGCGGCGCGGTCGCGGTGATGCCAGCGGCCGTGGCAGGGGCGACGGTGCTCGCGCGCAGCCTGCTCGAGCGCACTCCGGTCGCTCCTCCGCCTCCCCGGCCCGGCTCCGTCTCCGCTCCGCTGCCTCCGCCTGTCGCTCATCCCCCGACCGGGGGCGCCTGATGCCCGAGGGAGATACCGTCTTCCGCACAGCCCGCCGGCTCGAGGAGGCGATCGTCGGCGCCGAGGTCACGCGCTTCGACCTGCGGGTCCCGCGCTTCGCGACGGTGGATCTGACCGGGCAACCCGTCGTGGCATCGGTCGCCCGCGGCAAGCACCTGCTGCTGCGCATCGGCGACACCACGCTGCATTCGCATCTCCGCATGGACGGAGCCTGGCTCGTATACCGCCACGGCGAGAAGTGGCGGCATCCGGCGTTCAAGGTGCGCGCGATCGTGGGCACCGCCGAGCGTGATGCGGTCGGCATCGACCTCGCCGAGATCGAGGTCGTCCCGACGCGAGACGAGGACGAGCTCGTCGGCTACCTCGGCCCCGATCCGCTCGGAGCGGACTGGGACGCCGTCGAGGCCGCGCGCCGGGTCAGCGCCGACGACCGCAGCATCCACGTGGCCCTGCTCGACCAGCGCAACGTCGCCGGCTTCGGCAACGAATATGCCGCGGAACTGCTCTACCTGCGCGGCGTGCTGCCCACCACACCGGCCGCCGAGGTCGACGTACCCGCGCTGCTCGCCCTGGGTGTGCGCACGATCCGGGCGAACCGCGATCGTCGGCACCGGACGTTCACGGGCGTCGACCGGCCGGGACAGGGGACCTGGGTCTACGGCCGCGCCGGGCGACCGTGCCGGCGGTGCGGCACGCTGATCCAACGCGGAGAACTCGGCGCCGATCCCACCCGCGAGCGCATCACCTTCTGGTGTCCCGTCTGTCAGAGATGATGTCAACCCCCATCCATTCCGGGGAATGAATCCGAACCTCTTGTGGTTGTTGATATATCCGGAGAACTCCGGAACACGGGAGGAACAGTGGGCAAGAACTACGTCGACATCGAGAACGACCAGGGCGCGACGCTGCGATACCGCAAGCACGCGAATGGTCGGGGTCTCGTCGCGCACGGCGCGAAGGTCCATCCGAAGGCGCACATCGAAGCGGGCGCCTACATCGAACCCGGTGCCCGAGTGGGCGCGGGGGCGACCATCGCCCGCGGCGCATGGATCGAACCGGATGCCGTGATCGGCGAGGGTGCGCACATCGAGGCGCACGCGCACATCGGAGAGGGCGCGGCCGTGGGCGACCACGCGCACATCGGCGTCCGCACCGAGATCGGCGCCGGAGCGCGCATCGTCCGCGGTGCTCGCATCGGCGATGACGAGACGGTGGCCGCAGGGCTGACCATCGCGACGAACCCGAAGGGGCTCTGGCTCGCCGCCTGAGCGTCAACTTCTGCGGCCTTGGCCAACTTCTGCGGCCTCACCGCTCGCGCGTGGCCGCAGAACGTGCTCGTCACCGCAGAACGTGCCGCCCCCGCGCCGACCCGCACGGCGCGAGTACCCTGGACAGCATGGCGAACCAAGGACGACGACCGCCGCGCGGCTCCGGCAGGGGCACGCCCGCCCGTCGGAACAAGGCCGCCCCGGCGCAGCGCTTCCCTCCGCCGAAGCCGCCGCGCAAGACCGCGAAAGTCGTCTTCGACGCGCCGCCCGCCGAGCCGGAGGAACCGCGCACATTCCGCCTCGGCGCGGTACCCGGCGCCACGCCCGGCAAATGGATCGACGCGTGGAGGCAGCGGATGCCGCACGTGCCGCTCGAGCTCGTGCCGATCGATGTCGCCGACCAGCGGGCAGCCCTCGCGACGCTGGATGCCGCGATCGTGCGCCTGCCCCTCGCGGATGACACCCTGCACGTCATCCCTCTCTACGAGGAGACGCCGGTCGTCGTCGCGGCCATCGACTCGCACCTGCAGGCCGCCGACGAACTGACGCTCGGGGATCTGGCGGGCGAGGTCGTGATCCCGCTCTCCGACGACACCCTCGGGCCGATCGACGTGCCCGGCGCCGTCACGCCGCGCTTCTCGGCGATGACGACCGCCGATGCGATCGCCACGGCCGCTGCGGGCACGGGCGTCGTGATCGTGCCGATGTCGCTCGCGCGCCTGCACCACCGCAAGGACGTCGACCGTCGACCGCTCGTCGACGGACCGACCTCGACCGTCGGCCTCGCGTGGCTGCGCGACCGCTCCACCGACGACGTCGACACGTTCGTCGGCATCGTGCGCGGCCGCACCGCGAACTCCTCACGGTGACGGCCGCGTCGGGCCGCGCCCTCACCGCTCGTTAGACTCTCGTGGTGGTCTCGCTTCTCTACGTCTGCGTGCGCCCCGAGCTGGGGGCAGCGGATGCCGAGCACGCCTCGTTCCGACGGGCGCTCGGCGTCGACGTGGTCGACCGCCTCGACCTTCTCACAGACCGCCTCGACACCGTCGATCTGAGCCGGTACCGCGGAGTCGTCGTCGGCGGATCGCCCTTCAACGTGACCGACGCGAGCAAGTCGCCCGAGCAGTTGCGGGTCGAGGCCGACCTCGAAACCCTGGCGCGCCACACGATCGACGGGACCGTCGCCGCGTTCTTCACGTGCTTCAGCATCGGTGTCGTGACGAGGATGCTCGGGGGCGAGGTCACGACCTCGACGCCCGAGCCGGCGAGCGCCACCGTGATCCGTACGACCGCCGCGGGTGACTCCGATCCGGTGTTCGGGCCCAGCGCTCCCGCGCTCACGGTGTTCACGGCGCACAAGGAGAGCGCGGTCGCGCTGCCCTCGGGCGCCGTCCTGCTCGCGACGAACGACGTCTGCCCGGTGCAGGCCTACCGCGTCGGCTCGCACCTCTACACGGCGCAGTTCCATCCCGAGCCCACACCGCGCGACTTCGCCGACCGGATGACGTTCTATCGCACGACCGGGTACTTCGACCCGGACGAATTCGACCTCGTACAGGGGCAGGTGCTGTCGGCGTCGGTCACCGAGGGCGCGGCCCTGCTGCGCCGGTTCGCGGAGACCTTCGCCGGCTGAGCGCAGGGTCAGCCGCGGAGGAGCTCGACGCGCTCGCGCAGATACGCCTCCAGTGGCATCCACCCACCGGCCGTGCTCCAGTGAACCGACGGCACTCCGTCGACGACGCCGAGCGGACCGGATGCCCCGCCGGCATCCACGGCATCCACGTCGATCACCGACCACCCCACGTGCGCGACCTCGCCCTCGGCGAATCCGCCGCGCAGTGCCTCTGCGCGCCTCTCGGCGCGCTCGCGAGCCGACTCGGCCGTGTAGCCGCGCCGGCCGGGGTCGGCGGCGCGCAGCACCTCGGCCGTCGCGAGCGCGTGCGTGTCGGTGAGCAGCAGCACGCCCAGGTGCCAGGCGTCGCCGATGCGCACGATGCGCCGACCGCGCCACCGCGAGACGCGCTCCTCGCCCAGGCCCTCGCGCGGAGCGCCGACGAGGGCGGCTCGCGCCTCGGCGAGCAGCTGCGATGCGGGCGTCGCGACCTCGTCCATCCCTCCAGGGTAGGGCCGCGATTCGCTCGGGGACCCGCGGGCACGGCAGAATCGATGCACACCCCGAGGAGTCCCCATGCCCCAGCCCGACACCGCCCGCCTGCTCATCGCCTGCGACGACCAGCCCGGCATCGTCGCCGCCGTCGCCGGTGTGCTCTCCCGGCACGGCGCGAACATCATCTCGCTCGACCAGCACTCGACCGACTCCGAGGGCGGACGCTTCTTCCAGCGCACCGTGATCCACCTGCCGGGCCTCTCCGCCGCCCGCACCGCCCTGGAAGCAGATCTCGCCGAGGTCGCCGAGCGCTTCGGCATGGAGTGGTCGCTGCACGACACGGCGCGCCGCAAGCGCGTCGCGATCTTCGTCTCGAAGTACGACCACTGCCTCATGGAGCTGCTATGGCGCACCCAGCGCGGCCAGCTCGACATCGACATCACGATGGTCGTCTCGAACCACCCCGACCTCGCGGAGGCCGTGCGCTCGTTCGGCGTGCCGTTCGTGCACATCCCGTCCGGCGACAAGCAGGTCATGGAGGAGCGCCAGCTGGAGCTGCTGCGCGGCAACGTCGACCTCGTGGTCCTCGCCCGCTACATGCAGATCCTCACCGACGACTTCATCGAGCGGCTCGAGGCGCCGGTGATCAACATCCACCACTCGTTCCTGCCGGCCTTCATCGGCGCGAACCCGTACGCACGGGCCAAGGAGCGCGGCGTCAAGCTCATCGGCGCCACAGCGCACTACGCCACGGCCGACCTCGACGAGGGGCCGATCATCGAGCAGGACGTCACGCGCGTCACGCACTCCGCGTCCGCGGCCGAACTGCAGCGTCGCGGCGCCGACGTCGAGCGCCTGGTGCTCGCGCGCGCCGTGCAGTGGCACGCGGAGGATCGCGTAATCGTGCACGGCCGGTCCACCGTCATCCTCTAGCCGGCTTCACGGAGACGCGGCAGCGCGATCTATCACATCTAGCCAGACGTGCCTCCGTCGTCCTGCGGAACTCCGGCGAGCAATTCCGCGAAGGCCTCCGACGCGGTGCGCGACCGCGCGAGCGATGCCGCCTGTCCCATCCAGAGCGACTGCAACTCGCCGAGTCCCTGCTCGTTCGCGACCGCGCGGAACCTGCCCGTCAGCCAGTTCTGCATAGGGAACGGAGCGATCGTGCCGCTGGCCTCGATCGCCCGCACAGCCCGGTTTCGCGCCCCTCGGGCCAGGCGGCCGCTCATCGCCCGCGTGAGCACGGTGGCGTCGGCTGCGGTGCCGCGGATGGCGTCGCGGTGGGGCTCGGTCGTCGCCGATTCCGCTGTGGCGAGGAACGCCGTACCGACCTGCACGCCCGCGGCGCCGAGAGCGAGGGCCGCGGCGACCCCTCGTCGATCGGCGATGCCGCCGGCCGCGATCACGGGCACGTCCACCGCGTCGACCACCTGCGGCACGAGAGCGAACGTGCCGACCAGCGACTCCTCGGCGGGCTTCAGGAACGTCACCCGGTGACCTCCGGCCTCGAGTCCCGTGGCGACGACGGCATCCACACCCGCGTCCGCCAGCGCGACTGCCTCGGCGACCGTCGTCGCGGTGCCGACGAGACGGATGCCGCGGCGTCGCGCCTCGTCGATCATCTCCCCCGACGGGACTCCGAACACGACGCTGAGCACGGGCGGGGCCGCCTCCCAGATCGCGTCGAGCTGCTCGTCGAGCGGGGGCAGGTAGCGGTCCGGACGGGCGGGAACGTCGACTCCGACGGCCTCGTAGAACGGCTGCAGCGCCTGCGCGAAGACCGTGTGCTGCGGGTTCGGCAGGGCCTCGTCTCCGGTCGGCAGCCAGATGTTCACGGCGAACGGACGGGCGGTCGCCGCGCGCAGCTGCGCCACCGTCTCACGGATGCGGTCGCCGTCGAAGCCATAGAGCCCGAAGCCGCCGAGGCCGCCCGCCTCGCTGACCGCGGCGGTCAACGCCACCGAGGAGAGTCCGCCGAACGGACCGAGGACGATCGGATGCTCGATCCCGAACAGCGCGCGCAGATCACTCATGCTCCGAGGCTACGCCCGCAGCGGACGGGCGGCTCGCGCCCGGCATCCGTCCTTTCGCCGATGCTACGCTCGCCCTGAGGGAGGCGCGCATGAGCGAGTGGTTCAGCCAGATGCTGTCGTTCATCGCGTCCGCGCTCGGGCTGATCGCCGTCCCGGATGCCGCGGCGCTCGGCCTCGCGATCGCCGTGATCGCGCTCACCACCCTCACGATCGCCGTCGCACTGAGCGTCGCCCCGCCGACGCCGCGCACCGCCCCGCATCCGCTGCGGGCGATCGACGTGTCGACCCTGCTCGGGCAGAGCGATCCGGATGCCGCCGGGCACCCGCGCCCTCGTGCGCCGGGAGTCGCCGCCGCCGCGTAGTCCGTCTCTCATCGGGACCGCGCGGCCTTCGCCGACCCCTCCCGACACACGAACGGACCTCCATGGACATCTTCGCCTTCCCACCCCTCGCCGCCCTGCTCGACGCCGCCTACGGCGCCCTGGCGGGCCTCGCCACCCTCGTCGAACCCCTCGCCGGAGCATCGGCCGCCGCGCTCGCGGTCGTGCTCGTCACCCTGCTCGTGCGGGCACTGCTCATCCCGGTCGGGGTGTCGCAGGCCAAGGCCGAGCAGATCAGGGCGCGCCTCGCCCCGCGTCTGCGCGACCTGCAGAAGCGCCACGGGAAGAACCCCGAGCGACTGCAGAAGGAGATGATGGAGCTCTACCGCTCCGAGAACACCTCGCCGTTCGCGGGCATGCTGCCGGTGCTCGCGCAGGCGCCCGTCGTCGGCCTCATCTACACGCTGTTCCTGCGCCCCGAGATCGCCGGGCATCCGAACGACCTTCTCGCGCACGACCTCTTCGGCGCCCCGCTGGGCACGAGCCTCGTGTCGGCGGTCTTCGGAGGCACGGCGACACCCGAGACGTTCCTCGTGTTCGGCGTGCTCCTCGCGATCATCGTCGCGGTCGCCGAGGTCTCGCGACGGGTCTTCCGCCCCGTGCCGGTCGAGGGCTCGGAGGAGTCTCCGTTGAACTCCCCGGCGATGATGCGCGTCGCGGGTACGCTGCACTACCTCACGGCCGTGTTCGCGGCGTTCGTCCCGCTCGCCGCAGCGCTCTACCTCACCGTCACGGTGGCGTGGACACTCGTGCAGCGGATGCTGCTGCGTCGCCGCTACCCGCTGCCCGTGCCCGTCGCCGCACGCTGACGGCGTCGACCCGCCCCGGTCAGTCCGGGAGCGGGTCGTCGCTCAGCAGCCCCATGAGGATCGCGTCGACCCACGCGTCGTCCCAGCGCAGGGCGTGCCTCGCGCGACCCTCGACGCGGAAGCCGATCTTCTCGTAGGACCTCTGCGCACCCGGATTGAAGCTGTAGACCTCGAGCGAGATCCGGTGCAGGCCGACCGCGGCGAAGGCCCACTCGACGACGGCGCGCCCCGCTTCGGTGCCATACCCCTGCCCGCGGTGTTCCGGCGCCGCGAGCGCGACGCGGTAGTTCATCGCGAGGTCGTCTGCTTCGAGCTCGTTCAGCACGACCTCGCCCAGGAAGACGCCGTCCGCTGCGCGGATGATCGCGAAGTCGGCCCGGTCATCGGCACCGGGCAACCGGTCGAGGTGTGCGCGGACCTGCTCTGCGGTGAATGACGCACGCGTACCGGTGAGCCTCATCGCCTCGCTGTCTCCGAGCGCGGCGTGTACGTCATCGAGGTGCTCGGGACCGAGCTGTTCGAGACGCAGACGCGGAGTGCGCAGGGTCGGCTGATCGCGGAGGCGTCGTTCGATGGTCACAGTCCATCGTGACACGAGGCACGATGCGATCAGCCGATCTCAGTCCGGCAGCGGGATGGGGGCGGTGAACGGGCCCTCGTCGCGCCGCCGCTGACGTCGAACGCCCATGGTCGTGCCGACGCTGGCGAGCACCACCAGGGCGACGGCCAGCATCCGCAGCGGCGTCGCGGACTGCCCCAGGACGAGCCAGCCGGCGAGCGTCGCGAACGCGGGCTCCAGGCTCAGCAGCACGCCGAACACGCGCTGCGGCAGTCGGCGAAGCGCCGCGAGCTCGAAGCTGTACGGGATGACCGACGACAGCACGGCGGTGAGGGCGGCCAGCAGCAGCAGCTGCATGTCGCCCGCGACCGTGACAGCCGCCGGAACGCCGACCGGGATGAGCAGAATCGCGGCGACGACGAGACCCATCGCGAGTCCGCCGCTGCCGGGGATGACCGCGCCGACCCGAGCGCTCATGCGGATGTACATGATCCAGAACCCGGCCGCGACGAGGACGAACACCACGCCGAGCGGATCGAGTGGTTCGGCGCCGATCAGCCCGTCGACGGCGAGCAGCGCCATGCCGACCAAGGCGACCCCGACCCAGGCGGCATCGGCGAGCCGCCGGGTGAGGATCGCGGCCAGCACGAGCGGGCCCAGGAACTCGATGGCCACGGCCGGCCCGAGCGGGATGCGGTCGATCGCCGCGTAGAAGAACGCGTTCATGGCGGCAAGAGAGAAGCCGAAGAGAACGGCTGCCGTCCACTGGCTCCGCGTCCACCGACGCGGACGCGGTCGCACGATGACGACGAGCAGCAGCGCGGCGATCGCGACGCGCATCGACGTGACACCCCACGGGCCGAGCACGGGGAAGAGCTGCGCGGCGACGGCAGCGCCGAAGGGCAGCGACAGACACGATCCGATGACCAGGGCCACGCCGACCAGCGGACGGGACGACGCTGACTGCTGCACCACACAAGCCTAGGGCGCGGATGCCGGGCGCGAGACCCGGAGCGAGACCCGGGCCGCGGCGCCGTCCGCCGCGGCCCGGGGGTCTGGATCAGAGGTGCTTGCCACCCGTCACGGCGAGCACGGCTCCCGAGGTGTACGAGGCGTCGCCTGATGCCAGGTACACGTAGGCACCCGCCAGTTCCGCCGGCTGGCCGGCGCGGCCGAGCGGGGTGTCTTCTCCGAATGTGTTGAGACGCTCCTCGTCCCATCCGGTCGCGGGGATGAGCGGCGTCCAGATCGGACCCGGCGCGACGGCGTTGACGCGGATGCCGCGCTCACCCGCCTCCTCGGCGAGCGCCTTCACGAACGCGACCTGGGCGGCCTTGGTCATGGCGTAGTCGATGAGACCGGGAGACGGCTGGTATGCCTGCACGGATGCCGTGACGATGATGCTCGACCCCGGCGCGAGATCCGGGTAGGCGGCGCGGGCCGTGAACAGCATCCCGATCAGGTTCGTGTCGAACACCCGCCGCATGCGCTCCGTGCTGAGGCTGTCGAAGCTCTCGATGTCGTGCTGGTACGCGGCGTTGAGCACGAGGATGTCGAGGCCACCCAGGGCGCTCCTGGTGCGGCCGACGATCTCCGTCGCGAACGCCTCGTCGCGCACGTCACCGGCGAGGCTCAGCCCCTGGCGACCCTCCGCCCGCACGAGCTCGAGGGTGTCGTCGGCATCCTCCTGCTCCTCGGGCATGTGCGCGAGCGCCACATCGGCACCCTCGCGGGCGTAGGCGATCGCGACGGCGCGGCCGATGCCCGAGTCGCCGCCGGTGATGAGTGCACGCCGCCCGGCGAGGCGGCCGTGTCCGATATAGCTGCCCTCGCCGTGGTCGGGGTCGGGGCGAGTGTGCTCGGTGAGCCCGGGCTGATCCTGCTGCTGCCCGGGGAATCCTTCCTGGCGGTGCTCGCTGCGGGGGTCCGTGGTGTTCTCGGCCATGGCGCTGTCGCTCCTCTCGATGGGTGTCCATCGAGACTTCCGGCCGATGCCGGGGGGAGGCAGGGGGTTGACAACATTCCCCGCCTTCCTCGATCAGGCGGGAGGCGCTGTGGCGACCTCGCCCGTCGAGTCCGCGGATCCGCCGCCGTCCTGCGGCTCGGGGACCAGGTAGAGGCCCCCGGGCGAGTTCGCGGTGAACGCGAGCGCTTCGATCCAGGCGCGGTTGATCGACGGCTGGCGGCTGCCGAAGTACTTGAAGACGAGAGAGCTCCCCGGCTGCATCCAGACCGTCGTGCGCCCTCCCCCGACGCTGGTGTCCTCGCGCCAGCTGAACGGGAACGGCTCGCCTCGACGCAGCTTCGCGGTGATCACGAGCTGCAGGTGGGTGAGCGCCCTGTCCTCGATCTCGCTCTTGACGCTGCCCTCATAGATGAACTTGCCCATCCCGCCCTCTCCTGTCCGCATGGCACGGCCTCTCACCACGATACGCCTGTCGCCTGGCGAAGTTGCGGCGTACCGTGCCGGTATGGGACTGATCTACTACGACGGCGCGGACAACCCGATCCACATCGAGGACCGCGCCCTGGCTCATCTCAAGGTCGTGGTCGCCACGAAGCTGCGTCGCAACGAGAGCTTCACGCTCAGCTGGACTCACCCCGCGGGGCAGCCCCCGGGGCGCACCACGATCTGGCTCCATCCCTCGATCCCGCTGCGGTTCGTATTCGACGACCCGGAAGGAGTGGAACTGCGCGCGGACTGGATAACCGCGATGGCGAACTCGGCGAACAGCAGCGGCGGCATCACGCTCGTCAGTGAGGATCTCGTGCCCGCGGCAGAGCTCACAGCCGCGGACGGAGCCGCGGGCGACCAGGCCGACGGAAGTCAACCCCCTGACAGCGACGGGCGCACCGCGTAGGGTCGAATTCTCGACCCGAGGAGGCCAAGATCATGAACGCACGCCACATCGACGACCGCTCCGACGAGGGCTACGCGCCCACCACCACGCACGCCGAGTTCGGCGCCGGGAACCCCCGCCTCCGCGTCACGCGCGACGACGAGCGGTCGGAATTCGCGCTGGAGTCCGACGTCGTGCGCATCGGCTCGGCCGCCGACGCGGACCTGCGCCTCGCCGATGCCGATCCGGTGCATGCGACGATCACTCACGACGACCGCGACGAGTACGTGCTCGAACTGCACGGCGCGGGAGAGATGAACTCCAACCCCGACGCCGACGCCACCCACCCCGGCGAGCGCAGCCAGACCCTTCGGACCGGCGCGCGCTTCACGGTGGGCCCATGGACGCTCGTGTACGCACGCGACGAGTTCGCCGACCACGGACGCCCCTACGGCGGACGCCTCGGCGGAGAGTACTCCGACCAGCCGCTGCAGCCGCCGCGGCCGGACTACTCCGACGAGGCGACCATCGAGTCGGAGGCTCCGACTCACTCCGACTCGGTCGACGAGACCTGATCCGGGACGCCGACCGGCTTCGACTCGGCGGACCCGCGCTGTCGCAGGTAGATGGAGAACGCGACCATCGTGCCGACCGCGAGGAACTCCGACTGCCAGTTCTGCAGCGTGCGGTCCCAGAAGTCCGCCGACACGACGTAGTCGAACCAGGTGATCGCGCCTGCGCCGTGCATGGCGTTCTCCGAGTTCATCACCACGGTGCCGGTCAGCGACTGCGCGAGCCAGGAGAGCAGGAAGATCGCTCCCATGGCGATGAGCAGGGAGTTGCTGTAGAGCATGGCCCTCAGCCCGCCCGCGCGCGCCCACGCCGGAGGGTCCGGGCGGGCCTGGTCGCCGACGCGTTGATCGGCGTCGCTGCCCGGCCCCTCGTCCCCCGGCCGCTTCGATTCCGGCGACCCGCGCTGCACGAGCCAGATGGTCGCGGCGATGAAGAGGAAGAAGTGGAGGAACTCCGACTGCCAGTTCTCGGCGACGTCGACGAGGAAATCCCACGAGGTGACGAGCTCTCCGAAGCCGATGCTCGGCATCCCGTGATCCGTCAGTTCCGCATCGTTGCGCAGGTAGCCGGCGACCGACTGACCGAGCAGAGCGAGCACGAAGAGCGCCAGGAAGAACAGGCTGAGGCCGTTGTCGCGGATCGCGCGTCGGGCTCGGGGAGGGGCTTGACGAGCGGGAGCGGAGTTGTCAATCCCCCTCTCCCCCGCCGTCCGGCGCCTCTAACGTCGGGATCACGCCCCGAGGTCCTCAGCGCCCGGGGCGCGATCGACCGAGAAGGAGCAGAAGCATGACCACCGCGCGACACATCACGACGCTCGAGACCCGGTGCACCGAGGGCGGGGTCCGGTGAGCGCGGTCGACGAGGCGCTGCAGCGTCTGGGCGAGCTCGCGGCCGAACGAGGGCTCCGCATCGCCGTGGTCGAGTCCCTCACGTCCGGTCGCCTGGCCGGCACGGTCGGCGCGGCGGAGGGGGCCGGCGAGTGGTTCGCCGGCGGAGTCGTCGCCTACCTGACCGATATCAAGGAGCGGGTGCTGGGCATGACTCCGGGAACCGACCCCGTGTCGGCGACCTGCGCAGAGCAGCTCGCCGAGGGCGTCAGGCAGCTGTTCGATGCTGACCTCAGCGTCTCGACGACGGGCGTCGGCGGTCCGGGTCCCGACGGCGGACACCCTGCGGGCACGGTATATCTCGGATGGGCGACACCGGAGGGCATCGGACATCGGATGCTGGCGCTCACCGGCGAACCGAAGGAGATCCTCGACGAGACGGTCGAAACCGCCGTGCGTCTGCTCGCGTTCCACGCCGAGGGCCTTCGCGCGGCAGGCCCCCGTCGCGGGGTCGGCGTCGAGTGAGCCGGTTCAGCGACCGGGGACGAGCCCGATGCGCAGTGGGGCCTCGGGCGCGGATGCCGCGGCGAGAGCCTCGTCGACGGCGGTGAGCGGACGCATCTCCCCGACGGCATCCGGGAAGGGGTAGGCGCGCCCGCGACCGGCGAGGAACCCGACGGCTTCGACGAGGTCGGCGCCCGAGTAATTGTGCACCCCGGCGACGGTGACGAGGCGGCGCACGATGCTCTCCGCGTCGAGGGGCACGGGATCCGCGGGGAACACGCTGCCGACCAGCACGACGGTCCCCCCGGTGGCGACACCGGCGAGAGCATCGCCGACGGCATGCCCAGACGCCTCGATGACGACCTCCGGCTCCCGGTCGAGAGACGTCGCTCCGAAACGCGCGGCGAGCGCTCGACGTGCCGGGTTCGGGTCGCTGACCTCCACGGCGGCTCCGTGCTCGGCCGCGATCGCCGCCGCGGTCAGGCCGACGAGACCCGCACCGTGGATGCGCACGGCCGCACCGTCGAGGTCGTGATCACGGGCGGCTCTGGCGACGGCCGCCCAGGCGGTGGCCGTGGCGCACGACGCGGGGGCCAGCACCGAGGCGGGCAGGGACTCCGGGGCGCGGACGATCGCCGTGCCGCCGCGCACCTGCACGTGGCTCGCGAAGGCACCGGTGAGGTCGCCGTGCACGCCGACCCGGTCATGTCCGTACTTGGCGAGGGTGCGGCACTTCTGCGTCAGCCCGCGTGCGCAGCGATCGCACGAGCCGCACGACACCGTGACCGACCACACGATGCGGTCGCCGATGCGCAGAGGTGCGCCGTCGACAGTGGTCGCGCCGGAGTCGCCGGTCGCGATCACCCGGCCGACGCTCTCGTGACCGAGCACGAGCGGCACAGGTGCCGATCGGCGACCCTGCACGGTGTGCACGTCGGATCCGCAGATGGTCGAGAGCTCGACGGCGACGAGCACGTCGTGGTCGCCGAGGGCCACGCCCGGCACCGCGATGGTCTCGTGCGGGTGTCCCTCGCCGATCCACACCATGGCGGTCGCGGCAGGTCGGAGCGCGACGTCGCGGCGGTGGCCGGGGGGACGGATCAGCAGCGTGCCCATGTCGTCCGCCTCACGGGGTGGCGGCGACGAGGCGCAGCAGGTCGTGCTCGGCGAGCGACGCGCGCAGAGCTGTGACGTCGGCGAGCACGGCATCGGCTCCCGCAGCCGTGAGCGCATCCCGATCGTGGGCTCCCGTGAGCACGCCCGCCACGAAGCCGGCGCCGGCACGGCGTCCCGACTCGATATCGCTGACGGTGTCCCCGGCCACCGCGACCGCCGAGACCGAGGAAGCCCCGGTGCGCAGCAGTGCCGTGAGCACGAGGTCGGGCGCCGGGCGCCCCCGGCCGGCATCGACCGGCGAGAGGGCGAGGTCGATCAGGCCCCGCCACCCGAGACCGTCGATCAGCGCGTCGCGGGTCACCGGCGCGAAACCGGTCGTCAGGACGACCGCGAGCCCGGCGTCCTTGAGGTCCTGGATCGCGTCGGCGGCGCCGGCGATCGGGGTGACGCCCTGCTCGGCGACGATCTCGGCATAGGCGCCCTCGAAGGCCGCGGTCGCGCGCTCGGCGGCCGCCCGGTCGCCACCGGCGAGATGGGTGAAGACGTCGATCTTCGACTGGCCCATGGTGTCCCGGACGTACGCGAGAGCCTCGCCCCACGGCATCCGGTCGGCGACGCCGGTGCGCTCGGCCGCACGCTGGAACGCGCTCTCCACGACGCCGTCGTCGAGCACCGTGGTGCCGGCCATGTCGAGCACGACGAGTTCCGCGGGCACGGCGTCGCGCCTCGGGGATTCGAGCGGAGTGGTCATGGTGTTCCTTCCATCGCTGGTGCCCACCCGAAGGCGGCGGTGAGATTCTCTTCGGCGAGCCCCAGTCCCGTCGTCATTCCGATCCCCGTCGTCGCGGCGAGCACGAGCACACCGTCGACAGCCGTGTCGACGAGGAAATCGCCCGGCGCCTTCGCGTAGACGCCCTGCCAGCGTTCGAGCACGCGGGGAGCCGGGATGTCGAACAGCGCCTCCGCCTCCGCGAGGAATGCCGTGAACGCGGCCTCGGGCTGGAACGGCGCCGGCGCGGTCGCCGTGGCGTGCGAGTCGCCCAGGATGAGCGTGCCGTCGGGCAGCTGCGTGTACATCTGATTGAGGTCGAGCGCGGCGAGCTCCGGCCGCTCGGCGTGCAGACGCTCCCGCAGTGCGGTCGCCGCCGATCCCTCGGCGAAGCGACCGTACCGAACGAGCGACCAGCCCGTCAGCAGGGGTGCGGCGAGTGGACGCGCGAAGTCGACGGCGGCCCGCATCATGTCGAGTGCGCACCGCTCGATGCCCCGGCTCTCGGCGAGCTCCGGCAGCAACTGGTCGACGTCGTGGTTGGCCGCGACGACGATCGCACCCGCGTCGATGGCACCGCGGCTCGTCAGCACGCGCCCGGCCGCCACCGCGTTCGCGGCTGTGCGGAACCGGAACTCGACTCCGAGGGCGGCGAGGTGTCGCACGATCGCAGGGGCGGCCGCACGGGGGTCGGTCTGCAGGTCGGGCTCGATGTGGGCCCCGCCGACGAGACCCTCGGCGCGGAGCGGCGCGAGGCGCCGCAGCTCATCGGCCTCCAGCATCCTGATGCCGCCGTCCTGCGCCGCGCGTTCCACCACCGCGATCTCGTCGGGATGCCGCGCGGCGACGAGCGTGCCGGACTCTCGCAGCCAGAAGCCGGCGTCGCGAGCGAGGCGCAGCCAGAGCTCGCGCGACGCATCAGCGTAGCGGCGGGCTTCGCCGGACTGGGCTCCGATGCACAGGTGGCCGAAGTTGCGGATCGTCGCGCCGACCGGAGCGTCCGTCCGGTCGACGACGATCACGCGGAGTCCGCGCCGGACCGCGGCGTATGCGGCGCCGAGGCCGACGACGCCGGAGCCGATGACGACCAGGTCGGCCGTGTCGTGAGAGAGGGTCATCGGAACACCTTCCGCATCCACATCGCGAGGCCCTCGACGACGAGCACCGTCACGAGGATCATGAGCACGATCGCGGTCACCGTCTCGTAGCGGGATCCCTGGCTCGCATTGAGCAGGTAGTAGCCCACTCCCCCGCCTCCGACGATGCCGAGGATCGTCGCCGCCCGGATGTTCGTGTCGAGCATGTAGAAGCTGTGTCCGATCAACGCCTGCACCCCCTGCGGAACGGTGGCCGCGGTGTAGGTCTGCAGACGCGTGGCGCCGACGGCGCGCAGTGCGCGCTCGGGTCCGCGGTCGACCTCCTCGAACGAGTCGGCGATGAGCTTGCCCAGCAGACCGATCCCGCCGATCGCAAGGGCGATCACCCCGGCCTGGGCGCCGAGACCCGTGATGACGACGAGCACGATCGCGAGGATGAGCTCCGGGATGCCGCGGATGCCGACCAGCAGCAGCCGAGCGGCACCGCGGATACCGGAGTTCGGCGCCACGTTCGTCGCGGCGAGGGACCCGAGCACCAGCGACGGGAGGAGCGTGAGGACGGTTGCGGCGAGTGCGATCGCCACGGTGTCACGCATCGCGAGGAACATCGCAGCGGCGTCGTAGCTGCCGAACGACGGCGGCCAGAACCTGGCCGCGACCTCGGGGAGCTTGGCCCAGAAGGTGAAGAAGTCCATCCAGTTGATCTGGCTGACCACGACGCTGCCGATCACGACGAGCACGGCGATGGCCACGCCTGCCGTGTTGCGCACCCGCTCGGCGGTCCAGGGACGACGGACCGCGGTCTGCGGAGTCGCGGCCCATGCCGGACGAGTCATGGGTGCTCCGCCGGTGTGGGCGTCGCGCAGCCGCGGGTGGATGATGCGGTCGATCCAGGAACGCGTGTGCTTCTGCTGCCCGAGCATCGCACCGCGCACCATGCTCGACACGATCTCCATGACGATGCAGAGGACGAAGATGACGAGGGCGATGCCGAGCCCCTTGCCGTAGTTCAGCGACTTGAACGCATACGACATCTCGAGGCCGAGACCCGCGACGCCGACGTATCCGAGCACGACGCTGCCCCGCAGGTTGATGTCGTTGCGGTGCAGCACGGTCGCGACCCAGCTCGGCAGCACCTGGGGCAGGATGCCGGCCGTGAACTCCTGCATCCGCGATCCGCCGGCGGCGCGGATCGCGAGCCGGGGACCCTCGTCGATCTGCTCGATCGCGTCGGCGAACATCTTCGAGATCATCCCGATGGAGTGGATGCCGATCGCGAGGATGCCGGGGAGGGTGCCGAGGGAGAACATCAGCACGAATGCCATGGCGAGCACGACATCAGGCAGCGCGCGGGTGAGGACCCCGACGAAGCGGGCGGCGGCGCGCCAGCCGTTCCCGGGCGTCGTGTTCGCCGCAGCGAGGTACGCGATCGGAACCGAGAGCACGGCTGCCAGCAGTGTGCCGACGAGCACGAGTCCCACCGTGAGCGCGATGAGCCACACGAGATCGCCGGCCTCGGGGAAGGAGAGCCCGCCCACGCGGGCCATGAAGTTCTCGGCGTTGCCCCAGCTCTGCACCATCGCGGGGATGGAGATGCCGACCTCGCCCACGGCGAGGATGCCGAGTACCACGAGGGCGAGCAGGGTGAGCCCCGCGGCGATGCGCTCGGGCGAGACGGGGCGGCGCGGTGCGCGGTCCGCGACGGACGTCGCGGAGTTCTGGGCCGTCGCCGGGGCGGTCATGGTCACGGCGCGGTCACCCTCACGGCATCCGGCGTCTCAGCATGCGTGAGCGCTGCGTCCGCCAGTTCGTCGTGCACCGCTCGCAGCTCAGCGGTCGTCGTGGCGACCCGGCCGTAGATCTCCATGACCTCGGCCTTCGTGAGCGCGGTGGTCGGGGTGTCGAGCACGATCTCGCCGTGGCGCAGGCCCACGATCCGATCGGCCCAGGAGATCGCGAGGTCGACCTGGTGCAGGCTGCAGACGACCGTGAGTCCCTCGTCTGCGGCGATCTGTCGGATCAGCGCCATCACCTGCTCACTGGACTCCGGGTCGAGCGAGGCGACAGGCTCGTCGGCGAGCAGGATGTCGGGCTTCTGCATCAGAGCGCGGGCGATCGCGACCCGCTGCTGCTGTCCGCCCGACAGGGTGTCGCTTCGCTGGTAGGCGCGGTCGAGCAGGCCGACGCGGTCGAGGTGCTCGAGCGCGCGCAGCTTGGCCGCCCTCGAGTACCCCCACAGGCCGAGGCGGGGTCCGCGCACGGTGGAGAGCGATCCGGTCAGCACGTTCTCGAGCACCGTGAGCGAGGGCACCAGCTCGAACTGCTGGAAGATGAACCCGACGCGACGGCGCAGTGCGCGCAGCGCCGTGCCCTTCAACGTCGGGACCTGCGCTCCGAGCACTTCCACCGTCCCGGCGGTGGGGAGCTCGAGGCCGTCGAGGTGCCGCAGCAGCGTCGACTTCCCGGAGCCGGAGAGGCCGAGGAGCACGACGATCTCGCCGCGCGCGACCTGCAGCGAGGCTCCGCGCAAAGCGGTTGTCGAGCCGAAGGTCTTGGTCACGCCGTCGAGGCGGATCAGGGCATCGGATGCCGCGTTCATGGCTGTACTCCTGGGTCGGGGTCGTCGGGGTCGTCGGGGCGTCGGGGCGTCGGGGCGTCGGGGCGTCGAGCGAGCGAAGCGGGACGGAACGCGGTCGGACGACCGCGTTCCGTCCTGGTCAGGCGGTCAGGCCTGGCACTGCTCCGCTTCGGTTTCCTTGCAGATGTCGCGGATGAGGTCGTAGTACGCGTCGTCGACCGGCTTCGTGGCGTAGAACACGCTGCGGAACGCTTCCGTGTCTGCTCCATCGATGCCGGCGGCGATGATGTCGTCGATCGTGATCTCGCTCAGACCGTCGATGAGCTCCTCGGCGACGTCCTCGGGGAGGGTCGAGGAATAGACGAGCGGGGCCCCGGGCACCATGGTCTCGTCGATGACCTTGACGGCATCGGACTTCTCGACCTCGGAGTCCTCGGCGAAGCCGACCTCGCACTCGACACCCTCGCCGACCTTCTGCACGCTGACGTCGTGCTTGCCCGCGAAGACCGGGGTGATGTCGGTCTTCGGGTCGATACCCGCCTCGATCAGGTTGTACGACGGGAAGAGGTAGCCCGACGTCGACGACGGGTCGACGAAGCAGACCTTCTTGCCCTTGAAGTCCTCGATGCTGGAGATGTCGCTGTCAGCGGGCACGATGGCCTGCGAGTAGTAGCCCGGCTCCTGGCCCTCCTCGGTGACGATGGAGGAGATCGGGGTCAGCTTCGCGCCGTTGTTCGTTGCGGTGACGTAGGTGAAGCCGGAGAACGAGGCGACGTCGACCTTGCCGGCGACGGCGGCCTCGATGAGCGCGGCGTAGTCGGTCGACTCGTGGTACTCGACGGTCTTGCCGGTGATCTCGGAGATGTAGTCCATGAGCGGCTGGTAGTTCGTCTCGGTGTCGACCGAGTCGGGCACGACGCCGAAGACCAGCGTGTTCTCATCGACCGCGAATCCGCCCGCCGGCGAGGAGGAGGCGTCGGAGCCGGTCGCCTCGGCGCTGCCGGAACACGCAGCGAGGCCGAGCGCGAGAACCGCAGCGCCGGCGAGAACGGAGAGAGCGCGAAGCTTCATGAGGACCTTTCGGAGGTGTGAGGGGGAGTGATCCACGAGCAACTCTGACAGCCCAGATGCCGAGGTATGTACCTAACTCGAAAGAGTTCAGTGGTCGTTCATCCGAGGTTTCCCCGGGTGAACGCCCGCAGAACAAGCCCCTGCCGCCGGACGTGGCCAAGTAATATGCCTATGTGGCAGAAGCTGTGTACACCCAGATCGCTGACGAGCTGCGCGAGCAGATCACTTCCGGCGCCCTCCGTCCCGGCGACGACGTTCCGACCGAGGCGGAATTGGCCGATCGCTGGCGGACGTCTCGTGGACCGATCCGTAATGCCCTGGCTCGGCTCCGCGCGGAAGGGCTGATCGAGACCGGGCGGGGGCGCCCGGCGCGCGTGGTGGCGATCAAGGCGAACCAAGCCGTCGATGTGTCGGTGCCCTTCACCCGCTGGGCGCGCGATCTCGGCGTCACACCGGGGGCCGAGACACAGGAGCTGAGCCTGCGACGAGCGGGCGAGCGCGCCGAGTTGCTGGGTGTCGCGCCGGACGACACCATCGTCAGTGTCGTGCGGCTGCGGCTGCTGGATGGACGTCCGACCATGCTCGAGCGTCTCTTCTACACGGAGGTCCCGGGTCGACGCCTGTTCGAGGTCGACACCGATGAGATCTCGATCACGGAGTACCTGGCGTCGATCGGGCACCCCATCGTCGGTTTGGAGCACCAGATCGACGCGGTGGCCGCCGACGACCAGGATGCCGCGCTTCTGCGCGTGCCGCAGGGGACTCCGATTCTGCGACTCAGCCGGATCTCACGCGATGCCGACGGGCGGATCTTCGAAGCGTCCGAGGACAGGTACCTGAGCGAGGTCGTGCGGTTCACCGTCGCAGCGTCCGGTATCTCGACGGATGGCCACTACATGCGGGCCGTGGGCGGATGATGCAGGAGGGCCGAGTCGTCGCACTTCTCGAGGCACGCGGAGCGTGTCGTCGAAGCGGGGCTTCTCGTTAAGAAGCTGATCGCGAGCGCGATGGGGATCAGATTCCAAGGATCGCGCTCGCGATCACAGCGCTGGGGATGCGCTATTTCTGGGGTACTACCAAGGTAGGCGGCCAGATGCACCATGGAACACCGTCGAACGTCGAGATCTTACCTAGACTTTCGTCTAGCTCTCCGGAGCATCTGGGGCTCGGAACGCGTGCTCTCCGGAGACCCTGCCGGCTTCGCGGGGGCGACGACTGCACCGGAATCGAGCGCCTCGTCTTCGGCGCGCGCCTGACGCGCGATGGGCAGGCTGGCTGCGACGACCCAGCGTCCGTCGGATTCCCCGGCGCTGAACTCACCGCTCGCTCCGAGTACCCGCTCGGCCATCCGGCCGATACCGGTGCGGCTGGAGGAGAGCTCGCGCCGCGGGGTGGCGGAGAGCGGGCTGCTGATGGAGATACTCGCCGCGTCGTCGGTCACGTCGAGGCGGATGTCGATGCTGCCCGGTCCGGCGTACTTGAGGGCGTTGGTCGTGGCTTCGCGCACGATGCGCGCGAAGATGATCTCCGCCGCGCGCGGGATCCGCTCGTCCGCGGGGTCGCCCTCGAGCAGGACGGTGTGCCCTGCGGACTCGAACTCCTCGGAGGCCTCTGCTATCGAGGCGGCGAGGTCTCCCGCCGGCATCCCCGCTGCGCGGGGTCCGTCGTCGGCGAGGTCGATCACGAAGCGGAGGTCCGTCATCGCTTTACGCGCTGCGATGCGGATGGCCTCCTGCGATGCCGGACTCGCATCAGCGTCGTCCAGCATCTGCACGTGCAGTGACACCACCGTGAGGTGGTGGGCGATGCTGTCGTGCAGCTCGCCGGCGATCCATCGTCGCTCGGCGAGAACCGCCTGTCGTTCCTGTTCTGCCTTCTCGGCCAGTTCCACCTCGAGTCGGCGCCCTCTCGCGAAGGCGAGCCGCAACGCGTACCCGATGATGCTCGAGACCACGGCGGCGATCAGATAGACGCCGACGTTGATCGGATCCGCGTTCACACCCACGGCTACGAGAGCCGTCGCGAGCAGAAAGACACCCGCGTAGACCATGACGAGGGACGTCCAGCCGAGACGAACCACCAACCCCGCGGCGACCGCGAGGAGGATCAGGCTCTCCGACTCGATTCCCACGAGGAAGGAGAGTGCGAAGACGGCCACGAGGCCGCACACCGCGATGAGAGGGGACCAGAGAAAAAGTGCGAGCACTGCCGTGGACACGACGCCGATCACAGCCGCCAGTGGTTCGACGTCCGCAGACGTGAACGCCACCACGGCGTTGATAGCGACGATCGTTCCGACGATCCCGAGTACGGCTATCCGCTCGATGAGCGTAGCCCTCTCGCCTCGGTCGAGGCGAGCAGCGCTGGAAGAAGCGTTGCGAGAAAGACGGAAGGCCATGCTTCAGTATCTTCTATTTTCCAGGTAAGTTATCAAAAGAAGCCAAACATCTTTCCGACTGCGTTCCAAAAGCCCATTGAATTCACCTCCCGAGTTGTACTTTTGATTAGTGATGTATTCATCATCTCGGTGATGACAGGGTCGGCACATCTGTCTTTCGGCCATAGATCGTTAGACGAACGTCTAGTCCTTCGCGGTTCCGCTCGCCACAGGTAGGCTTCCTCCATGCCGGAAATCCGTGTCGTGATCGTCGACGATGACCCACTCGTGCGCTCTGCCCTCTCCCACTTCGTGTCTCGCGACCCCGAGATCACCGTGATCGCCGAAGCCGAGACGGGCCTCGAGGGCATCGACACGGTCGAGCGCGAGCGGCCCGACGTCGTGATGATGGACGTGCAGATGCCGGAGATGAACGGCATCGAGGCGACGGCCGTGATCGCCGAGCGCTGGCCGGAGATCCGCGTCCTCGCGGTGACGACACTCGACGGCAGCGACACGGTTCTGCCGATGCTGAGTGCCGGGGCGTCGGGCTACATGCTCAAGGATTCGAGCGCGGCGAGCATCGTTGCGGCCGTGCGCGAGGTGTACAGCGGCCAGAGCTCACTGTCACCGCGGATAGCGTCTCTGCTCATCAAGCACGTGCGGGACACGGAGCCGGTGGCCGGCGATGGAACACTGGAGGAGCTGACGGAGCGCGAGCGCGAGGTGCTGGACCGGCTCGCCCAGGGTATGTCGAACGCGGAGATCGCGCGCTCGTTGATCGTGTCGGAGGGCACGGTGAAGGCTCATCTGGGCCGCATCATGTCGAAGTGGCACGTGCGCGATCGCGTGCAGATCCTGGTGACGGCGGCGCAGGCCGGTCTCGTCGAGTTCCGCTGAGGGCGGGTGGGTGGCCGGTTTCCATCACGTCGAGGTGTGGGTCGCTGATCTGCGCCGAGCTCGCGCCGAGTGGGGCTGGCTGCTGGATCGCGTCGGCTTCGAGCGCGTGAGCACGTGGCCGGACGGAGAGTCGTGGGCGGCGGGAGGTGCTTATCTCACTCTGACGTCGTCGCCGAACCTGTCGGGCGCACAGCATGACCGTCGGGCACCGGGCGTGAATCATGTCGCGTTCTCGGTCGACGACGAGTCTGTGGTCGACGCGGTCATTGCGGACGCGTCTGAGCACGGATGGCGTCCGCTGTACCAGGAGCGCTATCCGCATGCGGGCGGCCCCGGCCACTACGCCGGCTGGCTGGAGAACAGCGCCGGCTTCAAAGCGGAGATCGTCGCGATGCCGGTGACTCCTGCCGGAGGCTGACCGCGCTCGGTGCACATTCGACGGTTTGCAGGTACAGGCGCCCTTCGCATTCACCCTCGCGGTGGCAGTCGCAGTCACCTCCGCGGTCGCATTCACCTTCGCGGTCGCAGTTGCAGTCGCACTCGCATTCACCTTCGCGGTCGCGGTCGCGCCAGTGCCACATCTCACTGGATCGCGTCGCGGCGAGTGGGGTTGACGGCGTTGATGGCGCCGAGTCGCCTTGCCATTCAGCCCCTGCGCGGCCATGCGTCGTCGACGCCGGTCCCGCTTCGGTCAATCCTGATCGAAAGCGGTTGCGGCGTCTGCGTCGGTGCAGCGCGGGGTGCCCTACCGATCCGTTCTCTGTGACGTGATCTCGTGCTGTGGGTGGGTGTGTGCCATCGTCGGGTGGGGTCCCACCAGGCGGGTCCGCGGACCTGGGGGACGCCATGGTTCATGCGGATCTCCCACCCGGAGGTGGGGAGGGAGCGGTGATGCCACCAGCACAACGGGACGCCGTTGTCGGTGGAGGTCGGCCCGCCGCGGGCGTGTTCGGTGACGTGGTGGATCTCGCACCACGCCGCCGGAACATGACAGCCGGGGATGAGGCATTCGGTGTCGCGGGCGATGATCGCCCGCCGCTGATGCACGGTGAACACCCGGTCCGTGACCGTGATCCCCACGATCCTCCCCCGATCGACCAGCACCCGCTGAATCACCCCGGAACACGCCGTGTGCACCGCCGCCGTGGTGGGGATCGTCGCATCCGACCCGGGCAGCCGCGCCCGCCCGGCATGCCCGGCCAGGTCGTTCGCATCGACCGTCACGACCAGAGTCGGCGCGGCCCCGCCCAGGGACGGCATGTCCGCATGTCGGGCCGCGATCCCCACCGCCGCCGCGAACGCGTCATGACGTCTCTGAGTGTGGGTGCGGGCATCGATCACCGCACGCGGATCAGAGTTCCACGGATCCAGCGGGACGGCATCACCCGACTCGGCACCAGCACCCGACTCGACACCATCACCCGACTCGGCACCAGCACCCTTCGCGGTGTCACCGTCCTCGCCCGAGGAGGGTTCGAAGCGGACACCGGTCGGGTGGGGTGGGCCGTCGACTTTCGGGTTGAGCATCGCATCCAGGACCGCCTGCAGCTGCGCTGCCGCATCCGGGAGCAGGTGCCCCGTGATCCGATGCAACCCCTGGTGCAGGCGCCCGATCGTCAGGCCCCGACGCTGGAGTGCGTACTGGTCGTCCAGCTCGGGCCCGTCCGGGTCCAACACCACCGCGATCTGCTGCGCCACCCGCCCCAGATCCTCCGGCAACACCCCCGGACCCCGGGCCGGTTCCCCCGACACACCTGTGCTCTCATCGTCCTCGTCCTCGTCTTCAAGGTCACCAGCGTCGCCCTCGTCGTGACGGCCACGGGCGGTGTCGGCGAGAAACGCATCCGCCGCCAACCGCTCTTCCGCCCGATCCGGTCATGAATCCGCTCCACCGGGCCCGTCGCGGCCACCACCCCCGCCACCCCGGCCACCCCGTCCAACAGGGCGTCCCGCACCGCCGGCCACCGCGCCGGCAACCACTCCCCCGACACCAGGCTCGACTCCCGCCGCACCAGCCCCGCCGCCTTCACCACCCGCCCCGCACCGGCCCCATCGACCAGCAGGGCGCGCTGCACCAACTCCTGGGCGCTGCGACACCCCGCCCCGTGCGCAAGATCGACCGGGTTCGTCGACCCGAGCGTCTCCACCACCACCGCCTCCACCCGCCGCACCACCGCACCCGCCGCCTGCAACACCCGCACCCGATCCGCATCAGACAACCCCGCCAGGGTGTCATCGGACAGCACCGCATCCAGGTCGCACGCGACCTGAGCGAGTACGTCGGCGGGGTGGGTCATACCCTCATCCAACCCCGGGCCACCGACATTCACAGGCCCGAGACCAGCAGAAACAGGCCAGATCAGAGGCGTATTCCAGAACACCGGAACACGGTGCGGGCGGCGAGGAGGATGGCCCCGGCGAACCAGAGACCTCATCGCGTTTCGACTCGCTCCGCTCGCTCAACGACCAAAGGAGACGCGTTTCGACTCGCTCCGCTCAACGACCATCGACCGGAAGCCGCGTTTCGTCTCGCCCCGCTCGCTCAAGGACCCGACACGAAACCGCGTTTCGTCTCGCTCCGCTCGCTCAACGTCCGACAGCGGATCCGGGCAGGGTCATGAAGACGTCGATCTCGTCCGCGGCATCCTCGACGAATCCATGCCGCTCATACAGTCGTCGTGCGGGACTCCCCCGCAGCACGTTCAACCGGAACGGCCCGGCGACCGGCCCCTCTGCGAGCAGCGTCGACAGCACCGCGCCACCGATCCCCTGCCCCTGCAGCGAGGGATCAAGGTAGAAGTGCTCGATCCAGGTCTCGGCCCCCGCGGGTCGCACGGCGACGAGTCCGGCATCCGCTCCGTCGACGACGATGACGCGCGTGAGTTCCGGCGCATACGCATCGAGGAAGCGGGTCCGCACCCGCACCGGGTCGAAGCGCCCCAGCCGTTCGAGGTCGGACCGCATCACGACGGCACGCAGCTCGGCCATCCACTCGGCGTCCGTCGGTCGAGCGGCCCGGAACTCCCACAGCATGCTTCCATCCAACCAGCGACGACGCCGAGCCGGTCACAGCGCGAGCATCACGATACCCGCGGCGACGACCGCCGAGGCCGCGATGCGCCACCCCGGCTTGCTCTCCTTCAGAGCGAACACCCCGAAGAGGCTCACCAGCACCACGCTCACCTCGCGCAGCGGTGCGACGAGCGCGACCGGCGCGATCTGGATCGCCGTCAGCACGAGGATGTACGACAGCGGAGACAGGATGCTGAACATGACGATCCTGCGCCACTGGGTGCGCCACAGCATCCGCACCGCACCCCACCGGCGTCGCACGCCGAGCGTGTAGAACGGGATCTCGAGCAGCGTCGTCCCGACCATGAACGCGACCGGCGAGAGGTTCCAGGTGCGCACGGCGTTCGCGTCCCAGATCGTGTACGCGGCGATGGCCACGCCGGTCAGGAGTCCGAACACGAGCCCCAGGTCGACGCCGCGTCCGCGCCGACCGGCGCGACCGCGGTCGACGAGTCCGATCGCGACGACGCCGATGATGATCGCGGCGACGCCCACCAGCGCGACCGCCGACGGCCGCTCGCCGAGCAGCAGCACCGCCACGATCACCGACAGGAACGGCCCCGTGCCGCGCGCGGTGGCGTACACGGTCGAGAGGTTGCCCTCGCGGTATCCGCGCTGCAGCACCGCCATGTACACGACGTGCAGCACACCGGACACACCGACCCCGAGGGCGAACGCCGCAAGGTCGTCCGTGCCGAGCCCGCCGGTGAACGGGATCGCCCCCGCCCAGAGCACCGTGCTGCCCAGCGCTCCCCACCACAGGAACGGCGTTCCCGCGCGGCTGACGCCGTGCGCGATGACGTTCCACGCGGCGTGAGAGACCGCGGCGGCGATGACGAGGACGAAGGCGAGCGTCGACATGGAAGACCCTTCCATCCGCCGCGGGCGCGACGAACAGGGTCCTCCGGGCTTTTGTCCTGTCAGATGACGGCATCCCTGCGGAGGGCTGCCGTGGCGCCGCTCGGACCAGTCGGGGCGACGTCGATCCGAAGACCTCCGCCGCGCCCCGGAACCCTAGGCGCTATCGACACCACGGTACCCCGCAAACGTGGCCGGCAGGTGAACGGATGCCGTCGGCATCCGTTCACCCTGCCTCACCCCGCGGATTCGCGCCGACGCACCCTCGCGACGAGGAGCGCGACCATACCCACCGCGAGCAGAGCCAGCGCCCAGCCGAGCCCCGTGATGACACCGCCGGTCGTGGCGAGGGCCGTCACGTCGACGGTCGCGGTCGCGGCGGCGGTGACGATGATCGTCCCGGCAGCACCCCTCACGGTGGCGACGTTCACGACCGTGCCGTTCGCGACGTCTGCGGCGGTGAGCGTATACGAGACGGGCCCGCACGACGCGGTCGCTCCGGGAGCGAGAGTCGGGATGCCGCAGTCCAACGCCCCTCCGAGCTTCGGGTCGTCGATCACCGTGTCGGTCAGCGTCCTCGCGCCCGTGTTGGTCACGACGAACCGGAAGGCGATCGTGTCGCCGGCATCGATGCGGCCGGAGCCGTTCGCATCGACGTAGTCGCCGCCGGTCTTCTGGAGCGCGATCGCGGGCTGCACGGCAAGCGGCGTTACGACCGTGTCCTCATCCGTCGGGGGCTGCCCGCCGGTTCCGGAGCCCGTCGCGGTCGCCGTGTTGACGATCTCGCCGGCGTCGACCTCCTCCTGCGTCAGCACGGCGGCCGGGCCCTGGCACACGGTCGACTCGCCGGGAGCGAGTTCGGTCGCAGCGCACACGACGTCGCCGCCGAGGCGCGGATCCGAGACCGTGACGCCGGTCAGCGTCGTCGTGCCGGTGTTCGTGACGGTGAACGCGTAGGCGATGGTGTCGCCGGCGTCCGTCCGTCCGTTCCCGTCGGCGTCGACGACCGCGGCGGCCGACTTCAGCAGGGTCAGCGCGTCTGTGCCGATGACGGCGACGTCGGCCGTGGCGTCGTCGGCGGCGGGCCCGGCGACCGACTGGCCGGTCACCGTCGCGGTGTTGCCCACGGCGCCGGCGTCGACGTCGGCCTGCGTCAGCACGTAGTCGACGGGACCGCAGTCGACCGATCCCTGCGGCGCGAGGGCGAGGCCGTCGAGCGCCGCGCAGTCGACGACGCCCCCGAGCAGCGGGTCGTCGACCACGAGGTCGGTGAGCAGGGTGGTTCCCGTGTTCCGGATCGTGAACGAGTACGCGACGGTGTCGCCGGCGCCGATCATGCCGTCGCCGTCCGCGTCGACGGGCAGCGCCGGCGTCTTCGTGAGCTCGACGGCCGGTGTGCCGGCGAACACGACCTCGGCCGCGGCGGCGTCGTTCACCGGACCGAGCGGGCTCGTTCCGGTGGTCGTCGCCGTGTTGGGGCGGCGACCGTCCTCGATGTCCTGCTGCGTGAGCACGTACGTGTACGGCCCGCACTCCACCGAGTCACCGACCGCGACCAGCGGGACCGTGCAGAGCGCACCCGCGCCGAGCAGGGGGTCCGCCACCGTGACGTCGGTGAGCGTCGTCGTGCCCGTGTTCCGCACCGTGAACGTGTACGACACCGTGTCGCCCGCGCCGATCGCGCCGTCGGCATCCGCATCCTGCACCTGCCCTGGCGTCTTGACGAGGTCGATGCCCGCGGTGCGGTCGATGTCGGCTGAGGCGGATGCCGTGTCCGACACCGTCCCGACGGGGGCCTCGGCGGTGACCGTCGCGGTGTTGCGCACGACTCCCGCGTCGATGTCGTCCTGAGTCAGCGTGAAGTCGACCGGGGCGCACACGACCGACTGCCCCGGCGTGAGGGCCGCGCCGTCGAGTGCCGCGCACACGACCGTGCCGCCGAGCATCGGGTCGGTGATGACGGCGTTCTGCAGCGTCGTCGTGCCGGTGTTCGTGACGGTGAAGGTGTAGGAGAGGGTGTCACCGGCGGTGACCTGCCCCGCCCCGTCGACGTCGACCACCGTGCTCGGAGCCTTCGTCAGCACGATGCTGTTCACCACGGGTACGACGACGTCGGCGGACGCGTCGTCCGTCGCCTGGCCCCTCGCGGACTCGGCGACGACGGTCGCGTCGTTGTGCACGTCACCGGCGTCGACATCTGCCTGGGTCAGCGTGTAGACGATCGGACCGCAGTTCGCGGATGCACCCGGCGCGAGCGGGGACCCCAGGTCCGGGCAGGTGACCGCGCCGCCGAGCAGCGGGTCGGAGATGGCGGCACCGGTGAGCGTGACGTCGCCGGTGTTGCGCACCGTGAAGGTGTACGACACCGTGTCGCCGGCGCCGATCCGGTCATCACCCGTCGCGTCGACGGGAGCGGCGACGTTCTTGACGAGCTCGACCCGGGGCGTGCCCGCGATCGGGATCTCGACGGTCGACGTGTTGTCCGAGGGATCGAGGTCGGGCGTGGTCGAGGTGACCGTCGCGGTGTTCGCCAGCGTCGCGCCGGGCGCTGCGGGGTCGACCGTGCCGCTCACGGTGGCCGTGAACGTCGCCCCCACGGCGAGCGCGCCGACCGCGCAGCTCAGCGTTCCCGACGTGATCGAGCACCCTGCGGTGGGCGTCGTGGCGTTCAGCAGCGCGGCGGGCAGCGGGTCGGAGACCGCGACGGCGGATGCCGGGCTCGGTCCGTTGTTCGTCACCACGATCGTGTACGTGATCGGCCCGTTCGACGGCGCCGTGTTCACGGAGCTCGTCTTCACGATCGCGAGATCGGCCGACGGCGTCACCTCGACGGTCGACGTGCCCGTGTCGTCCGACGGATCGGGGTCGGGCGTGGGCGAGGTCGCCGTGGCGGTGTTCGTGCGGGTGCCGACCAGGGTGGCGGTCGCCGTGATCGCGAGCGTGGCCGACTCGCCGGGAAGCAGCGTGCCGACGGTCCACCGGTGGTCGGTGGGAGCCCAGGTGCCCTGCGACGGCGTCGCCGCGGTCACGGCGAGCCCGGGTGGCGCGAGCTCGGCCACCACGACACCCGCTGCGGCCGACGGCCCGGCGTTGCTCACCGTGATGATGAACGACGCGGTCCCCCCGAGCGGCACGCTCGGGGTGGTCGTCGTCTTCACGACGCTCACATCGGCGCTCGGGGTGAGCGAAACGTCGACCGTCGAGGAATTGTCGCCCGTGTCGGGATCGGGAGTCGCCGAGGTCGTCGCCGCGACGTTCCGGATCGTCCCGGTCGCGGTCGCGCTCCAGGTGCCGTTCACGGTGACGGCGACGGATGCACCAGGGGCGAGGTCGCCGAGCTCGCACGACACGGTGCCTGCGGCGACGGCGCAGCCCGCGGCGCCGACCGCCGCCCCCGTGAACTCTGCGGGCAGGGTGTCGGAGAGCGTGGTTCCGCGGGCGACCGACGGACCGCCGTTCGTGACGACGAGCGTGTAGGCGAACGCCCCGCCGGGCACTCCCGTCGCGGGGGCCGACTTCACGATCGACAGATCGGCGCTCTGCACGACCTCGACCTCGGCGGAGTCGGAGTTGTTCGCCGGGTTCGGGTCGTCGGCCGGAGAGGCGATGGATGCCGTGTTGACCACCGATCCGACCGGAGCATCGGCGGCGACGACCGTGCTGACGACGACCGTGGCCGGTCCGCCTACGGGGAGCACATCCCACACGCACCGCACG
Source organism: Microbacterium hydrocarbonoxydans (assembly GCF_023715885.1). Lineage (GTDB taxonomy): Bacteria > Actinomycetota > Actinomycetes > Actinomycetales > Microbacteriaceae > Microbacterium > Microbacterium hydrocarbonoxydans_C. The sequence continues at coordinate 98,987 of NZ_JAMBOY010000003.1, read as the reverse complement.
TCCGTCGCCATGAACGCGCAGGTCGCTCCGGCGGGGGCCCGCACCCCGGTGACCGTGAACCCGGTCGGCACGGTGTCGACCAGCGCCGCGTTGACGGCATCCGATGTGCCGAGGTTGCTCACCGCGAGTGAGAAGTCGACCGTGCCGCCGGCCGCGACCTCGTCGTCCGACGCGGACTTCACGACCGCGAGGTCGGCGATGATCTCGGGCTGGAAGCTCGTGCTGTCGACGTTGTTGCTCGGATCGGGGTCGGGAGTGCTGCTCGTGACGGCGACGGAGTTCTGCACGACCGCGGTCGCTCCGGCCGCGATCTGCACGACGACGGTGGTGACGACGGTGGCTCCCGGCGCGAGCGTGCCGAGGTCGCAGCCCAGGATGCCGTCGACCACCGAGCAGGCGCCCTGCCCCGGCGCGGCGCTGACGAAGCTCGTGTCAGGGTCGAGCGGGTCGCTCAGTCGCACGTCGCGAGCCTCCGAGGGCCCGGCGTTCCGGGTGGTGAGCGTGTAGGTCACGTTCTGCCCGGCCACCGGGGCAGCGGGCGAGTGCGTCTTCGTCACCGACAGGTCGGCGAGGGCAGCGCTGATCCCCGACGCGGTCGCGGTGTTGTTCGCGGGTACCGGATCGAAGCGCGATCCGGTCACGGTCGCCGTGTTGGTGAGCGCGGAACCGGGCGTGAACGACGGCGACACGGTGCCCGTCACGGTGATGGTCGCGCCGGCGCCGACCGCGAGGTCGGGCAGTGTGCACGAGACGGTGCCCGTGACCGTGCAGGCGCCGGAACTCGGAGTCGCCTGCACCGCGGTGAGACCGGCGGGGATCTGGTCGGTCACGGTGACGCCGGTGGCCGTCTGCGGCCCGTTGTTCGTGACGCCGATCGTAAACGTGGCCGGACGTCCGGCGACGAGCGACGCGGTGTCGAGTGTCTTGGTGATCGCGAGATCGGCCGCGGGGTTCACCGGGGTGACGGCCTCCTGAGTGACCGACGTGCGGTCGAGGTTCGTGACGGGTTCGCGGAACGCCACCCGTGCTTCGTTGACGATGGTCGTCGCAGCGGCATCCGCTCTGACCTTCGCGTCGAAGGTGTACGAGGTCACGGTGCCGGCGCTGATCGATCCACCGACGGCGGCCGTTCCTCCCTCACCCAGCCGCACGCGCAGGGTGCGCGAGCCCGAGGCGTACTCGCCGCGGTCGTCGCCGGAGGCGTCGGTGAGCGCACCGGACCCGGCGCCGCTCACGATGCGGAGGGAGCCGGGGACGAAGTCGATGCCGGCGGGGAGGACATCGGTCGAGATCGACTGGAGCGCCGGGTTGCCGCCGTCGTTGCGGGTGGTGACGGTGTAGCGCAGGGTGTCGCCGACCTCGGCGGTCGTGCCGCCGCGGGTCAGGTTCGCGACGGTCTTCGTCGAGATGAGGCACGGCCCGGTGCCGAAGGCGATGTCGTCGAGCAGGTTGCCCACCGACTGGTTGCCGGTGGCGGTGCTCACGGCCTGGAACCCGAACCGGGTCGTGGTCTGCCCCGCCGGCACGGTGTAGGAACCCGTGCGGGTGCCCCACGCGGCGGTGCCGTCGGCGAGCAGACCGCTGATGTCCGCGAGGGTGCCGCCCGGGGCGCCCGCGACGACCCGCATGGTGTCGGTGCCTTCACGGCCCCGGTGCTTGAGCGACCAGTACAGCGTCTGACCGGGCGTGGTGGTCACATCCTGGTAGAGCGTGCTCGCCTGGAAGGCGTTGAGCTCGGCGAACTGCGATCCCTGCGCGGCGGGGTAGCCCCGCGGGTTCCCGGGCGAGCGCCAGATCTCGACCTGTCTGTCGGTCGCGGTGGTCGTCCATCCCGGGATGACGCTCTCGTTGACGAGCGACACTCCGGCGGTGAAGGCCGGCTGCTCGAAGCTGCCGTTCGCGAGCGCGATCGATCCGGCGCACTGTGTCGGATCCTGCGCCGCCGACGCGACCGACGGCGTGACCGCCTCCGAGACGACCGTCAATCCGGCCGCGAGCAGCAGTGCCGCCGTGGCCCCCGCAATGGCACGACGGATGTATGAGTGAGCGTGTGCAGACACGGCTGTCCCTTGTTTCCCCCGGAGTCTCCCCACGCCGTTCTCAACGACGCAACTCCCTGCCAAGGGACGATAGCTGAGAGTCGGCTGTACGTCCACCGCGTCCGGGCGGGGCCGACAGGACGCGACCGTCCGGGCCCCCTGCGCGATCGGCCCCTCCGATTACCATCGAAGGACGCCACCAGGAAGGTCGACCATGCCCGTCACCCCCGACGCCCTCACGTACGCCGACGATCTCGCCGACTTCGTCGCCTCCTCTCCCTCGAGCTACCACGCCGCCGCCGAGACGGCCCGTCGCCTCGAGGCAGCCGGGTTCGAGCGACTGCACGAGGAGCAGGCGTGGGAGATCCGCCCCGGCGGGCGATACGTCGTGGTGCGCGACGGCGCGACGATCGGGTGGAGCGTGCCGTCGGATGCCTCGGCGACCACGCCCAGCCACATCTTCGGCGCGCACACCGACTCCCCCGGGTTCAAGCTCAAGCCGCAGCCGACCACCGGCGGACGCGGCTGGCTGCAGGCGGCCGTCGAGGTCTACGGCGGCCCGCTGCTGAACTCGTGGCTGGACCGCGAACTCACCCTCGCAGGACGCCTCGCGCTCGCCGACGGCCGCGTGGTGCTGGCCGACACCGGCGCGCTGCTGCGCCTCCCCCAGCTGGCCGTGCACCTCGACCGCGGCGTCAACAACAACGGGCTCGCGCTCGACAAGCAGGCCGAGACGCAGCCGGTGTGGGGCCTGGGCGACGTCGCCGAGGCCGACATCCTCGCCGAGCTTGCCCGGTCCGCCGACGCCTCGGCATCCGACATCCGCGGCTACGACGTGGTGATCGCCGACGCGGCGCGCGGCGCCGTGTTCGGCAAGGACGACGCGTTCTTCGCCTCCGGCCGCCTCGACGACCTCGCCTCCGTGCACGCCGGCGTCGTCGCGCTCGAGCGGGCCGGTGTCGCGGACTCCGGTCCGATCGCGATCCTCGCGGCGTTCGACCATGAGGAGCTCGGCTCGAACTCGCGCTCCGGCGCGGCAGGGCCGTTCCTCGAGGACATCCTCGGCCGCGTGTACGACGCCCTGGGTGCCGACTCCTCGCAACGCCGTCAGGCGTTCGCCTCGTCGTGGTGCCTGTCGAGCGACGTCGGACACTCCGTGCACCCCAACTACGCGCAGAAGCACGACCCCGTCGTGCAGCCCGTGCTCGGCTCGGGTCCCATCCTCAAGATCAACGCCAACCAGCGGTACGCGACGGATGCCGTCGGCTCCGCCGCCTGGCGCGGCTGGTGCGACGCCGCCGACGTCGCGACCCAGGAGTTCGTGTCGAACAACAACGTGCCGTGCGGGTCGACGATCGGCCCGATCACGGCGACGCGCCTCGGCATCCGCACCGTCGACGTCGGCATCCCGATCCTGTCGATGCACTCCGCGCGCGAGCTCGCCGGCGTCTCCGACCTGCACGACCTGACGCGCGTCGCGGGGACGTTCTTCGCCGGCTGATCGTCACGCTCTGCCCCATCGCGCCACGGCGGTGCCATCATGAGCAGATGACGCAGATGCAGCCGGTCGAGACCCGCGGCGCCCTCATCGAGCGCGCCGGAATCGAGATCATCCCCGAGTCCGAGCGCACCGCGAAGCCTCGCGACCTGTTCTGGCCGTGGTTCGCGGCCAACGTGTCGGTGTTCGGCATGTCGTACGGCTCGTTCGTGCTCGGCTTCGGCATCTCGTTCTGGCAGGCGACGCTCGTGTCGGTGATCGGCATCGTCGTGTCGTTCCTGCTGTGCGGACTCATCGCGATCGCCGGCAAGCGCGGATCGGCGCCGACCATGGTGCTGTCGCGCGCGGCCTTCGGCGTGCACGGGCAGAAGATTCCGGGCATCGTCTCGTGGCTGACCTCGATCGGCTGGGAGACGTTCCTCGCGATCATGGCGGTGCTCGCCACGGCCACCGTCATCTCGCAGCTCGGCGGCGACGGCGACAGCGTCGCCCTGAAGATCATCGCGACCGTGATCGTCGCGGCGCTCATCGTCGCGGCATCCGTGCTGGGCTACCACACCATCATGCGGCTGCAGTCGGTGCTCACCTGGATCACCGGCATCGTGACGGTGGTGTACGTGATCCTCGCGGCACCCACGATCGACCTCGCGGCCGTGCTGGCACGGCCCGACGGCGGCATCGGTCAGGTGATCGGCGCGCTCGTGATGGTGATGACCGGATTCGGTCTCGGCTGGATCAACATCGCCGCCGACTGGTCGCGCTACCAGAAGCGCACGGCATCCGACGGCGCGATCGTCGCGTGGAACACGATCGGCGGATCCGTCGCGCCGGTGATCCTCGTCGTGTTCGGTCTGCTGCTCGGCGGCTCCGATGACGACCTGCTGAATGCGATCGCAGGCGACCCGATCGGCGCGCTCGCCACGATCCTGCCCGTGTGGGTGCTCGTGCCGTTCCTGCTGACGGCCGTGCTGGCACTCGTCTCCGGGGCGGTGCTCGGCATCTACTCGTCGGGCCTGACGCTGCTGAGCCTCGGCATCCGCATCCCCCGCCCGTCGGCGGCCGCGATCGACGGCGTCATCCTCACGCTCGGCACGATCTACGTCGTGTTCGTCGCGACCGACTTCCTCGGCCCCTTCCAGAGCTTCCTCATCACGCTCGGCGTGCCGTTGGCATGCTGGGCCGGCATCCTCATCGCCGACATCCTGCGCCGACGGAAGGATTACGACGAAGAGGCGCTGTTCGACAGCCGCGGACGCTACGGCGCCTGGGACTGGACGTCTATCGGCACCCTGGCCGTCGCGAGCGTGATCGGCTGGGGCTTCGTCGTCAACTCGTTCGCGGATGCCGCGCCGTGGAACAACTGGCAGGGATACCTTCTCTTCCTCATCGGCGGTCGTGAGGGCGACTGGGCGTACGCGAACCTCGGGGTGTTCTTCGCACTCGTGCTGTCGTTCGCGGTCACCTGGTTCGCGCGGGCGGCGACGATCCGTCGACAGGAGCAGACCGCGTGAGCGCTGGGACAGGCTCGACGACCCCGTCGTGGCTGGTGGTGGTCGATCCGCAGACGATCTTCGCCTCTCCGGACTCGGCGTGGGGCTCGCCGTTCTTCGGGGATGCGATCGGGCGCATCCGCGAGTTGGCCGCCGCGTTCGGCGAGAACGTGGTCGTCACCCGATGGATGCCGACGGGCGACCGGGACACGGCCTGGGGCGACTACTTCGCCGAGTGGCCGTTCGCGGACCGACCGCCGAGCGATCCGCTGTTCGACCTCGTGCCCGAGGCGCGGGATCTGTCGCCGCATCCGACGCTCGACCTGCCCACGTTCGGCAAGTGGGGCGCTCAGCTCGAGGCGATCATCGGGCGCGGGGCCCACGTGGTGCTGGCCGGGGTGTCGACCGATTGCTGCGTCGTCTCCACGGCTCTCGCCGCCGTGGATGCCGGCGCTCACGTGGCGATCGCCGCCGACGCCTGCGCGGGATCGACGGCCGAGAACCACACCGCCGCTCTGCATGTCATGGGCCTGTATCCGCCGCAGCTGACGGTCCGCGACACGGCCACGGTGCTCGCCGCGCGCTGAGCCGGGCGGGCCGTCCGTCGTCCCGATCTGCCGACCCAGGCACGATCCGCTGGCCGATTCGCCGGATCGGTCCGCGGATCGGGACGTCGTCAGCAGATCGGGACGCCGCAACCAGCGTCACGCGGCCGCGCGCACGGCCTTCGCGATGTCGGCGGGCGTGCCGCGCCAGGGTGCGCCATGACCGGGCAGGACCCAGGATGCCGGAACGGCGGCGAGCCGGTCGAGCGACGCCAGCGCGCGCTCGGGGTCATCGGTGAACGGGGCGGGCTGCGCGCCTTCTCGACCGGTGAGCACGTGGCGGGTCGTCAGGGCATCGCCGACGAAGACGGCGTCGACCGCGGGCACGTGGATCGCGACGCTGCCCGGGGAGTGGCCCGGCATCTCGATGATCACGGGAGAACCAGGCAGATCCAGCACGTCGCCGTCGGCGACCTCCCTCACCTCGGTCACGTGCGGCGTGCGCAGCGCGCGCTGACGGATGCCGTAGGCGAGGAAGCCGAGCATCGGTCCGAGACGCGACGGCCCCATCGCCGTCTTGGGCTTCTCGCCCGTGCGGACGCGGTGGGCATCGGCGGAGTGGATGAAGATCGGCGCCCCCGTCTCACGGCGCAGCCGCTCGGCGAACCCGATGTGGTCGCTGTCGCCGTGGGTCAGCACGACGCCGCGGACATCCGCGATCGCGCGGCCGATCAGCTCGAGCTCGCGATTCAGGTCACGCCAGTGCCCCGGCATCCCGGCGTCGATGAGCGTGATCCCCTCGGGGAGGTCGATCAGGTAGGAGGAGACGATGTCCCCTCCCAGGCGATGCAGGTGCGGTGCGAGCTTCATGGCGGTCCCTTCGGTTGCGATGGCCCTTCGGTTGCGATGGCTACGTTACGTAGCTATCATAGCTATTGTCAATAGTCATGGCTCCGAAGGACAGGAGAACCGGATGCCGACCCCCGAACGCACCACCACCGAGGCCGTCGTGCAGGCGGGCTGCGCCCTGCTCGAGGAGAGCGGGCCTACCGGAGTGACGATGCAGGCTGTCGCCGCCCGCGTCGGCGTGCGCGCTCCCTCGCTCTACAAGCGCGTGCGCGACCGGGAAGCGCTGTTGCAGGCGGTAGCCGCGGAGGCGGCGGACGACCTTGCGGCGCGGCTCGCGTCGAGCCACGACGACCTGACCGCGCTGGCGGGCGTGTATCGACGATTCGCACATGACCGACCGGAGGCGTTCCGCCTGCTGTTCACCCCGGTCGCTCCGGAGGACGCTCTGCACCGTGCGTCGGCTCCGGTGCTCCGCGCCTGCGAGTCCCTGGTCGGCGCCGAGCACGCTCTCGACGCAGCGCGCCTCTTCACCGCCTGGGCGACGGGCTTCCTGCAGATGGAGCTCACCCGGGCGTTCCGCCTCGGCGGCGACGTCGACCAGGCGTTCGCCTACGGACTGCAGACCATCGTGCGCGGGCTCGGCGGCCGCGCCACCTGACGACTCGGCGGATGCGGCAGCAACCGGAATACTGCCACACTGTTGCGCGGAGAGGGGATCCCCATGACCGCGAGCGCGCCCGCCGACGAGAGTGCACCGACCGAGACGACCGGGCGGCGCCCCCGCCGGCCCTGGCACCGCACGAAGGTCGCGCTGCTGATCGTCGTCGCCGTCGTCGTGATCGCGGCCCTCGTCAGCGCACTCACCCCGTGGCCCTCCGCCATGCTCATCCGCTCGGTGTTCGAGAAGGGTGGCGCCGAGACAGCGGCCGAGATGGACAGGCACGTGCCGGACACCGAGCTCACCGAGAAGCTCGACGTGTCGTACGGCGATGCAGGCGCTGACACCACGATGGACGTCTTCGCCCCGGCATCCCCCACCGACCCCCTTCCCACGATCGTCTGGATCCACGGCGGCGCCTGGATCTCGGGGTCCAAGGCCGACGTCGCCCCCTACCTGCGCATCCTCGCTGGCGAGGGATACACGACGATCGGCGTCAACTACACGATCGGGCCGGAAGGGGTGTACCCGCTCGCGGTGAACCAGCTCAACGCGGCACTCGCCTACATCGACGAGCATGCCGACGAGCTCGGCGTCGACCCCGATCAGATCGTGCTCGCCGGCGACTCGGCCGGCGGCCAGTTGGCCAGCCAGATGGCCACGCTCATCACCAGCCCGGCCTACGCCGAGATCATGGACATCGAGCCGGCTCTGCAGGCCTCGCAGGTCGCGGCGACCATCCTCAACTGCGGCGTGTACGACCTCGCCGCGCTCGCGCAACTCGACGGCATCGCCGGGTGGGGTTTCAAGTCGGCGATGTGGGCGTACTCGGGCACGAAGACCTGGGCTGAGGACGCCACCGGCGCGACCATGTCGACCATCGACTGGGTCACGGCCGACTTCCCCGCCACCTACATCTCGGGCGGCAACGGCGACGGCCTCACCTGGCTGCAGTCGATCCCGATGGCGAAGCGGCTCGACCAGCTCGGCGTCGATGTGACGACGCTCTTCTGGCCGGCGCCGCACGAACCGGCACTGCCGCATGAGTACCAGTTCCACCTCGACCTGCCTGACGCCCAGACCGCGCTGCAGCGGACGATCGATTTCCTCGACACCCACACGTCCCGCTGACGCCATCCCTCCTCCGCCGAGCCACCCCTCTTCGACCGAACCACCCCTCTTCGACCGAACCACCCCTCTTCGACCGAACCACCCCTCTTGCGAGAGATCGCAAGGGGGCCGCTCGAGCACGAGGGGGTGGCTCGGCCTCGGAAGTCACTTCATCGTGTCGAGGATGCCGACGAGGTCGGCGAAGGTCGTCAGCGGGTTGAGGATCGCGAACCGCGTGTTCGGCCGCCCCTGGTGCGAGCTCGGCACGACGAACGCGCGCTGCGAGTCGAGCAGAGCGTCGGACCAGCGGTCGTAGTCGGCGCGTTCCCAGCCGTCGCGCTCGAACACGACGACGGAGAGCTGCGGGTCACGGACGAGCCGCAGCTCGGGGCGCGCGGCGATCTCCTCCGCGATGCGCTTCGCGAGGGCGATCGTCGCCCCGATCGCCTCGCGATACGCCTCGACCCCGTAGGTCGCGAGTGAGAACCACAGCGGCAGTCCGCGCGGCCGCCGGGTCAGTTGGATCGAGTAGTCCGAGGGGCTGTAGTCGCCGGCATCCGTCAGGGTGTCGAGGTACTCGGCGTGCTGCGTGTGCGCGCGGCGGCCGGTCTCGGGGTCGCGGTAGATGAGGGCGCAGCAGTCGAACGGCGCGAACAGCCACTTGTGCGGGTCGACGATCACCGAGTCGGCGCGCTCCACCCCGGCGAAGATCGGCCGGGCGTCCGGCGCGAGCATCGCGGTGAGCCCGTAGGCGCCGTCGATGTGCAGCCAGAAGTCGAACTCGTCCTTGAGAGCCGCGATGCCGGCGATGTCGTCGACGATCCCGAAGTTCGTCGACCCGGCCGTGGCGACGACGGCGCAGATCTCATCGCCGTGCTCGCGGAGCGCCGCGCGCACGGCATCCGCTCGCAGCACCCCGTCGGGCCCCGCGGGCACGAGCAGCACATCCGCGTCCATGACCTTCGCGGCCGACTTGTTGGAGGAGTGCGCCTCGACGCTGCACACGATCTTCCACCGTGCGGGCGGCTCGACGCCCCGCTCCACCAGGCGAGCCCGAGCGGCCTCACGCGCCGCGACGAGCGCCGAGAGGTTGCCGATCGTCCCGCCCTGCACGAACACTCCCCCGGCGCCGGCGGGCAGACCGAACTCGGCAGCCAGGAACGACAGCACCTCGTTCTCGGCGTGCACGGCGCCGGCGCCCTCGAGCCAGCTGCCGCCGTACAGGCCGGATGCCGAGACCACGAGGTCGAATGCGATCGCCGCCATGGTCGGCGCCGTGGGGATGAACGACAGGTACGACGGGTGGCTCGTGGTGAGGCACGCCGGGGCGAGGATGTGCTCGAAGACGCTCAGCGCCCGCTGGGCACCGAGGCCCGCGTCGGTGATGGTCGTGCCGACGAGGCGGTTCAGCTCGGCCGGCGTCTGCGGCTTGTCGAGCGGCACGTCGGCGGCCAGCATCCGCCGCCGGGAGTAGTCGAGCACGGCATCGACGATCGCCGTCGACTCCGCGGATGCCGCGTGCATGCGTTCTGCGCCCATGGGGGTCTCTTCCTACCTGTCTGTCGAGGGGTGCGCGGCGGGCGCCGTCGCGTCCGCGGGGATGTCGAGGACGGCCGCGAGAGTGCGACGCGCGAGCGCGGACCGGTCACGGGGCGCCCATTTGACGAGCGAGTGCGCGCTCATGCCGTCGACCATGGCGAGCAGCATCCACGCCGCCGACGCCGGATCGACCGACGTATGCGGGTTGTCGGCGATCGCGCGGGCGATGAGGTCTTCGAGCGCGCTCTGCCAGAGGTCCATCTCGGCGCGCACCCGGGCGGCGAGCGCCTCATTGCGGGCGCCGAGGGCCCACGACTGCACCCAGACGACCGCGACGTCGTCGCGGTGCTCGTCGAGCAGCGTCTCGATGAGGTGCAGGAGGTTCTCCCGCAGCTCGCCAGAGTCGTGGGACGCGATGACCTCCTCGCGCTCGGCCGCGACGATCGCGCCGAAGACCTCGGCCACGAACGCGTCCATGACCGGCCGGTAGTGGGCGACGAGCGCGGGCGCCACGCCCGCTCTCCCGGCTATCGCGCGAACGGTGAGAGCCTCCAGACCGCTCTCGGCGGCGAGCGCGACGGCCGCGTCGACGATCGACCGCTCTCGCTCCAGGGGCGGGAGTCGGCGCGGCGTCGCGGCTCTTGACCTGCTCTTCATCACGGGCTACCGTAGCACCTGTTGATCGCATGTTCAATAGCGCGAGGGCGCGAGCGATCACGGTGAGGAGACGACCCATGGCCTGGCGCATGCCCGCCGAGACGGCACCCCACGAGCGCACCTGGATGGCGTTCCCCGCCGAGGGGCCGACGCTCGGCGACACGGCCGCCGAGCGCGAGGAGGGCTACGGCACCTGGACCGCCGTCGCCCATGCCGTCGCCGAGTTCGAGCCCGTCTCGATGCTGGTCGACCCCGCAGAGGTCACCCGAGCCCGGCGCATGCTGAGCCGCGACATCGACATCGTCGAGGCTCCGGTCGACGAGTTCTGGATGCGGGACTCCGGTCCCACGTTCGTGATCGACGACGAGCGGCCGGGCGTGCTGGGTGCCGTGGACTGGATCTTCAACGGCTGGGGCGCGCCCGAGTGGGCGCAGTGGCGCAAGGCCGCCCAGCACGCCCGCATCATCGCCGGAGCCGTCGGCGCCGAGCTCGTCAGCTCGACGCTCGTCAACGAGGGAGGGGGCATCCACGTCGACGGCGAGGGCACCGTGCTGCTCACCGATACCGTGCAGCTCGACCCCCGCCGCAACCCGTATGCCGACAGGCAGCGCGTCGAGGCCGAGATGGCTCGCACGATCGGCGCCGCGAAGGCCGTCTGGCTGCCGCGCGGACTCACCCGCGACTACGACGACTTCGGCACGAACGGCCACATCGACATCGTCGCGACGATCGCCTCCCCCGGCCGCCTGCTGCTGCACGACCAGCGCGACCCCGACCACCCCGACCACGAGGTGAGCCGCGAGCTGCGGTCGCACCTCGCCGGACAGACGGATGCCGCCGGTCGCCGCTTCGAGATCATCGACCTGCCCGCGCCGGCCACGCTGCGCGACGACGAGGGCTTCGTCGACTGGAGCTACGTCAACCACCTCGTCACGAACGACGGCGTGGTCGCGTGCGGGTTCGGCGACGAGAAGGCGGATGCCGCGGCGCGCGAGATCCTCGCCGCCGCCTATCCCGGTCGGCGGGTCATCACCGTCGACGCCCGTCCGCTGTTCGACCGCGGCGGCGGCATCCACTGCATCACGCAGCAGCAGCCCCGGATCGCGGTGGTGACCCCGTGAACGTCCACGAGGCCACCATCGCCGAACTGCGCCGCGCGCTCGAGAGCGGAGCCGTCACGGCGGTCGACCTCGTCGACGCCTACCTCGCGCGCATCGACGCGTTCGACGGTCCCGACACCGCCACCGCGCTGAACGCCGTGGTCGTCCGCAACCCGGAGGCGCACGCTGAGGCCGAGGCCTCCGACGCCCGCCGCGCGCGTGGTGAGGCGCTCGGGCCGCTCGACGGCATCCCGTACACCGCGAAGGACAGCTACCTCGTGCGCGGTCTCACCGCGGCATCCGGCAGCCCGGCCTTCGCCGAGCTCATCGCGCAGCGCGATGCCTTCACGATCGAACGTCTGCGCGCCGGCGGCGCGATCTGCCTCGGCCTGACGAACATGCCCCCGATGGCGAACGGCGGCATGCAGCGCGGGGTCTACGGGCGCGCCGAGAGTCCGTACAACGCCGACTTCCTCACCGCGCCGTTCGCGTCGGGATCGTCGAACGGATCGGGCACCGCGACCGCCGCGAGCTTCGCGGCCTTCGGACTCGGCGAGGAGACCTGGTCGAGCGGGCGAGGCCCCGCCACGAACAACGCCCTGTGCGCGTACACGCCCTCGCGCGGCGTGATCTCGACCCGCGGCAACTGGCCGCTCGTGCCGACGATGGACGTCGTCGTGCCGCACACCCGCACGATGGCCGATCTGCTCGAGGTGCTCGACGTGATCGTCGCCGACGACACCGAGACGCGCGGCGACTTCTGGCGCACCCAGCCGTGGGTCGACCTCCCCGCCGCCTCGGACGTGCGGCCGGAGTCGTACCCGGCGCTCGTGAACGGCGGCGAGGCTCTGCGCGGCGCCCGCATCGGCATCCCGCGCCTGTACATCAACGCGGATCCCGATGCCGGCACCGCCGCCTCTCCCGGCATCGGCGGTCCGACGGGGCAGCGCATCGACACGCGCGCGTCGGTGATCGCCCGGTGGGAGGCCGCCCGGCGCGATCTGGAAGCCGCCGGAGCCGCGGTCGTCGAGGTCGACTTCCCCGTCGTGTCGAACTACGAGGGCGACCGTCCGGGCGCCCCGACGATCGCGACCCGTGGACTCGTATCGCCCGAGTATCTGCGCCGCGAGATCGTCGACCTGTCGGCCTGGGGCTGGGAGGACTTCCTGCGGGCGAACGGCGACCCGCGTCTGTCCACCCTCGCCGACGTCGACGGGGCGACGATCTTCCCGCACCCCGCGGGCGCACTGCCCGACCGGTACACCGGCTTCGACGACGACATCGCCGAGTACCCGCAGTGGGTGCGCGACAACCCCGGCGTCGGGATCGCCGACATGCCGGAGCTGCCCGAGGGGCTGCGCGGACTGGAGGAGACCCGTCGCGTCGATCTCGAAGAGTGGATGGACCGCCTCGGGCTCGACGCCGTCGTGTTCCCCGCGGTCGCCGACGTCGGCCCCGCCGACATGGACGTGAACGAGGCGTCGGCCGATCTCGGCTGGCGCAACGGCACGTGGATCGCGAACGGCAACCTCACGGTGCGACACCTCGGGATCCCGACGGTCACCGTGCCGATGGGACTGATGGCCGACATCGGGATGCCGATCGGCCTGACCTTCGCCGGTCGCGCCTACGACGACTCGGCGCTGCTTCGCCTCGCTGCGGCGTTCGAGGCGATCGGCCGTCCGGGCGAGCGCCGCATCCCCCCGCCGCGCACCCCGGCCCTGTAGTCACCCTGGCGTCAGTGCGTCCAGGTGTGCACGGGCTCGCCGGACTGCATCCGCTCGAGGTAGTCGGCGAGCATGCCGTGCAGCGCGTCGGATCGCGTCGCGCCGGAACGCTCACGAGCCGCCACGTTCTCGCGCTGCCAGACCGCGCCGTTGCGGCCGGTGAGGCACCGCTGCTCGATGATGCCGAGATACCGGTCGCGCACCTCGGCGTCGACACCGAAGGCGTCCAGTCCCTCGGCCGCCGCCGGAAGCAACCGCCGCAGAACGAGCTCCCGCGGGCTGATCCAGCCGACCTCCGGCCAATACAACCGCGAGTCGATGCCCCCGCGAGCGGCGGCCTGCAGGTTCTCGGCGGCGGCGTCGAAGGTCATCTGCGTCCAGATCGGGCGATCCGCTTCAGCGGTGCTCCGCACGAGGCCGTAGTAGAACGCGGCATCCGCCATCACGTCGACGACCGTGGGTCCGCCGGGCAGCACCCGGTTCTCGAGGCGCAGGTGCGCGGTGCCGTCGGCGACATCGTAGATCGGACGGTTCCAGCGGTAGACGGTTCCATTGTGCATGCGCAGCTCGGAGAGCTCGGGCGCACGCCCCTCGTCGAGCACCTCGAAGGGATCCTCGTCCGAGCACACGGGCAGCAGGGCCGGGAAGTATCGCGAGTTCTCCTCGAAGAGGTCGAAGATCGAGGTCACCCAGCGCTCGCCGAACCAGACGCGGGGTCGCACGCCCTGGTTCTTGAGCTCCTGCGGACGGGTGTCGGTCGCCTGCTCGAACATCGGGATCCGTGTCTCGTGCCACAGCGCCTTGCCTGCGAAGAACGGGGAGTTCGCCGCGAGCGCCACCTGCACGCCGGCGATCGCCTGCGCCGCGTTCCAGTACGACGCGAACGACTCGGGAGCGACCTGAAGGTGCAGCTGCACGGAGGTGCACGCGGCCTCCGGCAGGATCGTGTCGCAGACCATCGCGAGCTGCTCGGCGGGTCGGTCGTCGCTCAGCGCGACCCCGTCGATCTGCAGCTCGATGTCCTCACCCCGAGCGGTGAGGATCTGCTGTCCGAGCACGCTGTAGCGCGGATCGGCCGAGAACCAGCGCTCCGTGAAGTGCGTCTCGTCGAGCGTCGGGAGCATCCCGATCATCGCCAGGCTGCTGCCGGCCGACCGCGCGCGCTCGTCGGCGACGTCGAGCGCGCCGCGCAGGACACCTTCGAGCTCTCGGAGATGACCGGCGCCGATCGGTCGCGGCGCGACATTGACCTCCACGTTGAACCGCGCGAGCTCCGTCTGGAAGGCCGGAGAGGCGATCGCGTCGAGCACTGCCGCGTTGCTGCGGGCGGGCGCTCCCTGATCATCGACCAGGTTCAGCTCGATCTCCATGCCGAGCTGCGAGTCCGGAGCATCCACAGGGGCGAATCGCCCGTCCGCCAGCATGGACGCCAGGGCGTCGAGCCCCCGCTCGGTCTTCGCACGGAACTGAGTACGGTCCTGGCGCGTGAAGGTCCGCGCCTCGATGCTGTCGCCCATCCTCCGACGGTATCGATCGGGGCGGCTCGCCGTCGACACCGCGCTCCCCTCTCGCGCGCGACGGCGACGCACCGCTATGCTGTCGAGCCCGCTAACATATCAGCTCCGTGACGCTCGCCACGAACGTGATATGTTCACGGGATGAGCACCGAGAACGAGCGCGCGCTGGAATCCGGCATCGTCACGGACCTGAGCGGAAAGATGACCTACGGGTCGTATCTCGCACTCGACCAGCTGCTCACGGCGCAGCATCCCGTCAGCGTCCCCGAGCACCACGACGAGATGCTGTTCATCATCCAGCACCAGACCACCGAGCTCTGGCTCAAGCAGCTGCTGCACGAGCTGTCGTCTGCGCGCGAGCTGCTCGCCCGCGACGACCTGCGCGAGGCCCTCAAGCGCATCGCACGCATCAAGCGGATCCAGGACGTCATCACGCAGCAGTGGTCGGTGCTCGCCACGCTCACCCCGACCGAGTACGCGCAGTTCCGCGGGGCGCTGGGCAACTCGTCGGGCTTCCAGTCGGTGCAGTACCGCGCCGTCGAGTTCGCACTCGGAAACAAGAACGAGAAGATGCTCGGCGTCTTCTCCGACCACCCCGCGAACCGCGCACTGCTCGAGGCCGAGTGGGAGAAGCCGACGCTGTACGACGAGTTCCTGCGCTTCGCCGCGCGCCGCGGCCTGCCCGTGCCCGCCGAGATCCTCGACCGCGACGTGCGCCTGCCCTATCGCGAGACGCCCGAGCTCGTGCCGGCGATCCGAGCGATCTACCAGGACCCCGCAACGCACTGGGACCTCTACGAGGCGTGCGAGGACCTCGTCGACCTCGAGGACAACTTCCAGTTCTGGCGCTTCCGCCACCTGAAGACCGTCGCCCGCACGATCGGCATGAAGGTCGGCACGGGCGGATCCAGCGGCGTCGGCTTCCTGCAGCGCGCACTCGACCTCACCTTCTTCCCCGAGCTGTACACCGTGCGCACCGAGATCGGCGGCTGATGAGGGCCGCGACGTTCTTCGACGGCGAGGGATGGCGCGAGGGCGTCGTCGTCCTCGACGGGGAGCGGATGCTGCTGCGCGATGAGCCCGCGGCATCCGACGTCCCTCGACTCGACGGCATGATCGTCGGCGGATTCACGGATCATCACGTGCATCTGCAGCTCGTCGAGCACGAGCGGCCGGCCGGATCGCGCCTCGGAAGGGTCGTCGACCTCGGTGGGGATCCCGGGGTCGTCGCGTCGTACGCGAGCGCCGCCCGCATCGACTTCGCCGGGGCGTTCCTCACACCGGTCGGCGGATATCCGTCCGATCGCTCCTGGACTCCCGCCGGCTCGTTCCGCGAGATCGCGAGCCCTGGGGACGCCGTCGCGGCAGTGGCCGAGATGGCGGATGCCGGAGCATCCTGCATCAAGGTCGCGAGCAACAGCTCGGCGGGACCCGTGTTCGACGACATCGTGTTCCGGGTGGTCGTCGAAGCGGCGGGCGCCCGCGGCCTGACGGTCGTCGCGCATGCCGAGGGGCGCGGCGAGGCGCAGCGCGTCGCCCGGCTCGGGGCCGCGACGCTCGCGCACGCGCCCTTCACCGAGAGGCTCACCGACGACGAGATCGCCGAGCAGGCGGCGTCCGTCTGCTGGATCTCGACGCTCGCGATCCACGCGGAAGCCGACCTGCACGTCGCCCTCGACAACGTGCGCCGGTTCCACGCCGCGGGCGGCGCCGTCCGCTACGGCACCGACATGGGCAACGGTCCGACGCCGGTCGATGTGAACCCGCTCGAGGTCGCGGCGCTGCGAGACGCGGGGCTCGACGACATCGCCCTGCTGCGCGCGCTCGCGCCCGCCGATCCCCGCGACCCGGCATCCGTGCTGCTCGTGCTGCCGCACCGCGGCGCCGACCCGACGCTCGCCCGACCGCTCACCCCCGCCGATCTGGAGGCCTGACATGACCGCTCACGAATCGCGCCCCGGCGCCGACTCCCTCCTGGAGCTCGCGGCCGCCCTCGACGCGGCCGACCCGCTCGGCGCGCACCTCGACGCGTTCGCCGACGCACCGGGAGTGCACGCGTACCTCGACGGCAACTCGCTCGGGCGCCCGCTGCGCGACGTCCCGGAGCGCCTCGCGGCATTCGCCCGAGAGGACTGGGGCACGCGCCTCATCCGCTCCTGGGACGAGCAGTGGATGGCGCTGCCGATGCAGCTCGGCGACCGCATCGGCGCGGTCGCGCTCGGCGCAGCTCCCGGTCAGACGGTCGTCGCCGACTCGACGAGCGTGCTCATCTACAAGCTGCTGCGCGCCGCCATCCCGCACGACCCGGCGCGCACCGAGATCGTGATGGAGCGGGGCAACTTCCCGACCGACCGCTTCCTCGTCGAGGGCGTGGCGGCCGAGACGGGTACGTCGATCCGCTGGATCGATCCCGATCCGGTGCACGGCGTGCAGGTCGCCGACGTCGTCGCCATGCTCTCGGAGCGCACGGCCGTCGTCTCGCTGAGCCACGTCGACTACCGCTCCGGCGCGCTGGCCGACATGCCGGCGATCACCGCCGCGGTACACGACGTCGGCGCCCTGATGATGTGGGATCTCTGCCACTCGGCGGGCGTCGTGCCCATGCAGCTCGACGAGTGGGGCGTCGATATGGCGGTCGGCTGCACCTACAAGTACCTGAACGGCGGACCGGGATCCCCCGCGTTCGCCTACCTGCGCCACGCGCTGCAGGGCGTGCTGCGCCAACCGATCCAGGGGTGGTGGAGCGCGGCCGACATCTTCGCGATGGGGCCCGAGTACGTGCCGGCGTCCGACATCCGTCAACTGCTGAGCGGCACCCCGCCGGTGACCTCGATGCTCGCGATGCAGGGGATGCTCGACCTCATCGAGCAGGCGACGATCGACGCGGTGCGCGAGAAGTCGCAGGCACTCACCGATCTCGCGATCCGCGCCCACGACGAGGTGCTCGCCCCGCTCGGGGTGCGCCTGCTCAGCCCGAGGGATGCCGCGGCGCGCGGCGGCCACGTCACGATCGGCCACCCCGACTTCCGTGCCGTTACGCAGCGGCTCTGGGCCGACGGCATCATCCCCGACTTCCGGTTCCCCGACGGCATCCGCCTCGGGCTGTCGCCGCTGAGCACGTCGTTCTCCGAGACGGTCCGCGGGGTGCTCACGGTCAGCGACGCGCTGCAGACGCATGGCTGACCCGGTCGGGCAGCCGCTCGACGACATCGACGCCCGGCCCGGAAGCACCGCCTCGCTGCTGCGCACCCTGATCGGTCTGTACCTGCGACCGCTGGGCGGCTGGATCTCGACGGCTGACCTGGTGACCCTCGCGGGCCATCTCGGCATCGCCGAGGCCCCGGCCCGCACGGGCATCACGCGGCTCAAGCAGAAGGGCCTGGTGCAGAGCGAGCGGCGGCAGGCTCCCGGGTACCGGCTGAACCCCGGCGCGGTGCCGATGCTCGAACGCGGCGACCGGCGCATCTTCGCGATGCACGAGATGACGGATGGCGACGACTGGTGCCTCGTGTCGTTCTCGGTACCCGAGACGGCGCGCAGCGTGCGCCATCAGCTCCGCCGCCGCCTGCAGTGGATCGGCGCCGGGCGCGTGTCATCCGCGCTCTGGATCTGCCCAGGACACCTGCGCGGGGAAGTCGAGCAGATCCTCGACGACCTCGACGCTCGCCGATGGGCGACGCTGTTCCTGGCGGACGCGCCCTCACCACCGGGACCGCTCGTCGAAGCGGCTGCGAGCTGGTGGGACCTCGAGGCGCTGCGCGCCGAGCACCTGGCCTTCCAGCGGTCGCTGGCGACCCTTCCCGGCGAGCCCTTCGCCGCCTATGTGCACCTCATCGACCGCTGGCGGGTGCTGCCCTACACCGACCCGGGACTGCCGCCGGCGATGCTTCCCGACGACTGGCCAGGACGCCGCAGTGTCGAGGAGTTCATGAGAAGGTCGCGCCCTCTCGCAGCCCCGGCGCTCGCACACGTGCGCAGCGTGGTCGCGGCCCTCTGATTCACGACGCGCGGTCGCGCCGCTCGTCGGGCGGAGCGGTCGTCGCCCGGACGACGAGCCGCGTCGGCAGGGTCACGTGCATCTGGTCGATCTCCCGCCCGTCGAGGAGAGCGAACACCATCTCCGCCGCGACCGCGCCGAGCCGGCGCATCGGCTGCTGGATCGTCGTGAGCGGGAGTGCTCGTCGGGACGCCTCCGGAACATCGTCGAAGCCGATCACCGACAGATCCTCGGGTACCCGCAGCCCGAGATCCTGCGCGACCTCGATCACGGCGATCGCAGAAAGGTCGTTCGCGGCGAACACGGCCGTCGGGCGATCCTCCCCGGCGAGAAGTCGCCGAGCCGACTCGCGCGTGATCGCGAGGTCGTAGCGTCCGACCGCGACGAGCGCGGGATCCGCGGGGATGCCGGCGTCCGACAGCGCCCGTCGGTACCCGGCGTCGCGCAGTCCGGCGGAGCGCAGGTCCGGCCGACCGGCCAGGAATCCGATGCGCCGGTGGCCGAGCTCGATGAGGTGGCGGGTCGCGGTCAGCGCGCCGCCGAAGCTGTCGGACTCGACGGTGGGCAGGTCGGCGCGTCCGGTGTGCGGGTCGATCGCGACGACGGGGATCTCGGTCGCGGCGCTCACCACGGTGGGGGTGACCATGATGGCCGCGTCGATCAGCGTGCCGGACAGCCGACTGAGCGACCGCCGCTCCCAGCCGTCCCCCGCCCCGAGATGCGACCCGCTGTACGCCAGCAGGTCGACGGCCGTCCCGTGCACCGCAGCGCCGACCCCCTTCAGGATCTCGGCACTGAACGGCTCGAAGTCGGCGAGCAGCACGCCGACGACACCGGTGCGGCGGGCGCGCATGCTGCTGGCGACCAGACTCGATTCATACCCGAGCTCGCGCACCGCGTCGAGCACGCGCTGCACCGTCGAGTCGGCGATGCCGTACCGGCCGTTGACGGCCTTCGACACGGTCGACACCGAGACCCCCGCCGCCTTCGCGACGTCGTGGATCGTCGTTCTCCCGCTCATGTGGAGTCAGCGTAGACCGCCGAGACGCGACGTGGAAACTGTTTTCGAAAACGTTTGACGATCCCTCACGACGCCAGAAGACTGCATCCACCGCGATCTCACCCGAGCCCCCGCGGGGCGCCCGCAACGCAGCGAGGCGCAACTCGATGAGGAGAACATCACATGACCAGCAGAAGGCTCCCCCTCGCCTCCGCAGCGGTCGTCGTCGTCGGAGCGCTCGCGCTCTCCGGCTGCACCGGCGACCCGTCCGGCGGCGACGGCGACGGCACGCGCATGACCCTTTGGCACAACTCCACCACCGGTCCGGGCGTGGAGTTCTGGGAGACGACGGTCGCGGACTTCGAAGAGGCCAACCCCGGCGTCACGATCGAGATCCAGTCCATTCAGAACGAAGACCTCGACGGCAAGCTGCAGACCGCGCTGAACTCCGGCGACGCCCCCGACATCTTCCTGCAGCGCGGCGGCGGCAAGATGGCCGCGATGGTCAAGGCCGGCCAGCTGAAGGACCTCACCGACGCGATCACCGGGCCCGCGGCCGAGGAGATCCCGGATGCCGCATACTCGGCGAACAGCCTCGACGACAAGATCTACGCGATGCCGGTGGCCGTGCTCCCCGGCGGGCTCTTCTACAGCCAGGATCTGTTCGACCAGGCGGGCATCACCGAGACCCCGACGACCATCGACGAGCTCGAGACGGCGACCGAGGCGCTCAAGGCCGCGGGCATCGACCCGGTCGCACTCGGCGCCAAG
Source organism: Microbacterium hydrocarbonoxydans (assembly GCF_023715885.1). Taxonomy (GTDB): domain Bacteria; phylum Actinomycetota; class Actinomycetes; order Actinomycetales; family Microbacteriaceae; genus Microbacterium; species Microbacterium hydrocarbonoxydans_C. Next base: position 78,490 of record NZ_JAMBOY010000003.1, on the reverse strand, counting down.
GACGCCTGGCCGGCCGCCCACTGGTACTACTGGTTCGCACTGCGCGAGTGCAGCTCCGACACGCTCGCGAAGGCCGCAGACGAGATGGACTTCGACGACGAGTGCTGGGTGCGCGCCGGCGAGGATCTGCAGGACTTCGCGGCCACCGAGCCGTTCAACAGCGGTTTCCTCACGACCACCGCACAGCAGGGCGCAGCGAGCTCCGCCGGGCTCATCGCCAACCACCAGGCGGGCATGGAGCTCATGGGCGCCTGGAACCCCGGCGTCATCGGATCGCTCACCCCCGACCAGAAGCCGCTGCCCGACCTCTCCTGGTTCCCGTTCCCCGAGGTCGAGGGCGGCGAGGGCGAGCCCGGATCGATGATGGGCGGCGTCGACGGCTACTCCTGCTCCGTCGACGCGCCGGACGCCTGCGTCGACTTCCTGAACTACCTCGGCACGAGCGACGTGCAGACCGCGTACTACAAGGCGTTCAACGCTCCGCCGGTCAACACCGTCGCTCAGGAGGCCGTGACCGAGCCGTACCTGCAGAAGATCCTCGAGGCCTACAACGCCGCCCCCTACGCGTCGCAGTGGCTCGACACCGTCTACGGCCAGAACGTCGGCAACGCGCTGAACGTCGCCGTGGTCAACATGCTGGCAGGGCAAGGCGGTCCGCAGGACATCGTCGCCGCCGTGAAGGATGCGGCAGCGAAGGCGTGAGGTGCGCGCCCGGCTGGAAGTGATCCTTCTGGCCGGGCCCGCCCTCGTCGTCTTCCTCGCCTTCGTCATCTTCCCCGTGCTGATGGCCGCGTACTACGGCTTCTTCAGCTGGCAGGGCTACGGAGTGCCGACCGACTTCGTCGGCCTCAAGAACTACCTCACGATCCTGCAGGACCCGCTCTTCCTCGACGCGCTCGCGCACAACGGCGTCATCCTCGTCATGTCTCTGGTGCTGCAGGGCCCGGTGGCCATCCTCCTGGCCCTGCTGCTGAACCGCCGCATGCGCGGACAGTCGCTCATTCGCGTCCTGATCTTCGTCCCGTACGTGATCTCGGAGGTCGTCGTCGGCACCGGCTGGAGCCTCATGCTCCAGACCAGCGGCGCCCTGAACGCCCTTCTGACGAACATGGGCCTCGGAGCGCTCGCCACCGACTGGCTCTCCGACCCCGCGATCGCGATCTGGACGCTGATGGCGATCATCACCTGGAAGTACGTCGGGTTCGCGGTCATCCTCTTCCTGGCAGGTCTCCAGGGCATCCCGCAGGAGCTGCACGAGGCGGCCGCGATCGACGGCGCCTCGTACTGGCAGACCCAGTGGCGCATCACCCTGCCGCTGCTCGCCCCGACGCTGCGGATCTGGGCGTTCCTGTCGATCATCGGCTCGCTGCAGCTGTTCGACCTCGTCTACATCATCTGGGGGCAGTACATCGCCTCCACCGCCGGCACCTCGACCATGGCCACCTACATGGTGTCGGAGGGTCGCAACGCCGGGAACTTCGGATACGGCAACGCCGTGGCCGTGGTGCTGTTCGTGATCTCGCTGGTCGTCGCGCTGATCTACCAGCGCGCCGTGCTCCGGCGCGACACCGAGGGTGCGCTGACCGGCGCCGGAAGGAAGGAGAGGAAGCGATGACCGCGACCTCGGTACTCGTGACCCAGCGCCCCGGTGCGCGTCGGGCGCCGCGGCCCCGGCTGCCGTGGGCGAACCCCGGCGTCTACTTCATCGCGCTCGTCGCGGTCGGACTCATGCTCGCGCCGATCGCCTACATCATCGTCGGCGGATTCCGCACGAACTCGCAGATCACGACCGATCCGTCCGGCCTGCCGCAGCCGTGGGTGCTGACGAACTACCTCGACGTCATCACCGGGGGCATCTTCTGGCGGCAGGTGCTGAACTCTCTGATCGTGGCTCTCGCCACCACCCTGGGCGTCGTCGCGCTCGGCCTCATGGCGGCCTATGTGCTGGCCCGCTACCGGTTCGCCGGTCGCGGCGTGCTGTACGCCTTCTTCGCCGCCGGGCTCATGTTCCCCCTGACCGTCGCGATCACCCCGCTGTACATCGTCGTGCGCAGCCTCGGACTGATGAACTCGCTCGGCGGCGTCATCCTGCCGCAGATCGCGTTCGCGCTCCCGACCACGATCATCATCCTCGTGCCGTTCCTCCGGGCGATCCCCGATGAGATCCAGGAGGCCGCGTTCATCGACGGGTGCAGTCGTCTCGGGTTCTTCTGGCGGATGGTGCTCCCGCTCTCGCTGCCGGGGGTCATCACGACCGGCATCCTCGCGTTCATCGGCAGCTGGAACGGGTACCTGCTGCCGCTGTTCATCCTCAACGACTCGGCGGCTTTCACGCTGCCGCTCGGCGTGCAGTCCTTCGCATCGCAGTACTCCGTCGACACCGCGAAGGTCCTCGCCTTCACCTCGCTGTCGATGATCCCGGCGCTCATCTTCTTCAGCGTCTTCGAGCGCCGCATCGTCGGCGGACTCACCGGCGCGGTCAAGGGATGAGCGCACCCATGACGACGAGAACGACCGAGAGAGACATCAGCATGCTTCAGCACACCCCCCGCCCCCACCGCTCCCCGCGGGTCGAGGCCCTCCTCGCCGAGATGACGCTGGAGGAGAAGCAGGCGCAGCTCGTCGGCTTCTGGGTGGATCAGGGCGACGAGGTCGTCGCTCCGCTGTCGGGTGAGAAGAAGAGCTCCAGCCGCTACGACGGGGCGAGCGCGCACGGGATCGGGCACCTCACGCGCGTGTACGGCACCCGCCCCGTCGATCCCGTCGAGCGCGCGCGCTGGCTCTGGACGGAACAGGCTCGACTGCAGCGGGAGACCCGCCTCGGCATCCCGGCCATCGTGCACGAGGAGTGCCTGACGGGTCTCGCCGCGTGGCAGGCGGCGACCTACCCCACGCCGCTCGCCTGGGGCGCCTCGTTCGACCCGGACCTCGTCGCCGAGGTCGGAGCGGCGATCGGCGAGTCGATGCGCGCCCTCGGCATCCACCAGGGCCTCGCCCCGGTGCTCGACGTGATCCGGGATCCACGTTGGGGCCGGGTCGACGAGTGCATCGCCGAGGACCCTCTGGTGGTCGGCACGATCGGCACCGCGTACGTGCGCGGTCTGCAGTCGGCCGGGGTGCACGCGACGCTCAAGCACTTCATCGGCTACTCCGCGTCGCAGGCGGGGCGCAACCACGCGCCCGTGCACGCCGGGCGTCGCGAGATCGAGGACGTCCTGATGCCGCCGTTCGAGATGGCGCTGCACGAGGGCGGGGCGCGCAGCGTCATGAACTCCTACGTCGACATCGACGGCACCCCGGTCACCGCCGACGCGCACTACCTAACCGAGGTCCTGCGCGAGCGCTGGGGCTTCGACGGGGTCGTCGTGTCGGACTACTTCGCCGTCGACTTCCTGCGCAGCATGCACCGGGTGGCCGCCGACGGCGCGGACGCCGCGCGGCTCGCGATCAGCGCGGGGATCGACGTCGAGCTCCCATCGCCCGACGCGTTCCTCACGCTCGCGGACCAGGTGCGCGACGGCCGACTGCCCGAGAGCGTGCTCGATCTCGCTGTGGGCCGGGTGCTCGCGCAGAAGGAGGAGCTGGGCCTGCTGGACGCCGACTTCAGCGCGCCTCCGGAGGAGATCGATCTCGACTCCGCCGCGCATCGAACGCTCGCGGGCCGGCTCGCCGAGGAGTCGATCGTGCTGCTGAGCAATGACGGCATCCTTCCCCTCGAGACCTCGACGACGGCGCGGATCGCCGTGATCGGACCGAACGCCGACAGCTCCGAGGCGCTCATGGGCTGCTACTCGTTCGTGAACCACGTGCTCGCGCATCACCCGGAGGTGCCGGCGGGCATCGAGCTGCCCACCGTGCTCGACGCGGTGCGTGCGGAGTTCGGACGAGCCGAAGTCACCCACGCGCTCGGATGCGAGGTGGAGGGCACCGACCGCTCCCGCATCGATGAGGCGGTGGCGGATGCCGCGGCGGCCGACCTCGCGATCGTCGTCGTCGGCGATCGCGCCGGCCTCTTCGGGCGCGGCACCGTGGGCGAGGGCAACGACGTCGAATCGCTCGAGCTGCCCGGCGTGCAGCGTGCGCTCGTCGACGCGGTCGTGGCGACCGGCACCCCGGTGATCCTCGTCGCGATGACCGGTAGGCCCTACGCGTGGGACTGGGCGCTGCCGCCGCGTGATGGCGCCGCCGGGGTGGCGGTCGGGCTCGGGGCGGTGAACTCCACGACGACCGCTTCTTCCTCCGAGGTCCCGTCGACGGACGCCGCGAGCGCCCGGCGACCGGCCGCGACGCTGCAGGCGTTCTTCCCCGGCGAGGAGGGCGCTCCGGCGCTCGCCCGCCTGCTCAGCGGACGCACCACGCCGTCGGGACGGCTCCCCGTCTCCCTGCCTCGCGCGGCGGGGGCGCAGCCCTACTCGTATCTGCATCCCCTGCTCGGCGGCTTGGCCGACGTCACGAGCGCCGATCCGACGCCGGTGCGCCCGTTCGGATTCGGTCTCACCTACACGACCTTCGCGCACGACGAGCTCACGGTCGCGCTCACCGCCCCGACGGACGAGGTCCTGCGGGTCTCGGTGCGCGTGCGCAACACCGGGGAGATGGACGGGGTCGACGTCGTGCAGCTGTACGTCCACGACGAGGTCGCGAGCGCGACCCGTCCGGTCGCCCAGCTCGTGGGCTTCCGGCGGGTCGCGCTCGCAGCCGGCGCCGAGAAGACCGTCGACTTCGAGGTGCCGGTGGATCGCCTCGCGTTCACGGCCGCCGACGGCGTGCGCCGCGTGGAACCGGGCCGCTTCCGCCTGTGGGTCGGCAGCGCGTGCGATGACGAGGAGACGGTCGCCGTCCTCGAGATCCGCTAGGCCGTGTCTCCGGCGACGTCGCGGACGAACCCGGTCACGTGCTCCTGCAGCTTCAGGATGCGCATCTCGCGGGCGAGCTCGCGGTCGTACCCCTGATACGCGAGCGGCGGCAGCACGCGCACGTTCTTCGAGCAGCCGAACTCGGCGCACGTGAGGTTCCCGATCGTGTCGCCCTTGCGACCGGCGGGTCCGGCCTTGCGCGCGGTGTAGAGCTGAACGTCGTTGCGAAGCGTCACGTCCTCGCACCACGAGCACTGAGCGCGGGCGAGCACGCGCTGCTCGGCGCGCTGCAGGACGACGCCGGTCACGACGTCGTCGATCCACACCACGACGTACGAGCGGCGCGGCAGCTTGGGGTCGGTCCAGCCGAGGTAGTCGAGCCTGTCGAAGTCGATCTCGTCGAATCCGGGCGGCAGGGAGATGTCGGAGATCTCCTTGCGGGTGGCATTGATGAAGGAGGCGCGCAGGGCGCGCTCGTCGATGGGACGCATGAGTGTATGAGCTTTCGATGGGGCCGCCGGAGGGCGGCGGAGTCAGAGGTGGATGCCGGCGGGATGCCGGGTACGACGCGACACCGGTGACGGGATGTTCCGCCTCCGGCCGATCGTCAGCCTCTGCCCGCGGCGCGAGATGCGCCTGCGGCTCCGTTCCGCGCCCGCTCCGGGTGTCCGGGGGCGCTCATCGAAAACAGCACCCGGCGAGTATACGCCTGTTTGTTTCGCCTCGTGGCGGTGCGGGTTCACTCGGACGGATGCCGCGCCTACGCTGGCCGGAACGCCCACCCGACCGCATCCTGAAGGAGCCAGCCGTGTCCACGCCGCAGAACCATCTCTCACCCTCGACGGTGCGTGAGCGTTCGGCGTGCATGTGCCACCGCGGCGACGCATGCTCCTCGCACGCCCCCGGCCACGCGCTGCACCTGATCCAGGCGCGCCTGGCCTCCGCGACTCCGTCGGAGTGGGTCGACGCGGTCGTCGAGCACGCCGACCCGGTCTCCGGCGACGTTGTGGTGCGCACGCTCGACGGCGCTGCGCACGCGCTCTGGAACGGCGGGGGCGCCGCCCTCGAGGCTCCGGTAGGCACCCCGGTGGCCCTGCACGTGCGCTACGGCGTGCTCGCGATCGGCCGAGCGCAGTTCAACGTCGCACTCGGCTGACCTGCGTCAGGCCGGGACCAGCATGTCGCGCACGGCCATGCACGCGTCCATGCACGCCTGGCACGCCTGAGCGCACATGCGGCAGACGTCGCTGTGCGCGGCGTGCTCCATGCACTCGTCCATGCAGGTCTGGCACATGGCGATGCACGCGTCGAGCATCGCGATCATCGACGCGGGGGTCATCCCCTGCATCCGCAGCATCGACCGCATCATGGTGTGGCACATGTCGGCGCAGTTCATGCACGCCGGCGAACAGTCCATCATCTGGGTCGAGCACACGGTGCAGGCCTGTTCACAGGCGGAGCACGCGTCCATGGCCGCCTGCAAGACCGACATGTCCATCGCGGCCATGTCCATGGTCGTCATCTCCGGTGCCGCGGTCATATTCGCCCGCCAGGCATCCATCATCATCGAGTCCATCGCGCACCTCTTCCGTCGTCGGCCTCGGCCGGGTGAGAGAGCGGGCAGGACCACCCGCCTCCGGCCAGGTTAGCCCCAGGCAGCGCCCGCGTCGACGGTCCGGCGCGGCTGTCACGCGAGACGCCCGTTGTCAATCCCGTGGCCGGTTCCCCGGGCCCGTGCGAGGGTGTGATTCCCGTTGATCGGACGATGAAAGGACGCATCATGAGTGCAGACAACGACATCAAGAACAACGCCGAGAAGCTCGGAGGCAAGGTCAAGGAGGGCGTCGGCAAGGTCACCGACAACGAGCGCCTCGAAGCCGAGGGCCAGGCCGACCAGACCAAGGCCTCGGTCAAGCAGGCCGGAGAGAACGTCAAGGACGCCGCGAAGAAGGCCGGCGACAGCCTGCGCGACTCTTAACGAGAATGAGGCCCGCCGAGGCGGGCCTCATTCCGTGACGGGTCAGCGCGTGCGGTTCCCCGAGATGGATCGGATCAACCAGGCGATCACTGCGATCGCCAGGAGCACGAGTCCGACCCACAGCAGGAACTGCAGGGACTGGACGAGTCCACCGGTGATCGCCAGGATGACGGCGATCACGATGACGATGATCAGAAGGATATTCATCGGTCTTCCCTTCTCTGGGGCGCAGGGCGCGCCCGTCTTCGGTGCCCTCACCGTAGACCCGAAGACACCCCTCGACGCAGGGGCTTGACGCAGACCATCCGATCGTGAGTAAGGAGCAGTGACATGCCGGGACGCAGGAACAACTCGCTCAAGGACCCCGAGCTCTACGAGGAGCTCCGCGATGACGGAGCGTCGAAGGAGAAGGCCGCCCGCATCTCGAACGCCGCGGCGAAAGAGGGCCGCAGCACCGTCGGGCGCCGCGGCGGCAAGCACGGCGACTACGAGGACTGGACGGTCGACGAGCTTCGCAAGCGCGCGAAGGAGATCGGGCTCACCGGCTACAGCGGCAAGCGCAAGGCCGAGTTGATCTCGGCGCTGCGGAACCACTAGGCGCGGCGGTGGCCCGGTTCGGCATCGAGGAGGAGTTCTTCCTCCTCGACGAGGATTCGCTCGTTCCCCTGGCCATGAACCAGGGCCTCCGTGACCGCCTCGTCGGTCCGCACGCGGGCGGCACGGTCACCCGCGAGTTCCTCACCTCGCAGCTCGAGACCACCTCGGCTCCACTCGACACCACAGCGGATGCCGTCGCTCAGCTGCACGGCATGCGCACCGCGATGGCCTCGCAGGCCGCAACGGATCGCGCGATCGTCGCCGCGATCGGAACGCCGTTCGTGTGGTCCGAGGAGACGGTGATCTCGCCCTCGCCGCACTATGACGAGGTCGCGGGCATTCTCGGCGGGCTGACCCGCACGCACGAGGTCAACGGTCTGCATGTGCACGTCGAGGTGCAGGGTGACGAAGAACGCGTGCTCGCTCTCAACCGCATCCGCGCCTGGATGCCCGCGCTGCTCGCGATCACGGGCAATTCCCCCTTCGCGCACGGTCGGCCCTCGGGCTTCGCAAGCTGGCGGTCGATCCTCACCCGCCGCCTGCCCACCGGCTGGACGCCGCCGCACTCCCGCGACTACACCGACTACCGGGCGCACGTCGACAAACTGTTGGCGCTGCGCGGCATCACCGAGGCATCCTCGATCGGCTGGACCGCACGGCTGTCGGAGCGATATCCCACCGTGGAGGTGAGGGTGTGCGACACGCAGCTCGACGTCGACGACGCGATGCTGGCGGTGGCGCTCAGCCGGGCGCTCGTCACGAGCGACGGCCTCGACGACGGGCCCGAGATCGGGCTCGACGCGATCGACGCGTCGCTGTGGACCGCCTCCCGTTTCGGTCTCGAGGCGAGAGTGATCGACCCCACGACGGGCGACGCGGCACCGGCGTGGGACGTCATCGAGCGGATGCTGTCGCGCACCGCCGCGGCGCTCGCCGCGCAGGGCGACGACGCGTTCGTGGGAGCGCAGCTCGCCCGCGTCCGCGAGCGCGGCACCGGGGCGCAGCGTCAGCTGCGCGCTCTCGAGCGGCACGGTCTCGCCGGGCTCCGTAATCTCTACCGCGCGACGACCGCCCCCGGGGGTGCCGAGCGGCAGTAGTGTCGGCCTGTGGCCTCCTCTCGATTCGCGCCGCTGCAGCGGCTGGTGATCTCCGTCGCCGTGCTGGCGTCGTTCGTGACGTTCCTCGACGGAACCGTCGTGACCGTCGCCCTCCCCGCGATCAGCCGTGAGCTGGGAGGCGGCATCACGACTCAGCAGTGGGTCGTCGACGCCTACCTCATCACCCTCAGTGCCCTCATCCTCTTGGCCGGCTCGCTGTCGGACGCGTACGGGCGGGTGCTCGTGATGCGCGTGGGCCTCATCGCCTTCGGCGTCGCCTCGGTCGCCGTCGCCGCAGCACCGGATCCGCTCGTGCTGATCATCGCCCGCGCGGCACAGGGTGCCGCCGGCGCCCTGCTCGTGCCGAGCTCGCTCGCCCTGATCACCGCGACGATGCGGTCGGACGTGCAGGCGAGGGCGATCGGCGTATGGACGGCGTTCACGACCGCCGCGCAGCTGGTCGGTCCGCTGCTGGGCGGGCTGTTCGTCGACTTCCTGTCCTGGCGCTTCGTCTTCCTCATCAACGTGCTGCCGATCGGGGTCACCCTGCTCCTGCTCGCACGCCTGAAGCTCAACGAGAAGCCGAGTGGTGTGCGGGTCGACTGGATCAGCGGCATCCTCTGCGCCGTCGGGCTCGGCGCCGTGGTCTTCGCCCTGATCGAGCAGCCGAACCTGGGGTGGGGCTCCCCCGCGATCTGGCTGCCCGGTGTCGTCGGCGCGGTGCTCTTCGCGCTGTTCCTCGTCCGTCAGCAGCGCTCCGCCGCGCCGCTCATGCCGCTGTCGCTGTTCCGCGTCCGCGACTTCGCCTGGGGCAACCTCGCGACGCTCTTCGTCTACGCCGCGCTCTCGCTCAACGGCTTCGTGATCGGCGTCTACCTGCAGCAGGGGGCGGGGCTCAGCGCCACGGCCGCCGGACTCGCCAGCCTGCCGATGACGATCCTGATGATCCTCGTGAGCTCGAGGGCCGGCTCCTGGGCTGGTCGGTTCGGTCCCCGCATCTTCATGACCGTGGGTCCGCTCGTGATGGCGGTCGGCGCGGTGATGCTGCTGCTCGTCGCCGAGGACTTCGACTACTGGTGGCAGGTGCTCCCCGCCATGATCGTGATGGGCCTCGGCCTGTCGCTGACCGTCGCGCCGCTGACCTCGGCGATCCTGGGAGCGATCGACGAGTCCCGATCGGGCATCGCCTCCGCCGTCAACAACGCGGTCTCGCGGGTCGCCGGGCTGCTCGTCGTCGCGATGCTCACGACGATCATCGGCGGCACTCTCGACCTCGGCGGGTTCCACAACGCCGCCTGGGTCACCGCCGCGCTGCTCGTGCTGGGCGGGGTGGTCTCGTGGATCGGCATCCGCCGCAACCTCGCCGAAGATCCCGCCCCCGCCACTGACGCGGCGCAGGGTTGACCCCGCCACCGCCCGCCGACCCACCCCCTTCGGCGCGACCCACCCCTGAGCGAACCGTGCGCAACGGGGTGGCTGGGTCATAACGGGGTGGGTCGCGCGAGAATGGGCGTCGACCGCGGGGTGGGTCGCGCAGAGGGGTGGGTGACCGCGGAGCGGGGTGGGTCGCGGCACGAGGGGCCTCGGCCCCGGGGTGGGCCGGCGCAGAGAGACGTTGACCTCGTCGGCGGCTGCGCGCACAATGAGGGGCACACTCCCGCCGGTCATCGGAGGTCACCGTGAGCACGACCCGGAATGCTCTCCCGCCCGTCGTCGACGTCGACACCTGGCGGCGTGAGCTCGCCGATCTCCGCGCGCGCGAGAAGGCCGCCACCCGAGAACTCGACGCGATCGCCGCGCAACGGCGGCGCCTGCCCATGGTCGAACTGCCCGAGTACACGCTGGTGGGCGAGGAGGGCTCGGTGCGTCTCTCCGAGGTGTTCGACGCGCACCCGCAGCTCATCGTGTACAACCACATGTGGTCGGACGGCAACGAGTGGCAGTGCCCGGGCTGCACCGGGTTCACCTCGCAGTTCACGCGGCTCGACGTCATCGAGCGCTACTACGACGCCCGCTTCGTGATCGTGACGAACGGCCCGATCGAGGAGGCACTGGCCTACCGAGACCGGGTGGGCAACCGCATGGCCTGGTACTCGAGTGCCGACAGCTCGTTCGGCGCCGACATGGACGCCGGCCCGAACGAGGGCTTCGGCGTCAACGTCTTCCTGCGCGACGGCGACACCGTCTACCGCACCTGGCACACGAACGGGCGGGGCACCGAGCGGCTCAGCCACCTGCAGGGCCTGGTCGATCTGCTCCCCTACGGCCGCCAGGAGGAGTGGGAGGACTCGCCGGACGGATGGCCGCAGCATCCGACCTATTCGCAGGGGATGGGGTCGAAGGAGATCGCCGCGCTGTACGGTGTGAGTCGTGACTGACGCGAACACCGCTCTTCGTTCCTCGTCCTCCTCGACCTGGCTCCGGTTCTGGAACCGTGGCGGTTGGTGGAGGGCGGTGCTCGTCGCGGCCGCATACATCGGCCTCTATCTCGGCGCCTCGCAGCTCATCGGCATCCTGTTCGCGGGGCGGTTCGACCCGGCCGACCAGTTCGGGTCGGCGTCGACCGTCGCGATCACGCTCCTGCTGCCCGTCGTCGTCGGGTCGCTCATCCTGCTGGCTTTCGCGGTCTCGGTGAAGTGGCTGCCCGAGCTCTTCGGCCGCCAGCCCGGGCGGGGACGCGGCTGGATGTGGATCGCGCCGGTCATCGTCGTCCTGGCGGCGGTGCTGCGGATCGCGGGCACCGACTGGAGCGCGTACTCGATCGGCGTTGTGCTCGTCACCTTCGCGGCCGGCCTCTTCATCGGACTGTCCGAGGAACTCCTCACACGGGGCCTCGCGGTGAACCTGCTGCGCAAGGGCGGCTACTCCGAGCGCTGGGTCATGGTGCTCTCGTCGCTCATCTTCGCCCTTCTGCACTCCACGAACCTGCTCGGCGGTCAGGCGCTGGGGACCGTGCTGATCACGATGGCGTTCACGTTCTTCTTCGGCGTCGCGATGTATCTGACGCTGCGCGTGACCGGCAGTCTCGTCTGGCCGATCCTGCTTCACGCGATCACCGACCCGACGACGTTCCTCGCGACCGGCGGCATCGACACGGCTGCCGCTGCACCGAATCCCCTGCTGTCCATCGCCGGCATCTCGGTGTACCTGTACGCGATCCTGACGATCGTGGCGCTGTTCCTCGTCAAGGGGCACCTGGCCCGCCAGGCCGACGACTCCGCCCCGCTGCGGTGAGGCGCACGGCATCCGCTCTCGTCGCCGCGGCGATCCTCGGCATCGCTCTCGTCGGGTGCTCGCACCGACAGGCCGAGCAGGGCGACGCGGCCGCGCTGAGATCCGGCGATATCGCACTCCTCCCCGTCGGCGCCGTGCCGGACTACCAGCTCGGCGGTGCCTACGATCCAGCCGATGACGTCGGCATCGTCGGGCGCGACCGCACCGCCGAGCCGGCCGACGGCGTCTACTCGATCTGCTACGTGAACGGATTCCAGACCCAGCCCGGCGAGCTCGCGGATTGGCCCGACGACCTGCTCCTCCAGCGCGACGGGGAGCCCGTCTTCGATCCGGATTGGCCCGACGAGGCGCTTCTCGACACCTCGACCGCCGAACGCCGCGACCGCATCGCCGACGTGGTCGGCTCGTGGATCGACAGCTGCGCGCAGTCGAGCTTCGAGGCCGTCGAGTTCGACAACCTCGACTCGTACACACGCTCGGATGACGCCCTCTCCCTCGGCGACAACCTCGCCCTCGCGACGCTGCTGGTCGAACGCGCGCACGAGGCGGGACTCGCCGCCGGTCAGAAGAACGCGGCGGAGGATGCCGAGGCGCTGCACGACCGCGCCGGGTTCGACTTCGCCGTGGTCGAGGAGTGCGCGGCGTACGAGGAGTGCGGCGCCTACACGGCGATATACGGCGACCAGGTGATCGACATCGAGTACACCGACCAGCTCCCCCGCGCCTTCGCCGAGATGTGCGGCGACCCCGAATCGCCCGGGTCGATGGTGCTGCGCGACCGCGATCTGCTCCCGGCCGGAGTCGACGGGCACGTCTTCGAGACCTGTCGCTGACGGCGCCGATATTCCGGGCTGACTAGGCTGACGTCGTGACGATCTCGGGGGAGCAGACGCGGGTCCGCGCCGTGCTGTCGCGATGGGGCCGCTCGCTGCGCGAGGTCCCCCGATGGGTGTGGGCGGTCGCGGCATCCCTCTCGCTCGTCGTCGTGGTCGTGATCGTGACCGGCGGCCTGGCGCGCTCGGCGACCGAGGCCGCCGAGGTCGGGGCGGGCGACGAGGTGCGCACCTCGACCTACGCGATAACGGTCCTCGACGTCGCGTTCACCGACGCGATCGAGTCGGAGTACCTCGAGGCGGAGCCCGGCGAGAAGCTCCTCGTCATGACGGCGCGCATGGAGAATCTCGCAGACGCCCCGATCGGCGTCGGCACGACCGCCGACCTGCTCAAGGCCAACCTCGTGAACACGTCGGAGCCGCTGCTCGACCTGCACGGCACCGAGGCCACCGGCAGCGCGACGGTCTGGCGCAACGACGGCTCGGCCGGTCAGGTGATCCTGCAGCCGGGGGTCCCCGACGAGGTGACGATCGCCTGGCCCGTGCCGGATGACGCCTACACCGACGACGCGGTCGCGCTCGACGTGCACGAGGCCGAGGTCAGCCGGGGCGCCGTCATCCTGTCGTCGCGTGTCGTGACCTGGCGCCCCGACGGTCTGGTCGCCCGGGTGCTCGTGCCGGTGGCGGAGACCCGATGAGGAATCGCGCGCTCCCCTGGATCATCGGCGCCGCACTGGTGATCGGAGGCGGAGCTCTCGTCGCTTCCACGCCCGACGACGATGCGGTCGTCGCGCCGATCGAGAAGCGGGGCGCGATCGACGAGACCGTGTCGTCACGAGCGCTCGTCGCCGCGGCGGTCGACGTACGGTTCGCGAGGACCGTCGAGACCGACGACGGATGGAGCGCCGAGGGCAACTGGCTCGTCGTCTCCGTGCGAGCCTCCGCACCGCAGACCGAGATCGATGCGTCGATCAGACTCGCGAGCCTTGCGATCGGCGACCGGGTCTTCCACGCCAGCGAGCGCCCGTCGGCCTCGCTCGTCGGCGCGCCGCTGCGGGTCGGCATCGACACGGTCGGGATGCTGGCGTTCGAACTCCCCGCGGACGTCGACTCCGGCTGGGCCGAGCTGCGACTGACCCCCGACTACTACACCGCCGAGCTCGACGACCTCGTCGTGATCACGCTCCGTCTCGACGGTATCCAGCGGGCGGATGCCGTCGAGATCCTTCCATCCGAGCTGGTGGCGCCGTGAGCTGGTTCCGCCGACAGCGCCTCGCGCTCCTCGCCCTCGCTGTGGCGATCGTAGCCGTGGTCGGCGCCTACGTCTGGCTCGACGTGCTCCCCGGCATCCGCCCCGCAGGCCGCGTGATCGACGCCGAGTCGAGCGCCGATGTCGCCGGTCAGACGCTGTCGCTGTCCGGCGCGGAATGGGGCGAGTTCGAGGCACCCGATGGCACCCGCTCGCTGAGCGTGCGCATGACGTCGAGCGGCGGGCCGGAGGCGGGCTCGTGCACGATCAGCGTCACCGAGCCCTCGACCTCGCGCACCTGGCTGAGCTCGCGGGACGGCCTCGACGTGCCCTACGACGAGGCCGAGAGGTCATGCACCATCGAGGGGTCGTCGTACCGCATCCTCGCGGTGTTCCTGTTGCCGGACGACGCCGAGGGTCCGCTCCTCCTCGACGTCGAGGACGGCGACCACATGACCGCCCGGTTCCTCGTCGAGCCCTGACGGGCGAGTGTCGAGTCCCGCCTGCGGGCGGCCGATGACCTCGTCGTAGGCGGTGGCGACGATCGCGACGCGGAGCGGCTCGGCGAAGGCCGCCACGGCGAGAGTCGCGAGCGGGAACGCGCCCGCCCAGAACGACGACTCGTGTCCGCCGATCAGCTGCAGCAGGCCCCGCGTGCCCGACTGCTCCGCGAAGGCCCAGAGCGCGTAGGCGAGCACGTACGCGCCGAACAGCAGCGGCCCGCCGCGCCAGATCACGGCCACCGCGGCCCAGAGGCCCTCGAGCCGCATCACGAGCGTGCGGGCGATGCTCATCGCTGTGCCGCGCGCCGCCCCCGAACCCCAGCGCGAGAACCCGGGGGTGGAGTCGAACGTCGTGCCGAACACGACGCCCGCGACGGTCAGCCACGCCGCCGGCACGATCACCGCGGCGATGACGATGCCGACGATCCATGTCGCCGCCTCCCACACGACGGCGACGGGAGCGAGGTTCACCGCGAACCAGTCGCCGAACACCTGCAGGCGGCTCACGACCTCGCGATCCCCGAACCAGTCGAGCAGGCCGCTCCACCATCGCGCGACGAGCGTGAACAGCATGAAGGTCCACAGCACCTCGGCGTACGCCGCGAGCACGACGACCCCGCGCGGCAGCCGATCCGCGAACCGCATATAGACCAGTCGTGCGGCGAGCGCCAGCAGGAGCACGGCCACCGGGAGTACACCGACCCCGATCAGCCCGCCACGGTCGCCGACCTGGTCGAGCTCGTACCCCGAGTCGGCGAGCGCGATCGCGCTGGCGATGCGGAAGAACTCGATCTGGTCGGCGTCGAGCATGCCCCAGGCCGTGTAGAACGCGAAGAACGGCAGGATCGCGGCGAGGGTCGCGGAGGCGAACTCCCGGGGGCCGCCTGCCTCCTCCCGTCTGCTGTGCGGCAGCGACGGACGAACGGTCAGGTACATCGCCACGTACGAGACCAGGCGGGCGGCGACCGCGAGCGGAAGCAGCAGCAGACCGCCGAGCGTGGTGAGACCGCCGACGACGCCCGCGAGTTCGATGAGCACGCGGTGCACCGCCTCGCCGCCGAGGTACCACGCGATGAGAGCGGGCCAGTGTCGGGCGAGGACGCGTCCGAACGTCCGCAGGGCCTGTCGCATGTGCCTACCGTAGCGGCCATCGACGGTTAGCCTCGTCGGCGATGCTCGTCAACATCATTGCGGCCGCGAACGGGAGGGCGGCATCATGCCGACATGAGAACGACACGAATCGTCGCGGCCGCGACGGCTCTGCTGCTCGCCGCCGGGCTCTCGGGGTGCGGGCTCACCATCCCCACCGACCCCGACGGCACCGTCGAGAGCGTACGCGGTGGCGAGCTGCGAGTGGGCTTCTCCCCCGATCCCGGACTCATCACCGGCGACGGTGGCGACCCCGACGGCAGCCTGTCCGAGCTGGTGAGCGGCTTCGCCGAGACGGTCGACGCCGACGTCGACTGGACGGAGGGCTCGGAGGAGACGCTGGTCGGGATGCTGGAGCGCGGCGACCTCGACCTCGTCGTCGGCGGCATGACCGACCAGAGCCCCTGGATCGACAGGGCGGGGATGACTCGGGGATATCCCGCGATCGACGGCGCGGACGGTCGATCGATCGTGATGCTCGTGCCGCTCGGCGAGAACGGGTTCCTCAGCGCCCTCGAAACCTACCTCGACGCGGAGGTCGGCTCATGAAGACGGTCGATCGCATCGGACGCACCGAGCTGCCGGAGGAGCAGCAGAAGGCGCTGCGCAGCGCGATCCGGTGGGAGTGGTTCACGATCGCCTACACCTCGGTGACGATCGCGGTGATCGCGCTGGTCGTGGGCGGATCCCAAGCCATGCGCACAGCCTGGATCGAGGACATGCTGTCGCTCATCCCTCAGTTCGCGTTCCTCATCGCCCTGATCTTCGTACGGCGACGTCCGACCCTGAAGCACCCCTACGGACTGCACCGCGCGATGGGCGTCGGGCACCTCGTCGCCGGAGTCGCGCTGCTTGCTGTGGGCGTGAACCTGGCGATCGAGGCCGTCACGGGGCTCGTCTCCGCCGAGCATCCCACGATCGGGACCGTGAACCTCTGGGGCCACACCATCTGGCTCGGCTGGTTCATGGTCGCCGTCATGGCCGTGATCATCGTCGGACCGGTGTTCTTCTACGGTCCCGCGAAGGCGCGGCTCGCGCCCGTGCTGCACAACAAGCTGCTCTACGCCGACGCCGACATGGCCAAGGCCGACTGGCAGACCACCGTCGCCTCGATCGTCGGAGTGCTCGGCGTCGGGGCGGGCCTGTGGTGGCTCGACGGCGCGGCCGCGCTCTTCATCTCGCTCGGCATCGTATGGGACGGCGTGAAGAACACCAAGACGGCCATCATCGACCTCATGGACCAGCGGGCGCGCACGTTCGACAGTGCGCACCCGCATCCGCTCGCCGGCGACATCCTCTCCACCATGCGGTCGCAGCCGTGGGTGAAGGAGGCGTCCGTCCGGATGCGCGATCAGGGTCAGGTGTTCCACATCGAGGCGTTCGTCGTGCCGCGGCGTGCGCGGGTCACGGTGGATCAGACGACCGAGCTCGCCGAACGCATCTCCGACCTCGACTGGAAGGTGCAGGAGGTCGTCGTCTCCCCGGTGGCCGAGCTGCCGGATGGTACGGACGTGTCGGGACGCGACTAGTCGTCGGAGTCGTCAGCCGGTGCGTCCGCGGCGTCGGTCCCGGCCGCACCGGTCGCGGCGGGATCGCCGACGACCGGATCGTCGGAGAGCTGCTCGGGGGTGAGCTCATGCGGGACCATGGGCGTCTCGTCGTTCGATGAGTTCTCGGAATCAGCGGTGGAGTTCGTGTCGGACATGATGTCTCCGTTCGTCCAGAATTCACCCGCCTCGTGACGGGTGGCGTTCAGCATCCGCGCTCCGCGTCGATCGCGCTCGCCCCTTGACATCGAGACGAGGTGAGGTCAGTGGAACGGGCAGCGGCTGCCGGATGCCGTCGCCGACCGCACCAGCGCGCCGGAGCGGGGCTTCGTCGGGAGGCGCCGACGGTTCACGTCGAGACCCGCACCGAGGATGAGCAGGCGCGGGTCGCTCAGCGTCGCGATCGCGGCGGCGAGGCCGGAGATCGCGAGCTTCTCGCCAGGGCAGCGATGGCCGGTGGAGACCTCTGCTCCGCCGTGCGGCACGAAGGCGGCGAGCGCCTCGTAGTCGTCGCCCACGTCGCGGAAGCGCTCCGGGTCGAAGCGGTCCGAGCGCGCCCAGAAACGGTCGTCGGTGTTGGTGCCGAGCAGATCGAGCACGACCCGGCCGCCGGCGTCGACGTGCTCGCCGTCGATGTCGATGTCGGTGATCGCCCAGCCCGGCAGCATCGGCACGAAGGGCGCCGTGCGGCGGATCTCCTGCGCGAACATGATCGAGAGCGGGCCGCCGACGAGGGCTCCACGCTCGTCCGTCTCGGCCGCGATGCGGTCGCGCCACTCGGGCCTGTCGTGCAGCTCCTTCGCGGCGAACGCGACGAAGCGCGCGACGGCGATCATGGGCCGGATGCTGTTCTGCAGCTCGACACCGGCGATGCGAGCGGGAAGCAGTTCGCCGTCGCGGTCGCGGTGATGCGCCCACTCGTGCAGGGCGGTGCCGGGCTCGGCCCGCAGCGCGCCGCTGCGCACGGCCTCGATGAGGCGTGCGGCATGCCGATCGGACCACCAGCGGTTCGCGATCGCCGCGAGATACACCGGCGAGTACGGCGAGCCGAAGCCATCGACGATCTGAGCAAGGCGGGCCGCCCAGCGGGTCTTCGCGACTGCGGAGCCCGGAAGCCCCGCCCAGCGCATGATCGCCCGCCCGAAGGCCCCGACCGCCGCGTCGTACGCGCTGCGGCTGCCGCCGTCGAGCCACGCCCGGCGCTCGGCATCCCATTCCCGCTCGAGCAGGGGCGCGAGCCGCGCGACCTGCTCGTCTTCGTACGCGACGTCGACGAACGTGGCCTTGCGGTGACGGTGGTCGTCGCCGTCGAGGCTGTGCACGGAGCCGTGGCCGAACAGCGATTCCTGCACGACCGACGGCATCGCGCCGTGGCGGGCGATGCGGTCGGCGTCGTAGAAGAGCTCAACGCCCTCGACGCCGCGCACGAACACCGCGTCGTCGCCGAGCAGACGCATCGGCGCCGACCGCGCCCCCGGCCGGACGCGGCGCCAGATGCGGGATCCGAAGCCGTAGCCGTGGCTGAGCAGGGCGGGAGCGTCGTCACGGGCGAGTTCGCCGACGCGGCGCGCGGCCCGCGCGGGAAGATCGATGAGTGCCATGACACGAGGCTCGCAGAGGGGTCGGGAGGGTGCCAGGGGGAGGCGCGGGCGACGCTGGTGTGCTAGTCGTGCTGCCACCCACGCAGAACGTGACGCTCCTGCCTGCGCCCGTCAAGCCCCTTGGGCCCGGGGCGGAGCTCACGGACGATGCATGCACCGAAACCGACCGAGACCGACGAGAGGTGGACGACATGGCGAAGAACGTGCGCACGCTGGACTGCCGTCCGGAAGACGTGTTCGACGTGCTGGCCGACGGCTGGCTGTACCCCGCATGGGTGGTGGGCGCCTCGCGCATGCGCGACGTCGACGAGACCTGGCCGCAGCCCGGTGCCGAGCTGCATCACTCCGTGGGCGTCTGGCCCGCGCTCCTCGACGACGCGACCGTGGTCGAGGAGTGGGACCCGCCTCGACGGATGGTCATGCGCGCCAAGGGGTGGCCGATCGGCGAGGCCAGGGTGACTCTGCGGGTGCGCTCATACGATGGCGGATGCATGGTGCGCATCGATGAGGAACCGGTGAACGGACCGGCCACTCTGCTGCCCGGTCTCGTGACCACTCCCATGCTGCGGTGGCGGAACTCGGAGACCCTGCATCGACTCGCATACCTGGCGGAGGGCGGTGCGGGGAGAGCGGACTGAGTCACGCTCTCCCCCGTCTCTGATCGCCGCCCCGCGCGTCAGGCCGCGTCGGGACGGAGCACGACCTTGATGCAGCCGTCCTCCTTGCGCTGGAACGTCTCGTACAGCTCCGGCGCATCCTCGAGGGGCGCACTGTGGGTCGTGAGGTCCATGACGCCGAGCGGGTCGCTGAGATCCTCGACGAGCGGCATCAGGTCGTCGATCCAGCGCTTCACGTTGCACTGCCCCATGCGCAGGCTGAGCTGCTTGTCGAACATCGTCTTCATCGGCATGATGTCGGCGTCTCCGGCGTAGACGCCGCTGAGTGACACCGTGCCGCCGCGGCGCACCGCATCGATCGACGCGTGCAGGGCGGCGAGGCGATCGATGCCCGCCTTGTCCATCATCTGCTGCGCGAGCGCATCGGGTAGCAGTCCCACGGCCTTCTGCACGATGCCGACGCCGGGGTTGCCGTGGGCCTCCATCCCGACGGCGTCGACGACGGCATCCGCTCCTCGACCTTCTGTGAGGTCGCGCAGCTCCGAGACCACGTCGTCGGAGAGATCGAAGGTCTCCACGCCGTGGCGGGCGGCCATCTCACGACGCTCGGCGACGGGGTCGACCGCGAGCACGCGGTAGCCGCGGTGCACGCCGATGCGCGACACGAACTGTCCGACGGGGCCCAGGCCCATGACCGCGAGGGTGCCGCCATCGGGCACGTTCGCGTACTCGACGCCCTGCCACGCCGTCGGCAGGATGTCGCTGAGGAACAGGTAGCGGTCATCGGGCAGGTCGGAGGCGACCTTGATGTGGTTGTAGTCCGCGAGCGGCACACGGAGGTATTCGGCCTGACCGCCGGGGATCTGGCCGTAGAGCTTCGTGTATCCGAACAGCGTCGCGCCGCTGCCGTACTCGCGCACCTGGGTCGTCTCACACTGCGACTGCAGGCCCTGGACGCAGAAGAAGCACTGCCCGCAGGAGATCGTGAAGGGGATCACGACGCGGTCGCCGACCGACAGCGTGGTGACATCGCTGCCGACCTCGACGACGACGCCCATCGGCTCGTGCCCGAGGATGTCGCCGCGGTCGAGGAAGGGTCCGAGCAGCTCGTACAGATGCAGGTCGGACCCGCAGATCGCCGACGAGGTGATGCGCACGATCGCATCGGTCGAGTAGTCGATCGTGGGGTCGGGTACCTCCTCGACCGTCACCTTCCGGGTGCCCTGCCAGGTGAGTGCCTTCATGATGCGTCCTCCTCGTTCACGGTTGCGTGTCGTGTCTGCGGTTCGGTGGACAGCCACTCTTCTCGGCGAAGGGTGCGCCACGACAGAGGGTTGACAGGGCGGATGCCGTCGGCGACCCTCGCGGCGGGCGCACATCCCTCTTGCTGCGCCCCCTCCTGCGCTCCGCGTTCCTTCCTACCCCTTCCCCGCTCCGCGCTGCTTCCTGCCCCGTCCCCGCTCCCCCCGTTCTCTTCTGCCCCCCGTGCTCCCCGCTGGCCGCACCTCCGCTCCCGCGGCCCCTCCCCGCTCACAGACCATGCCCCTCCCCGCTGCCCGCGCTGCCCGCTGCTTCACTCCCTCTGCCTCCCTCTCTGCTCCCCGCTCACAGACCATGCCCCTCCCCGCTGCCCGCTGCCTCGCTCCCTCGCCTCCCTCTCTGCTCCCCGTTGCGCTCGGGCGATATGCCGAGATACAGATCGGGAGCATCGGAATACATGCCTGACCTGGCCGAAATCCACTGGTTCACACGACACGAATGTCGGTGGCCCCGGGTTGACTGAGGTCATGTCATCCCGGCCCCGCACACTCCTCGATCAGGTCGTCGCCGACCTCGATCGCGTGCTCGCCGACGACTCGCTCGCCGGTCTCACAGAGGCGGAGCGGGTCGCGGTGCTCGCTACGGCCGGCGACGCGTTCCGCCGCGTGGAGGCGGTGATCGTCGAGACCGTCGCGTCGGGCGACGTCGATTTCCCGCGCTCCGCGGGGTGTCGTAACGAGAACGAGTTGCTGCGCCGAGCGCTGCTGGTCGACACGGGCGGGGCGTCACGGCTGGTGAAGGTCGTCGATCTCGTCCGTCGGCAGTCGAGCCTGACGTCCGGGGAACGCCTGCCTGCCCGTTGGCCTGCGCTTCGCGAGGCCCTACTCGACGGCACGGTCGGCACGGCCGGTGTTCTTGCCGCGACCGCGCCGATCGAGAAGGTCGTCGACCGTATCGGGCTCGACGGGCGCCTCGGCGCCGACGAGTGTCTCGCCGACGCCGCGAGGGGCGCACACGATTCTCCTGAGTCCCCCGCTGCAGAGGGCGTTGCCGGCGATGCAGATCGAGCCTCCGGCCGTGGCCCTGCTCCCATGCCCGAAGACCTGCGACTGCTTGCTGAGGCACTGGTTGAGCTGCTCGATCCCGACGGGGAGGAACCCGCCGACGAAGCCGCCAGACGGCGGGGAATCACCATCGGACGACTGCGCAACGGGCTGCGGCCGATCACGGGAGCGTTGACGCCCGAGGTCGCGGCGCAGCTTGAACTCATCTTCGACGCTCAGAACAACCCGAAGGGCGACGGGCCGCCCCGACTCGGCGTGCGGTTCGCGCCAACCGATGCCGACGGCTCAGGTGCCGACGGCTCCGGTGCCGACGGCTCAGGTGCCGACGGCTCAGGTGCCGGCAGGTCGGGTGTGGACGGCTCAGGTGTCGAAGGCCTCGGTGTCGACGACTCTCGTGTCCGCGAGCCCGATCCCTTCAACTCCGATCCTCGCGCGGTGATCGACGACCGCACGGCCACTCAGAAGCGTCACGACGCTCTCGCCGCGGCGCTGGGGATCGCCGCTCGCCACCGGGACATGCCGAGCCTCGGCGGGGCGGCGCCCACCCTCGTCGTGACCGTGGACGCGAAAGATCTCGCCGGGGGAGGCGGCCGAGCCAGCGTGCCCGGCGCATGGAACCAGACGCATGCGTATGTCGCGGCGCACGTCGGCTGCTCGGGAACGATCCAGCGCGTGACCATGGACGAGGGTCGGATCGTGGGCATCGACAGCACCGACCGGGTGTTCACCGTGCACCAGCGGCGGGCGATCGTCGCGCGAGACAAGGAGTGCCTGATCCCCGGATGCCACGTGCCGGCGTCCTGGTGCGAGATCCATCACGTCACCGAGCACGCACGCGGCGGTCCGACCCACACCGACAACGGGGTGCCCTTGTGCTGGTGGCATCACCGAAGTCTCGGATCGTCCGGGTGGGAGATACGGATGGGCGACGGCGTCCCCCAGGTTCGGGGGCCGGCGTGGTGGGATCCGACGCGGCAGTGGCGTGCGCCGCGACTCAGTCTCCCTCGCGTCCGGCACGATCGTGGGAAGACGGCGCTTCCCCGAGCGGGATGACACGGAACGCTCGGAGTCGCCGCCGGACGTCACCGCTGATCGCTGACCGCGACCGCTGAGCGCTGATCGCTGATCGCGACCGCTGATCGCTGACCGCTGACCGCGACCGCTGACCGCTGAGCGCTGACCGCGCACGCACGTGCACAGGATCTGTTCCGGTTCCTCGCCTATCCTGGACTCATCATGAGAGCGTCGGTGCATCTGCACCGCGCGGCGATCGGGACGACCCGACCGCCGATCCACAGGCGGGGACGGCCCCACTCGAAGGAGCGCGATCATGTCGCCGCACTCACGCAAGGCACCCTCGACCGACGCGACGGTCCCGCTCACTTCGCTACGCGGCCTCGTTCATCGCTCCGACATCGCGCGCATCGTGCTCGGCTGGGGGACCTTCGCCGCCGTGCTCATCGCGCACCCGCTGCTCGCCGCGCCCGCCGCGGCCGTGGTGCTCGTCGTCGGGCTGATCGCGATCGTCGCCGTCATCCTCGTCTGCGCGTTCGGCGTCGTGAAGCAAGCGGAGGCTCTCGCCCATCGCCTCGGCGACCCCTACGGATCGCTCGTGCTGACGCTGTCGATCGTGCTCATCGAGGTCATCCTCATCTCCGCCGTCATGCTCGGGCCAGGCGAGCACCGGACGATCGCCCGCGACTCCGTCATGGCCGTGGCCATGATCATCATGAACCTCGTCATCGGCCTCGCCCTGCTGCTGGGCGGGCTCCGTCACCGGACACTGCAGCACAATCGCACGGGAACGTCCGCCTATCTGACGATGCTCGTGGTGCTCGTCACCATCGCCTTCGGGCTGCCGGCGCTCATCGGCGTCGACGGCTCATTCACGGTCGCGCAGGAGATCCCGATCGTCGTGCTCACCCTCGGGGTGTACGCGTTCTTCCTCGTTCGACAGATGGGCGCTCAAGCTCCGGACTTCACCGAGGTGGGCGTGGTCGACGTCGGCGCAGCGGCGGCCAGCACGCACTCGCACCCGAGCATCGTGGTCACCCTGCGCGCGCATCGACTCGAGGTGCTCGTCCGCCTCGCGACTCTCGTCGTCACGGTGCTGCCGATCGTGCTCCTGTCGCACGACATGGCCGCCCTGCTCGACGACGGCCTCGGCCGACTCGGCGCGCCGCCCGCCCTCGCCGGCGTGCTCATCGCCGCGATCGTGTTCCTGCCCGAGTCGATCACCGCGATCCGTGCAGCACTCGGCGGCCAGGCCCAGCGCGTCAACAACCTCTGTCACGGCGCACTCGTGTCGACGGTCGGACTCACGATCCCGGCGGTGCTCATCATCGGGATGCTGACGGGCCAGACGGTCGTGCTGGCCGAGTCTCCCGCGAACCTGCTCATGCTCGGGGTGACGCTGCTGCTGTCGGTCACGACGTTCTCCGCGACACGCGTCACCGCGACCCACGGCGCCGTGCATCTCGTGCTCTTCGCGACGTACGCGATAGTGCTGTTCAGCTGAGATCAGCGCGCGGCCCGCGCCCCGATGACTCGACCCGGGCGCGCCGCGACGCGAGGCGAGGGGTCAGGCCCCCGCGCGTACGGACTCCAGCGACGGGTAGTCCGTGTACCCCTCCGCCGTGCGTCCGTAGAAGAGCGCCGGTCGCGGCTCGTTGAGCTCGGCATCCTGCTTCCAGCGCTCGACGAGGTCGGGGTTGGCGATCACGGGTCGTCCTGCGGCGACGGCATCCGCCCACCCGCCCGCGATCAAGCCTTCTGCCTCGTCGCGGGTCGTCACGACGCCGAAGCCGGAGTTGATGATCAACGGAGCACCGAGCGCCCGGCGGATGCGCTGCACGAGCTCGCTCGTCGGCACCGCGCTGAGCACGTCGACGAAGGCGATGCCGAGCGGGGCGAGTCCCTCGGCGACCGCGAGGTACGTCGCGAGGGCGTCGTCGTCGTCCTCCTCCAGCACGCCCTGGATGTTGTGCTGCGGCGACAACCGGATGCCGGTGCGGTCGGCGCCGACCGCCTCGGCGACGGCACGAGTGACCTCGATCGCGAAGCGCGCCCGGTTCTCGGGCGACCCTCCGTACCGGTCCTCGCGTACGTTCGATACTGGCGACAGGAACTCGTGCACGAGGTAGCCGTTGGCTCCGTGCACCTCGACCCCGTCGAGACCGGCGGCGATCGCGTTGCGGGCCGCCTGCACGAACTGCTCGATGACCTCGGGGATCTCGTCGAGCGTCAGCGCGTGCGCGACCGGCATCTCGGCCTTGCCGACCGGCGTGTGCGTCTCGCCGGGCGCGGCGAGAGCGCTCGGGCCGACGACTCGCGGCTCACCGGAGATCTCGGAATGGCCGACGCGACCGCCGTGCATGAGCTGCATCACGATCGTGCCGCCCTCGGCGTGCACGGCGTCGGCGATGCGGCGCCATCCGTCGATCTGCTCGGCCGTCACGATGCCCGGCTGCCCAGGGTACGACTTGCCCTCCGCGACCGGCCAGGTGCCCTCGGTGATGATGAGGCCCTGCCCGGCGCGCTGACGGTAGTACTCCACCATCGTCCCGGTCGGCACGCCGTGGTCGTCCGCGCGGGTGCGGGTGAGGGGCGCCATGACGACGCGGTTGGACAGCGGGAGGGCGCCGAAGGCGGCGGGCTCGAAAAGACTCACGGTGAGGGACAATGCCTCCATCGCACGACGTATTCCCGTCAGGAGTTCTCGGTCGAGCCGCCGAGGTCGCCCAGCAGGGCGACGAAGCGATCCAGATCCTCCGACGACCACCCGCGCAGCCGCTCGCTGAGGCGGGCTTCGTAGCGCGACCGCGCGAGCGCGACGCGCTCCTGCGCGAGCGGCGTCGCCACGAGCACGCGAGCCCTCCGGTCGTCGGGGTCCGCCACGCTCTCGACGAGGCCGAGCTGCTCGAGCTGGCGCACGTGCCGGCTGACGGCGGACTTGTCGGTCTGCAGACGCTCGATGATCGCGCCGGCCGACGTCGCCTTGCCGGAGGCGATCGACGTCAGCACCTGGTAGCCGAGGGGCTGGAGGTCGGGATGAACCGTGATCGCCGCTTCGCGCCAGCTCACCCTGATGCGAGCGAACAGCCGCCCCAGCTCGTGCTCGACGCGGTGCACGGCATCGTCGAGGGCGGTTGTCTCGCCGGCGGGGGCGGGCTTCTCGTCGGCGTGATCGTCGGCGGCGCTCATGCCCGCCAGCTTACGGCGAACCACGCGCCGCCCCTGCGGCGGGCCGTCACGGATCAGACCTCGGACAGCAGCCGGAACACCTTGGACGCCGCGCGGATCTCCTCGGCGGTCAGCTCGGCCATGACGGCATCCAGCCGGCGGCTGTGATCGCGACGCAGCTCGGCGAGCGCGGCGGTGGCGGTCGGCGTGGCGGTGAGCACGCGCAGGCGTCCGTCGCGCTCGTCGGGGCGGGACTCGATGAGGCCGAGCTCCTCCAGCATCCGCACCTGACGACTGATCACCGACTTGTCCATCTCGAACCGCTCGGCGAGCTCGTGCGCGCTGGCCGTTCCCGCTCGATCGATGAAGGTGAGCAGTTTGTAGCCGCCGACCTGCAGGTCGGGGGCGATGCGCGCCGCCGACTCCCTCCACAGCGTCCGAGTCCTCGCGAAGATGAGGTTCAGATGCGCCTGGAGGTCGCCGACGGCGCTCTCGACGTCCGGAGCGGTCGCCGCATCGGTGGGGGTCATCTCAGCGCCCGCGGTCCTCGCGCTCGCCCTGGCCCTCGCGTTCGAGGACCGTGACCGAGCCGGTCTTCGGCGATCCCGCCTCCACGTCCGCGATGCGGATCGTGCCGGTCGAGGCCGACGATCCGACCTCGGCCTGCGAGACCTCGATCGCGGACTCCTCCGCCTGCTCGCGCAGCTGCTCGGCGGCGTTCTTCGTCGACAGCGGCTTGTTCTTGATGAACGCGATCGCGATGACGGCGATGACGGCGAGCGGAATGGCGATGATGAACGCGTCCGCGATGCCGTGGCCGTAGGCCGACTCGACGATCGATCGGACCGACTCGGGCAGCTGACCGACCTTCGGCACGTCACCGGAGCCGAGGTGTTGCAGCGCATCGACCTCCTCCTGCGAGGCGGGCACGAAGCCCTCGAGGCCTTCCTTGACGTAGTCGGCCACGCTCGACGACAGCAGCGACCCCATGATGGTCACGCCGATGGTGCCGGCGATCGTGCGGAAGAAGTTCACGTTCGACGACGCCGCGCCCAGCTGCTGCGGGGCCGTGTCGTTCTGCACGATGAGGGTGAGATTCTGCATGACCATGCCGAGGCCGGCTCCGAGGACGACCATGTAGGTCGCGACGAGACCGAAGGGGGTGTCGTATCGCAGCGTCGCCATGAGGCTGACTCCGATCGTGACGAGCACGGAGCCGGTGATCATCCAGCCCTTCCACTTGCCGAAGCGGCTCACGAGCTGACCGATGATGATCGACGCACCCATCTGTCCGACGATCATCGGGATGGTCATGAGACCCGACTCGGTGGGCGTCGCACCGCGTGCGAGCTGGAAGTACTGGGCGAGGAACACCGAGGTCGCGAACATCGACACGCCGATCGCGATCGACGCGATGACCGACAGGGTGAAGGTGCGGTTCCGGAACAGCGACATCGGGACGATCGGTTCCCTGACGAAGAACTCGACGACGATGAAGGCGGCGATCGCGACGCCGGCGGTCACGGCCAGCATGATGCTGGTCGAGGAGTCCCAGTCGAACTGGCTGCCGCCCATCGAGACCCAGATCAGCAGGGTCGAGACGCCGACCGCGAGCAGAACGATGCCGAAGTAGTCGATCGACACCTTCGTGTCGCGCTGCGGCTTGGGCAGGTGCAGCGTGAACTGCAGCAGCACGAGGGCGAGAAGGGCGAAGGGCACACCGATGAAGAAGTTGGAGCGCCAGCCCCACACGTCGGTGAGGAGGCCGCCGAGCAGCGGGCCGCCGATGGTGCCGAGGGCCATGATGCCGCCGACGACGCCCATGTACTTGCCGCGCTCGCGCGGCGAGATGATCAGCGCGACGGCGATCATGACGAGCGACATGAGTCCGCCGACGCCGATGCCCTGGATGACGCGCACGGCGATGAGCATGTTCGTGTCGGTGGAGAAGCCGGCGATGACCGTGCCGACCGTGAAGATGACGAGCGCGAGCTGCACGAGCACCTTGCGGTCGACGAGGTCGGCCAGCTTGCCCCAGATGGGGGTGCTGACGGCGGTCGCCAAGAGGCTTGCGGTGATGACCCAGGTGTACTGGGACTGCGTGCCGCCGAGGTCGGCGATGATGACGGGCATCGAGGTCGAGACGACGGTGCCGGACAGCACGGCGACGAACATGCCGACGACGAGTCCGGAGATCGCGGTGAAGACCTCGCGGGCCGAGCGCGTGGTCTCGGATGAGGGTGGGATGGGGGTTGTCACAGTGAAAGAGCTCCTGCGTAGAAAGTTGATAAGAATCAACCATACGCCGTTAGTTGCCAAACCGCAACTATGGACTCAGATCAACCATCTCGTCGCGCACTATTCGGTTCGGGCGTCCTCGCTCAGACCGCGGTGATGCGGGCGACGGCGATCGCGACCTCCTCCGGATCCCGCTCCTCGTCGTCGAGCGCACGGTGGATCGACAACCCCTCGATGAGCGCGTCGAGCAGCCGGGCGGTGTCGCGGTCGAAGTGGCGCTCGAGGGCGGCACGGCTGCGGCGCATCCAGGCCGTCGTGAGCGCGCGATAGGCGGGCTCGCGGGCGGCGAGTGTGTACAGCTCGTGCGACAGCACGAGCTCCCGCCCGTCTCCGAACACGTCCTCCCTGATGATGTCGACCACCGCGGCACGGGCGGAATCGAGATCGGATGCCGCGGCCATCCGCTCCTCGAACCGGGCGCTGATCGTATGCGAGAACCGCGCGAACGCCTCGTGCAGCAGTTCGTCGATCCCGTCGAAGTGGTAGGTCATCGAGCCGAGCGGAACCCCTGCCGCCTCGGCGATGCGGCGATGCGATGCGCCGGCCACCCCCGACTCCGCGATCACCTCGAGGCAGGCGTCGATGATGCGGTCCCGGCGGTCGGGATCGTTCTTGCGGCCGCTGCGGCTCCCGGCCGCGTCAGGCGCCATCGGACGCCCCCTCGATCGTCCGCATGACGCGCGCCGGGTTGCCGACGGCCACCACGTTCGCCGGGATGTCGCGCGTCACGACCGACCCCGCGCCGATCACGCTGTTCTCGCCGATCGTCACACCGGGGCACACGATCACTCCCCCGCCGAGCCAGACGTTGTCGCCGATCGTGATCGGCTCCGCAGCTTCGAGCTTGTCCCGGCGCATCCCCGGGTCGATCGGATGCGTCGGCGTCAGCAGCTGCACATTGGGGCCGATCTGGCAGTCGGCGCCGATCGTGATGGGCGCCACGTCGAGCGCCGTGAGGTGGAAGTTGACGAACGTGCGCGCGCCGATGGAGATGTTCTCGCCGTAGTCGACGTGCAGCGGCGGTCGGATGGCGACGTCTTCACCGAGTTCCCCGATCAGCGCGCGCAGCCAGTCGCGCGCACCCGGATCTCCCGCGAGCGTCTGGCGCTGATAGAGATCGGCGAGTCGTGCGGCGCGGTCCGCGCGGGCGACCAGCTCGGGGTCGTCGCCGATGTAGAGGTCGCCGGCCAGCATCCGCTCCCGGTGGGTGCGAGGGTCACCCGCGAAGTAGTCCGTCATGCACCGATCGTACCAGTGTGCGTACGTTCGTACCCAAAGTTCGCGACTACCCCCGAGGCCTTCCGAGCGGCACGAGCGACCCCAGCACGACCAGTGCGACACCCCCGATAGCGGCGATGCCCGCCGGGATCCAGAAGAGGTGCGGCATTCCCAGCCATGCGGCCCCCACGCTCCCGACGAAACCGCCGAGGGCCGCGTTGATCGCGTACGCGCTGAGGAAGACGCTCGATGCTGTGCCGACCCGATCCGGCAGCAGCCGCTGCGCGACGGTGATGCCCAGCACGCCGAACGTCGCGATCACGCCGGCCATGAGCAGCTGGCCCACGATGAGCGGGGCGATGTGCGGCTCGATCCCGGCGGCCGAGGCATACGACACGTGCGCACCGACCGCCATCGCGGCCCCGACCATGAGCACCCTGGTCACGCCGAAGCGATCGGCGAGTCGCGCGGCGAGCAGCATGAGAGGCAGCTCGATGAGGGGCTGCAGACCGATGATCGCCCCGCGGATAGCCGCGTCGACGTGCAGACCGCGGTCCATGTACAGGGGCAGGTAGGCGAGCTTCACGGTCTCTCCGCACATGATCAGCACATAGATCGCCGTGAAGAGGAGCAGGGGAATCATCGAACGACGGCGCGCCGTGCGCACCCCGGTCGCACGCGCAGGCCCGTCACCCTCCGCCTCGAACGCGTCTTCGCCCAGCGCCTCATCGCTCTGCGGCATCCGGATCTCCGACTCGCGACCGCGTCGCGGCGGCACGACCCGCGCGCCGATGAGCGGGACGATCGAGAGCAGGATGCTGAGACCGGTGAGGAACAGCAGCGGCCGCAGCCCGAGCGTCGCGCCCAGCACGGCTCCGAGCACCGGGCCGACAACCCATCCGAAGGCCATCGCGGTGCGCATGACGGCGACCACGCCGTTGTCGGCCGGGGTGGGCGCGCGGTTGAGCTCGTCGCGCACGGCCGCCTGGAGCTGAGCGGCACCGGCACCGGCACCGCTCAGCAGCACCAGGTTGATCGCGAACGGCATCCACGCCTGCATCGCGACCGCCATGAGCGCCCAGCCGACGAAGCCTGCGACGGCCGAGATACGGAACACGAGCAGCCTCGACCCCAGGCGGTCGGACAGCGAGCCGACGATGTAGCCCGTGACCGGCGCGATGAGATTCGTGAGGAAGTACAGCCCGGCCTGCGAGTCGGTGAGGTGGAGTTCCTCGACGAGGAACAGCGTGATCTGCGGTGCCGTGATCGACATGCCGATGCCCGAGATCACCAGGCTGAGGAAGGCACCTCGCAGCAGACGCGAGCGCAGGATGTAGCGGGTCGCCGAGGCGGGCGCGCCCGCGGCGCCGCCGGGAGCGTGTTCGGTCACGCGCACCGTCTCTCGATAAGGAAGGGGGAGTTACAAACTGTACCCGTCGACTCATCCATACCGGGGGCGGGGACACAACCCCCTGGCCGGATGCCGACCCGGAGCCGACCCTGGGGACATGAGCCACCCAGACGACATCAAGCAGCCGCTCGACCACCTGCCCCCGCTCGAGGAACGCGACAAGGCCGTCGAGATCGAGGAGCCGAGCTACCCGACCTCCGAGGCGCCGGAGGGGCACTCGCACGCCTCACCCGACACCGCGGCGGAGCCGGGCGAGCCGAACCGTCACGGCGTCGACAAGCTGCCGCCCACCTCGCGCTGACCCCGAGCGCTCTCCGACCGCCGCCCCTGCGGCGTCCGCGCCTCGACCACGAGCACCGCGGCCACGCCGACCGCACAGAGCACGAAGCCGCAGACCGTGACGAGCGTCAGAGTCTCGCCGAGCAGCAGCGCGCCGCCCGCCGCGGTCGCGGGCGCCATGAGGAAGAGCAACGCCTGCAGCGCTGTGATGCCGACCCTGCGCAGCAACCACCAGTACAGCCCGTAGGCGGCGAGGGTCGGGAACAGCGCGGTCAGGACGACGGCGAGCCAGAACGACACGGATGCCGGGGGCACGAGCTGCCCCGCCACCACGGCGACCACCAGGAAGACGGCAGCCGTCACGGTCACGTGGATCGAGAGCGTCAGCAGCACACCTGTCTGCACGGTCGAGCGACGCTCCAGGAACGTGCCGACGATGAGGCACACCATCGCCGCGACGGGCAGCAGATATGCGGCGAGCGGGGCGTCGGACGAGCCGAACTGCGACCGCACGACGAGCAGCACGCCCACGGCGCCGACGGCGAGGCCGGCCCACTGCGCGCCGCGGACGCGCATGCCGAGCAGCGGCCCGACGAGCACCGCCACGATGAGCGGCTGCACGGCGTCGATCAGGGCGACCGTGCCCGTGGCGATGCCGACCGCGACCGCGCCGTACACCGCGGCGCAGTACCCGAACTGCGAGAAGAGGCCGATGAGCGCCTGAGTGCGCAGATCGCGCATCGCCACTCCCCTGGCCGCGCCCGACGCCGCCACGATCGCGAGCAGAGCGACCGCCAGCGGCACGAACCGCCAGACCAGCAGGGTCAGCGGAGCCACCTCGACCGTGGCGAAGGCTGGTATGAGGAAGCCCGAACTCCATGTGATGACGAAAGCGAGGGAAGCCACCACCGTCACGACCGAACGAAGTAAACCGATCTGTATACTCATCCGGCGAGTATACAGACCCGTATACTCGATGCCATGGCCGCACCCGTTCCCGACCTCGCGCCCCTGACGCCCGGCGCGCGCCGCGTGCTCGACGCCGCATCGCAGCTGTTCTACGAGCGCGGCATCCACGCCGTGGGTGTCGACACGATCGCCGAGGCCGCCGGCGTGACGAAGAAGACCCTCTACGACCGATTCGGGTCGAAGGAGGCGCTCGTCGTCTCCTACCTCCAGCACCGCGACGCCCGCTGGCGCGACGATCTCGCCGCGCACCTGGTGGCGGTGAGCGGGCCCGGCATCCCCCGCATCCTCGCCGTGTTCGACCATGCGCTCGCCTGGTCGACCGCGAACAGCCCCAAAGGCTGCAGTGCCGTCAACGCGCGCGCCGAGGTCAGCGGCGACGACGGGGCCGCGGTGCTCGCCGAGGCCGCGCGCGAGAAGATCTGGCTGCTCGATCTCTTCATCGAGCTCTGCATCGAGGCGGGCATCGACGACGCGCGCGGCACGGCCGAGACGCTGATGCTGCTCTACGAGGGCGCGATCGTCACACTCGGCATGGGCACGTTCTCCGAGCCGTTCGCCGTCGCCCGGCGCTGCGCGGAGGGCGTGCTCGCGCGCGGCTGAGACGGCAGCGCCGGCGTCCGGAGCGAGCTCAGACCTCGTCCGCGTCTGCGCGCTGCGCCGCCTCTGCGTCGTCACGCGTCCGCGACCCGCCGCGCCCGAGAGCGATCGTCGAGAGCAGTCCGACCGCGAGGAATCCGGCCGCGGTCCACGCGGCGAAGCGCGTGCCGTCCGAGAACGCGGCCTTCGCGTCGTCCGCGATGTCGGCCGTGTCGGGTCGCGCCTCGAGTCCGCTGATGGCGGCCCCCGCGCTGTCGACCACTGTCGAGACGACCTGGTCGCGCTGCGCAGCGGGGAGCCCGCGGTCGTCGAGCGATGCTCCCAGGATGCCGGCGGTGCTGGTGAACAGCACGGTGCCGAGGATCGCGACGCCCAGCGCCGCACCGAGCTGACGCGACGTCGACTGGGTGCCGGAGGCGGCCCCGCTGTCGGCCACGGGCACGTCGGCCAGCACGACGCCGGTGAGCTGCGCGGTCGCGAGGCCGACGCCGAGCCCGTACACGAACAGGAATGGGATGAGCGGCACCCACGACGCGTCGGGCGCGATCACGAGGCCGACCCCGGCCACGCCGACGATCTCGGCGAGGAGCCCTGCCCGCACGATCCAGACCGGGGCGATCCGTCCGCTCGTGGCGCCGGCGACGCCGCTCGCGAGGAACGAGCCGAGCGCGAGGGCGAGCAGCAGCAGCCCGGTCTGCAGGGCGTCGAAGCCCAGCACGAACTGCAGCCACAGCGGCAGGGCGAGGATGATGCCGAACTCGCCGAGCGCGACGACCGCGGCGGCGATGTTGCCGTTGCGGAACGAGGAGATCGAGAACAGTCGCAGCGCCAGCAGGGTCGACCGACCGGCACGCTCGCGACGCACGCCCCAGAGGATGAAGGCCACGAGACCGATCAGCGCGAGAGCGAAGGCGAACGGGATCGGGGAGAGGTCGAGCGGCCACGTCCAGTCGCCGATCCGGGGTCGTTCGTCGACGAGCCACCAGCCGTACGTTCGTCCCTCGATGAGCCCGAAGACGAGCGACCCCATCGTCACGACCGAGAGCACCGCGCCGACCACGTCGATGCGGTCGGTGCGGTCGCTCCGGGTCTCGGCGACGGTCAGCAGCACGCCGATCACGATGAGAGCCCCGAGCGGGATGTTGATGCCGAACGCCCAGCGCCAGGAGAACTCGGTCGTGAGCCAGCCGCCGAGCAGCGGACCGACCGCCGCCATGCCGCCGATGGTCGAGCCCCACACGGCGAACGCGATGCCGCGCTCGCGTCCTCGGAAGGTGGCGTTGATGATCGAGAGCGTGGTGGGCAGGATCATCGCTCCGCCGACGCCCTGCGCGAGTCGGGCGAGGATGAGGATGCCGCCGTCCGGCGCGGTCGCGGCGAGCACCGAGGACGCGGCGAACACGACGACGCCGAGCACCATGACCCTCCGTCGCCCCAGCCTGTCGGCGAGGCTGCCGAAGACGAGCAGCAGCGCGGCGAACACGAGCGTGTACGACTCCTGCACCCATTGCACCTCGGTGGAGCTGATGCCGAGGTCCTCGACCACCGCCGGGACGGCGACGTTCACGATCGTGGAGTCGACGATGATCAGCGAGACCGCGATGCTGATGAAGATCAGTCCGAGCCACCGGAGACGTTCGTAGCGATTCACGACTACTAGCCTAGCTAGATAAGTTACGAGCTAGGGGATTCTTTTCGAAGATCGTCCGTCAGCGATGCCGCGCAGCGCAGCATCCACCCTCTCGATCAGCTCCGGCGGAGCCGACACCGCAATGAGTTCGGGACGCAGGGAACGACCCGGCACCCACCGGATGTACGCCTCGAACTCCGCCGAGATCTCGGGTGAGTGGTCCGCCAGGATGCGCGACACGAGACCGCACACGCCCGGGGCGTCGGCGAGAGCCGCGAGGTCGGCGTCGACGCCCGATCCGATGTCGGACGGCGGCCTCGGGGGCGCCTGCACCAGCCACTCGTGACGGCCGGCGCCCACGTCGAACGTCGGCCGGTCGCGCAGCAGGACATCGGCGCGCGCGCCCGGAGGCACCTCCGCCGACACGCGGATGCCGTCGCCGCCTCGCTCCCAGCGCACGCGTGCCCGACCGAGGGGTGTCTCCTGCACCACTTCCGCGTGATCGAGCACCGACGGGATCCATAGGCTGATGCGCATCCTGCGGTATCCCGGCTCCGAAGACGCGAGCCCGCCGATCCGGCGATGCAGCACGTCGGCCACCGCCCCGAACGCGCAGTGGTTGAGCGACACCATGCCCGAGGGGTGCAGAGTGCCGTCGGGGCGCACCGCGTCCGGCCGCTCCCAGACGGTGGTCGCGCCCATCGTCACGGGATACAGCCACGACGGGCAGACGGTCTGGAACAGCAGCCTCTCGGCGGCGAGCTCCTGGCCGCTGTCGAGCAGGGCGTCGAGCACGAGCGGCGTGCCGAGAAAACCCGTCGCGAGCCGGTAGCCTCCGGCGCGGAGCAGGAACGCGAGGCGGATGCCGAGCGCGGGCCGCAGCTCGGGCGGCGCGAGGTGGAACGCGAGGACAAGCGCATACGCGGTCGGCGCATCCGACATGAGACGGCCGGACGGGGTGAGGTAGGCCGCCTGGAACGCGGCGGTCGCGCGCGCCGCGATGCGGTCGGCCTCCGCCGCCCCCACGTCGTCCCCGGCGACGCGCAGAGCCTGTCCGGCGAGCCGCGCCGACCGCACCCGGTACGCGCCGGCGACGAGTCCGGCATCCGTCTTGGCCTTGTCCGGTCGCGTCGCGGTCGGGTCGAGCCAGTCCCCGTACTGGAAGCCGCTCTCCCACAGTCCGTCGGTCGTCGCCAGCCGCTCGCACGCGTCGACCCAGTCACGCATCGCGGGGGCGAGCCGGCGCCGCAGGTCCGCATCGCCGTACCGCTCGGCGAGGAGCGCGGGCACGGTGGTCACGGCATCCCCCCATCCGGCCGCCGCGACGGCGCTGAACGCGCCGAGCGGGTCGGGCACGACGGTCGGCACGACCCCGTCGCTGCGCCGCTGCTCGAGAGCGAGGTCGTCGAGCCAGGCCCCGAAGAACGCGTCGACGTCGAAGAGAGAGGCCGCGGCGGGTGCGAAGACCTGCGCATCGCCCGTCCACCCCAGTCGCTCGTCGCGCTGCGGACAGTCGGTCGGCACCGAGAGCAGGTTGCCGCGCAGGCTCCACACGACGTTCTCGTGCAGACGGTTCAGCATCGGGTCGGAGGAGGTGAACCACCCCGTGCGGCGCACGTCGCTGCCGAGGACGACCGCCCGGACGTCGCCCGCCGCAAGCGGCCCCGAGAGGCCGCTGATCTCGGCATATCGGAATCCGTGCACCGCGAACGCGGGCTCGACCTCCCGCCTCCCCGAGCCGTCGCCGATGAACCGGTCGGTGGCGGTGGCCGCACGCAGCGCCCTCGTCGCCAGGGCGCCGTCCTGGAGGATCTCCGCATGCCGCAGCGTGACCGCAGCGCCGTCCGCCGCATCGATCCACAGCCGCAGCCGGCCGACGAGGTTCTGACCGAAGTCGACGACGGCGGTGTCGCCGTGCGGGTCCTGCTGCACCGACACCGGCGTGACGTGGGCGGTCCGCCGCACGGGCTCCACGTCGATGACCTCGACGGCGACGTCGGCGGGGAAGGCGCCGAGCTGAGCGGGCAGCCACGCGGAATCGTCGAACCCGACCCGCATCCAGCCGGCCTTCTCCCGCCGCGCGTCCCAGTCCTCGCCGGCATAGAGACCGCTCGCGACGAGGGGCGGGTCGGGGTCGACGGTCCACTCGGATGAGTCGATCTCGGACGACCGTCCGTCGGCATGGCGCAGCAGCAGCCGCACCGACACCCCCGCCTGGTCGCCGTAGAAGCGTGCCGCGTTCGGGCCGAACCCGTACCGCTCGGTGAACCAGCCGCCGGCGGCCTCCACCGCGATCACGGCGGCAGCGCCTCCTGTCAGCAGAGTCGTGACGTCGGTGACGGTCGCGGCGAGGCGGTCGCGGTACGAGGTCCACCCGGGCTTGAGCACGTGGTCGTCGACCTCGACGCCGTTCACGAACACCCGGTGCACTCCCTGAGCGGTCGTGACGAGCGTGGCACCCACGACGTCGGAAGGCAGCCGCACCTCGCGACGCAGGAACAGCGGTGCAGCGGGCCCGCCGGGGCTCGGATGCCGCAGCAGCGGCGCCGACCACCCTCCGACGAGGAAGGCCTCGCTGAACCGCAGCGGTTCGCTCCACTCCGACCATGCGCCGTCCTCCCCCTGCACCCTGACCTCGAGCCGGTGCTCCGCACCGTGCCCGGCTGTCAGCGGTGCGAACGGCCAGGGGCGGAGCACCGGGTCGGGTCCGATCCGGTGCTCCGTCCCGCCGTCGAGGCGCAGCGCCGCTGCCTGCGCCCGCCAGTCAGAGGGCGCCTCGACCGTCCAGGAGACGGGCGGCGTCGGCGAAGAGGCGACCGCCGCGTCCCGGCGGCGGCCGATCCGCACGCCGGTGACGCGGACGGGCCTCATGCGACGCGGTCGCGTTCGCTCACGGCGACTCGGCGCCGCACGACGAGCAGATACCCGCCCGCCGCGAGCGCGAGACCGAGCACGACCAGCGCGATCGGCAGCGCACCGCCGGTGCCAGCGAGCGGATCGCCTGCCGCTGCGCCGGTCGCGGCACCGCTCATTGCTCCGCCCGAGCCGCTGCCCGTGCCGGTTCCGTTGCCGTTGCCGGTGCCGGGACCGGCCGTGCCGAGGTCGACGTCGGCGGTGAGCAGGCGCACGGGCAGGAACTCGGCAGAGTCCTTCTCGCCCGCGATGCCGCCGCCCCACGACAGGTACCCGTCACGTCCCGCGCCGTCTGCCTCGTTGACGATGAGCGCGCTGCTGAGCAGAGCCGAGGACGGATCGACACCGGTGAGCCGCACCCACGGCACTGCCGCCTCGTAGACCGTGGTCTGCGCAGCCTCGTCACGGACCACCGCGACCTGAGAGCCGGCGACCGTGCCTGCGGCATCGCCGGCGGCGAGCCAGCGGTAGAGCTGCGGACCGGCGGGAGTCAGGGCCATCCCGAGCTCGTGCCAGGTCGTCGCCGCGCCCGGTGCACCGGCCGCGACCGTGAACTGGACCGAGTCGCCCTGCCAGATGTTCGAGCCGGCGGCCGGCTGGTCGTGCACGTCGTCGAGCACCTCGATGCTCACGTAGAGGTTGTCCTCGTCCCACGTGTACCAGAACCGAGCGGACTGGTCCGTCGACGCCGAGAACGCGGCGAGCAGCCCTCCGGTCTGCCCCTCCAGCACCACCGGGGTGAGATCGTCGAGGTCGTCCAGCACGCCGTCGACCGTGATCGTGCGGTGCGCGGCGCCGAGCGCCTCGTCCACGGCGAGCGGGGCGACAGCGCCGGATGCCGTGAGCTCGCGCCCCCCGACGAGTGCGGATGCCGTCCACGTCGTGCGCGCGGTGATGCCGTCGAGCGCGATGTCGACGATGAGCGACTCGTGCGCGGCGACCTCCTCCTGCTCGGCCTGCGTCGTGGTGGCTCCGCCGAGCACCGACGTCAGGCGGTCGACGGTCACGGACTCGTCCGAGGCGTTGGTCAGCGTGAGGCGCAGCACGGACCCGCCGTCGGAGTCGATGCTCTGGGCTCCTGTGAGGGTGACCGGTTCGCTGACGGTCGTGGTCGCCGTGAGCGAGCCGAGCAGCGTGCTGCCGCGGTACAGGTCGCCGACGACCACGTGCTGCCCGAGCGCCGTGGCGGCGGGCAGCGCGAAGTCCACCGTTCCGACCTGACCTGCGGCCACCGTCTGCGCGACCTCCTGCCCGTCGGGGAACACGAGGCGGTACGCGCCCTCAGTGCTCGACGTGGCGTTGTCGATGCTCCAGTGCGCCGCGATCGGCTGCCCGAGGTACGCGGGGTCGAGCGTGAGCGCGGTGGTCGACGCGGTCACACCCGTGACGGCGCCCTGCAGGTACACGGGCCCCTGACGCAGGTCGATCACGAGTTCCGAGCCGGCGCCGGCCTGCACGACCCGGGAGGATCCGTACATGTCGGTCACGGTCACGTCGCCCTGGAGCGCTACGGTGACAGCCCGCGGCGACGTCGCCCAGAGCGCGCGCACCGGACCGCCGGGGGTCTCGAATCCGACGTTCCACAGGTCGGCGATCGACGTGTCGCGGGTTGCGGCGTGCGCTCCGGCCAGCACGTCGGCAGCCGTCGAGTAGCTCACGAAGGCGGGCTTCGGCGTGTACGCGCCCAGCGGGTCGTTCGCGGCGTGCAGCAAGCCGAAGTTCTCCTCGGTCTCTGCGGCATCCACGCCGTCGTTCACGAGGTCGTAGACGTAGTAGCGCTCGACGTCGTGCAGCGCGGTGATCACCGCCGACTTCGCGATGTTCGCCGCCTGGGTCTGCTCGTCGACCGCGCGGGCGTTCGTCCCCGTCGGCCAGCCGTGCTCGGTGATCCACAGCGGGAGGGACTCGCCGTCGTTGTACTCGCGCACGAGCGCATCGATGCGGGTCAGCGTCTCGTCGAGGGCCTCGGCCCCTACCGGGTAGCTGTAGGGGTGCAGCACGATGCCGTCGAGGTAGTCCAGCGCGCCGAGGCGGAAGGTTCTCTCGAGCCAGTCGGTGTTGAGGTTCGCGATGGCCGGTCCGATGACGGGCAGGTCGGGGTCGACCGCCTTGACCGCCGGCGACGCCGACTTCAGCAGGTTCACGTAGTGCTCGGGCGCGACATTGGTGTTGCCCCCGAGTCCGAGGTCCCACTCGTTCCAGATCTCGATGCCCGAGGCCATGTCGCCGAACTCCGTCGCCATCTCGGCCGCGTAGGCCGAGTAGGCCGCGACGGCCTCCGCGCTCACGGGTCCGTCACCACCGTCGTACAACGGGTTGCCGTAGCCGGCGAGCAGCAACGGGCGCGTGCCGGTGGCGCGGGCCTGATCGAGGAACTCCGCGCGGGCGACCGACCAGTCGTAGACGCCGGGCGTCTTCTCGACGTCGCTCCAGTACGGCTCGTCGCGGAACTGGGCGATCCCGCCGACGGCCAGCGCGGGCATCGAGGCGAAGTCGCGGTGCTGACCGTAATGGGTCACGGCTCCGAACCGGCCGTCGGCGCTTTCGGCGACGTCGGTCTCGGCGAGCACGGCCACCGTCGTCTGCGCCCCGCCGATGCGCGTGCCCTCGTCGAGGGCGTCGACCGTGAGGCTGTACCAGCCGCGGCCGAGGGTTCCGAGGTCGAGCGAGCCGTCGGCGGGTTCCTGCCCGGTGTCCACCACGCGGCCGTCGGCCGCGGTGGTCCGCCAGGCGACGGTGTCGGCGGTCGTCTCGTAGGGCAGCGCGACGGCATCCCCGTCGGTGAAGAGGTTGCCGAAGGCGCCGACCGACAGGGTGAACCCGGGGGTCACGTCGGCGGCGCTGATCGCGATGTCATCGATCAGCGCGCGGGCGGTGGCCGACGTGGCGTCCGGGCGTGCCCAGGCGTTCACGACGAAGCCGATCTGCTGCGCCGGGCCGTGCCACTGTCCATCGGCCGCCCCGCCCCAGGCGCCGTGGCTGGGGTCGTCGGTGGGCGAGGCGAGCGTGATCTCCTGCCAGCCGTCCACGTCCGGCACGGGCAGGAAGGTCTGATGCGTCTGCCCCGTGGCGTCGACGAGCTGCACGCCGATCGTGTGCAGGTTCTCGGCGTCGATCCAGAAGGAGGCCGAGTCGAGGTCGACGCCGCCGAGCGTGCGGGCGGCCATCTCCCAGCTGTCGGTGCCGCGCACCGCGGTGTCGAGCAGCACCTCGACCGACGACGAGCCGGTGTGGCCGCGGTCCGCCGCTCGAGGTGTGCTCGGCGACACGGTCGAGCCGTCGAAGGCGGAGGCAGACCAGCCGGCCAGGTCCTCCACGCCGATCGTCGTGTCGGCGGCGACAGCCGCCACGGGGAGCGCGAGGGCGCCCACCGCGATGAGCGCTCCGCCCAGGGTCAGCGATCGGCGGCGCGTGCTGCGCGACGACCGGGGTGTGCGTGATCTCACTCTGTCTCCTCTTCGAGCCAAGGTCGATGAAATGGGGAAATCGGTTGCCTCACGGCATCCTTGCGACAGTTACGGAGTCTTGTCAAGCATCGAGACGCCCGTCAACGCGGCTCCCGCCGGTCGTTAAGATTGGCTTTGACGAACCGGCACCTCACCTGGTAGACATCGGTAGAGCAATCGCTTTTCCCGCACAGCAGCACCACCCGAACGAAGGAGTTCCCATGACGAAGCGCATCCGCGCTGCCGCGGCTCTCGTCGCCATCGGCGGCCTGGCCGCCGGTCTCGCCGCCTGCTCGTCCGACCCGTCGCCCGACTCGGGCTCGGACGGTCAGATCACGATCCAGGTCGGCGACCGCCCCTCGGCGGACCGCCCCGAGGACCGCGAATACTTCGACGAGCGCGTCGCCGCCTTCGAGGAGGCCAACCCCGAGATCGACGTCGAAGCGGTCGAGACCGGCTACGACGCGAGCACGTTCCAGGCCCTCGCCGCCGGCGGCTCGCTCCCCGACGTCCTCAGCGTCCCGCTCACCGAGCCGCAGGGTCTCATCAAGCGCGGCCAGGCGGCGGACATCACCGATGCCCTCCGCGCGGAGGACCTGCTCGACTCGTTGAACCCCACCATCCTCGACCTCGCCTCGGACGCCGACGGCAAGGTCTACGCCGTCCCCACCAACGCGTACTCGTTCGGGCTCGTCTACAACCGCTCGCTGTTCACCGCGGCCGGCCTCGATCCCGACGCCCCGCCCACGACGTGGGATGAGGTGCGCGAGGCCGCGAAGCAGATCACCGAGAAGACCGGCGCGGCCGGATTCTCCGCCCTCACCACCGCCAACACCGGTGGATGGCAGTTCAGCGGCATCACGTACTCGTTCGGCGGCACCATAGAGAACGAGGACGGCAGCGAGGCGACGTTCGACGACACCCCGTCGACCGACGCCCTCGAACTGCTGCACGCCATGCGCTTCGAAGACGGCACCCTGCCCGCGAACACGCTGTACGACATGGACACCCAGGGGCAGGACTTCGCCGCGGGCAAGATCGGCATGATGATCGCCGCGACCGACCGCTACTACGGCGTCGTGCAGAACCTGAAGCTGCCGGCCGAGGACTTCGGCATCGGCGGGATGCCGCAGGACGGCGGTGTCAACGGCACCCTGTCCGGCGGCAGCGTGCAGATCGTGAAGCCGGACGCCTCGGAGGAGGAGAAGGCCGCCGCGGTGAAGTGGATCAAGTTCTTCTACCTCGAGCGCTACTTCGACCAGGACGTCGCGGTCGCCGACGCGAAGGCGTCGAACGAGGCCGGCTCTGTGACGGGTCTGCCCGGACTCGCGGTCGTCAACACCGACGCCTACGACACCTACTTCGAGTGGATCGCCGACTACATCAACGTCCCGTCGGACAACTTCACGCCGTACCTCGAGGCGTCGACCGAGATCCCGATCGTCCCCGAGCCGGTGAACAACGCTCAGGAGGTCTACGGAGCTCTCGACGGCGTGATCCAGGCCGTGCTCACCGACGAGAACGCCGACATCTCGGCGCTGCTCGAGAAGGCGCAGACCGACGTCCAGGGCCGCCTCGGCCGCTGACCGTCCGGTCGCCACACCCCACCGCGATCGGGGCGGGACACCGCTCCCGCCCCGATCCCTCCCGTCCGGAGAACAGATGTTCCAGAACCGCTCCCACGGTCGCACCGGCTCCGCGCCGACCGCGACCACCCGTCGCTGGCGCCGCCTGCGCCCCGGACTCGTCGCCCTCGGCATCGCGGCCCCCGCGATCCTCGTCTACCTGTACTTCTCGTGGGGTCCCATCGTCTCGTCGCTCGTGATGAGCGTGCAGAACGTCACCCCCGGCCAGGACGCGCAGTGGGTCGGCATCGAGAACTTCTCGTACGTGCTCTCCGACCCCCAGCTTCCCCAGGCCGCGATGAACACGGTCTACTACACGCTCCTCGCCATCGTGTTCGGCTTCCCCGTTCCCCTCGCCCTCGCCGTGCTCATCGCCGAGCTCCGCGGCCACCGCTGGTACTTCAGCGCGCTCGCGTACCTGCCCGTCATGGTGCCGCCGGTGGTCGCGATCCTGCTCTGGAAGTTCTTCTACGACCCCTCGTCCGACGGCGTCTTCAACACCATCCTCGGCGCCATCGGCATCGGCCCGGTGCCGTGGCTCACCTCTCCGGCGTTCGCGATGCCGTCGATCGTCCTCGAGACCACCTGGGCGGGTGCCGGCACGGCCGTCATCATCTACATCGCCGCGCTCACCAGCATCCCCACGGAGCTCTACGAGGCGGCCGAGCTCGACGGCGCCGGCATCTGGAGCCGCGTCTGGCACGTCGCCCTGCCGCAGATGCGCGGCATCATCGGCACGATGCTGCTGCTGCAGGTCATCGGCACGATGCAGATCTTCACCGAGCCCTTCCTCTTCACCGGAGGCGGCCCGCTGGGCGCCACCAAGACTCTGCTGATGACGATCTACGACTACGCCTTCGTCCGCGTCGACTACGGAGCGGCGACCGCGCTGAGCGTCTTGCTCGCCGCCGTGCTGTGCGTCTTCGCCTTCCTGTACGCCCGCCTGACCCGCCGCTGGAGCGCCTGATGAGCACCCTCGCCCGCCCTCGTCGCTCGGTCGACGCCGCACCGGCGCCCCGCACCAACATCTCCGACTCCGATCGCCGTCGCCCGGTCGTGCGCGTGACGCTCGCGATCGTGCAGACGCTCGTGCTCGTCGCCCTCCTCGTCGCGGGGCTCGGTCCCCTCGTCTGGCTCGCCCTGGCCGCGGTCTCCCCCACCCAGGACCTCATCCGCGAGCCGTTCGCGTTCTTCACGAGCGGGGTCGTGCAGTGGGAGAACATCGGCATCGCCTGGGAGCGGGGTCGCATCGGGCACTACCTGCTCAACACCGCGGTGCTCGCGCTCGGCGCGACCGGCGCGACGCTCGTCGTATCGACCACCGCCGCCTTCGTGATCACGGTGCTGCGGCCGAAGTGGGGCAGGCTGCTGTCCGGCGCGATCCTGGCCACCCTGTTCGTTCCGGGCATCGTCGCCCTCGTTCCGCTGTACCTCACGGTGCGGGAGCTCCCCGTGCTCGGGATCTCGCTCCTGAACACCCCGTGGGCCATCTGGCTCCCCGCGGCGGCCACGGCGTTCAACGTTCTCATCATCGCGCGGTTCCTCGAGTCCATCCCCGCCGACCTGTACGAAGCGGCGCGCATCGACGGGGCCGGCGCCCTCCGCATCCTGTGGAGCATCGTGCTGCCGCTGTCGAAGCCGATCCTCGGCGTGGTCGCGCTGCTCTCGGTCGTGGCCTCCTGGAAGGACTACCTCTGGCCGCTGCTCGTGCTCCCCGATCCCGATCGGCAGCCGGTGTCGGTGGCCCTGCCCCGCCTCGCGGCGCAGACAGAGCTGAGCGTGCAGATGGCGGCGCTGTTCCTGTCGCTCATCATCCCGGTGGTCCTGTTCCTCGTGTTCCAGCGACAGT
The DNA here is from genome assembly GCF_023715885.1 of Microbacterium hydrocarbonoxydans. Taxonomy (GTDB): domain Bacteria; phylum Actinomycetota; class Actinomycetes; order Actinomycetales; family Microbacteriaceae; genus Microbacterium; species Microbacterium hydrocarbonoxydans_C. The sequence goes on along the minus strand of NZ_JAMBOY010000003.1, from coordinate 34,488 downwards.
TCCTGCGCGGAGCGAGCATGGCCGGAGGGGTGAAGGGATGACCCGGGTCCTCGTCACCGGCGCCGACGGCGAGATCGGTCGGGCCGCGAGCGCGGAGCTCCTCCGCGCCGGCTACGACGTCACCGCCCTCTCGCTCTCCTACAGCGCCGACCACCCCGCAGACCGCGTGCTCGTCGGCGACACGACCTCGGTCGACGACGTCGCCGCAGCGCTGGACGGAGCGGATGCCGTGGCGCACTTCGCCGCGATCCCGCACCCGTCCCTCGGCACCCCGTACGAGGTGTTCCGGGTCAACACCGACTCCACCTTCAACGTGCTCGAGCAGGCGGGCAGCCGCGGCATCCGTCGCGCCGTGATCGCGAGCAGCATCAACGCGCTCGGCTACCCGAACAACCCGCACCGCGCGTTCCCGCCGTCGTTCCCGCTGCGGGAGGACACCCCGACCGACGTCGCCGACGCGTACTCGCTGTCGAAGAGCGTCGACGAGCAGACGGCCCGCTACGCGCACCGTCGCCACGGCATCGACGTGGTCGCGCTGAGGTTCCCGCTCGTCAAGTGGCCAGAGGTGCTGCGTCGTGCGGTGGCCGAGGTCGCTGACGACCCGGCATCGATGGCGCGCGAGGGCTGGGCGTACCTGACCATGGCGGATGCCGCCAGGGCCGTGCGTGTCGCGATCGAGGCACCGACGAGCGGCGTCCTCGTGGCCGGGCTCAGCGCCGACGACACGCTGCTCGACGAGCCGACGGGCGCGCTGCTCGCCCGGTACGCCCCCGGCATCGCCACCGACTTCCCCGTCGACGGGTCCGCGCCGCTCGTCGATGCGAGCGTCGCGGCGACCGTGCTCGGTTTCCGGCCCGCGGAGTCGATCCACGACGGCACGGCGACGGCCCCGCTGTCCGCTCCGGCTCTCACCCCGACGAGGAACATCCCGTGACCGATCACACCCCTCCACCGCTCACGTTCGCGCAACCCTGGGCGGCGCGTGACGGTGTGCGCATCACCGACGTCCGTGCGGTGGTCACGGCACCCGAGGGCATTCCGCTCGTCATCGTGAAGGTGCTCACGAGCGACGACGGGCTCTACGGCCTCGGCTGCGCCACCTTCACGCAGCGCTGGCAGGCGGTGGTCGCCTACCTCGACCACGTCCGTCCGCTGCTGGTGGGCCGGTATCCGGGCGACATCGAGGATCTGACGCGGCTCATCCGCTTCTCGGCATACTGGCGCGAGGGTCCGGTGGGCAACAACGCGCTCTCCGGTGTCGACATGGCGCTGTGGGACATCGCCGGCAAGCGGGCGGGCATGCCCGTCTACGAGCTGCTCGGCGGACGGGTCCGCGCAGCGGCCGAGGTGTACCTGCACGCGGAGGGCGCGGATGCCGAGGCCACGGCCGCGCACGCCGAGGAACTGCGTGCGGCGGGGCTGCGTCACATCCGCGTGCAGACCGGGCAGCAGGGCATCGGCCACTACGGCGCGCCGCCCGCCCCGGGCCTGTACGACTGGGCCCGCAATCCGCAGGGCTGGCGGGTGTCGGAGTACCTGCGCCGCACGCCCGAGCTCTTCGAGCGGATGCGCGAACTGCTCGGCGACGACGTCGAGCTGCTGCACGACGTGCACTCCCGCCTCTCGCCGCGCCAGGCCATCGCGCTGCTGCGCGACCTCGAGTCGTACCGCCCGTTCTTCATCGAGGACGTGATCGCCCCCGAGCACTGGGACCGCCTCCCCGAGGTCGCGGCCGTCTCGTCGGTGCCCCTGGCCGTCGGCGAACTGGCCACGTCGTTCACCGAGGCCGCCCGTCTCGTCCGGACCCACGCCGTCGACTACCTGCGCGCGCACATCTCCGACGTGGGCGGACTCAGCGCCGCCCGCCGGCTGGCCGTGCTCGCCGACATCGAGGGGGTGCGCACCGCGTGGCACTCGCCGGGCGACGCATCGCCCTTCGCCGTCGCCGCGGCGGTCGCGCTCGATGTCTCCTCCCCCGCCTTCGGCGTGCAGGAGGGCCACGTGTACAACGAGGCGAGCCATGAGGTCTTCCCCGGCATGCTCGACATCGAGCACGGCTGGCTCACTCCGAGCGACGCGCCGGGCTGGGGCGTCGACCTCGACGAGCGAGCCGCGGCCCGCTTCTCCGCCGGGCTCTCCGGCCACGACGGCTGGGCGGCCGGGGTGCGCTCCACCGACGGCGCCCTGATCGCCCCCTGACCCCGTCCCCGTCCACTCCTCCCGAAAGCACCCGCATGCCCACGTGGTCCCTCGCGCCCTCACAGCGCTCCCTGCTCCGCGACGGAGCGCCCGCCTTCCTGCTCGCCGACACGACCTGGGCCGCGTTCAGCGGCCCGACCGACGACGAGTGGACCGACTACCTCGTGCGGCGGCGGCGGCAGGGCTTCACCGGTCTGCTGATCAGCGTGCTGCCCATCGAACACGACCGCTCCGAGGGCGGGCTCTCGCCGTACGTCGTCCGCGACGGGCGCCTCGACCTCGACGGTGGCGACGCCGAGTACTGGCCGAGGGCGGAGCGGATGCTGCAGGAGGCCGTGGCGCACGGCTTCACGCCGATGCTCGTGCTGCTGTGGAACAACTTCGTGCCGGCGACCTGGGGCGCCGGTCTCACTCCCGAGCTGGTGCTCGACGAGCAGCAGACCATCGACCACGTGCGCGGTGCCGTCGAGCGCTTCGCCCGCTTCGACCCGATCTGGATCGTCTCGGGCGATGACGACCTCGACTCCGACGTCGCGCTCGCCCGCTACTCGCTCGCCGCCGCGGAGGTGCGCCGGCTCGCCCCCGATGCACTCATGACCTGGCACAGCACGCCCACCGCACGGATGCCGGAGGCCATCGCCGACGGCGAGCTGCTCGATCTGCACGGTCTCCAGCCGGGGCACAATCAGGACTGGGACACCCTGCCCCGCGATCTCGTGCGCCACTACGCGGCGTTCTCAGTGCCGCGGCCGATCATCAACCTCGAGCCCTGCTACGAGGGGCTGGGGCGCTTCGCCGGTCGCGCTCGGCATTCCCGGGCCGATGTGCGGCGGGCCAGCTGGACCGGTATCGTCGCCGGTGCGGCCGCGGGACTGGGGTACGGTGCCCACGGCGTGTGGAGCTGGCACCGTCGCGGCAGCGCATTCACGGCCGAGAACGTGCACGGCCTGCCGTTCCCGTTCTCGGTGGCGATGGAGTTCCCGGGCGCGGATGACGTCGGGTTCCTGCGCCGCGTCGTCGAAGACGAGAGCCTGCTCGATCTCGACGAGGCCGCCGACCTGCTCGTGGAGGAGCCGTCGGGTGCGGTGGCCGGGCGAACGGGCGACCGGGCGGCGGTCTACGCGCCCGAGGCGTTCGCGCTCGCGCTGCGCCTCCACCCCGCCGACGTCGTCGACGTGCGCGTCTACGACCTCGACGCCCGGCGTCGCGACGCCGCGCAGTGGACGTCGATCGAGGGGAACGGCCGCCCGGGGATCCGTCTCGAGCAGACCGAGTTCGCCGGTGACGCGCTGTTCGTGATCGACCTTCGCACGGAGACCCCGTGACGTCGGACCCCGTGACGTCGGACCCCGGGACGTCGGATGACGTGGTCGTCGCCGCGCACGGCATCCGCGTCGCCGTGACGAGGGCCGGCGGGGCGATCTCGTCGATAGCCGCGCACGGCGTCGAACTCCTCGCGCGCACCCCCTGGGCGGACGAGGGACTCGGTGGGGACGACGATGCGTGGCGGATGCCGTCGAGCAGCGCCGAGTGGCATCGGCGCTACCCCGGCGGCTGGCATCTGCTGACCCCTGCGGCCGGCGACCCGTCACCCGCCGCGACCGTCGAACAGCCGTTCCACGGCGAGGCCGCGTGGCGCTCGTGGCGCGTGCGCGCCGAGGGCGATGCGGCGATCGTCGCGGAGGTGCTGCTGCGCACCACGCCGCTGCGGGTGATCCGCACGGTGACCGTCTCGGAGAGGCGGGTGGCCGTCGACACCGTGCTGCGCAACGCGAGCGACGGCGATCAACGGGTCGTCTGGGTCGAGCATCCGGCGCTCGCAGGCACCCTGTTCGACGATGCGGAGGTCACGCTCGGCGCACCCGACGGCGAGCGCGTCGCCGTGTCGATGGTGTCGGCGCCCGGGTCGCGGTTCGACGACCTCGCGGTCCCCTCCGGTCGCCTGGAGATCGCGTCGCGGTCGGCAGGCGTCGACCTGACGATGACATGGGATGCCGCACTGCTCCCCCGTCTGTATGTCTGGCAGGAACGCCGTGGCTCCGAGGGATTTCCCTGGTGGGGCGCGGTCGACGCGATCGGGCTCGAGCCGGCATCCGACCCCTACGGCACGTCGACCCTCGGGTCAGGATCGGTGACGGTGCCCGCCCGCGGCGAGCGCCGTGCCCGCCTGACGTGGGAGATCCGGCCACGGGCGTGAGCGTCGCGGCACCGGATCGCTACAATCGTTCTGCGATGTCAAGCAAAGCGATTTCCCTCAAGGACGTGGCCGCCATCGCGGGGGTCTCCGTCTCGACCGCATCCAAGGTGCTGCGCGGTGGGGGCAAGGCATCGGACGCCACTCGCGAGCGCATCCTCGAAGCCGCGGCGCGCCTGGACTACGAGCCGAACGCGCTGGGCCAGTTCCTCGCGCAGGGGCGCAGCGCGACGATCGGCGTGCTGACCCTCAACGCACCGGGCGCGTTCACGATGCCGGTGCTCACCGCCGCGACGACGGCTCTCGGGGCGCGAGACCTGTCGGTGCTCGTCTCGGACTCCCGGCTCGACCGCTCGGTCGTGGCCGCGACGGTCCGCAAGTTCCGTGCGCGCAAGGTCGACGGACTGCTCGTCGTCGGAGACGGCAGCGGCACCGCGATGCGCTCCGTGACGGCCGGCTTCACCGTGCCCGTCGTGTACGCCTACGGATTCTCGGACGAGCCGGACGACGTGTCGTTCGTGCACAACGGCCAGGTCGCGGGTGAGCTCGCCGGACGCCACCTGATCGAGCTCGGCCGGCGTCGCATCGCGCACATCAGCGCCTCGCTCGACGACCACTCCGCGCGGGAGCGCGCCGAGGGACTGGCCTCGGTGCTGGCCGCAGAGGGGCTCGACCTCGTGGGCGGGGCCGGATTTCACGGCGACTGGTCGCGGTCATGGGGGCGCAGGGCCGCCGAGGACCTGCTCGCCTCCGGGCTCGATTTCGACGCCGTGTTCTGCGGCAATGACACGATCGCCATGGCCGCGTCCGAGGTCTTCCGGCAGGCGGGGCTCCGCATCCCCGCCGACGTCGCGATCGTCGGGTTCGACAATCTCGCCGGCCTCATGGACCAGCACGACCGCACGCTCACCACGATCGATCCCCTGCTCAGCAGCGTGGGAGAGCGCGCGGCCGAGTACCTCGCCGACGCCATCGCGGGCGGCGACTACGAGCCGGGAGTCCACCGCATCGACGGCATCCTCATCGAGGGCGAGTCGTCGGTCGGCCCGCGCCCCTGAGCCGCACGCCGCGGGACTCGCTCATTCCAGCTCGTCGAGGATCAGCTCGCCGCGCGCGTTGAGTCGCGCCATCATCTGCTCGATGCGGCGCGGGTCGACCTTGGGCGCGGGGGTCTGATCGAACTCGATGACCATCGGGATGGCCGGATGGATCCACGCCGACATCGCACCGGCGGCCTGCGAACCACCGGGCCAGGTCATCATGAAGCTCTCCTGACGCCGCAGCTTGGTCGCGATCACGATCTTCACATGGACGAGGAGATCGTCGTCGATCTCGATCGCAGGCCGCGAACTGTTGTACTCGAGCTTTCCCATGATCGAACAGTACCGCTGACCCGTCTCGCGGCGTGCCACGCTGTCCTTTCGAGGCGGGTCCTCACACCGGCTCGACCGGCGCTTGCAGCTCCGTGAGCCAGTCGGGGCCGGGTTCGTGCCCGTCGGCCTCCAGATAGACCTCGCGGGTGGGTCCGACGACGCGGTAGCCGTCGGCGACGATCTGCTGCATCAGCGTCGACCACGACTCCTCGATGCCACTCATGTCGCCTCGATGCTGCAGGGTCGCGGCGATGGGCACGTCGGGGAGCTCGACGATGTCGTAGCCCTCGCCCGCGACCGGCTCGGCCTCGGCGGGGTACGAGACGTGAACGCCGACGTTCTCCTCGTCCTCCGCGTCGTACCAGAAGATGCCCGGCTCCAGGAGAGGGCGACCCGCGGCGTCGAGAGCCCGGTCGAGCCCGTCGATGAGCGGGCCGATGAGCGGACTCACGTTCTCCGGCCCCATGCCTGGAGCGGTGCCGTGCGCGGCGTAGACCCTGACGGCGGGGACGTGCTTGTAAGCGACCTGCGACATGATGTCTCCTTCGAGGTGTCGGAGTCGTCGCTCGATCCGGGCGATGCGCAGGCGGTCCGCGGCGATCGACCCCTCGAGGTCGTGCCGACGCTCGACGAGCAGGGTGCGCAGCGCGGCATCCTGATCCTCGGCGGTCGTCAGCTCCGCGATGCGATCGAGTCCCACGCCGAGCTCCCGCAGCTCCACGATCGTCAGCAGCAGCGGCAGCTGGTCGATCGAGTAGGAGCGGTAGCCGGTGCGGACGTCGACCCGCGCGGGCGTGAGAAGACCGATCGCGTCGTAGTGCCGCAGCATCCGCACGCTCACCCGTCCCAGGCCGGCGAATTCTCCGATGGTGTACATGATGTCGACCACACTCGACCATGACACAGTGTGAGGGTCAAACACATCCGATCGCGGCGCCGAACGGTGCGGTCACAGCGCCTTGGTCGCCTCGCGCAGCGTACGCTCGATGAGCGCGACAGCCGGTGTGACGGGGCCGGGCCTGCGCACGAGGAAGACCGTGTTGATGGGCGGGTCCTCGCTCGGACGCAGATCGACCAGTCGACCGTCGGCCAGCTCCTGCGAGATCAGGTACGTCGGCAGTACGGTGACTCCGGCGCCTGCGACGGCCGCCGCGGCGAGCGCGCGCAGGTCGGAGGCGACGAGGGCGGCCTTCCGCTCCAGCCGGATGCCGAACGAGTGGCGCCAGAACCGTCGCAGGATCGGCAGGTCGTGCGCGTAGGCGAGGAGCGGATGCCCGTCGACGTCGTTCGCGCGCAGCTCGGCGGACGGGTGGATGCCACGGCGCGGCGACGCGACGAGGGCGAACTCCTCGTCGAACAGCGGTATGGCCGGCAGCGTCCGCCCGCGAGGCCGCACCGCGGAGACGACGACGTCGAGCTCACCGTTGCGGAGCCGGTCCAGGAGCTCGTCGGCGAGTCCCGCCATGGCCGTCATCAGCATGCCGTCGGCCACGAGCGGGGCGAGCGCGGGGATGGCGACCGCGGCGAGGAACTCCGACGCTCCGCCGACGCGGACCCGGACGGCTGGCGCGTCCGGCCTCGCGCCGACCGCCTCGGCCAGCGCGTCGAATGGCCCGGCGATGCGGCCGGCGAGCTCGTCGGCTCCGGCCGTCGGACGGATGCCGCGGGCGTGCCGCTCGAACAGGGGCCAGCCGACGGTCCTCTCGAGTGCCTGCAGCTGCGTCGTGACCGACGACTGCGCGACGCCCAGCGCTCGTGCAGCCGCGGAGACGGATCCGTGGCGGTACGCCGCGAGGAAGGTGCGCCAGAGCTGGACATCGCGCAACCCATCGAAACTCCGATCGGACATATCTCGAAGCTATCGGAAGACCGGTGATCGGATCGAGGTTGCACACGACATCCGGCGCAACCGGCGTCGGCCACTCGACCCAAGGAGAATCATGTCCACCGTCCTCTTCGTCGTCACCGGTGCCCGCACCTGGACCCTCACCGACGGCACCGAGCACCCCACCGGCTTCTGGGCGGAGGAGCTGCTCACGCCCTACGCGCTGCTCACCGAAGCCGGGCACCAGGTCGTCTTCGCGACCCCCGCCGGCGTCACCCCGGTCGCCGACCCCGGCAGCATGCGAGAGGGGGATGCCGAGGCGATCGCCGACATCACGGCTCTCCGTGCGCCCCTCGTGCTCGCCGAGGTCGACGCGTCCGCGTATGACGCCGTGTACTACCCCGGCGGGCACGGGCCGATGCAGGACCTGGCCGTCGACACGGACTCCGCGGCCCTGATCGCCGACACGATGGCCGCCGGGCGCCCGCTCGTCGCCGTGTGCCACGGACTCGCAGCCCTCCTCCCGGCCGTCGCCGCGACGGCCGACCCACTGGTCTCGGGACGACGCATCGCCGCCTTCACCGACGAGGAGGAGCGCATCGGCGGGCTCGCCGACAGCGCCCCGTTCCTGCTCGAGTCGTCGCTGCGGGAACTCGGCGCCGACGTCGTCGTCGCCGAGCCCTGGAGCGAGCACACGGTCGTCGACGGCACGCTCATCACCGGTCAGAACCCGCAGTCCTCGGCATCCACCGCTCGGGCGCTCATCGCCGCACTCGCCGACGGATCGAGTGCGCTCTAGGCGTTCGAAGACTCGAGCTCGGCGGGACTCAGCACCTCGTCGACGAGGGCGATGCCTCCGCTCGTGTTCGCGGAGTGGACGAGCTGCTCGACCCACTTCATGCTGATCTGCGGCGCCTCTGGCTCGTCGAACACGAACCGCAGCGGAATGGACGGGTGGATCCAGATGGTCGACCGCCCGCCCGGCTCACCCTCGGCGTGCTTCCACGAGAGCGTGAACGACTCGTTCCGACGGAGCTTCGTCGCGATGACGATCTTCAGGTGGGCGAGGGCGCGATCCTCGATGTGGATCGGCACATCGCTCGGACCATACATGAGTGTCGCCATAGGGCCGATCCTACTAACTAACTTCCTTACCTGATCACGAAGAGCGACATACTCGTCACATGACAGACCCCGGCACGCTGCAGCGTTCGACGTCCGCCACTCGCCGCGTGGCTCCTCGGGTGTGGATGGGGATCGTCGCACTCATCGGCTACGTGCTCTTCGCCGCAGCGCTCGGGAACGTCCTGGGCGGCCTCGCCGGCGAGGGCGACGACCTCGGCGAGTTCGCACTGTCGCACCTGGTTCCGCTGCCTGTCGCGATCGCTGTAGCGGTCGTCTTCATCCGCTGGGCCGGCTGGAGCGGTCCCGTCTGGCGCGAGACACCGACCTTCCGCCTCACACCCCACCGCCGGTGGTTGCTCGCGATCCCGGTGTGCGCGCTCCTCATCCCGCTCGGCGAGGCCTTCACCGTCCCGTGGGCCGACCGCGCGGTGAGCTTCGTCCTCGTCGTCGCCCTGGGGACCCTGATGGTCGGGCTGGGCGAAGAGCTCGTCTGCCGCGGCATCCTCCTCGTCTCCCTTCGCGAGCGGCACGGTGAGCTCGTCACGCTGCTCGGCACCGCTGCCCTCTTCGCTCTCGCGCATGTCTACTCGAGCATCTGGCACGGTCTCCAGCCGGCCACCGTCGCGTTCCAGGTCGCGGCGCTCGCCATGTCGGGCGTCACCTACTACTGGATCCGACGCGTGACGGGCCGCCTCTGGGTCGGCGTCCTCGTGCACGCGTTCACCGACTTCGTGCTCTACGTCGGATCGGAGGCGGGCAACTCCACCGAGGCGATGGGCGCCACTGTCGACACCGGTAACCCCGTGTCGGTCACCGCGCAGGTCCTCCTCGCCGCTCTCGCGGCGATCAGCATCGTCAGTGTGATCCGCGAGGACCGCCGGAGCCGTCGACGCGCCGCCTGATTCGGCCGGGCATGTCAGGGACGCATCGGTGCGTCTCGTGAGCACGCCGTGAGGGTCTCGGCGATCGCCGTATGGGTTCCGTTAGAGCGGTCAGGACGGGGTCTCGACCGGGTGTTGTATCGGGTGTTGCGTCCTCGGGATGCACGGTCGCCGCCCGGTGATCGCCGAAGTGTGAATGGAGCTTGTCGTGCTTGACCTCGTCTACGTGCTGGGCGTGATCGTCCTGTTCGTGACCGTCGGCCTCGTCGGGAAGGCGGTGGAGAAGCTGTGATCGTCTTCGAGCTCCTCGCGACCGTGCTCGGCGTCGCGGCCGTCGTCTACCTGGTGTTCGCCCTCGTGAAGCCGGAGCGCTTCTGATGGAGTGGGGTCTGCTGATCGCGAGCGTCGCCACGCTCGCCCTCGCCCTCGCCCTCGTCTACCGTCCGGTCGGCGACTACATGGCCTGGACGTTCACCACCCGCAAGGACTGGGCTCTCGAGCGCGGCGTCTACAGGGTCATCGGCGTCGACCCGACGCGCGAGCAGTCCTGGCAGGCATACCTGCGCTCGGTGCTGTACTTCTCGATCGTCGGCGTCCTGCTGCTGTTCGTGCTGCAGCGCACGCAGCAGTGGCTGCCGTACTCCCTCGGCAACGAGAACGTCGAACCCGGAGTCGCGTTCAACACCGCGATCTCCTTCGTGACCAACACGAACTGGCAGGCGTACTCCGGTGAGGCGCTGTCGTACACCGTGCAGTTCGCCGGCCTCGCCGTGCAGAACTTCGTCTCGGCCGCGACCGGCATCGCCGTGGCGATCGCGCTCGTGCGCGGGTTCGCCTCCCGACGCTCGGGCGTGATCGGCAACTTCTGGGTCGATCTCGTCCGCGGCACGTTCCGCATCCTGCTTCCTCTCTCGATCGTCGCGGCCGTCGTGCTCATCGCCGGCGGCGTCGTGCAGAACTTCGCCGGGAACGTCGATGTGACCACGGTCACCGGCGGCACTCAGACCCTCCCCGGCGGCCCGGTGGCCTCGCAGGAGGCGATCAAGGAGGTCGGCACGAACGGCGGCGGCTTCTACAACGCGAACGCCGCGCACCCGTTCGAGAACCCGACGGCCTGGACGAGCCTGCTGCAGTGCTTCCTCATCCTGCTGATCCCGATCTGCCTCCCGCGCACGTTCGGCAGGATGGTCGGCGACGACCGTCAGGGCTACGCGATCCTCTCCGTGATGGCGACGCTCTTCCTCGTGTCGACCTTCGTGCTCGCGGCCTTCGAGTTCGCGGGGCGCGGCAGCGCACCGGAACTCGCCGGCGCCGCGATGGAGGGCAAGGAGGCCCGGTTCGGACTCGTGCAGTCGGTGCTCTACGCGTCGACGACCACGCTGACCTCGACAGGGTCGGTGAACTCGATGCACGACTCGTACACCGCGCTCGGCGGCATGATGCCGATGGTCAACATGCTCCTCGGCGAGATCGCCCCCGGTGGAGTCGGGTCGGGCCTGTACGGGATGCTGATCATCGCCGTGATCGCGGTCTTCGTCGCCGGACTCCTCGTCGGTCGCACCCCGGAGTACCTCGGCAAGAAGATCGGTCCGCGGGAGATGAAGCTCGCGAGCCTGTACATCCTCGTGATGCCGGTGCTCGTGCTCGGCGGCGTCGCTCTCAGCTTCGCCGTCCCCGCCCTGCGCGGCAGCATCGTCGACGAATCGCTCGCGAACTCCGGATCGCACGGTCTGTCAGAGGTGATCTACGCGTTCGCCTCGGCAGCCAACAACAACGGGTCCGCCTTCGCGGGTCTGACCGCCAGCACGCCCTGGCTGACCGCCGCGCTCGGCGTCGCGATGCTGCTCGGACGGTTCCTGCCGATCGCGCTCGTCCTGGCCCTGGCCGGGTCGCTGGCCGCGCAGGACAAGGTTCCCGCCACCGCGGGCACCCTGCCGACGCATCGGCCGCTGTTCGTCGGCCTCACCGCCGGCACCGCGGTCCTCGTGACCGCACTCGTCTTCTTCCCCGTTCTCACGCTGGGTCCCCTGGCGGAAGGGCTTCTCTGATCATGTCCACCCTTACTCGCACCCCCTCGTCCTCGCCCGCCGCGGCGAAGACGGCGTCTCCTGCCCGTCGCAAGACGCTCACCTGGGCCCAGGTCCGGGCGGCGCTCCCCGGCGCACTGCGCAAGCTCGATCCGCGCGATCAGTGGCGCAACCCCGTCATGTTCATCGTCTGGATCGGCGCTGCGCTGACGACGCTGCTCGCCGTCGCCGAACCGTTCCTCGGCGGCCCCGCGACCTCCGGCGGCAGCAGCGTCCCGTGGTCGTTCACCGGGATCATCGCCGTGTGGCTGTGGCTCACCGTCGTGTTCGCGAACCTCGCCGAGTCGATCGCCGAAGGCCGGGGCAAGGCGCAGGCCGACACCCTGCGCAAGACCCGCACCAGCACGACGGCGCACCGGGTCGAGGGCTACGACCCGGCGGCCGACGGATCGGCGGAGGACGCCCGCATCGAGGACGTCTCCTCGGCCGATCTCCGTCTCGGCGACACCGTGGTCGTGTCCGCCGGCGAGCTGATCCCCGGCGACGGCGACATCGTCTGGGGCATCGCGAGCGTCGACGAGTCGGCCATCACCGGCGAGTCGGCACCCGTCGTGCGCGAGTCGGGCGGCGACCGCAGCGCCGTCACCGGCGGCACCCGGGTGCTCTCCGACCGCATCGTGGTGCGCATCACGTCGAAGCCCGGCGAGACGTTCGTCGACCGGATGATCGCCCTGGTCGAGGGCGCGGCACGCCAGCGCACCCCCAACGAGATCGCCCTGAACATCCTGCTCGCGAGCCTGTCGATCGTGTTCGTGATGGTCGCGCTGACGCTCAACCCGATCGCCTCGTACCCGGCCAGTCCCGCCAGCATCACCGTGCTCATCGCGCTCCTGGTCTGTCTGATCCCGACGACGATCGGCGCGCTCCTGTCGGCCATCGGCATCGCGGGCATGGACCGTCTCGTGCAGCGCAACGTGCTCGCGATGTCGGGCCGAGCGGTCGAGGCGGCGGGCGACGTCACGACGCTGCTGCTCGATAAGACCGGCACGATCACGTACGGCAACCGCCGCGCCAGCGAGGTGCTCCCCCTGTCCGGGGTCGACGCCGACGAGCTGCTGCGCATCGCCGCCCTCTCCTCGCTCGCCGACCCCACGCCCGAGGGGGCGTCGATCGTCGATCTCGCGACCGGACGCGGCATCCACGTCGAGCAGCCGGCGGATGCCGTCGTCGTGCCGTTCACGGCCCAGACCCGCATGTCGGGACTCGACCTCGCGGACGGCACGCAGATCCGCAAGGGAGCCGGCTCCGCCGTCGCGGCGTGGCTCGGTCTCGAGCCGGATGCCGAACTCGCCGCTCTCACCGACGGCGTGGCCTCGAGCGGCGGCACCCCGCTGGTCGTGGCCGTGCGCTCCGCCACCACCCGGTCGTTGAGCGACGACGCCACCACCCGGTCGTTGAGCGAGCGCAGCGAGACGAAACGCGGTGACGACGCATTCGACGCAGCTCACCGCGTTTCGTCTCGGGGCTTCGCTCCTCGCTCAACGACCGGGGAGGAGGAGGGCTTCGCTCCTCGCTCAACGACCGAAAACGTGCCGATCACCGACCGGATCCTCGGCGTGGTGCACCTCAAGGACATCGTCAAGGAGGGGCTGACCGACCGGTTCGCCGAGCTCCGCGCGATGGGCATCCGCACGGTGATGGTCACCGGTGACAACCCGCTGACCGCCGCCGCGATCGCGAAGGAGGCCGGGGTCGACGACTTCCTCGCCGAGGCGACGCCCGAGCAGAAGCTCGCGTACATCCGCTCCGAGCAGGAGGGCGGCAACCTCGTCGCCATGACCGGAGACGGCACGAACGACGCCCCGGCGCTCGCGCAGGCCGACGTCGGTGTGGCGATGAACACGGGGACGTCGGCGGCGAAGGAGGCCGGCAACATGGTCGACCTCGACTCCGACCCGACCAAGCTCATCGACATCGTGGCGATCGGCAAGCAGCTGCTCATCACGCGCGGCGCGTTGACGACCTTCTCGATCGCGAACGACATCGCGAAGTACTTCGCCATCATCCCGGCGATCTTCATGGGCGTCTTCCCGCAGCTCGCGGTGCTGAACGTCATGGGGCTGCACTCCCCGGCATCCGCCGTGCTGTCTGCGGTGATCTTCAACGCGATCGTCATCGTCTTCCTCGTGCCGCTCGCGCTCCGTGGCGTGAAGTACCGCCCGCTCAATGCGTCGAAGATCCTCGGGCGCAACCTCGCCGTGTACGGACTCGGCGGCATCATCACCCCCTTCATCGGCATCTGGCTCATCGACCTGGTCGTGCGCCTGATCCCCGGTTTCTGATCTCTCAAGGAGTCGCACACTCATGAACGCTGGAACACGCAGCGGCGGCCGCACCCTCTGGGTCGCGGTCCGCACGATGCTCATGTTCACCGCCGTCCTCGGCATCGGCTACACGTTGCTGATCACCGGCATCGGCCAGCTGGCGCTGCCGGTGCAGGCGAACGGCTCGGCACTCGTCTCGCAGGACGGAGACGTCGTCGGATCCTCGCTCATCGGGCAGTCGTTCACCGACGACGAGGGCGAGCCGCTTCCGGAGTACTTCCAGAGCAGGCCCTCCGCGGCCGGCGACGGCTACGACGGCACCGCCTCGGCGGGAACCAACCAGGGCCCGGAGAACGAGGATCTGATCGCCGCCATCGCCGAGCGCAAGACGCAGATCGCCGAGTTCAACGGCGTCTCGGAGGATGCCGTGCCCGCTGACGCCGTGACCGCGTCGGCCTCGGGCCTCGACCCGCACATCAGCCCGGCGTACGCGCGGATCCAGATCGCGCGCGTCGCCGACGCCCGCGGCATGTCGGAGGACGAGGTGGCCGCGGCCGTCGAGGCCGCCACGAGCGATCCGGACCTCGGCTACCTCGGCGAGCGCGTCGTGAACGTGGCCGAGCTGAACCTCGCGCTCGACGAGCGGGAGGACTGAGTATGACCACCCGGGGGCGGCTTCGCGTGCTGCTCGGCGCCGCCCCCGGCGTCGGCAAGACCTACACGATGCTCGAGGAGGGCCGGCGCCTCCTCGCCGAGGGCAAGGACGTCGTGATCGGCATCGTCGAGACGCACGGCCGCGCGGCGACCGCCTCGATGACCGACGGTCTGCCGGAGGTCCCCCGGGCGAACGTCGGGCACCGGGGCGTCGACCTCGAGGAGATGGACCTCGCGGCACTGCTGCGGCGAGCGCCCTCCGTCGCCCTGGTCGACGAGCTCGCCCACACCAACGCCCCCGGCTCGCGCAACGAGAAGCGCTGGCAGGATGTCGAAGAGGTCCTCGCCGCGGGCATCGACGTGATCTCCACGCTGAACATCCAGCACATCGAGTCCCTGAACGACGTGGTCGAGCAGATCACCGGAGTGCCGCAGCGCGAGACCGTTCCCGACAACGTGCTGCGCAGCGCCGACCAGATCGAGGTGATCGACCTGGCTCCGCAGGCGCTGCGCGACCGGCTGTCGGGCGGCTTCGTCTACCCGGCCGAGCGCATCGACGCCGCGCTGTCGAACTACTTCCGTCTCGGCAACCTCACCGCCCTCCGCGAACTGGCCCTCATCTGGCTGGCCGACGAGGTCGATCAGGCGCTCAAGGGGTACCGGGCCGAGCACGGGATCGACAGCACGTGGGAGGCTCGGGAGCGCGTGGTGGTCGCCCTCACCGGGGGTCCGGAGGGCGAGACGCTGCTGCGCCGCGGCTCCCGCATCGCCTCGCGGTCGGCGGGCGGAGAGCTCATCGCCGTCCACGTCACGAGTCAGGACGGACTGCGCGCCGCGAATCCCGTCGTGCTGACCGAGCAGCGCGCACTGGTCGAGAAACTCAACGGCACCTACCACCAGGTCGTCGGGGAGGACATCCCGACCGCGCTCGTCGAGTTCGCGCGCTCGGTCAACGCCACGCAGCTCGTGCTCGGCGCGAGCCGCCGAAGCCGCTTCGCCGCCGCCTTCACGGGTCCAGGGATCGGCGCGACGGTCGTCCGCGAGTCCGGCGACATCGACGTGCACATGGTGAACCACTCCGCCGCCGGACGTCGTGCGGCGCTGCCTCCCCTCACCGGCGCGCTGACCGTGAAGCGGCGCGTGCTGGGGTTCGTCGTGGCGCTGCTCGGCGGCCCGGCGCTCACCGTCTTCCTGTCGCTCTTCCGCAGCCCCGAGTCGATCACCACCGACGTGCTGAGCTATCAACTGCTCGTCGTGATCGTCGCGCTCGTCGGCGGCATCTGGCCTGCCCTGTTCGCCGCCGTGCTGTCGGGCATCACGCTCGATTTCCTCTTCATCGAGCCGCTGTACACGATCCACATCCACGAGCCCCACCACCTGCTCGCGATCATCCTCTACGTCGTCATCGCGAGCATGGTGAGCTTCATCGTCGACCGCGCCGCCCGGTACACGCGGTCCGCGCGTCGCTCGGCGGCCGAGTCCGAGATGATCCAGACGATCGCGGGCAGCGTGCTCCGCGGCGAGAACGCGATCCAGGCGCTCATCGATCGCACGCGCGAGGCCTTCCAGCTGCCCGGCGTGCGGCTCATGCGCGGCGACGAGGTCGTCGCGCGGGCCGGCGAGCCGCTTCGTGACAACCGCCACACCGTGATCCGCGTGACGGACGACGCCGTCCTCGAACTCCACGGCGGCGATGTCGCGGCATCCGAGCGTCGGCTGCTCGCGGTCGTGACCGCACAGCTCGCCGCCGCCCTCGAGCATCAGCGCCTCGAGCTGACGGCCAAGGAGATCGAGCCGATCGCGGCCTCCGACCGCGTGCGCGGAGCCCTGCTGTCGGCGCTCAGCCATGACCTGCGGCGCCCGCTCGCCGCGGCTGCGGCGGCCGTCGGCGGGCTGCGCGCAGCCGGCCCCGACCTCGATCGGCGCGACAAGCAGGAGCTGCTGGAGACGGCCGATGAGAGCCTGACGGCGCTGGCGACCCTCGTGACCGATCTGCTCGATGTCAGCCGGCTGCAGACCGGCGTCCTCACGATCGCCGAGATCCCCACGGATCCGGCCGAGGTCATCGCCCCGGCGCTCGATGAGCTGAATCTCGGTCCGACCGAGGTGACTCTCGCCCTGAACCACGACGACGCGGTGGCGCAGGTCGACCCCGTGCTGCTGCAGCGGGTCGTGGTCAACCTGCTCACGAACGCGCACCGCTACTCGCCCGACGGCTCCCCCGTGCACGTGAGCACCAGCACGTTCGGCGATCATCTGGAGATCAGGATCATCGACCGCGGCCCCGGGGTTCCGGCCGACCGCCGCGACGACATCTTCGTTCCGTTCCAGAGGCTGGGCGACACCGACAACTCGTCGGGCCTGGGACTCGGGCTCGCCCTGTCACGCGGGTTCGTCGAGGCCATGCACGGCACCCTCACTCCGGAGGACACCCCGGGCGGGGGCCTCACAATGGTCATCTCCCTGCCCGTGTCTCCACCCGCTCCCGACCCCGCCGAGGAGAGATGATGAAGATCCTCATCGCCGACGACGACCCGCAGATTCTCCGGGCACTGCGCATCACGCTCACCGCGAAGGGCTACGACGTCGTGACCGCGGCCGACGGCGCCGCCGCGATCGCGGCGGCGATCGACCATCACCCCGACCTCTTCCTGCTCGACCTCGGCATGCCGAAGCTCGACGGGATCGAGGTGATCCACGGCATCCGGGGCTGGTCGACCGCCCCGATACTCGTCGTCTCCGGACGTGCGGGCGCCGCCGACAAGGTCGAGGCGCTGGATGCCGGAGCCGACGACTACATCACCAAGCCGTTCGCCGTCGAGGAGCTGCTGGCGCGCATCCGTGCCCTCACCCGTCGCGTGCCGCAGGAGGAGTCGCTTCCGATCGTGCGCCTCGGCGACGTCACGATCGATCTCGCGGCGCGTAGCGTGACACGGGAATCCGCCGACGGCCACCGGCAGATCCGACTCACGCCGACGGAGTGGCAGATGATCGACATCCTCATCCGCAACGCCGGCAAGCTCGTGACCCGTCAGACGCTGCTCACCACCATCTGGGGCACGGAGCACGCCGAGGACACGGGCTACCTGCGCCTGTACGTCTCGCAGCTGCGGAAGAAGCTGGAATCGGTCCCTGCGGCGCCCGTGCACATCCTCACCGAGCCGGGGATGGGGTACCGCCTGCGGGGTCTGACGACCGAGTGACCGATCGTCGATCCGGCGTCACTGGTGCACGTGCGCCCGCTGCCCCTCGCGATCGAAGATCATGATCAGCTCCGCCGGGCCGTCCATCGCACGGATGGCGTGCGGGGTCATGGTCGAGAACTCGGCCGCCTCTCCACGCGCGACCTCGATGCGCCGCTCCCCCAGGAAGAGCAGCACGCGTCCTTCGAGCACGAGGAACCAGTCGAAGCCCGGGTGCACCCGCTGCGCCGGCGGATCGGCCTCCGGCTCGGGTTCGAGTCGCATCTTCATGGCGAGCGTGCGGCCGTCTCCGCGGCTCAGCGGCCAGGTCGTGCGGGTGCCGGAGCGGTGCTGCGCCGGGCGGATGACGACATCGCCGTCGTCGTCGGCGGCGAAGAGCGCGTCGAGGCTCACCTGCAGGGCGTTCGCGAGCGGCACGAGCACGTCGATGCTGAGAGCGCGCTTGCCCGTCTCGATGCGGCTGATCGTCGAGGCGCTGAGCTGCGTGAGCTCGGCGATCTCGTCGAGCGAGTAGCCCAGGGTGGTGCGGATGCTGCGGAGTCGGCTGCGCGCTGCGCGCTCGACGTCGTCGGTCTGCATGCCTCCAGCATCCCAGCACCTTGCGAATTGTGCAAACACCATCCCGTTATCAGCACGTCAGATCTACGCTCGAAGGCATGAGCCACGATCACGCCACCCCCTCCTCACTCGCCCGCCACTGCGACGTCGCCGTCATCGGCGGCTCGGCCGCGGGTCTCGCCGGTGCGCTGCAGCTCGTCCGGCAGCGGCGCTCGGTGATCGTCGTCGACGACGGCAGCCCGCGCAACGCCCCGGCCGCCCACATGCACGGCTACCTCGGGCGGGAGGGCGCCGCGCCCGCCGACCTCCGAGCAGTCGGCCGTGAGGAGGTCCGCGCGTACGGCGGCGAGGTGCTGGACGGCCGAGTCACCGCCGTGCGCCGCGAGGAGAACGGGTTCCGCGTCGAGCTGACCGGGGGCCACGCGCTGATCGCCCGGCGGGTGCTCGTGGCCACGGGACTCGTCGACGAGCTGCCGCCCATCGACGGCCTGCGCGAGCGCTGGGGTCGCGAAGTCATCCACTGCCCCTTCTGCCACGGCTGGGAGGTGCGGGATCAGCGGGTCGTGCAGATCGTCACCGCCGCGAGGGGTCTGCATCCCACCCCCCTCATGCGCCACCTGTGCGCGGAGCTCACGGTCGTGCTGCACGGAGAGCCGGGGGTGGATGCCGAGGCGCTCGGCGCTCTGCGCGCATCCGGCGTGCCCGTGCTCGAGGGCTCCGTCGAACGGGTGATCGATCACGAGGGGGCACTGCTCGTCGAACTGGCGGACGGCACCGCGCTGCCCGCCGACGCGATCCTCACCGGCTCCCGAGTGCATCCGCGTCTGGAGGCGCTCGCGCCGCTCGAACTCGAGGTGGCACCGCATCCGGCCGGGGTCGGCGAGGTGCTCGTCGTCGACCCCACCGGCCGCACCAGTGTCGACGGCGTCTTCGCCGCGGGCAACGTGAGCGACGGCGGCGCCCAGGTGCTCCCGGCCGCGGCGAACGGCAGCATGATCGGCGCGCAGATCGCCTTCAGCCTCGCCGGCGAAGACCTCGCCGCCGGTACCCGTCCATCGGGTGCGCAGACCGAATGGGATGCGCGCTACGGGAATCGCGAGCCGATCTGGAGCGGCGATCCGAACGGCTCGCTGGTGGTCGAGGTGGAGGGCATGACGCCCGGTCGCGTGCTCGATGTGGGCGCGGGCGAGGGCGGCGATGCGCTCTGGCTCGCCGAGCGCGGATGGACGGTGACGGCCGTCGACGTCTCGGCCAACGCGCTCGCCCGCCTGCAGGCGGCGGCGGAGCAGCGCGGCGTCGAGGTGCGCACGCTGGTGCGCGACGCGAATGCCCCCGCACCGTACGGCGCCGAGCGGTATGACCTCGTGTCGCTGCAGTACGGCTCGTTCCCGCGGACGCCCGAGCAGCGCGGACTGGACAGTCTGCTGGGCGCTGTCGCGGTGGGCGGGACGCTGCTGGCGGTCGGTCACGAGCCGAGCTGGACGCGCGAGACGATCGACGTCGCCACGCAGACCCGCATGTACGACCCGGCGGCCTTCGTCGGCGTCGACGAGATCGCGGCGGCGCTCGCGGCGGACCCTGCGTGGCGGATCGAGCTGCATGAGACGCGACCCCGGCCAGCCGGAGCCGCGAGCGGTCATCACGTGCACGACGTCGTCCTCCGCGCGGTACGCGTGGCGGAGGACATCGCGAGCTAGACCACGCGCCCGCGTTCCAACCGGACGACGCGGTCGGCGGCAGCGACCGCGTCGTCGTGGTGCGTGACGGTGCACACGGCGGCGCCGCGCGCGGCCTCCTCGTGGAGGATCACCTGCATGCGCGCCGTGCTCTCGCGGTCGAGACCGGCGGCCGCCTCGTCGAGCAGCAGGATGCCGGGCGCGCGCACGATGCCCTGCGCGAGGAAGACCCGCTGCCGCTGTCCGCCCGACAGCTCGGCCAGCGGACGGTCGGCCGACTCGCTCATCCCGACCCGCTCCAGTGCGCGCGCGACCAGGCGGCGGGCGGCGACGCGGGAAATCCGGGCACCGCGGTTCCACGTGCCCATGCGCACCACGTCGGCGGCCGTGAGAGGCAGGGAATCCGGCACCCGGGGCCGCTGCACGACGAGTGCGAGATCGCCGTCGCGACGCACGGCGCCGCGGCGGGGCCGGCTCACCCCGGCGAGGATCTCGATCAGCGTCGACTTGCCGGAGCCGTTGTGGCCCGCGAGCGCGACGACCTCCCCCGCACGCACGTCGAGATCCACCGACTGCAGCACGTCGTCGTCGGAGTAGCCGAAGCAGATGCCGCGAGCGGACAGGGCGGGAGATGTCGTCATATCGCGAATCTATCAAATTGAGAATGATTCTCACTTTCATGTAAGGTCGCTTCTCGTGCCCTCCCTTCTCGAACCATTCGCCGTCGAGTTCTTCGTGCGCGCCCTGTGCGGCGGAGTGCTCGTCGCCGTCATCTGCGGCGTCGTGGGCACGTGGGTCGTGATCCGTGGCATGGCGTTCCTCGGCGAGGCCATCGGCCACGGGATGCTCCCCGGCGTCGCTCTCGCCACCGTGCTCGGCGCGCCCGTGCTGCTCGGCGCCGCGCTGAGCGCTGCGGCGATGAGCGCGGCGATCGGCCTGCTCCAGCGCCGCGGCCGGCTCTCGTACGACACGAGCATCGGCCTGCTGTTCGTCGCGATGCTTTCGCTCGGCGTGATCATCGTCTCCCACTCGCGAAGCTTCGCCACCGACGCCACCGCCCTGCTGTTCGGCGACATCCTCGCCATCCGCCCCGACGACATCGCCGTGCTGGCGGTCGCGGTGGTCTTCACGGTCGGCGTCTCCGTCACGTTCCACCGGTCGTTCGTGGCCACCGCCTTCGACGCGCGCATCGCCCGCACCCTCGGACTCCGCCCGCAGCTGGCGCACGTGGTGCTCGTCGCCCTCGTGACGGTGGCCGTCGTCGCGTCGTACCAGGCGGTCGGCACGCTCCTCGTCGTGGGTCTGCTTCTCGCCCCCACCGTCGCCGCCCGCGCATGGACCACACGCATCCCTACGACGATGGTCGCAGCGACCGCCTTCGGCGCCGCGGCCGTGACGCTCGGCCTGCTCGTGTCGTGGCACGTCGCCACGGCCGCCGGTCCGTCGATCGCCGCCGCGGCCGTGTTGCTCGCGGCCGCCTCGGCGACCACGCGCTCCGTGCTCACCCGCGCCGCCCGGCGGCACCACCCCGCCGGCGGCGCCACCGACTCGCGTGACCCCGACTCCCCCGCGCCAGTCCCCGTCGCGCTCCCCGAAAGGAACCGATGACCTCCCGTCGCCTCCTGCTCCTCCCCGCAGCCCTGACCATCGCCGCGCTGGCGGGGTGCAGCCCCGCGCCGGGCGTCGCGCCCGCGGCTACCTCGACGACCGGCGACGGCCACGGCGCGATCGCCGGTGCCGAAGAGGTCGCCGAACCGCCGCTCGGACTGCTGTCGATCGACGCCGGAGGCAACGCCGCGGTACTCGACCTGCTCAGCGATGAGGCCATCGACCTCGGCGTCACCGCTGCGCCGACGGGCCTCGCGAGCGACGGGCGCTACGCATTCGTCACCACCGACGACGGCCTGGAGGTCATCGACTCCGGCCGGTGGAGCTGGGACCACGGCGACCACTTCCATTACTACCTCGCGGAGCCGGCGCTGCTCGGCACGGTACCCGGCGACGGCGCCGCCACGGTCGTCTCCGGTGCGCTGTCGACCGCCGGGACCACAGGGGTGTTCTTCGACGGCTCGGGAGAAGCCGTGCTGCTCGACAACACCGCGCTCTCCGACGGAGAGATCGATGAGGTGTTCCGCGTCAAGACCGGGGCGGATGCCGGACTCGTCGCCCCGGTCGGCGACGGCGCGCTCGTGACCGACGGCGATGCGCTCGTCTACCACGACCGCGACGGCGAGCCGGCCGGTGCTCCCGTGGAGTGCGTCGATCCGGCCGGCGCGATCACGACCCGCGTGGGACTCGTGATCGGATGCGCCGACGGCGCCGTGCTCGCGACCTGGCAGGACGGCGAGCTCGCCACCGAGCGCATCCCGTATCCGGCGGGCGCATCCGACCGCGCCCTGACGTTCGACGGGCGCAAGGGTCGCCCGACCGTCGCCGCCGTGGCCGGGAGCACCGGATTCTGGCTGCTCGACACCCGCGAGCGCAGCTGGACCCTGGTCCCGACCGAGCGCCCGCTCGCCCGGGCGGTGGCCGTGGACGACGCCGAGGGCCACGTCGTCGCGATCGACGTCGACGGCCGGATCGTCGTCCACCTCGCCGAGGGCGGCGGGCTCGTCGGCGCCACGGGCCCCCTGCTCGCCGACGGCGGCAGCGTCTCGTCGCTCGTCGTCGACGAGCAGCGTGCCTACGTCGGCGACCCGGCGGCGGGCGTCGTGCACGAGATCGACTACGCCGACGGCGCCCGCATCGCACGGTCGCTCGCGACCCCGACGGCGCCCACATTCGTCACGGAGGTCGGGCGATGAGGATGCTGCGCACGACCGCCCTGCTCGCCGCGACCGCCCTGATCGGCGTCAGCGTGACCGGCTGCGCCGATGCCGCGGGCTCGGATCGACCGCAGATCGTCGTCACGACGAACATCCTCGGCGACGTCGTCGAGAACGTCGTCGGCGATGCCGCGGAGGTCACCACGCTCATGAAGCCGAACGCCGATCCGCACTCGTTCGAGATCTCCGCGCAGGAGGCTGCGCGGATGGACGGCGCGGACCTCCTCGTCACGAACGGCCTCGGGCTCGAGGAGGGTCTGCAGCAGCACATCGATCGCACGGCATCCGCCGGCGTGCCGACGCTCGTCGCCGGCGACGTGATCGACGTGCTCCCGTACACCGCGGAGGATGCCGGCGGCGCCGACGATCCGCACTTCTGGACCGACCCGGCGCGCGTGGTCGACGTGGTCGACGCTCTGGAGAGCGCGCTGCTCGGCATCGACGGGATCGACGCCGAGCAGATCCGCGCCCGGGCCGACGACTACCGTGGCGAGCTCGCCGACCTCGACGAGGAGATGGCCGCGGCCTTCGCCGAGATCCCCGCGGATCGCCGGGCGCTCGTGACGAATCACCACGTCTTCGGGTACCTCGCCGATCGGTTCGACTTCCGGCTGGTCGGCGCCGTCATCCCCGGCGGCACGACGCTCGCCGCCCCGAGCGCGGCCGACCTGCGCGATCTCACCGACGCGATCGACGAGGCGGGCGTGCGCACGATCTTCGCCGAGTCGTCGCAGCCCGACCGACTGATCCAGGTGCTGGCCTCCGAGGCGGGCATCCAGGTCGACGTCGTCGAGCTGTTCACCGAGTCCCTCACCGAACCGGGCGAGGGCGCCGACACCTACCTGACGATGATGCGCGCCAACACCGAGCGCATCGCCAACGGACTGAATCCATGACAGGACCCCGACCGGGGCCCGACACGAGAGGAAACACCATGAAGCGACACATGAGGATGAGTGCCGCGATCGCGGCGCTGGCGGGCGTCTCGCTGCTCGCCACCGCCTGCGCGAGCGGTGCGGGGAGCTCCGCGCCCACCGACGAGGAATCGCCGGCCGCCGCGACCGAGACCGGGCGCGTCGCGATCTCGTACCCCGGCGGCGTCGCCGTGCTCGACCCCGAGACGCTCGAGGTCGTCGACGAGTTCGAGACCGAGGAGTTCACACGTCTGAATCCCTTCGGCGACGGCCGCACCATCGCCGTCACCACATCCGAGGGCTTCCAGATGCTCGACACGGCCGAGCCCGCCCTCACCGACGCGCTGTTCGAGGCCACGACGGCCGGACACGTCGTCATCCACGGCGAGAACACGGTGCTGTTCGACGACGGCACCGGCCGCACCACGATCGTCCCGACCGACGGGTTCGCGGAGGAGGGCTACGACGCACTGCCGGAGGCCACGACCTACACCGCGGACGCCGCGCACCACGGCGTCTCGATCGTGCTCGAGGACGGCACGCTCGTCACGACCGTGGGCGACGAGACCTCGCGCACCGGCGCCATGGCCCTGCACGCGCACGACGACCACTGGGACGAAGCCGCGGCGAGCGCCGAGTGCCCCGGCATCCACGGCGAGGGGACCGCGGCCGACGAGGCCGTGATCTTCGGGTGCGAGAACGGCGCGCTGCTGTTCAAGGACGAGACGTTCACGAAGCTCACCGCACCCGACACGTACGGCCGCATGGGCAACGCCTTCGTCTCGGAGACCAGCCCGATCGTCGTCGGCGACTACAAGCGCGACCCCGACGCCGAGGGCTACCTGCTGAGCGCCGTGACGCTGATCGACACTGGCGCCGAGACGCTCGAGGTCGTCGACCTGCCGGCCGAGGTGCGGTACACGTTCCGTGACATCGCCCGTGGTCCCGGCGACCTCGCGTACATCCTCTCGACCGACGGTCAGATCCACGTCCTCGACCCCGAGACCGGTGAGCTGACCGAGTCGTACCCGGTCATCGACCCGTGGGAGGGTCCGGCCGACTGGCAGGACGCGCACCCGGCGATCAAGGTCGACGGCGACATCGCGTACGTGACCGAGCCCGCATCGAACAGCGTGCACGCCGTGGACCTCACCACCGGCGAGGTCATCGCCTCGGTCGAGCTGGAGCACACGCCGAACGAGCTGGCCGTCGCGATCGGTTGAGCGACCGCATCCGCGGACGAAGCGGGCAGGGCATCCTCAGGGACGCCCTGCCCGCTTCGTGCTGGCGCGGCGGCGATGTCTCAGTCGTCGTCGCCGATTCGCGCGGTGTCGACGTCGACCACGCCGTCCTCGTTCATGTCGGTGTGGCGGGCCGCCCTGGCATCCCATCGCAGCAGTGCCGCGGCGAGCGCCGCCGCGATCACGGTGCCCAGGAGCACCGCGATCTTCGCCCCGTCGGTGTGCTCGGTGTCGGGGAAGGAGAGCTCGGCGATCAGCAGCGAGACGGTGAATCCGATGCCGGTGAGCAGGCCGACCGGCAACAGGTCGCGGATGCCGATCGCGTCGGGCAGACGCAGGGGCGTGAAGCGGGTGACGAGCGCCGTGACCCCGAGCACGCCGACGACCTTGCCGATCACGAGACCGGCGACGATCGCGAACACGACCGGCTGCAGGAAGACGGATGCCGCGCCGCCGCCCACGAGCGTGACGCCGGCGGCGAAGAACGCGAAGATCGGCAGGGCGACGCCCGAGGAGAACGGGCGGATCGCATCGTCGAAGCGGTGCGTCCGCGACTCGGTCTCACCGTGCACGCGCAGTGCCGGCACCGTGAGGCCGAGCAGCACGCCCGCGATCGTGGCGTGCACGCCGGACTCGTGCATGAAGACCCACGCGGCGAGGGCGACCGGAGCGAGGAGCCACCAGCGGGTCGTGCGCATCCGGGTCAGCAGGGCGAACACCGCGACGCAGGCGAGCGAGATCAGCAACGAGAGCAGGTTGATGTCGCCCGTGTAGAACACGGCGATCACGACGATCGCGAGCAGGTCGTCGACGACGGCGAGGGTGAGCAGGAAGGTCCGCAGCGCACGGGGCAGACCGCGGCCGAAGATCGCCAGCACGGCGAGGGCGAAGGCGATGTCGGTCGCGGTC
This sequence comes from Microbacterium hydrocarbonoxydans, assembly GCF_023715885.1. Lineage (GTDB taxonomy): Bacteria > Actinomycetota > Actinomycetes > Actinomycetales > Microbacteriaceae > Microbacterium > Microbacterium hydrocarbonoxydans_C. The sequence continues at coordinate 8,560 of NZ_JAMBOY010000003.1, read as the reverse complement.
GGAATCGCCCAGCCGTGCGCGGCGGTGCGGTCACCGGCGAACGACACGATCGCGATGAAGATGAGAGCGGGCATCACCATGCCGCCCACCGCGGCGAGCACGGGCACGGCGGCGGTCTTGACGTTGCGGAGGCTGCCCGCGACGATCTCGTGCTTGAGCTCGACGCCGACCACGAAGAAGAACACCGCGAGCAGCCCGTCGGCGGCCCACGTCGCGAGGCTGAGGTCGAGGTGCAGCGCCGCCGGGCCGATCGTGATCTGCGAGAGCGCCTGATAGCCTTCACGCCACGGCGAGTTCGCCCACAGCAGCGCGACGGCGGCGGCCACCATCAGAATGACGCCGCTGGTCGTCTCGGCGGTCACCCACCGACGGGTCCGCGCTCGGGCGTTCGAGATGCGGGTCAGTCCACGCACGAAGGTCTCCTCTGGTCGATCTCCGTCGTCCAGGGTCGGCGACGGATCCGTCGACCAGGCTTCCCGACACTCCGCTTCCCATTCTACCGGTCCGAGCAGGAGGCCTCGGGAGCCGTGTGCGTCGCAGGACCGCGCACGCCGAGGCGCGTACACGAGCGGGCTCGGTCACCCCCGCTCACGCCGCAGCGTTCGCCCGGCATCCTCTTCGAGCATCCTCACCCCGAGGAGCTCTCCGAGCTCCGGGCCGTACCTCTCGAGCGCGGCGCGGTGCGCGTCAGCCGACGCGTCGAGCACCGGAGTGGGCGCATTGGCGACCCTGCCCATGGCGGCGACGGCGTCGAGCTCGTCGACGACGCGGTCGAGTCCGAACGTCGTGAGGTAGTCGCCGTCCAGGAGGCGTTCGGCGTGGTCATCGAGGAAGCGGCTGCCGCCTGCGCTGTCACGCAGGAGCCGATGGAGGTCCGACGGCTGCATCCCCAGCCCCTGGCCGATGAGCAACGCCTCCGCCGCCGCCAGGGCGTGGGCGAACCACAGACCGTTCGCGAGCAGCTTCACGATCTGCGCGTCCTCGGGGCGCGACCCCGCCCGCCGCAGTCCGTCCGGGCGCGACAGCGGTCGCAGAACGGGCAGCGCCCGTTCGACCGCGGACTCCGCGCCGCCGAGATAGAAGATGAGGGCTGCCCGCTCGGCCTCGGCGACGGAACCGCCCATCGGAGCCGACACGACGTCGATACCGCGCTCGTGCGCCTGCGCGGCGAGATGTCGGGTGACCGTGGGATCACCCGACGTGAGGTCTACCCAGAGTCCTTCGCGGCGGAGCTCCGGAAAAGCCGAGCGCATGACCTCCCGCAACTCCGCCGGACCCGGGAGGACGGTCACCAGGACGTCGCTCGCGGCGGCCAGGTCCCCGGCCGAACCGAAGCTCCGTAGTCCGGGCACCGACGCACCGCGGGTGGGATCGATGTCGAAGCCGCCGACCGCGAATTCCGCCGTCAACGCCCGCGCGATCGGCGCGCCCATGCGTCCGAGGCCGATGACGCCGATGATGGGCGGGGATCCTGTGGGTGGGGCTTCATCCATTCCCGCAGGGTCTCATACGACCGGCCGTCGGCCCAGACCGACGAGATGAGAGATGCGGATGCGCGTCCGTCAAGGGGCTCCGGCGCCAGGTGCCCGAGGATCTACCGTTCCCGCATGGTCATCGAACTGAATCGCCCCGCCCTGAAGCACGCGCGCTCCCTCGTGCGAGACGGGAAGGTCGTGAGAGACGAACGCGACGACTGGTCCGAGGCGGCACCCAGCGCCGACGACGAGAACCGGTTCATCGAGGAACACGGATGGACGGAGTTCTCGCACTGGCACCTCGGCGTCGACAGGGACGAGGAAGCCGAGACGAAGAAGGCGTACACCTTCCCGTTCGGCGACTTCCGGTCGGTGCGTCGCTCGGGCGTGATCTCGGCCGAGAGCCGCGCCGGACAGTACGACCACACCGAGATCAGAGACGAGCTGCGCAAGCTGCTCGAGCTCATCGACTCGACGGAGGAATGACGATCGGCGGGTTCTCGCACCCATCGGACGAGACGACCCGCGGCTGCTCCCCCGTCGGCTACTAGGCTTCCCCCGTGGATATCGGGCAGGCAGTCGCACGAGGAACCACGGCAGCAGTGATTCTCTTCGTTGCTCTGGTCTCCGTCGCGGGATGCGCCGCGCTCACCGCGCCCGGCTATCCTGGCACGCCGACCGCGTCGGGCCAGCCTCTGGTCGTGGACGCACCGGCGGGCTCGGAGGTCCGTGCGTGGGCTGACGGGGACCTCCTGGTCGTCACGACAATCGGGTCCGGCTCCTGCCCCCGCGTCCCCGTCATCGAGAAGGTCGATGAGGATGAACAGCGTCTGTCGGTCAGCACGAGCGTCCCGAACGCCCAGGGTGCGTGCACTGCCGACAGCTCTCCTCGGACTTTCGAGTTGGACGCGGGCCGGGATCTTACGGGTTTCACCGTGAGGGTCAGCGAGAAGTGATCAGATACGGGCAGCTGCCGTCCAGGCCGCGCTCGGCCGTCCTCTGACGCCGATCGATAAGCTCGTCCGCGTGACAGATCTTCCCCCACCACGCCGGCGTCGGGCTCTCGGGTGCGGCATCGCGGCCACGGTCGTGGCGCTCGTCGGCATCCTTCCCACCGCGATCGTTTTCGTTCTCGCCGGGACCGGCGATCCGAACTACGGCTGGCTGCTGTTCGTCACACTGCCGATCGCCGTGCTCTTCGGACCTGTCGCCCTCGTCCTCGGCATCATCGGGATCGTGTTCGCCCGAATCGATCGCGGTGGGTACGCGTGGCCGATCGTCGGAGTCGTGCTCGGCGTGGTGCAGCTGTTGCCCGCGGCCGCCTTCCTGGGCTGACTGTCGCCTTCCGAGGCACGGACGAGCCGTGCTCGAACGACGCATTCCCCGACCCCTGCCTGAAGGAGAGAGTTGCTGTGCGCAAGAACCCGCCCGCGAACAGACTGGTCCTCGTGATCGCGGCCGTGCTGGCCGCCTTCTTCGTCTGGGGAGCGCTCCTGCGCCCGCTCATCGACGGTGAGTCCCCCGTCGCGACCGTGCTCGTGTTCGTCGCGGGAGTGGCGATCGCAGGCCTGATCCTCTGGATCGTGCTGGGCCGGATTCAGCGGCTGCAACGCGACCAGAGGCGGGCTCTTCACGAAAGTGAGCCGCAGGCGCGCGTGTTCGGCTCCTACGCACTCAACGGCGTCGCGACGTTCCTTTCACGCGCGATCCCCCAGCTCGGGCTCGGCACCGCACCGCGGGGGCTGCTGACGTCGAGCCCCTCGGGTGTGATCGACCACTCCGGGTTCCGCCTGATTCGCGGCGGCGCACGGCTTCTCACCGCCTACAGCGTGCCCCGCGATCGGATCGCGGGAGTCGCGAAAGGCGGCATCCAGGAGGGCGCCTTCCTCTACCCGACCCTCGTCATCGTCGTGTCGCATGGCGCGGAACAGGTCGCGATACCGGTGCCCGTCACGCGCGACGGCGCACCTCTTCGTCGCGAGACTCCGGACGGCATCGACCGCCTGGTGTCGGATGCTGCGCGGATCTGGGCCGTTCCGATTCTCGGGGACGCTGACTGAGCGCCTCGATCGCCTTCCTCGCCCCCCAAGCCGCGCCCGCGCTCATCGGACGCTGCGGATCAGGAGGACCGAGGATCCGCCGAGCACTCCTAAGACGATCGCCGCGATGAACAGCGCCGCGTCGTTCTCGCCGCTCCCGCCGATCGCGAGCAGCGGGATGGCCAGTACGGGCACGAGCACCTGGGGCACCGGGAAAGACCGGATCGGGGGCGAGCGCGGCGATCGATGATGAAGAACAGCAGGTAGGCCGAGACGGTCAGGATCGACATCGTGACGATCAACCGGCACATTCACGCCCAGAAGAAGTCGCGGTACTTCACCGGGTTGAGCCGATAGGTGGAAAGCACGAACCACGAATCTCGGGCGACTTCTCCGCGTGATTCCGCGGTTCTCCCGGCAATGCTGAAGATGTTTCGCATCTCGTGTTGACACGCGCATTCGCTCTCTGTACCGTTTAGTTCACACTGAACCGCTCGGTACAGAGAACACTGAAAACGAGGAGTCATCATGTCCCGTCCGCCCCTTCCCCCGTTCACCGAAGAGACCGCGATCCAGAAGGTCCGCGCCGCCGAAGACGGCTGGAACACCCGCGACCCGGAGCGCATCGCTCTCGCCTACAGCGAGGACAGCTGGTGGCGGAACCGCTCCACATTCGTGCAGGGCCGCTCCGCGATCATCGAGTTCCTCGCCGGCAAGTGGGACCGCGAGCTGGACTACCGGCTCATCAAGGAGCTGTGGGCCTACACTGGCGATGTGATCGCGGTGCGCTTCGCCTACGAGTACCGCAACGCCGAGGGTCAGTGGTTCCGCGCCTACGGCAACGAGAACTGGCACTTCGACAAGGAAGGACTCATGACGCACCGTCACGCGAGCATCAACGACGTCGAGATCGACGAGTCTGACCGCAAGTTCTTCTGGGACAACTCCGGTCCCCGTCCCGCCGACCACCCCGGCCTGAGCGAGCTCGGTCTCTGATGGCCAGAACCGTCCTCGACCGGTCCGACGCGGTCCTCGCCCTCGCCGGCGTGTTCCGCAAGCGAGGCTTCGAGGGTGGTTCCCTGTCCGTCATCCAGCAGGAGACCGGCATCGGCCGCGGCAGTCTCTACCACTTCTTCCCCGCGGGGAAGACCGACATGGCCCGAGCCGTCCTCGCCCAGGTCAACGACTGGTTCGAAGAGAAGATCTTCGAACCTCTCCGCACCGCGACCAATCCCCGGCAGGCGATCGAGAACATGTCGCGAGAGGTCGCTGATTACTTCATCTCCCGGGAGCGCGTGTGCCTGTTCGCCGCGATCACGTTGGGAGAGGAGCAGGAGACTTTCGCCAAGGCGGTCAAGGCCTACTTCACCGACTGGGTCGAAGCCCTTACCGGAGTCCTCAAGATCGCCGGACTCTCGCCACAAGAGGCCGCGGACCTCGCACTGGACACAGTCGCGACCATCCAAGGGGGCCTGATCCTGGCCCGCGCCTACGACGACGACGCGACCCTCATCGGAGTCGTCGACCGCACCAAGATGCGACTGCTCACCCTCGTTCACTGAGCAGACACCTCACGGAAACTGGCGATTTCAACACTCGCCGACTCCACCTCATCCCATCCGCGTACTCATCTATATGCACAAGGGCGCGTGAACGCCCACTCGCGTTCGTTCGCCCCACGCTCCGTCGACACAGCTCGACGATCCTGAAAGGAAAATTCAATGTCATACATCACCACCGAAGACGCAACCGAGATCTTCTATAAGGACTTCGGCCCCCGTGATGCCCAGCCGATCATGTTCCACCACGGTTGGCCGCTGTCGTCCGACGACTGGGACGCCCAGATCCTCTACTTCCTGTCCAAGGGCTTCCGCGTCATCGCCAGCGACCGCCGCGGGCACGGACGCTCCTCCGACATCGGCACCGGCCACGATATGGACCACTACGCCAGCGACGTCAACGCCGTCGTCGAACACCTCGACCTGAAGAACGTCATCCACGTCGGCCACTCCACCGGCGGTGGCCAGGTCGCTCGCTACGTCGCGAAGTACGGCCAGCCCCAGGGGCGCGTCGCCAAGGCCGTCCTCGTCGCCGCCGTGCCCCCGCTCATGGTCCAGACCGACGAGCACCCCGCTGGCGTCCCGATCGCCGTCTTCGACGGCTTCCGCGAAGCCCTCGCCGCCAACCGCGCCGAGTTCTTCACCGCGGTCGCATCGGGCCCGTTCTATGGCTTCAACCGCGACGGCGTCGCAATCTCTCAGCCCGTCGTCGACAACTGGGTCCGTCAGGGCATGACCGGCAGCGCACTGGCGCACTACGAGGGCATCAAGGCGTTCTCCGAGACCGACCAGACCGCAGACCTCAAGGCCATCACCGTTCCCGTGCTCGTTCTGCAGGGAGACGATGACCAGGTCGTCCCCTACAAGGAGGCCGCGCTCAAGCAGGCCGAGCTGCTGTCCAACTCGACCCTGAAGGTCTACGAAGGCCTCTCGCACGGCATGCTGACCACCGATGCCGAGACCATCAACGCCGACATCCTCGCGTTCATCCAGCAGGCCTGACGCTCCACCCGCTATACACCTTGAGGGCCGCTAACAGCACGATTGTGAGCGGCCCTCAGCCGTACGCGCCGAAGCGCAAGTCTTTGAAGCCAGCTAGTGGCCTACCCGCGGAGACCCCTCGAGGATCCGGCTCACAGTGTGTTACCGAGGCATCCGGCCCGATCCGATGTTCGTCGATCCACGGCAACGGCTTCCACCCGTCGTACCACTCGCGCATCTCGTCGGCACCGAACGCGTCTCGAAGATCTCGCGTCTGATGGCGCCGCACAGTCTCGTTGAAGCCGATGTCGAACTGGTAGATCGCTGTCGCGCCCTTGTGGTCATGCCAGAGACGCTCGAGCAGATCGCTGTAGTCGCGGACGGGTTCGAGGGTCGATTCGCCGGCGACTACCTCGCCGGCGTCAACGCCAGTGACCACCGCCCGGCGGCATCCTGCAAGGACCTGATGAAGATCCTTGGAGGTGTACGCATCGACCCCGAGTTCCTCGCAGCGGCGAAGGCACTCGTCGCCGAGTACGAGGTCGCCGGCACGCATAGCTGACGACCCGCCCACTGAAGAGCCGCCCCGCGCATCAACGTCGGGGCGGCTCTTCGCGTACTCGAGAGGAGCCGCCCTATGAGCGAGTCCAAGACGTCGCAGTCCAAGACCGCTCGCGTGTGAGCGTCTCAGACCAACTCGACAGGCCGCGCCGTCGCACTCGTCGCCGCCGGCTCCGGCGTCACGTACAGACCTGACGGCGCACTCGCGGCGAAGGACAGATCGTCGATCCACGCTCGGTTCACTTTCGGCGCCCGGCTTCCGAAGTACTTGAACACGATGTTCGAGCCGGCATGCACCCAGACGGTCGTGCGGCCGCCGCCGATGCTGCGTCTTCCTCCAGGAGAACGCGAACGGCTCTCCGCGCCGGAGCTTTGCCGTGATGACCAGCTGGACGTGCGTGAGGGCCCGGTCTTCGATGTCGACCTTCGGTCCGCCCTCGTAGATGAACTTGCCCATGATGGGCCTCGTCTCTCCTCTATCTCCACGGGAACCCGTGCCAAGAGGCGCAATCCGTCCGAGTCGCTGGTGGGGATGTCTCCACGCTCTCACGGAACGCAGTGCGGTGCCATCCCCACTTTCGTATGGGGTCACAGAAACATCGAGCTATCCGCCCTCTGGCGCGTAGCGCAGCTCGACGAGCTGTGAGTTCGGCACCGTGCGGGCGCTCACCAGGTCGAGCCCGATGCGCGGCCCGCTGTACAGCGGAGACCCGGACCCCATGAGCGCGGCACCCACGAGAACGATGAGCTCATCGACGAGCCCAGCGACCATCAGCGGGTTCCATGCCGTGGCGCTCCCGAACATCAAGATGTCCCCACCGTCACCGGCTTTCAGCGTGCGGATCTCGTCGATCGCATCGTCTCGCGCGACGACTCGCGTTGTCTCGGCCCAGGGTTTCATCTGAGGCGATCGTCATCGAGTCACTGATGACGATCGCTTCCATCGCCAGTACCGCCTACGCGATCTCACGGTCTCGGTCACTCTGCGCCGAGTCGGCGGCGACGGCGGACCAGGAGCGCCAGTTGTCGGGGAACCACGTGCTGCCGTACACCAGCGTCGCGGCGTTCCGCAGCAGAGAGAGGTTGTGGGTGTTGAACGCGTCCTCGAACGGCATCTGACTGAGGTCCTTCGCAGGCCCCTCAAACATGCCATCGACAGACGTGAGTACCGAAACGACCAACCTGCGCATGACGGTATTCCACCTGAGCACCACACGCCACGCAAGACCCTGCGGTCATGCGTTCGCTCGCCGTGCTGCTCAGACGACGAGCGGGCGACTCACCGTGGCGCCGTTGTCGATGATCGAGCGGAGACCTTCAAGTACGGACTCTGGCTACGGCGCAGAGCAGGAATGAGCGAGGTCCTGGCAGTCCTGGCAGTACACCTCGCAGGTTCCGATCACCTCATGCCGCATTCGAGATGACGTGCAGTGCCTCGCTACTTTGCGATGGTGCAGGCCCTCGCGATCCCGCTCGGCGACCGGTCAGACGCCGCTCACCTACTCAGCCGCATCTCACTTCAACGTCTGGCCCATTACCGACGATAAGAACACTTATCCGGACTATTAGCGTGGTCGGGGAGCCATGAGCGTGAGCATACGGGTTCCAGGCGCGCACCTAACAACGAAGACCGCACCGCAGCCGCTTCAAAGGGAGGAGGGACCCTCGAGGTGACGGAGGGAGTTCGGCCCCAGATCGCACCCGGTTCGGAGAGGTCCTCGCGGCGCTCGCTCGAAATCTGCACCACCAATGCACCACGCCCCACCCCGGATACGGAAGAACCCCCGATTTCTCGGGGGTTTCCATGGCGGTGACGGTGGTGTCTGGTTTCAGGACATCGTGAACGGGTGTCTCGGGACATCGTGAACAGTTCATCTGGTGTCGCGGGGATGTCTCAGGACATCGTGAACGGTGGCCAAGTACGAGATCCTGATCAAAGCCGTGA
>NZ_JAMBOY010000002.1 GCF_023715885.1 Microbacterium hydrocarbonoxydans | reverse complement strand
TCGAGAGTTCTCCAGCGATGATCTTCAACACCACGACCCGATGCTTCGACGACATGCCCCACTGTCGCCTATGACGCGACTCACGTGTCGCCGATCACGTGTCGCCTATGTCCTGAACCCAGACACCTCACTCGCCACCGAAACGCAGGATTCCAAGACCCCGACCGGAGACATCCGGTCGGGGTCTTTTGCTTGTCCACCCTCCCCGACTCCACTTGCCCCTGGTCATCCTCACCGGCGTGTGTCAGAGTGATAGTAACTTTCACAACAGGTCGCAACTGTGGAAAGCATTTCCAGGACGGCCGAGGAGGACTCGATGAAGAGAAGACCCATCGCGATCGCTGCAGCGGCAGTGCTCGCGCTGACCGCGCCCGCCGCCGCCGCGGGAGCAGCCGTCGACGAGGAGGCCCTGACCGCGTACGTGAAGAACGCCGACGGCACGTACGGATACAGCGCGACGCCCGTGGAGACGTACCCCGGTTCAGAGGAGCAGGTCACGATCCCGACGAGCCTCGAGCCCGAGAACCGCCGTTTCTCGAGCGCGTGGGTCGGCACGATCGGCAACCTCAACTTCGGCAAGCCGACCGACGTCGCTGACTTCGATGCGAAATACGCGACGGTGCTCGACGACTTCGCCGCCTGGAACATGAACGCCGTGATCTTCCAGGTCAGGCCGCTGCTCGACGCGTACTACCCGTCGACCCTCAACCCGTGGTCGGAGTTCCTCACCGGCACTCAGGGTGCCGACCCGGGCTACGACCCACTGCAGCGCTTGGTCGACGCGACCCACGCGCGCGGCATGGAGTTCCACGCCTGGCTCAACCCGTACCGGGTGACGAACACGAAGATGACCGCGCCCGCCACTCTCGCAGCACTCGGCCTCACCGCCGACGAGGTCAAGGCTCTCACCATCCCCGAGTACATCGCCGCGCTCAACGAAGCCGGCATCCTCGCCGACGACAACTTCGCCGTCCAGCATCCCGACTGGGTGCTGTCGTTCGAAGAGAAGCTGTTCCTCGACCCTGGCCAGCCCGAGGTCCCGGCGTATGTCGCCGACTCGGTCGCCGAGATCGTCGAGAATTACGACGTCGACGCGATCCACTTCGACGACTACTTCTACCCGTACCGGATCACGGTCGACGGCGTGAACGTGTTCTTCGGGACGGCGGGCGAGGACCGCGCGACGTTCGAGGAGTTCGGGCTGACGGCAGGGTACGCCGACAGCCCGGAGGGCATCGAGGCGTGGCGACGCGACAACATCACCGATCTCGTCACCCAGGTCGGTGATGTGATCGATGCCCACAACGCGGATGCCGGCACAGCGGTGCAGCTCGGGATCAGCCCGTTCGGCATCTGGGAGCACAGGGCGCTGAATCCGGCCGGATCGAACACGCCGACCGCGTCGTCGCAGACCTACAGCAATGCGGTGTTCGCCGATACCCGCGCCTGGGTGCAGGACGAGTTGATCGACTACGTGACGCCCCAGATCTACTGGAGCTTCGACCAGGCTGCCGCCCCGTACGGCGAGCTCGCTCGATGGTGGAGCGACGTCGCAGAGGGCAGCCGCACGCAGGTCTACGTCGGTCACGCCCTCTACAAGCACGTGAACAACGGCGGGTGGGAAGCCGCATGGATGAACCCCGAGGAGGTGCCGAACCAGGTCCGCTTCAACCAGAAGCTCGACGGCATCGACGGCAGCGTGCTCTTCAGCTACAACGACATGAAGCCGAGTGACATCGCGGCGCTGCCCCCCGACCAGCAGCCGAAGCACCAGGCGAAGAACACCGCGATCGACCTGCTCCGCAGCGAGGCGTTCGCGCACCCCACGCTGGTTCCCGCCAAGCCGTGGCTGTCGGATGGGATGGTCTCCGCCCCGACCGACCTCGCCCTGACCGACGACCGGTTGACGTGGCGAGCCGGCGATGCCGCAGAAGCGCGCCAGTATGCGATCTACCGAGGTACGGGCACGCCCGAGGAGATCGTGGCGGGAAGCGGCACACTCGTCGACACGATCTGGGCAGGGGGCGCGGCCGAAGCGGGCTACACGGTCCCGGCGTCCGAGCTCGCGGCACTCGGCTCCACGGCTCGTGCGGCCGAAGAGACCTGGGTCGTCACCGCGCTCGACGCCGCAGCGGTGGAGAGCGCGCCCGCCGCGGTCGCCGCGGGGCCGGTCGACCCGGTGGATCCTGTCGACCCGGTCGACCCATCCGATCCCGGCACGCCTTCCGGTGGTACCGGCAGCGGCGGCGCCGCAGCGCCGGGAGCCGCCGGCTCCGCACAGCCGGGTTCGCTCGCCTCCACCGGCACCGAGTTCCCCGTCGCGACGATCCTCACGGCGCTGGCCCTCCTCGTGGCGGGCGGGACCGTGCTCATGACGAGGTCCCGCCGGCGAAGCGCCGCGGCATCCCGAGAGTGATGTCCTGACGGGGTGCGCGGCGATCCCCGCACCCCGTCAGCGCTCTCTTCCCTCCTCCCGAAACTTCTTCGCCCCTTCTCGAACTTCTTTGTGACGAATCGCGCACCTCGTGCGTCCTATCTATGAGCGACACACACGCTCCCGGCGACACCCCTCAGGGATCGGCCGGCCGTCGATACAGATAGGACTCGTCATGGCAACGCAGGACCAGAAGAACACTTCCACCAGCCCCGCCGAGAAGGAGCTGGCTGACACCACCGCCGCGGCCACGCCCGCGCCGCGCGTCGACCGCTCGTCGTCGTTCTCGACGTCGCGAGTCCCCGCCGACGTGAACGCCGCAGGCAGCACGACGATCGCCGACGGCGTCGTCGCGAAGGTCGCCGGTATCGCGGCGCGTGAGATCCCGGGCGTGTACGCGCTCGGTGGCGGCGGAGCCCGCGCGTTCGGCGCCATCCGCGACGTCATCAACGCGACCGACCTCGCGCAGGGTGTGAAGGTCGAGGTCGGGGAGACCCAGGCCGCCGCCGACATCACCATCGTCGTCGAGTACCCCGCCCCCATCCAGGAGGTCGCGAACAACGTCCGCGCCGCCGTCGCGGGTGCGATCACGCGCCTCGTCGGTCTCGAGGTCGTCGAGGTCAACGTCGAGGTCAACGACGTGCACGTGCCGGGCGACGACAGCACCGAGAACGAGGAGTCGCGCGTCTCATGAGCCCCACGTCCACCGGCGCCCTGATCGGTGCCCTCCTCGCGCTCGCCGCTCTGGCGTTCGGCTTCTGGGGATTCCTCCTCGTGGCCGTCCTCGCCGGCATCGGCGCGCTCGTGGGGCGCATCGTCTCCGGCAAGCTCGACGTCCGCAGCCTCGCCGACGTCTTCACGGGGCGGCGAACCTCCTGATGAGCGTCGACCAGAACGTCATCGCCGGTGGCGGCCCCTCAGGGCCCGCCGCCGGCGGGGGAGCCCTTCCCGGCCGCGTCATCGTGCGGGAACGCGTCTATCGAACCGTCGTGGAGCAGGCCTCCGCGTCGCTGATCGGCGTCTCCCGCAGTGACGTGAAGGCCGACGTCATCGAGCGAGGCACGGGGATCGCCCTCCGCATCTCCAGCCCGCTACCCGTCCCCGATCTCGACGACACCGTCGCGATCTCCCAAACCACCCCCGTCCTCGACCGCGCCAGGGAGCTGCAGGAACAGCTGCAGCAGCGCCTCACCGGCATCCTCGGCCGTGAGGTCAGCCGAATCGCGCTGACCATCACCGGAGCGACCATCCCCGAAAGGAGACGAGTGCGATGACCAGCCCGGCACTGCGTCGCGTCGTGCGACGCGAGACCCACTCACCGCGCACCGCCGCGATGTTCGTCGCGGTCATCCTCCTCATCCTCGCCCTGGCCTACATCGGTCTCGAGATCGTGCTGAGCCTCCTGGCCCAGCCGGCGCTCCTGCTCGGTCCGGCCGCGGCGGCGGGGTGGCTCGTGGGGCTGCCGACGGCCCAGCCCGCGGGCCTCGTCATCGCAGGCAGCGTCGCGCTCGCGATCATCGGGCTCATCTTCATCTGGCTGGCCGTGACCCCGGGCAGGCTCTCCCGCCACACCATCGACGCGGGCGACCGCGCCGTGGTCGTCGACAACGGCGTGATCGCGAGCGCCCTGGCCCAGCATCTCTCCGAGGAAACCGGGCTCGCCCGCGACGACGTCACCGTCGGCGTCGGACACCGCAGTGTCGACGTCACCCTGCGGCCGGGCGCCGGCATCCCCGTCGACAAGGCCGCCGTGCAGGCGGCAGCCGAGGCCGAGATCGAGACCTACCGTCTCACCCGCAGCGTCCGCACCCGCGTGCGCATCGAACGCCCGACCCAGGAGGATGACGAGCTGTGAACAACACGAATCGCGCCCTGAACCGCATCCTGCTGTTCATCATCGGTCTTCTGTTCCTGGCGCTCGGCGCCGTGGGCATCACGATCATGAGTTGGCCCACCGCGAGCGAGATCTGGAGCGAGGCCGGCAAGAACTCCGAGTCCTGGCTGGATCAGGCGATCGCCGCGACGACCATCGCCGGGGGCAGCGTCTCCTGGGTCGCGATCGGAGCCGTCGCCGCCGTCGTCGTCGTCATCGTGCTGCTGATACTGGCGCTCACCAGCGTGGCGGGTCGCCGTTCGAAGACGGCGCTGCGCTCCTCGGGATCGCAGAACCCGCTGGGGCGCGTGACGGTCACGGAGTCCTTCGTGTCGGATGCCGTCAAGAACTCCCTCGCGAACCGCGACGAGATCCTGTCGACGAGCGTCACCGCGAACGACATCCATCGCGAGCCGGTGCTGCACGTCGCGGTCACCCCACGGCAGAACACCGACCCGCGCGAGGTCGTCGACCACCTCGACCGACTGCTGACCAACCTCGCCACCCTCACCGGACGCGAGACAGCTACGTACGTGTCGATCCACACCGGACTCCGCGCTCGGCTCGCCCACGACCAGCGCCGCCTGTCCTGACGCAAGCGGCGACAGACACTCACAGACTTATCGTCGGATGCTCACAGGCCGGCGATAAGACGGCGAGAGACCATCTCGCCGTCAGGATCCACCACCACGAAGGGAAGCACCATGGGACTCGACGACAAGATCAAGAACGCCGCTCAGGACATCGCCGGCAAGGCGAAGGAGACCGTCGGCAAGCTGACCGACAACGACAAGCTCGAGGCCGAGGGTAAGGCCGACCAGGTCAAGGCCGACGCCAAGAAGGCCGGCGAGAACGTCAAGGACGCCTTCAAGAACTGAGCGCTCCGCGAACGGCGAAGGGCGGGAACCGGAGGACGGTTCCCGCCCTTCTCGTGTCTCAGGCCGCCAGGAACGCGAAGAAGGATCGACGAACGGCGCTCACGTCGGCGCTCTCCCGCGTGGGGTGCACCCGGTTGAGCAGGAGGACTCCGTAGTCGCCGGTGCGGGGCGAGACCGCGAAGGCGGTGCCGGTGAAGCCGGTGTGGCCGACGGCATCCGCCCGTCCCATCCAGCTCGCGTCGCGGACCCGCAGGCCCACCGCCTGCTCGAAGCCGTCGGCCGGCGCGGCGGGCTCTCTCAGCAGCCGTGCGGATTCGGAAGACAGGACGCGGCCCCCCGCGCCCATGCCGTCGTCGCGCACCACGCGGGCCAGTGCGGCTACGTCGTGCACGGTCCCGAAGAGCCCGGCGTGGCCGGCGGGACGTTCGAGCGCCGCCGCGAGCTCGTCATGCACCTCTCCGCGCACGAGGCCGCGGTCGGGCTGCACCTCGGTCGCCACCGCGCGCTCGGCCTCAGGGGTCCAGGTCAGCGATTCGGCGCCGATCAGCGCGGCGGTCTCGCCGACGAGCTCGTCGAGCCGTCGGCCGGAGACTCGTTCCAGCAGCTCGCCGATCGCGATGAACCCGACGTCCGAGTACCGGTGGATCTCTCCTGGCCGACTCAGCAGCGCCGCGCCGAGAACCGCCTCGCGCAGCTGCTCGCCGCGCATGCCGGTGCGCCAGAGCCGCCCCTCGGCGGGGAGCCCCGAGGTGTGCGTGAGCAGGCGGCGCAGCGTGATCGTCTCGGCGTCGCGTCCCGACCCGACCGGCAGCACGGCCGCGACCGGCGCGTCGAGATCGAGCGATCCCTCGTCGACCAGTCGCAGGGCCGTGACGGTCGTGAAGATCTTCGTCACCGAGGCGAGGTCGAACAGGTGCTCGTCGGTCAGGCGAATCGGGTCGTCGTGCGCAGGGGTCCCGGCGACCACGACCTCCTCGATGCCGCCGGCCGACCTGAGCGAGGCCCAGGCCGACCCGGGCGCTGCGTTCACCACGGCTGCGTCACTTGCTCATGCCGGAGGTGAGGCCGTTGATGATCTGCTTCGTCGCCAGCAGGAACAGCACCACGAGCGGGATCGTCGCGATCGTCAGGCCCGCGAAGAGCTGCGGCCAGTCGGTCGAGTACTCGCCGAAGAAGCGGGTCAGGCCCACCGGCAGCGTGTACGACCCGCGGTCGCGCAGCAGGATCAGCGGGTAGAAGAAGTCGTTCCACACCGGCACGAACCGGAACACGATCACCGTCGCGAGCGCAGGACGCACGAGCGGCAGGAGGATCTGCAGGAACGTGCGGAAGGGACCGGCGCCGTCGATGCGCGCGGCCTCCTCGAGCTCGATCGGCAGCGCCCGGAAGAACACCGTCAGCACGAACGTCGTGAACGGGATGCCGAGGGCGCCGTACACGAGGATCAGGCTGAACACGTTGCTCGTCATGCGCAGCGAGTCGAGCAGGTAGAACAGCGGCAGGATCGCCAGGTGCACCGGCAGCATGAGTCCCGACAGGAACACCGCCTCGATGCCGCGGAAGAACTTCGCGCGAGCGCGGGCGAACGCGTACGCGGCGAGCACCGACACCACGGTCGTGACGATCACCGATCCGACGGTCACGGTGATCGAGTTGATGAAATACGTGTCGAAGGATGCCGTGATCCACGCGTTCTGGAAGCTCGTGAACGTCGGCTGCAGGGGGAGGCCCAGCGGCTCGGTCGCGATCTGCTGCTGCGTGCGCAGCGAGTTGTTGACCATGAGCAGCAGCGGCCCGATCGCCACGAGCGCGTAGCCCCAGAGGAACACGTTCGCGAAGATGCGTCCGAGCAGCGGGGTGTCGGAGGTGCGGCTGCTGCGCCGACGACGGGCGTCCGGGCGCCGGGAGACGATCGCCTCGGTGCTCGGCTCGGTGCGCGAATCGGTGAGGAGGCTCATCAGAACAGCTTTCGTTCGGCTCGACGCATGGTCGAGGTGATGACGACGGAGATCACCATGATGAAGAGGAAGAGCACGGTCGCGAGAGCGGACGAGACGCCGATCGAGTTCGGGTTACCGGACTCGAACGCGGTGCGGTAGAAGAGCAGCATCATCACGTCGGTCGACCCGGCGGGGGCGCCGTTGGAGCCGGCGAGAGCGAACGGGATCGCCATCGCCTCCATGCTGCCGATGAACGTCAGCACGGTGATGATGCCGATGGTCGGGGTGAGCATCGGCAGGGTGATGTACCGGAAGCGCTTGCCGGCGGTCGCGCCGTCGAGGGCTGCGGCCTCTTCGATCTCCTCCGGGATGCCGCCGAGCGCGGCCCCGTACAGGAGGATGGGGAAGCCGATCCACTGCCACGCGCTGACGAGCACGATCACCCAGATCGCCAGCTGCGGGTCGCCGAGCCAAGGGAGTGCGAGGCTCTCGAGACCGACGCCGCGCAGGATCGCGTTCACCGGCCCGAACAGCGGCGACAGCATGAGCGACCACAGGTATCCGATCACCATCGGGCTGACGAGGTACGGCAGCGCGAAGATCGTCTGGAAGAAGCGCTTGGTGCGCTTGCGGCGGTGCAGCAGGGTGGCGATGCCGAGGCCGAGGGAGTTCTGGAAGACCAGCGCCCCGACGAACAGCAACAGGTTGTGCCCGAACGCGTTCCACAGCTCGGACGCGTACGGCTCGGTCGTGAGCAGCGTGATGTAGTTGCCGAAGCCGGCGAAGCCGCCCTGCCTGGTGCCCTGCCAGTCGAACAGGGAGTAGCTGAGCGCGGCGAGCATCGGGTACAGGATCAGCACCGCGAACAGCACGGCCGCGGGCAGCACGAAGAGCAGCGCGGTGGGGGTGGTGAGTGCGATGCCGGTGCGGCTGCGGCGGTTCGGCGTCGTGCGCCGGAGGGGGATGGTCAGAGCCATGTCGAGTCTTTCGCTCCGAGAGGGGGCGCCGTCGCCGACGCCCGGTCGGTGCGGATGATGCGGATCAGGAACCGGGTGTGAACCAGGTGGAGACGCCGGACTGCAGGTCGGTGCCGAGCTGCTCGGGCGTCTTGTCGCCGAGGAACATCGCCTGGATGTCCGGGCCGAGCACCGCGGTGCCCGTGGGGTCGCCGTAGCGGAAGTCGACGAGCAGCAGGTACGGAGCGGGGTTCGCGGTGTACTGCTCGTTCATCTCCTGCATCAGCGGGTCGGAGTACTTCACGCCAGGGAGCGCGGAGAACTGGTCGACCTCGTCGGCGACGAGCTGACCGAACTCGGTCGTCGTCATCCAGTTCAGCAGCTCGGCCGCGGCATCCTGCTTCTCGCTGGCGGCGTTGATGCCGAAGCTGCCGTCGGCGTAGCCGGGCGTGACCGCGTGGTCGAGCGCGCTGCCGGGTGCCGGCGGCACCTCGTAGACGCCCCACTCGGTGTCGGGGGCGGAACTCTGGAAGGTCGGCAGATCGAACGACCCGCCCGGCCACTGGGCCGCCTGTCCGGAGGTGAACTGCAGCACGGCATCCGCCACCGCGATGGCGTTGACGTTCTTGTCGAGATACTTCTGCATGTCCTTGACGGTCTGCAGCGACGCGACGTAGGCGGGGTCGGTGAAGTCGACGTCGCCGGCGAGCACCTTCTCCTCGAAGTCAGAACCGCCGTACTGGGCCGATCCGACGATGTCGTGGAACATCGGCAGCACCCAGTCCTCGCGAGCACCGAGGGCCATGGGCGTCACGCCCTCCTCGAGCAGGGTCTCCTGCAGCTCGATGAACTCGTCCCAGTCCTTCGGCTCCTCGAGACCCATCTCGTCGAACATGGTCTTGTTGTAGAACATCTGCATCGTCTGGTATGCGAACGGGACGCCATAGGTGACGCCGTCGTCCTTGCCCTGCGCGGCGCGGAGCACCGTCGGATCGAACTGGTCGAGACCGTCGACGATGTCGTCGATCGGCACCAGCTGCTCGGACTGGATCGCCGACTGGATGCCGCCGTAGGCGCGGAGCATCGCGATGTCGGGTCCGTCGCTGCCCTCGAGGCCGGTGGCGAGGATCTGGTTGTACTCGGTCGGCTGGAAGCCCTCGAACTCGATCGTCACACCGGGGTGCGACTCTTCGTAGGTGTCGAAGACGGCCTCCCACTTGGGGGAGGATGACGCCTGCCACGACCAGACCTTGAGGGTGACATTCTCACCGCCTCCGGCTTCGCCGCTGGAGGCCGCGGGAGCACAGCCGGCCACGGCGAGGCCCGTGACGAGGATGCCGGCGGTGAGGGCGATACGTGTCGATGGGTGTCGCATGGGATTCCTCTCGGTGGTGAGAGCCGATGGGGCGGCTTGCTCTGCTGTGCGACGGAGAGGCGTCTGTCTACGCACCGGGGTGCTGATGCGGGGCCGTGCGACTGCTCTGTCGTGCTGCGGCCTCGGGGGAGTGTGGCGCGCACTAGACACTCTGGGGAATTACTTTCAGAAATGCAAGACCTTCCTGAAAATCTTTACCAAAAGTCGCCGGCGCTCTGTCATCATGTTCATGTGTCCAACAGCGTCGTGACCGCGATCCACCAGCGTCTGTCGACGCTCACCCCCACCGAGCGTCGGGTCGCCGAGTACGTGCTGGCCCAACCGCAGGTCGTCGTCGACGCGTCGATCACGCAACTGGCGGGCTCCTGCAAGGCGTCGGTAGCGAGCGTCGCGCGCTTCACGAACAGCATCGGGTTCGCCGGGTACCCGGAGATGCGCATGGCGCTCGCCGCGGAGCTCAGCCGCAGCGACTCCGAGCGCGAGCGATTCCAGGTCTCGGGTGGAGACGTCGACCGCGACGACGACGCCGTCACCACGGTGCGGAAGATCGCCTTCTCCGAGGCAGCCGCCATCGAGCGCACGGCCCGCCAGCTCGACATCGACGAGCTCGAACGCTGTGTCGCCGCACTCCGCGGTGCGCGCCGCATCGACATCTACGGCACGGCCTCCAGCGGCCTGGCCGCCCTCGACCTCGAGCAGAAGCTGCACCGCGCCGGGTTCTGGGCGCAGGCCCGCACCGATCTGCACCTCGCCCTGACCGGCGCGGCCCTCCTCGACGGCCGCGATGTCGCGATCGCGATCTCGCACTCCGGCCGAACGCTCGAAATCGTGCAGTCCGCGCAGACAGCCGCGAAAGCGGGTGCCGCCACCATCGCCATCACGAACAACCCGCGCTCGCCGCTCGCGCAGGTGTGCGATCTCGTGCTGGTGACCGCCGTGTCGGAGTCGACCTTCCGTTCGGGCGCGATGGCGAGCCGCATCGCGCAACTGGCGGTGCTCGACTTCCTGTTCACTCGCATCGCGCAGGTCGAGTACGACACGATCTCCGACAACCTGCAGCGCACGTTCCACGCCGTCACCGACCACAGAATCGACTGATCATGCTCCTCGGCATCGACCGACTCATCGCCCGCGACCTCCCCGCAGGACTCACCACCCGCCTGACCGGACAGCGGCTCGGGATGCTGACGAACGACCTCGCGCTGACGAGCGAGCTCCGGCGGGGCCGCGAGTCCCTGCCCGAGGTCGGGTGGAGGCTCGACCTGCTCTTCGGACCCGAGCACGGACTCAGCGGTCGGGCGAGGGAGGGGGAGCTGGTCAGCGACGACATCGACCCCGTCACCGGCGTGCCGGTGCGCAGCCTCTACGGCGACCAGGTGCGTCCGTCGGCCGACGACCTCGGGCGCATCGACGTGATGCTCGTGGATCTCCCCGATGTCGGTGCGCGGTTCTACACCTACATCTGGACGCTCAGCCATGTGCTCGAGGCGTGTGCCGCCGCCGGCGTGGCCGTGGTCGTGCTCGACCGGCCCAACCCGATCGGCGGGCGGCTCGACCAGGCGGAAGGGCCCATGCTCGACGAGAACGCCCGATCGCTCGTCGGCCGCTGGACGATGCCGATCCGCCACGGACTCACCATCGGCGAGCTCGCCCGCCACTGGGTGCGCACCCGCGGGATCGACGTGGAGCTGCACATCGTCGAGGCCACCGGGTGGAACCGTGCTCGCTCGGCGCTCGGCCGGCAGGAACTCACCTGGATGCCGCCATCGCCGAACCTGCCGTCTGCGGCCACGGCTCTGCTCTACCCGGGCACCTGCCTCGCCGAGGGGGTCAACGTCTCGGAGGGGCGCAGCACCGCCGTGCCGTTCCGCGTGATCGCGGCACCGTTCATCGACGGCGAGGAGTACGCGAAGGCGATCGCAGCGGCTGATCTGCCCGGCCTCGCGGCAGTGCCGTACGGCTTCACGCCGCGCGTGCGAGATCATGCAGGAGAGGCGTGCGAGGGCGTGATCCTGCACGTGACGGACCCCGACGTCTTCCGGCCCGTGCGCACCGGTGTGCGACTGCTGTCGCTGCTCGCCGAGCTGCATCCGGGAGCGCTGGAAGAACGCTCGCTCGTGCCGATGCCGGGGGAGTCCGACTGGACGCCGCTCGAGAAGCTGTTCGGCGTAGAGAATGCGTTCGCGCAGATCGTCGCGGGGGAGTGGGACGCGCCGGACGCGCTGGCGGTGCCCGAGTGGTCGGATGCCGTGGCATCCGACCTGCTCTATCGCTGAACGAGTCCCGCTCGGTCAGTAGTCGGCGAGCAACCGCAGCCGTGTCGCGATCTCCGCGGTCTGCTGCTGCGGGGTCTGATCGATCGCGACCTCGATGGCCTTCTCGTCGGCGCCCAGCGGTTCGAGGGTCGCGAACTGCGAGTCGAGCAACGTCGTGGGCATGAAGTGGCCCTGACGGCGCAGCATCCGCTCCAGGATCAGCTCGCGGTCGCCGACGAAGTGCACGAAGGTCACCGCGTCGCGGCGGAGGACGTCGCGATAGCTCCGCTTGAGCGCCGAGCACGTGATGATGCCCGGCTCTCCGGCTGCGATGCGCTCGTCGATCCACTCCGCGATGCGGTCGAGCCACGGCCAGCGGTCGTCGTCGGTGAGCGGATCGCCCGACGCCATCTTCTTCACGTTCGCCTCGGGGTGCAGGTCGTCGCCCTCTTCGAACGTCCAGCCGAGCCGTCCGGCGAGCATCGCGGCGACCGTGGACTTGCCGGTGCCGGCGACGCCCATGAGCACGAGAACGGGAGCCTGTGCAGCCATCATGGTCACACCACCATACTCAGCAGCAGGGTGCCCGCGAGTCCGGTCACCGAGATGAGGCACTCGAGCACGGTCCAGGACTTCAGGGTCTGCGGGATGCTGAGGCCGAAGTACTCCTTGATGAGCCAGAAGCCCGCGTCGTTGACGTGCGAGAGGAACACCGAGCCGGAGCCGATGGCGAGCACGAGCAGCGCGACCATGGGGGAGTCGAGCGTCTCGGTGAGCGGCTGGAGAATGCCGGCCGCGGTGATGGTCGCGACCGTCGCCGAACCCGTCGCGATGCGGATCACGACCGCGACGAGCCACGCGAGCACCAGCACCGAGACAGAAGAGCCGGAGACGAACTGGGCGATGACCTCGCCGATGCCGGTGTCGACCAGCACCTGCTTGAAGCCGCCGCCCGCGCCCACGATGAGCAGGATGCCGGCGATCGGTCCGAGCGACGAGCCGACGATGTCGTTCACCTTGTCGCGGGTGAATCCCGCGCCGTGGCCGAGGATGAAGAAGCCGGCGATGACGGCGATCAGGAGCGCGATGACGGGAGTGCCGAGAAAGTCGAGAGCGACCTTCCACGGCGCGTCGGACCCGGCGGCGGTGATGTCGGCGATCGCCTTGGCGAGCATGAGGAACACCGGCAGCAGGATGCTGATGAGCGTGGCGCCGAACGACGGGCGGCGCTTCGGCTCGTCACCGGAGTCCTCCGCCGAGACGAAGAGCTCGGGGACGGGGACGTCGACCCAGCGCGCGGCGAACCGGGCGAACAGCGGTCCGGAGATGATGACGGCGGGGATCGCGACGATCACGCCGAAGGCGAGGGTCAGGCCGAGGTTCGCGCCGAGAGCGTCGATGGCGGCGAGGGGGCCGGGGTGCGGCGGCACCAGGCCGTGCATGGCGGAGAGTCCTGCGAGGGTCGGGATCGCGATGCGCATGAGCGACTGCCCCGAGCGACGGGCGACGAGGATGATGACGGGAACGAGCAGCACGAGCCCGACCTCGAAGAACATGGGCAGGCCGATCACGGCGCCGATCAGGCCCATGACCCAGGGGAGCGACCGTGCGCTCGCGCGGGATACGAGCGTGTCGACGATGCGGTCGGCGCCGCCTGAGTCGGCGAGCAGCTTGCCGTAGATCGCGCCGAGGGCGATGAGGATGCCGACGCCCCCCATGGTCGAGCCGAAGCCGGCGGAGAAGCTCGTCACCGATGCGCCGATGTCCATGCCCGCGATCGCGCCGGTCGCGAGAGCGCCGATGGTGAGGGAGAGGAACGGGTGCAGCTTCACCCACGTGATGAGGATGACGATGACGGCGATGCCGAGGACGGCGGCGGCGATGAGCTGACCTGCCGGGCGGTCGGTCGGTGCGGCGTCGGAGACGGCGGCCGCGAGCGTGCTGAGGTACGGGTTGGGTGCCATGAGCTTCCTTGATCCGGGCGAACGGCTTTACGTCGTACATAATAAGCATGATTCCTGGTCATCGTGATCATGATTTGCTTTCCGCCTATCTGATGTGCTGCGTGACGCGGTGACGCCAGGGCATACTCGATCCATGACTGCTCCGCGCAACGGCAGCCCCTTGCACGATTCCCTCGTCGACGAGCTCGGTCGAGCCATCGTCGACGGCGTGCACGCCCCCGGTTCACGGATGCTGACGGTCGAGATCGCGGAACGACGAGGGGTGTCGCGGTCGGCCGCGCGAGAGGCGGTGCGCGTGCTCGAGTCGTTCGGACTCGTCTGGGTGCGGCGCAAGTCGGGCGTCGAGGTGCGGCCGCGCGCCGACTGGAACGTCTACGCTCCCGAGGTCATCGCCTGGCGACTCGACGGACCGGGCCGCGATGAACAGCTGCGCGAGCTCAGTCAGCTCCGCTCCGCCATTGAGCCCCTGGCCGCGCGGCTCGCCGCCGGCGGGGCGACCGCGGTGCAGAAGGTCGACCTCGTCTCGCTGGTCGTGGAGATGGCGCAAGAGGACCATGAGGCCGATCGCGAGCGCTACCTCGCGGCGGACGTGCGGTTCCACCGCCTGCTGCTCGAGGCGTCGGGCAATGCGATGCTCGCGGCACTCGGCGGTACCGTCGAGGCGGTGCTCCGAGGCCGCACCGAGCATGACCTCATGCCGCACGTCGCCGATCAGAACGCCGTGCAGTGGCACCGCGACGTCGCCTTCGCGGTCGCGAGCGGCGATGCGAAGGCAGCGGCCGCCGCCATGCGCGACATCGTCTCGGAGGCGGATCAGGCGATGCAGCGCGCGGCGCGCTGACCAGGCGGATGCCGGGGCATCCTCTCTCCGCATTCTCCGCGCACCGGCGTAATGAATCGCCGTGGACTGCGTCTCATCGGTATGACCGCGATCACGCATCCGCAGCTCGACCAACGTCCGGCCGACTGGCCCTCGGGCGAGACGCGCCTGCAGCGGCGCGCGCTGCTCGACCTCAGCATCGACGAGGAGCTCGTCCGGGGGGATCGCCGCGGCGCCGACCTCGCCCCACGCCTGCGGCTGCTGCTGGCGCTGATCGTGGCGGCCGAACTGGATGCCGCGGAGCCGCTGGGTGAGCGGGCGCTGCGCGAGGCGAGGAGGGCTCGGCGGCCGTTCGGCACGGCTCGTCTGCGCACCGACGTGGAGGCGCTGTGCGTCATGAACCTCGCCCGTCGTGAGGGGCGATCCGTGCGGGCGACGGTGGCCGGAGTCGCGGCGATCGAGCGGCCGTCGCTCCTCGGACGGCCACATCCGCCGAGGGCGCTGCTGCGCCTTCTCCGCCGGGCGGAGCTCGATGGCGTGCGCGGAGCCGGCACCCGGCGGCCTGCCTAGACTGGGCGGATGCGAGCGCTCACCGAGGCAGACGTCCGTGCGTCCTTCGTCAACGCCGATCCCGATGAACTGCGCGTCATGGAGATGCCGCACGATTTCCTGCTGACCGACTGGGACTACCTCGACTTCTTCGCCTGGCGTGACCCGGGCGCGGGGCGCCGTGGTTACGTGCTCGTGCAGCACGAAGGGTCCATCGCCGGCATCGTGCTGCGCGTCTCGGAGCCGGGCCGCGCACGCTCCGGCATGTGCAATATCTGCCACACGATGCAGCCGGGCAACCAGGTGGCACTGTTCTCCGCGCGGCGCACGGGTGAGGCGGGCGCGCGAGGCGACTCCGTCGGCACCTACATCTGCGCCGATCTGTCGTGTCACGACAACGTGCGCCTCGCGCACCCGCTCGCGCCGAACGAGATCCGCGCCGCCGGGCAGGTGGATTTCCGGCTCGACGGCACGCGTCGCCGCATGGAGGCGTTCACGGCGCGCGTGTGGGCCGATTCCTGATCGCGGTTAGCCTGGGGGCATACGTCCTGTGCTCGAAGGAGAAGCCATGAGCGATGTCATCCTGTCCACCGTCGACGAGGGGCTCGCCCGGCTCACTCTGAACCGCCCGGAGCGGCTGAACGCCTTCAACGCCGAGCTGGCGCACGCCTGGCGCGACGCCACGGCAGAGGCCGTCGCACGCGACGACGTCAGGGCGATCCTCATCGACGCGGCAGGGCCGTCGTTCTGCGCGGGCGGCGACGTGATCGAGATGGCGACGACCGCGGGCGCCGGCACCGACATCACGGCTCTCGCCGAGGTCATCAACAGCGGCATCCGATCGCTCACCGAGTCCGCGGTGCCCGTGGTGGTCGCGGCGCACGGCACGACGGCGGGGGGCGGTCTCGGCATCCTACTCAGCAGCGATTACGCCGTGGTGGGATCGCGGTCTCGCCTTGGCAGCCTGTACGCGAACATCGGGCTGACCCCCGACCTGTCCGTGTCGGCGCAGCTCGCGCGGGCCGTCGGTCAGCGCCGAGCCCTGCAGCTCGTGCTGCAGGATCGACTTCTCACGGCTGACGAAGCGGTCGACTGGGGACTCGCTGCCGAGGCGGTGAGGGGAGAGGATGCCGCGGACGAGGCCGGGCTCGTCCGCTCTCGCGCCGAGGAGATCGCGCGCTTCTGGCTCGCCGGGGCGGCGGAGGCCTACGGGCAGGCGAAGCGTCTCGTCCGGTCGCAGCCGGAGCGCACCTTCGCCGAGCAACTCAGCGAGGAAGCCCGCTCGATCGGTGCGGCGATGGCCACGCCCGATGCGCAGGCGCGCATCGCCGCCTTCGCCGCCGCATCGTCGCGCTCCGCACGCTGACCCCTTCTGCACCGATCGGTGATCGGAGGTGATTCCTCCCGCATCGCGTCCGGCCGCCGCGCATCCGACGGGGCACGTGCAAGGATGATCGCAACGCCGCACAACGAGAGGAACGCGATGTCCCAGCCGGAGATCGCCCAGCCGCCGCAGCCGCTGGCCGACA
Source organism: Microbacterium hydrocarbonoxydans (assembly GCF_023715885.1). Classification (GTDB taxonomy): domain Bacteria; phylum Actinomycetota; class Actinomycetes; order Actinomycetales; family Microbacteriaceae; genus Microbacterium; species Microbacterium hydrocarbonoxydans_C. The sequence goes on along the minus strand of NZ_JAMBOY010000002.1, from coordinate 822,130 downwards.
AGAAGAACCTGTCCCTCCTCATCCGGGGAGCGATCTGGATCGCGATCGGCGCTCTGATCGCCGCAGCGCTCGTGTGCGTCATCTGGGTGCTGATCGGAGACCAGGACGGACTCATCGGTCGCGCGTTCCTCACGATCCTCCTGCTCGCCGGGTTCGCGGGCATCGCGATCCTCGAGGCGAGCCTCGCGCCGAACCGACCGGACTGGCTGGCGTTGGCGAGCATGGTGACGTGGATCATCGCGCTTCTCGTCGGGGCGGTCAAGATCTGGCTCCCCGAGGATGACGCGTACTTCACCGGCGCTGAGCGATTCTTCCAGCTGCTGCTCGTGGTCGGCATCCTCCAGTTGGCCCTGCTGCACGTGCGACTCTTCACTCCGGCCGCCCAGCGCCACCGCACGACCTTCACGCGCGTCATCTACATCGTGACGCTGGTGTTCCTCGCCGGGCTCGTCGGGATGCTGGTCTTCTTCCTCACGTTCCCGCACACGTTCGACTACGGCGAGCTGTACTGGCGCATCGTGGTCGCGCTGACGATCCTCGCGGCGGTCGGCACCACGCTGATCCCGCTCCTCAATGCGCTGTTCGCGCCGAAGAAGGCGCGCTCGCCGCAGCCGCTCACGTCCGCTCCGGCGTGGCCCACGTACGCCGACGGTTCGACGCCGCTGCCTGTACTGCCCGACGGTTCGCCGGACTGGAACGCCTACTACACGGGTCATCCGTCGGTGATGCCCCAGGCGCAGGTGCCGCAGCAGGCTCCGCTCGCCGTCGCGGCTGCGCAGCCCTTCCCGGTCGCGAGCTTCCCGCCCGCTCCCGAGGCCGGCGCGCCGACGCACTCGCCCACGCCTCCGCCGCCTGCTCCTGCTCCGCCCGCACCGGCCGGTCAGGTTCCCGGCGTGCCCCCGGCGCCCCCGGCTCCCGAAGCGCCCGGTGCATACCCGCCCGCTCCGCCGATGCCGCCGCAGTGAGTACCGAGATCGAACTGCGCGACCTCGCATCGGAGATCGCGAAGGAGGCCGGCGAGCTGGCACGGCGACGCCGAGCGGAGGGTGTGCATCTCGCCGCGACCAAGTCGTCGATCGCCGACATCGTCACCGAGGCCGACCGCGAGGTCGAAGCCCTCATCCGTGATCGACTGCGCGAGGCACGGCCCGGCGACGGCTTCCTCGGGGAGGAGTCGGAGCCCACGTCGGGGGAGACCGGGATCACCTGGGTGGTCGATCCCATCGACGGCACGGTGAACTACGCCTACGGCAGCCCGATGTACGCGGTGAGCATCGCGGCGGTGCAGGGAAGCGCCGACCCGGACTCGTGGGAGCCGCTCGCCGGCGCGGTGTACTCGCCCGCCGCGGGCGAGCTCTTCACCGCCGCGCGCGGTCAGGGCGCCCGGCTCGGCGAGCAGCGACTCTCGGTCAACGAGTCGACTCCGGCAGGAGCTCTGCTCGGCACCGGGTTCGGCTACGACCCGGCCACGCACGACGGCGACCTCGCGACGACGCGCAGCGTGATGACGATGGCGCGCGACCTGCGCCGGTCGGGGTCGGCGGCGCTCGACCTCTCCTACGTCGCGGCGGGACGCCTCGACGGGTACTTCGAGCGCGGTCTCAAGCCCTGGGACTTCGCCGCGGGCGCGCTGCTCGTCGTCGAGGCCGGCGGCCGCGTGTCGCGCATCGACGTCGCCACGCCGAGACCCATGCTCATCTCCGGTGGAACTGCGGTTCATGACCGGATCTGTGACATCATCGGAAAGGAAACGTGATCGATTCATGGCATTCCCAGCCTCCTCGGGCTAGGGTTTATCCGATCGTTACTTTCGTCGCCCCGAACGATGAGAGCCCGAACGCCCCCCAGCGTGACGTCTAACCCGAGAGAATTCGTTTTGCCCTTCGAGAACCCCCAGGCTGCCTCTGCGCCCACGCGCCGGTCCAGCCGACTCCGCACCGAGCCCATCGTGGCCACCGCGGCAGAGGTACAGGCAGCCGACTCCGAAGACACTTCCCCCGTCTCCGCCGCACCGCTGTCTCGCCGCGCCGCCCGTGAACGACTGACCACCGCAGAGGTGTTCGTCGCCGCGACCGCCGTCGCCGCCGCGACCGCAGCATCCGAGTCCACCGACCTCGAGGTCGCCGACTCCGACGCGGCCGCCCCGGGCGAGGTCGTCGAGAGCGAAGACACGCCGGCCGCCGCAGCGCCGCCCGCCGCAGAGCAGCTCGCCGCCGAGCAGGCTGCCGCCGAGGCGTCGGTCCCCGACGCGGCCGACTTCGACGCCGATCCGTTCACCACCGCATCGCGGGTCTTCCGCTCCGTCGCCACCGGTCCGACTCCCACGGCGTCCGCCGAGGAGCCGGTCGCCGAGCCTGAGACGGCTCCGGCCGATGAGGCCCCCGCCGCCACACATGTCGCACGCCGCCGCCCGCCGGTGCGCAAGTTCCTCGCCGTCGGCGCGACCGTCGGCGTCATGAGCCTTGCTGGTCTGCTCGCGGTGGGCATGACGCTTCCCGCCGAGGCCGTCGCCGCTGTGCAGGGCGGTCAGCCGCTGTCGGCCACGTCGCTGGTCGCCGCCTCCGGCGCCGGCGCGACCGGCGGCAAGAGCGATGAGATCCAGGCGTTCGTCACGTCGTCCGACGTGCAGAACGAGTCGCTGGCCCGCTCTGACAGCTTCTCCACGATGTCACTCGTCGAGGTGGCATCCGAAGAGGGCATCAACTACTCCAACGAGGTCTTCACGAACGACCCCGAGGCCGCCATCCAGTGGCCGTTCAAGGTCGGCGTGGGGATGAGCTCCGGTTTCGGCATGCGCTGGGGCCGTCTGCACGAGGGCATCGACTTCGTGCCCGGTGAGGGCGCCCCGATCCAGGCAGTCGCGGACGGCGTCGTGCGCATCGCGACCGAGCAGGGCGGCGCCTACGGCGTCACGGTCTACATCGACCACGTCATCGACGGCGAGGTCGTCACGAGCCACTACTCGCACATGCAGTACGGCTCGCTGCAGGTCAAGGCGGGGCAGACCGTGAAGGTCGGCGACGTCGTCGGTCACACCGGCAACACGGGCCGTTCCTACGGCGCGCACCTGCACTTCGAGATCATCGTCAACGGCGCGAAGATCGATCCGCTGCCGTGGCTCCGTGAGAACGCGGGTCGGTACTCGTACTGACCCGCCTCGATTTCATGAGGACGCCACAGTGATGGTATTCTCGTGTGGTTGCCCCGCGAGGGGCAGCACGCCCCGATAGCTCAGTGGCAGAGCACTTCCATGGTAAGGAAGGGGTCGTCAGTTCAATCCTGACTCGGGGCTCGCAGTATTCGCATCTGCAGTGCGGATGCCGTGCGGCAGGGTAGCTCAGTTGGTGAGAGCGCACGACTCATAATCGTGAGGTCGCGGGTTCAAGCCCCGCTCCTGCTACAGATTCTGGTGAGCCGTGCTGACTCAGGGGGACATTTACCCCAGGTCAGCACGGTTTTTGCTTTGGTGTGCGATGGTGATCGTGGCGGCGTCGAGTCTTGCTGGGTGTCAGGCCGAAGCGTTTGCCTATTGTGGCGAGGCTGTCACCTTGCTCGTAGAGTCGTTCGATTTCTGAAGCCCGCTCGTGGACCTGCACCCGCTCACACGGGTCTACCCCGTTTTTCCGCAGCTTTTCGTGGACCGTCGCCCGGTGGACGCCGTACTTCTTGGCAAGCGCGGACGTCGGCATGCCTAATTCGTAGTCGTGCACGAGGCGGGAGATCTCGGCCGCAGACAGCGGTGTTCCAGCCTTGTACATTGGGTTCGTGATCGGGCCGCGGATGTCGGATATCTGTGAGATGCGCAGTTCCTCGTGAACGCTCCGCGCGTGCGACATTGCCCGATGCGTGCGCCCACTCTCGGCGAATCCTGAAGGCGCGGAGACGTGCGAGCAGGCCGCAATCGCGTGTTCGGCGTGATGGTGGGCGCTGTGGTCTCGGGCGAGCGAAGGAAGCGCCCGACGGTCGCGTGCGCGACTCCGAGGTGTCTTCCGATCTCGCGGGCACTGTGGCCGGCGGCATGACGTGCCCGGGCATCAGCCTGCTCCTCTGGCGAGAGGGCGGTGCTCTGATCGTAAAGAAGGACGCCCGCCTCAAGAAGCCGCCGCCGCACGGTCTGCACGTGGATCCCGTGGGCCGCGGCGATCTCAGCCTGTGTCGCGCCATTGCCGTACGCGACGACGATCGCGAGTGTCGCACCTGGCGGCGAGTCTTCGCGGGCAGCGTCGACCTGCGGTGGTGGGGATGCGACCGCTCTCTTCGTGCGTTGCACGGGAGTCCGCTCTACTCGGCGAACTCAGGTCTTCGTCTCGTTCAGGAGCGAGCCATCCCGGAACCTCGCCATGAGCAGCTTGCAGGCGGGGCTTGCGGCGCGGAGCGCCGTCGCGAACTCTTGGAGTAGGCCGGTCGCGCCATCGGACGCAACAGCAGCTGGACTATCGGGACTGGGGTGTGGGCTCATCAGATCAGTCTCGTCACCGTCGCTGGCCAAGCTGTGGCGGGGCGAGTCTTGAGGTGGACACTGGAGTACGCCGATCCTCTTGCTCACGACGCGTTCCCATCGCGGAGCTCTTGCTTGCTCGGCGCCACCTGCTGAGCTAGAGCTCAATCTATGTGGTCTTGGGATCGAGTAGATCGCATAGGTAGGCGACTAGGCGGAAGACCGAGTCTCGGTACTGCTGCACCGTGGGGAGGCTGATGCCGCTGTCTCCGCCGTGCGAAATGTTGTCTCGGAGCTTGCCCACGCTCTGCAATGCCTCAACCTCGTCGGGGAGTTTGAGGACTAGTGTGTCCCACCACTCCGGGTTGAGTGCGTCGAGGGTCTCCTTGAGCTTGGTCTGGTTGATTCCCCAAAGCTTGCCCATGCGCCCTTCCACGAATCGGTGGACGGTCGCTGTTGACTTATTGCGCGCGTGTGCGGACACCAGGTCTTTCAGCGATTGTTCGGCGAAGCCCGCGAGCCGGATGCAAAGGTAGCGGGCATAGTGCGAGCGCGCTTCGTCGCTGATGTCCGTCCCGTCGATGAGGACGAACACGGCGTTGAGCTTCTTCTGTTGACGGTGAACCTCGTCAGCGCCGTATATCCTCGGCATCACAGGTTAGCCAGCGAACGCTGCCGTTGCCTTATCCAGTCGTAGGTTTACGTAGTCCTCGTCCGAAGTGCGGACTGTCGTGGCGGCAGTAAAGTCCTCATCCGCTACGAGCGTCTGATAGGCGCGCTCTAGCTCACCCTCAGCGAAGGTCTTTCCTGTGTTTAGGCGACGCATGACTCCGACGATCACCGAATCGGCGAATGCGACGTTGAGCGCTCGTTCCGGTCGGAAAGCAGGCTTGCCGATCGTCGAGTCGGTCGCATGGACGGCGTCGATGAACAGCTTGCCGACTCCGGATCCGCTCTCAACAACGTCGTTTCGGTGATCGTTGAGGTACGCGTTGAGGAAAGTCTTGAGCGGCTTGCGATACTGGTCCTGCCACTCGTGGAGTGCGATAGCTCGGAGAATCAGTTCGTGGTCACGGAACCGGGTTGATCGAGGACCGTAGAGGTTCCGCCAGCACGCGTCCTCATTGAGGCGCGCGATACCTCGGAGGAAGTCGCCTTCGTAGAGAGCGATGCGAATCTCTTGCGGTTGTAGTGGGCTGCCGCCGGTGTTCAATCGCTCGTAGATGGAGTACACGGCATCTTGTGTGCCTGAGGTCGACTCGTCACGCAGCACGGTCGCGTGGATGATGCTGTCGTCAAGACGACGGCGGTCCTCTGGGCGGAGATCCTGATATGACTGCCCCTCGAAGGGAGGCTGTACGCCAATGAGACGGAAGGTGCGATCGTCGATCTTGCCGTCGTAGAACCTTTGGAGGGAACGAAGCCGCTGCTGCCCGTCGAGGACAAGAAGACGGTTGTCTCGATCCTTGACGAGAAAGATGCCGGGTACCGGAAGCCCGAGCAGTAAGCTCTCGATGAACCGACTCATCTGAGTCTTTCGCCAGACGAACCCTCGCTGGAAGGCACCCACCTCAATCCCGGGCTGCGACGGCTCGAACGACGGAACGATGATGTCGTTCTTGTTCATCCGACGGATCAAACCTTCCACGTCATAGTCGGCACCGTAGGAAGTGATCTCGTACGTGGTCGCAACGATCTCGTCCTGAGGGTCGATGTCGAGGAGTTCAACTCCCTCAGCTTCGAAGCTTTCGTCGTGCGTCTCACGAGGGGAGGGGACTGGTTCCGTCGCCGCATCGTCTGTGGGTGCGCTCATGGCGCAAGCCTATCCGCATGGGTACTGGGCGATATCAAGAGGGGCTGCGAACAGTGTCTCTGACGAGGATCCTCCCGTGCCGCACTGTCCTCGACGTCCTGCCCGTTCATCTTTTCACGGTCATAACCGAGGCCGGCGCCCGCCGGCGAGCTCGAGTCGCGGCGACGAATCGGAATCGTTCACCCCTCTTTCGGGTGCAGTCCTTTTCGTCGCCCTGACCGATAGTCACCGTGTCGTGCTCGCGGAGCATCATGTAACGGATAGTATTCGTTACATGATCGATGTTGGGCGCTTATCGTTGGATGAGCTGTCAACGTTGGCTGCGGAGGCCGCGCGTGAGTTGCGCGCACGGCGACCGCCCAATCGCGCCTGCGTGTTATGCGGCCGACAATTCGCAGCGCGCCGCGATGCTCGGTACTGCGGTTCGCGGTGCCGCGTGGCTGCGCATCGGCTGCGTCAACGGAAGGAACTCCACATGAGCATCTCCGGCATCGGGTACGAAGGTCTGACCCTCGACGCCTTCATTTCCAAGCTGCGCATCAGAGGCGTGGAGACGCTCGTGGACGTGCGCCTCAACGCCATCTCGCGCAAACGCGGCTTCTCGAAGCGCGCTCTCGCGGAGGCACTCGGCGAAGCAGGCATTGCGTATGTCCACCTGCCGGTGCTCGGCAACCAGCGCGACAACCGCGCAGGCTACGGAGAGCTCGATTCCGACCTAGCGCACGACGTCAGGGACCGCTTCCGTCAGGAGCTGCAGTCAGAGGCGGCGACCAAGGCGATTCGCGAGGTCGCCGATCTTGCGCAAGCGGGGGAGCTGGCTCTGTTCTGCTACGAGCAGGACGAGCAGCATTGTCATCGGGAGCAAGTGCTCGAGCAGGTCCGGTTGCTCATGGCGCGCGACCTCGTCACATCCTAGAACAGCGTCGGCGCGGGTGCGGCTGCGTCTTCGGTACGTGGCCAGTAGACGCCGAGCACACTGAACTTCCCGCGGCGCGCAGCGAGTTCGAAGTTTCCCATGTAGAACCCGGCATGACGTCCTGGCGCAAACATCTGCTCCAGGAACTTCTCCGTTACGCCCGCCTTCACATCCTCGCCCCGGTGACGAAGCCGGTTCTGCAGTGATGTGAGTTCCCAGTCGAGAATGCGTCCCTGGTGGCCAGCGCACGCTTTGTCCTCGCACCGGTAGCGGTAGCGGACCTTGAACTCGGGTTCCTTCAAGATGGCGGGAATCGACCCCGTCATCGGGATGAGAGCGGAAGACTCCTTGTCGATGCGGGTCCGCATCTTCGCAAGCTGTTCCGGTGTCCACTTTGGGTGCGGCTCGAACTCGAGGCGGTCGACATCTGCGGGGTAGACGAGTCCCAGGGATGGAGCTGAGCCGTCCGCGGACGCAGCGCGCATCAGTTCGCAGGTCGTGGTCGCGGGCAGCTGGCCGATCACCTGGTGACGTGCCTTCCAGGGCGGAAGGTTCTGGATGACGGTCCAGGAGTCCTGGGTTGGCGAGTAGCTTTCCCGACGGGTGTCGGAGTCCTTGCGCCGGACCTCAAGCTCGATCACGTCGTACTTCTTGAACTGCGCCTCGCCGTCGAGCCAACGGAACGCGATCGGATACAGCCGAATCCAGGTTGGTTCATCTCCGTCGATGCGCACACCCGCAACACACGAAGTGTCCCCGTAGCTCGTCGACGGCTGCGGCGTCGCCTTCACTGTGACCAGCACGCGCGCCTGTTCGCCTTCCACCCTCATAGCGTGAGCATATTGCGGAGACCGGACACCGCTGGGAAGGCCACCGCCGGGAACGCAGAATATGTCGGCGTCTTCTGGGCCGATCCTGTACCGCTCAGGGTTACCGCGCTCACCAGTGCCGGTACTGAGCGCTATGTTGATCTTCGGCATCCCTGTAGTGGCGCTGCGTGAGCGGGAGTTCAAGGTCGAGCTTCGGAAGGGCCGTTCCGAACCTGGATCAGCGGCCGTCCCTGTGTAGTCCCTCTGTCGATGCCGAGGTGCATGTCGCGCGTTCTGTGTCATGCCGTACTGCTTGCCGATGACGGCGAGGCTGTACCCCTGTTCATATAGTTCCACGAACGTGTCGCCCTCGTTGACCTGGGGGACTCGGTCTCGTGCTTCGACCTCGTGACGGCGTAGGTGCGCGCGAACGGGCGACCGGTGTAGGCCGTATCGTTGCGCCAGCTCCGATACGCGGGCACCCCGGCGGTACTCGCTGACGAGCGCCTCGATCTCTGTCGCGTCCAGGCGTGTTCCAGCCATCTCAATCGATGTCGCCACAGGGCCGCGCAGGTCACCTCTGGGCGAAGTCGAGGTGCGCCTGGGTAGGAGGAGAGTCCCATCCATGGCCCGCTTTGTTTTCAGTGCCTGACGGGTGTTCCAGGACCCTCTCATTTGGACTACAGAACGAAAGCCCCGGAACATCCGGGGCTTTTCTGCGTTCAGACGCTCCTCGCGTGCCCCCTTCTGAACAGGTGCGCAGCGTGGGCGCTCGACTTCGGCTCCGCCCGCGCACGTGTCCTCGTCCAGTACCCTTCCCGTTCACCGGCAGGTCACCTTGCGGCGGTTCTCTCGCGTCGAGGGAGGTCATCCGAGCCTTCCGCCGGCTCCCGACGGGATGCCGATCGCGTCTCTGGAAGGAACACCGCAGACATGTCCTCGTCTCCCGCCCCCGGATCGCGCCGCCGCCGGCGCGTCCCATTGCTCGCTGCGGTCCTCGCCGCGGGCGTGCTCGTCGTCTCGCCGTTGCTGGGTACGTCGCCGGCTGCGGCCGCCGCGGCATCCGAGATCACCCTCCAGACCACCGAGGTCGCGCCGGGCGGAAACGTCTCCGTCGACTTCGCCACCGACCGCCCCAGCGCGAAGAACTGGGTCGCGATCTACCCGGCATCGAAGCCCGAGCCCTGCGACGCGTGCGGCATGGCGTGGGCATATGCGCCCGGCGCTTCCGGCTCGGTGCAGCTGCCCGCGAAGGACCGATCCGGCAACCCGCTCCCGGCCGGCGACTACCGCGTCGAGTACCTCTACAACGACGGCTACACGCGGGTCAGCGAGCCGGTCGCGTTCTCGGTCGCCGAGGCGCCCTACGAGGGGCCCGCGGTCGATCCGACGAAGCCGATCGCGCTGTCGGTCGTGCAGCTCAACCTGTGGGGGAAGACCACCGATGCGACGATGCTGACCGAGATCGGCGCCGACCTCATCTTCGTCGAAGAGGCGCAGAGCGGAGCGGCGGCCATCGCGCGAGACCTCGGCTTCGACTACCACTCCACCGGCGGCAGCGCAGGCGTCATCTCGCGCTATCCGATCGTCGACGCGGGTGTCGTGACCGTGCCGGGGACCCAGGGCGGATGGATGAAGGCCATCGTCCAGGTCGGCGACACGCAGATCGCGGCCTACGGCGGCCACCTCGAGTACCGCTACTACGCGACCTACCTGCCCCGCGGCTATGCCGGCGACGTGCTCGCCGCCGGATTCCCGGCCGAGTGGCGCGGCTGGAACAAGCTCAGCGCTCCGGTGACCGACGTTCCGCAGATCCTCGCAGCCAACGAGGCCTCCGGCCGCCCGGCCGCCGCGACCGCGCTGACCGCCGACATGGCGACCGAGCGTGCAGCAGGACGCCTCACGATGATGGGCGCCGACATGAACGAGCCGTCGACCCTCGACTGGACCGAGGCGACCGCGAACCTCTACGACCACAACGGCGTCGTCGCGCCGTGGCAGACCACCAGCATCCTGCGCGACGGAGGGCTCGTCGACGCGTACCGGGCGATCTACCCCGACCCCGTGACCCACCCCGGCTTCACGTGGCCCGCCGACACCCCGAACGTCAGTGTCTCGCAGCTCGCATGGGCACCCGAAGCCGATGAGCGCGACCGGATCGACTACATCTTCTTCGCGCCGGACGAGCGTCTGACCCTCGAAAGCACCCGGATCGTCGGACCGAAGGGCGACATCGTGCGTGGCGCGCGGGCGCTGCCGGTGTCGGACGAGGAGATCTTCACCCCGCAGACGCTGTGGACCAGCGATCACAAGGGGCTGCAGGCCGAGTTCACGGTCTGCGGCGAGGCGTGCCAGGCGGCCGCCGAGCCGGGTGATCTCGTCATCGGCACCCCGTCGATCATCGGCACCGCGACGGTCGGTGCGACGGTCACCGCTCAGCCGGGAGAGTGGACGACGGGAACCGCGTTCGCCTACCAGTGGCTGGTGGACGGCGAGGCGATCGACGGCGCGACCTCCGCGACCTTCGGGATCCCGGCATCGATGGCCGGGCGCGCTCTCTCCGTGCGGGTCAGCGGCTCGCTCGACGGCTACGCTCCGGCGCAGGCGACCAGCGCCCCGGTGACTGTCGGCACCGGGGAGGAGCCGGTGTCCGAGACCCCGACCATCGTGCTCGGCTCGCAGACCGTCGTCGCCGGCGGCTCGCTGCGCGTCTTCGGAGAAGGCTTCGCGGCGGGCGCTCCGTTGCGGCTCGAGCTCCACTCGACGCCGGTGAGCCTGGGCACGGTCACCGCGTCGGCCGCGGGTGAGTTCGCGACGACCGTGCGAGTCCCGGCATCCGTCTCAGCGGGTGCGCACACCCTCGTCGTGCTCCTTCCCGACGGCACGCAGGTGCGGGCCGCCGTGACGGTGACCGCCGCGCAGGGAGCGGCGGCCGACGGCCTCGCACAGACCGGCGGTGAGCTGCCGTTCGCAGCCGTCTGGATCGCGCTCGCGGCCCTCGGGCTCGGCACGGCGCTGTTCCTGCGCCGCCGTCTGCGTCAGCAGTAGCATCCGGAGCCGGATCGTGGCCGCCCCGACCTCGGTCGGGGCGGCCACGATCGCATCTGCCCACGGCCCTCTGATGTCGGGGGTCTGTGTGACGATTCTCCCGATCGGATGCCGAAGGGAGGCGTGATGCGTGACGAGGCGACCGTTCTGCACGCCGACCTCGACGCCTTCTACGCCTCGGTCGAGCAGCGAGATGCACCTGCCCTCCGCGGGCGACCCGTGATCGTCGGGGGAGGAGTCGTGCTCGCCGCCAGCTATGAGGCCAAGGCGCGCGGAGTCCGGACGGCGATGGGAGGGCGTCAGGCGCGTGAGCTGTGCCCGGAGGCGGTCGTCGTGCCGCCGCGGATGGACGTGTACTCGCAGGCGAGCCGCGACGTGTTCGCGATCTTCCGCGACACGACTCCGCTCGTCGAGGGCATCTCGATCGATGAGGCGTTCCTCGAGGTCGGAGGGCTGCGCCGCCTCCCCGGCAGCCCGGAGCAGATCGCGGTGCGTCTGCGCGAGCGCGTGCGGGCCGAGGTGGGTCTGGCGATCTCCGTCGGGGTCGCTCGTACGAAGTTCCTCGCCAAGGTCGCGAGTGCCGTGAGCAAACCGGACGGCCTGTTGATCGTGGAACCGGAGCGGGAGCACGTGTTCCTCCTCCCGCTCCCCGTCGAACGCCTCTGGGGAGTCGGGGCGGCGACCGCAGAGAAGCTCCATGGCCTCGGAATCCACACCGTGGGCGAGCTCGCAGAGCTCGAGGAGGCGACGGCTGAGCGGCTGCTCGGGAAGGCGAGCGGCGCGCACCTGCACGCGTTGGCGCGCCTGCGCGATCCTCGGCCTGTCGACACCGCGCGGCGCCGCGCATCGATCGGCTCGCAGCGCGCGCTCGGGTCGCGACCCCGTTCGGGGGCGGAGCTCGACGTCATCATGACGCAGATCGTCGACGGGCTCGCGCGGCGACTGCGTGAGCGGGATCGGGTCTGTCGCACGGTCGTGCTTCGACTGAGATACGGCGATTTCGCCAAGGCGACGCGGTCGAGGACTCTGCGAACTGCGACGGGCCGCACATCGGTCCTCCTGGCCCTCGCCCGCGGACTCCTCGCCGCCGCGCGGCCGGAGATCGAGCAGCGGGGGATCACCCTGATCGGCATCTCGCTCTCGCATCTCGACAGCGCCGACCGCGCACCCGCCGAGCTGCCGTTCGACGACGAGGGAGGGCAGCAGCTGGACTCTGTCCTCGATGCGGTGCGCGACCGATTCGGGTCGGCGTCGCTCTCGCGTGCGACCCAGGTCGGCCGGGATCCGGGATGGTCGTCTTCGGTGCTGCCCGAGCACGAGTGAGGGCGAGGAGATCGGGCCGCGGGCGTCAGGCGGGAGGTGGCGGGCTCCAGGGCTCACCAGGTCCGACGGCGGTCGCGATGCGGCGGCTGATCTCGCCGAGCTGACGCGCCTGAGTGGCAGTGAGCGCGCCGAAGACGAGCTCGCGGACGAGCGCCTGGTGACCGGGCGTGGAGGCGACGACCGCTCGATGACCGGCGTCCGTGAGAACTCCGAGCGTGAAGCGTCCGTCGGTCGGATCGATCTCGCGCCGCACCCAGCCCTTCTTCTCGAGGCGTGAGATCGCGCGTGACAGCCGTGACAGGGTGCAGCTCGCGTAGGCGGCGATCGTGCTGAGGCGCAGCGTGCGTTCGGGCGCCAGATCGAGCGCCTGCAGGATGCCGTGCTCGAAGTGCGTCAGCCCGCTGTCGCGCTGCAGCTGAGCGTCGAGAGCGGCCGGCAGGCGCTCCAGCATCGATGCCAGTGACGCCCAGATCGCGAGTTCGTCGGGAGTCAACGCGGATCTCGTCGGGTCGGTCATGGTGACAGCGTAGGCGTTGATGACTTGCTCAGACAAGTGATGGCGCGTAGCATCACTTGCTCAAGCAAGTCATGGAGGTGCGCATGCGCCGGGAAGAGGGGATGGGATGGATCTGCGGCTTCAGGGTAAGAGGGCGTTCATCAGCGGATCGAGTCAGGGGATCGGCTTCGCCATCGCGACAGCCCTCGCGGCGGAGGGAGCGGAGGTGGTGCTCAACGGCCGAGACACAGGACGACTCGACGGGGCCGTGCAGCGCCTCCGGGCCGAGTGTCCCGATGCGATGGTGTCGGGGCTCGCGGCGGACTTCGCCGATGCGGAGGCGGTCGCGCGTCTGATCGACTTTCTCGGCGACGTCGACATCCTCGTCAACAACGTCGGACTGTTCGGGCTCGCCGACTTCGCGGCCATCGGCGACGAGGAGTGGTCCCGGTACCTGGAGGTCAACCTGATGAGCGGCGTCCGCCTGTCGCGCGCGCTGCTCGACGGGATGCTGCGGCGAGGATGGGGACGCATCGTTTTCGTCAGCAGCGAGTCCGGCGTGAACGTCCCGGGCGACATGGTGCACTACGGGGTGACGAAGGCGGCGATGCTCGCGCTCGCCAACGGCCTCGCGAAGCTCACGCGCGGCACCGCCGTCACCGTCAACTCGGTGCTCGGCGGCCCGACGTACTCAGAGGGTGTCGCCGCCTCGGTCGAGGCGATCGCCCGCTCCAGCGGCACGTCCGAGAGCGAGATGCGCGAGGCGATCATCGGCCAGAACCGCACCAGCCTGCTGGAGCGCTTCATCGACCCCCGCGAGATCGCGCACCTCGCGGCCTATCTCGCGAGCCCCGTCGCATCGGCCACCAACGGTGCAGCGCTGCGAGCCGACGGCGGTGTGCTCACCGGCATCCTCTGACCCGCTGTCAAGGGGATCGCCCAGATCTTCCGTCGCAGCGAGACTGGTGCTCCTGTCCGCAGCAGAGATCGGAGTGATCATGTCAGACCCTCAGATGCCGCCCGGAGACGAGGCCGAGATCGACGCGACCGGCGTGGACGCCGACTTCGTGACGAACGACCGTGATCCGGAACCCGACGAGGCGACGCCAGGGGAGGGGCAGACCTCCGGCGACGACGACGAGGTCGACGTGGCCGACCTGCCCTGACAGGCGACCGGATGACAGAGGGGCCCGGGACTCCGCGGAGTTCCGGGCCCCTCTGCGTCGTCACCGGCTGTGAGCGTCGCCGGCATCGACGCGAGCTGATCCGCCGGAGAGCCCGCGCTGCTCGGCCTCGAGGCGCTCCGCCTCCTCGCCGCTGATCGCCTCGCCGCGGGCGACGAGCCCCGCTTGGTCGGAGAGCGGTATCTGCTTCAGGAGGAGCGAGAGCAGCAGCGCCACCGCGATGAACGGTACGAGGTACCAGAAGACCGGCGCGAGAGCATCCGCGTAGGCCGTGACGATGCCGTCGCGGACCTCATCGGGGAGGGCGCTGAGGGTCGCGGGGTCGATCGTCGACGCGGCCTGCGAGGCCTCCTCGGGAGAGGCGCCCGCGCCGCCGAAGACTCCTCGCAGGTTCTCGGTGAGTCGCGTCGTGAAGAGCGTCCCGAAGACGGCGGTGCCGAGCGATGCCCCCACCTCGCGGAAGTAGTTGTTCGTACTGGTCGCGGTGCCGATCTCCCCCGCGGGCACGGCGTTCTGCACGACGAGCACCACGACCTGCATGATCAGTCCGAGACCGGCGCCGAAGAAGAACAGGAACACGCAGATCAGCCAGATCGGGGTCGAGGCCGAGAGCGTCGTGAAGGCCACCATCGCGAGTCCCGTGACGATCGTGCCGACGATCGGGTAGACCTTATACTTCCCGGTCTTGGAGATCGCGATTCCCGAGAAGATCGACGTGCCCATGAGGCCCACCATCATCGGGATCATCAGCAGGCCGGATGCCGCGGCAGACGTGCCGGACGACATCTGCAGGAACGTCGGCACGAAGCCGATCGCAGCGAACATGCCGATGCCGAGCACGAGGCCGATCGCGGTCGCGTTCACGAAGATCGGGTTGCGGAACAGGCTCAACGGGATGATCGGGTCCTGCACCCGCGACTCGGTGACGAGGAACGCCGCGGCGGCGACGACGAGTCCGGCACCCCAGGCCCAGGTCGCGGCGGAGTCCCAGCCGAACTCGGCGTCGCCGCCGAAGTCGGTGAAGAAGATGAGGCAGGTGGTGGCGATCGACAGGAAGATGACGCCGAAGACGTCGATCGGCTTCTCCGCCTTCTTGCTCGGCAGCTGCAGCGCGACGAGGGCGATGATGAAGGCGGCGATGCCCACCGGGATGTTGATGTAGAACGCCCATTGCCAGGTCAGGTGGTCGACGAAGAACCCGCCGAGCAGAGGACCGGCCACGGCCGAAAGGCCGAACACGGCGCCGAGGGGTCCCATGTACTTGCCGCGCTCGTTGGCCGGCACGATGTCGGCGATGATCGCCTGCGACAGGATCATGAGCCCGCCGCCGCCGAGACCCTGCAGTGCGCGGAACACCACGAACATCCAGAAGTCCGTGGCGAACGCACAGCCCACCGACGCGAGCGTGAAGAGAGCGATGGCGACGAGGAAGAGGTTGCGTCGCCCGAGCACGTCGCCGAACTTGCCGTAGATCGGCATCACGATCGTGGTGGCGAGCAGGTAGGCGGTCGTGATCCACACCTGGTGGTCGACGCCGCCGAGCTGCCCGACGATCGTCGGCATCGCCGTGGAGACGATCGTCTGGTCGAGACTGGCGAGCAGCATGCCCGCGATGAGGGCGCTGAAGATGATCCAGATGCGCCGCTTGGTGAGCAGGAACGGCGCGTCCTTGGTGGCGGTGGCGGACATCAGTCGGCTTTCTGTGCGAAGACGGTACGGGCGGCGTCGAGACGGCGCGCGATGAGGTCGCCGAACGGCTCGGTGGACTGGTGGTGCAGCATCTGGTCCATGCTCAGCCGCACGAGGGCGCCGACGGTATGGACCATGACCTCGGCCCGCAGCGCGGCGCCCCCCTCGTCGCCGGTCCGCTCGAGGATGAGGTCGATGTCGCGCCGCTCGTTCTTGGCGAGCTGTTCGAACGCGGCCTTGAGCAGTCGCGGCTCCTGCTCGATCACGGCGAACATCGCGGGTGCGTCGTCCAGAGGGTTCATCAGCGCGAAGCGATCGACCGTGAGGCGGAGGAAGTCGTCGAGAAGGTCGCCGTCGGCGCGCACGAACGATTGCTCGAGCGCGTGCTGGCGCGGATCCAGCGCCGTGACGCCGAAGACCGCGTTCTCCTTGCTCTCGAAGTAGTTGAAGAACGTGCGGCGCGAGACTCCGGCCTCGGCGCAGAGCTGTTCGACCGTGAATCCGGCGAAGCCGTGCTTGACGGTGAGCCGCCGAGCGGCGTCGGTCAGTGCTCGAGCGGTCTCGCGCTTCCGCTGCTCGCGGGTCGATTCTGCACTCTCATTCATAGAGTGCAATTATGCACCATACGCAGGGAAGTGCAACTTCCGAGAAGTTTGTGACGTTTCCCGGGGTCGATGCGTCTTACAGATGTCGCGACACTGCGACCCGTGCTGAGGGTTGTCGTGGGGACGACGACCCTCAGCGCGTTCGCGGTGCTGAGGCAGGGACTCCGCCGAGAGGCGGGAAGGGATTCACGATGGGCAGCGCAGGCGGTCGGGTGAAGGCCGATCCGTTGCGGATTCTGCTCCGAATCCCCACTGGGGGAAAGAACGAGGGGATGGACACATGGCGACGGGCCCTTTTCGCGGAGCTCTCGAACTCGCCGACGATCGGATCGTCGCAGGTCGAGCGATCGACGGGGATGTCGCTGCCTTCGCCGTACTCGTCCGGCGGTACACGCCGATGATGCGCGCGTACACGCAGCGGATGCTGAACGCCTCGGCCGATGTCGACGACATCGTGCAGGAGACCTTCGTCACGGCGTGGCAGCGGTTCTCCGAGCTCGAGGACCCCGGGAAGGTCAAGAGCTGGCTGATGCGGATCGTGAGCCGGAAGGCGGTCGACCGCATCCGAGCACTCCGTCCGACGGTCGACGTCGACGAGATCGAGCAGCCGGCGCCGTTCCACGTTGGGCCCGACCACGTGGTCGAGGCTCGGGCCGGCATCGCCGCACTGGGGGCGGCGCTGCAAGAGCTGCCGGCCGCGCAGCGGGAGTGCTGGGTGCTCCGCGAGATGGGCGGCTACTCGTACGACGAGATCGCCGAGGAGCTCGACATCCCGGTGTCGACGGCGCGCGGCCTTCTCTCGCGCGCGAGGAAGTACATGATCGTTCGAATGGAGGAGTGGCGATGAGCGACGATCAGGGAGCGCCCGAGGTGCGCCGGCTCGGACTCGAACCGGATGACCTCGACGGGCACACGCTCGACGAGCTCGCCGACTACCTTGAGGCGGGGCGGACCCCGCGCGACCCCTCCATCGAGGGATCGCCCGGCTGCCAACTCGCGCTCGATGCACTCGCACGACTCCATGGGCTGGGCGGCCAGCTCATCGACGCGGATGCCGCGGCGATGCCGCCGGTCGAGGACAGCTGGGTCGACCGCATCCTGAGCGGCATCGCGCTCGATGCCCGAGCCGGCCGACGCGTGCCGCTCGACGAGCAGGATCCCGCCGCGGACTTCGGCATCACCGAGGGTGCTCTGCGGGGGCTCATCCGCTCGGCGGAGAACGCGGTCCCCGGAGTCCTCGTCGGACGCACGGCGCTCGACGGCGACGTGACGACGATCGGCACGCCCGTGGCGATCGGAATCGACGTGAGCATGCTCTACGGAGAGCCCATCCCTCAGGCGGTGTCGCAGCTGCGGGCCGAGGTCGCCGATCGCGTCCGTCGGCACACCGACCTGCATGTGACCTCGATCGACGTCACCGTGCGCGATATCCAGAGGATCGAGAAGTGGACGGAGGGGCGGTCATGACCGACATCACCCCGGCGCTGGTCGAGCGTGTCGAGGCCGTGGTGCGAGCGGTGCCCGGAGTGCGTGACCTCTATCGCTCGGGGTCGCTCGTGTCGAATCTCGTCGGAGCGGGCGCTGCGGCGCTGGGGCTTCGCGCCGGCGGCGAGCCGGTGGTGGTGGTCTCGCTCGAGGGGCCGGGTGTGCGCGTCGAGGCCTCGCTGGGCATCGACTTCCTGCCCGGCGCGCGGGAGACCCTTCGGGCGGTGCGTGCCGCGGTCGACGAGGCGCTGAGCGAGGAGGGGATCACGCTCTCCTCGATCGCGCTCACGGTGGCGTACGTGCACTCGCGCGAGGACTCCGCCTGAGACAGGACAACCCGCAGACGCGGTTCGAGAGGGCGCCGGAGCATCAGGCGCCCTCTCGACGTTCGATCGGTTCAGGCGATCGCGCGTAGACCGTCGACCAGCGGCGTCGTCGGGCGGCCGAGCAGACGAGCGAGGGTGCCGTCGGTGTCGGCGAGTGCGCCGCCTGCGATGCCGGCGTCCAGAGCCACGACGAAGCCGACGGTCCCCTCGTCGAAACCGGCTGCACGCAGTGACGCAGACTGCTCGTCAGGCGTGAGCCGTCGGTACTCGACCCCGCGACCCGTGATCTCGGCGATGGCTGCGGCGAGGTCGTCGTAGCTCCACGCGACGTCGCCGCCCAGCTCGTAGACCTGACCGAGGTGACCGTCTTCGAGGAGCACGACCGCTGCCGCCTCCGCGAAGTCCTTGCGGCTCGCCGACGCCACCCGTCCGTCGCCGGCACCGGCGGCGATGACCCCGGTCTCGGCGGCGCGCGCGAGGTCGGCGGCGTAGTTCTCGGTGTACCAGTTGTTGCGGAGGATCACGGCCGGGATACCGGCTTCGGTGATCGCCTCCTCCGTGGCCTTGTGCTCGGGCGCGAGGACGAGGTCGCTGGTCGTCGCCTTGGGAGCGCTCGTGTACACGAACTTCGTCACCCCGGCTCGCTTCGCGGCGTCGATGACAGCCTGGTGCTGCTCCGTCCGTCGCCCCACTTCCGATCCCGAGATGAGGAGGACTGCGTCCACGCCCTCGAGCGCCGCCGCGATCGAGGAGGGCTCCGTGTAGTCGAGACGCGCGACGCGGACGCCCAGGTCGGCGGCCTTCGCGGTATCGCGGGCGCCGGCGATGATCGACTGCGGGTCGGCGCCGCGCTCGAGCAGGCTCTGGATGACGAGACGACCGAGCTGGCCGGTCGCTCCTGTGACGAGGATGGTCATGGGATGTCCTTTCATTGCTGACATCCCGCTCAACCGAGGTCATGTGCCGGTGCATTCCGCATCGTGGGTACCCACTTTGCGGTAAGGTACCTACATGACGGTGAGTTATGCGCAGATCCGCGAGTCGACCCCACAGGTCTTCGAGCCGGGATGCAGCACGCGCGTGATCCTCGACCACGTCATGAGCAAGTGGGGCGTGCTCGTGCTGTCGAGCCTGTCCGACGGCACCCGACGTTGGGGAGAGCTGCGCCGCGAGGTCGGCGGCATCAGCGAGAAGATGCTCGCGTCGACCCTCCGCACTCTCGCCGACGACGGGCTCGTGCATCGCGAATCGTTCCCTACGGTCCCGCCCCACGTCGAGTACAGCCTCACTCCGCTCGGACGCGATCTGATGCAGCGCATGCTGCCCCTGGTCGCGTGGGTCGCCGACCATGCGGACGGAATGCTCGATCGCGACTGAACCGACTGATTCCGTCGTTCCGGCGCACGAGCGGCCGCGAAATCCATCGGTCGAAGAAAACGATTGACGCGATATGAGTGGAAGTCGTATCTTCTGATCATGTCAGCAACGACGCCCATCCATCTCGAACGACCCGACGGCAAGGGGCTCGCCAGCGGCTCCCTGGGACTGTGGGGGTCGACCGTCATCGGCCTGGCCTCGACCGCGCCCGTGTATTCGCTCGTCGCGACGCTCGGGTTCGTCGTGCTCGCCGTCGGCGCCCAGGCTCCGATCGCGTTCATCATCGCGTTCATCCCGATGCTCCTCATCGCCTTCGCCTACCGAGAGCTGAACAACGCCGTGCCCGACTGCGGGACCACGTTCACGTGGGGAACCAAGGCATTCGGGCCCTGGGTGGGATGGATGGGTGGCTGGGGCGTAGCGGTCGCCGGCATGGTCGTGCTCGCGAACCTCGCGCAGATCGCCTCCGTCTACTTCTGGTCGCTGATCGGCTTCGACCTCGAGAACAACGACTGGCGCATCATCCTCGTCGCGGTGTTCTTCATCGCTGCCATGACGTGGGTGAGCTGGCGCGGCGTCGAGATCGGCGAGCGCATCCAGAACGTCCTGCTCGGGATCCAGTACCTCGCCCTGGCGATCTTCATCGTCGCGGCGCTCTGGCAGTTCTTCGCAGGCACCGCGCCGAACCCCACGCCGTTCGACATCGCCTGGCTCAACCCCTTCGCCTTCACGGACTACTCCGGATTCATCGAGGCGATCCTGCTCGCGCTCTTCATCTACTGGGGATGGGACACCTGTCTCGCGCTCAACGAGGAGACGAAGGACCCGAAGCGCATCCCCGGGCGTGCCGCGCTGCTGACCACCATCATCCTGCTGTTCACGTACGTCGCCGTCACGATCGCCGCGATGATGTACGCGGGTCTGGGGGAGGACGGCACGGGTCTCGGCAACGAGGCGAACGCCGATGACTTCTTCCTCGCGATCAAGGACGGCCTGCTCGGCCCGTTCGGCTGGGTGCTGGTGGTCTCGGTGATCATCTCCGCCATCTCGTCAACGCAGACGACGATCCTGCCGACCGCCCGAGGCACTCTCGCGATGGGGGTGTACCGCGCCCTTCCCGCGAAGTTCAAGGACGTGCACCCCACGTACAAGACGCCCTCGTTCTCCACGATCGTCATGGGCGTCGTCGCCTCGGCCTACTACGTCGGCATGACCCTCATCAGCGACAACATCCTGCAGGACTCGATCCTGTCGCTCGGGCTCGCGATCGCGTTCTACTATGCGATCACCGGATTCGCGTGCGTCTGGTACTTCCGGAAGGACCTGAGGAACTCCGCGCGCGACTTCTTCTTCAAGGGACTCTTCCCGCTCCTCGGCGGACTCATGCTCACCTACGCGTTCGTGCAATCGGCGATCGACATGTGGGACGTCGACTACGGCTACACGGTGCTCTTCGGCATCGGCGGCACGTTCGTGATCGGTATCGGCTCGCTGGCTTTCGGACTGGTGCTGATGTTCGTCTGGTACCTGTTCCCGCGGTCCAAGCGATTCTTCCGCGGCGAGAGCCTCAACCGCGACACGCAGGTGATGGTGCCCGACGAGCCGAACGTGACGATCCGGTCGATCGACGGGGGCATCTGACTCCGGCCCTAGGCTGAAGTGGTGCGCATCCGGCTCGACATCGCCTACGACGGCACCCACTTCCGAGGGTGGGCCAGGCAGCCCTCCCTCCGCACGGTTCAGGGCACACTCGAGGCGGCGCTCGCCCGGATCGTCGGCTCCGAGGTGCAGTTCGTCGTCGCGGGGAGGACGGATGCCGGCGTGCACGCCTCCGGACAGGTAGCGCACGTCGACCTCGACGACGAGCAGTGGGCGCGCGTCGAGTCGCGCCACGGCCGCGCGGCGGACGACCCGGCGGGCTCGATCGCCAATCGCATGCGCGGCGTGCTCGGCGCGTACCCGGATGTGACGGTCACGCGATCGGCGCTCGCCCCGGCGGGCTTCGACGCGCGATTCTCGGCTGTGTGGCGCCGATACCGGTACCGGCTCGCGGACGAGGCGGCCGGGTACGATCCGTTGCGCCGACTGGACACCACGACGCATCGCGGGACGCTCGACGGGGAGGCGATGGATGCCGCTGCCCGCACCCTCATCGGACTCCATGACTTCGCGGCATACTGCAAGCCGCGCGAGGAGGCGACGACCATCCGCACGCTCCTCGACTACCGGTGGCAGCGGGATGCCGACGGCGTGCTCGTCGCAGAGGTGAAGGCGGACGCGTTCTGTCACAGCATGGTGCGAGCGCTCGTCGGTGCGTGTGCTGCGGTCGGCGAGGGGCGCCTCGGGGTCGACGACCTCGTCGTGCTCCGCGACGCTCTCACCCGCACGAGCGAGTTCAAGGTCCTGGCCGCCCGGGGTCTCACGCTCACCGAGGTGGGGTACCCCGCGGACGAGCTGTTGTCGGCCAGGGCAGAGCAGACCAGAGCGAGACGTCGGGTCGAGGAGGAGTGATGAAGGAGTCGGATGCCGTCTTCGTCGAGGTGAGCTCGCCGGGGTGGGCCTTCTGGCGCGCGCTGCTCGACACCGGCGTCGGGCTGATCGTCGGTCTCCTGTACGCGTTCCTCGCCCTCCTCGTGTCCGGCATCGTGGGGGAGGAGGCGCTGTCTACCCTCTACTCGCAGATCGACCTCGATCCGCTCCTCCGTGCCTCGATGGGCGTGATCCTGCTCTTCGGCGCGATCCTCGCGGCGACCGTGCCGTTCGTGCTCGTCGCCGAGCGCGCGGCCGCATTGCGGCTCGTCGAGAGACTTGCGGAGGCGAACCCGTCGGCTGTGCCCCCGCAGCGCCTCCGCGCGGAGCTCGTGACGTCGCCGGGGCAGTACCTGCGACGCACCGGGCTCGCGGTCTTCTGGTCGATCGTCGGCGTCGGGGGTCTGTTGGCGCTGATGGTGGTGTTCACGGACGAGTTCCGCGAGGACCCCGTGATGTGGGGCGTCCTGGGAATCGTCGTGGTCCTCGCGCTCGCCGCATCGCTCGTGGTCGGGGCAGGCGGACGCCTCATGCTGCGCGATGCACCGCGGGTGGCCGCCCTGCAGGCGCGGTGGAAGGGGCAGGTGCCGCGGGCGGAAGAGGCCGACCGCCGGCGGAGGGAATTCGCGCCACGGGCGATGCTTCCTCGTTGGCTCGTCGTGCCGTCCGCCCGCCTCGTCGCACGGGTCGCCGCTGTCCTCACGGTCGCGACGCTCGTGTCTCTGGGCGCCTTCATGCTCTCCGTCTACATGCGGCAGCAGTGCCGCACCTGCGACCCCGTGTACTGGGACGAGCCGATCGAGAACGGAATCGACGTGCTGAGCCTCGGCAGCGGGGTGGCCATCGCGCTCTGCGCGGCTCTCGGCATCGTGGCCTGGACCGGCGGGGTGGTGCTGCAGGCGGCGCGAGAGGTCGCGCTGACGCGATGGGTTGCGACCGGCGAGGTCCGCACGGTCGACCCCGAGTTCATCGCGCCCCTGCTCTCGGGCAATCGCGCCCTGACGCGTCTGCAGCTGGGTCTCAGCACGCTGGGCGCGGGTGGGCTGATCTTCGCGACCGGCGCGGTCTGGGCGGAGTGGACCGTCCTCGATGTCGGTCCGGTGCTCGGGACGGCGCTCGTTCTCATCCTCGTGGGGATCGTTCTGGGCCTCATGGACTCGCCGCGTGCCCGACGGGAGCGCCAGGCCGCGCGGGATGCGCTGCATCCCGGTGAAGCCGTGCCCCGACCGACTCAGCTGAAGACCGCGAGGGCAGCCGCCGCGAGTGGCTCCGACGACTGACGCGCCGGCTCCGAGGGGTGGGTTCTGCGGAGCCGTACACTGAGGCTACGAGACGCTTCTTCACACGACGGCGAGGGGACGGTGACGGAACGCAACGACGAGCACCGTGGCGCGTTCGCGGCTGCCCTGCGCGCGGCGATCTCCGAACGCGGCATCACTCTCGCACGTCTCCAGCGCCGGCTCGTCGACGAAGGCAATCCCGTGTCGATGGCCACTCTCAGCTACTGGCGGTCGGGCGCGCGCCAACCCGAAGGCGCGCAGTCGCTGAGCGTGGTCGAGGGACTGGAGGACCAACTCGGCATGAACCGCGGGCAGCTGACCGGCCTGCTCGGCCCGTCGGCGCGGCTCGGACCGCTGGCACCGCCGCAGCTGCCGTTCGATGAGGTGCGCGAGCTGCGCGAGACCGCCGAGACCCTGACGGCACTGCGCGCGGCGACGCAAGACGCGCTCCGCGACCTCTCCACGCAGGTGACGGCCTTCGTGGGGCGGGACGGTGCGGTGGAAAGCATCACGATGCGCTCTCTCGTGCAGGCGACCAAGGGCGCGATCGCCGAGATCCCGCTGATCGACGTCGCGCCCGTCGAGACCGACGTGATGTCGGAGATCTCCGATGTGATCGGCGGTCGTGTGGACCGCGAGTACCTGCATCCCGGCGGTCTGCTCTCCGGTGTGGTCATCGCGCTCGATGAGCCGATCACGACCGGCGCGACGACGCTCTTCGAATTCACCGAGAGGTTTCCCGCGGGCTATCCGCCGCGCCAGTCCGTCTGGCACGCGACCTCCCGGCCGGCGCGCGAGACGCTGATCTGGGTGCGGTTCCATCCGGATGCCCCTCCGACCTGGTGCGAGGAGTACTGCGAGACGTCCGACGAGTACGTGACGGCGATGCGGTCGGTCGCGCACGGGGCGGTCCATGTCGCGAAGCACGGGTTCGGCCCTGGCGTGCTGGGCATCCGCTGGGGATACGACGCGTGAACGGACCCGGGGCACAGCCGCGGACGGTAACGTTGCCGAGGTCATGAAGGTCATCTCGTACAACCTGCGCAAGCACCGCGCCGCCGGTGAGTTGGTCGCGCTCGCGACCGCGCACGACCCCGACATCCTGTGCCTGCAGGAGTGCGATGTCGCGCACCTGCCGGAGCGGATCGGTGATCTCGCCCTGGCCGACGCCACCCAGGGCAACCGGCTCGGGCTCGCGATGTTCTACCGCGAGAGCGCGTTCCGGCTGCAGGGCATCCGCACCATCGGCCTGAAGAAGTCGCTGCACGACCGCATCGCGAAGCCCGCGCACGAGCGGGTGCTCGGCGCTCGTCTGCGCGACATCGACGCCGGCCGCGAGTTCATCGCCGCCTCCTTCCACGCCGCGCCGCTGACCGCGTTGAACTCGCTGCGGCGGCACCAGATCCGCGCCGCGCTCACCGAGCTCGCCACCCTCGGCGAGGGACTCCCGCAGCTCATGGTGGGGGACTACAACTACCCCGTGTTCAAGGAGAACCTCGGCCACGCGGTGCGCGAGCACGGCTATGCGCTCACCCTGAGCGACGATCACACCTACACGCGGTATCGCGTGTTCCGCGGGCACTACGACTTCGCGACCTCCGCCGGCTTCGAGATCGAGCGCGTCACCACCCTGCCGCAGGGATCGAGCGACCACCGCCCGATCCTCGTCACGGCGCGTCTCGACTGACCGCCCCCGTGCCGGCGTGGTGACGGCACGCGCCTGGACCCCGACGAGCGGATGCCGGAGACTGGTCGGATGACGATCTCCGCGCTGCTCGTGGGCGGCCCCACCCTGCATTTCTCCTACGCCGGGCTATCGATCCTCACGGACCCCACGTTCGACGCGCCGGGGGAGTACCCGGGCGGCGCCACGCTCTACAAGCTCACGGGGCCGGCCGTCCCCGCCTCCGCGCTCGGACACATCGGCGTCGTCCTGCTCTCGCACGACCAGCATCCCGACAACCTCGACGGCGCCGGGCGGGAGTTGTTGGCGACCGCCGACCTCGTGCTGGGGACGCCGGAGTCCGCGGACCGCATCCCGCACGTCACCGGCCTCGCACCCTGGGAGCGTCGTGACGTGGCATCCGTCGCCGTCACCGCCGTCCCCGCGCTGCACGGCCCGGAGGGAGCCGAGGCGCAATCGGGCACCGTGACGGGTTTCGTGCTCGAGGCCGAGGGCTGGCCGACCGTGTACGTGTCGGGCGACAACGCCTCGGTCGACGTCGTGCGCGAGGTCGTGTCGCGCTTCCCCCTGATCGACGTGGCCGTCCTGTTCGCCGGAGCCGCGAACGTCGGACGCTTCGGCGACGCCGACCTCACCCTCAACGCCAGGACCGCGCTCGAGGCGTCCGAGGTGCTCGGCGATGCGCTCGTGGTCCCCGTCCACACCGAGGGGTGGTTCCACTTCTCCGAGACCACCGAGCGGCTCGTCGGGATGTTCGCGCATGCGGGCCGCGACGACCGTCTGCGCGTGCTTCTGCCGGGGGAGCGCACCGTCATCGCCTGACGCCCGGTTTGGGGGAACGGCGCTGATGACGTAAGCTGTCTCTTTGGTACTCGACTGCCGGGTGCCGCGAACGTGAGCCCTCCACTGGCGTGTTCCCCCTCCTGCGCATCGCGCGACAGGTTGGAACCACCCCGGAGTGGGATTCACGAACCTCTCCGTTCGAACAAGAAAGCAGCACTATCGTGACGCGCACTTTCACTCCCAAGGCTGGCGAAGTCCAGCGCGACTGGGTCGTCATCGACGCCACCGACGTCGTTCTCGGCCGCCTGGCCTCGCACGCCGCAGCGCTCCTGCGCGGCAAGCACAAGCCGACCTTCGCCAACCACATCGACTCGGGTGACTTCGTCATCATCGTGAACGCCGACAAGGTCGCGCTCACCGGTCAGAAGCTCCAGAAGAAGATCGCCTACCGTCACTCGGGCTACCCGGGTGGTCTCAAGGCCGTCAACTACGCCGAGCTGCTCGAGAAGAACCCGGTCCGCGCTGTGGAGAAGGCCATCCGTGGCATGCTCCCCAAGAACAGCCTCGGCCGTCAGCAGCTGTCGAAGCTCAAGGTGTACACGGGTGGCGAGCACCCGCACGCCGCGCAGCAGCCCCAGCCGTACACCCTCGACCAGGTCGCCCAGTAAGCGCCGTACAGACTAAGGACATACTCGTGGCTGACATCCAGGACTCCACCGAAAACCTCCAGAACTTCTCGACCTCGACCCCCGAGAGCGACGCTGTCGAGGCGGCCCCCCGCCCCGTGCTCAGCGTTCCGGGTGCCGCCGTCGGCCGTCGTAAGCAGGCCATCGCCCGCGTGCGCCTCGTCCCCGGTTCGGGAACGATCACGGTCAACGGCCGTACGCTCGAGGACTACTTCCCGAACAAGCTGCACCAGCAGCTGATCAACGACCCGTTCACGGTTCTCAACCTCGCGGGCGGCTACGACGTCATCGCGCGCATCTCCGGCGGTGGCCCCTCGGGTCAGGCCGGCGCGCTGCGTCTCGGCATCGCTCGTGCCCTCAACGGCATCGACGTCGAGAACAACCGTCCGACCCTGAAGAAGGCCGGCTTCCTGTCGCGCGACGCCCGCGTCAAGGAGCGCAAGAAGGCCGGACTCAAGAAGGCCCGTAAGGCGCCTCAGTACTCCAAGCGCTAAGGTCCACTGCTCCGATGCCGATCTTTGGCACGGACGGCGTGAGAGGACTCGCCAACGGCATCCTCACCGCCGACCTGGCGCTCACCCTGGCCCAGGCGACTGCTGTCGTCCTGGGCCAGGGCCGTACTGCGGAGGCTCGCAAAGCCGAAGGCAAGCGACTCACCGCAGTGGTCGCCCGCGACCCTCGGGTCTCTGGCCACTTCCTCGAGGCCGCGGTGTCCGCGGGGCTCGCATCCTCCGGTGTCGACGTGCTCGAGGCCGGAGTCATCCCGACCCCGGCTCTCGCCTTCCTCGTCGCCGACCGTGACGCGGACTTCGGCGTGATGATCTCGGCGTCGCACAACGCTGCGCCCGACAACGGCATCAAGATCTTCGCCCGCGGCGGACGCAAGCTTCCCGACGTCGTCGAGCAGCGCATCGAGGCGGCCATGTCCGGTGAGATGCTGCGCCCGACCGGTGCCGGCGTCGGCCGGATCATCCGCTTCTCCGACGCCGAGGACCGCTACGTCGTGCACCTGCTCGGGTCGCTGCCCAACCGCCTGAACGGCATCAAGGTCGTGCTCGACTGCGCCCATGGCGCGGCATCCGGCGTCTCGCCGGAGACGTTCCGCGATGCGGGGGCCGAGGTCACCGTCATCGGCGCCGATCCCGACGGCTGGAACATCAACGACGGCGTCGGCTCGACGCACCTCGAGAACCTCGCCGAGGCCGTCGTCCGGCTGGGAGCCGACATCGGCATCGCGCACGACGGAGACGCGGACCGCTGCCTCGCGGTCGACGCGGAGGGTCGCGTCATCGACGGCGACCAGATCATGGCGATCCTCGCCGTGTCGATGAAGGAGCGCGGTCACCTGACCGACGACACCCTCGTCGCTACGGTGATGAGCAACCTCGGTCTGCACCTCGCGATGCGCGAGCACGGCATCACCGTCCGTCAGACGGCGGTCGGCGACCGCTACGTGCTCGAGGACATGAACGAGGGCGGCTATGCGCTCGGCGGCGAGCAGTCCGGGCACGTCATCATGAGCGACTTCGCGACGACGGGCGACGGTCTGCTCACCGGTCTGCACCTCGTGGCCGAGATGGCCCGCCAGAACAAGTCCATCGCCGAACTGGCGAGCGTCATGACCGTGTACCCGCAGGTGCTCATCAACGTGCGCGACGTCGACAAGGACGCCGTCGGCTCCGACGACGTCGTTCAGGCTGCGATCCGAGAGGTCGAGGCTGAGCTGGGCGATACCGGACGCGTCCTGCTGCGCAAGTCCGGGACCGAGCCGCTCGTGCGCGTCATGGTCGAAGCAGCCGACGCCGAATCCGCGCAGGCCTATGCCGATCGTCTCGCGGACGTGGTGCGCGAGCGCCTCGCGCTCTGACCACCGTCGTACGCGAGCGCTGGGTCAGGGACGCGCCTGGCCCAGCTGCTCGATGTATCACAGCAGCACTCCCTCGCGGAGCGCCCACGGCGACACCTCGAGCTCGTCGACGTCGAGCGCCGACATCGCCGTGTGCAGCGACACCGCCGCCGCGACGATCTGAAACGTGCGATCCGCGGTGATGCCCGGCAGCTCCTGACGCGCGGATGCCGGAAGACGGGCGAGCCGCGGGATCCACGATCCGAGGGCGGTGCGCGGCAGCAGCATGCGCTCGGATCCCGACCATCCGGGAACGGGGTAGCCGACGAGCTTGGCGAGCGAGCGGATCGCCTTCGACGACCCGACCACGTGGTCGGGGCGGGGGAGCCCGGCGAATCGGGGAAGGACGGCGTCCAGAGTCGCTGCGGCATGCGTGCGCAGTCTCTCGACATCGGCCTCGCCCGGCGGATCGCTCGGCAGGAACTGCACCGTCATGCGGCCGGCTCCCAGCGGGACGGATGCCGCGGCATCCGGCAGTTCCTCCCCGCCTGCCGCGATCTCGAGCGAGCCGCCGCCGATGTCGAGCAGCAGGATCTGACCGGCTGACCAGCCGAACCAGCGCCGCACGGCGAGGAAGGTGAGTTCGGCCTCGGTCTCCCCGTCGAGAACCTGCAGCGGCTGGCCGAGCGCCTCCTCGATCCGGGCGATCACGTCGGTGCCGTTCGTCGCGTCCCGCACCGCGCTCGTGGCGGTCGCGAGCAGTTCGTCGACGCGCTCCTCCTCGGCCACCCGGCGTGCCTGGCGCACCGCGTCCACGAGTGCGCGGACACCGTCATCCGAGATCGCGCCGTCGGCGGTGAGGTAGCGCATGAGGCGCAGCACGGTCCGATCGCTTGTCGTCGCGAGCGGGCGTCCGCCCGCGCGCACGTCGGCCGCCAGCATGTGAACGGTGTTGGATCCGATGTCGAGGACTCCCAGGCGCACGGCAAGAGACTACCGGTGCCCCGCTACGATGATGCGGTGACCACCGTCGACCCCGCGCTTCCGCTGTCTCCGTATCGTGAGATCGGGCGCCGGGAGTGGGCACGGCTCGCCGCGGGCCTCGATCAGCCGCTCACCGAGACCGAGGTCGTCGAGCTCCGCGGCATCGGCGATCGGCTCGACCTCACCGAGGTCAGTGAGGTGTATCTGCCGCTGAGCCGCCTGCTCAGCCTCTACGCCACGGCCACCAAACGCCTGGGGGCTGCCACGAGCGACTTCCTGCAGGAGGACGACTCGACCACACCCTTCGTCGTCGGCGTCGCGGGATCGGTCGCGGTGGGCAAATCGACGATCGCGCGCCTGCTGCGCGAGCTCATGAGCCGGTGGCCGGGAACGCCGCGCGTCGAGCTCGTCACCACCGACGGCTTCCTCTACCCCAACGCCGAACTCGAGCGACGCGGTCTCATGGACCGCAAGGGCTTTCCCGAGTCCTACGACCGTCGCTCGCTCATCGAGTTCCTCACCGAGGTCAAGAGCGGGGCCGCAGAGGTCCGTGCTCCGTTCTACTCCCACATGCGCTACGACATCGTCCCCGATGCCCACGTGGTCGTGCGGCGGCCGGACGTCGTCATCGTGGAGGGGCTCAACGTGCTGCAGCCGCCGCCCGCCCCCAACGACGTCGCGGTGAGCGACCTGTTCGACTTCTCGATCTTCGTGGACGCCGACACCTCGCATATCGAGAAGTGGTACGTCGACCGCTTCCTCGCCCTGCGGCAAGGGGCGTTCTCGAACCCCTCGTCGTACTTCAACGTGTTCGCGCACCTCACCGACGACGAGGCGATCACGACGGCTCTGGGGTACTGGAACGAGATCAACATGCCCAATCTCGTCGAGAACGTCATGCCGACCAAGCACCGGGCGCGCCTCGTGCTGAACAAGGGCGCCGACCACAGCGTCGAGAGCGTGCTCCTCCGCAAGCTCTGATCGTCGGCATCCGCGTGGTGGCGCGGTCACGCGGGTTCGTTCGGAACCTTCGCAAAATGCGGCGCTTACTCTGTACCTCATGTGTGGAATCGTCGGATACGTGGGCCCGCGGCCCAGCCAGGACATCCTTCTCGCCGGCCTCGCCCGCCTCGAGTACCGCGGCTATGACTCGGCCGGCGTCGCCGTCATCGATGAGGACGGTTCGCTCGGCATGCGCAAGAAGGCAGGCAAGCTGTCGGCGCTGCGCGACTCGCTTGCCGACGCCGCCCTGCCCGACGGCAGCACCGGCATCGGGCACACCCGCTGGGCGACGCACGGCGGCCCGACCGACGTCAACGCCCACCCGCACCTGGCGGACGAGGATCGCCTCGCCCTCATCCACAACGGGATCATCGAGAATTTCGCGACTTTGCGCGACGAGCTCGCGGCGGACGGAGTGTCGTTCCGCAGCGAGACCGATACCGAGGTGGCCGCGGCCCTGCTCGGGCGCGAGTACCGCGGCAACGGCGGCGATCTGCAGCTCGCGTTCCGCAACGTCGTCAACCGCCTCGAGGGCGCGTTCACTCTCCTCGCGATGCACCAGGACCACCCCGGCCTCGTCGTCGGCGCTCGGCGCAACTCGCCGCTCGTCATCGGCCTCGGTGAGGGCGAGAACTTCCTCGGATCCGACGTGGCCGCGTTCGTCGAGCACACCCGCAAGGCGCTCGCGATCGGACAGGACCAGATCGTCTCGATCACGCCGGATGCCGTGACCGTCACCGACTTCGCCGGAACGCCCGTCGAGGCGGAGCCCTTCGACGTGTCGTGGGATGCGGCGGCCGCCGAGAAGGGCGGATGGTCGAGCTTCATGGCCAAGGAGGTCGCCGAGCAGCCGGAGGCCGTCGCGAACACCATCCGCGGCCGCATCCAGGGAGACCGGGTGGTCATCCCGGAGCTCGACGGACTCGACGACCTGTTCACCGGTATCAACCGCGTGATCATCACCGCCTGCGGCACCGCCTCGTACGCGGCGCTCGTCGGCAAGTACGCGATCGAGCAGTGGGCGCGCGTGCCCGTCGACGTCGAGCTCGCGCACGAGTTCCGGTACCGCGACCCGGTGATCGGCGACGACACGCTCGTCGTGTCGATCAGCCAGTCGGGCGAGACCATGGACACGCTCATGGCCGTGAAGTATGCGCGCGAGCGCGGGGCCCGGACGCTGTCGATCTGCAACACCCAGGGCGCGACGATCCCGCGGGAGTCCGACGCCGTGGTCTACACGCACGCCGGCCCGGAGGTCGCTGTCGCCTCGACCAAGGCGTTCTCGGCGCAGATCACCGCTCTGCTGCTGCTCGGGCTGCACATGGGTCGCGTCCGCGGTTCGATCACCGATGCGTCGGTCGACGTCGCCGAGCTGGCCGCCCTGCCGGAGAAGATCGCCAAGGTGCTCGAGACCGAGAACGACCACGTGTCGCAGCTCGCCGGCTGGATGGCCGACACCCGCTCGGTGCTGTTCCTCGGTCGCCACGTCGGCTACCCGATCGCCCTCGAGGGCGCGCTCAAGCTCAAGGAGATCTCCTACATCCACGCGGAGGGCTTCGCCGCCGGTGAGCTGAAGCACGGTCCGATCGCCCTGATCGAGCCCGGACAGCCGGTCTTCGTGCTGGTCCCTTCGCCGCGGCACTCCGCGCTCGTGCACTCCAAGGTCGTGTCGAACATCCAGGAGATCCGCGCCCGCGGTGCCCGCGTGATCGTCGTCGCCGAAGAGGGCGACGCGGCCGTGCTGCCGTTCGCCGACGAGGTCATCCGCATCCCGCTCGCCGGTCCGATGTTCGAGCCGCTGCTCGCCGTCGTGCCGCTGCAGGTCTTCGCGATGGCGCTCGCCACGGCGAAGGGCCTCGACGTCGACCAGCCCCGTAACCTCGCGAAGTCCGTCACGGTCGAGTAGCCCGCCTGGCCGACCGGCATGCATGCCGACCGGCCTGCATGCCAAGGACGCACATGCAAGCAGACACTCCGGTGTTCGGGCATGCATGTGTGTTTCCGGCGTGCATCAGGGTCGCCGGTCTCAGGCCCGCGCGCGGTTGACGGCGGGAAGAATCGCCTGCACGACGGCATCCCAGTCGTGCACGATCATCGCGTAGTCGAACCGCAGTGTCTCGTAGCCGCGTGCAGACGCCGCGGCATCCCGGATCAGGTCGCGGTGACGGCGTTCGGCTCCGGTGTGGTTCTCGCGTCCGTCCGCCTCAAGAATCAGGCGTCCTGCGATGACGAAGTCGACTCGGCCCACGCCGTGTATCGACACCTGGCACTCGAGACGGATACCCAGCAGATGCAGTCGCAGACGCAGCAGGGACTCGAGACCGCTCTCCGCGTCGGGGCGGGCGAGGTCCAGCATCCACCGGGCGGATGCCGGCAGCGCGCGTCGGATGCGAGCCCGATCGTGTGCGGAGATCAAGCGCTGATTCCACGCTGATTCGTACGCAGCGAAGAAGGCTTCGGTGCCCAGGCATCGATAGACGTGCACGAGAACTTCGGCGAGCGGGGCGACGCCGAGGGCGGCGATGCCGGGGGAGTAATGCACCCGGCAGGTGCAATCCGGATGCGGATGCGCGCGTCCTGAACCACCGAGCCACACATGAGCGGTGCGGTCGGACGACGGCAACGTCCACACCCCGTGGGCTCGGAGAGCCGCAGCACAGGTGAGAGAACCGCCATGCACGGCCGCCGCGAGCTCCAGCGGATCGGCCGATCGTGCCGCGAACACGCCGGGGCGCACACGGGTCACTTCGCCGCTCGCGACTGCGCGTCGGAGGTGCCCACGAGTGACTCCGTACTCCTGCAGGAGATTCCCGCGCGCGATGCCGCCGAGCCGGTCCAGGAGATCTGCGGGTGCGAGCATCCTGCGATCTTCGGGCATTCGTGATCGGCGTGGTGACGATCCCCTGCAAAATCCAGGCTGATGCGCTGAATCGGCAGTTGTGCAGAAGCAGTCGCGTGACCGTTCTGCATGCCGCGAAAACAGATGCAGGTCGGAAAGGCCGGTTCTCGGTCTCCAGGCGAGTTCTCGACATGCAGGTCGGCGAGGGGAACCCGAGGGGTCCACCGACGGGCGGGGATCCTCAGCCGGGTAGCCTGTCGGTACGCAGCGCGGAGGGGGAGCACGGGACCGCGGCGGGCCGCGACTAGGCTGAACTGGTGATCATCGGGACCGGCATCGACCTCGTCGACATCCCGCGGTTCGAGCGCACTCTGGAGCGCACCCCGCGGTTGCGCGAGCGCCTGTTCGCCCCGGCCGAGCGGCCGCTTCGCCTGCCGTCGCTGGCCGCGCGCTACGCCGCGAAGGAGGCTCTGATCAAGACGCTGGGGGGCTCTGACGGCGTGCACTGGACCGAGATCGAGATCGCCTCGGAGGACTCGGGCCGCCCGCACTTCGTGCTCTCCGGCACCACGGCCGAGGTCGTGGCGGAGCGCGGAATCAGCCGTCTGCATCTGACCCTCACGCACGACGCGGGTCTCGCCGCGGCGTTCGTCGTCGCCGAGGGAGACCCGTTGTGAGCGCACCGTTCCGCGAGGCCAGGATTGAGCTGGATGCCATCAGCGACAACGTCCGGCACTTCCGCCGCCTCACGGGGGTGCAGGTCATCGCGGTCGTCAAGGCGAACGCCTACGGGCATGGGGCGGCGGCAGCAGCCGTCGCCGCGCTCGCCGGAGGGGCGACGCGTCTCGGCGTGGCTGAGATCCCCGAGGCGCTGGAACTCCGGCGCCAGGGCATCACCGCCCCGATCATGGCCTGGCTGCACGCGCCGGGGGAGCGGTTCGAGCACGCGGCCGGGCAGGACATCGAGCTCGGCATCTCGTCGTTCGACCAGCTCGAGGCTGCAGCAGCCGCGGCGAGCGTCGATCGTCCGGTCGGTGTGCACCTGAAGTTCGAGACCGGGCTGTCGCGCAACGGCATCGCTCCGGCCGACTGGCGCCGTGTGCTGGCGGAGGCCGCGCGGCTCGAGCGCATCGGCCGCCTGCGCATCGTCGGACTCTTCAGCCACCTCTCCAACACCTCCCCGCAGGACGACCGCGAGGCGCTGGCACGCTTCGAGGAGGGGGTCGCGCTCGCCGCATCGTTCGGCATCCATCCCGAGATCCGTCACATCGCCGCGACCGCCGCCGCCATCGACCTCCCCGAGATGCGACTCGACGCCGTGCGGATCGGAGTCGGCATCTACGGGCTGTCGCCCTTCGAGGACCGGTCGTCGGCGCAACTCGGCCTCCGCCCGGCGATGACCCTGCGCGGTGCCGTCGCGGCCGTGCGTCGCGTGCCGGCCGGAGCCGGGGTCTCCTACGGCTACGATCACCGTGCTCCGCACGACACGACCCTCGTGCTGGTGCCTCTCGGCTATGCCGACGGGGTGCCGCGGCACGCGTCGGGCCGTCTGCCGGTCTCGATCAACGGACGCCGCTATACGAACGTCGGCCGCATCGCGATGGACCAGTTCGTCGTCGACGTCGGCGACTCCCCGGTGTCGATAGGCGACGAGGTCGTGCTGTTCGGCGATCCGACGCTCGGGGTGCCGTCGGCCGCGGAATGGGCGAACGCGGCATCCACCATCGACTACGAGATCGTCACCCGCATCGGCGCACGTGTTCCCAGGAGGTCGGCGTGAGCGTCGATCCGGCGATCTTCGGGCGCCATGACATCGAGACTTCGGACGCGATGGAGCATCTCGGCCGCCGTATCGGCGAGAAGCTCGAGGCGGGCGACCTGCTGATCCTCACCGGCCCGCTGGGCGCGGGCAAGACGACGTTCACCCGCGGCCTCGCCGAGGGGCTGGGGGTGCGCGGACCGGTGCAGAGCCCGACGTTCGTCATCGCCCGCACGCATCCGTCGCTCGTCGGTCGGGCGCCGCTCGTGCACGTCGATGCGTACCGGCTGGGCTCGGGCGCGGAGCTGGAGGACCTCGACCTCGACCTCGTCCGCTCCGTCGTCGTGATCGAGTGGGGTCGGGGCATGGCGGAGGAGCTCGCGGACAGCTGGTGGGACATCGAGCTCGAGCGGCCGGTCGGCGCCGGCGGCGGGGATGACCTGGACCCGTCGGAGCTCGACGCGGATGCCCCGCGACACGTGACGATCACCCGCGCCTCGCGCTCAGGGACCGTCGACGGAGGGGCGACTACCCTGGAGAGGTGATCCTCGCCGTCGACACCTCCCTGGGCACTGCCGTCGCGATCGTCGGCGACGACGGTGCGCGCTCCGAGGCGTCGACGGCCGATCCGCTCGGTCACGCCGAGGTGATCGGCGATCTGCTGCACCGCGTGATCGACGACGCGAACGCGGCTCCGATCACCTACGTCGTCGCAGGCATGGGCCCTGGGCCCTTCACGGGCCTCCGCATCGGCATCGCCGCCGCGCGCGCGTTCGCGCTCGGTCGCGAGATCCCCGTCGTCTCCGTCCCGAGTCACTTCGCCCCCGCTCTGCACGCGATCGAGACGGATGCCGTGGCCGGCCCCTTCGCGATCGTCACCGACGCGCGGCGCCGTGAGGTGGCGGTGACGGTCTTCGATGGGACGGATGCCGACGGCATCCCCGGCATCGTCGCCGACACCGTTCTGGTGCCGCGCGTCGAACTCGACTCCACGCTCGACGGGGTGCGTGCGATCGAGGTCGCCACGCTGTCGGCCGCCGACCTCGCCGTCGTCGGGGAGCGTGCTCTGCGCGCCGGTCGCACCCTCGCGGGCGACGAGCCGCTCTACATGCGGCATCCTGACGTCTCGATGCCCGGAGCGCCGAAGAAGGTCGGGCTGTGACCCTCCGCGCGGCGACGCCCGACGACCTCGACGCCATCATGGCGATAGAGCACCGTTCGTTCCCGACGGACGCGTGGAGCTCCGAGGCGATGGCGATCGAGCTGTCGAGCCCCCATGGACGCTATCTCGTCGACGAGCATGAGGGCGCGGTGATCGGCTACGGCGGGGTGCGGGCGCTGCGCGGCTCCGCCGACGCCGACATCCAGACCATCGCGTTCGACGCCGAGTACCGAGGCGCCGGGCGCGGACGCGCACTGCTGCGGGCGCTGCTCGACACGGCCGCCGAACGGGGAGCCCGGGAGGTGTTCCTCGAGGTCCGCGCCGACAACCCGGGCGCCGAGGGCCTCTACCGCTCGGAGGGGTTCGAGGAGATCGGGCGACGCCCCCGCTACTACCAGCCCGATGATGTCGACGCGATCGTGATGCGTCTCGTGCTGCAGCACGCGCGAGGCGCGACGGATGCCGCAGAGGAGGCCACCGCATGACCGAGCCCCTGGTGCTGGGCATCGAGACCAGCTGCGACGAGACCGGGATCGGGATCGTCCGCGGTCGGACGCTGCTGTCGAACACGATCGCGTCGAGCATGGACGAGCACGCGCGCTACGGCGGCGTCGTGCCCGAGGTAGCCGCGCGGGCGCACCTCGAGGCGCTGCAGCCGTCGATCGACGCAGCCCTCGCCGAGGCCGGGGTCTCGCTGCACGATCTCGACGCCGTCGCGGTCACGAGCGGCCCCGGTCTCGCGGGCGCGCTCATGGTCGGGGTCGGCGCGGCGAAGGGGCTGGCGGTGTCGCTCGACAAGCCGCTGTACGCGGTCAACCACCTCGTCGGGCACATCGCCGCTGACATCCTCACCCCGGAGTCCGAGCCCCTCGAGTACCCGACCATCGCGCTGCTCGTCTCCGGCGGGCACACCTCGCTGCTGCACGTGCGCGACCTCACGACCGACGTCGAGATGCTGGGCGAGACCATGGACGACGCTGCGGGCGAGGCGTTCGACAAGGTCGCCAGGCTGCTGTCGCTCCCGTACCCCGGCGGTCCGGAGATCGACCGCGCGGCCGCGGACGGAGATCCCGATGCCATCCGTTTCCCGCGCGGGCTGTCGCGGGCGTCGGATATGGCGAAGCACCGCTACGACTTCTCGTTCTCCGGGCTGAAGACCGCGGTCGCGCGGTGGGTCGAGCGGTGCGAGGCGGAGGGAGCACCGGTGCCCGTGGCGGATGTGGCGGCGAGCTTCCGCGAAGCCGTGGTCGACGTCCTGGTGACGAAGGCCCTCGCGGCCTGCGCCGACCTCGGCGTCCCGCGCCTGCTGCTCGGAGGCGGCGTGATCGCCAACCGACGGCTGCGCGAGGTCGCGCTGGCGCGCGCCGAGGCTGCAGGGGTGACGGTGCGCATACCCCCGCTGTCGCTGTGCACCGACAACGGGGCGATGATCGCCGCCCTCGCCGCCGAACTCGTCTCGTCGGGACGCCGCCCGTCGACGCTCGCCTTCGGTGCGGATTCGACGCTGCCGGTCACCGAGATCCAGGTGGCCGAGCGTGTGCCGGTGTCGTCATGACCGATTCCCCCCGGACCCCGGGCGGCGGCCCCTCGGACTCGCCGCACGAACGCCCCGTTCCCCGCACGACGGTCGAACGACCGAGCGGCGAGGTCGAACGTCCGGCGGGTTCCGCACGTCTCCCGGGTGCGCGGCGCGACGGCTACGCGAAGCTCCCCACCGGTCCCGTAACCGTGGAACCGGTGGTCGCGACAGGCCCGATCGCCGACGACACCCGACACGACGACTGGCAGCCCGCCGCGGACGCCTCGGTCGGCGACGACACCCGGCTCGCTCCATGGGCCCTCGTCGCGGCGATCGTCGCGCTGGGAGCGTCGTTCTTCGTGGGGTGGGGCATCCCGATCGCCGTGGTCGCGGTGATCGCCGCGATCATGTCGCTGCGCCGTCCCGTCGAGAGCCGAGCGATCGCCCGTTGGGCGCTGGTGCTGGGCCTCGCAGCGACGGTCTACAGCCTGGGGTGGCTCGTCTGGGCGGGAATGCAGTTCGAGAGGCTCGGGTAGCGCATGCTGCACGCCGATGAGATCGAGGAGCTGCGCGCCCTGCAGGCGCGCGCCTACGGTCGCGGCGGCGCATTGACGGATGCCGAGGCTCGGCGCTTGATGGAGCTCGAGTCGTCACGGAGCAGCGCGCTTGACGATCACGTCCATGGTGCGGGCGGGCTCGCTCCGGATGCGGAGCCCGAGGTCGCTCCCGAACTCCCCGTGGTAACGGAGTCCGGCGCTCGAGGCCGAACCGGCGACGTTTCCGACTTCGCGTCCGATTCACCTCCGGAGCACAGCGTCTCGCCGGTTCCCGCGCGGTCCGGTCTCGGCGCCGCCGTCCGCGACCATACGAAGGCCGCCGTCGCGGCATCCGCTGCCCTCCTCCTCATCGGGGTGGGCGCGGGCTGGGCCCTGTTCGGTGCCGAGGGCGTCGAATCGGCGCTCACCGCCGGACAGCAGGAGCGACGTCTCGAGCTGCAGGCCGACGGCGAGTACGACGACGGCTCCGTGCGCCTCGTCGCCGAGGACGACGACGCCGTCGTCTGGTACGCCACGCGCGACGGTTCCGAGGAGACCTGCGTGATCCTCGACGTCGGCGAGGCGTCGCAGGAGCAGTGCGGGCCGACCGACGGGATCGAGGACACGGCGCTGAGCGTGTCGGTGTCGGTTCCCGTCGATGATCCCGACGATCCGGCCGAGGCGTACGGCACGTCCGTGTCGGCGGTGCTCGCACGCGCGACCACCGGCGAGCCGCTCGCGTGGGTGCAGCGATGGGAGCCGCAGGACTCGATGCTCGGTCAGTTCGACGGTCCGGATCGTGAGCGTGCGGAAGAGCTCGTCGACCAGGGCTACCTCCCGAGCCTGTCGATCGTGGGGTACTTCCACGACCAGCCTGTCTGGGTGGCCGAGAAGCCCGCCGACGGCACGCAGAGCGGGGGAATGCTGCGCTGCATGATCGTCGACGCCACCGACGAGGCGGCGGCATGTCAGGCGTCGCAGGACAGCACCGCCGAGATCCGCGCGCTGAGCGTCGAGGAAGGCGCGGACGGCACCACCGTGACCTGGTCGCTGCACGTGCGGTTCACGAACTGGATGAACCCGTACCTGACGATCGAGCAGGGGCTGCCGGCCGACGCGGCGGGGGCATCGATCGAGCTCGGCGGCGAGTACGGAGATCCGATCCTCGTCGAGATCCCGACCGAGGGCGAGGGTTGAGCTACACCGTAGCGGGTACGCGGTCGGCGAGGATCGCGCGGCGCTGATCTCCGACGCGGGTGAGGATGAGCGTGGCGGAGGCATCTCCGCGCAGCGCGAGCTTCTTCCGGAAGGCGGCTGGGTCGACGTCCATCCCGCGCTTCTTGATCTCGACGGTGCCGATGCCCTGGGCACGGAGCACGGCGTTGATCGCCTTCGCATTCGCCGGCATGGTCTCGCGCACCCGGAACGACTGGACGAACGGGCTGGTCAGGGCGGCGTCCGAGGTGAGGTACGCGATGCGCTGGTCGAGCATTCCGGCTTCCAGGCTCCGGGCGACGTCGCCGATCAGTCGAGCGCGGATCACGGCGCCGTCGGGCTCGTGCAGGAATGCGCCGAGCTCGCGCTCGGGGGCATCCTCGGCATCCGCCCCGGCGGTCAGCTCATGGGAGCGCTCGCCGCGGATGACCAGGGCCGCACGACGCACGCCCTCGCGGGCGAGAGCGCCGGTCCAGAGCACGAGCTCCACGACACTGCCGTCGGCGCTGACCCACTGCGCCTCCGCGTCGGCGGGCAGCGCGTCGCGGTCATGCCCGGGTCCGAGCTTGATGCCGGTCGGGCGCTCCGCCGCGACCGCGAAAGCCCAGTCGAGCGAGGGGGAGTAGTCGTCGGCGGTCAGCCTTCTGGTCTCGCTGTGACCGGAGGTGCGCCGAGCCGGATCCATCCAGACGGCGAATCCGTCGGCTGTCGCGGGCAGGTTGGCCTCCGCCGTTCCGTGCTCCACGTGCGCGGAGTCGCCGAAGGGGGCGAGGTTGTAGGCGGCGATCGCGGCCGTGACCTCGTCGGCGTCGACGGCGTGGACGTCCAGGCCCGCGCCGGCGAACGCGAGCGCGTCGCCGCCGATCCCGCAACCGAGGTCGGCGACGGACGTCATCCCCGCGCGGCGCACACGCTGGGCATGCCGCGCGGCGACGCCGAGACGAGTCGCCTGCTCCAGTCCTGCGCGTGTGAACAGCATCCGTTCGGCGAACTCGCCGAACTTGGCGTGCGCTCTGGCGCGCAGCCGCGCCTGACCGACCACGGCGGAGACGAGGTCAGGGGAGTGCCCGGCCGCGCGCAGGCGCGAGACCGTCCGCGCGACGTCGGCCAACTGGTCGACGGGGCCGAGATCGTCGAGGAGCCCGAGCCCTTCCGGGGTGAGCAGTGCGCGCAACTCCGACATCTCCACGCCCTCAGCTTAGGCGGCGGATCTCGAGGAGCAGTGCGCCTCCGTTGGCACTCGCATTGCATGAGTGCCAGCCGACCGCCTACACTTGCAGTTAGCACTCTCGGGTTGAGAGTGCGAACAAGTCTTTCGTGTCAGCGTCAAGAAAGAAGAGGTAGACCGTGTCGGTTTCCATCAAGCCGCTCGAGGACCGCATCGTCATCAAGCAGGTCGAGGCCGAGCAGACCACCGCGAGTGGCCTGGTCATCCCCGACACCGCCAAGGAGAAGCCCCAGGAGGGCGAGGTCGTGGCGGTCGGCCCCGGTCGCATCGACGACAACGGCAACCGCGTTCCGCTCGACGTCGCCGTCGGCGACCGCGTGCTCTACAGCAAGTACGGCGGCACCGAGGTGAAGTTCGGCGCAGACGAGTTCCTCGTCCTGTCGGCTCGCGACGTCCTGGCGGTCGTCGTCCGCTGAGACAGCGTCTCTCGAAAGGGTCCGGATGCATGCATCCGGACCCTTTCTGCATCCGGCCATCGCGCATTCGAATCCTGCCATTCTCGTGAGGCGGCCGAGTGACGAGCAGGTGGCCCGCTCGGCCGGGACTAGGGTTGTGCGGTGACCTCGACGACCGCCGCACACCCTTCCGCACAGACCGCGGGGGTCGCGTACGCAGGCGGCGCGTACCTGCTGTGGGGGTTCCTCCCGCTGTACTTCGTGCTGTTGGCTCCCACCGGCCCCTGGGAGGTCGTGGCGTGGCGCGTCGTGCTGTCCCTGGTCTTCTGTTCGCTGCTGCTCACCGTGACCCGCGGCTGGACGACGCTCTTCGCCATCGTGCGCCAGCCCCGACTCCTCGGATGGACCGCCCTGGCGGGATTGCTCATCTACGTCAACTGGCAGGTGTTCCTGATCGGCACACTGTCGGGCCACGTCGTGGAGACCAGCCTGGGCTACTTCATCAATCCGATCGCGACGATCATCTTGGGCGTCGTCGTGCTGAAGGAGCGCATACGCCCTCTGCAATGGGCAGCCGTCGGCATCGCGACGCTGGCGGTCGTGGTCATCGTGGTCGCATACCGTGCATTCCCCTGGATCGCTTTGACGCTGGCCGCCTCGTTCGGCATCTACGGGTTGATCAAGAAGCAGATCGGTCCGGCGGTCGACGCCGTGAGCGGGCTGACACTGGAGTCATTCTGGTTGGTGCCCATCGCGGCGGTGCAGCTGATCATCGTGGCTGTGACTCCGCCCGGCATCACGCTGGGCGCCCATGGCTGGCCCCACGCGCTGCTCCTCGGCCTGGCGGGGGTGGTGACCGCCGTTCCCCTGCTGCTCTTCGCCGCGGGCACCCGCCGGGTGAACCTCGCTGTGGTCGGCATGCTGCAGTTCATCGCACCGATCATGCAGTTCCTCATCGGAGTGCTCGTCCTCCGGGAGCCGATGCCACCGGAGCGATGGGCCGGCTTCGTCATCGTCTGGGTGGCGATCGGGGTGTTCATCGCCGATTTGGTGCTGGCGTACCGGCGTTCTCGAGGGCCGTTATCCACCCGAGATCGGACTGTTTCACACCGTTAACACATCGCAACATTCACGTGCTCATGTCGAGGCTACTTTGGGGGGAACCGGTAAGCGCCCGAGTCGTGCCGGACCAACAGAAACAACAAGGAGCAGTATGAGCGTCTTCTCTAGCTCGCGCGCGCGGAAGGTCTACGGCTCGATCGCCGCAGTCGGCGCGAGCGCACTCATCCTGGCCGGATGCTCGGGGGGCACGACCCCCAGCGAGTCGTCCGCCCCGCCGGTAGACCGTGAGGATCTCACCCTCAACATCGGCACGGTCCTCCCGCAGACCGGAGCGCTGAGCTACCTCGGCCCGCCCGAGGAGGCGGGTGTCGGACTCGCGACGGCCGAGATCAACGAGGCGGCCAAGGGCATCACCGTCGAGGTCGAGTACGGCGACTCGGGCGACCCGGACAACAAGGCCTATGAGACCACCGTTCCCCGCCTGCTGGGCGGCGATGTGCAGGCTCTCATCGGCGCTGCGTCCTCCGGGGTGACGAAGCTGTTCCTCGACCAGGCCGTGAGCGCGGGAGTCATCACGTTCTCTCCCGCGAACACCTCTCCCGACTTCACCACATGGGACGATGACAACCTCTATTGGCGTACCGCGCCCAGCGACCTGCTCCAGGGCGAGGTCCTCGGCAACCTCATCGCCG
The DNA here is from genome assembly GCF_023715885.1 of Microbacterium hydrocarbonoxydans. Taxonomy (GTDB): domain Bacteria; phylum Actinomycetota; class Actinomycetes; order Actinomycetales; family Microbacteriaceae; genus Microbacterium; species Microbacterium hydrocarbonoxydans_C. Next base: position 779,420 of record NZ_JAMBOY010000002.1, on the reverse strand, counting down.
AAGACGGCAACGCCACGTTGGGCATCATCTATCTCAACGACGCGTACGGCACCGGCCTCGAGGGCGTCGTCAACGAGACGTTCACGGGTTCGGGTGGTGAAGTGGTGGCCAGCGAGCCCTACAACGCCGGTGACACGAACTTCAGTGCGCAGGTCTCGTCGATCATGGCCCAGAACCCCGACGCGATCGCGGTGATCGGCTTCGAGGAGACGTCGACCATCGTCCCCTCGTTCGTGAACAGCGGCTTCGACGGCTCGAAGTTCTATTTCGTCGACGGCAACACGTCGCAGTGGGGCGCCGACATGCCGGTCTCGATCGAGGGGTCCAAGGGCACGCAGCCCGGCCCGGTGCTCGCAGACGACTTCCAGGATCGTCTGAAGGAGCAGTGGCTGAGCCAGGGCGACGGCAGCGAACTGGTCGACTTCAACTACGCGGCAGAGTCCTACGACGCCACGGTGCTGCTTGCGCTCGCCTCCCTCGCGGCCAACTCGAGCGAACCGGCCGACATCGCCGGCAAGCTGCAAGAGGTATCGGGCGGCACAGGCGACGGTGAGAAGTGCGAGTCGTTCGCGGACTGCGCCGACCTCATCCTCGACGGCAAGGCGATCGATTACGACGGATACTCCGGCGGAATCGCCTTCGACGAGGCCGGAGACCCGACCGAGGCGACCATCGGCGTGTTCCAGTACGGCGCGGACAACACGCACACGCGTCTCGACTGACACGCGCGACACGAAAAGATCCCGGCCCCGAGAATCTCTCGGGGCCGGGATCTTTTCGTGTGAGGCGATAGGTGTCAGGCGTCCTGTCCGAGGGTGCCCAGGTACAGACCGATGACCTTGGGATCGGAGAGCAACTCGCGCCCGGTGCCCGTGTGCGCATCGTGGCCCTGGTCGAGCACGTAGCCGCGGTCGCAGATCTGGAGGCAGCGGCGAGCGTTCTGCTCGACCATGATCGTCGTGACACCCGCCTTGTTGATGTCGGAGACGCGGATGAACGCGTCATCCTGACGCACGGGACTCAGACCGGCGGAGGGCTCATCCAGCAGCAGCACCGCAGGATCCATCATCAGGGCGCGCCCCATCGCCACCATCTGCCGCTCGCCGCCCGACAGCGAGCCGGCGCGCTGCTTGAGCCGCTTTCCCAGCTCGGCGAAGATCCCGGTGACGAAGTCAAGTCGCTCCGAGAACGCCTTGGGGTTCTGGTAGAGCCCCATCTGAAGGTTCTCCTCGATGGTGAGCGAGGGGAAGACGTTGTTCGTCTGCGGGACGAAACCGACGCCGCGAGCGACGAGTTTGTCGGACTTCAGTCCGACGATGCTCTCGCCGTTGACCGTGATGTCGCCGTCTCGGACGTTGACCATGCCGAAGATCGCCTTCAGGAGGGTCGACTTCCCGGCGCCGTTCGGTCCGATGATGCCGATCAGCTCGCCCTTGCGCGCGACGAGATTGGCGTTGTTGATGATGTTGATGCCGGGAAGGTATCCCGCGGTGAGGTTCGAGACCTCGACGACGACGCGCTCGGTCTTCGCCGCTTCATCGACGGGAACGCTGGCGGTGGTGCTCACGGCTTCTCCTCCTCGGCATCCCCGAGGGACACCGCCTCTTCCTGCTGGATCTCGGCGAGGAGCGTCTCGCCCTCCGCGCCCAGCTCTCCGCTGACGCGGCCGGTGACGACGCCGAGATCGACGTCCTGATGCGCACCGAGGTAGGCGTCGATCACCGCTTGGTCCTGCATCACCTCGTCCGGCGGACCCTCGGCGACGACGCGACCTTCGGCCATCACCACGACCCAGTCGGCGATGTGGCGCACCATGTGCATGTCGTGCTCGACGAACAGCACGGTCATCCCGAGGTCCTTCAGATCGAGGATGTGGTCGAGGAGCGACTGGGTGAGCGCGGGGTTCACGCCTGCCATGGGCTCATCGAGCATGACCAGCGTCGGGTCGTTCATCAGAGCGCGCGCCATCTCGAGCAGCTTGCGCTGACCGCCCGACAGCGACGCCGCATAGTCCTCCTGCTTGGCATCGAGCTTGAAACGGGCGAGCAACCCCTTCGCCTTCTCCTCGATCTCGCTCTCCTGGCGACGCCAGAGGGCTGGGATCAGGCTCGACCAGAAGCGCTCTCCGCGCTGGCGCGGGGCACCGAGCTTCATGTTCTCGAGCACGGTGAGCAGCGACAGCGACTTGGTCAGCTGGAACGTGCGCACCTGTCCCATGCGAGCGACCTTGAACGAGGGCACACCGCTCAGGTCTCGGCCGTCGAACGCCCAGCTGCCGTCGTTGGGCTTGTCGAAGCCGCACAGCAGATTGAACAGCGTGGTCTTGCCCGCGCCGTTGGGGCCGATCAGGGCCGTGATGGCGCCGCGCGGGATCTCGAGGTGCTCGACGTCGACAGCCGTGAGACCGCCGAAGCGCCGGGTCACGTGATCGGCGACGAGGATGGGGTCGACCTTGGGCACGCCGGGAGCGGCCGGACCCGTGGCGAGGCCTGTGGTCTTGGCGCGACGGACCGCTCCCGTGGAGACGTCGTCGGAGGCGTTACTTGACAAAGGTCAGCTCCCTCTTGTTTCCGAGGATTCCCTGCGGGCGGAAGATCACCAGCAGCATGAGGGCGAGGCCCACGAGAACGAACCGGAGCGTCCCCGCCTGGATCGACGAGATCGGCAGGATTCCCTGGGCGGCGAGTGCCGGCAGAACGCCGTCGAGGAACGCCATGATCACCCAGAAGATGACAGCGCCCAGAACCGGACCGAAGACGGTGGCGGCACCGCCGAGCAGCAGGATGGTCCAGATGAAGAAGGTGAGGCTGGTGGTGTAGGTCGCGGGCACCACGGCGCTGGGAAGCGCGAACACGACTCCGCCCAGCGCGCCGAAGATGCCGCCGATCACGAGCGCCTGCATCTTGTAGCTGAACACGTTCTTGCCCAGCGATCGCACGGCATCCTCGTCCTCGCGGATTCCCTTGAGCACGCGTCCCCACGGGCTGCGCATCAGAGCCCAGACCATGAAGATCGCGACCGCGAGCAGGAAGAGGCCGAACACGCGCACCCACAGATCGTCGGCCGAGTACGTCCACGGGCCGAAGCCGTAGGTCCCTTCGGGGAACGGGTTCGCCGCGCGGAAGCCCGCGTGGTAGCCGCCGAGTCCGTCGGCCGAGTTGGTGTACTCGTCGAAGACGGTCGTCGTGAAGAGGAGACGTACGATCTCCGCCGCGGCGATCGTGACTATCGCGAGGTAGTCGGCGCGCAGTCGCAGCGTCGGGATGCCGAGGATGACGGCGAAGACGGCCGCGCCGATCATCCCGATGATGATTCCGAGCCACCACGGCAGCCCGAACGACAGGATCGAGATCGCGTAGCTGTAGGCGCCGATGGCCATGAAGCCCGCCATGCCGAAGTTCAGCAGGCCGGCGTAGCCGAAGTGTACGGCGAGTCCGGTCGCCGCCAGCGCGTAGGCGATGGTCGTCGGGCTGAACAGCCAGCCCGCGGTGTTGTTGAGGATTCCGCCCCAATCCATGTGCGGCTCCTAACCGATTCTCTCTCGTCGGCCCAGGATTCCCTGGGGCCGCACCAACAGGATGAGGATGAGTACGACGAGTGCGCCGACGTACTTCAGGTCCGAGGGCAGCCAGAGCGTCGAGACCTCGACGAGGATGCCGACGATGAGGGCACCCACGAGCGCGCCGAACGCGGTCCCGAGCCCGCCGAGCGTCACGGCGGCGAACATGAGCAGCAGGATGTGCACGCCCATGTCCCACTTGACGCCGGGGCGGAAGTAGCCCCACAGCACGCCGGCGAGTCCCGCGAGCGAGGCGGAGAGGATCCACACCGTTCGGATGACCCGGTCGACGTTGATGCCCGATGCGGCTGCCAACCCGGGATTGTCGGAGATGGCACGGGTCGCCTTGCCGACCCGCGTGCGAAGCAGCCAGAAGGCGACGGCCACGATCACGACGATGCTGATGCCCATCGACATCATGTCGACGACCGAGAGCTTGATGGGTCCCCAGATCTGGATGTTGGGGGAGTCCGCCCCGGGCAGCTGGAAGGTCGAGCCGCCGAGGAAGAACTGGAACAGATAGCGGACGAGCAGCGACAGCCCGATGCTGACGATCATGAGCGGGACCATGCCGAGCCCCTTGCGCCGCAGTGGCCGCCACAGGCCGGCGTCGAGGCCCCAGCCGAACACGGCGCCGAGGATCAGCACGATCGGGATGGTCAGCCACATCGGCACCTGGAGGAAGGACCCGAATATGACGGCGACGACCGCTCCGAACGTGACCATCTCCGCGTGTGCGAAATTGGTGAGCCCCGTCGTGCCGAAGATCAGGGAGACCCCGATCGCCGCCAGCGCCAGCAGCAAGCCGAAGTTGAGCCCGTTGATGAGGCGCTCCACGAGCTGGTCGACGAACGACGTGGTGACTCGTTCGCCCTCGCCGAGGAACAGGTTGAGGATCTTCGAACCCGTCAGACCGAACTCGGCCTCGAAGGAGGCGGTGGTGCCCTGGATGGGCTGGATGCCCTCGGGAAGCTGACCCGCGTCGACGATCACGCCGTCGGGGAGAGTGTCCTCGTCGACGGTGATGGTGTACGTGTCCTTCTCGGGCACGTACAGGCGCCAGGCGCCCTCGGCGTTCGTCACGGTTTCGGCGTCGAAGCCGCCGCCCTCGACCGAGATGGTCACGTCGGGCACCGGGGCACCGTCGAACTGGATCACCCCGGCGAAGTAGAAGTCGGTCTCCTCCTGATCGGCCCCGGGGGTGTCGGGCACGGCGGCGCTCGCCGACGTCGGTGCGGCGAAGAGCACCAGGATCGCGGCGAGCAGTGTGCCGAGGATGGCGAGCGCTACGGGCGCGGTTCGCCTCACGGTCGTGGTCGTTGGACTCACAGGGCCTCCTGTCGGGAGCGCAGACCGAGGCCGATGCGAATCGTCGACCTCGGTGTACGACGATATGAGCGTAATGTGTCGAATCTGTTTCGGCCAAGGCACGATCTGCTCACGAGCGAGGGAGGCGGTGAGCGACGCCCGCGCGGAGCCCGGGAATTTCCCCCGGTGCTCGGCGCTTAGAATTGGTACCACTCTCGCCAGTCAGCGCCCAGGAGGAGCATCCATGGATCAGCACGACCCCTTCGGATTCGTCGGACTCACGTACGACGATGTGCTGCTCCTCCCGGGGCACACCGACGTCATCCCCAGCGAGGCGGACACCTCGTCACGGATCACGCGCCGGATCTCGGTCGCCACCCCGCTGCTCTCCAGCGCCATGGACACCGTCACCGAATCGCGCATGGCCATCGCCATGGCGCGCGAGGGCGGCATCGGCATCCTGCACCGCAACCTCTCGATCTCCGACCAGGCCGCGCACGTCGATCGCGTGAAGCGCAGCGAGTCGGGCATGATCACCGATCCGATCACGACGACTCCCGACGCCACGGTCGAAGAGGTCGACGGTCTGTGCGCCAAGTACCGCATCTCCGGCCTCCCCGTCGTCGACCCGGACGGCCGACTCGTCGGCATCGTCACCAACCGTGACATGCGCTTCGTCTCCGGCTTCGAGCGTCAGACCACGTTCGTGAAGGACGTCATGACCTCGGAGGGCCTCGTGACGGCTCCCGTCGGCGTCGCAGCCGGCGAGGTCATCGCGCTGTTCGCGAAGCACCGCGTCGAGAAGCTCCCCCTCATCGACGACGACGGCAAGCTCGCCGGACTCATCACCATCAAGGACTTCGACAAGAGCGAGAAGTATCCGCTCGCCACCAAGGACGACCAGGGGCGTCTGCGCGTGGGCGCCGCCATCGGCTTCTTCGGCGACGCGTGGGAGCGCGCCGAGGCACTGCGCGACGCCGGCGTCGACGTGCTCGTCGTGGACACGGCCAACGGCCAGTCGCAGGGTGTGATCGACCTCGTGAAGCGCCTCAAGGCCGACGAGAGCTTCGCGCACATCGACGTGATCGGCGGCAACGTCGCGACGCGCGAGGGCGCTCAGGCGCTCGTCGACGCGGGCGTGGACGCCGTCAAGGTCGGCGTGGGCCCCGGATCGATCTGCACCACGCGCGTCGTCGCGGGTGTCGGCGTTCCGCAGGTCACCGCGGTGTACGAGGCGTCGCTCGCCGCCGCTCCCGCCGGCATCCCGGTCATCGCCGACGGCGGTCTGCAGTACTCCGGCGACATCGCGAAGGCACTCGTGGCCGGCGCCGACGCCGTGATGCTCGGATCGCTGCTCGCCGGCACCGACGAGTCGCCGGGCGAGATCGTGTTCCAGTCGGGCAAGCAGTTCAAGCAGTACCGCGGCATGGGATCGCTGGGCGCGATGCAGACCCGCGGCAAGCAGACCTCGTACTCGAAGGACCGCTACTTCCAGGCCGACGTGCCGAGCGACGACAAGCTGATCCCCGAGGGCATCGAGGGCCAGGTGCCCTACCGCGGCCCGGTCTCGGCCGTGGCGTACCAGCTGGTCGGCGGGCTGCGGCAGTCGATGTTCTACGTCGGCGCCCGCACGATCGAGGAGCTCAAGCAGCGCGGACGCTTCGTGCGCATCACCGCCGCCGGACTCAAGGAGTCGCACCCGCACGACGTGCAGATCGTCGTCGAGGCGCCGAACTACAAGCGCTGAGCGCGCGGCTCATCGAAGGGGCGGATGCTGCGGCATCCGCCCCTTCCGCATGTCGGCGGCGCGGCGTACCGTGCCGGTATGTGCCGCAACATCGTTCCGCTGAACAATCTCGAACCGGCCGCCACCGACGACGAGTGCCATGACGCCGCGCTGCAGTTCGTCCGCAAGATCTCGGGGTCGAACGCGCCCTCCCGCGCGAACCGAGAGGTGTTCGACCGTGCCGTCGAAGAGATCGCTCGCGCGACCAGGGAGCTGATCGACGGTCTCGTGACGCCCGCCCCTCCCAAGAATCGCGAGCAGGAGGCAGACAAGCGGCGTGCGAGATCCGCGGAGCGCTATGAGGCGATCCGGGTCTACCAGGAGGAGAAGCGCGCGGCGCGCGCCGCATCCTGAGCCCTCTCGCAGATGAGGCGGAATGCCGCGGTGCGATGACGCTTCCGCATGCCCTATATGCCAATATTTAGGGATACTCGCTCGACTTCCCCTCGGGCTCCCGGTGGAGAAGGCCTCCGGTGGCGCATCGCCGGTACCCGCCGGCAGGGGACATCCCCATGGAGAGCCGCATATGTCTGACGATGCACCCCGCGTCCTCGTCGTCGACGACGACCCCGACGTCGCCCTGCTGGTCAAGACCGTACTCGAGCGCAGAGCGGGCTGCGTCGTGCTCACCGCCGGCGACGGGCTGGCCGCCGTCGAGCGCATCTCCGAGTTCGAACCCGACGTGGTCGTCACGGACATCGAGATGCCGGGCCTCGACGGCCTCGAACTCGTCGCAGAGCTCCGTCGCCGCGACCCCGTCGTGCCCGTCATCGTGATGACCGCCCACGTCTCGGTGGAGTACGCCGTCTCGGCGCTTCGCGCTCAGGCCGACGAGTTCCTCACCAAGCCGCTCGACAACGTACGGCTCGTCGAAGCCGTCACCCGTCTCGCCGCGGAGGGTCGCGCTCGGCGCACAGCCAGCCGCGCGAAGCAGGTCGTGCTCGCGATCGGCGCGCACCCCGACGACGTCGAGATCGGGGTCGGCGGCATCCTCGCCGCGCACTCCCGGGCCGGCGACTCCGTCACGATCCTCACGCTGTCGCGCGGCTCGCGCGGAGGCGACGCGGACAGCCGTCAGCACGAGTCGCTCGCCTCGGCCGACCGGCTGGGCGCCCGCCTGTTCCTCAAGGACCTCATCGACACCGAGATCTCCGGCGGCGGGACGACCGTGCGTCTGATCGAGGAAGTCGTGAACGAGATCCAGCCGACCATCGTCTACACGCACTCCGAGCACGACCGCCACCAGGACCACCGCGCCGTCAGCGAGGCGACTCTCGTCGCGACCCGCAAGGTCGGCACCGTCGCGTGCTACCAGAGCCCGTCCGCCACCATCGACTTCCGTCCGACGCGGTTCGTGCGGATCGACGACTACCTCGGCGAGAAGCTGCAGCTGCTCGAGTGCTTCGCCTCGCAGACCGCGACGCGCGACTACCTCGACCCCGGCTTCGTCACGGCCACCGCGCGCTACTGGTCGCGCTTCGGCGGGGGAGCGGCCGTCGAGCCGCTCGAAGTCGTGCGCGAGACCGCCGAGTTCATCGGCGCCCACGAGCTCACCAGGCAGGAGGGCTGATGGCCGCCCGCATCCTCGTCACCGGCGCCGGTGGCGCCGCCGGCGTCGCCGTGATCCGCTCGTTGCTCCGCCGCGACGACCTCACGGTGTTCGCCGCGGACATGGACGGCTGGGCCAGCGGCATCTACCTCGTCCCGCCCGCGCAGCGACGGCTCGTCCCGCCCGGGCGAGACGACGACTTCGTCCCCGCGATCGCTCGAATGGTGCGCGACGACCGACTCGATCTCGTGATCTCCACGGTCGACGTCGAGCTCACAGCTCTCGCGGGACGCCGAGACGAGCTCACCCCGGCCGTGCTCGCCGCCCCCTCTGAGGACACGCTGCACGCCGCGCTCGACAAGTACCTGCTCGCGGAGCGGTGCGCATCGACCGGGCGCAGCCCTCGCACGCTGCTCGCCGGACCCGAGGCGGTGGCCGCCGAGTGGGAGTTCCCTGTGTTCGCCAAACCACGTCAGGGGGCGGGGAGCCGAGGCATCCGTCTCGTTCCCGACCGTGCTGCGCTCGAAGCCCTGCCGGTCGACGAGGGATTGATCGTGCAGGAGTTCCTCCCCGGAGAGGAGTACTCGGTCGACGTGATCGCCGATGCGTCGGGTCGCGTCGTGGCCGCAGTGCCGCGCACGCGCGCACGCGTGGACTCGGGGGTCGCCATCGCCGGCCGCACGGTGCACGACGTCGAGCTCGAGCAGACGGCGACCGCCGTCGCGGAAGCGATCGGACTCGTCGGCGTCGCGAACGTGCAGCTGCGGCGCGACCGCGCGGGGCGCGCGATGCTGCTCGAGGTGAATCCCCGGTTCCCCGGAGCGCTGCCTCTGACGATCGCGGCCGGCGTCGACATCCCCTCGCTCGTGGCCGATCTGTTCCTCGGCGCCGACATCCCGGCATCCGTCCCGTTCCGCGAACTCGCATCCGTGCGCTTCCTCGAGGACATCATCGTCGAGGTCGACGAGGTGCTCGTCTCCGATCACGCCAGCCACCAGGACGAGCTGTGAGCCACGACCTGCTTCGCGGCGACCACCATGTGCACTCCACGTTCTCGGACGATGCCGTGTCGACCCTCGAGGAAAACGTCGCGGCGGCCGCCGAGCGGGGGCTGACGACGCTCCGGCTCGTCGACCACGTGCGCCGCGACACCGCCTGGGTTCCCGAGTACCTCACGGCTGTCCGGGCGCTGAGCGTGCCGGACGGCCTCACGGTGCTCAGCGGCGTGGAGGCGAAGATCCTCGACGCCTCGGGCGAGCTCGACATCCCCGTCCTCCCGGACGGGATCGACCGCATCCTCATCGCCGACCACCAGTTCCCCGGCGACGACGGTCCGCTCGGGCCGACCGCGGTGCGCGAGCGCATCGCAGCCGGCTGGGCGGCAGGAGACGTCCTCGATCAGCTCGTGAGCGCCCTGAACGCCTCGATGACGCGCTACCCGGGCAACCAGCTCGCGCACTGCTTCTCGATCCTGCCCAAGATCGGTCTGACGGAGGACGACCTCGGGTCCGAGCGGATCGTGAGCTGGGCGCGCACCGCAGCTGCGACCGACACCCTGGTCGAGGTCAACGAGAAGTGGGGCTGTCCGGGCAGCGCACTGCTCGACGCGCTGCGGGACGCCGGGGCCGTCGTCGTCGCCTCGACCGACAGCCACGAAGCCGCGGATGTCGGTCGCTACGACCGTGTCGCCGCCCTCCTCGAGGGGCGGAGCCTCTGATGCCCGCCCTCAACGCCGCGGAGACGGTGCTGGTCGTCGTGCTCATCCTGTGCGTGCTGGTCGGGACGCTGCCCGTCATCAACACCGGACTGCAGTTCCTCCTGCTGCCCGTGCACGCGTTCCGCAACCACTACGCCAAGGCCGCACCCCACCACCCGCGCATCGCCGTGCTGATCCCGGCGTGGAACGAAGCGCTCGTGCTCGGTCCGGCGATCGAGCGGCTGCTGCAGCTGGAGTATCCGGCCGACCGGCTGCGGGTCTTCGTGATCGACGACGCCTCGACCGACGACACCTCCGCGGTCGTGGCGGCGAAGATCCAGGCTCACCCCGGTCGCGTGGTGCATCTGCGGCGCGAGCAGGGCGGGCAGGGCAAGGCCCACACGCTCAACCACGGACTCGACATCGTGCTCGCGGACGAGTGGACGGAGGCCGTGCTCATCATGGACGCCGACGTGATCTTCGCGCGAGACTCCCTGCGCAAGCTCAGCCGCCACCTCGCCGATGACAAGGTCGGCGCGGTCACCGCCTACATCGCCGAGGGCAGCCGCGACCGCAACTACCTGACCCGATTCATCGCGATCGAGTACGTCATCGGCCAGCTGTCGGCGCGTCGGACGCAGAACGTCGGGGGCGCGATCGCGTGCCTTGCGGGTGGGGCGCAGCTGCACTCGCGCGCGAACCTCGAGGCGATCGGCGGGCGCATCCCCACCGGTACTCTCGCCGAGGACACGATGACGACGTTCGAGGGACAGCTCAAGGGCCGTCGCATGGTCTTCGAGCCCCACGCCGTCGTGCTCGCGGAGGAGCCGCGCACGATCGACTCGCTCTGGAAGCAGCGTCTGCGCTGGGCGCGAGGGAACGTGCAGCTCACGTCCATCTACAAGCGGCTGTGGTTCCGCCCGAGCGACCAGCACGATCTCGGCAGCTTCGCGTTCGGCCTCGCCTGGTTCACGATCCTGCTGCTGCCCGCCTTCATGCTGCTCGCCGCGGCGGGCATGCTGGCGCTGCTGCTCCTGCACAGCGACGTCGCCGAGTTCGTGTTCCGGTTCATGTGGATCTCCGCGGCGTGCATCTACCTGTTCTCGATGCTGTTCGCGGTGCAGCTCGATCCGCGGATCGGCCGACAGTCCTGGCGCGAGGCGCTCATGTTCCCGGGACTCGGAGCACTCCTGCTGATGGCGATCGCGCTGTTCCCGCACCTCTTCGAAGACGGGCTCGCCGCGCTCGGCCTTCCACTGAACGACGAGACGCGCATCCTCTGGGCGATCGGCTTCTATCTCTGGGGGCCGATCTCGATGCTCGGCATCTGGCTCGCCCGCGTCGTCGAGAAGCTCCCCGCCGGGCGCTTCTTCGCCGGGCTCCTGCTCTACGTCTGCGGATACGGCTCGCTGCTGTGCGCCATCACCGTGGACTCCTACTTCAAGGAGTGGCGTCGTGCCGACGCCGCCTGGATCAAGACCGAGAAGATCGGACGGGTCGAGTCATGAGCGAGGCACTCCCGCGCACGGAGGAGGAGCAGGAGATCGCGACGGATGCCCGGAGCGAGCGACGTCTCGTCTGGCAGGCGCTTCTCTCTCTGGCGGTCGTCGTGGTCGTCGTCATCGTGCGAGAGCTCCTCCTGTGATGAGCGGCCGGCCGCTCGCACTCGTGGTCGAGGACAGTGCCGACCAGACGGCACTGCTGCGCCGCCACCTCGACCGGGAGGGATTCGACGTCTTCGCCGCCGCGGATGCCGAGAGCGCGATCGCCGCGTTCGACACCATCTCTCCCGTCGTGGCCGTCGTCGATCTCCTGCTCCCCGGCATCACGGGCGCGGAATGCGCCGGATTCGTGCGGACGCGATTCCCCGAGTGCTTCCTCATCGTCAGCTCGGTGCTCGACGCGACGGACTATCCGGAGGCGGACGCGGCGCTGCCGAAGCCGATCGTCGGAGCCGACCTGCGCGGCATCCTCCGTGGGATCGCGCGGTGAACGCGACGCCTCTCCGCCGCGCGGAGAACAGCTGGTACGGCATCTTCGACAACCCGAGCCCCCTGATCAAGCAGGCGCCCACGGCGATCGCGGCCGCGCTCGCCGCCCTGTTCACGTGGCTCTACCCCGAGCTTCCGTTCTCCGACTTCAACGCTGCCCTCGCCGGGCTGCTGCTCGTGCTGTTCGCGACCGTGCACGCCGGCATCCTCAGCGCCCGCCGGGTGTACGACGGGTGGATCGTGCTCGTCATCCCGATGATCGGCATCGTCGGATTGGGCCTCTTCCGCGCGGGCACGGGCGGACCGACATCGGTGTTCACGTCGCTGGTGCTGCTGCCGGTGGTGTGGATCGCCGCAGCCCCCGGCATCCGCTACGTCTTCGCGGTCGGCGCCCTGACCTCGTTCGCGCTGCTCATGCCGTACATCACCGAGCCGCCGGGCAGCTCGGTCGAGTGGCTCCGCGGCGTCGTCGGGCCGCTCGTGTTCTCCGCCCTCGCCGCCGTCGTCAATGAGCTCTCCCGTCAGCAGCGCCTCCGAGTGCAGCAGGCCGAGCTGCTCGTCGCGGAACGCACCTCCGCCCTCGGTGAGAACGTGCTCGTGCTCGAACGGCTGCAGGAGAAGGAGCGCGAGTACCGGCAGCTGCTCGATTCGTTCCAGAGCCTGTGGGCGTCGATCACGGTGCAGGCCGTGGTGGCGGTCGATCTGACCGGCCGCGTCACCGAGTGGAACCCCGGGGCCGTGCGACTGCTGGGGCTGTCGGTCCAGGAGGCCCAGGACGATGTGCGCATCGACCGCTTCTTCACGGTGTCGGCGCTGTCGCAGCTCGTCGGCGACGCCCCGTGCGCGGCGGCGGAGGCCGACCTCCCCTCGGGGATCAAGGCGCTCTTCGCGAGAGCTGAGGCCGAGCGCAACGTCGAGGGCGATGTCGACGTCACGACGGCCGGAGGCGCGGTCGTGCCCGCCCGCGTCACTGTCAGCCCGCGTCGGGATGCGGCCGGCGAGACTCAGGGATATCTGCTGGTGCTCACCGACGAGACGCGTGCCGTCGAGGTCGCGCGCATGAAGGACGAATTCGTGGGGATGATCTCGCACGAGCTGCGGACCCCGCTGAGCGCGATCATCGGATTCCTCGACCTGCTGCGCAACGACCCCGGCCAGCCGCTGTCCGAGGAGCAGGAGGAGTTCGTCGGCATCATCGAGCGCAATGCACAACGGCTGCTGACCCTCGTCGGCGACCTGCTCTTCACCGCCCAGGTCGAGTCGGGGCGCTTCCCGCTCGACCGCTCGGAGATCGATGTCGCGGAGATCGTGCGGAATGCGGTGACCTCATCGGGTCCGCACGCGCAGCGCGAAGGGGTCGAGCTCATGGCCGAGACCCCGTCGACGCCGGTGCGCGTGATCGCAGACCCCGGTCGCATCGGACAGGCGCTCGACAACCTGCTCTCGAACGCGATCAAGTTCACGCCGTCGGGGGGTCGGGTCACGGCCTCCGTCCGCGAGCGCGACGGCGGTATCGAGCTCGCCGTCCGCGACACGGGGCTCGGGATCCCGGAGGACGAGCAGGGGATGCTGTTCACACGCTTCTTCCGCGCGTCGACAGCGACGCGCAACGCGGTTCCCGGCGTGGGCCTGGGGCTCACCATCACGCGGGCGATCGTGCTCGCGCACGGCGGGTCGATGGACGTCACGAGCAAGGAGGGCGTCGGTACCGAGTTCCGGATGTACCTGCCGACATCCCCGCGCACCGAGGCCGTGCAGGTGGTCGCGAGCACGGTGTGATCGTCGGGGCGTCGCCCGCCTGATATTCTGGTCGGCTCGCCAGGCGGGCGGAAGGACGGCCCGCACCGTGGGATACATCGACATCGCAGGGGTCTCGCTGACCCTGCCCGACGGGAGACCGCTGCTCGACGAGGTGACGTTCCGCGTCGGCTCCGGGTCGACGAGCGCGCTGATCGGGCCCAACGGTGCCGGCAAGACCACGCTGCTGCGGATCATCCGCGGCGACCAGGCGGCGGATGCCGGAGTCGTGACGATCGACGGCGGCCTCGGCGTCATGGACCAGTTCGTGGGTCACGGCGAGGTCGGCGAGACCGTGCAGGACCTGCTCGTGCGCGTCGCGCCCTCCCGCATCCGGCAGGCCGCGCAGTCGCTCGATGCCGCCGAGAACGCGCTGATCGAGCGCGACGAGCACGACACGCAGATGGCCTATGCCGCGGCGATCGCCGAGTACGCCGACGCCGGCGGGTACGAGCACGAGACGGTCTGGGACCAGTGCACGGTCGCCGCGCTGGGGGTGCCATATGACCGGGCGCGTTACCGCGAGCTGACCACGCTCTCGGGCGGCGAGCAGAAGCGGCTCGCGCTCGAAGCGCTGCTCCGCGGGCCGGACGAGGTGCTGCTGCTCGACGAACCGGACAACTACCTCGACGTGCCGACCAAGCGCTGGCTCGAGGAACAGCTGCGGCAGACGCCGAAGACCGTGCTGCTCGTATCGCACGACCGCGAGGTGCTCGCCCGCGCCGTCGACCGCCTCGTCACGCTCGAACCGGGCGGGGCCGGCGCGACCGCGTGGGTGCACGGCGGCGGCTTCGCCACCTACCAGCAGGCGCGCATCGACCGGATGGACCGCCTCGACGAACTGCGTCGCCGGTGGGACGAGCAGCACGAGAAGCTGCTCGCGCTCGTCGCGACGCTGAAGGTGAAGGCCTCGGCGAACGACGGCTTCGCATCGCGGTATCAGGCCGCGCAGACGCGTCTCCGCCGCTTCGAAGACGCCGGTCCGCCGCAGGAGCGTCCGCCCGTGCAGGACTTCGACATGCGGCTGCGCGGCTCGCGCACCGGCAAGCGCGCGGTCGTGGCCGACCGTCTGGAGCTGACCGGGCTCATGCGGCCCTTCGACGTCGAGGTCTGGTACGGCGACCGCGTCGCCGTTCTCGGGTCGAACGGGTCGGGCAAGTCGCACTTCCTGCGGCTGCTGGCACGAGGTGGCACTGACCCCGACCCGAGCCTCGGGCACGTCACATCGACGGGGGAGCAGCTGTCGGAGGTCACGCACGCCGGGGCGGCGGTCCTGGGCGCCCGCGTCGTGCCCGGCCTCTTCGCGCAGACGCACGCGCACCCGGAGTTCGTCGGGCGCACCCTGCTCGAGATCCTGCACCGGGGCGACGAGCGCCGAGCGGGGATGCCGAGGGATGCCGCGAGCTCGGCGCTCGACAGGTACGGCCTGGTACGGCAGGCGCAGCAGACGTTCGAGTCGCTGTCCGGCGGACAGCAGGCGCGGTTCCAGGTGCTGCTGCTCGAGCTCTCGGGGGCGACGCTGCTGCTGCTCGACGAGCCCACCGACAACCTCGACCTGGAATCGGCCGAGGCGCTGGAGGACGCCCTCACCCGGTTCGAGGGTACGGTGCTGGCCGTGACCCACGACCGGTGGTTCGCGCGGTCGTTCGACCGGTTCCTCGTGTTCGGGTCGGACGGTCGGGTGTACGAGGCCGACGAGCCGGTCTGGGACGAGCGACGCGTCGTCCGCGCGCGGTGACCGCCCCGGCGCCCCGCCGCCGTCGGCCGTCGTGCGCGCCCGGTAGTCTGGTGGGGTGACCATGGAGATCGAGCTCGGCCGAGGCAAGCGCGCGCGCCGCGCATACACGTTCGACGACATCGCGGTGGTGCCGTCACGGCGCACACGCAACCCGGAGGACGTGTCGACCGCCTGGACGATCGACGCGTTCGGCTTCGACATCCCCGTGCTCGGTGCGCCGATGGACTCCGTCGTGAGTCCGCGCACCGCCATCATGCTGGGGCAGCTCGGGGGACTCGGCGTCCTCGACCTCGAGGGGCTGTGGACCCGCTACGAAGACCCCGAGCCTCTGCTCGCGGAGATCGCGGGACTCGCCGGCGACTCGGCGACGGTGCGCATGCAGCAGCTGTACGCGGAGCCGATCAAGCCCGAGCTCATCACCCGCAGGCTGGCCGAGATCCGCGAGGCCGGTGTCACGGTCGCCGGTTCGCTGACACCGCAGCGTACTCAGCAGTTCTACGACACGGTCGCCGCGGCCGGTGTCGACCTGTTCGTCATCCGCGGCACCACCGTGTCGGCCGAGCACGTGTCGAGCGTCGACGAGCCGCTCAACCTGAAGAAGTTCATCTACGACCTCGACGTGCCGGTGATCGTCGGCGGCGCAGCGACGTACACGGCCGCGCTGCACCTGATGCGCACGGGCGCCGCCGGCGTGCTGGTGGGCTTCGGCGGGGGAGCGGCGTCGACGACGCGCGCCACCCTCGGCATCCACGCTCCGATGGCGACGGCCGTCTCCGATGTCGCCGCCGCGCGGCGCGACTACCTCGATGAGTCGGGCGGCCGCTACGTGCACGTGATCGCCGACGGCGGCGTCGGCACCTCCGGCGACATCGTGAAGGCGCTCGCGATGGGAGCGGATGCCGTCATGCTCGGCGTCGCGCTCGCGCGAGCCACCGACGCTCCCGGTCAGGGATTCCACTGGGGACCCGAGGCGCACCACCCGCAGCTGCCGCGCGGTCGCCGCGTCGAGGTCGGCGGCATCGGCACCCTCGAGGAGATCCTGTACGGTCCTGCTCCGGTCGCCGACGGCACCGCGAACCTCATCGGCGCGCTGCGCAAGTCGATGGCGACCACCGGATACTCCGATCTCAAAGAGTTCCAGCGCGTCGAGGTCGTGCTCGCCCCGTACGAGGCGTGAGGTCTCGCGCATCACCGTGACATCCTCGGCTCTCTTCCCGCCCACCCTCCGCGAGGTCATGCTCCGCGGGCGCTGGATCGGGATGCTCGTGCTGTGCCTGATCGTCGCCGGGGTGTTCGCGTGGCTCGGCCAGTGGCAGCTGGAGCGGGCGATCGAGACGGATCCGCCGCCGGCGGGAGCGACGGAGAACGTCCGGCCGCTCACCGACGTCGTCGAGCCGGGAGAGTATCTCGCCGAGCCGCTCGTCGGACAGCGCGTGGAGACGTCCGGCACCTGGGTCGCGGACGACTTCGTGATCGTGTCGAGCCGATACAACGACGACGTCCCCGGGTACTGGGTCACCGGCCAGCTGCGCGTCGCCGAGAAGACGTCGATCGCCGTCGCGATCGGCTGGACCGCTGACCGGGTTGCCGCGGAGGATGCCGTCGAGACCCTGAACCGCAGCGTCGACGGCTCGGTCGTCGAGGTCACAGGACGGATCATCTCCGACGAGGGTCCGTCCGTGCCGCCCGAGGACGACCCTCATCGCATCGACCGGATGTCGCCTGCCGCGCTGCTGAGCACGTGGCACGACGTCGAGGCGCTCGAGATGTACCGGCCCTATCTCGCGTCGTCCACGGCCTCCGCCGGGCTCACAGATATCGCGTCTCCCGCACCCGCCGAGCAGTCCCCGGTCAACTGGCTGAACGTGTTCTATGCCGCCGAGTGGGCGATCTTCGCCGGCTTCGCCTTCTACCTCTGGTACCGCCTCGCGAAGGACGCGTGGGAGCGCGAGGTGGAGGAGTTCGAGGACTCCGCGGCATCTGAGACCGCCTGACGCTCCGCGCATCCGCGCAGGCGCGGCCGCGCATCCGAGCGACCGGCACTGCGATATTCCACCTTCGTCAGGGGTGCCCTCGGGCCGTTCGGTTAGCGCTCGGTGACCAATGGGAAAACTCCGTTGATGATGTCGGAGGGGGTTCATAAGCTCGCATCATGTGCGCCGGCTGTGAGGGTGCGCAGTCGTGGCTCCAAGACAGCCGTCGCCCGATGAAACCGAGGAGACAACACCGATGATGTCCGCTTCAGACGCCGCGAACCGCGAGGTTCCCGGGTCCGATCGCAGAAGCCGGGGGCGTCTCGGCGCCCTCGCCGCCACCTGCGTCGCAGCTCTGGGTGCCAGCGCCCTGATCGCGGCGCCCGCCTCCGCCGATGTCGCAGGGACGGGGGTCGTCATCAACGAGGCGTACCTGTCCGGAGGCAGCGCCGGTGCTGCGTACACGAACAAGTTCGTCGAGCTCTACAACCCGACCGATGCCCCGGTCACGCTCGACGGCCTCTCGCTGCAGTACCGGTCGGCGACCGGCACGGGCAACGCCAACGGCGTCGCACCGCTGAGCGGCAGCATCCCCGCAGGCGGGCACTACCTCGTGCAGGGTGGCAGCAACGGTGCGAACGGCGCTGCGCTGCCGGCTCCCGACGCGACGGGCAACCTTAACCTGAGCGGAAGCGCCGGCACCCTCGCACTCGTGAAGGGCACCGCGGCCGTGGCTCTCACGCCGGGATCGGTGACCGGTGTCGACGGAGTGATCGACGTGCTCGGCTACGGCACCTCGAACACCTTCGAGACCAAGGCGGCGCCGGCCCCCGCCGGCAACACCGACGTGAAGTCGCTGAACCGCACGAACGGCGCGGACACCGACGACAACAGCGTCGACTTCGCACTCTCGGCCACGATCACCCCGCAGAACTCCGGCGGAGGCTCGGAGGAGCCCGAGGAGCCCGAGGAGCCGGGCACCGACCCCGCGAAGGCGTCGATCGCCGAGGTGCAGGGCACGACCGACGTCTCACCCCTCAACGGCCAGACGGTGACGGTCGAGGGCGTCGTGACGGCCGACTACCGCACCGGCGGCTACAAGGGCATCGTCATCCAGACGCAGGGTTCGGGCGGCGCCACCGACGCGACGCCCGGGGCGTCCGACGGCGTCTTCGTCTTCCTCAACGCTCTGACCCCGACGCTCGCGATCGGCGACCTCGTGTCGGTCACCGGATCGGTGAGCGAGTACTTCGGCCAGACGCAGATCAACCCGGCGTCCCTCGCCGGCATCTCGGTCGTGCAGGCGGGCGTCGGCGTGCCGGCGGTCACCCCTCTGCCCGACACGGTGGTCGGCGCCGACCGCGAGCAGTACGAGAGCATGCTCGTCGCTCCGGCCGGCACCTACCGGGTGGCGTCGAGCCACCAGCTCTACAACTTCGGCACGCTGTGGCTGAACGCCGGCGCCGACCTGAACGTGAAGAGCACCGAACTCGCGCGTCCGGGCGCAGAGGCTGCGGCGATCGCGGCGGCCAACCGCGCCAACAGGCTGCTGCTCGACGACGGCTGGTCCATCCAGGTGACGAACAACGGCCACCCGAACGACCAGCCGTACTTCACCGAGGACCTCGTGGTGCGCAACGGCGACACCGTCGACTTCCGCGACAACGGCTACGTGATGTCGTACGGCTTCGACGACTGGCGTCTCCAGCCGGTCGTCCCGATCGACAGCTCCTCGCCCGAGGCCGCCAAGGTCGGCTTCGAGGCGACGAACCCGCGCGTCGATTCGGCACCCGAGGTCGGCGGCGATGTGCAGGTCGCCTCGTTCAACGTCTTCAACTACTTCACGACGCTCAAGAGCGAGAACTCCAACGCGCGCGGTGCAGCGAACGCTGCGCAGTTCGCGATCCAGAAGTCGAAGATCGTCGCGGCCATCAACGGCCTCGACGCCGAGATCGTCTCGCTCATGGAGATCGAGAACTCGATCAAGCTCGGCGGCTCGCTCGACGAGGCGCTCGCCGACCTGGTCGACGGTCTCAACGATGCACTCGGCGACGATGCGTGGGATTACGTCCGCACCCCGGCGGCCCTGAACAACGCGGCCACGACCGACTTCATCACGAGCGCGATCATCTACAAGAAGGATGACGTGTCCACCGTCGGCGACAGTCTCACCGTCACCGATGAGACCGTGTGGGGCAACGCCCGCGAGCCGATCGCCCAGGCGTTCGACATCGACGGCCGTATCGTGACCGTCGTCGCGAACCACTTCAAGTCGAAGTCCGCCCCGGAGGGCGGCGGAGCGGAGCCGGCCGACGGCCAGGGCTTCTTCAACGCCGACCGCGTGGCTCAGGCGAACTCGCTCAAGGGCTTCACGGCGACGATCGAGGAGGAGACCGGCAGCAGCGACATCCTGCTGATCGGCGACTTCAACGCCTACGCCAAGGAAGACCCGATCGACGTCTTCACGAGCGCGGGCTGGAGCGACGTCGCACCCGAGAAGGCGCCGGGGCAGCACACGTACTCGTTCGACGGCGAGCTCGGCTCGCTCGACCACGTGCTCGCGTCGCCGTCGCTGGCCGCCTCGATCACGGGTGCGGGCGTCTGGAGCATCAACTCGCCGGAGTGGAGCGACCGCGGCTACGCGTTCAGCGCCACCGAGGCGGGCACCCCGTTCCGGTCGAGCGACCACGACCCGATCATCGTCGGCGTCTCCTCCGACGTCCCGCCGGTCAGCATCGACGTCGTCACGATGAACGACTTCCACGGCCGCATCGAGGCCGACGGTGCCGCTGCCGGTGCCGCGGTGGTCGCGGGAGCGGTGAAGCAGTTCCGCGAGGCGAACCCGAACACGATCTTCGCCGGTGTCGGCGACCTGATCGGCGCGTCGACGTTCACCTCCTTCATCAACGACGACAACCCCACGATCGACGCGCTCAACGCGGCCGGCCTCGACGTCAGTGCGGCGGGCAACCACGAGTTCGACCAGGGCTGGGAGGACCTGCGCGACCGCGTGCAGGACCGCGCGGACTGGGAGTACATCTCGTCGAACGTGTTCCTCACCGAGACGGGCGAGCCCGCTCTCGCACCGGCCTGGGTGAAGGAGCTCGACGGGGTGCGCGTGGGCTTCGTCGGCGCCGTTACGGAAGACCTCGATTCGCTGGTCTCGCCGGAGGGGATCGCCGACCTCGAGGTGCGTAGCATCGTCGACTCGGTGAACGCCGTGGCCGACGACCTGCGTGACGGGGACGAGTCCAACGGTGAGGCGGACGTCGTCATCCTGCTCGTGCACGAGGGTGCGGCCAGCGTCGAGCTGTCCAGCATCACCCCGGAGACACCGCTCGGGGAGATCGTCTACGGAGTCGATGAGGATGTCGATGCGATCGTCTCGGCGCACACGCACCTCGCGTACAACCACGTGATCGACGGTCGTCCGGTGATCTCTGCCGGTCAGTACGGCGAGAACCTCGGGCTGATGAACATCCAGGTCGACCCGAAGTCGAAGGAGCTGCTCTCGATCACCAACCAGATCAAGCCGCTCACCGCCAACGGCCAGCCGCTGTACCCGGCCGTTCCGGAGGTGGCCGACATCGTGGCCAAGGCGAAGGCCGACGCCGACGTGCTCGGCGCCGTCAAGGTGGGCGACATCACCGCCGACTTCAACCGGGCGCGTCAGGCGAACGGGTCGGAGAACCGCGGTGGCGAGTCGACGATCGGCAACTTCGTCGCCGACGTGCAGAAGTGGTCGACGGGTGCGGACATCGCGCTCATGAACCCGGGCGGCATCCGCGCCAACCTCACATACGCGTCGTCGAACGCGAACGATCCGGCGGGCAACGTCACGTACCGTGAGGCGGCGACGGTGCAGCCGTTCGCCAACACGCTGGTCACGCTGACGCTCACCGGCACCCAGCTGAAGGGTGTGCTCGAGGAGCAGTGGCAGCCGGCGGGAGCAGCGCGGCCATTCCTCAAGCTCGGCGTCTCGGAGGGGCTCGTCTACACGTACGACCCGACCGCGGCGCAGGGTTCTCGCATCACCTCGATCACGCTGAACGGCACACCGATCGACCCGTCGGCGAGTTACACGGTCGCCGCGAACTCGTTCCTGGCAGCGGGCGGAGACAACTTCTTCACCTTCCGCGATGGCACGGGCAAGCGCGACACCGGCAAGATCGACCTGCAGTCGATGGTCGACTGGTTCGACGCGAACAAGACCGCGACCCCCGACCTCGCGCAGCGCGCGGTGGGTGTCACGGTGAGTGCTCCGGATGCCGACGGCTACACCGCTGGCGACCAGGTCACCGTCGCGCTGTCCTCGCTGGCGTTCAGCGGCGGCGAGGCGGCACCCGGCGAGGTGACGCTGTCGCTCGGCGACACTCAGCTCGCCGCGGGCACGGTCGACCCGACCATCGTCGACACGACCGACGAGGTCGGACGCGCGTCGCTCACGTTCACGGTTCCCGCGGGCGTGTTCGGCGAGCAGCCGCTCACCGTATCGGTTCCGTCGACCGGCACGACCGTGCAGGTGCCGTTCACGATCTCGGGTGAGGAGCCCGAGGAGTTCGCCGGCACGATCACGGCCGACTCCAAGGTCGCCGCGGGCAAGAAGCTGCGCATCACCGGTGCGGACTTCGAGCCGGGGGAGACCCTGACGGTCGTGCTCGAGCCGAAGAAGGGCAAGCCGGTCCAGGTCGGCACCGTGCAGGTCACCGCCGACGGAACCTTCGCGACGAGCGTGACGGTTCCGAAGAACACGCAGCCGGGCAAGTACACGGTCGTCGTCTCGCAGGCCGACGGGGACGCGGCGACGGCCACCGTCACCGTGAACCGCGCGGGCGGGATCGGCGGGATCATCGGTGGCATCATCGACTGGATCTGGGACCTTATCACCGGGTGGTTCTGATCCACTGATCGGATGACGCAGGCGGAGGCCGTCGGGAGAGATCCCGGCGGCCTCCGTCGTGTGGCGCGTGTCCCGCCCGGAAGAACCAGACCCGGCAGCAGCCCGCATGCGCTCTCGCTGGGTCAGGGGGTGAGCACCTCGACGTCGGCCTGCGCGAGGGCCGCCGCGATGCGCGGGGGTGGCGGCGCGTCGGTGATGAGGTAGTCCGCGCGTTCCAGCAATGCGATCTGGGCGAAGAAGCGTCGTCCGAGCTTGCTCGAGTCGGCGAGGATCGCTGTCCGCTCGGCGCGTTCGATCATCTCGGACATCATCGCCGCGTCGCCGAGATTCGACGTCGAGTACCCCGCCTCGTCGACGGCTCCGACGGCGATGAGGGCGAGATCGCAGCGGATGTCGACCTCGGGACCGCCCGGCGTCATGGTGAAGGCGACGGGCCCGGTCGTGGCCTGCGTGATCGAGCGCACGGCGCCTCCGAACACATACAGATCCCGGAAGACGGTCGGGGCGAGTTCGCCCGGTATGCGCAGGTTGTTCGTCGCGATGGTGAGATCGTGGTGGTTACGGAGCGCGCGCGCGACCGCGAGTGTGGTCGTCCCCGCATTGAGCATGATGACGGAGCCGTCCTCGACGAGTCCGGCGGCGATGCGCGCGATTCGCTCCTTCTCCTCCGTCTGTACCCGCATGCGCACGTCGAGCCCCTTGTCCTTCAGCGCTCCGCTCGCGGCGCTGACGGCGCCGCCGTGGGTGCGCACCAGCACGCCCTCGCGGTCGAGCTGGTCGAGATCGCGCCTGATCGTGTCGATCGACACCGCGAAATGCTCGGCGAGATCGCCGACCGTGACCTGTCCCGTCTGTTCGACGTAAGCGGCCAGATCGGCTTTGCGGCCCGCGGGGAGGCGGCGTTTGGGCGAGGTTCCCACAGCATCCATGCAGACATCTCTAGCACAGATAGCCCGATTTCCTGCAAGGTTCCGCATAAAACTGCATTCCTTTGGCGGGTTCGCTGCGCAGGCAGAGCGACGAGGCCACGAATACCGCGGCTGCGCCGACTTCTGGAGGCACTTGCGCAACAGCAAACCACGGCATAGCATTGCTCAAAACCGCATGAACAAGCATTGAGGCGCGTGATGCGGCACGATCTCGAAGAGGAGAAGTGATGATCACAGCAGGACGTGGGCGACGCACCCTGAAGCTCGCCGGCGCAGCGACTGCAGCTCTGACGGTGCTGGCCGTGGCCGGATGCTCGTCCGGCGGTTCCGGCGACGGCAGCGCCGACGGTGGCGATGTCACGATCGAGTTCGCACAGTGGTGGGAGCCCGAACTCCCCGACGGAGAGTTCCGTGCGCTCATCGACAAGTTCGAAGACGAGAACCCCGGCATCACTGTCGACCTGGTCAGCGGACCGTACGCCTCCACGAAGGAGCAGCTCTTCGCCGGCGCGGCATCCGGCACGATGCCCGACGTCGTCGGTCTCGACGGCGCCTGGGTCAACGACTTCGCCTCGCAGGGCGTCATCGCCGACCTCACCGCACTCATGAAGGAGTACGACTACGACGACAGTCAGCTGGCGAGCCAGATCAAGGTCGACGACAGCACGTACATGATCCCGGTCGTGAACTTCGTCTACCCGATGTTCACGAACGACACCCTTCTCGCCGACGCCGGCGTCACGGCGCCCCCGACGACGCGCACGGAGTTCGCGGATGCCGCGGCCAAGGTGACAGCGCTCGGCGGCGACGTCTCCGGCTGGGTGCTCCCGCTCTCGCTCGAGGCCCCCAATGGGGTGCAGAACGACGTCATGTCGTGGGTGTGGGCCTCCGGCGGCTCCATGCTGAAGGACGGCCAGCCCGACCTCACGAACGACGACGTCACCTCGGCGATCAACTACATCGGCGGTCTGTGGGACGACGGGGTGATCGCCTCGGGCTCCTTCACCATGAAGGAGCAGGACAAGGTCGAGGAGTTCACCAACGGCCGCGTCGGCATGATGATCGACTCGCTCGCGCACATCAACCTCATCCGCGAGTCGAACCCCGACCTGCAGTTCTCGATCTCGGCGATCCCCGCTGAGGACGGGTACGACGGCGAGCGCGGCATCCCCTACGCGTCCTGGGGCATCGGCGTCGCCGAGAACAGCGAGCACAAGGAGGCCGCGTTCAAGCTCGTGGAGTTCCTCATGAGCCAGGACACGAACTCCGAGCTGTCGACCATGGCGAAGGCGTTCCCCGGCAACTCCGAGTCGGTGCCGGACTTCGTGAACGACGACGAGCTCTTCGCGAAGGCGTTCGAGATCTACCAGGCCGGCTACCCCGCCAATGAGTTCACCGGTCTGCCCGTCGCGGAGGATCTCATGCGCCAGCTCGGCGAGCAGCTGCAGTCCGCCTTCGACGGCCAGCAGTCGATCGACGACGCCTTGAAGAAGGCGCAGGAGTCGTGGATGGCGGAGTTCTGATCCTCCCCCCGACTCCCGCATGACCGGGGTGCCGCACCGCAGCGGCGGTGCGGCACCCGACCGACCAAGGAGCACCGGTTCCCATGAGCCTGAAACTGTCCGACGACACCGAGGTGATCGTCACCGGGGTCGCCCCCTCGCGGCGACGGCGGCAGCTGCGCAAGACCACCGAGTCGTACGGCTTCCTCTCGCCGACGATCATCCTGCTGTTCGTCCTCATGATCGTTCCGATCGTGATGGTGATCGGGTACTCGTTCCAGGACAACGTCATCCTGAACAAGTCGCCCGAGTTCGTCGGCATCGCGAACTACGTGGAGATCCTTTCCGACCCCGGGTTCTGGAAGGCCACGGGCAACACGATCCTCTTCACCGTGACGAGTGTCGCGGCGCACCTCGTGCTGGGCCTCGCCTTCGCGATGATGCTCAACAGCCCGCTGCTCGGTCGATTCTCCCGGTCGATCTTCCGTGCTCTCTACGTGCTGCCGTGGCTGTTCACCGTCGCGGTCATCGCCGTGCTCTGGCGGATGCTCCTCGCGCCGAACGGCGTCATCAACTTCCTGCTCAACACCGACATCGAATGGTTGGCCTCACCGCAGCTCGCGCTCGGCACCATCATCTTCATCAACATCTGGGCCGGGTACCCGTTCTTCATGGTCAGCCTCCTGGCGGGGCTGCAGGGGGTGCCGGCAGACCTCCACGAGGCCGCCCGGGTCGACGGCGCCAATGCCGTGCAGCGCTTCTGGAACGTCACGATCCCGCAGCTGCGCCCGATCATCATCAGCCTCGTGCTGCTCGATCTCATCTGGACCTCTCAGCAGTTCGCTCTGATCTGGATGACGACGGGTGGCGGTCCGATCGACGTCACCGAGGTGCTCAGCACCTTCACCTACAAGCTCGCGTTCGCCAAGTACGACTTCTCGCTCGCCGCGACCTCCGCCGTGCTCGTGCTGCTGATGTCGATGGTCCTCGCCGTCTTCTACGTCCGCCACCAGAAAGCGAGGGATTGATCATGGCTCTCACCGCCGAGACCCGGCGCCGGCCCGCACGGACCCACCGCCTCGCGAAGGCCGGTCTGATCGTCGCGCTGATCCTGGGCGCCGTCTTCGCCGCCGGTCCCGTGCTCTGGATGCTGTCGAGCTCGTTCAAGTCCAACACGCAGATCTTCGAGCTCCCGCCCCGTCTCATCACCGACACGTTCTCGTTCGACGCGTACGTCGCGATCTTCACGAACCCCGAGACGATGCGGTTCTTCCTGAACAGCTATGTCGTCGCCGGCTCCGTGACGATCCTCACCCTGCTCGTCGCGATCCAGGCGGCCTACGCCTTCAGTCGCTTCGAGTTCCGTGGCAAGCGCATCCTCAACGTGGTCATCGTGAGCGTGCAGGCCGTGCCTCCGATCACGCTGCTCATCCCGTACTTCGGGCTAATGGTGGCACTCGGCCTGTACAACTCCTACGCGGGCCTGATCCTCACCTACATGGTGTTCACGCTGCCCTACGCGATCATCATGATGACCGGGTACTTCAACACCCTCCCGAAGGAACTCGATGAGGCGGTCCGCGTCGACGGCGCCGGTTCCATGACGGCGCTGTGGCGCATCCTCGTTCCGATCTCGGTTCCGGGCATCGTCTCGGTCGGTATCTACACGTTCATGATCGCCTGGAACGAGTACCTCTTCGCGCTCACGCTGACGCGTTCGATCGACATGCGCACGGTGCCGATCGGCATCCAGCTCCTCATGGGACAGCACTCGTACGACTGGAACCAGATCATGGCGATGAGCGTGCTCGGGTCGATCCCGGTGCTGATCCTCTTCCTCTTCTTCCAGCGCTACTTCATCAGCGGGCTCACAGCCGGGTCCGTCAAGAGCTGAGCCCTGCTGGACCTTCCACGACCATCACGAAACAGGAGAAACACAAGTGCTCTACACCGGCAAATCCATCCTCGACGTCGCCAACGCGCACGACTTCGCCATCCCTGCCTTCAACATCAGCGACTGGGCGATGTTCAACGGCGTCATGGACATCAGCGAGGAGAAGGCCGCCCCGGTCATCATCGCGATCCACCCCGACGAGGTCTCGCACATCACGACCGACCTGATCCCCGCCATGCACTCCCGCGCGCACCGGTCGAGCGTGCCGGTGGCGATCCACTGGGACCACGGCGGCAGCTACGAGCAGATCATCCGCGCCATCCACGCCGGGTTCACGTCGGTGATGATCGACGCCTCGCTCGAACCGTTCGACCAGAACGTCGCGATCACGCGCAAGGTCGTCGAGGCCGCGCATGCCGCAGGCATTCAGGTCGAGGGCGAGCTCGGGACGATCGGCGCGAACGACAGCTACGGCGAGTCGGGCGCGGTGGAGATCATCTACACGAACCCGGATGACGCGGTGCGCTTCGTCGAGGAGACCGGCGTCGACAGCCTCGCGATCGCGATCGGCACCTCGCACGGCCTGTACCCGAGCGACAAGAACCCCGAGCTGCGCCACGACCTGCTCGAGCAGATCAAGGCGGCCGTGAAGATCCCGCTCGTGCTGCACGGCGGATCGTCGAACCCGGATGCCGAGCTGCGCCGCGCGGTCGAGCTCGGCGTCAACAAGATCAACATCTCCAGCGACATCAAGGTCTCGTACCACGACCGCATGCGCGAGGTGCTCGGCACCGACCGCCGTCTGCGCGAGCCGAACGCGATCCAGCCGGAGGCGCTCAAGGCCATGAAGGCGACGGCGGCCGAGAAGATCGAGCTGTTCGGCGCCGACGGCAAGGCGTCGCTGTACTGAGCGGCGGACGGGGGATGATCGGCGTCGTGGATGAAACGGCTTCGCGCGCTCGCGACGGATCCGCCGGGGTTCCGGCCGGCACGCTCGTGCTGGGACTCGGCGGCACCGTCGACTACGAGCTGACGTGGGATGCCGCGGTGATCGAACGCCTCGCACAGGAGCACGGCGTGCGGCGCAGCGAGCTCACCACCACGGCGCCGATCGTCGACGAGCGCTCGCTGCTCCTCACGGTCCTGGCGTTCGTCGATTCAGGCGCAGGGGCGGAGCGGTTCGTCGCGTCGTCGGACATCGTCGAGCGATTCGCCGCCCACTTTTCCTTCGCCGCGACCCTGGGTGGTACGGGAGTGCGGGCCGGCCTCGTGCTGGACGCACTCGGCATACCCAGCATCCAGCATCTGGTGAGCATCGACGACACGGTGCGCCGGCTTCTCCCGCCCGCGATCACGTACGTGTCGTCCGCGGCGGAGGACACCCTGGATCCGCATCTGATCGTGCAGTACCCGGCGGGAACCCGCGTGCAGCTCGACGACGGCGTCATCGTCGCTCCGGCGTCGAACCGTCTCATCTTCGCCAACGACCCGCCGAATCGCAGCATGGTGATCGCGCCCGCGCTGGCCGACGAGCTCGCGCGGGCGCGCATCTTCCTCGTGTCGGGCTTCAACACGATGCAGGACCACGACCTGCTCGAACAGCGGCTCGACGACGTGACGACGGCGATGGCATCGCTGCCGCCGGAGGCACTCGTGTACTACGAGGATGCGGGCTTCTACACGCGCGAGTTCGCCGCCACGGTGCGGTCACGACTGCTGTCGCTCATCGACGTGTACGGCATGAACGAGGACGAGCTGCAGGAGTATCTCGGACGCGACGTCGACCTGCTCGACGCCGCTGACGTCGCTCGGGCGCTTGCGGAGGTGCGTCAGATCGTCCCCGCGGCGACCCTGGTCGTGCACACCCGGTACTGGGCTATCGCGGTGGGGGAGGCGGCGCACCGTCACCGGTCGGCTCTCGCGAGCGCGGTCGTCGTGGCGGCCACGCGCTACCGGGTCGGCGACGCGTTGACGGCCGCCGACGTGGATCAGACTCAGGGGATGCCGCAGCACAGCGGCGGCGCAGACGTCGTCGGCGTGGTCGAGCAGCGAATCGAGGATGCCGTCGGCGTCCCGGCGTTCGACCTCGATGTCGCGACCCCCACCACGATCGGACTCGGCGACACCTTCGTCGGCGGCTTCCTGGCGGGGGTCGTCACCGATCAGAGACAGCAGCACGAGCAGCA
This sequence comes from Microbacterium hydrocarbonoxydans, assembly GCF_023715885.1. Lineage (GTDB taxonomy): Bacteria > Actinomycetota > Actinomycetes > Actinomycetales > Microbacteriaceae > Microbacterium > Microbacterium hydrocarbonoxydans_C. Next base: position 750,612 of record NZ_JAMBOY010000002.1, on the reverse strand, counting down.
GCAGGAGAGACCATGACGTTGCGACCGGTGATCCTCCCCTCGAACCGCCCCGCCGAGCGCTTCTATCTCGGGGGAGCGCGCATCAGCGCGTTCCGGGGCGAGAGCGGCAGCGCCCCGCGAGAGCCCGAGGACTGGATCGGATCGACCACCACCGTCAACGGCGAGCGGGAGGTCGGGCTCACTCGTCTGCCGGACGGACGACTGCTGCGGGATGCCGTCGAGGCCGACCCGATCGGCTGGCTCGGCGCGGAGCACGCCCGTCAGTGGGGCGCCGACACCCGCCTGCTCGTGAAGCTGCTCGACGCGGGGCAGCGGCTGCCTGTGCACGCGCATCCGCACGACGACTTCGCCGCGTCGCACCTGGGCCGCGCGCACGGAAAGGCCGAGGCCTGGTACATCCTGCAGGGCGGCACGGTGTACGTCGGACTGCAGCGCGACGTCGAGGCCACTCACCTGGCCGACCTCGTGGCGAGGCAGGACGTGGACGCCCTGCTCGCACTCCTGCACGCGGTGGACGTGGTGCCGGGCGACGTCGTCTGGGTGCCGCCGGGCGAGCTGCACGCCATCGGGCAGGGGGTGCTGCTGCTCGAGCTCCAGCAGCCGGAGGATCTGTCGATCCTGCTCGAATGGGAGGGGTTCGCGATCGACGGCCCCGCCCTCGGGCACCTCGGGCTGGGTTTCGAGGTCGCGCTCGCCGCGGTGAACCGCCGGGCGCGATCCCCGCACGAGGTGCGCACGCTCGTGGGCGCCGCCCCGGCATCCGGGTCCGTGTTCCCCTCCGACGCCGATCGCTACTTCCGACTCGAGCGGATGCCGGTCGACGGCGAGGCGGTGATCGACGCGGGATTCTCCATCGTGGTGGTGGCGGGCGGAGCGCTCACCGTCGGCTCCGATCCACTCGCCGCGGGGAGCACCCTGGTGGTGCCGCACGCCGCGGGAGCGCTGGCAGTCGCCGGCGTGGGGGAGGTGTTGGTCGCGCGGCCGCCCACGCCATAGCGGCGGCGATCACATCCACTCGGCGCACGACACCTCGGGGTACGCGAGGATCCGTTCGTCGGCGGTGACCAGGATCAGCCCGTCGAGCTGCGCCTGCGCCACCAGCATCCGGTCGAACGGGTCGCGATGCTCCCATGCGAGCTCGCCGGCGGCGCGCATGTGCGCAGCGCTCAGGGGGAGCTCGGTCGCGAAGAGCAGCTGCATCAGAGGCTGCCATCGCGTCAGCACGCGGCCCCCGTGCGGCAGGAGCCCGAGCCGGGTCTTCTGCGCGATCTCGTAGGGGCTGGCCGCTGACACGTACACCGACTCGGCCTCGGTGAGCTGGGCGCGGAGGGTGCTCGGGACGCGCTCCGGGTCGGTCGCCAGCCACAACACGACGTGCGTGTCGAGCAGATAGGCGCTCACGATCGAGCCGCAGCCAGAGGGTCGTCGGCGTCGCCCTCCCAGTCGGCGAGTTCTGCCGCGGTCGCATCGGCGAGCAGGGCATCCGCGGGGATCGGCGGAATCTCGGGAAGCAGCGCGGCGTCGAGGGATCGCCGGGGCGGCGATGCTGCGGTCATCCGCGCGATCGGCGTGCCTGCGCGCGCGATCACGACGTCCTCGCCCGACTGGACCCGTCGGAGCAGCTCGGACAGCCGGGTCTTGGCGTCCTGTACGTTCACGGTCATCGTCATGGTGCCAGAATACCCCTGGTCTGGTCAGCTTGACCAGACCAGCATCCGCCCCTCCGTCGGGCACCGATCGACGCCGACTAGACTGGACCCATGCCCGAACCGAAAGTCGCCAGCTTTCCGGCGATCCGTGGTGCGCTGAAGTTCTACCAGATCGCGTCGATCATCACGGGAGTCATGCTGCTCCTCCTGGTCGCCGAGATGGTGCTGAAGTACACCCCGATCCACCTCGAGCTCTTCGCGGGCGGTTCCGGCGGGCCGCTGTGGTTCGCCCAGGTCGTCGAGGGTCCCGAGGGCCTCGAGTCGACCGGTGACGGATTCAACCTCTCGCTCGGCATCCTCGTCGCGCACGGCTGGTTCTATGTCGTCTACCTCTTCGCGTGCTTCCGCATGTGGAGCCTGATGCGTTGGCCGTTCCTGCGGTTCATCCTCCTCGCGCTCGGCGGCGTCATCCCGCTGCTCTCGTTCTTCATGGAGGCCGTCGTCGCCCGCGACGTCAAGGCCTACCTCGCCACTCGGGAGGCCGCCGAGGCCTCCGCTCCCGCCACGGAAGGTGCCCGGTGACCGAACAGACCGAGACCCAGCAGCGCCCCGCGCTCGTCGTCGACTTCGGCGCGCAGTATGCGCAGCTGATCGCCCGCCGCGTCCGCGAGGCCGGCGTCTACAGCGAGATCGTGCCGCACACGGCGACCGCCGCGGAGATCGCCGAGAAGAACCCCGTCGCGATCATCCTGTCGGGCGGCCCGTCGTCGGTGTACGAGGAGGGTGCTCCGCGCCTCGACCCCGCGGTGTTCGAGCTCGGCGTCCCGACGCTCGGCATCTGCTATGGCTTCCAGTACATGGCCCAGACGCTCGGGGGCGAAGTCGCGCACACCGGCCTGCGCGAGTACGGCGCCACGGATGCCGTCATCTCCGGTGACGGCGGCACGCTGCTCGGCGGTCAGCCGAACGAGCAGAACGTGTGGATGAGCCACGGCGACCAGGTCGCCACGGCGCCCGAGGGCTTCGAGGTGCTCGCCACCACCGAGGCCACGAAGGTCGCGGCGTTCGCCGACGAGCAGCGCCGCTTCTACGGCGTGCAGTGGCACCCCGAGGTCAAGCACTCCGACCACGGTCAGCGCGTGCTGGAGAACTTCCTGCATAAGGGAGCGGGGCTGGCCTCCGACTGGAACCCCGACAACGTGATCGCCGAGCAGGTCGAGCGCATCCGCGAGCAGGTCGGCGACGCGCGCGTCATCTCCGCGCTGTCTGGCGGCGTCGACTCGGCCGTCTCCACGGCCCTCGTGCACAAGGCGATCGGCGACCAGCTCACCGCGGTGTTCGTCGACCACGGTCTGCTGCGCAAGGGCGAGCGCGAGCAGGTCGAGAAGGACTACGTCGAGTCCACCGGAGTGCGGCTCATCACGGTCGACGCGGCCGACACGTTCCTCGGCCACCTCGAGGGGGTCACCGACCCTGAGGAGAAGCGCAAGATCATCGGCCGCGAGTTCATCCGCGCGTTCGAGAAGGTGCAGCTCGACCTCGTCGCCGAGGCGAAGGCCTCCGGCGGCGCGCCGGTCAAGTTCCTCGTGCAGGGCACGCTCTACCCCGACGTGGTCGAGTCGGGCGGCGGCGCCGGCACCGCGAACATCAAGTCCCACCACAACGTCGGCGGTCTGCCCGACGACCTCGACTTCGAGCTCATCGAGCCGCTGCGCGCCCTGTTCAAAGACGAGGTGCGCGCGATCGGCCGCGAGCTCGGCATCCCGGAAGCGATCGTCGGTCGGCAGCCGTTCCCCGGGCCCGGTCTCGGCATCCGCATCATCGGCGAGGTCACGAAGGACCGCCTCGAGATCCTGCGCGAAGCGGACGCGATCGCCCGTGAGGAGCTCACCAAGGCAGGGCTCGACCAGGAGATCTGGCAGTGCCCCGTCGTCCTCCTCGCCGACGTCCGCTCGGTGGGCGTGCAGGGCGACGGCCGCACCTACGGGCACCCGATCGTGCTGCGTCCCGTTTCCAGCGAGGACGCCATGACCGCCGACTGGACGCGTCTGCCCTACGACGTGCTGTCGAAGATCTCGAACCGGATCACGAACAGCGTCCGCGACGTCAACCGCGTCGTGCTCGACGTGACGTCGAAGCCGCCGGGGACCATCGAGTGGGAGTGACGAAGGAGCTCCCGCTCGTCTGATGAGCGCTGGTGGCACTCGACCGCGCCAGCGGGCGAGTGGGAGTGAGCAGGACGCTCCTCCGCCGTTGACGACGAACGGGCACGGGCCGATTGGTCCGTGCCCGTTCTCGTGTCATCGGGCAGGATGGCCGTATGACGACAGCGCGGACGAAGCTCACGGTGATCGGTGCGGGAAGCGTGGGGGTGAGCGTCGCATACGCGGCGCTGATCCGGGGGAGCGCGGCGGAGGTCGCGCTGTACGACATCGCCACGGCGAAGGTGGATGCCGAGGTGCTCGACCTCGCGCACGGCACGCAGTTCACTTCGGCGGCCGTGAGCGGAGGCTCGGATCTCTCGGTGGTGGACGGCAGTGACGTGGTGGTGGTGACCGCCGGTGCCAAGCAGCAACCGGGACAGACCCGCATGGAGCTCGCGAGCACGAACGCCCGGCTTCTGCAGCGCCTCCTGCCTCAGCTGGTCGAACGGGCTCCGGATGCCGTCTTCCTCATCGTCACGAACCCTGCTGACGTCATGACCGTCGTCGCTCAGCGCGTTACGGGGCTGCCGCCGCACCGCGTGTTCGGGTCGGGCACCGTTCTCGACACCTCGCGGCTGCGGTGGCGCCTCGCGCATCGTGCGCAGGTGAGCACCGCGAGCGTGCACGCCGACATCGTCGGCGAGCACGGCGACACGGAGTTCCCGCTGTGGTCGAACGCGACGATCGGCTCGGTGCCGATCCTCGACTGGCCCGGCGAGGAGCCGTTCACCGCCGAGGAGCTCGACCGCATCGCCGTCGAGGTGCGCGACGCGGCCTACACCGTCATCCAGGGCAAGGGTGCGACGAACCTTGCGATCGGCGTGAGCTGCGCCCGCATCGCCGAGGCGGTTCTGCGCGACGAGCGCGCCGTGCTGCCGGTCGCGACGGTGCTGGGCGGTGAGTACGGCATCGCCGGCGTCGCGCTGTCGGTGCCGTCGGTGGTGGGGGCGGCCGGGGCGATGCCGCTCGGCGAGACGCCTATGGACGAGCACGAACTCGGACTGCTGAGGGCGTCGGCCGACGCCATCCGCACCGCCGTCGACGCGCTCGGCTGAGCCCTCGAGAAGAATCTCGAAAAAAGTTCACGGGCGATGTCGATCCGCGTCGTTCCCGTTCGACGTCTTCAATGAGAGGGTCGAATCGCGGCCCCACCCACAGAGGAGAACATCATGAAGTACATGCTCATCATGCGCGCGACCGACGAGGCCGTCGAGGCGTACAAGGAGATGCCGTTCGAGCAGGTCATCGAGGCCATGGGGAAGTACAACGAGTCGATGATGAAGGCGGGCGTGCTCGTGGCCGGCGAGGGCCTGACGGACGCGGCCGAGGGCTTCGTGGTCGACTTCAGCGCGGAGGCTCCGCTCATCACCGACGGCCCCTACGGAGAGACGAAGGAGCTGTTCAACGGCTTCTGGATCCTCGAGGTGTCCAGCCGCGAGGAGGCGGCGGAGTGGGCGAGTCGCGCCCCGCTCGGCAAGGGATCGTTCCTCGAGGTGCGTCGTGTGACGGACATGTCCGACTTCCCGGCCGACAACGAGTGGATCGAGAAGGAAGCGGGCTGGCGCGACGAGCAGGCCCAGCGCGCCCAGCAGTGACATGATCGACCCCTCCGACAGCGAGACGGCGCGCCCCGCCCCCGACAGGGGAGCAGCGGAGCGCGCCGTCGCCGCCGTGTGGCGCATCGAGTCCGCGAAGATCGTCGCGACGCTCACCCGTCTGGTCGGAGACTTCGGTCTCGCCGAGGATCTCGCGCAGGAAGCGCTGCTCGACGCACTGCGGCAGTGGCCGGTCGACGGCGTGCCGCGCAACGGAGCGGCCTGGCTCACGGCGGTGGCCAAGCGGAAGGCCGTCGACGGATGGCGGCGCAGAGAACGCCTCGATGACCGCATCGCCGCCCTCGCGCACGACCTCGAGCGCGAGCAGGACGAGGCGGCCGACGCAGTGCCCTGGGATCCCGACGCGATCGACGACGACGTGGTGCGTCTGATCTTCATCTCGTGCCACCCGGTGCTGTCGCGGGAGGCCCAGGTCGCCCTCACTCTCCGCGTCGTCGGCGGTCTGTCGAGCGAGGAGATCGCGCGCGCGTTCCTCGTGCCGACGGCCACCGTGCAGCAGCGTATCGTGCGCGCGAAGAAGACCCTTATGGCCGCGAGCGTGCCGTTCGAACTCCCGCCGCGCGAGGAGCGCGCCGACCGACTCGGGGCGATCCTCGGCGTTCTCTATCTCATCTTCAACGAGGGGCACTCGGCGTCCAGCGGCGCCGACTGGATGCGCCCCGAGCTCAGCATCGAGGCGATCCGTCTCACCCGGGTGCTCGCCGCCCTCATGCCCGGGGAGCGGGACGTGCACAGCCTGCTCGCCCTGATGGAACTCACGGCGGCGCGCCTTCCTGCCCGGGTCGACAGGAACGGCGACCCGGTGCTGCTCGCCGACCAGGACCGCGGTCGCTGGGACCGCGGCTGCATCGCGCGGGGCAGAGCCGCGCTGGCGACGGCTGACTCTCGGGGAACCGGACGCGGCGCGTACGGGCTGCAGGCCGCGATCGCGGAGTGCCACGCGGTCGCGCCGTCGGTCGAGGAGACCGATTGGGAGCGCATCGTGCTGCTCTACGAGGCGCTCGGGCGCATCGCGCCGTCGCCCGTCGTCGAGCTCAACCGGGCGGCGGCCGTCGCGATGGCCACGGGTCCAACATCCGCCCTGCGCATCATCGACGAGCTCGCGGCGTCCGGAGCCCTGCGCGGATACCACCTGCTGCCGGCCACACGTGCCGAGCTGCTGCTGCGGCTCGGGCGGGTCGATGAGGCGCGCAGCGAGTTCGCGACCGCTGCCTCTCTCGCCGGCAACGACCGGGAACGAGCGCTGCTCGAGGCGAAGGCGTCAGGAGGCTGAACACGGAGAAGCCCCCTCGGCGATGTGCCGAGGGGGCTCTCTGCTGTGATGCCTGTCGGTATCAGGCGCGCGACTTGCTGCCGCGTCCGGCGATGAGGCCGTAGATCAGCAGAACGATGATCGAACCGCCGATGGCGAGGAGCCACGTGCCCAGGTCCCAGAACTCGGTCAGCGGGCGGTTCAGGATCAGGCTGCCGAGCCAGCCGCCGAGCAGGGCGCCGACGACGCCGAGCAGAAGGGTCACGAACCAGCCGCCGCCCTGCTTGCCCGGAAGGATCAGCTTGGCGATGGCTCCGGCGATGAGGCCGAGAAGAAGAAAGCCGAGAAAACTCATGGTCAGCTCCTATAAATCGGGAGCCCCGGGGTGCCGGGGCTTCGTGCTAACCAGCGTGCCTTCGCTGGGAAATCCCTGCAACCCCTTGCGCTTTGGCTCCCGAGTATGGCAAAAGGCCCGCTCCCTCGGGGAGCGGGCCTTTCGTGGAGCGTTGCGGTCAGTTGTTGCCGCGGACGATCGCGATGATGCGCAGGATCTCGACGTAGAGCCAGACGACCGTGACCATGATGCCGAAGGCGCCGAGCCAGCCGTAGGTGCGGGGAGCGCCGTTGCGCACGCCCTGCTGGATCTGGTCGAAGTCGAGCACCAGCGAGTACGCCGCCATGATCACGACGAGGACGCCGATGATGACACCGAGCGGGATGCCGAGGATCTCGACCTTGCTCAGCAGGCCGAACGCCGCGCCTTCACCCAGCACACCGGTCCAGGTCAGGATGACGTTGATGAGCGAGAAGACGAGGTAGCCGACCAGCGCGACCATGAAGATCTTCGTGGCCTTCTTCGTCGCTCGGATCTTGCCGCTCGCGAAGAGCGCGAGGGTCACGCCGACGACCGAGACCGTGGCGAGCGTCGCCTGAAACACGATGCCCGGGTACAGGACCTCGAAGAACGCCGAGATGCCTCCGATGAAGAGACCCTCAAAGGCCGCGTACGCGAAGATCAGCGCAGGACGGACCTTCTTGCGCGAGGTGAACGAGATCACCATCGCGAGCACGAAGCCGCCGAGGGCGCCGACGATCCACGGCAGCATGTTCGGCTGGAACTGGTCGTACGGGTTCTGCACCGGAGCGCTGACGCCGCCGAGAGTCACGAACCAGCCGACGGCTGCGGTGACGAGGAGGATGGCGAAGAGGCCGGCGGTCTTCCACACCGTGTCCTCGACCGACATGCGGTCGGTCTCGATGGCGCCGGCCGGCGGAGCGGCGTACATGCCCTCCAGCTGCGCGTTCGCGGCGGCATCCATCGTCCCGTGCTGGAACGAGGCGGCCTGCGCACCCTGAGCGCCCTGCGGAGCCCCGGGGTAGGTCGCGACGTTCCGCGGATCCTGCTGCTGGAACGCCGGGTTGTTGAAAGCGAAATTGCTCATCGTGGGCCTCACTCCAAAGGGGTTGTAGGTCGCTTTCCTCCACGATACCCGCCCTGGCGTGTCGCGCGCGTGTTCTACGCTGAGAGCGTGCCCAGGAATTCTCCCCTCGTCATCGGGCATCGCGGTGCCCCCGGTTACCGACCGGAGCACACGCGGTCGTCGTACGAGCTCGCGCTCGCGATGGGAGTGGATGCCGTCGAACCCGACGTCGTGGCCACGAAGGACGGCGTGCTCGTCGTCCGTCACGAGAACGAGATATCCGGGACGACGGACGTGGCGCAGCATCCGGAGTTCGCGGATCGCAGGACGACCAAGCGGATCGACGGCGAGGCGCTGACCGGCTGGTTCACCGAGGACTTCACCTGGGATGAGCTGTCGACGCTGCGCAGTCGCGAGCGGCTCTCCGAGGTGCGCCCGTCGAGCGCGAGCTTCGACGGCGCCCAGCCGATCCTGCGGCTCGTCGACGTGCTCGACATCGTGCGCGAGGGGTCGAGCGAGCACGGACGCGAGATCGGGGTGGTGCTCGAGGTGAAGCACGCCACCTACTTCACCGGCATCGGGATGCCGCTCGCACCTCTCATCGCCGCGGAGCTGCGGGCCGCCGGCTGGGGCGAGGGGCGGCTTCCGCTCATCGTCGAGTCGTTCGAGTCGACCGTGCTGGGCGAACTGCGCGACCTCGGCATCCCCGCGTCGTACGTCTACCTGATCGAGGCGGACGGGCGCCCGTACGATCTCGTCGTGGCGCAGGGGATGCAGGCGCCGACCTACAAGGCGACTGTCGCTCCGCGAGGACTCGATGCGCTGGTCGGCTTCGTCGACGGCATCAGCGTCGACAAGAGGATGCTGCTCGAGAAGGGCACCACGATCGTGGGCGATGCTCATGCGCGGGGGCTGATCGTGTTCACGTGGACGTGCCGACCGGAGAATCGCTTCCTGGCGAAGGAGTTCCGGGGTCGCGGCGGCAAGGAGTCGTTCGGCGACTACGAAGCCGAGTGGGACGTGATCGCGCGCAGCGGTGTCGACGGCGTCTTCGTCGACCATCCCGACCTCGGGGTGGCGTTCTTCCGCGATTGACGGGGGCGGAGCCCGTCGATTCCACGGCCAGCGGCACGTTCTGCGGCCGCCGACACGTTCTGCGGCCGGCGCCACGTCGGATGGCCGCCAAAGGTCGCCGAGGCCGCGGAAGTGCACCGGCGATCCGAACACGCGGGGGACAGCCGTCCCCGTCGATGCGCGCATCCGATGGCACACTGGCCCGATGACCGGAATCGTCGTCGACAACGTCAGCCGATCCTTCGGGTCCGTCCACGCCGTCCGCGGCGCGAGCCTCGAAGCCGCACCCGGGCGGGTCACGGGCCTGGTCGGACCGAACGGTGCAGGCAAGACGACGCTGCTGCTCATGCTCGCATCGCTGCTCGCCCCCGACACCGGCACGATCCGGATCGCGGGCGTCGATCCCTCGGCCGATCCGCTGGCCGCCCGTCGCCTGCTCGGATGGATGCCGGATTCACTGGGCGCCTGGCCCTCGCTCACGGCCCGCGAGACGATCACGACGACCGGTCGCCTGTACGGGATGTCGACCGCCGACGCGGCCGCGAGGGCGCAGGAGCTGCTCGGAGTGGTCGGGCTCGCAGAACTCGCCGACTCGCCGGCGAAGGTGCTGTCGCGCGGGCAGAAGCAGAAGCTCGGTCTCGCCCGCGCTCTGGTGCATGACCCGCAGGTGCTGCTGCTCGACGAGCCGGCCTCGGGGCTCGACCCCGAAGCGCGCATCCAGTTAAGACTGCTGCTGCGACGGCTCGCGGCCGACGGCCGGACCGTGCTGATCTCCAGCCACATCCTCTCGGAACTGGAAGAGGTGGTAGACGACGCGGTGTTCCTCGTCGCGGGCACGGTCGTCGATGCCGCCCCGGCTGAGGCCATAGCACGCGCGTGGCGGATTCGCCTGGTCGGATCCGGGGCGGACAGACAATCGGCGGATGCCTGGCAGGTCGCCTCGACGCTCGGCATCCCCGTCGAGTCCGTCGGAGTCGACCGAGGAGCCGTGCTCACCGCGTTCCCCGATGAGGATCAGGCGGCGTCGGCGCTGCACGCGCTCGTCGCCGCAGGATTGCGGGTCGCGGAGTACGCTCCGGCGCAGAGCGTGCTCGAGCACACTTTCCTGCAGCTGCATCAGGGCTCGGCGCGCCCGACCGCCCCGCCCGCGCCCCCGTCGGACGATGCGCCCGGAACGGCCATAGGTCGCGGCACCGAGGACCGGGAGGTCGGAGCATGAGCCTCACGAACATCGGGATCATCGCCCGGCTCGAGCTGACCCAACGGCTGCGCAGCGTCGGCTGGTACGTGCTGCTGGGCGTCTTCGCCGTCATCATGATCGGCGTCACCGTCCTCGCCTTCGCCGTGTACTCGTGGGGCGACTTCGTCGGGGCAGGCGTGTACTCGATCGTCGTGAACATGGTGCTGCTCCTGGTCGTGCTCGTCTCGCCCACGCTGAGCGGCAACGCCATCAACGGAGACCGCGACGCGGCGACACTCGCCGCCGTGCAGGTCACCGCGGCATCCACCGGCGACATCATGCTCGGCAAGCTGCTCGCCGCCGTCGCGACGGGCGGTGCCTTCCTCGTCGTGGCCGTGCCGTTCCTCGGCGTCGGACTGCTCGGCGGCGGCGCGAGCCCGCTCACGCTGCTCGTGTCCCTGCTCGTCCTCATCGCCGAGATCATCATCGTCGCGACGATCGGCGTCGCCCTCAGCGGCCTCATCGCCCGCCCGCTCTTCTCGGTCGCGACCACCTATCTCGTCGTGGCGGGACTGGTGCTCGGAACGGTGATCGCGTTCGGCCTCGGCGGGATGGCGGTGCGGACCCAGATGGAGGAGGAGCTGTACGCCTACGACGAGTCGGGACAGCCGCAGTGTGAGACGGTCACGGGGACGACCACGTACGAGGTGCCCCGGTTCGACCTCGTGTGGGGTGCGCTCGCGGCCAACCCGTTCGTCGTGCTGGCCGACGCGACACCGACCGACTACACGGTCCAGGGGTACCCGATCGACATGTTCGGGCAGATCAAGTACGCCGTGCGGAGCGCGCAGCAGTCCCCGCAGCAGCGGTGGAATCCGTGCGACTCCGAGTCCGGGTTCACGCAGTATCCGACCCCGAAGCAGATCATCGACTCGACGGTGCCCAGCTGGTTCGTGGGGCTCGGGGTGCAGGTCGTGCTGGCCGGGGGGCTGTTCGCCGGAGCGTGGGCGCGCACGCGTACGCCCGCGAAGACGCTGCCGCCGGGTACGCGCATCGCCTGACGCGGCGCGGGGCGCGGCCCTCCCCGCTGACGCAATGGCAACCCCGCGTTCACCCTCCGTGCACCTGCCCGTTGCCGTCGCGCCACGCGATCTCGGTGGTCTGGGGTGACACCCGTCTGCATCCCTTCAGGAGACCCATGTCCCGCCTGCGCTCCGCGGCGGCGATCACCACGGTCGGCGCGCTCAGCGCCGCCGCGCTGCTCGCCGTCCCCCTGTCCGCCACCGGCGCCGAAGCCGGCATCCGCATCAACGAGGTCGAGTCCGACGGAGGAGTTCCCGGCGACTGGATCGAGTTCCTGAACACGTCGGCCGCCGAGGTCGATCTCGGCGGCTTCGTCGTCAAGGACAACAGCGATGGGAACTCGTACACGTTCCCCGCGGGCACGGTCGTCGCATCCGGTGCGTACCTCGTGATCGACCAACTGGACTCCGGCTCGGCCACCGGGCAGTTCGACTTCGGGCTCGGCAAGGACGACCAGGTGCGCCTGTTCGATCCGCTCGGCGCGATCGTCGACGACACCTCGTGGACCGGGCACGCCGCAGCGACGTGGGGCGCGCGCGATGTCGACGGCGCCGTCGAGTGGGCGGTCACGGCCGAGCCCACCAAAGGGGTCGCGAACGTCTTCCCGTCGAACGAGCCCGTCAGCGGATCCATCGTCATCAACGAGGTCGACTCCCAGCCGGCCGACTGGGTGGAGTTCTACAACCCGGGCGACGAGGCCCTCGACATCTCGGGGTACGAGATCCGCGACAACTCCGACGATCACCGGTGGCAGTTCCTCCCCGGGACGACGATCGAGGCGGGCGAGTTCCTCGTCGTGGACGAGGCGTCCGTCGGCATGGTCGGCGGCGTCGAGGCGCCGTTCCGCGAGCCGATCGGCATCGGCAGCGCCGACCGCATCCGACTGTTCGACACCACCGGCGCCATGATCGACGACACGCTGCCCTGGACGGGTCACGCCGCGATCGACGGCGACTTCGCGGCGGCCACCTTCGCGCGCTGCCCCGACGGCAAGGGAGTCTTCGCCCTCGCCTACGCGACCCAGGGCGCTCCGAACTCCTGCGTGGTCCCGGACGTCGTCATCAACGAGATCGAGTCGAACGGTGACACGACCGACTGGGTGGAGGTGCTCAACGCGGGCAGCACGCCCGTCGACCTGTCGGGCTGGACCGTCATGGACAACGATCCCGTCGGTCACGCGGGCGAGGCCACGCCGCTGCCTGCGGGCACTGTCCTCGCGCCGGGCGCGTACTTCGTGTTCGACCAGCCGACGAACTTCGTCTTCGGTCTGGGCAACGGCGACACCGTGACCCTCCGCGACGCGAACGGCAACACGGTCGACGAGCACGCCTACGCGGCGCATGCAACCGGGGTGCTGGCGCGCTGTGCCGACGGCATCGGCGACTTCGTCGACATCGCCGTCTCCACGAAGGGGCTGCGCAACGCCTGCGGCAACCCCGTGCGCATCAACGAGGTCGAGTCGGATGGCGGTTCGCCCGACGACTGGGTGGAGCTCGTGAACCCGACGGGTGCCGCGCTCGATGTGTCGGGCATCGTGGTGAAGGACGACGACGACGCGCACGTCTACACGATCCCGGCCGGCACGACGATCTCGGCGGGCGGCTACCTCGTGATCGAGCGCGCCCAGCTCGGGTTCGGACTCGGTGACGGAGACGCCGTGCGCGTCTTCGACGGCGATCTGCTGGTGGACTCCACCACGTGGGGCGTCGGCCACGCGGCCACCACCTGGGGTCGGTGCCCCGACGCGACCGGACCCTTCGCGGTCACCGCGAAGAGCACCAAGGGCGAGGCGAACGTGTGCGCGGGTGAAATCGCGGTCTCGCCGTGGCCGGGCTCGACCGAGGTGCGCGTGCTCGACACCGCACCCACGTTCCTCGAGGACAGCTCCGGCCTCGATGTCCAGGAGACGGCCGACGGCGCGATCCTCTGGGCCGTCGACAACGGCGAGGGCCGCATCTGGAAGCTCGATGCGCACGCGGACGGGTCGTTCTCGACGATCTCCGGCTGGGAGGCGGGCAAGCGCGTCCGATTCCAGAAGGATGCCGCGAACCCCTCGGCCGCCGGCCCTGACACCGAGGGGATCACGGTCGACGGCGACGGCTTCGTGTACGTCGCCTCGGAGCGCGACAACAGCGCGAAGGGCGTGAACCTCAACACGATCCTCATGGTCGATCCCGACGCTGGCCCGGGCGACCTCGTCGCGGAGCGGGAGTGGGACCTCACGTCGCTGCTGCCCGCGGTCGGTGCGAATCTCGGCATGGAGGCCGTGCAGTGGGTGCCGGACTCGGCGCTCACCGGGAAGCTGTTCGATCAGAACACGGGTGCGGCCTACGACCCGGCCGACTACTCGGGCCACGGTGACGGGCTGTTCTTCGTCGCGGTCGAGGACAACGGCCACGTGTACGCGTTCGCGCTGAACGGCGACGGATCGGCCACCCTCGTCTCCGAGATCGCGCCGGGACTCGCCGGCGTCATGGCACTCGACTACGACAGCGTGCTCGGCGTGCTGTGGGCGGTGTGCGACGACGGATGCGGCGGGCGCTCGGCCCAGATCACGCTGAACGGCACGGACTCGCCCGGGATCGCCCACTTCGCGCGCCCCGCAGGCATGCCCGACATCAACAACGAGGGCTTCGCGACCGCGCCGGCCTCGCTCGCGGAGAACGGACAGCGTCCGGTGTGGTGGTTCGCGGACGGCTTCGCCTCCGAGGCTCTGCGCACCGGCACACTGCCGGCCCCGGCGAACCCCGGCGGCGAGAACCCCGGTGGCGAGAACCCCGGTGGTCAGACCCCGCCCCTGCCGGGCACTGCGCTGACCGATGACAACCGCAACGGCGTGACGGTGAACCCGAGCACGGCCGCGCGCGGCGCGACCGTCACCGTGACCCTCGGCGGCGATCACGCGGGGGAGCGGATCGCGGTGTGGATGTACTCCGACCCGGTGCTCCTCGCGAGCGGCACGGCGTCGGCGGCGGGGGCCTTCTCGGTCACGATTCCCGCGGATGCTGCACTGGGCGCGCACCGGATCGCGGTGTACTCCGACTCCGGCGCACTGATCGGCTGGGCCGACATCCGCATCACGGCCACCGGCGCACTCGCGGTGACGGGCGCGGAGGTGCCGACGCTCGGCATCCTGTTCGCGATCGCGCTCCTCGGAGCGGGCGCGGTGGCCGTGCGGCGCCGTCGTCGAACGATCTGAGACGAACGATCTGAGACGAACGAGGCGGGCGGGGTGCGACCGGCCCCGCCCGCCTCGTACGCGCCGGAGGGCCCCGGCTCCCGCTGTCGGTGGCGACGCCTAGACTCGTAAGGCCATGACCGAAGCCCCCCTCATCGTTCCCGGATCCGTCGGCCCGCGCTCCACCGGGGAGCAGGGTCAGGACGACCTCCTCGCCGGCCTCAACCCCCAGCAGCTCGAGGCCGTCACCTATCGCGGCCCCGCGCTGCTGATCGTCGCGGGCGCCGGTTCCGGCAAGACCAGCGTGCTCACGCGTCGCATCGCCTCGCTCCTGCGTTCTCGCGAAGCGTGGCCGAGCCAGATCCTCGCGATCACCTTCACGAACAAGGCCGCGGGCGAGATGCGCGAGCGCGTCGAGGGCATCGTCGGCGAAGCGGCTCGCGGCATGTGGATCTCAACCTTCCACTCGGCGTGCGTGCGCATCCTGCGTCGCGAAGCGCAGCAGTTCGGATTCACGAAGTCGTTCACGATCTACGACTCGGGCGACTCGCGCGCCCTCATCAAGCGTCTGGTGAAGGAGCACGAGGCCGACGCCTACGGTCTCACCCCGGCATCCGTGCAGGGACGCATCTCGAAGCTCAAGAACGAGCTGTCGGATGCCGAGGCGTACGCGCGTCAGGCGAACATGAGCGACCCCGCCGAACGGATCTTCGTCGAGCTCTTCACCGACTACCAGCGGCAGCTGCAGAAGGCCAACGCTTTCGACTTCGACGACCTCATCGGCCAGACCGTTTACCTGTTCCGTGCTTTCCCACAGGTCGCGGACACGTACCGCC
This sequence comes from Microbacterium hydrocarbonoxydans, assembly GCF_023715885.1. GTDB lineage: Bacteria > Actinomycetota > Actinomycetes > Actinomycetales > Microbacteriaceae > Microbacterium > Microbacterium hydrocarbonoxydans_C. Next base: position 735,119 of record NZ_JAMBOY010000002.1, on the reverse strand, counting down.
GTCGTTTCCGTCACGTGCTCGTCGATGAGTACCAGGACACGAACCACGCGCAGTACGCACTCATCCACGAGCTGACGCGTCCCGTCTCCGGCGACGCTCCCGACCCGTATGCTTCCAACGGCATGATGATCTTCGAGCCCGAGACGTCTCCCGAGCTCGAAGGTGCGTCGCTGACGGTGGTCGGCGACTCGGATCAGTCCATCTACGCGTTCCGCGGCGCCGACATCCGCAACATCAGCGAGTTCGAGCGCGACTTCCCGGGGGCCAAGGTGGTGCTGCTCGAGCAGAACTACCGCTCGACGCAGAACATCCTCTCGGCGGCGAACTCGGTCATCGGCAACAACTTCGACCGCAAGGACAAGAAGCTCTGGAGCGACAAGGGAGACGGCGACAAGATCATCGGCTTCACCGGGTACTCGCAGCACGACGAGGCCCAGTTCGTCGCCGATGAGATCGAGGCCCTGCGTCGCGCCGGTATGCCGTACTCCGAGATCGCGGTGTTCTACCGCACGAACTCGCAGTCGCGTGCGCTGGAGGAGATCTTCATCCGCTCCGCCGTCCCCTACAAGATCATGGGCGGCACGAAGTTCTACGAGCGCGCCGAGATCAAGGACGCCCTGGCCTACCTCGTGGCGGTCGCGAACCCCGCCGACGAGATGGCCGTCCGCCGCATCCTCAACAAGCCGCGCCGCGGCATCGGCGACGTGACCGAGACGGCGATCGCGCGGTTCGCGGAGGACCACGACATCACCTTCCGTCAGGCGCTCTCGGTGCCCGGACAGCTCGGGGTCGGCCCGAAGATCCAGGCGGCCATCGCGCAGCTCGACGCGACACTCGCCGAGGCGACCGAGATCATGCTCCCCGCGTCGGGGGAGGTGCCGCCGCCGACCTCGGTCGCCGACGGCCTCAGCGTGCTGCTGTCGAAGAGCGGGTATCTCGACGCGCTGCGCGCGAGCCGCGACCCGCAGGACGAGGCGCGGGTAGAGAACCTCGACGAGTTCGTCGCGGTCGCGAGGGACTTCGCGCGCAACAACCCCGAGGGCACGATCGTCGACTTCCTCACCGAGGTGGCGCTGGTGTCGGATGCCGACGACCTCGACGACGAGTCGGGCACCGTGTCGCTCATGACGATGCACACCGCGAAGGGCCTCGAGTACGACGCGGTGTTCGTGACGGGAGTCGAGGAGGACCTCATCCCGCACCGCATCTCGGCGGGCGAGCCGGGCGGTCCCCAGGAGGAACGCCGTCTCTTCTACGTGGGCATCACGCGCGCGCGAAAGCGCCTGCACCTGTCGCTCGCCATGACGCGCGCCCAGTTCGGAGAGGTGTCGGTCGCGATGCCGAGCCGGTTCCTGCAGGAGATCCCTGCCGGACTCATCGACTGGCGGCAGTCGCCCGGCGACGTCAACTCGCGCGGCGGCACGCAGTCGCGCGCTCTGAACGCTCGGCGAGGCGGCGGCGGGTTCGGCGGATCGGGCGACCGCTTCGGCGTGAAGCCGCTGCCCGGCAGCGACTCCCTGAAGCCCCTCTCGACCGCGATGGACAAGTTCCCGAATCGTGTCACGGCGAAGATGCGCGACAACGGCGACCTCGAGCTGGCGGCGGGTGACCGCATCCGCCACTCCGACTTCGGAGAGGGGCGAGTGGACGCCGTCACGGGCGAAGGTGCGAAGCGGATCGCCCACGTGCGCTTCGACTCCGCCGGGCAGAAGAAGCTGCTCATCAAGGTCGCGCCGATCGAGAAGATCTGACGGGATCGCGGGTTAGGCTGGCTGATATGGCCCTGTTCTCCCGCCGCAAGAAGTCCGCTGACGACGTCGTCGCCGACCCGACCGAGGCGGACGCGACCGTATCCGCCGACGAGACCGACGGCAGCGCGCCCGAGTCGGAGGACGCCGCGACGGTCGATCCGAAAGACGCCACCGGCACTGCGTCCGAGCCGAGCTCTGCGCCTGGACCCCGCGCCGCATCAGACGCCGAGGCATCCACCCCCGCCGAGGAAGCAGCCCCCGCCGTCGGCATCTCGGTGCAGGCCTTCCGCGGTGTCGGCGCGCAGGCCGGTCCGGAGGTCTCACTGCCCGACCCCCACGCAGGACCGGTCTCGGCCGCGGAATCCACGGCGCCCGTCGCGCCGACCTTCGGGGGAGCCCCGGCCCCGCGTCCTGCGGATGCGTCGACCGAACGCCGACTGCCGCTCGCTCCCGCGCTGCCGCCGGAGCAGACCGAGACGGTTCCCGGCATGAAGGACAACGTCCTGCTCCGTGAGGCTCTCGCGCAGATCGAGCAGGGCGCCACGAACGAGCAGCTTCTCGGTGTGCTGCGCCAGGCGCTGCAGGCGCACCTCTACATCCGGGTGAACGGCGACGCGCGCGCGCAGATCAGCGAGGGCAAGCCGCTCTCGGTCGCCGTCGTGCGCGACGGCGACCGGCAGTTCATGCTCGCGTTCAGCTCTGCAGGCGCCGTGCGCGACTCCGTGCAGCTGGAGAAGGACCCCACCGCGACCTCGGCCGTCGCCCAGCCGGTCACGTCGGTGCTGCAGCAGGTCGTCGCGGGCGATTTCGCCGGGCTCATCGTCGACAACGCTTCGGCGCCCCACCGCGTCGTCTTCCCCACCGAACTCCTCGAGAAGGCGCTCGAGCAGGCCGACGTGGAGATGACGGTCAAGTCGCTGCTCGCCCAGCCCCGGGAGCAGGACACGGCGGCGAAGCTCGGTCAGGCGCTCGCCACCAAGCGCATGTGGGTGGCCGTGAACGACGGCACCGGCACCGGCCAGCCCGGTATCGCGGAGGCGCAGACGGCCGACGGCAAGCGATTCCTCCAGCTGTTCTCGCATCCGCTCGAGGTGCTCGCGCTCGGTCGAGGCGACCGTCCGCTGCCGTTCGACCCCGAACAGCTCGCCAAGCTGCTCGCCGGACACCCCGAGATGGCCGGCGTGATCCTCGACCCGGCGGGTCCGACGCTGCTCGTCGAGCGCGACGCGCTCGCGCCGGTGCTGGTGCTCGCGGTCGATCTGGGCGATTGACGGTCGACCAGGGCGACGGCCCACTGCGCACGACGCCGTTCGCGGGGGTTCCGCGCGTCTCGCTCGCGCCCTAGGGTCGGACCATGGCCTCCGAACGCGTGACCCTGACCGTCGTCGATCCGGATGGAGAGCGCGAGGTCGCTCTGTCGAGCCCGAACCGCGTGGTGTGGCCCGAGGTCGGCATCACCAAGGCGGAGCTGGCCGAGTACTTCCAGCTCGCCAGCGTGCCGTTCCTGGCAGCCAACGGCAACCGGCCCGTCTCGTTGGAGCGGTTCCGCGACGGCATCGGCAGCGAGGGCTTCTTCTCGAAGAATCCGCCGAAGGGCACGCCTGACTTCGTCGACGCGGTCACGCTGACGTACAACAGCGGGCGGCGGCATCCGCAGATCGTGCTGAACCGACCGAGCGCGATCGTCTGGGCCGCGCAGATGAACACGATCGTGTTCCACCCGTGGGCCTCGCTGGCGACCGATCCCGACAATCCGATCGAGCTGCGCATCGACCTCGACCCGCAACCGGGGACGGACTTCGCGGATGCCGTGACCGCTGCTCACGAGCTGCGGACGGTGCTGCGCGAGGCCGGTCTGGAGGCGTTCGCGAAGACCAGCGGTAACCGCGGACTGCACGTGTTCGCGCCGATCGAGCCGACGCACGAGTTTCTCGACGTGCGGCACGCGGTGATCGCGGCCGGCCGCGAGCTGGAGCGTCGGATGCCCGCACAGGTGACCACCAACTGGTGGAAGGAGGAGCGCGGAGAGCGGATCTTCGTCGACTTCAACCAGGCGAATCGCGACCGCACGATGGCGGGTGCGTACAGTCCGCGCGCCCTGCCGAAGGCGACGGTGTCGACACCCGTGCACTGGGATGAGCTCGACGATCTGGATCCGTCTCAGTTCACCGTACGCAGCATCCCGAAGCGGCTCGACGAGATCGGCGACCCCTGGGCCGAGAAGCAGTCGTCGCCTGGGCGCATCGACACGCTGCTCGAGTGGTGGGAGCGCGACAAGGCCGACGGGCTCGGCGAGCTGCCGTTCCCTCCCGAGTTCCCGAAGATGCCCGGCGAGCCGCCGCGCGTGCAGCCGAGCAAGAAGGTCGCCGCGAACTGGGACGAGAACGGCGAGCCGAGCGGCGGCTGAGGGCCGGTGCTGGATGCCGCGCGTCAGCCGATCACGTCGGCGAGGTCGTAGCCGACGACGGTATCGAGCTGGTCGTAGGTGCACGAGCGCGCGTCCCGGTCGGGCCGCCAGCGCTCGAACTGCACGGTGTGCCGGAACCGGTCGCCCTCGAGCTGGTCGTATCGCACCTCGAGCACCCGCTCCGGGCGAAGCCGCACGAACGACACGTCCTTCGACCCGCTGAACCGCGAGCGCTCGCTCTCACCCGTCACTGCGGCGCCGTCCGCGTCGCGCTCGACCAGGGGAGCGAGCTCGTCGACGAGCTCCTGGCGCCGCTTGTCGCTCCACGCCGCGACACCACCGACCTGATGCAGCCGCCCGTCGGCGTCGTACAGCCCGACCAGCAGCGAGCCGACCCCGCTGCCCGACTTGTGGATGCGGTAGCCGAGCGCCACGACATCGGCGGAACGCGCGTGCTTGACCTTGATGAGCGTGCGCTTGCCCGGAGCGTAGGGCTGATCGAGCGGCTTCGCGACGACGCCGTCGAGTCCCGCACCCTCGAACTCGGCGAGCCACCGGATGGCGGCGTCGCGGTCTGTGGTGGTGCGGGTGATGTGCAGCGGGTGCTCGACCTTCGTCATCAGCGCTTCGAGGCGGCCACGGCGCTCTCGGAAGGGCGCCTGGAGCAGGTCATCGTCGCCTTCGGCCAGCAGGTCGAAGGCGACGAACATCGCCGGCGTCTCGGCAGCCAGCTTCGCGACGCGGGATGCGGCCGGGTGGATGCGCTGGCTCAGCGCCTCCCAGTCGAGCCGCTGCGCTCCCTCATGGCCCGTGGCGACCACGATCTCGCCGTCGAGCAGGCAGGGTCCGGGGAGGAGGTCGGGGATCGCCTCGACGAGTTCGGGGAAGTATCGGGTCAGCGGCTTGGCACCCCGGGAGCCGATCTCGACCGTCTCGCCGTCCCACGCGATCAGGCCGCGGAATCCGTCCCACTTCGGCTCGAACAGCAACCCGCCGCTCGTCTTCGTGGGATCGGGGACGGATGCCGCCGCCTTGGCGAGCATGGGGGCGGGGATCTCGTAGCGCATGCACCCATCCTGGCCCGCTCGACGTCGTCGGAGAAGGGGGTGGACGGCGTCGGGAAGCGTCAGAACAGGTCGGCGAGGGTGGCGCGCTCACCCGCATCAGCGAGCGCTGTGCGCGCGGCGTGCCACCCGGCCATGCCGTTCACCCCGGGACCGGGCGGGGTCGACGACGAGGCGAGGTAGACGCCGCGCATCGGGGTGCGCCACGGGGCCACGCTCAGCACGGGCCGCCGGATGGCCTGCGGGATCGTGAAGGCGCCGCCGAGGATGTCGCCGCCGATCTCGGCGGGGTTCACGGCCTCGCGCGCCGAGGCCGGGACCGCGTGGTGCGCGAGGATGCGGTCGCGGAACCCGGGGGCGAAGCGCTCGACCTGCCGCGTGATGAGCTCGGTCGCATCGAGGTCGGAGTTCGCCGGCACGTGGATGTACGCCCATAGCACCGCTTTGCCCTCCGGGGCTCGGGTCGCGTCGAAGACCGACGGCTGCACCGTGAGCACGTACGGACGCTCGCTGACCCGGCCGCGCGCGACGGCGTTCTCGCTGGCGGCGACCTCGGCCCTGGTGCCGCCGAGATGCACGGTGGGTGCCTGTGCCACGTCGGGGTTCGTCCAGGGGATCGGTCCGTCGAGTGCGAAGTCGACCTTGGCGGCAGCGGCGCCGTAGCGGTAGCCCTGGATCGCACGGGCGTAGCGGTTCGGGATGTCGGGGTGTGTGAGGAGCAGTCGCGGCGTCGTGTTGAGCAGCAGCAGGTCGCCGGCATCCGGGTCGCCCCAGTCGAGATCGCCGAGATCGGTGACGTGCACGCCCGACTCGACCGAGCCGCCGTGCGCCTCGATGTCGGCGACCATGGCGTCGGCGATGCGCTGCGCGCCGCCGCGGGGATACATCCAGCCGCCCGCGTGTCCCGCTGCGGCGAGCAGCAGTCCAGCGGCGGAGGCGGCGAGCGACGGCATCCGCGCCGGAGCGTGCGCGAGCACCCCCGAGATGAGCCCGGCGGCCTCGTCGGTGCGGAACGAGAGGTTCGCGAACGGCGTGCCCTGGTCGATCATGCGCAGGCCGAAGCGCAGCGCGGTGAGCGGTTCACGAGGGATCCGCAGCATCTGGTTGCCGGTGAAGTCGACGACGCCCTCGATGTGCCTGCTCAGCGGACGCAGCAGCGCGAGCCACGCCTTGCCGTCGACACCGAGTCCTGCCGCGGTCTTCTCTATGTCGCGCCAGGCGACTCCGGCGCGACCGCCGTCGAGAGGATGCGCGTAGGAGATCTCCGGCACGATCCAGTCGATGCGGTCCGCGAGCCCGAACGCCTGGAAGAAGGGCGACGAGAGTGCGGCGGGGTGCACCGCCGAGCAGATGTCGTGCACGAATCCGGGAAGCGTGGTCTCGGCGCTGCGGACGCCGCCACCGATCGTGTCCGCTGCCTCGAGCACGCGCACCTCGTAGCCGGCACGGGCGAGGGAGACACCCGCCGCCAGGCCGTTCGGACCGGATCCGATGATCGTCGCACGAACCATGGGGTCAGTCTTCCACGTCCGGACGTGAGATCCTGGAGGAGATGAACGAAGTCCAGGGCCCGACCCCCACCGGCACCTCCCGTCCGTACCGATCGCTCCGCGAGGCACTCCGCGCCCACCGCGTCGCCGAGGAGAACCACGAGTTCATCACGGCGATCATGGATGCCGTCGGCATCTCCTCCTACATCGACCGCGGCCGCTACATCGAGGCCATCCGTCGTGGCGAGGGCGCGAGCCTGCACATCGGCAAGACCTACACCAACGGCTTCACCGAGGACGAGGTGGTCGTGGTCGGATCGACGCCGCTTCGCCTGCGGGCGAGCGAGGGGCGTGCGCCGTACTTCTACGTCACCCACCCGAGCGAGTTCCGCCCGATCGCGACGGTGAAGGCCAAGCGGTCCTCGTCGCCACGCGCAGCCGCGGCACCCCGCGTCGCGGCGACGCCGAAGCCGGTCGAGCGCGACTACGGCGTCTGCGACGCGTGCTTCATGGTGAAGACGCCGGCCGGCGGCTGCGGCTGCGACTGACGCATCCGTCTAACCACGCTTTCCTCGCGAGGGGTCAGGCGAACGCGCTCTTCCCGGTGATGTCACGCCCGAGCAGCAGCGCCTGCACGCTCTCGGTGCCCTCGTAGGTGTGGATCGCCTCGATGTCGGCCATGTGCTGCATCACGCCGTACTCGAGCAGGATGCCGTTGCCGCCGAGCAGGTCGCGCGCGGTCGACGCCACCCGTCGGGCCGCGCGGGTGTTGTGGAACTTCGCGAGCGACGCCTGGGTGGGCCGCAGCTGGCCCGCCGTCTCGAGGTCGGCGAGGCGACGGCAGTACAGCTGCATGGCGGTGAGATCCTCCAGCATGTGGGTGAGCCGCTCCTGCACCATCTGGAACCCGGCCAGGGGCTTGCCGAACTGCACCCGCTCCGAGGCGTAGGCGAGGGCGGCCTCGTAGCAGGCGGTCGCGTGTCCGAGGGCCGACCACGCGACACCGGAGCGCGTCGCGTAGAGGACCGTGGACGCGTCCTTGAAGCTCTTCGTCCCCGGGAGTACGGCGTCGAGCGGCACGCGAACATCGTCGAGGCGGATGTGCGCCTGGTGGATCGCCCGCAGCGAGGCCTTGCCCCGGATCGCCGTTCCCGTGTATCCGGGCGTCTCCTGCTCGACGAGGAAGCACCGTACCGAGCCGTGCTCCTCGGCCGACTCGTCGTCGACGCGCGCCCAGACGAACGTGATGCCGCCGGAGGCACCGTTGCCGATCCACTTCTTGGCTCCGCGGATGACCCACTCCTCACCGTCGCGGCGGGCGACCGTCTCGAGCGACACCGAGTCGGAGCCGTGGTCCGGCTCGGTGAGGGCGAAGGAGCCGAGGACCGAGCCGTCGGCCAAGGCCGTCAGCCACCGTTCCTGCTGGGCCGGCGATCCGAACAGTGCCAGGGTGCGCAGCGCGAGGCCGCCCTGCACGGCGAGCACGGTGCCGAGTGACCCGTCGCCCCGCGAGATCTCCATGTTGACGAGGCCGGCGGCGAGGGGGGAGAGGTGCGTGAGGGACGGGTGGTCGATGCCATCCACGACGAGGTCCATCTCGCCCATGCGGCGGGCGGCGTCGAGGGGGTACTCGGCCCGGTCCCAGGCATCCGCCATCTGCGGCCCGACCTCGTCGATGTAGGCCTTGGCGCGGTCCCATGCCGCGCGGTCGGCCTCCGGGATGTCGGCGAACACCGCGTAGTAGTCACTGTCCTGTCGGGCGGTGATGTCGTACGAGGCGACGCGCTCGCCGGGGACGGGAGAGGCTGCAGTGCTCATGGGGGCTCCTTCGATGGACCTGAGTATCGTACTCCTCGGTACTCGGTTTCACGAAGATGAGCGCGCGGACACTCGTCGCGCGGACACCCGTCGCGCGGAGACGCTGCGCGAGGTCAGTCGAGCTGCGACCGCAGGCGGCGGGTGATCTCCGCCACCGGCATCGACCGGGGGAACACGGCGACCACCACGTCGTCTGGGGCGCCCGTCTCGGCTTCCGCCGGCACGCCGTAGCGACGCCGCACGTCGGCCAAGGCGGTCTGCAGCGTCGACAGCGGCACCTTCTTCTTGCCGCGCAGCAGCTGCCGAAGCACGTGGTTGTGCACGGCGGTGACCAGCGCGGCGAAGCCGACGGCATCCAGAGGGTCCACCCCGGGCAGCGCGGTACGCAGGTAGTCGTCGAACAGGCGCTCGTAGCGGAACACGGTGATGATCTCGCGCTCGCGCAGCACCGGCACCTGCCGCACCACCTGATAGCGGCGGCGAGCCAGCTCGGGGTCGCGGGCGAAATGCGCGAAGACCGACTCGGATGCCGCGCAGACGGCGCCCCACGGGTCGTCGTGTCCTTCGGCGAGGTATTCGCGCAGCTGTCCGAGCATCACCTCGTGGTCGGCGAACACGACGTCCTCCTTGCCGCCGAACTGACGGAAGAACGTCGAGCGTGACACGCCCGCGGCCTTCGCGATCTGCTCGACGGAGGTCTGATCGAAGCCCTGGGCCTGGAAGAGCTCGAGTGCTGCCGCGACGACGGCGTCGCGGGAATCGGAGAAGTCTCGCATAGCGAAAGCCTAGAACCTCGGGGGCCTCGCGCCAGCGGTTCTTCCGCTCCGGGACGCTCAGGCCGAGGTAGTAGGCTGGGGGACTGGTCGATGTCTCGACATCGAGAGAATTACCAGACAGCAGCCCAGTGAAGGAACCACAGTGGATCTGTACGAGTACCAGGCACGAGACGTTTTCGAGAAGTACGGAGTGCCGGTCCTCGCCGGCATCGTCGCGGATACCCCTGAGGAGGTGAGGGCGGCAGCCGAGAAGATCGGCGGAGTGGTCGTCGTCAAGGCTCAGGTGAAGACCGGCGGCCGAGGCAAGGCGGGCGGCGTCAAGGTCGCCAAGACCCCCGACGAGGCGTACGAGGCTGCCAAGGCCATCCTCGGTCTCGACATCAAGGGCCACGTCGTCAAGCGCGTCATGGTCGCGCAGGGTGCGCGCATCGCCGAGGAGTTCTACTTCTCCGTGCTGCTCGACCGTGCCAACCGCTCGTACCTGAGCCTCTGCTCGGTCGAGGGCGGCATGGAGATCGAGGAGCTCGCGGTCGAGCGCCCCGAGGCCCTGGCCCGCGTCGAGGTCAACCCGCTGACGGGGATCGACAAGGAGAAGGCCGTCGAGATCGCCCGCGCGGCGAACTTCCCCGAGGACCTCGTCGAGAAGGTCTCCGACGTCTTCGTGAAGCTGTTCGACGTCTACAAGGGTGAGGACGCGACGCTCGTCGAGGTCAACCCGCTGGTCCGCACCGAGGAGGGCGACATCATCGCTCTCGACGGCAAGGTCACGCTCGACGACAACGCCTCCGAGATCCGTCACCCGGAGCACGAGGAGCTCGAGGACAAGGACGCCGCCGACCCGCTCGAGGCCAAGGCCAAGAAGTCGGGCCTCAACTACGTGAAGCTCGACGGCGAGGTCGGCATCATCGGCAACGGCGCCGGACTCGTCATGTCGACCCTCGACGTCGTCGCCTACGCCGGCGAGAACCACAACGGCGTCAAGCCCGCGAACTTCCTCGACATCGGCGGCGGCGCCTCGGCAGAGGTCATGGCCAACGGCCTCGATGTCATCCTCGGCGACCCGCAGGTCAAGAGCGTCTTCGTGAACGTCTTCGGCGGCATCACCGCCTGCGACGCCGTCGCGAACGGCATCAAGGGCGCCCTCGAGACCCTCGGCTCCGCGGCCTCCAAGCCGCTCGTCGTGCGCCTCGACGGCAACCGCGTCGAGGAGGGTCGCGCGATCCTCGCCGAGTACGCGCACCCGCTCGTGACCCTGGCCGCCACCATGGACGAGGGCGCCGACAAGGCCGCCGAGCTCGCCAACGCCTGAGACTGAAGGACGAGAAGAATGTCGATCTACCTCAACAAAGACTCCAAGGTCATCGTCCAGGGCATCACCGGCGGTGAGGGGACCAAGCACACCGCGCTGATGCTCAAGGCCGGCACCCAGGTCGTCGGCGGCGTCAACGCCCGCAAGGCCGGCACCACCGTGTCGCACACCGACAAGGACGGCGCGGCCGTCGAGCTGCCCGTCTTCGGCTCGGTCGCCGAGGCGATGAAGGAGACCGGCGCCGACGTGTCGATCGCCTTCGTTCCCGGCGCGTTCACGAAGGACGCGATGATCGAGGCCATCGACGCCGAGATCCCGCTGCTCGTCGTCATCACCGAGGGCGTCCCCGTCGGCGACTCGGCCGAGGCGTGGGCCTACGCCCAGAGCAAGGGCAACAAGACCCGCATCATCGGCCCGAACTGCCCCGGCATCATCACGCCGGGCGAGGCGCTCGTCGGCATCACGCCGGCGAACATCACGGGCAAGGGCCCGATCGGTCTCGTGTCGAAGTCGGGCACCCTGACGTACCAGATGATGTTCGAGCTGCGCGACCTGGGCTTCTCGACCGCCATCGGCATCGGCGGCGACCCGGTCATCGGCACCACCCACATCGACGCGCTCGCCGCGTTCGAGGCCGACCCCGAGACCAAGGCGATCGTCATGATCGGCGAGATCGGCGGCGACGCCGAGGAGCGTGCGGCCGACTACATCAAGGCGCACGTCACCAAGCCGGTCGTCGGCTACGTCGCGGGCTTCACCGCTCCCGAGGGCAAGACCATGGGCCACGCCGGCGCCATCGTCTCGGGCTCCGCAGGAACCGCGCAGGCGAAGAAGGAGGCCCTCGAGGCCGCCGGCGTCAAGGTCGGCAAGACGCCGTCCGAGACCGCAGCCCTGATGCGCGAGATCGTCGAAGCGCTCTGACGCGCTAAGCTGTACGAGAAGGCCCCGGGCTCCACCCCGGGGCCTTTCTCATGCCCGGACGGCTGTGCCCGTCGCAGTTGCCGACTTCTGCGACCACGGCGAACTTCTGCGGCCACCTCCCCGTGAGCAGGCCGCAGAACATGCCCGAGGCCGCAGAAGCTGACTACATCACGGGAGCGACAGAGGGGCGGATGCCGCAGCATCCGCCCCTCTGGGGTCGTCGCGGGGTCAGGCGACGCCGAACAGAGCCTCGATCGGCCCGCGGGCGAAGAACAGCACGAAACCGGCGGCGACGATCCACAGCAGCGGGCTGATGCGCTTCGCCTTGCCGGAGAGGGCCTGCACGAGCACCCAGCTCACGAAGCCCGCTCCGATGCCGTTCGCGATCGAGTAGGTGAGAGGCATCACCGTGACCGTGAGGAAGACCGGCAGCAGCACGCTGAAGTCGGTGAGATCGATGTACTTGATCTGCGCCATCATCATCGCGCCGACGATCACGAGCGCTGCGGCCGCGATCTCGGTCGGCACGATCGAGGTGAGCGGCGTGAGGAACATCGCCAGCAGGAACATCGCGCCGGTGACGACGTTCGCGAACCCGGTGCGCGCGCCCTCGCCGATGCCGGCGCCGGACTCGATGAACACGGTGCTCGACGACGAGGACGTGCCGCCGCCGACGATCGCGCCGACGCCCTCGACGACCAGCGCCGACTTGATGCGGGGGAAGTCGCCCTTCTGGTCGGCGAGGTCCGCCTCCTTGGCGAGACCGGTCATGGTGCCCATGGCGTCGAAGAAGTTCGAGAACACCAGGGTGAAGACGATCATGACGATCGCGACGAGGCTGACCTTGCTCAGGTCGAAGCCGAAGTCGACGGCGCCGACCAGGCTGAGGTCGGGCAGGCTGAACGGCGCACCCAAGAGGGAGGGCACGGTGAGGCCCCAGCCGCCGGCGTTGCCGTCGGCGGCGGCGCCGAGATGCCAGATCGCCTCGACGATCACGGCGAGCACGGTGCCGGAGACGAGACCGATCAGCAGCCCGCCCTTGACCTTGCGTGCGACGAGGATGCCGGTGACGATCAGGGTCACGATGAAGAGCACCGTCGGGACGGTGGCGACGGATCCGCCGACGCCCAGGCCCACGGGCGGAGACGCCGAGCCGGTGGCGGTGACGAAGCCGGAGTTCACGAAGCCGATGAAGGCGATGAACAGGCCGATACCGACCGTGATCGCGATCTTGAGCTGGAACGGCACGGCGTCGAAGATCATCTTGCGCAGGCCGGTGACGGCGAGCAGCACGATCACGACACCGTTGATCATCACGAGCGCCATGGCCTCGGGCCAGGTGACCTGGCCGACGACGGAGAACGCGACGAACGCGTTGATGCCGAGGCCCGCGGCGAAGCCGAACGGCAGGCGCGTGATGACGCCGAACAGGATCGTCATGATGCCGGCGGTCAGGGCGGTGGCGGCGCCGACCGCGCTGAAGTCGAGCTTCATACCGTCGACGTCGGCGGAGCCGGACAGGATGATCGGGTTGAGGATCACGATGTAGGCCATCGTGACGAACGTCACCAGGCCACCTCGGATCTCGGTGCCGAGGGTGGAACCGCGCTTACTGATCTCGAAGAAGCGATCGAGCGCGTTCGCCGGTTCAGTCTGTGAGGTGGTGGGGGACGGGGCAGTTGACATCGGGGAAACCTCCGGAGGAGACGATATCGTGTCCGCCGCCCCGCGCGCGCCCGCGGGCGACGGCAGGCTTCTCGTCGTAGTCTCGAAGCGTCATGCAACGCCTCCTCGTCGCGCTCCTCGCCGCCTTCGACGCCGCCATCGCGGCGGCCGTCGGGCTCGCGGCCCTCCTGGCACCGCTCACCCTGCTGTGGACGCTGGCGTTCGGCGCGACGGCTGACTGGGGTGCTCTGTGGCCGCTCGCCGGCACCCTGTGGCAGTACGGCCACGGCGCTCCGGTCGACATCGAGATCGGCACCGAGGTCCTGCGGGCGGCCGGCGTGGCCCCGGACGCCGCGGCCTTCACCCTGTCGGTGACACCTCTCGCCTTCCTGTTTTTCACGCTGCTGTTCGCCGCGCGCTCCGGGGCGCGCGCCGCCCGGTCCGGCGCGTGGGCGCTGGGAGTCGCCTCCGGCACCGTGGCGATCGCGGTGATCGCAGCGGCGGTCGCTTTCACGGGTCGCGTCGCCGCCGCCGAGACGCCTCTGCTCCTCGCCATCGCCCTGCCTGCCGCGGTGTACCTCGTCGGCGCCCTCGTCGGCGGGGTGCGGGTCGCCTGGCAGGACGGCGACGGCGGCATCGTCGACCGCGTGCACGACATCGTCGACTCGCGGGGCGACTGGGGTCCGGTGCCGGCATCCATCGCTCGCGGAGCGGCCTTCGCCGTCATGACGACCACCGCGGTCGCCGGACTCTCCCTCGCGATCCTCACGCTCGTCAGAGGCGGCGAGGTCGTGGCTCTCTTCCAGGCGACACGGGTCGACGCTCTCGGCGCCACGGTGATCACCCTCGGCCAGCTCGCCTACCTGCCCACCATGATCGTGTGGGCGACCTCGTGGATCGCCGGCCCCGGATTCTCGTTGGGCGTGGGCTCCGCCGTCTCACCCGCCGGAACGCAGCTCGGGGTCGTGCCGGGCATCCCCGTCTTCGGACTGCTCCCCGAGCACACCACGATCTGGATGCTGATCGTCGTGCTGCTCCCGATCGGCGCCGGCGCATTCGCCGGATGGGCCGTCCGCTCGCGACTCGTGTGGGAGGGTACGCCGCTCCACGCCGCCCCTCGGGCGGTCATCGCGGTCGGCGTGGGCGTGGTCACGGCCATCGTCGCGGCTGTCGCCGCCGTCCTCGCCTCCGGGTCGATCGGGCCGGGCCGCCTCGCGGAGGTCGGACCCGCACCCCTTCCGTTCGCGCTCGCGCTGGGCGGCGAGGTGATGCTGGGTGCGGCGATCCTGCTGCTGTCTCCCCGCCATCGCGACGAGGTCGCCGAGGAGCGCACCGACCGGTGGATGGCCGCGATGACGGCATCCGACACCTCCTCCGACGCGGGAGCCGCCATCTCGTGGGACGACCCCGACGGTCGGTCCGGGGAGGGAGCGAACCGCTCGTCGTCGACCGATCCGGACCCCTCCGGCGACGCGCCGGGCTTCCGTCTGCCGCGCCGCGATCCGGTCGATCCGCTCGCCTGACTCGCGGTCGGGGGAGGTGCGGGGCCGCGGGTAGACTGGGCGCGTGCTCACGGTCGCCGTTCTCATCTCGGGCACCGGCTCGAATCTTCGTGCCCTTCTCGAGGCCGCTCGTGACCCCGATTTCCCCGCACGCGTCGTCGTCGTCGGAGCCGATCGGCAGGCCGACGGTCTCGCGCACGCCGAGGAGTTCGGAATCCCCAGCTTCACCGTGCCATGGCACGAGCACGAGAGCCGGGAGGCCTGGGGGGAGGAGCTGGGGAATCAGCTCGACGTCTGGAGTCCCGATCTCGTCGTGCTGAGCGGTCTCATGCGACTGCTGCCCCACGACCTGGTGGCCGCGTACTCGCCGCGCCTCATCAACACGCACCCCGCCTACCTGCCCGAGTTCCCCGGAGCCCATGGCGTGCGCGATGCTCTGGCCGCAGGTGTCTCCGAGACCGGCGCGAGCGTCATCGTCGTCGACGACGGTGTCGACACCGGCCCCATCCTCGCCCAGGAGCGCGTGCCCGTGGTCGCCGGCGACACCGAGCACAGCCTGCACGAGCGCATCAAGCCCGTCGAGCGGCGGCTGCTCATCGACGTGGTGCGCCGCATCGCGACGGGTGACCTGTCGCTCACGTCCTGAACCCCACGACCCTCGCAGCATCACGACATCTCGCAGAAGGAGCACCTCATGGCCGGCCCCCGCCACGACCACTCGCTGTACCGCGATCGCGACACCGTTCGGATCCGCCGTGCACTCGTCTCGGTGAGCGACAAGACCGACCTGCTGGTGCTCGCGAAGGCGCTCGCCGATGCAGACGTCGAGATCGTGTCGACCGGCTCGACGGCCGCGGCTATCCGCGATGCCGGCTACGACGTGACCGATGTCGCGGCGGTGACGGGTGTCGCCGAGATGCTCGACGGTCGCGTGAAGACCCTGCACCCGAAGGTGCACGGCGCCGTGCTCGCCGACCTGCGCCTCGAAGACCACGAGCGTCAGCTCGCCGAGCTCGGCATCGAGCCGTTCGAACTCGTCGTCGTCAACCTGTATCCGTTCGTCGAGACCGTCGCCTCGGGTGCTGAGGGCGACGACGTCGTCGAGCAGATCGACATCGGCGGTCCGGCGATGGTCCGCGCTGCGGCGAAGAATCACGCCAATGTCGCGATCGTGGTCTCGCCGCAGTCGTACCCCGGCATCATCCGCGCGATCGAGGAGGGTGGCACCGGACTCACCCAGCGGCGCGAGCTCGCGGCGCGCGCCTTCGCCCACACGGCGGCCTACGACACCGCCGTCGCGTCGTGGTTCGCGGAGGGCACGCTGAACGACGGCGACGACCTGCCCGCGCACCTCACGATCCAGGCCGAGCGTCTCGCGACGCTCCGCTACGGCGAGAACTCGCACCAGCGCGGCGCGATCTACACGCGATCGGGCGGCCACGGCATCGCCCAGGCCACGCAGCTGCAGGGCAAGGAGATGTCGTACAACAATTACGTCGACGCGGATGCCGCGCTGCGCGCCGCGTACGACATGGTCAAGCCGGCGGTGGCGATCATCAAGCACGCCAACCCGTGCGGCATCGCGACGACCGCTCCGAACGCCCTCGACCCGATCGCCAGCGCCCACCTGCGCGCCCACGAGTGCGACCCGGTCTCGGCATACGGCGGTGTGATCGCTGCGAACGGCACCGTCACCCTGAAGATGGCCGAGAACCTCAAGGACATCTTCACAGAGGTGATCGTCGCGCCGTCGTTCGAGCCCGCAGCGCTCGAGGTGTTCAAGGCCAAGAAGAACCTGCGTCTGCTGCAGCTGCCGGAGGACTGGCAGCAGGAGCGGATGGACGTGCGCCTCGTCTCGGGCGGATTGCTGCTGCAGGACGCCGACCGCTTCCCCGACGACATCGTCTCGGTCGCCAAGAACTGGGAGCTCGTGTCGGGTGAGCGGCCGAGCGACGAGGAGATGGAGAACCTCATCTTCGCGTGGAAGGCCTGCCGTGCGGTGAAGTCGAACGCCATCGTGCTCGCGAAGGACAACGCGACCGTCGGTGTCGGCATGGGCCAGGTCAACCGGGTGGACTCCTGTCGCCTCGCCGTCGAGCGCGCGGGCGACCGCGCTGCCGGCTCGGTCGCGGCATCCGACGCCTTCTTCCCCTTCGCCGACGGACCGCAGGTGCTCATCGACGCCGGCATCACGGCGATCGTGCAGCCGGGCGGATCGGTCCGCGACGAGGAGGTCGTCGACGCGGCGCGCAAGGCCGGCGTGACGATGTTCTTCACCGGGGAGCGCCACTTCTTCCACTGAGTCGGGCGGGGAACGCAGAGCATTCCGATGTACCGAGATGCTTCCGGGCTGGATGCTTGAGCGGTCGGCAGCACAGACCTACCGTGGTGCAGGTGATCGCCGCAGAGTGCGGCGGCTGACCGCCCCCTCACCGGCGGCGATCCGACGCAAGGAGTCCTCATGTTCGAGTTCCCGCCCTTCGACGACCCGTGGTGGCAGACCTGCGACGCGCAGATCCTCTGGGATCTTTACGGTCCCGGCAACTGACGGATCGTCTGTACCGACTGAGATCGGGAGGACCCCGCGGCTCTGGCCGCAGGGTCCTCTCGTTCGTTCGCAGGTCATCCGTGATCCCTCACAGCCGTGTCCGATTTCCGCCAGCCGATGTCGGAGGCGCGTGACAGAGTGGAGTCATGACCTTCCCCGTGGTGGACTTCGACGAGCGATACCGCGCGATCAGTGCGCGCGACACCCGCTTCGACGGGCAGTTCGTCACGGCGGTGCGCACGACCGGCATCTACTGTCGCCCCAGTTGCCCCGCGCGCACGCCCAAGCCCGAGAACGTCACGTTCTACCCGACGAGCGCGGCCGCGCACGAGGCGGGCTATCGCGCCTGCAAACGGTGTCTGCCCGAAGCGGCGCCGGGGTCGCCTGCGTGGGACGTCCGCAGCGACGTCGCCGCGCGGGCCATGCGACTGATCTCCACGGGGGTGGTCGAGCGCGAGGGCGTCTCGGGTCTCGCCGCGCGCCTCGGATACTCGACCAGACACCTCACGCGCCTGCTCACGGCCGAGCTCGGCGCCGGACCGCTCGCGCTGGCGCGCGCACATCGCGCTCACACCGCGCGGATGCTGCTCGTCGGCACGAGCATGGCGGTGTCGGAGGTCGCGTTCTCCGCGGGTTTCGCGAGCATCCGGCAGTGCAACGACACGATCCGCGAGGTTTTCGGCCTCACGCCGGGCGAGCTCCGCGCCCGGCGACGCGGGAGCATCACCGGCGTGCCAGGGTCCATCGACCTGGTGCTGCCGTATCGCGGACCGCTCGATTCGTCGGGGATCTTCGCGTGGATGGCCGCTCGCGCGGTTGCCGGCGTGGAGGAGGCGGGAGAGGCCTCTTTCTCCCGGCACCTGCGAATGGGCGGCGGACCCGCCTGGTTCGAGGTGCGACGGGATGCCGATGAGCGCCTGCACCTCCGCGCGCGCGTCGCCCAACTCGGCGACCTCGCGCCGCTCGTCGCGACCGCACGACGCATCTTCGATCTGGATGCCGATCCGCTGGCGATCGACGAGGCGTTGAGCGCGCACCAGGAACTCGCGCCCCTCGTGGCACGCACGCCGGGGATCCGGGTACCGGGTTCGGCCGACCCGCACGAGATGCTGATCAGGGCGATGGTGGGGCAGCAGATCACGGTGGTCGCAGCCCGCACCGCGCTGACCGCGCTCACCGAGGCGCTGGGCGAGCGGATCGAGGGCGGCATCCTGTTCCCGACCATGTCGGAGATCGCCGAGCGTGGTGCCGAGGTGCTCCGCGGGCCCGCCGCACGCATCAGGTCGATCGTCGGTGCGGCGCGGGATCTCGCCGACGGGTCGCTGACGCTCACGGTCGGCGACGACGCCGCCGAGCAGCGTGCGGCACTGCTCGCGATGCCGGGCATCGGGCCGTGGACCGCCGACTACGTGCGGATGCGGGTGCTCGGCGACCCTGACGTGGTGCTTCCCGGCGACGTCGCGCTGCGCGCCGGCGCCGCGGCCGCGGGACTGCCCGCCGACCCGAAGCCGCTGGTGGCGTGGGCGGAGCGAGTGGCGCCGTGGCGGAGCTACCTCAGCGCGCACCTGTGGCGCGCAGCCCCCGTGCGTCCGGCTCGCGTGAGGCGGGCGCGCGGAAGCCGCGCCGCCGACGCGGTCCCGACTGCGGCTTCTCTGTCGACCTTCTCGTCTGTCACGTCTGTGCCGTCTCTCACGAACACCCCGCCCCGTGCGAGCGTCCCGTCCCCTCTAAAGGAGTCCTCATGAGCGCCCTCATCCAGACCATCGACACCCTCGACGGGCCGTTCACGATCCTCGCCGACGAGCACCAGCGCGTTCTGGCCTCGGGGTGGACCGCAGATCACGATGCGATCCTCGTCCGCCTCGCTGTCGCGCATCGTCCCGCCGAGGTGCGGGAAGCAGTGACGGATGCCGCGGCAGCCGTCCGCGCCTACTACGCCGGCGATGTGGCGGCCATCGATACGGTCGAGGTCGCTCAGCGCGGAACGGCGCTGCAGCAGCTCGGATGGGCGGCCCTGCGCGGGATCGCCGCAGGGAAGCCGTTGACGTATACGTCGTTCGCCGCCCGTCTCGGCAACCCGAAAGCGGTGCGCGCTGCGGCATCGATCTGCGCGCGGAACGCCCCGGCGCTGTTCGTGCCCTGCCACCGCGTGCTGCGCGCGGACGGCTCGCTCGGCGGCTTCGCCTGGGGGCTGCCGGTGAAGGAGCGTCTTCTCGCACGCGAGGCCGCGACGATCTGATTCCGCCCCCGATCGGGGAGGGAGCCTCACTTTCTGCAGATCGGGAATCTCTCTTGCGCTCAGCTGGTTCTCAGGAATAGGCTGATGGGCTGTCGCGCCGACCGGACGACATCGCCGAGCCCCTGAGGAGGACATCATGACATCGATCGTCATCGCGCCGATCGCCGCTCACGGCTCGACCCCGGCGCGTCCGCTCCGCTAGAGCCCACCTCGGAGTCGCGTCGCGACTTCACCGCTCGCGACGTCACCGTTCCGGCACCGGGCTCCGAGAGTCTTCTTCGCGCCCGCGCGTCCCCGTTCAGTAACCGCTTTCCATACGAAACTCGTCTGAGAGACATGTCTTCCTCGCCTTCATCGTCGAACAGCTCCCCCTCGTCGTCCCTTTCCACTCCCGCCGCTCTGTGGCGCCTCAAGCCGTTCGTGAAGCCCGTCATCTGGCGCCTCGCGGGTGGTGCCCTCAGCGCGCTCGCCGCCGCCGTCATCGCCCTGATGATCCCGATCGTGCTCGAGCAGATCATCCGCGGGCCCGTACAGACCGGAGCCATCGACGCCATCGTCTGGGGAGCGCTCGCCGTGTTCGGGCTCGCCCTCGGCGAAGCGCTCATGGTGTGGCTGCGCCGACAGTTCGTGCTCAACCCGGCGACTCAGGTCGAGTACGAGATGCGCACCGAGCTCTACTCGCGGCTGCAGACGCTGCCCGTCGCGTTCCACGACCGCTGGCAGTCGGGTCAGCTCCTGAGCCGCATGATGCAGGACATCGGCCTGATCCGCCGTTGGCTCGCGTTCGGTCTGGTGCTGCTCGTCGTCAACGTCCTCACCATCATCATCGGCGCCGTGCTGCTCTTCCGTTGGCACTGGCTGCTCGGCACGATCTTCATCGTCACGGCGATCCCGCTCTGGATCCGCGGCTACCTCTTCGAGAAGCGCTACGGGGCACTCACCCGGCGCAGCCAGGACCAGGCCGGCGACCTCGCCACCAGCGTCGAGGAGAGCGTGCACGGCATCCGGGTGCTGAAGGCGTTCGGGCGCGGCAAGCACGCCCTCCGTCGGTTCAGCCGACAGGCCGAGACGCTGCGCGAGACCGAGATGAGCAAGGCCGGAGCGATCTCGTCGATCTGGTTCTGGCTCGACCTCATGCCGCAGATCGCGTTCGGTCTGAGCCTCATGTCGGGCATCTGGCTGATCTCGCAGGGAGCCATCGAGCTGCCTGAGCTGTTCGCGTTCTTCGCCATGGCGACCGTGCTGCGCTGGCCCATCGAGTCGATCGGCTTCCTGTTCTCGTTCATGCTCGACGCGCGGACGGCCACCGACCGCGTGTTCGACATCTTCGCGGAGACCAACACGATCACCGACCCGGAGAACCCGGTGCACATCGAGAACCCGCGCGGCGAGCTCGCGTTCGAGGGTGCGCACTTCCGCTACCAGGACGCAGGGGCGCACGAGCGCGACCTGCTCGACGGCATCGACCTCGTGCTGCGTCCGGGCGAGACCATGGCGCTCGTCGGGCTGACCGGCAGCGGCAAGACGACGCTCACGACACTCCCGACTCGTCTCTACGACGTCACCGGCGGCCGTGTGACCCTCGACGGCGTCGACGTGCGCGACCTGTCTCTCGCGGAGCTGCGTCAGCACATCGCGATGGCCTTCGAGGACGCGACGCTGTTCTCGGCATCCGTGCGGGAGAACGTGCTGCTCGGTCGGGCCGACCTCGACGTGCACAGCGCGGAGGCGGAGCGTGTGCTGCGCGAGGCGCTCGATGTCGCGCAGGCATCGTTCGTCGACACGCTGCCCGAGGGCGTCGAGACGATCATCGGCGAGGAGGGTCTGAGCCTGTCGGGCGGGCAGCGTCAGCGCCTCGCCCTCGCCCGCGCCGTCGCCGCGAAGCCGAAGGTGCTCGTGCTCGACGACCCGCTGTCGGCGCTCGACGTCGACACCGAGGCGCTCGTCGAAGAGGCGCTGCGCCATGTGCTCGCCGACACGACGGCTCTGATCGTCGCCCACCGCCCCTCGACCGTGGCGCTCGCCGATCGGGTCGCTCTGCTCGAGGCGGGTCGCGTCACGGCGGTCGGGACGCATTCCGAGCTGCTGAAGTCGAGCAGCCACTACCGGCACGTCATCTCGAGCCTAGAGGCCGAGGAGGCGGCGCGCACCGGCGCGATCCCGATCATCCGCGACGAGCAGGACGAGATCGAGGATGCCGTGCGCGAGGGCATCCGCGACGAGACCCCCGACGATGAAGAACTGTTCACCGAGAAGGAGGTGCAGCGATGAGCTCCGCGATCACCGGAACCCAGGACGAGGACCGCTCCCGCTACACACGCGAGGAGAGCAGGGCGATCCGCCGCAGGTCGCTGCGCCTGCTCGGCTCGCTCGTGCGCCCGCTGAAGCCGCAGATCGTGCTCGCCGCGATCGTGCTCGTGATCTCGACCGCGCTGCAGGTCTCGGGCCCGATCCTCATCAGCATCGGCCTCGACCGCGCTCTGCCCGCCGTGCTCGAGCGCGCCGACTGGATGCCGACGTTCATGATCGGCGGCGTCTACCTGCTCGCGGGTGCCGTCGCCGCGGCGATGATCGCCTGGTACGTGATCATCGCGGCGAAGCTGACTCAGGCAGTGCTGCTCGACCTCCGCAAGCGGATCTTCCTGCACACCCAGCGCCTCAGCCTCGAGTTCCACGAGTCGTACACGTCCGGACGCATCATCTCACGGCAGACGAGTGACTTGGACTCGATCCGAGAGCTGCTCGACGGCGGTCTCAACGAGCTCGTCTCCGGAGTGCTGTTCGGCCTGTTCACGTTCATCGCCCTGTGCGTGTGGGACTGGCAGTCCGGGGTGATCCTCGCGATCGGCGGCATCCCGCTGTTCTTCCTGATGCGCTGGTTCTACTCGCGGTCACAGCTGGTGTATCGCGAGTCGCGCGTCATCAGCGCCAAGGTCATCGTGCAGTTCGTCGAGACCATGACGGGCATCCGCGCGGTCAAGGCGTTCCGCAAGGAGCCCCGCAACGACGAGTCGTTCCAGCAGATCGCCGGGGAGTACCGCGACGTCAACCGTCGCTCGCTGCTGCTGTTCGGCACCTTCGAGCCGGGACTCATGGGCGTCGCGGCGCTCGTGCTCGGGATCGTCGTCCTCTGGGGCGGCATCCGGGTGTCGGACGACGCGGTCACGGTCGGCGTGCTGCTCTCGGCCGTGCTGTACGTGCGTAACTTCTTCGCGCCCATGCAGGAGATCGCGATGTTCCTGAACTCGTATCAGTCGGCGACGGCTGCGCTCGAGAAGGTGTCGGGAGTCCTCGAAGAGGTGCCGACGGTGCCCGACCCCGAGAAGCCGGTCGACCTGTGGGAGTCGCGCGGGCACGTGCGGTTCGACGAGGTCACCTTCGGCTACAACGGCGAGAAGACGATTCTCCCGAACTTCACCCTCGACATCCCGGCAGGCCAGACCATCGCTCTCGTCGGCACGACGGGGGCGGGTAAGTCGACGCTGGCGAAGCTGATCTCGCGGTTCTACGATCCGTCGCTCGGCACGGTCACGCTCGACGGCGTCGACCTGCGCGACCTGCACCCGAAGGACTTGCGGCGCGCCATCGTCATGGTCACGCAGGAGGCCTACCTCTTCAGCGGGACCGTGGCCGACAACATCGCGCTCGGCAAGCCCGACGCGTCGCTCGACGAGATCCGGGCGGCGGCTCGTGCGGTCGGCGCCGACGACTTCATCACGTCACTGCCCGACGGCTACAACACCGATGTCAACAAGCGTGGCGGACGGGTGTCGGCGGGGCAGCGACAGTTGATCTCGTTCGCGCGGGCGTTCCTGGCGGACCCCTCGGTGCTCATCCTGGATGAGGCGACGGCATCGCTCGACATCCCGTCGGAGCGCTTGATCCAGGATGCTCTGCAGACGCTGCTCAAGGACCGCACCGCCATCATCATCGCGCACCGCCTGTCGACGGTCGCGATCGCGGATCGGGTGCTGGTCATGGAGCACGGCCGCATCATCGAGGACGACAGTCCCGATGCGCTCATCGGCGGCACGGGCAAGTTCGCGCAGCTGCATGCGGCCTGGCAGGAGACCCTCGTCTAGCTCGCAGAGTGTGCGCACGCCTCGGGCGGACGCAACTTCTGCGGCCTTCGCCACCTTTTGCGGCCACGACCGAGTGTCGTGGCCGCAGAAGTTGCGCGTGGCCGCAAAAGTTGCGCACAGTCAGCTGCGACGGCCGGGCGGCAGGTGCAGGCCGCGCGCGATGGCTGCCTGCAGAGTGCGCTCCACTCTCGGCCAGTCGTGCACGATCTGGCCGTAGGTGAACCGCAGCACCGTGTACCCGCGGAGGCGCAGGTCGGCATCATTGGCGACGTCGGCACCACGCTGGGCCGGCGACGAGTGGTGCGCGTACCCGTCGATCTGGATCACGAGGTGCGAGCCGACGACGATGTCCACCCGTCGTCCCGCCAGGCGCACCTGCTGACGCACGGGTACGCCCCAACCACTGAGTCGCACGACGACGATCGTCTCGAGACCGGAATCCGACACTCCGACGACCTCGTCGGCGAGACCGCGCGCGTGCTGCTCGCGCCACCGCACGAGCCGGAGTGCCTCCACGTCGAGGCCCTCCACACGGATGGCCGACTCCCAGATCACCCGAGCGTCTTCGTGGGAGCAGCAGACCGCGATGTGCGCCAGTGCGTCTTCGATGGATGCCGTGAGCTCCCGGGCGCCACGATCGATGAGCGGCGCGCCCCAGTGCAGCGTCGCATCGTCGCGATGGCGATGCGCGTTTGCGCCGACCTGAAGGTGCAGTCCGGCATCCACTCGTTCGGGTATCCACCATCCACGGCGCCGGGCGAGTGAGATGCACGTCAATCGGCCGGATGCCGCGGCGGCCGCCGTGAGATCTGCCGGCGCGGAATCGAGCGCTACCCACTGCGCGCGCACGCGACGGATCTCGCCCGCGCGGATCGCCTCCCGCACGCGGCGAGGCGAGAAGCCGTGCTCCGCGGCATCCGATCGGTGGGCGATACCACCGCGTGCGGCGAGCCATGCGGTCAGTTCCATCGACCAAGGATGCGGCGTCGGCAGCCCGGGCAACGTCGCAGAGAACACCATCGGGGGAGAACCGGGCGCGGGTCCGGGATGTGCAGGAGGGGCGCGGGCGGCAACTTCTGCGGCCTGTGCGGACTTCTGCGGCCTCAGAGCGCCCTCGTGGCCGCAAGAGCTGACGATGGCCGCGGAAGTTGCGCGCGGATCGAGGCTGAAGAGACGGCAGGGGAGGGTCGCGGGAGGGGCGGGCAGCGGGCAGAGGCAGGGGACAGGAGGGAGAGGGCAGGAGAGAGGGCAGGAGAGGGCAGGCAGGAATAGTGCGGGGGCCGGAGACAGGGGAGACGACGGGGCGGGGACAGAGTCGTGGGCACTGGGTAGCATCGAAGCATGGATCCGCTGCTGCTCATCGAGTGGTGGTGGATCGCGCCCGTCGCGGCCGGAGGGGTCGCGGCGGGAGGGATCGGGATGCGGAGGCGGAGCATGAAGAGCGGACGCCGGCTCGCGGTCGACGCCGCGCGGCACGACCTCAGACAGGCGCAGCAGATCGCGACAGAGCGCCGCATGGCCGCTCGACTGGCCAGGGCGGAGTACGCCCGTGTCTCGGCCGAGCGCAGCGCGAGGAGGGCGACGCCGGAGCAGGTCGCCGGCGCCAAGCGGATGCTGCGCGAGAAGGAGAACGACGCGAAGGCCGCCGCGGCCGACGTCCGTGCCAAGCAGGTCCGGCTCAGCGCGGCGCGGGCGGCGCTGCCGGCGGCATCCGCCCCCCGACCGCTCGAGCGACTGCAGGCCGAGCACGACGGGATCACCGCACGGTGGATGCGGTACGAAACGGATACCTCGCTGCAGATCGCCTATCCCGCGATGACGGATGTCAAGCAGCCCGCGACGGCTGCCTACCTGCGCGCGGCGGGGGCCGCGGTCGACGCGCGCCGCGCTGCGAGCGGCAAGGTCACGACTCCGGCGGAGTTCGCCGCCTACCGCGATGCGGTCGCCGAGCTGGAGCGAGCGTTCGAGGCGGCAGAACACGCGGCGCGAGTGCAGGCGGGCGAGGCTCCGGCTGCGCCGACCTGGCAGGATGCCGCGCAGGACATGCTCTCGCGGTCGGCCGAGGCCTTCGACCGCGCTGCCGGGGCCGCTGCCTCCGCGTTCGCCGCATGGAACGAACGGAAGCAGCGGCCCGACAAGCGCTAGCGACACGCCTCTGCGAGCGTCAGCGAGGGGCTCGCGCGCCCCCTCCGCTCAGCGCGTGACCTCGCCGAGATCCACGTCGTACGCCCTCCGGTCGCCGTCCGGGTTCGTCACCGTCACCGAGCTCCGACCGCTCCCGCCGGCAAACACCCGCATCTCGAGACCCTCGTGGTAGTCGTAGTCCGGGCGGTCGGTGCGCGCACCCCACGGCAGGGCCGTGCCCGGCCGCACGTACAGCGGCAACGAGTCGAAGCCGTGCGTCTCGCGACGCCACCCGCCGCCGGTGACCGTCTCGCCCGTGAGCAGCGACGTCCACTCGCCCTCGGGCAGGTAGAACTCGACCGAGCCGTCGGCCGCGAACACGGGTGCGACGAGCAGGCTGGATCCCAGCATGTACTGGCGGTCGAGGTATCCGACGGCGGGGTCGTCGGGGAACTCGAGCTGCATCGGCCGCATCAGAGGGATGCCGGTCGTCGCTGCATCCAATCCCTGCTGGTACAGGTACGGCATGAGCCGCATCTTCAAGTGCGTGAACCGGCGAGTCACGTCGACGGCTTCGTCGTCGAACGCCCACGGCACCCGGTAGGAGCTTGAGCCGTGGAAGCGCGAATGCGAGCCCAGCAGACCGAAGGCCGTCCAGCGCTTGAAGACGCCGGCGTCCGGAGTGCCCTCGAAGCCGCCGATGTCGTGGCTCCAGAACGCGAAACCGCTGAGCGCGAGGGACAGCCCGCCGCGCAGCGTCTCGGCCATCGACGCGTACGTCGAGGTCGAATCGCCGCCCCAGTGCACGGGCATGCTCTGGCCGCCGGCCGTCGCCGAGCGTGCGAACAGCACGGCGTCGTCGGCGCCCCGCGCCTCGGTCAGCACATCGTGCACCGCCCGGTTGTACAGGTCGGTGTAGAGGTTGTGCATGCGAGCCGGATCGGAGCCGTCGGCCCAGACGACCTCGGTGGGGATGCGCTCGCCGAAGTCGGTCTTGAAGCAGTCGACACCCTGATCGACGAGGCGGCGCAGGTGCCCCTGGTACCAGGCGGTCGCCTCGGGGTTCGTGAAGTCGACGAGTCCCATGCCGGCCTGCCACAGGTCCCACTGCCACACCGAGCCGTCGGGGCGGCGCACGAGGAAGCCCTGGTCGGCCGCCTCGCGGAACAGCGGGGAGCGCTGGCCGATGTACGGGTTGATCCACACGCAGACGCGCAGGTCCTTCTCGTGCAGGCGCGCGAGCATGCCGTCCGGATCGGGGAACACGCGGGTGTCCCACTCGAAGTCGCACCAGTTGAACTCGCGCATCCAGAAGCAGTCGAAGTGGAACACCGACACGGGCAGTTCGCGCGCCGCCATCTCGTCGATGAACGACGAGACCGTCTGCTCGTCGTAGTCGGTGGTGAAGCTCGTCGACAGCCACAGACCGTACGACCATGCGGGGACCACGGGCGGGCGACCCGTGAGCGCGGTATAGCGGACGAGCACGTCCTTCGGGGTGGGGCCGGCGATGACGAAGTACTCCAGCACCTCGCCGGGGACCGAGAACTGCACGCGCTCGACCGCCTCGGATCCGACCTCGTACGAGACGTGCCCCGGATCGTTCACGAGCACGCCGTAGCCGCGGTTCGACAGGTGGAACGGGATGCTCTTGTACGCCTGCTCGCTCGACGTGCCGCCGTCGGCGTTCCAGATGTCGACGGACTGGCCGTTCTTGACGAGGGGACCGAAGCGCTCGCCGAGTCCGTAGACGAGTTCACCGACGCCGAGGTCGAGCTGCTCGTGCACGAACGAGGATTCCGGCGGGACCGTTCCGCCCTGCCGGGCGTTCGACACGATTCCCTGGTCGACCTGCGCGTCGGAGGCGAGGCGCACGTAGCCCTGGGCCTTGTGACCGCTGCCCGTGACGCGGCGTCCGTCGACCTCGAAGGAGAGATCCCACGGCGCCCCCGGTGCGATGCGTGCGACGAGGGCCCCGGCATCCAGCGATCCGCCGTCATCGGTGAGCGACGCCCGAGCCGCTCCCGTCCCCGCGCCCGGGAGCGCGAAGCCGCCGTGCCAGCGCCCGCCCTCGTGATGGGCGATACGCACCCGGATCACCCCCTCTGCGGGGGAGGAGAGAGTGGTGGTGAGCACCGGTCGGTTGAGGGTGTCGCCTCGTTTGGCGATCACCATCGTCGGTGCGGTGATGACGATGCCGGGTCCGTCGGCGGTGGTGGTCTCGGCGATGTCGTAGGCCTCCTGCGCGTAGAGCGCGGTGACGCCGGGACGCAACTGCCAGAACCCGTCGGTGAACTTCATTACTTGACTGCTCCTGCCGTGATGCCGCGTGTCAGCGTGCGCTGGAAGATGAGGAAGAAGATGAGCGTCGGGATGATGCCCAGGAGAGCGGATGCGCTCGTGGTGGTGACGTCCATCAGACGGTCGCCCTGCAGCACGCTGATCGCGACCGGCACCGTTTGGTTCGCGTTGGACGCGAGGAACGTGAGGGGGATGAGGAACTCGTTCCACGTCCAGATGAAGAAGAAGATGAGCAGCACCGACAGCGTCGGGCGACTGATCGGGAAAACGACCCGCCAGAGGATCTGCCAACGGTTCGCGCCGTCGAGCGAGGCGGCCTCGAGCACCTCCTTGGGGAACGTGCCGTAGACCGACGACAGCAGGTAGGTGCCGAACGCCGCCTGGATCACCGTGAACACGACGATGACCGACCACACGTTGTCGTACAGGCCGACGGTTTTGAACATGTAGTACAGCGGGTACAGCAGCGCCTCCTGGGGGAGGAGGTTCGCCAGCAGGAAGAGCAGGACGATCCAGGAGCGACCTCGCACCCGGCCGATGCCGATCGCGAAGGCGTTCAGCATCGAGATCACGACCGCCAGCACAGCGACGACGCCCGAGATGAAGAGGGAGTTCCAGACCTTCTCGGGGAAGTTCACCCGCTCCCAGAATTTGATGATCCCGCCGAAGTCGAGGGTCTCGGGGAACGCGAGCGGCCCAGAGGTCGCGTAGTCGACGGGAGACTTGAACGAGTTCACGAGGACGAGGTAGAACGGCGCGATCACGAGCAGCGCGCCGATCACGACGAGGGCGAGCAGCAGCCAGTCGACCGGGCGCTTCTTGGTCATGCCGCCCCGGGGGCGGGCCTTCGCAGGCTTGCCGGTGACGATGGCGGTGGTGGCGTGCATCACAGACCCGCCCTTTCCTTGCGCTCGAGCGAGTTCTGCACCCGGATGAAGATGATCGACACGATGACCACGACGATCGTGAGCACGGTCGCGATGGTCGCGCCGTATCCGACGTTCCGCTTCGTGAAGAACTCCTGGTACGCGTAGTACGCGGGCACGAGCGTGGACCCTGCCGGCCCGCCGCGCGTGATGATATAGACCGGCCCGAAGACCTTGAGGGCGGCGATCGTGCAGGTGAGCGTCACGACGAAGATCTCGGGGCGGATGATGCTCATGGTGATGGCCGAGAAGCGCTGGAACCAGTTGGCGCCGTCGAGCTCGGCGGCCTCGTACAGCTCCGGATCGACGCGCTGCAGGGCCGCCATGAACACCACGACGGGGTAGCCGAGCTGCACCCAGACCATGACGACCATCAGGACGATGAGGGCGGACGGCATCTGCCCGAGCCAGTCGTAGGCGGGGATGCCGAAGGCGCCGAGGATCTGGTTGAGGGCGCCGTCGCCGCCCGGCCGCACGATCCACCCGATCACGATGCCGGCGACGGCGATGGGCAGGATCTGCGGGAGGTAGTAGGTGGCCCGCAGGAAGCTGCCGACCTTGCCGCCGAACTTGCGTCCGACGACGTCGAAGAGGAGCGCGGCCACGACGAGCCCCACGATGGTCGGGACGACCACCATCGCGATGATCATCCACACGGAGTTCCCGAACGAGGTCCAGAAATCGCTGTCGGTGAGGATCTTCTGCCAGTTCTCGAGCCCGATGAACTCCGGCGTGCGCACGCCCTTCCACTTCGTGAAGGTGAGGTACACGTTCCAGATCAACGGCACGATGACGACGATGAGCAGCAGGACGAAGCCGGGCAGCAGGTACATCCAGTAGGCGCCGGTGCCGCCGCGGCGCTGCGGGATCGACGGCTGCTCCGGAGGGAGCTTCGTGCGGCGCGCGGGGCGCGTGGCGAGTGTCATGTTCTTCTCCAAGAGGATGCGGAGGGCGACCCGTGAGCCGCCCTCCGCGGGTGGATCAACGGAATTCCGCTGTGCCCTCGTCGTACTGCTCGCCGAGGTTCGCGTCGGTCGTCTCCGCGTCCTGCGAGCCGGTGATGAGACCCTGCAGCTCCTGCACGATCACGTCGTAGAAGCCGGGCGCGGGCCAGTCCGGGTAGAACGAGAGACCGTCGGCCTCGAGCACGCCGTTGAAGGTCTCGATGAGTGCGGCGCTCTTCTCGTCGGTGATGTCGGCCGTGTCGGCGGCGACGGGCAGCCCGCCGTTGTTGCCGATGATCGCCTGGATCTCCGGACGCATCGTGATGTCGATGAACTCGTAGGCCAGCTCCTTGTTCGCCGCGTTCTCGGGAACGACCCAGAGGTTGCCCGACGAGCCGAGCGACAGGTCGGCCCCGGGGAACGCGGTCATCGTCCAGTCGAAGCCGGTCGCCTCGGCGACGAAGCGGCCGAACCACCACGAGCCCGACACGAAGATCGGCGACGTGCCGTTGATGAACGAGACGCCGGCGTCCTCGGCCTTGACCGAGGAGACGTCGGAGGCGATGTAGCCCTTGTCGACGTACTCCTTCAGCGTCTCGGTCGCGGTGCTGATCTCCGGCCCCTGCCAGTCGACCTCTCCGTCGTACAGCTGATAGGCGTCGACGAAGCTGCGATCGCCCTCGAGCAGCGCGAGCTGGTACCAGAGCTGACCGAGAGGGTACTCGGCGCCGGCCTCGGCGAGCGGGGTGACGCCCTTCGCGACGAACGCGTCGAGCACGGCCACGAACTCCTCGTACGTGGTCGGGATCTCGAGCCCGGCCTCCGCGAAGGCATCCTGGTTGTAGTAGACGCCGACGAACTCCCCGTAGTTCGGGATGCCAAACCAGGTGTCGCCGCCCATGACCCCGTCTTCGGAGTACTTCGCGGTGGTCTGCAGCGAGGGAGCGAGCTTCTCGTCCCAGCCGTACTCGTCGACCGCGTCGGAGATGTCGGCGATCAGGCCGGTCGAGGCGAGGAAGCCGGCCGTCGCATTGCCCTTGTTGAACTCCATGAGATCTGGCGCTGCGTCAGTGTCGAGCACCTGGCTCGCCGTCTTCTGAATCTGCTCGAACGACTTCTCCTCGAACTCGACCGTCGCGCCGGTCTCCTCTTCGAAGATCTTGATGGCCTCGGCCCAGGCCCTGCCCATGGCGCTGTCCGCGCCCTCGTAGTGCCAGAGCTTCAGGCTCTGGCCGTCGCCGTCCTCGTCTCCTGAGCCAGCGCCGCAGCCGCTCAGAGCGAGCCCTGCCGCGGTCAGCGCGGCCACGGCGGCCAGCGTCCTTGTCGTGCGGATGTTGCGTGCCATCGTCGGCATTCCTTTCTCGGTGGCCTCGCGGCCGGGACACTTCTTCGGGTCGTGTTCAGTTGTGGATCACGTGCGATGTCGAAGCGTTTCGACAATGCACATGCGTTCGGACTCGGCGCAGCTCTCTACTCCCGGGCGGGAGCGATCGAGCCGACCGCGCGGTACTCGGGCGGGATGAGGTGGACGCGCGGCGTCGACCCGCCGCTCTCGACGCTGCCGACCGCGAGGTCGACGGCGAGCTCGCACGACTGCTGGGGCACGAGCGGGATCGTGTCGATGGCGACCGGCAGCTCGGTCGTGTCGAAGGATGCCGCGGCCGAGACGACCGAGACGTCCTCGCCCACCCGCAGTCCGCGGGCGGCGATCGTCTCGAGCAGGATCTCGTGCACGTCGCCGACGGCGTGCACGATGAATGCTCGGTCGCCGCGATCCAGGGCGGTTTCGCACGTCGAGCGCACGAGCGCGGCGTCCGTCGTCGTGTCGCCGGTCGTCGCCCACTCGAGAGCGATGTCGCGGTGCGCGGCGCGATCGGTGACCCCGGCGAGCAGGCGCCGGGGGAAGTTCGACTTGCGGTACGACACCTGGGTCTGGCCGAGCAGCATGACCCGTCGGTACCCGGCTTCGGCGAGTCGGTCGATCGCGAGCGCGCCCGCCGCCTCGAAGTCGAGGTCGACGCAGGTCAGGCCCTCGGCGTCGTTCGGGATGCCGATGAACACGGTGGGCGTGCGCACGCTGCGTGCGATGGCCGCCCTGTCGTCATCGGGGGCGACGTCGAGCACGAGGATCGCATCGACGAGACGACTCGCGGCGACGCGATTCATCCCGTCCGAGGTCTGCTCGTCGGTGAGTAGCAGGATGTCGTAGCCCCGCCGCCGCGCCGCGACCGCCGTGGCGAGCACGAACGCCATGTGGGTGGGGGCGTGGGTGTCGGCGCGCAGCGGCTCGGTGAGGGCGAAGATGTGAGTTCGGCGACCGGCCAGCATCCGCGCGCCGGCGTCGGGCTCGTAGCCGAGCGTCCGAGCCGCGTCCTCGATCCGGCGACGTGTCTTCTCGGAGACGGGACGCTTACCGCTGAGCGCATAGGAGACGGTGCTGATCGACACTCCGGCGGCGTGCGCCACCTCATGGATCGTCGTCATCGGGACTCCGTCGTCGCTCGGTCGAAAAAATCATCGAAGCGCTTCGCCAGCGCTCTGAAGCGATGATAGGCACGGTCAGCGAGCGAGTGCAAGCTTTTTGTGGTGACTCGCAACAAATCCGTGATCTCGACCCCTGCGCGCATTGAGGGCCCCGCACCGACAGGGCGACGGGGCCTCGATGGGGGAGGGGATCCGAGACCCCGCCGCCGGTCTACGGTGCGACGCGGATCTCGGCGATGACCTCGGAGTACTCGGTCTCGCCCACCGGCGTGAAGCCGACGCGCAGGAAGAAGGCCTCCGGACCGTCCTCCCCGGCCTCGTAGATGACGTTGACGTGGTCGACGCCGCGCGAGCGCGCCTCCTCGACCAGCTGTTCGACGGCGAAGCGCCCCACGCCCTTGCCCTGATCGTCGGCGTCGACGTTGATGCGCCACAGGACGGAGCGGAAATGCTCTTCGGGCGCATCCGGATCGAAGTTCGCGCTGACGAAGCCGACGACCTGGTCGCCGTCGAGCACGACGCGCTGCCAGGAGGTGGCCGGATTGATGACGGTGGCCGCGATGCCGTAGGACACCGGAGCGAGGAACTGCTCCTGTCCGGGCTTGAGCGACAGGTTGTTCACGGCGACGATCGTCGCAGCGGAGAGTTCGACCATGCGCAGTTCGGACATAGTGACAGGCTAGCCCCTCCGGTGCGATCCGTCCCAGAGACGAGCAGATTCTCGGGGCGAGAAGCGCTCAGGTATCTTGGTATCGAGACAATTCTGCCCTCGTGAACGGAGAACCTCCCGGTGACCGACGACGCCATCATCTACACCTACACGGACGAGGCTCCCGCGCTCGCCACAGCCTCCTTCCTTCCGATCATCCAGGCCTTCACGGGCCAGGCGGGCATCGACGTCGAGACGCGTGACATCTCTCTGGCAGGCCGCATCCTCGCTGCCTTCCCGCAGAAGCTCGCTCCCGAGCAGCAGGTCGGCGACGCGCTGGCCGAGCTCGGCGGGCTCGCCACGCTGCCGGAGGCGAACATCATCAAGCTGCCGAACATCTCGGCATCCATCCCTCAGCTGAAGGGCGCGATCGCCGAGCTGCAGGCCCAGGGCTACGACATCCCGGACTTCCCCGACGAGCCCTCGTCGCTCGAGCAGAAGGACATCCGCGCCCGCTACGACCGCATCAAGGGGTCGGCAGTGAATCCGGTCCTCCGTGAGGGCAACAGCGACCGCCGCGCGCCGCTCGCCGTCAAGAACTACGCGAAGAAGCACCCGCACCGCAACAAGCCGTTCGCCGAGGGATCCAAGACCCGCGTCGCGACGCTCGGTCACGACGACTTCAAGCACAATGAGCGTTCGTGGGTCGCCGCCCATGACGACGTGCTGAGCTTCCGCCACATCGCCGAGGACGGTACGGTCACCGTGCTGAAGGAGGGCCTCAAGGTCCTTCCCCGCGAGATCGTCGACGCCACCTTCCTCTCCGCATCTCACCTCGATGCCTTCCTGGCCGAGACACTCGAGACGGCCAAGGGTGACGACGTCCTCTACTCGGTGCACCTCAAGGCGACGATGATGAAGGTCAGTGACCCGATCATCTTCGGCCACGTGGTCAAGGCGTTCTTCGCCGACGTCTTCGCGCAGTACGGTGACCAGCTCGCGGCCGCCGGGCTCAACCCGAACGACGGTCTCGGGTCGATCCTCGCGGGGCTCGAGGGCATCGCCGGCGGCGACGAGATCGCCGCCGCGTTCGCGAAGGCGATCGCCGAGGGGCCGCGTCTCTCCTACGTCAACTCCGACAAGGGCATCACGAACCTGCACGTCCCCAGCGATGTGATCGTCGACGCGTCGATGCCTGCCCTCGTGCGCAACGGAGGCAAGCTGTGGGGCAAGGACGGCGGCGAGGCCGACACCCTCGCGGTCATCCCGGATTCCTCCTACGCGAGCGTCTACCAGGCCGTGATCGACGACGTCATCGCCAACGGCCCGCTCGACCCCGCCACGATCGGCACCGTGCCGAACGTCGGTCTCATGGCACAGGCGGCCGAGGAGTACGGCAGCCACGACAAGACCTTCGAGATCGCCGCGGCGGGCACCGTGCAGGTGCTCGACAGCGAGGGCACCGTGCTCATCGAGCACGAGGTCGGCGAGGGCGACATCTGGCGCGCCACGCAGACCAAGCACATCCCGGTCATGGACTGGGTCAAGCTGGCGGTCTCGCGTGCACGTGCGACCGGGGCTCCCGCGGTGTTCTGGCTCGACGCGAACCG
Organism: Microbacterium hydrocarbonoxydans; assembly: GCF_023715885.1. Taxonomy (GTDB): domain Bacteria; phylum Actinomycetota; class Actinomycetes; order Actinomycetales; family Microbacteriaceae; genus Microbacterium; species Microbacterium hydrocarbonoxydans_C. Next base: position 700,509 of record NZ_JAMBOY010000002.1, on the reverse strand, counting down.
TTCGCACGACGCGCAGATCATCGCGAAGGTGCACCAGGGGCTCGCGACGCTCGACACCAAGGGCCTGACGATCACGATCCTCGCTCCGGAGGAGGCCACGCGCTACACGCTCGCGCGCATGCGTCACGGCCTCGACACGATCTCGGTGACCGGCAACGTGCTCCGCGACTACCTCACCGACCTGTTCCCGATCCTCGAGGTCGGCACGAGCGCCAAGATGCTCTCGATCGTGCCGCTGCTGGCCGGCGGTGGACTGTTCGAGACGGGAGCCGGAGGGTCGGCGCCGAAGCACGTGCAGCAGCTCGTCGAGCAGAACTACCTGCGCTGGGACTCGCTCGGCGAGTTCTTCGCGCTGGCCGCCTCGCTCGAGCACTTCGCCGACCGCACCGGTAACGAGAAGGCGCGCGTGCTGGCGGAGACGCTGGATGCCGCGACCGGCACCTTCCTCGAGGAGGACCGCTCGCCCGGTCGCGCCCTCGGCACGATCGACAACCGCGGCAGCCACTTCTACCTCGGGCTGTACTGGGCGCAGGAGCTGGCTGCGCAGTCGAAGGATGCCGAGCTCGCCGCCGCTTTCGCTCCGGTCGCCGCTGCGCTCTCGGAGAAGGAGGAGCAGATCGTCTCCGAGCTCAACGCCGTACAGGGCTCGGCCGTCGAGATCGGCGGGTACTACCGCCCCGACGACGCGCTCGTGGCCGCGGTCATGCGCCCGTCGTCCACGCTGAACGAGATCGTCGACGCACTGCGCTGACGCACGCGAAGGGGCCGGATGCTGAGCATCCGGCCCCTTCGTCGTATCCGCTCGACTCTCGGTGTGCGCGGCGGTCGGTCAGTTGTGGACCGAGACCTCCATGCCCACGGGAGACCACTCGTACACGAATCTCGCGACGTCGATCGGCATGTTCACGCAGCCGTGGCTCATGCGGTTGCCGAAGTTGCTGTGCCAGTAGGTGCCGTGGAAGCCCTCGTCGCCGTTGAAGTACGTGACCCACGGGACGTTCGGTGTCTCGGTGATCGAGCCGTCGGGCTCGCGGCTCTTCATGGTCTGCGAGCGCACGTGGGCGTAGACCTTGAAGTTGCCGACGTCTGTCGGCGTCGCAGCCTTGCCGGAGGAGATCTTCCACGAACGCACGACGGCGCCGTTCTCGTACAGCGTCGCGGTCTGCGAGCTCAGGTTCACGTCGATCTTGCGCAGGAGCGTGACGGCGCTGAACGGGGTCTCGGTGACCGAGATCGGGAACACGCTCTCGCCCGCTTCGAGCTTGTCCGCCACGTCGGACGCGAGGTTCGAGGTGTCGCTCAGTGCGCGGCCGTTCACGCCCTCGGACTCGGTGCGCAGCACCTTGCCGGACGAATCGACGATCTGCGTGGCGTTGACCGGTGCGCGGTCGACGGCTGCGGGCAGCGCGTCGACGGTCGCCTGGATCGCAGCCTGATCGGCTTCGATGCGGAGCGTGCCGTCATCGTCGACGACGGTGAACCAGGTGGAGGCGGTGGCGGCGTCGACCGGGACGGTGCGCTCCTCGCCGAGGTAGAAGCCCATCGTTCCGAGCATCGTGTTGATCGACGTGGCGAGCGCGGTGGCGTCCTCGTCGGTGACCGCCGGGGCCGCCTCGGCGGGCCCCCCGGGGAACTCGAAGCTCTTGCCGCCCTCGGCGATCGTGTCGATGAACGCCTCGTTGAGCGCGGCGACATCCACCCCGGTTCCCGTCGCGGACGGTGTGATGACGTAGCTGCCGGTGGCCGCGTCGAAGACGACGCCGGCGTCGACCGGGTCCTCGAAGCTCGCGGGAACGGCGTCGCGCAGTGCGGTGTCTGCGACGGCGGGATCGAGGGCGATCTCGCCCGCGACGGGCTCGCCCATCCAGGCGCCGACGTTCCACATCGGGTGCTCGGCGAAGGCCTTGTCGGCGAGGGCGCTCGCGTCGACGGCGGCTCCGAGCTCCGCGCCGGTGAGCACGACGTCGTCGCCTGCTCCGGTGAGCGTGACCTCGGTCTCGGAGACGTGGGCGCTGATGACGTCGGCGGCGGCGCCGGGTGTCATCCAGCCCACCGGGATGCCGGCCACCGTGGTGCCGGGTGCGATGAGGATCATCGAGGCTGCGCCGACGCCGATGACGACCGCGCCGACACCGAGGCCGATCCACAGTCCGAGGCGCTTCTTCTTGGGCGCCGGTTCGATGGGAGCCCAGGCCAGCGGCTGGTCGCCGCTCTCGGGCGGCATCGAGTCGGTCGGGGTCTCGTCACCCGACGGCGTCAGAGCGACCGTGTCGGCGGAGCCCGCCTCGGTCAGCTTCTCAGTCTTCGCATCCTGCGCTGAGATCAGATCGGTCACGAACTTCACCCCCCGGTTCTACGTGGCCTTTATCACATTCAATGCTACGGGATCGAAGGTAACGAGGGGGCAACGGTCGTGCGGGCCCTCTCGGACCCGCACGATTCAGCGGACGGCGCAGCCCGCGATCATTCGACGATGGCGATGCCGTCGATCTCGACGAGCATCTCCTCGCGAGGCAGACCGGTGAACACGGTGGTGCGCGAGGGGAGCACGCCGCTCGGCGTGTTCGCCTCGACGAAGGCGCCGTACGCGTCGTTCATGATCGGGAAGTCCTCGCGCTTCGTGAGGTAGACGCGCAGCATCACGACGTCGTCGAACGTCGCGCCGGAGGCCTCGACGATGGCCTTGACGTTCTCGAGGGTGCGCGTGGTCTGCGCGGCGACGTCGCCGGGGTACAGGTACTCGTTGGTGACGGCGTCGACCGGGCCCTGGCCGGAGACCTGGACGAACGGGCCCTTGCGTACGCCCTGCGAGAAGGTGTGGGCGGGGGCGGGGGCGGCGTCTGTCGTGATGCGGGTCTTCGAAGTCATGCTGCAAGCCTAGTAGCCTTGTTAGATGCCTCTACAAATTCCGGATCCCGTCCTCGGCACCTGGGCGAAGGGCTTTCCGGCCCTGGCAGGAGGGCTGCATCTCTCCGATGTCGCCGACGCCGACCTCCGGCTCTCGGATCTGGTCACCCCGGTGTTCACCGTGCACGAGGCGGCACTGGCCCACAACGAGGCGACGGTGTTCTCCTGGGCCGCCGAGCAGGGGGTCCGGCTCGCGCCGCACGGCAAGACGACCATGGCTCCCGCGCTGTGGCAGCGTCTCCTGGACGCGGGCGCCTGGGGCATCTCGGTCGCGACGCCGTGGCAGGCCGAGGTTGCCGTGGAGGCGGGCGTGCAGACCGTGCTGATCGCGAACGCCGTCACCGATGCGGCGGCCGCACGGCGATTCGGCGAGCTGCTCGCCGCCGACCCCGAGCTGCGGATCCTGTGCTGGGCCGACTCCGAGCGGACGGTCGAGATCCTCGCCGGTGCGCTCGAGGGCGCCGCTCGTCCCCTCGACGTGCTCGTCGAGCTCGGCGGAGCAGGGGGGCGCACGGGGGCCCGCACGATCGAGGAGGGCGAGCGCATCGCGGGCGCGATCGCCGCAGCATCCGGGATCCGCCTCGCCGGCGTCACGGGCTACGAGGGTCCCTTCGGCCCTGATCGCAGCGACAGCTCTATCGCCGCCGTCGACGCCTATCTCGGCACGCTCGTGGAGCTGCACTCGCGCCTGGCGTACCCGGACGGCGTCCGGCCCGTGCTCAGCGCAGGTGGCAGCTCGTTCCCCGACCGCGCGGCCGCGGTGCTCGCACCGCACAACGACGGGGCCGACGTCGTGCTGCGCTCCGGCGCGTTCCAGATCCACGACGACGGGTTCTACTCCCGCATGTCGCCGTTCGGTCCGCTGACGGGCACCGAGCCTCTGCGCTCCGCGATGCATGCGTGGTCGCGCGTCGTCTCGCAGCCCGAGCCGGGCCTCGCCCTGCTCGACGCGGGGCGCCGCGACGTGCCCTTCGACATCGACCTGCCTGTCCCGCAGTCGGTGGGCGGTACGATCACCGCATTGAACGACCAGCATGCGTTCCTGAGCCTCGGCGCCGACGCGTCGGTCGTGCAGGGCGAGGTCGTGCGGCTGGGGCTCTCGCACCCCTGCACCGCGTTCGACAAGTGGAAGGTGGTCGCGGTGATAGACGACCCCGACGCCGACGACCCGCGCGTGATCGGAGCGGTGGCGACGTGCTTCTGAGCAGCGAGAAGCCGGTTCGCGTCTACCGCGATGCCACGGTCGTCGACGGCACGGGCGGGCAGCGCTACCGCGCCGACGTGTACGTCGAGGGCGCTCGCGTCGTCGCGGTCGTGGGAGAGGGTGTGGACGCGGCGCCTGATCTGCCCGAGTCCGCCGTCGAGGTCGACGCCGCCGGGCTCGTGCTCGCGCCGGGGTTCATCGACATGCACGCGCACAGCGAGCTCGCGGTGCTCGAGGGCGCCGCGCACACCGCGAAGATCCTGCAGGGCGTGACCACCGAGGTCGTCGGGCAGGACGGGCTCGGCTACGCGCCGCTCGACGACGCCACGGCCGCGATCATCCCCGCGCAGATCGCCGGCTGGAACGGTGCTCCGACGTCGGTGCCGTGGCGCACGATGGACGACCTGCTCGCGGCGTTCGACGCCGCAGCGGTCGCGAACGCCGCGGTGCTCGTGCCGCAGGGCAACCTCCGGATGATGGTCGTCGGCCACGAGAACCGCCGAGCCACCGATGCCGAGCTCGCGGCGATGGGCGAGTTGCTGGGCGCGGCGATGGACGCCGGGGCCTTCGGCATGTCGAGCGGCCTGACGTACACCCCGGGCATGTACGCCGACACCGCCGAGCTCGAGGCGCTGTGCCGCGTGGTCGCGGAGCGCGGCGGCTACTGGTCGCCCCACACCCGCAGCTACGGCGGCGCGGCGCTGGACGCGTACCGCGAGGCGCTCGACATCGGGCGTCGCACCGGGTGCCCGATCCACCTCACGCACGCCACGATGAACTTCCTCCCCAATCGCGGCAGGGCCGACGAGCTGCTCGCTCTCGTCGACGAGGCGCTCGCCGACGGCGTCGACGTCACGCTCGACACCTACCCCTACCTCCCCGGCGCGACGACCCTCGCAGCGCTGCTGCCGAGCAGGCTCTCGGAGAGCGGAGACCTGCTCGGGACGCTCGCGGCGCTCGACACCGCAGGGCGCGAGGCGGTGCGGGTCGAACTGGAGGACATCGGCTGCGACGGCTTCCACGGCGAGCGAGCCGACTGGGAGGCGATCCAGATCGCCGGCACGGGTGACCCAGCGCTCTCCGGGCTCGTCGGCCGTACGGTCGCCGAGATCGCGACGGCCGAGGGGCGGCGCGCCGTCGACGTCGTGCTCGACACGATCGTCGAGGATGCCGGCGCCACGAGCATCCTCATGCACATCGGCGACGAGGAGAACGTCCGCGCGATCATGCGGCATCCCCGCCACACCGGTGGCAGCGACGGCATCCTGATCGGCGCACGTCCGCATCCGCGCGGGCGTGGCGCGTTCCCGCGCTACCTGGGCCATTATGTGCGCGAACTCGGCATCCTGTCGCTCGAGGAGGCCGTGCGGCACCTCTCCGGCACGCCGGCCGCGCGGCTGGGTCTCGACAGGGGCGACGCACCCCGCGGGGTGATCCGCGAGGGCGCGACGGCCGATCTCGTGCTGTTCGACCCCGAGACGATCGCCGCCGGCGCGACGTTCGAGGACCCGCACGCGGCGCCCGTCGGCGTCGTGGAGGTGCTGGTCGCCGGCGAGCCGGTGGTGCAGCAGGGTCACGCCACCGGCAGCTCTCCCGGGCGCGCGCTCCGCATGCCGCCGCCCGCGCATCGCGCGACTGTTCCGCTCGCGCACTCGCACATCGACCCCATGGTCCCTCCGTTCGTCTGGACTGCGGAGACGCCCGTCGTCGCCACCGACGACCTCGCCGCGAGCGCTGAGCGCCTCGGCGGTGCGCTCGTCGCCCGGAGTTCGGTCCCGGCGATCACGCTGCGGATCGACCACACGCTCGCGAGCGCGCCCTTCGCTGAGGGGCGTGTCGGCGATGAGGCGTTCCGGATCGTCGTCGCGGCGGACGGGATATCCGTCGCCGGCGCATCGGTCGCCGGCGTCTTCCGCGGCGCGACCGCTCTGCGACAGCTGCGCGAGCCCGGCGCGGAGCGGTCGCGCATCCCCGCGGGCGAGTGGACCGGCGCCCCGGCCTATGCCTGGCGTGGGGCGATGCTCGACGTCGCGCGGCACTTCCGGCCCGCCGACGACGTGCGTCGGCTCATCGATCTGCTCGCCGACCACCACCTCAACGTCCTGCACCTGCACCTCACCGACGACCAGGGGTGGCGCTTCGAGGTGCCCGGCTACCCGAGACTCACGGAGGTGGGCGCGCGACGCGAGGCGACACAGCGCGGCCATGGCCCGCTCGCGACGGTCGAACCGGGCGTGCACGAGGGCCATTACACGGATGCCGAGCTGCGCGACCTGGTCGCGTACGCCGCAGCGCGCCACGTCACGCTCGTGCCGGAGGTCGAGCTGCCCGGTCACATCCAGGCCGGTCTCGCCGCGTATCCGGAGCTCGGCAACACCGACGCGGGCGAGCCCGTCACCGCTCCGTGGGAGAGGTTCGGGGTCAATCCGCGCACGCTCGCGCCGACCGAGGAGTCGCTCGCCTTCGGGCGGGCTGCCATCGACGCCCTGTGCGACCTGTTCGACTCGCCGTGGATCGGCATCGGCGGCGACGAGGTGCCCGTGACGGAGTGGGAGCAGAGTCCGGCGGCGCAGGAGCGGATGCAGCAGCTCGGGCTCGTGTCGGCCCACGACGTGCAGCCGTGGTTCACGGCGCATTTCGTCGCGCACGTCCGCGCACGGGGACGCACGGCGCTCGCATGGGACGAGGTGCTGGAGGGCGACGTGCCCGATGGCGTCGCGATCCTCGCCTGGCGCGGCCCCGTCGCGATGCGTGAGGCGCTGCGCCGCGGCATCCCGGTCATCGCGTGCCCGGATCTGAGCGTCTACCTCGACTACCCGCAGTCCGACTCGGAGGAGGAGCCGATCCGCGTCGGACCGCCGCTGCCGATCCAGCAGGTGTATGCGCTGCGCGTGGAGAAGGGGGCGTCCGGAGGCCAGGCGAACGTCTGGACGGAGCACCTGCCGACGCGCGATCGTGTGGATTTCGCGATGTTCCCGAGGCTTGCAGCGGTCGCGGAGCGACTGTGGGACGGTGGGGAACCGGCGCCGTTCGCGGACTTCGCGAGGCGGCTGCCGACGCACCTCCGACGCCTGGCCGAGCGGGGGGTGCGGTATCGTCCTCTCGACGGTCCGACGCCCGCCCAGCGACGCCCCGGCATTCCCGGGAAGCCGCTCACGCGGAAGGCGCGGGAGGGCATCGTCGAAGGCCTCGTCGCCCGGCTCGTCGAGCGGGCGGGAGAGGCGGATCGGGACGGCTGACTCTCGGTCGTCATCGTAATGTAACGTTTCGGTAACCCTCCCGGGCGCCCTGCGCGGTGGGGTTGCACAATTTTTGTTCGTAAGGTCTACTAACAAACATGTCCGTATCGGATGAAACGCGCCCGTCGACGACGTCGGAGTACGTCGGGACGAGCGCACACGCCTTCGGCCCTGCGCGGCATCTGCGCTCGCGCGCCAAGGTGCTGCCCGAGCACGCCCGCGGTCACAACCGGGCACTCGTGCTGCAGACGCTCTATCATTCCGGCGCCATGAGCCGCGCCGACCTCTCGCGGGAGACGGGACTCACCCGCGTCACCATCTCCGACCTCGTCGCGGAGTTCATCGCCGACGGCATCGTCATCGAGATGGGAGTCCGCGAGACGGTGGGCCCCGGCAAGCCGCCGATCCTCATCGACATCGACCGTGTCGGCCATCAGATCATCGGCATCGACCTCTCGGCGCCGAGCGCCTTCACCGGCGCACTGCTGAGCCTCGACGGCGACGTCATCGGACGCCGCGAGGTGCCGCGTCCGGAGACTCCGGACGGCGATGCCGCGTACGCTGCCCTGCTGCAGCTCGCCCGTGAGCTCGTCGCCGACGCCACGCAACCGATCCTGGGTGTCGGCATCGGAACGCCCGGTGTGGTGCGCCCCGACGGGATGGTGCTCAGCTCGCCGAACCTCGGCTGGTCCGACCTGCCGCTCGAGGCCAAGCTGGGCGTCGACCTGGACCTGCCCGTGCTCGTGCGCAACGACGCGAACGCCGCAGTGCTCGCCGAGTACACCTTCGGCGACGCCGAGGCGGACTTTATGCTGATCAAGATCGGTCGAGGAGTCGGCGCCGGCGTCATCACCGGCAGTCAGCCGCTTCTCGGCAGCCGGTTCGCGGCGGGCGAGATCGGGCACGTGGTCGTCGGCACCGACGGCGGCCCGCGCTGCGCCTGCGGCAAGGACGGATGCCTCGAGGCGTGGCTCAGCGAGAGCCGCCTTCGCGCCGCGATCGAGGCCGCACCGGACTCCCGCGACGACATCCTCCGCGACGCCGGGACGCGCATGGCCATCGCGATCGCCCCCATCGTCGCCGCGCTCGACCTCTCCGAAGTCGTGCTGTCCGGGCAGGGCGACCTGCTCGACGGCGTCCTCGTCGACGCGGCAGTGGAGACTCTGCACGCCCGCACGCTCGAGGGCGTGTTCGAAGACGTCGTCATCCGGCGCACCCAGCAGTCCGACATCGTGCTGCGCGGCGCCGCCGTGATGGTCCTGTCCAGCCAGCTGGGCGTCTCGTGAGCGGCGCCCTCGACTCGACCCGGGGCGGGAGCACCATCCGATGACGGATGCCATCACCGTCGACCTCGCCGGTCGACGCATTCGCGTCGGCCTGGACGTCGGCGGCACCAAGATCGACGCGGTCGCCGTGGCACCGTCGGGCGAGATCCTCGCCCGACTGCGGCGCGCGACCGGCTGGGGGGAGGATGCCGTCGTCGAGAGCGTCTCCGCCGCCGTGCTCGATCTCGCCGTCGAGGCCGGCCTGACCGTCGCCGACATCGACTCCGTGGGCATCGGCATCCCGGGGCTCGTCGACGCGGTGACCGGACGGGTGCTGCACGCGGTGAATCTCGGTGTCGAGTCGCTCGACCTCGCCGAGCGTGTCGCCGCCCGGCTCAGCGTGACCGTACGGGTCGAGAACGACGTGAAAGCGGCTGCGCTCGGCGCCGCCGCACTGCGCCGCATCGAGGGATCGATGGCGTATCTGAACCTCGGGACGGGAGTGGCGGCCGGGATCGTCGTCGACGGCGCCATCTGGCGCGGCGCCCGCGGCACGGCGGGGGAGGTGGGTCATCTCTCGGTCGACCCGGCAGGACGCCTGTGCGGCTGCGGTCAGCGCGGCTGCATCGAGACGTTCTGCGGCGGCGGTGCCCTGGCGAAGGCCTGGGGGCGCCCCGGCGCGCACCCCGTGCGCGACATCCTCGACGCCGCCGAGGAGGGCGATCCGCTCGCCGTGTCGCTGCGCGCCGACCTGTTCCACGGGGCGGCAGCGGCGGTCCGCGCACTCGTGCTCTCGGCCGACGTCGAGCGCGTCATCATCGGCGGGGGCCTGACGGCTCTCGGCACCCGCCTCGAGGCAGGTGTCCGAGACGCCCTGCATGCGGGTGCGGAGACCTCTGCGTTCATGCGCTCGCTGCACCTGGACGACCGGATCGAACTGCTTCCACTCGGGTCGCCCGCGGCTGCCGTCGGCGCCGCGCTCGTCGGAGCCACCACACCACTCAAGGAGATCGTCACCCATGGCTGAAGTCGTCATCGTCGAGAACGCCGCCGCAGCGGGCGCCCTGGTCGCCGGCGAGATCGTCGACCTCATCGACGCGCGTCCGGACGCCGTGCTCGGCCTCGCGACGGGATCCACGCCGCTGCCCGTGTACCAGGCGCTGCGCACACAGCTGGCCGGTCGAGATGTCTCGCAGGTGCGCGGATTCGCGCTCGACGAGTACGTCGGTCTCGACCCCGCGCACCCGGAGAGCTACCGCTCGGTCATCACCAAGGAGGTCGTGGAGCCGCTGGGTCTCGACCCGCAGCGCATCCACGTGCCGAACGGCGCCGAGGCGACGATCCAGCACGCGGGCGAGGACTACGAGAAGGCGATCGAGGAGGCCGGCGGCGTCGACCTCCAGATCCTCGGCATCGGCACCGACGGCCACATCGGCTTCAACGAGCCCGGGTCGTCCTTCGCTTCGCGCACCAGGGTGAAGACGCTCACCCAGCAGACGCGCGAGGACAATGCGCGCTTCTTCGACTCGATCGACGACGTGCCGATGCACTGCATCACCCAGGGGCTCGGCACGATCCTGCGCGCGCGCCACCTCGTACTGCTCGCGTTCGGCGAGGGCAAGGCGCGGGCCGTGGCGGATGCCGTCGAGGGGCCGCTCTCGGCGATCCTCCCCGGCTCGGCGATCCAGCTGCACCCGCACGCGACCGTCGTGATCGACGAGGCGGCCGCGTCGCGACTGAAGCTCGCCGACTACTACCGCTACACCTTCGCCAACAAGCCCGCCTGGCAGGGCATCTGACCCGCGCCGCCCCTCTCAGCTGCCGCGTGCCCAGGCGAGCGGGAGCAGGTGCTCGACGCTGAGCGGCGCGAGTGGCAGCGTCTCGGCATCCTGAGCCGTGATCCAGCGCAGTTCGGCGAGTTCGGCCTGCACCGTCACGTCGGCCTGGGCGATGTCTACGGCGAACGCGTCGGCGACCACGCGATGACCTGGCTCGTTCGCGGCCGCCGACACGAAACGGCCGAGCGGGGTGAGATCGGCGTCGGCGAGGCTCAGGCCGAGTTCCTCGTGCAGTTCGCGGATCAGTGTCCGCGCGGGGGTCTCACCCGCCTCAGGCTTGCCGCCAGGCTGCATGAACCGGGTCGTGCCGTGCTTGCGCACGACGAGCACGCGACCGGCTGGATCGAGGATCACGGCGGCGCTGACGTGGATGTCAGGCATCGGCGGCGAACACCTTTCCCGGGTTGAGGATGCCGAGCGGATCGAAGACGCGCGCGATCTGCCGCTGCAGCTGCCACTGGTCGTCGCCGAGCTCGTCGGCGAGCCATCGGCTCTTGAGCGTGCCGATGCCGTGCTCCCCGGTCAGGGTGCCTCCCAGCGCCAGAGCAGCGCGGAACAGCTCGTCGGCTGCTGCCCAGATGTGCGCGGGCGTCTCCGGGCCCTCGAAGATGAAGTTCGGGTGCAGATTGCCGTCGCCGGCATGAGCCACGGTGGGGATCGTGATCCCGAACGCCCGCTCGATACGGGCGATCTCGTCGAACATCGCGGGCATGGCGCTCCGGGGCACCGAGACGTCTTCGATCAGCGTCGTGCCCAGTGACGCCATCGCCGCGTGCATCGAACGGCGGATCGCCAGCAGACGCTCGCCCTCCTCACGGTCGGACGACACCTGCACGGCGCCGTCGTGGGCCGTGAGGATCTCGGCGATCATCGTCGCTTCGGCGGTCGCGGCCGGTCCGTCGGTCTGGATGGTCAGCTGGGCGCTGCCTTCGCCGGGAGCGGGCAGGTCGAGCAGAGCCGCGACGGCGCTGAGGCTCGCGGCATCCATCAGCTCCATGATCGCGGGCTGGACCCCGGATGCCGTCACGGCGGCCGAGGCGGCAGCCGCGCGCCGTACATCGGGGAAGACGGCTGCGATCGTGCAGGTCGTTCCGGCGACGAGGCGGCGCAGCTTCAGCGTGGCCCCGACGACCACGCCCAGCGTGCCCTCCGAACCGATCACGAGCGAGGTGAGGTCGAGCCCGGTGACGCCCTTCACACTGCGGTGTCCGAGGTGCAGCAGGCGCCCGTCGGCGAGCACGAGGTCGACGCCGAGTACGGCATCGCGCACGACGCCGTACTTCGCGCACAGCAGGCCGCCCGCACCCGTCGCGATGTTGCCGCCCACCGTCGAGATGGCGCGGCTTGCGGGGTCGGGCGCCCACCAGAGTCCGTGCTCCGCCAGGGCGTCGTTGAGCTCGGCGTTGAGGATGCCGGGTTCGACGACCGCGAGCAGGTCGTCGGCACGCACCTCGCGAATCGCCGTCATGCGGCGGGTGGAGAGGACGATCTCGCCGTCGCCCGCGTTGGCCGCTCCGGCGAGCCCGGTGCCGGCTCCTCGGACGACCACGGGGGTGCGCGTCTCGGAGGCGATGCGCATGACGGTCTGCACGTGTGCCACGGTCTCGGTGTGCACCACAGCGACCGGCCGCCCCACCGCGGCATGACCGGAACTGTCGGCTCTGGCTTGTTCGAGCGTTGCGTGGTCGGTGTCGACGACGTCGCCGAGCGCGTCGACGAGGAGGTCGAGGGCCGTCATGCCGGACGTCGTCGTCATCGCTGCATCCTCACGGCCGGAGAGCCGCCGCGAGGGAGCGGGTGCCGGTCGTCATGCGATGCGCCGCCGGCCGCTCACGACCCCGGCGCCCACCGCGACGAGCGCGAATGCGAGGCCGACGACGGGCTGATCCATGAGCCACCACGCGATCGTGACGCTGACGTAGATGAGCAGCTCGACCGCCGCGCGCAGGAAGGGGTGGAGACGCAGCACGGGCCGCGGAGAGAGGAACAGAGCCCAGACGAGGATGACGAGAACCGGTGCGCCGATGCCGAGCACGATGTTCCAGGGCATCGGCCAGGTGGCGAAGCCCCAGAGGGCGAGCGTCGCGACGGAGATCACCAGGACGATCGAGCGGATCACGTCGAGAGCGGTGATGGTCGGGCGGTTCACGCCGGGTACGGCGGGCGGTTCCTCGGGCATGATTCCAGTCTAATTCGCCGGGAAGAAGGCGATTCGCCTCCGAGGCTTCCAGCCGTCGTGCCGGCGGAGTTCAGGGGAGGGGGAGCGCGGAGTCCGCAGTCCCGTCGACGAGGAGCTCCTCGACGGGAGCCTCGACGACCGCGGCCGTCTCGCGCTCGACCGGGGCGGCTTCGACGGGCTCCTGCGGTGCCTGATCCTGCTGCGTGGGTGCCTGTTCCACCGGTGCCTGCTCCGCAGGAGCCTGCTCCGCAGGAGCCTGCGCAGGCCCGACGATGGGCGCGGGGGTGGTGACGGCATCCGCCGGCGTGGTCGCAGCGTCCGTCGGCGGCGCGGCGTCCGCCGGAACCTCGGTGTCGGCCGGGACGTCGTCGGGCACTCCGCAGGCGGGCGCGAGGAGTACGGCGTCCAGGGTCACACCCAGGCCGGCGAGCGTCGTCGTGCTCGGCAGGACGGGGCCGTCGAGAGTGACGTAGTGGACCTCGACGGTCGAGCTGATGATGATCTGCGTGAGAGTCGGTCGGAGGCTGATCGTCCCGGCTCCGGACGCTCCGAGCTGCGTGCCGTCGGCGCCGCCGCTCCCTCCACCGAGGAGCGCGTCCACCTCGGTGCCGGCTGTGCCGAGCACGCCGACGGAGACGTGGGTGACGAGGTCGTCGTCGAGGCAGATCCCGGCCGCGCCGAACTCCAAGGGTACCGTCGGGACGACGGGCGTGCCGGGTTCCTCCGTCCCCGGCTCTCCGGTGCCGGGGTCTCCGCCCCCGGGCTCTTCCGTCTCGGGCTGCTCGTCGCCGGGTGCGGTGACGGGCGGTGCGACCGGTGCGACCGGTGCGACGGGCGCTGCCGCAGCGGGAGCCGTGGCGGGTGGCTGATCTTCGGCGGCCTCAGGCGTCACCGGAGCCTCCACCGGCGGGATGACGGGCTCGGGCGCCGGCGTCTCGACCGTGACGGGCTCATCGGCGGCCATGGCTTCGTCCGGGCCGACATCGGCGCTGATCGACGACGAGTCGCTGTCGCCCGCGCTCGGCAACGACGCGGCCGGGTTGGCGCCGACGAGGCCGGGAACGATGGTCGCAGCGGTCACGACACCGGCGACGATGAGGGCGGCCGAGCCGGCTCCGACCAGGGCGCCCACTCCGCTGAGCACGCCTCCGCCGGCAGCGCCGGCACCACCGGCTCCGGTGCCTGCGGTCCCGCCTGCTCCGGCGCTCGCTCCCGCGGAGCTTCCGGCGGCGACAGCGCCACCGCCGACGACGACCGCGCCCTCGGTCACGGCCGACGGCATCGCGGCCAACGCGACGACCGGCGCTCCGCCACCCTGCAGGGCGGCCAGGTACCCGGTCGCTCCGGTGACGCCGAGCACGAGCGGAAGGAGCACGAGGGCGAGGCGTGTCGAGACGTCTTTGGCCTCTGCGGCGACGATCATGCAGCGCGCGCAGTCCTCGAGGTGTGCTTCGAGGCGCTTCTTGTCACGCACGCCGAGGTTGCCGCGCGAGTACGCGCCGAGGTGCTCGATGGTCCATTGGCAGTCGGAGCCCGGCTCGGCGCTGCGCAGATGCGCCTGGATCCACGCCTCCCGCAGACCCTCGCGGGCACGGAACGCGAGCTGCGAGACGGCACCCGCCTTCATGCCCAGCAGGGGGCCCGCCTCGGCGGGCTTCATCTGCTCGATCTCGGTGTACCAGAGCACCTCCTGCCACCGCGAGGGGAGGCTGCGGAAGGCCTGAGCGGTGAGACTGCGGTCGAGGGCCTCGTCGGTGGCCTGCTCGGTGCTGTGGGGGTCGGCGACGGTGTCGAGCTCGTCGATGGCCGACTCGCGTCGCGAGCGCCCCCACGCGGCTGCGGTGTTGCGGATGCTCGTGAACAGGTACGCGCGGAAGGAGCCGTTGGGTCCGCCGCCCTTGATGATGGCCTGATAGATGCGCGTGTACGACTCCTGGACCAGGTCGTCGGGGTCGATGGACGAGGTGATGGAGCGGGCGACGGACATGCCGGACGGGTAGTGGCGTCTCCAGAGCTCCCCGAAGGCGGCGGCGTCACCCGATCGGGTGCGCAGCACGAGGTCGGCGTCGGCGATGGTCTCGTCGTTCGAGGCCTTCTGGCTCGCGGTGTTGTCCTGGCTCACTGTCATCCATCTGTCATGGGGAGCGGATGCGTCCCCACATGAAGAGACGCGTGAAACCGTCCTTCATCACGCGCCTTACCCATTCTCCCTCCGATCTCCCCGGTTCGCCACCCCGGGATGGAACTCTCGTCGACGGGTTGCACGCAGGAAAAGGCCCGGTCAGAGCGACCGGTCACGGGAGCGGAGAAAAAATTCGAAGAAATTCTGAGAAGTCGCGTAATGGATCGGCGGGGCCGTCGTCTCATCCCGTAGAGACAGCCATGGTCCTCCACCGGGGGGCGGAGGGACCAGGCGCTGGTGCAGAGGGGCATGAGCACCGGTGGACGGCGGGTCGGGTGCCTCGGGGGAGGAGTTCCCGGCCCGCCGGCTCTGAGAGGGGAAAGTGCGAGGGCCGCCGTTCTGGGGAAAGGCGGCCCTCCGCCCTGAGGAGGACCGGAGAGCGCAGAGCTGCGCGTCGTCGCGCAACGAGCTAGGAGACCTCGCCCACCCAGACGCGCACGACGCGCAGCTCCGCATCCAGCAGCACGGCGTCGCCGGCGTACCCGGGGGAGAGCGCGCCGAGCCGGTCGCCGTATCCGATCGCCGACGCGGGGGTGCGCGTGAGAGCGCGGACCGCGACAGGGAGCGGGATCCCGGCCGCCACCGTGCGCTGCAGAGCGACGTCCTGCGTGAGCGTCGAGCCGGCGATCGATCCGGTGTCGTCGGCACGGGCGATGCCGTCCTGCACGGTCACGCTCACGGCGCCGAGGTCGTAGTGCCCGTCGGCGCTGCCCGCCGCAGCCATCGCATCGGTGATCAGGGCCACTCGGTCGGGGGCGGAGTCGAAGAGCAGCTTCACGACATGCGGGTCGAGGTGCACGTCGTCGGCGATCGCCTCGAGCACGACGCGGTGGTCTGCTGCCGCCGTCAGCACCGGGCCGGGCGCGCGGTGATGGATGCCGGGCATCGCGTTGAACGCATGAGTGAGGATCGACGCCCCGGCGTCGAACGCCGCGCGGGCCATGTCGGCGTCTGCGTCGGTGTGGCCGACGGCCGCCGCGGCGCCCGCCTCGACGATCAGCCGGACGGCATCCAGCCCGCCCGGCAGCTCCGGCGCGATCGTGACCTGGCGCACCGTGCCGGAGCCCGCCTCGAGAAGTCGGGCCACGTCCGCCGCAGCCGGCGCCCGGAGCAGGCTCGGCTCGTGGGCGCCGTGGTGTCCCGGATCGAGGAACGGCCCCTCGAGGTGCGAACCGAGGATGTCGCGGTCGCTGCGCATCAGCTCGGCGATCTCGGCGACGCGACGCGCGAGGTCGTCGAGCGGCGCCGTGACGAGCGACACCAACGCCCGGGTGGTGCCGTGTGCGCGATGCAGGGCGCGTGCGGTGCGGATCGCGTCGATCCCGTCGTCGAACGCCGCGCCGGCGCCGCCGTGCCCGTGGATGTCGACGAAGCCGGGCGTCAGCACCGCCCCGTCGCCGGCGGTCTCGCGCGCGTCGACGATGCGATCCGCGGGGTCCCACGTGCTGCCGGTGCCGGTCGCGACGACGAGGCCGTCCTCGATGCGCACCCAGGCGTCGTCGGCGATGGTGCCGTCGTCCACCAGCCGCGCTCGGTGGATGACGAGCGACCCCGACGCGGTCGGCTCCACCGTCACTGCTCGACCCCGTCGATCTCAGGCGCGGCCCAGTCGATCTCGGGCGACGCGTGGAAGTTCACGCCGCGGGCGCGCCAGCCCGGCGCGAGCGACGCGATGCGTGCGCGGAACGATTCCCAGTCGCGTCCTTCGCCCTCCCGTGGCGACCAGGCGACCTCGGCGAGAGCCGCCGCGCGGGGGAACACGAGCTGCTCGACGTCGGCGTAGGTTCGGGTCGTCTCACTCCAGAGCGGCGCCTCGATGCCGAGGATGGCGCTGTCGGGCACGTCGAGCACGGCGGCCGGGTCCCAGGAGTACGCGCGCTGCACGTCGACGACGGCGGCCCACGTGAGTCCGAGGGGGAAGTCGGGCGTGTACTTCATGTCGAGGTAGGCGGCGTCAGCGGCGGACACGATCAGAGCGCCGCCCCGTTCCACGAAGCGGGCGGCCTCCGCGGCGTGCGTCTCGGAGGGCGTCGTCATGCCCCAGTACTGGCCGACGGTGCCCTCGGCGATGCCGGCGGCCGAGCCCATCTCGTGCCAGGCGACGGGGATCTTCCCCTCCTCGACCACGATCGCGGTCGCGCGCTCGGCGAACAGATCGAAGTCCGCCTGCGGGGTGCCGAGCGACTCGTCGCCGCCGATGTGGATGTACGGCCCGGGGGTGAGCTCGACGAGCTCGCGGATGACATCGCGCACGAACTCGTACGTGCGCTCCTCGTGGATCCGGACGCTCGAGTGGCCGACACCCCAGCCGAGGTACGGCTCGCCCTTCACGGGGAGCGGCTGGTCGAGCTCCTTCGCCTGCGATACGAGGGCGTCGTTGAGCACAGGCTCCTCGACGAGGTCGGGGTACGCGACGCCGATCGCGTGTGTGTGTCCGGGGAGGTCGATCTCGGGGATGACGATCATGTGCCGCGCCGCCGCGTACGCCACGATGTCGCGGTACTCCTCCTTCGTGTAGAAGCCGCCGCGGTCGCCGTCTGCGGCCGACGTCGACGAGAGCTCGGTGAGCTTCGGCCACGAGTCGATCTGGATGCGCCAGCCCTGGTCGTCGCTGAGGTGCAGGTGCAGGTGGTTGTACTTCAGCGCGCTCGTCTCGTCGATGAAGCGCTTGACCTCGGCGACATCGAAGAAGTGGCGGGTGACGTCGAGCATGACCCCGCGGCGGGGGAACCGCGGGGCATCGGTGATCTCGACGCGGGGAAGGCTCCAGACGCCGCTCTCCTCGGTCAGCAGCTGCAGGAGGCTCTGCACGCCGTAGAAGAGTCCGGCCTCATCGCCGCCGACGATCTGCAGGTTCTCGCCGATCGAGAGACGGTATCCCTCCGCCGGGGCGGCGCCGGATTCCACGTGCAGGGTGATCGCACCGGGCTCAGCGACGTCGGTGGTGGTGAGACGGATGCCGGTGCGGTGTGCCACGGCATCCATCAGCTGGATCGCCGCGGGAGAGTCGCCGATGACTCGCATGCTCTCGGTGACCGGCATCCGGCCCTCGCCGACGACGGCGGAGACGGGAAGGGGGACGAGGGGGAGGGGAAGGACCATGAACAAAACCTACCGTGCGGGCACACGGCGACGACAGAGGCGATCCGGTATGCTCGAATCGTCGCGACTGGCGTCTGGGTGGACTACCACCGGGGAGCGACTGACCACGGACTTCGACCGCGCGCCTGGGCCGATAGGAACACCCTTCGATTCCGTTGTCAGAGGAGCATGTCACCATGACCGACCGTTACTTCAACGCCCCGCTCGCCGAGGTCGACCCCGAGATCGCCGAGGTCCTCGACCGCGAGCTGAAGCGTCAGCAGACCTTCCTCGAGATGATCGCGTCCGAGAACTTCGTGCCCGTCTCCGTGCTGCAGTCGCAGGGGTCGGTTCTCACGAACAAGTACGCCGAGGGCTACCCGGGCCGTCGCTACTACGGCGGGTGTGAGGAGGTCGACGTCGCCGAGGAGCTCGCCATCCAGCGCGCGAAGGACCTGTTCGGCGCTGAGTTCGCGAACGTCCAGCCGCACTCCGGCGCGTCGGCGAACGCCGCTGTGCTGCACGCGATCGCTCGCCCCGGCGACACCCTGCTCGGTCTGTCGCTCGACCAGGGCGGCCACCTCACGCACGGCATGAAGATCAACTTCTCCGGCCGGCTCTACGACATCGTCGCGTACGGCGTGAACCCCGAGACCTCGGTCATCGACATGGACGAGGTGCGCCGCCTCGCCCTCGAGCACAAGCCCAAGGTCATCATCGCCGGCTGGTCGGCGTACCCTCGCACCCTCGACTTCGAGGCGTTCCGAGCGATCGCCGACGAGGTCGGCGCCCTGCTCTGGGTCGATATGGCGCACTTCGCCGGGCTCGTCGCCGCCGGCCTCCACCCGAACCCCGTGCCGCACGCGCACGTCGTGTCGTCGACCGTGCACAAGACGATCGGCGGGCCGCGCTCGGGCTTCATCCTCACGAACGACGCCGACATCGCCAAGAAGATCAACACCGCGGTCTTCCCGGGCCAGCAGGGCGGCCCGCTCATGCACGTGATCGCCGCGAAGGCGACCGCGTTCAAGCTCGCCGCGACGCCCGAGTTCGCGGAGCGTCAGGAGCGCGTCCTGCGCGGCGCCTCGATCATCGCCGAGCGTCTGTCGCAGCAGGACGTGAAGGACGCCGGCATCGGCGTGCGCTCGGGCGGCACCGATGTGCACCTCGTGCTGGTCGACCTGCGCGACGCCGAGCTCGACGGCAAGCAGGCCGAAGACCTGCTCCACGAGATCCACATCACCGTGAACCGCAACGCGGTGCCGAACGACCCGCGCCCGCCGATGGTGACCTCGGGTCTTCGGATCGGCACGCCCGCCCTCGCGACGCGCGGGTTCGGCGACGCCGAGTTCACCGAGGTCGCCGACGTGATCGCGCTCGCCCTGATCCCCGGTGCCGACATCGAGGCGCTTCGCGCACGCGTCGATGCGCTCGCCGCGGCCTTCCCGCTCTACCCGGACCTGCAGCAGTGACCGCTCGCGTTCTCGACGGCAAGGCGGCGTCCGCCGCGATCAAGGCCGAGCTGACCGAACGGGTAGCTGCGCTGAAGGAGAAGGGGATCGTCCCCGGCATCGCCACGGTGCTGGTCGGCGCCGATCCGGCATCCCAGCTCTACGTCGGCATGAAGCACCGGCAGTCCGAGGCGATCGGCATGAACTCGATCCAGCGCGAGCTGCCGGCCGATGCCACGCAGGCCGACGTCGAGGCCCTGATCGACGAGCTCAACGCCGACGACAGCTGCCACGGCTACATCGTGCAGCTGCCGCTGCCGAAGCACATCGACACCGACGCGATCCTCGAGCGGATCGACCCGGCGAAGGATGCCGACGGCCTGCACCCGACCAACCTGGGTCGTCTCGTGCTCAACGTCAACAGCCCGATCCACACCCCGCTGCCGTGCACGCCGCGCGGAGTGATCGAGCTGCTGCTGCGCAATGACTACGACCTGAAGGGCAAGCACGTGGTCGTCGTCGGCCGCGGCGTGACGATCGGCCGCTCGATCGGGCTGCTGCTCACGCGCCGCGACCTGAACGCCACCGTCACGCTGACGCACACGGGCACGGTCGACATGCCGCGCTATCTGCGCGAGGCCGACGTGATCGTGGCCGCCGCCGGGGTGAAACACCTCATCAGCGCCGAGGACGTCAAGCCGGGCGCAGCGGTGCTCGACGTGGGCGTGACGCGCGAGACCGACCCCGAGACGGGCAAGAACCTCGTCTTCGGTGACGTGCACCCCGACGTGGCCGAGGTCGCGGGCTGGGTGTCGCCGAACCCGGGCGGCGTGGGGCCGATGACGGTCGCGCTGCTCATGACGAACGTGGTGGAGGCCGCGGAGCGGTTGGCCTGACGCGCGCGGCGGTCGCGGATCAGCTTCGGCGTCGCAGGAACTCTTCGGATTCCTGCGACGTCGCCGCATCTCTGCGACGCGCGGGTCAGTGGTCGGAGGCCCTGCCCGAAATCTTCGACCTCACCACGTCGTACAGCTCGCCCGTCTTCGCGCGGAGCCTGTCGTCGACGAGGTCGTAGACCACCCAGCCGAGCAGCAGGAGCAGCGGCGGGAGCACGTAGCTCCAGAACCCGTGCGCCCGCACCCCGCTGAACCAGACGACCGCGACCCAGATGATGAGCTCGACGAGATAGACGAGCAGGTACTGCACGACCTTCTCGCCCGCCCTCGTGCGGTCGGCCGCAGACCTCGCCGCCATCCCGCGGAACACGCGCGTCAGGAGCGGCTTGAGGACGAGGGCGGCGAGAGTCAGGATGACGGACGCCCACAGCGCATTGAGGCCGACGGACACGCCGGGCGAGAGCCAGCCGATCAGCAGCAGGACGACGACGTTGAACACGTAGAGGGCGGCGAACCTGACGATTCCGTTCTTCATGCGCCCAGACTCGCACATCGGCAGCAGGTCCGGCGGCCGGTCGCGGGTCAGGATGCGGGGAAGGCCCGTTCGACAGCCGTGACGACCTCGTCGTAGACGGCAGCCCAATCAACGGCGACCGGCGTGACGGCGGCGAGCTCGAGGCTCACGGCTCCGTGCACCTGCGCCCAGACCGTCAGCGCGGCTGCGGTCACTCTGTCTGCGGGAACGCGCTCAGCAAGCGTGCGGATGAGCGGTGCCATCGCGGCTCCGGTCTTCTCGTCGTCGGGCCGATAGTCGATGAGCGTCGTGATGGACCCGTTGAACATCAGCCGGTAGAGGGCGGGGTTCTTCGTCGCCCAGTCGCGGTAGGCGAGGCCGAGCGCGCGCAGCCCGTCTGGCTCGACCGCGGCCTGGGAGGCGCCGAACGACGCGAAGCCGTTCTCGATGACGGCGACGAGCATCTCGTTCTTCCCGCCGAACAGGGCGTATACGGCCGATGTCGACGTGCCGGCGGTCTGGGCGATCTCGCGGAGGCTGACCCGCTCCGGGCCCTTCTCGTCGACCATGGCGGCGGTCGCCGCGAGAAGGCGCTCTCGTAGAGCATCGTCGTAGAGCGGGGGCCTTGCCATGTCAGCGAGCATACCGTAACGTCGTTTCGTAACATCGTTACAGCAAGTACGACCTCGACGAAAGGTGGCCGTTCGTGGCTCAGCAGGTCTTCCCCGGTCGGTTCACGGCATCCGTCGACCGCTCGGACATCACGGTGTTCTTGATCGGCATGCGCGCCAACAGGTGGTGGCAGGTCGGGCGGGTGATGTGGACGGCGAGCAGGATGCCGCCGATGCTGCAGCACCTCATGACGCACCCCGAGGCGGGCATGCTGGGCATGCAGAGCTGGTTCGGCAGGACGACTCTGCTGCTGACGTACTGGGAGAGCCCCGAGCATCTGCAGCGTTTCGCGGCCGATCGCGACGCGCCGCACCTGCAGCCCTGGCGCGACTTCATGCGCACGCTGCAGGGCACGGGCAGCGTGGGGGTGTGGCACGAGACGTATCAGGTGCCGACGAAGGATCTCGAAGCCGTGTACGTCGACATGCCGGCCTTCGGTCTCGCAGCCGCCACCCGGCATGTGCCGATCGGCGATGGCATGAAGACGGCCCGCCAGCGTCTGGGACGCTGACGCGCCGTGCAGGATCGCGGCTTCGGCGTGGTCGACACCCGCCCGCCAGCGTCTGGGACAATGACGCGCCGTGCAGTCTCTTTCAGCTCTGCGGCTGCAGGCTGCTCTCGATGTTCGCGATGCGGGCCTGGTCGTCGAAGCGGAAGGTCGCCGAGCCGCTCGAGTCGGACACGGTCGCTCCCGAGAACGACTCGTCCGTCCAGCTGAGGTTCCAGCCGGCGAGGCGGGCGGCATCCCACACCGAGGTTCGTGCGTCGGGAAGCGCGAGACCCGAGAGGATGCGCGGAAGCGCGATCGCAGCCGCGGCGACTGTGAGCGGTGCGATCGGGGCGTCGAGGAGGAACACGGCCGAGGTCCCGCCGCCCACCGGGGCGACGTAGTACGGGGAGCGGCCGGTCAGTTCGACGGCGACCGCGCCGACGGTGTGACCGGCAGCCGCGATCCAGTCATCCCCGCCGGCGTCGGCGGGGAAGGGCAGCTCAGCGTCACTGAGCGCGGAGATGCCGTGCTCGGTGCCGTAGTCGCGCAGCTGGAGTGCGATCCCGGTGGCGTCGCCCTGCGGGTGCGCCCATGCCCAGAGCAGCGAGCGGGGGCCGGGAGCGATCGTGGCGATGAGGTGTGCGCGGGCGACGAGCTGACCCGCGGCGTCCGCGTTCGACGTGAAGGTGATGGTGCCGGCAGCCATGTCGGCATCCCAGCGGTTGTCGCCGAGCTTCTCGAGCTCCTGCGCCAGGGCATCCTGACGAAGGGCGGTGAACAGTGCGGCACGGTCGGCGAGGGGCTGGAGCGCGGCGAAGGTCATGCTCACAGTCTTGCCCGGATTGCTATGAATCCGCCAACCCCGTCTTGCCGGAGCCGAGGGCTTCGGCGGGGCGTCCCATGCGCCAGACGCTCGGGACGGCGAGGGCGAGCAGGGCGATCACGGCGTACACCGCACCCGACCAGATCAGCACGGCGACGATGTCGCTGTGCGTGACGAGCCACCCGTACACGAGTGTGCCGACAGGCAGAACGACGTAGCTGCCGAGCATGTCATAGCTGTAGACGCGCGAGAGCTTGTCGCCCGGCACGTTCTCCATCATGGCGACGTTCCATCCGGTGCTGAACACCTCGGCGCCCGCTCCCGCGAGGAACGCGGCGATCGCGAGGAGCACGACGGCGGGGTGGGCGCCGAGCACCGTGAGCGGGATCGCGAACGTCGCCATGCCGATCATGCCGCACCGCAGTGGCCGCTTGAGCGGGAACCACATCAGCACCAGCGTCATGAGCAGGACGCCGACGCCCTCGGCGCTCACGACCCACCCCCACCCGGCGACGCCGAGCCGGTCGTCATTCTTCGCGATGTAGGGACCGACGACGCCCCATGCCCCGATGTGGATGGCGTTCATGATCATGAACGCCACGACGATCGTCCACAACCAGGTGCGGCTCGAGAACTCCTGCCAGCCGACACGGAGGTCGTGGAAAAGCGACGTGCCGCCACCGCGCACGGGCGGGGGAAGGCGGACCATCGCGAGGACCGGGATCGCGAGCGCCCACGCGACGGCCTGCGACACCATGACCCAGGCGGGGCCTGCGGTCGCGACGACGATGCCGGCGATGATGGGGCCGCCGATCGTCGTCGCCGATCGCACGAACGACAGCATGGCGTTCGCCTGCTGCAGGTGCTCCGGCGTGGTCAGCTGCGGGATGATGCCCTGCATCGCCGGGAGCACGAACGCGGTCGACGCCCCGTTCAGCACCGACAGCAGCGCGAGCAGCGGGACGGTCGCCGTGCCGGTGAAGAGCAGTGCGGCCATCGTGCCGATGCTCATGATGTCGATCACGTAGCAGGACTGGATGATGAGCGCCCGCGGCAGACGGTCGGCCACGACGCCGCCGAACAGCAGGAAGACGATGTTGCTGAGCGTGAAGGCGGCGAGCACGAGAGACAGCGACTGCGGGTCGTTGTCGATCTCGAGCACCGCGAAGGCCAGGGCGATGGACGACATCGATCCCGTGATCATGGTGATCGCACGGGCGAGGAAGAACCAGCGGAACCCGCGGTCCTGCATCGCGGCGAGAGCGCGGATCATCGCGCGGGCTCACTCGTGTGCATCACTCCATCCTGGCACCGGCCAGCAGGCTTCGAATCGCGCGAATGGCGACCGGGCACCTGCCCAACCTGCGATTCGCGCGATTCGAACGGGGACAGATCAGTAGCTGGCGCGGTCGGGCGCGTCGGCCGCGGTGATGAACCGGGCCGCGAGAGCCTCGGACGCCCTCGCCAGCAGGGCGACATCGGCGCCGACCGCCACGAAGTCGGCGCCACCGGCGATGTACGCATCGGCGGCGGCAGGGTCGAACGCGTTCACGCCCACGGGCTTCCCCGCTGCGCTCACCGCCGCGAACACGCTCTCGACGGCGTCGACCACGTCGGGGTGGGTCTGCTGGCCGAGGAGTCCCATCGAGGCCGAGAGATCGGACGGGCCGACGAAGACGGCATCCACTCCGTCGACGGCCGCGATCTCGGATGCCGCGTCGACGCCGGCCGCGGTCTCGATCTGCACGGTGAGCGAGGTGTACTGCGCGGAGTCGCGCAGATAGCCGTCGACGCGGTTCCACCGGGCGCTGCGGGCGAGGGCGCTGCCGACCCCGCGCACGCCCTCGGGCGGGTAACGGGTGGCGGCGACGGCGGCGCGTGCCTCGTCGGCCGAGGACACCATCGGGATGATGATGTTCTGCGCGCCCAGATCCAGCACCTGCTTGATCGACACGGCGTCGTTCGATGGCACCCGCACGACCGGCGTGATCGGATACGCGGCGACGACTTGCAGCTGCACGAGAGTCGACTCGAGGGTGTTGGCGGAGTGCTCCATGTCGATGAGCAGCCAGTCCAGGCCCGACCCCGCGGCGACCTCGGTCACCAGCGGACTGCCGGAGCAGGCCCACATGCCGATGAGGGGGCGAGCGGATGCCGCGAGGGCCTCGCGGAACGACGGGTCTAGACGAAGCGGCATGTGATGGTTCCCATCGGTCCGTAGTCGCACAGCACCTCGTCGCCGCGCGACACCCACATCGGGCGTGTGAACGATCCTGCCAGGATGATCTCGCCCGCTTCCAGGCGCGCGCCGTGCTGATGGAACTTGTTCGCGAGCCAGGCCACGCCGGTCGCAGGGTGTCCGAGCACGCCGGCGGCGACCCCGGTCTCCTCGATCTCGCCGTTGCGCGAGAGCACGCCGGGGACCCAGCGCAGGTCGACCTCGTCTGGCCTCCGGCGCTCGGTGCCGAGCACCATCGCCCCGTACGCCGCGTTGTCGCTGATCGTGTCGACGATCGTGCGTCCCTCGAGCTCGATGTGCGAGTTGAGCACCTCGAGCGCGGGGACGGCGTAGTCGATCGCGGCGAGTGCGTCGTCGAGCGTGCAGGCCGGGCCTTCGAGAGGCCGGGCGAGCACGAAGGCGAGTTCGACCTCGACGCGCACGTTCGAGAAATGGTCGGTCGGGATCTCGGCCCCTGACTCGTACACGGTGTCGTCGAACATGACGCCGTAATCGGGCTCGGTGATGCCGGTCGCCTGCTGCATCGCTTTCGACGTCAGGCCGATCTTGCGGCCGACCAGGCGGCGCCCCGCGGCGATCTGCGCATCGCGCCAGACGCCCTGAATGGCGTAGGAGTCCTCGACCGTCGCTTCGGGGTAGCGCGCCGTGATCCGAGGGATGACCCCGTGAGTGCGGTCGGCCTCTGCGAGTTCAGCCGCGATCTGCGTGATTGTCTCTGCGGACAGCATCCGTGTCTCCTTACAGCTGATTGCCGAGCTTCTTCTCGCCCTCATCCGCGCGAGTGTAGGAGAATCCGTCGGCGCCGATCGTCACGGCCATCTCCGAGCTGTCGGTGCGTGCGACGACCGGCTGCGGGTTGCCGTCGAGGTCGAGCACGAGGGAGGCGTCCGTGTACCAGGAGGGCACGACGGGATTGCCCCACCAGTCGCGTCGCTGGTTGTCGTGCACATCCCACGTGATGACCGGGTTGTCGGGGTCGCCCGTGTAGTAGTCCTGCGTGTAGACCTCGACGCGGTGGCCGTCGGGATCGCGCAGGTACAGATAGAACGCGTTGCTCACGCCGTGCCGCCCCGGCCCGCGCTCGATGGCATCCGACCGACGGAGGGCCCCGAGCTTGTCGCAGATCGCGAGGATGTTGTGCTTCTCGTGTGTGGCGAAGCAGACGTGGTGCATGCGGGGTCCGTCGCCGCCGGTCATCGCGGTGTCGTGCACCGTCGGCTTGCGGCGCATCCATGCGGCGTACACCGTGCCCTCGTCGTCCTGGATGTCCTCCGTGACGCGGAAGCCGAGATCCTGCATGAACTTCACCGCGCGCGGCACGTCCGGCGTCACCTGGTTGAAGTGGTCGAGGCGCACGAGTTCGCCGGGGATGTGCAGGTCGTACCGCCACGACATCCGCTCGACGTGGTCGCTCTGGTGGAAGAACTCGATCGGGAAGCCGAGCGGATCGACGACGCGCACCGAGTCGCCGACGCCCTTCACGAAGCCCTGCGGGTTGCGGCGCACGTCGCAGCCGAGCTCCGAGTAGAAGGCCACCGCGAGGTCGAGGTCCTCGGCAGAGCGCACGCGGTACGAGAACACGGCCACCGCGGCGACGGGCCCCTTTCGCAGCACGAGGTTGTGGTGGATGAACTCCTCGGTGGAGCGCAGGTAGATCGTCTCGTCGTCCTCTTCGGTCACGTACAGGCCGAGCACGTCGACGTAGAACACGCGCGAAGCGGCGAGGTCGGTGACGACGAGCTCCATGTACGCGCAGCGCAGCACGTCCGGCGGGATGCTCTGGGGTGTGGCGATCGGGTTGTCCGTGCGGATCGGCGCCTCCTGGCTCACGTAGTAGCCGGCGGAGGTGAGGGTCATCTCGTGGCGGTCGGTCATGTCAGCGTCCTCGCTGTCTCGTGGCGGTCGTCAGTTCTTGCCGAATGTGGGGTTGTGGGCGCCGCCGAGGGTGATGTGCACGCTCTGCTGATCGGTGTAGAAGTCGATCGAGCGGTAGCCGCCCTCGTGACCGAGGCCGGACGCCTTCACGCCGCCGAACGGGGTGCGGAGGTCGCGCACGTTGTTGCTGTTGAGCCACACCATGCCGGCCTCGACGGACTGCGCGAAGTTGTGCGCGCGCTTCAGGTCGTTGGTCCAGATGTATGCGGCGAGGCCGTACTTCGTGTTGTTCGCGAGTGACAGCGCTTCCTCGTCCGAGTCGAACGGGGTGATCGCGACGACCGGGCCGAAGATCTCCTCCTGGAAGATGCGCGCGTCGGGGGAGACGTCGGCGAAGACGGTCGGCGCGACGAAGTTGCCCTCGTCGAATCCCTCCGGGCGGCCGCCGCCGGCGACGAGGCGACCCTCGGTCTTGCCGATCTCGACGTAACTCATGACCTTGTCGTAGTGCTCGGGGTGCACGAGCGCGCCGACCTCGGTGGCGGGGTCGTGCGGGTAGCCGACCTTGACCCGCTTCGCCTGAGCCGCATAGCGCTCGACGAACTCGTCGTAGATCGACCGCTCGACGATGATGCGGGACCCGGCGGTGCAGCGCTCGCCGTTGAGGGAGAAGACGCCGAAGATGGTCGCGTCAACCGCGGCCTCGAGGTCGGCGTCGGCGAACACGACCGCGGGCGACTTGCCGCCGAGCTCCATCGAGAGTCCCTTGAGGTGCGGCGCCGCATTGCCGAAGATGATCTGACCGGTGCGGCTCTCGCCGGTGAATGAGATCAGCGGAACGTCCGGATGCTTCACCAGCGCGTCGCCGGCATCCTCGCCGAGCCCGTTGACGAGGTTGAAGACACCCTGCGGGAGCCCTGCCTCCTCGAAGATCCCCGCCCACAGCGACGCGGACAGAGGGGTGAACTCCGCGGGCTTGAGCACGACGGTGTTGCCGGTCGCGAGCGCGGGGCCGAGCTTCCACGACTCGAGCATGAAGGGCGTGTTCCACGGCGTGATGAGCCCGGCGACGCCGATGGGCTTGCGGTTGACGTAGTTCATCTGCTTGCCGGGCACCTTGAAGGCGTCGTCGGACTGCGCGACGATCAGGTCGGCGAAGAAGCGGAAGTTCTCGGCGGCGCGGCGGGCCTGGCCGAGGGCCTGGGTGATCGGCAGGCCGGAATCGTACGACTCGAGTTCGGCGAGGCGGGCGTCGCGCGACTCGACGATGTCGGCGATGCGGTGCAGAACGCGCGAGCGCTCGCGCGGCAGCATCCGCGGCCACGGGCCCTCCCGGAACGCGCGGGTCGCGGCGGCGACCGCGAGGTCGATGTCGGCCTTCTTGCCCGCCGAGGCCGTCGTGTATGCCTGGTTGGTGACAGGGTCGAGGACGTCGAACGTGGCGCCGTCGACCGAGTCGACGAAGGCGCCGTCGATGTAGTGCTGGATGTGGTCGGGCAGGTCTGCGGGGATGCGGGAATCGGTCATGACTCGTCTCCAGAGGTGTCAAGGATGCCGGTGTGAGGCGTACGGGTGTGCAGCGCGTCGAGGAAGGCATCCCTCGTGCGCCAGCGGTGGTTGCGGGCTGCGAGCTCGATCTCCAGCGGATCGGCGCCGATGCGGATCAGCTCGACGATCTGGGTGTGCTCCTCCACGGAGTGGTGCGCGCGGCCGGGCACCGACGCGAAGGTCGAATCGCGGATGCCGGAGAGCCGCGACCATCCGCGATGCACGAGCTCGAGCAGGTGCGGGTTGGGGCAGGGTTCGAACAGCACGGAGTGGAACTGCCGATTGAGCTCGGTGAACGCGTGCGCGTCGAAGTGCTCCAGCATCCGAGCCATGCGGTCGTTGATCCGCACCGCCTCGTCCAGCGCGTCCTCGCCGAGCAGGGGAGCGGAGAGGGCGGTGGCTGCGCCCTCGACGATGCCCAGCGTCTGCATTGTGTGGGCGTACTCGCTCTCGTCGACGAGAGTGACCCGCGCGCCGACGTTGCGTTCGAACGTGACGAGTCCTTCGGCCTCCAGGCGGCGGATCGCCTCGCGCACCGGCACGACGCTCATCCTCAGGTCTTCGGCGATCGAACCGAGTACCAGCCGGTACCCGGGGCTGAAGATGTGACCCGTGATGCGTGAGCGGATCCAGTCGTACGCGACCTCGGACTTGCTCGTCGCTGTGGTGCTCATTTCTCTTCCGGTCCCTGAGCGAGCGAAGCGAGACGAAGGGCGTATCGAGCGCGCCATTCGGCGTTCATCGGGAACAGCCCGTCGACCGGATGACCCGCGGCGACCTGCTCGGCGACCCAGGAGTCCTCGTCCTCCTGGGCGAGTGCCGCGTCGACGACATCCTCGACGAGCGCCGGCGGGATGACGATCACGCCGTCGCCGTCGCCGACGATGACGTCGCCCGGCTGCACGGTCGCTCCGCCGCACGCGATCGTGACGTCGACCTCCCACGGCACGTGGCGGCGGCCGAGGACCGAGGGGTGCCCGCCCTGAGAGAAGACGGGGAAGCCGAGTGCGGCCACGGCATCGAAGTCGCGGACGCCCCCGTCGGTGACGACGCCGGCCGCACCGCGCACCTGGGCGCGGAGGGCCATGACGTCGCCGAGGGTGCCGCTCGTCGCGTCGCCACGGGCCTCGATCACGATGACCTCACCCTCATCCACGGCATCGAACGCACGTTTCTGGGCGTTGTATCCGCCGCCGTGCGACGCGAACAGGTCTTCGCGGAACGGCACGAACCGCAGAGTCTTGGCGGTGCCGACGATCTTGGCGCCGGGGATGTTCGCGGTCAGTCCATCGACGAAGCAGCCGTGGTGGCCGCGCTTGCGCAGTTGCGCGGAGAGACCGGCGGTCGGAGCCGCGAAAAGCTTCTCGCGCAGTTCGGGGGAGAGGACCGGCTCAGGTGTGGCCAGTCCCGCCTCCTCGGGAGACCCCCAGGCCTCGGTGCGCTGCAGGTCGTCGACCGCGGGGAGCGACCCCAGCTCCGGGTCGAAGGGCACGTCTCCCTGGACGACCGTGGTCACGAGGCGCCCGGAGGAGGGTGCGCCCTCGGCATCCGGTGCGTCCACCTCGATCTCGACGACGTCGCCCGGCACGATGACCGAGGATCCGGCGGGTGTTCCGGTGAGGATGACGTCGCCGGTCTCCAGCGTGAAGTGCTGCGACAGGTCGGCGACGAGTTGGGCGAGCGGGAAGATCAGGCCGGCGGTGGTGTCGTCCTGCCGCAGCTCGCCGTTCACCCAGGCGCGCACCCGCAGGGCGGCGGGATCGACCGCGCGCGCGTCGATGAGCTCGGGGCCGAGCGGGGTGTAGCCGTCTCCGCCCTTGGAGCGCACGTTCGATCCCTTGTCGTTGGCGCGCAGGTCGTACAGGCCGAGGTCGTTCGAGGCGGTCACCCAGGCGACATGATCCCAGGCGTCGGCGAGCGACACGCGGCGCGCGGGCGCGCCGATCACGAGCGCGATCTCGCCCTCGAACGCGAGGAGCTCGGTGTCGGCCGGACGCTCGACGGTTCCGCCGGACGCGCCGATCGAGCTCGCGGGCTTGAAGAAGTACGACGGGGCGGCGGGGCGCCTGCCCCTCTGATCGGCGCGGGATCCGTAGCTCAGATGGATCGCGATGATCTTGCCGGGGCGGGTGATGGATGCCGTCACGGGGCGCCTCCTCGCGCGTCGTCTGCGGTGTCGTGCCGGACGCTTGTGCGTCGTATTCGAAATCGTATATCATCGTGTCCACGCCAGGCAAGCACTCGACCCGATCGAGGGGCGTGCCGTGACAGTGCGGTCACCATCAAAGGAGATACCCCATGAGCGGGCAGCCACAAGCCGGTTTCACCCCCACCGGCACCATCGCGACGGCAGCCGACCGGCGTCGCGTCGTCTTCGCCACCGTCGTCGGAACCACGGTCGAGTGGTACGACTTCTTCATCTACGCCACGGCCGTCGGACTCGTCTTCGGTCAGCTCTTCTTCGCGCCCCTCGGCGCCAACAGCGCGCTGATCGCCTTCGCCACGGTCGGTGTGAGCTTCCTGTTCCGCCCGCTCGGAGCGTTCCTCGCCGGGCACTACGGCGACAAGCTCGGACGCAAGACCGTGCTCATGTGGACGCTCATCCTCATGGGTGCCGCGACCGCCCTCATCGGCATCCTCCCCACGTACGAGGCGATCGGCGTCACCGCCCCCGTGCTGCTGGTGCTGCTGCGCATCATCCAGGGCATCTCGGCCGGTGGCGAGTGGGGCGGCGCCGTGCTCATGGCCGTCGAGCACGCCCCCAAGGCGAAGCGCGGCATCTTCGGCGCCTCGCCGCAGATCGGCGTGCCGCTCGGCCTGCTGCTCGCGTCGGGCGTGATGGCGCTCATGACGGCGATCGCCCCGGGCGACCAGTTCCTCGCCTGGGGGTGGCGCGTGCCGTTCCTGCTGAGCGTGGTGCTGATCCTCGTCGGCTACTACGTGCGTCGTCGTGTCGAGGAGAGCCCGGTGTTCGCCGAACTCGCCGAGCGCAAGGAGCGCGCCCGGATGCCGATCGTGCAGCTCTTCAAGAAGCACCCGCTGCTCGTCATCATCGCCGCGTTCGTGTTCGCCGGGAACAACGCGGTGGGCTACATGACCACGGGTGGGTACATCCAGGGCTACGCCACGAACCCCGAGGGGCCGATCGGCCTCGAGCGCGGCCCCGTGCTGTGGGCCGTCGCGGGCTCCGCGGTGACGTGGCTCATCACGACCCTGCTCGCGGGCTGGATCTCCGACCGCATCGGCCGGCGCACCACCTACATCATCGGCTGGATCCTGCAGCTCGTCGGCGTGTTCACGCTGTTCCCGCTCGTCAACACGGGGCAGATCGGTCTGCTGTTCGCGGGCCTCGCGATCCTTACGATCGGCCTCGGCTTCACCTACGGCCCGCAGGCGGCGCTGTACACGGAGCTGTTCCCGGCCAGCATCCGCTTCTCCGGTGTCTCGATCTCGTACGCGATCGGCGCGATCGCCGGCGGCGCGTTCGCTCCGACCATCGCGACCGCGATCGTGCAGGCGACGGGGTCGACGCAGGCCGTCACCTGGTACCTGGCCGGCATGACGGTGCTGGGCCTCGTCGCCACGCTGCTGCTGCGCGACCGCTCCGGCATCCCGCTCGGACCGGACCACGAGGAGGAGCAGTCGGTGAGCCCCGTGTACGGCCTCGCTCGGGCCTGAGCCGCGGCCTCCGCGAGAGAATAGTCACATCCGGAAGGGATCGACGACGATGCAGTTCCACCACCACGGCTACGTGTCGGGAGACCCGCGGGTGCTGCCTGCGCAGGTCGCCGAGCACCCCGGCGACCTGCCAGACCAGGTCGACGTCCTCATCGTCGGCTCAGGGCCGGCAGGGATGCTCCTCGCCGCGCAGATGTCGCAGTACCCGGGCGTGACCACGCGCATCATCGAGAAGCGCGAGGGAAGACTCGTGCTCGGCCAGGCCGACGGCATCCAGCCACGCAGCGTCGAGACCTTCCAGGCGTTCGGCTTCGCGGAGCGCATCATTGCGGAGGCGTACAACATCGGCTGGATGAACTTCTGGGGGCCGAATCCCGAGAAGCCCGACGAGATCGTCCGCACGTCGCGCACGGCCGACTACGCGTACGACATCTGCGAGTTCCCGCATCTGATCGTGAACCAGGCGCGTGTGCTCGACTACTTCGCCGAGGCGGCAGCCCACGGACCCGCGCGGATCGCGCCCGACTACGGCGTGGAGTTCACCGGCCTCACCGTGCACGACGAGGGCGCGTACCCCGTCGAGGTCGGTGTGCGCTACTCGGCCGGGGACCGTGCGGGCGAGGAGCGCACGATCCGGGCGAAGTACGTCGTCGGATGCGACGGCGCGCGGAGCGGGGTGCGCCAGGCCATCGGCCGCACGCACGTCGGCGCGAGCGCCGCGCACGCATGGGGCGTCATGGACGTGCTCGTGAACACCGACTTCCCCGACTGGCGCACCAAGTGCGCGATCAACTCCGAGGCCGGGAACATCCTGCATATCCCGCGGGAAGGCGGGTACCTCAGCCGCATGTACATCGACCTCGGCGAGGTCGCCGCCGACGACGACCACCGCGTGCGGCAGACGCCCATCGAAGAGATCATCCGCAAGGCCAACGCGATCCTGCATCCGTACTCGATCGACGTGAAGGAGGTCGCCTGGCACAGCGTCTACGAGGTCGGGCACCGGGTGACCGACGGCTTCGACGATGTGATCGACGGCTCGGGTCGCACACCGCGGGTGTTCCTCACCGGAGACGCCTGCCACACGCACAGCGCGAAGGCCGGGCAGGGCATGAACGTGTCGATGCAGGACGGATTCAACCTCGGCTGGAAGCTCGGATCAGTACTCACCGGGTCGGCGCCGGAGTCGCTGCTCTCGACATACTCGGCGGAGCGCCGGCCGGTCGCGCAGCAGCTCATCGACTTCGACCGCGAGTGGTCATCTCTCATGGCACGCAAGCCGTCGGAGATCACCGACCCCGGTGACCTCGCGACCTACTACCTCGCGACCGCCGAGTTCCCGTCCGGGTTCATGACGCAGTACAGCGAGTCGATGATCACGGCCTCCGACGCGCATCAGGAGCTGGCCGTGGGCTTCCCGATCGGCAAGCGGTTCAAGTCGGCCGAGGTCGTGCGGGTGGCCGACGGCAATGTCGTGCATCTGGGACACCACGCTCGCGCGGACGGCCGCTGGCGCGTCTATGCGTTCGGCGACCGCGACGGGTCGGCGCTCGCCGGGTGGGCGGCCGCAGCCGCGCCCGTGTTCGCGCGATTCACGCCCGCGGATGCCGATGCCGACGCCGTGTTCGACGTGAAGGCCGTGTACCAGCAGCCCTATGAGGAGGTCGAGGTCACCACCGCTCCCGCGCTGTTCCAGCCCAAGACGGGCCCGCTCGGGCTCACGGACTGGGAGAAGGTGTACGCCGCCGGGCCGTCGAAGTGGACGGAGGTCGACATCTTCGACGCTCGAGAGCTGTCGCGGAACGGGGTGGTGGTCGTCGTGCGGCCCGACCAGTACGTCGCCGCGGTGCTGCCGCTCGATGCGATCGACGAGCTCGGTGGGTTCCTGGAGGGCATGCTGCTGCCGGCATCCTGAGGTGCTCGCATGTTCTGCAGGAGATTCCGCGTCGGTGCGCGGGCTCGGGTGAGGGCGCAGACGTATCGCAGGAGATCTCGCGTGATGGATGAGATCTCCTGCGATCCGGTCCTTCGTTGCGTGCGATCTCCTTCGGTGCGGAGCGGGATGCCGATGCCATTCCGATATGCCGGCTGAGCACGGTGGAGACTCTGGTGCGATGTCGGTGGCCCCGCGTACGGTGAGTCGCGTGCGGGCGCCGGTGCCCGCCAGGAGGGTGACACCATGTCGTGGAAGATCGAACTCATCTTCATGCCGGTGAGCGATGTCGACCGTGCGAAGGAGTTCTATACGAAGATCGGGTTCAATCCCGACCACGATCAGACACCGACCGAGGGGCTGCGGTTCGTGCAGATGACGCCTCCTGGGTCGGCGTGCTCGATCGCGTTCGGCACCGGACTCGACATCCCGCTCGAGCCCGGCCAGCAGAAGACGATCCAGGTCGTCGTTCCCAATGCCGAGGAGGCGAAGGCGCAGCTGACCGCCCAGGGCGTCGAGGCTCGGGGCGTCGAAGACCTCGGGTGGGGGCGGTTCGTGTGGTTCGACGACCCGGACGGCAACACCTGGACGCTGCAGGAGCTGCCCGACTACAGCGCCCAATCCTGACCGGATCGCAGTCCTGACCGGTTCGCAGTCCGGTCCGCTTGCAGTTTGGATCTGTCTGCGGGTCTATGTCGGTCCGAGCCCGTCAGGCGCTGCTCATCACCGCTGCGCGAGGGCGAGCAGCGACTCGGGGGCGCCGGAGGGAAACAGCACGCGGGTACCCGAGGCGACGTCGGCGATCGGGATCCACCTCACCGGGCTGCCCTGGTCGAGGATCTCGAGCACGGCGTCGAGCGGCACGGCATCCAGAGCCCTGCTCGTCAGGGCGAAGACGTGGGCGACCTCGTGTCCGGGTTCGCCCTTGTACGTGAAGATGTTCTCGAAGACGCCCAGCGGTTCGGCGCTGTCGAGCTCGACGCCGAGTTCCTCCATGAACTCGCGATGGAGCGCCTGGACGGCGGTCTCTCCGAACTCGATGCCTCCGCCTATCGCACGGAGGAAGTGGAGGTCGCGGGAGCCGTCGTATCCCTCGAGCGCGAGCACGTGGCCCTGTTTGACGGGGAGGCCGACGGCGATGTTGCGGATGGCAGGCATCCCGGCAGGCTAGCGCAGCGACCGCACCTTCACCTTGTGCGGTGATCGGTCACTTCTGCGGTCGTTCTTGCGCGCCGAGGCCTCAGAAATCACCCCGAGGCCGCAGAAGTTGCGGGGAAGGACGGAGGTCGGGCTGGGGCAGGGCTGGAGAGAGGATGCCTGCCGACCGACGACAGTCAGCCCTGCAGCCGGGTCGCACCGCCCGACACCTCTATGCCGCCGACGTCGGGGATCGTGACCCTAAGAAGGCTCGGTCGGCGCACGTGTGCGCCCTGATGGATCCGGATGCTGCGCTCCGCGTGCCCTCGTTCGCGGAGGTACGCGCCCACGGATGCCGCGGCGGAGCCGGTCGCGGGATCCTCGGTGATCCGGCCCACGGGAAACAGGTTGCGCGCGTCGAAGTCGGCCGGACCGGTGGCGTGCAACACGGTCACTGTGCCGAGCCACCCCTGTTCGCGCATGAGTGCGGCGATCTCCCTCGGCGCGAACCGGAACTGGTCGAACAGCTCCCGGTCGGCGATCGTCACGACGGGGTGCCAGTTGCCGGCGAACGATTCCTTCGGCGGGAAGCGGGGATCGAGGTCGGTGCGGACGATGCCGAGAAGCGCGAGCAGCCGGTCGAGCACGTCGTCGTCGAGGTCGCGCACCTCGGGCTCGACGCTCGTGAACGAGACGCCGATGTCACCATCGGCGATGCGGGAGCGCAGTGCGATCGATCCGGCGTCCGTGTCGAAGATGACCTGGCCCACGCCGTCGCGCTCGGCGAGGGCGACGGCGGTCGCGACCGTCGCGTGTCCGCAGAACGGCACCTCTGCGGCGGGCGACCAGTAGCGGACCCGGTACCGCGGGACGGGCGAGTCGGCCGCCCGCGCGACGAGGAAGGCGGTCTCGGAGTATCCGACCTCGGCGGCGATCTGCTGCATCCGCTCGGCAGTCAGACCTGCGGCGTCGAGGACGACGCCGGCGGGATTGCCGCCGTCGGTGGTCGCGGCGAAAGCGCTGTAGCGCAGCACGTCGGGGTCGGAGGCCATATCGCGAGCCTATCGAGGGGATCCATCTCCGGCGCCGCCGGGGTTCGTCCCGTCAGGAGTTCACACGGATGATCTCCTGCTGGTACGGCGCGATCACGTCGCCCGAGATCCGCAGGTCGAGGAGGAGGAAGCGACGATCGGCTGGATCTTCGGAGGCCCACGTGCGCAGGCGCTCCAGGTCGGGGAGGGTGCGCACGACGACGCCTTCCGCGCCGACCGCGGCACCGAACGCGGCGAAGTCGACCTCGGGGATGCGCATCGGCGCCTCGGCCAGGCCCTTGAGGCCGTAGAGGTTCACCTCGGCACCGTAGGCGGCGTCGTTCCAGATCACGGCCATGCCTCGGCCGCGCGCTGCCCGCACGGCGGATTCGAGGTCGGCGATCGCCATGAGCCCTCCGCCGTCGCCCGAGGTGAGCACGATCGTTGAGTCGCGGCGGGCGAGCGCGGCGCCGACGACGCTGGGCCACCCCTGGCCGATCGACTGGAACGCCGTGCCCACCATCATCGTGCGGTCGGGAGCCGCGACCGGCCAGTACATGTTCGCCCAGCCGATGAAGTGTCCGCCGTCTGAGACGACGACGCGGTCCTCGGGGAGCAGCTCGCCGATGCGCTTCGCCGCCGAACGCGGGTCGAGCCGGCCGTCGGGGGCGAGTTCGTCGCCCGTCTCGTAGGCGCGCGCCGCGGTGACGTCGACGGATTCGCGCCACGGGCCAGCTGCGGTGTGCGACGGTGCATCTTCGGCTCGCAGTCGAGTCAACAGTGCTTCTGCGGCGAGTCGCGCGTCGGCGCGCACGAAGCCGCCCACGTGCGGGTGCGTGGCCGCCGGTGCGGTGTCGATCTGGAACACCCGGGTACCGGGCGCGAAAAGCTCGCCGAAGCGCATCGTGAACTGGTTGAGCGACGCGCCGAACACGACCGCGACATCGGCGGAGCGCACGAGTTCCATGGCTCCGTCCGCCCCGAAACCGCCCGTGACGCCGAGGTCGTACTCCGCGGCCGGAAAAACACCACGGCCGAGCGCCGAGGAGGCGGTGAGCGCACCGGTCAGGTGCGCCAGGTCGCCCAGTGCCGCGCCCGCGCCGGCGAGCCACGCTCCGCGTCCCGCGAGCAGGAACGGACGCGCGGCGCCCCGAAGAGCCTCTGCGATCTCGTCGAGCATGCCGTCGGCGAACGCCCCGCGAGGGGCGAGCGGGGCGGGGAGGCGGGGCTCCGGCGCCGCGGGGACAGGACCCGCTTCCAGGGCCGCGACGTCGTAGGGGATGGCGAGAACGACGGGCACTCGATAGGTCAGGGCGTGTTCGACGGCGATGACGGTGGTGGCTGCGGCATCCGCTCGTCCGACCGTGTAGGTGCGGGCGCCGACCGCGGAGGCGAGGGCGATCTGATCGACGTCCCACGGCCGCGGTCCCGAGGTGGGTTCGTCGCCGACGACGAGCACGAGGGGAACGTGCGCCTGCACGGCCTCGGCGAGGGCGGTGAGAGTGTTCGTGAACCCGGCGCCGTAGGTGGAGGTGCCGGCCGCGATGCGCCCTGAGGCGCGGAAGTGGGCATCGGCGGCGACCACGGCGCCCTGCTCGTGGCGGACCGCGGTGAAGACGGCATCCGTCTGAGTCTCGAGGGCATCGAGGAAGTAGGCGTTGCCGTTACCCATGACGCCGAAGACGGCGTCGATGTGCTGGGCGAGGGTGAGGGCGACGTGCGCGGACACGGTGGGCATGCGAGGGCCTTTCGAGACAGTGACGGAGAGAGATGCGTTCCGTATGTGTCTCGCCGCCGCATCTTCGCGGGGCTTCGTGCCTCTTTTTCAAGCACCGGCATCGAGCCGGACAGGTCGATTCTAGTGCTGACCGGAAGCTCGGGTAGGGGAGAATGGGTCGGTGACGGATGCTTCGATCGAGCGCGAGACGCTCACCTGGGACGGATTCGGTTCGGCGACGCGGGATCTCGCGCGGTCGATCCTCGACAGCGGCTTCGAGCCGGAGGTCGTCGTGGCGATCGCCCGCGGCGGGCTGCTGCCGGCCGGCGCCATCGCCTACGGGCTCGGCGCGAAGAACTGCGGCGCGATCAACGTCGAGTTCTACACGGGTATCGGCACGGTGCTCGACGCGCCTGAGGTGCTGCCGCCCGCCCTCGACATGGACTACCTCGACGGCCGCCGCGTGCTGCTCGTCGACGACGTCGCCGACTCGGGTCGCACGCTCGCGCTCGCGGTGCAGCTGCTGAAGGACAAGGGTGCCGACGTGCGGTCGGTCACGATCTACACGAAGCCGTCGACGATCATCCAACCGGACTACGCCTGGAAGGACACGGACCTGTGGATCAACTTCCCGTGGTCGTTCCAGGGCACGGTGCGCGAGGAGGACCTGGGTCTCCCGCCGACGGCGTGACTCTGCAGGTGCCGGGGATCGGCGTGGGTGCCGTGGTCAGCCCTGACCCGGGTCTGCTGCACGCGGCCTGAGTCGGCAGACCGTCAGCCGCCGCGCCCGACCTCTCAATCCCGCGAGGCTGCGAGAAGGCGCTGAGTGGCTGCCGCGGGTCGGGGGATGTCGTGCCGCGCGG
This sequence comes from Microbacterium hydrocarbonoxydans, assembly GCF_023715885.1. Taxonomy (GTDB): domain Bacteria; phylum Actinomycetota; class Actinomycetes; order Actinomycetales; family Microbacteriaceae; genus Microbacterium; species Microbacterium hydrocarbonoxydans_C. The sequence continues at coordinate 661,747 of NZ_JAMBOY010000002.1, read as the reverse complement.
TGGCATGGACGATCGCATGCGCGGTATCGAAGTAGCGGTGCGCCAACTGATCGCGCATCCGGGAGACCTCGCGCCATGGGATGTCCGGCTCGGTCGCGAGCACCTCGGGGTCGAGATCCTTCACCGCTTCCCCGATCTCCAGAAGACGGATGCGGACTGCGTCGAAGACGATGTCGTCGTCGACATCCGCGCGGTCGATGTAGCGAGTGATCGCAGCGCATGCCGAGGCGATGTCCTGCAGTCGAGCGCGTTCGTGCCTGCTCACAGCGGCACCGCGTCGCGCAGCACCTGTGCGGCGATCGGGGGCTTGAGTCCGGAACGCGGGACGACGTCGACAGGCCGCCTCAACAGCGCTTCCGCGGCGGATCGCATTCGCCCGAGCGCGAACATCCCGACGGAAGAATCGAGATCGACGAGAAGGTCGATGTCACTGTCCTCGTCATCGTCGCCCCGGGCGACACTGCCGAACACCTCGATGTTGCTCGCGCCGTATCCCGCCAGCAGTGCCCTGAGCTCAGCGCCTCGTACGCGCACTTCCTTGAGCGTCTCTGGTTCGTCGCCGAGGCTGAGGCGCATTCCTGCGGCTCCCACGAGCCGGTCGAGCGCGGTGACGGAGGGATCCCGGCGCCCCGTCTCGTACTCGCTGATCACGCTCTGAGGGATCCCGGAGCGTTGCGCGAGCGCAGCTTGCGTCAGGCCCGCACTTTCACGCGCCCGCCGGATCAGATCAGCTCCTCGCCGCATACCCCCATGGTATCGCGAATACGCGATATCGGTCACCCGCGTAGCAATCCCCGCAAGGTCTGGATCGTGTCGGCCTCGGCCGGGGTCTTATCAGCGCGGTAGCTCTTCACCCGCGCGAAGCGCAGCGCGATCTCGCCCGGGTAACGAGGCGACCGCTGCACGCCGTCGATCGCGATCTCGACCACGAAATGCGGATCGAGGTAGACAGTGCTCCGCGTCCGGCGGGTCTCGTGGTCAGGGAACTGCTCTGTCTGCCACCGCAGCAGCTCGTCGGTGAGTCCCTTGAACGTCTTGCCCACCATGACGAACCCGCCCGGCTCGCCGAACTCCCCGTCGGGATCCCGCGCGCCGAGGTGCAGGTTCGACAGCCATCCCTGGCGGCGACCTGATCCCCATTCGGCACCGAGGACGACGAGGTCGTAGGTGAGCACGGGCTTGACCTTGATCCAGGCCTTGCCACGGCGACCGGCCGTGTAGGTCGAGTCGATGCCCTTGACGAGCACGCCTTCATGGCCCGCGGCGAGTGCGTCGCGGGACAGCTGCTCGGCGGCCTCGGGGTCGGCGGTGACGATCCCGGGCATCCGCCATTCGCCTGCGACACGCTCGAGTTCGGTGAGACGTACCGACAGCGGTTCGTCGATGAGGTCGCGGCCGTCGACGTGCAGGACGTCGAAGAACCAGGGACGCAGCGCGAGCTCGCGGGCGGCGTCTGCGCCGAATCGCGACATGGTCTCCTGGAAAGGGCGAGGGCCGCCGTCTTCGTCGAGTGACAGCGTCTCACCGTCGAGGATCACGTCGTCGACGGGCAGGCCGCGGACGATCTCGACCAGCTCGGGAACGCGATGCGTCACGTCAGCCAGACTGCGGGTGTAGACGTGTACGTCGTCGCCGTGCCGGTGAACCTGGATGCGCGCGCCGTCGAGCTTGTACTCGACCGACGCCTCGCCGGTGATCTCGAGAGCAGCGGTCGGGGTGGTCGCCGTGCCCGCGAGCATGGGCAGCACGGGGCGTCCGACGGCGAGTCCGATCGCGTCGAGCTCCTCCTCGGTTCCCGTGAGGGCCACGACGGCGGTCTCGCCGAGGTCTCCCGAGAGCATCGCCGCGCGACGCACGATGTCGGCGGGGCGATCGGATGCCCTGGCGACGGCGTCGAGCAGCACGCCGGAGAGCGCGCCCGTGCGCAGTTCGCCGAGCATGGAGCGGGAGAGGAAGCCCCACTCCGTCGCGGTCGCGCGTGAGGCGAGGTCGGTGAGGAGCCGAGTGCGGGTCGCGGTCGAGCCGGATCCGGTTGACGCGACGAGAGTATCGAGTGATTCGTCGACGTCGGCGATCGACAACGCCGGGTCGTCGGCATGCACGACGTCGAGCGCCGACAGCCCGCGCCACCCGACGCCGAGCTTGCCCTGGCGCGGCGAGGCGAGCAGCAGACCGACGACGACGGGCAGCTCCTCCGCATCCGCCGCCGAGAGGAGGGTTGCGAGCGCGTCGATCTTCGCAAGACGGGAGGTGGTGGACGTCACCGTCTCGGCGGTGGTGACCACGTCAGCGAGCTTCATCCCCGCAGTCTGACAGTGGGGTCGGACATCAGCCCAGGCCCTTGCGCTCGACCCTCCGCGTCCTCAGCGCCCTCGGAATTCCGGGCGGCGCTTCTCCTGGAAGGCGGCGAAGCCCTCTCGGTAGTCGGCGGTGTCGCAGAGGGCGGCCTGCGCGGCGTTCTCGATTTCGACCGACTGCCACAGGGCGAGGCGCTCGTCACGGATGCGAGCGACGAGCTGCTTGCTCGCGAGGAACGCGGCAGTGGCGCCGCGGGCGGCCGCGGCTGCGGCATCCTTCGTCGCCTGCACGACCTCGTCGTCGGGGAACACGCGAGAGAACAGTCCTGCTCCCACCGCCTCCGCCCCGCTCATCAGACGGCCGGTGTAGATGAGGTCGAGCGTGCGGTGCGGGCCGAGTCGGTCGACGAAGTACGAGTGTCCGCCGGAGTCGAGCGTCGCGCCGAGCGCACCGAACGGCGACCCGATCTTCGCGGACTCGGCGACGTACACGACATCCGTGGCGATGAGGAGCCCGAGACCGACGCCGAGGCACGCGCCGTGCGCGACCGCGAACGTCGGCGCGGGGAACCGCGACATGCGTTGCAGCAGCGGCGTGACGAGGCCGCCCAGGTAGCCGATCACGTCGTCGTCGCGGGGATCGAGGCCCGAGATGTCGCGGCCGGCGCAGAACGCCCGCCCTTCACCGCGCAGGACGAGCGCGCGGACCCCGTCCCGCTCGGCATCGTCGTAGGCCCGCCCCAGGTCATGCAGCGCCTGCTCGTCGAGCGCGTTGAGCCTGGACGGTGCGTCAAGGACGACCGTGGCGACATCGTCGGCGATCGCGAGATCTATCATCGGAACTCCTCAGACGTCGTAGTCGACCACGACGCGGTCGCTGGTGGGGTGGGACTGGCAGGTCAGCACGTAGCCGCGCTCCAGCTCGTCTGGTTCGAGCGCGTAGTTCTCGGTCATCGTGACACTGCCCTCGAGCACGCGCGCCCTGCAGGTCCCGCACACACCGCCCGCGCAGGCGAACGGTGCGTCGGGGCGCACGCGCAGCGCCGCGTTCAGGACGGACTCGTGCGCGTCGACCGGGCTCTCCACCGTCGACGACACGCCATCGAGCGTGACCTCGATGCGCACCGTCCTCTCACCCGCACGCACCTCGACCGGCCGCGCGACGCGGACGGGCTCGTCTCCGGTCGTGAACAGCTCGAAGCGGACGTGTTCCTTCGCCACACCGACGTCGGCGAGCACCCCACGGCACAGGTCGACGAGCGCAAGGGGGCCGCACAGGAACCACTCGTCGACATCGGTCGGATCGATGAGCGAGGAGAGGATCGTGCGCAGCCGCTCCTCGTCGAGTCGTCCGGAGAGCACCGGAGCGGTGCGCTGCTCGCGCGACAGCACGTGATGGAGCGTCAGCCGGGTCGGATAGCGGTCCTTGAGGTCGGCGAGGTCTTCCAGGAACATCACGTCGACGGTCGCGCGATTCGTGTACAGCAGGGTGAACCGCGCCGTGTCCGACCGGCCGAGCACCGTGTGCGCGAGCGCCATGAGCGGGGTGATGCCGGAGCCGGCGGCGATGCCGACCACGTGCCGACGATCAAGGTCGTCCAGCCCCGATGCGAACGTGCCCTGCGGACTCATCACGTCGATCTCGAATCCCGGATGCAGTCCGGTCTGCGCCCAGGTGGAGAACCGGCCGCCCTCGTCGCGCTTGACGGCGACGCTCAGCCGCGTCGGCATGCCGGCGGCCACCTGCTCGGGGGTCCGATGTTCGGGCGCCCGGCACAGTGAGTACGAGCGTCGGACCTCCACCCCGTCGAGCGTCGTGCGCAGCGCCACGTACTGACCGGGGAGGTGGTCGTAGTCCTCGGCCAGCGTCGCGGGGACGGTGAAGGTGACCTCGACGGCATCGTCGGTGAGGGGACGGACGCTCTCGACCGCGAGCGTGTGGAACGTGGCACGCTGATGAGCCGGGCGCCGGTCTGCGGATGCCGGCCTCGGCGGCGCACCGGTCGGCGCGGGGCGAGTCGTGAACAGTCCCATCAGTGCACCTCTCTCATCAGTGCACCTTGAAGTGGTCGAAGGGTTCGAGGCAGGCGCGGCACTCGTACAGCGCCTTGCACGAGGTCGACCCGAAGCGGGAGACCTCGCGGGTGTCGAGCGATCCGCAGCGCGGGCAGCGCACGCTGATCGCGAGGCGGATCGGACCGGAGGAGACGGCCGCACGCCCGGAGGGAGGGGCGATGCCGTAGCGCTCGAGCTTCTCCTTGCCGGCATCCGACATCCAGTCCGTGGTCCACGCGGGGGAGAGCACGAACCGCACGTCGACGCTCGCGACGCCGGCCGCGGTGAGCGCGAGGATGACGTCGTCGCGGATCGTGTCCATGGCCGGGCAGCCGCTGTACGTGGGCGTGATGTCGACCCGCACCGTCTCGCCGTCGACCTCGACCGCGCGCAGCACGCCGAGGTCCTCGATCGTCAGCACCGGAACCTCGGGGTCGGCGACGCCCGCGGCGATCGTCCACGCGTCGTCGCGGGAGAGGGGACGCGCATCTCGCACAGTCACCACGATGCCCCCGGATGCCGACGCGCGAGCACCTGCATCTCGGCGAGCAGGTGCCCGAACGGGGTGGAGTGGGCGCCGTGGCGCCCGCCGGCGGACGAGGCGGCGACGGTCGGCACCTCGAGCTGCGCTTCGGCGAACACCGTGTCGACGACCGTGTCGAAACCGCCGCGCAGGCTCGACGGCCGGACGACGGTGTCGCCGAGGCGCTCGATCAGGTCATCGTCGCGGAACAGCTCGTCGACGTACGGCCAGACGTCGCCGATCGCGCGGATCATGCGACGTCGCGACTCGTCGGTGCCGCCTGCGAGCCGCAGCACCCATTGCACGGAGTGGTCGCGGTGGTAGTCGACCTCCTTCAGTGCCTTCTCGGCGATGGCGGCGAACGTCTCGTCGGTGCTCGCGCGGAGAGCCGCGTACAGCTCGAACATGTAGGTGGAGACGACGAACTGGCGCGCGATCGTCTGCGCGAAGTCGCCGTTGGGCTGCTCGACGATCCACGCGCAGCGGAACTCCGGCTCGTCGCGGAAGAACGCGAGGTCGTCCTCGCTGCGCCCGTCCCACGACCCGGCGTAGTGGAGGAAGGAGCGCGCGTGACCGAGCAGATCCAACGCGATGTTGCCGAGCGCGACGTCTTCCTCGAGCTCCGGTGCGCGCGAGATCCAGGCGCCGAGCTGCTGGGAGAGGATGAGTGCGTCGTCGCCGAGTCGGAGCGCGTACTCGGCGACGTCGGCGGATGCGGCGACACCGCCGCCGCCGGAGATCTCGGCGCTCAGGCGCAGCTCTTCGACGAGGACGTCTCCGTGCGGGTCATCATGCGCTGCACGCGCGGGATCGTGCTCGCTCACAGGTGCGGCACCCCCTCGGAGGCCGTGTAGTACACGGCGTGACGGTAGTTCTTGCCCGCGGCGCTCTCGAAGTAGGCGCCCTTCGCGTCCGGGTCGCTCGTGGTGATCGCGTCGGCGGGAACCGCCCAGATGGAGACGCCCTCGCCCCGCCGCGTGTAGAGGTCGCGGGCGTTGCGGATCGCCATGTCGGCGTCCGGTGCATGCAGCGAGCCGACGTGCACGTGGCTCAGTCCCCGATTCGCCCGCACGAAGACCTCCCACAGGGGCCAGGGCTCGTGCTCGTCGTGTCCAGGAGTCGCCATCACCCCACCGTCCCTTCCGTCGTTCCAGGAACCCAGGACTCTCGCTCGTCGTGTCCAGGAGTCGCCATCACGCCACGGCCCGACCGGCCGCGGTCCGCTTGCGGGCGTACTCCGCAGCGGCCTCGCGCACCCATGCGCCCTCCTCGTGGGCGGTGCGGCGACGCTCGAGACGCTCGGCGTTGCACGGCCCGTTGCCGCGGAGGATCTCGAAGAACTCGTTCCAGTCGATCTCGCCCATGTCGTAGCGTCCCGCCTCGTCGTTCCAGCGGAGGTCGGGGTCGGGCAGTGTGACGCCGAGGATCTCGGCCTGCGGCACGAGCATCCCGATGAACCGCTGCCGCAGTTCGTCGTTCGAGAAGCGCTTGATCTTCCACGCCATGGACTGGGCGGAGTTGGGGGACTGGTCGTCGGGCGGCCCGAACATCGCCAGGCTCGGCCAGTACCAGCGGTTCACGGCATCCTGCGCCATCCGACGCTGCTCGTCGGTGCCGCGCATGAGCGAGAGCAGGATCTCGAAGCCCTGGCGCTGGTGAAACGACTCCTCCTTGCAGATGCGCACCATCGCCCGGCCGTAGGGACCGTACGACGCCCGGCACAGCGGCACCTGATTGCAGATCGCCGCGCCGTCGACGAGCCAGCCGATCGCGCCCATGTCGGCCCAGGTCGGCGTGGGGTAGTTGAAGATCGAGGAGTACTTCGCCTTGCCGCTGATGAGCTGGTCCATCATCGCGTCACGCGTGATGCCGAGCGTCTGCGCGGCCGAGTAGAGGTAGAGACCGTGGCCGGCCTCGTCCTGCACCTTCGCCATGAGGATCGCCTTGCGCTTGAGGCTCGGCGCGCGGGTGATCCAGTTGCCCTCCGGCTGCATGCCGATGATCTCGGAGTGCGCGTGCTGCGAGATCTGGCGGATGAGCGTCTTGCGGTAGGCGTCGGGCATCCAGTCGCGGGGCTCGATGCGCTGCTCGTTCGCGATGAGCTCGTCGAAGACGCGCTGCTGCTCAGACGTCTCCTCGACGAGCGAGAGGTCTGCGGGGCTGGTCATCATCGACTCCTCCGTGGGGCGGTGTGCGGATCGGCTTTACTGACCGATCGTTAGGTTATTCTGACACACGCGTGCACGCTCTTCAAGGCGCCCTTCCGCGGGGCGCTCAGCGAGAGCGCGACACGAGCTCGAGGAGCGCTCGTCCGTACGCCTCGGACGGCTCAGGATGCTCGAACGAGAGCGTCTCGCCGGCGATCTCGACGTCGACGCGGAACGAGTCCTGGAGGCGCACCAGTGCCCGGAACGTCCCTCGCAGCAGGTCTCGCAGCTGGTCCTCGCGCGGCAGCCAGACGGCGTCGGCCAGTGTCACCGCGTCGAGCGCCCATTCGGTCGTGCCGTTGAAGGCGAGGTCGGTGCCGCTCGGGGTCTGCCGCGCCTCGATCGTCATCGCACTGACGGTGAAGACGTCGGCCTCAGCCTCGAGCTCGATCTCCTCGGGCAGGTCGAGCTGGAATCGGTCGCCCTCGGCGGGGTGCCAGCCGAGTCCGGCGTCTCGGAGGCGGACGGCGAGTTCCCGGGAGATCATGTCCTCACGCTACCGGCGCTGGAGGGCGTCGGGCTCGTCGTGCCAGCCGGCTGTGGACGGTCGCGACGTGGATGTCCGACGCCTCGGGCAGAGTGGAGGCATGACTTCCCCCGCCGAGACCGCGCATCCGACCGCGACGAGCGACGGCATCCGAGATCAGGCGCTCTCCGCCCTCCGCGAGCTGGTCGGCCGTCCCGACGCCGACTTCCACGACGGGCAGTTCGAGGCGATCGAGGCGCTGGTCGGAGGTCGGCGACGGGCGCTCGTCGTGCAGCGCACGGGATGGGGCAAGTCCGCGGTGTACTTCGTCGCCACATTGCTGTTGCGTCGGCAGGGCGCCGGGCCGACGGTGCTGGTGTCGCCGCTGCTCGCGCTGATGCGCGACCAGATCGCCGCGGCGGAGCGCGCGGGGGTGCGGGCTGTCGCGATCAACTCGACCAACGCGCACGAGTGGAGCGACGTGCTCGCCCAGCTCGACCGAGACGAGGTCGACGTGCTGCTGGTGTCGCCCGAGCGGTTGAACAACCCGTCCTTCCGCGAGCAGCAGCTGCCGACGCTCGTGCGACGCATCGGCATGCTGGTTGTCGACGAGGCGCACTGCATCAGCGACTGGGGGCATGACTTCCGTCCCGACTACCGGCGCCTGCGTGACCTCATCGCGCGGATGCCGCCGGGCGTGCCGGTGCTGGCGACCACGGCGACGGCGAACAGCCGGGTCGTGGCCGATGTGGCCGAACAGCTCGGCAGCCTGACGCAGGACTCTTCTTCTGAACCGGTCCTGACGATCCGCGGACCGCTCGCCCGTACCTCGCTGCGTCTCGGCGTGCTGCGGCTGCGCGACTCCACGAGTCGGCTGGCGTGGCTGCTCAGCCATCTCGACGACCTCCCCGGCTCGGGCATCATCTACACACTCACGGTGTCGGCAGCCGTCGACACCGCACGGCTGCTGCGTGAGCACGGGCATGACGTGAGGGCCTACACAGGACAGACGGATGCCGAGGAGCGCGAGGAGTCCGAGGGGATGCTGAAGCGCAACGAGGTGAAGGCGCTCGTCGCGACGAGCGCTCTGGGGATGGGGTTCGACAAGCCCGACCTCGGCTTCGTCGTGCATCTCGGAGCGCCGTCGTCGCCGGTGGCTTACTACCAGCAGGTCGGTCGCGCCGGTCGAGCGAGTGACAGCGCAGACGTGCTGCTGCTGCCCGGCGTCGAGGACCGCGACATCTGGCACTATTTCGCGACGGCGTCGATGCCCGATCGTGAGCGTGCCGAGCGGGTGATCGGTGCGCTCGGCGACGCCCCGATCTCGACACCGGCGCTCGAAGCGATGGTCGACATCCGGCGCACGCCGCTGGAGCTGCTGCTCAAGGTGCTCGACGTCGACGGCGCGGTGCGCAAGGTGCAGGGCGGCTGGATCGCGACCGGCGAGCCGTGGACGTACGACGCCGCGCGCTATGAACGGATCGCCGCCGAGCGCGTGGCCGAGCAGCAGCACATGCTCGACTACGAGCAGACCGCGGGATGCCGCATGGAGTTCCTGCAGCGTGCGCTCGACGACGACACGGCGGCGCCCTGCGGGCGGTGCGACAACTGTGCGGGGGAGTGGTTCCCGCGCGAGATCGCCACGCGGGCCGGAGCGCAGGCGGCCGAGTCGCTCGACCGCGTGGGGGTGCCGATCGAACCACGGCGCGCCTGGCCGACCGGCGCCGACCGGCTCGAGGTCCCCGTGCGCGGGCGGATCCCCGCCGACGAGCAGGCCGACGAAGGGCGCGCGCTCGCTCGCCTGACGGACCTCGGGTGGGGCGGCACGCTGCGCCAGATGTTCGCCGCTGGAGTGCCCGATGCCGCCGTCACCCCGCAGGTGCTCGACGCCTGCATCCGCGTGCTCGCGCGCTGGGAGTGGGCCGAGCGGCCGGTCGCCGTGGTGGCCATGCCGTCGCGCTCGCACCCTCTCCTCGTCGACTCGCTCGCCCGCGGTCTCGCCGAGGTGGGGCGGTTGCCCTACCTCGGCGCACTGGAGTCGGTCGATGGAGGCCCGAGTGGCGAGTCCGGCGGCAACAGCGTGTTCCGGCTCGCGGGACTCTGGGGGCGGTTGAGCGCTGCGCGACTCGACGTGCCGTCCGGCCCGGTGCTGCTCGTCGACGATCTCGTCGACAGCCGGTGGACGATGACGGTCGCTGCCCGCGAACTCCGACGTGCCGGGGCGACCGCGGTGCTGCCCTTCGCGCTGGCGCTGCGCGGTTGACGCGACGCGCGCTTGTGGTCGTATGTTCCGTGCTGCCTTTCGCGCTGGCGCTGCGCGGCTGACGTTTCTTCCGGTGTGACCGCCCCTGCCCACCGAGCTTCGTCAAGGGCCCCGTCCGCGACGGATCCCCGATCCGCCGTCGGCTCCCTGATCCTGGCGTCGTTCCTAGTCCTCGTCGGGCGCCACGCGCGGAGGCCAGCTCGTGGCGCCGAGTTCGCGGGAGATGTTCCGCGCGGTCTCGCGCACGGCGTCGAGCACGGCATCCGTCGCCGGGCCCTGGGAGGTGGGAATGACGACGGCGACCGCGGCGACGATCTCGTTCGAGGCGTCGGCGACGGGTGCCGCGATCGACGATTCTCCGAGAACGGCCTCGTCGGACTCGGCCGCCGTTCCGCGTTCGAGGGTGGTTGCGAAGTCGAGGGTGAGACGCGCGATGTCTGTGATCGTGTCCCCCGTCAGGCTGTGCAGCGGTCTCTCGAACACCGTGCGCTGGAACCCGAGATCCCACGCGAGCAGTACCTTGCCCATCGCCGAGGCGTGCGCCGGGATGGCGACGCCCGTCTCGAGCATCTGCCTGCTGTTGTCGGGCCGCAGCTCGTGGTGGATCACGAGCACCTCGTGGAAGTGCGGAGCGCCGAGCCGCACCGGCAGCTCCGTCCGACGCGCGAGCTCCTGGGTCCAGCGCATCGCCCTGGCGCGCACGTCGAGGGTGTCGAGGTAGACGTTGCTGAGGCGCAGCAGAGTAGGACCGAGGATGTAGCGCTGGCCCCCGCGCTCCTTGGCGACGAGTCCGTGCTCGCGCAGTGACTTGACGATGCCGTGCACGGTCGAGGGTGGCAGATCGAGCGCGGCGGCGAGGTCGCTGATCCCGAGGTGCCGGGCGCCCTGCAGCAGCTCGAGCACCTTGGCCGCGCGATCTATCGCCTGGATCACGGTACCGTCCTCCTCTCCCTTGACATCAGGACTCCGCCCGAGCATATTCGACATTGACGAATTCCTTTCCGATTTCTCGGAGAGCCGTGCGGTCGAGATCAAAGGAGATCCAGCATGAAGAAGCTCATCAACGCGCCGGAGGACGTGCTCGTCGAATCGCTCAGGGGGGTGGCCCTCGCGCATCCGGAGCTCGCCGTCGATCTTGCGACGCACGTCGTCACGCGCGCGACGCCGAAGGCGCAGGGCAAGGTCGCGGTGGTGTCGGGCGGCGGATCGGGTCACGAACCGCTCCACGGCGGATTCGTCGGCGAGGGGATGCTCGATGCGGCCGTCGCGGGCGAGATCTTCACCTCGCCGACCCCGGACCGGGTGCAGGCGGCGACGAAAGCGGTCGACCGAGGTGCCGGAGTCCTGCACATCGTGAAGAACTACACGGGCGACGTGCTGAACTTCGAGATGGCCGCCGAGCTCGCGTCCATGGAGGGCATCGAGGTCGGCACGGTGGTCGTCGACGACGATGTCGCGGTGCAGGATTCGCTCTACACCGCTGGTCGTCGAGGCGTCGGACTCACGGTGCTGCTGGAGAAGCTGGTCGGTGCCGCAGCAGAGGAGGGGCAGGACCTCGCGTCGGTCGTCGCGCTCGCCCAGCGCATCAACGGTCAGGGCCGCTCGATGGGCATGGCCCTGACGAGCTGCACGGTGCCCGCCGCGGGCAAGCCGACCTTCGACCTGCCCGAGGACCAGATGGAGATCGGCATCGGCATCCACGGCGAGCCTGGCAGGCACCGCGAACCGCTCGCTCCGGCATCCGAGATCGCCCGGCAGCTGGTCGAGCCGATCGTCGCCGACCTCGATCGCACCGGTCCCGCGATCGTCATGCTCAACGGCATGGGCGCGACGCCGCAGATCGAGCTCTACCTCATGTACGGCGAGGTCGCGGCGCTGCTGGAGGAGGCCGGAATCCAGATCGCGCGCAACCTCGTCGGCAACTACATCACCTCGCTGGACATGGCCGGATGCTCGGTCACGGTGCTCGCCGCAGACGACGAGATCCTGAGGCTGTGGGACGCGCCCGTGAACACCCCCGGCCTGCGCTGGGGGGTCTGACGCCATGGCGGAGACGATCGACACCGCGACCGTCGTCGACTGGATCACGCGATTCCGCGACGCCGTGACCGAGAAGCGCGACTGGCTCACCGAGCTCGACTCGGCGATCGGCGACGCCGACCACGGGGCGAACATGACCCGCGGGATGGCGGCGGTCGTCGAGAAGCTCGGATCCGCCGCGCCCACCACGATGGACGAATTGCTCAAGAGCGTCGGGATGACGCTCGTCAGCTCCGTCGGCGGCGCGAGCGGTCCCCTCTACGGCACGCTGTTCCTGCGCATGGGCATGACGGCCGGGGCCGTCGCAGAGCTGGATGCCGCAGCCCTCGCAGCCGCGCTGCGAGCCGGGCTCGACGGTATCGTCGCGCGGGGCAAGGCCGAGCCGGGGGACAAGACACTGTTCGACGCGATGGCACCTGCGGTGGATGCTCTGGACACAGGCGTCCAGCGAGGGGCAGGACTCGCCGAGGCGACCCGCGCCGCAGCGAAGGCAGCGGCGGTAGGCCGGGATTCCACCACTCCGCTCGTCGCCCGAAAGGGGCGCGCGAGCTATCTGGGGGAGCGGAGCGCCGGCCACCTCGATCCGGGCGCGGCATCCGTGACGCTGCTTTTCGAGACGCTCGCCGACGCGATCGCCGGCTCGTCCTGATGATCGGCGTCGTCGCCGTCTCCCACAGCGCTCGGCTCGGGGAGGCGGCACTCGAACTCGCCCTGCAGATGGTGCCGTCGGGTCGGGCACAGGTGCGCGTTGCCGCGGGGGCGGGGACGGATGCCGACGGCGCGCCGGTGCTCGGCACAGATGCCGTCGCCGTGGCGTCGGCGATCGATGAGCTCGCCGCCGACTGCGATGGCGTTCTCGTGGTGATGGATCTCGGGTCGGCCGTGCTGAGCGCGGAGCTCGCGCTCGAACTGCGCGCGAGCGACGTGCCCGTGCGGCTGGCTCCTGCGCCTTTCGTCGAGGGGCTGCTCGCCGCCGTGGTGTCGGCTTCGGCCGGCGGAGCGCTGGATGCTGTCGCTGCGGAAGCCTCGGGAGCGCTCGCCGCGAAGGCGGATCAGTTGGGCGAGGAGCATGCCGCCGTCGCCGCGGAGACCCCGGGCGCGGGCTCCGACGGCGCGTCAGCCGTGGACTCCTCCGGCTCCGCACTCACGCGCACTGTCCGGGTGCGCAACGCACTCGGTATCCACGCGCGCCCCGCCGCGCTGATCGCCGAGGCATCGGCCGGGGCGGTCGTGAGACTGCGGCGACTGCCCGACGGTCCCGAGGCCTCGGCGGCGAGTCTGTCGCGTCTGCTCGTGCTCGATGCGCGTCACGGCGACGAGGTCGAGCTGACAGCGGAGGGTCCTGAGGCCGAGGCCGCACTCGACCGGGTCTCAGGGCTGTTCGAGGACGGGTTCGGAGAGGGCACCACCTCAGCATCCGCCGAGCCACCGGCGTCCACGAGGTCCGATTCCCCCGAATCCGCCACCTCATCCTCCGCCAGCTCATCCTCCGCCACCTCGTCCTCCGCTTCTGTCACCTCCGCGCCCGCCCCGGGATCCGCGCCGGTCGCTCGCGGCACAGTGCTGCGCGGCCGCGGTGTGAGTCCGGGACTCGTCTCCGCACCGGTGGTCCTCCTCGGATCGCCGCTCGTCGAACCCGACCCCGCCGTGACCGTCGCGCCGGCCGATCGGGCCGCTGAGGTCTCGGCGATCGAGTGGGCCGCCGTCGCCGTGGCCGATCAGCTGCGACGCCGCACCGAGAAGGCGAGCAGTGAATCGCGGGCGATCCTCGACACCTCGCGGCTCTTGGCATCGGACCCTGAGCTGGTCGCAGAGGCTACGGCCCTCGTACAGGCGAAGGGCCGCACGGCGGCGCGGGCGGTCTGGGAGGTCGGTGGCGCACATGCGCGTACGCTCGCCGCTCTCGGCGGTCGGATGGCGGAGCGCGTCGCCGACGTGCTCGATGTCCGCGATCGGATCATCGCCGAGATCCTCGAGGTGGATCTGCCCGGCGTACCGGAGCGCGACGAGCCGTTCGTGCTCGTCGCCCGCGACCTCGCTCCCGCCGACACCGCCGCGCTCGAAGGGGGCAACTGCATAGCGCTCGTCACGGAGGAGGGCGGACCCACCTCGCACACGGCCATCATCGCCCGGTCGCTCGGACTGCCGGCGGTGGTCGCCGCGGCGGGGGCGACCGGCATCGCGGCCGATTCCGTCGTTCTCGTCGATGGGGAGCGGGGGACGGTCGAGGTGGAGCCGTCCGCCGAGGCGATCGAGGTGGCGCGAGCGGCATCCGAGATCGTCCCCTTCGACGGCCGGGGCGCGCTCGCAGACGGTGAGAGCGTCGCGCTCCTCGCGAACGCGGGCGGTGTCGCCGATGCGAACACCGCCGTGGAGGCGCATGCCGAGGGCATCGGACTCTTCCGTACCGAGTTCTCCTTCCTCGGGCGCGCCGATGCGCCGAGCGTCGAGGAGCAGATCGCCGCGTACCGTGCGGTGATCGCGCCGTTCGCCGGTCGCCGGGTGGTCGTGCGCACGCTGGATGCCGGAAGTGACAAGCCTCTGCCGTTCACCGATCCACAGCCCGAGGAGAATCCCGCCCTGGGAGTGCGCGGGCTGCGACTCGCGCGGCGCTCGCCGCAGCTGCTCGACGACCAGCTGCGAGCGCTCGCTGTCGCGGCCGAGCGGGAGGCCGCGCACGTGGAGGTGATGGCACCGATGGTGGCGACCGTCGACGAGGCTCGTCTGTTCTCCGACCGCTGCCGCGAGGCCGGTCTCGAGCGGGTGGGCGTCATGATCGAGACGCCCGCTGCGGCACTGCTCGCGGCCGAGCTGTTCGATGTCGTGGACTTCGTCAGCATCGGCACGAACGACCTCACTCAGTACACGATGGCGGCGGATCGCCTGCTCGGCGAGCTGGGCGACTTGAACGATCCGTGGCAGCCGGCGGTGCTTCGACTCATCCACGCGGTGGGAGACGCGGGGCGCGCGGCGGGGAAGCCGGTCGGCGTGTGCGGTGAGGCCGCGGGAGATCCGGCTCTCGCCCCGGTGCTGATCGGGCTCGGCGTCACCTCGCTGTCCATGACTCCCCGGGCGCTCGGCCGGGTGGCCGCCTCGCTGCGGACCGTGACGCGAGCCGGCTGTCGCCGCGCGGGCGACGCCGCGCGCGGCGCCTCGACTGCGGAGGGCGCACGGGCTGACGCAGCGCGTGTTCTGGGCGGCTAGCGGGCCCGGGGCTCATATGCCTCAGACGGCATGCTGTCTGTAACGCTTTCATCTCTCATCCCTCCGGCGTCGGTGCTGCGCGCCGCGCATCGCTAGAGTCGCCGCAGGGGAAGCGCCGCACACCGGCGCTCGCACACCATCGGAGGGGCGTTATGAGTCATGGAATCGGACGGCGAAACGCGACAAGGGGCGCGCTCGCGTGCGTGACGCTGGCGGCGCTCGCGTTGATCTCGGCGTGCGCGCCGGAGCCGGAGCCCAGCGCCACGACGCCACCCTCCCCGTCCCCGTCTGCGCCTGCTCCGTATGACGGTCCACTGACTTTCGTCGGGGACGAGCTCTCGTCTTTCGCCCTGACTGCTGACGAGATCGCTGCCGTCTTCCCGGGCGCTCCACCGACGGGTGCCGTCACCGATCGCCTTCTCCAGTTCTCGGACGGAGGAGGGCCGGAGTTCACCCCGGCGGTCTGCTCGTGGCTGATCGCCGAGCCGTCGCTCTGGAGTGTCGGCGCCCGCGTCGTTCCCTGGGAGGGGGCCGAGGAGGGAACGAGCACCGGAGCGCAGCAGATGCTCCAGTACCCGTCGGAGGCGCACGCGGATGCGATGATGACCAGGCTTCAGTCGACTGTCGAACAGTGCGCGCAGTTCGATGCGGACGGACCTGGCACCTTCGCTGCGGTCATCGCCCCCGAGGCGGAGGGGGTGCGGGCGTTCGCCGGCTCCCTCTCGGCGGACTTCGCGGGTAACCCCTGGACCGCTCACCACGTGTTCGCCTCCGTGGGGAACGTTCTCGTCCATCTCTGGCAGCCTTCTCCGGAGGAAGCGGGCTTCGACGCGGAAGCAGCTGCCCTGCTGGTGCGCGATCGGGCCGTGGACGCACGGCAGTCTCTCATCGAGAGGCTCACCGGAGAGCCGCCTCAGGAAGAGGCGGCTCCCGATGTCGGCGACCCGGGCACCCCGTGGAGCGAGTGGGCGATCACTTCCGCCGCCGTGGGGCCCTTGCGCCTCGGTGAGAGCCGAGATGTCGTGCTTGCCGCGGTCCCCGGCGCGACGGTCGAAGACATCGGACACGGTGGTCACGTGCGACTGCGTTCCGCCGACGGAGGAGCCTCGCTCGTGCTGAGCTTCACCGAGCAGGGGCGACTCGAGAGCGTCACAGCGGGCATCGCGAACATCATGGGCGACGAGCAGCCGAACGGATCCGCACTGCCCTCGGTCGAAGGAGTGCGGATCGGCGCACCGCTGATCGACGCGGTGGCGGCTCTCCCTGAGGGCACCTACGTCGAGGTCTCCTCGTCCGGCGAGTACTTCTATCGGTGGGCCACTCGCGACGGCCGGGTCATCGACGTCCGCGCCGATCGGGATTCCGACGATCCGGATGCCCTCATCAGCGGCGTGACGGTCACCGATGCGACTCTCGCGCCGATCCCCGAGGGGTGATCAGCCTTGACGCTTTGCCGCATCTCCCTCTTTACTAACCGATCGTTCAGTTAGTATGGTCGGGTCGGATGCTCCGAACCGAGCATCCGACTCGACGAGGAGGTCGGCATGGCAGAAGCGGTGACGCGCACGGTGGGCGACAACGACTTCGCGGCTGACCCCGCCCTGCCCCCGAACCGCGCGATGATGCAGCGCGACCGCGCATCGGCAGCCCTCGGCCTCGTCGTCGAGCGCGATGACCCGGGCCACGCCGTCGTGTCGATGCCGGTGCGCGACGACATGACCAACGGGTTCCGCATCACGCACGGAGGTTTCGTGTTCGCCCTCGCAGACACGGCATTCGCGATCGCATGCAATGAGGACGACCGGGTGACGGTCGCGGCCGGTGCAGACATCTCCTTCCTCAAGCCCACCACGGCCGGTCAGACCCTGACCGCGACCGCTGTGAGACGCGCCCGATCCGGGCGCTCCGGCATCTACGACGTGACCGTCGTCGACGAGATCGGCGACACCGTCGCCGAGTTCCGCGGTCGTTCACGCACCACCTCGCAGACCTTCTGACCGGTCGCGCCACACTCCGACCTCCCCCTTCCGATTCCCTCCGGAGCACTCATGTCGACGACGACCGAACCCTCCACCGCCTCCGAGCACGTGCGCACCTCGCGCGTTCAGCCGCCGAGCCTCGATTCCCTCGACCCCGAAGAGCGGATGAGCCGCGGCGAGATCGAAGCCCTCCAACTCGTCCGGCTGCAGCAGACCGTCCGACACGCGTACGCGAACGTGCCGCTCTACACGCGCAAGTTCGACGAAGCCGGCGTGCATCCCGACGACATCCGCACGCTCGCCGACGTCGAGCGGCTGCCGTTCACCACGAAGGCCGACCTGCGTGAGACCTACCCCTTCGGGATGTTCGCGGTGCCGATGACCGACGTCGCCCGCATTCACGCGTCCAGCGGGACGACGGGTCGCCCGACGGTCGTCGGCTACACCCGAGGTGACCTCGAACGATGGGGCGCCCTCGTGGCGCGATCCCTGCGAGCAGCGGGCATCCGTCCCGGCATGAAGGTGCACAACGCGTACGGATACGGGCTGTTCACCGGCGGGCTCGGCGCCCACGCGGGCATCGAGGCACTCGGTGCCACGGTGATCCCCGTCTCGGGTGGCCAGACCGCTCGGCAGGTGCAGCTGATCCAGGATTTCGAGCCCGATGCGATCCTCTGCACGCCGAGCTACCTGCTCACGATCGCCGACGCGATGGAGACGCAGGGGATCGATCCGCGCTCGACCTCGCTGAAGGTGGCGGTGCTGGGCGCCGAGCCGTGGACGAACGAGATGCGGCGTGAACTGGAGCAGCGCCTCGACCTCGACGCGGTCGACATCTACGGCCTGAGCGAGGTCATGGGTCCGGGAGTGGGGAGCGAATGCGTCGACGGCAAGGATGGGCCGCACCTGTGGGAGGACCACTTCCTGCCCGAGGTCATCGACGCCGAGACGGGCGCCGCGCTGCCTGACGGCGAGCTCGGCGAGCTCGTCTTCACGTCGCTCACCAAGGAGGCCTTCCCGGTCATCCGGTACCGGACGCGGGACCTCACGCGGCTGCTTCCGGGGACGGCGCGGCCGGGGATGCGGCGCATGGAGAAGGTCACGGGACGCAACGACGACATGATCATCGTGCGTGGCGTGAACCTCTTCCCGACCCAGATCGAGGAGTTGGTGCTGGGCATCGAGCAGCTGACGCCGCATTTCATCCTCGAGCTCACGAAGGACGGGCGGATGGATGCTCTCACGGTGCGTATCGAGCGGCATCCCGACCTGTCGATCGATGTCTGCCGGAGTGCGGCCGAAGTGCTCGCCCAGCGCATCAAGGTCTTCATCGGGTCGACGGTCGCGGTGCGGCTCGAAGAGCCGGGAGTCCTGCCGCGGAGCGAGGGCAAGTACAAGCGCGTCTACGACCTGCGGTGACCTCTCGACCTGCCACACTGTGTTCTGATGTCCGAGATGCAGAGTGCGCGACGCGGTCGCCCGGGTTATGACCAGCAGGGGATCCTCGCGGTCGCGGTGGCGGCGTTCAACGAGTACGGGTACGACGCGACCTCGATCGGCATGCTCGCCGAGCGGCTGGGGCTGTCGAAGTCGGCGATCTACCACCACTTCGGTTCGAAGGACGAGATCCTCGACCGGGCGCTCGACTCCGCGCTCAGCAGCCTCGAGGCGGTCGTAGAGGATGAGCCGGCGGATGCCGGTGGAGGAGCGGCCGGACGGCTGGAGCGCGTGCTCCGTGGCGCCGTGCACGTGCTCGTCGATCAGCTTCCCGCGGTGACGCTGCTGCTGCGTGTTCGCGGGAACACCGACGTCGAGCGCACGGCGCTCTCGCGTCGGCGTACGTTCGACCGCCGCATCACGGCGCTCGTGTCGGCGGCGCAGTCGGAAGGTGCCCTTCGAGACGACATCGATGCGAGCGTCGCCGCACGACTCACGTTCGGCATGATCAACTCGATCGTCGAGTGGTATCGCCCCGGTGGTCGAGAAGGCGCCGACCGGCTGGCGGACGACGTCGTCGCGATCGCGCTCGACGGGCTGCGCAAGCGCTGACGTGCGCGGCCCGGGTCACGCGCCTCTCGCGCTCGTCTCGGCTACGCCGCCTCGCGCTCTTTCGCGACGAGCGTGAGCACGTCGTACGTCGCGACGATCTCGTCGTCCTGATTCTTGAGCACGGCATCCCATCGCACCTCGCCGTATTCGTCCGTCTCTCGCGGGGTGATCTGCTTGGCCGTGAGTTCGACGCGGATCTCGTCGCCCGGTGACACGGGTGTCACGAATCGCAGGTTCTCGAGGCCGGAGTTCGCCAGAACGGGCCCCGGCGCCGGGTCGACGAACAGCCCGGCCGCCCATGAGACCAGCAGGTATCCGTGTGCCACGCGGCCGGGGAAGAACGGGTTGGCCGCGGCGGACGCCTCGTCCATGTGCGCGTAGAAGGTGTCGCCGGTGAAAGCCGCGAATGTCTCGATGTCGTCGAGGGTCACGGTGCGAGAACCGCTGGCCACCTGGTCGCCGATGTGCAGCTCGGCCAACGACTTGCGGAAGGGATGCACGCCGTCGCTGTCCTGGTACGGACGAGCCGCCGCGCCCTGGTGCCAGACCCCGGTGAGCGCGGTCATCATCGCGGGGGATCCCTGCACGGCCGTGCGCTGCATGTGGTGCAGCACCGCACGGATGCCGCCCAGCTCCTCGCCGCCGCCGGCGCGACCCGGTCCGCCGTGCACGAGGTTCGGCAGCGGGGACCCATGACCGGTCGAGCTGCGGGCGTCGTCGCGGTCGAGGAACAGGACTCGGCCGTTGTACGCGGCGATGCCCGATGCCAGCGCGACGGCCACCTCGGAGTCGTGCGTCGCGACGCTCGTCACGAGCGATCCGCCTCCGCGGGCGACGAGCGCGGTGGCCTCGTCGAGCGAGTCGTACCCGATGATGCTCGACACCGGACCGAACGCCTCGATCTCGTTCACGGCCGCGCTCTCGGCATCCGAGAAGCGCAGGAGCATCGGTGCGACGAAGGCTCCGTCGCGAGCCGTTCCCTCGGTGCCGTCGGCGAGACGCACGGTCGGGGCGTCGGTGGATCCGACGACGAGCTCGCCGCCCCCGGCGCGTAGACGCTCTACCTGGCGCAGCACCTCGTCGCGCTGCTCGGTCGAGGCCAGTGGCCCCATCGTGACGCCCTCGGCGCGAGGATCCCCGACCACCACGCGCTCCGCGAGGCGGGTGCGGACGGCCCCGATCACGTCGTCGACGAGGCCCGTCGGGACGATCGCCCGCCGGATCGCGGTGCACTTCTGCCCGGCCTTGCTGGTCATCTCGGCGACGAGCTGCCGCACGTAGGCGTCGAACTCGGGGGTGCCGCTGGCGGCGTCCGTTCCGAGGACCGAGGCGTTGATCGAGTCGGTCTCGCTCGTGAAGCGCACTCCGCCCGTCTGCACGGCGTCGTGTGCGCGCAGACGCTCGGCGGTGGACGCGGAACCCGTGAAGGCGACGAGGTCGCCGAGCCGCAGCTCGTCGAAAAGGGTCGGGACGCTGCCGGAGACGAGCTGCAGCGAGCCTTCGGGGAGCAGGCCCGACTCGACCATGATGCGCACCATGGCCTCGGTGAGATATCCGGTCGGTGTCGCGGGCTTCACGATCGTGGGGACTCCGGCGAGGAATGCGGGCGCGAACTTCTCCAGCGAGCCCCAGACCGGGAAGTTGAAGGCGTTGATCTGCACGGCCGCTCCGCGGAGGCGCGTGTAGATGTGGCGGCCGATGAACGACCCGTCGCGCGAGAGGTTCTCGACAGGTCCGTCCACGTACACCTTCGCGTTGGGCAGCTCCCGGCGACCCTTGCTGGAGTATGCGAAGAGCACGCCGATGCCACCGTCGATATCGACCCAGGAATCCTGCGTCGTCGCGCCGGTGCGGCTGGAGATCTCATACAGCTCGGACTTGCGCTCGGTGAGGGCCAGGGCGAGTTGCTTGAGCCGCACGGCGCGCTGGTGGAAGGTGAGCTCGCCGAGGGAGTCCTGGCCGGTGCTCCGCGCGTAGGCGAGCGCGGCGCCGAGGTCGAGCCCCTCCGTCGAGACGCGGGCGACCACCTCGCCGGTCGAGGCGTCGCGCACGTCGGTCGCATCGACATCACCGGACGGGGTCCACCATGCTCCCCGCACGTAGCTGGGCAGGATGTCGGTCATCTCTCGTCCTTTCATCAGTTGCTCTCCTCCATCAGGCGTCCCATTCGTAGAAGCCGCGACCTGTCTTGCGGCCGAGGTTCCCCTCGGCGACGAGGCGCCGCAGCAGCGCGGGCGGCTCGAAGCGCTCGCCGAGGTGAGCGGCCAGGTACTCGGCTATGCCGAGTCGCACGTCGAGTCCGACGATGTCGGTGAGGCGCAGCGGCCCGACAGGATGCTTGTAGCCGAGCGTCATGGCGGCGTCGATGTCGTCGGGTGAGGCGACACCCTCTTCGACCATGCGGATGGCCTCCAGCCCCAGTGCGACGCCGAGGCGCGAAGACGCGAAGCCGGGGGAGTCGGCGACGACGATCGGCGTCTTGTCGATCGCCTGCACCCAGCGGCGGGCGGACTCGATGAGCAGGGGAGCGGTGGTGGCGCCGCGCACGATCTCGACGAGCGACGACGCGGGGACAGGATTGAAGAAGTGCATCCCGAGGAACCGCGCGGGGTGCTCGAGCGTCGCAGCCAGCTCGTCGATCGAGATCGATGACGTGTTCGAGGCGATCGCGGCGTCGTCGGCGACGTGTGCCTCGAGGCGCGTGAGGGCGTCGATCTTCATCGCTATGTCCTCAGGCACGGCCTCGACGACGAGGGCGCAGCCGGCGAACGCGGCGATCTCCGTGGTCGCTGTGAACCGTGCGCGGTACGCATCCGACCCCTCGCGCGCCGATCCGCGGGCGATCGAGGCCTGCACCGAGTCGAGGACGCGATCGGATGCCGCGCGCGCGGCATCCTCGTCGCGTTCGACGACGGTCACGTGTGAGCCCGCGAGAAGAAACGCATGTGCGATGCCCGCTCCCATGCGTCCGCCGCCGAGGACTCCGACGTGCGCGGGTGCTTCGGCGTTCATGCCCGCTCTCCCTTCTTCGGCCGACCCCGCCGCTCGAGGAAGGCGGTCATCCGGCGAAACTTCTCGGGGCTCTCGAACAGTTCCGCCTGCGCCTCCAGGTCGACGGACGGATGCTCCTCGCGCGGTGCCTGGAACACCCGTTTGGTCGCGATCGTCGCTGCGCGGTCGTTCCGGGCGATGCGGTCGGCGATCGCGTGGGCCGCCGTCAGCAGATCACTGCTGTCGTGCAGCGCTGACACCAGTCCGATCTGCAGCGCCTCGTCGGCCTTAACAGTGCGGCCGGTGAGCAGCAGCTCGATCGCTCGCGCATCGCCGATGATCGCCTTGAGTCGCCAGCTCGCCCCCGCGGCCGCGAGGATGCCGAGTCCGGTCTCGGGGTTGCCCATCGTGAGTGCGGGGGTGCCGAGGCGGATGTCGGCCGCATACGCGAGCTCCGCTCCACCTCCCAGTGCGTAACCGTCGATCGCCGCGATCACCGGCATCGGCAGCTGCGCGATACGGGTGAACGCATGCGCGTTGATGCCCCGCAGCGCGTCGGGCGCTCGCCGCTCGCGCAGTTCCGCGATATCGGCTCCCGCGGCGAAGACGCCCGCGGCACCGGTCAGGATCAGAGTGCGTGGCGCCTCCTCCAGCTCCGCGCAGAGCTCATGCAGGGCGTCGATCATCGCCTGGTCGATGGCGTTGCGCTTGTCCGGCCGGTTGAGCGTGGCGACGACGCGATCGTCCGAGCGCTCGACGAGAAGGGGCGAGTCGCCACCGGACGTCGTCATCACACCCTCTCCACGATCACGGCCGCGCCCTGACCGACGCCGACGCACATCGTGGCGAGGCCGTAGCGCGAGCCCTCGCGCTCCATCCGGCCGAGCAGGGTGACGAGCAGACGTGAGCCGGATGATCCCAGCGGGTGTCCGAGCGCGATCGCTCCGCCGTCGGAGTTCACGATGGCATCGTCCAGACCGAGGCGGCGGATGCAGGCGATCGACTGCGTGGCGAACGCCTCGTTGAGCTCGACGGATCCGATGTCGTCGATCCGGAGTCCGGAGCGGCGCAACGCCTTCTCTGTCGCCGGCACCGGCCCGAGGCCCATGATCTCGGGCGCGAGCGCTGCGCTCGTGCCGACGACGATCCGGGCGCGCGGGACCAGGCCATAGCGTTCGACGGCGTCGCCGCTGGCGACGACGAGCGCCGATGCGCCGTCGTTGAGCGCACTCGAGTTGCCGGCGGTGACGACCTGCCCGCCTGCCACGACCGGCCGCAACCGGGCGAGCACCTCGAGTGTCGTGTCGGGTCGGGGTCCCTCGTCGACCAGGACGACATCGTCGCCGACCGGTACGCCGACGATCTCGTGCTCGAACCGGCCGGCCGCGATCGCGGTGGCGGCGTGCTGCTGCGATCGCACGGCGAACGCATCCGCCTCTTCCCGTCCGATGCCGTCGAGGCGGGCGACCTCCTCGGCCGTCTCGGGCATCGTGAAGGTTGCCTTGTCGCGGGCGGCGAGGCGGGGGTTCGGGAAGCGCCATCCGATCGAGGTGTCGTAGGCGGTTCCCGGCTTGCCCCACGCCCTGTCGGGCTTGGCCTGGACCCAGGGCGCGCGGGTCATCGACTCCACCCCGCCGGCGACGATGAGGTCGGCGTCGCCGGCGCGGATGGCCTGGGCGGCCATGGTCACCGCCGACATGCCGGAGGCGCAAAGGCGGTTCACCGTGATGCCGGGCACCGAATCGGGGAGCCCGGCCAGCAGCACGGCCATCCTTGCGACGTTGCGGTTGTCCTCTCCCGCCTGGTTGGCGGCGCCGAAGATGACCTCGTCGATGTCGACAGCCGCCGGATCGATGCCCGCGCGACGCACGGCCTCGCCGACGACGATCGCGGCCAGATCGTCGGGCCGGACCGGAGCCAGTGCGCCGCCGTACCGCCCCACCGGGGTGCGGGCTCCACCGACGAGATAGGCCTCGGTCATGCGGATCTCCTGACTGCGTCGTCCGGGCTCGTGCGAACCGGCAGAATTACTGACCGATCGTATGGTAATTATGGCACAGGTCGGCCCGCATCCTCGGGCCGACCTCGCGTCAACCCAGCAGATCGACGCCCTTCGTCTCCTTCACGAGGGAGACCGCGATGAGCGAGATCACCGATGCGATGGCGATGTAGAGGCCGATCGTCCATGCCGCCTGGAACTGGTTCAGCAGCGCTTCGGCGATCATCGGTGCGAACGCTCCGCCGAGGATGGCACCGAGCGCGTAACCGATCGAGACGCCCGAGTAGCGCACGTTCGCCGGGAACATCTCCGCGTAGAGGGCGGCCTGCGGGCCATAGGAGAGCCCGAGTGCGAAGGTCATCACGAACAGTGCGACGAAGTACCAGACGATGTCTCCGCTGTCGATGAGGAACCACATCGGGATCGCCCAGACCGCGAGCGCGACGTACCCGATCTGGAAGGTGCGCACGCGTCCGAGGCGGTCGGACAGGTGTCCGCCCCACAGGGTGAAGATCAGCCAGCCGAACGAGGCGAGCGTGGTGGCGAGCAGCACGGGAGGGCGCTCCATGCCGAGGGCGGTGACCGCGTAGGTCGCGAAGAAGGCGATCAGCAGGTAGCCGGCGGCGTTGTTCGCGATGAAGATCAGCGCGGTGAGCACGACCTGCTTGGTGTTCTTGCGGAACAGGATGCCGAGGGGCGCGGACGCCTCCTTGCGGCGGCGCTGCAGCTCTTCGAAGATCGGGCTCTCGTCGACGGCGCGGCGGATGATATAGCCGACGCCGATCAGCACGATCGACAGCAGGAACGGGATGCGCCAGCCCCACTCGAGGAAGGCCTCGGGCGACATCGAGGTCGTGAGCACCCACAGCGTCGCGGTGGCGAGGATCATGCCCACCGGCACGCCGATCTGCGGGAAGGCGCCGAAGAGCCCGCGGCGCCCGCGGGGTGCGTGCTCGACGGCCATGAGTGCGGCTCCGCCCCACTCGCCTCCGGCGGAGAAGCCCTGCAGGATGCGCAGGACGATGAGGAGGATCGGCGCAGCGACGCCGATCGCTGCGTACGTCGGCAGGACGCCGATGAGGGAGGTCGAGAGCCCCATAAGGATGAGGGTGAAGACCAGCATCCGCTTGCGTCCGAGCTTGTCGCCGAGGTGGCCGGCGATGATCGCGCCCAGTGGGCGGAAGAGGAACGAGATGCCGATGGTGGCGAAGGAGAGCACCTGCGCAAGGCCCGGGCTGCTCTCGGCGATAGGGGCGAGGAACAGCGGCGCGAGCACGAGGCCGGCCGCCTGGGCGTAGATGAAGAAGTCGTACCACTCGATCGAGGTGCCCACGAGCGTGCTGGCGAGCACGCGGCGCTCTTCGGCGGGCATCCGTCGGGTCGAGGTCGGTTCCGAGACTGCTGACGTCATGGCGAACTCCGTTGTTCTGCGATTCGGGACTGAGGTTCTGAGTCGGGACTGCGGAGGGGATCCAGGACTGACGTTCTGATTCGTCACGAGTCTTCGATTCGGGACTGCGGTCGTGCACGCGCGGCTGTCATCGACGCGCATTCCTAACCGATCGATCGGTCAGTAATTGCCGAGCGTAGCGTATCGCGTGAGTGAAATCGAGAACTCCGCGCTCACGCGCGCTCCCGCGGCGACGTGGACTCCCTGCCGGGTCAGATCCTCCCGAATGCGCGGAGCGGATGCTCGATGAACTCCGAGACACGGCGGAGGAAGCTCGCCGCGTAGCCGCCGTCACACACCCGGTGGTCGAAGACGAGCGAGAGCTGGGCGATGCGCCGCGGCACGATCTGACCCTCGACCACCCAGGGGCGCTCGATGATCCGGCCGATGCCGAGGATCGCGACCTCCGGGTGATTGATGATGGCGGCCGATCCGTCGACTCCCAGCCCGCCGTAGTTGTTGAGAGTGAACGTCGAGCCGCGCAGCCGCTCCGGGGCCATGCGGCCCTCGCGGGCGGTGGTCGACAACTCGCGCAGGGCAGAGTCGAGCTCGTCGACGCTGAGGGCGTGTGCCCGCTGGACGACCGGCACGAGGAGACCGCGGTCGGTATCGACCGCGACGCCGAGGTTCACGCCGTCGAACGAGAGAAGTTCGGATGCGTCGTCGCTGAGGCGCGAGGCGAGGACCGGGTGCTCGGTGAGAGCCAGCAGCACGAAGCGGGCGAGGATCGCTGTGATCGACGGCGCCCTGCCGCCGGCCGGGGCCATGTCGGCACGAAGCATCCAGAGGTCGGTCGCATCGACATCGACCCAGACGGTCGCCTCGGGAATCTCGGAGCGGCTGCGCGAGAGCCGCGCGCTCACGGCCTTGCGCAGCGGCGACAGGCGTTCGCGGGAGCGGATGGCGAGGCCGTCGACCGCTTCGTCCCCGCCTCGGCCGTCGGGGGTGTCAGGGGCGACGCGTGCCTCCCGATTCGTGCCCTTCCCGATCCCGTCGACGGCGCTGTCGACCGCGGCGGCGAGCACGTCTGCGCGGGTGATGGCGCCGTCGGCGCCGGTGGGCACGATCGCGTGCACGTCGAGTCCCAGGTCGCGAGCAAGGCGTCGCACGAGCGGTGACCGAACGGCGACCGGGCGGCGGACCCGCGGCGCCACGTCGCTGTCGATCAACGGACGAGACGGTTCACCCCGTGTCGCCGCCTTCGGTGCACGTCGGCGTCCGGACGACGCGCGCTCCGACGTCCCGTACCCGATCAGGACGTTGCCCGACCCCGCTCTCTCCTCAGCGCGGTACGCTTCGTGCTCGGGCTCGACGGATGTCGCGCGGTGCTCGTTCTCGGGATCGTTCTCGGCATCCGTCCCCTCCTCGCTCTGCGGAGATGCGCTCTCTCCCGCGACGTCGAGCACGGGCGCGCCGACGTCGATCGTGTCGCCTGCTGCTCCGTGGAGAGCGGTCACGATCCCGGCGAAGGGGGAGGGGAGTTCGACGATGCTCTTCGCGGTTTCGACCTCGGCGATGGGCTGGTCGGTGACGATGGTGTCTCCGACGGAGACGAGCCACTGCACCAGTCCGGCCTCGGTCAGTCCCTCCCCGAGGTCGGGCAGACGGAATGTCCTGGTGCCGGAGGTCGTCGTCGCGCTGCCGATGCTCATGGCTGGTCCTCCCAGTGCAGGGAATCGACGGCGTCCAGGATGCGGTCGACGTCGGGCAGGTACCAGTGCTCGAGCTTCGGGGGTGCATAGGGGGCGTCGAAGCCGGTGACCCGGCGCACGGGGGCCTCGAGGTATTCGAAGCAGCGCTCGAACACCCGCGCCTGGATCTCGGAGGCGACGCTGGCGAAGCCCGGTGCCTCAGCGATCACGACGGCGCGTCCGGTCGATCGCACGGCGTTCTTGACCGTCTCGTCGTCGAACGGAGTGAGAGTGCGCACGTCGACGACCTGCACGCTGCGCCCTTCCGCGGCCGAGGCCTCGGCGGCCTCGAGCGCGAGGGGGACGGATGCCCCGTAAGCGATCAGGGTGACGTCGGTGCCGTCGCGCGCGATGCGGGCGGAGCCGATGTCGACGGTGGCCGACGTGTCGACCTCGCCCTTGGTCCAGTACAGCTTCTTCGGTTCGAGGAAGACGACGGGGTCGGCTGACGCGATCGCGGCGCGGAGAAGCGAGTAGGCGTCCTGGGGGGTGGAGGGGCTGACGACCGTGAGGCCCGGTGTGTGCGCGTAGTACGCCTCCGAGGAGTCGCAGTGGTGCTCGACGCCGCCGATGCCGCCGCCGAACGGGATGCGGATGACCATCGGCATGCGGACGCCGCCGCGCGTGCGGTTGGAGAGCTTCGCGACGTGGCTGACGATCTGCTCGAACGCAGGGAGGGCGAACGCGTCGAATTGGAGCTCGACGACCGGACGGAGACCGTTCATGGCCATGCCGATCGCGGTGCCCACGATGCCCGATTCTGCGAGCGGGGTGTCGAAGCAGCGGTCCTCGCCGAAGCGGGCGGTGAGTCCGTCTGTGATGCGGAAGACTCCGCCGAGAGCGCCGACGTCTTCGCCGAAGACGACGACCGTCGGATCCTCGGCGATGGAGTCGGCGAGGGCGAGGTTGAGCGCGGCCGCCATACTCAGCGTCTGGACGGAGGTTTCGGGCGCGTCGAGTTCGATGCGGTCATGGGTGATGGTCATCGCACCCCTCCTGAGACGAGGATCGTCGCTCGGTCGACCTCGATGTGCCTGATGGTCATCGCACCCCTCCTGAATGCTGGGCTTCCCGATCTCTCTCGATCTCGTCGCGCAGCTGGTGCCACTGCTCCTGCAGCTGGGGCGAGCGTTCGGCGGTGACGAAGCGGAAGAGGTCTTCGGGGTCCAGGTCGGCGTCGGCGTTGAGGGCGGCGCGCATGGCCGCTGCGATCTCCTCCGCCCCTGTCGCGATCTCCTTCTCGAGCTCGTCGGTCAGCGCGCCGCTCGTGGTCAGGTGGGTGCGCAGGCGGGTCAGCGGATCTCGCGCGACCCAGGCCTGCACCTCCTCGCGCTCGCGGTAGCGGGTGTCGTCGTCGGCGTTGGTGTGCGCCTGCATCCGATAGGTGTGCGCTTCGACGAGGGTGGGGCCCCCGCCGGCTCGGGCGCGGTCGACAGCCTCGCCGAGCACCGCGAGCACCGCGGCGACGTCGTTGCCGTCGACGCGCTGACCCGGCATCCCGTATCCGATCGCCTTGTGCGCGAGCGAAGGTGCCGCGGTCTGACGGCTGAGGGGAACGGAGATCGCGAACTCGTTGTTCTGCACGAAGAAGACGACGGGCACGTGGAAGACGGCGGCGAAGTTCATGGCCTCGTGGAAGTCGCCTTCGCTCGTGGCGCCGTCGCCGCAGAGCGCGAGCACGACCGTGTCTTCGCCGCGCTGCTTCGCGGCGTAGGCGAAGCCGACCGCGTGCAGCAGCTGCGTCGCGAGCGGCGTGGCCTGAGGGGCGACGCGGTGTTCGCGGACGTCGTAGCCGGAGTGCCAGTCGCCCTTGAGCAGCACCATGGCTTCGGCGGGGGCGACGCCCCTGGCGATCACTGCGACGGAGTCGCGGTAGGTGGGGAAGAGCCAGTCGGTGTCGCGAAGGGCGAGGGCTGCGCCGATCTGGCAGGCCTCCTGTCCGTGCGACGACGGGTACACCGCGAGTCGCCCCTGACGCACGAGGGCGCTGGCCTGGTCGTTGATGCGTCGGCCCTCGACGAGTCCGCGGTAGGCGGTCAGGAGAGCCTCGCTGTCTGGCAGACGGTAGTCGTGGTCGGCGACCGGCGTGCCCGTCGCGTCGATCAGCTGCACCGCTTCGTCGCGCGGGAGCAGTTCTGCGTGATCCATCCGTTCGCCCTCCTTGCCGAACCCGATGAAGAAAGGATGCATCGCGATGGTCAGTCGTCCAAGTGTTGGGGGTGATTCATGGATGACTGACTGACCGTTGGCGTTCGAATGAGCGAAGTGTCAGAATTCGAGCACGGACGAAGGGGTGCCATGACAACGCTGGATGATGTCGATCGCGCGATCCTCGAACAGCTGCGCCGTGACGCGCGGGTATCGATGACGGCGATCGCCGAGGCCGTGCACATCTCGCGGGCGGGCGCACACGCGCGGATCAAGCGGTTGACGGACGCCGGAGTCGTGACCGGTTACACCGTGCGGACCGATCCGGTGCTGCTCGGTCATCACGCCAGCGCGTACGTGACGCTGGCGATCGAGCAGGCGACGTGGCAGGAGGTCAGCGCGCGGTTGCGCGCCATCCCCGAGATCGAGCACATGGCGCTCGTCGGCGGCGACTTCGACGTGATCCTCCTCGTGCGTGCCAACGATGCCCGGGACCTGCGGCGGATCGTCCTCGAGGATATTCAGGCGATCCCCTCGATCCGCTCGACGCGGACGACGCTGATCTTCGAGGACTTCGCGCTGGTCTGAGAGTGGCGTCGCGGTGAGGCGTCAGAACGGCGGCGCTGTCGCGGGCGGCACCTTCGCGGGCGGCGCGGAGCCAGGCGGCGCCGAGCCAGCGGTGCTCATGTCGGTGTTCGTACCCGTGTTCTGCGCGGGGGGAGCGTCGACGTAGGTGCGTCCGGTGGGGCTGGTCCACGCGTACAGACCGTCGCCCAGGTGTTCGACGTGCCAGGGCGTGTGATGTTTGAGGCTGTGGTGGCGGCGGCAGAGGGTGCCGAGGTTGCCCGCACCGGTGGAGCCGCCGAGCGCGTGATCCTGCGTGTGGTCGATGTCGCAGTCGCGAGGCAGCTGACCGCATCCCGGGAACCGACAGCGTTGATCGCGCGCTCTGAGATGGCGCTTGAGCTCCGCCGACGGACGGTACCGGTCGACGGCGAGGAAGCGACCGCCGATGGGGTGGGTGAGGATCCGATCCCATCCGCTCGCGTCGCCGGCGAGACGTCGCGCCGTGGCGGCGTCGATCGGAATGCGTCCGTCGAGTTCCGCCGACATCGTGCTCGTACCCATCAACGTCTGCACGGGAACCGTGACGCTCACCGATCCGGCGATGGCTGCCAGCATCCCGTCGGCGGAATCGTGACCGGCCGGCGCCCCGGTCAGAACGAGGTCGAGTGTGAGGTCGCACCGGATCTGAGCGAGGGACCTGCGGCTGGGAGCGGGCTCGATCACATCTCCACGAGGAACTCCAAACGCATCACGAACCGTGCCGGCAGAGGGCAGGTCACCCTCGCCGCCGCGCCCTCCGCCTCGAGCGTCCGCCTCCCGCGTCGAGGCGTCCTTCGTCTGCGTCGAGGCGTGGGCCTTCTGCGTCGAGGCGCCCGCCTCCGCGGGTTTCTCCTCCAGGGTTGTTCGCTCCGTCTCCTCGCGCGCGACCGACTTCGCCATCGCAGTGATCCGGTCGTAGGCGCCGTGAACGAGGGCGGCCGGCCCGAGGAGTCCGAGTTCGGCCATCCCGTCGGCCCGATCCTTCACCCAGACCGCGCGCTGTTCGCGGGCACTCCGGTGACGCTCATCGATGGTGCGGCGCTGGAGTCGGTCGGCCACGCGCCGAGCGCGGCGTGCCAGTCGGTTCGGTGACTCGGTCTGTGCCCACTCGAGCATCTCCGCGGTGTAGGCGCCGCGATCGTCGGCGTCGTCGAGGTGCAGCCCCGCATCGATGATGACCCTCGAATGGGCGGCGCTCACCCGACCGTCTCCCTGCGCCTGCCACAGCACGGGGAACTGCGAAACGAGCAGCTCGGCGTCGGCCATGCGGCGTTGCACGGTGCGATCGCTGATGTGCAGCGCGGCCGCGAACTCCGCTGCCACGGCGCGCAGTGCCATCTCGCCGAGATCGTGGGTCCGGCTGTCATCGCGCTCCTCGGCATCCTGAACGGTCTCGAGTGCGATTCGCGCGCCGGAGGCGAGGAGCCCGTCGCGGCAGGCCATCAGGGAGCTGATCGCGCGGTCGACGGCCACGAGCGTTGCGGTGAGCGCGCCCACGGCTGCCATCTGCTCGACCGTCGCGTCCGCCAGTGCCGTCATACCCCCACTGAATCAGCGACCACCGACATTCGAGACCCAGATCAGCGCCGGAATCGGACCATCAGATGAAGTACTCCGGAACCCCGGAATTCAGCGCGAGGGCTGCGGGCCCGAACAGCCCCAGCCTCACTCCACGACGAGGTCGAAACCCCCGTCGGCGCCCGCCCGCACAGAGACCTGCGTGAGGTCGGCGACGTGGTACTCGGGGGCGTGGGTCGCGGCGTGCGCGCCGATCCCGATCACCCGCATGCCCGCCGCGTGCGCGGCCTGGATGCCGGCGCCGGAATCTTCGAACACCACGCAGTCCGCCGGGTCGACGCCCAACAGCTTCGCCCCCAGTAGGAACCCCTCGGGATCCGGCTTCGAGGCCGAGACGCTCTCCGCCGTCACGACGAGCTGCGGGACAGTGAGCCCCGCTTCGCCCATCCGCGCGTTCATCAGGGGCACGTTGGCCGAGGTCACGATCGCATGCGGCACCTCCGCGAGCGCCCTCAGCAGATCGCCGGCCCCGCGGATCTCCACGACGCCGTCGACGTCGCTCGCCTCGGTTGCCAGCATCCGCTCGTTCTCGACCAGATTCACCGCGTGATCGCGCTCGGGAAGCATGATCGCCATGCTCTGATGACCCTGCCGCCCGTGGACGACGCTGAGCACGGTCGCCGGGTCGAGGCCGTGCGGCTCCGCCCACGCGAGCCAGAGCCTCTCGACGACCGCGGTCGAGTCGACGAGGGTGCCGTCCATGTCGAGCAGGACGGCGCGGGCAGGGACGATCTCGGTCATCTCTCCAGGCTACTGCCGCCCGCAACAGCCATCCTTCGACGCTGCGTCGCCCAGACCTAGGATGTGCGCAGGAGGCAGCATGCGATTCGCGGAGGGCGGTAACGCAGACGGCACGGGCGGGACGAGCCCAGACAGTACCGAGGACGCCAGGAACGACACGAGCGCTCTCGGCCGGATCCGCGACGGGATCACGGGTGTGCTGGGTCAGCTACGAGGGCCGGCGACGTCGGATGCCGTCATCGAGGCGACCGCGCTCATCGTCGGCGCGGTCGTGCTCCTCGTCGGGTTCCTCGTCGCCTTCCCGATGTTCTGGGGTCGCGAGCTCCCGATCAGCGGTCCCGGATCGATCGGCGTGTTCGCGGCGTACGGGGGAGCGATCACCGCGGCGCTCGCTTTCGTCGTCGGACGCCTCGCGGTCCGCCCCGACGAGCCGAGCGTCGACGGCACCCGCGACGGGTTCAGCGTGCCGGGCGACCGGCTCCGCTGGTACGATCTCGCGGCGATCGCGTTCGCGCACGCCGCCATCGCGTACCTCGGCTGGCTGGGGATCGCCGAACTGCTCGAGCGGAGCTTCACCGACGCGCCGGTCTTCGCGTTCCCCGGTGCGGTGCTCGTGGCGGTCGCCTTCGGGCTCACGGCCTACGTGTCCTTTCTCAGCGCGGTCGCCCTGACCCCGATGGTCTTGTCGCTC
The DNA here is from genome assembly GCF_023715885.1 of Microbacterium hydrocarbonoxydans. Classification (GTDB taxonomy): domain Bacteria; phylum Actinomycetota; class Actinomycetes; order Actinomycetales; family Microbacteriaceae; genus Microbacterium; species Microbacterium hydrocarbonoxydans_C. The sequence continues at coordinate 628,769 of NZ_JAMBOY010000002.1, read as the reverse complement.
GTGCTCGCCGTGTTCCTCGAGGTGGGAGCGTTCGCCAGCATGCTCGCCTCCAGCGACGTGCACTGGTGGCGCGACAACCTCTCCGCGCTCGGGATGAGCACGAACAGCGCCTCGATCGCCTTCAACGTGACGCTGATCATCGCGGGCGTCATGGTCACGACCATCGCCCGGTATGCGACTGCCGGCCTGCCCGTCGACGACCCGACCGACCGGCGAGGACGCCTCATCGTGCGCACCGGACTGATCCTCCTCGGGATCTTCCTCGCGTGCGTCGGCATCTTCCCCGTCGACGAGTTCTTCCTCCTTCACAACACCGTCGCGACCGGGATGGCGGTGGTCTTCGCCGTGGTGGTCGTTGGGCTGCCCTGGTTCCTTCGGAGCATCCCTCGGGTGTTCGTGGCCTTCGGCTGGGCCTACGTGGTCGTGATCGTGCTGCTCGCCGCTTTCTTCGCGGTCGGCTACTACAACCTCACCGCCGTCGAGCTGATCGCCGCCGTGCTCATCTTCAGCTGGATCATCGTGTTCCTGCGCACGGCCGGCTCGGTCGGCACGCATCGGCACGTCACTCAGTGACACGCGGCTCACTGGCACGCGGCTCACTGGCACGCGGCTCAGTGACACCGGGCTGGGTGACGCGGGATCGACCGAGCGGGGACCCACCGCCACGAGACTCGCGCGCGGACGAAAGCATGCGGTCCCGCCCCATCGCGCGGCTCACTCCCCGCGCAACGCCTGAGTCGCCTCGGCCGTGCGCTGCAGCGCCTCGACGGCATCCGCGCGGCGCCGACGCGCGACCCCCACGAACAGGCAGTCGACGAGGGCGAGCTGCGCGATTCGGCTGACCATCGCTCCGGCGCGGAGGCGCGGCTCCCTCGCGTGCGTGAGGAGCACGACATCGCCGGACGCCGCGACGTCCGACTCCGCGGCACCGGTGATCGCGATCGTCTGCGTGCCGGCGGCGCGGGCGGCCTGCAGGAAGCGCTGGGTCTCGATCGTGGTGCCCGACTGCGAGATCCCCACCGCGACCGTGCCGTCTGCGGCGAGCGCGGCCGCGGCGCTCGCCACGTGCGCGTCGGTGAGGACGACCGCCGCGCGCCCGATCCGGAGCAGCTTCTGCCCGAAATCCGCCGCGACGAGTCCGCTGGCTCCGATGCCGAAGAGGAGGATCTTCTGGGCGCGGTCGAGGGCGGCCACCGCCTCGTCGAGACGCGCGTCGTCGAGACCGGCGATCGTCTCCTCGATCGCCAGCACCTCGAGCGTCGCGATCTTCGCCGTGGCCTCCCGCAGCGAATCGTCGAGCGAGATCTCGGAGCCGAACCCCGTCGAAGCGCTGAACTGCACCGACTCGCGGCCGAGTTCGGCGGCCAGCGCCATGCGCAGCGCCGCGTACCCGTCGACGCCCACCGCGCGGCAGAACCGCACGACGGATGCGACGGAGGTCTCGCAGATCGCCGCGAGCTCGGTGATGGTGCTGTCGACGACGACGCCGGGATTGTCGCTGACGGCGCGCGCGATGCGCGCGAGGGAGGGGGGCAGCGTCTCCGCAGCGCCCGCGATGCGCGTCTGAATGCTCATGTCTCTCCGCCGTCCGCTTGGTGAACAATTCTTTCATAGACAGCGGCTTATGCGTACACTATTTTCATGCTTGATCGTTCCGTGCTCGCCGTCGACCTCGGCAAGTCGCGCTGCCGCGTCGTGGTCTCCGGACCCGAGCGCCGCGTGGCGGTCGAGGGCGTCGGATCGCCGGGACTCGCCGCCGCAGACGGACTCGACGCCGCGATCGCCGCCATCCTTCCCCTGACCTCCGACATCACGGGCTACGACGCCGTCTCCGTGGGAGCCGCCGGTGCGTGGGCGTCACCCGCCGCGGCATCCGAACTGGCCCAGCGTCTGCACGCCCGGCTCGCCGTCCCCGTGGCTGTGACCTCCGACGTGGTCTCCGCCCACGTCGGTGCCCTCGGCGGAGGAGTGGGAGTGCTGCTGATCGCCGGAACCGGCGCCGCGGCCCTCGGCGTCGACGCCGACGGCATCCGGCTCGTCGACGGCTGGGGGCCCGAGATCGGAGACCTGGGGAGCGGATCCTGGTTCGGTCGCGAGGCCCTGCGCGCCGCGCTCCGCGCCTCGGTGGGTCTCGTCGTCCCCACCGTCCTGTCGGAACGCGTCGCCACCGCGATCGGCTCCCTCGACGAGGTCCAGGGATGGCTCGCGCAGGACTCGCCGCTCGCCCGCAGGCTCGCCACGCTCGCGCCCCTCGTGCTCGACGCCGCAGCCGACGGCGACCCCGTCGCACACGACATCGCCGCGCACGGCTCGCGACTGCTCGTCGAGTCCGCCGTCGGGGCCGCCGGGCACACCACCCGGGTCGCCCTGCACGGTGGGCTCACCCAGCATCCCTGGTTCCGCGAGCTCCTCGGCGGAACCCTGCGCGCGGCCGGTCGCGAACCTGCCGATGCCACGGGCGATGCTCTCGACGGCGCCGTGCTCATCGCCGAGCGCGCGGGCCCCGGTGCCCCGCTCCCGCATGAGAGGCACGTGCACCGTGCCGGCTGAGCGAGAGCGCGCGAGCGCGGCATCCGAGACCGACGACCCTTCCCGCACACGAGCCCCGAGAGGTCCGCACACCGTGCCCACTGAAGCCCAGCGACTGTCCGCCCTGCTCGACGAGCTCTCCGCCCTCGGTACCGAGGCATCGTCGACCGAACGCGGAGACCTGGACCTGCTCGGAACCGCCGAGCTCGTTCGTCGCATGAATGCCGAAGACCAGCGCATCGCGGATGCGGTCGCCGAGCGGAGCGCCGAGATCACCGCGGCCGTCGACGGCATCACCGAGCGGTTCCGCCGCGGCGGACGCCTCATCTACATCGGCGCCGGCACCGCCGGACGCATCGGCGTGCTCGACGCGAGCGAATGCCCGCCCACGTTCGGCACCGACCCGTCGATGGTGATCGGTCTCATCGCCGGTGGCGAGACCGCCATCCGCTCCGCCGTCGAGAACGCGGAGGACGACGACCATGCGGCCGGCGAGTCGCTCCGTGAACTGCAGCTGACCGAGCGCGACACCGTGGTCGGCATCTCCGCCTCCGGCCGCACGCCGTACGTCATCGGCGGCCTGGAGTACGCCCGCGGCATCGGTGCGCTCACCGTCGCGATCGCCTCCAACGCGGACTCTGCGATCGGAGCGGTCGCCGACATCGCGGTCGAGATCGTGACCGGTCCGGAGTTCATCTCGGGGTCGACCCGCCTCAAGTCGGGAACCGCGCAGAAGCTCGTCGTCAACATGCTCACGACGCTGTCGATGATCAACCTCGGTAAGACCTACCACGGCGTCATGGTCGACCTCCTCGCCACGAACGAGAAACTGCACGCGCGGTCGATCCGCACGGTGACCGAGCTCACCGGCGCCGACGTCGCTCAGGCGTCGTCGGCGCTCGCCGCGGCCGACGGCTCCGTCAAGCTCGCGATCCTCCTCCTCACCACGGGGGCGGAGCCGGATGCCGCGCGCGCCGCGCTCGTCGACGCCGACGGCATCCTGCGCGTGGCGATCGCCGCATTGACCCACTGATCGCGCGCGTCTCGTGGATTGAGAAGCGTGGGCGGGGCGACCGTGGCTCGGCGCCCGTAGGATCATCCCGTGGATCCCCTCGTCCCCGGTGCGCCGTGGCTGCTGGCCCTGGCGGGACTCGTGTCCGGGGCGGCATGCCTCGCGGCGTGGCGGCGGGTGCCGTGGCAGGCGCGCCAGATGGCGCTCCTGCGGGCGTCGGCTCTCCTGGCGCTGGCCGCGCTCGGCGGTGGAGCCTTGTCGCACATGATCCTCGGCGTGCTGCTACTACTGTCGGCGATGGCGGGCACGATCGGAGTGCGAGGGCTCCGGGCCGCTCCGATGTGCTTCCATCGCGCCGTGGTCTCGCTCGTGCTGGCGATCTGCCTGTGGGATACGGCAGGTGCAGGGGTGGGTTCGGGTGCAGGTGCCGGCGAGGTCGCCGGCTCCTTCGGGCACCACGATCACGGCCCGCAGTTCACCGGCATCCTGTCGCTCGTCGGGGTGGTCGGCGTCATCGGCGTCGTGCTCTGGACGATCGTGTCGCAGCAGGTGGTCAGCCCTTCCTCCGACCGCCGCACCCGCACGCTGCTCGGCGTGGAATCGTGGTCGATGGCCGCGGGTGTCGCCCTGCTCTGCCTCGCGATGTGAGCGGTCGCCGCGCTCGCCGCTGAGCTCCTGCTCGGCGCACTCCGCCGAGCCGGGTGACCGCGCGGCGGCCGTCATCCCGATTTCCTCGACTTCGCACCCGCACCGTACCCTGGTGGCATCCCCCGAAGCTCACCCGGCAACTCCGCGCGCCGGCGACCTCGGCGCGCTCACACATGCAAGGACGCAGATGAACGACACCGCCGCATCCCACGACGCTTGGACCGCGCGCGAAGAGCTCGCCGAGCGGATGATCCCGCTCATCGGAGCCCTCAAGCGCGACCGAGACGTGGTCACCTCGCTGCACGGCCACCGCCTCGTCGGACTCTCGGCCACCGGAATCGTCGAGATGCACGACCGCGTCGCCCAGCTCGGCCACGAGGAGCTCGCGCTGGAGGACACGCTCGCCGTCATCGAGGCGATCCACGCGCTCGCGCCCGGAGCATCCTCCCTCGACGTCGCGCGCCTCGTCGAGGGTCACCGTGACAGCGGTGCGTCGCTCGTCGAGCACCTCGCGGAGGCGCTCGCCCCCGCGATCGGCGCGACGGCCGCCGAGCCCACCGACGTCGTCCTGTACGGGTTCGGGCGCATCGGCCGGCTGCTCGCCCGCATCCTCATCGCGCATACCGGCGGCGGCAGCGGCTTGCGGCTGCGCGCGATCGTCGTGCGGCGCGGCTCGGCCGACGACCTCGTCAAGCGCGCCTCGCTGCTGCTGCGCGACTCCGTGCACGGACGCTTCGCCGGATCCGTCACCGTCGACGAGGAGGCCGAGCAGATCATCGCGAACGGCACCCGCATCCAGGTGATCTACTCCGACGACCCGGCATCGATCGACTACACCGCCTACGGCATCCACGATGCGATCGTCGTCGACAACACGGGGCGCTGGCGAGATGAGGCCGGGCTGAGCCGTCACCTCGAGTCGACCGGCGTCGCACGGGTGCTGCTGACTGCGCCCGGCAAGGGCGCGCTGAAGAACATCGTGCACGGCATCAACGACCAGACGATCACGTCCGACGACCGGATCGTGACAGCGGCCTCCTGCACCACCAACGCCATCACCCCGGTGCTCAAGGCGGTCGATGAGGCCTACGGCATCGTCCGAGGACACGTCGAGACCGTGCACTCGTTCACGAACGACCAGAACCTCATCGACAACTTCCACAGCGGCGACCGCCGCGGACGCTCGGCCGTGCTCAACATGGTCATCACCGAGACCGGCGCGGCGAAGGCCGTCGCCCGTGCCCTCCCCGAACTCGAAGGCAAGCTCACCGGGTCGGCGATCCGCGTGCCCACGCCCGACGTCTCGCTCGCCGTGCTGCACCTGACGCTCGACCGCCCCGCGGTCAAGGACGAGCTCAACGACTACCTGCGCCGCGTCTCCCTGCACTCCAGGCTGCGCCAGCAGATCGACTACGTCGAGAGCCCTGAGGTCGTGTCGACGGACTTCGTCGGATCCCACCGCGCCGGCATCGTCGACGGACTCGCGACCATCGCGAACGACCGCGACGTCGTGCTGTACGTCTGGTACGACAACGAGTACGGCTACTCCTGCCAGGTGATCCGCGTGCTCGAGGTCATGGCAGGGTCGCACCTCGTCGTGCTTCCCGCACGCCGCGAGGTCACGCTGCACGCCTGATCCCCCTGTTCCCCACCCCCCTCTGCACGCCGAGCCACCCCATTCTGAGCGACCCACCCCTCTTGCGACGGCGACGAACGGGGTGGCTCGCGCAGAAGGGGGTGGGTCGGCGGGGGAGGTGCCCGCCATGATGGGGACATGAAGACCGCGACCCTCCGGGCGGAGCGCCTCCGCTCGCATCGCCTTACGGCCCCGGCGCGCACCGTGTCCGACGCGGCTGCGCACATGCTCGCGGTGCAGAGCCAGGACTTCACGGCAGGACGGTGGGTTCTCGCGTCCCGCACCCGCGGTGAGCCGACACTTGCCGCGGTCGACCGGGCCTTCGACCGCGGCGACCTCGTGCGCGCGTGGACCATGCGCGGTACCCTGCACACCGTTCCCGCGCGCGACCTCAGCTGGGTGCTGTCGGTCACCGCGCAGCGACAGCGCCAGCAGGCGGCCGGGCGCCGCCGCGACCTCGGCATCGACGACGCCATGATCGACGTCGTCACAGCGGCGGTCGTGCCGCGTCTGCGCGACGGCGGACTCACGAGGTCCGAGATGTTCGAGGTGTTCGCCGGAATCGGGGTCGACCCCAGCGGGCAGCGCGGCATCCACCTGCTGAGCGAGCTGACCCTGAGGGGTCTCCTGTGCCAGGGGCCGGTCGTGGCACGGGACGGCATCACGCGCGAGCAGCGGTTCGTGCTCGTCGACGGTCACATCCGCGAGCACGCCCGACCGGACGATCCCCTCGCCGAGCTGTTCGTCCGCTACATCGCCGGGCACGGACCGGCGACGGTCGCGGATTTCGCGTGGTGGTCGGGTCTCACCCTCGGGCAGTCACGAGAGGCGCGCGAGCGCGCCGACGGGCGGATCACAGAGGTCGAGGAGGGGGTCTTCGTCGCGAGCGCGCGTCCGAGACGGGCGCCCATCGCAGCATCCGTGTTCGCGCTCGGAGCCTTCGACGAGTACTACATCTCCTACGCCGACCGCACGGCGGTGTGCGCCCCGGAGCACCTTGCGGCCGTGGGCCCCGGCAAGAACGGCATGGTGCGAGCGACCCTCGTCTCCGACGGCAGGGTGATCGGATGCTGGACGCATGCCGCCGCATCCCTCGGCGCGCCCCCCGAGCTCTTCGAGACAGGCGGTCCGCCGGTGGACGAGGATGCCGTGCAGGAGGCGCTCGCGCGATTCACGAGGTTCCTAAGGAATTAGAGGCGGGCGCTGGGACCACTCGCTCGCGTGCCGCCCCAGGAACGAGTAGGGGAGATGCTCGCCGCAGGAGGAACCGTCACTCGCTCGCGTGCCGCCCCAGGAACGAGTAGACCTCGTTGTCGTCCACCCCGGGGAACGCACCGCGCGGCAGCGGCGAGAACATGTGGGTGTGCACGCGGGCGCTCGGCCACGCCTTGCCGTTCCACCGCTCGGCCAGGTCGGCCGGCGGGCGGCGACAGCACGCCTCGTCCGGGCAGGTCGACACGGCGCGGTCCGACGTCTCGCGTCCGCGCCACCACCGCGCGTCGTCGAAGGGCACGCCGACCGTCACCGAGAACTCGCCGTCGGTCGACGACCCGGTCTGCGTCGAGCACCAGAACGTGCCGGACGGCGTATCCGTGTACTGATGGTGCTCCGTGGTGCGGTTCTGCTGGGTGAAGGCGCTGCGCGCCTGGAACTTGCGGCACACCCGCTGGCCTTCGACAGCCCCCGTCACGTCCATCGGCAGAGGAAGACCGTCGTTCTCGTACACGCGGGTGATGGCGCCCGTGGCGTCCACCCGCAGGAAGTGCAGCGACATGCCGAGGTGCTGTGTCATGAGATTCGTCATCCGCATGCCCGCCGCCTCGTGGGTCACGCCGAAAGCGTCGCGGAAGTCCTCGACCGCGAGGTTGCGGTCCTTCTTCGCCTGCTGCAGGAACGCCACAGCCGCGGTCTCGGGCATCAGGCACGACGCGGCGAAGTAGTTGATCTCCAGCCGCTGCTGCAGGAAGTCGGCGTAGTCGGTCGGCGGCGTGTGGCCGAGCAGGCGGTGCGCCATCGCCTGCAGCGCCATCGAGCGCAGGCCGTGACCGCCGGGGATCGACGCCGGCGGCAGATAGATACGTCCGTTCTCGAGATCGGTCACCGAGCGCGTCGAGTGCGGCAGGTCGCTGACGTAGATGAGCTCGAAGCCCAGCTTCTCCGCCATGATGCTCACGGTGCGATGGGTGAGAGCGCCCTGCACGTGTCCGGCCGACCGCAGCTGCTTCTCGGCCAGCTTCTCGATGTCGCCGAGGTAGTTGTGCTGAGCACGCATGCGCAGACGCAGCTCGGTGTTGGCCCGGCGCGCCTCCTCCGGCGTCGCGATCGCCTCGCGCTCTCGACGCTGCAACTCGCGGTGCAGACCCAGGACCGACTCGATGGTCTCATCGCTCATGCCCTTGGTCACACGCACGGGCGCAACGCCGAGCTGTCGGAACACCGGACTCTCCTGCGCGCGCTCCAGCTCGATCTCCAGCGCGGCGCGGCGGTTGGGCGGCTCGCCGGAGATCAGGTCGGTCACCTCGGTGCCCGTCGCCTGCGCGAGCGCCTGCAGCAGGGACAGCTTCGGTTCGCGCTTGCCGTTCTCGATGAGACTGAGCTGCGATCCTGCGACGCCGACCAGCGCACCCAGTTCGTCAAGCGTGTAGCCGTTCGCGAGACGGTGGTGGCGGATGCGGTGCCCAAGGGTCGCCAGATGGATGCCGGAGGGTGCCATTCCTTGATACTAGCGAAAGAAGAGCGATTCTTATCGCTGGTTTTGGTGAAAAGTGGCGCTCAACCCCCAAGAAGATGGATGCAACGGCCCCACTTCAAAGGAGAGCAGTCATGGCGATCGCCGAAGTCTTCACCCCTCGCGCAGCATCCGTCGCACCCCTGCGCACGTTCGGGGCGGCGCCGGCCTATGACACGCCCGCGATGAAGGAGCTGTCCGCCTGGGTCGACGAGATCGCGGCGTTGACGCAGCCCGACTCGATCCACTGGGTCGACGGGTCGCGCGCCGAGAACGACTGGCTGCTGCGCGGGCTGGTGAGCGAGGGCAAGCTCATCAAGCTCAACCCCGAGTGGCGTCCCGGCTCGTACCTCGCCCGCTCCCACCCCAGCGATGTGGCCCGAACAGAGGGCCGCACCTTCATCGCTTCCGAGCGCGAAGAGGATGCCGGACCCACGAACAACTGGGCCGACCCCGCGCAGATGCGAGAGAAGATGACCGAGATCTTCGAGGGCTCGATGCGCGGGCGCACGATGTTCGTCGTGCCCTTCTCGATGGGACCGGTCGGCGGACCCCTGTCGCACATCGGCGTCCAGGTCACCGACAGCGCGTACGCGGTCGCCTCCATCGGCATCATGACGCGCGTCGGCGACGCGGTCACGCGGCAGATCGCCGAGGGAGCGCCCTGGGTCAAGACCGTTCACTCCGTGGGCGCGCCGCTCGCCGCGGGCGAGCCCGACGTCGAGTGGCCGTGCAACGACGACAAGTACATCGTGCACTTCCCGGAGACGCTCGAGGTCTACTCCTTCGGCTCCGGGTACGGCGGCAACGCGATCCTCGCCAAGAAGTGCTTCGCGCTGCGCATCGCCTCGGTCATCGCCCGAGACGAGGGATGGCTCGCGGAGCACATGCTGCTCATCCGCGTGATCGATCCGAGCGGCAAGGCCTACCACGTCGCCGCCGCGTTCCCCTCGGCCTGCGGCAAGACGAACCTCGCCATGCTGCGCCCGACGATCCCGGGCTGGCGCGTCGAGACCCTCGGCGACGACATCGCGTGGATCCGCCCCGGGGAGGACGGACGCCTCTGGGCGATCAACCCGGAAGCCGGATTCTTCGGCGTCGCACCCGGCACCGGCGAGGCGACCAACGTCACAGCGGTGGAGACCCTCTGGGGCAATACGATCTTCACGAACGTCGCCCTGCGGCCGGACGGCGACGTCTGGTGGGAGGGGTTGACCGAGAACGCGCCGGCTCAGCTCACCGACTGGGAGGGCAACGCGTGGACGCCGGATTCCGGACGCCCTGCGGCGCACCCCAACTCCCGTTTCACGGTGTCGGCGGCGCAGTGCCCGCAGATCTCCGAGGACTGGGAGGAGGCCGTGCCGCTCGACGTCATCCTGTTCGGCGGACGCCGCGCGAGCAACGTCCCCCTCGTGGTCGAGGCGACCGACTGGACACACGGCGTGTTCCTCGGTTCGAACATCTCGTCGGAGCGCACCGCCGCGGCCGAGGGAAAGGTGGGCGAGCTGCGCCGCGACCCGTTCGCGATGCTCCCGTTCTGCGGGTACAACATGGCCGACTACTTCGGACACTGGCTGAAGGTCGGGCGTGGGCTCCGCTTCGACCGCGCGCCGCGCATCTTCCAGGTCAACTGGTTCCGCCGAGGCTCCGACGGCCGATTCCTGTGGCCGGGATTCGGCGACAACTCGCGTGTCGTCGACTGGATCATCCGCCGCATCTCGGGTGACGTGCCCGCCGTCGACAGCCCCATCGGTCGCCTGCCGCGCATCGAGGACCTCAACCTCGACGGGATCGACGTGCCCGAGGCCGACCTCGAAGAACTCTTCTCGATCGATCCGCAGGCGTGGAAGACCGAGGCCGACCTCACGGAGGAGTTCTACGACACCTTCGGCGACAAGGTGCCCGCGGCGCTGCGCGCCGAACTCGCCTCCCTGCGCTACCGCCTCGACAAGGCGTGAGAGCCGGGCGCCGGTTCGGGGGAGCCGGCGCCCCACACCCCTCCACCCAGGAGGACCCCAGACCCGCGAGGGCGGGAAGTCAGAGACGAACCCATGGCTGAGTGGTCTCCGGCATCCCGCCCTCGCGTTTGCGTGCGGCCCCGCTTAGGAACAGGGGGATCGCCTGAGATCAGGACGATGCTCGGCGGATCATCCTGATCTGGAGCGATGTTCCTGATCTCGGGCGCGGGAGCGGCCGCCTACGCCAGCAGTTGGTGGCGCGCGAGGTCGCGGTACAGCGGTACCTGCTCCACGAGCTCGGCGTGCGTGCCCTGCCCGACCACGACACCGTCCTGCAGAACCACGATCAGGTCGCTGTCGACGACCGTCGACAGGCGGTGCGCGATCACGATGAGCGTGCGATCGGTCGACACGGCGTCGATGGCCTCCCGCATCCGCTGCTCGTTCACGCCGTCGAGCGATGACGTCGACTCGTCGAGGAGCAGGATCGGCGCATCCGTCAGCAGCGCGCGGGCGATCGCGAGTCGCTGCCTTTCGCCGCCCGACAGCATCACGCCGTCCTCGCCCACCGGGGCCTGCAGGCGACGCGGGCTGCGCTCGAGCACGTCGCCGAGGTTGACGGCTCGGAGGACCCGCTCGCAGTCGGCATCCGAGGCATCCGGCGACGCGAGTCGCAGATTGTCGGCGAGCGTGCCCGCGAGGGTCGGCGCATCCTGCTCGACATAGCCGAACTGTGCCCGCAGCTCTTCGCGCGGATACGTGCGTGCGTCGTGTCCGTAGAGGCGGATCGACCCGCCCGTCGGGTCATAGAACCGCTCGACGAGCGAGAGGATCGTGCTCTTGCCGGCGCCACTCGGGCCCACCAGGGCCACCCGCGCGCCGCGTGGCACGGCGAACGAGACACCTCGGAGCACCTCGCGATCGGTCGCAACGCCCGGGGCATCCTCGTTCGGGTCGAGATGCGCGTCGGCGAGCAGCGTCCGTGCCTCCTTCTCGGCGGCGGCGCGAGCGGCGACGACGTTCTCGGGATACCGGAACCGCACGTCGCGGAACTCGATGGCGGGCGCACCGGGGTCGGCGTCATCGCGCGGGATGCCGACGGCCATCTCGGGGTCCTGCTGGGTCTCCGTCGGCAGGTCCAGGACCTCCTGGATGCGGCCGAGCGCCCCGAGTGCCTGATTGACCGAGGTGATCGCGCCGAACGTGGTCGCGAGCGGCATCACGAGCATGAACAGGAACAGGATGAACGTGATGAGGGAGGCGATCGTGATCGCTCCGTCGGCGACGCGGAAGCCGCCGACGCCGAGCACCACGAGCAGGGACAGCTGCAGGGCGACGCCGGCGATCGGAACGACCAGTGACGAGATCTTCGCGATCCGCACGCCGATGCCGTACGCCTCCGACGCCAGCCTCGACACGGACTCGGTCTCGCGCTCGGTCGCGCCCGAGGCTCGAACGGTGCGGATCGATCCCACGGCGCGCTCGACTCCGGAGGCTAGCTCGCCGACCTTCTCCTGCTGAGCGGTGGATGCCGTGCGGATCCGCCCGCTGAGGAGCGTGACGCCCACGACCGACGTACCGATGACCACGACGATCAGCAGGAGCAGCACGGGATCGATCACGAGCATCGCGATGAGAGCGCCCAGGAACAGCAGGGCGCTGCCGACGGCATCCGCCAGTCCCTGCGTGAGCACGGCGTACAGGAGCGTCGTGTCGGTGCCGACGCGCGAGACGAGATCGCCGGTGCGGCGGGCGTCGAACTCGCTGATCGGCAGGTGCAGGATGCGCGAGATGAGCTTGCGGCGGCTCGAGTAGACGACCGCGGTGCCGGTGCGCTGCAGCAGGTAGTGCTGATAGCCGGAGATGATCGACGAGACGATCACGAACCCGATGAGCAGCCAGACGAGGATGCCGATGCCTGCGTCGGACTGCACCGCCTCGATGACCTGGCCGACGAGCAGGGGCTGCACGAGCGAGGTCGCGGCGCCGAACACGCTGAGGATCGCGACCACGATGAGCGTGCGCTTGTGCTCGAAGAGGAAGGGGAGGAGCTGGCGGAAGGTGGCGCGCGGACCGTCCTGCGATGCGCCCCGTCCGCGTCGGCGTGACGTCGCCGTGCTGGACATGCGTGACCTCGTTCTGAAAGGGGGTACTCCGACCGTACTTCGTGCGGGCGCGAATTCTGTGGGTGGGCTGTGCGTCAGCGGCTGCCGAACCGTCGGTGGGCGGCCTGCTTGCTCACGCCGAGTGCGCCGGCGATCGCCTGCCAGGAGTAACCGAGGTTGCGCGCGCGGCGGACCTCGGACTCTTCGGCGCGTGCGATCTCGGAGCGGAGCGCCGCGAGTCGGTGCAGCTCCGCGATCGGCTCGCCGCGGTCTTCGAGGGCCTGGGCGGTCGTGAGTGACATGAGAGCCTCCGACGGGTGATCTGGGGATGTTGCCATCGTCAATCTTCATTGACTTGCAATGGATTGTCAACATTCATTGACGAACGGGGGTTGGCAGACGCATCGCATAGGGTGTGCGGATGCCGAAGAAGCCGTGGATCCTGTTCGACATCGGGGGAGTGCTGGAGGTCGTGGACGACGACAGCTGGCAGGAACAGTGGTGGGAGCGAGTGCGCGGGGTCTCGGGCCTCATGTGGCACGATCTCGACGCGCGGCTCGCCGCAGCGGACCTCCCGCGGATCGACCTGACCGTCGGCACGGAGGGCGCATTCTGGGCGGAGCTGGCCCGAGCCCTCGACCTCGACGACGAGCAGCGCTCCGCCATCCGGGCCGACTTCTGGGATGCCTACTGCGGCACGGGCAATCACGAGCTGATCGAGTACGCCCGTTCGCTGCGCGGGAGAGCGAGGACCGCGATCCTCTCCAACTCCGCCGACGGAGCGCGTGAGGAGGAGGAGCGCCGCTTCGGCTTCGCGTCGATCTTCGACCCGATCTGCTACAGCCACGAACTGGGTGTCGCCAAGCCCGAGCCGCAGGCGTACCTGCGCACGCTGCAAGCACTCGACGCCGATCCGGCCGAGGTGCTGTTCATCGACGACCACCAGACGGCGATCGACGGGGCAGTCGCCGTCGGCATCCGCGGGATCCTGCACCGTGACAACACCACCACGATCGCCGCGATCGAGAGCTTCCTCGCCGCAGGCTGAGCCGGACACACGGAACGGCCGCACCCCGATCGGGATGCGGCCGTTCGCGGGAGAGGCTCCGTCAGAGCTCGACGGCGGCGGCGACTCCCAGGTCGGACTCGTAGTCGGTGTCCTTCGTCTCGGGCGAGAGCACGAGGGCGATGAACGTCAGCACGCCCATGACCGACAGGTAGAGACCGACGAGCCAGGGAGCGCCGTCGCCGAGCTCCCACAGCCACACGGCGATGAGGGGAGCGACCGCGGCGCCGAGGATCGACGACACGTTGTAGGAGATCGCAGACCCCGTGTAACGCACGTTCGTCGGGAACAGCTCCGGCAGCAGAGCGCCCATCGGGCCGAACGTGGCGCCCATGAGCATGAAGCCGAACACGAGGAACGCCTGCGCGAGCGCGCCGGTGAACTTCGGGTCCATCGCGGGCAGCAGGAACGCGTTGAACGTGAGGCCGAACACGATGATGAGGCCCGTGACCCACAGCAGCAGCTTGCGGCGGCCGACCGCGTCGGCGATCGGACCCGACAGCAGCGTGAAGATGCCGAAGAACACGACACCGACGATCTGCATGAGCACGAAGTCGGTGTAGCCGAAGCCCAGGCCGGGGTAGAACTGGGCGGCGAACGCCGATGCGTCGAAGTCCTTGCCCGCGGCCTCGGCAGCGGCCTGCGCTGCGGCCGATGCCGTCTCCAGCGACGCGGGCTTGGTGCCGTACGCGAGAGTGAAGTTCGTCATCAGATAGAACAGCACGTACGTCGCCAGCATGATGAACGTGCCGAGGATCAGTGCCTTCCAGTGGTGACGGAACACCGTCGCGAGCGGAAGCTTGCGGATCGCCCCAACCTTCTCGGCCTTCTTGAACGTGTCGGACTCGACGAGCTTGAGGCGCACCCACAGGCCGATGATGACCATGACGGCCGAGAACAGGAACGGGATCCGCCAGCCCCACGACAGGAACGCCTCGGACTTCAGCGCCGGGTTCTCGGCGTGCGGAAGCAGCCAGTTGATGGCGAGGAAGAGGAAGTTCGCGATGATGAACCCGAGCGGAGCGCCCAGCTGGGGGAACGTGCCGTACCAGGCGCGCTTGCCCGCCGGGGCATTCTCGGTGGCCACGAGCGCGGCCCCCGACCACTCGCCGCCGAGCGCGAAGCCCTGGAACAGACGAAGGATGAGCAGCAGCAGCGCGGCCCACCACCCGATCTGCTGGAAGGTGGGCAGCAGGCCGATCACGAACGTCGCGATCCCCATCGTCAGCAGCGACGCGACCAGCGTGGCCTTGCGACCGAACCGGTCTCCGAAGTGGCCGAACACCACGGCGCCGATCGGGCGAGCGACCATCGCGGCGCCGAACACGGCGAACGACGACAGGAGCGAGGTGGTGTCGTTGCCCGTCGGGAAGAAGAGGACGGGGAAGACGAGCACGGCGGCGGTGGCGTACGCGTAGAAGTCGTAGAACTCGATCGTGGTGCCGACGAGGCTGGCGGTGATGACCCGCGAGCGTGGATTCGCGGGCGCTGTGGACGTACTCATGCTGCTCCTTAGATCCGTGCGACGGCATACCGGCGCACCGGGCGATCCTACGCCTTCCTGAGTGTTTCCTGGGCGCGCATGACGGTCGGCCGCCGGGATCGACCTGCGTAGAGTCGGGGAAAACCCTGCGGAAGGATGCCGATGACAACCCGGATGCTGCTCCTCGCCGACACGCATGTGCCGAAGCGTGCACGTCGCCTGCCGGACGCCGTGCTGCATGCGATCGACGAGGCGGACGTCGTCGCGCACGCGGGAGACTGGGTCGATCTGCCGACCCTCGATCTCATCGAATCGCGGTCGCGCGTCTTCCACGGCGTGTACGGCAACAACGATGGTGCCGACCTGCGCGCGAGACTCCCGGAGGTCGCCCGGTTCGAGGCCGAGGACGTGCGCGTCGCGATGATTCACGAGACGGGTCAGGCCGCTCGCCGGGAGCAGCGCATGGACGAGGCGTTCCCTGAGACCGACCTGCTGATCTTCGGCCACTCGCACATCCCGTGGGACTCGGTCGCGCCGTCGGGCATGCGGCTGCTCAACCCCGGCTCGCCGACGGACCGCCGTCGTCAGCCGGTCTGCACCATGATGACCGTGACGATCGACGGATCCGGGCTCGAGGCGAACCTGGTGCCGATCGCATGAGGGAAGAGACGTTCGTGTACCGCGCGCCGATGCGATCGCGCGACGACGCCGTGCCGCGCGGGGCTGGGACGGAACGGGCGCTCGCCCTCGGAGTCTGCGGGATCGGCGGGAGGCTGCACCCTGCGCCGGATTCCCTGCAGGACGCGCTCACCCTGGCGGACGCGCAGTCCGGCATCCGACTGGCATGGCGTATCGAGAGATTCGCCAAGGCGCCGATCGGCTCCTTCGTCTGGACGAGAGATGTCGACGAGCTGACCTATCTCGGCCGGCTCGTCGGGCCCTGGGCGTATGACACTGACGACGCAGCCGATGCCGTCGACCTCGTGCACGTCCGCGCGTGCGACTGGCTCGCGGAGCCCATAGCCGATGAGATGGTGCCGCCGGACGTGCAGGCCGCGTTCGGCCGAGGCGGTCGCAACTGGCAGCGGATCCGCGCGACGAGCGTCGGCGCACCGACGCGGGCGGTCTGGGACGCGGTCGCCGACGAGTGAGGGCCGAGTGCCACCGCCCTGATGGTGCGCGACGCGCTCACTCCTCGACGTCGCCGAGATCGGCACGGGAGACGAACGCCGCCCGGGGATCCAGCAGTTGCTCGAGCTCGAGCACCACGACCCGGTTCGCTCCAGCAGACGTGGCGGGTGCGGGAACGTACAGCGTCCGGGTCGGACCGTTGCGCCAGTAGCGTCCCAGGAAGAACCCGTTGACGAACGCGTATCCCTTGCTCCAGCGATCCGTGTCGAGGAACAGGTCGGTCGGTGATGCGAGGTCGAACTCGCCGACCCAGGCGAGGGGTTGGGCGGAAGCTCCCGAAGATGTCGCGCCGTCGGCGGGGGACTGCGCCGCTCGCGCGGCGATCGCCGCGACATCCAGAGGGGTCGACCGCCACCCGCGGAGGGCGACGCCGTCGAGCGTGATCGCGCCGATCAGCCCCTTCTCCTCGCCGAGCCTGTGCTCGTAGTTCACCCGCCCCTGGTCCTCGACCAGGATGCTGAGCATGCGACCTGCCGGAATCGGCAGGCTCCGGTCGTGACGGGTGCGCGACAGGGTGCCGACCGGCTGCCCGTCGACGTTCACCCAGGCGAGGTCGCGCACGTCGTCGATCGACAGCAGGCCGCCTCGGCCCTCGGGCAGCGGCACGTCGTAGCGGACGAGAGCGCTCGCGTGCTCGAGCGCGTCGAACGTCGCGGGGTCATCGGTCGGCGCGGCGGTCGCCGCGGCATCCGTCCATGGACCGACCGCGCGGAGCGGTGCGGAGAACTCGAGGGCCGGAGCCGAGCGCGAGGGCACCTCGTCGGGCACAGGAGCGTACCGGGCGATCACCTCGCGGAACGCGTGGAACTTCGCGGTGGGTTCGCCGGCCTCGTCGAGCGGGGCGTCGTAGTCGTACGACGTCACGATCGGCAGATAGCGGCCCTTGTCGTTCGCGCCGTTCGTGAGGCCGAAGTTCGTGCCGCCGTGGAACATGTAGATGTTCACCGACGCGCCCGCGGCGAGCAGCGCGTCGAGGTCCGCAGCGGCCGCGGCAACATCGGTCGTGTGGTGCACGCCACCCCACCAGTCGAACCAGCCGTCCCAGAACTCCGAGCACATCAGGGGACCGGTCGGCTGGTGCGCGCGGAGCGTCGCGAGACGCTCGGCGCTGCGCGACCCGAACGAGGCGGTCTTGTGCAGCGACGGGAGGCTGCCGTCCGCCAGCATCCGATCGGTCGGCTGATCGACCGTCGTGAGCGGCACGGTGATGCCGGCGTCCCGGGTGAGGGCGACGAGGGCCTCCAGGTAGGCGGAGTCCGCTCCGTAGGCACCGTACTCGTTCTCGATCTGCACGAGGACCACGGGGCCGCCGCGGTCGATCTGCCGCGGAGCGACGATCTCGTACACACGGCGGAGGTACTCGCTCACATCGGCGAGGAACGTCGGCTCCGACGAGCGGAGCTCCCGCCCGCCGGCCGTCAGCCAGATGGGCAGCCCGCCGTTGTGCCACTCGGCGCAGATGTAAGGGCCGGGGCGCACGATCGCGTCCATCCCCTCCGCCTGGATCAGGTCCAGGAAACGGCCGAGATCGTTCCACCACGTGGCATCCCACTCGCCGCGGCGCGGCTCGTGCGCATTCCAGGCCACGTAGGTCTCGACCGTGTTGAGACCCATCAGACGGGCCTTGCGGATGCGGTCCGCCCACTGATCGGGGTGGACGCGGAAGTAGTGGATGGCGCCGGAGATCACCCGGTGGGGCTCGCCCCCGCGGAGGAAGTCGGTCTCGCCGATGGAGAAGGAGGTCACGATGCGGTGCTTTCGGTCGGAGGGCCGGACGGAGAAGGTCCCCGCCCGGCCCTCGGCGGTGTTACTTGTTGACGGTGAAGCCCTGCTCGTCGCCGTACTGCGTGAGCGCCTCCTGCCAGGACGCGAGACCGTCGTTCAGGTCCGTGCCGTTCTGGTAGGACTGGCCGACCGTGTCGCCGAAGATGCTGTTCGCGTACACCTGGTAGGGCAGGTAGCTCCAGCCGTCGACGACGTCGCCGGCCGCGGCCGCGAGCACCTCGTTGATCTTCTGGCCGCCGAAGTACTCGGGTGCGTCGGCGAGGAACTCCTCGCTGGAGAGCTCCGCGGTGGTCGAGGGGAAACCGCCGGACTCCAGGAAGATCGAGATGCTCTCCTCCGAGTTGTTCAGCCACCACAGGAAGCCCGCTGCCAGCGCCGGGTTCTCGCTCTGCTTCGTGACGGCCTGGCCGCCGCCGCCGTTCTCAGCCGTCGCCGGAGTGCCGTCGTACGTCGGCATCGGCGCCACGCGCCAGTCGCCGGCGCCGTCCGGGGCACCGGAGATGAGGTTGCCCGGCATCCACGCGCCGATCACGAGCGTCGCGATGCTGCCGTCGCCGAGGGCGCGGAACCACTCGTCGCTCCAGCTGCTGGTCGGGGCGACGAGGCCCTCCTCCACCAGTCGGTTCCAGTTCTCGGTCCACTTCTTCGTACCGGCGTCCTCCAGGTCGATCGTGACGTCGGTGCCGGAGGTCGCGAAAGGCTTGCCTCCGGCCTGCCAGATCATCGACGTCGCGAAGCCCGCGTCGCCGGTGTCGTTCGTGATGTACGCGTCCGGGTTGCTTGCGTGAATGGCCTTGGCCGCCTCGTAGTACTCGTCCCACGTGGTGGGCACGGTGATGCCCGCGGCGTCGAACACGGCCTTGTTGTAGAAGAGAGCCATCGGGCCGGAGTCCTGCGGCAGGCCGTAGATCGCGTCGCCGTCGGTGACGGAGTTCCACGTCGACGCCGTGTAGTCGTCCTCGAAGTCGGCGAACCCGAACTGCGAGAGGTCGACGAAGGCGTCGGTCAGGGCGAACTGGGGAAAGGCGTAGTACTCGACCTGCACCACGTCGGGCGCGCCCGAACCCGCCTTGATGGCGTTCTGCAGCTTCGTGTACTCCTCGTTGTTGGTGCCCGCGTTGACCACGTTCACGGTCACGTTCGGGTACTCCTTCTCGAAGGCCTCGACCTGGGCTTCGGCCGACGGCGTCCACGACCAGTACGTGATCTCGCCGCCCTTCTCGAGAGCCGCTTCGACCGAGTCGAACGATCCGTCGCCGGCTGCGCCGGATCCGGCGTCGCCGCCCGTGCTGCAACCGGCCAGCGCGAGCGCGGCCACGGTGCCTGCCGCGAGCACCGCGACGGTGCGACGCGCGGCGGGGGAGGGAAGGTGCTTCATTGCTGTGTCCTTTCAGGGTGCGGTCCAGCGTCGGACCGGCTTTCGGGTGCGGAGGATGCCGGAGGCTACTGCTTGACGCTTCCGGCGGTGAGACCTGACTGCCAGAAGCGCTGCAGCAGCAGGAACGCGATGACGATCGGGATGATCGTGAGCAGCGAGCCCATGATCACGAGGTTGTAGATCGGTTGGGAGCCGGCGCCGATGGCCTGCGCGCTCCACTGGTTCAGGCCGACGGTCAGCGGGTACCAGTCGGGATCCGAGAGCATGATCAGCGGGAGGAAGTAGTTGTTCCACGTCGCCACGACCGTGAACAGCGCGACCGTGACGATGCCGGGCGCCAGCAGCCGCATCGAGATCGTGAAGAAGGTGCGGAACTCGCCCGCGCCGTCGATGCGGGCGGCCTCGAGCAGTTCGGTCGGAACGGACTCCGAGGCGAACACCCAGATCAGGTAGAGGCCGAACGGGCTGATGAGCGACGGGATGATGACGGCCCAGGGGGTGTTCGTCAGCCCGAGCTCGCTGAAGAGCAGGAAGGTGGGCACGGCGAGTGCCGTACCGGGCACGGCGACCGCGCCGAGCACGATCGCGAACACCGCGCGGCGGCCGGGGAAGCGGAACTTCGCCAGACCGTACCCGGCCATCGTCGCGAGAAGCGTGGCTCCGCCCGCGCCGACGACGACGTAGAGCAGCGTGTTGCCGAGCCACCGCAGGAAGATCCCGTCGCGATAGGTGAGCGTCGCCACGAGGTTGTCGACGAAGGCGAAGTCGTCGGCGAACCAGAGTCCGAACGAGCTGAAGAGTCCGGATTGCGTCTTGGTCGCGCTGAACAGCAGCCACACGAGCGGGATCAACGTGTACAGCGCGTACCCGATCATCACGATGAGGAGGATCTTCGACCTTCGCGGGTTCAGCGGATCGTTGCGCTTCGCGCTGGTGCGGGCGAGGGGGAGTGCCATGTCAGCGCACCTCCGACTTCGAGCCGCGCAGCTGCACGACATAGGCGATCACCGCGGTGATGACGCCCATGATGATGGCGACGGTGGCGGCGTAGTTGAACTGCTGCCCGGCGAAGGACAGGTTGTACGCGTACATGTTGGGGGTGAAGTACGTGGTGATGACGTTCGGGGCGAGCGGTCGCAGGATGTTCGGCTCGTTGAACAGCTGGAAGCTGCCGATGATGGAGAAGATCGTCGCGATCACGAGGGCGCCGCGCACCGAGGGGATCTTGATCGAGAAGATGGTCCGCCACGCGCCGGCGCCGTCGAGGGCGGCGGCCTCGTACATCTCCGTCGGGATGGTCTTCAACGAGGAGTAGAAGATCAGCATGTTGTAGCCGACGAACTCCCACGTGACGATGTTGCCGATCGAGACCAGCATCCACTCCTTCGCGAAGGGTGTGATGGCGTCGACGCCGAGGAAGTCGTTGATGTTGCTCGTGAGTCCGAACTGGTCGCCGTAGATGTATCCCCACATCAGCACCGCCACGACGGCCGGCACCGCGTAGGGCAGGAAGATCAGGATGCGGAAGAACGACGCCCCGCGCAGGCGTGCGCTGTCCAACGCGAGCGCCGCAGCGAGGGCGAGCAGGAGCATGATCGGCACCTGCACGACGAGGAACAGCAGGACGCGGAGGAACGCCTCCCAGAACTGCGAGTCGGTGAGGGCGCGCACGTAGTTGTCGAGGCCGACGAACGCGGTCCCTCCGATCAGCTTCTCCTGGAAGAAGCTCAAGTACACGGAGTACGCGAGCGGGGCGAGGAACACCAGCGCGAACACGATCATGAACGGGCCGACGAACGCCCATCCCTTCCAGTCGCGCTTCTCGCGTCGGCGGATGCCGTGATCGGCGATCACCGCGGAGTTCTGAGTCGTCATCGACGGGCCTTCTGAGAGAAACGGGGGCGCACTGCGCCGTGTGTCAACGTCAACATATTCGATGCGCTGCTAGTGTGTCAACGTCAACACATGAACGGATGGGTGACGTGACATCGCAACAGCTCGGAGAGGCGCCGCAGCGTCGCCGCGATCCGTCGATGGAGGACGTGGCGCGCGAGGCAGGGGTCTCGGGGCAGACGGTGTCCCGCGTCGTCAATGCGCGCGGCTACGTGGGCGCCGCCACTCGCGAGCGTGTCGAGGCCGCCATGCAGCGGCTCGGGTACCGACCCAACAGCGCGGCTCGGGCGCTGCGCTCCGGACGCTTCCGCGCGATCGGCGTCGTCATGTTCTCGTTCAGCTCCTACGGCAATCAGCGCACACTTGACGCGATCGCCGTGCGTGCCTCCCAGATGGGTTACGCGCTGACGCTGATCCCCGTCGAGTCCAGTGCGCGGGAGACCGTCGCCGGAGCCTTCCGGCGTCTCGAGGAGCACGCGCTCGACGGCATCATCATCGTGATCGAAGCGCATCAGCTCGACGAGGCGGATGTCGAGATCCCCGACGGGCTGCCCGTCGTGCTCGTCGATTCCAACCGCGGGTCGGCCCACCCGTACGTCGACACTGATCAGGCGCAGGGGGCACGGCTCGCCACGGAGCACCTGCTCGATCTCGGCCACGACACGGTGTGGCATGTGGCGGGTCCCGCCGAGTCGTACTCCGCGGAGCGTCGTCGCGAGTCCTGGCGGCGGACCCTCACGGATCGCGGCCTGGTGGCACCCGAACCGCTGCAGGGTGATTGGACCGCGGAGTCGGGATACCGGGCCGGGCTGCGACTGCGCGATCTCGACGGCGTCTCGGCCGTCTTCGTCGCGAACGACCAGATGGCGATCGGCGTCGTGCGCGCGTTCCGAGAGGGCGGTCTCGACGTCCCGGGGGACGTCAGCGTCGTCGGCTTCGACGGCCTTCCCGATGCCGCACAGCTGTGGCCGCCGCTGACCACCGTCCAGCAGCACCCGGAGCGAGTCGGTGCGCTCGCCGTCGACGCCCTGCTCTCGGAGCTCGACGGGGGAGAGCGGGCTCAGACGCCGCTCGTGGGCACCGAGCTAGTGGTGCGGGGGAGCACGGCGCCTCCGCGCCGCTGAGATCTCGACGCCCCACTCAGGGCGCGTCTCTCGGGTCGTTGAGCGAGCGCAGCGAGACGAAACGCGGTGACGATCCCGCGAGCGAACCCTCCCCGGTCGTTGAGCGAGCGGAGCGAGACGAAACGCGGTGAGGGACCCCGGAGGCTCAGCGCCAGATCGTAGCGATCGCGACGTTCGCCGCGGTCAGGATGCCGACGAGCCAGAACATCGCTGCGGGAACGCCGTCGCCGCGCTTCTGCCGAGCCGTGCCGATCCCCAGCACAGCGCTGATCGCGAGCAGCACGACGAGCTTCGTGCCGATCTTGGCGTAGTTCAGCTCCGCTCCCTCAGGAAGCCCCCAGGGGGCGGCGAGCGCGAGCCCCGCGACCGCGGCGATCGTCATGCCGATGCTCATGAGGCGTGTGAACTCGCGCTTGCCGCCGAAGGCCTGCACCGCCCATGCTCCGAAGAGAACGGCGAAGCCGATCAGGTGGACGAAGAGAACGATGTGGCGCAGGGTCTCCATGCCCTCACGCTACTGACGCGCGGCGATGTTCCGCCAGCAAGGGCGGCCTCACTCAGCGGCGCAGCTTTCGAATGACGAGCGCCGTGCGCAGCACGGCCGGTTCAGCCGCGAAGCTCCCTGATCACAAGTGCGGTGCGCAGCGCGGCATCCGCCGCTTCCGCGCCCTTGTCCTCGTGCGAGCCCTCGAGGCCTGCCCGATCGAGGCCCTGCTTCTCGTCGTCGAGCGTCAGCACGCCGAATCCGACCGGCTTGCCCGCGTCGAGCGAGACCCGTGTAAGCCCATCGGTCGTCGCGGCCGACACGTACTCGAAGTGCGGCGTGCCGCCGCGGATGATCACGCCGAGCGCCACGACGGCGTCCGCTCCGCCGGCGAACGCGGCCTGCGCCGCCACGGCGAGCTCGAACGAGCCGGGGACCCGTACCACGCGGTAGGAGGCACCGGAGTCGTCGAGCACGCGCTGCGCACCGGCGATGAGCCCGTTCGTGATGACCTCGTGCCACGTGCCGGCGATCACGACGACGTCGAGGCCTGATCCGTCGATCTTCTCCGTGCGGGGTGCTGCTCCTGCGCCGCTCATGCGTCGTCCTTCTTTCCGTCGGCGAGAGCCTGTGCCAGCTCCGCCTCTCCGATGATGTGACCCATGCGGTCACGCTTGGTCTCGAGGTACTGGTGGTTGTTCGGCCCGACCCCCACGATCAGCGGCACCTGCTCCACGACGTCGAGGCCGAGGGTGCGCAACTGGTTCACCTTGTCGGTGTTGTTCGTCAGCAGCCGCACCTTCGACACCCCGAGGTCGGAGAGGATGCCGGCCGCCGCCGCGTAGTCGCGGGCGTCTGCCGGGAGGCCGAGCGCGAGGTTGGCGTCGACCGTGTCGAACCCCTCCTCCTGCAGGCTGTAGGCGCGCAGTTTGTTGATGAGGCCGATCCCGCGCCCCTCGTGGCCGCGCATGTAGATCACCACGCCGCCGTCCTGCTCGATGGCATCGAGCGCCGCATCGAGCTGCGGGCCGCACTCGCACTTCAACGACCCGAACGCTTCGCCCGTCAGGCACTCAGAGTGCACGCGCACCAGCGCGGTCTCGCTCAGCTCGCCGGAGACGACCGCGATGTGGTCGGTCCCGGTCACGCGATCCTTGTACGCCAGGAAGCGGAACGACCCGTGTTCGGTCGGCACGGTGGCATCGGCGCGCAGGCTCACGCGGCGGCTCCCGACCCCCGGGGTGGCCCCGTCCGGGTCGATCTCGTTGAGATGCGCGATGAGCTGCTCGATGGTGATGACCGGCACTCCGTCGCGCGCTCCGAGCTCGAGGAGTCCGGGGAGGCGCATCATGCTGCCATCCTCGGCGACCACCTCGGCGATCGCGCCGACCGGATTCAGGCCGGCGAGCTTCATGAGCTCGACCGCGGCCTCCGTGTGTCCGTTGCGCTCGCGCACGCCGCCGTCGACCGCGCGCAGCGGGAGAACATGCCCGGGGCGGATGATGCTCGTGGCCGTGGAGTCCGGGTTCGCCAGGACGTTCAGGGTGTGCGCCCTGTCGTGCGCGCTGATACCCGTCGTGACGCCCTCGGCGGCATCCACGCTCACCGTGTAGGCGGTCGAGCGGGCGTCTTCACTCGCGGCGACCATCGGCGGGAGATTCAGGCTGTCGGCGAGGTCGGCGGGCATCGGAGCGCAGATGAAACCCGACGACCAGCGCACGGTCCACGCGACCCACTCGGGTGTCGCCAGCTCGGCGGAGAGCACGACGTCGCCCTCGTTCTCGCGGTTCTCGTCGTCGGCGACGAGCACCGGGCGTCCGGCGCGGAGCGCCTCGAGCGCCTCGGGGATGGTGGAAAGGCTCATCGCGAGCCTCCTTCCGGTGCGGCCCGGAAAGCGAGCAGCCGCTCGACGTGCCGGGCGAGGATGTCGGTCTCGAGGTTTACGCGGTCTCCGACCGCGCGGGATCCGAGGGTCGTGGCCGCGAGGGTCTCCGGGATGAGCGACACCTCGAACCAGGCGTCCGAAGTGCTCGGGTCGCTCACCGCGCTCACGGTGAGCGAGGTGCCGTCGACCGACATCGAGCCCTTGTCGACGACGAGCGGGGCGAGGTCGTCCGGCAGCGAGATCCGCAGCACGCTCCACTGCTCGCCGGGGCGCACGTCGACGACCACGCCGACTCCGTCGACATGCCCCTGCACGATGTGGCCGCCCAGGCGGGCCCCGACGGGCATCGCCTTCTCGATGTTGACGCGCGTGCCGACGGATGCCGAGCCCAGCGCCGCCACGTCGAGTGTCTGCTTCATGACGTCGGCGTCGAAGGACACGGGCGTCGACGCGACGACCGTGAGGCACACGCCGGACACCGCGATGGATTCGCCATGCACGGCATCCGCCGCCGCCTTCGGGGCGCGAACGGTGAGCCGCCACCCGTCGCCGGACGGCGTGATCGCTGTGATCTCGCCGATCTCCTCGATGATTCCCGTGAACATCAGCGTGCTCCTTCTCGTGAGGTCTTCACAGCGTGCGGTGCGAGGTCTCCGGCAACCGCGGGGTGTGCGATCGCGAGCAGGTCGGCGCCCAGCGGCATCCACTCGTCGACCGTCAGACGACGTGCCTCGTCGATGGATCGCACCCCGATGTCGGTGAGCGCGACGCGATCGCCGCCGAGCAGGACAGGGGCTACATAGGCGAGCACGCGGTCGGCCAGCCCTGCGGCGAGGAAAGCGCTCGCGAGAGTCGGTCCTCCCTCGACGAAGACCGACTGGATGCCGCGAGCGTGCAGATCCGCGAGCACGGCGTGCAGGTCATGCGTGTCGTAGGCGAGGGGGGAGTGCGGATGACGGCGGATCGCCGCCTCGGCGGGAACGGGACGGGTCCCGATCACGACCGGGATCGGCTGGGTCGGGTAGAGATCGTCGCCTTCGCGAGCCGTCAGCGACGGGTCGTCGGCGAGGACGGTGCCGGTGCCGACGGCGATCGCGTCGGCGACCGCGCGACGGCGGTGCACGTCGGCGCGCGCCTCCGGTCCGGTGATCCATTGGCTGGAGCCGTCGGATGCCGCGGCGCGGCCGTCGAGGCTCTGCGCCCACTTCACCGTGACATGCGGACGTCCGAGCCGCTGGGCGGTGAGCCAGCCGTCGATGATCCGGTGCGCGGCGTCGGCCTGCTCGCCGGAGTCGACGCTCACGCCAGCAGCGCGCAGCCGTTCGGCTCCGCCGCCCGAGACGGCGCCGGGGTCGTCGAGCGCGTAGACGACCCGCGCGACGCCGGCTTCGATCAGGGCGACCGCACACGGCCCCGTGCGTCCCGTGTGATTGCAGGGCTCGAGCGTGACGACCGCGGTCGCACCGGCAGCGGCGCCCGGAGCGAGCTTCGACAGCGCGTCGACCTCCGCGTGAGGCGTGCCGGCCCCGCGATGCCAGCCCTCGGCGAGAACCTCGCCGTCGGGGGAGAGGATCACGGCACCCACCTGCGGGTTCACCCCGCGCGGGCCCAGGGTCGCGAGCTCGAGCGCGCGGGTCATCGCCCGGCGTTCCGCCTCGTTCACTGCCATCCGTGTTCCTCTCTGGACTCAGGGATCGCAGGGAGGAGATGGCGGAACGCGCATGCGGCGGCCCACCGTGCTGCCTCCCTTCCGGACTAGCGAGGCCGGGCCTCGCATCACCGTCGGTTCCGGATTTCCACCGGATCGGCACCTCGACGAATCGAGACGCTCGCGGACTGTCACCGCCGGTTCGGATTCTCACCGACCCCGGAGCACGTTGATGTTCTGAGTGTACAAGTCGCGCGGGAGCACGTTTCATTCCCCGTAATGAAAGCGTTCATACGACTCTCGTCGGGCGGGTCACTTCAGCAGGCGCGAGAGCCGGCGATCGGCGAGGATCTTGCCGCCGGTCTGGCAGGTCGGGCAGTACTCCATTGAGCGGTCGGCGAAGAACACGCTCCGTACGGTGTCCCCGCAGACGGGACACGTCTCGCCGCGGCGGGCGTGCACCTGCATCCCCCTCCGCTTCGCGTCTTTGAGATCGGCCGGAGGCTTTCCTGACGCCTGCGCCACGGCGTCCGTCAGCGTGCTGTGCATGGCGGCGTAGAGCCGGTCGACCTCGTCTGCGGTCAGCTTGTCGGCGATCGCATACGGCGACATCTTCGCCGCGTGCAGGATCTCGTCGGAGTAGGCGTTACCGATCCCCGCGATCACACCCTGGTCGCGGAGGAGGCCCTTGATCTGCATCCGCCGC
This sequence comes from Microbacterium hydrocarbonoxydans, assembly GCF_023715885.1. Lineage (GTDB taxonomy): Bacteria > Actinomycetota > Actinomycetes > Actinomycetales > Microbacteriaceae > Microbacterium > Microbacterium hydrocarbonoxydans_C. Next base: position 601,510 of record NZ_JAMBOY010000002.1, on the reverse strand, counting down.
CCGGTGAGCACATCTCCGAACGCCTCGCGGGTGAACTCGGGATCGAGGGGGTCAGGCCCGAGCCGTTCGATGCCCGGAACCTCTTCGGGGTCGTGCACGACGTACACGGCCAGCGACTTCTTCGTTCCCGCCTCGGTGAGATCGAACCCGCTGTCGTCGTCGAACGCCACGCGCAGGGCGATCGGCGACTTGCCCGGCTTGATGAGCGTGGTCGGCAGCATCTCGTACCACCGCAGCCAGCCGGCCTTCGCGAGGTGGAAGACCAGATGCAGGTCGTCGCCCGCCGACAGCACGACGAACTTGCCCCGCCGCGTGGCCGCCGTGATCTCGGCACCGTGCAGCGCTGTATTCGGCGGATCGTAGGTCTTGAGCGCGGCGATCGCCCCGACGCTCGTTCGTGTGATCGTGCGCCCCACCACGCGGTCGGCGAGGAAGGTCGTCAGGCCCTGTACTTCCGGCATCTCCGGCATGCGCCCATCCTGCCACCCGGGTCCGACACGGGGCCAGGATCCGGCGGATCAGTCCAGCACAGGCCAGGGCACGGGTGTGCGGTCGTCGGTGGGGAGCAGACCCGCCACCCAGCCGTCGTCCCGTCCGCGTCGGCTCGTGAGACCCTGCCGTGACAGCCCCTCGTAACGGAAACCCAGCGCTCGGGCAGCACGTGCCGACGGCACGTTGCCGAGGACCGCGCGCCAGACGATGCGTGCGAGGCCGAGCTCACCGAACCCGTGGTCGACGACCGCCCTCGCCGCCTCGACGACGTACCCGTTGCCGCGAGCGGAGGCGGTCACCCAGAATCCCAGTTCGGCATGACCGCCGCCGACCGCGTCGGTGATGTGATGCAGTCCGATCGATGCGACGAGCTCGCCCTCACGGTACGCCGCCCAGACCGTCTGGCTGCCGTCAGCCCACCATTCGCCGATGAGCCGCACGAAGTCTTCAGCGTCTGCACGGGAATAGGGGCTGGGAATCGTGGTCCACCTCTGGATCTCCGGATCCTGGCACGCCTCGGTGATCGCGTCGACGTCGGAGGCGTCAGGCGCGCGCAGCACGAGGCGCTCGGTGGTGAGGGTGACGGGTTCCATCCGGAAAGCCTACTGATCGCCGAGCGGCCCTCTTGCGCCCGAGCGGCCCCTTTATGGACGGGCTCGAGGGGGGTGGTTCGCACGTTAAGGGGTGGCTCGGCGAAGGCGGACGTGGAACGAGGGCGCGGGCGCGAGGGCGCGCACGGCGGACGCGCGCGCCCGTGAGCTTGCGACCGGGAGCCGATGTCCGACGCCGCGGCTAGGCTTGTCAGGTGACTGTTCCGGGGATTCTGCGCGCCTTGGAAGAGGCGTCTCTGTACCGCGACGCCCTCCGCTGGGCGCAGACCGACGCCGACCTCGGACTGGTCGACGGACTCGACGCGCCCGCACTCGCCGGGCTGCTCGACAAGCGCCGCGCCGCCGGGCTGCTCGACAAGCGCCGCGCCGCCGGGCAGCCCGCGTCGCTGCTCGCTGTCGTCCCGACGGGCCGCCGGGCCGAGTCGCTCTCGCAGGCTCTTGCGGCTTACCTGCCCGAGGCCGAGGTCGTCACCTTCCCGGCATGGGAGACCCTGCCGCATGAGCGGCTCAGCCCCAGCCCCGACACGGTCGGCCAGCGGTTGCAGACCCTCCGTCGCATCGCCGAGTGGTCGGGAGAGCGGCCGCTCGTCGTCGTGGCATCCGTCCGTGCGGCACTGCAGCCGATTGCGGGCAACCTCGGCGAGATCGCACCGCTGGAGCTCTCCGTCGGCACCCGGGGGTACGAGCTCGACCACGTCGCGGAGCAGCTGGTCGAGCGCGCCTACTCCCGCGTCGACATGGTGTCGCGCCGCGGCGAGTTCGCGGTGCGCGGCGGCATCCTCGACGTGTTCCCGCCGACGTCCGAGCACCCCTTCCGCATCGAGTTCTTCGGCGACGAGGTCGACCAGATCCGTGCATTCTCCGTGGCAGACCAGCGCTCGCTCCCGGGCGACGTGGCGCTCGTCGATCTGCCACCCAGCCGCGAGCTGCTGCTCACGCAGGACGTGCGCGACCGCGCGCGCGCATTGATCGGCGGCTTCCCCGCGATCGCCGGGATGCTCGAGAAGATGGCCGAGGGCATCCCCGTCGAGGGGATGGAGTCCCTGCTGCCGGCCGTTGCGGGTCCGCTGAAGTCGCTGGTCGAGTACCTCCCCGAGGGCAGCGCCACCGCGGTGGTCGACCCCGAGCGCTCCAGCGCCCGCGCGATCACGCTCGGCGAGACCAACCGCGAGTTCCTCGACGCCGCGTGGAGCGCCGCGACCTCCGGTGCCTCCGCGCCCATCGACCTCGGCGCGGGCGATTTCCTCACCATCGCCCGGCTCCGCGAGATCGTGCGCGACCGCGGAGGCGTGTGGTGGCGCCTCAGCCCCTTCGCGATGGGCGGAGAGGATGCCGAGACGATCGACGCCGCCGTCATCCCCTCGTTCCACGGCAACGTCGACGGCGCGATCTCGTTCGTCGACGCGAAGGTGTCGGACGGGTGGCGCGTCGTGGTGATCGCGACCGGCCCCGGTCTCGTCGACCGGGCGCGCGACGTCCTCTCCGACCGGGGCATCGCCGCCCGCGTCGTCGAGCAGCTGACCGAGCTCCCCGACGCCGGTGTCGCGACGCTCGTGACGGGAGCCGTCGAGTCGGGCTTCCAGATCGCCGACGCCAAGCTCGCCGTCCTCACCGACAACGAGTTCTACGGACGCACGATCGGCGGCGACCAGCGCGTCGTGAAGAAGCTCGCGTCGCGGCGGAAGAACGTCGTCGATCCGCTGCAGCTCAAGCAGGGCGACTTCGTCGTGCACAACACGCACGGCATCGGGCGCTTCGTCGAGATGACCAAGCGCGAGGTGTCGACGGGCGGACGCAACGCGACCAAGTCGACGCGCGACTACCTCGTGCTCGAGTACGCGCCGTCGAAGCGCGGCTACCCGGGCGACAAGCTCTTCGTGCCGACCGACCAGCTCGACCTGCTGTCGAAATACGTGGGCGGCGAGGCCCCCACCCTGTCGAAGATGGGCGGCAGCGACTGGGCTCAGGCGAAGGGCAAGGCGCGCAAGGCCGTGCGCGACATCGCTGTCGAGCTCGTCAAGCTCTACTCGGCGCGCATGAGCGCGAAGGGCCACGCGTTCGGCCCTGACACCCCGTGGCAGCGGGAGCTCGAAGAGGCCTTCCCGTTCGCCGAGACGAACGACCAGCTGCAGACGATCGACGAGATCAAGGCCGACATGGAGCGGCCCATCCCCATGGACCGCCTGCTGTCGGGGGATGTGGGCTTCGGCAAGACCGAGGTCGCCGTGCGCGCGGCGTTCAAGGCGATCCAGGACGGCAAGCAGGTCGCCATGCTCGTGCCGACCACCCTGCTCGTGAAGCAGCACCTGGAGACCTTCACCGAGCGGTTCGCCGGCTTCCCGGTCAAGGTGCGGCCGCTGTCGCGCTTCCAGACCGACAAGGAGGCCCGTCTCACGCTGGAGGGCCTGCTCGACGGCACGGTCGACATGGTCATCGGCACGCACCGCATCCTCACCGACCAGGTCATCTTCAAAGACCTCGGCCTGATGATCATCGACGAGGAGCAGCGGTTCGGCGTCGAGCACAAGGACGCGCTCAAGAAGATGAAGACCAACGTCGACATCCTCGCGATGAGCGCGACTCCCATCCCGCGCACGCTCGAGATGGCCGTGACCGGCATCCGCGAGATGTCCACGCTCGCGACCCCGCCCGAGGACCGCCATCCGATCCTCTCGTTCGTCGGGCCCCGCAGCGACAAGCAGATCGCCGCCGCCATCCGCCGCGAGATCCTGCGCGAGGGCCAGGTGTTCTTCGTGCACAACCGGGTGCAGTCGATCCAGCGGGTCGCCGCGCAGCTCGCCGAGCTCGTACCGGAGGCTCGGATCGCGGTCGCCCACGGACAGATGGGCGAGCACCAGCTCGAGCAGGTCGTCGACGACTTCTGGGAGCGCAAGTTCGATGTGCTCGTCTCGACGACGATCATCGAGACCGGTCTCGACATCTCCAACGCGAACACCATCATCATCGACCGTGCCGACAAGTACGGTCTCAGTCAGCTGCACCAGCTCCGCGGGCGCGTGGGCCGCGGACGCGAGCGCGCCTACGCGTACTTCCTCTACGACGACATGAAGCCGCTCTCGGAGACGGCGGCCGACCGGCTCCAGACCATCGCCGTGAACAACGACCTCGGCTCGGGCATGCAGGTCGCCCTGAAGGACCTCGAGCTGCGCGGAGCGGGCAACATGCTCGGCGCCGAGCAGGCAGGGCACATCGCCGGCGTGGGCTTCGACCTCTATCTGCGGATGATCGGCGAGGCCGTCGCGACGTTCCGCGGCGACGAGGTCGAGAGCGGTCAGGAGCTGCGACTCGAACTGCCGCTCGACGCCCGCATCCCCGAGTACTACATCGACAGCGAGCGTCTGCGCCTGGAGGCCTATCAGAAGCTCTCGGCCGCCTCGGCCGCGACCGCCAAAGACGACGCGATCGATCTCGTGATCGACGAGCTCACCGACCGCTACGGCACGCCTCCGGAGGAGGTCGAGGGTCTGATCGCCGTCGCCCGCCTGCGGCGACGCGCGGCGCGGGCCGGTCTCGCCGACGTCGTGGTCATGGGATCGAACCTGCGCATCGCTCCCGCGCGCCTCGAGGACTCGATCAAGGTCCGCCTGCAGCGGCTGTACCCGAAGGCCAAGCTCGTGGCGGGCGGCGAGGCGCTGGTCGTGCCCGTGCCGACCGTGCCGGCCGCCGTGGGCGTGGGCCTCGAGCCCCTGCCCGACGCCGAGCTGCTCGAGTGGGTCGGCCAGCTGTTCACCGCGATCTTCCCGGAGCCCGTCAAGGCCGAGTGAGGGGAGCTAGTCGGCCGGGAGCGTCGCGACGTACAGGAGGTTGCCGTCCGGGTCGCGGATCTGGGCGACCCGCTCGCCCCACGGCAGGTTCTCGGGTGCTGCGATCGATTCCGCGCCGGCGGCGAGGGTCGTCGCATAGGTGGCGTCCGCGTCGTCGACGTACAGCCAGATCGCTATCGGGTTGCCGGGGGTGACGTCGGCGTCGAGCCCGATTCCCAGCGCGCCCCCATTCACCGCGAGGGCGATGTACACGTCGGCACCTTCGTGCGTGTAGCGATAGGTGACGGTCGCGCCGAACGCCTCCTCGTAGAAGCGACTGAGACGAGGGAGGTCCGGCGTGCGCAGGATCGGGAACAGATTCGATACGCCCATGGAGGCAGGGTAGGGCGCGGGCGGATGCCGATCAACGGCCACCGCCTCAGAGCGAGAAGCCGCCGTCCGACGTGAGGACCTGCCCGACGACCCACGACCCTTCCGGGGTGCAGAGCCAACCGATCAGGCTCGCGGGGTCGGACGGCCGCCCCACCCGGCCGAACGGCTGCGCGCTGATCCAGTCTGCGACGCCCGACAGGTCCCGGTCGGTGGTGTCGGGGTCGAGGTAGCCGGTGTTGACGGGACCGGGGTTGACCGTGTTCAACACGATCCCCACGTCGAGCAGCTCTCGCGCGACCGACCGCGTGATGCCTGCCAGGGCGGCTTTGCTCGTCGCATAGGCGATCTCGCCCACCATCGCGCCGTGGCCCTGCCCCGAGGTCATCCAGACGACGTGACCGGTCGGGGCGTCGAAGGGGCCGAGGTCGGCGACACGATCTCCCGGTCGAGCCACGCCGGCATCCGCACCCCCGAGCTCGGACCGCCGCCGCCGCGCGAGACCCGCGGTCAGCAGCAGCGACGCGCGGGCGTTGGTCTGCCAGTGCTCATCGAGCCGTTCGGCGGTCATGTCGAAGATCGAGCCGTCCCCACCGGTCAGAGCCTGATTGCACACGAGGATGTCGAGGCGGCCCGTCAGGGCCGATGCCGCGTCGAGCAGCGGTTCGACCGTCGCCGGATCGCGCAGATCGGCGTGGTGATCGCTCATCACGGCCTCCGGTGCGAGAGCGTCGGAGACCCCGGCGCGGACCGCCTGGAGGTCATCCCCGCCCCATGGCTGCTCGAGGTCGTGCGGACGATAGTGCTGAATCACGACGTTGGCGCCGAGGGCGGCGAGGCGGGCGGCGGTCGCGAAGCCGATGCCGCGCCGTCGCGAGACGCCGGTCACGAGGGCGGTCCTGCCGAGCAGGGGGAGAGGGGAAGCGTGCATGGGGTGCCTTTCGATCGGAGGCGCCGGGGCGTGCGGAACGCAGCCGAGCGGCGGGGATGGGATCGAGTCAGAGGCCTGCCATGTGAGCGAGCGTAGCAGTGGCTCTAGCGACGGGCGAGCCGCACGTCAACGGGGTGACCGACGTTGCGCCGCGGAGGGATGCTGAACCCATGTGGGCACTGCTGATCATCCTCCTCGTCCTGTGGGCCGGTCTCGCGGTCTTCGGCTTCGTCATCAAGGGGCTGCTGTGGCTGGCGGTCTTGGGAATCGTGCTGTTCCTCGCCACGCTCGTGATCGGGATGCTGCGCCGCTCCGCCGCGACCAAGGAATAGCCTTCCAGGCCGAGGGGCAGTCGGCGCTACGCTGACCTCATGCTGTACGAGCACCTCGGGGCTCGCCCCCAGATCCACGACACCGCCGTCATCGCTCCGACCGCCGTGATCTCCGGCGACGTGCAGATCGGGCCCGGCTGCCAGGTCCTGCACGGGGCCGTCATCACGGCCGAGGGCGGACCGATCACCCTCGGTGAGCACGTGATCGTCATGGAGAACGCCCTCATCAGGGCGACCGCGGCGAATGCCGTGCACATCGGGCCGCATACGCTCGTCGGCACCCTCGCCAGCATCGCGGGTGCCACGGTCGGCGAGGAGGTCTTCTTCGCCTCTGGCGCGAGGATCTTCAACGGCGCGATCGTCGGCGACCGCTGCGAGGTGCGCGTGAACGCGATCGTGCACCGGCGTGCGGTGCTGCCGTCGGGGACCGTCGTGCCGATCGGCTGGGTGGCCGTCGGCGACCCCGTGCAGCTCCTCTCGCCGGACCGGGAGGACGAGATCGCCGCCGCTCAGCCCGAGCTCGACTTCCCCGGCCACGTCTTCGGCGTCGACCGCGACACCCCCGACCTCATGGTGCAGCTCACTGAGCGCTACGGCAGCTCGCTGGCGCGGCACGCCCACGACGTCCGCGTCGACGGCCCGGCGGGTGGGGAGTGAGCGTCGGCGCAGGCCTGGTCCGCCCGGACGTCACGACGGAGGATGCGGAGGCGATCGCCCGCGAGTGCTATGGCGTCGAGGTGCGGGCGACCGAGCTCGGCAGCAACCAGGACCGGAACTTCGTGCTGCACGCGGCGGGTGGCGGGCGCAGCGTGCTGAGGGTCGACAATCCCGTGTTCGGCGACGAGGCGCGCGATGCCCAGCACGCCGCGCTCGAGGCGTACCGCGCCGCCGGTGTTCGCGTGCCGGCCGTGCTCCCCGGTCTCGACGGACGGCTGACCCAGCGCTGGCGGGGGTTCGCCGTGCGGCGCAGCGAGTACGCAGAGGGCGAGCCGATCGTCGATGTTGGCTACCTCGCTCCGGTCGTGCTCGCCGAGTTCGGCGCGCTCGCCGCGGCATCCGTCTCGGCGCTCGTCGACCTGCGGCATCCGGGACTCGAGCGGGATCAGATGTGGGACATGCGTGTCGCGTACGACCAGATCCGCGGGCTCGCCGACGCGATCGGCGACGCCGACCTGCGACAGCGCGTGCTGTCGGCGGCGGACGAGGCGCACGCGGTCGTCGCCACGGTAGGGGCCGACCTTCCGGTGCAGCCGATCCACGGCGACCTCACCGACGACAACACGACGGGCGTCCGCAGAGCGGACTCACGGCTGCATCCGCACGTCGTTCTCGACCTCGGCGACCTCGGACTGGGATGGCGGGTCGCGGAGCTCGCGGTATGCGCCTCATCGATGCTGCACCACGAGCCGGAGCGTCCGCTCCGGGTGCTCGAGACGATCGCAGCCTTCCACGAGCGCGTGCCGCTGCACCGCGAGGAGGCGGAAGCCGTCTGGCCGCTCATCGTGCTGCGGGCGGCGCTGCTCGTCGCCAGCGGATGGCGGCAGCTCGCGATCGACGGTGCCAACGACTACGCGCGCGAACGCATCGCGACGGAGCAGGCGATCTTCGACGCCGCGACCGCTGTACCGCTCGTCGAAGCCGTCGCGCACGTCCTCGAGCGGGTGGACATCGCCCCGGCCGCCGGTCAGCCGCAGTCGACACATGAACTGCTCCCCGACCTCGTCGGCTCGCTGGTCGTCGTCGACGCGGGCATCGAGTCGGCCGAGCTCGACGCCGGACGCTGGATGGATGCCGATGCCGAGGCCCGGCTCGTCGCCGACGCGCACGCGCGGGGCGCGGACGTCGCGGTGCTGCCGTACGGGGCGTTCCGCCTCACCCGTGCGGCGGTCGACTCCGCCCACCCGGCGGCGACGTGGCCGGTCGAGACCGAGCTGCATCTCGTTCCTGGGCGGGAGTCGCGCGTGGTCGCACCGTGGACTGGAGAGGTGCAGGAGATCGACTCAGGATTCCGCCTCGTCGCGGACCCCGGGTGGGTGCTGGAGGTGCGAAGCGCTGGACTGCGCGTCTGGTCCGCCGGCCGGGAGGTGGGCGCGGGGGAGGAGATCGCGACCGTCGCCTCGACCGACGGTTCCGCGGTGCTCGTGATCGGGATCCGACGGACGGACGCGCCGCAGCTCGAGCTCTCCGACGACGGAGCAGCGCTCGTCACGCCGGAACGCGTGCCCGCGTGGCGGCGCCTCACGTCTGATCCGGCCCCGCTTCTCGGCATCCGATCGCACGCGGAGCGTGACGAGGCACAGGACGAACTGCGCCGGCGGGAGCGCATCTTCGCCGAGGCGCAGGAGCGGTACTACGAGCGTCCGCCGCAGATCGAGCGCGGATGGCGCCACCACCTCATCGACACGACGGGTCGCACGTACGTCGACATGGTGAACAACGTCGCCGGCCTCGGTCACGCGCACCCTCTCGTGGCGGAGGCCGCGAGCCGTCAGCTGCGCACCCTCGCGACCAACTCGCGGTTCCTCTACCGCGACCTCGCCGAATACAGCGAGCGCCTCATCGCCCTCATGCCGGCGGGCAGCGCGCTCGACACGGTGCTGCTCGTCAACAGCGGGTCGGAGGCGGTCGATCTCGCCCTCCGGCTCGCGCAGGCGGCCACCGCGCGTCGAACGGTCGTCGCGCTCCGGGAGGCGTACCACGGCTGGACCATGGCGAGCGACGCGGTCACGACCAGCGCCTACGACAACCCCTTCGCGCTCGAGACGCGCCCCGACTGGGTGCACGTCGCCGACGTGCCCAATCGCTACCGAGGCACCTACCGCGGCGACGACACCGCCGACCGCTACCTCGCGGACCTCGACGCCGACCTCGACCGACTCGCCGCCGAGGGGCGGGACGTCGCGGCCTTCCTCTGCGAATCCGTGCTCGGCAATGCCGGGGGCGTGCTGCTCCCCGACGGATACCTGGCCGGAGCCTACGAACGTGTGCGCGCTCGCGGCGGGCTCTGCATCGCCGACGAGGTGCAGGTCGGGTTCGGGCGCATGGGCTCGACGTTCTGGGGCTTCGAGAAGTCCGGTGTCGTGCCGGACATCGTCACGATCGCGAAGCCCATGGGCAACGGATTCCCGATCGGCGGCGTCATCACCTCGAAGCGCATCGCCGACGCGCTGAGCAGCCAGGGGCAGTTCTTCTCCTCCGCAGGCGGAAGCACGCTGAGCTGTCGGGTGGGCATCGCGGTGCTCGACGCGATGGAAGCGGACGGGCTCCAGAGCAACGCACGCGAGATCGGCGATCGGCTGGCGGCAGGGTTCCGGGAGCTCTCGCGACGGCATCAGCTCGTCGGACCCGTGCACGGGGCGGGTCTGTACCTCGGCGTGGAGCTCGTGCGCGACCGGGAGACGATGGAGCCGGCGGATGCCGAGGCGGCGGCGATCTGCGAACGGATGCGGGAGCTGGGGGTCGTGATCCTCGCGACCTCGGAGCGATCGAACGTGCTGAAGGTGAAGCCGCCGCTCTGCCTGACGCAGGAGAGCGCCGATCATATGCTCGCATCGCTCGATCGGGTGCTCTCGGAAGGCTGGTGACGCGGGCCTTCGAATCCCTCCTTCGTGCGTCATGTTAAATGCGTATTTCGAACGAGATTTGCTCTTCCGCTGACGAATATCCCGGGTCCATACTGATGCTCAGCGTCGGACGACCCGAAGTCCGGCCCCTGCGCTTCCCCGAGGAGTACACATGGCAGAGAAGACGAAGCCGCTCGCGCACGGCGGCGGGACCCTTCGGCGCAATCTCGGTCTCTGGGCGATCGTCGGTCTCGGACTCGGATACATGACGCCGACCGTGGTGTTCGACACCTTCGGAATGGTCGCCCGCGACACGAACGACGTCGTCCCCGCCGCCTACCTCGTCGCGCTGGTCGTGATGGTGTTCACGGCCATCAGCTACGGCAAGATCGCGAGCGCCATCCCGAGCGCCGGTTCGGCCTACACCTACGTGCGCGAGTCGATCCATCCGAACCTCGGCTTCATGGTCGGCTGGACGTCGCTGATCGACTACGTCTTGCTGCCGATGGTGAACTGCCTCATCATCAAGAGCTATCTCGAGGCGATGTTCCCCGACGTCCCCGCGTGGATCTGGGTGGTGCTGTACTGCATCGCGGTCACGAGCGTCATCTACATGACCATGCGCGGCACGTCGAATCTCAACATGATCCTGCTCGTCTTCTCGATCGTCGTCATGGTCGTGTTCGTGGTGCTCGTCGTCGCGCAGCTGATGCGCGGTGACGGAGCGGCGACGATCCTGTCGGTCGGCGCCTTCCTGCACGACGACGTGACCCTCGGCGCGGTGCTGACCGGTGCGACGATCGTCTGCTTCTCCTTCATCGGGTTCGACGCGGTCACGATGTACGCCGAGGAGGCGAAGGACCCGAAGATCATGCCGAAGGCGATCCTCCTCACCGTCCTCATCGGCGGTGGCATCTTCCTCGTCGCCTCGTACGTATCGCAGCTGCGGTTCCCCGACTGGAACGAGTTCGCCCCCGGCGGCGACATGCAGTTCGTCGAGGACTCGACCCTGCCGATCATCGGCGAGCTCGTCGGCGGCAACGTCCTCATGGCCGTTCTCACGGCGGCGGGCTTCTGCGCCACACTGGCGTCCGGCCTCGCCTCGCACGCCTCGGTGTCGCGCATGCTGCTGGTGATGGGCCGCAACAACGTGCTGCCGCAGCGAGCATTCGGCTACATCAACCGCCGCACCCACACGCCGACGTTCAACATCGTGCTGGTCGGGGCGATCTCGCTGCTCGCGATCCCGTTCACGCTCGAGCTCATCGCCGCCTGGATCAACTACGGCGCCCTGATCGCCTTCACGTTCGTGAACATCTCCGTGATCGCGTGGTTCGCGATCCGCAAGGGCATGCGTCGCACGCCGAAGGAGATCTTCTCGTACATCGTGATGCCCGCGATCGGCACGCTGCTCACCGGCCTGCTGTGGGTCAACCTGCACCCCGACGCGCTGATCGGCGGCATCACCTGGACCGTGCTCGGCCTCATCTACCTCGCGGTCATCACGAAGGGCTTCCGCAAGAAGGTCGTCGCGTTCGACGAGAACCAGGCAGTGACCGGATTCAACAAGGTCGTGAAGGTTCCGGTCGACGAGCGCTGAGGCGTCGGCCGGTTCGAATCGCGTGAATGGCAGCATTCCCCGGGTGGGAGCTGCCATTCACGCGATTCGAAACGCCCAAGGCGTCAGATCACGCCCTGGGCGAGCATCGCGGCGGCCACGCGCTCGAAACCGGCGATGTTGGCCCCCGCGACATAGTCGCCGGGGGCGCCGTACCGTTCGGCGGCCTCGAACGCCGCGCGGTGGATGTCGCCCATGATCTCCCGCAGCTTGCTCTCGCTCGCGTCGAAGCTCCAGCGCTGCCGAGAGGCGTTCTGGCTCATCTCGAGCGCCGAGGTGGCGACGCCGCCCGCGTTCGCGGCCTTGCCGGGGGCGAAGAGCACGCCGGCCGCCTGGAAGGCGTCGATCGCCGAGGGCACGCACGGCATGTTCGCACCCTCCGAGACGGCGCGCACGCCGTTCGCGATCAGCGCCTGCGCGGCGTCGTGGTCGAGCTCGTTCTGAGTCGCCGAGGGAACCGCGATGTCGACGGCGACCTCCCACACGCTGCCGCCCTCGACGAAGCGCGCGCCGGGTCGGCGGTTCGCGTACTCGACGATGCGGGCCCGCTCGACCTCCTTGATCTGACGGAGCAGATCGACGTCGATCCCCGCGTCGTCCACCACGTATCCCGAGGAGTCGGATGCCGTCACGGCGGTCGCTCCGAGCTGGGCGGCCTTCTGGATGGCGTAGATCGCGACGTTGCCCGACCCCGACACCGCGACGCGCTTGCCGTCGAGCGAGTCGCCGTGCACGGCGAGCATCTCCTGCGCGAAGAACACCGCGCCGTAACCGGTCGCCTCGGTGCGCACCTCGGCGCCGCCCCAGCCGGTGCCCTTGCCGGTGAACATGCCCGACTCGTGGCGGTTGGTGATCTTGCGGTACTGGCCGAACAGGTAGCCGATCTCGCGGCCACCGACCCCGATGTCGCCGGCAGGGACGTCGGTGTGCTCGCCGAGGTGTCGGTACAGCTCGCTCATGAACGACTGGCAGAAGCGCATGATCTCGGCATCCGACCGGCCATGCGGGTCGAAGTCGGAGCCGCCCTTGCCGCCTCCGATGCCCTGGCCGGTGAGCGCGTTCTTGAAGATCTGCTCGAAGCCCAGGAACTTGATGATCGACAGGTTCACCGAGGGGTGGAAGCGCAGTCCGCCCTTGTACGGTCCGAGCACGGAGGAGAACTGGATGCGGTAGCCCCGGTTGACCTGCAGCCTTGCGGAGTCGTCGACCCACGGCACCCGGAACAGGATCTGCCGTTCGGGCTCGACGAGACGCTCGACGATGCCGCCGTCGACGTACTCCGGATGCCGGTCGAGCACTGGCGCGATCGAGGTCAGCACCTCGTGCACGGCCTGCTGGAACTCGGGTTCGTGAGCGCTGCGCGTCAGCACCGTGTCGAACACGGGCTGCACGGCGCCGGGGAGCGGGGCGAAGTCGGGTGAGGGCGGGGCGGAAGCGGTCACGCGAGAGGACTTTCTGATCGGGACGACGAGGGCGCGGTGCGGCGCGACGTCATCCGGTGTTCTGCAGGCCCGCGGCCACGCCGCTGACCGAGAGCAGGAGCAGGCGGCGCTGCTCGTCCTCCGACCCGGAGCCCACGGCCTCGGCCGGGTCGCGGAGAGCGCGGAGCGCGCGCAGCTGCAGCAGCGACAGCGCGTCGACGTAGGGCGTGCGCAGCTGCACCGCGCGCTGCAGGATCGGCTTGTTCTCGAGCAGGCCGACGCCGCCGGTGAGGCGGATGACCCACTCGCGGGTGAGCGCCAGCTCGTCGAGCACGAGCTGCGCGAGGTCGTCGCGGTCGCCGAGTGCGAGGTACTGGCGGGCGATGCGCTCGTCGGTCTTTGCGAGGCTCATCGCGACGTTGTCGATCATGGTGTGCAGCAGCGGCCACTCGCGGTAGGCCTCGGCCAGACGCTGCTCGTCGCCGACGGCGGCGAGTGCCGTGCCGAGTCCGAACCATCCCGCGAGGTTGATGCGCGCCTGCGTCCAGGCGAAGACCCACGGGATCGCCCGGAGGTCCTCCAGCGACTCGACCGACAGGCCGCGACGCGCGGGACGCGAGCCGAGCGCGAGCAGGCCGATCTCCTCCATGGGGGTCACGGTCGCGAACCACGGCGCGAAGCCGTCGGCCTTCACGAGCGAGAAGAACCGCTCGCGCGACGACCGGTCCATGACCTCGGCGATGTCGGCGAACCGTCGGGCGGCATCGCTCGTGCGCTGCTCGACGGTGGGCGAAGATGCGAGCAGGGTCGCCGCGGCGACCTGATCGATGTGACGCATCGCGATCGCCGGCTCGCCGTAGCGGGCGAAGATGACCTCGCCCTGCTCGGTGAGCTTGAAGCGGCCGTCGACCGAGTGCGGCGGCTGCGCGAGGATCGCGGAGTTCGCGGGTCCGCCTCCGCGGCCGAGAGCACCGCCGCGACCGTGGAACAGCGTCAGCTCGATGCCGGACTCGGTGGCCCAGAGCGCGATCTTCTCCTGCGCCTCGTACAGCGCGAGGTTGGCGGCGACCGGGCCGACGTCCTTCGACGAGTCGGAGTACCCGAGCATGACCTCGAGGCGGTTGCCGGTGGCGGCCATCCGCTCGCGGAACTCGGGGAACGTGACGGCCTCGGCGAGGATGGCGGGCGCGGCCTGCAGATCGGCGAAGGTCTCGAACAGCGGGACGACGTCGAGCACCGGGGCGTCGTCGCCGAGCGCGTGGCGAGCGAGCGCGTACACGTTCGCGAGGTCGGACGCCGCCTGCGTGAACGACACGACATAGCGACCGGCGGCTCGCAGGCCGCGGTCGCGCTGGATGTCGGCGATCGCGCGGAAGACCTCGAGCACCTCCTCGGTCTGCGCGCTCACCGGCTCGTCGCCGGACAGCTCGGCGAGTGCCTTGGCGTGCACCTGCGAGTGCTGGCGCACCTCGAGCTCGGTCAGGTGGAAGCCGTACGTCTCGACCTGCCAGATCAGGTGCTGGACGCCGCCGAACGCGTGACGACGGGCGCCGGCATCCGCCAGCGACGACTGCACCGCGCGAAGATCGGCAAGGAGCTCCTCGGGCGCCCCGTAGCGCTCGTCGTCGCCTCGACGGGTGGCGCCGACACGGTGCGCGAGGGCGAGGACGACTCGGCGGTGCGGTTCGCCGGGCGAGCGCGCGGCGAGCTCGTCGGCGAGGCCGGGCTCGGCCGCCGCGAAGCGCTCCCACAGGGCCGTCACCTCGTCGCTCGGCGGCGTGCCCTCGGCATCCAGCGTCAGCGTGCGGCCGATGCGCTCCAGGGCGCGCTCGAGTCCGCGCAGCACGTGATCGGAGGCGATCTGCGACGCCTCCCTGGTGACGGATGCCGTGACGAACGGGTTGCCGTCGCGGTCGCCGCCGACCCACGACCCGACGCGCACGAACGCGGGCACGACGGGTTCGCTGGCGCCGGAGTCGTCGCCGCGCAGGGCGTCGTCGATACGGCGATACACGTGCGGCACGGTCGTGAACAGCGTCTCGTCGAACACTCCCATGACGGTGCGCACCTCGTCGGTGGGCGAGGGCTTCTGCGCGCGCAGCGGGGCCGTGCGCCACAGCGTCTCGATCTCCTCGAGCATGCGGCGGCGTGCGCGACGCTGCTCCGCGCCGCTCTCGCTCGCCGCGTCGTGCTGGGTCAGCAGTTCCGACAGGCGGCGGATGCTCGACGACACCGCGCGGCGCCGGGCCTCGGTCGGGTGCGCGGTGAACACGGGGTGGAAGCGCAGACCCCGCAGACGACGGCGCGCCTCGTCGTCGCCGACCTCTGACCTCAGCCGGGCGTAGGCGGTCGCGACGGTGTCGGCGGCGTCCTCGCGGCCGGGCTGGCCGGCGCGCTCGCGCAGTACGCGCACGCGCTGGTGCTCCTCGGCGAGGTTGACCAGGTGGAAGTAGCACGTGAAGGCGCGGGCGACCTCGTCGGCACGCTCGATCGTGAACGACTCCGCGATCGCCGCAGCGCGGTCGAACGCGTCGGACGTCTCCTCGTCGTACGCCTGGATCGTGGCGAGACGCAGGCGCTCGACATCGGCGAACAGCTCGTCGCCTCCGGCTTCGCGCAGCACCTGGCCGAGGAGACCGCCGAGCATTCTCACGTCGGAGCGCATGGCGTCCGGAATGCCGCGGCCCGCTTCGAATCGGCCGATGATGCGGATGGCCGAGGTGTCGGTGGGCTCGGGAAAACTCTGTGCGGGGGTCACGCACACGAGCGTAGCCGGGTCGGGAGCGGTGCCCTGCACGCATGACGGCGCGAGACGTGAGAGAGTCGATCCGAACCGAGGATCCGCACCGAGGAGCAGCCGTGACCGAAGACTCCCAGACCGATCCGCTGCGGGCTGCAGCCGACACCATGCGCGCCGTCAGAGAGCGCTGCGTGTGGTCGCAGCGCATCACCCATCGCGACCTCGTGCCCTATCTCATCGAGGAGTCGCACGAGGTGATCGAGGCCGTCGAGAGCGGCACGAGCGACGACCTGCGTGAAGAGCTCGGCGACCTGCTGTGGCAGGTGCTGTTCCACTCTGCTGTCGCGGCGCAGGATCCGTACGACCCGTTCGACATCGACGATGTGGCCGAGACCCTCACCGAGAAGATGGTCAGGCGGCATCCGCACGTCTTCGCGGGTGACGTCGCGAACACGCCCGAAGAGGTGCTGGTGCACTGGAACGCGGCGAAGGCGGCCGAGAAGCGCACCAGGACCAGCGTGCTCGACGGCGTGCCGCGCGGGATGCCGGCGCTCGCCCTCGCCCAGAAGCTGGTCGGACGCGCAGCCGGTGTCGGCGTCGAGCCCGCCGCGACGGAGTCCGCGGCCGCGCCCTCGAGCGAAGCCGAGCTCGGCGATGCCATGATCGCCCTCGTCGCGCTGGCCCGCGAACGCGGGTGGGATGCCGAGCGCGCACTGCGCGAGCGTCTGCGCGGCCTCGAGGGCGAGGTGCGTGCCGCCGAGGCCGCTCGCTGACCGGAGGCACCCGGTGCGACCTGGGAAGATGGAGACGTGGCTACTGTGAACCCGCCGCGCGGCATGCGCGACATCCTCCCCGCCGACAAGGCCCGCCGCGAGCGGGTGCTCTCCGTCATCCGCGACCGCTATCGAGTGCACGGGTTCGACGAGATCGAGACCCCCGCGCTCGAGGAGTACTCGCGTCTGCACGCCGGGATCGGCGGAGACAACGAGAAGCTCGCCTACAACGTGCTGCGCCGCGGACTCGACGCCGAGGCCATCAAGGCGGCCGCCGACGATCAGGGGGCGCTCGCCGACCTGGGACTCCGCTACGACCTCACGGTGCCGCTCGCGCGCTTCTACGCGAGCAACCGCGGACAGCTTCCCGGAGTGTTCCGCGCGATCCAGATCGGGCCGGTCTGGCGCGCCGAGCGTCCGCAGAAGGGGCGCTACCGCCAGTTCGTGCAGTGCGACATCGACATCATCGGCGACGACTCGTCGCGGGCCGAGGCCGAGCTCATGGTGGCCTCGCTCGACGCCGTGGACGCTCTGGGGCTCGAGGGCGCGACGGTGCGCATCAACGATCGTCGCGCGCTCGACTGGATGCTCGACAGCTTCGGCTTCACCGCCGAGGAGCGCCCCGGCGTGCTCATCACGATCGACAAGCTCGACAAGATCGGCGTCGAGGGCGTGGCGGCCGAGCTCCGCGAGCGGGGAGCCGCGGCATCCGCTGTGGATGCGTTCGAGGCGTTCCTGCGGCGCCCGCAGACCATGGAGTACAACCCGTTCGGCGAGAGGCAGATCCGCAAAGCGCTGCCGGACGGTGCGCCCGACGAGATCGTCGCGCACCTCGTCGGCATCGGCGAGGCTGTGTCGGCGGGTCGAGCTCCGGTCGCCCCCTCCGCCGAACCCGCCGACGTCCCGCTCGTCTTCGACCCGTTCCTCGTGCGGGGCATGGGCTACTACACCGGCACGATCTTCGAGCTGGCGCATCCCTCGGTCGGCTACTCGCTGGGCGGCGGCGGCCGCTACGACGGCATGATCGGACGGTTCCTCGGACAGCAGGTCGCGGCGGTCGGATTCTCGCTCGGTTTCGAGCGGCTCGTCGACCTCGTCGCGGACGGGACGGATGCTGAGGAGCGCGCCGTGGTGCTGATCCACGACGCCGACGTGCCGGTCGGGGAGCTCGTCTCGCACAAGGCCGCGCTCGTCGCGTCCGGCGCCCGCGTGCGGCTCGAACGGCGCACCAAGAACGTCAAGGCGCTGCTGGAGCGCTCTGCCGCCGACGGCTACACGGCCTTCGCGACCGTGAGCGCCGGCGCCTCCGACCTGGAGCTCAAGCCGCTCAGCTGAGAAGGCGCGCTCGTTCACGTCGCGTTCACGGCGGTCCGGTCGAATCAGAGCGTGAGCCGTTCGTCCCTCGTCGCCGGAGTGGGCGTCGGGCTCGGGCTCGGGGTCGCGACGGTGGCGCTCGCCGCCGGCATCCGAGCCGTCCTGACGCGTCAGGCGGCCGTCGCACGCCGCCGGATCGGGAAGCCGCTGGGCGAGGACTCGCTCGATGCCGACCGGGTGTGGCGACGGAGGCTGGACGGCCGACCGTTCGAACTTCTCGTGCTGGGCGACTCGGTGGCGGCGGGTCTCGGTGCCCTCCGCCGCAAGGAGACGCTCGGTGGGCGGCTCGCGAAGGGACTCGCGCGCGGCACGGGGCGACCCGTCGATCTGCGCACGGGCGCGGTGGTGGGCGCCGAGTCCTCCGACCTCGCCGCCCAGCTCGACGGCCTGCCCGCTGACTACGCGCCGCACGTCGCCGTCATCATCGTCGGCGGCAACGACGTCACGCACCGAGTGCCGGTCGCGGTGTCGACGCAGCACCTGCACGACGCGATCCTCCGCCTGCGTCAGCGGGGCGCGGAGGTCGTCGTCGGCACCTGCCCCGACCTCGGCGCGCTGCGCCCGGTCCCGCAACCGCTCCGGCGCCTGATCTCCAGCATGTCGCGCCGGCTGGCCGCCGCGCAGACCGGGGCCGCACGGGTCGCGGGCGCTCGACCGGTCGACCTCCGGCGGGCGGTGGGAGCACTGTTCTTCGACGACCCTGACGCGATGTTCAGCATGGACCGATTCCATCCGAGCCCTCTCGGCTACCGCCGCACGGCTGAGGCGCTTCTTCCCGACGTCCAGCGTGCTGCGGAGGCGGCGCTCAGCGCTCGGCGCCGTGCGACGCCTCCGCGCTGATCCCGATCCGCAGCCTGATGCCGCGATACAGGATGCCGAGCAGCACCACGGCCGTACCGATCAGCGACGCCATGACCGGAAGCGTGTTCACGAGCAGCAGGCATCCGAGCGCGCCGATCACCTGCAGTGCGCGCGGATACCGACGCGTCGGCCCCGTCTGCCGGAATGCCGCGGCGTTGGCGATCAGGTAGTACAGCAGCACGCCGAACGAGGAGAATCCGATGGTCTCGCGCAGATCGCCGAGCAGCACGATGCCGATGACGACGATGCCCACGGCGATCTCCGCGCGGCGGGGGACCTGCCACCGCTCGTCGATGTGCGCGAGGACACGCGGCAGGTCGCTCTGCCGTGCCATCGCCAGTGTCGTGCGACCGATACCGGTGAGGAGGGCGAGCAGCGCTCCGAGCGACGCGGCGGATGCGGCGATCCGCACCACGGGACCGAGTGCAGACCACTCGCTCGCCGCGACGACCTCCGCGAGCGGAGCGCCGGTGGCCGCGGCGTCCGCGCCGAGCGTGAGTGTGACCGTGATCCCCACCGCGGCGTACACGACGACGGCGCCGCCCAGGGCGAGCACGATCGCCCGCGGGATCGTGCGAACGGGGTCCACCACCTCCTCGCCGAGCGTCGCGATGCGCGCATACCCGGCGAATGCGAAGAACAGCAGTCCCGCACCCTGCAGCACGCCGTACGCGTTCGTGTCGGACAACGGCGCGGGGTCGCCGCCGGGCAGCGAACCCACGCCGATCGCGACGGCGACCGCCAGTCCGAGAAGAGAGCACACGACGAGGATGCGGGTGAGCAGCGCCGTGCGCGTCACTCCGAAGCAGTTCACCGCGACGAGCGCGGCGACGGCCGCCGCCGCCACGGGTATCCGCCACCCCGCAGGGGCCGCATAGGCGGCGAAGGTCAGAGCCATCGCCGCGCAGCTCGCGATCTTGCCGATCACGAAGCTCCACCCGGCCACGAAACCCCACCACGGGCCGATCTCCGCCCGCGCGTACGCGTAAGTGCCGCCGGCGACGGGATACGCGACTGCCAGCTGGGCCGAGGCGGTGGCGTTGCAGTATGCCACGACCGCGGCGACTCCGAGCGCGATGAGGATGCCGTTGCCGGCGACCCCGATCGCGGGGCCCCAGACCGAGAAGACGCCGGCGCCGATCATCGAGCCCAGGCCGATGACGACGGCATCAGCGAGGCTCAGGCGGCGGGCAAGGGGCACGAGGTCATCGTGTCACGGGCGGGTGAACGGGCGGTATCGCGGCATGTCGGAGGGGATCTCAGCCGCGGGAGGCGGTGACCCGTTTCTTCTCGCGGACGTACACCTCGCGCCGAACCCGCGCCACGACGTCGCCCTCGCGATCGGTGATCACGGTCTCGAACCACTCGAGCACCTTGGCGCCGCCGGCAGCACGCTCCCGCAGCTCCGCAGCCTTCTCGCGTGAGACCTCGAACTCGGCCGTGAGCACACATCGACCCGGCTTCACGAACTCGATCTCGCCGCGGGTGTCCCAGACGACGTAGTCGCGGCCGAGCTGGTGCATCACGAGCATGAAGAAGTACGGATCGGTCATCGCCGACATCGATCCGCCGAACGCGGTCTTGACGTAATTGCGGGTGAGGACGTTGACGTGCAGCTCGACGGTCGCGTGGGTCCAGTCGTCCGCGAACCGACGGACGCGGATGCCGCTGAACAGGTTCGGTGCCCAGAGGCTCATGCCGATCGCGAGACGGCGCGGGGTGATGCGCATCTCGTCAGTGTGCGGCAGGGGAGCGCCGCATCCGAACTCTTCTGGAGGTTGCCACAGTTTTTATAGTTCTCCTAGAATTACTAGGGAAGAAGAGAGGAGCGCGAATGCTGATCAGGGTCGACCCCGAGAGCCCCCGGCCGCTGTACGACCAGGTGGCGGCATCCATCCGCGCCGATCTGCTCGCGGGCGCCCTCTCGCCAGGAGACCGACTGCCCGCCGCGCGCGACGTCGCCACGGCGCTGCGCATCAACCAGCACACGGTCCTGCACGCGTACCAGCGGCTCCGCGACGAAGGGCTGATCGATCTCCGGCGCGGGCGAGGAGCAGTGATCTCGGCGGCAGCCGCGCCGCTCGCCGACCTCGCGCACGAGATCGACGACCTCGTTGCCCGCGCCGCCCAGATGGGGGTCTCCGCCGAGATCCTCGCCGGGATCATCCGCACCCACGCCGATGCCCGACCTGTTCCGAGCGACCTGCTGAGCGCTCCTCGAAGCCAGACATCTCCAGCGACAGCCGATCCCCAGGAGGAACCGTCATGACGTCCACCGACCCCCGACCCCGATCCGCGACGTCGCTGAGGCGAGCGCGACTGCTCTTCCTCCTTGTCGCGCTCGTCGTGCCCGCCATCGTCGTCGCCGTCGCCGCCGTCGTGCTCGTCGGTTGGCTCCCCGGCCTGTCCGAACCCGTCGCCACGCACTGGGGCGTCGGCGGGGCCGACGGCTTCGGCCCGGCATCCACCTACCTCTGGCTGCTTGTGGGCATCGGGTTCGGCGTGCCGCTGCTGATGGCCGTGACGACCCTCGTGTCGGCGCGCGACCAGTGGGGCGCCGCCGCCCGGCTGATGGGCGCGCTCGCCGCAGGGATGTCGGCGTTCGCGGCCGTCATGAGCCTGGGCTCGCTGTGGATCCAGCGCGATCTCGCCCCCGGCGCAGAGGTGCCCGGCATCGGCGGAGTCATGGGGCTCGGGCTGGCAGGTCTCGTCGTCCTCGGCGGTCTCGCCTGGGTGATTCAACCGCGCTACCGCACTCCCGACGGAGGGGTTCTCGCGCCGCGGCGGGACGTGCGCGTCGGCGCCGGCGAGCGCGTGGTCTGGCTCGCCACCGCAACCATGCCGCGAGCAATCCTCCTGCTGCTCGCTCTCGTGCTCGCCGGAATGGTCGCGCTCGCCTCGGTGCTGATCGCCACCGGCGTCGCCGGCGGGTGGATCGTCGCGGTCGTGGTGGTCGTCGTCGCGCTGGCCATCGCCGCCACCGCCTCGTACCGCGTGAGCATCACGCCCGAGGGATTCGCCGCCCGATCGCTGCTCGGACGGCCGCGCGTCGACATCCCGCTCGACGAGGTCGCCGGGGCGCGCGCGATCGAGGTGTCGCCCGTCGGGGAGTTCGGGGGCTGGGGCTGGCGCATCTCCGTCGACGGCCGCACGGGCATCGTCACGCGTCGCGGTCCGGCGATCGAGGTGTCGCGACGGGAGCGCAAGCCCTTCCTCGTCACGGTCGATGGAGCTGAGGAGGGTGCGGCGCTGCTGCAGACCTACGTCGACCGGGGAGCCGAAGCGCCGGCACCCCCGGCTGTCGGCCCTTGACGCCCTCAGCCGCATCGCGGTTGGCTGAGGGCATGGAATCCACGCCCTCCGCCTGGTCGGACGCCGACGGCTATCTCGCCGACCTCCTGGTCGGACACGACTCGCATCTGGAGGCCGCGCTCGACGCCCAGCGCGAGGCCGGACTGCCCGAGATCGAGGTCGCGCCGGTCGGCGGCAAGCTGCTCAACCTGCTCGTGCGCATCAGCGGCGCCCGGCGGGTGCTCGAGATCGGCACGCTCGGCGGGTACTCCACGATCTGGATGGCGAGGGCCGTCGGACCGGATGGCCTGGTCGTCACGGTCGAGGCCGAGGCCGACAACGCCGCCGTCGCACGCAGGAGCATCGATGCGGCCGGTGTCGGCGACCGCGTCGACATCCGCGTCGGCAGGGCGGAGGACGTGCTGCCGACGCTGGAGGGCGGCTTCGACCTCGTGTTCATCGACGCCGACAAGGAGTCGAACACGCTCTACCTCGACTGGGCCGCGACACTCGGGCATCCGGGCACCGTCGTGGTGCTCGACAACATCGGCCGAGACGGCGAGATCGTGCGCGACGACACCACCGACCCCAAGGTGATCGGCACGCGCGCGGGCCTGCGGATGCTGGGCGAGGACCCCCGCTTCGACGCCACCGCCCTGCAGACCGTGGGCGTCAAGGGGTGGGACGGCATCGCTCTCGCCATCGTCGTCTGACCCCGGACGCGACCCCTGGGCCAGAGCGGACGGCGAGCTAGACTGGGCGCGGATCGACGACGCTCCACACATCTTCCTCTCTGAATAAGGAGCACATCAGTGGCACTGATCGAGGCTGTAGGCGCACGCGAGATTCTCGACTCGCGCGGAAACCCGACCGTCGAGGTGGAGGTGCTCCTCGATGACGGCGTCGTCCAGCGGGCCGCCGTCCCCTCCGGTGCATCCACCGGTGCGTTCGAGGCGTACGAGCTGCGTGACGGCGACAAGAGCCGCTACGGCGGCAAGGGCGTCCTCAAGGCCGTCGAGGCCGTCATCGACGAGCTCGGCCCGGCCCTCGAGGGCGTCGAGGCGAGCGAGCAGCGCATCGTCGACGAGATCCTCATCGAGACCGACGGCACCGACAACAAGCAGCGCACCGGCGCCAACGCCATCCTCGGCGTGAGCCTCGCCGTGGCGAAGGCAGCCGCCGACTCCGCCGACCTCCCGCTGTTCCGCTACCTCGGCGGACCCAACGCGCATGTCCTGCCCGTGCCGCTCTTCAACGTCATCAACGGCGGCGAGCACGCCGACAACGGCATCGACATGCAGGAGTTCTTCCTCGCGCCGATCGGCGCCGAGACCTACTCCGAGTCGCTGCGCTGGGGTGTCGAGACCTACCACGTGCTGCGCAGCGAGCTGAAGGCCGCCGGCTACGCGACGGGCCTCGGTGACGAGGGCGGCTTCGCCCCCGACCTGCCCAGCAACCGCGAGGGCCTCGACTTCCTGGTCAAGGCGATCGAGAAGGCCGGCTTCACGCCCGGCACCGACATCGCGCTCGGCCTCGACGTCGCCGCGACCGAGTTCTTCTCGGACGGCGTGTACCGCCTCGACAACAAGGACTGGACCGGCCCCGAGCTGATCGAGTACTACCAGGGCCTGGTGAACGACTTCCCGATCGTCACGATCGAGGACGCCCTCGCCGAGGACGACTGGGACAACTGGAAGCTCCTCACCGACGCGCTCGGCTCGAAGGTCCAGCTCGTCGGCGACGACCTGTTCGTCACCAACCCGAGCCGCCTCGCCGACGGCATCACGCGCGGCGTCGCGAACTCGCTGCTCGTCAAGGTGAACCAGATCGGCACCCTGACCGAGACGTTCGACGCAGTCAGCCTGGCACAGCGCTCCGGCTACACCGCGATGCTGTCGCACCGCTCGGGCGAGACCGAGGACACCACGATCGCCGACCTCGTCGTCGCGACCAACGCGGGTCAGATCAAGGCGGGTGCGCCTGCTCGCAGCGAGCGCGTCGCGAAGTACAATCAGCTTCTGCGCATCGAGGAGGAGCTGGGCGACGCCGCGGTGTTCGCCGGCCGCTCCGCCTTCCCCCGCTACCAGGGCTGAGTGCAGCTGAAGACGATCCACCAGACCCCTGCGGTCTGAACCCGGAGGAGGAGCCGTGGCACGACGACCGGCTCCTCCTTCGGCGTCTGCGGGCACGTCGCGCGCCCCCACGGCGCCCACTGCTCCGCGCGGCGGGCGCGCCTCGACACCCCGAGGAACCGCTGCAACGCGCGGTGCCGGCGAGCGGCGCGTGGACGTGCGCGAGTGGGCGTCCGGCATCCGGCTCTCCGCCTTCTCCGTGATCATGCTGTCGCTCGTCGTGCTGGGCGCGTGGGTGCTCGTGCCGACACTCGGCACGTACATCGACCAGCGCCAGAAGATCGGCGCGCTCGAGCACTCGATCCAGGTGTCGGAGGACGAGATCACGGCGCTGCAGACGGAACGCGAGCGCTGGAACGACCCGGCGTACATCACGACGCAGGCGCGCGAGCGCCTCTACTACGTGAAGCCCGGCGAGGTGGTCTACCTCATCGACAACGACCTCGACCCCGCCGCGCTGCCCCAGGAACAGGGGCCGATCAGCGAAACGCTCGAGGAGAAGCCCTCGGACTGGATGCCGCAGCTGCTGCGCACGCTCACCTCGGCCGGCCTCAGCGACACCGCTGTCGTCGCGCGCTGACCGCGGTCGCAGCCCGCGCGGCTCCGAGCATCCTCCCCGACTGCTCCCGTACGCTTGTCGGGTGACCACGCCGCCTTTCCCTGCCCCCACACCCGCCGAGATCGCCGTGGTCTCGGCCCAGCTGGGGCGCCAGGCGCGCGGAGTCGTCGGCATCGCGGCGCGCTGCGCGTGCGGCAATCCGACCGTGGTCGCGACCACCCCGCGGTTGCCGGACGGCACCCCCTTCCCGACGTTCTACTACCTCACGCATCCCGCTGCGACGGCGGCCATGTCGACCCTCGAGGCCACACAGGTGATGCCTGAGCTGGCGGCTCTGCTCGCCGATGACGCCGACATCGCCGCGGCCTACCTGGCTGCGCACGAGGCGTACCTCGCCGACCGTGCCGGGTTCGGCGACGTGCCCGAGATCGACGGGGTCTCCGCCGGTGGGATGCCGACGAGGGTCAAGTGCCTGCACGCCCTCGCCGGACATGCGCTGGCCGCGGGGCCGGGGGTGAACCCGATCGGCGACGAGGCGCTCGCGCGCTCCAGCTGGTCTCCCGCCGTCTGCCGCTGCGAAGACCCCGGCGCGGCGCTCCGCGACCCCGAGGCGTCATCGGCATGAAACCGGCGCGGATGCTGCACAGCGCCATCGCGGCCGCGACGGTGGTGGCATCCGTGCTGCTGCTCGGTGCCGCGACGCCGCCTCCCGTCGCCGACGACCCGCAGGACCCCACCCGCGCGGCGGAGTACTGGCTCGACGGCGCGCGGATCCGCGAGGCCTGGCAGACGACCCGGGGCGAGGGTGTGACGATCGCGGTGATCGATACGGGTATCGGCAAGGTGCCAGGCACGTTCGACGGCGCCGTGGTGGGCGGTACCGACGTGTCCGGCGCCGGCTCACCGGACGGGCGCACCCCCCTGGGGGCGGTCGACGGCAACCACGGGTCGTGGGTGGCTTCCCTGGCCGCTGGACGGGGGGCACCGGACGGCACCGGCATGATCGGCGTCGCCCCCGAGGCGAACCTGCTGTCCGTCTCGGTGGGGTTCGGTGCGGCGGCCGCTGTGCCGTTCACCGAGCAGGTCGCGAAGGCCATGAAGTGGGCGGTCGACAACGGGGCCGACATCATCAACCTCTCCTTCACGACCAACACGCTCGACTGGGACCGCAGCTGGGACGACGCGTTCCTCTATGCGTTCGAGCACGATGTCGTCGTGGTCGTCGCGGCGGGCAACCGCGGCAGCGGCACCGACATCATCGGCGCGCCGGCGACGATCCCCGGCGTGCTCACGGTCGGGGGAGTGGACCAGACGGGCACCGCCAGCATCGAGGCGTCGACGCAGGGCATCACGATCGGCGTCGCCGCACCCAGCGAGGGGCTGCTCGGCGTCTCGGCCGACGGCAAGCTCGTCTCGTGGAGCGGCACGAGCGGTGCGGCGCCGATCGTCGCGGGCATCGCCGCGCTGATCCGGGCGGCGCACCCCGACCTCGACGCTGCGAACGTCATCAACCGGATCATCAGAACGGCCATCCCCGTCGAGGGGATGGCGAGAGTGCCCGACCCGTTCTACGGATACGGGCTGATCGATGCGCAGGCGGCCGTCACCGCGGACCTCCCGAGGGTGGGCGAGAACCCGATGGGCGACCTCGCCGAGTGGGTGCGCCTGTACCGGCGGGCCGAGACGGTTCCCCAGCCCGAGCCCACCGCGACCCCCATCGCGATCCCGCCGCTGCCGGCGGCCGACGCGCCGACCGAGCCCGGTTCACCGCTGCTTCCCAGCGCTGATTCACTGCGCTACGGTACCCTGCCGCTCATCGCGCTCACAGTCCCTGGTATCCTGATAGCGCTTGGCGTCACCGCTGCTGCCCGGCGCATCCGATCGGCGCGCGCTCGCACGCCACATTCCTGACTCCCGAGGAGTTTTTCCCCCGTGCCTCAGAACAGCACTGTGCCCAAGATTCTGATCGTCGGTGGAGGCTACGCAGGCTTCTACACCGCGTGGAAGCTCGAGAAGCACCTTCGCAAGGGTGAAGCAGACGTCACCATGGTCGACCCGCTGCCGTACATGACGTACCAGCCGTTCCTCCCCGAGGTGGCCGCCGGCTCGATCGAGGCCCGCCACTCGGTGGTCGCCCACCGTCGCCACCTGAAGCGCACGCACGTGCTCACCGCCAAGGTGACGAACATCAACCACGCCGAGAAGACGGCGACCATCACGCCGCCGCTGGGCGAGCCGTACGAGTTCGCATACGACCAGATCGTCGTCACGGCCGGAGCGGTCTCGCGCACGTTCCCGATCCCGGGTATCGCCGACAACGCGATCGGCCTCAAGACGATCGAAGAGGCCGTCGCGATCCGCGACCGCCTCATGTCGAACTTCGACAAGGCGGCGACGCTGCCGGCCGGTCCCGAGCGCGATCGTCTGCTGACCGTCGTCGTCGTCGGCGGCGGCTTCGCAGGCATCGAGGTCTTCGCGGAGCTGCGCTCTCTCGCGTCGTCGCTGGTGAGCAAGTACCCGCAGCTCACGTTCGACGACACGCACTTCCACCTGATCGAGGCCATGGGCCGCATCATGCCCGAGGTCTCGCTCGAGACGAGCAAGTGGGTCATGAAGGACCTGGGCAAGCGGGGTGCGTTCATCCACCTCGACACGCAGCTCACGAGCGCGGTCGACGGCAACGTCGAGCTGTCGACCGGCGAGGTCATCCCGACCGATCTCATCGTGTGGACCGCCGGCGTCATGGCGAACCCGACCGTCGTTCGCGGCGGCGACCTGCCCGTCGAGGAGCGCGGTCGCATCCAGACCCGTGCCGACCTGCGCGTCGGCACTGCCGAGGCGTTCGTCGAGGGTGCCTGGGCCGCCGGTGACGTCTCCGCAGTGCCCGACCTCTCGGGCGGCGGCGTCGGCGGCTTCTGCGTGCCGAACGCGCAGCACGCCGTGCGTCAGGCGAAGCTCCTCGCGAAGAACCTCGTCGCGGTGCTCCGCGGTGAGGCTCCCAAGGAGTACTTCCACAAGAACCTCGGTGCCGTCGCGGGCCTCGGTCTCTACAACGGTGTCTTCCAGTCCGGCAAGATCGCGCTCAAGGGCTTCATCGCCTGGGTCGCACACCGCGGCTACCACGGTCTCGCCATGCCCACCTGGGAGCGCAAGTGGCGGGTGCTGTGGGGCTGGTGGAACAACCTGTGGCTGGGTCGCGACCTCGTCAACCTGCAGACCGTGCAGAACCCGCGCTACGTGTTCGAGGAGTTCGCCGCGCGCCCGCGTCCGGCCGCCGACGCTCCGGCGCCCGCCGCCCCGGCCGCTCCGGCATTGCCCGGATCGCACTCCTCGGAGCCGGCGACCACCATCGCCGCCGCCGAGAAGGCTCCGGACGCCGATGAGCCGGTGAGCGACGACGCTCCTGCGGAGAAGCCCGCGTCCGAGGCCTCGGGGGCGAAGGCTCCGGCCAAGAAGCCCGCAGCCAAGAAGCCGGCCGCGAAGAAAGCCGCTGTCGAGAAGCCGGCCGAGACGGCCGCCGCGAAGTAAGCTGCTCGACGAACGCCCCGACCCCTTGGGAGTCGGGGCGTTCGTCGTCTTCGGTGGGATCTCGGCTCGCACCGCACTCATAGGCGGGACGGCTACCGTGGTTTCTGCAAGGGGAGTACTCCCGTCTGCGATGGCGTCGTCATTACGGACATGTGATCATGTCCCGGCCCATCGGCCCGCGAGGGTGGAGGAGACCGGGCGTCCGTATCAGCGCGGACGGCCGCGGACCTTCGCCACCGGTTCCGGGCGGTCCGCTCGTCACACGAAGGAACCGCCACCATGGGAAAGCTGAACCGCCTGCTCGGAATGGCCGCGAAGGCGCTCGACCTCGACGGCACCGGTAACCGCGAGACGACGTCGCGTGCTCCGCACCAGCCACCGTCGTCGCAGTCCTACGCGCCCCCTGCTGCCTCTGACCCGTACGCACCGCCCGCGCCGCGCGGCCGGTACGCACCGCCACCCGCCGGGACGCGGCAGGGGACGGATGCCGACCGCGCGGCCATCGCGCGCTACGACTACCTGCTGCAGACCGCCGATCCGCACCGGGTCGAGCAGATCCACCGCGAGGCGTTCGCCCGGCTCTCACCGGCGCAGCGTGCTCAGGTGCAGCAGCGCATGACCGCCGAGCTCTCGCCCGGCGAGCGACCCGCCTCGTCGTCGCCCGACGATCTGGCGCGAGCCGCGGGGCGCACCGAGGCGGCGCGCCCCGGACGCATCCGCGGCCTCCTGTCGCGCGTCGGCGGCTTCGGAGCCGCCGGGGTGGTGGGCGGCGCCGCAGTCGGCGCGCTGGGCGTCGTGGCGGCTGGAGCGGTCGGCAGCGCGGTCGCCGCGCCGCTGCTCGAGCAGGCGGCGGGTCTCGGGGTCGACTTCGACGCGCTGGCGCAGGGCGTCGATCTGGACGCGATCGCGAGCGGTCTGGGCGCCGAGGAACTCACCGGAGCGGCCGAGGGCCTCATGGGATCCGCGGGCGAAACGGTCGCGGGACTCGGCGACACGGCGAGCGAATGGGGGCAGAAGCTCGGCGACCTCGGGATCCCCGGCATCGGCGACCTCTTCGGTCGCTGAGCCGGGCGCGGTGGTGCCCCCGCTGGGACTCGAACCCAGACTGAAGCGATTTTAAGTCGCCTGCCTCTGCCATTGGGCTACGGGGGCACGACCGCCAGCCTACCGCCGGGCTCGCCTGCGACCCGGTTCCGCAAAGGGTGAATCCGAGTGCACCCAGGTCGTATGGTGGGGGAGTGCTCGACCTCACCGCCGACCTGAGCCCCGCACCGGAGCAGTCCCCGGTCGCCCCCGAATGGCACGACCCCGGTCGGTACTGGCCGCGCCTGTCCGCGGCGACGGGGCACCTGCCGGCCCCGGTCGCCGTCATCGATCGCGAGGCGCTCCGCCACAATGCCCTCGACATGCTGGTGCGGGCGGGAGGACTCCCGATCCGCGTGGCGTCGAAGTCCGTGCGCGTGCGCGCCGTGCTCGACGCCGTGCTGCAGTTGCCCGGCTATCGCGGCATCCTCGCCTTCACCCTGCCGGAGGCGCTCTGGCTCGCCGAGACGCACGACGACATCGTGATCGGGTATCCGACCGTCGATCGGGCCGCCCTCGCGGAGCTCTTCGCATCGGAGCAGGCGGCGCGCCGGATCACCCTCATGGTCGACGATCCCGCACAGCTCGATCTGATCGACAGCGTCGCCTCGTCTGAGCGCAGACCTGAGATCCGCGTCGCGATCGACGCCGACGCCTCGCTCCGATCTGCGGCGCTCGGTCACATCGGCGTCCGGCGATCCGCGTTGTTCTCGGCCGACGAGGTAGCGGCATTCGCGCGGACGATCGTGCGTCGTCCCGGCTTCCGCCTCGTCGGTCTGCAGATGTACGAGGCGCAGATCGCCGGCCAGGGCGACGCGGCGGGACCGGACGCCCCCGTGATCCGCCTGATGCAGGCGCGTTCGCGGGCCGAGCTGCGTGATCGGCGGGCCGAGATCGTCGGAGCGCTCGCCGGCATCGCGCATCTCGAGTTCCTCAACGGCGGCGGCACCGGATCCCTCGAATTCACGGGCAGCGACGAATCGCTCACGGAGGCGAGCGCGGGGAGCGGTCTGCTCGGCGGTCACCTCTTCGACGGGTACCGGTCCTTCCAGCCCGCCCCTGCGGCCGCCTTCGCCTTCGATGTCGTCCGCCGCCCGACCGCCGACATCGCGACCGTGCTCGGCGGCGGGTGGATCGCCTCCGGACCGGCAGTGGCCTCGCGGCAACCGAAGCCGGTCTGGCCCGCTGGTCTCCGCACGCTGCCGAGAGAAGCGGCGGGAGAAGTCCAGACGCCGCTGCAGGGGCCGAAGGCCGCGACGCTCGGGGTGGGCGACCGGGTGTGGTTCCGTCACGCGAAGAGCGGCGAACCGGCCGAGCGCATCGACAGCTATCACCTGGTGTCGGGGGACGAGGTCGTCGACGAGCTGCCCACCTACCGCGGCGAGGGGAAGGCGTTCCTATGACGCGGATCGGCGGCACCTGGCAGAACTGGGGGCGGTCGGCGCAGGTCAAGCCGCTGCGCGTCGAGCGCCCACGCAGTCCGGAGGGCGTTCAGCGCGCGGTGAAGGCCGCCCTCGCCCAGCGGTTGAGCATCAAGGCCGTCGGCGCCGGGCACAGCTTCACGGGAATCGCGATCGCTCCCGGGGTGCTGCTGGAGCTCGACGACATGCAGGGACTCGTCTCAGCGGATGCCGCCACCGGCCGCGCCACGCTTCTCGCCGGCACGCGGCTGCACCGCGTCCCGCGGCTGCTCGCGGCGCACGGCCTCGCGATGCAGAACCTCGGAGACATCGATCGTCAGTCGATCGCCGGCGCGATCTCGACCGGCACCCACGGCACCGGCGCCGGGTTCGGTGGCCTCGCGACCCAGGTGGTCGGCGTGACCCTCGTCACCGCGGAAGGGGAGTTCCTGCGGATCGACGAAGACCACCAGCCCGAGATGCTCCCCGCTGTCGCGCTCGGTCTCGGCGCACTCGGCATCATCGTCGAGGTCACGCTGCAGTGCGTCGCGGCTTTCGTGTTGCAGGCAGTCGACCGGCCGGAGCCGCTCGAGGAGGTGCTGGAGTCGCTCGATCAGCGGGTCGCGGCATCCGACCACTTCGAGTTCTACTGGTTCCCGCACACCGAGGTCGCACTGACGAAGCAGCAGACCCGCCTCCCTGAGTCGACCCGACGTCAGCCCCTGCCCCGCGTAGGGAAATGGGTCGATGAGACCCTGCTATCCAACGGCGTCTATCGAGCCGCCTGTGCCGCAGGGCAGGTGGTTCCGGCGGTCACGCCGCCGTTCAGCCGCCTCGCCGTGAAGGTCACCGGCGACCGCGAGTACACCGATCTGTCGCACCGTGTGCTGACGCAGAGCCGTACCGTGCGCTTCCGGGAGATGGAGTACTCCCTGCCCGCCGAGAACGTGGTGCCGGCGTTCCGAGAAGTGCAGGCCCTGATCGCGAAGCGCGGGTGGCGCATCGAGTTCCCCATCGAGGTGCGCTTCGCCGCGGCCGATGACCGGTGGCTCTCGACCGCGCACGGTCGTGCGAGCGGATACATCGCCGTGCACCGCTACTGGCGGGCCGACCCCACCGAGTACTTCGAGGCGGTCGAGCGGATCATGCTCGAGCACGACGGCAGGCCGCACTGGGGCAAGCTGCACACACTGACCGCCGAGCAGCTGCGTGAGCGCTACCCGCGGTTCGACGACTTCGTCGCTCTCCGAGACCGACTCGATCCGGAGCGACGCTTCGCCAACCGCTACCTCGACCGCGTCCTCGGCGCCTGACCCGGAGCGCACCGTCATGCGCCCAGTCGACGCGCAGACTGCGCCGATAGGATGAGAGAAACACGAGGAAGGGTGGGCCTCTGATGGAATGGCTCGTGCCGGTACTGATCGTCGTCGGAGTGATCCTGCTCGTCGGCATCTACCTGTGGGCGACGTACAACTCGCTGGTGCAGCTCAACGTCCGCGTCGACGAGGCGTGGAGCGGCATCACCGTGCAGCTCAAGCGCCGAGCCGACCTCATCCCGAATCTCATCGAGACGGTCAAGGGCTATGCCTCCCACGAAAAGGCGGTGTTCGAGAACGTCACGCGCGCCCGCGCGGAGACGCTGTCGGCCAGCGGACCGGGCGAGGCCGGCATCGCGGAGGGGCACCTTCAGCAGGCACTGCGCAGTCTGTTCGCGGTCGCCGAGGCGTATCCGCAGCTGCAGGCGAGCCAGAACTTCCTGCAGGTGCAGCAGGCTCTCGTCGACACCGAGGACAAGATCCAGGCGGCCCGTCGGTTCTACAACGGCGGCGTGCGCGAGCTGAACACGAAGATCAAGGTCTTCCCGAACAATCTGTTCGCCAAGGGACTCGGATTCACCGAGCGCGAGTTCTTCGAGGTCGCCGACAGCGGGGCGATCTCCGAGCCGCCGCGCGTGCAGTTCTGACCGCACGGCCCTCTCACCTGACGACAGCGGGCGACGACCTCACCACACCGTGATGTCGACGCCCGTTCTCGTGCGCTCGGCATCGCCGCGCACCGACCAGTTCTGCGTGCGATAGGTCTCGGTGCGCGGGGCGCCGTCCTGACCGGTGCCCGTGACCGTGGCGATCAGCTCGCCGCCCTGCGCGACGAAACCGTCATCGGTGAGGGAGACCTCCGGCATCCGCTCGATGCGGAACCGTGCGTCGGACACGGCTGCGAACTCTGTTCCCCACGGGATGCGAATTCCGCACGCCTCCGGCATGACACCATCGGGCGCACCCGCGGCCGCGCACTGCTCGAGGTGCTCGTCCACTTCAGCCTGAGCGGAGGCGAGCAGGTCGATTGAAGGGGTCGGCGTCGGAGCCGGACTCGCTGATGCCTCCGGTGCCGGGCGTGCCGTCGACCAGACGATCGCGACGATCGCGACGATCACAACGACCAGCGCCGCGCCGCCGAGGATCCACTTCGCGCGCCGAGTCACGGAGTCGCCTCTCTGGTGTGGACGTGTCGACGCACCGAGACGGCGGACCCGGCGGCGACGGACAGAGCGCTGAGGGCGCTGTGAAGGGCCTCCGCGGCCGTTCCCCAGCCCGAGACCGAGACGTGCTCCAGGCCCTGCCACGACGCAGCGAGCACGAGCTCGCTCGCGATGCGCTCGGCGTCCGCCTCGGCATGCGCCTGCGGCTCCCACCATGCCGACTGCACCTGCAGCGTCGACGTGGCCCGCTCGGCCTTCAGATCGACGCGGGCGACGACCCGGTCGCCGACCAGCACCGGAAGCGAGTAGTAGCCGTAGCGACGCTTGGCCGCAGGGACGTAGATCTCGATGCGGTAGTCGAGCTCGAAGGCGCGGAGCGCCCGCTCGCGGAACCACACCACGGGATCGAACGGCGTGAGCAGTGCGGCCGCGTCGATGCGGCGGGGGAGCACGGCATCGCGGTGCCGCCACGCCGCCAGGGGACGGCCGGCTCGTTCCCATCCGAGCACCCGGACGGGGAGGAGCTCACCCTCATCGACGAGGTCCGCGACAGCCCGGGAGATCGTGGCCCGATCGCGGATCCGGTAGTAGTCGGCGAGGTCGGCCATCGTGGCGACGCCCGACGAGCGTGCCGCCCGGCGGATCAGTTCGCGGATGGAGTCGTCGTACGACAGCTCGCGCGAACGGATGCTGTCGGGGATGACGTTCTCGGCCAGGGCGTAGCTCCGCTCGAACCCCTTCCTTCCGCTGATCGCCACGTCACCCGTACGCCACAGATGCTCCAGCGCCAGCTTCACGTCGTCCCAGTCCCACCAGGTGCCGCGCTCGCGAGGAGCGTCCGCTCGAAGGTCGGCCGGTCGCAACGGGCCTTGGGCGCGGAGCTCGTCGAGGACCCAGGAGATGGTCTGCGCGTTCTGACTCGCCCACGACTCCGGGTCCGCCCCGCGCCGCCGGAACCTCTCCATGCGGAAACGCCACAGCGGCCAGTCCTCGATCGGCATGAACGTCGCCTCGTGGGCCAGGTACTCCACGTAGCGGGTCGCGCGCGACAGGAACATCCGGTCGACCAGTGCGGGATCGTAGCCACCGAGACGGGAGAAGAGGGGAAGATAGTGCGACCGGGCGAACACGTTGACCGAGTCGATCTGCAGCACGCCCAGACGCTCCATGACCCGGTGGATGTGACGCGTCGAGGGCGCCGCTGGACGGGCGCGGGAGAAGCCCTGAGCCGCGAGGGCCATACGACGCGCCTGCGCTGAGCTGAGAGTGTCGGTCACCCGGCCAGCGTATCCAGGTGCTCCGACATCCGGGCCTCGGCGACGGCCCTCGACGCCTCGTCATGTTGCCGAACCGCGTCGGGGGAGCCTGGTCCAGCGCCGTAGACTTGGGCGATGAGCGAAGAGCAGCGTCCGCGGCTGAGAGACCTCTTCCGTCCGCGTCCGACCTCGACCGAGCGCACGGTCACGACGGCAGCCGATGAGGCGGTACCGCGCGGCCTGCGCATCACCGCCGCCTACGCATGGCGACTGCTCCTCATCGCGGCCGTCGCCGCCGGGTTCATCTGGCTCGTGATCGAGCTGAAACTGCTCGTGATCCCGCTCATGATCGGCATCCTCATCACCGCCCTGCTGTGGCCGGCGTTCCAATGGATGCTGCGACACCGCTTCCCGCGGTGGGCAGCGGTGGCGATCTCCATCATCGGCACCATCGCGATCGTGACGGTGCTCATGTGGCTGGTCGTCTGGCAGATCCGCCAGCAGTTGCCGGACGTGCAGCAGCGCAGCACGCAGGCGATCCAGGACTTCCGTCAGTTCCTCCTGAACGGACCTCTTCACCTGAGCGAGGCTCAGATCCAGGGGTACATCGATCAGGGTCTGCAGATCATCAACGAGCAGGCCCAGACCCTCCTCAACGGTGCGCTGGCCGTCGGAACCACCGCGGCGCACGTCGTGACCGGAGCGGTGCTGGCGCTCTTCATCCTCATCTGCCTGCTCGCTGACGGCGGCCGCATCTGGCGGTGGACCCTCCGTCTGTTCCCGCGCGCTGCGCGACCGGCGGCCGACGCCGCCGCGACGAACGGATTCGCGACCCTCGTCAACTACGCGCGCACCCAGCTCTTCGTCGCGGCCATCGACGCCGTCGGCATCGGTGCCGGCGCGGCACTCCTCGGCGTCCCGCTCGCCATCCCCGTCGCCGTCCTCGTCTTCCTCGGCTCGTTCGTGCCGATCGTCGGTGCGGTCGTGACCGGCGCGATCGCCGTGCTGCTCGCCCTCGTGTACAACGGACCCTGGATCGCTCTCGCGATGCTCGGGGTCGTGCTCGCGGTGCAGCAGCTGGAAGGACACATCCTGCAGCCGATCATGATGGGCTCGGCCGTCAAGGTGCACCCGCTCGCCGTGGTGCTCGTCGTCGCCGGCGGCTCGATGGTCGGCGGCATCCCCGGGGCACTGTTCGCGGTGCCCCTCGCGGCGTTCGTCAACGTCGCCGCGGTCACCATCAGCACGGGGTCGTGGCGCACCGGCGATCAGCCGGACGCCGACCTGATCTGGAGCACAGTCCCGCGCGAGCGGACACGGAGGAATCGATGAGCGCAGTCCCCAGCCTGACCGAGTTCGAGCACGCCGCTCAGAGTCTGGCTGAGGTGATCATGCACACGCCGACGCTTCCGTCGCGTGCTCTGACCGACGTGCTGGGTTCACCCGTGCTCCTCAAGATGGAGAACCTGCAGCGCACCGGTTCCTTCAAGATCCGCGGAGCCGCCTACCGCCTGTCGCGGCTGAGCGCCGAGGAGCGGGCGCGCGGCGTCGTGGCCGCGTCGGCCGGCAATCACGCACAGGGCGTCGCCCTCGCCGCCCAGGCGCTCGGCATCCCCGCGACGATCTTCATGCCGATCGGCGTCCCGGTGCCGAAGCTCCTCGCGACCCGCAACTACGGTGCCGAGGTCGTGCTCGAGGGCGAGACGGTCGCGACCTCGCTCCGGCTGGCCGCCGAGTTCGCGGAGCGCACCGGCGCCGTCCTCATCCACCCGTTCGACCACCGCGACATCGTGATCGGCCAGGGGACGCTGGGACTCGAGCTGCTCGACGACGCCCCCGACGTCGACACGATCGTGCTGAGCATCGGTGGTGGCGGCCTCATCGCCGGAGTCGCCGCGGCGGCCAGGGCGCGCGCCGCAGAGCGCGGGCGGGCCGTGCGGATCATCGGCGTCCAGGCGGAGAACGCGGCCGCGATGCTGCCCTCGCTCGAAGCCGGTGAACCCGTCGACATCGAGACCCGCCCGACGATCGCCGACGGCATCCTCGTCGCACGCCCCGGAGCGATCCCCTTCGGCATCATCAAGGACCTCGTCGACGAGGTGGTCACGGTCTCCGACGACGATCTGGCTCGGGCGATCCTCATCCTGCTCGAGCAGACGAGAGTCGTCGCGGAGCCTGCGGGCGCGGCCGGTGTCGCCGCGATCCTCGCCGGCAAGGTGCACTCGTCCGGCACGACGATGGCCGTGCTGTCGGGCGGCAACATCGACCCGCTGCTGCTGCAGCGCGTTGTCTCGCACGGACTCGCCGCCTCCGGCCGCTATCTCACGATCCGCATCCCGCTGCCCGACCGTCCCGGCCAGCTGGCGCGGGTCTCGGAGCTCATCGCCGAGGCAGGTGCCAACGTCATCGAGGCCATGCACACGCGCCACGGACACGGGCTGCAGATCAACGACGTCATCCTGGAGCTCAGCGTCGAGACGCGAGGACCCGAGCACTCCGACTTCACGCTGGAGACGCTGCGGCGGGAGGGTTTCGTGCCCATGGTCGTGCCCGACTGAGTTTCACTGGGCACCCGCTGGCGCGATTCGCGCAGGATTGCTGCAACAGGTGTCGGCGGAAGGCGTCATCGCAAGCGCGGCGCACACGACGAAGGCCCCGTCCGATCGGACGGGGCCTTCGTCGTGTCACCGGTCAGCCGGTGTAGGTCTCGACGTTGACGATCTCGACCGAGATCGAGCGGCCGTTCGGCGCCTCGTACGACGACTTGTCGCCGACCTTCAGCCCGAGGATGGCCTTGCCGAGCGGGCTCGCCTCGCTGTAGACGTCGAGGTCGCTGCCGGCTGCGATCTCGCGACTGCCGAGCAGGAAGACCTCTTCGCCGCCCGCGACGACGGCCGTGACGACCGTGCCAGGCTCCACGATGCCGCGGCTGGGCGGCGCCTCGCCGACCTTCGCGGTCTTCAGCAGACCCTCGAGGGTGCGGATGCGGGCCTCCTGCTTGCCCTGCTCGTCCTTCGCGGCGTGATAACCGCCGTTCTCCTTGAGGTCGCCCTCTTCGCGGGCGGCCTCGATGCGCTTGGCGATCTCCTCGCGACCCGTCGTCGACAGGTGCTCCAGCTCGGCGACGAGCCGGTCGTAGGCTTCCTGCGTGAGGAAGGGAACCTGAGCGTCAGTAGACATGACGAAGCTCCTTCATTCGGTATCCGCCGACGTTCCGCGGGGGATATGCCAAGACGCCCCGGCACGGTGCCAGGGCGTCGTCTGTCTGCCCCGAGTCTAGGCGACCCAGCAGCTGTTCACCAAACCCGTCGTCGCCTCCGCGACGGTCGGCACGGTGGTCGACAGCGCCTGGGAGTGGGAGTCGGATGCCGGGATCTCGACGACCTTCCAGCCCACCACGCCGAACTCCTCGTCGAGCGCTTCGACGACGCACACGACGTTTTTGCCCTGCACCCCGGTGATCTGGAAGCGCACGTCGACCGTGTGCTCGTCGACGAGGTCGAAGCCCAGATCGTCGGAGTCGACGCTGTTCATCTGCTCCGTCACGATCGACCAGCCGAAGGCCCCGACCAGGAGCGCGGCCACGACGATCAGCACGATCCAGGGCGTCCTCCGTCGGCGGGTGCGTCCATAGCGGTCGTCGAGCTGCTGTGCGGTCGTCACGGGGCGGGTCTTCCGGTCGTTAGGCTGGTAACTCCAGGTTATGCGACCTGCGCAGGAAAGGCAGACTCCATGCTCGCTCTGACCGAGACCCCGATGCCGACGCCGTCGATGACGGTGGCGCCCGAGTCGGTCACCCCCGGATTCGTCGGCTTCGCCGCCGTGGTGATCCTGCTCGTCGCCGTGATCCTGCTCATCCTCGACATGAACCGCCGGATCCGTCGCGTGCGCTACCGCGAGGAGGTGCGCGAAGAACTGGATGCCGAAGAGGCTGCGCGCGCGGCCGATGAAGCGACCGAGACGGACGCCGACCTGCCGATCGTGCGCGAGGGTGACGACGACCCTGAGAAGCGCTGACCCCCAGCTGCTAGGCGCCGAGCGACGGTGACAGCGGGTCGAGCGCGATGAGCAGGCACGCCGTCCAGTGGCACAGGAACGCCAGTACGGTGCAGACGTGGAAGATCTCGTGGAAGCCGAAGTGCCCCGGCCAAGGGTTCGGCTTCTTCAGCGCGTAGACCACGGCACCGCCCGTGTAGAGCAGCCCGCCGACGATGACGAGCACCATCATCGCGACGTTGGCGTTCAGCAGGTCGACGATGTACATCACTGCGGCCCAGCCGAGCAGCAGATAGAGCGCGACGTACAGCCAGCGGGGCGCGTTGATCCAGAACACCCGGAACAGGATGCCGAGCAGCGCACCGCTCCACACGAGGCTGAGCAACAGCATCCCCTTCTCCGGGGGAAGAGCGAGCACGGCGAGCGGAGTGTACGTACCGGCGATGAGCAGCAGGATGTTCGCGTGGTCGATGCGCTTGAGCACGACTTTGACCGTGGGACCCCAGTTGAAGCGGTGGTAGACCGCGGAGTTGCCGAACAGCAGCAGCGAGGAGGCCATGAACACGGCGGCCGCCCACTTGGCGGCACCGCCCTGCGCGAACACGATGAGCAGCACGCCGGCCGCGATCGCGACCGGGAAGGTCCCGGCATGGATCCAGCCGCGCCAGGTGGGCTTGAGCTCGACGTGCGCGTCGTCGGCCGCTTCCTCGAGCAGCGGGAGCTGGGGAAGGTCGGGGGCGGAAGCGTCGGGAGTGCTCACGTGCTCACTCTAGGTGGCGTGCCATTCCACCAGGCGTACATAACCTGAGAGCTCGTCTCAGATGCCCGGAAGCCGCTCTCGGGCATTCCCGAGCACCGCACGATAGCGTAGGGAGGTGATGTCACGCGATGGTCAGGGGCGGGGGCCGCTGTACCGCCTCTACACCAGTCGGCTGCGCCGCCACCTCGATCCGGCGTCCGTTCCGCATCACGTCGCCATGATGATCGACGGCAACCGTCGGTGGGCACGACAGCTCGGGTACGCCACTCCTGCGGAAGGGCATCGCGCGGGCGCGGCGAAGATGATCGAGTTCCTCGGCTGGTGCGATGAGCTCGGCATCCGGGTCGTCTCGCTCTACCTGCTGTCCAGCGACAATCTCCGCAAGCGCGACTCCGCGGAGCTGGCCGACCTCATCGAGATCATCGCCGAGCTCGCCGACGAGCTGTCACGGGAGGGGAACTGGCGGGTCAAGCACGTCGGTCGCTCCGACATCCTGCCGCCGGAGCTCGCACGCGTGCTCGAGGATGCGCAGGAGCGAACCAGGGATCACACGGGTCTGCACGTGAACCTCGCGGTCGGATACGGCGGACGCAACGAGATCGTCGACGCCGTGCGCAGCATCGTCACCGCTCACCAGGCGTCCGGCGGCACGATCGAGGACCTCGCCGCCCACCTCACCCCGGAGATGATCGGGGAGCACCTCTACACGGGCGGCCAGCCCGACCCGGATCTCGTGATCCGCACGAGCGGCGAGCAGCGACTCAGCGACTTCCTCCTCTGGCAGAGCGCGCACAGCGAGTTCTACTTCGTCGAGGCGCTCGGCCCGGATCTCCGGCAGGTGGACTTCCTCCGCGCGATCCGCGACTACGCGGATCGCGACCGTCGTTTCGGCCGCTGACCCCGACGGTGCGCGTCGACGATCCGTTCATCAACACGTAACGAATTGCTGGCGTGTCGAGCCGACCAAATGTCGGCGGCTGGTCGTAGCTTCTAGGCATCGGGCAAGGCGCCCGTCGAGTCGGCCTCAGGTTCGCGACTCGTGACCCCCTGGTCGACTCGTTCGAATAGCCGGGATTCCCCGGGTCGGGAGTGGGTCGTGACCTCACGTACAGCGCAGCAGTCCTCCAGCAGCACCGCGCAGCAGTCCACCCGTAAGACGACGAGTCGGGCCACGTCCGCAGTCCCTGATCAGGATCTGCGCACCTACGTGCTCGACACCTCGGTCCTGCTGAGCGATCCGCAGGCGCTGTTCCGGTTCGCGGAGCATTCCGTCGTCCTCCCGGTCGTCGTCATCACCGAGCTCGAGGGCAAGCGTCACGACCCGGAGATCGGCTACTTCGCGCGCCAGGCGCTGCGCCACCTCGACGACCTGCGAATCGAGCACGGCAGGCTGGACTTCCCCGTCGAGGTCGGCGAAGGCGGCACGCTCCGCGTCGAGCTGGCCAACGCCGACACGTCGGTGCTTCCCGCCGGCATCCGGTTGAGCGACAACGACAGCCGCATCCTCTCCGTCGCGATGCACCTCGCCCAGGACGGCCAGGACGTCACGATCGTGTCGAAGGACCTTCCGATGCGCGTGAAGGCCGCGTCGCTGGGCCTCCGCGCCGAGGAGTACCTCGCAGAGCAGGCCGTCGACTCCGGCTGGACGGGCATCACCACGCTCGACCTGTCGGGTGACGAGATCAGCGACCTGTACGAGAGCGAGGTCGGGATCAGTGAAGAGGCTCGCGGCCTGCCCGTGAACACCGGACTCATCATCCACTCCGAGCGGGGCTCGGCGCTGGGGCGCGTCACGGGAGACGGCGAGTACCGCCTCGTGCGCGGTGACCGCGACATCTTCGGCATGCACGGCCGCTCCGCCGAGCAGCGCATCGCCATCGACCTGCTGCTCGACCCGGAGGTGGGGATCGTGTCGCTCGGTGGCCGCGCCGGCACGGGGAAGTCGGCGCTCGCATTGTGCGCCGGGCTGGAGGCCGTGCTCGAGCGTCAGCAGCAGAAGAAGATCATCGTCTTCCGTCCGCTGTTCGCCGTCGGGGGTCAGGAGCTCGGGTACCTTCCCGGAGACCAGGGCGAGAAGATGGGGCCGTGGGGCCAGGCCGTGTTCGACACGCTCGGATCGGTCGTCTCCGGCAACGTCATGGAGGAGGTCGTCGAGCGCGGGCTGCTGGAGGTGCTGCCGCTCACGCACATCCGCGGGCGCTCGCTGCACGACGCGTTCGTGATCGTGGACGAGGCGCAGTCGCTCGAACGCAACGTGCTGTTGACCGTGCTGAGCCGGATGGGCCAGAACTCCCGGGTCATCCTCACCCACGACGTCGGTCAGCGCGACAACCTGCGGGTGGGACGCCACGACGGCATCGCCAGCGTGATCGAGACCCTCAAGGGGCACGACCTCTTCGCCCATGTGACGCTCATGCGGTCTGAGCGCTCGGCGATCGCCGCGCTCGTCACCGAACTGCTGGAGGGCGGCGAGCTCAGCTAGAGACCGGGACGGAACAGGCGGATGCCGCAGGGGCGTGTCCCTGCGGCATCCGTGTGTCTCGGGGCGGGGGCGGTGTGTGACACTGTGGGGGCCGACACGCCAGATCACGGACTCTTCGGGGCCGAATGGCCGGATGGTGGCGTGTCGGCCCCCGAATCGTCGCGTCTCAGGAGTGTTCGTGCACACGCACCGCGGCTCCCATGATCGCCGCCTGCACGGCCGGCCAGCCGTGCACGATCTGCGCGTAGCTGAAGCGCAGGGTCTCGTAGCCGGCGGCCGAGGCCGAGGCGTCCCGCATCAGATCACGGTGCCGGTTCGCGGCTCCGGTGTGATTCTCTCGTCCGTCCACCTCGATGATGAGGCGGTCGCCGATCACGAAATCGACACGACCCACGCCGTGAATCGCCACCTGACAGGCGAGCGTGAATCCGAGCAGATGGAGACGCAGTCGCAGCAGCGATTCGAGCCCGCTCTGCGCGTCCGTTCGAGCCAGGTCGACGAGCCACCGCGCGTACCGCGGAAGGGATCGACGGATGCGCTGAACCGCAGCCTTGCTGAGTCGGCGCAGGTTGAGCGCCGACTCCAGCGCGGCGAAGAACACCTCGTCACCGAGGCAACGGTGCACCTGCACAAG
Organism: Microbacterium hydrocarbonoxydans; assembly: GCF_023715885.1. Taxonomy (GTDB): domain Bacteria; phylum Actinomycetota; class Actinomycetes; order Actinomycetales; family Microbacteriaceae; genus Microbacterium; species Microbacterium hydrocarbonoxydans_C. The sequence continues at coordinate 559,040 of NZ_JAMBOY010000002.1, read as the reverse complement.
GGCTGTCTCGACGTCGACGACGCCCAGCGGGACGTTCCCGCGGAAGTAATGGCTGACGCACCGGCATCCGCTGTGGTCGAAGGCGCGACCGCGACGTCCGATCCAGACGTGCGGGCGATCGTCGTCGTCGAACACCCAGATCCCGTGGGTGCGCAGAGCAGCCGCGCAGGTGAGTGCGCCGCCGTGCAGCGCTGCTTCTCGGACCTGGCCCTGCAGCGACGTGGTCGCGAAGACGCCGGGACGCACGCGCTCGATCTCGCCGCGCCTCACCGCATGCGAGAGTCGTTGGCGCGTGACGCCGACGCCTTGGAGCGTGGTTCCTCGCGCGAGACCGCCGAGCGTGGTGAGGACATCGTGGGGTGAGAGCATCAGCCCAGGGTGGCCGTTCGGGTCCGTTTCCGAACCGGCGTTCGCGCCACAGGGCCGTTCTTGGGGACAGGTGCTCCGAAGACGTGTCGGAGCAGAAGAAGTGGCGTCACACAGAACGGGGGCCGACACGCCGGATGTCGGACCGGAACGCGCGTCCTGGTCGTGATCTGGCGTGTCGGCCCCCGAAGTGGGTGTCGGCCCCCGAAGTGGGTGTCGGCCCCCGAAGTGGGTGTCGGCCCGGAGGCGCGGGGCGCGACCCGGGTCAGCCCGGGTGGGTCATCGAGAGCAGGTCGAGCTTCTCGTCGAGCTGCTCGAGAGTGAGCTCGCCGCGCTCGACGTAGCCGAGGTCGATCACCGCGTCGCGCACCGTGATGCCCTTGGCGACCGAGTGCTTGGCGATCTTCGCCGCCGCCTCGTAGCCGATGAGCTTGTTGAGCGGGGTCACGATCGACGGGCTCATGCCGGCGAAGGCCGCCGCGCGCTCGAGGTTTGCCTGCAGGCCGTCGACGGTCTTGTCGGCGAGCACGCGCGAGGCGTTCGCGAGCAGACGGATCGACTCGAGCAGAGCCGTGCCCATGACGGGGATGGCGACGTTCAGCTCGAAGGAACCGGATGCTCCGGCCCAGGCGACCGTCGCGTCGTTGCCGATCACGCGCGCGCACACCATGAGCACGGCCTCCGGCACGACGGGGTTGACCTTGCCCGGCATGATCGACGATCCCGGCTGCAGGTCGGGGATGTGCAGCTCGCCGAGACCCGTGTTGGGGCCGGAGCCCATCCAGCGCAGGTCGTTGTTGATCTTCGTGAGGGAGACGGCGATGGTGCGCAGCGCGCCCGATGCCTCGACGAGACCGTCGCGGGCGCCCTGCGCCTCGAAGTGGTCCTTCGCCTCGGTGATCGGCAGCTCGGTCTCGGAAGCGAGAAGCTCGATGACCTTCTGCGGGAAGCCGAGCGGGGTGTTGATGCCGGTGCCGGTGGCGGTACCGCCCAGGGGCACCTCGGCGACGCGGGGGAGCGCGGACTGCACGCGCTCGATGCCCAGGCGGATCTGACGAGCGTAGCCGCCGAACTCCTGACCGAGGGTGACCGGAGTGGCGTCCATGAGATGCGTGCGGCCGGACTTGACAGCATCCTTCCACAGCTCCGCCTTCGCCTCGAGAGCGACGGCGAGGTGGTCGAGAGCCGGGATGAGCGTGTCGATGAGCGCCTGCGTGACGGCGATGTGCACGGAGGTCGGGAAGACGTCGTTCGACGACTGCGAGGCGTTGACGTGGTCGTTCGGGTGCACGTTCGCGCCGAGGATGCGGGTCGCCAGCGTCGCCAGGACCTCATTCATGTTCATGTTCGACGACGTGCCGGAACCGGTCTGATAGGTGTCGACGGGGAACTCGCCGTCGTGCGTGCCGGTGGCCACCTGGTCGGCGGCCTGCGCGATGGCGTCGGCGATCGCGCCGTCGAGCGTGCCGAGCTCCTTGTTTGCGAGCGCTGCCGCCTTCTTGATGCGGGCGAGCGCGGCGATCTGCGCCGACTCCAGGCCCTTGCCCGAGATCGGGAAGTTCTCCACCGCACGCTGGGTCTGCGCCCCATAGAGCGCGTTGACGGGCACCCGCACCTCGCCCATGGTGTCGTGCTCGATGCGGTACTCCTGCTGGGTGTCGGTCATTCCGAACCTTCCTTGGTTGCGGGGCTCTGCCCCTCGGTCTCGATGCCGTCGGGCTCGATGCCGACGGTGATGACGGGCACTGCGGTGCCCTCTGCGAGTCGGTAGTTCGCGCCCACGATGCCCAGTCGCCCATCGGCGACGGCGTTCGAGATGATCTCGGACGACTGCAGCAGGTCGCCGACGGTGTTGCGCAGGTGCTCGCGACCGACGAGCTCGGCGTCGATCTCGTCGACGGTCGATCCGCCGCTCTCGGCGAGCACCTTCCGGGCCGCGGGCACGATCGGGGCGATGAGCTTCCAGATGTGCGGAGGCAGCGGGTCGGCATCGATCGCGGTGCCGTCGATCGCGGCGCGCACGGCGCCGCACGAGTCATGTGCGAGCACCACGATCAGCGGCACCTCGAGCACTGCCACGGCGTACTCGAGGCTCGCGACGATGGACTCGCCGATCACCTGGCCGGCGTTGCGCACGACGAAGAGGTCGCCGAGGCCGAGGTCGAAGATGATCTCGGCGGCGAGGCGGGAGTCGGAGCACCCGAAGAGGGTCGCCACGGGATGCTGAGCGGCCTCCAGGTCGCGGCGCCTCGCCACGTCCTGATTGGGGTGACGGGGCTCGTCGTTCACGAATCGCCGATTCCCCTCCTGCATCTGCGTCCAGGCGGCGGCGGGCGTGAGCGGGTGCGTCATGGGCTACTCCGAGAGGTCGCGGATCTGGGGGACGAGGGTTTCGGCGAGGTCTGCTGTCGATTCGGCCGACCGCGAGCCGTACAGCAGCACGTAGTCCTCGCCGGCCTGAGTGCCGATGGCGTAGGTGACGTTCTGCTCGGCGCCGGCGTCGCCGAGCGAGTAGACGTCCCACTCGATTCCGCCGATCGAGGTGGTATCGGTCGGCGCGACGCCGTTCAGTCGCTGCGGCGCCCACGACGAGTCGACCCCGAAGGCCTGGGCAAGCTTGATGAATCCGCGCTCGTTCTCCGCTGCCGGTGCCAGGGTCACATCCCACACGGGTGTGGCACCGCTCGTGAGACCCGCGGCGTTCACGCGCCAGAAGTCGTCGAGCTCGGGGACGATGACGGGGCTGCCGAGCGACGACTCCACGTCGGCGGCGATGCCGGTCACGTCGATCTTCCGCTCGGTCGCGGGCTCGCCACGGGGGACGGCCAGCACGATGACGACGACGATCGCCAGGGTGGCGAGCAGAGCGGCGATGAGTCCGCGCACCGTCTGACTCGACCGGTACGCCTTGCTGAACTCGGCCTTGCGAGCCGCGGTCTCCTCCGGCGTCTCGGGGCGGCCGAGCTCGGCCACGATCGGGGAGCGCTTGCTCATGATTCCGCTCGCTCGGGCGAGTCGGATGCCGCGGCCCTGGCAGCGTCCAGGCGGCGCTTCGCGCCGAGGAGCCACTCCTCGCAGCGGGCGGCGAGGGCCTCGCCGCGCTCCCACAGGGCCAGCGACTGCTCGAGGGTCGGCGCGCCCTGTTCGAGTTCCGCCACCACCGTGACGAGCTCGTCGCGCGCGGCCTCGAACGACAGCGTCTCCACAGGGGTGTCGTTCAGCGCACTCACGCCTCCATCCTACGCGGTGCGTGCAGCGCGCTCACCCGGAGAGACCGGCGTCGCGCGGTCTCCGCAGACGGTGGTCCCGGCGCGACGACGGGCTCGGGAGCCGTCCGACGTCAGCCGTCGCTCTCGGCGATCTCGCCCTCGGACCGGGCGGCGATCGAGCCGCGATCGACGGTGATGGTGAGAGCGCTGCCCGCCGGAGCATCGGCGGCGTCCCGGAGGATCGGGCCCCCGTCGAGGTGCGCGATCGCGTACCCACGGGCGAGCGTCGCCGCGGGGGAGAGCGCGCGCAGCGAGGCCCGCAGCTCGCTCGTCTTCCTTCCCGCGGCGTCGAGCTGCCGGGTGATGCTGTCGCGGCCCCGGGAGAGCATGAGCCACACCTCCTGCGAGCGCGAGTCGATGATCGGATCGGGGGACCGCAGCGCAGGCCGTGAACGCAGTTGTTCCAGCTGGGCGATGTCGTGCGTGATCCGCTGGGTGAGACGTGACGTCGCCCGCGCGCGCAGCTGGGCGATGACCGCTCGCTGCTCGCTCACGTCCGGCACGACGCGCTTCGCAGCATCGGTCGGGGTCGATGCGCGCAAGTCGGCGACGTCGTCGAGCAGGGGATGGTCGTTCTCGTGACCGATCGCGCTCACGACGGGGGTGGATGCCGCCGCGACGGCGCGCACCAGGCGCTCGTCGCTGAAGCCGAGCAGGGTCTGCGGATCGCCGCCACCGCGGGCTATGACGATGACGTCGACGTCGGGATCGGCGTCGAGCCGCGCGAGGGCGGCCAGGGTGTCAGGCACGCACCGATCGCCCTGCACCGCCGCGTACTCGGTGCGGAACCGCACCTGCGGCCAGCGCAGCTCGGCGTTGCGGTGCACATCCTTCTCGGCATCCGACCGCTCGCCGGTGATGAGGCCGATCACGTGCGGGAGGAAGGGCAGTCGTTTCTTGCGTGCGGGATCGAACAGACCCTCCTGCCGGAGCTGCGCACGCAGCCGCTCGAGGCGTTCGAGCTGGTCGCCGAGGCCGACGTGCTTCATGGCCGACACCGCGAAGCTGAAGTCGCCGGACTTCACGAAGTAGTCGGCCTTGACCGCTGCGACGACGTGGTCGCCGACACCGAGGTCGTTCGGGATCCGCGGCCGCACGCTCGACCAGATGCGGATCGAGATCTGGGCATCGGAGCGCGTGTCCTTCAGCCGGGCGAAGATGTTGCCGGCGCGGACGTTCCACGAGGTGATCTCGCCCTCGACCCAGACAGTGTTCCAGCGGGCGACGAAGTCGCGGATCGTGGCGTTCAACCGCGCCACCGAGGTCGGGGCGGAGGCCGACGAATCCCGCGGAGCGACGGCGTCGGCGGGAGGCGTCTCGCCGGGGCGTGTCGACGCTTCGAAGACTGTCATCCGCTCAGTGCACCTTCCCGGTCCTGCTCAGGTAGCCGACGGTAGAATCGAAGGGTGACTTCGACTGCCGTTCATCTCCCGACTCCCCGCATCCCACGAGTACGTGCGGCGGCAGGTCGGCTTCAGGATAACCCGGTGGTCGGACAGAAGCGTGTTCTGCTCGCCGCCCCGCGCGGATACTGCGCCGGCGTCGACCGCGCCGTGGTCGCGGTCGAGAAGGCGCTCGAGCGCTACGGCGCGCCCGTCTACGTGCGCAAGCAGATCGTGCACAACATCCACGTCGTGACAGAGCTCGAGGAGAAGGGCGCGATCTTCGTGGAGGAGGTCGACGAGATCCCCGAAGGCGCGCACGTCGTCTTCAGCGCGCACGGAGTGTCGCCGGCGGTCGTGAACGCGGCATCCGATCGAGGGCTCCACGCGATCGACGCCACCTGCCCCCTCGTCACCAAGGTGCACCGCGAGGCCGTGCGCTTCGCGCGCGACGACTTCGAGATCCTGCTCATCGGTCACGACGGCCACGAAGAGGTCGAGGGCACGGCGGGAGAGGCTCCGGAGCACGTCACCGTCGTGAACTCCCCGGAGGAGGCCGACACGGTCGAGGTGAAGGACCCGTCGAAGGTCGTCTGGCTCTCGCAGACCACGCTGTCGGTCGACGAGACGATGGAGACCGTCAACCGTCTGCGCACCCGCTTCCCCGAACTGCACAACCCGCCGTCCGACGACATCTGCTACGCGACCCAGAACCGCCAGGTCGCGATCAAGAAGGTCGCGAAGGACGCGGATCTCGTCATCGTCGTCGGGTCCGCGAACTCGTCGAACAGTGTGCGTCTCGTCGAGGTCGCCCTCGAGTACGGCGCCAAGGCCGCCTACCGCGTGGACTACGCGGAGGAGGTCAAGCAGGAGTGGCTCGACGGCGTCGCCACCGTCGGTGTGACCAGCGGGGCCTCGGTGCCCGAAGTGCTGGTGCGCGAGGTGCTCGACGCCCTCGACGGCGCCGGTTACCGGGACGTCGAAGAGGTGAAGACGGCCGAGGAGGACCTCATGTTCTCCCTGCCGAAGGAACTGCGACAGGATGCCTCGGGTCAGCGAGACTCGCGGGCACTGGGAGGTCGCGCGTCTGGCGGAGGCGCATAGCGGTGAACGCCGCCGAGGCGGAGCCGACCCTCATCGGGTCGGTGCAGCGCGCGCTGCGCCTGGTCGACATCGTCGCCAACTCGCCTCGCCCGATGCCGGTGAAGACTCTCTCCGCCGTCACGGGACTCACCACCGGCACGACGTACAACCTCGTGCGCACCCTGATCCACGAGGGCTACCTCACGAGCGAACCCGATGGGCTTGTCCTCGGGACTCGCTTCCCGGCCTTCCAATCGGAGACCGAGGCGCGAGGGGTGTTCCTCGCTCGGGTGCGGTCGGCACTCCGCGCCGTCACCGACGAGATCGGCGCGACGGCGTACCTGTCGCGATACCACGACGGTGAGATGCACCTCGTCGACATCGTCGACGCCGTGCGCAATCCCCGCATCGAGCTCTGGGTCGGTCTCGACGCCAGCGCGCACGCGACGGCGCTCGGCAAGCAGATCCTCGCGGACCTCTCCGACGACGAGCGGCTGGATTATCTGTCGCGGCACCGTCTCGAGGAGCTGACTCCGAGGACCATCAGCGATCGTCGGACCCTGCTCACGCAGCTCGAGCACTCGCCGGGATTCGCCGTCGACCAGGAGGAGTACGCGATCGGGAACACGTGCGTGGCCGTCCCGGTGATCGCCCCCAACGTCATGGCGTCTCTGGCCATCTCGCTGCCGTCGGATCACATCGTGGGGCGGAGCCTGGTGACGTTGATGCAGCGGGCGGCGCAGAGGCTGTCTCTGCAGTTGGGTGCCGACGCTCTCGACGGGAGCACTCCGTCTCCCGACTTCTCCATCTGAGGTTGTTTCACTATCTGAAGAAATCGCCCTGGTGGGCGCAGACGGCAGCTCCTATCATCAAGATGTAGTCCTCTGTGCAAACGAGGCTACTGGTGTGAGAACGTCCCCAGCGTTCCATCTACCATCAGGACGGCACGTGTCCCCAGCACCGCCGTCCGCGGCCCCGAGGATTCCCCAAGCCTCCGGGGCCGTCATCGTTTTGCGGGCGACTCCTCTGGGAGTCGCTCGAAGGTGGCCCGGATAGCATGACGGGATGACCGATCAGCGGCCGCAGTATGGAGAGCTCGCCACTCCCGAGGAACAGCGCAGGGCGGCGGGCCTGCCCCCGCTCGACGAGATGCCGGATGCCGCCGTCGCCGCTGCTCCGGCTGCGACCGAGGCGGAGCTGCCCGCTTGGCCGAAGAATCCCGTCGACCGGTTCGTCACGATCGCACTGCTCGCCTACGGCCTCATCAACGTCGTTCTGACCGCGATCTCCTACCTGGATTTTCCGACCGCGATGAACGAGGTCATGAAAGTCGTCGGCGTCGATGGCGAGTTCACCAACATCGCGCAGGGGCGCGTCTGGGGCACCATAGCCGCGATCGTGCTCGTGGTCGGGTGGTCTCTGACCGCGGCGGTCTCGCTACGACGGCTGCGCGGCAGACGCCTCAGCTGGTGGGTGCCCATCGTCGGAGCGGTGATCACCCTGCTGCTCACGTCGATCTGCGCGGCCATCCCGATGATGGGTGACCCGGCGTTCATCGGGTACATCACGAGCACCACCGGACGCTGACACAGGTCCGGAATGCACGGATGCCCCGGCCGACTCGGCCGGGGCATCCGTCTGTCAGCGGTGGGTCAGCTCTTCGACTGGCCGTACGAGCCGAGCTGGCGCGTCGATTCGACGACGCGAGCTGCCATCGCGGTCTCGGCGATCTTGCCCCAGGCGCGCGGGTCGTACTGCTTCTTGTTGCCGACCTCGCCGTCGACCTTCAGGACGCCGTCGTAGTTCTTGAACATGTAGTCCGCGATCGCCCGCGTGTATGCGTACTGCGTGTCGGTGTCGATGTTCATCTTGATGACGCCGTTCGCGACCGCGAGCGCGATCTCGTCGTCGGTCGAGCCCGAGCCGCCGTGGAAGACGAGATCGAGCGGCTTGGGGCCCGTGTTGTACTTCGCAGCCACCTGCTCCTGGATCGCGCCCAGGAGCTCCGGACGCAGCTTCACGCCACCCGGCTTGTAGACCCCGTGGACGTTTCCGAACGTGAGCGCCGCGATGTAGCGGCCCTGCTCGCCGAGGCCCAGCGCCTGCACGGCCTGGTCGACGTCGGCGAACGTCGTGTAGAGCGCCTCGTTGGAGCCCTCGTGCGCGACGCCGTCCTCCTCGCCGCCGACGACGCCGATCTCGACCTCGAGGATCGCGTTGATCGCCTTCATGCGGGGGAGGAGGTCCTTCGCGATCTCGATGTTCTCCGCGAGCGGCACGGCCGAGCCGTCCCACATGTGCGATTGGAAGATCGGGTTGCGGCCGGCCTTCACCTCTTCCTCGGATGCCGCGATGAGCGGCTCGACGAAGCCGGCGAGGGCATCCTTCGGGCAGTGGTCGGTGTGCAGCGCCACGGTGACGGGGTAGTTCTTGGCGACCTCGGTCGCGTAGCGCGCGAAAGCGAGAGCGCCGGTGGCGCGGGCCTTGACGGTGTGGCCTGCGAAGTAGTCGGCACCGCCCGTGGTGACCTGGATGATGCCGTCGGAGCCGGCCTCGGTCAGGCCCTGCAGGACGGCGTTGATCGTCTGCGAGCTGGAGACGTTGAAGGCGGGGTACGCGAAGCCGCCGGCCTTCGCGCGGTCGAGCATTTCGGCGTACTGATCCGGGGTGGCGACGGGCATGAGAACTCCTGCGATAGGTGAAGCCGGGACAGCTGTCACTCTATCGGGGTCGATGTTCGGATGCCGTCGAGGACGTCATGCCGGAGGTCGCTCCCTGCCCTGACGTTAAGAATCGCAATTCCTTCGGGCTCGAGGCGCCGAAAACCGGCTCGCTGTCACTGCTCCATGGCTAGGCTGACCGCATGGTGAGTCTGACGGCCGATCTGAGCCCCCTGCGTCCCGACCGAAACCTCGCAATGGAGCTGGTGCGCGCGACTGAGGCGGCGGCGATCCGAGCCGTTCCCTTCATCGGCCGCGGCGCCAAGGAGGCGGCCGACGGTGCGGCGGTCGACGCGATGCGCGCGTTCCTCGGCACGGTCGCGTTCCAGGGTCGGGTCGTGATCGGCGAGGGGGAGAAGGACAACGCCCCGATGCTGTTCAACGGCGAGGTCGTCGGAACCGGCACCGGGCCCGAGTGCGACATCGCTGTGGATCCGATCGACGGCACCTCGCTGACCGCCGCCGGTCGTCAGAACGCGCTCTCGGTGATCGCGGTGTCGGATCGCGGCTCGATGCTCGACGCTTCGAGCGTCTTCTACATGGACAAGCTCGTCACCGGACCCGCGGGCGTCGGCGTCGTCGACATCCGACTTCCGATCGGCGAGAACATCCGCAAGCTCGCGGGCGCGCTGGGCAAGCCGGTGGACGAGATCGTGGTCTCGGTGCTGAATCGGCCGCGGCACGAGAAGCTCATCCAGGAGATCAGGGATGCCGGAGCCGGCACCCGTTTGATGAGCGACGGCGATGTGGCCGGCGGCATCAACGCGGCGCGACACGCCGCGCGGACGGACATGTGCGTCGGTGTCGGAGGCAGCCCGGAGGGGATCGTCACCGCGTGCGCGATCAAGGCTCTGGGGGGACACATCCAGGGTCGCCTGTGGCCCCGCGACGACGACGAGCGGCAGCGTGGCATCGACGCCGGGCTGGACATGGACAAGGTCTACGAGGCCGATGACCTCGTGCGCGGGGACAACACGATCTTCGTCGCGACGGGCGTCACCGATGGCCAGCTCGTCGCCGGCGTCCGTCGCGAGCACGGGTACATCTACACCGAGAGCGTCGTGCTGCGCGGGGCCTCGGGAACACTGCGTCGCATCGCTTCGGAGCACCTCGTCTCGAAGTGGCTCTGACCTGATCGGGGCTGCGTCGTCGGGTCATCGTTACCGAGCCGGTATGCCCTCGCGGCGACCCGGCGCCGAGCTTTCCTGCGGGGTCGTGTCACAATTGACCCTGGGTTTGTCGCCGTCGACGGAGCCGCCAGGCACCGCAGGCACAGGAGGGCGAACAGATGGCAACGCAGCAGACGAGTGGTTCTCAGGCCGCGCGGACGAAGATCGTCACCACCAACACAGGTCGCATCCTGCGTGTGAACGTCGACGAGATCTCGGCGCCCGGAGCCGCGGCGCCCGCAGCGACGCCTCCCGGAGCGCCGTCGCCCGTCGTCACCGATCCTGCGCGTCGCGCGGACGTGCTGTTCCGCAAGCGCCGTGACGAAGGACATGAGCTCAGCTCGTGGTGGATGATCGGTGCGTTCGTGGTCACGAGCGGTCTCGTCATCCTGCTGATGAGCGGCGTGCCCGGCATCGCCTGATCCGGTCATTCTGCACGGCGGGGAATCAGTCGCCGCTGCGCTCGACCGCCCCCTCCGCACGCGAACGCACCTCGCCCACGTCGGCGAACAGGGCGTGATCGATGGGCTGACCACCCTCGATCAGCTCGGGTGCGGTGAAGCGTCGCGTCTGCGTGGTCACACCCTTCGGTGACTCGGTCAGCCCCGCCGTGTCAATGCCGGGGAACTGGCGCGCAGTCACGAGTACCCGGCTCTCGAGCGAGCCGGCGAAGCGGTTGTAGCTCTCGACCGTGCGGTCCAGAGCGCGACGCAGATCGTCGGCATGCCCGGCGAGGACGCCGAGGCGGTCGTAGAGTTGCGTACCCAGTGCGAGAAGAGCACGGGCCTCGGTCGAGACCTCCTGCTGCGTCCACGTGTAGGCGACTGTCTTGAGCACCGCCCACAGGTTGACCGGCGAGGCCAGCGCGACGCGTCGGCCGAAGGCGTAGTCGAGCAGGGTGGGGTCCTCATCGATGGCAGCGGACAGCAGGGACTCACTGGGCAGGAAGCAGATCACGAACTCAGGACCCGACTCGAGCCCGGACCAGTACGCCTTCTTCGCGAGCGCGTCGATGTGCGCGCGTACGGCTTTGACGTGCTTCTGCATGTGCACGCGCCGCTGCGCCTCGTGCGCGTCGCCGACCGGGAGCGCCGAAGCCTCGAGGAACGAGTCGAGCGGGACCTTGGCGTCGACCGCGATCGATGCGCCGCCCGCCAGACGGATCACCATGTCGGGGCGACCCTGGCCGCGGTCGGAGGCGATGGTCGTCTGCAGGTCGAAGTCGACGTGCCGGGTGAGTCCGGCTGCTTCGACGACACGGCGGAGCTGGGTCTCGCCCCAGACGCCGCGCGTCGCCGTCGATCGGAGCGCTCCGGCGAGCGACTCGGTCGTCGCGCGCAGGGCCTCATCGGACTCCTGTGCCCGTCGCAGCTGCTCGGCCAACGAGCCGAACTGCTCATGACGCTCCTGCTCCATGGCCGACACCTTCGTCTGCATCTGTCGCAGACTCTCGCGCACGGGTGCGAGGGCCGTGAGAACGGCGTTCTGCTGCTGCACGCGCTCGGCTTCGGCCCGCTGCGCCGAACGCGAGTGCTCGACGGCATCCCGATACAGGTCGTACTGCCGGTCGCGGTCGTCACGCAGGGCGGCGAGCTCGGCCTCGGCGCGCGCGAGGTCGACACCGCCGCGTCCGGCGCGAAGCACCCATTCGCCTGCGGCGCCGAGCAGCAGCGCCGCGAGCAGGAGAACGATCGTCAGAGCATCCATGGCTCCATGGTGCCCGCGGCCTCCGACATTCCCCGGAACGACCCGGTGTTCGGGCGACCAGAGGAGTAGGCGTCAGGCGACCGCGAGGTCTTGCGCGGCGACGAGCGTCTCGGCGGGGCGCGGCTGCGGTGCGCGAGGAGTCGTCACCCGCAGGCCGAGAGCCTCCGCGAGGGTGAACACGTCGGGCACAGCGAGGCGCTGCGCGGCATCCATCACGATGTGCGCGCACGCCAGTGCATCCGCGAGGGCGTCGTGGTGGGAGAAGCCGGTGAACCCGGCCGCCTCGGCGGCTTTCGGAAGTCGGTACGACTCGAGGTCGTACACCTTGCGGGCCACCTGCAGGCTGCAGAGCGAGCGGTACGGAGGGCAGTCGAGACCCGTCGCCTCCGACGCCCGCCGGAGGACGTTGAGGTCGAATCCGGCGTTGTGCGCCACGAGCACGTCGGAGCCGGCGAAGTCGCACAGCGCGGCGAATTGATCGATCCATGATGCGGCCGAAACCACGTCCTGCGCGCGGATCCCGTGGATCCTCACGTTCCACTCCTGGAACTCGTCGTGTCCCGCAGGCGGGCGGATCAGCCATCCCGCCGTTGCGACGACGCGGCCGTCGCGGACTCGGACGAGTCCGACGGAGCAGGCGGAGGCGGGGCTGGAGTTCGCCGTCTCGAAGTCGATCGCGGTGAAGTCCATGGGCACCTCTCCACTCTCTCCCGCAGGGAACGAGCGGTGAGGAGGACGCGCCGTAGGCTGACGACATGAGCGATGGACTGTCGACATCCTTCGGCGCCGAGGCGCACAACTACGAGCTCGGCCGACCCGACTACCCGTTCGAGGCCGTGGCGTGGATGCTGGAGCCGCTACCCGCCGACTCGCACCGCATCGCCGACGTCGGCGCCGGGACCGGCAAGCTCACGCGCGTCCTTGCCAAGGCGCCGGATGCCCAGATCGTCGCGATCGATCCGGATGCCGAGATGCTCGCGACTCTGCGCGGAGCGATCCCCGGGGTGCCGACGTTCGTGGGCACCGCCGAGAACCTGCCCCTCCCGGACGCCGGTCTCGACGCCGTCGTGCTCGGCCAGGCGTGGCACTGGGTCGATCCGGTGCGCGGCTCGGCGGAGGTCGGTCGGGTGCTCCGCGACGGCGGCGTGCTCGGGCTGATCTGGAATATCCGGGACGAACGCGTCGACTGGGTGCGCCGCCTCACCGAGATCATGCACGGCAGCCACGCGGAGGTCATGCTCGCAGAAGGGGGACCCGAGGTCGTGCCGCCGATGGGGGCGCTCGAGGAGCAGTCGTGGGAGTGGGTGCGTCCGATCACGCGGGAGCTGCTGCACCGGATGGCGTCCTCGCGGAGTTACGTCATCGCCGCGTCGGACGAGGAGAAGCAGCGCATCCGTCGGAACATGGATGCGCTGTTCGACGAGCTCGGCCTCGAGGGCGACGCGACGATCGACCTCCCGTATGTCACGCGGGCGTTCCGCAGCCGCAAGGGCTGACGGGACGAGTCCGGGCGCCGGGTAGACTCGTACCCCGTGGCTCTCACTATCGGCATCGTCGGCCTGCCCAACGTCGGCAAGTCCACCCTGTTCAACGCCCTGACCAAGAACGACGTGCTCGCGGCGAACTACCCGTTCGCGACGATCGAGCCGAACGTCGGCGTGGTGAACCTGCCCGATCCGCGGCTCGACAAGCTCGCCGAGATCTTCCACAGCGAGCGCATCCTGCCCGCCGCCGTGTCGTTCGTCGACATCGCCGGCATCGTGCGCGGCGCGAGCGAGGGGGAGGGGCTCGGCAACAAGTTCCTCGCGAACATCCGTGAGGCCGATGCGATCGCGCAGGTCGTCCGCGGCTTCGCCGACGACGACGTCGTGCATGTCGACGGGGCGGTGAACCCGGCATCCGACATGGAGACGATCAACGCCGAGCTGATGCTCGCCGACCTCGAGACCGTCGACCGGGCCATCACACGGTACGAGAAGGAAGTGCGGGGCAAGAAGATCGAGCCGGTCGTGCTCGAGACGGCGAAGGCCGCGAAGGACGCCCTGGAGCGCGGCATCCTGCTCTCCGTCAGCGGCCTCGACCTCGCGCCGATCCGCGAGCTCGGACTCCTCACCTCGAAGCCCGTCATCTTCGTGTTCAATGTCGACGAGGGCGTGCTCACAGACACCGCCCGCAAGGACGAGCTCGCCGCGCTCGTCGCCCCCGCGAAGGCGATCTTCCTCGACGCGAAGATCGAGTCGGAGCTCAAGGACCTCGACCCCGAGGATGCTGCGGAGCTGCTCGCGTCGACCGGCCAGGACGAGTCCGGGCTCGACCAGCTCGCCCGCATCGGGTTCGACACGCTGGGTCTGCAGACCTACCTGACCGCCGGTCCGAAGGAGGCGCGGGCCTGGACGATCCCCAAGGGATCGAAAGCGCCGCAGGCCGCTGGTGTCATCCACACCGACTTCGAGAAGGGCTTCATCAAGGCGGAGATCGTCTCGTTCGACGACCTCGTCGAGACGGGGTCCGTCGTCGAGGCCCGCGCCAAGGGCAAGGCTCGCCTCGAAGGTAAGGACTACGTCATGCAGGACGGCGACGTCGTGGAGTTCCGTTTCAACAACTGAGGCGCCCATGCCCTCTCGGCCTGATCCGCGTCTGACCGAGAGGGAGCACGAGCGTCCGATGTCCTCGCGTCACTCCTTGTTCATCGCGTCCTGGGCGGCGCCGGCGACCTTCTCCACGACGTTCGGCATGTCGGTCGTGCCGTAGAAGCGCGCGTCCGGCCGGGTGGGCGGTGGCATGACAGCCGTCGTCGTCGGACCGTCGTGGTAGCTGAACTCACCCTTGCCGTCGGGTGTCGGTCCGCTCGCCCAGGACCCCTCGGCGGCCGCCGCTCCGTCGCTGAAGTTGAGGTACTGGTACGAGACCTCCCGGTGCTCCTTGTTGAGCGGGAAGTTGCTCGGCACAGGTAGCTCCTCGGCTCCCTCCGCCTTGAGCTCCTCGACCGCCGCGAGCCACTGGTTCTGGTGCATCGTGTCGCGGGCGAGCAGGAAGCCGAGCATGTCCCGGATGCCGTGGTCATCGGTCATGTGGTACAGCCGCGCGACCTGCACGCGGCCCTGCATCTCGGCGTTGGCGTTGGCCATGAAGTCGGCGAGCAGATTGCCGCTCGACGTGATGTACGAGCCCTGCCACGGGTTTCCGTTGCTGTCGACCGGCCGCGCCCCGGCGCCGGCGACGATGCCCTGCTGCACGTCGGTGCCGCCGACGATCGCGGCCACGGTCGGGTCGTCCTGCACGGCATCCTCCGTGATGCCGAGCGGCGCCTTCTCGAGCAGTTGCGCGATCATGACCGCGAGCATCTCGACATGGCCCATCTCCTCCGCGCCGATGCCGAACACCAGATCGCGGTACTTGCCGGGAATGTGCATGTTCCACGCCTGGAACTGGTACTGCATCGCGACGGTGATCTCGCCGTATTGTCCGCCGAGCACCTCCTGGAGCTTTCGCGCGTAGACGGCATCCGGGGCCTCGGGTGTCGCGGAGAACTGGAGCTCCTGTCGATGGAAGAACATGGTGCGCCTTTCTGATCGTCTGTCGGTGGACTGGCCATGCAACGCTCGTGACACCGGATCACGAGGGGGGTTTTCAGATCGACTCATCCCTGCGACAATCGCGCGCCCGCCCGTCGACCGCTTCTCCGTGGTCGTGTAGCGGGGTCCGCACGCCCGCGTCAAGCCCGAAGCGCGGAGAACGCCAGAAAGGCCAGGGTGGCCCGCATGGACGACACGGATCCGCGCGCGGCAGACGACCGGGCCAGCGACGGGTTCGCTTCGTACCTGGAGGATGCCGCGGGCGACATCCTCGATCGGCTCTCCGCCTGGGTGATGATCCCCTCCGTGTCGGCGGATCCCGACCGTCGGATGGACATGACGCGATCGGCGCACTGGATCGCAGGCGAGATGCGTGACGCTGGGCTTGAGACGACGTTGCTGCCGACGGGGGATTCCTTCGCGGTGCTCGGCGAGAGACTGGTCGACCCCGAGGCGCCCACGATCCTCGTCTACAGCCATCATGACGTGCGCCACGCCAAGCCGGAGGAGTGGAGCGAGACAGAGCCGTTCACTCCTGTTCTCCGTGACGGACGTCTCTACGGGCGCGGGGCGTCGGACGCGAAGGGGCAGGTGCTCGCGCACGTCTGGGGGCTGCGAGCGTTCGACGCCTGCGGCGATCTGCCTCTGAACGTGAAACTTCTCATCGACGGCGAGGAGGAGATCGGCTCGCCGAACCTCGAGACGCTGCTCCAGGAGCACCGCGACCGCCTCGCCTGCGACGCGATCATCTTCTCCGACTCGATCCAGTGGCGCGACGACGCGCCGGCGCCCGTCACCTCGATGCGCGGCACCCTCACCGCCACGCTGACCGTGATGGGACCCGAACGTGACGTGCACAGCGGGGTCGCGTCGGGGGCCACCCCGAATCCTTCGCTGATCCTCGCCCGGATCCTCGCCGGGATGCACGACGATTCGGACCGAATCGCCATCCCCGGCTTCTACGACGGGGTCGCCGCCCTGTCTCCCGACCGACGCAGAGAGCTGGGCGAGCTTCCGTTCGACGAGGACGTCTGGCTCGAGCGCACCGAGACGCGCGCGATCACGGGCGAGGCGGGGTACACCGTTCCCGAGCGACTCTGGGTGCGGCCGGCCATCGAGGTGATCTCCCTGCTCGCAGGGGATCCGGCGGGGATCGAACGCTCAGTGATCCCACGCGAGGCGACGGCGTCGCTCAGCATCCGCGCGGTTCCGGATCAACGCAACCACGACATCGCCGATCGCCTTCGAGAGTACGTCGCCGCCACGATGCCCGTCGGAGCGGCGTACGAACTGACGGTCGACGAGCGGATCGCGCAGGAACCGTACACGTCGCCGCCGAGCGCGATGCTCGACGCTCTCGAGCTCGCCCTCACACGCGGCTACGGAACCGAGGTGCGCGGACGCATGGGCAATGCCGGGGGAGGGCCTGCCGAGCTGCTGTCACGGGAACTCGGGGTGTCGGTGACGTTCCTCGGAACCGGCCTGCCCGAAGACCACTGGCACGCCAGTGACGAGAGCGTGGACGTGCGGATGCTGCTGCAGGGCGCCGCCACGATCGCGCACCTCTGGCGGGAGGTCGCGCGCCGAGGAAGATCCGCTCTGCGCGACTGAGCGGGATACGCTGGAGGGCGAGGGGACGACGGCGAGTGCTGAGTTTACCGCTGCGAGCCCCTCACCACCCCCTGAGACGGCACGAGGAGAACCACGCCCATGACCGACACGCAGATCTTCGAGCCCGACGGCCGTGCGATCCCCTTCGCCGACGAGGGCGACGGTCCGGTCAAGCTGGTCCTCATCCAGGAGCAGGGGCTCGCTGCTGACGTGTTGGGTGTCGCCGCCCACTACCTCGCCGAAGAGGCCGGCTTCCACGTGCTGCGCATAGGCCACCGTGCAGGTGACGCGACTCTCGAGGAACGGGTCGAGGATGCCGTGGCCGTGATCGACCACGTCGGCATCGACGACACCTGGGTCGGCGGTCACGGGTTCGGTGGCACGATCGCGCGGGCCCTCGTCGCCGCTCACACCGACCGCGCGAACGGCCTGCTGCTGCTCGGCGTGGAGGACGTCGACATCCCCGTCGCGCCGGCGATCCCCGTGCTGATCGTGCAGGGCACGGAGGACACCGACACCCCGCCCGCGAACGCCGAGGCGCTGCAGGCGACCGTGCCCGACCGCTCCAGCATCAAGACCATCGCCGGCGACCACCTCTTCCCCATGGATCACCCGATCGAGACCGGCGTGATCATCGAGGAGTACCTCGACTGGGACTGACGGTCGCGCCCGACGCGGAAGTGGCGAGCCCGGAAGGGCTCAGCGGCCCTGACGCTTCTTGTAGGGCTTCGGCTGCCCCTTGACGATCGGGGCGCGCCCCTTGCCCTTCGACGCCTTCGCCTTGCCGCCGGCCGGCGCCACCGCCTTCGGTGCGGCCGGGGGAGCCGCCGCGACAGCTGCCTGCGCCTCCCTGAGGAACAGTGACCCCACGCTGGTCAGCCGCGGGATCCCCTCGCGGTTGATGAGCGTGTGGCCGACCTCTTCCTCGAGCTTGTCGAGCGACGTGTACAGCGAAGCCAGCGGGATGCCGAGATGCTCGGCCGCCCGCGGGAAGTGCAGCGTCTCGGCGAGCACGACGTAACGGCGCAGCAGGGCGATCTTCATCCGTCTGCCTCCTCGGCGGTGCAGGGTCTCCTCCCAACCTACGCGAGGCGCGGGTCGGAGCGCGCCACGTCCCGGACACACGGATGCCGCGGCTCGACGAGCCGCGGCATCCGTGATGAAGCTGGTGAGGTCAGGCGACCTGGCTGAGCACGGCGAAGGACACGGCGCCCTCGTCGTCGACGCCGGCGTCGAGCACCTTGTCGTCGAGTGCGGCGGCAGCGGTCTCGTCGAGGAAGAGACGGGTGCCGGAGACCTCGACCACCTGGTCGGCCGGCTCCGGGTCGGGTGCGACCAGCACCGCGAGGCGGGCGCCGCCGTCGGGGCCGGGATCGGGTGTCGAGTGGATGCGAAGACCGGCGTCTGCGGCGTCGGTCTGACGGCTGACGAGGGTGTTCACGATTGCGGTTGCGTTGTCGGTGAGGGTGAGCACGAGACTCTCCTTCCGGTAGCGGACACGAGGCGGTCGCGACGTGTCCGGGCCACGATGCCGAACCCGGTCCGCAGGATCAACCCGACGCGCCCGGTTCGGAGGGTTCTCCCACCGGATGCAGAGGTTTGCGCAGGAACACCTGGTCGGTGCCGTCGCCCTGGGGGATGCGAGCGCTCTCCACGTACCCGCACGCCTCGTACAGGCGGATGTTCGCCTCGCTGAGGCTCCCGGTGAACAGCTCGGCCTCCTCCGCCGACGATGACTCCTCGGCCGCCGACAGCAGCGTCCGACCGATGCCCTCTCCCTGCATGTCGGGGGCGATCGCGATGCGGCCGATCAACAGCATCCGCTCGTCCTCCGCGAACCGGATGGCTCCGACCAGCCGGCCGTCGAGGCGCGCGCCGAGGCCCGAACCTGAGCGCAGCTCCGCCTCGACCTCGGCCAGCGTCTGCGTCAGCGGGGGCATGTCGGCGCTGCCGTAGATCTGAGCCTCCGAGACGAAGGCGGCGCGCTGCAGAGTCATCACCTCGCCCGCATCTGCGGCACTCAGCGGCGCGATCTCGACCTGCTCGTTCGTGTCTGTCATTCGTGACCTCCGCACGCCACCATCGGCGGTGCGGGGAGCGGGTGTCAACCCCCTCGATCCCGGTCGGGCATCCCGGCTATCGTCGCGGCGAGGAGGATTCACATGGCTGAGAAGAAGAGCACCGGCACCGCGACCAGCAAGCGCGGTGCGAAGACCACCCGTCGCCAGAACGCCGAGAAAGGATTCACCGCGTCGCCCACTCTCGCGGCGAATCTGCAGACCGTGCTGGTCGACCTGATCGAACTCTCGCTGCAGGGCAAGCAGGCGCACTGGAACGTGGTCGGACGCAACTTCCGCGACACCCACCGCCAGCTCGACGAGATCATCGAGGCCGCCCGCACGTTCAGCGACACGGTCGCCGAGCGCATGCGCGCGCTGCACGCCGTTCCCGACGGCCGCACCGACACGATCGCGGAGACGACCTCCCTGCCCGCCTTCCCCATGGGCGAGGTGTCGACCGAGGACACGATCGACCTCATCACCGCGCGCTTGGAGGCGGCCATCGCCACGATGCGCGATGTGCACGACGCGGTCGATGAGGAGGACCCCACCTCGGCCGACATCCTGCACGCCGTGCTCGAGAGCCTCGAGCAGTTCGCATGGATGGTCAGCGCGGAGAACCGCACTCCCGCAGGCAGCTGAGAATTGACGTGCGACGGGCTCGGACTCATCTTTCGCGGATGTCGTTCCGAGCCCGTCGAACGAGGGCCGGCATCGCGAGCCACAACCCGACGATCACCACGACCGAGGCGATGAGCGCGACGAGACCGGCCGTGCGGTTGACGGTGAAGTCGATGATGAGGGTGGTCACGCCGACGGTGAGCGCCGCGATGACGATCAGATCGATCCGCACGATGCGCGCCGCCACCCGCACGAGCTGCGGCTTGCGTTGGCGACCGAAGAGCGCCCGGTGCATCCCGACCGGCGCGAGTGCGAGGATGGTCGCCAGCGCGGCCAGACCGACGAGCACGACGTAGACGTCGCGCTGAAAGGCGTCCATGTCCTCGAAACGAGGCTGGAACGCGACCGCGAGGAGGAAGCCCGTGAGGATCTGCGTACCGGTCTGCATCACCCGGAGCTCTTGCAGAAGCTCGTCCCAGTTGCGGTCGGCGCGCTCGTTGACCGTCTCATCCCGACCGTCTTCGCGGTCATCGCGTTCGATCGGGTGCAGCGGGCGGTCTTCCGAATCCATGTCGACAGTTTCCCGGTCGCCGCTCACTGCTGTCCAGACTCTTGACGCGCATGTCGACCGCTCGCGCGGGAGAGGGAACCGACGATGACTCTGCCACCGATCAGGGAATGGTGGAACGAGCTCTCCGACGAGGCGAGGCTCGGTGTCTTCGAGCATGCGCCGCACGTGGGCGAGATCGCCCGGGAGGAGATCCGAGAGATCACCGGCGCCGTCGTCGGGATGGCCGAGGCCCTCACCGACGACGACCTCGATTACGCGCGGTCGGAGACGTCGAAAGAGGTCTGACCCGTCTCTTCGCGGAGCCTCGGCTCGCGGCGCCGTTCGGGGCGCAGTCCGGCCTTGTCGGAATAGAAGGCGCGGATGCGGTCCATGTCGGCGCCGACGTCGCCGGTCAGGTCGATGGTCGGCCCCAGTCCGGTCGTCATCGTCGTACGGTCGACGAATCCGAGCGTCAGCGGCATGCCTGTCTCGCGGGCGATGCGGTAGAAGCCCGACTTCCAGTGGCCTGTCGCGCTGCGCGTGCCGTCCGGAGTGACGACAAGGCCGAAGACCTCGCCTCGGTTCACACGCTCGACCACATCGCCCACCACGCGCGCCGGGTCGGACCGATCGACGGGGATGCCGCCGAGGCGGCGCATGATCGGACCCCGCCACCCCCGGAACAGGCTGCTCTTGCCGAGCCAGCGCACATCGATGCCGAGGCGCCATGCGATCGCCAGCATGAGCACGAAGTCCCAGTTGGAGGTGTGCGGGGCACCGATCAGCACGGTCGGCCGGGTGGGCACCGCGTCGACGATCAGGGTCCAGCGGCTGAGCGCCCAGTAGAGGCGGGCGAGGAGTCGGGTCACCATGCGTCAAAGCTAGGGGAGCGGGCTGTCGATTCCCTGACGCTTGACAGGCGCAGGACCGGTATGCGGTTGCGTGAGCGGGCATGGCGCCGATGGGTCGCAGCAGGCGTACCATCGAGGGATGGCCACGACACAGGAACCCGCAGAGCACGAGCAGCGCCCAGCGCTGTCGCCGTTGCCCGGCGCCCTGAATCTGCTGGACGACGCCGATGACAGCGTCGGCTACTGCAGCGGAGGCGTCTGCCACTTCCCCGGGCCGAAGAAGCCGTAGCGGGTCCCGCGCGCCACCCGGCGGTCAGTGAGCGCCGTGGAAACCGGACGGTTCCTCGGCGGGCTTGCGCACGAACGCGCTGAGCACGACCGCTGCGAGCGAGATGATCGCGGCGATCAGGAACGCCATCCGCGCACCCGGCGCTCCCGCGACCGCCGTCGTCAGGCCCTCGCTCTCACCGGCGTGCAGGATCGACGAGTACGTCACGGTGAGCAGAGCGACGCCGGCTGCACCGCCCACCTGCTGCAGCGTGTTGAGCACGGCGGAGCCATGCGAGTAGAGCGAGCGGTCGAGCGAGCCGAGCGACGCCGAGAACAGCGGCGTGAACGACATGGCGAGGCCGACCGACATGGCCGCCTGCACCAGGATGAGCACCCAGAAGACCGTGTGCTCGCCGACCGTCGAGTAGAAGAACAGGGACGCGGAGACGAGGATCGTCCCGGGGATGAGCAGCGGGCGAGTGCCCTTCGCATCGTAGATGCGGCCCATGACCGGACCGAGAAGACCCATCAGCACCGAGCCGGGCAGGAGGATCAGACCCGACTCGAGGGCGTTCAGACCCGCGACGTTCTGCAGGTACTGCGGAAGCAGGGTGAGGGTGCCGAACATCGACAGCGCGAGGATCGTCATGATGATGACCGAGAACGTGAAGTTCACGGAGCGGAAGACCCGCAGGTCGAGCAGGGCGTCGTCGACGCGCTGCAGGATGAGCTGACGCCACACGAAGAGGCCGAGCGCGAGGGCGCCGACGACGAGCGCGATGATGCCGGCCGCTTCTCCTGAGCCGCCCTCCCCGCCGAACTGGCTGAGGCCGAAGACGATTCCGCCGAAGCCGAGCGCGGCGAGCGGGATCGACAGCACGTCGAGCGGCACGACACGGGTCTCGCCGAGGTTCGTCATCCACTTGGCGCCCATGAGAAGGGAGATGATCGCGATCGGAAGCACGATGGCGAACAGCGCCCGCCAGTTCAGCGTCTCGAGCACGGCACCCGCGAGGGTCGGGCCGATCGCCGGAGCGAGGGAGATGACCAGACCAACGCGACCCATCATGCGGCCCCGCGACTGGGGCGGCACGACGTTCATGATCGTGGTCATCAGCAGCGGCATCATGATTCCGGTCCCCGCGGCCTGGATGACGCGCCCGGCGAGGAGCACGGTGAAGCCGGGCGCCACGAGCGCCACCAGCGTGCCGAGCGAGAAAGCGGTCATCGCGGCGATGAACACCTGCCTCGTGGTGAAGCGCTGCAGGATGAACCCCGTCGTCGGGATGACGACCGCCATCGTCAGCATGAAGGCGCTCGTGAGCCATTGGCCGAGCTCGGGCGGGATGCCCAGATCGGCGTTGAGATGCGGTATCGCGATGCCCATCGTCGTCTCGTTGAGGATGGCGACGAAGGCGGCGACCAGCAGCAGCCAGATGACACGCATGTCGCTGGCCGCGATCTCGCCCCTGGCTGAAGGAGGTGATGTGGTGATGGAACCGGTGTCGACGGCAGACATGCGGCGGCCTCCTAGGAGCGGGAGAGGGAAAGAGTGTGCGAGTGCGCTGAGGACAGCGAGCCCACTGAGAACACTCAGCGTAACGTCAGGTTCGGACATTCCATTCCGCATCCGGGCGAATCCGCTCTCGGCGGAGATCCGACCGGACGGGTCCGGGCCCGGTGTCGTCGGCGCTGACTACGCTGGCGACATGAGCATGGGCGGCGGTATGGCAGGGCGCGGCGGAGGCTTCCGCGGCGTCGACGAGGCGGCGCAGCGGCGCATGAACGCCGAGGCGCCCCGGATCGACGGGCTCGGCACCCGCGTGGTCGCACTGTTTCGGCCGTACCGCTGGCGGATCGCCGTGACGGGCATCCTCGTGGTCGTCGGCGCCGGCATCGCGGTGATTCCTCCGCTCCTCGTGCAGCGCATCTTCGACGACGCGCTCTTCCCGGTAGACGGCGGTGGCCCGCAGCTGTCGCTGCTCGGCTGGCTCGTGGGCGGCATGATCGGACTCTTCCTGCTCTCGGCCGCACTCGGCGTCGCGCAGACCTGGCTCACCTCCACCGTGGGCAACAGCGTGACCGGCGACCTGCGCGTTCGACTCTTCGAGCATCTGCAGGCCATGGAGCTCGGGTTCTTCACCCGCACGAAGACCGGAGTGATCCAGTCGCGGCTGCAGAACGACGTCGGCGGGGTCTCCGGCGTGCTCACGAACACGGTCACGAGCATCCTCGGCAACGTCGTGACGGTGATCGCGTCTCTCGTCGCGATGATCCTCATCGATTGGCGGCTCACCCTGATAGCGGTCGTCCTCATGCCGTTCCTCATCATCGTGCAGCGCCGCGTCGGTCAGGTACGGGCACGCATCGCCGGTGAGACGCAGGAGTCGCTGTCCGAGCTCACCTCGATCACGCAGGAGACGCTGAGCGTCTCGGGGATGCTGCTCTCGAAGGCCTTCAACCGGCAGCGCACGGAATCGGCTCGTTATCAGGCGGAGAACCGCAACCAGGTCGTGCTGCAGGTGCGTCGCGCCATGAGCGGGCAGGGCTTCTTCGCGGTCGTCCAGGTCCTCATGGCCAGCGTCCCCGCCATCATCTACCTCGTCTCGGGCTACCTGATCGCGGGCGGCACCGGTGCGATCACCGCCGGCACGATCGTCGCCTTCACGACCGTGCAGGCACGTCTCCTGCAGCCGCTGATGGGGCTCATGCGGGTGTCGCTCGACCTGCAGACCTCGTCGGCGCTGTTCGCGCGCATCTTCGAGTACCTCGATCTCGTGCCGGAGATCCAGGACGCCCCCGACGCGATCGACGTCGCCCAGGCGCCCGGCCCTCGCGGAAGGATCGAGTTCGACCAGGTCGTCTTCCGCTACCCCGACGCGGCTCCGGACGCACGTCCGACCCTGCAGGGGGTCTCCTTCGTGGCGGAGCCCGGGCAGCATGTCGCGTTCGTCGGGCCGTCGGGCGCAGGCAAGACGACCGTCCTCTACCTGGCGCCGCGCCTCTACGAGGCACACGGCGGTGCGGTGCTCTTCGCGGGCGCCGACGTGCGCTCGCTCACACAGGAGTCGATCATCGACCAGGTCGGCATCGTCTCGCAGGAGACTTATCTGTTCCACGCGACGATTCGCGACAACCTGCTCTACGCGAAGCCCGGGGCGACCGAGGAGGAGATGATCGCCGCGTGCACGGCGGCCAACATCCACCACATCATCGCGGGGTTCGAGCAGGGGTACGACACCGTCGTGGGAGAGCGCGGCTACCGCCTCTCGGGCGGCGAGAAGCAGCGCATCGCGATCGCGCGCGTGCTGCTGAAGGATCCGCCGGTTCTTCTCCTCGATGAGGCGACCTCCGCCCTGGACACCGTCTCGGAGCGGGTCGTGCAGGAAGCTCTCGACGAAGCCGCGAAGGGACGGACGACCCTCACGATCGCGCACCGACTGTCGACGGTCATGTCGGCAGACGTCATCCACGTGCTCGAGGCAGGGCAGATCGTCGAGTCGGGCACCCACGCGGAACTCCTGGCTCAGGGTGGCTTCTACGCCGAGCTGGCGGCCCAGCAGGTGGCCGCGTCACGAGTGCTCGACACCGAGGCCGAGGTCGAACACGCCGTCACCGGAGGAGTCGGCGCTGCGCTCGCGGAACGTCGCGCCGATCGCGCGCCCGACGATTCGGCAGGTGAGGATGCCGTGGCCACCCTCACGACCGCGGTACCGCTGCTCGATGCGCCGCCCGCCGACGACCGGGTGTACCCGGAGCAGCACTGACCTGCAGCCCCTGGGGCGGCTTCAGTGGACCGACAAGCCGCCGTCCACGAACAGCGAGTGTCCCGTGATGTACCCCGACCCCGCTCCGGCGAGGAACACCGCCGCGGCCGCGAAGTCCTCGGGGAGTCCGTTGCGACCGATCATCGTGCGCGCCGCCAGAGCGGCGATCTGCTCCGGATCCTCCTGCAGACGCGCGTTCAGCGGGGTGAGCACGAAGCCCGGAACGAGGGTGTTGCTCGTGACCCCGGAACCGCCCCATGCCTCCGCCTCCGAGCGCATCAGCGACTCCACAGCCCCTTTCGACGCGCCGTACACGCCGCTCGAGACGAACGCCCGATGGGCCTGCTGAGAGCTGATGTGGATGATCCTGCCGTATCCGCGCTCGGCCATGCCGGTCGCATACCGCTGTCCGAGCAGAAAGGGCGCGAGCGCGTTCACTGTCATGGTCGCCTCCCAGTCGTCCTCGGTGATCTCGGCGTACGGCGGACGGATGTTGATGCCGGCGGAGTTCACGAGGATGTCCGGTTCGCCGAAGGGACCGACGGCGGCTTCCGCGAGCGCTCGGATGCCGTCGCGAGAGCCGAGGTCGCCCACGACACCGGCCGCGCGGCATCCCGCATCCCTCAGTTCACGCACGGTGCTATCGATCCGCTCCTCACCGCGGGCGACGATCACGGTCGCCGCTCCGGCGCGGGCGAGCGCGGTCGCGATGCCGCGCCCGATGCCGGAACTGCCGCCCGTGACGACGGCGGTGCGGCCATGCAGCGAGAACAGATCGGTGAGGTAGTCGTTCACGGATGTCTCTCCTTCGCGGAGTCGGAGGTCACCAGCTCAGTCCGGCGGTGATGGTGGGGTCGGGGCGGGCGTCGGCGAACTGGGGGAGCGTCTGCAGCTCCGAGACGAAGGCGTCGAGCGTTCTGCCGTACTCGGGGTCCGGATGCTGAGTGGCGATGTCCCGCAGAGGAGGGACGTCCATCGCCAGGATGAGATCGAGCCGGGCCGTCACCGCGGCCGCGGCGCCCGCCTCCTGCAGCACGCGGATGCCGCCGCGGAGCGCCGAGAGGTAGTCGCGCAACACGGGGAGTCTGCCCTTGCCCTGAGTGATCGACGTCCCGTCGGCGCGCACCCGCCAGCGGACGATCGCGTCGGGGATCACGTCGAAGGTGCGCGCGCGGGTGTACAGCAGCTGAGCGACGATCTGGTCCTCATAAGCGACGCCCTCGGGGAACCGGAGCCGGTCCCACATCTCGGTGCGGCTCACCTTCGACCAGGCGACGATGTTCGCGCTCGCCGCAGGGTGGTCGATGATCGTCGTACCGAGGCGCTCCGGATCGGTGGCGGCGGCGACCCAGGGCTGCACGCGACCGGAGACGTAGCGCTCGCCGTCGAACCGGGATCGCACGTATGCGCCGGCGACGAGGTCGCTCCCTGTCGCGGAGAGGGTGCCGGTCAGGCGTTCGAGCGCCGTCGGTGCGAGCTCATCATCGCCGTCGAGGAACCCCACGTACGGGGTGTCGACGGTGTCGAGTGCCGCGTTGCGCGCGGCTCCGAGGCCACGCGACTCGTCGTTCGAGATCAGACGGAAGCGGGGGTCGGCGTCGACGGCCGCAGCGAAGACGCTCGCGGTCGCGTCGTGCGATCCGTCATCGACGAGGACGGCCTGCCACCGGTCCTCCGTCTGCGCGCGGAGCGACTCGACGGCAGCGGATGCGAAGGCGGCGATGTCGCGCCCGGGGACGATCATCGTCACGATCGGGTCGGAGGCGGTCACCAGCCGAGTCTAGAGCGCAACGTGCGGGGCGATCCTCGTCGACCGCGGCCGACCGAGCACGCGACGGCCGGCGCGCCGTGCTTCGTCGTCAGTTGCCCGCCGCTGCGCCCACCGCCTCGGCGACCGCGGCGGCGAGTCGGTCGGGGACGTCCGCAGACAACGGCTCGCGCCCGAACGTGAAGCGCACGGCGGTCTGAGCGAGATCCGGATCGAGGCCGCAGGCGAGCAGCACGTGCGACGGCTCGCCGCTGTCGGCGGCGCAGGCCGATCCGCTCGACGACACGACGCCACGACGCTCGAGCTCGAGCAGCACCGTCTCGCCGTTGATCCCGGCGAACGTGAAGCTCGCGCAACCCGGCAGACGCGAGTGCGGATCGCCGGTGAGTGAGGCTTCTGGCACAGCGGAGAGCACACCGGCGATGAACCGCGCGGTGGCTTCGCCGACCCGCGCGTGCACCTCCCGCTGTTCCGAGGCAGCGAGCTCGAGCGCGGTGGCGAGCGCGATGGCGCCGGCGACGTTCTCGGTGCCGGAACGGCGTCCGCGTTCCTGTCCTCCTCCGTGCAGCAGCGGTTCGACGGGCACACGACCCCGAACAGCGAGCACGCCGATGCCCTGGGGTGCGCCGATCTTGTGCCCGGCGATCGTCACGGCATCCGCGCCGACCCCGCGCAGGGGAAGCCAACCCGCCGACTGCACGGCGTCGACGTGCAGCGGCACGCCAGCCACCGAGGTCAGTGCCGAGATCGCGGCGACGTCCTGCACCGTGCCGATCTCGTTGTTCGCGTGGTCGACCGAGACGAGCGCGGTGTCGTCGCGCAGCGCGGCACGCAGGTCGCCGGCCTCGATGCGCCCGGCGCGGTCGACCGGCAGGTGAGTCACCTCGACGTCGTGGAATCGGCGAAGGTAGTCGGCGGGGGCGAGAATCGACTCGTGCTCGATCGACGATACGACGAGGTGACGCCGTCCGCGAGCGAGCGCTGCGAGCACGATGCCTTTGACGGCGAGGTTGTTCGCCTCCGTACCGCCGCCCGTGAAGATCACATCTCCGCTCCGGAATCCGAGCACCGTCGCCACCCGCGACCTCGCGGCCTCCAGCGCCTGCGCCGCGGCCTCGCCGACGGTGTGATGGCTGGAGGGGTTGCCGAACGCTCCGGTCAGGTAGGGGAGCATGGCGTCGCGCACCTCGGGGCGCAGGGGCGAGGTCGCGGCGTGGTCGAGGTACAGCATCCGCTCAGTCGATCCGCACGTCCAGGCCGAGGTCCAGTGCGCGGGCGGAGTGCGTGAGCGCCCCGACCGAGATCACGTCGACCCCGGCGGCGGCGATGGCGGCGACGCTGTCGAGACTCACACCCCCCGACGCCTCGACCTGCGCGCGTCCGCCGATGAGGGCGACGCCCGCGCGCAGTTCGTCCGGTGTGAAGTTGTCGAGCAGAACGGTGTGGGCGCCACCGGCGATGACCGCGTCGATCTGGTCGAGGCGGTCGACCTCGACGACGACGTGGGTCGTGTGGGGGAGCTGCGCGAGGGCGTCTCGCAGGGCGGAGGCCAGGTCGCGTCCCGAGCGCTGCAGTACGGCGAGGTGGTTGTCCTTCGCCATGACCGCGTCGGAGAGCGAGTGACGGTGATTGTGCCCGCCGCCGGAGACGACCGCGTGCCGCTCGAACGCCCGCAGCCCCGGCGTGGTCTTGCGGGTGTCGGCGATACGGGCCGCGGTGCCCTCGGTCGCGCGGACGTAGGCAGCGGTGAGCGTGGCGATTCCGCTCATGCGCTGCGTGAAGTTCAGCGCGATCCGCTCGGCAGTCAGGATGCCGCGGGCGCTCCCCGATACGGTCGCCAGCACGTCGCCGGCGAAGAACTCGTCTCCGTCGCCGACGTGCACATCGACTCGGAGCGCCGGGTCGGTGAGCCTGAAGGCGGCGCTGAAGACATCGCCGCCACTGAAGACGCCGGTTTCCCGCGCGACGAGATCGGCGGTGGCCGTCGCATCCGACGGCAGCAGAGCGGAACTCGTGAGGTCTCCCCACGGCGCGTCCTCGTCGAGGGCGGCGCCGACGACGCGAGCGATGACGGCGGGAGTGAGCATCAGACGGTCTCCAGAAGTGGTGCGGGTTCGGGTTCGCGATAGTGCGCGCCGATCGGATCGACACGGGCGAGGGCTGCTGATGCCGTGGCCTCGGCCAGCAGCAGGAGGTTCGCGTCCTCATGCTCCTGAGCCGTCACGGGTGGAGTCGCTGCGGCGCCCCACGCCCGCACGGCCGCGAGAGCCACGTCGAGGCCGTCGGTGTCACGGAGCAGTCCGACGTGCTCCCACATCAGTCGTTGCAGCGCAACGCGGTCGAAAGGGGCGTCGGCGGTGGCGGGCGCGGTCGTCGGCTGCGGGGGAGCGGCGACCCGCAGCTCGATCCACGGGGCGGTGAGTGCGGCTGCCGCGCGGGCACCGAACACGGCTCCCTCCAGCAGTGAGTTCGAGGCCAGTCTGTTCGCGCCGTGCACACCGGTGCGGGCGACCTCGCCGACCGCGAGAAGGCCCGGGAGGGTGGTGCGGCCGTCGAGATCGGTCTGCACCCCACCCATCAGATAGTGAGCGGCGGGTGTGACGGGGATTGGATGCGCCGACCAGTCCAGGCCGCGCTCGCGGGTGACCCGATCGATCGTCGGGAACCGTCGGGCCAGCCTGGTCGCCCCGAGCGTCGTCGCGTCGAGATGGACGGGCGAGCCCTGGGCGGCGGCCTGCCGCGCGATCGCCCGCGACACGATGTCGCGGGGTGCCAGCTCGCCGTCGGGGTGGCTGTCGAAGACGAAGCGTCGGCCCGTGTCGTCGACGAGCGTCGCCCCCTCGCCGCGCACGGCCTCCGAGATCAGAAACGGGGAGCCGACCGCGAGCACGGTGGGATGGAACTGCACGAACTCGAGGTCGGCCACCGCCGCACCGGCACGGATCGCCGCCGCGATGCCGTCGCCGGTCGTGCCCTCGGGGTTCGTCGTATGCGCGTAGAGGCACCCCGCGCCGCCCGTCGCGAGGATCACCGCATCGGCTTCCAGGTCGGCCGCTGCGCCGTCGCGGAGAAGACGGATGCCGCGCACCGCGCCGTCCGCGACGATGAGGTCGACCAGCATGGCATGCTCGAGGACCGCGACCCGCGCGTCCCGGCGCGCTGCCGCCACCAGTGCCCGTGAGATCGCCGCGCCCGTCGCATCCCCGCCCGCGTGCACGATGCGCGCGTGGCTGTGCGCCGCTTCCCGTCCGAGCAGCAGCCGGCCGTCGGCATCCCGGTCGAAGGCGACGCCCCGGGCGATCAGCTCGGCGATCCGCGCGGCCGCGCCCTGCACGAGCACGTCGACGGCTTCGGCATCGGCGAGTCCGGCGCCCGCGCTGAGGGTGTCTGCGGCGTGCTGCTCCGCGGAATCGTCGGTTCCGTAGACGCCGGCGACGCCGCCCTGTGCGTAGCCCGTGCATCCGTCTCCGATGGCGCCCTTCGTGAGGAGCGTCACGCCGTGGCCGGCCTCCGCGGCGTGCAGCGCGGCGATGAGCCCGGCGATGCCGGATCCGACGACGACGACGTTCATCGCGCGCTCGCCGCCACCGGTGGCTTGGCGGCGAGCATGCGCTCGAGGGCGACGCGGGCGGGAACGGCCACGTCGGACGGCACCTGGATGCGGTTCGGGGTGCGTCCGGCGACGAGCTCCTCGAGCACCCATGCGAGATAGCCCGGATGGATGCGGTACATCGTGGAGCACGGGCACACGACCGGGTCGAGGCAGAAGATCTCGTGCTGCGGGAACTGCGCGGCGAGGCGCCGCACCAGGTTGATCTCGGTGCCGATCGCGAAGGTGGTGGGCTCGGTCGCGGCGGCGATGGCCCGGCGGATGTAGTCGGTCGACCCCGCCTCGTCGGCGGCGTCGACGACCTCCATCGGGCACTCGGGGTGCACGATGACGCGGACGTCGGGATGCTCGCGGCGCGCCTGCTCGATCTGGCCGACGGTGAATCGGCGGTGCACGGAGCAGAATCCGTGCCAGAGGATGACGCGGGAGTCGGCGAGCTCCGCCTCGGTGGATCCGCCGAGCGGCTTGCGCGGATTCCACATCGGCATCTGCGAGAGCGGAACGCCCATGGCTTTCGCCGTGTTGCGGCCGAGGTGCTGGTCGGGGAAGAAGAGCACGCGGCGACCGCGCTCGAACGCCCACTCCAGCACCGTCTGCGCGTTCGAGGAGGTGCAGACGATCCCGCCGTGGCGTCCGACGAAGCCCTTGATCGCCGCGGAGGAGTTCATGTAGGTCACGGGGATCACCGGGACGCGCCCGTCCTCGTCCTGCTCGTCGAGATCGCCGAGCACATCGGCCAGCTGCTCCCAGCAGTCCTCGACCTGATCGATGTCGGCCATGTCGGCCATGGAGCAGCCGGCGGCGAGGTTCGGCAGCACGACGGCCTGATCGGGCCCGGAGAGCAGGTCGGCGGTCTCGGCCATGAAGTGCACTCCGCAGAACACGATGGCCTCGGCATCCAATCGATCCTTAGCCGCTGTCGCGAGCTGGAACGAGTCGCCGACGTAGTCGGCGTGCCGCACGACCTCCTCCCGCTGATAGAAGTGGCCGAGGATCACGGCGCGATCGCCGAGCATCTCCTTCGCGGCACGGATCCGCCGGTCGAGCTCCTCCTCCGTCGCCTCGCGATACTCGGCCGGCAGTTCGCCCTGCCGCGGTGCGCCGGTGGGGATCACGTCGCCCATCGACGACCCCGGTCCGTAGCCGGGCCGGATGTCGAAGTCCCAGGGCCCTGCGGCGAGATCCGTCGTACAGGTCGTGTCGGTCGAGGCGCCGGCGACGATCGCCTGGATCGCGTGATCCACGGAGGCGTCCGAGGTCGGCACGGACGGGGTGGGGACGAAGGTGATGCTCATCGGATGCTCGTTTCCTCGGGACCGAGCGGGCCGCGATCGGCCAGCTCCACATCGGTGTCGTATCGGTACAGGCGGGCGGGCCGGTGGCTCCCGGTGCGGAAGCGGTCGGTGGGGATCAGATTCCCCGTGGCCTCGACCTGACGGCGGAAGTTCGCCGGGTCCAGCTGGCGGCCGAGGATCGACTGATACGCCTCACGGAGATCGGAGAGAGTGAACTCGGCGGGGAGGAACCCCTGCGCGACGCGGCTGTAGCCGACCTTGTTGCGGAGGCGCCACAGTGCATAAGCGACGATCTTGTCGTGGTCGAAGGCGAGTGCCGGGCGCTCGGAGAGATCGAACCAGCGCACGTTCTCCGGCGCGAGACCGGATGCGCGGTGCGCGGCGCTCTGCGCGTCGACGTCGTCCTGCCGCAGCAGCGCCCAGTACACGATCGACACGACCCGGGTGGGGGAGCGGTCGACGGCTCCGAACGCGTACAGCTGCTCGAGGTAGCTCGGGGTGAGGCCGGTGGTCTCGGCCAGGGTGCGCGCTGCCGCGTCGACGGGAGACTCGGTCGAGGTGAGCCATCCACCCGGCAGCGCCCACTCGCCGTCGAAGGGCGCGCGGGTGCGCCGCACGAGCGGAAGGGCGAGCACGGCTTCGCCGCTTTCGGCACGCCGCAGCGTGAGGATCACGGTCGACACGGCGATGTCGATCGCGTCACTTCGGGTCTCTGGCACCTTAACCTCCCGCGATCGATCTTAGTGTCATCGCGACCCTTAGTGCGGCAATGTGACGGCATCCGTCGGTCGAGTCCGAAACGTTATGCAGCAGCGTCGAGAGGTCTTGTCGAGGGTGGGCGGGTTTGTTAGGTTACTGTCCTAACAAACCCCCTTCCGGGTTTGCCCGAGCCCCGCCCAGGGGTCCGTCTCCATCCGGAGAATCCCTCCTGCAGTGCAGCACCGAGAGGAATTGACAGAATGATCCGTACCGGAAAGCGCAAGATCGCGCTCACCGCCGTGGCGGGGGCTTCCGTCCTCGCCCTGGGCCTGACGGCCTGTGGCGCGGGTGGCAACGACGGGAGCGGCGCCGACGGCGACCGCGCGCTCCGCGTCTGGGCCGGAAGCCAGACCCCGATCACGGCGAACTACAACCCCTTCGCGCCCACCGTGCTCCACGGTGCGCTCGGCCCCATCTACGAGCCGCTGTTCTTCTTCAACAAGACCGCCGACTCCGAGCCCGAGGGCATGATCGGCGACACCTACGAGTACAACGAGGACGGCACGGTGATCACGATCACCATCAAGCCCGATCTGAAGTGGAGCGACGGCGAGCCGCTCACCGCAGCCGATGTCGCGTTCTCGTTCAACTACGAGGCCAACAACCCCGAGGGCAACGGCCTCGTCTCGGCCGAGGCGACCGACGACACGACCGTCGTGCTCACGTACTCGACCGCGCAGTTCACGACCGAGTTCCAGCGCCTCGGCTCGACGTACATCCTCCCCGAGCACATCTGGGCGGACGTCGACGACTACGCGAACTTCGCCAACGAGGAGCCGGTCGGCTCCGGTCCCTACGTCGTCGACAAGACCACGAGCGAGTCCTACACCCTCGTCGCGAACGAGAACTTCCGGGGCGCCGACGACCTCGGGGTCAAGAAGGTGCAGTACATCGCGGTCGACAACAACCAGACCGCGCAGGACCTCCTCGCCGCAGGCAAGCTCGACTGGACCGGCATGTTCATCCCGAACCCCGACGACGTCACCGCGAACGGCGCCATCTCGTGGATCAACACCCCGCAGGACCCGACAGTTCTCTACACCTGCTCCAATGCCGAGCTCGGCTGCTCCGGCCCGCAGACCGACGTCGCTGTTCGTCAGGCGCTGAACGCCGCGATCGATCGCAGCACCATCAAGGACAAGGCGTTCGTCGGCCTGACCGGCGACATCTCGCCCACGTACGCGCTGCTTCCCCGCGACGAGAAGTGGGTCGCCGATTCCGCGAACGAGGTCAGCCCGCAGGAGCCGGATGCCGCCGAGGCGGGGTCGATCCTCGAGGCCGCCGGCTACACCAAGGGCTCGGACGGCATCTATGAGAAGGGCGGCCAGAAGGTCGAGCTCACGCTGACCTCGGTCGACGGCTGGACGGACTACAACGACGCCGCGAAGCTGATCGCCGAGCAGGCCGAGGCCGCCGGCATCAAGATCAACGCCTCGACCGTGCAGTGGCAGGAGTTCTCCGACTCGCGTCAGAGCGGCGACTTCCAGCTCATCGTCGGCGGCATGATCGGCACGTCGGTCGCCGACCCGTTCCAGATCTACCGCGACTGGTTCGGCGGCACGACCGTGGGCTCCACCGGCCCCGTGGGCGAAGAGGTCCCCACCGGCCGCTGGAACTTCAGCCGCTACAACAACCCGGTCGTCGACCAGGCCGTGCAGTCCGCGATCAGCACGAACGACGAGGCGACGAAGAAGCAGCTCTACGGGACGATCCAGACCGAGATCGTGCGCGACCTGCCGTACATCCCGCTGGTGATCAACGCGACCCAGACCTTCTACAACACGAAGGACTACACGGGCTGGCCCACGGAGGACGACCTCTACGCCTTCCCGCCGTCCTGGGGCTCGATCGCGGCCGGCTACGTGCTGACGCACCTCCAGCCCGCCGAGTAATCCGCGTCACCGGGGAAGCAGGGAGTCGAAGAAGACCGTCATGAAGTTCTACGCACGACGAATAGGGTTCTACGCGTTCACGCTGTGGGCCGCCATCTCCATCAACTTCCTGCTTCCCCGCATGATGCCGGGCAATCCCGCCGACATCATGATCGCCAAGATGCAACGCGCGGGCGGCGAGGTCTCCGAGACCACCATCCGCAACATCAAGCTGCTTCTCGGCGGCGACGACTCCTCCCTCTGGGAGCAGTACCTCTCCTATTGGGGGCGGATGTTCCAGGGTGACCTGGGCGTCTCCGTCACCAAGTTCCCGACCCCGGTGACCGAGCTGATCGGTCAGGCGCTGCCGTGGACGCTGATCCTCGTCGGCACCGCGACCGTGATCTCCTTCATCCTCGGCGTCGTGCTCGGGGCCTGGGCCGGCTGGAAGCGCGGCACCTGGGTCGACCACATCATCCCCGCGACGACCGTTCTGCAGTCCATCCCGTACTTCTGGATGGCGCTCATCCTCGTCGCCGTCTTCGCCGTCGGGCTCGGATGGTTCCCGATCTTCGGCGGTTACGACGTGTTCGACTTCCCCGACGGCCCCGAGCCGACGTGGGCCTTCTTCTCGAACGCGCTGTCGCACGCGATCCTCCCGGCGCTCACCATCGTGGTCAGCTCCGTCGGCGGCTGGCTCTTCGGCATGCGCAACATGATGGTGCAGACGATGTCGGAGGACTACGTCCTCACCGCAGAGGCCAAGGGTCTGCGCCCGCGTCGCATCATGACGACGTACGCCGCGCGCAACGCCGCGATCCCGTCGATCGCCGGGTTCTCGATCACCCTCGGCTTCGTCGTCGCAGGCTCCATCGTCATGGAGCAGGTGTTCACGTATCCGGGCATCGGCAAGCTCATGTTCCAGGCCGTGACGAACAACGACTACGCCCTCATGCAGGGCCTGTTCCTGGTCATCACGATCACGGTGCTCGCCGCCAACTTCTTCATGGACCTGATCTACGGATTCATCGACCCGAGGGCCCGCCAGAATGTCTGACACCAAGCTCACCCCGATGCAGATCGTCAAGGAGCAGCCGACCTCCGAGCCGGCCACCACCGTCACGCTCGCGACGCAGAAGCCGCGGAAGGGGCGCGGCCTCCTGCCGACCCGCTCGGCGAAGTTCGTCGTGGGCATGGTGCTCGTCCTGTCGATCGTGCTCTTCGCGATCATCGCCCCGTTCTTCACCCAGAACCCCCGCAGCACCGACAACGCCGCCCTGCAGCCGCCATCCGCGGAGCACTGGCTCGGTACGACCAAGCTCGGCAACGACATGCTCGCGCAGCTCGCGATCGGTGCCCAGGGATCACTGCTGGTGGGCGTCGTGGCAGGCGGCATCGCGATCGTCCTGTCGCTGGTCTTCGGCGTGCTCGCCG
Source organism: Microbacterium hydrocarbonoxydans (assembly GCF_023715885.1). Classification (GTDB taxonomy): domain Bacteria; phylum Actinomycetota; class Actinomycetes; order Actinomycetales; family Microbacteriaceae; genus Microbacterium; species Microbacterium hydrocarbonoxydans_C. The sequence continues at coordinate 523,302 of NZ_JAMBOY010000002.1, read as the reverse complement.
GCTACCTCGGCGGCTGGCGCGAAGACGCCCTCGCACTTCTGACGAACGTGATGATCGTCATCCCCGGGCTTCCGCTCGTGATGGTGATCGCCTCGTTCGTGCCGCAGCGCAGCTGGCAGCTCGTCGCCTTCGTGCTCGGTATCACGTCGTGGGCCGGCGCCGCCTACGTGCTGCGGCTGCAGACCCGATCGCTGCGCACGCGCGACTACGTCTACGCGTCGAAGGTCGCGGGGGAGCGCTCGTTCCGCGTCATCCTCGTCGAGATCATGCCGAACCTGCTTCCGCTGCTCACCGCGCAGTTCCTCTTCGCGATCATCTTCGCGATCCTCGGGGAGGCCGGCCTGTCGTACCTCGGTCTCGGCCCCAACTCGTCGATCACGTGGGGGAGCATCCTCAACGACGCCCAGTCCGGACAGGCGCTCGGACGCGGCGCATGGTGGTGGTTCGTACCACCCGGCGTCATGATCGCCGTGCTCGGCGCCGGTCTCGCCCTCATCAACTTCGCGATCGACGAGGTCATCAACCCCAAGCTGCGCAACGCGCCGGACGCGGCTCGTCGGGTCCGCAAGGCCGCCAAGACGAAGGGAGTCGCCGCGTGAGCGCTCCGGAAGCCGTGCTGACGGCCCGCAACGTGTCCATCGAGTACGAGGTCGACCCGCCGGTCAAGGCGGTTCGCAACGTCTCATTGACCCTCCACCGCGGGGAGATCCTCGGTCTCGCCGGAGAATCCGGGTGCGGCAAGACCACTCTCGCGTACGGCATGAACCGACTGCTCAAGGCGCCGGCGCTGATGACGGGCGGCGAGATCGTGTTCCACGATCGCAACGGCACCGACATCGACGTGGTCGCCCTCGACGGCGACGGGCTGCGGGCCTTCCGCTGGGACAAGATCTCCATGGTGTTCCAGGGAGCGATGAACTCCCTCAACCCGGTGATCGATGTACGGGCGCAGATCTTCGACATCTTCGACACGCACCGACCGGGCATGTCGAAGCAGGACAAGCAGGTCAGGGCGGAGGAGCTGCTCACGCTCGTCGGCGTCGACCCCTCCCGCCTCCGCAGCTTCCCGCATGAGCTGTCCGGCGGCATGCGCCAGCGCATGATGATCGCGATGGCTCTCGCCCTCGATCCGCAGGTCATGGTCATGGACGAACCGACCACCGCCCTCGATGTCGTCGTGCAGCGGGGCATCATCCGCGAGATCATGCGCCTGCGGGAGCGCCTCGGGTTCGCGGTCATCTTCATCACCCACGACCTGCCGATGCTCATCGAGATCAGCGACCGCATCGCGGTGATGCTGCAGGGCGAGATCGTCGAGCAGGGCACGGCGGAAGAGATCTACCGCACCCCGCAGCACGAGTACACCAAGCGCCTGCTGTCGAGCTTCCCGAGCCTGACGGGCGAGCGGGGCGACTTCGTCCGCACCGGCAGCCGCGTCAGCCAGGAGGAGATCCGATGAGCGCCGCCACCCTCGAGGCGAGGAACCTCGTCAAGGACTTCCACCTGCGATCCGGCTTCAAGACCTCGACACTGCACGCTGTCAAAGACGTCTCTTTCACGATCGAGGCGGGCAAGACGATCGCGCTCGTCGGGGAGTCCGGATCGGGGAAGTCGACGATCGCTCGGATGCTGATGAAGCTCGAGACCCCGACGGGCGGGCAGATCCTGCTCGACGGGAAGGAGACCGGCACGAGCGGTCGCGCGGTGGAGGGCTACCGTTCGCAGGTGCAGATGGTGTTCCAGGACCCGTTCGCGTCTTTGAACCCGTATCACACGATCTTCCACCACCTCGAGCGGCCGATCCGGCTGCACCACCCGCAGCTCTCCCGCAGCGAGGTGCGCCAGCGTGCTCTCGAGCTGCTGGAGCGCGTACGCCTCACGCCGGCGGAGGGCTTCGCCGAGCGTCGTCCGCACGAGCTATCGGGCGGGCAGCGCCAGCGCGTCGCGATCGCGCGCGCCCTGGCGCCCGGTGCACGGTTCATCGTCGCTGATGAGCCCGTGTCGATGCTCGACGTGTCGATCCGGCTCGGAGTGCTGAACCTGCTCGCCGACCTGCAGCGCGAGGACGACCTCGGGGTGCTGTACATCACGCACGACCTCGCCACCGCGCGGCATTTCAGCGACGAGATCATGGTCCTCTACAAGGGCGACGTCGTCGAGCGAGGACCGGCGGACGACGTGATCCTCAACCCGCAGCACGAGTACACCAGGACACTGCTCGGCGCCGCGCCCGAGCCCGAGAACCTGGGTCGCCTGCGCGACGAGGTGAGGGCGGAGCTGGCCGGGCTCTGAGGGCAGTGGCCGGGACGGGCCACCCGCTACACTGGGACCACAATCGAACACAGGCCGAACGGGCCACGCGGGAGAGCCCCGGCGAACGCAGCCGGGCACCGAAGGAGCAAGCCTCCCCGCCAATCTCTCAGGTACGCGTACCGCGGAGCCCCGGCCACTCTGAAAAGCGATTCCGAGCGAGCTGTTCGGGTCCGCCGACGGTGAAAGCCCTCCGGGGTGAAACTCTCAGGCCCATGACAGAGGGGGAGTTCCGAGGAACGACGTCGCCGTCGTTCCGCCCCACCCAGCCCGGGAGAACTCCATGTCCGACCCCCGCTACACACCGCTGCGAGAACGCCACCAGTCTCTCGGCGCGTCCTTCACCGACTTCGGCGGCTGGCAGATGCCGGTCCGCTACACGTCCGACCTCGCCGAGCACCACGCGGTGCGTCAGGCCGCGGGGATCTTCGACATCTCGCACATGGCCGAGTTCACAGTGCGCGGCGACGAGGCGGACGCCTACCTCGACCACGCCCTGGCCGGGCGTCTGTCCGCGCTCGCCGTCGGCAAGGCGAAGTACTCGCTGCTGCTCGCCGAGACCGGAGGCATCATCGACGACGTGATCGTCTATCGCCTGGACGACGACGACTATCTCGTCATCTCGAACGCCGGAAACCGGGATGCCGTGCGTGAGGCGCTGTCAGCCCGCACCGACGCCTTCACGGTCGAGGTGGAGGACGTCTCCGACGATCATGCTCTCATCGCGGTGCAGGGCCCGACGGCGGAGGCGATCCTCGCCGCGACCGAGGGCATCGCCGACGTCAGCATCCCGTGGGCCGAGCAGCGCTACTACGCGTGGGCCACCGCGACATTCGACGGTCAGCCGCTCCTGCTCGCCCGGACCGGCTACACCGGCGAGGACGGCTTCGAGCTCCTCATCCCCGCGGCACTCGCCGGCGCGCTGTGGGACGCCGTGGTCGCCGCGGGTGGACCGCACGGGTTGATCCCGGCCGGCCTCGCCGCCCGCGACACCCTCCGTCTGGAAGCGGGCATGCCGCTCTACGGCCACGAGCTCACGCTCGACACGAAGCCCGCCCAGGCGGGCCTCGGCCGCGTCGTCGTCTCGGCGAAGGAGAGCTTCGTCGGGAAGGATGCCGTCGACCCGGCATCCGATGCCCGCGTCCTCGTCGGTCTCGCCGCCGAGGGCAAGCGCGCCGGTCGCGCCGGCTACGCGGTGGTGACCGAGGACGGCACGCCGATCGGCGAGATCACGAGCGGGGCGCTGAGCCCGACGCTCGGCCACCCCATCGCGATGGCGTACGTCGACCCTTCTTTCGCTGCGGAGGGATCCGCAGTATTCCTAGACGTGCGAGGAACCCGCATCCCCGCCACCGTGACCGCTCTGCCTTTCTATCGGAGGACGAAATGACCGACCTGACCACCCTCAAGTACAGCGAAGAGCACGAATGGGTCTCGGTCGACGGCGCCGTGGCGACCGTCGGCATCACCGACTTCGCTGCTGACGCCCTCGGCGACATCGTCTTCGTGGAGCTGCCTGCCGTCGGCACCGCCGTCTCCCGCGGCGACGTGTTCGGCGAGGCCGAATCGACCAAGTCCGTCTCCGAGCTGTATGCGCCCGTCGCAGGCACGGTGACCGAGGTGAACCAGGCCGTCGTCGACGACCCGGCTCTGCTGAACTCCTCGCCGTTCGAGGACGCGTGGCTGATCAAGGTCGAGGTCGCCGACGATGCTCTCGACGGACTTCTCGATCGTGACGCGTACGTCGCGCACACGGAGGGCTGATCGCGTCGTGGTCTCTTTCGCCGACCGTCATATCGGACTCACCTCGTCCGCCCAGAGCCGGATGCTCGAGGCGCTCGGACTCTCCTCCGAGTCCGCCGAGCAGAGCCCGATCGAGGCCCTCATGCGCGAGGCGGTGCCCGCCTCGATCTTCACGCCCGAGCGCGAGGACAGCGTCATTCCGCCCGCTGCGAGCGAGACGGAGGCGCTGGCCGAACTCCGTTCGCTCGCCCGCCGCAACGCGGTGAACCGGCCGATGATCGGCCTCGGGTACTACGGCACGATCACGCCGAGCGTCATCCAGCGGAACGTCCTGGAGAACCCGTCCTGGTACACCGCCTACACGCCGTACCAGCCGGAGATCTCGCAGGGCCGCCTCGAGGCGCTCATCAACTTCCAGACGATGGTCTCGGAACTGACAGGGCTCACCACCGCGAACGCCTCGATGCTCGACGAGTCGACGGCTGTCGTCGAGGGGATGCTGCTCGCGCGCCGCGCCTCGAAGACGACCTCGAACGTGTTCGCCGTCGACGCCGATGCGTTCCCGCAGACGACGGCGCTCCTCGCCGCCCGGGCCGAGGCCGTGGGCATCGAACTCGTGACGGTCGACCTCGCCGCGGGGGAGGAGCTGCCCGCCGAACTGTTCGGCGTGTTCGTGCAGTATCCCGGCGCGTCAGGACGCGTGTGGGACCCGAGCGCCGTGATCGACGCGGCGCACCTCGCCGGAGGCCTCGCGGTCGTCGCGGCCGACCTGCTCGCCTTGACGCTCGTCGCCTCGCCGGGAAGCATGGGCGCCGATGTCGCGGTCGGAACGACGCAGCGCTTCGGAGTGCCGATGGGGTTCGGCGGACCGCACGCCGGGTACATGGCCGTGCGCGCCGGTCTCGAGCGGCAGCTGCCCGGACGCCTCGTCGGCGTCTCGGTCGACGCCGACGGCAGGCCCGCCTATCGCCTGTCGCTGCAGACGCGCGAGCAGCACATCCGCCGAGAGAAGGCCACGTCGAACATCTGCACCGCACAGGTGCTGCTCGCCGTCATGGCATCCATGTACGCGGTGTACCACGGCCCGGACGGGCTCAGCGCCATCGCCCGGGAGACGGCCGCGAAGGCCGCTCTGCTGCGCGACTGGCTGATCGAGGCGGGCGCGGAGGTCGTGCACGACGCCTTCTTCGACACCCTGCAGGTGCGGGTTTCCGGCGCTGCAGCCGAGCGCATCGCCGCCGCGCACGAGAAGGGCATCCTCCTGCGTGCGGTGGACGCCGACACGGTCGGGATCTCGGTCGACGAGACGACGACGACCGCCAACCTGCATGAGGTCGCGCGCGTGTTCGGCGGGCCGCAGCAGCGGGTGTTCGGGGTGACCGGCCCGCTCTCGGCGCTCCCCGAGGCGCTGCTCCGCGAGGACGAGTACCTGACGCACCCGGTCTTCCACGCTCACCGCAGCGAGACCGCCATGATGCGGTACCTGAAGTCGCTCGCCGACCGTGACTACGCGCTCGACCGGGGCATGATCCCGCTCGGCTCCTGCACTATGAAGCTCAACGCGGCCACCGAGATGGCCGCGATCACGTGGCCGGAGTTCGCGGGCATCCACCCGTTCGCCCCGGCTTCCGACGTGCAGGGCTACCTCGACCTCATCGAGCAGCTCGAGTCATGGCTCGCCGAGGTCACCGGATACGACGCCGTCTCGCTGCAGCCGAACGCGGGCTCGCAGGGCGAGCTCGCCGGGCTCCTCGCGATCCGGGGATACCACCACGCGAACGGCGACACGCATCGCACGATCTGCCTGATCCCGTCGTCGGCTCATGGCACGAACGCCGCCTCGGCGGTGCTCGCCGGTATGAAGGTGGTCGTTGTCGCGACCGACGAGCTCGGCAACGTCGACCTCGCGGATCTGCGCGCCAAGATCGCGCAGCACGCCGATGAGCTGGCCGCGCTGATGATCACCTACCCGTCCACGCACGGCGTGTACGAGCAGGACGTCGTGGAGATCACCTCCGCCGTGCACGACGCGGGCGGTCAGGTCTACGTCGACGGCGCCAACCTCAACGCACTGCTCGGCTATGCGCGCTTCGGCGACCTGGGCGGCGACGTCTCGCACCTCAACCTGCACAAGACGTTCGCGATCCCGCACGGCGGCGGCGGACCCGGAGTGGGCCCGGTCGCCGCGAAAGCGCACCTCGCGCCTTTCCTGCCCTCGCATCCCCTCGCGCAGCGCGCCGAGCACGCGGGCGGCTTCGTGTTCGACGGCGGTCCGATCTCGGCCGCGCCGTACGGCTCCGCCGGCATCCTGCCGATCTCGTGGGCGTATGTCCGCATGATGGGCGCCGACGGACTGCGTCGCGCCACGGCATCGGCTGTCCTCTCGGCGAACTACATCGCGGCCAGGCTCGGCGAGCACTACCCGGTGCTCTACAGCGGAGAGCACGGACGCGTGGCGCACGAGTGCATCCTCGATCTGCGTCCTCTCAAGGAGGCGACGGGTGTGACGGTCGACGACGTCGCGAAGCGGCTCATCGACTACGGCTTCCACGCGCCCACGATGTCGTTCCCGGTCGCAGGGACGCTCATGGTCGAGCCGACCGAGTCGGAGGACATCGACGAGATCGAGCGCTTCGTGGAGGCCATGGTCATGATCAAGGCGGAGGCGGATGCCGTCGCCGCCGGACGCTGGCCCGCCGGCGACAACCCCCTGGTGAATGCTCCGCACACCGCGGTGTCGCTCATCGCGGGGGAGTGGGAGCACGCCTACACGCGGGAGGACGCCGCCTATCCGGTGCACGCCCTCGTCGCGGGCAAGTACTGGCCGCCGGTGCGCCGCATCGACCAGGCCTACGGCGACCGCAACCTCGTCTGCGCCTGCCCGCCGATCGAAGCGTTCGCCTGATCACGGGTGCAGAAGGGGGTCGGATGCCGCGGCATCCGCCCCCCTTCTGCGTCTGCAGTCGTCGCCGACCGCTCGAGGCGGTCAACAAACCTACTCGCGTCGACCCCGTGTTTCCGCAATATTACGGATGGTCACCACTGAGTAACAGTTCATTAGCTGAGCGCGGGGTTGCGCAAACCCCGGGTTACAGTCGACTATCCCTACGCGTTCGATGATGAGCGCGCAGTCTGATGAATACCCGTCCACAGGAGGACACACAGTGAAGCGCAACAAGATCGCCCTTGCGGGCACCGCGCTGTTCGCGATCGGCGCCCTGGCGCTCGCGGGCTGCGCGAGCGGCGGCGGCAACAACGGCGGCGGCAGCGCCGGCGGCGATGTCGACCCGGATGCCATCATCACGACGAACGGCTCCGAGCCCGAGAACCCGCTGATCCCCACCAACACCAACGAGGTGGGCGGCGGCAAGATCCTCGACGAGATCTTCGCGGGCCTCATCTATTACGACGCCGACGGCAAGCCGGTCAACGACATGGCCGAGGAGATCACCACTGAGGATCCCCAGAACATCACGGTCAAGCTGAAGGAGGGGCAGACCTTCACCGACGGTGAAGAGGTCACCGCCGACAACTTCATCAAGGCGTGGAACGAGGGCGCCAAGGCGTCGAACGCTCACCTCTCGAGCTACTTCTTCGAGGACATCGAGGGCTTCAGCTACGACACCGACTCCGAGCTGACCGGACTGAAGCAGGTCGACGACTACACGTTCACGATCGCCCTGAACAAGCCGGCGTCGGACTTCGCTCTCCGTCTGGGCTACTCGGCGTTCTACCCGCTTCCCGATGTCGCTTTCGAGGACATGGAGGCCTTCGGTCAGAACCCGATCGGCAACGGCCCGTACATGATCGACGGCGCAGACGCGTGGCAGCACGACGTGCAGATCGACCTCGTGCGCAACGACGACTACGACGGCGGCCGCAAGGCCCAGAACGGTGGCGTGACGATCAAGTTCTACGCCACGCAGGAAGCCGCATACGCCGACCTGCAGGGCAACGAGGTCGACGTCATCGACGCGATCCCGACCAACTCGCTCCCGGTCTTCCAGGACGAGCTCGGGGACCGCGCCGTGAACCAGCCGTCGGCCGTGTTCCAGTCGTTCACGATCGGCCAGTTCCTCCCGCACTTCAGCGGCGAAGAGGGCCAGCTGCGTCGTCAGGCCCTGTCGATGGCGATCAACCGCGAGGAGATCACCGAGACGATCTTCTCCGGCACCCGCACCCCGGCCGCCGACTTCACGTCTCCGGTCATCGACGGCTGGTCGGACTCGGTCCCCGGCAACGAGGTGCTGAAGTACGACCCCGAGAAGGCGAAGGAGCTGTGGGCCCAGGCCGACGCCATCGCACCGTGGGACGGCGAGTTCAAGATCGCGTACAACGCCGACGGCGGACACGACGCGTGGGTCGACGCTGTAAGCAACAGCATCAAGAACACGCTCGGCATCGAGGCGTCCGGCGACCCGTACCCGACCTTCCAGGATCTTCGTACGAAGATCAACGACCGCACCATCACCACGGCGGCGCGTTCGGGATGGCAGGCGGACTACCCGGGTCTGTACAACTTCCTCGGCCCGCTCTACGCGACCGGCGCAGGTTCCAACGACGGTGACTACTCGAACCCTGAGTTCGACGACCTGATCGAGGCAGGCATCAGCAACCCCGACGCCGACGCTCAGATCGAGGACTTCACCAAGGCGCAGGAGGTCCTGTTCCAGGACCTCCCGGCGATCCCGCTGTGGTACTCCAACGTGACCGGTGGGTTCAGTGAGAACGTCGACAACGTCACGTTCGGCTGGAACTCCGTGCCGCTGTACTACGAGATCACGAAGGCCGGCGAGTAAGTCTGACGGCACTTCACCTGTGAGGCGGTGACGATTCTTCGTCACCGCCTCACAGGCTTGTGTTCGCCTCGCTTTCCTCGCCCTCCAGAAGGGACAGCGGATGCTCGGTTACATCCTGAGACGTCTTCTGCAGGTGATCCCGGTCTTCTTCGGGGCCACCCTGCTCATCTACTTCCTCGTGTTCGCCATGCCCGGCGACCCCATCCTCGCGCTCTTCGGCGACAAGACGCCGAACCCTGCCGTCATCGAGCAGCTCCGCGCGCAGTACCACCTCGATCAGCCCTTCATCGTCCAATACGGGTACTACATCGCCGGTGTGTTCCAGGGCGATCTCGGAACGACCTACTCGGGTCGTCCTGTGTCGGCTGTGCTCGCCGCGACCCTGCCCGTCACGGGCAGGCTCGCCGTCATGGCGATCGCGATCGAGTTCGTGCTGGCGATCATCATCGGCACGATCTCCGCGCTGCGCAAGGGCAAGCTCTTCGACAACGTGTCGCTCGTCGTCGCGCTCGTCGCGATCGCGATCCCGATCTTCGTGGTGGCCTTCCTCGCCCAGTACTTCCTGGCCATCCAACTCGGGTGGTTCAAACCGACGGTCGGCGCCGACAACGACTGGGGCGGACTCTGGCTCCCGGCGATCGTGCTCGGCTTCAGCCTGTACGCCGTCAGCATGCGTCTGATGCGCAGCTCGGTGATCGACACGCTCAACCAGGACTGGGTCCGCACCGCCTACAGCAAGGGCCTCTCGCGCTCGCGCGTGCTGCCCGTGCACGTGCTGCGCAACTCCCTCATCCCGGTCATCACGAACTCCGCCACGAACTTCGGCGTGCTGCTGGTCGGCGCGACCGTGACCGAGGGCATCTTCAACGTTCCCGGTGTGGGTAACACGCTGTTCCAGGCGATCCAGCGAGGCGAGGGGCCGACCGTCGTCTCGTTCGTGACGGTCTTCGTGATCCTCTACGTCCTGGTCAACCTTGTCATCGACCTGCTCTACGGTCTGCTCGACCCGAGGATTCGCTATGCCTGATCCCACTGCACAGAATCACTACGTCGCCCCGGTCGAGACCGAGTCGATCGCCGTCGACGCCGTCCGCGTCGCGGACAAACCGAGCAACCTCTGGCGCGATGCGTGGGCCGATCTGCGGCGTCGTCCGCTCTTCTGGTTCTCGGTCGTGCTCGCGCTCTTCTTCCTCGTGATGGCGCTGTGGCCGACCCTGTTCACCTCTACGCCGCCCAACGCCGACTGCCAGCTCTCGAACAGCAACGGCGGACCGGCCGACGGTCACCCTCTGGGATTCACGTTCCAGGGCTGCGACATCTACGCTCGGATCGTGTGGGGATCGCAGACCTCGCTCGCGGTGGGCCTGATCGCCACTGTCATCTCGTCGATCCTCGGCCTCATCATGGGCGCCCTCGCCGGGTTCTACGGCGGATGGCTCGACGGACTGCTCTCGCGCGTCGGGGACATCTTCTTCGCGATCCCGTACATCCTGGCGGCCGTGGTCGTCATGACGGTGTTCCGTGACTCCCGATCCGTGTGGACGCTTGCGTTCGCCATCGGCGCGTTCGCATGGGCGTCGACAGCACGGGTGGTCCGCGCGGAGGTCCTGCGCGTCCGTCAGGCGGACTTCGTCATGGCCTCCGAAGCACTGGGGCTGTCGAAGTTCCGCATCCTGCTGAATCACGTCATCCCGAACGCGATCGCGCCGCTCCTGGTGGTCTCCACCCTCGGCCTCGCCGCGGCGATCGTCGCGGAAGCGACCCTGTCGTTCCTCGGCGTGGGCCTCGGCAGTGACGTCATGTCGTGGGGTCTTGACATCAGCAAGGCCCAGGCCTCGCTGCGTGTGGCTCCGATGGCGCTCATCTATCCGTCGATCGCGTTGACCCTCGCGGTCCTCGCGTTCGTGACCCTGGGCGAGCTCATCCGAGACGCCCTCGACCCGAAGGCGAGGGCACGCCGATGAGCGAACGCGCAGTCGACCAGATCCCCCTGCTCAGTATCCGCGATCTGAAGGTCGCCTTCCGTACCCAGGACGGGCTGCGCGAGGTCCTGCACGGCGTGAGCTTCGACGTCATGCCGGGGGAGACCGTGGCGATCGTGGGAGAGTCCGGCTCAGGCAAGTCCACGACGGCGACCGCCATCGTGAATCTGCTCCCCGGCACCGGCACGGTGACCGGCGGCTCGATCACGCTCGACGGGCGTGAGCTCACGACGCTCGGACGACGCGAGATCGAGGCCGTCCGCGGACGGGACATCGGCTTCGTGCCACAGGACCCGATGTCGAACCTCAACCCCGTGTGGAGCATCGGCTTCCAGGTCAAGGAGGCGATCCGCGCCAACGGCATCGCGCAGGGGCGCCAGGAGGTCAAGGCGAGGGCGATCGAAGTCCTGAAGCAGGCCGGTCTCTCCGACGCGGAGCGCCGTCTGCATCAGTTCCCGCATCAGTTCTCCGGGGGCATGCGACAGCGCGCGCTGATCGGCATCGGCCTCGCGGCCGACCCGAAGCTCCTCATCGCCGACGAGCCGACCTCGGCTCTCGACGTGACCGTGCAACGGGTCATCCTGGATCACATGGCGTCGCTCACGCGCGACAAGGGCACCTCGGTGCTCCTGATCACCCACGACCTCGGTCTCGCGGCCGAGCGCGCGGACAAGATCATCGTGATGAACGGCGGCAACATCGTCGAAGCCGGCCCCAGTCGCGAGATCCTCGAGAACCCGCAGCATCCCTACACGAAGCGGCTCGTGGCCGCGGCGCCGAGCGTGGCGTCGCAGCGCATCCAGGCCGTCGTGGAGGATCGGGGCATCGAGACGCTCGACGACCTCGCCGACATCCCGCCGACTGTGCGCGTGGCCGGCCTCACGAAGGACTACAAGATCCGGCAGGGCGGGTTCCGCAGCGAGGACTTCCGCGCCGTGGACGACGTGTCCTTCGAGATCCCACGCGGCAAGACGCTCGCCCTCGTCGGCGAGTCGGGCTCGGGCAAGTCCACGGTGGCGAAGATGGTCCTCAAGCTCGAGGATCCGACCGCCGGTACGATCGAGATCGACGGGCAGGACGTGTCGAACCTCTCGAACGCGCAGGCCTTCGGTCTGCGCCGACGGATGCAGCCCGTCTTCCAGGACCCGTACGGCTCGCTCGACCCGTTGCGCAACATCGGCAACACGATCGCGGAACCGCTGCAGATCCACGGCGTCGGCGATCGAGCGTCGCGCCGAGAGCGTGTGGAGGAGCTGCTCGACCAGGTCGCGCTTCCTCGTGCACTGGCGACGCGGTATCCGAACGAGCTGTCAGGTGGCCAGCGCCAGCGCGTGGCGATCGCGCGCGCCCTCGCGCTCAAGCCCGACATCATCGTGCTCGACGAGGCCGTGTCCGCACTCGACGTGCTCGTGCAGGACCAGGTGCTGCAGCTTCTCGCCGACCTGCAGTCCGAGTTGGGTCTGACCTACCTGTTCATCACGCACGACCTCGCCGTCGTGCGTGTGTCCAGCGACCTCGTGTGCGTGATGGAGAAGGGAAAGATCGTCGAGCAGGGCACGGTCGACGAGATCTTCGCCAAACCGCAGCAGGAGTACACGGAGCGTCTGCTGCAGGCGATCCCGGGCGCGTCGATCACCCTCGGCGGACACTGAGCGTGTCTGCTGACCCACGGCAGGAGGCCGCGCGGACGTTCCGCGCGGCCTCCGGGCCGGTGACGTTCGTGCTGTGCTCGCTGCTCGCGCTCTTTCTCCTCGGCGACGCCGTCGTCCGCGCTGGGTGGGGGCAGATGCTCTTGCTCGCGCCCTGGGTGCTGCTGGGCCTCTGGGTCGTCTACGAGGTCGCGTTCGTCTCCACCGTGCGCGTCAACGAGAGCGGGGCGGTGGTGCAGAACATGCTCCGTCGCACGTCGTTCGGCTGGAACCGCGTCCGCGACATCGACCTGCGCTGGCAGCTCGTGTTCTCGCTCGACGACGGCACCGACGTCACCTGCTACGGCGGACCGGCCAGGGCGCGGCCGACGCGGCGCCCCGCCGACGATGATTCGGAGGCGAAGGCGCCAGCAGGGCTACGCGATCTCACAGAGATCCGCGATCGCTGGCAGACGGCCTCCGGACCGACGGATGCACCGATCCGCCGCGGATGGGATGGACGTGCGCTCCTCGCGCTCGGCGTGATCGTGGCATGGGCGATCGCCTCGATCGCGATCACCGCAAACTGACGGCGGCGCCGCTCCTCGTCGTCAGCCGGGGAGTCCGAAGAGCTCCGGCCACGTGGCCGCGGCCCAGGGATAGCCGACGAACACCGTCGCGTCGATGAGGAAATGCGCGACCAGGAACGGCATGAGCCTTCCGCTGCGCTGGAACAGCCATCCGAACAGCAGTCCCATCGCGAGGTTCCCGATGAACGCTCCGGGGCCCTGGTAGAGGTGATAGCTCGCCCGCAGCACCGACGTCGCGAGGATGATGGGCCATGGACCCCAGCCCAGCTGCCTCAGCCGGGCGAACAGGTACCCGAGAACCACGAACTCCTCCTGAATGGAGGCGCGGGCCGCGGCCAGCAGCAGCACGGGAACCGTCCACCAGTGCGCGTCGAGCCCTGCCGGGTTCACCGCGACGAACAGACCGAGGGCGCGCCCCACGAGGTAGAGCGCCAGGCCGGGGATGCCGATCGCCAGGACCAGCAGGATGCCGCGCCCGGCATCCGATCCGACTTTCCGGCCGTCCAAGCCGAGAAGTGCGAGGTGCGGGCGGCGCGACTCCCAGAGCAGGAAGCAGGCGAGCAGCACGGGAACGACCGAGAATCCGATCGAAAGGATCTGATAGACGAGATCGAAGACCTCGCGGTCGCTGCGCGAGGGGTTCAGTGTCGCCGTCTGGTCGGCGAGCGGCGTCGTGTCCGTCAGTCGGTACGCCAGCTGCACGATCGCGTAGACGGCCGACTGGCCGAGTCCGAGCGCCAGGACGATCGCGATCTCCCACCACAGACGGGAGCGCGAGGGGGCGGGGGAGAGGTCGACGGCTGTCACGTCCTGATCGTACGTCCCCGTGCCCGCAGCGTCACGGCAGCGGAGCGCTCACCTCGGCGGCCCACTGGCGGATGAGGCCCCGCTCCTCCTCGCCGCAGACGTAGCCGTAGCCCATCGTGCGGCCCTCGAAGGTCAGCGTCCACTGGTCCAGGTAGGTCAGGGCGTAGCAGTCCGCCATCGACTCCGAGCTTCCCTGGAAGTACCCCTGCTCGACCAGCTCGACGGCGGCGCTGGGTCCGTCGGGGTGGGTATCGGAGTCCGCACGCTGGTAGAGGTGCGTGAGCTCATGCAGGACGACCACGCGCATCCCCATGTCCCCCGGCAGCTGATCCTCCGGGGCGAGGTGCACGGCGAGCGGGTCCTCGGAGACGCAGCCGGCCGTGAAGCGACCCTCATCCGCGTTCCGTGAGGGGGCGCACGCCGTCGCGGCATCCCAGGCGATATCGATGAACCCCGCTCCCGCCTCGTCCACGATTCCCTCGGTGACGGATCCCGAGGCGTTCGTGCGCCGGGCGGTCGCGTCCGCGATCCGCTGCTCGAGCTCCTTGCGGGAGGTCTCCGCGCTCTGCGCCAGCTGCGCGGCGTAGGCCGCTGTGATGCCCGGCGCGGCCATGCTCTTCTCCAGCCGCTCGAACTCCGCGGTCCGCGTCACGAGGGGGGCGACCGGGTTGCCCTCGAGCTGAGCCGCGAGCTCGTAGAACCTCGCACGCTCCGCCTCGAAGGCGGCTGCGGGATCACCGGGCGCGGGCGCCCCGGAGTCGGGTGTCGAATCGGATCCTCCGCCCGAGAAGAGTGCGGCGCCGACCACGAAGACGACGATGACGAGCGCGACGAGGACCATGCCGCCGCAACCGATGAGAAGGCAGCCGATCCGACTCCGCCGCGCTGGACGAAGCGGCGCGCTGCCGGTTGCCGCGTACCCTCCGCCCGCGATCGGGTAGTTCGCGGCGGCAGCGGGGTTGACCTGGAGCATCCACTCCCGCAACTGCGGATAGCAGGCGGGATGCCCCAGGAGCAGGGGGTGCAGGTCGCGGCGCCGGGCCGCGATGTCGGCGAGCTGAGCCGGCGGGGTGTGCGGATTCCGAGCGGCGTCGAGGTCGGCGTCTCGCAGCTGTTCCCCCATCCCGCCAATCTAGTCGACGGTCCGCGCGCCTCCGCGCCGTGCTCAGGTACCGGTCCGTGCGCATACGGTAACCTGGAACGTCGGCTTCCCGGCGAAAACCCACACTCTTTAGGACTCCTGCATGGCGCACGCCCTCCGCTCTGACCTCCGCAACGTCGCAATCGTCGCGCACGTCGACCACGGGAAGACCACCCTCGTCGACGCGATGCTCCGCCAGACGGGCTCGTTCGGCGAACACGCCCACGTCGACGAGCGCGCCATGGACTCCAACGACCTGGAGCGTGAGAAGGGCATCACGATCCTCGCCAAGAACACGGCGATCACCTACAGGGGCGCCCACGCCGACGGGCAGGAGATCACGATCAACGTGATCGACACCCCCGGCCACGCCGACTTCGGCGGTGAGGTCGAGCGTGGACTGTCGATGGTCGACGGCGTGGTGCTGCTCGTCGACGCCAGCGAGGGTCCGCTCCCGCAGACCCGGTTCGTGCTGCGCAAGGCGCTCGAGGCCAAGCTGCCCGTCATCCTGCTGGTCAACAAGACCGACCGTCCCGACGCCCGCATCGCCGAGGTCGAGGAGGAGGCGCACGATCTTCTGCTCGGCCTCGCCTCCGACCTCGTCGACGACGTGCCCGACCTCGACGTCGACGCCCTGCTCGACGTGCCGGTCGTCTACGCCTCCGGACGCGCGGGCGCCGCATCGCTGAACCGTCCCGCCGACGGCTCGCTGCCCGACAACGACGACCTCGAACCGCTCTTCGGCGCGATCCTCGAGCACGTCCCGGCTCCGTCCTACGACGACGAGGCGCCTCTGCAGGCCTGGGTGACGAACCTCGACTCCAGCCCGTTCCTCGGTCGCCTCGCGCTGCTGCGCATCTTCAACGGCACGCTCAAGAAGGGCCAGACGGTCGCCTGGGTGCGCTCGGACGGCACCACGAGCAACGCCCGCGTCACGGAGCTGCTCAAGACCCGTGCGCTCGAGCGGTACCCCGCCGAGTCTGCCGGCCCCGGTGACATCGTCGCGATCGCGGGCTTCGAGAACATCACCATCGGTGAGACCATCGCCGACCCCGAGGACGTGCGTCCGCTGCCGGCCATCACGGTCGACGACCCCGCCATCTCCATGACGATCGGCACCAACACGTCGCCGCTCATGGGCAAGGTCAAGGGGCATAAGCTCACCGCGCGCATGGTGAAGGACCGTCTCGACCGGGAGCTCATCGGCAACGTCTCGCTCAAGGTGGTCGACATCGGCCGTCCGGACGCCTGGGAGGTGCAGGGGCGCGGGGAACTCGCGCTCGCCATCCTCGTCGAGAACATGCGCCGCGAGGGCTTCGAGCTCACGGTCGGCAAGCCCCAGGTGGTCACGAAGAAGATCGACGGCAAGACCTACGAGCCCTTCGAGCACCTCACGATCGACACTCCGGAGGAGCACCTCGGAGCGATCACCCAGCTGCTCGCCAACCGCAAGGGCCGCATGGAGAACATGACGAACCACGGCACCGGCTGGGTGCGCATGGAGTTCATCGTCCCGTCGCGCGGTCTGATCGGCTTCCGCAGCGAGTTCCTGACCACCACGCGCGGCACGGGCATCGCGAACGCCATCTCGCACGGCTACGAGCCGTGGGCCGGCCAGATCACGACCCGTCAGAACGGATCGATCGTCGCCGACCGCTCGGGTGTCGTCACGCCGTTCGCGATCATCGCCCTGCAGGAGCGCATGTCGTTCTTCGTGCAGCCCACGGCGGAGGTCTACGAGGGCATGGTCATCGGCGAGAACTCGCGTGCCGACGACATGGACGTGAACATCACCAAGGAGAAGAAGCTCACGAACATGCGGTCGGCCACGGCCGACAACTTCGAGTCGATGACGCCGCCTCGCGTGCTGACGCTCGAGGAGAGCCTGGAGTTCGCGCGCGACGACGAATGCGTCGAGGTGACGCCGGAGGCGGTGCGCATTCGCAAGGTCAACCTGGATGCCAACACCCGCGCCCGCGAGGCCGCGCGCCTCAAGCGTCAGGATGCCAACGCCTGACCCCGATCGCTCGAGAGGGCCCTGCACCGTCCGAGGACGGGGCAGGGCCCTCTCTCATGAAGCGCTCAGGTGCGATGTTGCAGAATCGTTACCTTGCGCCCGGAGCCGACTCCCGATGAGGGCTCCGCCAAGGGGCGTACGACGACCCGAAAGTCGAAACCCATGCTGCATAACACCCGTGCGCTTCGGCGCGCCTCGTCCGTGGCGGAGGCCCGCAACGCTGTCACCGCCCGCCGCCCGAAGTGGATCTTCGGAACCATCGCAGGGGGCGTCATCGGCGCAGCCCTCACCGTCGGCATCGTCTCCGCACCCGCCGCGGCCGGCGCCGAGACGCCCGCCGCCGTCGCCGACGTCACCTCGTTCGTGACCGGCGGTGCGGCGCCGCTCACCAAGAAGGCCGACGACGCCGCGATACACATCTCGCTCGCTCAGGACGCGGCGGCCGCCGCCGACGCGGTCACCGCCGAGGTCGCCGCCTCCGGCCTCGATCTCGCGGGCGCCCCCGCCGCAGTCGACACCTCCGACCTGGACACCTGGATCGACCGGCTCGGTGACCGCGACGGCCTGTCATCACGCGAGGTCACGAGCCTCACGGCCTACGTCACCTCCGAGACCGAGGCCGTCACGGCCGAGACCGCCACACTGCAGAACGACTACGCGGCTGCGCAGCAGCGCAAGGTCGAGCAGGAGCAAGCGGCTGCGGCTGCGGCCGCGCTGGCGCAGGCCAACACCCCGGAGGGCGCCAAGGCGACCGCCCGGCAGATGATGGCGAGCCGGTACGGCTGGGGCGATGACCAGTTCTCCTGCCTGAACTCGCTCTGGACCAAGGAGTCCGGCTGGAACTACAAGGCCTACAACAGGTCCGGCGGCGCAACGGGCATCCCGCAGGCGCTCCCTGGTAGCAAGATGGCCTCGGCAGGCGCGGACTGGCAGGACAACGCCGCCACCCAGATCGCCTGGGGTCTCGGCTACATCGAGTCGGTGTACGGCACGCCCTGCAGCGCATGGGGACACTCTCAAGCCAGCAACTGGTACTGAGCTGCACCCGCGCTCATCCGACGGCCCTCCGCCTCTAGGCAGGGGGCCGTCGTCGCGCTACCGTGGGCGAAGACGGCTGGGGCGTCGCCGATCCGAGGAGGGCGCGTGGAGTCCGCAGCACGGCACGACGTCCCGACTCACGTCTCGACGGGTTCGCTTCCCGGGTGGGCGAGCGTCGACGACCTGGTCCGCGAAGCGCACGCCGAGAGCACCGGCATCGACGGGGGGACTGTCGCCGACTACATCCCCGAGCTCGCCCACGCTGATCCGTCGCTTTTCGGACTCGCCCTGGTGGAGGTGGACGGCGGCCTGCATGATGCCGGCGACGCGCAGCATCCCTTCTCGATCCAATCCATCTCGAAGATGTTCGTCTACGCGCTCGCGATCCAGGAACACGGTCATGAGCGGGTGCGCGAGATCGTCGGGGTGAACAACACCGGGCTCGCCTTCAACTCCGTGATGGCGCTCGAGCTCAACGACGGCCACCCGATGAACCCCATGGTGAACGCGGGAGCCATCGCGACCACGGCCCTGCTGCCCGGAGCGACGTCGGTGGAGCGCTGGGAGCTTCTCAGGGAGGGGCTGTCGGCATTCGCCGGACGGCAGCTGCGACTCGACGGACGGGTCTACGCCTCCGAGGCCGAGAACAACGACCGCAACCGTGCGTTGGGGCGTCTGCTGCGCAGCTACGGGCGGCTGGACGGCGACCCCGACGAGGCGGTCGACGTCTACACGCGGCAGTGCGCGCTCCTGGTGACGGCTCACGATCTCGCGGTCATGGGGGCGACCCTCGCCGACGGTGGAGTGAACCCGGTCACACGCGAGCGCGTGGTCTCGGCGGAGGTCTGCCGAGACACGCTCGCCGTGGTGGCCGCGACCGGCCTGTACGAGCGCTCAGGGGAGTGGCTCTTCGAGATCGGTCTTCCCGCGAAGTCGGGGGTCGCAGGCGGGATCGTCGCCGTCTCGCCCGGCAAGTGCGCCGTCGCGGGATTCTCGCCGTTGCTCGACCGCGCGGGCAACTCGATCCGATCGCAGCGCGCGATCGCCCACCTCTCTCGATCGCTCGGGCTCGACCTCTTCGCGTCAGCGCCCGCGGGCGACCATCCGGGCGACGACCAGCTCGCGCGTCGCTGAGCACCCTGATCGACGGATCGTCACCCACCAACCAGGAGACGCCATGACCTCGACTTCATCCCTCGAGCCCCGCACCACCTGGCTGCCGCTCGTCAGCCTCTTCCTCGCGCAAGTGCTCATGTCGTTCAACGTCGCGGCGCTGCCGATCTCGCTCGGGGGTATCGTCGCCGAGTTCGGTGTGCCGCCCACCGTCGCGAGCACGACGATCGTCATGTACGGGCTGGCGGTCGCCGCGCTCGTGATGACCGGTGCGAAGCTCGGTCAGCGGATCGGCTGGGTGCTGATCTTCCGGATCGTCATCGTCCTGTTCGCCGGCTCGGCGGTGCTCATGATCGTGTCGCCGAGCGTCGGGTGGGCGATCGCCGGACAGGCGGTCGCCGGTGCCGCGGCCGCGATCATCGTTCCCTCGATCGTCGCACTCATCGCCGAGAACTATCGTGGCGGGCAGCAGGCCACGGCCATCGGGGCGATCGGATCGGCGCGGGCGATCTCGGGCGTCACCGCCTTCCTCATCGGGGGCACCCTCGGCACGCTCGTCGGATGGCGCCCCCTGTTCGTCATCGTGCTCGCCATCGCTGTGATCGTGTTCGCACTGAGCTTCACCCTGCGCGGGGACCGCGGTGACTCCTCCATCCGCATCGATCTGGTGGCGTCCCTTCTCATCGGGGCCGCGATCGTGCTGCTCACGCTCGGCTTCAACAATCTCAACGGCTGGGGCGCCGTCGCCGCGACGGAGGCGGCGCCTTTCAGCATCCTCGGGCTCTCGCCCGCGCCCATCTTCGTCGTGGTGGGCATCGTGCTGGGGCAATGCTTCTTCGTCTGGACCCGCCGGCGCATCGCCCGCGGCGGGGTTCCGCTGATAGACCTGCGCGTGCTCGAGTCGTCGCGCGAGCGTGCCGCCGTGTATGCGATGTTCATCGTCGTCGCGCTCGAGGCCTGCGTGAACTTCACCATCCCGCTGTACATCCAGATCGTGCAGGGGCGCACTCCGTTCGACACCTCGCTCGCGATGATGCCGTTCAACCTCACCGTCTTCGTCACGGCCACCCTCGTGGTGCGCTTCTACCGCCGCTATCCGCCCCGGATCATCGGGATGTTCGGCTTCGTCCTCACCACGGTGGCGCTGGTGTGGCTGTCGTTCGTCGTGAACAACAACTGGGAGACCCTCGCGACGATCCTCGGGCTCATCGTCTTCGGCATCGGGCAGGGCGCGCTCGTCACGCTCGTGTTCAACGTGCTCGTCACCGCGGCGCCGTCGGAGCTCGCCGGGGACGTCGGCTCCCTGCGTGGCACGACGCAGAATCTGGCCTCGGCGGTGGGCACGGCGCTGGCGGGTGCGCTGCTGGTGTCGCTGCTCGGGCTCAGCGTCGGGCGCGCGGTGGTCGACCATCCGGAACTGCCACCCGAGCTCGTCGCGCAGGTCGACCTCGACGATGTGAACTTCGTCAGCAACGACGATCTGCGGGTGGTGCTCGAGAGAACCGACGCGACGCCTGCTCAGGTCGACGCCGCGGTGGCCGTGAACGAGCAGGCGCGGCTGGGGACGCTGCGACTCGGACTCCTGCTCCTCGCCGGCATCAGTGCGATCGCGATCCTGCCTGCGTCACGTCTGCCGCGCTACAAGCCCGACGAGATCCCGGATCCGTCGCCCGCACCGACGGGGGAGTGATCAGCGCAGCTCGGAGATGAGCACCGCGCTCGTTCCGGGGACGACCGCCTCGAAGACATGCGGCACGTCACCGGCATAGGAGAGGTAGTCGCCGGGATTCAGCAGCACGGCTTCTCCGACCGGGCCGACGCGCGCCTGGCCTGAGACGAGGATGACGTGCTCGGTGGTCCCGCCGTGGTGCGGATCCGAGTGACGCGGTTCGCCCGGCTCGGCCTGGATCATGTACACGTCGCGACGTGCCCCGGGCGGGCTCGCCGACAGCAGGGTGGCGCTGTACGCGGCCGCCGACGATGGGACGCCCGCGTGCTCGTCCGCCCGGATCAGCGTAGGGGCGTTCGCCTGCTGGTCGACGAGGACGGCGAACGGCACGCCGAGCGCGACGCCGAGCGCCCACAGCGTCTCGACGCTGGGGTTGCCGGCCCCCGACTCCAGCTGCGAGACGGTCGCCTTCGAGATGCCGGCGCGACGCGCGAGCTCCGAAACCGAGATGCCGGCCGCCTCGCGCTCTCGACGGAGGGTGCGGGCGATGCGAGTGCGGAGGTCGTCCATTCGTTCATCATGTCAAACGATCGTTCGCTTGACTATCCTGCCTGACCTGTTCAGAATGATGATCATGTGTTCACTCGATCGAACGGTCGGCGGATGACGGCCGAGCGCGAGGTCTGGCGAGAGGCCGCGGGCGTCGTGATCGCGACCAGCGCGTACGGCGTCTCGTTCGGTGCGCTCGCGGTCGCCTCGGGTCTCGACGTCTGGCAGACCTGCGTGCTGAGTCTGCTCATGTTCACCGGGGGATCGCAGCTCGCGTTCGTCGGGGTCTTCGCCGCCGGGGGTGTGGCAGCTCTGCCGTCCGCGATCGCCTCCGCGGCGCTGCTCGGCGTGCGCAACATCGCCTACGGAATGCGCATGTCTCCCGTCGTCGGCACGACACCCGCGCGGCGCGCCGCGGCGGCGCACTTCACGATCGACGAGTCCACTGCCGTCGCGGTCTCGCAGAGCGACCCGGGTCTGCGGCAGGTCGGCTTCTGGGTCACCGGCATCGGCATCTTTTTCGGGTGGAACCTCACAACCCTGATCGGCGCGCTCGTCGGTGATGTCCTCGGCGACCCGAAGACCTGGGGACTGGATGCCGCGGCCGCCGCCGCCTTTCTGGCCTTGCTCCGGCCGCGTCTGCGGCAGCGCCAGGCGATCGCGGTCGGTGTGGCGGCGGCCCTCGTCGCCGCCGCTCTGACGCCCGCCCTCATGCCCGGCCTCCCCGTGCTGGTCGCGGCGCTGGTCGCGATCCTCGTCGGATGGTTCAACTGGCTGGGCCGCGATGATGTGCGAGCGGCTTCTGCGCCGGAGGAGGGGCGATGAGCGTCTGGAGCGCGGTCCTGCTCGCCGCCGTGATCTGTCTCGCGCTCAAGGCCGTCGGATACCTCGTGCCGCCGAAGGTGCTCGAGGCGCCGCGTCCTGCGCGCATCTCCGATCTGCTCACCGTGGCGCTGCTGGCGGCGCTCGTGGCCGTGCAGACCCTCGGCGCCGGACAGGCCGTCATCGTGGACGCTCGGGTGCCCGCGCTTCTCGTCGCGGCGGGACTGCTGTGGCTGCGGCAGTCGTTCCTCGTGGTCGTCGTCGCCGCGGCGGCGGTCGCCGCGCTGCTGAGACTGACGGGGCTCGCGGCATGAGGCCAGCCGTCGCGGCGGCGTCGGCACCGACCGTGGCGGGTGCCGAGCGCGCGTAGGATCGATCCGTGCGTATCGGATGGATCTCCCGGGTGCTGTCCTGGGTCGCCGCGGCTCTCGTCGGCGGCGTCTTCGGCGTGGCCGGCACCATCGCCCACAGCGTGACGTGGGGGCCGATGCCCGTCGGCCTCATCGTCGGCACCATCGCGTGCGGCGCCATCCTCGTCGCCATCCGCGCCCTGACCCACGATCGTGGAGCAGCCCTGGCCTCCGGCCTCGGCATGCTCGGCATGCTCGTGCTGATCTCGGGCGTCGGGCCGGGCGGTTCGATCGTCGTGCAGGAGTCCCTGAGCGGCAGGATCTGGATCTACGTGGTCGCGGGGCTCGTTCTCCTCGTCGTCGCGTGGCCGCGGATAGCCCGCGTGCCGTCGCGCACGGAGTTGCCTGCGGCAGCGGCTCAGACGGACGCCGTTCCGTCACCCATCACCGAGGTGCCCGGTGTCGATCGGCATTCCACCGGCGGCATCGAGCCGCAGCGGGGAGATCGTACGGGTCTCGGCACGTAGACTGGTGGCGTGACGTATGTGATCGCCCTCCCGTGCGTCGATGTCAAGGACCGCGCCTGCATCGACGAGTGCCCCGTTGACTGCATCTACGAGGGTGAACGGTCGCTGTACATCCACCCCGACGAGTGCGTCGACTGCGGCGCCTGCGAGCCGGTCTGCCCCGTCGAGGCGATCTACTACGAGGACGACCTGCCCGAGGAGTGGCAGGACTACTACAAGGCCAACGTCGAGTTCTTCGACGAGGTCGGGTCGCCCGGTGGGGCGGCCAAGGTCGGGGTCATCGCCCACGATCACCCGATCATCGCCGCCTTGCCGCCGCAGGGCGAGTAGCCCGTGAGCGTCCACGACCTCGCTGACTTCCCCTGGGACGCGGTGGTCCCGTACCGCGAGCGGGCGGCGCGGCATCCGGACGGTCTCGTCGATCTCTCCGTGGGCTCTCCGGTCGACCCGACCCCCGAGCTGATCCGCCGGGCCCTCGCCGACGCGACCGATGCGCACGCCTACCCGCAGACCGTCGGCACGCCGACCCTTCGTGAGGCGATCGTCGACTGGTACGCGCGCCGCAGGGGAGTGCCCGATCTCACGGTCGACAATGTGCTCCCCACGATCGGCTCCAAGGAGCTCGTGGCGCTTCTGCCGACGCTTCTGGGGCTCGGCGAGGGTGACATCGTCGTGCATCCGCGAGTGGCCTATCCGACCTACGAGGTGGGCGCGCGCGTCGCGGGAGCGACCCCGGTCGCCGCCGACGATCCCGCCGAATGGCCGGAGGGCGCCAGACTCATCTGGATCAACACGCCTGGCAACCCCGACGGGCGCACCTGGGCCGTCGAAGAGCTCGCCGCAGCGGTGCGCCGCGCGCGGGAGCTCGACGCCGTGCTCGCGAGCGACGAGTGCTATGCGGAGCTCGGCTGGGACGGAGCCTGGGCATCCGAGACCATCCCGTCGATCCTCGACCCGCGGGTCACCGGGGGCAGCAGGGCCAACCTGCTGAGCGTCTACTCGCTGAGCAAGCAGTCGAACCTCGCGGGCTACCGGGCGGCCTTCCTCGCGGGTTGTGCTCGCATCGTGGGCGACCTCCTCACGGCCCGAAAGCACCTCGGACTGATGCCTCCGGCGCCTGTGCAGCACGCGATGGCCGTCGCCCTCGGCGACGACGAGCACGTGACAGCGCAGAAGGAGCTCTACCGCGAGCGCCGCGACGCCCTGCGCCCGGCCCTCGAGGCGGCGGGATTCCGCATCGACGGCTCCGAGGCGGGACTGTACCTGTGGGCGACCGCGGGGGAGGACGCCTGGGCGAGCATGTCGCGCCTCGCCGACCTCGGCATCCTCGCCGGTCCCGGTTCGTTCTACGGCGCCTTCTCAGGGCAGCACGTGCGGCTCGCACTCACCGCGCCGACGGCGCGCGTGCGCGAGGCGGCGCGGCGCTTGCGCGACTCGGCGCTGTAGAAGTCCTCCCCGACACCCCCGTTGTTTTGTGCGATGTCACAGTAGGCCTATGCGCCTACTAGGCTGTAGAAGCGATTCGGTCGCGTATCGACGATCTCGGCTCGACCCCGACGCACAGCGTCGTGACATCGCCACACCAGGCTTGATGAAGACCCATGAGGAGGCCCCCGCGTGAGCGCAGCGGCAGACCAGCAGGCGACGGCGAAGCTGACGATCGGCGAGACCACGGCGGAGTTCCCCGTCGTGCGCGGCACGGCCGGCCACGACAGCATCGACTTCTCGACGCTGACCAGGCAGACCGGCTACACCGGCCTGGACTACGGATTCGTGAACACGGCGTCGACCAAGTCGGAGATCACGTTCATCGACGGCGACAAGGGCATTCTGCGGTATCGCGGATATCCGATCGAGCAGCTCGCCGGCAAGACGAGCTACCTCGAGGTGGCCTGGCTCCTCATCTACGGCGAGCTGCCCTCGGCGGCCGAGCTCGCCGAGTTCGACGAGAAGATCCGCCGTCACACGCTGCTGCACGAAGACCTCAAGCGCTTCTTCTCCGCGCTGCCGCACACCGCGCACCCCATGTCGGTCCTGTCGTCGGCCGTCGCCGCGCTCTCGACCTACTACGAGGGTCAGACGGATCCGCACAACCCCGAGCACGTCGAGCTCAACATGGTGCGCATGCTCGCCAAGCTGCCCGTCATCGCCGCCTATGCGCACAAGAAGAGCGTCGGCCAGGCCTTCCTCTACCCCGACAACTCGCTCGGCTTCGTGGAGAACTTCCTCAAGCTCAACTTCGGCGTCAACTCCGAGCCGTACGAGATCAACCCGGTCATGTCGAAGGCGCTCGAGCTCCTCCTCATCCTGCACGAGGACCATGAGCAGAACGCCTCGACCTCGACCGTGCGTCTGGTCGGCTCCACCGGGGCCAACCAGTTCGCATCGATCTCCGCCGGCATCCAGGCCCTCTCAGGCCCCCTCCACGGTGGTGCGAACGAGGCGGTGCTCACGATGCTCGGCCAGATCCGCGATTCCGGTCAGAGCGTCTCGCGCTTCGTGGAGCGTGTGAAGAACAAGGAGGAGGGCGTCAAGCTCATGGGCTTCGGCCACCGGGTCTACAAGAACTACGACCCGCGCGCCAAGCTCGTGAAGGAGG
Source organism: Microbacterium hydrocarbonoxydans (assembly GCF_023715885.1). Taxonomy (GTDB): domain Bacteria; phylum Actinomycetota; class Actinomycetes; order Actinomycetales; family Microbacteriaceae; genus Microbacterium; species Microbacterium hydrocarbonoxydans_C. Next base: position 497,618 of record NZ_JAMBOY010000002.1, on the reverse strand, counting down.
CCGCCGGCGAGGTCCTCGCCGAGCTCGGTGTGACCGACCCGCTTCTCGACCTCGCGCAGGAGCTCGAGGAGATCGCGCTCGCCGACGACTACTTCAAGGAGCGCCGCCTCTACCCGAACGTCGACTTCTACACCGGCGTCATCTACAAGGCCATGGGGTTCCCGACCCGCATGTTTACGGTGCTCTTCGCGATCGGTCGCCTGCCCGGCTGGCTCGCCCAGTGGCGCGAGCTGCAGCTCGACCCGCAGACGAAGATCGGCCGTCCGCAGCAGCTGTACACGGGCTCGGTCGAGCGCACGTTCCAGACGCGCTGACGTCGGACGTACGAGACACAGACGAGAAGAGCGGATGCCGTGCGGCATCCGCTCTTGTCGTCTCGTCGTGCGGGGGTCAGCGGCCCTGGCTGCCGCGACCGCGACCGCCCTGGCGGGAGCCGCCCTGCGACTGACCGCCCTTACCGCCCTGTCCCTGTCCGCCGGACCGCGGGCGCCGGCGACGACGCGACGGCGGGGTGGTGGCCGAGCCGCGCTCGCCGCCCGCCGGGCGCTGCTTCGGGGCCTGACGCTGCGGCTGCTTCTGCACGGGCGCCGGGCGCACGTGCGGCGCGCGCTCGGGTACCAGCTGAGCGACGGCAGCGGGCGTGACCTCTTCGAGCGCCGCCGTGATGGCGGCCTTGCGCAGCAGGTCCTTGACGTCGCGGCGCTGCTCCGGGAGCACCACGGTCACCACGGTGCCCGCAGCACCGGCACGCGCCGTGCGGCCGGAGCGGTGCAGGTACGCCTTGTGCTCCATGGGCGGGTCGACGTGCACCACGAGGTCGACGTTGTCGACGTGCACGCCGCGGGCCGCGACGTCGGTCGCGACGAGCACCCGCACGCCGCCGTCGTCGGGATCGCTCGAGAAGGCGCCGAGGTTGCGCTCGCGGGCGTTCTGCGAGAGGTTGCCGTGCAGGTCGACGGCGGGGATGCCTGCCGCCGTGAGCTGCTTCGCGAGTTTCTTGGCCTGGTGCTTGGTGCGGGTGAAGAGGATGCGGCGACCGGTGCCGGAGGCGAGATCACGCACGAGCGTCGTCTTGTTCTCGGTCGAGTCCACGACGAGCACGCGGTGCGTCATCTCGCCGACCGGCACACTGGCCTCGTCGACCTCGTGGCTCACCGGGTTCACGAGGAACCGGCGCGCGAGAGTGTCGATGCCGCGGTCGAGCGTCGCGCTGAACAGCAGTCGCTGGCCGCCGGCGGGCGTCGCGTTCAGGATGCGGGTGACACCGGGGAGGAATCCGAGGTCGGCCATGTGGTCGGCCTCGTCGAGCACGGTGACCTCGATCTCGCTCAGGCGGACGACCTGCTGCTTCATGAGGTCCTCGAGGCGGCCGGGGCAGGCGACGACGATGTCGACGCCGCCGCCCAGCGCCTGCTCCTGCGGGCGCTGGCTCACACCGCCGAACACGGTCGTGACCTTCAGGCCGGCAGCCTCGGCGAGCGGAGCGAGGGTCGCGGCGATCTGCGTCGCGAGCTCGCGGGTCGGTGCCAGCACGAGCCCGCGGGGGAGGCCGGAGCGGCGCTTCCCGCCGGAGGCGGCGAGGCGGGCGACGAGGGGCAGCGCGAACGCGATCGTCTTACCGCTGCCCGTGCGGCCGCGGCCGAGAAGGTCGCGGCCGGCGAGCGAGTCGGGCAGCGTGTCGCGCTGGATGGCGAACGCCTCCGTCTTGCCCGAGGCGGCGAGAACAGCGGCGAGATCGGCGGGTACGCCGAGTTCGAGGAAGGAAGGCATAGAAAGAGCTCCATCAGCGCGTGCGCACGACCGCACGCGAGGGTTCTGGGTATGAGGTGGCGACGGCGCAGGACAGCGCATCGGTTCGCCGTGCGAAACGCCAGCTGAGGCTGGTTGTGGGGGCGGCTCTGGAGCGCCCGCTTCGGTCCTCGGAGACCCCGTGACGACGACGACATCGCCGGACTGGAGGCCCGTACGACCCCTACAGTCTATCAGCGCGGTCGCGATCTCCGGCGCTGGCCGGTCTCAGGCGTGCAGCGCCTCGTTCAGGGTGACGCCGACGCCCGCTCTCGTGACCGCCTCGACGGCACCGCTGAGCGAGTTGCGACGGAAGAGCAGACCGTCGCGCCCGGAGAGCTCCGCGCCCTTGACGGAGGGACGCCCGCCACCGGGCGTCGCCGGCCCGTCGACCAGCACGACCTTGGTCCCGGCCGTCACGTAGAGGCCCGCTTCGACGACGCAGTCGTCGCCGAGCGAGATGCCGATGCCGGCGTTCGCGCCGAGAAGGGTGCGCGCGCCGATCGAGACGCGATGCGAACCGCCGCCGGACAGCGTGCCCATGATCGAGGAGCCGCCGCCGATATCGCTGCCGTCGCCGACGACGACGCCCTGCGAGATGCGTCCCTCGACCATCGAGGCGCCGAGCGTGCCGGCGTTGAAGTTTACGAATCCCTCGTGCATGACCGTGGTGCCTGGCGACAGATGCGCACCGAGGCGCACTCGCGACGCGTCGGCGATGCGCACGCCCGCGGGCTGCACGTAGTCGGTGAGACGCGGGAACTTGTCGAGTCCCTGCACCTGGATGCCGGCGCGCTGCAGCAGGGGACGGAGCCGTGCCGCGTCGTCGGGGTGCATCGGTCCGGCGTTCGTCCACGCCACGTTCGGGAGGTGCCCGAAGATGCCGTCGAGATTGAGCTCGTTCGGGCGCACGATGAGGTGCGAGAGCGAGTGCAGACGGAGGTAGGCGTCGACCGTGGAGGCCGGGGGCGCGTCGAGGTCGATGTGCAGCTGCACGGTCTCTACGGTCACGTTGCGGCGCTCGTCCGGTCCGGCGACGGCATCCAGCGTCAGCAGAGCGGCTGCGGCGTCTCCCGCCGCCGGCGCCGTGATGGAGACCTCGGGGAACCATGCGTCGAGGACGGTGCCGTCGCCGGCGATGGTCGAAAGTCCAGTACCCCACACGGTGCGCGCCTCAGTCATGCCTCCACGGTATCGCCACTTCCATCGGGCCGACGCCCGCGTGACGGGGTAAGTAGGCTGGGTCCATGCTGCTCGACCTCACCGCGTCATCCCTCGATCTGACCCGCGCGATCTGCGACATCCCCAGTGTGTCCGGCGAGGAGAAGCCGCTCGCCGACGCGATCGAAGAGGCCGTCTCCGGGTACGCCCATCTCGAGGTGATCCGCCACGGCAATACGATCGTGGCGCGCACCTCGCTCGGCCGCGCGCAGCGCGTGGCCATCGCCGGCCACATCGACACCGTCCCGATCAACGGCAACGTCCCCACGCGCGACATCGACATCGATGGGACGCCGTTCCTGTGGGGCCGTGGCACCGTCGACATGAAGGCGGGCGTCGCGGTGCAGCTGAAGCTGGCCGCCGAGCTGACGGACCCGGCGGTCGACATCACCTGGATGTGGTACGACAACGAAGAGGTCGAGGCGTCCAAGAACGGGCTGACGCTGCTCGCCGCGGAGCGTCCCGATCTGTTCCAGGCGGACTTCGCGATCCTCGGCGAGCCGTCCAACGGCGAGGTGGAGGGCGGATGCAACGGCACGATGCGCGCGATCGTGCGCACGTCCGGAGTACGCGCCCATGCAGCCCGTGCGTGGATCGGCGAGAACGCGATCCACCGTGCAGCGCCCGTCCTCGCGAGGCTCGCCGAGTACCGCGCGCGAGAGGTCGCCGTCGAGGGGCTGCTCTACCGGGAGAGCATGAGCGCCGTCCGCATCACCGGCGGAGTCGCGGGCAACGTCATCCCCGACGCGTGCGAAATCGAGGTCAACTACCGCTTCGCTCCGAGCAAGTCGGCGGCGGATGCCGAGGCCCACATCCGCAACCTGCTCGCCGGATTCGACGTCGAGATCACGGATGCCGCGGAGGGCGCCCGTCCCGGTCTCGATGCCCCGATCGCGAAGGAGTTCGTCGCCGCCGTCGGTGCCGAACCCCGACCGAAGTACGGGTGGACCGACGTCGCGCGATTCTCCGCCCTCGGCATCCCGGCCGTGAACTACGGGCCGGGAGATCCGCACCTCGCCCACCACGATGAGGAGCGGGTTGCCGTCTCGCAGATCGAGGCCGTGGAGCGAGGGCTGCGTACGTGGCTCAGCTCGCGCTGACGCTCGGTCGGCGGTGGGCGCGCACCCCTGCGCCCCTCAAGATCGCCGTGATCTATCTCGCGGCGCGCGCGGTCACCACCGCTCTCATGATCGCCGCCGCCCTGCAGTCGACCTCGCTCTCGCGCTTCGGCGCCGATCCCGGACTCGGCGACTTCGTCGTCGGGTGGGATGCGCAGTGGTACTGGCTCGTCGCGGAGGAAGGCTACCCGTCGACGCTCCCGCTCACGGACTCCGGCGACGTGGCCGAGAACGCGTGGGCGTTCATGCCGGTCTTCGCATACGCGGCGAAGGGCATCGGGTTCCTGCTCGGCTCCTGGGGAGCGGGCGCACTCCTGCTCTCATTCGGTGCCGGGTACCTCGCCTGCCTCGCTCTCCATCGGTTGCTGCGCGACCGGATCGGACGAAGGGCCGCGCTCTGGGCGGTGGCGTTCTTCGCGTTCGGGCCGCTGGCCGCGATGTTCCAGGTCGGGTATGCGGAGACGCTCTTCCTCCTGCTGCTCTTCCTCGCGCTCGACGCCACGATCCGGCGTAGATACGCGTGGCTGTACTTGCTCGTCCCCGTCATGGCGTTCACGCGCCCCGGCATCCTGGCGTTCGCGCTGTACCTCGGGCTGCACGGCATCCTGCGCTTTCTGCGTCGTCGGGACGATCCGCTCCTGCCGAGGGAGGCGGTGCACATCGTCGCGCTGGGAGCGCTCGCTGTGGCCTGCGGGTTCGGCTGGCAGCTCCTCGCGGGTGCGGTCACCGGCGACCCCGGTGCCTATCTGGCCACCGAGCTCGCCTGGCGACGTCTCTGGATCGTCGGGGGAGTGGAGGGGTTCGTCCCCTTCGAGGGGTGGGTGCAGGCGTCGTCGTTCTGGTTCGCGCAGTGGGGACTGCCGACCGCGTGGGGACCGGTCGCCCTCGTCCTGCTCGTCGTCGCTCTCGCATCCGCGTTGCTGCTCCTGCCGCAGGTGCGTCGCGTCGGCGCCGATCTGCGGCTCTGGAGCGCGAGCTACCTGCTCTACCTGCTGCTGGTCTTCTTCCCGCAGTCGAGCACCTTCCGCCTGCTGCTGCCGCTCAGTCCGCTGTGGGGAGCGGTCGCCGTCCCGCGCTCCCGGCTGTGGCGACTCGGCGTCCTCGCGCTCTGCCTGCTCGGTCAGTGGGTCTGGATCTTCCACGTGTACGCGCTCGGGAACACGTTCTGGCAGGTGCCGTGAATGTTAACGCGTGATTGCATTTCTTCTCAGCGGACATCCAGGTCTCGGCCCCACCCGATAAACTGATCGCATACCACCGGAGGAAAAGGAGCCCACGATGGCAGCGATGAAGCCGAGGACCGGAGACGGACCGATGGAGGCCGTGAAAGAAGGGCGCCTCATCATCGTGCGTGTCCCGCTCGAGGGCGGCGGCCGCCTGGTCGTGTCCGTGAACGACGCTGAGGCGAAGGAGCTTCACGACGTGCTGGCAGCCGTCGTGGCGCCGGCCTGACCGAACTCCGGTCCGCTCGATGCGGACCACCGAAGAGGGCGACGGAGAGATCCGTCGCCCTCTTCGCGTCTGTGTGGCACATCTGTGCCGGGATCGACGCAGGACGCGGTCGATGCGCTCAGTCGGCAGCGACGCTGACGAGCTGCAGAAGACCCTCGCCGGCCGAGGAGACCGTCGCGAGGACCGCGGGTGACTCCTGCGTCTCCTGGATGAGGGAGCGGAACGCGGTGGTGACCGCGTCGCGCTGCACCGGATCGGCGACCTTTCCGCCGGCGAGCACGCGCGGCACGAGCACCATCCCGCCGGTGCGCACCAGGCGCAGACCGTGCTCGACGTACTCGATCACGTTCTCGGGGTCGGCGTCGACGAGGACGATGTCGTAGGACGCCTCGTTCATGCGGGGCAGCACGTCGGCCGCGCGGCCCGTGATGAAACGCGCCTTCGTGGCGGGGACGCGGGCGTCGGCGAATGACTGCCGCGCCGCGGCGAGGTGCTCCGGCTCGTTGTCGATCGACGTGAGCACGGCCTGCGGCGCCCCGCGCAGCAGCCAGAGTCCCGAGACACCGGCGCCGGTGCCGATCTCGACGATCGAGCGGGCTCCCGTCGCGGCGGCCAGCACGGCGATCTGCGAGCCGACCGCGGCGCTCACCGGGGCCGCGCCGAGCTCGATCGCGTGAGCACGCGCGCGGGCGATCGCGGAGGGCTCCACGATCGACTCGCGGATGAAACGTGCGTTCGCATCGTTCTCGCTCATTGCCCTGATTCTCCCGACTGAGGTCTGTGTGTTCCCAGCGTATGCGCTCGGTGTGCGGCAGGCGGGCAGGCGCGGCGGTAGCCTGGACAGATGCAGTTCGGGATCACGTTCGAGAAGCTGCTGCTGATCGGTCTGATCGCTGTTCTGCTCGTCGGACCTGAGCGGCTGCCTCGCTATGCCGAGAGCGTGGCGAAGCTCGCCCGTCGTGCCGGCGAGTTCCTTCGGGACACGCGCTCGCGGGTGCGCGACGAGATGGGACCCGAGCTCGACGACGTCGACTGGCGCAAGCTCGACCCCCGCCAGTACGACCCCCGACGCATCATCAGGGACGCGCTCTTCGAAGACGACAGGACCCCGACTCCCACGCCCAGCGCGGGAGTCGTCGCGGAGCCCGCGGTGGTCGCGCCGAAGAAGCCGACGGTGCGGCCGGACTTCTCCGTGGAGAGCCCCCCGCCGTACGACGCCGAAGCGACCTGAGCGGACGGGCGGACAACTCGCTCAGCCGATGCGATCGCGGAGCCGTGCGACGTCGTCGTCGGTGAACACCGCGCGCGGCACGGCCGTGACCGCCGACGACCCCTGAACGCGCAGGATCACCGCGTCGCTCCCGACGCGCATGCCCTGGAACGTCTCGTACGGGATCACCGAGACCCGGCGGTCGGCGCCGATCTGCAGGTCGTCGTCGTTCAGCCGAGCCCAGACGACCGTGCCGGGCGGCATCGCGGCGCGCACCGCTCGACGTGCGCCCGAGACCGTGGCGCCGATCGCCACGGCCATGAGAGCGACGCTCGCGAGCGGCAGCCAGCCGGCCGAACCGGTGTCGTCCGCGGCGCCGGCGGTGAGATTCAGGATGCTGAGCACGAGACTCGCCGCCAGCGCGACCCACATGACGATCGCCCAGGGCCGGGTGAGGCCGTAGACCGCGGCGTCGCGGGCCATGCGGCGCACGAGGGACTCGGAGACGGTGACGGTCACGACGGGCCGACCATCATCGGGAGTGAGCGACCGGACAGGCCGCGCCCCTGCCGCGCGAGGGTGCGGGCGAGATCGCGGATGCTGGAGGCCGCGGCATCCGTTCCGTCCGTCAGCACGATCGGGGCGCCGACGTCGCCTCCGGCGCGCAGCGCGGGGCTGAACGGGATCGAGGCGAGCAGGGGCACGGGGCCGCCGTCGGAGAGGGCGGCGGCGACGGCCGCTCCGCCGCCTGCGCCGAACAGGTCCATGACCGAACCGTCGGGCAGCGTCAGCGGGCCCATGTTCTCGACGACGCCGATCACGCGCTGTCCGGTCTGGCGCGCCACCAGACCGCTGCGGATCGCGACGTCGGCCGCTGCTGTCTGCGGCGTGGTCACGACGAGCACCTCGGCGTGCGGGAGCAGCTGTCCGATGGAGATCGCGATGTCACCGGTGCCCGGCGGCATGTCGATCAGCAGCACGTCGAGGTCGCCGAAGAAGACGTCGGTGAGGAACTGCTGCACCGTGCGGTGGAGCATCGGACCGCGCCACGCGACGACCGCCTCGCCCTCGCGGAGGAACATGCCGATCGAGACGGTCTTCACCCCGTAGGCGACCGGCGGCAGCATGAGGTCGTCGATCCGAGTGGGCTGGGTGCCGGCGGGGATGCCGAGGAGTCCGGGGATGGAGAAGCCGTGCACATCGGCGTCCACGAGCCCGACGGCGAGGCCCTGATCGGTCAGCGCCACCGCCAGGTTCGCGGTGACCGAGGACTTGCCGACGCCGCCCTTGCCGCTCGACACGAGGATCACGCGGGTCAGCGAGTCGGGCCCGAAGGGCATCTGGCGCGGTGCGCGTCCGTCGCGCAGCTTCTCGGTGAGAGCCTTTCGCTCGGCCGGGGTCATCACGCCGACCCGCACGTCGACGTCGTCGACGCCGGGGACGGATGCCGCAGCGGCGCGCACATCGGACTCGATGCGGGCCGCGGCGGGGCAGCCGACGATCGTCAGGACGATGCCGACCTGGGCGGTCGCGCCCTCGACCGTGATGTCGCGCACCATGTCGAGGTCGCCGATGGGGCGCCGCAGCTCGGGATCCGTCACCGCGGAGACGGCGGCTCGGACGGCGTCGACCGTCGTCATGAGGTGGTGCGGCTGTTCGCCCGCCGCTCCTCCGAGGCGTTCTCGTGGTCGCCGAGCTCGGCCAGCAGAGCCTTCAGCTCCTGCCGCAGGACGTCGCGAGTGACGACCTGAGTGTTGCGCTCCTCGAGAGACATGCGCAGGGCGACGATCTCGCGGGCGAGGTACTCCGTGTCGGCGAGGTTGCGCTCGGCTCGCTGCCGGTCCTGCTCGATCTGCACGCGGTCGCGGTCGTCCTGGCGGTTCTGCGCGAGCAGGATCAGCGGCGCGGCGTAGGACGCCTGCAGGGAGAGCATGAGGGTGAGCGCGGTGAAGCCGAGTGCGGCGTCGTCGAAGCGGACGCCGACGGGCATGAGCGTGTTCCAGCCGATCCACAGCACGCAGAAGAGGCTCAGGATGACGAGGAACGCGGGAGTGCCCATCGCACGGGCCACCCACTCGGTGAACCTGCCGAACCGGTCGCGCGACGTCGACCGGGGGCGGGAGGTGCCACGCCCGAGCGGGGCGTCGAGCTGGGGCGAGCGGCTGCGAGAGCGGGCCATCATCCGACCTCCCTCTTCGCGCGCGCGGGCTGCTGAACACTCTCGTCGTCATCGTGCGTGCGCCAGTCGTCCGGCAGCAGGTAGTCGAGCACGTCATCGACGCTGATCGCCCCGACGAGCCGGTGCGCCGCGTCGATCACGGGGAGCGAGACCAGGTCGTAGCTCGCCAGCATGCGCGCCACTTCGGCGGCGGAGGCGGTGACGGGCACGGGCTCGAGGCTGTCGTCGACGATGGCGCCGAGGCGCTCGTGCGGCGGGTAGCGCAGCATGCGCTGGAAGTGCACCATGCCCAGCAGGCGCCCGGTGGGCGTCTCGAACGGCGGCAGCGTCACGAACACGGCGGCCGCCAGCGCAGGGTGCAGCTCGTGGCGGCGGATGAGCGCGAGGGCCTCGGCGACCGTCGCGTCGGCGGAGAGCACGATCGGCTCCGGTGTCATGAGACCGCCCGCCGTGTCGGGGCCGTAGCGGAGGAGCATCCTGACGTCCTCCGCCTCCTCCGGCTCCATGAGCTCGAGGAGCTGCTCGAGGCGGTTCGGTGGCAGCTGTGCGAGGAGATCGGCCGCGTCGTCCGGCTCCATCTGGTCGAGGATGTCGGCGGCGCGCTCGTCGCCGAGACGGTCGAGGATGTGCACCTGCTCGTCCTCGGGCATCTCCTCGAGGGCGTCGGCGAGCCGGTCGTCGGAGAGTTCCTCGGCGACCTCGATCATGCGCTGCTGCGGCAGATCGAGGAGGGTGTTGGCGAGGTCGGCGGCGTGCAGCTCGGAGTAGGAGGCGATGAGCTGCTCGGCCGACTGCGACTCGCCGGGGGAGCGCTGCTCGGCGACCTCGCTCCATGCCGCGAACGTCGTCGGGCCCTTCGCGAACGGCGAGGCGCTCGTCTTCGGGCGGCGCAGGAACAGCTGGCTGATCGCCCACTCGCCGAGGCGGTTGGGCTCGATCGCGACGTCCTCGATCACGGCGTCGCCGGTGCCGTCGACGAGGGTGACGCGGCGACCCAGCAGCTCCGCGAGGATGCGCACCTCGCCGGCGCGCGGCGAGAACCGGCGCACGTTGATGAGTCCGGTGGTGATGACCTGGCCGGAGCGGATCGAGGTGACTCGCCCGATGGAGAGGAACACGTGCCGACGTCCGGGGATCTCGACGACGAGTCCGATCACGCGCGGCGCGGCCGTACTTCGGTACACGATGACGACGTCACGGACCTTGCCGAGCCGGTCGCCCACGGGGTCGAAGACGGCGCACCCTGCCAGGCGCGCGGCGAATACCCGTTGTGTGCTCACCCGTCCAGCGTAGTCCGCGGCGCCCGACGGAGAGCTGTGGAGTCCGTGGCGGTCGCACGGGTCAGGGCTCCGAGGTGGACGGCATGGGAGAATGGCCGGATGAGCATGCTGAACCGCCCCGCAGACGGTCGCGACGAGGGAGAGATCGTCGCCTCGACCCGCGACTACGAGGGCGCGCAGAAGACCGTCTCCAAGCTGATCGCCCAGGAGGTCCCGGCGCGCGACATCGCGATCGTCGGACAGAGCGTCCGTACCGTGGAGCGCATCACCGGGCGGCTCGGCTACGCCGCCGCCGCGCGCTCCGGCGCCATCAACGGCGTGCTCATCGGACTCTTCCTCTCCGCCATCCTCGTGCTCGGCAACCCCGAGGTGCCGATCCAGCTCTTTGTCGGCTTCGTCTTCATCGGCGTCGCACTCGGCATGCTGCTGAGCCTCGTGACCTACGCGATCGTGCGGCGACGCCGCGACTTCGCGAGCGTCACGCAGTTCGCCGCCGACCACTACGAGGTGCGCGTGCAGGCGACCTCGCTCGCAAAGGCGCGGCAGGTGCTCGGCGCGGTGCGCACCGCGACCGTGCGTCCTCCCGTCAACCTCGACGAGCCGCCCAAGTACGGGGAGCGCATCCCGACCGGAGGGCAGCCCACCCCGCCGCCGACGGCTCCAAAGGACCCGGGCGAGGAGTCGGGAGAGGGTGGCGCTCCCACCGCTGGCCCGGTGATCCCGCCTCGTCCCGCAGACCCGGTCGCACCGCCGGCCGACGCTCCTCCTGCAGACACTCCTGGTGTCGACGCGCCGGGCAGTCCGAAGCCCGAAGGCGCGTGATGAGCGAGGACACGCCCCGATCGTCCGAGCCACAGCAGCCGCAGCCGCAGCCGCCGGTGACGCCTCCGCAATACGGGCAGACCCCGTATCCTCAGCCGCAAGACTCTGCACCGCAGCAGCCGCAGCCGCAGTACCAGCCGCCGGCGGCGCCTCCGCAGTACGTGCAGACTCCGTATCCGCAGCCGCCCGTGGCATACCCTCAGCCTCCCGCCGGCTACCCGGTCGGCGTGTACCCGGTCGCTGCTCCGCCGCGCGGTCTGCTTCCCTGGGCGCTGGGTCTGCTGATCCTCATCCCGTTCCCGTTCGTCGGCGGCTTCGCCTCGGGCATCGCCATGGCGGTCAGCGGCGGAGCGTCGCGTCGAGCAGGCGGAGTCGCGCGGGAGAACGCGCGATCCGCGCTCAACTGGGGGCTCACGTACCTGCTCGTGTCGACGGGCCTGCTCGTCACGCACTTCGTGCTGCTCGGTGCGCTGTCGGCCGACGGTCCGATCACGGGCTTCTTCCCGTTCGGCACGATCATCCTGCTCTACCTCGCCGTCGGCATCCTGCACCTTGTGCTCGTGATCGTCGGAATGGTGCGAGCGTCGGCCGGCAAGGTCATGCGCGTGCCGTTCGCGATCCCGTACCTGCGCGGCTGATGGGAGACATCCGCGTCGTCCTGCCGACGGGGGAGACGACCGTGTCCGCGGATTGGGCGGGTGACGGCGACACGGTCGTCGCGATCGCGCACGGCGCGGGCACGGGAAAGGACCATCCCTTCCTCACCGGTTTCGCGAGCGCCTTGAACGATCTCGGTTTCACGACGTTGCGGTTCAACTTCCCGTACGTGGAGCAGGGGCGGCGGATGCCGGGGCCGGCCGCGCATGCGATCGCCACGTGGGAAGCCGTCGTCGCGCATGTCAGAGACGAGCGACCTGGCGCGGAGGTCTGGGCGGCGGGCAAGTCCTATGGCGGCCGGATGGCGTCGATGGCCGTGGCGCAGGGACTGGCGGTCGACCGACTCGTCTACCTCGGGTACCCACTGCATGCCCCGGGAAAGCCCGAGAAGCCCCGGTCCGAGCACCTTCCCGCGATCGCGGTGCCGCAACTGTTCGTGGAGGGCACGAACGACCCGTTCATCCAGCCTCGATCCCAGTTCGACGACGTCGTGGCCACCTGTCAGGACGCACGGGTCGCCTGGATCGAGGGTGGCGGACACACGTTCGAGGTCAAGGGACGCAAGCGGCCGGCCGACGAGATCGGAGCGTCGCTGGCGCCGATCGTGACTGACGGTTTTCGCTGACGGCATCCCCTCGCATCCCTCGCATCCCTCGCATCCCGAGATCAGGAACCTTCCCCGAGATCAGGGGATTCAGGGCTGAATCGTCCTGATCTCGGTGCGATGTCCTGATCTCGGGGAAGAAGAGAGCGCTCAGGCCTGCACGCGCGCGATCCAGGCCTCGACCTCGTCAGCGGTGCGCGGGATGCCGGCGGAGAGGTTGACGGGTCCGTCCTCGGTCATGAGGATGTCGTCCTCGATGCGCACGCCGATGCCGCGGTACTCGACCGGCACCGTCAGGTCGTCGATCTGGAAGTAGAGTCCCGGCTCGATCGTGAAGACCATGCCCGGCGCGAGGATGCCGTCGTAATACATCTCCCGACGCGCCTGCGCGCAGTCGTGCACGTCGATGCCGAGATGGTGCGAGGTGCCGTGCACCATGTAGCGGCGGTGCTGGCCTCCGGCATCCGCATCGAGCGCCTCCTGAGCCGTCACCGGCAGGAGGCCCCACTCGGCGACGCGGGCGGCGATGACCTTCATGGCGGCCTCGTGCACCTCGCGGAACCGGACGCCGATGCGGGCGGCGGCGAAGGCGGCGTCGGCGGCCTCGCGCACGGTCTCGTATACGCGGCGCTGCACCTCCGTGAAGGTGCCCGAGACCGGGAGGGTGCGGGTGATGTCGGCCGTGTACAGGCTGTCGGCTTCGACGCCGGCGTCCACGAGAATGAGGTCTCCCGGTACGACCGTGCCGTCGTTGCGGGTCCAGTGCAGGTAGCAGGCGTGCGGGCCGGATGCCGCGATCGTGTCGTAGCCCTCGCCGTTGCCGTCCTCGCGGGCGCGGCGGTGGAACACTCCCTCGACGACGCGCTCGCCGCGAGCGTGCGAGACCGCCTCGGGGAGGGCCCGGATGATGTCGTCGAACCCCTGCGCCGTGATGTCTACAGCGCGGCGCATCTCGGCGATCTCGTACTCGTCCTTCACGAGACGCAGCTCCGAGACGACGCGGGTGAGGTCGTCGGACTCGTCGAGCACGAGCGCTCCCTCGACCTCGGTGTACTCGTCGAGGTGCGCGGTGGCGATGTCGAGGTCGGCGGCGACCCCGGCGAGGGAGGGGCGGGGCCCGATCCAGAACTCGCCGACCGTCGCATCCGCGTAGAACTCGGTGGTCGTGCGGTCGGCGCGCTCGCGGAAGTAGAGCGTGATGTCATGGCCGTCGTCGGTCGGCTCGAAGACGAGGATCGAATCCGGCTCCGAATCGGCGGCCCAGCCGGTCAGGTGCGCGAAGGCGGAATGGGCGCGGAACGGGTAGTCGGTGTCGTTGCTGCGCTGCTTGAGCGATCCGGCGGGGATCACGAGGCGCTTCCCGGGGAACGCGGCCGAGACTGCGGCACGGCGGGTCGAGGCGAAGGCGGCCTGCGGGCGCGGCGCCGGGAGGGACTCGGGGCGCTCCGCCCATCCTGTCGAGATCGTGTCGAGGAAGCCGCGGGGGAAGGGCTGCTTCCGGTTCGTGGTGCTGTTCTCGACCGGGGTCTCGACGGCGGGCTCTGCGATCGTGTCGCGCTCTGCGGTGCTCATCCCTCCAGTCTGTCACCTGACCGGGAGCGAGGGATGTCAGCCCGCCGGCTCCAGCTGTACGACGAGACCGCGGTGGTCGCTGCCTCCGGCGTCGTCGATCACGACCGAGCCCGTCGGCGTCCAGTTCGGCGAGGCCATCACGTGGTCGATCGGCGCGCTGAGCAGCGCGGGCAATGAGCTCGGCCAGGTGCCGCTCAGCCCGTTTCCGGTGCGCGAGGCGACGTCTCGGCAGTACCCCATGTCGCCGCCGTCGACGCCGAGGCCCGCCATGTGATCGATGGTCGCGTTGAAATCGCCCGCCAGCACGAAGTTCCCCTCGGGGCACTGGTCGGCGATCCAGCGCAGATCGCTGCTCCACTGACCCATCTCCTCCATGCGTGGAGCGACGGCATGCACGGCGACGATCGTCGGACCGCCCGCATTCCCGCCCACCGGCATGAGCACAGCGCTCGGTACGGAGCCGGTGTTGCTGGATCCGTCCTGCGACGATTCGATGACCGAGTACTCGCCGAGCTCGGGCGAGACGAGCACGGTCGTGTGCCACGACTTCGGACCGTCCACCACATCCGGCTTGAACTGCACGTGGTGCACCCACATCGGGTGGCCCTGCTCCCGCAGCATCACGGCGATCTGCTCGCCGACGGCCTCGGTCGTCTCCGGGAGCGCGACGATGTCAGCACCCTGATCGAGGATCTGCCGCGCGATCTGCTCGGCCGACACGGCATCTCCTGCCGTGTTCCAGGTGAGCACGCGGATGCTCGTGTCGGTCGCCGCGGGAAGCACGCCCGCTCCGAAGCCGCGTGTCACGCCGACCACGCCCGTCGCGCCGGCGCCGAGGAGGGCCACGATGAGAACGGATGCCGCGAAGCCGCGCAGCGGCCGCGCGAGAAGCAGCAGGATTGCCAGCACCGCGACGATGAGGAACGCGCCCAGCACCAGGCCGCGGGCGGCCACGATCTGCGCGAAGGGCCAGGTCTGCTCGAGGTGGAAGAACTGCGGCCACACGACGATGGCCGTCGCGATCGCGAACAGCACGGTGAACAGGATCCCCAGGAGTCGTAGCATCCCGTCCAGCCTAGGAGCGGTCGCTGTGAAGTCCCTGCCGCGGACGCGCGCGTCTCAGGGCCGCCGACGCTCGGTACGCTCGGAGGATGGCCGTTCGCTCCCACCGCTTCGCGGGTCCCGCAGACCTGCACCTGCATTCGAATCACTCGGACGGCACCGAGGCACCCGGCGAGGTGGTGCGCCAGGCGCACGCGCACGGCATCCGCACCCTCGCTCTCACCGACCACGATCGGACGACGGGGTGGGACGAGGCGGGCGACGCGGCGACGACGCTCGGGATGACCTTCCTCCCGGGGATGGAGCTCTCGGCCAAGCACGAATGGCGCAGCGTGCACGTGCTCGGCTATCTCTTCGACCCGGCGCACGCCGGGCTGGTGGCCGAGACCGAGCGCATCCGCGGCGACCGGATCGGACGGGCGGAGCGGATCGTCCGCAGCATCGGGCGCGATTACGACCTGCACTGGGAAGACGTGGTCGCGCAGACGACTCCGGATGCCACGGTCGGCCGCCCGCACATCGCCGACGCGCTCGTCGCCCGGGGCATCGTCCGCGACCGCACCGAGGCCTTCGACGGCATCCTGCATCCGCGGGAGGGCTACTACGAGCCGCACTACGCGCCGGATCCGCTCACCGCGGTGCGGCTCATCACCGACGCGGGCGGCGTGGCGATCATCGCGCATCCCGTCACCGCGGGGCGTGACCGCATGATGCCCGTCCCCTTCATCGAGCGGCTGATCGACGCGGGACTCGGGGGGTTCGAGATCGATCACCGCGAGAACACCGCGGCCGGAAAGAAGACGCTGCGGAGGATCGCGGCCGATCACGACCTCATCGTCACCGGATCCAGTGACTACCACGGGGCGGGCAAGCCGAACGTACCGGGGGAGAATACGACGTCGGACGAGATGGTCGCCCGGTTGATCGAGCGCGCGACCGGCTCCTCACCGCGTTACCCCTGACCGACGCCGCCGAGGTCCGCGGTCTCACGGTGAACTGTCGAGGAGCGCCGATACGCTTCCCGGCATGCAGAGAGCGACCTCCCTCGAGCAGCGCATCGACGCGATCGCTCACCGCATCCTCCGCGACGCGTCCCACCGCGGCGTCCGGGCCGGGCTCGTCGAGTTCGCGGTGTTCGTTCTCAAGCAGGCCTGGGCCTGCGTGTTCGGGGCGCTGCTGCTGGTCGCGATCGTCGCGGCGCGTCTCTGGTACCCCGACGATGCCGCGCTCGCCCGCAACGACCTGCTCACCATCGCGGCGGTGCTCATCCAGATCGGGATGCTCGTGTTCCGTCTCGAATCGGGGCGGGAGCTGTGGGTCATCGTGCTCTTCCACCTCACCGGGACGGTCATGGAGCTCTTCAAGACCGACGTCGGCTCCTGGGCGTATGCGGCCGACGGCATCCTCCGCATCGGCGGCGTGCCCCTGTTCAGCGGCTTCATGTACGCGGCCGTCGGGTCGTATATGGTGCGCGTGTACCGGCTCTTCGATCTCGGCTTCACCCGGTACCCGTGGCGGTGGCTCACGACCGTGCTCGCCGCCGCGATCTACCTCAACTTCTTCACACACCACTGGTGGTGGGACGCGAGGTGGGTGCTCCTCGCCGGCGTAGTGATCCTCTGGCTGCCGACCGTCATGCACGCGCGGGTCTGGCGCCGCACCATCCGGCTGCCGCTGCTCGCGGTCTTCGCCGGGGTCGCCGTCTTCATCTACCTGGCCGAGAACATCGGGACCTGGGCCGGTGCGTGGGCTTACCCCGACCAGGTCGTCGAGTGGCAGCCGGTGTCGCTGAGCAAGCTCAGTTCCTGGTTCCTGCTCATGATCATCTCTGTCGTCATGGTCACGTGGGTGTACCCGCCGCGTGCGCCAGGGGCTCGTCCGGACACGACGGAGGGGGCGGATGCCGCAGCATCCGCCCCCTCGGAGGTCGTGTCGAGTGGAGTCGATCAGGCGCCGGCGACCGGTGCCGCTCCGGCACCCGAACCGCCGCGACGGCGACGGCGACGGCGAGCGGGCGCCGGCTTGCCGTCGTGATGCTCCTTGCCTGCGCCGTCATGCGTGCCCGCACCCTCGGCGCCGCGGTCGGCGGTCGCGGGTGAGCCGGCGTCGCCGCCCGTGTTCTCGGTCCCGCCCTGGGCGAACGTCGAGCCGACCTGCGCGGATCCACCGCGACGGCGGCGACGCCGACGCGTGCCGCCCTCCGCGGTGCCCTCCGCTGCGGCATCCGCTGCGCGCTCGGGGCGCGGAGCGCGAGCCGGCTTCTCGGCCTTCGGCGCTGAGACCAGGCGGCCCTTCGTGCCGGCGGGGATGTCGAGGTCCTCGTAGAGGTGCGGGCTCGACGAGTACGTCTCCAGGGGCTCCGGCTGACCGAACTCCAGGGCGCGGTTGATGAGGGCCCACTTGTGCAGGTCCTCCCAGTCGACGAACGTGACCGCGATGCCCGTCTTGCCGGCGCGACCCGTGCGACCCGCGCGGTGGAGGTAGGTCTTCTCCTCGTCGGGGATGGTGTGGTTGATGACGTGCGTCACGTCGTCGACGTCGATGCCTCGGGCCGCGACGTCGGTCGCGACCAGCACGTCCTTCTTGCCCGCCTTGAACGCGGCCATCGAGCGCTCGCGCTGGTCCTGGCCCATGTCGCCGTGCACGCCGCCGACGTTGAAGCCGCGGTCGCTCAGCTCGTCGACGAGGCGCTGCGCTGCGCGCTTCGTGCGCGTGAAGATCACGGTCTTGCCGCGACCCTCGGCCTGCAGGATGCGGGCGATGACCTCGTCCTTGTCCAGCGAGTGCGCTCGGTAGACGAGGTGCTTGATGTTGGCCTGCGTCAGACCCTCGTCCGGGTCGTTCGCGCGGATGTGGATCGGGTTGGTCATGAAGCGGCGAGCCAACGCCACGATCGGGCCGGGCATGGTCGCCGAGAAGAGCTGCGTGTGGCGGACGGCCGGCACCTTCTGGAAGATCTTCTCGATGTCGGCGAGGAAGCCGAGGTCGAGCATCTTGTCGGCCTCGTCGAGCACGACCTCGGTCGCGTGCGAGAGGTCAAGCAGGCGCTGACCGGCGAGGTCGATCAGACGACCGGGCGTGCCGACGACGATCTGCGCGCCGGCCTTCAGCTGGTCGATCTGGCCCTCGTACGCCTTGCCGCCGTAGATCGCCACCACGCTGGTCGAGCGGTTGCTGGTGAGCAGGTCGATGTCCTCGTACACCTGCACCGCGAGCTCACGAGTCGGCACGACGATGAGCGCCTTGACGCCGGGCTCCGGGTTCTGGCCGAGGCGCTGCACGACCGGGATGCCGAAGCCGAAGGTCTTGCCGGTGCCGGTCTTGGCCTGGCCGATGATGTCCTGGCCGGGAAGGCCCAGGGGGATGGTCTGCTCCTGGATGGGGAAGGCGTCGACGATGCCCTTTGCGGCGAGTGCGTCGACGATGTCCTGATCGATTCCGAGATCAGCGAAGGTAGTCAATGTTCAGATGCCTGTCCGGCGACCTGCGAGGATCGCCACGTTCCATGGATCCACGCCGTCTCATGTGCCACAGGCGCGGGCCCCGCTCCGACGGCGGGGACGGCTCCAGCCTACCCGAGGGGGTGCGGGAGCCTCGTAGGGACCTCTCGTCCGAGTATTGTGAACCCGTGGTCAACTGGTTCTGGAAGCGCGGGGCGCCCCGCCGCACGATGACGTTGCGCAGCCGCGGCGATCAGGGCACGTCGACGAAGGTCGACTTCTCGGAGGTCGCCCCCGAGCTCGACCGCTTCCTCGGCCAGGCCGCCTATCTGCAGCTCGGATACTTCGAGACGCTCACCCGACTCATCCGCGCGACGCCCGAGCTCTCCGAGAAGGAGTCGCTGTCGCGCGCGGCCGGTGCGGCTCTGACGAAGCATCGCGCGATCGTCGACCTCATCTCCGAGCGGGGTGATGACCCCACCGAGCTGATGCTGCCCTTCCGCGAGAACCTCGACGCGTTCCGCCGCAAGACGATCGGGGCGCGCCCGCGCGAGACGCTGCTGTCGGTGTACATCACCGCCGGCATGCTGGACGACTTCTACCTCGCGCTCGCGTCGAGCTACGGCGAGGTCGGAGCTCGCGTGGTCGCCATCCTCAGCGAGGACGACGCGCGGCACGAGATCGTGGCGATCATCCAGGAGACCATCGACGGAGACGGCGAATGGCGCTCGCTGCTGTCGATGTGGGCGCGCCGTCTCGTCGGCGACACGATCCTCGTCTGCCGCTCCGCCCTGCGTCAGCCTGAGCTCGCAGCCATGACCGAGGAGCGCGTCGAACCGGTCTACACCGAGCTGATGGGTGCGCACGCCCGGCGTATGGATGCGATGGGACTCGCGTCGTAACGACCGCCCCGTCGGGCGCGGCGATCAGATGCCGAGAGCAGCCTTCGCCGATGCGTCGGACCGTCGCCGAAGCGCGACCAGCGCCGCCGTCGCTACTGCTGCGACCAGCACCGAGCCGACGACGCTCGCGAGCCACAGCCAGACGCTGTCCTCGCCGACGCCGAGCCACTGCAGTCCCGTGTAGAGGAGCGCCGCGATCGCGGTCGCGACCGCCGGGGTGAACGCCACACCGCGCAGCTCGCGACCGCCCATCAGGAAGTGCGCGGCGATCCCCAACACGCACGCGCCGATGAGCGCGAGGAGAATGTACATCGCGGGTCAGGCCACGAAGCCGACGCGGCGCGATTCCTCGGTGCCGAGCTCGATGTAGGCGAGGTGGGCGGTGGGGACCAGGTAGGAGTTCCCCTTCACATCGGCGAAGTTCAGGTGCGAGGTGCTCTGCTCGAGGGCGGAGGACACCTGCGCGCGGACCTCGTCCGCGGTCGCCGAAGTCTCGAAGCTGAGCTCGCGGCCGGTGTTGATGATGCCGATGCGGATTTCCACGCGTACTCCCGTTGTCGAATCGACCATGCTGTGCGCCCAACTCTACCCCGCGGTGTCGGGGCGGGATCGGCTGCACGAGGCGGTTTCGCCCTGAGCGCACAGGGTGCCCGCGGCGTCGTGCCGCAGCCGCTCGACGACGATGTCGGCGCGCCGCAGTAGCGTGGAGGACATGACAGAGGATGCTGCGCAGATCGCCGTGATCGGCTCAGACGCGACGGCTTCCGGCATCGTCATCGGCGCACCGGGCACCGGCAAGACACGCGCGCTGATCGAGCGCGTCGTGCACCTCCTCGGCCCTGAGGGCCTGCGGCCGGAACATCTGCTCGTGCTGACGCCGAGCCGTCAGGCCGCGACGTCGTTGCGCGACCGCATCGGAGTCAGGATCGGCGAGGCGACCCCGGGGCCGTTGGCGCGTTCGCTCGGCTCCTTCGCCTTTCAGATCGTGCGCGGCGCCATGGTGCACGCGGGTGAAGAGCCGCCCGCGCTGCTCACGGGAGCGGACCAGGACCGCCTGATCGCCGACCTCCTGGCGGGCGACGCCGAAGACGAGTACATCGCCTGGCCGGAGGCGCTGAGCGCGTCCGTGCGCGGATCGCGCGGTTTCCGCTCCGAACTCCGAGCCTTCCTCGCGGAGTGCGCCGAGCTGGGTGCGCAGCCGGAAGACCTCCGCCGCGCCGGTGATCCGGTCTGGACGGCCGTGGCCGACCTCCTCGTCGAATACCGCGCCGTGCTCGACCTCGCCCGTGCCGCGCATCGCGACGCCGCCGACCTGCTCACCGAGGCGCGGACGATCCTGCAGAGCGCGGGCGCCGCGGAGCTCGGCCCTCTCGCCGACCTCCGGATCGTGCTCATCGACGACGCCCAGGAGCTCACCCGCGGCGGCGTGGCCCTCGTGCAGGCGCTCCGCGAGCGGGGCGTCGCCGTGCTCGCTTTCGGAGACCCCGACATCTCCTCGGGCGCGTTCCGCGGTGCGACCCCCGAATTGTTCGCGCAGCTGGCCACCGCCCTCGGCGAGGTCCACGTGCTCGACGCCCCGCATCGTCAGACGGCGTCGCTGACGTCGCTGACGCGAACCGTCACGCAGGCGATCGGTGCATCGGGCCGCGTCGACCACCGGCGTGCACCGGCGCCGAAGACCGACGGCGCAGAGGATACGTCGGTCTCGACCTTCATCGCCCCCTCGCCCTACGAGGAGCTCGACCGCATCGCGGGGGTCATGCGCGAATGGCATCTGGTCGACGGGGTGGCGTGGGACCGCATGGCAGTGATCGCGCACGATACGCGCCAGGTCGCTCAGCTCGAGACCGAGCTCGCGGCCCGTGAGATCCCGACGCGCGCCGCCGGCGTGCAACGCCCGCTCGGCAGCGAGTCGGTGGTTCGCGACATCGTCGGCGTCGTCCGTCTCGCGCTGACGCCGGCCGAGGAGCGCACCGCGCAGGAGTGGGAGGAAGCGCTGCGCACGCCCTTCGGCGGGATGGATGCGATCGGTCTCCGACGGCTGCGCGCGCGACTTCGGCACGTCGAGCTCGAGCAGGGCGGATCCACGCCGGCCAGGGAGCTGCTGCGACAGGCGCTGACGGGGCCCGACCACTTCACGCTCATCGACGCGGCGGAGTCGCGCACGGCGGCGAGATTCGCGCAGACCGTCGCCGAGGTCGCGAAGGGAGCCGCAGAGGGCGAGACGATCCACGACCTGCTCTGGCGGGTGTGGGATCGCGCGAGGGCGGTGGACGGCAGGGCGCTGCAGATCGCGTGGCGCGAGATGTCGATGCAGGCGAGCGGTGCCGAGACCGCGAGGGCGCTGGACGCCCTCGTGTCGCTGTTCGGCGCGGCCAAGCGATTCGTCGAACGCACGCCGAACGAGCGGCCCGAGGTGTTCGTGCGAGACGTCCTCGACAGCGAGGTGCCGGAGGATTCGCTCTCCAGCCCCGATCGGCCGGGTCGAGTGACCCTGCTCACGCCGGCCACAGCGCTCGGAACCGAGTTCGACGCCGTCGTCGTCGCCGGGGTGCAGGACGGCGTATGGCCGAACGTGCGTCTGCGCGGCGGGATGCTGCAGACCTGGCGGCTCGCCGACGCACTGCTCGCCGCGCGCACGGGTCGCCTCGAAGAGCCCCCGGGGGTGCTCGATAGGCGCCGCGCGGTGCTGCACGACGAGCTGCGCCTCTTCGTGAGGGCGATCTCGCGGTCGCGCCGCCGATTGCTCATCACCGCGGTCGACGACGACGACATGACGCCGAGTCCCTTCTTCGCGTTCCTGCCGCCTCCGCCCCCTCCGGCCCAACACGCCTCTGCGGAGCATCCGCTCACGTTGCGGGGGCTCGTCGCGCGGCATCGGCGGGTGCTCACGACCTCCCACTCCGCCGTCGCCAGGTCCGAGGCCGCCGAGCAGCTGGCGGTGCTCGCCCGCGAAGGCGTACCGGGCGCCGACCCGTCCGAGTGGTACGGGGTCACGCCGCCGTCGACGGACTCCGGTCTTCGCGACCTGGCGGAGGAGGGTGCGCGAGTCTCGCCGTCGCGCCTCGAATCGTACGAGGAGTGCGGTCTGAACTGGGCCGTCTCGGCGCTGGGCGGAGACACCGTCATGCCGCCGACCGCCGGCATCGGCACGATCGTGCACGAGGCGATGGAGAAGTCGCCGGACGGCGACCTCGAGCAGATGCGCGCCGTGCTCGCCGAGCACTGGCCCGAGCTGGATTTCGAGACGGAGTGGATCGGACGCAAGGAGCGCCGCCGCGCCGACACTCTCATCGACCGGCTGCACACCTATCTGCACGACGTCCGCCGCGACGGCGGCCGCGAGATCGCGAGCGAGGTGGAGTTCCGCTTCGCCGTCGACATCCCCGCGAGCGACGACGAGATCCCCGCGGTGCATCCCGTCGGTGATGTGCAGGGCGATCAGGCGATCATCCACGGCTACATCGACCGCGTGGAGCTGTATCCGCCCGGCGCCGGTGACCATCCCCACGCGCGGGGGCAGAAGTGGCAGCCCATCGCCGCGGTCGCCGAGGTCGACGATGCGCGGCGGGAGCGAGTCGTCGTGGTCGACCTCAAGACCGGAAAGTCCGATCCCGAGTCCGACCCCGGTGTCGTGGAGCACGCTCAGCTCGCGGCGTACCAGATCGCCGTGCAGCAGGGACTCATCCCGGATGCGCCCGCCGATGCGCTCGCGGGAGCTCGGCTGGTCGTGGTGTCGAAGACCCTGGCCAAGAGCGACTACCGCATCGCACACCAGCACACGCTCGACGAAGAGGCGCGGGCGGCCTTCTTGCGCCGGGTGGGGGAGGCCGCGCGCGGCATGTCGGCGTCGAGCTTCACCGCCCAGGTCGAGGCGCACTGCGCCGACACCCAGCGCCGCATCAATCCCTGCCGCATCCACACCGTGCCGGCGGTGAGCGCATGAATTTGGTCGATGCGCCGCGGGAGACCGTCGAGTCGTGGCCGGGCACCTTCGGCATCTCCGCGACCGACGTGGCCGCCGCGCTCGGGCAGCCGTCGCCGACGCCAGCGCAGCAGCGCGTGATCGAGGCGCCGCCCGCGCCGGCACTCGTGGTCGCGGGAGCGGGAAGCGGCAAGACCGAGACCATGTCAGGTCGCGTCGTGTGGCTGGTCGCGAACGGCCACGTCCGCCGCGACGAGGTGCTCGGTCTGACCTTCACCCGCAAGGCGGCGGGCGAGCTGGCCGAGCGCATCGGCACTCGGCTCGCACTGATCGACGAGTACGGACGCCGCGGGCTGCTCCCGTTCCTCCCCGAGATCGTGGCGAGTGGTGCTCTGGAGCGCGTCGAGGCCGCCGCGCCGGGTCGGCAGCGCGACGTGGTCCGGCTCCGAGTGCTCGACGAGCTCGCGGACGCGTACGGCACAGGGTGGGATCCGGCGACACCCCGCGCCGCGGAGGAGCTGATGATCCGCCCCCGCGTGTCGACCTACAATGCCTTCGCCGACGGCATCGTGAGGGAGCACGCCGCCCGCATCGGTCGTGACGCCGACGTCGCGATGCTGAGTCAGGCCGCGTCGTGGATGCTGGCGCGCGAGGTCGTGCTGCGATCGGACATTCCCGAGCTCGAGCAGATCGACTTCGCGCTCGGCACGGTGATCGACGCGGTGCAGCGGCTCGCCGGAGACGTCCTCGACCATCGGATCGACGTCGATCGCGCCGTGCGCATCGCGAGGGAGCAGGCCGAGGCCTTCGCTCCGTACCGGGGCACGGCCGTCGTCGAGACCGCCGCGACGAATCTCCTGAGTCTCGCGACGCTCGCTCAGCTGGTGCGCGATTACATCTCGGAGAAGAGCCGACGGGGAGTGCTCGACTTCGCCGACCAGGTCGGCGGGGCGTACGACATCGTCGAATCGGCACCCGACGTCCGCGCTGAGTTGCGTGAGCAGCATCGCGTCGTGCTGCTCGACGAGTACCAGGACACCTCGGTCATCCAGACCCGGTTCCTGGCGGAGCTCTTCCGCGATTCCGCGGTGATGGCGGTCGGTGACCCGCACCAGTCGATCTACGGGTGGCGCGGGGCGAGCGCCGACAACCTGTATGCGTTCTCGGAGGCGTTCGCAGGCCTGGACGCGTCTCCGGCAGCGGCCTACAGCCTCATGACCAGCTGGCGCAACGACAGCCGCATCCTCGATGTCGCGAACCGCGTTCTGGAGCCACTGCAGCGACCGGGGCTCGACGTACCTCCGCTGGAACCGAGGCCGGGGGCCGGGGAGGGAGCGGTGCAGGTGCGCTTCCCCTTCACCGTCGACGACGAGGCCGCCGAGGTCGCCGAGTGGTTCGTCGAGCGGCGAGCAGCACACGACCAGGCGGCGGCGGGTCGTCCTCACACCGGAGCGATCCTGTTCCGCTCGAAGCGCCACATGCAGACGTTCGCGGCCGCTCTCGCAGCGCGCGGCGTGCCGCATCGTATCCTGGGTCTCGGGGGGCTGCTCGCGACGCCCGAGGTGGTCGACGTCGTCTCGACGTTGCGCGTCGTGCACGATCCGACGGCTGGGTCCGCCCTCATCCGGCTCCTCACCGGACCGAGGTTCGCGATCGGCGTCGCAGACATGGCCGCGCTCTACGACCTCGGCCGCACACTCTCCGAGCGTGACACGGGGATGATGCCGCTGCCGGAGGAAGTGCGCGTTCGCCTCCGTTCCTCGCGCGGCGCCGACGAGGCCGTGTCGATCATCGACGCGGTCGACGTCGTGCGCGCGGTACGCGACGACTACCGGCTCATCGCGGGCATCAGCCCCGCCGGGCGCTCCCGCATACGCGCCGCAGGCGAGATGCTCGAACGGCTGCGGCGCGCGTCGTCGCAGCCGATCCCGGAGCTCATCCGCCTGATCGAATTGGAACTCCGGCTCGACATCGAGCTCGCGGCGAACGAGACGCGGGGGCCGGCGCGGGTCGCGGCGACGCAGCTGCGGGCGTTCGCCGACGAGGTGCGGGCCTTTCTCGCCGCCGACGAGCGCGGCACGATCGGCGCGCTGCTCGCCTGGCTCGACAAGGCCGAGAGCACCGATGAGCTCATGCCGCGGCCCGAGCCCCCGGAGCCGGGAGTCGTGCAGCTGCTCACGATTCATGGGTCGAAGGGTCTGGAGTGGGATGCCGTCGCCGTCGTGCGGCTGGTCACCGACGAACTCCCCGGCCGCGTGTCGGACACGTCGGGATGGTTCGGCTTCGGCGTCGTGCCCTTCGCCCTGCGCGGCGATCGCGACGCCCTGCCGCGATTCGACTGGGATCCCGTGGCGGCGATGGGCGATGAGACCGACCCGAAGAAGCGGCAGGCCCTGGCGCAGTCGTCGCTGTCGGGCGGCGTGTCCAAGGCGAACCCGCAGGGCGGTGCTCTCAAGCGCTTCAAGGATGCCTATCGCGACTACCAGCAGCAGGAGGAGCGCCGTCTCGCCTACGTCGCGATCACGAGGGCGCGCACCGATCTGCTGCTGACCGGCGCCCACTGGGCGGGGCAGAGGTCGCCGCGCGTGCCGAGCCCTTTCCTCGTCGAGGCGATGGACGTGCTCGGCCTCGACACGATCGAGCCGGTCGACCCTGAGGACAACCCGTACGAGGGTCCCGGAGCCACGCTGAGCTGGCCGCTCGATCCGCTCGGCGCGCGCCGCCCGCTCGTCGAGTCCGCAGCGGCCGCCGTCCGGTCAGCTATGGCCGAGGATCCGGTCGCGTCGCCCGAGCTGGCCCGTCTCCTCGTCGAGCGGGAGGCCCGCCTGCGGGGGACGGCAGCACAGCCTCCCACGCGTGTGCCCGCGTCGCGCTTCAAGGACTACGTGACCGACTTCGACGCCACCATCTCGTCGATCGTGCGCCCGATGCCTGAGCGGCCTTACCGGCAGACCCGGCTCGGCACGCTCTTCCACGCCTGGGTCGAGCGGCGCAGCGAGCTGGTCGGCGTCGGCTCGCGCGTCGAGGAGGCGCTCTGGGAGCTCGATGAGGACGACCCCGCCGCGGACTCGCCGGGTGACGTGTCGCCCGCGGACGCGGCGGACCTGCTGATCCTGCAGCAGATCTTCGAGCGCAGCGAATGGGGCGGGCTCGCGCCGATCGCCGTCGAGATCGAGATCGACTTCGCGCTCGGCGGAGCGCCGGAGGAGGACGGCTCAGGGCACATCGTCATCTGCAAACTCGACGCCGTCTACCGTCGCGCAGACCGTGGCGGCCGGATCGAGATCGTGGACTGGAAGACGGGCAAGGCACCCCGCACGGCGCAGGAGCGCGAGGAGCGGATGCTGCAGCTCGCCCTGTACCGGCTCGCTTACCACCGCCGGTTCGGGGTCCCCCTGGACGAGATCGACGTCGCCCTGTACTACGTCGCCGACGACCTGGTGATCCGCGGTGACCGCGTCTACTCGGAGTCCGAGCTCCTCCAGCGCTGGAGCGCGGCGCGCGCGGCGCGCTGAGCCTCGTCCTCCGGGGAGTCATGCGAGTCCGCGGCCGAAGACCCGTCCGACGCATCGCCGGAACCATCGCCGCTTCGGGATCCGGGGAACCGGTCCCGCAGACCCGACAGATCCTCTGTCTCGAGCCCGCCGACATCCGCCCGCCGCGCGGCCTCGGCGGCTTCTGCAGCGGCATCCGAGAGGTCGTGGGTGCTGTCGGCATCTGCGCCGCCGCCGATCGAGCCGGTGTCGCGCCGCCCGTCGTCGTCCGATTCGTCGTGCCACAGCTCGTCCGGGTTGTAGGCGTCGGTCTCCATGGCCGTGGCGCCCGCGGCTCCCGCCCCGGCAGCTGCGGTGGCGGGAACGCGGTCGAGGGCGTCCATGGCCGAGTCGACGCCGTCCGCACGCGCCGAGATCACCGTGAGGTCGTCGTGCCGCAGCCCGTCCGCGAGAGCCTCGAGCAGGGCGGCGGCGTCGTCGACGATGTCCTGCCGGCGCAGCGAGTCGCCGTGCACGAGCCAGCGAGCGAACTCGAGCTCCGCGAGCAGGCGCCCGCGCACCTCCAGGGCCGGATCGGGCACGCGGTCGATCGCGCGCCCGTACGCCGCGGTCACGTCGTCTGCGGCATCCGGTGCCGTCGAGAGCCAGGAGAGGTCGACCGCAGGGTCGCCCACCGACAGGGAGTGCCAGCCCAGCAGGCCGGTGACCTGGGGGCCGGCCTCGGGGTCGTCGCGGAACACGAAGGAGGTGGCCTGGAGGCCGCCCAGCACGACCGTCGACTCGAAGCGCCAGAGGTCGTCGTCGGCCACGGCCTCGCGCCAGCGCACCGTGAGGCGCGCGGGCACGCGTCCGGTCGCCGCGGCGGTGTCGACGAGTCTGGCGATCTCGTCGCGGCTCTCCTGCGCTGTGCGAGCGAGCAGACCGGCGCCGCGGACGACCGAGGTCGGCAGCGCGTGCACGGCGGCGATCGCCGCGCCCATCGATTCCGCGGCTCCGCGACCGGCGGGCACGTGAGCGGCCTCGATCTGGAAGCCGGGGAGCAGCTCCGTGACGAGCGCGGGCGCATCGCCCAGGCGCGCCTCGCCGATGTACGCGGGAGCCTCGAACGGCAGCATCGCGCGGGCTCCGGCGGTCAGGGCTCGGAGCGCGAGCGCCTCGGCGGCGAGCTCGCGGCCGGCCTCGTCGTCCTCCGCCACGCGGATCGCGAGCTCCCGCCCGTCGGCGAGAGAGGCGACTGCGGAGTCGAAACGTCCGTCGCCGTCCGCGGTCAGCGGTCGCGCGCCGGTCACCTCCGCTCCGGGCAGTGCGGCCGTCACCGCCGCGGCTAGAGTGAAAGGAGAGCGTCCCATACCCCCAGGGTAGGCGGGCGCCGGGGCGGTCCCGCCTCCGCCACGCCCGTGAGAGAGGGAGTCGATGACCACGATGCGCGCGACCTTCGACCGTGCGGCCGAGCTGCGGACCGAGGCAGGAGTGATCGAGCGGCTCCGGGCCGACGACACGACCAGGGTCATCGCCGTCCGCGACGGCCGCGCGCGCATCGCCGACGCGGATCTCGACGAGCCGCAGCTGCTGCGCGTCTCCCCCTCCGAGGTCGGCGAGGCGACCTGGGCGCTGCTGGGCCGCGACTCCGAAGACGTGGTCGTGCTCCTCGCGGTCCTGACCCCCGAGGCCGACACGATCGACACCGCTCCGGACGAGACATGGCTGGGCCTGCGCGATCTCGGGGCCCGCCTCGGCGACGAGGACTCCCAGCTGCTCATCGAGGCTCTCGCCCTCGGCGGATGGCTGCGCGACGCGCCGTTCTGTCCGACGTGCGGCGGAGGAACCGAACTCCGGCAGGCCGGCTGGTCGAGGCGCTGCCTCGTGTGCGGACGAGAGCACTTCCCGCGCACCGACCCCGCGGTGATCGTCGCGGTCGAGAGCGCCGACGGCGAGCGTCTGCTCTTGGGCGCCAACGCCAACTGGGGCGGACGCATGTACTCGTGCTTCGCCGGCTTCACCGAGGCGGGGGAGTCGCTCGAAGCGACGGTGCACCGGGAGCTTGCCGAGGAGGCGGGGGTGCGCCTGGCGTCGCTGCACTACGTGTCGTCGCAGCCCTGGCCGTTCCCTCGGTCGCTCATGCTCGGCTTCCGCGCTGTCGCGCTCGACGAGGCCGATGTCCGCGCCGACGGCGAGGAGATCATCGACGTCCGCTGGTTCACGCGCGACGAGATCGGCACCGCGCTCGCCGGGGAGGGACCCGTCGGGCTGCCGGGCCCGGCATCGATCGCGCGCGCGCTGATCACGGCCTGGTACGAGGGGCGCGCGTGAGCGCGCTCGACGCGCTCGACGACAGGCAGCGGGAGGCGGCGTCCGTGCTGCGCGGTCCGGTCGCCGTGCTCGCCGGTGCGGGTACCGGCAAGACGCGGGTGATCACGCACCGCATCGCGCACGGCGTCGACACCGGCGCCTATTCGCCGTCGCGCGTCATGGCGGTGACCTTCACGGCGAAGGCGGCGGGAGAGCTGCGCGGACGCCTGCGAGCGCTCGGAGTCGAGGGCGTCGCCGCGCGGACGTTCCACGCCGCGGCGCTCGCTCAGCTGAACTTCTTCTGGCCGACCCTCGCCGGATCGCCGGCTCCGTCGATCATCGACAACAAGGTGCGGATGCTGGGGCAGGCCGCCGACGCGATGCGCCTGCGTCCGAGTACGGCGACGCTGCGCGACATCGCGTCCGAGATCGAATGGCGCAAGGTCTCGATGCTCTCGATCGAGAAGCACGCCTCGCTCGGTCGCACGCCCAGCGGCGTCGACGCGCAGCAGCTCGTCGAGCTGCAGCAGCGCTACGAGGCGCTCAAGGACGAGCGGCATCAGCTCGACTTCGAGGACGTGCTGCTCGCCTGCGCCGGGATGCTGGAGGCCGAACCCCGCGTCGCCGCCTCTGTGCACGAGCAGTACCGCCACTTCACGGTGGACGAGTTCCAGGACGTCTCGCCGCTGCAGAACCGTCTCCTCGAGCTCTGGCTCGGGGACCGGCGCGACATCTGCGTCGTCGGTGACGCGAGTCAGACGATCTACTCGTTCGCGGGAGCCGAGCAGCGCTTCCTGCTCGAGTTCGAGCGACGGCATCCCGGCGCCACCGTCGTGCGCCTCGAGACGAACTACCGGTCGCAGGCCCCGATACTCGAGGCGGCGAACGCCCTCATGCGCGGCCGGCCGGGAGCCCTGGAGCTGATGCCCGCGCGCGAGACGTTCTCCGCGGATGCGCCGACGGTGACGGCGTACGACAGCGAGCGCGAGGAGGCGGAGGGCATCGCCGCCGCGGTCTCCGCGCGCATCGAGGAGGGCGCCTCGCCCTCCGACATCGCGGTGCTGTACCGCGCGCACGCGCAGTCGGCTTCTCTGCAGCAGGCGCTCGCCGCGGAGGGCATCGCGACGTCGGTGCTCGGCGGGACGCGCTTCTTCGCCATGCCCGAGGTCCGCCAGGCCATCCTCGCCCTCCGGGCGGCGGCGGTCGCGCCGACCGAGCACGGGTTTCTCCCCGGGGTGCAGCGCGTTCTCCGCGAGCTGGGCCTCAGCGACGAGCCCCCGGCGGCCGGAGGCGCGCAGCGCGACGGATGGGAGGCGCGGCGCGCGATCCTGCGACTCGCCGAGGAGGCCGGACCTGACGAGACGCTGCGCAGCTTCAGCGATGCGCTGATGGCACGGGCGAAGGATCAGCACGAGCCGACCATGCGCACGGTGACGCTGTCGACGCTGCACGCCGCGAAGGGTCTGGAATGGCCGCACGTGCACCTCGCGGGCTGGGCGGAGGGTGCCCTGCCGATCTCGTACGCCACGGGTTTCGACGCGATCGACGAGGAACGACGACTCGCCTACGTCGGCGTCACGCGCGCCGCGCGTACGCTGTCGGTGTCGTGGTCGCGCTCAGCCGGCCGAGGGGAACGGGCGCCGTCGCGCTTCCTGGCCGAGATAGGAACGACAGCTCGCGGCACCGGCATTCTTCGTGAAATCTCACCGGCCGCAGCTCGCGCCGACCGCCGCCGCTGAGCTCCATGACGGCTCCGTCGGCTCCGGCGCGGAGGATCGCGGCGACCGCGGTGGCCGCATCCGCGACGCGGAGGGCACTGATCGGCCCCGAGGCGCGGCCGATCAGCTGCGTGTGCAGCCGCGGCCAGGCGGGATCGCGATCGCGCTCGTGGGAGTCCCGGCACGCGAGGCACGGAGAGCTTCCGGGCACCACGAGCGGCCCCACGGTGGTCTTTCCGCGCTCGAGCGCCACCGGCAGATGCGGCACGTCGTCGCGCAGGTAGCGCCGGAACTGCAGAGCGGCGGCCGCACCCTCGACCAGCACGACCGCGACGTCCGCCGATGAACGCGGATCGCCGGCCGGCACCCCCTCGTCGAGCAGCGCCTCGCGCAGGCGGTACTCGCACCGCGCGTCGCGCACGTCGTTGCTCTCGACCCAGGCGGCGCGATGTACGGCGACCTCGTCGACCAGCAGCGGTTCGAGTCGGGCGTACAGGGCCCTGGCTTCCGCGCGCGGCGCTCCGAGCGAATGCGCGATCACGTCGAACGAGGAGCGGCGGAAGCCGGCGGCCATGCGAGCGAGCACGTGCTCGACCCACGGCGCGGAGGCGGGGATGCGCAGGGTCCCCTCGACCCCGACCTGCAGCGTGTCGCCGTCGCGCCAGAGGAGCGGGACGGCGGGGTCGAGGCGGGTGATCGTCGGAGTGCTGAGCGGCATCCCTCGATTCTGCGGAGAGATCGGATGCCGCGGCACCACGACCGCCGTATCGGTGGAGAACTCCGCGAGGCGCCTTCTCGTGCAGGAGAGGCGCCTCGCGAAGATCACGCGGTCCGGTCAGACAGGTCGGTCACCCCCGGGCGAGTCGTCGCCCGACTCATCGCGTGCATCAGACGAGTCGGGGGAGGAGTCGCCGGGATCGGCGCTCTGCTCGTCGCCACCGCCGAAGTCGTCGCCGTCGAGCAGCCGCGCCAGTGCCTCGTCGAACTCGTCGGTCTCCGGCTGCTCGCCGCGCGCGGTCGCCTGGAGCCGGGTGACGAGCGCCGTGGGATCGTCGATGTCCTCCGAGGTCGGCATGAGGTCGGGGTAGTCCCACAGCGCGTCGCGTCCGGCGGCGCCCACGGCATCCGTCACCGCCTGCCACATCGCCGACGCCTCCCGCAGGCGACGCGGACGCAGCTTCAGGCCCACGAGCGCGCCGAGGGCGTCCTCCGCGGGCCCGCCGACGGCGCGTCGTCGGCGCGCGGCCTCTGCGATGCGTGCGCCGTCCGGAAGACGCGCGGTCGCCTGCGCTGTGACGACGTCGACCCACCCGTCGATCGTCGCGACGAGGTTCTCGAGCCGGGCGAGGGCCTCGCGCTGGGCATCGGTCTGCGTGGGCAGCAGTGCGCCGCCCTCGATCGCCGCGCGCAGTTCCTCGGGGTCGGAGGGGTCGAGCCGGCTGGCGACGTCCTCGAGCGCGTCCACGTCGACCGTCACGCCGCGGGCGAAGTCGGTGATCTGCGCCATGACGTGCAGGTGCAGCCACTTCGCGTGCCGGTAGAGACGCGCATAGGCGAGCTCACGGGTCGCGATGTACAGCGCGATCTGATCCTCGGGGATCTCCAGACCCTCACCGAAGCCCGCGAGGTTCTGCGGGATCACGGCAGCGGTGCCGGCCGGCAGCACCGGGATGCCGACGTCGCCGCCCGACACGACTTCGAGCGACAGGTTGCCCAGCACTTGGCCGAACTGGGCCGCGAACACCGATCCGCCGAGTCCGCGCATCAGCTTGCCCGCGCCCTGCACCACGCCCCGCATGTCGTCGGGGACCTGGCTGTCGAGCGCCGCAGTGAGCGCGTCGGCGATGCTCGTCGACACCGGGTCGGCGATCTCCTTCCACACCGGAAGCGTCGCCTCGACCCATTCGCCGCGGGTCATGGCCTTAGGCGCCTCGGCGAGCTCGGAGATGGTGGTCGCCTCACCGAGCCACAGGTCGGCCAGAGCGAACGAGTCGGCGAGAGAGGTGCGCGACCCCTCGGAGATCCCGAGACCGTCGCGATTCGCGATGTGCAGTGCCTGCCGCAGCGCGTTCTCCCAGGCGTCGCCGCCGAAGGCGCCCTGCAGTTGCGCCATGATCGTCTGCATCATGGCCGGATCGAGCTGTAGCCCGTCCATACCCGAGAACGCGTTGCGCAGCGCCTCGGGGTCGATGTCTCCGCCTCCCTGGCCGGACATCATTCGTCGGAGGAACTCCTGGAAGTCCTCGGGGGTCGGGTCGTTGTCTGCCATCGCGATCGCCTCTCAGCACGTCTGAAGCCGTGGCATCTACGCTAGTCACAGGATCGGCCGCGAGACCCGGGCATGGGCAGATCGCTGTACGCCGCCCGCGAACGACGGAGGAACCTGTGGATCGAACCCGGTCTATGAAGCTCGGACTGGGAGTGTGGGCTCTGATCGTCGCGTTGGTCGCGCTCGTCGTACTCACCTTCCTTCCCACGCCCTACGTGATCCAGCGACCAGGACCGGTGTACGACACCCTCGGCACGGCCGCCGGTGCCGACGACGAGCAGGTTCCCCTCATCAAGGTCGAGGGTGCGGAGACGTTCGAGACCGCGGGCACACTCGACCTCACGACCGTGCAGGTCGTCGGCAACCGGGAGCGCACGCCCAGCTGGTTCGAGCTCGCGCTGGCGTGGACCGACCCGTCACGCGCCGTCGTCCCGATCGAGTCGGTCTTCCCCGAGGGGCAGACCAGCGAGCAGCGTGACGAGCGCAACGCGACCCTGATGGTCGACTCGCAGCACGAGGCCACGGCGGCTGCTCTCAACGAGCTCGGGTACGACACGGGTGCCGCCGTCGCCGTGGTCGAGGTGCTCGACGACGCCCCCGCCGCCGGGCTCCTGGAGCCCGATGACGTGATCACCGCCGTCGACGGCACTCCCGTCGCCTCGGCGAAGCTGCTGCGCCAGGCGATCCAGGATGCAGCGGGCGACCCCGTGCAGTTGACGGTGCTGCGCGGCGGTGAGGAGCAGACCGTCGAGGTCACCCCCGAGAAGCAGGTCGAGGGGGACGTCACGACCTGGCTCATCGGCGTCACCCTGCGCACCGACTACGACTTCGAGGTCGACGTGACGATCCAGCTCGACAACGTGGGCGGTCCGAGCGCCGGCATGATGTTCGCGCTCGGAATCATCGACACCCTGACCCCCGGCGAGCTCAACGGCGGGAAGAACGTGGCCGGCACCGGCACGATCGAAGCCGACGGCACGGTCGGGCCGATCGGCGGCATCCGTCAGAAGCTGTACGGAGCGCGGGATGCGGGCGCCGACTACTTCCTGGCGCCGGAGTCGAACTGCGACGAGGTGACGGGGCATATTCCCGACGGCCTCACTGTGCTGAGCACCTCCACGCTCGACGAATCGCTCGCCGCGCTCGAGGTGATCGCGAACGGCGGCGAGGTCGGCTCGCTGCCGACCTGCGACACCGTCGCCGCGAAGTGACGCCGTGACCTCCCCGTGACAGGAACGACAGCCGCACCACAGTAAGGCGTGCCTAGGATGGAAGGGTGACCTCGACTTCCGCACCGAACCCGGCCACTCCTCGAACCTCGCGAAGAATCTTCGGCATCTCGTTGGCGATCATCGCCGCGCTGATCGCCGTCTTCTTCGTCTTCTCGTCGCTCTTCACCGAGTACCTCTGGTTCGACCAGCTGGGCTTCACGAACGTGCTCACGACGCAGTGGATCGCGACGGTGACCATGTTCGTCGTCGGGTTCCTTGGCATGGCGGTGCCCCTGTTCGTCGCGATCCAGCTCGCCTACCGGCTGCGACCGGTGTACGTGCGGCTGAGCTCGCAGCTCGACCGCTACCAGGAGGTCATCGAACCGCTCCGCCGCCTGGCGATGTGGGGCATGCCGATCTTCTTCGGCCTCTTCGCCGGATTCTCGGCTGCCAGCCAGTGGAAGACCGTCTGGCTCTGGGCGAACGGCGTGGCGACCGACACCACCGACCCGCAGTTCGGGGTCGACACCGGCTTCTATATGTTCGCGATGCCGTTCTACTCGATCCTGCTCGCATTCATCTCCGCCGTGCTGCTGCTGACGCTCATCGTCACGGCGCTCGTGTCGTACCTCTACGGCTCGGTGCGCATCGGCCAGGGTGAGCTGCGCATCTCGAAGGCCGCGCGCATCCAGCTCGCCGTGACTGCCGGTCTC
Organism: Microbacterium hydrocarbonoxydans; assembly: GCF_023715885.1. Classification (GTDB taxonomy): domain Bacteria; phylum Actinomycetota; class Actinomycetes; order Actinomycetales; family Microbacteriaceae; genus Microbacterium; species Microbacterium hydrocarbonoxydans_C. Next base: position 462,692 of record NZ_JAMBOY010000002.1, on the reverse strand, counting down.
TACCTCCTCGTGCAGGCGGCCAGCCTCTGGCTGGACCGGTACAAGACGCTCGTGAGCCCCGACGATCGCATCGTCGGCCCCGCGTACACCGGCGTCAACGCGACCATCCCCGGCCTCGCCATCCTCGCGATCATCGCCGCGATCGTGGCCGTGCTGTTCTTCGTCACCGCCGTGATCGGCCGCTGGCGGTTCCCGCTCGCGGCGACGGCGCTCCTGATCATCGCCTCGCTCGTCGTCGGCGTCGGCTACCCGTGGGCGGTCACGACCTTCCAGGTGCGCCCGAACCAGAACGCCTACCAGGCCGAGTTCTACCAGCGGAACATCGACGGCACCAAGGAGGCGTACGGCGTCGCCGACCTCGAGACCACGCCGTTCGAGGCCGAGACCGACGCCGAGGCCGGGCAGCTCCGGGCCGACGCGGAGACGACGGCGTCCATCCGCATCGTCGACCCGGCCGTGATCAGCCCGACCGTCCGCCAGCTCGAGCAGTACCGCGGCTATTACCAGTTCCAGGAGAACATGGACGTCGACCGGTACGAGATCGACGGGCAGATGCAGGACACGGTGGTGTCGGTGCGCGACCTCGACATGGAAGGCGTCGATGTCACGAACTGGAACAACCGCGCCGCGGTCTACACGCACGGCTACGGCCTCGTGGCGGCGGCGGGCAACCAGCGCACGAGCGACGGCGAGCCCGTCTTCCTCGAGCGCGGCATCCCCTCGTCCGGCTTCCTGACAGACCAGGAGAACTTCGAGCCGCGCGTCTACTTCGGAGAGAACTCCCCGGAGTACTCGATCGTCGGAGCGCCGGACGGGTCCGATCCGGTCGAGATCGACTACCCGCGCGGGAAGGACGGGTCGAGCGAGACGAAGACGACGTTCGAGGGCGACGGCGGACCGAAGATCGGCAACACGTTCACGAAGCTCCTGTACGCGCTGAAGTTCCAGTCCGAGCAGATCCTGTTCTCGAACCTCGTGAACGAGGACTCGCAGATCCTCTACGACCGCGATCCGAAGACCCGAGTGCAGAAGGTCGCGCCGTACCTCGAGCTCGACAGCGACCCGTACCCGAGCGTCGTCGACGGTCGTATCGTCTGGATCATCGACGGGTACACCACGAGCTCGTCGTACCCGTATTCGACGAACGTGAGCCTGTCCGAGGCGATCGCCGACTCGAACCTCCCGTCGCCGTCCCTCGCGATCGACGAGATCAACTACATCCGCAACTCGGTCAAGGCGACGGTCGACGCGTACGACGGATCCGTCACGCTGTACGCCTGGGACGACCAGGACCCGGTGCTGCAGACGTGGCAGAAGATCTACCCGTCGACGCTCAAGCCGGTCAGCGAGATGTCGGGCGACCTCATGAGCCACGTTCGGTACCCGACCGACCTGTTCAAGGTCCAGCGCGACATCCTCGGCATCTACCACATCGACACCGCCGGCTCGTTCGCGCAGCAGGACAACCGGTGGCAGACGCCGAACGACCCGCGCAGCGACTCGGTGCTCCAGCCGCCGTACTACCTGACGATGCAGATGCCCGGCCAGGACTCGCCGCGGTTCTCGATGTTCTCGACGTTCATCCCGAGCGCCTCCGGCAGCGGCGGCAACCGAGATGTGCTGATGGGCTACCTCGCCGTCGACTCCGACGCGGGATCGGAAGCAGGCAAGAAGGCAGAGGGCTACGGTCAGCTGCGGATGCTGGAGATCGACACCGACACCACGGTGCCCGGTCCCGGTCAGGTGCAGAACACGTACAACTCCGACACCTCCGTGGTGCCGCAGCTGAACCTGCTGCAGCAGGGCGAGTCGCAGGTGATCTACGGCAACCTGCTCACGCTTCCCGTGGGTGGCGGTCTGCTCTACGTGCAACCCGTCTACGTGCAGTCGTCCGAGGGTACGAAGCTGCCGCGCCTGCAGAAGGTCCTGGTGGCCTTCGGTGACAAGGTCGCGTTCGAGGACACGCTGACGGCGGCGCTCGACGCCCTGTTCGGCGGTGACTCCGGGGCCACCGGCGGCGATGACCAGGTGGAACCGACTCAGCCCGATCCGGACGCCGGTGAAGTGCCGACGACCGAGCCGACGACGCCCACCGATGCCGAGGCCGACGCGCTGGCGGACGCGCAGCAGGCACTGCTCGACCGCGACGCGGCGCTGAAGTCGGGTGACCTCACGAAGTTCGCCGAGGCCGACAAGCGGCTGACGGACGCCGTCAACACGCTCCTCGAGCTGGAAGGCGCATCGGGGGAGTAGCTCCTCGCACCGAGCCGCGCGCCCCGCAGCTGACGGATTCGATCCGGCGGCAGCGGGACGCGCGGCTTCGTGCATCCGCGCCGACTGCCTCCATCGGCGAACCCGATGGGGGCCACAGGATCGGTGGGATGGGACGATGCCACGTCGCGTCCTACTGTTGCTGACATGACGCTCTCCTCCGCGCGCACCATCGAGGCGATCGCTCTGAGCCCGATGATCGAGGTCGGCGATGTGGATGCGAATCTGCGCCGCCTCGCCGACGCGCTCTCCGGGTTCCACGACGATGCGCCGCGCCTCGTCGTCGCGCCGGAGCTCGCTACCAGCGGTTACGTCTTCACCGACCGTGACGAGGCGATGCGCCTCGCGATGCCTCGGGACGATGACCGACTGAGCCGACTCGCCGAGCGGCTCGGCTCGCAGACGGTGGCAGTGATCGGGTTCGCGGAGCTCGACGGTGACCACCTCTACAACTCCGCCGCGGTGCTGACGCGCGACGGAGTGCTCGCGGTCTACCGCAAGTCGCACCTCTGGGGAGAGGAGAAGCTCGTCTTCACCCCCGGAACGGATGCCGGGATGGTCGTCGATACGTCCGTCGGGCTGCTCGGTGTCGCGATCTGCTACGACAACGAGTTCCCCGAGGTGCCGCGCGCCCTCGCGCTCTCCGGTGCTGACCTGCTCGCGCTTCCGGTGAACTGGCCGCTGGTACCGCGCCCCGAGGGGGAGCGGCCGCCCGAGACGATCCAGGCCATGGGCGCGGCGCGGTCGTCGCGGCTGCCCACGGTGATCGCAGACCGGCACGGCGTCGAACGCGGGGTGGAGTGGACCGGCGGGACGGCCGTGATCGACGGGGAGGGCTGGGTCGTCGCGGAGGACAGCGACGGCGCGGCGACCGCGATCCTGCAGATCACGACCGGCGACAAGGGGCTGGGCCCGCACAACGACCTGTTCGCCGACCGTCGGCCCGACATCTACCGCGCGCACTCGTCCTGACCCGCAGGCCTCGCGCCGGCATCCATCGATTCCTCACCCGAGAAGGAACCCACCCATGTCACACCAGAGCAGCGGTCTCCCCGAGCCCGGCGTCGCGCAGACCGAGGTCGCGTTGCCCTCGACCAGCGGCATCGAGGTGAAGTCCATCGACTGGGTCCCGCTGACCGAGCGCACCGGCACCCCGTCGAGTCTGTTCTCGCTGTGGTTCATGTCGAACGCGAACCTCACGACCCTGGCGACGGGGATGGTGGGCGTCGCGATGGGAGCGAACTTCCTCGTCTCGGTCGTCGCCATCGTGCTGGGCGTCTGCGTCGGCACGGTCTTCACGGCCTTCCACTCCGCGCAGGGTCCGCAGCTGGGGCTCCCGCAGATGATCCAGTCACGCGCCCAGTTCGGCTACCGCGGGGTCGCGATCGTGTGCCTTGTCGTCGTCGCGAGCATCGTCGGATTCAACATCTTCAACCAGCTGCTCGCCGGTCAGGTGCTGACGACCACGACCGGCGTGGATGCGGGTGCGTGGTGGTACGTGCTCATCACGGCTCTCGCGCTGACTCTCGCCATCGTCGGCTACCACTGGATCCACCGCGTGCAGAAGTGGCTCACCTGGCTGTTCCTCGCCACGTTCGGCGTGTTCACCGTGGTCGCGATCTTCGTGCTGCCCCTGCCGGCCGCGGACTTCTCGTTCGCGGAGATGAACTGGCCGGCGTTCCTCGTGCAGTTCGCTGCCGCTGCGGCCTACGCGCTCGGCTGGGCGCCATACGTCTCCGACTACTCGCGCTACCTGCCTCCGCAGACGAGCCCGAGCAAGGCTCTCTTCCACACCGCTTCCGGCGTGATCGTCGGGGCCGGCTGGCTCATGATCCTCGGCGCGTTCGTGGCGTCGCTGTTCACCGAGGCCGACCCGGTCGAGGCGATCGGCGCCGCCGCTGACGCGATCCTTCCGGGGCTCGGACCGGTGCTGATGTGGTCGGCGCTTCCCGCGCTCATCACGGTCATCACGATCAACATCTACGCCGCGAGCATCGAGCTGATCACGGTCGCCGATTCGTTCCGTCCCGTGCGTCCGACGCGGATGACCCGCATAGTCGCGTGCTCGCTCGTGGGGCTCGGCGGTCTCCTGGGTGCGGCGTTCTCGACGGGGGAGTTCCTCGACTCCTTCGGCAGCTTCCTCGTGGTGCTGCTGTACGTGCTGGTGCCGTGGACCTCGGTGAACCTCGTCGACTACTACCTGGTGCGTCGCGGGCGCTACGCGGTCGCGGAGATGTTCCGTCCGCACGGCCTCTACGGCGCATGGGGATGGCGCGGCATCACCGCGTACGTCATCGGCATCGTTGCGATGATCCCGTTCGTCGTCACGACCTGGTTCACCGGTCCGGTGGCGACGGCCATCGGCGGCATCGACATCGCCCTGTTCGTCGGCCTCGTCGCCTCGGCGATCGCCTACGTCGTCCTCGCGCGCGGTCTCGACCTGGACGCCGAGAGGCAGCTCGCCCGTGAGGAGGCGGAGGCCGCCGGCATCCGCTCCGTGAGCTTCGGCGCGGGTCGCGACTGACACGCCCGGCCAGGGAAAGCGAAAGGCCCTCTGACCGAGATTTCTCCGGGTCAGAGGGCCTTCCATTTGTTGCGGGGACAGGATTTGAACCTGCGACCTCCGGGTTATGAGCCCGGCGAGCTACCGAACTGCTCCACCCCGCGGCACAAGAAGTAACTTACCACGGATACCGAGGGTGCGCGAATCGGGGGCGGACTCCCGGGCGTGTGCGGGAGGATGGGCGCATGACCTCCGCTGCCGTGCCCGTCGCCGTCTGCCAGCTCGCTCCCACCGACTCCCGTGAGCGGAATCGCGAGCGCGTCGCGGAGCTGACCGCACAGGCGGCGGCCAGGGGTGCCCGACTCGTCGTCTTCCCCGAGTACTCGAGCTACTTCGTCGACCCGATGGACGAGTCGCTCGCGGGGAACGCCGAGACGCTGGACGGCGAGTTCGTGTCGTCGCTGCGCGCCGCGGCATCCGACCACGGCGTGGTCATCGTCGCCGGGCTCGTGGAGCAGGCCTCCGACGCCGGGCGAGTACGCAATACGGTCGTCGCCGTCCGAGGCGACGGCATCCTCGCCACCTACCGCAAGCAGCACCTGTATGACGCCTTCGGGCAGACGGAGTCGGACTGGGTGGAGGCCGGCGACCTCGACGCTGCCGCGACCTTCGAGGTCGCCGGTATCCGCTTCGGGCTGATGACCTGCTACGACCTGCGATTCCCCGAGGTCGCGCGCACGCTGGTCGACGACGGTGCCGATGCCCTCGTCGTCCCGGCGGAATGGGTGCGCGGTCCACTCAAGGAGCATCACTGGACGACGCTGCTGGCCGCTCGCGCCATCGAGAACACGGCATACGTGATCTCCGCCGACCACCCGACGCCGATCGGAGTGGGGCACTCGCAGATCGTCGACCCGCAGGGTGTCGTGCTCGCCGGGGCCGGCACGTCCGAGGGCATCGCGGTGGCCACGGTCGAGGCGGCGTCGATCGAGCGCGTCCGCGCCACGAACCCGTCGCTGCGCGTGCGGCGCTACCGCGTGGTGCCCGCCTGAATCGGACACCCGCCGACGAGAGCGGTCAGAAGCCGCCGGCGAGTCTTGCTGCGGCCTCTTCCAGGACCTCGACGCGCTTGCACGCCGCGAAGCGCACCAGTCCCGCATAGTCGTCGCGATGCTGCGGGGAGACGAACGCCGTGAGCGGGATCGCGACGACGCCGGCGCGCTCCGGCAGCGAGCGGCAGAAAGCCGCGGCATCCGCTCCGCCGAGCTCCGACGCGTCCGCCACTGTGAAGTAGCCGCCCTGCGGCGGATGCACCGTGAAGCCGGCTGCGCGGAGTCCGGCGCCGAGAATCTCGTGCTTGTGGGAGAGGGTGCGCGCCGCACCCGTGAAGAACTCGTCGTCGAGACGAAGCCCCACGGCGACCGCCGGCTGGAAGGGTGAGCCGTTGACGTACGTCAGGTACTGCTTCACGGTCAGGACGGCGGTGATGAGCTCGGCCGGCCCGTGCACCCAGCCGATCTTCCAGCCCGTCGCCGAGAACGTCTTGCCCGCTGAGGAGATCGTGAGAGTGCGCTCCGCCGCCCCGGGGAGTGTGGCGATCGGCGTGTGCGGGGCGTGGAAGGTCAGGTGCTCGTACACCTCGTCCGTCACGATGACGGCGTCGTGCAGTTCGGCGAGGCGCACGATCTCCTCCAGGATGCGGCGGTCGAAAACCGCTCCGGTGGGATTGTGCGGATCGTTGACGAGGATGACACGGGCCCGGTCGGTCACGACGTGGGCCAGCTGCTCCAGGTCCGGCTGGAAGTCCGGCGCACGGAGGGGGATGGTTCGCAGCTGCGCGCCCGCCAGAGCGACGGCGGCCGCGTACGAGTCGTAGTACGGCTCGAACACCACGACTTCGTCGTCAGGGCCGTCGATCAGCGCGAGCAAGGTCGCCGTGAGGGCCTCGGTCGCCCCGGCCGTCACGATGACCTCGCGCTGAGGGTCCACCTCGAGCCCGTAGAACCGCCGCTGGTGCTCGCTTATGGCGGTGAGTAGATCCGGGATGCCGCGACCGGGCGGGTACTGGTTCTCACCGCGGGAGATCGCGGCTCTGGCCGCCTCGAGGACCTCGCCCGGACCGTCTTCATCGGGGAAGCCCTGACCGAGATTTATCGCGCCGGTTCGAGCCGCTGCTGCCGACATCTCTGCGAAGATCGTAGGTGCGACGGAACCGTCTGGTGCGAGCAGTCCGGCTCCCGCTGCCGTGCGCCGCCATGCGCCGGGGATGACACTCATGAACACCAGGCTAAGGCCATAGCGGAAACTCATCCTCGACATACGAAACGCACAGATACGAGGCGCACTCTGAAGGGGCGTTGTTGAAGGAGCACACACCATGAACGAAGACACCACCCCCGACCAGCCGGCACCCGCGTCGCACGACGCCGTGCCGTCCGCCCCGGCAGCGTCCGACGTCGACCGTTCGACGACGGATGCCGTGATCGAGGCCCCCACCGCGGAGACGGCCTCCGCCGCCCCCGCCTCCGGCATTGCGGCCTCCGACGTCCCGGCCGCTCCCGGTCGCGGCCACGAGATCCCCTCGACGTTCACCTCGTCGCAGCCCGCGGCTCCGACGTTCGAGGCCCCGGCTGCGCATCTCGGCCAGGCGCCGACCGTGCCGCAGGCACCCTACGGCGCGCCGACCCCGCAGGGGCCGTCTCACCAGGGCCCGACCCACCAGGCGACCGCGACCGCCCCGGGCGCGGCGTTCGGCATCCACACCGCTGAGCCCGTTCCGGGCTCCGCGGGCGCAGCCGTCAAGACGAAGGAGAAGCCCCGTGCGGGCGTCAAGTTCGCCGCTGTCGTCGTCGCCGCGGCCCTCGTCGGCGGTGTCGCCGGATTCGGCGGCGGTGCGATCCTCACCGGAATCTCGAACGAGAACACCACGGGCGTCGCCCAGGGGCCCGACACCGTCACGGTCAACAACCCGGGGTCCGTGAACGAGACCACCGCGGTCGCCACGGCCGCACTGCCGTCGGTCGTCACCATCGAGGTCGCCGGTGCGAACGAGGCGGGCAGCGGCTCGGGCGTGATCATCAGCAAAGACGGCTACGTGCTCACCAATACGCACGTCGTGACCCTCGGGGGAGCCGTGGCCGACCCGACGATCCGCGTCACCACGTCCGACGGACGCATCTTCTCGGCGACTGTGGTCGGCACCGACCCCATCTACGACCTCGCTGTCATCAAGCTGACCGACGCCGAGGATCTCACGCCGATCGACTTCGCCGACTCGTCGAAGCTCAACGTCGGCGACACCGCCGTGGCGCTGGGCGCTCCGCTGGGCCTGTCGAACTCGGTCACGACCGGAATCGTCAGCGCACTCAACCGCAGCATCCAGATCCAGTCGTCGGCCCTTCCCGACTCGTCTTCGGAGGATGCCCCGCAGGAGCAGCAGTCGCCCGAGGAAGGTGACGGTCAGGGGCCGTTCCAGTTCGACCTCCCCGGCAACGGCTCGCAGCAGAGCTCGGAGAGCATCTCCATCGCCGTGATCCAGACGGATGCCGCGATCAACCACGGCAACTCCGGCGGAGCCCTCGTCAACAGCAAGGGCGAGCTGATCGGCATCAATGTCGCGATCGCAGGTTCGGGCAGCTCGGAGGAGTCCGGGTCGATCGGCATCGGCTTCGCGATCCCCTCGAACATCGCCCAGCGCGTCTCGGAGGAGATCATCGCCGACGGCGCCGCGACGCACGGCCTTCTCGGCGCCTCGGTCCGTGACGCCGCGAGTGCCGAGAACGCCTCGGTCTCCGGTGCCTACATCGCCGATGTGACGGGCGGGGGAGCTGCTGCTGCCGCGGGCCTCAAAGCCGACGACATCGTCACCGCGTTCAACGGGGTTCCGATCACGAGCGCGAACGACCTCACCGCGCAGGTGCGGGCCGCGGCCGCGGGCAGCGATGCCAAGGTCACGTACATCCGCGGCGGCAAGGAGTACGAGATCGACGTGACGCTCGGCGAACTCGCCGGCTGACCCGGCGACGCTCCTTCGCTCGCAGACAGGACGCCACCCCGCGATAGGCTCGCGGGGTGGCGTCCTTCTCGTTCGGATCCGGCAATGCGGCCAAGCTGCTCCGGATCCCCCTCTACCTCGTGGGGCGCATCGGCACCCTCCTCGTACCGCGGGGTAGGCGCTGGGTGTTCGGCTGCGGAGCCGGCATCGGCGACGGCGCGCTCGCACTGCAGCGGTTCGCGGCCGCGCAGGGGCACGACACGCTGTGGTTGACCGCTTCTGAGCGGGAGCAGCGCGACGCCGTAGCGCTCGGCATCCGCACGATCCCGAAATCGGGCCTCCGCGGGTGGTGGGCCACCGCACGAGCCGGAGTCGTCGTGGTCACCCATGGACTCGGCGACGTGAACCGCTATGCCAACTCCGGCGCCTTCGTCGTGCAGCTGTGGCACGGCATCCCGCTCAAGCGCATCGGGCTCGACTCTCCGGCGACGACGCAGGTTCCCCCGGTCCCCGGGGCGCCGCTGCTGCGCGCGCTGGTGGCATTCCTCTACAGACGCGCCGCGCAGCGCATCCGGGTCCTCCCGGCCGCGTCGCATCGGTCGCGCGGCCGGCTCGAGTCGGCCTTCGGCCTCCCCGGCGATCGGGTCGTCGTCTCGGGCGAGCCGCGCGTCGACGTGCTGTCGGCGGGGGAGCCCGCCGAGCGGCGTGCGACGGCGATCGCTCTCCTGCAGAGCACGGTCGGCGAGCTGTCCGGCGCCCGGACCGTGCTGTACGCGCCGACCTGGCGCGACGGTGCTCCCGACCCTGCGGTGCCGAGCACCGACCAGTGGATTCGCATCGTCCGCGCCCTCGAGGAGCGCGATGCCGTGCTCCTCGTGCGGTCCCACCCGCTGGGAGAGGGGCACTACAGCCCGCCGACCCCGACCGATCGGGTGCGGATGCTGGGCGCGAGCGTCCTCGCCGATGTGACCCCCGCCTTGCCCGCCGTCGATGTGCTCATCACCGATTACTCGTCCCTCGCGTACGACGTCGGACTGCTCGGGATGCCGGTGGTCTACCTGGCGCCGGATGCCGAGGAGTACGCCGCGACGCGAGGCTTCTACGGCCGTTTCGAAGAGGTCGCCGGTGACGATGCGGCTCGGAACTGGGACGATGTGATCGCACACCTGACGACGCTTCTCGACGACGAGAGCGCGTTCCGGGCGAGGTCGGAGCGTTCCGCTACGCTCAGCGCGGAGATGCACGCCTTCCGCGACGGGGGCAACACCCGACGGGTGTACGACAGGATCCGTGCGCGGGGAGTCCCCGCGCCGAAGGGAGCAGCATGACCACCGCCCAGATCGACGAGGCGGCGCAGACCCTCGTGGTCGAGGGGACCGGGGAGCGTCCGGCCGAGGCGACTCTCGTCGGACCCCGCGCGCGCGTCGACGGCCGTGTCACCGGAGGCGGCAAGACGTGGAAGGCGACCTTCCCGCTCCGCGCCTCCCGCTGGGGCGGGGCCGAGCTGCCGCTCCCGTCCGGTGAGTACCGCATCCGCATCGCCGGCGTCGACCTCGACGATCTCGCCGTGGCACCCTCTGTCCTGCCCGGCCTCCGCATCGCGGTGGAGAAGTCGGTCGCCCGGGTGGCCGCGCCCATCGACCCCGTCTACGAGACCGCCGAGGGGCAGTCCACGCTCGAGGGACGCTACGTCACGCACTCCGGAGCGACCGAGAACGCGGTGTTCTTCGAGAGCTTCTACGGCCGGAGCGTCGGATGCAACCCACGGGCGATCGATCGTGCGCTCGCCGCGCAGGCGCCATCCGTGACGCGGTACTGGAGCGTCGTCGATCTCTCCGTCGCGGTGCCCGAGGGGGCGATCGCCGTCGTCGAGGGCAGCCCGGAGTGGTGGCGCGCCCGGGCCGCGGCGAGGCTGCTCGTCGTCAACGACTGGCTGCGGCGCCGGTTCGCGCGCAAACCGGGGCAGCGGGTGCTGCAGACCTGGCACGGCACGCCCCTCAAGCGGCTCGCGCTGCATCGGCCGGGGTTCGACCCGCGGCGCATGGCGGCTGTCGTCAAGGAGTCGCGCCGCTGGGACGTGCTGCTCGCTCAGAACACCTACGCCGAGCGCGTCCTGCGGAAGGCGTACGCGTTCTTCGGTCGTCCGATCTGGGTCGAGGGGTATCCGCGCAACGATGCGCTCGTCACAGGAGATGCAGCGACCATCCGTGCTGCGCTCGGTATCGGCGAGCAGGAGCGCGTGCTGCTCTACGCCCCCACGTGGCGCGACGACCGCGCGGAGATGGTGGACTTTGTCGATCCCGAGCTGCTCGCGCAGCAGACCGACTCTGTCGTGCTCGTCCGCGGTCATTCCCGCACGATCGATACGGATCGCGACCGCGACGGAGCCCGCGTGATCGACGTCACCGGCTACCCCGAGACCTCGCAGCTGCTCCTCGCCGCCGACGCGCTCATCACCGACTACTCCTCGGTGATGTTCGACTACAGCGTCACGGGCAAGCCGATGTTCTTCCTCGTGCCCGACCTCGACCACTACCGCGGTCAGCTGCGCGGCTTCTACTTCGACCTCGAAGCACGCGCGCCGGGCCCGCTGGTGCGCACACAGGAAGAGCTCGTCGCGGCGCTCGCCGACGACGGAGTCGAAGCCGCCTACGCGTCGCGTTACGCGGCGTGGCGCGCCCAGTTCAACACCCGTGACGACGGTCATGCCGCCGAGCGGGTCGTCGCCCGCATCCTCGATCAGGGCTTCGTCACCCGCTGACCCCAGGAGCGGACGCGTCCGTCAGGGGAGAGGCGTGTTCCGAGTGCCCAATCTGGACGCGTCCACGGTGTCGCGCGCACCGCGCAGCACTCCGCCCAGGAAGCCGATTCCCCAGGAGAGGTGCATGGTCGGCATCACGATCGCCGTCCACATCCGCTGACGCGGCCCTCCGCCGCCCGGGAGTGCGGCCACGGCCAGCACGAGCAGCACGTAGACGAGCAACGGGAGGTACAGCAGAGCGGAGAGCACCCAGGAGAGTGCCTGGCCGACGACGCCCGTCACCTGCAGCACGGCGAGGACGAGTGCCGCGGCGACGATGGCCACGAGTGCGGGCGGAGCGAAGAAACGGATGCCGTTGCGCCGTCCGAACCGTCGGACGAGCTCACCGCGCCATGCCCCTGTCGCACGGAACTGCCGTGCCAGGCGGATCCAACTCTCGCGCGGCCAGTAGGTCACCGACAGTTCGGGATCGAACCACACGAGGTGTCCGGCCTGGCGGATGCGGAGATTGAGCTCCCAGTCCTCCCCGCGGCGGATCGACTCGTCGAAGAAGCCGACCTCTTCGACGACGCCGCGACGCATGACGCCGAGGTACGCGGACTCGGCCTCGCCTTCCCGCGTCCCGCCGTGATAGGCACCGCCGCCGAGGCCGACGGGGGAGTTGTACAGCCGAGCGACGGCCTTCTGGAACGGTGTGCGGCCGTCGGCGTGCATGACGCCGCCGACGTTGGCGGCGCCCGTGCGCTCCAAGGTCGCGAGGGCGCGCGCAGCGTATCCCGGCGACAGCTCGGAGTGGGCGTCGACCCGGATGATGGTGTCGTAGCGGCTGGCGCGGATCGCCGCGTTGAGGCCGACGGGGATGTGCGCCTCGGGGTTGTCGACGAGGCGGATGCGGTCGTCGGCGGCGGCGAGACGCTCTGCCAGCTCGGTCGTGCCATCGCTGGACGGGCCCAGTGCGAGCACCAGCTCGGCCGGCACCGACAGCTCCTGTGAGAGCACCGAGCCGACCGCGTGCTCGAGGTATTCGCGTTCGTTCAGCACGGGCATGACGAACGACACCCCTGCCTCCGTGGCGTCGTCGTCTCTGTGTGGCACACCACGATCATGGCACGAGCGCTCGACCCTTCCCTGATGCGTCGCCGTCGGCGCCACGGCAGGTCGGGGTCGCCGAACGTCACTCGGTATCCTGGAGGGATGGGTGCACTCTCCGACGCGAAGAAGGCCTACCGACTGCTGAAGCGCGCGCTCGCCTCTCGAAAGGCCGTGCAGAGGGTGCGTCGCCGGCTCGCGGAGCGCGACCCGCATCCGGCCGGCCATTACCGGGTGGCCGTCTACTTCGCGGACGGCGACGTGAACATGTACCAGATGCGCCAGTGGTACCGTCCGCTCCTCGAGCTCTCGAAGCGCTGGCCCGTCGTCGTGCTCTCCCGGGCTGCGACCGGCGCCGACAAGCTGCTGGACGAGGATGCCCCGCCCGTGGCCTTCGTGCCGACCGTGCGGGATCTCGAGCGCTTCGTCTCGACGCAGGACATCCGGGTCGTCCTGTACGTGAATCAGAACACCCGTAACTTCCAGATGTTCCGATACGGGCGCCGCTGGCACGTGTTCATCAACCACGGTGAGTCCGACAAGATGTACATGACCACGAACCAGTACAAGGCGTACGACTACGCTCTGGTCGCCGGTCAGGCCGCCCGCGACAGGCTCGCACGCACGCTCTGGGACTACGACATCGACCGCCGGACCATCGAGATCGGGCGGCCGCAGGCCGATCACTACTCAGGAGCCCTGCCGTACGCCGCCGACGGCCGCACGGTCGTGCTCTACGCCCCGACCTGGGAGGGCGACCGCCCGAGTGCCCACTACGGCTCCATCGCCTCGCACGGCGAGGCGCTCGCCGCGGCGGTGCTGGCGTCGGGGACGCACCGACTGATCTACCGTCCGCACCCGCGGAGCGGCGTCGTCGACCCGGAGTACGGTGCCGCGCATCGTCGGATCCTCGCGGCGATCTCCGCCGCGAACAGTGCCGATCCAGCCGCCCAGCACGTCTACGACGACGGTCCGGAGCTCGGGTGGCAGCTCGCGGCGGCCGACGTCGCCGTGGTCGACATCTCGGCGATGGTCTACGACCGTCTGGCGGTCGGGAAGCCTCTGATGATCACGCGCCCGGCCGACGAACGCGCCGAGGTCGACACGAGCGGCTACCTCTCCGACTGCGAGTGGCTCGACGCGGACTCCGCGGCCGACATCCTCGGGCACGTCGAGCGGGTGCGTGCGGACGAGGCGGCGATCGCTCGCCTGCGCATGTGGGTGCAGCACTACTTCGGAGACACGACCCCCGGTGCCGCGACCGCGAAGTTCCACGCCGCCATCGAACGGCTCATGTCCGAGTGGGACGAGTGGCAGGGCCGGGAGATCGGCGTCGTCCGCGGTGACGAGGACGATGATGACGACGAGGCCGACGAGGAGATCTGACCATGGAGCTGCAGCGCACGCGCGAGATCGCGTCTCGCGTCGAAGAGCTCGATGAGGTCGGGTCGACCAATGCGGCGCTGCGGGTACTCGCGACGGATGCCGACGGCTGGCCTCACCTGTCCGTGCTCCTCACCGAGAACCAGACCGCCGGACGCGGCCGGCTCGACCGCACCTGGTCCGCTCCCGCCGGATCGGCGCTCGCCGCGTCGGTCGTGCTGCGTCGCCTCCCCGACGACCCGAGCGCGCGCGGCTGGATCCCGCTCGCAGCGGGTGCGGCGATGGCGGATGCTGTCGCCGCGCAGCTCCCTGAGCGCACCGTCGCGGTGAAGTGGCCGAACGACGTGCTCGTCGACGGGCGCAAGATCTGCGGCATCCTCGCCGAGGCGGCCGGTGACGCCGTGATCGTCGGAAGCGGCGTGAACACCGCGATGACGGAGGCGGAGCTGCCGGTGCCCACGGCGACGTCCTTCGCGGCCCTGGGGTCGACCGCCGATGTCGACCGTCTTCTCGCGACCTACCTCGAGCGGCTGTCAGCACGGATGGATGCGCTCGTGGAGTCCGGCGACGCGGCGTCGAGTGGACTCCACGCCGCCGTCGTCGACCGATGCGCGACGATCGGTCTCGACGTCCGGGTCTCGCTGCCGGGGGACCGGTTCCTCGAGGGCAGGGCCGAGACGATCGATGAGGACGGACGGCTGGTCGTGCGCGTCCGCGACGAGACGCACGCCGTGTCGGCGGGAGACGTCGTGCACGTCCGTCCGGCCCAGCCCTGACACGCGGAGTCACGGGAGAGCGGGTTTGTCCGTGATCGCGGGCACAATGGAGGGGTGACCCAGCCCGTGACCCTCGGCGGTCGGCCGACGATGCCGCCGCCCGGTGTGCCGTCGGAAGAGTTGCTCATCGCGCGCTTTCGCGGTCACGCGCGTCGACTGACGTGGTCGGCGCTCGTGCTCATCGTGGTCTTCGGAGGCACGGGGTACTTCTTCGACAATCTTCCCGAGCCGTTCGAGAACTGGATGCTGCTCAGCGCCGCGGGCGCCCTGATCCTCCTGGTGGTCGTGATCCCGTGGATCGTGTGGTGGTCGCGCACGGTCACAGTGACGACGCGGCGGGTGATCGTGCATCACGGCATCGGCGCGCGGAACCGGCAGGAGATGTCGCACGCGCGGGGTTACACGATCGGCGTCCGACGCGGAGCTCTGCAGCGGCTGTGGGGAGCCGGAACCATCACGCTCTCGAACGGCGTCGACGCACCGCTCCGCCTCGCGAACGTGCCGAACGTCCGGCTGGTGCACGAGACGCTCGCCGATCAGATCGAGGTGAGCCAGATCCTCGCCCACCGCGACGCGCAATCCGGGCAGGACGGCATTCCCGGCTTCTGAGCCGTCGCCTCGCACACGTGTGAATGACCGCGGCGCGGATGCGGAAGAATGGTCCCGACGAATGGAGGCGGCACATGGCGCTGCGCGTGGGCGTGATCGGTGGGGGCCAGCTGGCCAGGATGATGATCGCTCCGGCGGTCGAACTCGGGCTCGATCTGCGGGTGCTCGCCGAGAGCGAGGGCATGTCGGCCCAGCTCGCGGCCACGGCCGTCGGCGATTATCGCGACCTCGACACGGTCAGGGCGTTCGTGAAGGACGTCGATGTCGTCACGTTCGACCATGAGCACGTGCCGCAGGAGATCCTCCGTGCGCTCGTCGCGGAGGGGGTCTCGGTGCACCCCGGACCGGACGCCCTGCAGTTCGCGCAGGACAAGCTGGTGATGCGTTCGCGCCTCGCCGAACTGGGCGTGCCGCAGCCCGACTGGGCGCCGGTGCGCGACGCGGCCGAGCTCCAGGCCTTCCTCGACGCCCACGACGGGCGGGGAGTGGTCAAGACTCCTCGCGGCGGCTATGACGGCAAGGGCGTGCGAGTGGTTCGTGCGGCAGACGAGGCGCAGGACTGGCTGGAGGCGCTCGCCGACGGCGAGGCGCTGCTCGTGGAGGAGCTCGTGGGGTTCGTCCGCGAACTCGCTCAGCAGGTGGCGAGGCGTCCGAGCGGCGAGATGGTCGCGTATCCGGTCGTGGAGACCGTGCAGCGCGACGGCGTGTGCGCCGAGGTCATCGCCCCGGCACCGGCTGCCGCCGACCGCCTCGTGCAGGTGGCGGAGGGCATAGGGCGACAGATCGCCGAAGGGCTCGGTGTCACCGGCATGCTCGCGGTCGAGCTGTTCGAGACCGACGACGAGCGCATCCTCGTGAACGAGCTGGCCATGCGCCCGCACAACAGCGGCCACTGGAGCCAGGACGGGGCAGTGACCGGTCAGTTCGAGCAGCACCTCCGTGCCGTCGCCGATCTGCCGCTCGGCGACCCGAATCCCCGGTCCCCGTGGTCGGTGATGGTCAACATCCTGGGTGGCCCTCAGGATGGCACGATCGGCGAGCGCTTCGCTGGAGCGATGGTCGAGCACCCCTCGGCGAAGATCCACACCTACGGCAAGGACCCTCGTCCCGGTCGCAAAGTCGGCCATGTGAACGTGTCCGGTGACGACCTCGACGACGCCGTGTACGTCGCCAGGGCGGCGGCAGCGCACTTCGACTGAGGCGCAGCGGCTCGGTGTTCCTCGCGTGCCGTTCGGGGGATCTCCCAGCCGTAGACCGTAGCCTGAGTGGGTGACTGAGCCACTGCACTCCTCCGCCGCTCCACTGGTCGGCGTCGTCATGGGATCCGACTCGGACTGGCGAGTCATGAGCGACGCATCCCAGGCGCTCAGCGACTTCGGGATCCCGCACGAGGTCGAGGTCGTCTCGGCTCATCGCACCCCCGACAAGCTCATGCAGTACGCCCGCGAGGCGCGCGGCCGCGGCATCCGGGTGATCATCGCCGGGGCGGGCGGAGCTGCCCATCTGCCGGGCATGCTCGCCTCGATGACCGCGCTCCCCGTCATCGGTGTCCCCGTCCCGCTCGCGTACCTCGACGGCATGGACTCGCTGCTGTCGATCGTGCAGATGCCCGCAGGCATCCCCGTGGCCACGGTCTCGATCGGCGGGGCGAAGAACGCCGGACTCCTCGCAGTGCGGATCCTCGGCTCGTCCGACGACGATCTCGCCGATCGCGTCGAGGCATATGCACTCGACCTCGAAGCGCAGGTCGAGGAGAAGAACGAGCGGCTGAAGGGCTCGCTGTGACCCTCGCGCCGCCGCGTGGTGCGGCGCGACCCCTGATCGAGACGCGCCCCATGCGGAATCCCGACACCGGGGACGCCGGCATGATGACGAAGCGCGGGTGGTGGATCGTCCTCCTGAACGTTCTGATCCCCGGCGCAGCTCAGGTGGTCGCAGGCAACCGGAGGCTCGGTCGTCTCGGGCTCGGCGCGACGCTGCTGTCATGGTTCCTCGTCGTGGTGGCGGCGGGCCTCGCGCTCTTCGCGCGCCCGGTCTTCCTGTGGCTCACGGTCGGCGGCGGGTGGATCTCGGCCGTGATCCTCACGATCGTCCAAGTGCTGCTCATCGCCTACATCGCACTCTGGATCGTGCTGACGTTCGACGCCCTGCGCATCGTGAGGCTGGTGCGGATCCCCGGACCGTCGAAGTTCGCCATCCCGCTCGTCGCGCTCCTGATCCTGGGACTCGTCGGCGGATCGACCGCCTACGCGTCGACCGTCGTGGGCTCGGCACGGAACACGATCTCGACGATCTTCGGTCAGAGCGGGCCGAGTCTGCCGCCGAGCGACGGGTACTACAACATCCTGTTGCTCGGCGCCGACAGCGGCGACGGCCGGGACTCTATGCGGTTCGACAGCATCTCCGTGGTATCGGTGAACGCCGACACCGGTGCGGTCACCATCACGGGTATTCCTCGCGAGCTGCCGAACGCGCCGTTCAGCGACGGCAGCCCGATGCAGGCGCTCTATCCGAACGGCTTCGAGGGGCACAGCTCGAACTCGTGCGGATGGAACGGCTGGATGAACCACGTCCGCAACGCGGCGGAGATCTGCCGCGAGGACGGCGGCAAGACCCTGTACCCGGATGCGGCGTCTCACGGCTCCGATCCCGGCATCGAGGCGACGAAGGATGCCGCGGAGGGCGTGCTCGGGATCGAGATCCCCTACTACGTGTTCGTCGACATGCACGGCTTCGCCGCCCTGGTCGACGCGCTCGGCGGCGTGGACATCAATGTCACCGAGAGGCTGCCGAAGGGCGGGCCGCCGGATGGAGTGAACCCGCACGACGTCGACGCGTGGGCGATCGGCTGGATCGAGCCGGGCCAGCAGCACATGGACGGCGACACGGCTCAGTGGTACGCGCGCTCGCGCTACACGACCAGCGACTGGGACCGCATGAAGAGGCAGCGGGAGCTGCAGGAGGCGATCCTCGCGCAATTCACCCCGCAGACTGTGCTGACCCGGTTCAATGAGGTCGCGGCGGCGGGAACGGCACTCATCAGCACGGATCTTCCGCAGGACAAGCTGCCCGAGTTCTTCGACCTGATGACGAAGGCGAAGGAGCAGACGGTCACCACGATCGAGCTCACGCCGGAGAACGGCATCGATGAGCACTCGCCGGACTACGCCTACATCCACGACCTGGTTCAGCAGACGCTGCACCCGCCGACACCGACCCCGACACCCTCACCCTGAGGGGGTCCGCGCGCGGTTGCGCCACCACAGCAAAGAATAAGCCCACGGCCGGCTCCCGGGAGTGAGAGGACGGCCGTGGGCCTTCCGGTTCAGGACCGGATTCGCCAGGCGACGGTGATCGGAGGGGGAGGGATCACCGTCGCCCAGTCGATTCCCGCGGGGCGGGAATCTGATCTCGGCACGTGGGCGTCAAGGTGCCCGCGTGCATGAGCGGATCAGGCGCGCCTGCGGCGAACGATCCCGGTGGCGACCAGCGCGCCACCGCCGATGAACGCAGCGGCACCTGCGCCGAGCAGCCACGGCGACACGCTGCCACCGGTGAGCGCCAGCTCCAGCCCGTCGCCCGTGAGCGGCATCTCGGTTCCTGCGGCGACGACGCCGGGATCGTGGTCGCAGCTCGCCGCGGCATCGTGCCCGTGCGACACCGTGATGAGCGCGGTGTACGACCTCGAGCCCGAGAAGGCGAGTGAGTACGAGCCCTCTCCGTCGGACGGTGGGCGGAAGGTCAGCAGCAGGCTGCCGTCGGCGGCGGCCGTGTTGCCCGAGACGGCGGCAGCGCCGGCGTTGGCACCCGACACGGACACGCCCACGTTCTCGGACGGCTGGAAGTAGCCGGGGCCGAAGACGACGGTGGACACCTCGCAGATGTCGATGACCGGGTCGCCCACCGACACGCGCGGCGTGTCTGCATAGGAGTCGGACCCGCTCGGTGCGGCGGAGGCGGCAACAGGTGCCATGAGCACGAGTGCGCCAGCGGTCAGGCTGATGGCAGCCAGTTTCTTCAGCATGATTCTCCCCAGAAATTCACGCGGAATCGCATCCGGACACACCCCTGCGTCCGATTGCGTGGGCTCATCCTGTCCCCACGACAGGATCGGCGAACCCAGTTATTCCCCAGTGGACTAGAGACTACATCATGCTTCGACGAAAGTCACGGAGTGCATCGAAGTTCTTCGCGAGACACGTCGGGATCACGGATCATCGGAGTGTGGTCGACGTTCGTCCGCCTGTTGCCGGCGCCCGTTCCTCGGAAGTCGACCGCGACCGTGGCCGACTCGCCGGGGCCGAGCACCAGCTCCTGCTGCACGGCCGAGCGCGTTCCGAGCAGCGCCGTCTGGACGTCCTCTTCTCCGCCGCCGCCCTCGCGGTCCACGCGAGACGGAGTCGCGCCCTCCGGGCCGTAGACCGTGATGAGGGTGCGCACCGTGCCGGGTTCGACGCCGTACGTCCCCCCTCCTGTGACGTACTCGGGGAGGGCCGTTCCGGCATCCGCGGGTGCGTTGTTCGTCCAGGTGACGCTCACCCGTGTCGTCGGCTCTCCGTCGCAGCGCCCGACCGAGGTCGTGATCGTCGCATCGGTGTAGTAGTCCATCTTGGCGCCGGTGGTGTCGTTGAAGAGCACACCCACATGACTCGTCGCGTCGTCGCGGGGGAGCGCACCGCCGAGGGCCGTTCCGGCCAGGAAGGTCTCCTCGTCCTCGTGAGCGCTCCAGACGCGGATGCGGTCCTGCTCCGCCGACGCGGCGAGAGCGGCGACCAGGGCTTTCGGTTCGGTGCCGGACAGCGCCGCTCCGAACAGTGCACCGGCCGCCTGGGCGAAGATCTGGTCCTGCGCGGCCGGGTCCGGCACCGCCGTGTAGATACCGGAGAGCAGCAGACTCACGACATCGTCCTCAGTGACGGCGAAGGGTCCGAACGTGAGCGGTCCGGTCGCGGCGAGGAGGTTCTCGGTCATCACGGCATCCACGGCGATCACTCCGTCGACGGGCGTTCCGAAACGCTGCTGCCAGCGGGCGGCGACGAGCGGGCCGGCCTCGGTGAAGTCGGGGATGTTCGTGATGTTCTGCAGGTAGCGACCGGGACGGTCCTCGAAGAGGGCGACGGTGGATTCGCTCAACGGCAGAGACTCGCCGAGCGCCGGGAAGTCGGTCGTCGATGCCTGCTGGACGAGGCTGATCTGCCCGTTCTCCGCGTGCAGCAGGGCGATGGCCCCGATGATCCCGCCGGACGAGCGAAGCTCCGCGTTGTTCTGCATCGCGACGACATAGTTCCGCGGGCCCTCGGCGCCGAGCATGCTCGGCAGCAGCGCTGCTGCGCCGTGCAGGGAGCCGACGACCGTCGCTGCCTGCGTGACGGCCGAGCGCATCTCACCGACGGCGTCCGCCAGAGGAGGAAGGGTCGCATCCGCGTCGATGGCCAGCGCGCGCTCTTCAGCGGCGCTCAACGTGGCGGATGCGTCGGCCAGGGGCGCCTCGATCGCGGCGAAGGGTGCGAGGTCGATCCGCCCATCGGAGAAGCCGAGGCTCGCGAGATCGAGCGTGCCGGCGACATCGAGGACGGGCACGAGCGCCTCCGACGCGACGTCGTCCGCGATCTCGGCGACGTCGCTGACCGCCGTGAAGTTCGGGCCGATCCACGGCAGCACGCCGAACGCCTGCCAGACGGGATCGGATGTGAGCCCGTGCGCGGACTCCGAGTGATGGGCGATGCGGTCGGAGAGCCTGGTCGCCCGCTCCAGGTCGCCGTCGCCGATCGCGGCCTTCAGCTGCGTGGCGGACTTCGAGACCTGCTGCAGATCGGTCACGGCGCCGATGCCGCGGATCGTCACCCACCCGATCGCGAGCACGAGAAGGGTCAGGATCACGCCGATGGCCCATCCCAACCATCGACGCCGTACCGGCAGGCGTCCGTCACTCACCCCTGCATTCAAGCACGTGCGGCATATCGGCGTCGCTCCGCGCCGCCTCCGGGATTCGGCGAGGCCGGAGATTACGCTGGTGGCATGGGTGCTCGGTTGCGTGTCGTTCTGGATCAACTGGCGCATGTCGTCGATCAGGATCAGGCCTGGGCAGCTCTCGACTTGACGCGCGCTCTCGTCGACACCGCGCCGTCGGGATGCGACGTCGAAGCGATCGTCCCCGCGCAGAGCGAGACGGCGGTGCCCGGGCTCGCCGGTGTGCACCGGCTGGCACTGGCACGCCGCGAGCTCGCGGCATCCTGGCAGATGGGGATCGCGCCAGGGGTCGGCGGCGGTCTCATCCACTCCGCGTCGATGATGGCGCCCCTCGTGCGTCACGATCGAGTGCACGACAACGATCAGACGACCGTCACGCTGTGGGACCTGAGGGCCTGGGATGCTCCGGAGACGCTGACCAAGTCCGCGGTCTCCTGGAATCGAGCGATGCTCAAGCGCGCGGTGAAGCACGCGGACGCGGTCGTGGTGCCCACACACTCGATCGGCACGCGACTCGCGGAGATCGCGAAGCTGGGGGAGCGGATCCGGGTCATCCCCGGAGCGGCGCCGACCGGATTCGTCGTCCCGCTCGACGCCGCGGAGCGCCGGGCGGCGCTGATGATCCCCGACCGGTACATCGTCGTCACCGGACGACCAGCGACGATCGAGGCCGGTTTCCGGGCCGCCGTCGCCGCGGGAGCGGATGCCGTGGTGCTGGATGCCGCAGAGGGCGCCGAGCCCGGACTCGCGGAGATCGCGGCGGCCGCCGGACTCCCTGAGGCTCGGGCCCGCATCCGCTCCGCCCTCTCCGCGCAGGACCGTGCTGCCGTGCTCGCCGGCGCTGCGGCCTTCGTGGCGACGGACGATGTCGCGGCGTGGCCGTGGCGCGCGGTCGAAGCCATGACGCTCGGGGTGCCGATCGTCGCCCGCGACACCGGAGTGCACCGCGATGTCATCGCGGATGGCGGCGCGACCGTATCTCCGGACGATATGGAGAACGCGGTCGAGGACGCTGCTGAAGCCGGGGCTCGACGACTCAGCGTGCTGGCCGGCGATCGCTCACGCGCCTTCTCCTGGCATGGTGCCGGAGAACGCGTGTGGGGGCTGCACGCCGACCTGTAGCGCGCTGAATGTCCGCTGTGTCTTCTGAGACACGCCGACACGCCGATCGCGGAATTCGTGTAACAGTGGCATCATCGCGCAACTTCCGTCACACTGGTCACATGTCTCGACGTGCCCCACGCTCTCGAAACACCATGAGGATCGCCCGGGTCCTCGCCACGTTCGTCGCGGTGTCGGCGCTGGTGGTCGGTGTGATGGTCCCGATCTCCCCGGCGTCGGCTGCTGCCGCGCCCGCGATGGCGAAAGAGGCTCAAGGCAGAGACATCAAGACGTATCTCGCGGGTTTCAACGCGGGCAACATCATCAGCGATGCCGTCTTCACCAACCGCAACACGATGAGTGAGGCGCAGATCCAGGCGTTCTTCAACAGCAAGGTCTCACGCTGTCAGGGCGGGGCGGACAAATGGGGTCCGATCATCTGCCTCAAGGACTTCACCATCACTTCCGTCAACCGACCTGCTGATCGCTATTGCCAGGGCTACACCGGAGCGCCCAACGAGTCGGCCGCCCGCATCATCTACCGCGTGGCTCAGTCCTGCGGGATCAACCCACAGGTGCTGATCGTGATGCTGCAGAAGGAACAGGGTCTCGTCACCCACTCCTGGCCGAGCATGAACAGGTACAACGCGGCCCTCGGGCAGGGATGTCCCGACGGCGGAGTGCCGTGCGATCCTTCATACGTCGGCTTCTTCCACCAGATCTATGGCGCGGCGCGGCAGATGCAGATCTACATGGAGGGTCGCTACTTCACCTACTACGCACCGGGTCGGACTTGGAACATCCTGTACAACCCGAACCGGGACTGCGGCAGCGCGCCGGTGTATGTCGCGAACATGGCGACCTCGGCGCTGTACTACTACACCCCCTACCAGCCGAACGCCGCCGCTCTGAACGCGGGATACGGCGAGGGCGACGGTTGCTCGGCATACGGGAACCGGAACTTCTACAACTACTTCACCGATTGGTTCGGATCGACGCAAGCGGCCTCTGCGCAGATGTTGAAAGACGCTTCGACCGGTGCGACATACCTCGTGTCGCAGGGCAAGCGGTACAGCTTCCCGACCGCCGAACGGGCCGTGCAGTACACCTGGATCGCTCCACTGCAGACCGTGCCGTCTACCCAGATCGCGGCCTACGCAGACGCCGGTGCGGCGCCTCGCGCGGTCAGAACGGACGCTGGGCACGTGTACCTGCTCGACAGTGGACGACGCTTCGGTCTGCTGTGCGACCGTGCACTGCAATTCGGGTGGAACTGCGCGACTCTCCCCGTCGTCGGTCAGGGGCAGGTCTCCATCTATCCCGAACCCGGTACTCTCGAGCCCTCCATCGCCGCGCTCGGGACGTCGTGGTTGATTCAGGGCGGCTGGCGGCGTGAGGTGCCGGACCGTACGCTGCTCCTGAGCTACGGGATGTCGAGCGGTGCCACCGTCGTGTCCGACGCTATGGCAGCGGATTTCCCTTTGGCCGACCCCGTCATCAGTGGTGGCGTCTACTCCGACGGCTCCGGTGGAATGCGTGCGATCCTTCAGAACGCCGCAGTGTACGACGTTCCTTCCGAAGGGCAGGTCGCGGCTCTCAGCGCGGTCGCGAAGCGCCTCACCAAGGACACATGGGCGCGCATCAAGGCGTCAGGAACCTTGCCGGTGGCCGCAAACGTCGCCGGACGCAACTACCTGCTGGCGACCGGGGGCTGGCTCCAGGTCGACGCGTACGGAAGCACAGTGCCGTTCACTCCTCTATCGGTGGCTTCCCTGGCAGGTCTGCCGTCCGCCGGATCGGCTCTCGGTGCGCACTTCGTCCGAGAGCAATCGAGCGTGCAGGTCTTCCTCGTCTCGGGGGGAACTCTGCAGACGGCCACGGCGGATCAGCAGCGGTGGATGACAGCCACATTCGGCGTACCGTCTCAGGTCAGGGTGGTCGCGGACACTGCTCTCGCTGGGCATGCCGGTCCGGGGCAGCGGCTCGTTCGCACGGCCGACGGTGCGTCGTATCTCCTCGACGGCACGAGTCGTTGGCGCTTCCGAGACTGCACGCAGGTGAGCGACTGGGGCGTGGACTGCGGACAGCTCTCCACAGTGACGTCCGCAGAACTGGCACCCTATGCTGACCGAGGGACGCTCGAGCGCCTCGTTCGTCAGACCGACGGCACGACCTGGCTCGTTCAATCCGGAAAGCGTCGCGAAGTCGTCGACACGGCTGTTCTCGCGCCGTTCGGTATCGGCTCCGCCACCAGCCCGGTGTCGGCGGCGTTCCTACGCTCGCTGCCCGCGAGCGACCCGGTGTTGGGGCCCGGCGTGTACACCGACGGTGCCGGAGCCATGCTCCTGTCCAATCCCGCGGGCACCGTCAGGATCGATGATGCCGCGCGTGTGTCGATCGTGACGCAGAGCGCGCGACGTCTCACCGCTGAAAGTCTTGCATTCCTTCCACCGACCGGCACTCTCAGTACCCGCATGCTCAGCGACGGGCGCGCGCTCATCCTGACGGAGCAGGGCTGGCTGCAGGTCGATCCCGCCCACTACGGAGGAGCGAAGTCGTTCACGGCTGCAGCCTCGATGGCGTGGAGCGGGATACCCATAGCGCAGACCGAGTCGCGCCCTCACTTCGTCAAGGACCGCACGTCGCCCCAGACTTTCCTCGTGTCGGGTGGGGTTCTGCAACCCGTCGACAGCGACGCGTCACGAACGTGGCTGGCCAGCTACTTCGGCTTGCCCTCCGCCTTGTGGTCTGTCGCCGGCGGCGCCCTGCGAGGCACGACGTTCGCTCCGGGTCTCGTTGTCAAGTCGCCCGATTCCACGTTGCTCATCACCGACGGGGCCACATCGTTCAGGCTCCGAGACTGCTCGACGGTCGTCGCATTCGGCCGCGATTGCGGAACGCTCTCCATCGCGCGACTGGATGCGCTGGGCCTGAAGGATGGAGGCACCATCGGATCGCTTGTGCGCGGCCAAGGTGGCGATACGTGGCTCGTCCAAGCGGCCAAGCGACGGGAGGTGCCCGACACCTCGATTCTGGCCATGTACGGAATCGGATCAGCCTCGAGCCCGGTGACGGCAGAACTCTTGAAGCTTCTGCCGGTGAGCGACCCCGTCATCGCGAGCGGCACGTATCGTGCCCCGAGCGGGGCCATGCGCGTCGTGGCGGCGGGTGGTGTCACCCTCGATGTCCCCGCGGCAGCGCAAGTGGCTGCGCTCAAGACAGCAGCCAAGCCGCTCACCGAAGAGTCGTTCGCGCTCGTGAAGCCCTCTGGCGTCCTCTCGGTGCGAGCGCAGAGCAGCGGGATCTCCTACATCCTGTCGGCCCAGGGGTGGGCGCGTGTCGACGCGGCGAACTACGGCGCCCTGACATTCCCTCCCGTCTCAGCCGGCGTGATCCAAGCGGTTCCGGTTGCCCCTGCGGCCACCGGTGCCCGGTTCGTCAGGGAGGCGAGCAGCACACAGGTGTTCCTCGCTTCTGGAGGGCTGGCGCCGATGACGCCCGAGCAGCAAGCATGGGCGTCCGCGTATTACGGCGTGCCGGCCGCCGTGGTCGTCGTCGCGGATGGAGCACTCCGTTGATCTCGTGAGCACGCGGTGCACACGTGAGAAGAGCCCTGCCGAGGCGCTCGGCAGGGCTCTTCTCACGTCGTCGTGCGTGCCGTCAGTCGAAGCGCATGGGCGTGACGTGCGACAGGCGCGGGTGCTGTTCGTCCTTCGCGGAGAGCTCTGCGTCTGCAAGTGCCACCGGCCACTCGATCGCGACCGTCTCATCCGCGAGATTCAGGAAGGTGTACTCGGCCTCCGGCGACCAGTGCTCGTTGACGAGATACGAATAGGCGGTCGAATCCTCGAGGGTCTGGAAGGCGTTGCCCACTCCCTTGGGAACGAAGATGGCGACGGACGGCGTGATGACGGTGGAGTAGACCGTGCCGAACCCGTTCCCTTCTCGCAGGTCGACCCACGCGCCGAAGACGCTGCCTGTCGCGACCGAGATGAACTTGTCCCATGGTTCAGCGTGGATGCCCCGCGTCGTGCCTCGGCTCTTGTTGAACGACACGTTGTTCTGGACGGGGCCGAGGTCGGGCAGCCCGAGAGTCATCATCTTCTGACGCTGCCAGTTCTCCTTGAACCATCCGCGGTTGTCCCCGTGGACGGGGATGTCCCAGCGCTGCAGTCCATCGATCGGCGTGTCGTGGCGGGCGAGTTCGAGCCCGAAGCGCAGCTCCTCGCTCACTGCCCGACCTTCGCGTACTTGGCTTCCGTGGCGGCTTTCTGGGGTCGCCACCACTCCTCGTTGTCGCGGTACCACTGGATGGTGTCGACGATCCCGGTGGAGAACTCCGAGAATCGCGGCGCCCAGTCGAGCTCGTCGCGGAGCTTCGTCCAGTCGATCGCGTAACGACGATCGTGGCCGGGCCTGTCCGCGACGAGATCGTAGTCGTCAGCCGGCCGCCCCATCGCGGTGAGGATCAGTTCGATGACCTGGCGGTTGCTCTTCTCGCCGTCTGCGCCGATCAGGTACGTTTCGCCGATACGGCCGGCGTCGAGGATGCGGAGGACCGCTGACGAGTGATCGTCGGCGTGGATCCAGTCGCGGACGTTGAGGCCGTCGCCGTACAGGCGCGGTCGGACGCCGTCGATCAGATTGGTGATCTGACGCGGGATGAACTTCTCGACGTGCTGGCGGGGACCGTAGTTGTTGGAGCAGTTGCTGATCGTCGCTCGGACGCCGAAAGAGCGCACCCATGCGCGCACAAGGAGGTCGGATCCCGCCTTGGTGGAGGAGTACGGGCTGGAGGGGTTGTACGGAGTGTCTTCCGTGAAGCGTGCCGGGTCGTCGAGCTCGAGGTCCCCGTATACCTCGTCGGTGGAGATGTGGTGGAAACGGATCCCGGTGCGGCGGGCCGCCTCGAGGAGCGTGAAGGTCCCGACGAGGTTCGTCTCGACGAATGGTGCCGGGCCGCTCAACGAGTTGTCGTTGTGCGACTCCGCTGCGTAGTGCACCACAGCGTCGTGCTCGGAGAACAGGTCGCCGACGAGGTCCTCGTCGCAGATGTCGCCCTCGACGAGGCGGAATCGATCTGTGGGAAGACCACTGAGGGACGCGCGATCACCCGCGTACGTGAGCTTGTCGAGCACCGTCACGCTGTCATCGGTGTTCTGGAGGACGTAGTGGACGAAGTTGGAGCCGATGAACCCGGCGCCTCCGGTAACCAAGAGCTTTCGCATCCGTCAATACTACTGTCCGGCGTCGTCGCAGATTTGGCGGCGGACGCAGCGATGGATGACACTAGACCCCATGCGCGGAATTATCCTGGCCGGCGGTACTGGTTCTCGACTGCATCCCATCACGATGGGTGTGTCGAAGCAGCTCGTTCCGGTATACGACAAGCCGATGATCTACTATCCGCTCACGACGCTCATGCTTGCGGGTATCCGTGACATCCTGATCATCACCACTCCGCACGACGCCGATCAGTTCCAGAGGCTTCTCGGCGATGGTTCCCAGTTCGGCGTCTCGCTCACCTACGTCCAGCAGCACTCCCCGGATGGACTCGCGCAGGCGTTCACGCTCGGCGCCGACCACATCGGCAACGACACCGCTGCGCTCGTTCTCGGCGACAACATCTTCTACGGCCAGGGGATGGGATCGCACCTGCGGGAGTACACCGACCTCACCGGCGCCGCGGTGTTCGGCTATTGGGTCGCCGACCCCACCGCCTACGGTGTGGTGGAGTTCGACTCGGCGGGCCGGGCGCTGTCGATCGAGGAGAAGCCGGCCGTTCCGAAGAGCAACTACGCGATCCCGGGACTCTACTTCTACGACAACGACGTCGTCGAGATCGCCAAGGACCTCAAGCCGTCGGCGCGCGGCGAGCTCGAGATCACCGATTTGAATCGGGTCTATCTCGACCGCGGCGACCTTCGCGTGCAGATCCTCCCGCGCGGAACGGCATGGCTCGACACCGGGACGTTCGATTCGCTCAGCGAGGCGACGGAGTTCATCCGCACGGTGCAGAAGCGTCAGGGGCTGTCGATCGGCTCCCCGGAGGAGGTAGCGTGGCGCATGGGCTTCCTCACTGACGACGAACTCCGCGAACGCGCGGAGCCTCTCGTGAAGAGCGGCTACGGCAGATACCTGCTAGAGGTGCTCGCGCACGGCAAGACGCGGTGACGCCGGCCCGTATGCACGACTGACGCGAGGCGTGCCGTCCGGCGCGAGGTAGGACGGCACGCCTCGTCCTGTCAACCGCGGGACATGACCTCGGTGATCTCCGACGCGTCGCCCCACACTCCGGGGGAGTCGTAGGGGCGGTCGGGGAAGGCCCCGTACTCCAGGGCGATCGGCAGCTCATTCTCCATGATGAACTTCTCGACCTGCTCGGCAAGCGAAACCGGTTCGCCGGTCGCGCAGTTCACGGTTCCGGTCACGTCGGCAGCTTCCGTCAAGGCGGCGAGCTGCCGACCGAGTTCCTCGACTCGGATGAAGTCGAAGCGGTTCTTGCCCGTGGTGAACGGGAACAGGGTCTTGCCCGCGTCGACGGCCTCGAGCAGCTTGCGGAAGATCGAGTTGCTGCGACGATCGTCCCCGTAGATGTAGTAAGCGCGTGCCCACGCGAGACTGACCGCCTCCGGAAGTGCAAGGGGCAGTGAGCGTCGCAACGCGTCCTTGGCGATGCCGTACTGCGACTTGGGGTCGGTGGGGCTGTCGGCGGTGATGGCACCCTCCCAGTAACCGACCTCGTGCATCGTTCCGAGCGCGACGATCCGGGTCGTGCCCGCGTGCGCGGCAGACGTCAACAGGCGGAAGTGGGCCGATAGCTGCGACATGTGGGCGGGGGAGTTGTGGACGAAGCCGTCTTTCCAGGCCAGGTGGACCAACTTCGGTGCAGGTCCCCAGGAACGCACGTCGAACTCGTCGGCCAGGATGTCGGCCTCGAATCGAGTCGCTCGCCGGTCGATGGTCGTCGACGATCCTGGCCGGACCACGGCGACGACCTCGTGCCCGCGATCCGCAAGGGCGGAGACCACGTGAGGACCGAGGTAGCCCCCTGCGCCTGTGACAACCACGCGCGACGATTCCGTCATTGCTTCACCATTCTCGTCGGTACCCGCCAGGCTGCGGGCGCTCGCATCGAGGCTATCGGATCGTCGCTCGGCGGTTGCTCCGAGGGGGGCGCAGGGATGCCTACGGTAGAGTGGGCAAGTTGGTTTGAGGATAGTGGAGCAAGGTGGATACGGACGCTCGATACAGGCTGCTTGCCGCCACGCCGTTCACGCGGACGGATTCGTCGGGCCTCGTGACGGTTGGTCGCGGCGGGAAGCTGAGGGAGCTGTTCCAGCGTCGCGAGCTGCTCGGACTCCTTGTCCGGCGCGACCTGCAGGCTCGCTACCGTGACAGTGTGCTGGGGTTCCTGTGGACCGTCATCCGGCCCATCATCGTCTTCCTCATGTACTTCATCGTGCTCGGGCAATTCCTCCGGGCGGCGCAGGGCATCCCCGATTTCGCTGTGTACCTCTTCTCCGGGCTCACCCTCTACAGCTTCTTCAGCGAGATGGTGGTCGGATCGGCGAGCTCCATCATCGCCAACTCCGGGCTCGTGAAGAAGATCTATCTCCCGCGGGAGATCTTCCCGCTCGCCAGCGTCGGTGGCGCGGGCGTGATGTTCCTCATCCAGTGTGGAGTGCTGCTCGCCGCAGCCTTCGTCTTCCGCGCGCTCCCGGATGATCTCCTTCAGATGCTGTGGTTCTTCCCCTCGGTCGCGCTGATCCTCGTCTACGGCCTTGCTCTCGGAATCTTCCTGGCCGCAGTCAACGTGTACCTGCGCGACGTGCAGTACCTGCTCGAGCTGCTCGTCATGCTCGCGATGTGGGCATCGCCGATCGTCTACTCGTGGCACATGGCGGCCGACGCGTTCCGCACGTTCAATCTCCCGTCGTGGGTGCTAGAGGTGTACTTGAACAGTCCGATCACCCTTGGAGTGTTCGGATTCCACCGCGCGTTCTGGGGGAGCGGCACGGAGGCGGACTACCCGCCAGAGCTCGGTCTGCGGATTCTGATCGCCTTCGTCGTGGGCGTTGTACTGGTCTTTCTCGCGCATCGCGTCTTCAAGCGACTGCAGGGCAACTTCGCACAGGAGCTGTGATGGTCGTATCCGCTGAACCCGGTCCCGTCGTCGTACGAGTGGAGGGCGTGTCGAAGTCCTTCCAAGTCCGCAAGGACAACACCCTCAAGGACCGTATCTTCCACCTCGGCAAGCTGGGACGCGAGCACCGCGAGCGCTTCACAGCTGTCGATGACGTGTCTCTGGAGATCCAGGCGGGGACGACGGTCGGTCTGCTGGGCGCCAACGGTTCAGGAAAGAGCACGCTCCTCAAGCTCATCGGGGGCATCCTCGCGCCGACGAGCGGTGCGATCTTCTCTCGTGGGCGTATGGCCGCGCTGCTCGAGCTCGGCGCGGGTTTCCACCCCGACCTGAGTGGACGCGAGAACGTCTACCTGAACGCTGCGATACTCGGTCTGAGTCGCGAGGAGGTCGACAGGCAGTTCGACGCGATCCATGAGTTCAGCGGCATCGGCGAGTTCATCGACACCCAGGTGAAGTTCTATTCATCCGGGATGTTCGTGCGTCTCGCCTTCGCGGTCGCGGTCCACACGGACCCGGACGTGCTGCTCGTGGACGAGGTGCTCGCTGTCGGCGACGAGGCCTTCCAGCGGAAGTGCATGGAACGCATCGCGCAGTTCCGCGCGGAAGGGCGCACGATCGTTCTCGTCTCGCACTCGGCTTCGCAGGTGCAGGAGCTGTGCGATCGCGCCGTCGTGTTGAAGTCGGGAGAGATCGTCTTCGACGGTGACGTCAACGAGGGAGTCGCCGTGCTGAGGCAGGTTCTCGAGGGGCGTCGACTGGACGAGACGCATGAAGTCGAGTCGGGCATGCCGGTCGAGGTCACGGGGATCAGACTCTTCGACGATGCGGGCACCGAAGTGGCGTCCGTACGGGTGGGCGAGCCGCTGACCCTGCGCATCGAGGTTCGCGCGAATCAGGCGATGTCTCGCTGGGCTGCCGGGTTCAGCATCGACACCACCCTCGGTCAGATGACGATCGCGTCGAACACCGAGCGGCTCGACATCACGCTGCCCCCCATTCCGGCTGGCGACACCCACGTGGATTTCCGGATCGAGAAGGTGCACCTCGGTGCAGGGCAGTACTACATCAACGCCAACGTCTCCGAGGTCATCGATATCAATTCGCATGTGCTGATGCAGGGGAAGATGTTCACCGTCTACGACTCCACGCCCACTCTGGGCTCGGTTGCCGCGACGGTCACCATCGCATCCTGAGGAGGGCGCCCTCGCCCCGGCATGGCTGCCGGTCGGGGTGTCGCCCTGGGATCCGGCAACGCCACATCAGCGCCGTCGCAGAGTGCGCCCCAACATCCGTACGGGTTTCGTGATCCGCCAAGAGGTGCTTCGGTGCAGGAGGTCGAGGTCTCCGCGCGCGTCGGTGAGTGCGTGCTGGGTGCCATCCAGCTCCGCCGCCAATTCGAGGACCTTGGCCTCGAGGGCTTCGATGTGTAGCAGCCTGTGTGCCTCCAGCGAATCTGTGAGCGATGACGGGAAGTCGGCCGCGTGACGTGGCTCACGGATGAAGTCGATCAGTGGCACGAGCGCCTGATCCCAGCTGATCGTCCGTCCGAAGGTGCGGACGTTCTCACGGATCTCGTCGAGCCGATCGCTGAAGAGGAGATCCTGAAGCGCGGCGGCGAGCGCATCGACGTCGTTCGGGGGAACGACGATTCCCAGGTCGTTGTCTCGGATCAGCGGAGCGAACCCGTCGCCGTCCGTCGCGATCAACGGCAGGCCTGCCCAGAGGTAGTCGAGGATCCTCGTTCGGAAGCTGAATGCGGTCTCGATGTGATCACTGTGGGTGCTGACGCCGACGTCGGCGTCGAGAAGGAAGTTGATGCGGTCGTCGTACTCGACCCAGTCCGTGTTGAAGAAGACGTGGGTACCGACGAGTCCGAGGTCTTCGGCGAGCCGCAGCGTGTCGCCGGCCATCTTGGACTCGTGTACATCGGGATTGGGGTACTTCATACCGAGGAAGTAGAGCTTCACGTCGGCATGTGCCTGCGACAGCCTGTGCACCGCCCTGATGAGTGTGAGGGGATCGAACCAGTTGTAGACCCCACCGCCCCAGATGATGATCTTGTCGTCGGGACCGACCCCTTCGATCTCATCACGGATGCCGTGTCGGGTCTGCACGACGGGATCGTCGGACACACCGAAAGGGACGACGTCGATGAGCGCGCGCAGACTGTGGTCCTCGTCATAGTTCGCCGGCGAGATGCGCCCGAGGGATCCGAGATGTCCGAGCCAGAAGTCGCGTTGTTTCTCCGATGCGCAGATCACGTAGTCCGCGCGCCGAAGCTGGGTCGTGAGCATGTCGATGCAGTAGTCGACCAGGAACCGGCGGGATTCCTCGCCCTCGTCTTTGCCGGACTCCAGGACCTCGAGATGTAGCGGGTCGTAGGCATCGACGACGATGATCGCCTCGGACTCCACCAGCCAGGG
Organism: Microbacterium hydrocarbonoxydans; assembly: GCF_023715885.1. GTDB lineage: Bacteria > Actinomycetota > Actinomycetes > Actinomycetales > Microbacteriaceae > Microbacterium > Microbacterium hydrocarbonoxydans_C. Next base: position 429,663 of record NZ_JAMBOY010000002.1, on the reverse strand, counting down.
GTGGAGCGCGAACACCTCGCCCTGACCGATGACGATGTCTGCCCACGCCACGTGGCCGCGTAATTCATCGTCATCGGCTGTGAACACCTGGAACGCCTCATGACTCAGCGTTGCGCCCTTGATGGAGACCAGCCGTACATCGGTGATGCGGCCGAGCCGCTTCGCGATCTCCCAGGCTCGGATAGCCGGGCCGCCCATCTTCCGGCCGAGGGTGTCGGGAGTGACGATCAGGACATTGGTCGAGCCGTGCGGCTCGCCGGTGCGGGGGGAATCAGTCATGCGGTGCGTTCTCGCTCAGGTCGTGACGACGTCGGGCCCGGGGCGGGACTGGTCTTCGTCGCGCCGCTCAAACCGCAATCCTATCCCGGTCTCCACGCCGGCACGAGCGCGCCACGTCCGCGCTCTTCGTGCTGGCGAGAATGAGCGGGTCTCAGGGAGCCGGTGGTGTCGGCGGCTATACTCGACGAGATTGTCGTCCCCTGAAGGAGCCCCGTGAAACGCATCGCGTTCTATCTTTTCTGGGAGAAGGACGGGGGAGTCGACCGTTACGTCGCATACTGTCTCGAGAAGCTGCGCGAGCACGTCGACCACATCGTCGTCGTCTCCAACGGCCCACTCACAGAAGCGGGTCGCGCGGACCTCGAAAGGGTCGCAGACGACGTGTGGGAGCGTGAGAACGTCGGTTTCGACGTCTGGGGTTACAAGGAGGGCCTGGAACGGTTCGGGTTCGAGCGCCTCGCCGCGTTCGATGAACTGATCCTCCTCAACTACACCTTCTTCGGACCGATGTACCCCTTCTCGGAAATGTTCGAGAAAGCGCAGACGTGGGACGTCGACTTCTGGGGAATCACCGAGCACAAGGAGGTGCGCCCGCATCCCTTTGCCGCGAAGGGCGTACTCGAGCGTCACATCCAGTCGCACTGGATCGCCGTGCGCAAGCCGCTGTTGACGTCGGAAGAGTTCCGGGAGTACTGGGCGTCTATGCCCATGATCAGCAGCTATGAGCAGTCCGTCGATCTGCACGAGGGCCGCTTCACGCAGTACTTCGAGAACCTCGGATTCACGTCAGCGGTGCTCTTTCCCGGTTCGGATTATGCGAGCTTGAATCCCATCTTGGACGAGGTCGTGCAGCTCACTGCTGAGCGATTGCCGATCCTGAAACGTCGGACCTTCTTCCACAGTCCGCTCTACTTCTCCGACTACGCCATCATCGGGCGTGATGTGATCGACATCCTCGAGCAGACATCCGACTATCCGCTCGAGCTGGTGTGGGAGAACATCGCTCGAACGACGGAGCCGAGGGTGGCCGCGACCAACTTCTCCCTCCACCGGATCTACTCGGACGCGTTGGAGATTACGCCGGAGCAGCTCGACCGTGTGAAGGGGATGCGGGCACTCGTCGCAATCCACTGCTATTACGAGGACATGATCGACGAGCTCATGGATTATGCCGACCGCATCCCATGCGAGCAGCATGTCGTCGTCACGACCGACACCGAGCAGAAGAAATCCTCCATCAAGACCGCGCTGGCGCGACGGGGAGTCTCGTCGTATGAGGTGAGGATCACGGAGTCCAACGCCGGCCGCGACGTCTCGGCATTCCTTCTCGGCTGTGCCGACCTTCTGCGCGATGACAGCTTCGACATCGTCGTGAAACTCCACTCGAAGCGCTCCCCGCAGGACGGTGCCGTCGCCGGCGGGTGGTTCAAGAGGCACCTGTTCGGCAATCTCGTCCACTCCGCCAACTATGCGGCCAACGTCGTGAACCTGTTCGCCGAGCGTCCCGAGATGGGCATGGTGATCCCGCCCGTCATCCACATCGGCTTCCCCACGCTGGGCAAGTCCTGGTTCCTCAACAAGGAACGGGCAGGACTCCTGTGCGCGAAGCTCGGAATCACGACGCCTCTCGACGAGTCGACTCCGCTGTCCGCGTACGGGTCGATGTTCATCGCCCGCCCTCGGGCGCTGCGGACGCTCGTGGATGCCGGGCTGACCTGGCAGGACTTCGATGACGAGGCCTACGGCGACGGGTCGCTCGCGCACGTCGTCGAGCGCCTGTTCACCTACTCGTCGCTCGGGGCGGGTATGCCCGTGTACACCGTGCAGAGCACGGAGCTCGCGTCGATCAACTACCCGTCTCTCGAGTTCAAACTCCAGAACTTCAGCCAGGGCCTGCCCGGCACGGTCATGCAGCAGCGGGATTATCTCGACCGTCTGCAGCAAGGACCGACTCTGCTCAGCGTGAGCAAGCGCGCGGTTCGGTCCCGCCTTCCGCGTCTTGTTCGGCTGGTCTATCCCGCTTACGACGCCGGGCGCCGCGTCTACGTCAGATGGCGCATGGGGCGAGGGCCGCGAAAGGGACAGGACACGTGAACAAGACACGCGGACCATTGACCGTTGCCGAGGCGTTCAATCCCCGCTCGAACTCCCTGGACTTTCTGAGGTGGCTCCTCGCATTCCTCGTCATCTTCTCCCACTCGGGGCCCGTCGCCGGATTCTACGGGGGTCATGACCTCGGCATCCAGATCTCCGACGAGCAGTCGCTCGGAGGCGTGGCGGTCGCCGGCTTCTTCTTCTTCTCCGGTTTCCTCATCACGAAGTCCAGGATGGGTCGCTCGACGATCTGGCGGTACTTCTGGCGGCGCTGCTTGAGGATCTTCCCGGCTTTCTGGGCGGCGCTCATCCTCACCGTGGTCGTGTTGGCACCCGTCGCCTGGCGGCTGGAGAAAGGAACATTCGACGGCTACTGGGCGGCCGCCGTCGAATCGCCCAAGACGTACTTCATCGACAACATGTTCCTGACCCTCGGTGAGCGCAACATCGCCGGACTGGGTGAGACCGTCCCGTACTTCCTGAACCACGGAGTGCGGGACTGGAACGGTTCCGCGTGGACGCTCTCCTACGAGTTCCTCTGCTACATCGTGGTGGGACTGCTGGGGCTGTTCGGTGCGCTCGCGTCCAAGCGCTTCGCGACGGCATTCGCCGTCGTCGTGATCGCCTTGAACGCTCTCCAGTGGCTCGGCGCGGGGAACATCGGCGGCCTAAACCGGGTGCTGGCGGATCCGTTCATCCTCATGTTCTTCGCCCCTTTCGCATTCGGGATGCTCTTCGCCCTTCATGGAGACAAGATCGTCCTCGACGACCGGGTCGCTATCGGCATGCTCGGGCTGGGGCTGTTCACCTACGCGTTCGGAGGTTGGAACGTTCTGGGGCAGTTCGGATTCCTGTACTTCCTCATGTGGGTGGGTGTCCGATTGCCTCTCACGCGGTGGGCGAGGTTCGGCGACTTCTCGTACGGGATCTACATCTACGCGTGGCCGCTGATGACGCTGGCGACGTATTTCGGCCTCGAGCGTTACGGGTGGCTCGCCTACCACGTGGTGATCGTCATCGCCGTCCACCTGGTGGCGATCGCTTCATGGCACCTCCTCGAGAAGCCGGCCATGTCGCTGAAGGATTGGACCCCGAGATGGATGAGGTCGCTCTCCGAACGCGTCTCGCCGTTGACCGCACGTGTGAAGAGTCGCATCGTCAACCCCGACTTCTCCTCGACTCGCTTCGCCGACTCGCTGCGCTCGGGTGAGAGAGCAGCATCGTGAGCGCCGGTCCGTCGCTGCACTCGATGCACAATGTCGAGCGACAGCCTCCTCGATCCCGCGCCCGACGTATCGCGTACTTCGTGCCTCTCGCCATCCTGATGGTGGCCGTGGTGACGATGTCGATCGTCGGTCTGAGCGCACGCGCGGCTTCCAAAGCAGAAGCCGCGCAGGCGCAGGCGGAGGCTCTGTCACAGCCCTCTCAGCAGCTCACGCTGCCGTCGAGTTGCGTCGCAGATGAGTTTGCCGCCCACCCCGCCGACATCTGGTCGGGGGAGCAGACCGTGGCATCGGAGGCGGTGTTCGCCGCCCACCCTGAGGCCTTCGGCATGCGAGTGGAAGGCAGGGACGGATTCGAGTTCTGGGGTGATGAGCAGTCGGACAACTTCTCACAGGCCCTGGGACGAGCACCGTGGATGGACAGCCAGCTGGCGCAGTGGCTCGTCTACTTCAGTGACCTCGATGATCAGCTCGCCGAGCAAGGCAGGGAGCTCGTGATCGTCGTGGCTCCGGCGAAGTGGGAGCTGTACCGTGACAACCTGCCGGACTGGGCCGATGAGATCCAAGGTATGACCCATCTGGAACAGCTCTATGAGCACTCTGGCGATATCCCCTTCGTCGACGTGCGCGGTGCCATGGACGAGGCGAAGACTGACGCCCCTGTGTTCTCGGCCGTGAACAGTCACTGGAGTCCGTTCGGTGCGTACGCGGCGTGGCAGCAGACCGTGGCCTGTGCATCCGATCTGTACCCTGATTCGGTATGGAGCCGGATCGACGCGCCCGATCCGACGGGCGTCGAGCTCTCCGACGCCCCGAACGAATTCACCCCCTACGGCAACACGTCGACCGTGGAAGACTGGGCATCGCCGATGCTTCCGACCTCGGCACCCGTCGATTCGACGATCACCGGTCCGGACGGCGCCCAGCAGCCAGGCTCCTCGGATGGCACGGTCGGTCTGCTCGACATGCCTGCGCGAACCGAGTCGGAGTCCGGTGTCGGCCGAGCGCTGATCATGCGTGATTCGACCGGTGAAGCGCTTGCTCCGGTCTGGGCCCAGGCGTTCGAGCAGACCTGCCAGGAGCGGCACAACCTGGACTACCCGGACAACCGTCCGGACATCGTCGCCGCTGCTGAGGTCTGCGACGCGGACACGGTGCTGTACGTCTTCACCGAGAGGTATCTTTCGCAGTTCCCTCCGACTCTGCCTCCTCGGTGAGCGACAAGCGAGAAGTGCCCTCGATCATCCGATCGGGGCCCCTCGCGCGTGCGCTGAATCAGAGGTACGAGGTCTGCGTGTCGACCCAGCTCGCCAGTCGGCGAAATCCCTCATCGACGCCCACCTCGGCGCTGAAGCCGAGGAGACGTCGCGCGGGCTCGGGGTCGGCCCAGGCATGGCGCACGTCGCCATGTCGCCATTGACCCGTGATCTGCGGTGCCGGAGCTCCGTAGAGACTCGCGATGAGCTCTGCTGCCGCGCCGACGGTCTGGAATGAGCCGGAGCCGATGTCGATGGGCACGGTGGGGCAGTCGTCAACCTGAACCATGCGGAGAATCGCCAGGGCGACGTCGTCGATGATGATGAAATCGCGGCGCACCTCGCCGTCCTCGTATACGGAGATCTGTTCGCCGTTGTGCGCCACCCGGCAGAACAGCGACATGATGCCGGTGTATGGGTTGGACGGCGTCTGACCGGGCCCGTAGACGTTCTGCAGTCGCACGATGCCGATCTCGACCCTGAACGCGTCGCCCCATATGCGGAGCAGATCCTCCTGAGCCAGCTTCGTCACTCCGTAGACGGACGCCGGTCGCGGCTGAACGAGAGCGGCGTTCATCGCGAGCGGTTCTGCTCCGGGGAAATCCCACTGCTTCGCTTCGAACATCGAGGTAGGCCGAGGACCGGGGTAATAGACATCCCCGGCTTGCGGGCCGGTCGTGTACCGCCACGCACCCTCTCCGTAAACCGCGCGGGAGGACGCGAGGACGATCCTCTGGGGCACCGCGTCGTTGCGCGTGAGCGCATCGAGCATGGTGGAGGTCCCGACGACGTTGACCATGGTGTGCCGGGTCGACTCTGTGAGCGACTGGCCAGTGCCGGTCTCGGCCGCAAGATGGATCACGACGTCCGGCTTAGCATCGCGGAGCAGCCGGTCCCAGGCAGTCGCATCGGTGATGTCGGCTTCGAAGACTTCGACGCGCGGATCGAATCCGTCGGATGGCCGGTGGTCGGGATGGATCTGGGGATGCAGGTTGTCGAACGCGATGACCCGATCGAATGTGTCTGCGAGCCTTGACGACATCGCGGCGCCGATGAATCCGGCTCCTCCGGTGACGATTGCGAGACCCTGAGAAGTACGCACTGTGAGCCCTATCTGTTTCTGTTCAGCGGATGGACGGCGCTGGCTCTCCCGAGGCCGGCGCCAGCGTCGTCGGCGCGAACTCCGCGCTGTCGTCTCGATGCGAGAGAACGCCTGTGACGAGGACGAGGAGGGCGGCGAACGCCACGGAGCCGATGACCCAGAACACCCCGGGCGGGACCGGCATGTTCTCCCACCACCACTCGATGTTCTTGTTCAGGTCGAAGCCGGCGTAGTCGGTACCCGTGAGGAACCGCCGCATCGTGAGGTAGAGGGCGATGCTGTTCGCCGCGGCGAGGCCGATGACCAGAATCCAGCGCTGAACACGTCGCAGCGCGACTCGCAGATCACCGGCGCCGTACAGGAGGAGGCCGATGAACAGAGCCTGGAGCGGAAGCACATAGCGCGGCTGCACCAGCACGCCGACCTCCACGCCGTTCTGAGTGATCACCCAACTCGGCACCATGACCATCGCGATGCCGGCGAGCACGATGACGATCGTGGTCCGCACATCACGCTTGAAGGAGAGCGACCAGAACGCGATACCCGCGTACAGCACGAGCGTGGTGAACCACACGATGGCTGGCATCTTGACGTCTCCCCAGGCGAGAGCCTGAGAACCGAAGTTTCCGACCCAGAGCTGGGGGATGTTGAGGACGGTGCTGATGAAGTCGGGAATGAAGTTGACCTCGTGAGCGGGTCCTCCGGGCATCTGGCCCTCAAGCGCCGAGCCGACCTGACTGGAGCTCAGATAGAAGGCCGCCCCCATCACGATCGTCGCGAGGGGGACGAGAAGCGAGAGGAGATAGCGGCGGGTCCGCTCGTAGGAGAGGATCGCTGCGACCACTGCCCCGAACGCGGCGTAGGCGGCCGAGTCGCCTCGGGATCCCGCGCCCATGACTGCTGCGATGAGAGCGAGCGCTCCGAGCGCGATCTGTCGGGCCCTGGTCGGCGCGCGGAAGAAACCGACCATGGCGACCCACAGGGTCGCAGCCGACAGGATGGCCCACCCGTTGGGGTTCACGCTCGCGAGGAGGAATGCCCCCATCGGCACTGCCGTGAGCAGGAGGCTCCAGAGCATCGGCGTGCGGAGTCTCCGATCGACGAGGAGGTAGATCGACGTCACGAGAGCGACTGCGACGAAAGAATTGAACACACGCATCGTGAGTATCGAGGTCTGCACGTCCGCCGTGCTGAACACGCTCATCACGCTGTAGTAGACCGGCGGGTACATGCCGATGAAGTTGCCGTGTCCGGTGGTGGTCATCCCCGAGAGCGCCGGTTCGCAGTTGCCGTTGTGCTCCGGTTGGAAGGCGTAGCACATCGAGGTGTTCGCCAGCACGGACAGCACCGATCGCTCGTCGGGGTTGTCGGTGGTCTCGCAGAGGCCGGGGCGTTCGCCCGGCGCGCACCAGATGCTCACCTGGTGGAAGTTGTCGTCGGGGCTCGCGCCGATCGGGGACGCGAAGCTCCATCCGAGCAAAGCAGCGAATCCGAGGAAGGCGACGATGAGAACGCGAACGACGTGGCGTCGGGAGGAGGGAGAGGAGGAGTCGACGGTCCGCGGGGAAGAGCCCGCGGTGTCCCCACCGGCCGAAGAAGTCATGACGGCTAGCTTATATGGCGAACGCCGAAGGACCTGTCACTCGGGATCGCGTGATTCGGACGCGGGCGACCGCCGTTCCACCTCGCGCAGACGATCGTCGAGCAGTGCGACCCGCTCGGCGAGTGTGCGCGTCCGCTCTTCCGATCGCGTGAGCTCCGTCGACTGCTGTATGCAGACGAGGAAGAGGACGACTATCCCGACGAAGAAGACGAGGTTCACGGGGACGTCCACCCCCAACAGCGCCGCGAGCCCATCGAGGATCGACGGGAAGACCGCGACCACGAGGCTCAACGCGCCGGCGATCAGCCACCAGAAGGTGTGCCGTTCCCGTAGCTTTCCCCGACGCAACAGCTCGACTGCGACGATCAGGATGAGCAGTGCTCCGAGGATGCCGAGGAGATAGCGCGCGAGGATCATGCTGCTGCCGTCGTCCAGCGGCGCGGGCGGAGGAACGCGATCACCAGGGCGAAGAAGGCGCGCCCGAGGTAGACGGCGGACTTCAACTGGTTGTGAGAGGGCGTGCCCCCGGCTCGCTCGCGCATCGCGACACCGACCTGGGTGAAGGTGAGGCCCCCTCGGTGACCGGTGACGAGCGATTCGATCGTGTCGCCGAGGTACTCGGCGGGGAAGTCCTGGGCGAAGAGCGCGACAGCTCGGGGTCCGTGCGCCTTGAAGCCGGAAGTGGTGTCGGTGAGTCTGGTCGCGAGCGCTCTGCTCAACGTTCCGGAGAGGAATTTCATCGCCCACCGGCGCGGACCGCGCACCGTGTACTCGCCTTCCCCGGCGAACCGCGCGCCGATGGCGACATCGAACCGCTCGAGTTCCGCCACGAGTGCAGGCACGTCCGCGGGATTGTGCTGCCCGTCGGAATCCAGTTGCACGGCGACCGGGAAGCCGTTCTCGACGGCGTAGCGGAATCCGAGCCGCATCGCACCTCCTACACCGAGATTGAACGGCAGCTCGAGCACCTGAGCACCAGCTGCTCGGGCGACCTCGACCGTGCCGTCGGTGGATCCGTCGCTCACGACGAGGACGCTGACTCCCGGGAGGATCGCTCGAACCTCGGAGATGACCTGCGAGATCACCTCGGATTCATTGAACGCAGGCATCACGACCAGCACTTGATCCAGGGGGTACACCATGGTTGCCAGTATATGGTCGGCCGACGCCACCATCGACGGAGCCGTCGGGCTGTGGAGCGGCCGACCACCCCGATACAGCCTGGCATAATTGCCGAGTCGGTCGAGGAAGGCCGTGGGCGCGATCCGGCGTCGATCAACCCGCCCGAGAAGGGAAGCGCGGCGCGCATGGTAGCGACTGAGGACAACCCGGCTCGGCAGCGACCGCGACGCAGCATCCTCCTGGTCCTCATCGCCACTGCCGTGTCCGGAGCGAGCGGGTTCATCACCCTTCTCATCGTGGCCCCGGCCGTAGGACCGGTGGGCTACGCGTCCTTCTCGGTCTACTGGGCGGCGCTCTTCATGGTCGTGGGTGTGCTGTTCGGCGTTCAGCAGGAGACCACGCGAGCCGTGTCCGACATCGGCAAGCATGGCCTCGTCGGCCGGCGTGGTTCGTCCGTCCCTCGCTTCGCCGCCGCACTCGGAGGGTGCGTGCTGCTGCTCGTCTCGCTATCGTCCCTCCTCTGGGCGGAGCCCCTCTTCGGTGCCGGGAACACGCTCTGGGCGCTCCCGCTCGCGATCGGGGTCGCATCGTACGTCGGGGTCGCCGCTCTCAACGGCATTCTCGCCGGCAGCGGGCACTGGGGAGGCTTCGCGGCCATCCCCTTCATCGACGGCCTGCTCCGCCTCGTCCTGGTAGCCGTCGCTCTCTGGGCGGGCGCAGACGGGACTGTCATCGCCTGGGCGGTCGCGCTCCCGTTCCCCATCTCGCTCGTTCTGGTCGGGTGGGCTCGCTGGTCGGCCGTGCGGTCTCATGCCTTCGTGCGCGAGAGCTATCGAGCTTTCGCGGCGAATGCGAGCCGTACGATCGTCGCCTCGACGTCCAATGCGGTTCTGGTGACCGGGTTCCCGCTGGTCCTTTCGATCGTCGCAAGCGACGACCGCGCCGCCCTCGGCGCCGTCGTCCTGGCGCTGACTCTCGCGAGAGCTCCCATCCTCGTTCCCCTCACCGTGCTGCAGAGCATGCTCATCGCCAGATTCAGCGCATCGCCGGAGACCGCGCGCAAGCTCATGTACGCCGTCGTGCTGGGTCTCGCCGTCATCACGCCCGTGCTGGGCTTGATCGCGGGACTGTGGGGTGAGGGCGTGCTCATCTGGTTGTTCGGGGACGGCTTCGCAGTGCAAGGCCTGCTGCTGACCTGGCTCGTCGTCGCGTCCGGGTGCCTGGGCCTGCTCACCGTCACGGGTGCTCGAGTCCTGGCGGCCGGACGACACACCGTGTTCGCGACGGGATGGGTCATCGCGTGCCTGCTCGCGATCGCGACGGTCGCACTCACGCCCGGCGACGTCGGTGCGCGCACCGTCATCGGCCTGATCGCGGGTCCCCTTGTCGGCGCAGCTTGGCACTTCCTTTTCGCGCGCCGTCGTTGAGTCACTGACGGCGATGTATCGTGCGGTCGTAGACGAACACCTCGACGCGCCGCAGCGCGAGCAGGCCGAAGCACCGGACGCGCTGGATGATATTCAGACGAGCCCGCAGGGAGCGGACGAGGACTCGGTCCGAACGGTAGGTCTCGGCTTCCGACGGGGAGCCTACGCTGCGTCGCTCGTAGCGCAGTGCCGTGAGCCCGTAGAAGGCCCGAGCCGGTAATACGCCGAGGGCGAGAGCTTTCTCGAAGGATCGGGCGTGCGCTCGGACGATGTCGTGGTAGTACGCAGCGGAGCGCAGAGAATGCGAGACACTGTCGCCGCGCTGGAGCCAGAAGTACAGGCGGTCGCTGCGGGAAGCCACGCGGCGGATGCGCTCGTAGAGATCCATCGCTATGGCGACGTCCTGTGCGAAGCGTCCTTCCGGGAAGCGCAGGCCTTGGAACAGGGAAGCCCGATAGAGCTTTCCCCAGTTCGCCTCGCTGAAGTACTTCAGCTCCTCGCCGCGGAGACGTCGCAGACCAACGCTGAACACGTTCTGGTAGCTGCGGGCGGCATCGTCGAACACGACGATGTCGCCAGGGGGATCGTCGCGGTGTCGCGCGAGTGCGGCTCGTGCTCCACTGGCGCCGACATTCCACCATCGACAGCAGCTCATGTCGGCGTCGGCCTCGACGAGAGCGCTCAGGAGCCGATCGACGAGGTGTGGGCTCATGAGGTCGTCGTTGTCGCAGAAAGTGATGAATCCGCCGGTGGCTGCGTCGAGACCGGCGTTCTGTGCGGCACCGATCCCTCCGTTCGGCTGATGGATCACGCGCACGCGGGAGTCCGCCGCGCCGAGGTCGTCGCACAGAGCGCCCGACCCGTCGGTGGAGCCGTCGTCGACGAGGATCACTTCGAGATGCGGGTACGTCTGCGACAGGATGGAGTCGACGGTCGCTGTCAGATGTGAGATCGCATTGTAGACGGGAACGATCACGGAGACCGTGCGCTCGGAGGCCGGGCAACCTGTGGCCGGAGAGTCGGTGGACATCGACTCCGATCCTATCGCTCGCACGGCGAGTGTCCGGAGTCGCCTCGAAGGTGAATACCGTACGCTCTTATGCGGGCCGGACGTGGTGCGCGTGCTACGTCACGGGGCCCCTGAACGAAAGCAGCTCCATGGATCTCCTCGTCGTCGGATCGGGCTTCTTCGGCCTCACCATCGCGGAACGGGCGGCGAACGCCGGACGTCGCGTCACGGTCATCGACCGCCGTCACCACATCGGGGGGAACGCGTACAGCGAGGTGGAGCCCCAGACGGGCATCGAGGTCCACCGTTACGGAGCGCACCTCTTCCACACGTCGAATCCGACCGTATGGGAGTACGTCAACCGCTTCACGACCTTCACCAACTATGTGCACCGTGTCTACACGACCCATAAGGGCACGGTCTTCCCGCTGCCGGTGAACCTCGGGACGATCAACCAGTTCTTCCAGGCGGCGTACACGCCCGACCAGGCTCGCGCGCTGGTCCGCGAGCAGGCCGGCGAGTTCGACGTGAAGACCGCGTCGAACTTCGAGGAGAAGGGCATCGCGCTCGTCGGCCGCCCGCTGTTCGAGGCGTTCTTCCGCGACTACACGGCCAAACAGTGGCAGACCGACCCACACAAGCTCTCCGGCGACATCATCAGCCGCCTGCCCGTCCGATACACGTACGACAACCGCTACTTCAACGACACCTGGGAAGGTCTGCCCACCGACGGCTACACCGCGTGGCTCGAGCGCATGGCTGATCACCCGAACATCGAGGTGAAGCTCGGCGTAGACTTCTTCGACGAGTCCCAGCCGCTGAATAAGAGGGCGACCGTCGGGCAGCTTCCCGTCGTATACACCGGGCCCGTCGACCGGTACTTCGACTACGCGGAGGGCGCGCTGAGTTGGCGGACCCTCGACTTCGAGCAGGAGGTCCTCGACGTCCGCGACTTCCAGGGCACGAGCGTCATGAACTACCCGGACATGGACGTGCCCTACACGCGCATCCACGAGTTCAAGCACTTCCACCCGGAGCGCAGGGACGTCTACGACTCCGACAAGACCGTCATCATGCGTGAGTTCTCGCGCTTCGCAAATCGCGAGGACGAGCCGTACTACCCGGTCAACACATCGACCGATCGTGAAGGCCTGCTGGCGTATCGCGAACTCGCCAAGGGCGAGCGAGACGTGCACTTCGGCGGCCGCCTAGGCACCTACCAGTACCTCGACATGCACATGGCCATCGGCTCGGCCCTGTCGCTGTGGAACAACTCGCTCTCGTAGACTCGTCTCTGTGAGTCACGATGTCGTCGGGGCGCCCGGGACGCCCCGGCGCTACCTGCATTCCCTCTGGTTGCTGTCTGCGCGCGACCTCAAGGTCCGGTACTCGACCAGCTTCCTGGGGTACCTGTGGTCGGTGCTCGATCCGCTCGTCATGAGCGCGATCTATTGGTTCGTGTTCACCCAGGTCTTCCATCGAGACGTCGGCGAAGAACCGTACATCATCTTCCTCATCAGCGCCCTGCTGCCCTGGGTCTGGTTCAACTCGTCGGTATCGGACTTCACACGAGCCTTCAAGAAGGACGCGCGGTTGGTGCGCTCGACGTCGATTCCGCGCACGATCTGGGTCAATCGCATCGTGCTCAGCAAGGGGATGGAGTACCTGTTCTCCCTTCCCGTGCTATTGATCTTCATCGTGGTCAATCTCGTCGTCGAGGCCGATCCCGCTCAGACCGTGCAGATCGGGTGGGGCGTGCTGTGGATGCCGGTGGCGATGATCCTCCAGACGATACTGCTCGTCGGGCTCGGGCTGCTGGTGGCGCCTCTCTGTGTGATGTACGTGGATCTGGAGCGTACGACGGCGCTGATTCTGCGGGCGATGTTCTACGCGACGCCGATCATCTACAACGTCACCGACCTGCCCGGTGTCTTCCAGACTCTCGGAGCGTTCAACCCGCTCGCCGGGATCTTCATGCTCTACCGCATGCCGTTCTTCCCGGATCAGTGGAATCTGTTCACCCTTCTTGTGAGCGTCGTGATGACCCTCGTGATCCTCGCGCTGGGGGTCTGGACGTTCCGCTCGCTCGAGCGCCCGGTGCTTAAGGAGCTGTGATGGTCACCGCGATCCAGGTGGAGGATCTGGGCGTTCACTTTCGGCGCAACAGGCGAGGCAGACGATCCTTCAAAGACCTTTTCGCCGGCGCGTCGCGTCGGTCACGACCTGGAGAGTTCTGGGCGCTGCGTGGTGTCTCGTTCGCTGTCGAGCAGGGCGAGTCGATCGGCGTGGTCGGTCGGAACGGCCAGGGCAAGTCGACCTTGCTGCGTCTCGTCGCGGGCGTTCTGCTGCCCGACGAAGGCAGGGTTCAGGTGCACGGAGGTGTCGCACCGCTCATCGAGATCACCGGCGGCTTCGTCGGAGATCTGACTGTTCGGGAGAACGTACGGCTCACCGCCGGGCTGCACGGCATGTCGCGCGACGAGGTGTCGCGACGCTACGACGACATCATCTCGTTCGCAGAGCTGGCTGGTTTCGAGGACACCCCCTACAAGCACCTCTCCAACGGCATGAAGGTGCGGCTCGCGTTCTCGGTCGTCTCCCAGCTCGACGAGCCGATCCTGCTGGTCGACGAGGTTCTCGCCGTGGGTGACAAGGCCTTCCGAGACAAGTGCTACAAACGAATCGACGAGCTGCTCGCCGACGGGAGGACGCTGTTCTTCGTCAGTCACAACGAGCGAGATCTCCGTCGATTCTGCACCCGCGGTTTGTACCTCGACAAAGGCGGCCTCGTGCTCGATGGGCCCATCGGCGAGGTGCTCGACCGTTACAACGCGGACTACGACCCGCGTTGAGCCGAATCCGAGATCGTCAGCTCCCGACGAGTTCCGAGAGCGCGACCACATCGCCGCGTGCAGCTTCGAGCGGAGCGGACGAGTCGGAGCCCTGTGAGAGCGCGTTCTTCAGCTCGTCCAGACTCGCCGAGTAGGCGCTCACACCCTCGCGCCATTCATCGGCGATCGACGAGGGCGGAAGCGCTGAGCCGAGGCGGAGCGCATCTTCCTGGAGGATCCCGACCGCGGAGAGCGAATCCTCGCCCGTTGAGCCGGCGACGATGTCGAGCCCTCGGGCGGCATCCGACAACCAAGCTTCGACCTGCGCGCGGAACTCGTCGACGCTCGGCTCCTGAGGCTCGGGGGCGGTGGTCACCGCTGGTTCCGTCGGCTCGTCCGACGGGGAGGCCGTCGGTTCACCGGCTGATGCCGACGGTGTGCTGCCGGGAGTCGGGGACTCGCCCTTCGGGAGCAGGAAGAAGAGAAGCGCGCCGACGGCGATGAGCGCAGCGACCGCGAGCCCTGCGACGACCCAGATCTTGCGCCGGTTGTCGGGCTTCTGCTCGAGCGGACCCCACTGCAGGTCCGGCTGGGTGTTCTCGGCCATGCGACTCACGCCTCCAGAGGTGGCATCGGCTTCCACGAACGGTCGCGGCCGAGCCGGCCGCCCTCCTTGAGACCGCGGAAGAGGTTGCTCGTGCCGCGCACAGTGCGCTCGACGAAGAACAGGCGGATGAGCTCTTTCGCGAAGGTCATCGCGGTCCCCAGGCCGAAGAGCACTGGGTTGTAGTTGTCGTGTACGCGGTAGTACTGCTTGAGGTACGCGCGGTTGCGCATGATGTAGAACCGGTACGCGTTGCTCGATGCGTTCATGTGGCGGATGCCCATGTCCCATTGCTTGATCTCGCGGGTGCGGCGAAGCACGAACTCGTCGACGATCACGGCGGTGGTCTTGCGGGAAGCGAGCCAGCCGTACATCTGGTCATCCCAGTAGATGAAGAACCGGGGATCGGGGAGGCCGATCTGCGAGACGATCGAGCGGTGGATGAACATGCCCTCGAAGCATCCGCTGTTCATCTCCTTGAACCCCGATGCGTCGAAGCCCGACGGCGCGAACGGGATCGGGATGCCCATGCGCTCGGCGATACGGTACTGCCAGTAGAACTCACTGCCGTCGTAGTCGTAGCGGCGTCCCTGGATGCTCTTGAAGCGCGGCGCCCACTTGCCCATCTTGGCGAGTCCGTCGGTCATGACCTCGACGTCGTCGTCCATCATCCAGATCCACTCGGAGCCGAGCTCGTACGCCGTGCGCATACCCTCGCTGAATCCGCCGGAGCCGCCCGTGTTGGTCTCGAGACGGCGGTACACCACCTCGGTCCCCAGTCGCGGGCGGAAGGACTCGACGACCGCGGTCGTGTCGTCGGAGGACGCGTTGTCGATGATCACGACGCGGCCGGGCTTGGGGTCCATCGCCGCGATGCTCTCGAGGAGCCCGGTGAGCAGGTGCGATCGGTTGTAGGTGACGATGACGATCGTGGCGGACGCCGGGTCGAAGGGGACGTGTGTCACGAGTGGGATCTCCGGGAGGGTGTCGTCTCGCAGGGCGCCGCGAGCAGACCCCAGCCTACCGGGCGAGTCGACGAATCCCCCGAGGGCGCCGCGTGCGGCTAGCGCTCCGGATGCAGCGTGGGGATCGCGCCGGTGTGCGCCGCGTCGATGTTCTCGCGCCACGACCGTGACTGACCGGCGCGCAGAGCGCAGAGCACGAGCAGGAACCATCCGGCGCCCTCGAGGGTGAAGCTCTCGAACATCGAGTCGACGGCGAGCGTGACGAGCATGAGCGGCGTCCAGGCGTAGACGACGGAGCGGCGCGCGCTCGCGACGAGCCAGGACCGGACCATCGCGACGCCCCCGAGCAGCAGGAAGAGCACGAGGCCGGCCCAACCCAGCTGCAGCACCACGTCGAAGTAGGCGTTCAGCGCGCTCCCGTGCCGGTCGTCGAGAAGGAAGTTGATGTAGGTGAAGGGGAACTCGCCGCGCGCCCAGGGCCCGAACCAGCCCCAGCCCTGGATCGGCTTGAGCGAGACGAAGTCGAGGATGGTGTTCCACAGGGTCGCGCGGATCGAGAAGTCTGATCCGGCGTCGAGCAGCCGGATGATCGCGTGGCGGAGGATGAAGGCCGCGAGGAGGGCGAGGACGACCAGCACGCTGAGCGCCCACTGCACGACGCCGCGGCGCTCGCGCGGCGTGTGCCGCACGATCGTGAGCGCGACCGTGCTCACCCCGACGGCGACCGCGAGGACGATCACGGTGGGGGAGGACGAGAGGAACGCCAGCAGTGTGGCGAGAGCGATGGAGGGGATCGCGAGCGGTGCCGTGACCGACTGGGACCGCCACTCGATCACGAAGGTGATGAGCGCGACGACCGCGATGAAGCCCAGCATGTTGCGACTGCCGAAGAGCCCCTGCACGGGGCCGCCGAGCGCGAGGTTCCCCTGGATGCCGAGGAATCCGAACGGCATGTCGAGCAGGATGCCGGAGAGGATCTCCATCCCGAGCGACAGCACGAGCAGAATGCGCAGCGTGTCACCGAGGGCGCGGACCGTCTGGAGGGTGTCGCGCACGTGCCCGACGGCGATCGCGAGGAACGCGAAGCCGAAGAGGGCCATCCAGCCGAAGGCGGTGTCGGATCTGTCGGCCGTCCAGACCAGGCTCACGAGCGCCCACGCCAGGAAGGCGAGGAGCGACGACGGGGCGAGGCGGAGAGGCGAGAGCTCGGCACGGCGGACCCAGAGCACGCTGGCCCCGACACCGCACAGCACGGCGATGATGGTCGCCAGAGTCACGGGGGACGTGAGGCGCTCGATCGTGAACGATCCGAACACCGCGGTGAGCACCGCGATCGTGAACGCCCGGGCGAACTCCGCGGATCCGAGCAGGTCGGCGAGACGCCGTTCGGGCGTCACGGAACCCGCCGCGCTCTCTCGCCGCGCTCGATCACGCGGTCGCGCTCACCCACCCCGACGAGAGGGACGGACTTGATCTTGAAGCTGAGCATCACCAGCAGCATCCAGCCCCAGAGCATGATCGGGGTGGACTCGGTGAGACCCTGCACGAGCAGCACGACCGTGAAGAGGTTCGGCAGGAGGGTGAGCGGGGAATACTCGCGATCGGCGGTGAGGTCCCAGCGCGGGCGGTCGACCGCGAAGAACCAGGACCGCCAGAGCAGACTCAGGTAGGCGAGGGCCATCAGCACGAGACCGACCACGCCGAGCTGCATGAGGACGTCGAGCCACATGTTGTGCGCGTGGAAGACCGTGATCCCGTGGTCGACGATCCACCTGTCGAACGCCGGGTCGAACGGCACCCACGGGCTGGAGAAGCCGTTGCCGAAGAGCGGATGCTGGGCGACGCGCTCGAGCACCTTCTCCCAGATCTTGTCGGAGCGGCCGGTGAGGTCGGCGCTCCGGCCGAGCACCGAGAGCAGCGGTCCGCGCAGCAGCCAGACAGCGGCTGCGAGCACCGCTGCGCCCCCGATGAAGACCATGTAGAGACGGGTGCGGGCCCCGGGGGTGGTGGTGCGACGCATCAGCAGTGCGACGACGAGGACCACGAGGGCTGCCGCCGCGCAGGCGTAGGCGGTCGCGGAGCCGGCCCTGATCAGGAAGAACGCCGCGAGCAGCGACCACAGCGCGAGCGTCGTGCGCCACCGTGCCCGTGCCGCGAATCGGATCGCGAAGGTGATGAGGGCGAACAGGCTGATGATCGCCAGCAAATTCGAGTTGCCGACGATGCCCTGGATGCGCTCGCCGTCGAACAGATTGCCGCGGACCCAGTACCAGTGCGCGTTCACATCGCCGTCCGGCCGGACGAAGAAGTTCGGCAGGATCGGACCGTGCACGACGACAGCGACCCACAGCTCGATCGCGAGCGACAGACCGAGAATCCACTTGAACGCCGAGGCGAGGGCGCGCACGATCTCGCTCCAGCTCAGCACGTGCACGATGAAGAGGGCGTTAACCGTGACTCCCGCGAGCAGGGCCCACGTGAGAAGCGTGGCACCGCGCCACTGCGACCACGCGACTGACACGAGAGCGAGCACGGTGTAGGCGGTCGCGGCCCACGGCAGGCGGCGCCAGGCGAAGGCCTGGGGGCGGCGACGGGACACCATCGGGATGCCGATCGCCAGCGTGACGACGACGAACGCCGCGAGCACGATGCCGGCGCCGAGCTCGCCGACGAGGTTGTAGACCGCGGAATGCGCGAATGTCGCGAACAGCACGAGGATGATGTAGCCGCGCAGCAGCAGATGCCCCGTCGACTCGCGTTCCGGTGCGCTGGGCGGAGCGGAGACCGGATGCTTCGTGTACTGCGCCATCGGGATCAGGCTACCGCGCGTACCCGGGCATCGACCGGACGCGCCGCGCGCCCGGTCCCGCCCGTCATCCCCCCCCCCCCCCCCGGACGTGTGTCATCGAGTCGCCCGCTGATCGCGGCGCGCCCTACCCTGGTGACATGCTGCTCAGCCTGACGAACGCACCCCGCGACTACGCCTGGGGATCCACCACACTCCTCGCCGAGCTCGAGGGCCGCGAACCGGCGGCTCAGCCCGAGGCGGAGGTCTGGTTCGGCGACCACCCCGGAGATCCCGCCGACATCGACGGGGGCGGAACGCTCGATTCCGTCACCGGTGGCACGCTGCCGTACCTGCTCAAGCTGCTCGCAGCCGCATCGCCGCTGTCGATCCAGGTCCACCCGACGATCGCGCAGGCCCGCGACGGATGGAGCCGTGAGGCGGAGCTCGCCCTCGACGACCCGCGACGCAACTACCGCGACGACAACCACAAGCCCGAGCTCATCGTGGCCCTCAGCGACCGCTTCGAGTCTCTGAGCGGCCTGCGCGAGGTGCCCGGCACTCTGCGGCTGCTCGCCGAGCTGAGGGGCGGCACCGGTGTGGAGTCGCTCATCGAGCGCCTCTCCGGCGAGGGCGACGTCCTGCGCGACGCGATCGGATGGCTGCTCTCCGGCGATGCCCAGGACGAAGTGGACGACGTCATCACTGCGGTGCGAGCGGCAGCCGACTCGGCGACGGGGAAGTGGGCGGACACCCTGCGGGCGGTGTCGGCGATCTCGACGACCTACCCCGGCGACCCGGGCGTGGTCGTGGCGCTTCTGATGAATCACGTCGTGCTGAAGCGGGGCGAGGGCGTCTTCCTGCGCGCCGGTCTTCTGCACGCGTACATCTCCGGTCTCGGCGTCGAGATCATGGCGGCGAGCGACAACGTGCTGCGCGGCGGCCTGACGCCCAAGCGCATCGACGTCCCAGAGCTGCTGTCGATCCTCGACACCGCCCCCGGCGAGGTGCCGGTGCTGCGACCGTCCGCGAGCGGCGCCCTCACGACCTACGAGGTCCCGGTCGCGGACTTCGCGCTGCAGCGCGCCGCCCTGTCGGGCGACGACGTCGAGGTGCCGGTGAGCGGACCGACGATGGTGCTCGCGACGGCCGGCGATGTCGCGGTGGTGGGTGCCGACGGCGAACGGAGAGCTGTGCGGGTCGGTACCGTTCTGTTCGCGGACGCCGAGGAGGGGCGCGTCACCCTGGCAGGGGCGGGCGAGGCGTTCATCGCGATGCCGGGAGCCGCAGCCGACGCGCGCTGAGATCGCGACACGCCGTCGCGACACGCCGAGGGACCGCCGTGAACCTTCAAGAGATCGTTGAGGGTTTACGATCCGCGACTTGACCGATGCGAATCACACGGGTGTAATTAGTGGTGCACGGCCCGCCGAGGGGGCGGAATACAGGGTTGGAGATCGAGATGACGGGATACCGTTCGGACGTGCCGGACAACTGGTTCGTCGACCCGGTCAACCTCGGCGTTCCGGGGGTCCGCAGGGTCGAGGCCGATGACGACAACGCACTCGCGTGGCAGACCGACGCTCTGTGCTCGCAGACCGACCCCGAGGCCTTCTTCCCCGAGAAGGGCGGGTCGACCCGCGACGCCAAGAGGATCTGCACCTCGTGCGACGTACGCGGCGAATGCCTCGAGTACGCCCTGAACAATGACGAGCGGTTCGGCATCTGGGGCGGTCTGTCCGAGCGCGAGCGCCGCAAGCTCAAGCGCCGCGCGAGCTGACGACCGGGCTTCGGGCCACGCCGCATCCACTGCATCCGGCGAGTCGCGGGCCCGCATAGGCTGACGACGTCATGCCAGCCCGAGTTCATGCCATCATCGTCGCGCGCCCCGGTTCGTCCGCCCGCGCGCAGTTGCTGCACACGCTGGACGCTCTGCGTTCACAGACCGTCACGCCGGCGGCGATCACGCTCGTGATGTGCGGCGATGCGACGACGGCGCGGGAGAGCGCGACCGTCGGAGAACTGGTCGAGGGGGTCATCGAGGCCCGCACGAGCACGTCGTTCGCCGATGCGGTCGAGCTGGCGAGACCGCGGATCCCTGAGGGCAGCGCTGTCTGGCTTCTCGCGCACGACACCGCCCCGCATCCTCGGGCGCTGGAACGACTCGTCGGCACACTCGAGCGCTCGCCGTCGGCTGCCATCGCTGCACCGAAGCTCGTGGAGACGGACGACGACCGCGAGATCGTCTCACTCGGCGTGAGCATGACGAGCCTCGGGCGCTCCGTCGAGCTCGCCGCGGGCGAGCTCGACCAGGGACAGCACGACGGCCGCGACGACGTCCTCGGCGCCGACGTCCGCGGGATGCTCATCCGCTCGCAGGTCAGGGACGCGCTGCGGCCCGACCGCGCGCTCGGCGGAGCGGACGAGGGCTTGGACCTCGGCGTCCGCGCCCGCCTCGGCGGCGGCCGCGTCGTCCTGGCGCCGGCCGCCCGGGTCTCAGTGTCACCCGACGGCCCTGCGGCGCTGCCGACAGGCCGAGGCCGACGAGCCTTCGCCCAGCGTCTCGCACAGCTGCATCGCCGCCTCGCCTACGCGCCGGTGGCCGCGGTTCCCCTGCATTGGCTGACGCTGCTGCCGCTCGCTCTGTGGCGCTCGATCACGCACCTGATCGGGAAGCGCCCGGAAGCCGTGGCACCGGAGTGGGGAGCTGCCGCCACCGCCATGGCAAGAGTCGGAGCCGTGTCGCGCTCGCGCCGGCGCATCCGCGAGTTCCGCACATCCACCTGGTCCAGCATCGCGCCGCTGCGCGTGAGCCGCGCCGATCTCCGCCGCCGTCTGGATGACGGTCACGGCAGCGAACGCGGGGTGGCCAACGAACTCCGCTTCTTCTCGGGTGGAGGAGCGTGGGCCGTGCTCGCCGCCCTGGTCGTCAGCGTCGCGACCTTCACCTCTCTGCTCGCGTGGCCCGTTCTCGGCGGCGGTGCGCTGCTGCCGCTGCGCACGACGCTCGCAGCCCTCTGGGCCGACGCGGCCTGGGGCATCCGCGGTCTCGGAGTCGACGTCGTGGGGCCGGCCGATCCCTTCGCCGGGGTGATCGCAGTGCTCGGCTCGCTGTGGCCGGCCGGCCCGTCCTTCGCTCTCGTCCTGCTCTGGGTGCTCGCGCTCCCGCTCGCGGTGCTCGGGGCGTGGTTCGCGGCGACGCGTGTCACGGATCGTGCGGGTCTCCGGATCCTCGCCGGGATCGTCTGGGCGCTGGCGCCGACGTTCCTCACCGCGCTCGTCGACGGCCGACCCACCGGCGTCCTCGTTCACCTGCTGCTGCCATGGCTCTTCCACGCGGCGGTCGTCGCGCATCGCTCGTGGGGAGCCGCGGGCGCCGCGTCCCTTCTCTTCGCGGGGGTCGCGGCATGTGCGCCGTCCCTCGTCCCGGCATTGCTGCTGCTGTGGGTGATCGCTGTCGGCGTCAGCCTTGCCGGTGCTCGAGTGCGCGGAGCGATCCGGCTCCTCTGGGTGCTGGTGCCCGCGGCGGCGCTGTTCGCGCCCCTGGTCGCTTGGCAGCTCCGTCACGGAACCCTCGTCGCCCTGCTCGGCGACCCCGGTCTGATCTGGGCGGGACCTCAGGTCGCCGCCGGTCAGGCAGGTCGCCTCGCTCTCGCCTCGGGATTCCCCTCCGCGGACCTCGGTGGCTGGGCGAACATTCTCGGCCCTGGCCCGGCGCCCTGGATCGGGGTGCTCTTCGCACCGCTCGCGCTCCTCGCGCTGATCGCGGCGGTCTCTCCGCGCTGGCGCGTCGGGATCACCCTCCTGGTCCTGGCAGCGAGCGGACTCGCCACGGCCTTCCTCGCGGTCGGCATCGCCGTCTCGTTCGCCCAGGGCACTCCCGTCGCGATCTGGCCGGGAAACGGCCTGAGCCTCGCCTGGCTCGGTGTGCTCGGCGCGGCGCTCGTGACGCTCGACAGCGCGGTCTCGCTGCCCCGACTGCGCATCGTCGGCGCCGCCGTCGTCGGCCTCGCCGTCGCCGCGTCCGCCGTGCCGGCGCTCGCGGCCTTCCACACGGGGCGCTCGGCGCTCACCGACGGGCCCGCGTCGACGCTGCCCGCCTATGTGGCGGCGCAGGCGGGGGAGGACAGCCCCGTCGGAACCCTCGTGCTCACCCCGCGCGACGAGGGCGGGCTGGCGGCCGAGGTCGCATGGGGCGCGAGCGAGACGCTCGGAGCGCAGACCACGATGCTCTCCACCGCGACCGAGCCCCTCGGACGAGACATCACCACGCTGTCGGTCGACTTGCTCTCGGCGCGCGACTTCGACGCCGCGGCACAGCTCGGCGACCTCGGGATCTCCTATGTGCTCCTCGCCTCGGTGTCGGACGACCAGTCGGACCGCGCCAGGGCGCTCGGGACCGCGGCCATCACCGCCCTCGACCAGCGCGCCGGATTCGTGCAGGCGGGTACGACCGATCGCGGGGTCCTCTACCGGCTGGAAGCGGATGCGGCTCCGCGCGCGACGCTGTCCGCAGGGCAGGAGGCGACGGCCCGTCTCGTGATCGCGGTGCAGCTCGTGCTCCTGTTCGCCGCCCTGCTCCTGTCGATCCCCACCCGTGCCTCTCGCCGTGCTGCGCGCGCGACGCCGCGCATCGTCGGTCTGGCTGCCGAGGAACGTCTGGTGCTGCCTCGGCACGCTGAGGATCTGGAGGATCCGGAACTCTCCGAGGACGACGAGCCCGCCGAGGAAACCGACGGCGGGGCCGATGCGCAGCCCGCGGAAGCGGAGGACGCGGCGGAAGCGACAGCGGATGGGGAGGCGGAGGCAGAGGCGGAAGCGAGAGCGGATGCGGATGCTCACGCATCCGCCGATACGGACGTCGATCCGGCAGACCCCGCCGGTCCGTCCGGTCCTGCCGCCGATGACGATCCGCGCGATGACGCCGCGACCGACCAGGCCCCGGAGCATCCGAGCGACCTCGATCCGGATCCTGAGACAGACACCGACCCCGAGGAGGGCAGGCGATGACCGGCAACCGTGCTTTCCGCGTGGCGGCGACCAGTGCCCGCGTGGTCACGGGGGCGCTCGTCGCGGCGGCCTGCGTCGTCGGCACTGTGCTCGCGATCTCTGCCTCCCTGCCGACGATCGCCCACGAGCCGGCGCAGGCCGACATCACCCCGCTGCCCGGCGATGCCGTGCTGGTGTGCAACGGCGACTTCCGCGCGCTCGGTCGTGACCCGCTGAATTCGCTCGAGATGGTGTCGGCGGCTTCTCCGCGCTTCACGAGCGACGGAACGGCCGGCACGCCTGCCTCGACCTCGATCACGGCCGACGACCTCGTCGGCGCGGGTGAGGTGCGCCGGCTCGTCGGCGAGGTGCGGGACCGCACGGCGCCGCTCATCGCCGGAACAGAATCGTTCTCGCTGGCGGAGGACGATCTCTTCGGCCTCGCCGCCGTTCCCTGTCGACCCGCGAGCAGTGAGTCGTGGCTTATCGGCGGCACCGTCGAGACCGGTGCGAAGGACATCGTCGTTCTCACCAACCCGGGCGCCGTGCCCAGCACCGTCTCGCTCTCGGTCTTCGGCACGGTCCGTGCCTCCACCTCGGTCATCGTGCCCCCGGCGACCCAGGTGTCGCTGCCCCTGTCTTCCATCGCGAGCGGCTCGGAGATCCCGATCGTCAAGGTGACCGCCACCGGATCTCCCGTGCGGGCGGTGCTGCAGTCCTCGCTCACCCGCACGCTCGACCCGGCGGGGGTCGACCTGCAGGATGCCGTGGCGGCGCCGCAGCGGCACGCCGTGATCCCCGGCGTCCAAGTCCTGCAGGCGCCGGCTGACGGCAGCGAGATGGCGGTACTGCGTCTGATGTCGCCCGACGCCAACACGGAGGCCGTCGTCACGATGCGGAAGGTCGGCGACTCCACGTCGGCCACGGAGGTACCCGTCACGCTCGCGGCCGATCAACCGACGGAGATCTCCCTCGCCTCCGTGCCGGTCGGGGAGTACGTCGTCGACATCGAGGCGGAAGCGCCCGTCCTGACCGGCATACGCGAGCAGGACGGCTCAGGGCCGCAGACGGACTTCGCGTGGCTCCTGCCCGCTCCGGAGTTCGACGACGACGTGGTCGTGGCGGTCCCCGACGGACCGTCGCCCCGCCTGGTGTTCGCCAACGACGAGGACGAGGACGCCACGGTCGAGGTCGCGGTGCTCGGCGGCGAGTCGTCGTCGGTCACGGTGCCCGCCGGATCCTCCGCCTCGTTCGATGTGAACCCTCGGACCTCCTATTCGCTGAGCACCTCCGGCCCCGTCCACGCCTCCGTGCGGATGACCGCGGCCGGCGCGCTCGCGGGCTGGCCGGTATGGCCGGAGGCGGGGGCGCAGCAGACCATCACCGTCTATCCCTGACCTCGCTGGACGCCGTCGGCCCGGCGTCAGTGGTCGTGACCGCCGAGGTCCCAGGGCTCGCGCCCGACGTACTCGGCCGCGGCACGGAACACCGCGCTCTCGATCGCCATACGGCGGTGCGCGTTGTCGTCGTGGCCCGGGGGCAGCAGCCGTTCGATCGGGAGCCGGAACAGCACGATCCGGCGGTTCTCCCGGTCGAGGTACCAGCGGGGCACCTCATCCGCGCTCTCGAACGCCGGCATCGCCCCGATCTCGAAGCGCACGTCCTGCAGCTCCGGCCACGTGCCGCGGAGGAATTCGACGGCGGTGCCGACGGTCAGGTCGAACCGGTCGATGCGGCCGTCGAGGGGCGCGAGAGGGGGGCGGACGACCTCGCTGCGGCCGAGACGACCGTGTCGGCCATGGCGTGCCCCGCGGCGGGGAGAGGCGGACGTGCGGGACCTGCGGGGCATAGCGAAAGTCTAGGCCGAACCGAGTGCGGCGCGGCGTCGAGCCCGCGGCATGCCACAGCCGTAACCTGACGGTGATGGACGGAAGACTCTGCTCGAAGGTCGGCTGCGCGCGTGAAGCCGTGGCGACGCTCACGTACGATTACGGCGACCAGATGGCCGCGCTCGGTCCGCTCGGCATCGCGAACCACCCGCACGCCCACGACCTGTGCGCCCCGCATGCCGACAGGCTCTCCGTTCCGGCGGGGTGGCTCGTGGTGCGGCACGAGGCGCTGCGCGCCTAGACCCGGAATCGACGAGACCTCGAGCGGCGAGACCCCGACCCGGCTAGACGCCGACGCGCCGCCCCGTCAGGCGCTCGGCCCTGCGGTCGGCGTTCTCCAGCGCCCGCCGCTCGCGCTCGCGGCGCAGAACGGTGGCGCCGATCAGCACCTCTTCGGGCGAGACGGGCGGAAGGGGCGAGATGAACGGCGACGCCTCGACGAGCAGGTCGTGCGCCACTCGCGTCCGAGCTGCGGGCACCATGCGGGGTGCGCTCTGCAGGAACTGCGAGATGCGGCGGGCGAGACGGTCCGGCAGTCGAGCGACGTCGGCGATCTGCGCCCACCCCGCCAGAGACGGTGGCAGCACGGGAACGGACGGGATGAGCTTCGGGGTGCGCACGCGCTGGCTGTACGTTCCGGCGACCATGTCGCCGAGGCGCTGTGAACGCGCGCTGAAGGCACCGGCGAGCACCGCGACGCTGCCGAGGGTCATGTAGATCTCGAGGACGCCGAGGAGAGCGCGGATGAAGGCGTGCCGGAAGCCCGTGGCGCCGCCGTCGATGCGCACGATGCGCCCGCCGACGGCGAGCTTGCCGAGGCTCCGCCCCTTGAGCGCCATCTCCATCGTGATCGGCAGCACGACGAAGCTCACGACGAGCGCGCTCACCGTGGCTATGCGGTCCGTCGCCTCGTCGAGGATTCCGGCGTCGAGCAGCCAGATGCGCAGGAAGATCCACAGCAGGAACACGCCGAGACCGACGAGCATGTCGATGATGGCGCCCACTGCCCGCAGCACGAAGCCGATCGGCTGCACGTCGATCGCGACGGCTTCGCCGGAGAGCACCTCGTCAGACATATCGAGCGGCGCGGACATGAGTACAGTAAATCAGGTGGATGCCGATGCGCTGACCGATGCACGCCGCGCCGAGTGGGAGCGGCTCGACCGGCTGAGCCGAGAGCGGCTCGATGGAGCGGGCGTCGACGAGTTGATCGTGCGCTATCGTGCGGCATCCGCCGATCTCGCCGAGTTGAAGACCTCGGTGGGGGATTCGCCGCAGGGGTCCTACCTCTCCACGATCCTGGTGCGGGCCCGGCTGCGTCTCACCGGCGCGTCCGACAGCATCCTCACCCAGGTCGCCCGCTTCTTCTCGCTGCAGCTGCCCGCCGCCCTCTACCGTCTTCGGTGGACCACGCTCGTGATCGCGGTGTCGTTCATCGCCGTCGCAGTCGGCACCGCCGTCTGGATCTCCTCCGATCCCGCACTGATCGCCACGCTCGGCCCGCCCGACATGCTCGCGCAGTACGCGGACGAGAGCTTCACGGGCTATTACACCGAGAACCCCGCCGCGGTCTTCATGGGAATGGTGTGGACGAACAACGCGTGGATCGCCGTGCAGTGCGTACTGTTCGGGATCACGGGCATCTGGCCGGTGAACGCCCTCATGCAGAATGCCATGGGCCTCGGGATCTCGGGTGCCGTCATGACCGCGCACGGGCGCGCAGACGTCATGGTGCTGTACATCCTTCCGCACGGTCTGCTCGAGATGACCTGCATCTTCGTCGCCGCAGCCGGCGGCCTGCACCTGTTCTGGTCATGGGTCGCGCCGGGGAACCGCTCGCGCGGCGAGTCGCTCGCCGCCGAGGGCCGATCCCTCGCCACCGTCGCGATCGGACTGGTCTTCGCCCTGTTCCTCGCAGGCCTCGTGGAGGGATTCGTCACGGGCTGGGCGCTCCCGTGGCCGGTCAAGATCGGCATCGGGGTCGCCGCCCTCGCGGTGTTCCTCATCTACATGCTGGTGATCGGCCGACGTGCGTACCTTCGCGGCGAGACCGGCGACCTCGTCGAGTACGAGGCGGGCACCCCGCGTCTCGTCGCGGGCTGACCCGAGCCCGTGACGACGCTGAGCCGGCCTCAGAGCCGACCGGTGGCCTTGAGTTCGAGGTAGCGGTCGGCGATGCGCGGCGGCAGCGATTCCGGGTCGGCGGCGATCGCCTCTCCACCAGCTCGGCGGATCGCGTCGGCGACGTTCTCGGCCTCCCTCATCGTCTGCTCAGCAGCGGCGGCGACGTAGATCTCTTCGCGGCTCCCGCGCAGTCCGGCGAGGTCGGCGATCCCGTCGTCGGTCACGGAGCCCACGAGGATCGATGTGGCCCGCGTCGCATCGGGGAAGGCGCCGAGGAAGCCCCGGGCGGACTCCGCGGCATCCTGCGCGGTCAGCACGACGATGAGAGACGGCCGCGTCGTGAGGGTGCGCACCGCGGCGAACGCGCTCGGCCAGTCGGTGTCGACGAGACGGGCGTGTACCGGAGCCATCGCGTCGGTCAGAGCCGGGAGCAGGGCCGCGCCCTCGACTCCCGTGACGCGAGCCCTCACCACGCGGTCGTACATCAGCAGGTGCACGTGGTCGCCCGCTCGCGCGGCGAGGGCGGCGAGCAGCAGCGTGGCTTCGAGTGACGCGTCGACACGAGTGCCGTCTCCGACTCGTGCCGCCGCGGTGCGCCCGGTGTCGATGATGATGACGACGTGCCGGTCACGCTCGGGACGCCAGGTGCGCAGCATCGTCGTGCCCGCGCGCGCGGTGGCACGCCAGTCGATCGAGCGCACGTCGTCTCCGCGGACGTACTCGCGGAGGGAGTCAAACTCGGTGCCCTGACCGCGCACCTGGATGCTGGTGTTGCCGTCGAGCTCGCGCAGACGCGCCAGACGGGACGGCAGGTGCTTTCGGGAGGAGAAGGCGGGCAGCACGCGGATCGCCCCGCGCACGCGGTGGCGCGCCTGTCGACCTGCGAGGCCGAGAGGCCCCCGCGCCCGCACCATGACGAACTCGCTCACGAGCTCGCCCCGCCTGCGAGGGAGGAGCGGGATCTCCACGCGGCGGCGCTCGCCGGGCGGGATGTCGAGGCGCTGCCTGGCACCGTCCGCGCCGGCCGTGGGCTGCCACGCGTCGCGGATCAGCGCGTGCAGCGTGCGGCTGCCGGTGTTCTGCAGCGCCACGCTCACCGGCACGAGCTCGCCGATGCGCGTGCGATTCGGCACCCGGCGGGTCACGACGACCGAGCGGGGGCTCGGAGCAAGCGCGACGTCGAGACCGGTGAGCAGCACGCACAGCCCGATCCAGATTCCCAGCGCGACGTACGCGGGGTACCCGGCGAGGCCGGTGAGGATGACGGGGATGACCCCCATGCCCACCGCGAGGGCGAGACGACCGGTGACGAACACCTAGATCGGCACCCGGGTCTGCTGCACGACGGAAGTGAGCACCGCGTCCGCGGACACGCCTTCCATCTGCGCGTCGGGTCGCAGCTGCAGGCGGTGGCGCCACACGGGAACGAGCATGGTCTGGATATGGTCGGGCGTCACGGCGGACGATGCGTTGAGCCAGGCCCACGCCTTCGCCGCGGCCAGCAGACCGGTGGATGCGCGCGGGCTCGCTCCGAGCTCGACCGACGGGGACTGACGGGTGGCCCTCGCGAGGTCGACCACGTACCCGAGCACATCGTCGGTCACGTCGACGCGGGCTGCGGCATCCTGAGCCGCGCGGATCACCGCGGCATCCACCACGGCCTCCACGCCGGTGAGTTCGCGGGGCGAGAAGCCGGACGCGTGCTTGCGCAGCACCGAGACCTCGGCGTCGCGCTCCGGCATCCCCACGACCAGCTTCATGAGGAACCGGTCGAGTTGAGCCTCGGGCAGCGAGTACGTCCCCTCATGCTCGATCGGGTTCTGGGTCGCGGCCACGAGGAAGGGGTCGGGCAGCGGCCTGCTCGTGCCGTCCGCTGAGACTTGACGCTCCTCCATCGCCTCGAGGAGTGCGGCCTGGGTCTTGGGCGGCGTGCGGTTGATCTCGTCGGCGAGGAGGATGTTCGTGAAGACCGGCCCGGCGCGGAAGTCGAACTCCCCGGTGCGCGCGTCGTACACGAGCGAGCCGGTGACGTCGCCGGGCATGAGGTCGGGGGTGAACTGCACCCGTTTGGTGTCGAGACCGAGCGCGCGGGCGAACGACCGCACGACGAGCGTCTTCGCGACGCCCGGCACGCCCTCCAGGAGCACGTGTCCGCGGGCGAGGAGGGCGACCAGGAGACCGGTCACGGTTCCGGCTTGGCCGACGACGGCCTTGTCGACCTCCGTCCTGACGCGATGCATCGCCTGACGCAGGTCCGCGTCGGTGGGGTTCTCAGGGGTCACGCTGGGCCTCGGCTTCCGGTCGGATTCGGCGTGGTCGGGGGCGGGGGAGAAATCGGTCACTCGGAGCTCCGCATCTCGCGGAGGGTATCGTCGACGGCTCCTTCGAGCTCACTCAGGCGGCGGCCCAGTTCGACGAGCCCGGCGTCATCCGTCGGGAGCGGGCCGGCGAGGAGAGTCTGCAGCGAGCCTCGCGGGATGCGGAGGCGGTCGGATGCCGCGTCGGCCACCTCGTCGGCGCTCGCCTGCACGGCGAGTCCGAGACGACGGGCGAGCCGCCGTCGGCTGCCGTCGCGGATCGCCTCGGCGGCGTGGGCGGCGTCGCCGGCCTTGGCGGTGAGCCGTGCTCGACCGAGCATCGTCTCCGATGCCCGGACCGTGACGGGCAACGTCTCGGCGACGAGCGGGCCGAAGCGCTGCCCGCGCCACAGGCCCGCGGCGAGGGCGGCGAGCATGAGCATGAGGATCGCCGGCGTCACCCACTCCGGAGTGAGCGACCCGAGGGTGTCCGGTTCGGCCGCCTCGATGTCGGTGTCGGTGAAGCTGGGCACGTACCAGACGACCTTCTGCGTCTGTCCGAGCAGGGCGAGTCCGAGGGCGGCGTTTCCGTTCTCGGCAAGGTACGCGTTGCTGAACAACCGCGCACCCTCCACCACCGTCCGGGTCTGACCGTCGATCTCGCCGATGAGCACGGCCGCGGCATCCTCCGTGCCGAAGCAGCCCCGCACCCCGGGGTCCGGGGCGAAGACCCGGTCGGGGCGGATCGCGCCCACGCGCGCGAACTCGGCGATGTCGCAGTCGGCCTCCACCTCGGCGGATTCCGAGGTCGCGTTGTCGCCGAGACCGAGCGAGGCGACGAGATGGGTGCTGGCGGAGAGGAAGACGACGCGGTCGGCAGGCTCGATGAGGTCGGCGATGCCCTCGTCGGTGAGCGTGTACGGATTCGCCATCGCGAGGGTCGAGTCGGAATCGAGCGCGGCCCTCACCTCTGAGCGCGAGCGCACCACGTCGATCTCGACGCCCTGATCGCGCAGCAGCTCGGCGAGTGCTCGCGTCCCGGAGTCTCCGACGCCCTCCGGGTCGAGCCCGTCGCGACCCCCGGGCATCTGGGTGGCCACCTGCGTCGCGACGAGGACCCCGAGGAGGACCAACGCCACGACGACGATCCACCCGATCATCGCCTTGACCCGCCGACGCGGATCCGGTCGGTCCGCCGTCGATGTCGGCTGCTGCTCGCTCGTCGTCACCGTCGTCATGCCAGTGCCGGTTCGGGTCGAAGCGCGATCAGCCGGTCGTCGGTGGCGGCGAGCTCGGCGTAACTCTCGGCGGACGCCGGATGCCGGAGGTAGCGCACGTCGTCGAACGACGTCGCCGCGCGCCGGACGGCGACGGCCTCGGTCGGAAAGGCCCGTGAGACTTCACGGGCGATCGCCTGCGCGGTCGCGCCGGGCGAGGGATCGATGAGATCCCGCTCGAGGAGACCCCGTGCCAGGGCACGGAAGCGTAGGACGGTCGCCTCGTCCCACTCTCCGGACCGGGCGGCGCGCTCGGCATCCGCTCGCAGCTGGGATGCCGAGCGATCGTCGTCCGCACCGAGCAGGCCTGCGATCGGACGCCGCACCGCGCGTCCGCGTCGCGGCCTGCCCCAGATGATGAGCGCCGCCACGAGAGCGGCGAACACGATGACGCAGACGACGATCAGTGCGGTGGGCCCGATGTTCTGTCCGTTGTCGGAGCTGAAGAGATCGGCGAGGAAACGTCCGATGTCACGCGAGACCATGTCGAACCAGGTGGGCTTGGCGTCGGCGTACCGCGGGTCGGCGAGTTCCTCCTCCGCCCAGCGCCGGGCCTCGTCGCCGTCCGGGGCGAACACGTCGAGGAGAGCGATCATGCGGGTCCGTGCGAGTCGGATCCGGGGGCCGCCCAGGTCGAGCTGTCGCCGGTTCCGGGCGTCGCGGCGGGACGGGACACGGCGGGGGGTGCCGGAGGCGCCGGGGGTGCGGGCGGAGCAGCGTAGGCAGGCGGGGCCGGGTACGCCGGACCCGAGTCGCGCGGAGGCGACTGCGGCTGACCGGAGGCGTTCGGGGTGGGAGAGACCGGCTGAGGCGCCGCAGCAGGGTAAGACTGTGCGGCGTGGGACTGCGCGGGGGAGGGCTGTGCGGGGTAGGGCTGCGCGGCATACCCGGCCGCCGGGTACTGCGCGTTCATCGCCCACTCCGGCATCTGCTTGGGCGGCGGCGCGCTCGTCACCGCGCGACCGGGGTCGACGACGAAGGGATCGCCGAGCTGCTCGTCGGTCCAGCCGAGGTCGCGGCGCTCGACATGGCTGATGAGCGCCTGGTCGAGGCCCTCGTACCGCATGCGGCAGTCGAGGTAGACGAGGGTCCCTGCGGTGCTCTGCACCACGAGGGTGATCGCCTGCAGTACGAGGAGGAGGATCTGGGGCGCGAGGAGGGCGAAGACGAAGCCCATGATGGCCGAGGGGTCGGTCGAGCCCGTCGGTGCGATCACCGTCCCGAGCATCGAACTGAGCAGAGCCACCGGAATGTTCACCACCTGCATGGCGAGGCCCATGATCGCGCCGATGAGGAAGGTGACGCCCCAGGCGACCCAGAAGCGTCCGCGGGTCAGGCGCCACGATCGCACCAGCGCCTCGCGGAACGTCGCACGCTCGAGCACGAGGATCGACGGCACGAGCATCAGCTTGGTGGTGAGCCAGACGACGAGCGGGATGGTCGCGAGCACGAGCAGGATCAGCAGGACGACCAGTCCGCCGATCGCCTCGATCGACCCCCCGAGCCCGCCGGCGATGAACCCGGCGATGATGAGGAAGGCGATCACGATGATGCCGAAGACGAACGCCACAGACAGCGAAGCGAAAGCCGCGAGGCGCCAGAACGCCGGGATCATCTTCTTCCACAGCCCGCCGAGGGAGGCCTTGACGCCGACGGCCGCATTGCCGATCTCGGCGGCCACCACACCCTGCATGAGGGCCGTGAAGGCGATCGACGCCAGCCCGACCGCGATGCCGGCGACGAGGTTCATGCCGATCGTGCCGGCGAGCACCGCCTCGAAATCCGGGGACGAGGGGGAGAGCGACTCGAGCCGCGCGAAGGTCGTCGCGAAGACGAAGCCCATGACCGCCGCGCTGAGCACGACGACGATCAGCTGGATCACCACGCCGAAACCGAAGAGGACCTTCGGGTTGTGGCGCAGAGCCGAGAAGGATCGGCCGAGCAGCATCCCGAATGTGAGCGGATGCAGGGGGATGATGCCCCGCTTGGGGGCTGGGGTCCACGTCTGGCCGGTCACCGGCACTCCCTCCGTCGTGCGCTCCCATCGTGTCATAACACACGTCGCGCGTGCAGACGCGGAGTCGTGGGACTGAGTGCCATAAGGTAACAGTTATGACCTCACGCATCCTTGTGGTCGACGACGACACCGCGCTCGCCGAGATGATCGGCATCGTGCTGCGCACGGAGGGCTTCGAGCCGGTGTTCTGCGCCGACGGCGCCAAGGCTGTCGAGGAATGGCGCACGCAGCGCCCGGACCTGGTGCTGCTCGACCTCATGCTGCCCGGCATGGACGGCATCGAGATCTGCACCCGCATCCGCGCGGAATCCGGCGTGCCGATCATCATGCTGACCGCGCGCAGCGACACGGCCGATGTGGTGCGTGGACTCGAGGTGGGGGCGGACGACTACATCGTCAAGCCCTTCAATCCGAAGGAGCTCGTCGCCCGCATCCGCACGCGACTGCGTCCTGCTCCCTCGACCGTGGGTGAGCAGCTGCGGGTGGGAGATCTCACGGTCGACGTCGACGCCCACGAGGTGCGCCGCGGAAACTCCCCGATCGCTCTGACTCCGCTCGAGTTCCAGCTGCTCGTCGCCCTCGCGTCCAAGCCGCAGCAGGTCTTCTCCCGCGAGATGCTCCTGGAGCAGGTCTGGGGCTACCACTACAAGGCCGACACGCGGCTCGTCAACGTGCACGTGCAGCGGCTGCGTGCCAAGGTCGAGCTCGATCCGGACAACCCGAAGATCGTCATGACGGTGCGCGGTGTCGGCTACCGTGCCGGGAGTGCGGGCTAGGACCCATGGCCGCGACGACAGCGACCACCACCGCGGTCGCCGTCCTCCGCGACTGGCGAGGGTGGCCCGACGTGCTCGCCGCCCTGTGGCGACGCTCGCTGCGGTTCCGCACGCTGGCGATCACCCTGCTCCTCACCTCGACGGCGATCCTCATCACCTGCGTGACGATGGCCCTCGTCATCCAGAACGATCTCTTCGAGTCCCGCAAGAATCAGGCTCTCGAGGATGCCCGTCGTTCGATCGACCAGGCGCAGGCGACGCTCGACTCGGCCGCGCTCGGCGACAATCCGGCCGCTCTCCAGGAACTCTGGGACAGCGTGCAGGAGGATCTCGGTCGCAACTCCACGGCCGAGGGTCTCGCCGGCTTCCGCGTGATGGACGATGTCGCCGGACCGCTCAACGGCTTCACCGCCGGTCTCAGCGCGAACTTCATCAGCCCCGCCCTGCGCAACCGGGTCATCGAGTTCGACGACTGGCAGTCCTGGCAGTCGGCGGCGATCGATCTCGGCGGACGCACGGTGCCGGGTGTGATCGTGGGACAGCAGCTGCAGGTGCCGGAAGCCGGCCCCTTCGCCATCTACTTCGCGTACGACTTCGCCGACGCCGACAGCACCCTCACCTTCGTGCAGCGCACGCTGTGGATCGCCGGAATCGGTCTGGTGGCGATCGTCGCGGTCATCTCCTCGATCGTTCTGCGTCTGGTCTCGACGCCGATCGTCGAGGCCGCGGAGACGAGCGCCCGTCTCGCGTCCGGTGACCTCGGGGTGCGGATCGACGTGCACGGCGAGGACGAGATCGCGACGCTCGGTCGATCGTTCAACGCGATGGCCGACAGCATCGAGGCGCAGATCAAGGAGCTCGGCGAGCTGTCGCTCGTGCAGCAGCGGTTCGTGTCCGACGTGTCGCACGAGCTGCGGACTCCTCTCACGACGATCCGCCTCGCGGCCGACATGCTCAACGACCAGCGCGAGGAGTTCGATCCGACCACCGCGCGGACCACCGAACTCCTGCACACGCAGGTGCAGCGCTTCGAGACTCTCCTGTCGGACCTCCTCGAGATCAGTCGGTACGACGCGGGATCCGTGCAGCTGGAGCTGGAGGCCACGAGTCTCGCCCACCTCGCCGAGGACATCATCGAGCAGATGCAGCCGCTCGCGGACGGCCGAGGCAGCGAGCTGCGGCTCGTCGCCCCCGGCGGCTACTCACCGGTGGACATGGATCCGCGCCGCGTGCGCCGTGTGCTGCGCAACCTGATCGGCAACGCGATCGAGCACGGCGAGGGACGCCCGATCATCGTGACCGTCGACAGCAACCAGCACGCGGTGGCGGCCGGCGTGCGCGACTTCGGACTCGGGATGGATCCCGCGGATGCCGAGCGCGTCTTCGACCGCTTCTGGCGCGCCGACCCGTCGCGGCAGCGGACGATCGGCGGCACCGGTCTCGGTCTCTCGATCGCCCTCGGTGATGCCACGTTGCACGGCGGGACGCTCGCCGTCTGGTCGGAGCTCGGCGTCGGTACGAACTTCGTCCTGACGATCCCGCGCGGTGAGGTGCTCGACGGCCCGTCTCCCATCCCCGTCGAACCCCAGGAGCCCTCCGCCGGAATGGGGGATGCGACGCAGCCCATCCACCTCGCCGATCTTCCCGCCGAGCTGTTCGACCGAGGGAGCATCGAATGAGATCGGTTCGACGGCGCAATCTCCTCGCCATCGCGCTCGCCGCCACGGCCCTCGCGCTCTCGGCGTGCAGCGGTCTCCCCACGACCGGCGATGTCCAGCCGGGGCTCGCGCTCGGTACCTCGCCCGAGGATCCCGACTTCCTCCCCCTCGCGTCCGGGCCGGTCGAGGGCGCCGGGCCGGCGGAGATCGTCGAGGGTTTCGTGGAGGCGGCCATCACGCCGGCCGACAACTGGGCGACGGCCCGGAGCTTCATGACGCCGGAGATGGCGGCGGAGTGGCTGCCGAGCACCGGAGTCTCGATCGACGTCAGTGCCGCGACGCGGTCGTTCAGCTCGACGGTGGAGGACGACGCCGAACTCGAGGAGGGCGACACGGCCGACGTCCGCGTGACATTCGATCAGTTGGCGAGCGTCGACGGCACCGGTGCCTACTCCGAAGCGTTCGGAGCCTCCACCTCGTCGTTCGTCGTCGTGCGGACCGACGGGCAGTGGCGCATCTCCGAGGCGCCGGACGGAGTCGTCCTCGACGAATCCCGTTTCTCTCGGGTCTATGACGACTACGCGCTGCAGTTCTTCGACCCGACCTGGGAGCGTCTCGTTCCCGACGTGCGGTGGTTCCCGCGGCGCGCCACCATCGCGACGACCATCGCGCAGGCCCTGATCGGCGGCGCGCCGAGCCCGTGGCTCGATCCGGCGGTGCAGAACGCCTTCCCCGCGGGTGTGCAGCTCGCACGCGACGCCGTGCCGATCGACTCCGACCAGGTCGCCGACGTGGCGTTGAACGGCGCGGCCGCCGGCCTGGATCAGGTCACCCTCGCCCGCATGCGCACGCAGCTGCAGGAGACGTTCCTCGCGGCAGGGGTGCAGGTGAGTCAGGTGCGTTTCAGCATCGACGGACGCACTCTCGACGCCGGTGTCGTCAAGCTCGTCGAGGACCCTCCGGACGGGGGGAGCCTCGTTCTCAAGGACGGCACGTTCGGCAACCTGGTCGGTGGGGAGGTGGCGCCGCTTCCCGGGGTCTCGGAGGAGATCCTGGCGGTCACCCAGCCGATCACCGCGGTCGACGTCGCGCTCGACGGGTCGCACGCGGCCGTGCAGCTGGGCGACGGACACGTCTACATCGGCGGAAACGGGAACTTCGACGAACTCGATCAGCGGTCGTCGCTCATCCGTCCTTCGATGGATCCTTTCGACTACACGTGGTCCGTTCCCGTGAACGCGCCATCCGCGCTGCAAGCCATCAGCGTGGACGTCGCGCAGAACCCGATCGCCGACGCGTGGCCCGGGGCGTCGGAGGTCTCGGCCATCCGCGTCTCGGCCGACGGTGCCCGCATCGCGGCGGTGATCGCGATCGGTGGCGAGCGGTGGGTCGTCGTCTCGGCGATCATCAGGGACGAGAACGGCGTGCCGACGGCTCTCGGGCCGACCGAGGAGATCACGCAGCTGCAGGGCACGGCATCCGGCCTGGTCTGGCTCGGCCCCGATCGTCTCGCCCTGCTCGCCGACACCGACGACCGGATCGTCCTGACGCAGATCGTCGGCGGAACGGGAACCGTCGAGTCCGCGCCCGCGGGAGCGACGACGATCGCGGGCTCGCGTTCCGCCTCCGGCGTGCGGATCTGGAGCTCCGACGGCGCGGTCTTCGCCCGCAGCGGGTCGGCGTGGAGCCAGGCGACGACGGGAGTGCAGCTGCTCGCCACTCGGGCCGGTCACTGAGTTCGGGATGGCGTTTCCGCCGCCTCTGCACACAGGCGGCATGAGATGGGTTCCTCCACAGGTCGCGACCGGCTGCGGAGTCGGAGTCGATGACGCCCTGCAGGCTGCGACATGATCGGCGGATGACTGATCCCACCGTCTCCGCGTCCGGCATCCGCGTCCTCGGACGGGAGGCGCTCGCCCTCCTCCTGTCCGCGACGTGCCCCGGTTGCGACGAGCCGGGCACGCTCCTGTGCGACCCGTGCAGGGGGCGGCTTCAGGCTTCGCCCGTGGATGTGCGCACGCCGCAGGGACGCGTGGTGCGTGCGGCGCTCACCTACGAGGGGGTCGCCGCTCGCTGCATCCGACGGATGAAGGATGATGGCGAGACCCTGCTCGCACGTCCGCTGGGCGTCGCGCTCGCCGTCGTTCTGTCGTCCTTCGCTGGATCGGCCGTGTCGGTGGTGCCGGTCCCGACCTCCGGGGAAGCGTTCCGGCGTCGCGGCTACCGCGTGCCCGAGTTGCTGATCCGCCGCGCGGGGGTGCGCCCGTTGCGGGCTTTGTCCGCTGCTCGCGCTCGGCGGGATCAGCGCGGGCTCGACGCCTCTGCGCGTGCCCGGAATGCGGAGGGAAGCGTGCGCGCGCGCCTTCGCGGCGCGGGCGTCAGCGTCGTCCTGGTCGACGACGTCATCACCACCGGCGCGACCCTCGACGAGGCGTCGCTCGTGCTCGACCGCGCAGGATTCGACGTGGTGGCTGCGGTCGCACTGGCGGCCACACCTCTCCACGGAGGGCATGGCGCATTCACACGCGATTCATCGGAGACACGGCGGAAGTGACCCGTGACATCCGCTCCGGACCGGACTACGGTGGGGGGTCACAAGGCGACCACGGTCCGCCCTTGGCCGGGTGGACCGGGACAAGGAGGCAGCAATGGAAACGAGCATCGTCGGCGTCGGAGTGGGTATCACCGATCGCTTCCGAACCGTTGTCGAGGAGAAGATCGCCAAGATCCAGACGTTCGCAGCGCGAGCGCAACGCCTGGACGTGAAAGTCACCCATCGTGTGTATCGCAACGGACGCGTTCCCGATGAGACCGTCGAGCTGACGCTGATCGGCAAGGGACCCGTCGTCCGCGCCGAAGCCACCGACGGCGACAAGTTCGTCGCGTTCGACCTCGCTGTCGACAAGATGGCGGAACAGCTGCGTCGAGCGAAGGAGAAGCGCGTCGACGGCCGTCAGCACCCGCGCGGACCTCATTTCGAGAAGGAGAGCGGCGCGCTCGAGGGTATCGACGTGCAGCCCGCCTCGGCTGACGTGCTCCGGGCCGTCGCCACGGGCAGCATCCCCGTGCAGAGCGACGAGGACGAGGTCTACTCGCCGGTCGTGATCCGCACCAAGAGCTTCGATCCCGAGTGGATGACCGTCGAGGAGGCGGTCGATCGGATGGAACTCGTCGGCCACGACTTCTTCCTCTTCGTCGACGCGCGCACCGATCACCCCAGCGTCGTCTATCGACGCAAGGGTTGGGACTACGGCGTGATCGCGCTCGAGACGTCCGCACCGCCCGCCGAGGCTCTCGCCTCGTAAGTCTGGAACACACGAAGACGGCCCGCTCCGGAAGGAGCGGGCCGTCTTTCGTGTTAGCGGAGCGGGAGATCAGTCGAATATGCCGTCGAGCAGGCCGCCGATCACGAGACCGCCGAGGATGCCGGAGGCGATGTCGCCACCGCCACCGCCACGGCGACCGCCACCCCAGCCGCCACCGCCGCCCCAGCCGTTGCCGCCCCACTGATCCTGTGGGCGGGAGGAGTCGATGTCGCGCTGGGCGAGTTGAAGCGCCTCGGAAGCGAGGTGCGCCACCCGACGTGCCGCGGCGAGAGCCTGCTCTCTCGTCTCCTCCGCGGGCAGCAGGTCCGAGAGGTCGACGCGCAGACGTTCCGCCTCGGCGAGGCGGGTGCGGGCGTCGGCGCCGATCCAGCCGCGATGCCCCGCGATGAGGCCGCGGGCGACGCCGAGCTGTCGGTCGGCGTCGTCGATCGCGTGCTGCACCTGCTGGATGCTGGGGAGCGGGTGCTCCGCGCGGTGACGGGCGGTGGCGATCGCCTCGTCGAGCGCGGTGTTCGCCGCCCGCAACTGCGAGAGCTCCGCGAACGGGTCGCCGGGGGAGCCGGCCGGAGAGAGCGCGCTGAGCGCTTTCTGCAGATCGCTCACGGCGTCGGCGACGGCCGGGACCTGCGGAGCGGTGCGCGCGGCGATCAGGTCGGACCGGGAGTCGGCGACGACCTCTGCGAGAGTCGACTCGGCGCGGAGCGCCTCGATCTCGAAGTCCTCCACGGCGTCGAGCAGGGCCGAGGCGCGGCGGGTCGCCTCCGTCGCGGTCTCCAGGGCGAGGGTGGCCTCCTCGTTCTGCTTCGCCTCACGGCGGCGCTCCGAGACGTCGGCGCCGTGCGTGGCGAACGCGATGAGCTGCTCCGCCTCGGCGGCGCTCGCGGTGATCTGGTGCATCGCCGACTCGGAGTATCGGCTCGAGAGCCGGGCGACGGTCGCGTTCGTCTGCGGGATGCGTTCGCTCAGCGCAGCAGCCTCCGCACGCACCTGGGCGATGATCTCGGGAGCCCGCCGCACCTTGGCGACCGATTCCGCGAGATCGCCGGTCTTCTCGTCGAGCAGATCCTGCGCCCAGTCGCAGAGCTGCACGATGCGGGCATTGCGTGTGCGCAGCTCTTCCGGCGTGTCGGGGATCTCGTCGTGGTTCAGCTGATGCAGCTGGAACGCCTCGCGCAGGTGCGTGCGCACCGCCGCGAGGGCCGTGCG
This sequence comes from Microbacterium hydrocarbonoxydans, assembly GCF_023715885.1. Lineage (GTDB taxonomy): Bacteria > Actinomycetota > Actinomycetes > Actinomycetales > Microbacteriaceae > Microbacterium > Microbacterium hydrocarbonoxydans_C. The sequence goes on along the minus strand of NZ_JAMBOY010000002.1, from coordinate 389,804 downwards.
GAGGTCGCTCGTGAGCGAATCGCCGAGCTCGGCCTCGGCGAACACCAGCTCGTCCGAGGTCGTGCGGATGCGCTCGTCGGCCGCGACGAGGGCCTGCTCGGCACGACGTGCCAGATCGGCATCCTGTGCGGCGAGTTCTTCCTGTTCGCGCTTGCGTCTGCCCCATATTCCAGCCATGACTCAGATCCTAGTTTCCCGGGGATCTCCGATGGCTGTGCATCCGCTTCAGGCGAACGGCGATCAGACGAGGGCATCCCTCTCGACACGCCCCGGGCGTCCGCGTTTCGGGCGATCGACGTCGAGCGCGAGCGCGAGAGAGTGCTCAGGGTGCGCGGCGAGACGAGCGCCGGCGTGCTCGAGCCACCGTGACTCGGCCTCGGCGGCGAAGATCATCGAGTCCAGCACGAGCGAGTGCGCGAGGTCTTCGGGTCCGCAGTCGTTGCGAGACGCGCGGACCCGGCGCAGCTCCGCCAGACGTGTTTCGACGGCGGCGTGCTCGGTCTGGATCACGGAGACGGCGTCGGCGCCGGGAAGCGTCGCCGCGAGTGCGACCTTGATCGCGAGTTCGTCGCGCGGGGCGAGGGCCCGCTCGACCGGACCGGAGAGCCAGAGCGCGACCTCGGCAGCGCCGGCCGGCGTGATCTCCCAGTAGACGTGGCCCTGCGCATCGGCTTCGTCCCGACTGACCAGGCCGTCGCGCTCGAGGCGTTCGAGCGTGTTGTAGATCTGTCCGACGTTCAGCGGCCACACGGCACCGGTGCGACGCGCGAACTCGTGGCGCAGCTGATAGCCGTAGCACGGCCCCTGCGCGAGGATCGCGAGCAGGCTCTGACGCACCGACATGGGACCTCCTGGACTCGCGACCAATATACATACCGGGAAACGCGCCGCACGCGCACCATGCAGGCGACGTGCAGGTCACGGGCCGGTAACATGACAACGTATGCCTTGCGCGCGCCCGATGCGCGGTGCCGCGAGGGCCCATCGACAGGGAGATGACATCTGTGGCCAATCCTCTTGAGAAGCTGCTGCGCGCCGGCGAGGGGCGGGTCATCCGCCGCCTGAACCAGGTGGTGAAAGCCGTGAACGCGCTGGAAGAGGACATCTCCAAGCTCACCGACGACGAGCTGCGCAACGAGACGACCGAGCTCCGCGCCCGGTACGAGAAGGGCGAGACGCTCGATCAGCTCATGCCCGAGGCCTTCGCGGCGGTGCGCGAAGCCGCTCGTCGTACGCTCGGCATGCGCGCGTACGACGTCCAGATCATGGGCGGCGCCGCCCTGCACCTGGGCAACATCGCCGAGATGAAGACCGGTGAGGGGAAGACACTGGTCGCCACCTTCCCGGCCTACCTCAATGCCATCGCCGGCAAGGGCGTGCACGTGATCACCGTGAACGACTTCCTCGCGAGCTACCAGGCGGAGCTCATGGGCCGCGTCTATCGCGCGCTGGGGATGACCACCGGCATCATCGTCTCCGGCCAGACCCCCGCTGTGCGGCGCGAGCAGTACGCATGCGACATCACGTACGGGACGAACAACGAGTTCGGGTTCGACTACCTGCGCGACAACATGGCGTGGCGCAAGGAGGACCTCGTCCAGCGTGAGCACTTCTTCGCGATCGTCGACGAGGTCGACTCGATCCTCATCGACGAGGCGAGGACGCCGCTCATCATCTCCGGTCCGTCGTCCGGCGAGGCCAACCGCTGGTTCGCCGAGTTCGCGAAGATCGCACGCACTCTCGAGGCCGGTGAGGACTACGAGGTCGACGAGAAGAAGCGCACCGTCGGCGTGCTCGAGCCCGGCATCGAGAAGGTCGAGGACTACCTCGGCATCGACAACCTGTACGAGTCGGCGAACACGCCGCTGATCTCGTTCCTGAACAACTCGATCAAAGCGCTGGCGCTGTTCAAGAAGGACACCGACTACGTCGTGATGAACGACGAGGTCATGATCGTCGACGAGCACACCGGCCGCATCCTCGTGGGCCGTCGCTACAACGAGGGCATCCACCAGGCCATCGAGGCCAAGGAGGGCGTGCCGGTCAAGGCCGAGAACCAGACCCTCGCAACAGTGACGCTGCAGAACTACTTCCGCCTGTACGACAAGCTCGCGGGCATGACGGGTACCGCCGAGACCGAGGCGGCCGAGTTCATGTCGACGTACAAGCTCGGCGTCATCCCGATCCCGACGAACAAGCCCATGATCCGCAAGGATCAGTCGGACCTCGTCTACAAGAACGAGACGGCCAAGTTCGCCCAGGTCGTCGAGGACATCGCCGAGCGCCACGCGCAGGGGCAGCCCGTGCTCGTGGGAACCGTGAGCGTCGAGAAGAGCGAGTATCTGTCGCGCCTGCTCGCGAAGAAGGGCGTCAAGCACGAGGTGCTGAACGCGAAGAACCACGCTCGCGAGGCCGAGATCGTCGCGCGCGCGGGGCGCCTCGGGGCCGTCACGGTCGCCACGAACATGGCCGGTCGTGGAACCGACATCATGCTGGGCGGCAACGCGGAGTTCCTCGCCGTGCAGGAGCTCAAGGGCAAGGGCCTCGATCCCGTCGAGACGCCCGAGGAGTACGAGGTCGCGTGGGACGAGACCTACGAGGCGATGAAGGCCGTCGTCGCAGAGGAGGCCGAGAAGGTCATCGAGGCCGGCGGCCTCTATGTGCTCGGCACCGAGCGACACGAGTCGCGTCGCATCGACAACCAGCTCCGCGGCCGCTCCGGCCGTCAGGGAGACCCCGGTGAGAGCCGCTTCTACCTGAGCCTCACCGACGACCTCATGCGTCTCTTCCAGTCGGGAGCAGCCGAGGCGATCCTCTCTCGGACGAACTTCCCCGACGACGTGCCGATCGAGTCCGGACTCGTGTCGCGAGCCATCCGCAGCGCGCAGTCGCAGGTCGAGGCCCGCAACGCCGAGATGCGCAAGAACGTCCTCAAGTACGACGACGTCCTCAACCGTCAGCGCGAGGCGATCTACGCCGACCGCCGGCACATCCTCCAGGGCGATGACATCGCCGATCGCGTGCAGCACTTCATCGAGGATGCGATCAGCGGCGTCGTCCGCGATCACACCGGCGAGGGCCACAACGAGAGCTGGGATTTCGACGCCCTCTGGACCGAGCTCAAGACGCTCTACCCGGTCAGCGTGACGATCGACGAGGTCGTTTCGGAGGCGGCCGGACGCAAGGGCGGCATCACGGCGGACGGGCTCACGCGCGAACTGCTGTCGGATGCGAAGATCGCTTACGAAGCGCGCGAGGAGTCGCTCGGCGAGGCCGCGACCCGCGAACTCGAGCGACGCGTCGTGCTGCAGGTGCTGGACCGCCGCTGGCGCGACCACCTGTACGAGATGGACTATCTCAAGGACGGCATCGGTCTCCGCGCGATGGCGCAGCGCGACCCGCTGATCGAATATCAGCGCGAGGGCTACGCGATGTTCCAGTCGATGATGGGGCAGATCAAGGAGGAGTCGGTCGGCTACCTGTACAACCTCGAGGTGGAGGTGCGCCGGGCGGGCGATTCCGAGACCGCCGAGGTCGAGGCCAAGGGACTCGCGGACGGAGCTGCCGAGCAGCGCCTGGAGTACTCCGCCGCGAACGATGCCGGTGAGGTCGAAGTGCGCAACGACCGCGGACAGGTGCAGCAGGCCGCCACCGATCGTCTCCGCCAGGCAGCCGCGCGTTCGCAGGCGCCGCAGCAGCAGGCAGCCGCCCAGGAGGCGCCGCGCGGCGCCTTCGGTCAGCGGACGGATGCCGCGCCCGCGCAGCCCGCGGGCAACCGCGAGGAGCGTCGCGCGCAGGCGAAGAAGAAGAAGTAGCACGCGGCGGAGACCGCCGCGACGAGGAGGGCCAGTCCGCGGGGATTGGCCCTTCTCTCGTCGCTGTAGGCTTGGCCGATGACACCAACGCGCCACTTCGACCAGTCGTCGAAGCTCAAGAACGTCCTGTACGAGATCCGTGGGAACACGCTCGTCGAGGCGGCGCGGCTCGAAGCGGAGGGTCATCGGATTCTCAAGCTCAACACGGGCAACCCTGCGATCTTCGGCTTCGAGGCACCGCACCAGATCGTCCACGACATGCTCGCGGCGCTTCCGACGGCTCACGGCTACAGCGACAGCAAGGGCATCGTCTCCGCACGCCGCGCGGTCGTTAGCCGCTACGAGGAGATCGAGGGCTTCCCGCGGATCGACCCGGAGGACGTGTTCCTCGGCAACGGAGTCTCCGAGCTCATCACGATGACCATGCAGGCCCTTCTCGACGAAGGCGACGAAGTGCTGATCCCGGCGCCGGACTATCCGCTCTGGACGGCGATGACGAGCCTCGCCGGCGGAACCCCGGTGCACTACCTCTGCGACGAGAACGACGGGTGGCAGCCCGACCTCGAGGACATCCGCTCGAAGATCACGCCGCGCACCAAGGCGATGGTGATCATCAACCCGAACAACCCCACGGGGGTCGTCTATTCGCGCGAGATCCTCGAGGGAATGGTGCAGATCGCGCGTGAGCACGAGCTGCTCTTGCTCTCCGATGAGATCTACGACCGCATCCTCTTCGACGGCGCCGTCCACATCCCGACCGCGACGGTCGCTCCCGACCTGCTGTGCTTGACGTTCAACGGTCTCTCCAAGACCTATCGGGTCGCCGGCTATCGCTCCGGCTGGCTGGTCATCACCGGGCCGCAGGCGCACGCCAAGGGATTCCTCGAAGGCATCAACCTGCTCGCATCCACCCGTCTGTGCCCCAACGTGCCGGCTCAACACGCCCTGCAGGCGGCGCTCAGCGGCGTGCAGTCGATCGACGCGCTGATCGCGCCGACGGGCCGCCTGCACGAGCAGCGCGATATCTCGTGGCAGGGGCTCGAGGCTATCCCCGGAGTCTCGTGCGTCAAGCCGCAGGGTGCGTTGTACGCGTTCCCGCGCCTCGATCCGAACGTGCATGAGATCCGTGACGACGCGAAGCTCGTCTACGACCTGCTCGTGGCCGAGCACATCCTGCTCGTGCAGGGGACCGGCTTCAACTGGGCCACTCCCGATCACCTGCGCATCGTCACTCTCCCGGAGCCGCGCGTCCTCGCAGAAGCCGTCGAGCGACTCGGGAACTTCCTCGCGAGCTATCGTCAGTAAGCGGTCCCGCGAGGGGAAGGACCTCGACGGCGAGGCGTCTGACCGCGGCGGCGAGAGCCGAACGCGGGGCGACGTCGGCGATCGGACGTGCGTGCAGCAGAGCGGCGTCCGCCGCCCGCTGGTCGAAGGGGAGGAACGTGACGTCGGTTATGCCGGCGAAGCGGTCGAGCGTCGTGCGGATCTGTCCGCGTGCATCGATGCCGAGCGGCCCTGGGCGCACACGGTTGACGACGACGTGGATCCTCGCCCTCGGCGCGAGTCGCCTCAGCTCCGCGTGATCGCGCACGAAGCGGCTTATGCCGAGCGGGTCGCCCGCGGCGACGGCGATGACGACGTCGGCCTCGTCCAGCGCTGCGGCCGTGGCAGCGTGACGGCGGGGACCGGTGACGTCGAAAGTCGCTTCGTCATCGGCGTCGAAGGCCCCTGACACGTCGACGATGCTCTCTTCCGCCCAGGCTCGACTCGCCGTGAGCGCCGTCCGTAGACGACTCGATGTCAGCTCAGCCCAGCGGGCGGGGCGGCTGATGCCGGAGAGCACGTCGACAGCGCCGCCGCTCGCCGGCAGAGAGGTCGCCAGCCGCGTGAGCTCCGCATCGTCGAGGGCACCCGCCTCGGCCCGGCGGCACGCCGCGGCGATTCCCGGCGATTCGTCCCCGAGCCCGAGCAGGAGCGCGATGGAGGGCGCCACCGTGTCCGCGTCGATGAGGGCCGTCCGGCGTCCGCGACGGGTCATCTCGACGGCCAGTTGGATGGCGATCGTCGTGCGACCCGGCGCGCCCTGCGGGCCCCAGACGACTGTGAGCCGATGCGACGTCGCGGCGGCGCCGGGCGGAGAGGCGACCGGCGGCGCGTCGGTCTCGAGAGCGCCGACGACTTCCCAGCCGCTGGCCGTGCTCGGAAGCGCGGCTGCCAGACCGTAGCGGCTCAGGACGCGACTGTCACGGCCGCCGAGAGGCAGAATGCGTACTCCGGCCCGATCGCACGCCGCCACGAAGTGCGGCGTGAGCACTTCGCGCGCCGCCGGCACGAGCACCACCCGGCAGCCCGCGGGGAAGGGGAGGGGAGCGTCGGAGGCGGCGACGACGGCCGCGATGCCTTCGAGCTCCAGCTCCGCCACGAGCTCTGAGGCGCGGGGCTCGGGGATCGCGACGACGACGGAGGTCATCGGGTGACGCCGATCGGCACGATCGACAGGCCGGCCCCGCCGGCGATAGCCGCCAGGACGGCCGCCACGTCCGACCGATCGATGACGAGCTCGACCCCCGCCTCATCGGACGCGAGCACGCCCTGCTTCTCGACGAACGACGCGACGGTCGCCGCCTCGACGAGGATGCTCGGCGCTTGCGCCTCGACGCCGTCCTCCGCGGCCCGGGACTGCCAGAGCTCGACCGTGCTGCCGGCCGCTACCTCGCCCGGCACCGCGGTGCCCGTCTGGATCACGATCGTGGTCGTCCGTCTGCTGTCGGCATCCGCGAGGGCCGACGCCGGGACGAGCTCGTCGGCGGTGAGTGTGCGGGAGGCCACAGAACCGCCGCCCAGATCCTCCGGCGCGAGGTAGCGATCGCCGAGCGCGCCCAGGTTCACCTCGACGACCTGGAAGTCGTCCGATCCGACCGCCTCGCCTTCGGCGATCGTGCGCGTCGCCTGAAGGACCGGCGTCGTCGCGCCGGCCGAGGAGACCACCAGCCAGACACCGCCGATCGATGCGGCGATCATGCCGAGACCGAGGAGGAAGCGGACGTCGCCCCAGAACGCGCGACGGGGTCGTGAAGGTGTTCTCATGCGGGCCATGCTCACAGATCCGTGAGGGGCCGATTCGGAGTTATCCACAGCGCCGCGGTGTTCACAGCGCACGCTCGGGGGCGGTGGAGAATGGGAGCATGCCTGACTCGACTTCTGCTTCCGCGCGCTTCCTGGCGCCGGCGCAGGTGGCCGAGCTGCTCTCGATCGAGATCGACGAGGTGATCGAGCTCGTCTATCAGGGGCGCCTCCGCGGCTCGCGTCTCGGATCTCCGGCGCGCTGGCGCGTCGAGGAGTCGAGTCTGGCCGAGTATCTCGCCGAGCAGTCCGAAGAAGCGCGCCGCATGGCGCTGTGGCGGCAGGCGAACGAAGCGAGTTTTCCTGAGGTATGGGGCATCTCTCGCACTCACGGCACGTGATCGCCGACGATCTGCACCGAGTCCAGCGCGGCGAAGGGGACGACACGGAAGTCCCGCACGGCGGCGATGGTCCGGGCGGTGCCTGCGTCGTGCAGTGCGAGATCCAGGTGGTCGGCGCTCGCTCGGTCGATCGTCCCCTGCAGCTCGGAGCCGTCCGCGCGGAAGACCCGCACGGCGATCCTTCTTCGAGCGAGATCGCGCAGGACGAACCCGAGTGACATGCGCTCGCGGAGTGCGGCGGCGTCGGCATCCGCACCGTCGAGGCTCGCGAGGAGCAGGCCGTGATCGACACCGAGGGAGCGGATCGCGGACAACGGGATGATCCTCGTGGTCGGGGACCGTCGAACTCCCTCGGCCTCGACCATCACGGCGGCGATCCAGTCCGCGCCGAGCGCCTGCAATCGCACTCGCACGCGAGTCCCGGAGGCGACGTCGATGACGGTCGGTGCGCCGACGCTGCACAGGACCCGCAATCGATCCCTGAGCGTGAGGCGCGAGATCCGCAGCCGCTCCGATTCGGCATCCAGAGCCGCCCGTTCGCTCTCCCACTCCGAGGCGAGTTGACCCTCGAGGTCTTCGAACAGGCGATCCCAGTGCACTCGCACTACCGTAGGCGACCGCGTCGGCCGCGTACGAGTTATCCACATTGTTCGAGAAGGCCCCCGGGAGGGGGCCCGTGCACGTGCTCTACTGACGGCAGTTTCCCGGATGGAGAGTGCTGTCAGATGTCGCTTCACGAGTACTTCGGCCCGCAACCGACGCCCCGTGCCGAGCTGCCCGACCCCCGCCCGTTGCTGCGCAGCATCACCCGCGGCGTGCTCGAGGTGCTCGCCGGAGTGAGGGAGGCCGACCAGCTCGCACGCTGGTTCAGCGAAGAGGCGTACCGCAGCCTCGTCACCAGGGCGAATCTCTCGGCTCGTGCCCGCAGTGCTCGCGGCGTGCCTCCGGCGCGTCCGACGTTCGAGATCCTCTCGATCCGCATCTCCGAGCCCGTCGACGGCATCGTCGAGGCCGTCATCGTCGTCGCCGGGCCCGGACGTACGCGCGCCGTGGCCGCGCGCCTCGAAGGACTCGATCGCCGCTGGCGCACGACCTCGCTGGCCATCCTCTGAGCCGGTGCGCTCTAGGCTGGGAGGGTGTCAACCCTCAGTGATCTCGCCCATGCCCAGGGGCTTCTGACCGACAACGACGTGGAGTGGCTGCATCGCCTCGCCGGCGACGGGCAGCTGCTCGCGGATCTCGCCTCCGCCGACATCGTGGTCTGGGTGCAGACCGACGACGGCTCCTTCATCGCGGTCGCCCACGCGCGCCCGAGTGGTGCCGCGACCCTGTTCTACCGCGACATCGTCGGAGAACGGGTGCGCCCGCAGTGGCGGACGCAGGTGCAGGGGGCTTTCGACTCCGCGGAGATCGTCGACTCATCGTCACCGGACTGGTTCGAGGAGACGCCCACGCGCGTGCGCGCTGTGCCCATCGTCATCGAACGCAAGGATGCGGGGCGCGCGGCGTCCGTCATCGGCGTCGTCACACGGCACACGAACCTCGGTGAGGCTCGGACGCCCTCTCGGCAGCAGATCACCTTCGACGAGTGCGCCAACGACCTCTTCCGCATGATCGCCGACGGCAGCTTCCCCGATCTCGCGGCGCCCACATCGCCTCGACGCGGCGCGCCGCGGGCGTCGGACGGGCTCATCCGCATCGACGTCGACGGCATCACGACGTTCGCCAGTCCGAACGCCCTCTCGGCGTTCAACCGCATGGGCTTCGACGACGAGCTGGAGGGGGAGTCGCTGGCAGAGGTCACCACCCGCCTCGTCCCGCCCTCCCGACAGGTGGACGAGTCGCTGCCGGTCGTCGTCACCGGACGGGCGCCGTGGCGCACCGACATCGAGGCGCGCGGCGTCACGGTCTCGTTGCGCGCCATACCGCTCAAGGACCACGGCACCCGCATCGGTGCGATCGTGCTCTGCCGTGACGTCTCGGAGCTTCGCCATCAGGAGCAGGAGCTCATCACGAAGGACGCCACGATCCGCGAGATCCACCACCGGGTCAAGAACAACCTGCAGACGGTGGCCTCGCTGCTGCGCATCCAAGCGCGCCGCACCCACTCCGACGAAGCGCGGGACGCGCTCACGCAGGCGATGCGTCGTGTCGATGCGATCGCGGTCGTGCACGACACACTCGCGCAGGGTCTCACGCAGAAGGTCGACTTCGACGAGGTCTTCCATCGCGTGCTCAAGCTCGTCGCGGAGGTCGCGTCCGCACCCAACACCCGGGCCCGCACGCGGTCGACCGGCCGGTTCGGCGTGCTGCCCAGCGAGTACGCGACGCCGCTCGCCCTCGCTCTCACGGAGGTCGTGACCAACGCGGTCGAGCACGGCCTCGCCGGGCAGGAGGGCATCGTCGAGATCGACGCGGCCCGCACGGAGGAGAATCTGCGCGTCACGGTGCGCGACACCGGTCACGGCCTCCCGGAGGGACGCATCGGCCAGGGCCTGGGCACGCAGATCATCCGCACTCTGATCCAGGGCGAGCTGGGTGGCTCCATCGAGTGGCGAGGGAGCGAAGGGGAGGGGACGGAGGTCGTGATCGACATCCCCCTCCGGTGGCTCACCGCCTGACCCCGATCGTGAGAACGGCCCGAGACGATGTCTCGGGCCGTTTCTCATCGCGCGCGGGGCGCGACGCGGATCAGGAGGCGCGGCGGGCGCGCGCTGCGCGACGCTTGAGGGCTCGGCGCTCGTCCTCGGAGAGGCCGCCCCAGACGCCGGAGTCCTGGCTGGTCTCGAGCGCGTACTGCAGGCAGATCTCGGTGACCGTGCAGGTGGCGCAGACGGTCTTCGCCTTCTCGATCTGGTCGACGGCCGGGCCGGTGTTGCCGACCGGGAAGAAAAGCTCGGGGTCGACAGTCAAGCAGGCGGCCTTGTCGCGCCAATCCATGGGGGCTCCTCGGTGTGGGACTTGTGAGGCGTCGCAGCGCGACGTCTCGGATTTCGGGTAGCAGTTCGGGTTCAGCTACCCTGTTGAGATACGGACGGATGCCCGCATTCTGTGATGCGGGCACGAAGCCCGCCCCACGCCGCTGTGGGAGCACATGACGCTGTCTATTCTGTTACATGAAACCGGCGAAATCAAGGGTTTCTTCGCTTCTCATTCGATTCTCAGGAGACATCGTGCGCTCACCAGCCCTGGCTCGCGCCGCCGCCGTCATCCTCGCTCTGGAGGGTCTGGCGTTGGTTGTCTTCGCGCTCATCGAACTGGTGGGCCTCGGCGCAGGGGATGCCGCGTCGCTGCCGACCGCGCTCGCCCTGATCGTGCTGACCCTCCTCGGCGCGGGCGCTCTCATCGCGTTCGCGGTCGGGGCGAACGCCGGACGCTCCTGGGCGCGCTCCGGCGGGATCGTCTTCCAGGTCCTCGCCGTCGCGCTCGCGCTCGCGTCGCTCACGATCCAGCCGGTGCAGTGGCTCTTCACGCTCGCGGTGGGCATACCCGGAGCGCTCGGGTTCGCGCTGCTCGTCGCGAGCGCACGAGCCGAGAATCCGCGTCCGACGGAATGACGCTCAGGCGTCGATACCGAGCTGCTTGCGCAGCCGTGTCACGTGCCCGGTGGCTTTGACGTTGTACTGGGCGAGGGTGATCGTGCCCTCCTCGTCGAGCACGAAGGTCGAGCGGATGACGCCCTCGACGACCTTGCCGTAGTTCATCTTCTCGCCCCACGCGCCGTAGGCGGCGTGCACCGCGTGATCGGGGTCGCTGAGAAGCGTGAATGCGAGACCGTCGCGCTCCCGGAACGCCCGGAGCTTCGACGGCTCGTCCCGCGAGATGCCGACGACGCGGTACCCGGCTCCCTCGAGGGAGGAGATGCTGTCCCGGAAGTCGCATGCCTGGGTGGTGCAGCCCGGCGTCATCGCCGCCGGGTAGAAGTAGAGGACTGTCTTCCGTCCGCGGAGGTCGGCCAGAGAGACCCTGTCTCCGTCCTGATCGAGGAGGGTGAAGTCGGGGGCTGCGGATCCGATGTCGAGGCGCTCAGTCACGCATTCAGCCTAGCGGCCGGGACCCTGCTCCGCCTTGTCGGCGAAGGTCTGCAGCAGCCGCTGCAGCGAGTCGAGACGCGCCATGCCCGTCTCGCTCAGCTCACCGCGTTCCGCCGCCTCGATCAAGGCGCAGTCCGGCGCGTCGGGCAGGTGCGTGCAGCCTCGCGGGCACTGTTCGGCGATCGCGGCCAGCTCGGTGAAGGCGGCGAGGATGTTCTCGGGGTCGACGTGTCCGAGACCGAAGGAGCGGACACCGGGGGTGTCGATGACCCAGCCCCGACCGGCGGCGCTCTCGTAGCGCAGCGACACCGTCGACGAGGAGGTGTGCCGGCCGCGGCCCGTGACCTGGTTGACGTGACCTGTCGCGCGGAGAGCGCTCGGCACGAGCGCGTTCACGAGCGTCGACTTGCCCACCCCGGAGTGGCCGACGAACACGGTCGAGTGACCGATGAGGGCTTCGCCGATCTCCTCGACCGGCATTCCGTCGCGGGCGCTCGTGAAGACGCGCAGGTCGAGGCCCTCGAAGTGGGAGAGAAAGGCCGTCGGGTCGGCGAGATCGGTCTTGGTGACGACGAGGAGGGGGCGGATGCCGGCATCCAGCGCAGCGACGAGATAGCGGTCCACGAGGCGCTCTCGCGGCTCGGGGTCGGCCGCCGCGACGACGACGAGCATCTGATCGGCGTTGGCGACGATGACCCGCTCGACCTGGTCGGTGTCGTCGGCGCTGCGGCGCAGCAGCGACGTGCGGTCGACGATGCCCACGATCCTGCCCAGGGTGCCCTCGTCGCCGGAGGTGTCGCCCACGACGCGCGCCAGGTCACCCGTCACAATGGGCGTGCGACGCAGCTCGCGCGCCCTCGCGGCCGTGATCGTCCGCTCCTCGAGGGTGTCCTCGCCGATCATCACGGTGTACCGGCCTCGGTCGACGCCCAGCACGCGGCCGATCTGCGCATCGTCGTGCGCGGGCCGTCGCTTCGTACGGGGGCGGTTGGCCTTCGGGTTGGGACGGGTGCGGATGTCGCTCTCGTCGTACTCCTCGTACTCGTCGTCGAGGTCGTCGGAGTCGTCGAGCCAGCTCACGCGGCCGCGCCTCGCAGCATCCTGTCCCAGAGGAGGGTGAACTCCGGCAGGGTCTTGGCCGTGGTGCCGATGTCGTCGACCTCGACGCCGGCGGTCCGCAGCCCGACCAGCGCTCCCGTCGTCGCCATGCGGTGGTCGTGGTGCGCCATCCATACGCCGCTGCGCAGCTCGCGGGGGATGATCCGCAAGCCGTCCGGAAGCTCCTCCGCCTCGCCGCCGAGCGCGCGCAGATTGCGGATCAGAGCGGCGATGCGATCGGTCTCGTGCAGGCGGATGTGGCCGATGCCGCGGATCGTCGTCGGGCCGGAGGCGAACGCCGCGAGGCCGACGAGGGTCGGCGTCAGCTCGCTCGCGGCGGAGAGATCGAGATCGAGACCGCGGATCTCGGTTCCCGCCTTGACCGTCAGCGCACCGCCGTGGCGGCTGACGTGGGCGCCCATGGCCTGCAGGATCTCGGGCAGCAGGGCGCCGGGCTGCGTCGAGTGCACGGGCCATCCCGTGATCGAGACGGCTCCGCCCGTGACGAGCGCCGCCGCCAGGAAAGGGGCGGCGTTGGAGAGATCGGGTTCGATCGCGATCTCCTTCGCGCGGGGCACCCCGGCCTCCACGAGCCATTCTCCGGTCGCCGGCCGCTCGATGCGGATGCCGCGGCGGCTCAGCGCCTCGATCGTCATGTCGATGTGGGGGAGGCTCGGCAGGTGCTCGCCGGTGTGCACGAGGTGCAGGCCGACGTCGAAGCGCGGTGCGGCGAGAAGAAGGCCGGAGACGAACTGACTGGACGCGGAGGCATCGATCTCGACGCGTCCGCCTCGGATGCGACCGTGACCGCGGATCGTGAAGGGCAGCGCCCAGGTGCCCTCGTCATCGATGTCGACACCCAGGTCGCGCAGGGCGCTGATGAGGCCGCCCATCGGGCGGTGCAGGGCGGTCTCGTGCGCGGTGAGATGCACGTCCTGCTCGGCCAGGCCCGCTAGCGGCGAGATGAAGCGCATGACGGTGCCCGCCTGACCGCAGTCGATCGTGGTGCCGCCGCGGAGCTTCGCCGGCGTCACCACGAGGTCGGGGCCGAACTCGCCGTCCCCGTCGACCTCCTCGACCCCGACGCCCAGAGCGCGCAGTGCGTCGACCATCCGGCGTGAATCGTCGGAGTGCAGCGGGGCGATGAGGCGACCGGGTCCGTCGGCGATCGCTGCGATGATGAGCTCGCGGTTCGTCAGCGACTTGGAGCCGGGGATGGTGAGCGTGGCGCGCACGGGATCGGCGGTCGTCGGCGCGGCGTAGGAGCCCTGGGCCGGGGACGGGGAATACCTGTTGGCGCTCATCGGTTCCCACCTTAGTGACAACGAGTCCTCGTCTCACCGATAGGCGCGGACTCGCCCAGGAGGAGAGAGAATGCTCGCCACGCTCGAACGCGGTTCGGTGCGCCTCGGCGGCCTAGACTGGCCGGTGATGGATGACACCGAGACGGTAGACACGGTCGGCGACCCTCGACGCGAGTTCGAGGAGCAGGCGCTGCCCTTCATGGACCAGCTCTACGCGGCGGCGATGCGCATGACGCGCAATCCCGCCGATGCGGCCGACCTCGTGCAGGAGACGTTCGTGAAGGCGTACGGCTCCTGGTCGACGTTCGCGCAGGGCACGAATCTCAAGGCCTGGCTGTACCGGATCCTCACGAACACCTACATCAACATCTACCGCAAGAAGCAGCGGGAGCCGTTCCAGGGGACCATCGACGAGCTCGAGGACTGGCAGCTGGGCGGCGCGGAGTCGACGACCGCATCGCACAGCAGGTCGGCGGAGGCCGAGGCGATCGACCACATGCCGGCATCGGTCGTGAAGGACGCCCTGCAGGCGGTGCCGGAGGACTTCCGTCTGGCGGTGTATCTCGCGGACGTCGAGGGCTTCGCCTACCAGGAGATCGCCGACATCATGAAGACGCCCATCGGCACCGTGATGAGCCGCCTGCATCGGGGCAGGCGAATGCTTCGCGAGCTGCTGGCGGACTATGCCGCGGAGCGGGGAATCTCCGCGGCCGACACGAGGAGCAGGAAATGAGCGACTGCGGCTGCGACAAGGCCCGCCAGGATCTGGAGGAGTACCTCCGCAACGAGGTGTGCAAGACCGAGCATTCGGAGATCCGCGAGCATCTCGAGAACTGCCCGTCCTGCCGGGACGAGGCGCTCGTGGCGAAGACCCTCACCGAGGTCGTCGCCAGGGCGTGCAGGGAGACGGCGCCCGAGGAGCTGCGCGACCAGGTGTTCGCGCGTCTTCGCGAGGTGCAGGCCGCTCAGCACTGACCGCGGCGCCCTCAGCACATCGACCGCGGGCGCGGTCTGCGCATCCGTCGACGTCTGTCGCCGCCCATAGGCTGGGGGCATGACGATCATCGACGCCCGCGACATCCCTGCCGACTCCGCATCCGCAGCACGCCTGTCTGCGCAAGGACTCGAGTACCGCGTGATCGACGTGAGCGATCCGGCTGCAGCCGAGGCGTTCCAGCGTGCCGTGTCGCGCGGTTTCCTCGGCCCGGAGTCGACCGCCGAAGCGCTCGAGTTCGGACGGCCCACCTTCGAGTCCCGCCGGAACACCGGCGTGTACGACTCCGCCGTGCCGGACGGTCGACCCGTGGCCACCATCGACTCCTGGGTCACGCCCATGACGCTCCCCGGTGGAGGTGAGCTGCCGATGTGGGCGATCAGCGGGGTCACCGTCTCGGCGACCCACCGTCGCCGCGGCATCGCCCGCGCACTCCTCGAGGGGGAGCTCCGTGCCGCCGCCGAAGCCGGCGTGCCGCTCGCGGGACTCACGGTGTCGGAGGCCACCATCTACGGCCGCTACGGCTTCGGCTCTGCCGTTCCCGTGATGCGCTACCGCGTCGATGCGCGCCGCGCGGGCTGGGCCGCGCCTGCGGCACCCGGGCGCCTCGAGTACATCGACCGGGGCGCACTGGCGGATGAGCTGGGCGCGGTCCACGAACGGGCCCGCACCGGGCGCCCCGGTCAGATCCCCGGGTGGTCCGCCCGATGGGGCGGGATGGCGGGGCTGTCGCCGAGCGACACGGACCGCGACAAGGTGCGTGGCGTGCGTTACCGAGACGCATCGGAGGAGGTCCGCGGGGTCATGGCGTACACGCTGGCTGAGGAGGGATCCGGCACCGCCTGGCGGCACACCCTCTCGGTGCGCCTCCTCGTGGCCGAGACCGCCGAAGCGACGGCGGCGCTCTGGAGGTTCGCGCTGCAGCACGATCTCGTCGACGGCGTCGAAGCCGAGCTGCGTCCGGTCGACGACCCTCTGCCGTGGCTCGTGCACGATCAGCGCGGCGTCACGCAGACGCTGCACGATCACGGGTGGCTGCGGATCCTCGACCTCGCTGCCTGTCTGACCGCGCGCCGCTACGCGGCGCCTCTCGACCTCGTGCTCCGCGTGCGCGATTCGCTCGGTTTCGCCGACGGCGAGTGGCGACTCCGGATCGGCGCCGACGGGGGCGCCCAGGTCGAGCAGGCGAACACGGGCGCTGCGGATGTGGAGCTCGATGTCTCGGCGCTCTCCTCGCTCTATGCCGGTGGGGTGCGTGCCTCCGCACTGCACGGAGCAGGCCGCATCGAGGCGGATGCGGATGCCGTGGCCGCGATCGATCGCGCGTTCACCAGCACTCCAGCCCCGGGCCTCGACATCTGGTACTGACACCGTCCCGCGCGAGGAAGGGCGCCGCGACCGAGGTCGCGGCGCCCTTCCTGCTTCTGCCCGGAACGGTGTCGGATCAGGCGATCGTCAGAGCCTCGCGGAGCAGCTTCGCCTGCTCGGCGGCATGCACCTTCGACGACCCGGTCGCCGGCGATGCGGACGCGGCGCGTGCGATCGGGCGGAACGAGCGGTCGCCTGGCACGTCGGCGAAGGCCAGGGCCAGGAACGGCCAGGCGCCCTGGTTCTCCGGCTCCTCCTGCACCCACACCAGCTCGGCGTTCGGGTAGGAGTCGGTGACGGTCTTGAGGGCGTCGATCGGCGTCGGATAGAGCTGCTCGAGCCGAACGAGCGCGATCTCAGGATTCGGGTTCTTCTCCAGCTCGGAACGCAGATCCCAGTGCACCTTGCCCGAGTGCACGAGCACGCGCTTGACGGCGTTGCGATCGAGGTCGCGACCGTCGTCGATCACGGGCTCGAAACGGCCCTTCGTGAATGCCTCGACCGGGCTGGTCGCACCGCGCAGACGCAGCATGGCCTTCGGGGTGAAGACGATGAGCGGCTTGCGGGGGCGCGCGTAGGCCTGGCGGCGCAGCAGGTGGAAGTACGACGCGGGCGTCGACGGACGAGCGACGATCATGTTGTCCTGGGCGCAGAGCTGCAGGAAGCGCTCCATCCGCGCGGACGAGTGATCGGGTCCCTGACCCTCGTAGCCGTGGGGGAGCAGCAGCGTGACGCTGGACTGCTGACCCCACTTCTGCTCCGCGGCGGAGATGTACTCATCGATGACCGACTGGGCGCCGTTGACGAAATCGCCGAACTGCGCCTCCCACAGCACCAGCGCCTCCGGGGCCTC
Organism: Microbacterium hydrocarbonoxydans; assembly: GCF_023715885.1. Lineage (GTDB taxonomy): Bacteria > Actinomycetota > Actinomycetes > Actinomycetales > Microbacteriaceae > Microbacterium > Microbacterium hydrocarbonoxydans_C. The sequence continues at coordinate 372,874 of NZ_JAMBOY010000002.1, read as the reverse complement.
GACCGAGTACCCGTACTCGAACCCGAGCGCGGCGTACTCGCTGAGCAGCGAGTCGTAGACGAAGAAGCGCCCCTGCGAGTCGGAGAGGTTCGACAGCGGCAGCCACTCCTGGCCGTTCGCGCGGTCGTGCAGTGTCGCGTGGCGCTGCACGAAGGTGCCGCGTCGCGAGTCCTGGCCGGCGAGGCGCACGGGCGTGCCCTCGACGAGCAGCGAGCCGAACGCCAGCAGCTCGCCGAAACCCCAGTCGATGTTGCCGTTGCGGCTCATGTCGAGGCGCTTCTCGAGCTGCTGCTGCAGCTTGGGGTGCACCGTGAAGCCCTCGGGCTTGTTGACGAACGCGTCGCCGATGAGCTGGATGACCTCGTTGGAGACGCCGGTCACCTCGGGCTCACCGACCTGTTCCTCGACCGGCGCCTGCTCCGACACGACCGGGGTCGCGCCGGTCTCGGCGGCGTGGGTCTCGGCGAACGCGATCTCGAGCCGGTTCTGGAAGTCCGCCTTCGCCTGGTCGTACTCCTCCTCGGTGATGTCGCCGCGGCCGACGAGGGATTCGGTGTAGAGCTTGCGCACCGAGCGCTTGGCCTGGATGAGGTCGGTCATGAGCGGCTGCGTCATCGAGGGGTCGTCGCCCTCGTTGTGACCGCGGCGGCGGTAGCAGACGAGGTCGATCACGACGTCGCGGTGGAACCGCTCGCGGTACTCGAAGGCGAGCTGCGCGACGTGGATGACGGCCTCGGGGTCGTCACCGTTCACATGCAGGACGGGCGCCTGGATGGTCTTGGCGACATCGGTGGCGTACACCGAGGTGCGCGAGTCGTTCGGGAGCGTCGTGAAGCCGACCTGGTTGTTCACGACGACGTGGACGGTGCCGCCCGTACGGTATCCGCGAAGCTGCGACATCTGCAGCGTCTCGACGACCACGCCCTGGCCGGCGAACGCCGCGTCGCCGTGCACGAGGATCGGCAGCCAGGTGAAGGTGCCGATCGGCTTGCGGTCCTGCTTGGCACGCACGATGCCCTCGAGAACGCCGTCGACGGTCTCGAGGTGCGAGGGGTTGGCGGCGAGGTAGACGGGGAGCTCGGATCCGTCGTCGGCGACGAAGGTGCCTTCGGTGCCGAGGTGGTACTTGACGTCGCCCGACCCGCGCTGGTTGCCGGGGGTCTGGGTACCCTCGAACTCCTGGAAGACCTGACCGTAGGTCTTCCCGGCGATGTTCGTCAGCACGTTGAGGCGTCCGCGGTGGGCCATGCCGATCGCGGCGCCCTCGAGGCCGGCCGTCGCCGCCCCCTGGAGGATCTCGTCGAGCAGCGGAACCAGCGACTCGCCGCCCTCGAGCGAGAAGCGCTTCTGGCCGACGAACTTCGTCTGCAGGAACGTCTCGAAGGCCTCGGCCTCGTTCAGCTTGCGCAGCACGCGCAGCTGCTCGTCGTGGCCGGGCTTCTGGTACTTGACCTCGACCTTCTCCTGGAACCACCGGCGCTGCTCCGGGTCCTGGATGTGCATGTACTCGATGCCGAGGGTGCGGCAGTACGAGTCGCGGAGCACGCCGAGGATGTCGCGGAGCTTGGCGACGCGGCGTCCGCCGAAGCCTCCGGTGACGAACTCGCGGTCGAGGTCCCAGAAGGTGAGTCCGTGGCTCTCGATCTCGAGGTCGGGGTGCGAGCGCTGCACGTACTCGAGCGGGTCGATGTCGGCCATCAGGTGACCGCGCACGCGGTAGGAGTTGATGAGCTCCTGCACCCGGGACTGCTTGTCGACGCGCTCGGCGAGGTCGACGGCGATGTCGGGGTTCCAGCGGATGGGGGAGTACGGGATGCGGAGTGCGGCGAAGATGTCGTCGTAGAAGCCGCGCTGTCCGATCAGGAGCTCGTGCACCTTCTTCAGGAACTCGCCGGAGCCGGCACCCTGGATGACGCGGTGGTCGTACGTGCTGGTGAGTGTGATCGTCTTGCCGATCGCGAGCTCGTTGAGCGTCTTCGGGCTGGCACCCTGGAACTCCGCCGGGTATTCGAGGGCGCCGGCGCCGATGATGCAGCCCTGGCCCTTCATGAGACGCGGCACCGAGTGAACCGTGCCGATCCCGCCGGGGTTGGTGAGCGAGACCGTGGTGCCCTGGAAATCGGTCGCGGTCAGCTTGTTGTTGCGAGCCCGGGTGACGAGGTCCTCGTAGGCGGTGAGGTACTCGGAGAAGGTCATGGTGTCGGCGCGCTTGATGCTCGGGACCATGAGGGCGCGGGTGCCGTCAGGCTTGGGCAGGTCGATCGCGATGCCGAGGTTCACGTGCGCAGGTGCGACGACAGAGGGCTTGCCGTCGATCTCGGCGTAGAAGACGTTCTGGCTGCGGAACTCGTCGAGGGTGCGGATGAGCGCCCAGCCGATGAGGTGGGTGAAGCTGATCTTGCCGCCGCGCGTGCGCGCCATGTGGTTGTTGATGACGATGCGGTTGTCGATCATCAGCTTGGCGGGGATGGTGCGGACGCTGGTCGCGGTCGGGACGGTCAGGGACTCGTCCATGTTGGCGGCGAGGGTCTTGGGCAGTCCGCGGAGCGGAGTGACCTTGTCCTCTTCCGCCGCGTCCTCGGCATCCTTGGTCGCCGGCTTCGGGGCCTGAGCGGGGATCGGCGCCGCCGCTGCGGGCTTCGCAGTCGTCCGCGCGACGGGCTGAGCGCCGATCACGGGGATGGGTGCCGTCACCGGGTGTGTCGTCGGCGCAGCCTCGGGCGTCGCGGGCGCCGTGCCGGACCCGGCATCCGAGTGGTACTTCTCCAGGATCGGCCACCACTCCTTGTCGACGGAGTCGCGGTTGACCTTGAACTGCTCGTAGAGCTCTTCCACGAGCCAGGAATTGGCTCCGAACCCCCCGTCGCCGCTGACGCCGGTCACCTGGTTCGACACGCTCGATCGCCCTCTTTCATCGCTGAATTCCACGTGTGCGCATCAGGACGTCAGGATGCGTCCGGGCCCGCACACTCTCGACCATCAAGCCTAACGTGTTTCCGCGGAGGATCGTCCAGGCAAGGGCCCCGCGTCCGACCGATCCGGATACCGTGGACTCATGGAGTTCTCCGGTGCATCCCCCTCAGTCGATCTGACCTACTCGGACGTCTTCCTCGTGCCGCGTCGTTCGGCCGTCACGAGCCGCCTCCAGGTCGATCTCGCGCCGCTGGACGGGACGCCGGCGACGCTGCCGCTCGTGGCGTCGAACATGAACTCGGTCACCGGTCCCCGGCTCGCTGCGGTGCTCGCGCGGCGCGGCGGTCTCGGCGTGCTCCCGCAGGATCTGCCCCTGCAGGAGCTCGACGCGGCCATCCGCGACGTGAAGGCGCAGCCGGTGCTGTGGGACACTCCCGTCGTCCTGCCGCCGGAGGCATCCGTCTCGGACGCGCTGCGCCTGTTCCCCGCGGCTCCAGGACACGGGGTCGTCGTCGCGAGAGGCGACGCGCCGTACGACGCGGACCGGATCCTCGGCATCCTCCCGGCAGCCCGGCTCGCGACCGCACTGCCCGACGCGCAGCTCGGAGACCTCGTGCACGCAGGCACGCCGTCGATCGACGCCGACGACATCGGCTCCGGTCGGCACGCCTTCGACGTGATCACCGAGGCGGACGTCGAGATGGTCACCGTGACCAGGCACGGACACCTGGTCGGCACCCTGAGCGCGCGCAGCGCACTGCGCTCGACCCTGTACGGCCCCGCCGTCGACACGGACGGCCGCCTCGCGGTCGCCGCCGCCGTGGGGATCAACGGCGATGTCGCGGCCAAGGCGCGCGCGCTCGCCGCAGCGGGTGTCGACGTGCTCGTCGTCGACACCGCGCACGGCCACCAGGAGGGGATGCTGCACGCGCTGCGTGCCGTGGCCGACCTCGACCTCGGCATCCCGATCGTGGCGGGCAACATCGTCACCGCCGACGGCGTCCGCGACCTCGTCGATGCGGGCGCATCCATCCTCAAGGTCGGCGTCGGGCCGGGGGCGATGTGCACGACGCGCATGATGACCGCCGTCGGTCGCCCGCAGTTCTCGGCGGTGCTGGAGACGGCAGAGGCCGCTCGCGGACTCGGCGCGCACGTGTGGGCGGACGGGGGAGTGCGCTACCCGCGCGACGTCGCGCTCGCGCTCGCCGCCGGCGCGGCATCCGTCATGATCGGCTCGTGGTTCGCCGGCACGATCGAGGCGCCGGGCGAGCTGCAGTCGGACGCCGAGGGTCGCGTGTTCAAGGAATCGTGGGGCATGGCGTCGACCAAGGCGGTGCAGGCGCGCTTCGGGCGTCTCGACGCCTACGAGCGGGCGCGCAAGGAGCTGTTCGCCGAGGGCATCTCCTCGTCGAAGATCTACCTCGACCCGCTGCGCCCGGGCGTCGAGGACCTGCTCGACATGATCACGTCGGGAGTTCGCTCCTCCTTCACGTATGCCGGCGCATCGTCGGTGCCCGAGTTCCATGAGAGGGCGCTCGTCGGCCTGCAGTCGGCGGCCGGATACGAGGAGGGCAAGGCTCTTCCCGTCAGCTGGTGACAGCCCGTCGATGAGCTGGATCCCGTATGATTCTGCTCACTATGGACGACCCTCCCAGTTGCAGTACCTCGCCCCACCGCCCGCCTCTCATTCGTGAGGGGAACCTGTGATGGATTACATCCTGCTGGGCGTGGGGCTCCTCCTCACGATCGGTACCGGACTGTTCGTCGCGAGCGAGTTCGCACTGGTCAACCTCGACCGTGCCGAGCTCGAGGCCCGTCAGGCTCGGGGTGAGAGCCGTCTGGCCATGACGATCGGCGCGCTGCGGCACACCTCCACGCATCTGTCGGCCGCGCAGCTCGGCATCACCCTGACGACCCTGCTGACCGGGTACACGATGGAGCCGGCGATCTCGAACATGCTGCGGCCGACGCTCCTCGCCTGGAGCTTCCCCGAGGCGACCGTGGCGCCGATCGCCACGGTCGTCGCGATGCTGGTCGCCACCGCGCTGTCGATGATCCTCGGCGAGCTCGTGCCCAAGAACTTCGCCCTCGCGCTGCCGAGGCAGACGGCCAAGCTCGTCGTGCCGTTCCAGGTCGCCTTCACCACGGTCTTCAAGCCGGCGGTCGTCGTGCTCAACGGCTCGGCGAACGGCGTGCTGCGCGGCATGGGCATCGAGCCGAAGGAGGAACTCTCCGGCGCGCGCACCGCGGAGGAGCTCTCCTCGCTCGTGCGCCGTTCGGCCAGCGCCGGCGTGCTCGAAGCCGACACGGCGACCCTGCTCGACCGCACGCTGACCTTCTCCCGCCTCACCGCGGCCGACGTGATGACGGCGCGGCCGAGCATGCACGCGATCGACGCCGCCGACCCGGCCGACGAGGTGCTGAGGATGGCGCGTCGGACGGGCCACAGCCGTTTCCCCGTCTACGGCGAGGATCTCGACGACATCACCGGCGTCGTGCACCTGAAGGCGGCCATCTCAGTGCCCCGCGATCGCCGGGCCGAGGTGCCCGCCGGCGCGCTGGCCACCGAGCCGCTGCGGGTGCCGGAGACGGCGCACGTCGACGGACTCGTCGCCGAGCTCCGGGCCCGCGGCTACCAGCTCGCGGTCGTCGTCGACGAGTACGGAGGCACAGCGGGCCTCGTCACTCTGGAGGATCTCGTCGAGGAGATCGTCGGCGAGGTCTCGGACGAGCACGACCGCACGCGCGCGGGCGTCATCACCGGCCGCGACGGCATCACGTTCCCGGGCGAGCTGCGACCGGACGAGCTCCGGCGCCGCGCCGGCGTCGACGTCCCCGAGGGCGATGTCTATGACACCGTCGGCGGCTACGTGATGAGCGTCCTCGAGAGGGTGCCGGTCGTCGGAGACGAGGTCCCGCTCGACACCGGCACGCTGCACGTCGTGAGGATGGACGGACGCCGCGTCGACCGCATCCGCTACGTGCCCGGCACGACCGACGGCGAGGGTGAGGTGACTCGATGAGCGACTGGGCAGGACTCGCATGGCTCGTGGTGCTCCTCGTCGCCAACGCCTTCTTCGTCGGCGCGGAGTTCGCCGTGATCTCCGCCCGGCGCTCGCAGATCGAGCCGCGTGCCGAGCAGGGCTCCCGCTCCGCGAAGACCGCGCTGTACGCCATGGAGCACGCCACGCTCATGCTGGCGACCTCGCAGCTCGGCATCACGATCTGCTCGCTGCTGATCCTGAACGTGTCGGAGCCGGCTATCCACCATCTGCTCGCCGCTCCGCTGCACGCGATCGGATGGTCGGATGCCGTCGTCGACACGGTGTCGTTCGCGATCGCGCTCCTGATCGTCTCCTTCCTGCACGTCGTGTTCGGCGAGATGGTGCCGAAGAACCTCGCGTTCTCGGTTCCCGACCGGGCGGTGCTGCTGCTGGCCCCGCCGCTCGTGTGGGTGTCGAAGGCGTTCATGCCCGTGATCTGGGTGCTGAACGCCGCGGCGAACGGCGTGCTGCGTCTGTTCCGCGTCGAGCCGAAGAACGAGGCCGCGTCGACCTTCACGCTCGACGAGGTCGCGACGATCGTCGACCAGTCCCGGCGCGAAGGCGTGCTCATGGACGCCGCCGGCGCGGTCGCCGCGGCGGTGGAGTTCACCGACAAGAAGGCCAGGGACGTCGCGGTGCCGCTCGGCGATCTCGTGACGCTGCCGCAGACGACCACGCCGGACGACATCGAGAAGGCCGTCGCCCGCTACGGGTTCTCCCGGTACGTGATCGTCGACGAGGAGGACGCGCCGGTCGGGTACGTGCACCTGAAGGACATCCTGCGCGCGTCGGACGGTCCGGATGCCGAGGCGAAGCTGTTCGAGCCGCTTCCCGCCAAGCGGATCCACCACATGGTGCCCGTGCAGGAGGACACCGATCTCGAGGACGCGCTCGCCGTGATGCGCCGAGCCGGCCGTCACCTCGCGAAGGTGCGCGACGCTCAGGGGCGCACGACGGCCGTGCTCTTCCTCGAGGACATCCTGGAGGAGCTCGTCGGAGAGGTGCAGGACGCCACGCGGCGCGTACGCGGGCACTGAGATGCACCGACGGCGGCCCTCCGGATCATCCGATCCGGAGGGCCGCTCTCACGGGGACGGTGCCTCAGCGCCAGCGCGCCCGCTCGTACTGCGGAGGCCAGGCGACATCGGCGCCGAGCTCATGCGCCGCCCGCAGACCGAAGTGCGGGTCGCGCAGCCACTCGCGTCCGGCGAAGATCGCATCGGCTGAGCCCTCGGCGAGTACCTGCTCGGCCTGCTCCGCCGCGGTGATGAGACCGACCGCCGATACGGGGATGCGCCCGCCCTGCCGAACGGTCTCGGCGAGCGGCACCTGGTACCCGGGGTGCACGGTGATCTGCTGGTGCGCGACGAGCCCGCCGCTGGACACGTCGATCAGGTCGGCGCCGTGCTCGGTCGCCCAGGCCGCGACCGTCGCGGCCTCGTCCGGCGTGAAGCCGCCGTCGGCGTGGTCCGTGGCGGAGATGCGCACGAAGAGCGGCACGCCGTCTCCCACCTCGATGCGCACGGCGTCGATGGTCCGCAGCAGCAGGCCTGCCCGGTTCTCGAGTGATCCTCCGTAGTCGTCGGTGCGCTCGTTCGAGAGCGGGGAGAGGAACTGGTGCAGGAGGTACCCGTGCGCGCCGTGCAGTTCGAGCACATCGAAGCCCGCGTCGACCGCGCGACGAGCCGCAGCGACGAAGCCGTCGACGACCGCGTCGACGCCGGACTCGTCGAGCTCGATCGGCGCGGCGTAGCCGTCGAAGGCGATCGGTGAGGGCGCGGTCGTGACCCAGCCGCCCTCGTCGACCGGCACGGAGCCGCGTTCGGCGGCCCACGGCCACCAGGTCGAGGCCTTGCGGCCCGCATGGGCGAGCTGCACGCCCGCCGCAGCGCCGCGCGCGTGGATCGCGTCGACGATCGGCGCCCACGCATCGCGCTGCTCATCGGTCCAGAGCCCGGCATCCCGCGGAGAGATGCGACCCTCGGGGACGACGGCCGTCGCCTCGGCGATGACGAGTCCCGCACCGCCGGAGGCGAACTGGGCGAGGTGCGAACGATGCCATTCCTGCACGACGCCGTCGACGGCGCTGTACATGCACATCGGCGAGACCCAGAGGCGGTTGCGGACGGTGACGGAACGGAAGGTCACGGGGGAGAAGAGGATGCTCACCCCACAACGCTACGGCGCTCGGAGGCGGGCGCGGGTCGCCGCACTAACGTGGAGTCATGTCCGAAGCCCGTGAATGGTCCCGCAGCGACACCGCTCGATTCCTGCGGGTGCCCGGCCCCGATGACGACAAGTACACACGGGGAGTGGTCGGTCTGCGCACCGGGTCTCCCGCCTACCCCGGCGCTGCGGTGCTGGGGGTCGAGGCCGCGTGGCGTACGGGGGCCGGATTCGTGCGCTACATCGGCGAGGGTCGAGCGGCCGACGCCGTGCTGGCCCGGCGGCCCGAGACCGTGGTCAGTCCGCACGCGGTCGGGGCGCGAGTGGGGGCATGGGTCATCGGGTCGGGGACGGATGCCGCGTCCCGCACAGTGGAGGAAGGGCACGAGCTGCGACAGATCCTCGCGGGGGAGGACGCGGTCGTCGTCGACGCGGGTGCGCTGGATCTCGCGGCCGACGTCGCGACGGCATCCGCGATGCGTGCGCCGATGCTGCTCACGCCGCACGGTCGAGAGTTCGCCCGCCTGCAGGAGCGTCTGGGCGTCGACGAGGATGCCGACCGGGAGGGCGTCGCGACGGCCGTGGCCGAGGCCGTCGGCGCTGTCGTGCTGCTGAAGGGCGCGCGCACGCTCATCGCCCGTCCCGACGGACCAGCCGTCGCCGTCGAGGCGGGTACGGGATGGCTGTCCACGGCAGGTACGGGCGATGTCCTGGGCGGAGTCCTCGGTGCTCTCCTCGCCGCGAATCCGGACGCCCACATCGCCGACATCGCGGCAGCCGGGGCATGGCTCCACGGTCAGGCCGCGCGACGGGCCGCAGGAGTCCACGACGGTGCGCCGGGGCATCCCATAGTCGCACTCGACGTCGCGCACGCCCTGCCCGGCGTCATCGCGGAACTCCTGGCATGAGCCGAGGGGGGTCAGCGCAGGCCGTGCTGCTCTGGACGGCGTTCCTCGCCGCGCACGCCGTGACCGCCGTCACCGGCTGGCTGTACCCGAGCCAGCCGATGGGCGACGTCGTGCTCGTGTACGAGCCGTGGGCCTCGGCGGCGCTCTCGGGCGGACCGATCGTCGGGGTCACCGAGACGTGGGTGTATCCGCAGCTCGCGCTGTTGCCGATGATCGCCGCGAAGCTGCTCGCGGCTCCGCTCGTCGGAGCGGTGGGGACGTCGGCCGCCTATCTGGTGGCGTGGGCGGCGCTCGTCACCGTGCTCGATGCGATCGCCTTCGCCGTGCTGGTCGGACGGTCACCCTCGCGCGCGCGCCGTACCGGAGCGTGGTTCTGGGTCGCGGCGCTCCTGCTGCTCGGCCCGATCGCGCTGTACCGGATCGACGCGATCACGGTGCCGATCGCCGTGATCGGCGGCCTCTGGCTGTCGCGCCGCCCCGCCGCCGCCGCGCTGCTCACGATCGGCGCCTGGATCAAGATCTGGCCGGGGGCGCTCCTCGCAGCGGCGATCGTCGCCGCGACCACCCGCATGCGGATGCTGCTCACGGCGGCAGGCGTCTCCGCAGCGGTCGTCGGCGTGCTTTTTCTGCTGGGCGCCGATTCGGAGATCTTCGGCTTCGTCACGGAGCAGGCGGGGCGCGGGCTGCAGATCGAGGCGGTGGCCGCGACGCCGTTCCTGTGGCTCGCGGTCGCCGGTACGGCGCGCATCGAGTACAGCTTCGAGATCCTCACGTTCCAGATCGCCGCGCCAGGTGCGGATGCCGTCGGCGCGGTGCTGACACCGCTCATGGTGGTGATCGCAGCGGTCATCCTGCTGGTCGGATCGATCAAGGCGACGCGTGGTGCATCCCTCTCCCGCCTCCTGCCGCCCCTGGCGCTGTCGCTCGTGACGACGCTGATCGTCCTCAACAAGGTCGGCTCGCCGCAGTTCCAGACCTGGCTGATCGCCCCCGTGCTGCTCTGGCTGATCCTCGACCGTGCCAGGGCGACGGCTCCCGCCGTGATCGTGCTCGCACTGTGCGCGCTCACCTGCCTCGTGTATCCGCTGAACTACGACGCCCTGCTGCGCGCCGAACTGCTGCCCGTGCTCGTGCTCACCCTGCGCAACCTGCTTCTCGTCATCCTGCTCGCCGTCGGCATCCGCGCCCTCGTGCGTGTGCCCGCTCACAGACCGTCCACCATCAGGGAGTGAACCCATGCTGATCGCCTTCTCCGTCGCCCCGAGCGGCGACCCCGCCGACGGATCGACCCGGTCCGACGCCTCCGTGCACGACGCGGTCGCCGCCGCGGTGCGAGTCGTCCGCGAATCCGGGCTGCCCCACCGCACCACGAGCATGTTCACCGAGATCGAGGGCCCGGACTGGGACACCGTCATGGACGTGGTCAAGCGGGCGACCGAGGCCGTCATGCCGTTCGGGTCTCGAGTCTCACTCGTGCTGAAGGCCGACATCCGGCCCGGGTATTCCGGTGAGCTCGATGCGAAGATCGAGCGGCTCGAGGCGGCCATGGACGACGCGGACGGCTGAGCGGCGATCCGTCGTCAGTCGTGGAGTCGCGCACCCTTCGTGATGCGGTCCACGGCGTTGCGCGGACCGCGCAGGGCGATGCCGACCAGATCGAGCTCGTCGGATCCGACCGCGGCGACCGCGGCACGGTTCGCGGCATCGTGGCCCGTGTCGAACAGCTGGCGGGTGTACACCGCGACGGCCATATCGTCGCGGGACGAGGCCTTGGCCCTCGCGATGCGCAGGAGGTCGGTCGGCGCCGTCATGACCACCACGGGCTGCCGCAGCATCGGCAGATACTCGACGCCGTCGGCGTCCCGATACGGCTCGCCCGTGAGGTCACGGGCGCTCACGGTGATGCCCGAGGTCAGGAAGGCGGTCACGTTCAGCTCCTGCCATGCGGTGAGCCGGTCGTCGAGCAGCACCACGATCTTGGTGTCGAAACGGACGGCGGCATCGTGGTCGACGGAGGTCGCGGAGGGATCGGTCATTCCTCCAGCATCCCGAGTCCGTCGCCGCGCCGTCTTGTACGTTTGTTGCGTGGACGACGTCCGAGCGTGGCACCCGGCGGTTCCGGGCATTCGGGAGGTCTATCACGCGACGTTCCAGCACGCCTATCCGATGCACGCGCACGACGGCTGGGCGGTGATGCTCGTCGACGAGGGAGCGGTCTCGTACGGCCTTCACCGCTCCTCGCACATCGCCGCGCCGCGCGCCCTGACTCTGCTGCCGCCCGGAATCCCGCACGACGGACGCTCGGCGGTCGCCGGTCGTCCCTATCGGAAACGCGTCGTCTACCTCGACGGCGACTGGCTGCCGACCAGGGCGCAGTCGCTCTCCGTCGCGCAGCCGACTCTCGCCGATCCGGCGGTGCTGGCGGCGATCCGCCGCGTCCACGGGGCCCTCGCCGCTCCGGGTGATCTTCTGGCCGCCGAGCACTGGATGCTGTCGGTGCGGCGACTCGTGCTCGCGCAACTGGGTACGCCGAGCACGGAGCGGAACGACTCCCCGCTCGCTCGGAGACTGCGCGCGGAGCTCGACGACCGCTTCGCCGAGACGTTCACGCTCGCAGAGGTCGCGGCCGCGTTCGGAGTGCACCCCAGTCACCTCATCCGCGTGTTCTCGCAGACATACGGCCTCGCTCCGCACCAGTACGTCGTAAGCCGACGTATCGACCTCGCCCGTCGCCTCCTCGTCGACGGGGTTCCGCCCGCGACAGCGGCGGCTCGTTCGGGATTCCACGACCAATCGCACCTGAACCGTCACTTCCGCCGGGTGCTCGGCACCACTCCCGGGGCCTTCGCTCCCTCTCGCAGCCGCTAAGCTGAACCGGTGAATCCCTCGACTGAATCGAGGGGTGCGGCGAAGTGGGCGCTCCTCTCCCTCGCCATCGGCAGCTTCGGCATCGGCATGACCGAGTTCGTCGTCATGGGCCTGCTCCCGAACATCGCCGCCGAACTGCTCCCGACGCTCTGGGCATCGAGCCCCGAAGACGCGCTGAGCCAGGCCGGCTGGCTGATCTCGCTGTACGCCCTGGGCGTCGTGGTGGGGGCTCCGACCATCGCCGGCTTCGTCGCGCGGTTCCCCCGGCACCGCGTGATCATCGCCCTGGCGATAGCACTGACCGTCTTCAACGCGCTCACGGTGGTTCTGCCGACCTTCGAGCTCGTGGGCGTCTCCCGGTTCCTCGCCGGGCTCCCGCACGGCGCGTACTTCGGAATCGGCGCGCTCATCGCCGCCGATGTCATGGGCCCGGGCAACCGGGCCAAGGGTGTGGCGTTCATCCTCACGGGTCTGACCGTGGCGAACGTGGTGGGCGTGCCGCTCGGCACCTTCCTCGGGCAGCAGTGGGGGTGGCGCGCGGCGTTCGGCGTCGTCGCCCTGGTCTTCGCGATCGCGACGGTGTGCATCCTGCTGTTCGTGCCGGAGCACCCGGGTACGCCCGGACGCACCATGCGCCAGGAACTCGGCGTCTTCCGCATCCCCCAGGTGTGGTTCACGCTCGGCATCGGCGCGATCGGCTTCGGCGGGTTCTTCGCCGTGTACAGCTACATCGCCCCGCTCGTGACGGAGGTCGCCGAATCGCCGGAGTGGGTGGTGCCGATCGTGCTCGTGCTGATGGGCGTCGGCATGACCGTCGGCAATCTCGTGGGCGGGCACCTCGCCGACATCGATCTGCGCCGCACGCTGCTGTGGGGTCTCGCGGTGATGGCGGGCGTGTTCGCGCTGCTCGCGCTGTTGTCGTTCTGGATCGTCTCTCTCGCTGCGCTCGTGCTCGTCGTCGGCCTGGTGTCGGCGGCGCTCAGCCCGACGATCCAGACGCGGCTCATGGATGTCGCGGGCGACAACCAGTCGATCGCCGCCGCGATCAACCACTCCGCGCTCAACATCGGCAACAGCCTCGGCGCCTTCCTCGGCGGCGTCGTGATCGCCGCGGGGTGGGGATTCACCGCACCGTCGTGGACGGGAGCAGTCCTGGCCGTGGCCGGACTGCTCATCGCGCTCGTCGCGTACCGCGCCGAGGCGCGACGCCCCGCGCTGGTCGCCTGAGCGGGCGCCCGGCTCCTGAAGCGGTGGCGCCACCCGTTCGCGACCCCGCCCGTAGAGTGACGGGATGACCGATCTCGATGACCTTCCCGTCGCGGGCACCGTCGTGCTGCTGCGACCGGGAGCGCCCGCCGACCGTATCGCCGGCGGGCCCGAGGTACTCCTCATGCGCCGCCCCGGCCGCGGATCCTTCGCCGGTGCCTGGGTCTTCCCGGGCGGCAAGGTCGAGGAGCGCGACCGTCTACCCGGCGACGACGAGGTCGACCAGGCGCGTCGCGCGGGTATCCGGGAGACGCGGGAGGAGGTCGGTCTCGTCGCCGGAGAGGCCGTCGCCCTCTCGCTGTGGCAGCCGCCGCCCGAGGCGCCCGTGCGGATCAGGACCTGGTTCTTCCTCGCAGAAGCGCCGGATGGTGAGCTGCGGCTCTCCGCCGACGAGGTCGTCGACGCGCAATGGGTGACTCCCGGTCAGGCACTCGCGCGTCATGCGACGGGGGAGTGGACACTTTTCCCGCCCACGTGGATGACCCTGCACCACCTGAGCGCGGCCGACTCCGTCGACCAGGCGCTCGCCACGGCAGGCGCAGTGCGGCAGTTCTCGACGCGCGTTCTTCCGGGGGAGGGCGGTGCGGTCTTCGCCTGGGACGACCTGCGCCTCGACACGACGGCACTGCCCTGGACGCTCGGCGGAGGGTGACGGCGACTGCGAGCGTCACGCCGCGAGCAGACGGCGCAGGTGCGTTCCCACGGCCTGCGTCTCGATGAGGAAGCCGTCGTGACCGAAGTCGCTCACGAGGACGACGGCCTCATCCCCGTCGAGCGTGTTCGGGATGCCGCGGGCGATACGGTGCTGTCCGTCGACGGGGAACAGGCGGTCGCTGTCGATGCCGAGCACCAGTGTGCGCGCCGTCACGGCCGCGAGCGCCGCTTCGACGCCGCCGCGATCACGACCCACGTCGTGCGAGTTCATGGCCTCGACGAGCGTGATGTAGCTGTTCGCGTCGAACCGCCGCGTGAACTTGTTGCCGTGGAAGTCGAGGTACGACTCGACGGCGAACCGCCCGCCGTGCCCCAGCGGTGAGACGTCGGACTGCCACGAGCGCTGGAACCGCTGATTCAGCTCGATCGGGCTCCGGTAGTTCAGCAGAGCCATGCGCCGGGCGAGCGCGAGCCCCCGGTGGGGCCCGTCGCCATCGGAGAGGTCGTAGTACTCGCCGCTCAGGTAACGCGGGTCCATGCGGATCGTCTCCAGCTGAACCGTGTTCAGCGCGATCTGGTCGGCAGTGGTCACCGGGGGCGATGACAGCACCGCGAGCCGCTCCACGCGCTCGGGGTGGGTGGCAGCCCACTCGAGAGCGTGCATACCGCCCATCGATCCGCCGATCACCGCGGCCCATGCGTCGATCCCCAGCGCGTCTGCAAGGCGCACCTGGGCCGCGACCTGGTCGCGGATCGTCAGATACGGAAAGCGCGACGCCCACTCGATGCCGCGCGGACCGATGCTCGCGGGGCCGGTCGACCCCTGGCATCCGCCCAGCATGTTGGGGGCGATGACGAACCAGCGGTCGGTGTCGAGCGGCGCGCCGGGGCCGACGACGTCCTCCCACCACCCCGCGGTCGGATGGCCGGCGCCGGCTTCGCCGCGCACGTGACTGTCGCCCGTCAGCGCGTGCAGCACGAGGATCGCATTGTCTCGGGCGGCGTTGAGCTCTCCCCACGACTCGAAGGCCAGGCGGATGCCGGGCAGCTCGGCCCCGCTCTCGGTGCGGAACGCGCCGAAGGAGGCGAAGCGGCGACCGCCGAGGGGGTCTCCGTCGCGCCAGGCGCCGGTCGCGGGCGGTCGCGCGCGGAGCAGCCGGACGTCGGCCTCCGTCACGGGTGCGGAGGGCACCGTGTCTTCGGAGGTCGTCTGCCAGTCCATGACTCCATTCTCCAGTGACGGGCCCGGCGTCGACGGAACGTTACGTCACCCGGGAGCGTCGTCGCGCGGACCGCGCTCGACGCGGGAGGATCGTCAGAGGCCGAATGTGGTCACGGTGGCCAGATGGTCGCTCTCGCCCGCCCGCACCGTGCCCGACGACACGACGTCGAGGCCCCGCGCGAACACCTGGTCGATGCGGGTGAGGGGCAACGCTGCCGGCCAGGTGAAGCCGAGGGTGCCGTCGGTCGGCCTGACCCAGTCGAGGTGCGCGCGCAGGGCACCCAGAGCAGGGTCCGCCGACGCCGCGTTGAAGTCGCCGACCGCGACGACGGAGGGTGCGCCGTCTTCGGAGACCGCGTCGGCGAGATTCGCGAGCATGGTGTCGCGGCCCTGCTGCTGACCTGGGCGGACAGAGTCGGCGTGCAGCACGTACACGGCGACCTCGGCGTCCGGCGTCTGCACCGTCACGCGCAAGGCGCGCTTCCAGTCGAGGCCCAGGGTGAGCGCGTCCGCGCTCGTCAGCGGGTAGCGGCTCCACACCCCGACGGTCCCGACGGCGTACGAGTGCGGGTACCGCTCGTCGAGCGCCGAACGGGCTGCATCGAGACTGTCTCCGTCGAGCTCGATGAGCGCGATGACGTCGGGCGACGAGGCGGCGACCTGCTTCGCCGACGATGCAGCGCCGCCCGAGTGCGCACGCACGTTCTGACTCCCGACGGTCAGGGTGGGCCCGTCGGCCGTCGCAGCGAATCCGGGAGCCGACGGCGCGAGGGCGAGCAGCCAGACGAGAACGGGGACGAGCAGGAGCAGCAGCGTCCGGCGGGCGCGCACGAACGCGAACACGACGAGTGACGCGAGCACGAGTCCCAGCCACGGGAGGACGACGGATGCCGCGGTGCCGACGACGCCCGGAATCCACACCGCGACGGTCGCGAGCAGCGCCGCCGCCGCCGTGACGGCGATGATCCGGGCGGCTGTCCGCCGCCGAGAGCAGACGACGGTCGGCGCTGTGACGTCGGTCATGGTGCTCCTCCGGGCGGGGATCTCCATTCTCGACGTTCACTGCTGTGCGCCGGCCGAACGCAGAAGCGCCCCGGGAGAGGCCCGGGGCGCTTCTGTCGAGCACGCGAGGTCAGGCGCGAGCCGCCTCCGACACCCGACGGGCTGCCGCCAGGGCCTGATCGAGGTCGGCCTTGAGGTCGTCGATGTTCTCGATGCCGACCGACAGGCGCACCAGGCCGGGCGTGACGCCGGCGGTGAGCTGCTGCTCGGGGGTCAGCTGCGCGTGCGTGGTCGAGGCCGGGTGGATGACGAGCGAGCGCACGTCGCCGATGTTGGCGAGGTGGCTGAAGAGCGACAGGCTGTTCACGAACTCGCGACCCGCCTCGACACCCCCCTTGAGCTCGAACGACAGCACGGCTCCGACACCCTTCGGCGCGTACCGGTTCGCCGCTGCGTACCAGGGCGAGGAGGGCAGGCCGGAGTAGTTGACGCTCGCGACGTCGTCGCGGCCGTCGAGCCACTCGGCGATCTCCTGGGCGTTCTGCACGTGGCGCTCGATGCGCAGAGACAGCGTCTCGATGCCCTGGATGAGGTTCCATGCGCTCTGCGGAGCGATCGACGAGCCGAGATCGCGCAGCAGCTGCACTCGGGCCTTGATGATGTACGCGAGCGGGTCTCCGACCGCGGTGGTGTAGCTCGCACCGTGGTACGAGGGGTCAGGCTCCGTGAGGCCGGGGAACTTCTCGACGTTCTTCGACCACTCGAACGTGCCGCCGTCGATGATGACGCCGCCGATGGTGGTGCCGTGTCCACCGAGGAACTTCGTCACCGAGTGCACGACGATGTCGGCGCCGTGCTCGAAGGGACGGATCAGGTACGGGGTGGCGATCGTGTTGTCGACGATCAGCGGCACGCCAGCCTCGTGGGCCACGTCGGCGACGGTGCGGATGTCGAGGATGTTGATCTGCGGGTTGCCGATCGTCTCGGCGAAGAACAGCTTCGTGTTCGGCCGGACCGCGCGACGCCACTCCTCGGGGTCGTCCTGGTTCTCGACGAAGGTGACCTCGATGCCGAGCTTCGCGAGCGTGTACTTGAAGAGGTTGTACGTGCCGCCGTAGATCGAGCTGGAGGAGACGATGTGGTCGCCGGCCTGGGCGATGTTCAGCACCGCGAACGTCGACGCCGCCTGGCCGCTGGAGAGCACGAGGGCGCCGGTGCCCCCTTCGAGGGCCGCGAGGCGCTGCTCCAGGACGTCCTGGGTCGGGTTCTGGATGCGGGTGTAGATGTTGCCGAACTCCGCGAGCGCGAAGAGGTTCGCCGCGTGGTCCGCGCTGTCGAACACGTACGACGTGGTCTGGTAGATCGGCGTCGCACGAGCCTTGGTGACCGGATCGGGCGCTGCGCCGGAGTGGATCTGCTTGGTTTCGAAACGCCAGGTCTCGGGTGCGGACATGTGTTCCCCCTGGAACGGTCGGAAGGTCGGTGCGGCTGATGCCTTGCAGCGACAGTACGGAATATCGCTCGATGTCAACAAGAACCGGGACATGTGACGTAACAGTCTGCGCCCGCGTTTTCCCGCGTCCCATCGCTCGGAACATCGTACGGTGGAGGGCATGGCGAACAGGCGTGCAGTGGTCACAGGGGCGAGCTCGGGAATCGGGGAGGCCACGGTGCGCGCGCTGCGGTCGCGGGGGTGGGATGTCGTCGGCGTGGCCCGCCGCGAGAACCGGCTCGCGACGCTCGTGGCAGAAACGGGCGCTTCCGCGATCGCGTGCGATCTCACGGACGGGGACGCGGTGACGGCCCTGGTGGAGGAGCTCGACGCCACCGGCCCGGTGCACGCCCTCGTTCAGATCGCGGGCGGTGCCCGCGGCACCGACCGCGTCGAGGACGGATCCGTCGCCGACTGGCAGTGGATGTATGACGCGAACGTGCTGTCGAGCCAGCGTCTGGTCGCAGGGCTCCTGCCGCTCCTGCGCCGAGCGGCGGCCGCCGACGGACACGCCGACACGCTCTTCGTGACCTCGACCGCCGCGCAGGTGGCGTATCCGGGCGGCGCCGGCTACAACGCCGCTAAGGCCGCGGAGTCGATGCTCGTGCACGCGCTGCGCCTCGAGCTCAACGGCGAGCCGATCCGTGTCTCCGAGGTCGCGCCCGGACTCGTGCACACCGAGGAGTTCACGCTCAATCGCCTCGGCGGCGACAACGCGGCCGCGGAGGCCGTGTATTCGGGCGTCGAGCAGCCGCTCCTCGCCGAAGACGTCGCCGACGTCATCGCCTACGCCCTCGACGCACCCGGTCACGTGAACCTGGACCTCATCACGATGCGGCCGGTCGCGCAGTCGGCCAATCATCTGCTGGCCCGCGGGCCGCTCCGCGTGCGCGCGGTCGACGAATCGTGACCGCGCGCAGCCTCGCCGAGCTTTCGGCCGACGGCGCCATCGATGCAGGCTGGGCGAAGGCCCTTGCGCCCGAGCAGGACACGATCACCGCGCTGGGTCAGCGGCTGCGCGGCGAGCAGGCGGAGGGGCGCGGTTACCTCCCCTCGGGTGGCGATGTGCTCCGGGCGTTCCAGCGTCCGCTCAGCGAGGTGAGGGTGCTCATCACCGGCCAGGACCCGTACCCGACACCCGGGCACCCGATCGGCCTGTCGTTCGCGGTCGAGCGGCACGTGCGCCCGCTGCCGCGGAGCCTCGCGAACATCTATCGCGAGCGCGAGAGCGACCTCGGAATCCCGCCGGCGCCGCACGGCGACCTCACGGCCTGGAGCGACCAGGGGGTGCTGCTGCTCAACAGGGTGCTCACGGTGCGGCCGGGCGAGGCCGCTTCGCATCGCGGCTGGGGCTGGGAGAAGGTCACCGAGCTGGCGATCCGCGCTCTCGTCGCGCGCGACCAGCCGCTCGTCGCGATCCTCTGGGGGAAGGATGCCGCGAATCTGCAGCCGCTCCTCGGCGACACCCCCGTCATCGCCTCCGCGCACCCATCGCCGTTGTCGGCGAGCCGCGGCTTCTTCGGGTCCCGGCCGTTCTCGCGCGCGAATGCGCTGCTCGAGGAGCTCGGCGCCGATCCGGTCGACTGGCGCGTCGAGGGGGAGCGGCCCCTAAGCTGATCGCATGCAGTTCGAGCCGGGGGACCGCCGTCGTGTCCTGCCGCGCCATCTGCGCCCGCAGCAGGCGCCGGACGTCTTCTCGTACAGCATCCGTCCCGCTCGCCCGGCCGATCTGGGTCACGTGCGTGAGATCTACAACCACTTCGTGAGCAACTCCGTGGTGACGCTCGACGAGCGCCGCAGCAGCATCCCGTACTGGCGCGAGAAGTTCGCGCTCCTCGGCAGGCTCGGCCTGCCCTTCCTCGTCGCGGTGTCGCCGTCTGGGGTCGTGCTCGGCTACGCGCTTGCGCAGCCGTGGGCGGGGAAGAACGCCTACCGGTACACGGTCGAGGACTCGATCTACCTCGGTCCGGGCGCGGGCGGCAAAGGGCTGGGGAAGGCGCTGCTGCAGGCGCTCATCGACGCGTGCGAGCAGCTGGGCATCCGCGAGATGGTGGCGGTCATCAGCGACAGCAAGGCCGAGGCGTCCATCAGGTTGCACGAGCGCCTCGGGTTCGTCGAGGCGGGCCGCATGGGTCGGGTCGGCCACAAGTTCGGCCGAGACCTCGGCACGGTCTACATGCGTCGGGCGCTGAAGCCGGCGAAGCGTCGACGGCTCTTCGGAGGAGCAGCCTCGCGCTGACCCCGTGGCATGCCGGGTTCAGGGCTCGGCGTGCGGGATGACCGGGATCGCCGCCAGCAGGGCGCGGGTGTAGTCCTGGGCGGGCCGCAGCAGCACGTCGGCGGTGGCGCCGCGCTCGACGATGCGGCCGCCCTTCATGACGACGACGGTGTCGCAGAGGTTCTGCACCACGCCGATGTCGTGCGAGACGAGCAGCAGCGTGAGGTCGGTCGTCCGGCGCAGCTCGACCAGCAACTCGAGGATCTGCGCCCGTACCGTGACGTCGAGGGCTGAGAGCGGTTCGTCGCCGACGAGTATCCGCGGTCGGTGCACGATGGCACGGGCGAGCGCGATGCGCTGGCGCTGACCGCCGGAGAACTCGTGCGGGTACCGGTCGGCCATCTCGGGCTCCAGCCCCACCTGCACGAGCACCTCCCGTGCCCGCGCCGCGTGATCGCCCTCGATCCCCAGGGCCCACAGTGGCTCGCGGATGATCTGCCCCGCCGTCATCCGAGGATCGAGGGAGGCGTACGGATCCTGGAACACCAGGCCGGTCTCGCGACGCAGCCAGTGGAGCGAGCGCGCGGATGCCGCGGCGTCGACGCGCCTGCCGCCGACCTCGACGGTGCCGGCGGTCGGTGTGTCCAGGCCGAGCAGCAGCCGCACGAGCGTCGACTTGCCCGATCCCGACTCGCCGATGATCCCGACCGACGACCCTTCGGCGATGTCGAGATCGGTGGGTGCCAGCGCCGTCTGCCTGCGCGTCCGCTCGAAGGCGGAGCGCTTGGGGACCGCGAAGTCGCGGCTCAGACCGCGTGCCTCGATCAGACTCATCCGGCTCCTCCGTTCGGACGCCACAGGGTCGTTGTGGCGTCTCGCACCAGCCCCTGGGTGATCGGCGAGGTCGGTGCGCTGAGCAGCGTGGCGACCGGCGCCTGTTCGACGACGCGCCCGTGCTCCAGCACGACGCCGTGCGTCGCCACCTGCGCGAGGACGGCGAGATCGTGGGTGATGAACACCAGCGACATGCCCTGGTCGGTCACGAGCGACAGCAGCAGCGTCAGGATCTCGGCCTGGATGGTCACGTCGAGCGCCGTGGTCGGCTCGTCTGCGATGAGCAGGCGCGGCCGGCACGCGAGCGCCATGGCGATGGCGACGCGCTGTCGCTGTCCGCCGGAGAGCTGGTGCGGGTAGCGGCCTGTGATGGACGCGGGGTCGGGCAGGTGCACCCGGGCCGCCTCCTGCACCGCGCGCTCGCGCGCCTCCCTCCGACCTATGCCCTCGTGGATGCGGATCGACTCGGCGATCTGTCTGCCGACGGTCCTGATCGGATTCAGCGCGGTGCGGGGCTCCTGGAAGACGATGCCGATCTCGTCGCCGCGCAGACGTGCGAGCTCGCGATCCGGCATCCCGATCAGCTCCGTGCCGTTCCACCGGACGCTGCCGCTCGCGGTCGCGCCCTCGGGGAGCAGCCCGAGGACGGCCAGGGCGGTGAGCGACTTGCCCGAACCGGACTCGCCGATCAGGCCGACTCGTGCGCCGTCCGGTACCGCGAAGGACACGCCGTCGACCACCCGGCGTCCATCGATCTCGATGACGAGATCCTCGACCTCGAGGCTCATGCGACCACCGCCGGAGTGTGCGTCTCGGCCGCTCGATGCCGCAGGGTCGGGTCGGTGGCCTCGCGCAGACCGTCGCCGAGGAGGTTGAGCGCGAGCACCGTGATCGTGATCGCGAGTCCCGGCCAGACCACCGAGAGCGGATGCACGCCGATGTAGCGCTGCAGATCGGAGAGCAGCAGACCCCAGCTGGGCTCGACGACCGAGGCTCCGAAGCCCAGGTACGACAGACCCGCTTCCGCGAGCACCGCGACGGCCATCGACCACGAGAGCTGGACGATGAAGACCGGCGCGACGTTCGGCAGCAGGTGCCGGACGAGGCTCTGACCGGTTGTGAGCCCGGAGGCCCGCGCCGCGAGGATGAAGTCGCTCTGCTGCACGCGGCGCAGCTCGGGGCGAGTGACACGGGCGATGTTGACGCCGAAACCGATACCGACCGACCAGATGACGACCCAGAGGGAGCCGCCCCAGACCGAGGAGATCATCATGGCGATGAGCAGCACGGGGAAGGCGATGAGAATGTCGACGAGCACGGCCACCGCCTCCCTCAGCCAGCGGGACGTGAGAGCGCCCAGCGCCGCGAGGGCGATGCCGACCACGGTCGCCACGAGCCCGGCGCCGACGCTCACGAAGACCGTGGTGCGCGCCCCCGCCATCAGCAGGCTGAGGATGTCGCGACCGGTGTCGTCGGTGCCGAGCAGATGCGGCCAGCTCGGCGTCGCCCAGCGCGACCGCAGATCGGAGTCCTGGGGATCGAACGGCGTCCAGAAGAGCGAGACGACGGCGGTGACGGCGATCAGCGCGACCACGATCACCCCGAAGCGTCCCGTGGCGCTGCGCCAGAGCCGGGCGGACCAGTCCGACATCAGGCCTCCCTCTGCCGCGGATCGATGGCGCGGTGCACGAGGTCGACCACGAATCCGACGACGAGCACGAATCCGGTGAGGACCAGCAGCTCGCTCTGCACCTTGATGAGGTCGCGCGTGCCGACGTCGGTGACGAGCATGCGACCGATGCCCGGGAGGGTGAACAGCTGCTCGATGACGACCGAGCCCACGATGATCCCTGCCACCTGCAGGCCGAGCACCGTCACGATCGAGAGCCCCACGGCCGGGATGCCGTGCGAGACGAGCGCTCGCGTGCGGGTCAGGCCCTTCGCGGCGGCCGTTCGCACGAAGTCCTGGCCGGCGGCCTGGAGGGTGGCGCTGCGGACGAAGCGCATGAGCATGGCACCCTCCACGATGCCGATCGTCAGCGCAGGGAGCAGCAGCGCCTCGATGGCCTTGCCCGGTGTCGTCCAGCCGGTGCGCGGGAAGCCCTGCGGCGGCAGCCATCCGAGCCACACGGAGAACACGACGATCAGCATCATGCCGGCCCAGACCACGGGAACCGCCGCGAGGGCCTGGGCGCCCACGCTGAGCGCGGTCCCGGCCCGTCGACCGCGTCGCAGGGCCGAGAGGATGCCGAAGGGGACGGCGATCAGCACGGCGATGAGCAGCGACAGGATGCCGAGCGGCACCGTCACCTGCGCCTTCTGCGCGAGCTCTTCGCCGACCGAGGCTCCCGAGAGCAGGGACGTCCCGAGGTCGCCGCGGAAGAGACCGCCGATCCACTCCGCATACTGCGCGGGGAGCGGACGGTTGAGCCCGAGCGACTCGCGCAGCGCCTCCACCTCGGCGGGTGAGGCCTGGGTTCCGGCGATCAGCTGCGCGACGTCACCGGGGAACACGCGGAGCGTGAGGAAGATGATGACGCTCGACACGAGGAGCCCTGCGACGAGCAGGGCCCCTCGGACGAGCGTGTAGCGGATCACGGAGTGCGCGTCGCCGTCACTTCTCGGCGGCGACGGTGACGCCGGCGAGATCGATGCGTGAGTTGATGGAGTCCTGGGGGAACCCCTGCACGAGCGGGCTGATCGCCGTGATCGTGGCGCCGTTGTAGAGCCAGTCCGCCGCATGGTCCTCCGACACGATGCGCGCCGCCTCCGCGAGCAGCTTCGCCGACTCGTCGGGATCGACCTCGGCGAGGGCCTTCGAGTACAGGTCTCGCACCTCGGCGTTGTCGTACCCGAAGTAGTACTCGGGGTCGGCGAAGTTGCCGAAGTCCCGAGGCTCGACGTGCAGCACGAAGCTGAGGTCGTAGTCATGGTTCGTGTAGACGTCTTCCAACCAGGTCGGGAACTCGACGGAGTCGACCTTCAGCGTGACGCCGACCTTCTGGAAGTCGGAGATCAGCACCTTGGGCACGGTCGTGCCGTAGAAGCTGGGAATCGTGAGCGTCAGCTCCAGGTCTTCCTGACCGGCCTCCTTCAGCAGATCCTTCGCCTTCTCGGGGTCGTACGAGATCACGTCGGAGAGGTCCTCGTAGCCGGGGTCGAGCTCGGGGATCGGACCGTACAGGGTGGAGCCGGCGCCGACCGCCTCGACGAGACCCTCGTGGTCGATCGCCAACCGGAGCGCCTCGCGCACGCGCACGTCGTCGAGCGGTGCCTTGGCGTTGTTGAACGCCAGCGTCGCCTTGTCGGTCGTGCGACCGGTGGTGAGGGTGAAGTCACCTGAATCCTCGAGCTGAGGCGCGAGGTTCGGGTCGACGGCCGTGAGCACCTGCACGCCGCCGTCGAGCGCGGTGTTCACGCCGGCCGTGAAGTCGGGGATGTATTGGAACTCGACCTCGGCCACGCCGGCCGGCTCGCCCCAGTACGCGTCGTAGCGCGCGAACGTGATCGTGCTGCCCTTGTTCCACCGCGAGAGCGTGAACGGGCCGGTGCCGTTCTCGGCGGTCTTGAGGTCGGTCGTGTCTCCCGTCTGGAACACGAGGCCGGCGGGACCGGTCAGTGAGAACAGGAAGTTCTGATTCGGCTCGGCGAGGACGATCTGCACGGTGGCCGGGTCCGGTGCCGTGATCGACGCCACGGAGGCGAAGTCGGCATTGCCCTGCAGCGTCGTGTCGGTGCGCACGGCCTCGTAGGAGGAGACGACGTCTGCCGACGTGAGCGTCGTGCCGTTGTGGAAGGTGATGCCCTCGTTCAGCGTGAACGTGTAGGTCAGGCCGTCGTCGGACACCTCGTAGTCGGAGGCGAGACGAGGGACGATCTGGTTCTCCTCGTCTCGGCTCACGAGGCCCTCGTAGATGTTGTCGATGAGGATCTGCTCGATCGCCGCTCCGCTCGTGCGGCGGATGTCGAGGTTGGTCGGTTCGAGGACGAGTCCGACCTGCAGCGTCGCGTCGGGATCGGGCTCGCCGACCGGCGTCGTGCTCTCGGGTTCGGCGGTGCCGGTGCAGGCGCTCAGGATGACGGCGCTCGCCGCCATCGCGGAGATCAGCGCGAGTCGCCTGGTACGTCGGAACATGGGTGGGATTCCTCTCGGTGCGGCAGTTGCTGTGTGCCGATGGATCGAGCCTAGGGACGAGTCGGAGGGGTCGGGGTCGGATCGGGAACGGAACGTCACAATTCGGGTGGGAGGCGATCGGCGACGATGCCGGCGAGTTCTCGCGGCGCGGTCTCCTGGACGTTGTGCGTGGCGTCGAGCGCGATCACGGTCGCGCGGGGGAGACGTCGGAAGAAGTCGTCGGCGTCCGCCGCGGTGACGAATCCGCGCTCCGCTCTCACGAGCGTGACCGGAGCATCGGTGCGCGCGAGGTCGTCCCAGCCCGCGGCGCTGAGTACAGACGGCGCCGTCGCCTCGCCGGGGTCGTGGGCGTCGAGGGCCTGAGCCGCGAGATGGGCGAAGTGGTGCTTCCACTCGATGCGGCCGTCGTCGCGGACCCGGGTGTTGAGGAAGACGCCGCGCTCGGTGTCGGGGCGGGTGCCGCCGAAGCCGAAAGCCATGGCTCGGTCGACGAGTTCGTCGCGGGTCGCGAAATCCGTGGGCCCGGCGTAGAACTCCCGCAGAGCTGCGGGGCCCGCCGAGGTGTCGATGCCCGGGGTGATGTCGACGACGACCAGTGCGGCGACGAGGTCGGGGCGAGCGGCAGCGAGAGCGGCTCCGGTGAGCCCGCCGAGCGACTGTCCGACGACGAGCTGCGCCCGGTCGGTCCAGGCGTCGAGGGCGGACGCGATGTCGACGGCAAGGGTTCGCGGCGTGTAATCGAGGTCGTCGCGCCACGCGGAGTCGCCGTGTCCGGCGAGATCGATCACGAGCGACGGCTGTCCGAGTGCGAGAACCGTGGTGTCCCACGTATGCGCGTTGAGGCCCGCGCCGTGCAGGAAGGTGACGCGGGGCGGCTCGGCGCCGTAGCGGAGTCCGCTCACCCGGCGCCCGTCGGGGAGGGGGAGTACGAGCCGCTCGACCTCGGGTACCGGAACGCTCAGGGAATCGGCCTGCGCGGGGAGATAGCTGAACTCGCTGATGTCGGTCGCCACGACGTTATTCTGCTCTGTCCGACAGGTGTCGAGGAAATGAGAGATCAAAATGCGATGTACGACACCAGCGAGGCTCTACGTAAAGTCTATCTAGAAGGCATTTAGGTTGTCATTCTGCATTTCTTGTCTCGTCTGGTTTCCAGCTGTCTCCTCGCCGCCGCGGAATATCATGAACGTATGACCGAGACGCGGGTGCACCTCTCCAAGACCGAGCCGACGGCCTATCAGGCTCTGGATGCCTTCGCGAAGACCGTCGGTCAGATCTGTGCGGCGAACGGCATCGACGACCGCCTCAAAGAGATCGTGATGATCCACTGCTCGCAGCTCAACGGCTGCGCGTATTGCACCCGCGTTCACGTCGACCGCGCCACGGCCGCCGGAATCGACGCCGACACGATGATGCAGATCGCGACCTGGCGCGAGAGCGACGTCTTCACCGATCGGGAGCAGGCGGCCCTCGAGCTCGCCGAGGCGTTCACCTTCATCTCCGAGGACGGCATCTCCGACGACGTGTACAACCGCGTCGGCGCCATCTTCACCGAGAAGGAGTACGCGGCGCTGAGCTGGGCGTGCATCTCGATCAACGCCTTCAACCGTGTCGTGATCGCCGGGCGCTATCCGGTGCCGCCGCGCACGCCTCAGGCACAGGCATGACGATCCTCGACATCGACGGCGTCACGAACGTCCGTGATGTGGGCGGCATGCCGGCCGACGGTGGCCGCATCCGCTCCGGCATCCTGCTGCGCTCCGGTCAGCTGTCCGGTGCGACGACCTCGGGAGCCGATGCCCTTCGGCATCGGGTCAGCCGCATCGTCGATCTGCGCGACGGCGAGGAGGTCGCCGCGGAGCCCAGCGGGATCGAAGGTCCGGAGACGACGCACCTGCCTCTGTTCCTCGGATCGGTCCGGTCGTTCTTCGAGAGCGACACGAGCCTCGACGACCTGTACCTGCACCTGCTCGAGGAGAGCGGCGATCGGCTGGTCGCGGCCATTCGCGTCATCGCCGAGGGGGAGCCGACGCTCGTCCACTGCACGGTCGGGAAGGATCGCACGGGGGTCACGGTCGCGCTCGCGCTCTCCGCGGTGGGTGCCGATCGGGAGGCGGTCATCGACGACTACGCCCTGACGGAGTCTCAGCTGCCGGCCGAGCGGTCCCGCCGGATCGCGGCGTACCTGCGCGATCAGCACCCGGAAGCCGTGCACGCCGTGGCGCTGGCGACGCAGTCACCCGCCGAGGTCATGCGCACCCTCCTCGCGGTCGTCGACGAGCGGTGGGGGTCGGCCGCCGGCTACCTGCGGGCGAACGGCATGACGGATGCCGAGCTCGCGGCCCTTCGATCGACTCTCGTCGAAGAGGTCGGCGAAGAAGGTTAGGCAAGCCTTCACTTGGTGTACGATCGAAGCATCATGAGTGCTTCCCTCGACACCCGCAGCACGCGCGCCGAACGTCGCGCCGCTCGCCGTCGTGCGCACCACCTCGTGACCGCCGACGAGAACTCCCTCGCCGAGCTGGAGGCCTTCCTCGCGACCCTGCCGCTGTGCGCCTCCGGACGCATCTTCATCGAGGTCGCGCAGGCATCGGACATCGGCGTGATCGACGCCCCCGGGCGCATGACCGTCACCTGGCTCGCCCGCGACCGGCGCTCCGGCGCTCCCGGCACGGGCCGGTCCTGCGCGCCCGGCCAGGCTCTCGCTCGCGCGACCTGCGCGTGGGCCGACGAGATGCTGTGTGACGACGAGGACGAGACGAACATCACGCTCCTCGGCGGCTACCTCGGCACCGCCGACATCGTCGAGCACCTCACGGGCACGCTCGAGGTCGACGTGCACCGCATCCACGCGCCCGAGCGCTTCGGCCTGCTGCCCTCCGACCGCTGACACGTCCCCGCGTCCGGGGCGCGTGACCCGTCAGCGCGTACGCCTGACGTAGTTGCCGTCTTCCAGTCCGGCCTCGATCTCGAAGCGATTGCGCAGCGGGTCGCGGCCCGCGAACAGATACAGTACCGGCATGAGGAATCCGTAGCGGAGCCATTGCGCCTTGTGCACGGCCTCGTGACGCAGCACCGCCTCGCTCGGCCGCGTGTCGCCGGTGAGGAAGCACCCGCCGACGCACACGCCGCCGCGGTTGTACGTCCATCGCGGCATACCGCGGAACACCCACAGGCCGGCGCGGCGCTCGACCGGCCCCGTGCTCCACAGCGATCCCCACACCCATCCGACGGCGGTGCCCCACCCGTAGCCGAGTCGGCTGATCGGTGAGCGCAGCAAGAAGGAGGGGATGCGACGATCGAGGCGTCGCCCTCTCTCCAGCGCCCGCTCGGCGGCCGGCCGCCAGTCGGAGGTCATGCGACCGCTCCGACGAGTCGCAGCAACGCGCCGAGGTCGTCGACGGCGTCGGCGGGAGAGCGCGGAGCGAAACCCGCGATCGTGGCGCCCGCCAGCGGCACGCGCTCGCGCAGCGCGCGGATCGACGCGCTCAGTATGCCCGGCGCGACGCCGAAGGGCGCCGCGTCGGTGACGCCCGACATCTCCGAGGGGTCGAGAACGTCGACGTCGATGTGCACCCAGACACGCGAGGCGCCGGTCGCGGCGACGGCGTCGGCGAGCGCGTCCCGATGGTCGAGGTCGTTCACCGAGAGCCTGCGGAGACCGTCGAGCACGGGGATCTCAGCGTCGTCGAGGTTGCGCATCCCGACCGCGACGACGCGGTCTCGAGGGATGCCGGGGGAGAGTGCGAGCTGCGGCTCGCCCTCACCCAGGACGGCGCGGAGCGCCATGCCCGAGAACGCCCCGGAGGGCGAGGTCTCGGGGGAGTGCAGGTCGCCGTGCGCATCGCACCACACGACGGCCAGATCACCGGTTCCGCCGGGCAGAGCGTCGAGCGCGGCCACCGTGACGCTGCAGTCGCCGCCGATCACGACCGTGTCGGTGGTCATGCTCT
The DNA here is from genome assembly GCF_023715885.1 of Microbacterium hydrocarbonoxydans. Taxonomy (GTDB): domain Bacteria; phylum Actinomycetota; class Actinomycetes; order Actinomycetales; family Microbacteriaceae; genus Microbacterium; species Microbacterium hydrocarbonoxydans_C. The sequence goes on along the minus strand of NZ_JAMBOY010000002.1, from coordinate 344,199 downwards.
CGGCGACCAGCTCGCGAGTGCGTCGCAGCGCGCTGAGACGCCGAACACCGGTGCCGAGCGCCTCGCCAGCCTCGACCGGCACGTCGAGTACGGTCGTCGCTGCGCGTGGGAGGTCGCCGGCGATCGCGGAGGCTCCGTCGACGAGCAGCATCGCGCGAGCCGCCGGTGAACCCTGCCACTGCGGCACGACGAGGAAACGCACCATGATTCCCTCCCGGGGAAGTGCGGATGCCCCGGACGTGGTCGTCCGGGGCATCCGCGGAGTGGGTCAGGAGCCTTCGATGGCCTGGCGCGACGCGGTGGAGCCGCCGGCCTTCAGCTCGGCGAGGCGGGCCTCGACCTCCGTGAGCTCACCGAGGTCTTCCAGGCTCTCGAACTGGGCGTCGAGGCTCGACGCGGCGAGCTCGGCCTTGCCCTGAGCGAGCGCCTCCTGGCGGCGCACCTTGTCTTCGAAGCGGCCCAGCTCGCTGGTCGGGTCGAGGACGTTGATCGACGACACGGCGTCCTGCACCTTGGTCTGCGCCTCGGCGACCTTGGCGCGGGCGAGCAGCTCGCTGCGCTTGTTCTTCAGGTCGACGAGCTTCTCCTTCATGCCGTTGAGGCCCGACTTGAGCTTGTCGACGATCTCGGTCTGCGCGGCGATCTGCGGCTCGGCGCCGGTCGCCTCGCGCTCCGCGCTGATCTGGCGCTGCAGCGCGATCTTCGCGAGGCTGTCGAACTTGTCGGCGTCGGCGGCGTTTCCGCTCGCGCGCATCTCGTCGGCCTTGCGGCTGGCGGCGAGAGCCTTGTTTCCCCACTCGGTCGCGGCCTGGACGTCTTCCTCGTGGTCGCGCTCGAGGAGGCGGAGGTTGCCGATGGTCTCGGCGATGGCCGACTCCGCGTCCGCGATGCTGTTGGTGTAGTCGCGGACGAGCTGGTCGATCATCTTCTGCGGGTCCTCGGCGGAGTCGAGGAGGGAGTTGATGTTCGCCCGGACGAGGGTCGAGATACGTCCGAAGATGGACTGCTTGGTCATGCGTGTTCCTTTCAGAGGGTCGTAGTCGAGGTCTGGGTGTCGGGGTGTCTGCGGTTCAGAAGCGTCGACCTCCCGAACGGCCGCTGCGGCCACTCGATCGGCCGCCCCCGCCGAAGCCGGAGCTGCGGAAACCGCCGCTGCCGCTGGAACGCCAGCTGCTGCGTCGCGAAGAGCCTCCTCCGCCGCCGCCCCCTCCCGAGAGCAGACCGCCGATGATGCCGCCGAGGATGTCGCCGCCGAGGCCGGAACCGCCGCCCCTGCTGACTCCGCCCCCGCCGAAGATGCCCCCACCCCAGTCGTCGCTCTCGTAGCGAATCGGGGTCATCGCGGCGACATCGGCCTGCGCGGATGCGGTCGCCTGGCGCGCGAGGTCGAGAGCGCGGCCCGCCTCGGTGAGCGCGGCCTCGGGGTTCGATGACCGGAGGTTCAGCGCCTGGGTGAGCGTCGACTCGGCCTGTGAAAGCCGGGTGCGTGCGGTGGAACCCACCGTGCCGCGGCGGGTCTCGATGTACTCGCGCGCGGCGCGGATCTCGGACTCGGCCTGTGCCAGGGTCTGCTCCATCATCTGCTGCACGCGTCGGGCGCGCTCGACGGCCTGCGTGCCCTGTGCGATGGCGGCGTCGATCTGTGCGTTGGCCACGGTGAGCGCTTCGAGCATCCGCTGGGGGTTCCGCCCGGAGCTGCTGGTGCTCGCCTGTGCCTGCTGCAGCTGCTGTGCCGTCGCAGCGGCGACGCCCGCGATCGTCCCGGTGGAGTCGGGCAGCTGCTGCGCCGCGAGGATGTCGCTCTGCAGCTCGGCCATCAGGGCCTGCGCCTGCGACTCGATGCGTCCGAGGTCGGCGCCCAGGTCGGTGATGGCCTTGACCAGCTGCGCAGCCTGCGCGACCGACTGCTCGGCCGTCCGGATCGCGAACGCGGCCTCTCCGGTGCGGCCGTCGGCGATCGCCTGCGCGGCACCGGCGATGGAGCGGTCCGCGAGCGCCGCGCGCTCGGCGGCCTGCGCCGGGTTGTCGGTCACGGTGCTGAGCGCCTGCTGGTCGTAGGTCGCGGCGAGGCTCGCCAGCGCGGCTCCGGCCCCGGCCAGGACCGGGTCGATGGCCGCCCGCTCGCCCCGCACGCGCTCGAGCTCCCGCGGCGCGTTCTGCTCCAGCTCGCGGAGTGCGTCGAAAGCCTCGGCGTTGTCTTCGAGCACGTCGTCGATCTCGTCGCACAGCTGGATGATGCGGATGTGCCAGGCGCGACGGTCGTGGATCGTGTCCTCGATCTCGTCGTCGAGCTTCTGCTTCAGGTCGAACGCCTCGGACATCTTCGCCTTCGCCGTCTCGACCGCGCCGCTGAACTCGGCGGTGGCGGCTTCGCCGAACTGCGCCACGGCGAAGCCGAGCTCCTCGCGGCTCGACGTGATGGCATCGTCGGCGCGCACGAGCGCGGCGCCGGCCTGCGTCTGCACCTGCTCGTCCGTCAGGGTCGAGAAGGGATCGTTCGGATCGGGTCGTTCGGGCATCGCGCCGCGGGCCCGGATCGCGGCGTTGCGACGCGCTCGGCGCACGAGAGCGATCACGAGCCAGACGAGGAGTCCGAGCATGACGACGCCGACCACGATGAGCGTTGCCCGCAGGGCACCTGCTCCGCCGTCGCCCTGGATCTCGTCGGCGGCGGTCATGATGGCGCCGCTCCAGTCCTCGTCGCGCATCTGCGGGAGGATCTCGTCTTCGATGGCGTCGAGCTTCCCCCCGCTCAGTGGGCCGTCGGACGCCGCGGAGATGTAGTAGTTCCGACCTTCCACCGCGACCGCGAGCAGGTACTGGTCGGATCCGAGTCCGTTGTCGTCCGCAACGGTGTCGGCCCACTGGATGCTGTCGGCGGGAGCCGTGAAATCGTCCACGAACACCACGAAGAGCTCCACCGACGATTCCTCGCTGAGCTGCTCGAGCCGGTCTTCGACGGCCTGCTTCTCGGTCTGATCGAGCACGCCGGCGTCGTCGGTGACGAATCCCGGGTCGAGGGTGACGGGATCGGTCGCGAGAGCGGCGGGGGCGGAGAGCAGGACGAGCGCAGACGTCAGTGCGGCGGCAGCCAGCGCGAGAATCCGTGTCTTCATCGTCTTCCCTCCGACCGGCAGCCGAGCCCCATGGCACGAGTCTATGCACTGAGTCCGACACGCGACAGCATCCGAGAGCGGATGGGCGTTCGCCATCAGCGGAGACACATACGCTGGAAGGCATGGACGACAGGTACGGATCCGACGTGCTCGCGACGGGCTGGAGAGAGCGGGGCAGGAAGCCCGTTCCGGACGTCGCCGCGGAGATCGATCTCGTGGTCGAGGTCGCCTCAGACGGCTACGTCGGCGCGGTCACGCGGGTGCAGGCGGGCACCGTCGAGCTCGAGGACCGCGTCGGGCGCAGACGCCTCTTCCCGCTCGGCGGCGGATTCCTCATCGACGGCGCGGCCGTGCGGCTGACGCCGCCGGCGGCGAAGCAGCAGGGCGCGAAGCGCACGGCATCCGGCTCCTTCGCGGTCGCCGACCAGCGAGCGCGGATCGCCCTTCCGAGCCGCATCCTCGTCGAGGGGCGCCATGACGCGGAGCTCGTCGAGAAGGTGTGGGGCGCTGACCTGCGGGTCGAGGGCGTCGTGGTCGAGTACCTGCAGGGTGTCGATCTCCTCGACGAGCTGCTCGCGGAAGAGCCGCCGAGCGCCACCCGACGCTACGGCGTGCTCGTCGATCACCTCGTCCCCGGATCGAAGGAGTCGCGGATCGCCGATGCCGTCGCGCGGGGTCCGCACGGACGCCATGTGAAGATCGTCGGCCACCCGTTCGTGGACGTGTGGCAATGCGTCACCCCGCGGGCGCTGGGGATCAGGGCCTGGCCGGAGATCCCGCGCGGCACCGACTGGAAGACGGGCATCTGCCGAGCCTTCGGTTGGCCGCACGAGACCCAGGCCGACACAGCGCGCGCATGGCAGCACATCCTGTCGAAGGTGCACACCTACCGCGACCTCGAGCCTGCCCTGCTCGGTCGCGTCGAAGAGCTCATCGATTTCGTGACGGCGCCGGCCGGCTGAGCGCGGTCGGTCGCCACGGGAGCCGCCGACTACCCTGGAGTCATGCCCGAACCCCGTACCTTCCGTGACGAACCGGTGTCCTTCGTGCGCCGCAGCGGTCGGATGTCTGATGCGCAGGAGCGCGCCTTCGAGGAGCTCGGTCCGCACTACCTGCTCGACGTCCCTCGCGACGTCGCGTGGACCTCCGTGCACCCCGAGGCGCGACTCGACCCCGCCGAGGAGTTCGGACGCGACGCCGACCTGTACGTCGAGATCGGGTCCGGACAGGGGCACGCGATCGTCGCGGCCGCCGCTTCCCGTCCTGAGGACGACTTCCTCGCGGTCGAGGTGTTCCGCGCCGGTCTCGCGCGCACGATGCTCGACGCCGATCGCGAGGGCGCCAGGAACCTGCGCGTGGTCGAGGCCAACGCCCCCGAGGTCCTCGCGTCGTACCTCCCCGAGGGGGCCGCCGCCGAGGTCTGGGTGTTCTTCTCCGACCCCTGGCACAAGAAGAAGCACACCAAGCGCCGCCTCATCCGGCCCGGGTTCGGGGCGACGGCGGCGCGCGCTCTGCGCGACGGCGGTCTGCTGCGACTGGCCACCGATTGGGAGGATTACGCGCTGCAGATGCGAGAGGTCCTCGACGCCGAGCCCGACTTCGAGCGCGCGTTCGAGGGGGAGTGGGCCGAGCGCTTCGAGGGTCGCGTCATGACAGCCTTCGAGCGGAAGGGGATCGCGAAGGGCCGCGACATCCGCGACCTCGCGTACCGCCGGAAGCCCCGCGGCGCGTGACGCAGATGAGGAGCGACGCGGGGGTGTGGCCGGGCATCGCCCCTGCGGTGCTGGTCTGCCTCGCCGCGCCCGCGTTCTTCGTGCTCGAGACGCCGTGGCTCGGCTGGGTGCTCCTCGCCCTCGGCATCCTGTCGGCGTGGCTCGTGGAGCGCAGTCGACCTCGTGTACCCGACCAGGTCGTCAGCGTGGGTTCGCGTCAGGAATCCGCCCGCGTGATCGGCGTGCGCCGTGAGCCGTCGCTCACGCGTGACCTTTCGCTGATCGCACTCGGGATGCTGATCGTCAGCGTGATCCCGCTCGCCGCCGAGCTCGACAACCTCGCGATGCTTCGCTTCATCCTCGCGCTGGGTGGTGCCGTGGCCGTGCCGTACCTCGTCTCGCGCTTCGTGTTCCGCGATCGCGCCATCAGCTTCCCCTGGCGTTCGGGCACGCGCTGGGGTCGGCTGCAGTGGGGCTGGCTCGTGGCCGTGCTCGTGCTCGGCTGGCTCATCCTGCCCTTCTACTTCATCACGAGCGGCGTCTATCAGAACTGGCCCGTGGTCGACACCCCCGACCTCATCGCCCGGCTGTTCGTCGGCGTCGGCGCCGTCGGCATCTGGGACGAGCTGTTCTTCATCTGCACCGTCTTCGCGCTGCTGCGCCGACACTTCCCCGATGCGCTCGCGAACGTGCTGCAGGCGATCGTCTTCGTGTCGTTCCTGTGGGAGCTCGGGTATCGGGCCTGGGGACCGGTGCTCACGATCCCGTTCGCCCTTCTGCAGGGCTTCATCTTCCTGCGCACGCATTCGCTCGCGTACGTGGTCACGGTGCACCTGCTGTTCGACGCGGTCGTCTTCGGGGTGCTCGTGCACGCGCACAATCCCGGCCTGCTGCCGATCTTCCTCGTCTGACAGGCGGCCGCTCGATACGATCGAGTCATGCTCATCGTCGGTCTCGTCCTGGCAGCCGCTGCCGCCGCCTTCCACGTCTTCATCTTCGCGCTCGAGTCGCTGAAGTGGACCGAGCCCGAGACCCGCAAGATCTTCGGCGTGCCGAGTGAGGCCGACGCCATCACAATGAAGCAGCTCGCCTTCAATCAGGGGTTCTACAACCTCTTCCTCGCCCTGACGACGCTGCTCGGCATCGGTCTCGTGATCGTGGGTGCGCCGACCGTCGGGCTGACGCTCGTCTTCGCCGGCACCGGGATGATGGTCGCGGCAGCCCTCGTGCTCGTGCTCTCCGACCGCACCAAGGCCCGCGCGGCCGCCATGCAGGGCACCCTTCCGCTGCTCGCGGTGATCGCGACGGCCATCGCCGTCGCGATCGGCTGACGCCGCTCTCGGATCACGGCAAGGGGGATGACATCCCCGCGGCATGCGGCCACACTCGTCTCATGGCCGACTGGGTGCTGCACGTGGACATGGACCAGTTCATCGCCGCCGTCGAGGTGCTGCGGCGTCCCGAGCTCGCAGGTGTGCCCGTGATCGTCGGCGGACGCGGCGACCCGACGGAGAGAGCCGTGGTGTCGACGGCATCGTACGAGGCCCGCGCCTTCGGTATCGGGTCGGGGATGCCCTTGAAGATCGCCGCACGCAAGGCGCCGGACGATGCGGTGTTCCTGCCCGTCGACCACGAGGCCTACGAGTCGGCCTCGACGCAGGTGATGCAGACGCTGCGTGGGCTCCCCGGTGTCGTGCTGGAGGTGGTCGGCTGGGACGAGTGCTTCCTCGGCATCAAGACGGACGACCCGGAGCGGGTCGCGCGGGAGGCACAGGCGGCGGTCCTCGAGGCCACGAGGCTGCACTGCTCGGTCGGCATCGGCGACAACAAGGTGCGCGCGAAGATCGCCACCGAGTTCGGCAAACCCCGCGGAGTGTTCCGCCTCACGGAGGACAACTGGTTCGCCGTGATGGGCGAGCGCGGGACCCGGGAGCTGTGGGGTGTCGGTCCCAAGGTGCAGAAGCGACTGGCCGCGCACGGCATCGACACCGTGCGCGAGCTCGCCGACGCCGACGAGTCCGAGCTCGTCGCGGAGTTCGGGCCGCGGATGGGCGTCTGGTATCACGGACTCGGCTCGGGGATCGGGCCGGCCGTGGTCGACGACACCCCGTGGGTGGCGCGCAGCCACAGCCGGGAGACCACGTTCCAGCAGAACCTCACGATGGGGGCCGAGGTCGAGGCCGCGCTCGCCGAACTCGCCGGCCAGGCCTTCGACGACTGTGCCGCCGAGGGCCGCCCCGTCGTCCGGGTGCATCTGAAGGTGCGTTACGCGCCGTTCGAGACGAAGACCTTCGGCCGCAAGCTGACCGCCTCCACGACGCGGCGGCAGGACGTGATCGACGCCGCGCTCGCTCTGGGCGCGACCCTGGACGCCGGTCGCGAGGTGCGTCTGCTCGGCGTCCGCGCGGAGATGGCGATGCCCGAGGGCGGGGACGGCGTCGAGCGCACGCCCGTCCGCGGTCGCATTTGAGGACCCCGCCGCCCCGGCGACGGACCCGGCGTCACTCGCGCATCACGGCCGCGATCGCGCTCACCTCGATGATCGCGCCCGGGACGGCGAGCCCCGCGACGAGGGCCGCGCTGACGAGCGGCGGCGCCCCGTCGCGTGCGAGCATCGCGGCGACAGCGCCGTATGCGGCACGCAGATCGGCATCCTGACGGAGGTAGATCGTCCAGCTGATGACGTCGTCGAGCGAGGCACCCTGGGAGATGAGGGCGGTGCGCGCATTCTCGACGGCGCGGAGCGCCTGCTCTCCGGCGTCGTCGGATACGACGGCGCCGTTCTCGTCGACGCCGTTCTGACCGCCGACGTAGATCGTGGTCGCGCCCGACGGCACGACCGCGACATGGCTGAACGCGGGGCTGACGACGAGCCCCGCCGGTTGCGTGAGTGTGATCTCCATGACCCGAGTGTGCTCCGGGGGTCGGACATCGAGGTGACCGGATACGGGGGCGGATCCACGATGGCGGATCCGCCCCCGTCCGATCAGCCGACCTTCTTCACCGTGTAGGCGAAGACGTCGGTGCGCAGCACCTCACCCGAGGTCTTCACGATCTCGATGGTGTGCTCCTTGTCCTTCAGCCCCGTCGCAGTGAACAGCTCCTGCGATGTGAGACGCGTCGCGCTGTGCGTGTCGACCGTCTCGACCTTGGAGCCGTCGAGGTACACGTCGACCGTGCCCTGATCCGGGCCCTTCGGCGCGATCCACGACACCGCCGTCCCGCGGAAGGTGAACGACACCCTGTCGCCGTCGGTCGTCGTGGAGTGCACGTCGTCGAGGTGGTCGCCCGCGAAGGCGAAGTCGAGCACGGCGTCTCCGACCGGAAGCGTGGCGAGATACGCCGAGGCGAGCGTCACCGTGCTCCCGTTGACCGTGTAGTCGACGTCGCGCTCGAGCGCCGTACCGCCGGCGCTGATCGAGCTCAGAGCACTCGGGTCGCGCAGCAGATCGACCGAGACATCGGCCGGAGCCGCCTTGTTGAAGGCGCCCGACGTCGTGCTCAGCTGGCTGTCGAGAGTGACGACGAGCTTGTCGAGGAGCATGAAGGAGCCGGACTTCTTCACGACGCGCAGCGTGTGGCTGCCGCTCGGCAGGTCGGACACGCTGTACACGACCTGCTGCGACAGACGACCGTCGGCCGGATCCAGGTACGTGCTCACGGTGTCGACGAGTTGCCCGTCGAGGTACACCTCGACGTCGCCCTGCGATTCGTGCTTCTCGGTGACGTATTGGATGCCGGTGCCTTGGAACGTGTACTGGAACGCGGCGCCGTTCGCCTCGGCGTAGTGGACGTCGTCGCCGTGGTCGCCGAGACCGCGGTTGTTGCTGTCGCCCCACGATCCGCTGTAGGCGATACGCGAGTCGTCGTCGTTGAGCGTCACCGTGACCCCGGTCGCGGGCGGATTCGGTGTTCCGGCGCCCGGAGTGTCGGTGACGGCGACCGTGAACGGCTGCGAGGTCGCCGGCAGCTCGGCGCCGCCGTTGCGCGTCCAGTCGCCCGCGTAGGCCACCCGCAGCGCGTCGTCGTTGACCGTCAGCACGGACTGCTTGGCCGGGGTGACCCTGAGCAGTCGAGCACCGTGGATCGGCACGCTCTCGGCCGTGAAGCTGCCGTCGACCGTGCCGAGGTTCTTCTTCGACCACAGGTCGCGGACCTTCGCCGAACCGTCGAGGCCGATGTCGGCGAAGTCGACGGTGATGTCGGCATCCGCTCGTCCGAGGTTGTAGAGCGCCACGGTGTACGTGCCGTCCGCGTTCAGCGCGTACCAGACCTGGTGCTTCGTCGCGGTGGAGACGGGACGCGCTGGCACGCCGGCCTGGTTGACGGCGATGACCTCGGGATTCGTCACCAGTTCGAGGCCGTACTCGTCGAGGTTCGTCAGATCGTTTCCGAGGTAGAACGGAGCGGCTGCGGTCGCCCACAGCGTGGCCGCGGTGCGACGCTCGTCCTTCGTGAGGCCGTCCATCTTCCCGTTGCCGACGTTCAGCGAGTCGAGATCGTTCCAGCCGGCGGGTCCGCCGTGCCGCCACCAGTCGGACAGCCGTGGGAAGAGCCGCGCCACGTTCTCCCACGTGGTCAGCGCCTCGTCGCCGCAGTAGCACTCGACATCCCAGTCGACCCGCCAGCCGTCGGCGTACTGCTTCCAGTAGTCGGCGTAGTCGATGTCGACGGCCCACGAGAGCTCGAACCAGATGTCGTTGCGGGCGAGCGCCTGCGACCACGCCGCGACCTCTTCACGCGCATCCATCGACAGGTCGCTGACGCCTGAGCCCGGGGTCACGCTGTCGAACTTGATGAAGTCGACGCCCCATTCGCCGAGCAGGTCGGCGATCGAGTCGATGTACTTCGTCGTGCACGGGTTGTCGAAGTCGAGCCGGTAGCCGAAGCCCCAGTAGTCGCCCTGCTGGAGGGGCTGCTTGAGCAGATTCTCGGTCGTGCAGCCGGGGGCGTTGTAGATCGGGAGGGCCTTCTGCGCCGTTTCCAGGCTCATGCCGGGAATCAGGTACAGGCCCACTTTCTGCCCGTTGTCGTGGATGTGATCGATCACGGCGTCCAGACCGTCGGGGTACAGCGTCGTGCTGGGGATCGGACGGCCGTACTCGTCTTGACCGCCGTTCCATCCGGCGTCGATGTTGATGTACTCGTAGCCGAACTTCTGGAGCTTGTCGTGCATGGCGTCGGACTGCGCCATGATCTGATCGGCGGTGATCCACTGACCACCCTCGTAGACCTGCATGCTGTAGCTGCTCCAGCCCATGTAGGGACCGGATGCAGAGAGCGCGGTGACCCCGGTGTCCGACCGGGGTGCGGCCTGACCGGCCGACCTGCCGGCCGAGGGGTCGGCGGGCGCCGTCTCCGTGGGCGTGACCGACGGCGAGGGATCGGGGGTCGTCTCCGGTGCGTTCGGGGCATCCGTCGGGTCGGGCGTCTCGGTGGGCGCCGCCGTCTCCGTGGGCTCGGGCGACGGTGTCGTCGTCTCGGCCCAGGAGGCGCCGGGTGCAAGGCCGACGGCCAGCGCGGTCACGGCGATCGCCGCCGTGAGCGCGGCCGTTCGCCGGCGCTGTCGATGGGTCTTCATGGTGTTCCTCTCGTTCGACTGCTCTGTCGGGATTGGGGAAGGGGAAGCCGGGGTCAGTCGTCGATACGACGGATATCGATCAGCATCGACTGCTGCGGATTCAGGGTCGGGAGGGGGATGCCGACCACGGCGAGCACGCTGCCGGGAAGGCGCACGGGATGCGCCACGGCCTCGGCGGCCCAGGCGGGGTCATCGCCCTGATGGCGGCTCGCGGCGCCGAGGTCCTCGCGGATCCGGACGGTGTAGTGCGCATCGCGGTCGAGGCCGGGTAGACGCACCCGTCCGGCCTGGCCGGCGGATGACGTGGCGAACCGACTCCAGGTGTAGAGCGCCGTCTCGCCGTCCTGCGCGACGAACCCGGTGAGCGCGGTGGCATCGTCGGTCAGGTCGGCGTTCACGACCCGGCCGGTGTGCAGCAGCGGGCGGAACTCCCGGTACAGCTCGGCCCAGCGGGTGATCACGGCGAGCTCCGCCGCGTCGACGGAGGTGAGGTCCTGTTCGATGCCCGCGTGCGCGGTGAGCGCCGTGGTCAGTCGGAAAGCAAGGTCGGTGGTCCGCGCCGTCGTGTGAGACCGCGCGGCGCCGAGATGCGAGCCGAGCAGCTCCGGCGGCACGACCAAGCGCGTCCAGCGCTCGATGCGCCCGCGCTCGACGGGGTCGTTGCAATCCGAGGCCCAGACGCGGTCGGTGCGCTCGAGGATGCCGAGGTCGATGCGCCCGCCCCCTCCGGAGCAGGTCTCGATCTCGAGGGTCGGATGCCGTCGGCGCAGCTCGTCCAGCAGGCGGTAGAGCGCGACGGTCTGGCGGCGGACGCTCGGGCGGTCGCCGTCGTCCGAACGACTCACCGCTTCGAGCAGGTCGCGGTTGTGATCCCACTTCAGGTAGTCGATCCCATGCTCGCGCACGAGGGCGTCGATGCGCTCGAGCAGGTACTCGTAGGCCTCGGGACGGGCGATGTCGAGTACGTACTGCGAGCGGGATGCCGGGCCGAGGCCCTCGGCCGGACCCAGCACCCAGTCGGGGTGGGAGCGGGCGAGGTCGGAGTCGAGGTTGATCATCTCGGGTTCGAACCACAGCCCGAACTGCATGCCATGGGAGCGCACGAGGTCGACCAGCGGACTGAGTCCATCCGGCCAGACGCCCTCGTCGACGTACCAGTCGCCGAGCCCGGCGTCCGCCTCACGGCGCCCGCGGAACCAGCCGTCGTCGAGCACGATCCGCTCGACGCCGACCTCGGCCGCCCTTTCGACGAGCGCGGTGAGGCGGTCGAGGTCGTGGTCGAAGTAGACGGCCTCCCACGTGTTGAGCACGAGGGGCCGAGGTGAGCGCGGGTGCGAGGCGCGCGAGCGCAGTCGGCGATGCAGGCGGTCGGCGAGCCCGTCGAGCCCGGCGTCCGACCAGAGGAAGAGAGCGGTCGGCGCGTCGTAGCGGTCGCCGTCCGCGAGGATCACCTCTCCGGAGTGCAGCTCTTCGCCCGCGCCGATGACGGAGGAGAACGCGCCGGCGCCCTCTGTCAGTCTCTCGGCGAGGTAGCGCTGCTCGCCGGACCACGCCAGATGCACGGCCCACGCCTCGCCGTGCCGGAAGCCGAATCCCGGCGTGCCCGCGGCGAGGAGAAAGGGGGAGTCGTGTCCCGGCTTGCCCCGGTGGGCGGAGCGGAGGTGGGTCCCGAACGCGAAGGGTGTCCGCTGCGGGGAGCGCTCGCGGCACCACTTGCCGGAGAAGTCCAGGATCTCGGCCGCCCTTTCCGGAAGCGGCAGCAGCGCGAGGACGCCGTCGAGAGTGTACGCGGCGTCCGCTACTCGAGGACTGAGCCCGACGTCACGCACGATCGTGGTGTCCACCGCGAGGACGCCGTGCTCGTCGAGGTGGTAGCGGAGAGTCGTGCGCAGGCCGGTCACGGCGTCTTCGAACTCGAGGGCGATACGCCCCCCGCCCGTCGGATCGCTCGCCTCGATGTCGTGGGCGACGAGGTGCGGACGCGGGGTGGTCGCCCGCCCCTGAGCGTTCCCGGCGATCGCGGGCGTACCCGACCAGCCCTCGAACTCGGTCGGCAGCGCGGAGAAGGTGCGGGGAGTGTCGGGGGAGTTGTTGAGCTGAGCCGGACCCGCCGTCAGTTCGAGGGCTGATGCGGTCGCCGGATGCACCTCGCCGAGGTCGGCGCCCCAATGGAGGATGCGCGGGATCGGCGCGGCGATCTGGATGACGAGGGAGGCGCCTGCGGCGCGGAGTGCGACGACGGCGTCGGCACGGGAAGTCATGGGATAGACCCTCCGATAGTTACTTGACATCGTCAATAAACCACGTCGACGCACCGGATGCAAGGTTCGCGTCAAAATCACCCGATGCGAAAATCGTCGTTGCCATTTGCGCAAGGTCGTGATTTTATTACGACGTAAAGTAATCCTGCCCCGGGAGGGCGAACATGAAGCTCAGTGCTGAGCACGCACCACCGACGGCGGTCGCCCCGACCGTCCGACGAACCTCGAGACGCGCGCGATTCCGCCGCAGCCTGCGACGATACTGGCAGCTCTACCTGCTGCTCCTCGTGCCCGTGATCTGGTTCATCGTCTTCCGCTACGTGCCGATGGCCAACGCGGTCATCGCGTTCAAGAACTACAACCCGATCGACGGCGTCTGGGGGAGCCCCTGGGTGGGTTTCGACAACTTCGCGAACCTGTTCCGCAACCCTGTCTTCCCCAGGCTCGTCGGCAACACGTTCCTCCTCGCCGGCTACACGCTCATCGCGAGCTTCCCGCTGCCGATCATCCTCGCTCTCGCGCTGAACGAGGTCCGGCTGAAGTTCTTCAGTCGCACGGTGCAGCTGGTCACCTACGCGCCGTACTTCATCTCCACGGTGGTCGTGGTGTCGATGACGATCCTGCTGCTCTCGCCACGCGTCGGGCTGCTGGGGCGGACCTTCAGCTTCTTCGGCGCCGGTCAGGTCGATCTCCTCGCCGACGCGGACTTCTTCCGCCACATCTACGTCGCCACCGACATCTGGACGACGACCGGATACTCCGCCGTCATCTATCTCGCCGCGCTCGCCTCGGTCGACACCTCGCTCTACGAGGCGGCGAAGATCGACGGCGCCTCCCGGCTGCAGAAGATCTGGAACGTCGACATCCCGGCGCTGCTGCCCACGGCATCCATCATCCTGATCCTCGGAGTGGGCAACATCATGGCGATCGGGTTCGAGAAGGCGTTCCTCCTGCAGAACGCGCTCAACCTGTCCACCTCCGAGATCATCCCGACGTACGTGTACAAGACGGGCATCCTCAATGCGAACTTCAGTCTCGGGGCGACCATCGGACTCTTCAACGCCGTCATCAGCCTCGTGCTGCTGCTCGTGGTGAACACGGTGTCCAAGCGAGTGACGGGGAACGGACTGTGGTGACCACGATCAACACCGAAGCGCTCCTCACCGAGGAGGTCGTCGTCGCCGAGAACAGGAAGCGCCGGCCGAAGCGCGACCCGCTCGCGCGCGGCGTCAAGGTCAAAGAGACGAGAGCGGACCGCGTTTTCGTCGTCGCCGCGTACATCCTGCTGTCCGTCTTCCTGCTCGTGGTCCTGCTCCCGCTGCTGAACATCATCGCCAGCTCGCTGTCGAGCCCTCAGGCCGTCTCGTCGGGGCGCGTGCTGTTCTGGCCCGTCGACTTCACCTTCCGCGGCTATGCCGAAGCACTCGGCAACCCGGCCATCCTGCGCGGCTTCGGCAACTCCGTCTTCTACACGGTCGTCGGCACGCTCATCAGCGTGGTGGGCACGGTCGCCATCGCGTACCCGCTCTCCCGCGCTCAGCTCTTCGGCCGCAAGGTGATCACCGGGGGAGTCGTCTTCACGATGCTCTTCACCGGCGGCGTGATCCCGATGTACCTCGTCGTGCAGTCCCTCGGGCTGCTGGACACGCGCTGGTCGATGCTGCTCCCCAACGCCATCGGCGTCTGGCAGGTCATCATCGCGATCGTCTACTTCCGCTCCTCCGTCCCCGACGAGGTGTACGAAGCCGCGCAGCTCGACGGAGCGTCCGAGCTCCGCATCCTGTGGACGATCGTCGTGCCGCTCGCCAAACCTCTGCTCGCCGTGATCGCCCTCATGTACGCGATCATGCAGTGGAACTCGTACTTCGACGCGCTGCTCTACCTGCGCGACGCCGACCTGCAGCCGCTCCAGCTCGTGCTGCGCGGCCTGCTCATCCTCAACGACGCCGGCGGCGGCGGTGACGTCGCCGAACAGCTGCGGCGGCGCGAGCTCGCCGACCTGCTGCGGTACTCGACCGTCGTCATCGCGACCATCCCGATGCTCGTCGCCTATCCCTTCGTCGCCAAGTACTTCAGCAAGGGCATCATGATCGGCGCCGTCAAGGGCTGACGCCACCCCCTCGAACCCACCACACACACCCGCACCTGGAACCGGTCAAAGGAGATTCCGGAAATGACACACCGCATCACACGGGGCGCGATCGCCGCCGTCACCGTCGTCGCGACGGGGCTGGCGCTCGCCGCCTGCACGTCGCCGAGCGACGACGACGGCGCACTCGTCGCGTTCGGCCCGCAGGGCGACAACGGCTCGCTCGAGGACAACGAGTTCACCCAGCTGCTCGAGAAGAAGTTCGACATCGACTTCGACTGGCAGACCACGACCTACGACGGCAGTGTCGCGGGCGAGAAGCGCCAGGTCTCGCTCGCGAGCGGCGACTACCCCGACGCGTACTTCCTCGTGCCGTGGGTCGACGCCTTCTCCCGCAGCGAGGTGCTCAAGTACGGCCAGCAGGGCGTGCTCGTGCCGCTCGAGGACCTCATCGACGAGTACGCGCCGAACCTCAAGAAGCGCTTCGAGGAGAAGCCCGACTGGGAGCAGTCGGTCACCGCGCCCGACGGTCACATCTACGCGATCACCCAGTTCACCGAGTGCTTCCACTGCAGCTATCCCTCGAAGCTGTGGATGAACACCACCTGGCTCGATAAGCTCGGACTCGAGCAGCCGACGACCACGGAAGAGCTCCGCGAGGTGCTGCGGGCCTTCAAGAACGACGACCCGAACGGCAACGGCAAGGCCGACGAGATCGCGCTCAGCGCCTCGTCGGGTGAGCCCGTCATCAACTACTTCATGAACGCGTTCGCCTACGCGCCGTACGGCAGCCCGTCGAGCCCGCCGCCGATGGTGATGGACGACGGCAAGGTCGAGCTCTCGGCGACCTCCGACGGCTGGCGTGCCGGACTGCAGTACATCGCCTCGCTCGCGGACGAGGGCTTGGTCGACACGGCCTCCTTCACGCAGAACGGCGAGGCGCTGCGCGCTCTCGGCGACAATGCGGATGCCGAGATCCTCGGCGCCGCCGCCGTGCTGCACCCGTATGAGATCGTCACGGCGAACTCGCCCGACGGCCGCGACACGCACTACGACGCCGTCCCTCCGGTGAAGGGCCCGGACGGCACGCAGTATGCCACCTACCGTTCGCAGGTCAGCCCGCTCGGCATGTTCGCGCTCACGAACAAGTCGACCGAGGAGGAGCGCATCAAGGCGATCAAGGTCATCGACTACCTGGTGACCGATGAAGGCGATCGCCTCGGTGCGATGGGACCCGAGGGCGAGGCCTGGGTTCCCGCGGAAGAGGGCGACGTCGCTCTGGACCCGGAGCTCGAGCCCACCTTCAAGCCGCTGACCTACGACGAGACGTCGAACGCGGCCTGGCGCTCGATGGGGCAGTACTGGGACTCGCTCGAGTACCGCAACTCGCAGGTCGTGCCGGAGGACATCTACTCTCCCGACGGCTACGAGCGTCGTCTTCTCGAGGCCACGCAGCTGTATGAGCCGTACGCGCCCGACGAGGACCTGCTGTTCCCCGACAACAAGCTGTGGCCCGACCCCGACACCTCGGCGGAGATCGCCGAGCTGCAGACGAACATCGCGACCTACATCACGCAGGCTCAGGCGGAGTTCGTGACCGGCCAGCGCGACATCGACGACGACGGGGCGTGGCAGTCGTACCTCGACGACCTGTCGGGGCTCGGTGTCGACCGCTATCTGGAACTGCAGCAGAAGCTGTACGACGCGCTCTGAGCGCTCGGCGGATGCGCGGGACGGATCATCCGTCCCGCGCATCCTGCTTGTGCGGGCAGGGCGCCGGCGACAGCGTCGGGAAGCGGGTACTCAGCGCACGAGCGACTGGATGGCAGCCGCCGCCGCGCCGCGGGCCCAGTCCTCGAAGGTGTGCGGCCGCGTGACGATGCGGCAGCGCACGGCGGCGCCGAACGCGTGCGTCTCGAAGGCGTCGCGCAGGGTCTTCTCGAAGAGGTCGAAGTCCGACACGCCCTCGCCGCCGATGATGACCACTTCGGGGCCGGTGAGGTTCACGAGCGTGGCGATCGCGGTGCCGATCAGGCGGGCGGCCTCGCGGAACGCCGCATCCGCCTCGGGCTCGCCGGCGTGGGCGAGCTCGACGGCCTCGGCGATCGAGACGGGGCGACCGAGCGCCGCCGAGACGGCCGACTCGATCGCGGGCGTAGACGCGGCGGCCTCGACGCAGCCGCGTCGGCCGCACGGGCACACGAGAGCGGGGTCGGCGAGCGGCAGGTGTCCGATCTCGCCCGCGACGCCGAACGCGCCGCAGACCACTTCGCCGTTCAGATGCAGTCCGCTGCCGATGCCGCGACCGATCGTGACGATGGCGAAGGAAGCCGTGCCGAGGCCCACCCCGAACCAGTGCTCGCCGATCGTGAGGGCGTGCACGTCGTTCTCGAGGGTGACGGGCCAGGGCAGTCTCTGAGCGAGGAGGTCGGCGAAGGGCACATCGGCCCAGCCCATGATGTTCGACTCCCGCACCATACCGGTCGCGGTGTCGACGTCGCCGGACACCGAGACGCCGATACCGGCGATCGCAGAGACGGTGTCGCCCAGCTCGCTCTCGAGGGCGGCGACGACGTCGACGATGGCGTCGAGCACGGTATGCGGCTCGTCGTCGGGGAGTGCGCGACGCTCGCTCGCGAGGATCGTCGTGGCGAGGTCGGTGGCCACGGCGATGACCTCGTCGACGTTGACCTTCACGCCGATCATGACCATCGATTCGACGACGATCGACACGGGGCTCACCGGGCGCCCAGGGGTGCCGTCTCGATGCGAGGCCGGCGGAGAGTCGACGAGCCCGGCGGCGACCAGCGGCGCGACGGCCTTGGTCACGGCGGCCTGGGAGAGGCCCGTCTGCCGGGCGATGTCGATGCGGCTGATGGGGCTGCGCGTGAGGATCGTCTCGAAGACCCGCGAACCGGCATCGGACGCCGAGCGGATGAGAGTGGTGCGCGCGGCGGTGTCGTGATCCATCAGATCCTTCGGTCGGTGTCGGCTATCGTAGCGAATCCGCAGCGGCAGGCAGGGGAGCGCCGACGGCGAGGTGTTGAGCCGCGAAGTCGAGCGCGTTCTCCTCGTCGAGGTCGCCACCGGCCTCGTGGCCGTTGTAGGGCCACAGCACCACGGTCTTCTCGCCCCCGTACGCGCTGAACGCGGGGAGGACCGTCTCAGGCGGGGCGATGCCGTCGAGCATCCCCGTGCTCAGCAGAGCCGGAGCGTTGGCGCGCTTGGCGTGATTGACGCCGTCGAAGTACCGCAGGGTGTCGAGCGCGGTCGTTGCGTCACCGCGCCGATCGGCGAGGTACTGCGTCAGTAGGGAGTACGGGTGCTCCCGACTGAGCGTGGCAGCGCGGTCGAGCTCGCAGAGGAAGGGCGCCTGGATGACGGCGACGGCGAGATCGGGCACCAGGCCGGCCATCGCCAGCGCGATCCCTCCGCCCTGACTCGCGCCGACGACGCCGACGCGCGCGGGATCGACGAGATCGAGGGAGCGCAGCGCCTCCACGGCGCGCACCGCATCCGCGTACACCCGGCGGTAGTAGTACTCGTGTGGAGAGCGGAGGCCGCGGGTGAGGAAGCCGCCGGCGGACGGGCCGCCGTCCGCATGGTCGTCGTCGGTGTCGCCGTGGCCCTGTCCTCGCGCGTCGACGACGAGGTGCGCGTAGCCGGCGGCCGCCCAGCGCAGGTCGCGCAGGGCATGGCCTCGGCCGTTGCCGTAGCCGAAGAACTGCACCATGCCCGGCAGCGGCGCGTCCGCACCGTGCGGCACGCGCAACCACGCGCGGATGGGTGTGCCGGCGAACCCGCGGAAGCGCACCTCGTACACGTCGATCTGCGTGAGCCGGGTCGGGTGCGGGGTCACGGTCACGTCGAGGGGCAGGCTTCGGGTCTCCGCGATCGTGTCGGCCCAGAAGGCGTCGAAGTCGTCGGGCTCGGTCTGCGTGGTCGGCGCGTCGAGCGTCGTGATCTCACCGTGCATGCGCGTCCTCCGTGCGCTCCATAT
Source organism: Microbacterium hydrocarbonoxydans (assembly GCF_023715885.1). Taxonomy (GTDB): domain Bacteria; phylum Actinomycetota; class Actinomycetes; order Actinomycetales; family Microbacteriaceae; genus Microbacterium; species Microbacterium hydrocarbonoxydans_C. Next base: position 325,440 of record NZ_JAMBOY010000002.1, on the reverse strand, counting down.
CGGCCGCGGGGGCGAGCGGGACGGCGGTCGTCCCTCCCGCCGGGACGGTGAGCGGCATCGATCGGTCGCCGACGCGCACGCGGGCCGTCCGGTCCTCGGCGCCGGCGTTGCGGAGAGCGGCCGCCGTGACGCGTCCGTCCGACCAGGTGAGGTCGAGCACGAGCCCTGAGCGGACGGCGATGCCCTGCACGTCGCCGTCGGGCCAGGTCGACGGCAGAGCGGGGAGCAGGTGCACCTCGCCGGTGTGGCTCTGCACGAGCAACTCGGCGATGCCGGCGGGGAAGCCCAGGTTGCCGTCGATCTGAAAGGGGGGATGCGTGCTGAAGAGGTTCGGCAGCAGCCCGCCCCATTCGGAGCCGTCGACAGGGCCGTGCCGCGAGGAGTCTCCGTCGAACGGGGTCAGCGCCTCTTCGAGGAGGGATGCCGCGACGTCGCCCTGACCGGCACGTGCCCGCAGCGCGATCTTCCACGCCCAGGACCATCCCATCGCGCCGGGTCCGCGGGCGTCGAGGAACCGCACGGCGGCATCGAACAGCTCCGGGGTCGCCTCGGGGGTGATGTCGTCGAGCGGATACAGCCCGACGACGGGGGAGAGGTGGCGGTGCAGCGGCTCGTGCTCCCGCACCTCGGCACCCCATTCGAGCAGTCGCCCGTCGGTGCCGACAGAAAGGGGGGCGAGGCGGCCGAGCGCGTCGCGGATCTCGGCTTCGAGCGCATCGTCCAGACCGAGGTCTTCGATCGCGCGGAGGGTCCGGCTGAGGAGCGCGCCGATCAGTGCCAGGTCGCAGGCGGCGGTGAGCCCGAGGGGAGTGGGGGCACCGTCGTCGCCGACATAGGAGTTCTCGGGGGACGTCGACGGCGCGGTGCGCAGCAGCCCGTCGTCGCCTTCGACGAGCCAATCGAGGCAGAACTCCGCCGCGCCGCGCAGCAACGGCCAGATCCGAGCGCGCAGCAGGTCGCGATCACCGCTGAACTCGTACGCGTCCCAGAGGTTGTGGGTGAGCCAGACGCCGCCCATCATCCAGATCGCCCAGCTCGCCGCGCCGCGGCCGTTGCCGACGGGGAGGGTCCAGCCCCAGACATCGCTGTTGTGGTGCGCGACCCATCCGCGGGCACCGTACAGGCGTCGGGCGACGTCGCCTCCCGTGGCCGCCAGATGCTCGACGAGGGCGAGCAGCGGCTCGAAGACGTCGGGGGCGTGCAGCACGGGTGCCGCCCAGTAGTTCATCTCGGTGTTGATGTTGATGGTGTAGTTCGACGACCACGCGGGGCGCAGCTCGGCGTTCCAGATGCCTTGCAGGTTCGCGGCCGGACTGCCGGCGCGCGAGCTCGAGGCGAGCAGATACATGCCGTACTCCGCGGCGACGGTCGCGCGTAGGGCGGGATCGTCGCCGCGCAGGACGTCGCGATCCACGCTCCAGGTCCCCTCACGTCGACTGCCGATCGCGAATCGCGCCCGGGTGACACGTCGCCGATCGGCGATGTGCTCTGCGAGCAGATCGGCTGCGGCTCGGCGAACCGCGGCATCCGCTCGTTCCCGGGCGCGATCCCGGATCGCCTCGCGTGAGGCGGTCCGCCAGTCCCCGTCGGCGTCGGCCCACCACGACTCGGCGCGCGACGATGTGGACAGGGCGATCAGCAGTCGACGGGCTCTGCGCACGGCGAGGCGCCCGGGGGCGCCGTCGATCTCGCCGTCTGTGTCGATGGCCGCGACGATCGCGGCGAAGGCGTCGTAGGACTCGGGATCCGCGTCATCGTCGGCGTAGCGGTGCCCGGGTTCGACCGAGACCTCGTGCAGCGGTGCGCCGTCGACGGGTAGCTCCACATCGAGTGCGAGGGGGCCGGACTGCCCGACGCCTCCTCCGTGCAGCGGCGTCGACAGCGCCAGGTCGACGTCGAACGCCTCGTCGGACGTCAGCTCGATCAGCAGCGCCTGAGCGGGGGCGGACGCCCATGAGCGTCGGCGCACGTGCCCGCGCGAAGTGGACAGCGTCTCGAGCAGGCACGCCTCGTCGATGTCGAGCACTCGGGCGGGCGCGACGGGTTCCGCGCCGAGCACGTCGACTCGGAGATCGGCGAGCGGGAGGAACTCCTGCGAGTACGGCCCCTCGAACGCCATGAGGAGATCCTCGGCCAGCCGGACGTCGCCGGCGTCGAGGGCGGCGCGCACCTCGGCCAGGCGCTCGGGTCCGGCCCCGCGAGCGATGACTTCGTCGAGCGCGCGAGCCGGCCCGTCCGGGGTGCCTGACCACGCCGTGGAGTCGTTGAGCTGGTAGCGCCCGGAGCCGCCGAAGGCCATCGCGCCGATGCGGCCGTTGCCGAGGGGAGTGGCTTCGTCCCAGCGAGAGGCCGGGGTGTCCCAGGTGAGGCGCAGGGTGTCGCTCATCGCACTCCGGTGTGGTCGATCGAATCGGGCAGCACCGTCAGCGTAGGGCTAATTAATTACCACTGTCAAGTAACTCCTGCGCCTCACCGGGTCAAGGGTTCAGAAGCGCAGCAGCACCTTGCCCACGCGCCCGGCGGAGCCGCTCGCGCGGACGGCCTCGGCGATGTCGGCCGCGTCGAAGACGCCGGCCACGGGGAGGGTCAGAGTGCCGTCGGTGACCCGCCGGATGAGCTCGCCGAACAGGGCGGTGCGGGTCTCGGCATCCATCGTCTGAATGACCTTGCTGCCCCAGAAGCCCTTGACGGTCGCCTGTTTGAAGATGACGTCGGAGGAGGCGATCTCCATGACCGGCGACTGCATGGCGCCGAAAGCCACCAGCGTCCCGCTCTCTCCGAGGAGCGAGAGCACGTCGCCGGCGGACGAGCCGCCGACCGAATCGATGCCGAACGCGATGTGCGCTCCACCGGTGATCCGCTCGACCTCCTCGCGCCAGTCCTCCGTGTCGGTCGCCACGATCCGCTCGATGCCCTGCTCGCGTAGCTCCTCGACGCCGGCCGCGCGGCGGACGAGGCCGATCACGTTCACGCCGCGCGCGGCACCCAGCTGAGCCAGCATCCGTCCGACCGCGCCGTTCGCGGCGTTCTGCACGATCCAGTCGCCCTCCTTCGCGCCGAGGAACTGCAGCAGGCTGATGGTGCTGAAGGGCATCGAAACCAGCTGCGACGCGCTCTCGTCGCTCAGGGCATCCGGCACGGGGATGAGTCCGGCGGCGTTCGCGACCACGTACTCCGCCCAGGCGCCGAACGTGCCGCCGGTCGCGACGCGCTGCCCGACCGTGAGGTGCTCGACGCCCTCGCCCAGTGCGTCGACGACGCCGAGCGCCTCGGTGCCCGAGGCCGCGGGGAGGTCGGGCACGAAGCCGTAGGTGCCGCGGATCGTCCACAGGTCGTGGTTGTGGATCGGCGAGAGCACGATGCGCAGTCGCACCTGCCCCGGACCGGGGTCCGGAATCGGTCGCTCCTCGACGGCGAGGACGTCTTCGGGTTCGCCGAACGTCTGGTGGATGAGTGCGCGCATGGGTTTCCTCCTCGTGGGACAGGTGGGTGTGGAGCGGTCGACGGGGTCAGTCGTCCGAGACGGTGATCGCGACGTCGATGTTGCCGCGCGTGGCGTTCGAGTAGGGGCAGACCTGGTGGGCGGCATCGGCGAGGGCCTGCGCCTCATCGTGGGGGAGTCCGGGGATGACGACCTCCAGCTCGACCGCGAGGCCGAATCCGCCCTGCCCGTTCGATCCGATGTGCACACGGGAGCCCACCGACGAGTCCGCGATGGCGACCTTCTGCGCGCGGGCGACGGACTGCAGCGCGGAGTGGAAGCATGCCGCGTAGCCCGCGGCGAACAGCTGCTCGGGGTTGGCGCCGGCGCCGCTTCCTCCCATCGCCTTCGGGACGGCGAGGTCGAGGGCGAGTGCGCCCTCCTGCGTCACGACGCGACCGTCGCGTCCTGCTCCGGTGGCGAGTGCCTCGGCGGTGTAGAGAGCGTCCATCGTGTGGACTCCTTCCTGTTGTGGGATCTCGGGGGTCTGGCGGCGAGCGTCAGTCGCGCGCCGCCGCGCGTGCGTCTTCGCGATCGTTCATGCCCTGGAGGAGGGCCGTGAGCTCGCGGAGCTCGGCAATGAGGTGCTGGCGGTGCTCGGCGTCCGCCATGCCGGCAAGCTCGGCGACGGTGGCGCGGGCAGGCGCGACCTCGGTGCGGAGCGCGAGTCCGGCGTCGGTGAGGCGCACGAGCACGACGCGCTCGTCGTGCGTGCTGCGGGCGCGAGTGACGTAGCCGGCCTGCTCGAGTCGACGGACGAGGGGCGACAGCGTGCCGGAGTCCAGCTGCATCGCCTCTCCCAGCGCGCCGATGCTCTGCTCGCCCTCGTGCCAGAGGATCGCGAGCACGAGGTACTGAGGGTAGGTGAGACCCCACGGTGCCAGCAGTGCTCGATACGCCTGCGTCGTCGCGCGGGCGGCGGAGTAGAGCGAGAAGCACACCATCTCATCGGTCACGGCCATGGAACCACCGTACACAACTCAATTGTGCACAACCTATTTCGCGTAGAGACTCCCATCGGATTCACAACAGGATCAGCGGCGCACCCTCGCGCGCGTCTTCGTGACGCTGCTCAACGTGGCCCGCACGGGCGTTCCCAGATAGAGGCCGAGCGATGCGCCGGACGCGAGCCCGATGCCGATCACGGCCGCGTCGATGAGCGATCCGCCCGCGCCCATCACCCCGGATGTCGTGCCGCCGGCGTGCACCATCTCCAGCAGCCCCTGGAACACCGCGACACCGGGCACGAGGGGGACGATCGCCGCCGTGGTCACGGCGACGGATGGGACATGCAGGTTGTGGGCGATGAGCACGCCCACGAAGCTCGCCAGCAGTGCCCCGACCGCGCTGGCTGCGGCGGGGTGCACGTTGCCGGCGGTCGCGAGCGTGTAGCCCGCGATCGTGATCGCGCTGAGAAGCGCGCTCACGAGGATGATCCGCAGGCCGGCGCCGTTGAACACCGCCACCGCCACCGCGATGATGATCGCCCCCGCGAACACCGCCGGCAGAGGTCCGAAGGGCGCGGGGTCGTCCGGCAGGTCCATCGTGAAGCCGAGCAGGCCGCCCAGCTCGAGGCCGACGAGGATGCCGATCACCACGCCCAGCGTCTGCATCGTCAGGTCGAGGATGCGGCCGCCCGCCGTGAGCGCGAACCCGTCGATCGCGTCCTGCGCGGCGCCGACGACCGTGAGGCCGGCGAGCATGAGCACGATGCCCGAGGCGACGATGATCGAGGGGCGGATGCCGACGAACGGCTCGATCCCGGCCGCCCCCAGAGCCGACACGCCCACCGCCACGACGGTCGTGACGAAGCCTCCGGCGATCTGGCTGAAGAACAGCGGGACGCGGATGCGGGCGAGTGACGCCTGCGTGATCGCCGCACACAGGGCGGCGATGAAGGTCAGACCGACGATGAGCGGCGATGCGCCGAGCAGGATGCTGACGCCCACGGCCAGCATCGCCCGCGCCACGATGACGACCGCCTGCTGGTAGCGGAACGGCAGCCGTCGGATGGCGCGGAACGTCGACCTCGCCGATTCCAGGTCGAGACCGTCGTCGATGTCGGCGACGAGCGCCTGCACTCGCTGCAGTTTCGCGTGGTCGGGAGCGGCCACCCGCACGACCCGCACCAGGGTCTCCGGCCAGACCTCGCCGCTCAGATGGAACGAGACGGTGATCGAGTTGTAGGTCACGTCGACCTGTACGCCCCGCAGCCCGTATGCCTCGCACACGCGGATGATCGCGAGCGTGACCTCGTGCGCCGAGGCGCCGACCGCGAACATCGACTCGCCGATGCGGGTCGCGAGGTCGAGGACGCGCGGCACGGTGCGCTCGTCGATCACAGGCATGGCCTCGGTGTAGGCCACGGCCGACGGATCGGTGTGCAGGATCCGGCGCATCGAGGCCAGCAGTCGTCGGCGCGGGTTCGAGGACATGGTCTCCATTCTTCCCGAGGCGATGCGCGCGATGCGCGTCGCGCGGGCGCGTCGGGTCAGGCGAGCGTGTCGTCCGCCGGGGTGACGGCGGCCGCCGTCTCGGTGCCGGCGGCCGCCGTCGCGTCGCGCGGGGCGAACCCGTCGGCGCTCGGCCACCCCTCGGGCCCATCCGTCCCCGCCGCGTACTCCTGCAGCGGCACGGCGCCGTCCCGCCAGGCGTCACGGATCGGCTGCAGGATGCGCCAGCACTCCTCGGCCTCGTCGTCGCGGACCGACAGCGTCACGTCGCCGTCGAGCAGCTCGTCGAGGACCTCCTCGTACGACCGCTGCTGGCCCTGTCCGAGCTCGGCCACGAGATCCTCCTCGCGCAGATCGAACGGCTCGTCGCCGCTCGTCACGTGCACGCCCAGGGTCATGCGGTCGGGGCCGAGGGCGAAGGTGAGCCGGCCGCCGTCGCGCGGTGCGTTGCGAAGACCGTCCGGCAGATGCCGCACGGGCCGGAACGTGACAACGACCTCGGAGCGCTTCGCGGGCAGTGCCTTGCCGGACCGCAGCACGAACGGCACGCCCGCCCACCGCTCATTCGCGACCTCGAAGACGACCTCGGCGAGCGTCTCGGTGCCGAGCGACGGGTCAACGCCCTCTTCGTCGGCATAGGAGGGGATGTCGCGGTCGCCGACCCGTCCCGCGGTGTACCTGGCGCGGAACGAGGCGCTCGCCGGGTCGTTGCGCCACACATGCGTCGCACGCAGCGCGGCGGCCTTCGCGTCGCGCAGGTCGCGCTCGCCCAGCGTCGCCGGCGGCTCCATGGCCATGAGCCCGAGCACCTGCAGCAGATGGCTCTGGATCATGTCGATCATCGCGCCGGCGTGGTCGTAGTACCTTGCCCGGTTCTCGAGGGCGAGGCTCTCGTCGAAGCGGATGAGCACCGAGTCGATGTGCTCCGCCGACCACACCGGATCCCACATGCGGTTCGCGAGGCGCAGGCCGAGCAGGTTCAGCAGCATCGAGCGTCCGAGGAAATGGTCGACGCGGAAGATGCGGTTCTCGGGGACGAGCGCCACGAGAGCCTCGTTGAGCGACCTGGCGCTCACGGCGTCGTCGCCGAACGGCTTCTCCATCGCGAGCACGGTGTCATCGGGCAGCTCCGCGCCGCGCAGCGCATCGATGGCTCTGCGCGTCACGGCCGGCGGGAGCGCGAAGTACAGCACGGTGCGGGGCGAAAGGGTCTTCACGAGAGCGCCGATCGCCGCCGGATCGGTCACATCCAGAGCGGTGTAGTCCCCGACGGTCACGGTCCCGTCATCGACGGGCGAGCCCACGGCATCCTGAACCGTCTTCTGCCAGCGTGCAGCGTCCCAGTCCTCGACGCCGGCCCCGCGCACGGTCACGGTGCGACCCGGCTCCCGCGTGAGGAGGGACCCGAGGGAAGGCAGGAGCAGGCGTGAGGTGAGATCACCCGACGCGCCGAGGATGAGCAGGGTGCATGGCGAACCGGTCATGCCGACGAGGGTATGCATCCGCTGTGTTCCGCGCCACCCCGTGGCCCCGCGGCCGGGAATCGTGACACACTACGGTCCGTGCCGGAACGGATCGAGGACTACGCCCTGCTCAGCAACTGTCGGACGACTGCCCTCGTCTCGAGCAGGGGGAGCATCGACTGGCTCTGTCTGCCCCGGCTCGACTCGCCCTCGGTCTTCGCCGCGCTGCTCGGCGACGAGACGCACGGGCGCTGGGAACTGCGGCCGACGGACGCGGATGCCGTCAGCACCCGCGGTTACGACGGCGACACGTTCGTCCTCGTGACGCGCTGGCAGCTCGGAGGCGCCGTGGCCGAGGTGCATGACTTCATGCCCGTCGGCCCCGAGCCGGACGCCGCGATCGTGCGCACCGATCTGGTGCGTCGGGTGGTGGGTATCTCGGGGGAGATGTCGTTCACACAGCACCTGACCCTGAGGTTCGACTACGCCAGGGCGATGCCGTGGCTGCGCCAGACCGGGACGCCGGAGGCTCCCTGTCTCGTCGCCATGGCGGGGCCGGACGCGGTGGCGGTGCGCGGAGCCGCGCTCGCATCGGTCGACCACGAGCACCGCGGCGAGGTCGCCGTGCGGGCGGGCGAGACGCGCGATCTGCACCTCACCTGGTTCCCCTCCTACCGCGAGGTGCCCGAGCCGCTCGACGTCGAGCGGGCGCACGCGGAGACCGTCGAGTGGTGGCGGGAATGGGCGGAACAGATCACTCACGACGGCCCGCATCGCGACGAGGTCGTTCGGTCGCTGCTGATCCTCCGCGCGCTGTCGAATCACGAGACCGGCGGCATCGCGGCTGCGGCGACCATGGGACTCCCCGAGGAGATCGGCGGCGAGCGCAACTGGGACTACCGCTACGTGTGGCTGCGCGATGCGGCTCTCACGCTGGAGGCCCTCGTCGATCACGGGTTCCTGCACCTGGCCGACGCCTGGCGCACCTGGCTGCTGCGAGCCGTCGCGGGGGACCCCGGCGACCTGCAGATCATGTACGGGCCGGCGGGCGAGCGTGACATCACCGAGCGTGAGCTCGACCACCTCCCGGGGTTCGAGGGGTCGCGCCCCGTGCGTCTCGGCAACGGTGCGTCCACCCAGTACCAGGCGGACGTCGTGGGCGAAGTCATCGTGACCCTGTCGGCGGCGCGCGCCGCCGGCGTTCCTGAGTCGTCGTTCTCGTGGGCGCTCGAACGGCAGCTGCTGCGCTTCGCCTCCGAGCAGATCGAACGTCGTGATCAGGGGCTGTGGGAGATCAGGGGAGAGCCGCGGTTCTTCACGCACTCGCGGGTGATGGTCTGGGCCGCGTTCGACCGGGCGGTCCGCGCGGTCGAGGAGGACGGGCTCGACGGCCCCGTCGTGCGGTGGCGCGAGCTGCGCGACCGCATGCGCGACGAGATCGACACCCGAGGGGTCGTGGATGGACACTTCGTGCAGCACTACGAGACCGACGAGGTCGACGCCTCGCTGCTGCTGCTCCCGCAGGTGGGTTACTGCAGCCCCGACGATTCGCGCATGCTGGCGACGGTGCAGCGCATCGAGCAGACGCTCATGCATGACGGACTCGTGCACCGCTACCGGACCACCACCGGCGTCGACGGGCTCTCCGGCACCGAAGGCGCTTTCCTGGCCTGCTCGTTCTGGCTCGTCGAGCAGTACGCGTGCACCGGACGCGTCGACGAGGCGGAGGCGCTCATGCAGCGCCTGTGCCGGCTCGCGAACGATGTCGGGATGCTGTCTGAGGAGTACGACCCGGTCGCCGGGCGCCAGTTGGGCAACACACCGCAGGCGTTCTCGCATCTCGCGCTCGTGCGAGCGGCCGACGCCCTCGCTCGTCAGGAGCACCGCCCGCGCGGCTGAGCTCGCCGGACGAAGGCTCGGTCAGCGTCGGATCAGGCGGCGGACGAGCGAGAACGTCAGCGCGGCCGCCGCGACCCACGGGCCGACGACGAGGATCGGATCCATCCAGGTATGCCGGAGGTCGAGGCGTCCGCGGCCGAACCGCGAGCGTACGGGATGATGCCCGGGTTCGGCGGTGACCCCCGTCTGCGTCACCGGATCGTCCGGATGCCGTGAGGCGAAGGACTGGAGGTGGGCCGCAACGGCATCGACCCGATCGCCGAGCACGAGCAGCATCCATCGGGTGTTCTTGGTCTCGCTGAGACGGTCGTAAGCGAGACGTCTGATGGCGCCGGCGAGTCCGTGCAGGGGCTGAGCCGTGCCGTAGACCGGCGGCAGGATGCCGTGCTCGATCGAGCGCTCTCGTCGAGGGTCGTCGCCCTGCCGGTCGGGGAAGGTCCAGTGCGCGCCGGTGTCGCCGATATCGTCGCGCTCCTGCCAGGTGCGGCGGTGCTCGGGCGCGAGGTCGGCGCCCCAGCCGGGGATGCGCGCGCGCAACTCCTCCTCGGACGGGATGGCCACGGGGCGGGATGCTTCGTAGGGCATGATCATTCCTCTCCGACGACGAGGAGCGGTTTGATGCAGTCGTCGAGCTTGGACGAGAACACGTGATACGCCTCGGCGATGTGCTCGAGGGGGAAACGGTGAGTGAGGAGTTCGCTCGGCGAGACGAGACCCTGCTGGATGTGCTCGAGCAGCCGCGGCCACTGACGCTTGACGGGGGCCTGATTCGCGCGCAGGGTGAGTCCCTTGTTGACGACGTCGCCGAGTCGCACGGCGGAACCCAGCGGACCATACGCGCCGATCACCGAGACCGTGCCGCCCTTGCGTGCCGAGTCGATGGCCCAGTTCACCGCGACCGGAGATCCGCCCTGCATCTTGAGCTTCGCGCCTGTGACGTGCTGCACGACGCTGCCGTCGGACTCGGCGCCGACCGCGTCGATGACCACGTCCGCTCCCAGATATCCCGTCGCCTTCTTGAGCGCGAGCACGACGTCGGCGACCTCCGACAGGTGGATCGTCTCGGCGAAGGCGAAAGTGCGCGCCTTTTCCAACCGATAGTCGATGTGGTCGACAACGATGACTCGCCCCGCACCGAGGAACCACGCCGACCGGGCGGCGGCGAGACCGACGGGTCCGGCGCCGAACACGACGACGGTGTCTCCGGCGGCGATGTCGCCGAGCTGCGCGCCGAAGTATCCCGTCGAGAACGCGTCGGTGAGCATGAGGGCGTCTTCCGAGCTGAGCCAGTCGGGGATGACCGATGGTCCGACGTCGGCGAACGGGACGCGCACGAACTCGGCCTGACCGCCGTCGTATCCGCCGGTGGTGTGCGAGTAGCCGTAGATGCCGCCCACGGCCGTGGCGTTCGGGTTGACGTTGTGGCAGTTCGAGAAGAGGCCGCGGCTGCAGAAGAAGCACGAACCGCAGTAGATGTTGAACGGCACCATCACGCGATCGCCGCGGTTCAGTGTCTCGACCGACGATCCCACCTCCTCGACGATCCCCACGATCTCGTGGCCGAAAGTGTGACCGATACGGGTGTCGGGCATCATGCCGTGGAACAGATGGAGATCGGAGCCGCACACCGCGGCACGAGTGACGCGGACGATCGCGTCGTTCGGATGCTGGATGCGCGGTTCCGGCTTCTCGTCGACGCGGATCTTGTACGGTCCGCGGTAGGTCATGGCTTTCATCGGTCTGCCTTTCTGCTGCGGCGATCGGGGGCGGGGGAGCTGTGCGCCGTTCCGGACCCGAGCAGTGCGGCCGCAGTGATGGCGGAAGCGGTGAGCATCCGGCGGCGAGCTCGCGGATGCCGCACGAGCCAGGTGTAGATGCTCCAGCGCCGTCCGCGACGGGGGAGTGCGCCCGGGTCGTCGTGGTGATCGGGGACGGCGAGGTTCCCCTGTCGCGGAGAGGACGCCTCGCGGGTGTGCATCATCCGCACTCCCCATCGTCCGAGCACCGCATCGAGCAGGCCGGGGGCGACGGTTTGGGCCAGCGCGAGCATCCGACCGCCTCCGCCCGCGTAGATCTCGTCGACGGGATGCTCCGCCGCATAGGCGATGCACGCCGCCACCACCTCCGACCCGTAGAAGGGCGGCGGTCCTGCTGGGCGATGGCGCAGATGCGAGGCGGCGCTGGCATACAGCGGCGTGTCGATCACGGCAGGGCGGACGACCGTCACCGAGATCGGGTCGCGCTGATCGATCCGTTCCCGCCGGAGCCCCTGCATCGCGCCGTCCACGGCCCGCTTGCTCGCCGCATAGGCGCTGTGCAACGGCAACGTCGTGCGCCCCTCGACCGAGGAGACACTGATCAGCGTGCCCCCGCCGGCTCGACGGAGCGCCGGAAGCGCGGCCTGCGCGCCATGGATCTGACCCAGGTAGTCGATCTCCATGATGCGGCGGAACTCGTCGGGAGTGGTCTCCTCGAACCGGCCGTAGAGCAGCACTCCGGCGTTGTTGACCCAGGTGTCGATGCGTCCGAACCAGGCCTCGGCCTGATCGGCCGCCGCCTGGACCGCGGCGGCATCCGACACGTCGCACACGATGTGCCGGGCGGTTCCGCCGCTCGCGGAGATGAGTTCGACGGTCTCGGTGAGTCGCGCTTCGCCGCGGCCGAGGACGACGACGGACGCGCCGGCCTTCGCGAGCCGAATCGCGGTGGCGCGCCCGATCCCGCGGCCACCACCGGTGATGACGACCACCTGCTGCGCGAGCGGACGCCGCGGGTGCCGATCCGCGTTCCTGCGTCGCTTCCGCGAATGCGTTCCCATGCCGTCTCCTCGAGGTCGTCGCGAAACGCCAGTCCACGCGGTCGGGGAGCGCGCGCCGAGGGGGTTCACACATCGGCGGATGCCTGGGACAATCCGCGACCCTCATACGGCGTGAGCGATTCAGCGGAGACCGAGTCCACGGTTGATCCCGGAAGGAGGACCGTCGCCCAGGGGAAGCAGAAGACCCCGCCACGAGTGCGGGGTCTTCTGCATGATTCCGTGCCCCCGACAGGAGTCGAACCTGCGACCTACGGTACCGGAAACCGGCGCTCTATCCACTGAGCTACGGAGGCGTACCGAACGACGATATCACTCGTCGGCGGTGGGCTCCGACCCGGCCTCCGTCACGGGCGCGTCGCCGAGTTCGGCCAGCGCCGCAGCCACCTTCTCGGCGAGGTACCGGTGCCCGTCGGTGGACGGATGCTTGCGCCCGACTTCGACGTCGATGACGGAGAGGTAGTTCTGATCGGTGATCCAGTTCTGCGCGACGGGGGAGATGTACCACCAGCCGCGTGCGGCGGCGAACTCCGACAGGTCGGCGTCGATGCGCGCGGTCCCGGCGCCGACCGGCAGCTCGTGCGGTGCGGGGCCGAGGATGACGATCGTCGCCTCGGGGTATTTCGCGCTCATCGCGTCCCACGCCGCGTTCACCGCTTCGGCGTAGCCCGCGGGCACGAGGTCACGATCGTTGATCGACCCCTGCAGGATGACGAGGTCGGGGTCGAGCGCGGGATCGAGGGCCGCGATGCGCTCGCCGAAAGCCGGTCCGTCGATGCCGGGCCTCAGGTATCCGCTCCCGCGCACTCCGTTGACGATGGTCTCGCCGTCGAGCAGGTCGGCGAGCACGTAGGCGTAGCCCTCGGTGGGGACGTTCGCGGCGGATCCGTACGTCCAGGAGTCCCCGAACACGAGCACGGTCGGGTGCTCGGGCAGCGCGAGCGGAGCCGGGGCGATCGCGACGGCGTCGTCGCCCGCGGCGGCGGCGCCGGAGGGCTCCGTCGAGGGGGTTCCCGTCCACGGCCGCCACACGCCGAGAGCGACCGCTACCGCAGCCAGGATCACGGCGATGACGACCCCTGCGACGGGCAGGCGGCGACGGGCGGAGGCGGGTTGCATGGCATGACTGTAGATCACGTTCCGGCCAGCGCAAATTCGACGCTGCGACGCGCCGTAAACTGGGAGGTCTATGACTCCTGAAACGCTCGCCCAAGCCCTCCTCGCCGTCCTCGCACCGATCGCCGAGGAACGACGTCCGGGCGAGCCGCTCCCGGTCGCCGCCGCCGACATCGTCTTCGAGCGTCCGCGCAACCGCGAGCACGGCGACTGGGCATCCAACATCGCGATGCGCCTCGCCAAGCAGCTGGGCACCAACCCGCGCGAGCTCGCCCAGCAGATCGCCGACGGACTCGGCGGCGTCGAGGGCGTCGACAGCGCCGAGGTCGCCGGCCCCGGCTTCATCAACATCCGCCTCGGTGCCGCCGCCGCAGGCGCGCTGGCGAAGGTGATCGTCGACGCCGGGTCCGCGTACGGCACCAACGACTCCGCGGCAGGGCAGAGCATCAACATCGAGTTCGTCAGCGCGAACCCGACCGGCCCTCTTCACATCGGGCACACGCGCTGGGCGGCGCTCGGCGACGCGATCGCTCGCGTGCTCGAGGCCTCGGGCGCGACGGTCGCCCGCGAGTACTACATCAACGACGCAGGCGTGCAGATGGAGCGTTTCGCGCACTCCGTGCTCGCCGCCGCGAAGGGCGAGCCGGCCCCCGAGGGCGGATACGCGGGGAGCTACATCGGCGACCTCGCCACGCGCGTGCTGGCGGCGCGCCCCGACCTGCTCGAGCTCCCCGACGACGACCAGGTGCTCGTGGCGCGCGAGCTCGCCTACGAGTTCCAGCTCGCCGAGCAGAAGGAGTCGCTCGCGAAGTTCAACGTCGAGTTCGACGTCTGGTTCTCCGAGCGCGTGCTGCACGCCAAAGACGACAGCGGGCTGAGCTTCGTGGACCGCGCGGTGGACCGCCTGCGCGAACAGGGGCACGTCTTCGATGAGGACGGCGCCGTCTGGGTGCGCACGACCGACTTCGGCGACGACAAGGATCGCGTGATCCGCCGCTCCAACGGCGAGTACACCTACTTCGCCGCGGACGCGGCGTACTACCTCAACAAGGGTGACCGCGGCTTCGAGTACAAGCTCTATCTGCTGGGAGCCGACCACCACGGCTACGTGCACCGCCTCAAGGCGATCGCCGGCGCAGCGGGGGAGGACCCCGAGAAGAACGTCGAAGTGCTGATCGGCCAGCTCGTCTCGATCGGCGGCGCCCGCCTCAGCAAGCGCGCCGGCAACATCATCGAGATGGACGACCTGCGCGAGTGGCTCGGCACGGATGCTCTGCGCTACTCGCTCGAGCGCTCGCCCGCCGACTCCCCGCTGGCCCTCGACCCTGAGCTGCTGCAGAAGCGGAGCAACGACAACCCGGTGTTCTACGTGCAGTACGCGCATGCGCGCACCCACAACGTCGGTCGCAATGCGGCCGACTCCGGCGTCGACCGCTCGGAGTTCGCTCCGGAGACCCTGACGCACGAGACCGAGGCGGCTCTGCTCGGCGCGCTGCAGGAGTTCCCCCGCATCGTGGCGTTCGCCGCCGAGGTGCGAGAACCGCACCGGGTGGCCCGCTATCTCGAGGAACTGGCCGGTCTCTACCACCGCTGGTACGACAACTGCCGCGTGATCCCTCTCGGAGACGCCCCGATCGAGAGCGTGCACCGCACGCGTCTCTGGCTCAACGATGCGACCGGCCAGGTGCTCCGCAACGGCCTTCAGCTGCTCGGCGTCTCCGCGCCAGAGCGCATGTGACGTTCTTCGGCGCCGCGCCGAATGCGACAGGATGAATCCATGAGCGACGACAACCGCACCCTGCCGTACCCGGACCCCGACGCGCAGCATCCGACGCTCGTGATCCCCGGCGGAGCGGACGGCGCGGACGGGGTCTCCGCACCGCGACGCCGACGCCGTCGCTGGCCGTGGGTGCTGGTCATCGTCGTCGTCGTGCTCGCTCTGCTCGTCGTCGCGGCCGAGCTGCTCACCCGCGCCATCCTTCCCGGCGTCGTGCGCTCCATCGTGATCGACCAGCTCGACCTCCCCGCCGACCAGCAGCTCGACGTCGAGGCAGACGGCATCCTGCTCCCGCAGCTGATCGCCGGGCGCCTCGACGCCCTGCACCTGTCGACCGACTCGGTCACGCTCGAGGGCATCACGGGCGCGGCAGACGTCACAGCGTCGGGCGTCCCGCTGCGCGGCGGCGACCTCGCCGGTGCCGAGGGGACCATCCGCATCGACGAGTCCCAGTTCACGGCGCTGATCGGGCGTACCGACCTGCCCGTCGACTCGGTGGCCCTCGACGCGCCGAACGCGACCGTTTCCGGGTCGGTGACCGTGCTCGGCGTCGCGATCCCGGTCTCGCTCACCGTGACGCCGGGAGCGGCCGAGGGTGACCTGGAGCTGACTCCCGTCGGCCTCTCGGTCGGCGGACTGCAGGTCGACGCCGACCAGGTCGGCTCGTCGCTGGGTTCGCTCGGCGCCGACCTCACGCGGACTCAGCGCATCTGCATCGCCGATCAGCTCCCGGCAGGAGTCACGATCACCGGTCTCGAGATCGATGGCACGGAGGCGGTCATCGACGTGGACGTGAATGGCGGCATCGCCACCGACCCGGCTCTGCTCGAGAAGGGCGTCTGCCCGCAGGGCTGATCGGCGCTCGACGACGAATCCGCAGGCTACCGCGCTTCGCGCTCGGCCTCCTGCGCGCTGCGCAGTTCGGCCGTGGCGATCGCGACATCGACCTCGGCCCGCTGCACGCGTCGCTGCGGGAACGTGGTCGCGCCGAAGCGAGCGCGCACCCGATCGTGCCGCTCCTCCTCCGAGGCCACGATGAAGGCGCTCGCGACCAGGATCACCTGCGTCGAGAGGTTGAGCCAGATGAGCAGCGCGAGCAGCGAGGCGAAGGACGCGAGCAGGGGGTTGCTCGTCGCGCCGCCTACGAACAGGCTGGAGAGCTCCTGCAGAACGACGAGCCCGATGCCGCCGACGATCGCGCCCGTCCAGAGCGACTTCGCCGGGGCCTTCACTCCGGAGAGGATGCGGAAGACGCCGGCGATGAGCACGGTGTCGAGCGCGAAGACGATCAGCAGGGATGCGATGCGGATGCTCCAGGTCGCGGCTGCGGAGTCGTCGGCGATCCCGAGGAGTCCGCTGATCCAGGAGATGCCGATGCGGCTCACGAACGTCACGGCCGCCGCTGCGGCGAAGAGGCCGCCGACGCCGATGGCGAGCAGCAGGTTGCGCAGCATCACCCAGATGAACAGGACGTCGTCGTGCGAGGTGCCCGAGATGACGCGGATCGCCGTGCGCAGGGATCCCACGGCGGCGAGTGCCGACCCCAGCAGAGCGACGGACGAGATGATGCCGGCGACGGACAGCGAGATGGGTTCGCGGAGGTCGGACGGATCGATCACGCCGCCCTCTCCGATGAGGCCGGGCACCACCGACTGCACCGCGTCGATGATGGCGCGCCACGCGTCGGGGTTGCCCGCGAGCCACAGCGCGGCGATCGAGAACCCGAGCAGCACGGCGGCGAAGACGCTGAAGAGGGCGCGATAGGTTACGCTGTCGGCCAGCATCGGACCCCGTCGTTCCGAGTAGAGCAGAAACGACCGCACGGCCCGGCGCTGGAGCGCCCACCGGATCGTGGCCGTGCTCACGCGCTGGATGAACCCCGGTCGGGCGTCGTCTGAGGCGGAGGTCTCTGAACTCATCACGCCCTCACCCTACGAGGCGCGGCGCGGGGGTCCCAAGGGGTTGACGCGGAGGGTCACCATGACGGATGCGGCATGGGCGGTGCCCTAGAATCGGGGTCAACTCGCCGTGCCCGCTCCGGCCCGAGACCCGCCCCACGATTGGTGATCCTTGCTTTCCCCTGCCGACTCGCCCGCTCCGGAATGGCTCGTCGTCCCTGACGACGTCAACGACCTCGCGACGGCGGTCTGGCCGGCGTCGGCCGCGCGCGACGGCGACGGCGTCCTGACCCTCGCCGGCATCCCCGCGACGTCGCTGGCGCAGACCTACGGCACCCCGCTGCTCGTGATCGACGAAGACCAGGTGCGCGACCGCGCACGCGCGTTCCGCTCAGCCTTCGACAGAGCGGCGGGCGAGAACGGCACGACCGCGCAGGTGTACTACGCGGGCAAGGCCTTCCTCTGCACTTCCGTAGCGCGCTGGGTGGTCGACGAGGGACTCTGCATCGACGTCTGCACGGGAGGGGAGCTAGAGGTCGCTCTGGCGGCGGGCGTCGCCCCCGCCTCGCTCGGCTTCCACGGCAACAACAAGTCGGTGGCGGAGCTGGAGCGCGCGGTCGAAGTCGGGATCGGCACGATCATCGTCGACAGCGCGATCGAGATCGAGCGGCTGGCGGCGATCGTCGCCCGCACCGACTCGGTGCAGCGCGTGCTCGTGCGCGTCATCAGCGGTGTGCACGCCGAGACGCACGAGTTCCTCGCGACAGCGCACGAGGATCAGAAGTTCGGGTTCCCCCTCGCCGAGGCCGAGGAGGCCGTCGCGCGCATCCGCGAAATCGACGGGCTCGACTTCGCCGGTCTGCACTGCCACATCGGCTCGCAGATCTTCGGGGTCGCCGGTTTCCGCGAGTCCGCCTCGCGCGTCCTCGAACTGCACGCGTCGCTGCTCGAGGGCGGGCCGGTGCCCTCGCTCAACCTCGGCGGCGGCTTCGGCATCGCCTACACCCGCGTCGACGACCCGACACCCATCGAGACCCTCGCCGCCGAGATCGTCTCGGCTGTGGCCGAGGGGTGCGCGGCGCGCGGCATCCCCATGCCCGCCCTGTCGTTCGAGCCCGGTCGCGCGATCGTCGGGGCCGCGGGCGTCACCCTCTACGAGGTCGGCACGACGAAGGACGTCGAGCTCGGCTCCGGCATGGTCCGCCGCTACCTCAGCGTCGACGGCGGGATGAGCGACAACGCGCGCCCCGCGCTCTACGGCGCGCAGTTCTCGGCGCGCCTGGCGTCTCGTTCCGGCATCGGCGCCCCGCAGCTCAGCCGCGTGGTCGGCAAGCACTGCGAATCCGGCGACATCGTCGTCGAGCACGAGTACCTGCCGGATGACGTCGCGCCGGGCGACCTCCTCGCCGTGCCCTCCACGGGCGCGTACTGCGCATCGCTCGCCAGCAACTACAACCACGTGCCGCGCCCGCCGATCGTCGCTGTGCGCGACGGACGGTCGACGGTCATCGTCCGCGGCGAGAGCATCGCCGACATCCTGTCCCGCGACGCCGGGATCCCCTCGGCGGACGCCGAGCGTCTGTGAGCGGCCTCGACGCCGGATTCACGCACAGCACCACCGATCCACCCTCCGAAGGAGAAGCAATGACGACTGAGTACCGACGACTTCGGGTGGCGCTGCTGGGCGCCGGCGCGGTCGGCTCCCAGGTCGCCGCCCTTCTGCTGCGGCACGGCGACGAACTCGCCGACCGCGCGGGCGCCGCGCTCGAGCTCGCGGGCATCGCCGTGCGCGACGTCGACGCCCCCCGCGACGTCGAGCTGCCGAGGGAGCTGTTCACGACCGACGCAGAATCGCTGGTCGTCGGCGCCGACATCGTGATCGAGCTGATCGGCGGCATCGAGCCGGCGCGCACGAGCATCCTGCAGGCGATCGGATCCGGGGCAGACGTCGTCACGGCGAACAAGGCGCTGCTCGCCACGCACGGCCCCGAGCTCTTCGAGGCGGCCGACCGCGTCGGCGCCTCGGTCTACTACGAGGCCGCAGCCGCGGGCGCGATCCCGATCATCCGCCCGCTGCGCGACTCGCTCGCCGGCGACCGGGTGGTGCGCATCATGGGCATCGTCAACGGCACGACCAACTACATCCTCGACCGCATGGAGACCGAAGGGGCCGACTTCGCGGACGTCCTCGCCGACGCGCAGCGCCTCGGGTACGCCGAGGCCGACCCGACGGCAGACGTGGAGGGCTACGACGCCGCGCAGAAGGCCGCGATCCTCGCGAGCCTCGCGTTCCACACCGCCGTCCCGCTCGACGCGGTGCACCGCGAGGGAATCACCTCGATCACCGCATCGATGATCGAGGAGGCCCGCTCCGCCGGCTTCGTGATCAAGCTGCTCGCCGTGTGCGAGCGCCTCGGGGCCGAGGGCGCCGAGTCGATCTCGGTGCGCGTGTACCCGGCGCTCGTCCCGCATTCGCACCCGCTCGCCTCGGTGCACGGCGCGAACAACGCGGTGTTCGTCGAGGCGGAGGCCGCCGGGTCGCTCATGTTCTACGGCGCGGGCGCCGGCGGCGTGCAGACGGCCTCGGCGGTGCTCGGCGACGTGGTCTCGGCGGCGCGCCGCCACATCGCCGGCGGTGTCGGCGTGGGGGAGTCGACGCGGGCGAACCTTCCGATCGTCCCCATCGGGCACGTCACCACGCGGTATCAGATCACGCTCGAGGTCTCCGATGCGCCCGGCGTGCTCGCCACGGTCGCCGGGATCCTCAGCGACGGCGGCGTCTCCGTCGCCACCGTGGTCCAGACCGTCGAGGGCGAGGCCGAGCCCACGGCCCGCCTGGTCATCGGCACTCACCGCGCGACCGAGCAGGCGCTGAGCGCGACCGTCGACGCCCTCGCCGAGAGCGCGGTCGTCGAGCGTGTGGTCTCAGTGCTCCGCGTCGAGGGCGAGTGACGATGGGCCTCGGGCGCACCGTCGAGGTGACGGTCCCCGCGACCAGCGCGAACCTCGGCCCCGGCTTCGACACCCTCGGCCTCGCCCTGAGCGTGTACGACACCCTCCTGGTCACGGAGCTGCCCGCGGGCGAGCTCGAGATCGAGGTGTCCGGATCCGGAGCGGAGGACATCCCCCGCGACGCGTCGAACCTCATCGTGCGCACGATCGCCCACGTCTACGCCGACGTCAGCCGCGACATGCCCGGGCTCCGCATCGTCGCCGAGAACGGTGTGCCGCACGGCCGAGGACTCGGCTCGTCCGGAGCCGCGGTGACCGCCGGAATCCTTGCGGCCAAGGGGCTGCTCGAGGGCGACGTCGAGATCGAGGACGCCGACATGCTGCGCCTCGCGACCGAGATCGAGGGACACCCCGACAATGTCGCTCCCGCCCTGTTCGGCGGGCTCACGATCGCGTGGATGGGCGAGCGGGGCCCCCAGCACAAGAAGCTGCTCGTGCACCGCGGTGTCTCGCCTCTCGTGCTCGTCCCGTCGTACACGATGTCGACGTCGAAGGCGCGGTCGCTGCAGCCGCCGCAGGTGTCGACGGCGGATGCCGTGTTCAACGTGTCGCGGTCGGCGCTGCTGATCGCGGCGCTCATGCAGAGCCCTGAGCTGTTGCTCGACGCCACGGCGGATCGCCTCCACCAGGACTATCGCGCCGAGGCGATGCCCGAGACGCAGCGGCTCGTGCAGGCGCTGCGTGCAGCGGGCTTCGCCGCGGTGGTCTCGGGGGCGGGGCCGAGCGTGCTCGTGCTCGCGGACGGACCTGGGAGCCGTCAGGATGCCGCGGAACTGGCCGCGTCGACCACCGACACCCCGTGGGAGGCGCTGCTGCTCGCCGTCGACGTGCGTGGTGGTACAGTGGGGAACCGAGCGGAGGGCTCCACGTAGTTTCGTGAATCTGGCCCCATTGCAACTCTGCAAGAACCGCACGTGAACCCCTGATGCACTGATCTTCCCAGTACGCCGTCTCTCTCGAGAGGTCGTCGCTCCGGGATCACAGTGCTGAGGTCGGCCGGCGCCGAGCGTCAGCCCGTGCGATCGCGCGCAGCACCCGTTGCGCGTGTACCGCTCATGTCTTCGAGACCAAAGAGGGAGCACTCGTGGAGAACTTCTCCGAGACCCAGAACGACCAGGCGGCTCCGGCCGCCGAAGCCCCGGCGTCCGCCGCGGCATCCGACACCGCGGCCGAGGCGCCCGCGGCGCCTGCCCGCAAGCGCGCCCCGCGCCGGGCGACCACCGCCAGCGCGGCGGCGAAGGCCGAGAAGGCCGCCGAGAGCGCAGACGCGGCTCCGGCGTCCGACGCCCCCGCGGCGTCGGCATCCGACACCCCGGCCGCGCCGGCATCCGACCAGGCACCCGCCGCCGAGGCGGAGGCGCCGAAGGCGAAGGCCCCGCGCCGCAGCCGTGCGAAGAAGGCCGACGCCGAGCCCGCGGCCGAGTCCGCCGAGGCTCCCGTCGCACCGGCGACCGACGACAAGCCCGCCGAGGCCGCTGACCCGGTCGACGCACCCGCGCAGGCCGAGGAGCCCAAGAAGGGCCGCGGTCGTCGCACCGCCAAGAAGCCCGCCGCCGCCGACGTCGACGCCGCTCCGGCCGATGAGAAGCCGGCCGAGTCCGCTCCGGCCGACGCGCAGCCGTCCGGCGACTCCACGTCCGACAACACCGAGGGCGGCGACGAGCAGGGCGGCCGCAGCCGTAGCCGCAACCGCAGCCGCAACCGCGGACGCGGCCAGAACGGCAACGGCCAGCAGGAGCAGCAGCAGAGCGCTCCGGCCGACGACGAGCAGGGCGGCAACGGCCGCAACCGTCAGCGCAACAAGCGCCGCGGCGGAGCGCCGACCGACGAGTTCGAGACCGAGATCGGCGAGGACGACGTCCTGATCCCGGTCGCCGGCATCCTCGACGTGCTCGACAACTATGCGTTCGTGCGCACCACCGGCTACCTCGCCGGACCGAGCGACGTCTACGTCTCGCTCGGCCAGGTGAAGAAGTACAACCTCCGCAAGGGCGATGCGATCGTCGGCTCCATCAAGCAGCCGCGAGAGGGAGAGCAGCAGGGCCGTCAGAAGTACAACGCCCTGGTGAAGGTCGACTCGATCAACGGTCTGTCGGTCGACGACGCCGCCACGCGCGTCGAGTTCGGCAAGCTCACCCCGCTGTACCCGCAGGAGCGCCTGCGCCTCGAGACGGCGCCGGAGAAGCTCACGCAGCGGATCATCGACCTCGTCGCGCCGATCGGAAAGGGCCAGCGCGGTCTGATCGTCGCGCCGCCGAAGGCCGGCAAGACGATCGTCCTGCAGCAGATCGCCAACGCGATCGCGCAGAACAACCCCGAGGTGCACCTCATGGTCGTGCTCGTCGACGAGCGCCCCGAAGAGGTCACCGACATGCAGCGCTCGGTCAAGGGCGAGGTCATCGCGTCGACGTTCGACCGTCCCGCGGAGGACCACACGACGGTCGCGGAGCTCGCGATCGAGCGCGCCAAGCGCCTCGTCGAGCTGGGTCGCGACGTCGTCGTGCTGCTCGACTCGATCACGCGTCTCGGCCGTGCCTACAACCTCGCCGCGCCGGCATCGGGCCGTGTGCTCACGGGCGGCGTCGACGCGTCGGCACTGTACCCGCCCAAGCGCTTCTTCGGCGCTGCGCGCAACATCGAGAACGGCGGATCGCTCACGATCCTCGCCACGGCCCTCGTCGAGACCGGATCCAAGATGGACGAGGTCATCTTCGAGGAGTTCAAGGGCACGGGCAACAGCGAGCTGCGCCTCTCGCGTCAGCTCGCCGACAAGCGGATCTTCCCGGCGGTCGACGTCAACGCGTCGAGCACCCGCCGCGAGGAGATGCTGCTGTCGGCCGACGAGGTCAAGATCACCTGGAAGCTGCGTCGCGCCCTCGCCGGCCTCGACCAGCAGCAGGCCCTCGAGGTCGTGCTCGGCAAGCTGAAGGAGACCCACTCGAACGTGGAGTTCCTCGTGCAGATGCAGAAGTCGATCCCGACGCTGCCCGCCGGCGGCCACGGGCACGACAACAACATCCGCTGAGCGAGCCGGTCGTGTTCGAGTCCGTCCAGACTCTGATCGACGAGCACCGCCGGGTGCAGGAGGAGCTATCCGACCCGGCGGTGCACGCCGACGCCGCGCGTGCCAAGCGTGTTAACCGGCGCTACGCCGAGCTGTCGCGCATCGTCGCGGCGCATGAGGCGTGGGTCGCGGCATCCGACGATCTGGAGGCCGCACGCGAGCTCGCGCGGGAGGACGAGGCGTTCGCCGACGAGGTGCCGGTCCTCGAGCAGGGAGTGCAGACCGCGCAGGAGAAGCTGCGTCGTCTGCTGATACCGCGCGATCCCGACGACGCCCGCGACGTGATCATGGAGATCAAGGCGGGGGAGGGCGGTGCCGAGTCAGCGCTGTTCGCAGCCGATCTGCTGCGCATGTACGTGCAGTACGCCGCGTCGAAGGGCTGGAAGACGGAGCTTCTCGAGCGCAACGAGTCCGACCTCGGCGGCTACAAGGATGTCCAGGTCGCGATCAAGGGCTCGTCGTCGGACCCGGCGCAGGGTGTGTGGGCGCACCTCAAGTACGAGGGCGGAGTGCACCGGGTGCAGCGCGTGCCGGCGACGGAGTCGCAGGGCCGCATCCACACCTCGACCACCGGTGTGCTCGTCTTCCCCGAGGTCGACGAACCCGATGAGATCGAGATCAACCAGAACGACCTGAAGATCGACGTGTTCCGGTCATCGGGGCCGGGCGGTCAGTCGGTGAACACGACCGACTCCGCGGTGCGCATCACGCACGTGCCTACCGGGATCGTCGTCTCCATGCAGAACGAGAAATCGCAGCTGCAGAACCGCGAGGCCGCCATGCGCGTACTCCGTGCGCGGCTCCTCGCGAAGCAGCAGGAGGAGCTGGATGCCGCGGCCTCCGACGCGCGCAAGTCGCAGATCCGGGGCATGGACCGCTCGGAGCGCATTCGCACATACAACTTCCCTGAGAACCGGATCGCCGACCATCGCACCGGATTCAAGGCGTACAACCTCGATCAGGTCATGGACGGTGCCCTCGAGCCGATCATCGAGAGCGCGATCCAGGCCGACGAAGAGGCCCGGATCGCCGCCGTGGGCTCGGAGGGCTGACCCCGCGCGGGCCGAGCGCTAGGCTCGGGCCGTGATCGCGTTCCTGTTCCGCGCAGCGATGTATCTGGTCTCAGCAGCTCTGGGGCTGATCGTCGCCGACCTCCTGCTCGACGGGTTCCGTATCCAATGGGACAGGTGGTGGGGTTTCGTCGTCTGCATCGTCGTCTTCGCCGTCGTGCAGAGCATCCTCGCCCCGATCGCGAGCCGTCTCGCCCACCGCCATGCGCCCGCCCTGGTCGGCGGCATGGGGATCATCTCGACGCTCGTCGCCCTCGTGGTGGTCGTGTTGCTGCCGTTCGGCGGCCTCCGCATCGTCGACGCGTCCGGATGGCTGCTCGGGGCACTGATCGTGTGGATCGTCACCGCCCTGGGCAGCGTGCTTCTGCCCCGACTCTTCCTGAAGAAGCCCGACGCCGAGCGCCGCCGCTGACTCCGCCCGATCAGATCGAGTATTCGGGTGCCGTCAGCAGCGCCCGCGTGTCCTCTCCGACGGGGCGACCCCGGGGCTTCGCCGGAACGCCGACAAGGATGCTGTCGGCCGGCGCATCGCGGGTGACGACGGCGTTCGCGCCCACCACCGAATGCGCTCCGATCGTCACCGGACCGAGGATCTTCGCCCCCGCTCCGACGGCGACGCCGTCGCCGAGGGTCGGGTGGCGCTTGCCCGAATCGCGCGTCCGGCCCCCGAGCGTGACGCCGTGGTACAGCATGACGTCGTCGCCGATCTCGGCCGTCTCGCCGATCACGACGCCCATGCCGTGGTCGATGAAGAACCGTCGTCCGATGCGTGCTCCGGGGTGGATCTCGATGCCCGTGAGCCACCGGGAGATCTGGGATCCGGTACGGGCCAGCAGCCGAAGACGACGGCGCCACAGCGCGTGCCAGACCCGGTGCGCCCAGATCGCGTGCAGTCCGGGGTAGAGCAGCGCGACCTCGACGGCGCTCCGCGCCGCGGGGTCGCGCAGACGCGCGGCGGCGACGTCCTCGCGCACTCGACCGATGACGTTCATCGGGTGGATCAGGCCTCGCGCAGGTGCTCGTACAGAGCCGTCGACAGGTATCGCTCGCCGAACGATGGGATGATCACCACGATGGTCTTGCCGGCGGCCTCCGGACGCTTCGCGATCTCGAGAGCGGCCCAGATCGCGGCGCCGCTCGACATGCCCACGAGGATGCCCTCGCCGGCCGCGGTCTCGCGGGCGACGCGGATCGCGTCGTCGAAGGTCACGTCGATGACCTCGTCGAGCACCTCGCGGTCGAGGATCGGCGGCACGAAGTTCGGGCCGATGCCCTGGATCTTGTGGGGCCCGGGGTGGCCCTCGGTGAGGATCGGCGAGTCCTTCGGCTCCACGGCGACGACCTTGACGCCGGGGACGCGCTCCTTGAGCACCTGGCCGACGCCGGTGATGGTGCCGCCGGTGCCGATGCCGGCCACGAAGTAGTCGACGTGCCCGTCGGTGTCGCGCAGGATCTCCTCCGCGGTGGTCTTGCGGTGGATCGCCGGGTTCGCCTCGTTCGCGAACTGCTTGGCGAGCACAGCCCCCGGGGTCTTCGCCGCGATCGCCTCGGCTTCGGCGACCGCGTGGGTCATGCCCTTGGTGGGATCGGTGAGCACGAGCTCGGCGCCGAATGCCTTCAGCAGCATCCGGCGCTCCTTCGACATCGACGCGGGCATCGTGAGGATGACCTTGTAGCCGCGTGCGGCACCGACCATCGCGAGGGCGATGCCGGTGTTACCGCTCGTCGCCTCGACGATGGTCCCGCCGGGCTTCAGCTCGCCTGACGCCTCCGCGGCGTCGACGATCGCGATCCCCAGGCGGTCCTTGACGCTCGAGGCAGGGTTGTAGAACTCGAGCTTCGCGAGCACCGTGGCGTCGAGGCCCTCGGTCACCCGGTTGAGGCGGACCAGCGGGGTGTTGCCGAACGCCGTGGTGATGTCGGAGTGGATGCCGGGCATGAGTGCGCCTTCCTGTGCGGGTGACTGGGCTCCAGCCTAGGCGAGTGACCGGTGCGGGGAGTCAATGTGACGGGTGCGGCGCTCTACGCTGGAGGGCATGCCCGACACCTCTCTCGCCGCTCTCGTGCGCGCCGCCGCGGCGCGGCTCGCCGCCGCGGGCGTCCCCGATCCGCTGGTCGACGCCGAGCTCCTGGCCGGGCATGTCCTCGGCGTCCGTCGCGGGGAGGTGCAGGCGGCGACCGTTCTGGGCGATGTCGTGTCGGAAGCGGATGCCGTGACGCTCGACGCGCTCGTGACCCGTCGGGAGGGACGGGAGCCGCTGCAGCACATCACCGGAACCGCGCCCTTCCGCCATCTCGAGCTGGCCGTCGGTCCGGGGGTCTTCGTGCCGCGGCCGGAGACCGAGACCGTGGTGCAGTTCGCGATCGACGCGTTGCTCGCGGCCCCGGAGCCGGACCCTATCGGCATCGATCTCGGCACGGGTTCCGGCGCGATCGCCCTCGCCATGGCCTCCGAGGTGCCGCACTCGCGGATCTTCGCGACCGAACTCTCGCCCGAGGCCTTCCCCTGGGCCGAGCGCAACACGAGCGGGGCGGCGAACCTGACCCTCGTGAACGAGGACCTGGGCGAGGCGTTCCGCGACCTCGACGGCACGGCATCGGTCGTCATCTCGAACCCGCCGTACGTTCCGGACGCCGCGGTGCCCCGCGACCCTGAAGTGCGCCTGTTCGATCCGGCCATGGCGCTGTACGGCGGCGAGGACGGCCTCGACATCGTGCGCGTGCTCAGCATCCGCGCACTCGAGCTGCTGCGCCCCGGCGGTCTGCTGGTGATCGAGCACGGCGAGCTGCAGGGCGAGGAGATCCGCAGCATCCTCACCCGTGACGGCTGGCGCGCGGCGGCCACCCACCGCGATCTCACGCTGCGCGACAGGGCGACCACCGCCCTGCGGCCGTGACGGCGTCGTCACCGGTCGCACAGGCGCCCGCCGTCTAGAATCGGAGGGTCATGTCCACCATCTTCGACTGCGGCGACGAGTCCGAGCTCCTCGCCGGCATGCGTCACGCGCGCCAGGCCATCGCCAGGGGCGAGCTGATCGTCATGCCCACCGACACCGTCTACGGCGTCGCCGCCGACGCCTTCTCGCCCGCAGCCGTGCAGCGGCTCCTCGACGCCAAGGGGCGGGGCCGCAACCAGCCGCCGCCCGTGCTGATCGGCTCGAAGGACACCCTCGTCGCCCTCGCCGAGTCGGTGCCGGAGCCGGTCCAGCGACTCGTCGACGAGTTCTGGCCGGGCGGTCTCACCATCGTCCTGCCCGCGCAGCCGTCCCTCGTCTGGGATCTCGGCGAGACCGAGGGCACCGTCGCCGTGCGGATGCCGGAGGGTCGCGTCGCACTCGAGCTGCTGGCCGAGACGGGACCGCTCGCGGTGTCGAGCGCCAACCTCACCGGGCGCGACGCCGCGATCTCTGCCTACGACGCCGAGCGGATGCTGGGCGACAGCGTCGCCGTGTACCTCGCCGACGGCATCAGTCGCGAGGGCATCGCCTCCACGATCGTCGACGCCACCTCGCTCGTGCCCCGCGGCATGGAGCAGGCGACCGGTCGCGCGCGCATCCTCCGCCAGGGTGCGGTCAGCCGGGAGCGGCTCGAAGAGGTGCTCGGCGATCTGCTCGAGCCCGAGCCGAGCGACGAAGCGGACGGGGATTCGTGAAGCAGTACCTCTTCACGGTCCTCATCACCGCCGCGATCACGTTCGCGCTCACGTGGGTGGTCCTGAGGGTGAGCCTGCGGTTCAAGCTGTACCCGGAGATCCGCGAGCGCGACGTGCACACCACGCCGAAGCCGCGGCTCGGCGGAGTCGCGATCTTCCTCGGCATCGCCGCCGCCATGGGCATCTCGGCGTTCAACCCGTTCTTCGCGACGATCTGGATGCCGCCGCAGACGATGTGGTCGGTGCTCGCCGCCGCCCTTCTCATCGCGATCATCGGCGTCGTCGACGACCTCTGGGACCTGGACTGGATGATCAAGCTCGGCGCGCAGTTCCTCGCCGCCGGGATCATCACGGTGGGTGGCGGCCTGCAGATCCTCTCCCTGCCGTTCGGCGACCTCATCGTGTTCTCGAGCTGGCTCAGCATCACGATCACGATGTTCGCGATCGTGATCGTCATGAACGCCGTCAACTTCATCGACGGACTCGACGGCCTCGTCGCCGGCGTCTGCCTCATCGCGAACGGCGTCTTCTTCGCCTACTCGTACATCCTCACCCGTGACACCGGAGCGTCGAGCTACTTCAACCTCGCGTCGTTCCTCGCAGCTGTCCTGATAGGCGCCTGCATCGGGTTCCTGCCGTTCAACTGGAGCCCGGCCAAGATCTTCATGGGTGATTCCGGCGCACTCGTGCTCGGACTGCTCATGGCGACGTCGGCCGTCGCGGTGACCGGTCAGCTGGAGCCGTCGGCGCTCGACCTCGAACGATTGGGGCGTTCCCAGCTGCTCGGGGCGTTCATCCCGATCCTGCTGCCGCTGCTGGTGGTGCTGCTGCCGCTGCTCGACTTCGGCCTCGCCGTGCTCCGCCGCATGAACGCCGGCAAGAGCCCGTTCTCACCCGATCGCAAGCACCTGCACCACCGGATGCTGGATCTCGGGCACCGCGACCGCGACGCCGTCCTCATCTTCTACGCGTGGACGGCGGTCATCTCGTTCGCGGTCCTCCTGATGTACGTCGGCGCTCGCGAGGACTGGCCGGGGCAGTACCTCCCCGGCGTCGCCTTCGGCGTCGTGGGCATCGCGGCCTGCCTCGTCATCACCCTCATGCCCTCTCGTCGCACGAAGCCGGCGACAGCCCCCGAGCCCGACCCGACCTCCCTGGAGTCCTGATGAGCCCGAACCCCGTGTCCAGCAACCCGATCCTGCGCAGGACCCTCGTCTGGTCCGCCGTCGCGATGGTGGCGCTCGCTGTCGTCGCGGGCCTCGTCGGCCTCGTCGTCGGCGGGGGAGAGGGGCTCGTCAGCGGCCTGCTCGGCGTCGTGCTCGCGATGCTGTTCCTCGGCATCACGGCACTCAGCATCCTGATCGCCAACCGCTGGTTCGGCGACCCGCTCTACGTGCAGTTCTTCTTCGCGATCGTGCTCGGCGGATGGCTGCTCAAGCTCGGCCTGTTCGTCGTGATCATGATCGTGCTGAGCGGTCAGCCGTGGATCCACCCGATGGTGTTCTTCCTGTCGATCGTCGCCGGGGTGATCGTCTCGCTGGGAATCGATGTCGTCGTGCTGACCCGCATGCGGCTCCCCAACGTGAGCGATGCGTCCCTCCCGACGGAAGCGCCGTCCGACCGCGCGCCCGGGGTCGAGCTCCCGACCGTCGTGCCCGAGGACCGCGCTCCCGGCCGTCACCACCGCGTGCGGAACGAGAGCTCGGAGGATGGGCCCGCAGAGGACTCCGCGCGGTCTTAGGACACCCTTTATTCTGATAGTGTTGAGTCGTGCCCGCCGCTCGCCCGCGAGCGCTTGCGCAGAAGCACACCGACCATCGTCGCCCCGGTCCGATCCGGTGCCCCGAAGCTGGAGCCCGCGCTGTTTAATCTTGCTGCGACCCTGATGCCCCGACTTGCCTCCGACGGCGAGTTCCACGGACCTTCGATCGACGAGTTCTTCCCGGAGATCCTCTTCACCGTCGCGGGGATCCCCGTGCACCGGATCCACCTGGTGCAGCTGCTCTCGGTGATCGTCGTCGTCCTGCTGCTCGTCCTCGGGACGCGCCGCATGAAGGTCGTCCCGGGTCGCTTCCAGAGCGTCGTCGAGATGGGGCTGGACTTCGTCCGCGGCGGCATCGCGCACGACCTGCTCGGCCGCAAGGACGGCAACCGCTTCCTGCCGATCCTCACCACGATCTTCTTCATGACCCTGTTCATGAACATCACGGGCATCATCCCATTCCTGAACATCGCGGGTACCAGCATCGCGGCCGTGCCGCTGACGCTCGCCCTCGTCAGCTACGTCACCTTCATCTACGCCGGCATCAAGAAGAGCCCCGGCGGCTTCTTCAAGAACGCGCTGTTCCCCTCGGGCGTCCCGTGGCCGGTCTACTTCATCGTGACCCCGATCGAGTTCCTCTCGACGTTCATCATCCGTCCGGTCACCCTGATGCTCCGACTCCTGATGAACATGGTCGTCGGTCACATGCTGCTGGTGCTGTGCTTCGCGGCCACCCAGTTCTTCTTCTTCACCGCTGGCGGCGGTTGGGCCGCCCTCGGTATCGGAACCCTCGCCTTCGGCGGCGCCTTCACCCTCTTCGAGATCCTGGTCGCCGTCCTGCAGGCATACGTCTTCACCGTCCTCACCGCGGTCTACATCCAGCTCGCGGTCGCAGAAGAGCACTGAGCGGGTCGGCAAAACTGCCTTCCCACCCAACGAAAGGAAAAACCCGTGGACGCTACTACGGTTCTCGCTGAAATCAACGGTCACATCGCGGCGGTCGGCTACGGCCTCGCAGCCATCGGCCCGGCCATCGGTGTGGGCATCGTCGTCGGCAAGACCATCGAGGGCGTCGCCCGTCAGCCCGAGCTGGCCGGTCGCCTGCAGGTCCTCATGTGGATCGGTATCGCCTTCACCGAGGCGCTTGCGTTCGTCGGCATCGCCGTCGGATTCATCCCCTTCCCGTAATCCGAACCGACTTCTGAAGGAGACAGGATGCTGAACGCTCTTGTCACGAACCTCGCGGCTGAGGGTGAGGCGGCGCACAACCCGCTGATCCCCGCGTGGTACGACATCATCTGGTCGGGCCTGTGGTTCATCGTCATCCTCGTCGTCGTGTGGAAGGTCGCCCTTCCCCGCTTCACGGCGATGCTCGACAAGCGCTCCGCCGCGATCGAGGGCAACATCGCGAAGGCCGACGAGGCTCAGAAGCAGGCTGAGGCCGCGCTCGAGGAGTACACGCGTCAGCTCGCCGAGGCTCGCACCGAGGCCGGTGAGATCCGCGAGGCCGCCCGCGAGGACGGCAAGAAGATCGTCGCCGAGGCCAAGGAGACCGCCGCGGCCGAGGCCGCTCGCCTCACCGCCGCAGCGCACTCGCAGATCGAGGCCGAGCGTCAGACCGCTCTCGTGTCGCTCCGCAGCGAGGTGGGCACGCTCGCGATCGACCTCGCCGGCGGCGTGGTCGGAGAGACCCTCTCCGACGACGCACGTGCGACGGCTGTCGTAGACCGCTTCCTCGCCGATCTCGAAGCATCCGAGAAGGCGGCTCAGTAATGGGCAGCGCGACCACTCAGGCACTCGCGGCATCCACTCAGGCGCTTGCCGCAGCGACGGACGTCACCCTCGACACGGCGCAGGAGCTGTTCGCAGCCGCCCGCGCCGTGGCCGAGTCGTCCCAGCTGAGCGGCGCGCTCGCCGACCCCGCGGCCGCGGCCGTGGCGCGACAGAACGTCGTCGCAGCGGTGTTCGGCGGGTTCTCGCAGAACACGCAGAGCGTTCTGAAGGCGGCTGTCGCCGAGCGCTGGTCGTCGGCCTCCGAGCTGACGGACGGCATCGAGGAACTCGCCATCCGCGCCGCAGCACTCGCAGACCCCAAGGCCGACATCGAGGGGGAGCTCTTCGGCTTCACCCGCGTGGTGGCCGCGAACCCGGAGCTCGAGCTCGCGCTCGGCAGCCGGCTCGGGGGAGAAGACGCGAAGGGTTCGCTGATCGACCGTCTGCTCGCAGGCGGAGCGACCAGCGCCTCCACGGCGTTGATCGTCTCGTCTCTGGTGCGCCAGCCCCGCGAGCGCCGTGTGCGCCAGCTGCTCTCCAGGGCGATGCGCATCGTGGCCAGCCAGGGCGACCGCGTCGTCGCCACGGTGTACACCGCGAAGTCGCTCACCGAGGCTCAGCGCACACGGCTGAGTGACGCGCTCTCGCGTCGCTACGAAGGAACCGTGGCGCTCAACGAGGTCATCGACCCCGCCGTCGTCGGAGGCCTGCGCGTGCAGATCGCCGATGACGTCATCGACGGCAGCATCTCCGCCCGTCTCGCCGATCTTCGCCAGAAGCTCGCCGGCTAACACGACTTCGCGCGGGGAACCGCGCACCCAGATACAAAGGGAAGACAATGGCAGAACTATCGATCAGCCCCGACGTCATCCGTGACGCGCTGAAGGACTTCGCCGCGGCATACGAGCCCACCGGGGCTGCGGCGACCGAGGTCGGCACCGTCATCGACGCGGCCGACGGCATCGCCCACGTCGAGGGACTGCCCGGCGTCATGGCGAACGAGCTCGTGACCTTCGCCGACGGCACCAAGGGTCTCGCGCTGAACCTCGACGAGCACGAGATCGGCGTCGTCGTCCTCGGCGACTTCACCGGCATCGAGGCGGGTCAGGAAGTCACCCGCACGGGCGAGGTCCTCTCGGTCCCCGTCGGTGACGGCTACCTCGGCCGCGTGGTCGACCCGCTCGGCAACCCGATCGACGGCCTCGGCGCGATCGCGACGGAGGGCGTCCGCGAGCTCGAGCTCCAGGCCCCCGGCGTCATGCAGCGCAAGTCGGTGCACGAGCCGATGCAGACCGGCATCAAGGCCATCGACGCGATGATCCCCGTCGGCCGCGGCCAGCGTCAGCTCATCATCGGCGACCGCCAGACCGGCAAGACGGCCATCGCGATCGACACGATCATCAACCAGAAGGCCAACTGGGAGTCGGGCGACGTCAACAAGCAGGTCCGCTGCATCTACGTCGCCATCGGACAGAAGGGCTCGACCATCGCTTCGGTGAAGGGCGCGCTCGAAGAGGCCGGCGCTCTGGAGTACACCACGATCGTCGCAGCTCCGGCGTCCGACCCCGCCGGCTTCAAGTACCTCGCCCCCTACACCGGCTCGGCCATCGGCCAGCACTGGATGTACGGCGGCAAGCACGTCCTCATCATCTTCGACGACCTGTCGAAGCAGGCCGAGGCGTACCGTGCCGTGTCGCTGCTCCTGCGTCGTCCGCCGGGCCGCGAGGCCTACCCGGGTGACGTCTTCTACCTGCACTCGCGCCTGCTCGAGCGGTGCGCGAAGCTCTCCGACGAGCTCGGTGCCGGTTCCATGACGGGCCTTCCCATCATCGAGACCAAGGCGAACGACGTCTCGGCGTACATCCCGACCAACGTGATCTCGATCACCGACGGCCAGATCTTCCTGCAGTCCGACCTCTTCAACGCCAACCAGCGTCCGGCGGTCGACGTGGGTATCTCGGTCTCGCGAGTCGGCGGTGACGCCCAGGTCAAGTCGATCAAGAAGGTCTCCGGAACCTTGAAGCTGGAGCTGGCGCAGTACCGCTCGCTCGAGGCCTTCGCGATGTTCGCCTCCGACCTCGACGCCGCGTCGCGTCGTCAGCTCTCGCGCGGTGCGCGTCTGACCGAGCTGCTCAAGCAGCCGCAGTACTCGCCGTACCCCGTCGAGGAGCAGGTCGTATCGATCTGGGCCGGTACCAACGGCAAGCTCGACTCGATCGAGGTCGAGGACGTGCTGCGGTTCGAGCGCGAGCTCCTGGACTACCTGCGTCGCAACACCTCGGTGCTCGACACGCTGCGCGAGACCAACGTCCTCGACGACGCCACGGTCGCGGAGCTCGAGAAGCAGACGGACGCCTTCATCCTGGAGTTCCAGGGCGGCAAGGGCAACGCCATCGGCGCCCCCGGCCACGAGGAGCACGCCGCGGCCGAGGCCGAGGACGTCAACCAGGAGAAGATCGTCAAGGGTCGTCGCGCGTAATCGCGTGAGGAACTGATTCATGGGCGCTCAACTCAGGGTCTACAAGCAGAAGATCTCTTCTGCTCAGACGACCAAGAAGATCACGAAGGCGATGGAACTCATCGCGGCTTCGCGCATCCAGAAGGCGATGGCACGCGTCAAGGCGTCCAGCCCCTTCGCGCGGGCCGTGACGAGGGCCGTGTCGGCCGTCGCGACGCACTCGAACGTCGACCACCCGCTCACCCGTGAGCCCGAGAACATCCGCCGCTCCGCGGTCGTGATCTTCTCGTCGGATCGCGGTCTCGCCGGAGCCTTCAACTCGCAGATCCTCCGTGAGGGTCTCGAGGTGGCCGCGCTTCTGCGGGAGCAGGGCAAGGAGCCGGTGTTCTACCTCATCGGCCGCAAGGCCGTCGGGTACTTCCAGTTCCGTCGCATCGAAGCGGCTGCGGAGTGGACGGGTGACACCGACACCCCGTCGTTCCACACTGCGGAGGAGATCTCGGCCACGCTGCTCGAGGCCTTCTCGCGCGGTGCGGACGAGGGCGGCGTCGACGAGATCCACCTCGTGTA
The DNA here is from genome assembly GCF_023715885.1 of Microbacterium hydrocarbonoxydans. Taxonomy (GTDB): domain Bacteria; phylum Actinomycetota; class Actinomycetes; order Actinomycetales; family Microbacteriaceae; genus Microbacterium; species Microbacterium hydrocarbonoxydans_C. Next base: position 291,177 of record NZ_JAMBOY010000002.1, on the reverse strand, counting down.
CAACCGCTTCGTCAGCATGATGACGCAGTCGCCGGAGTCCGTCCGTCTCCTGCCGCTGGAGATCACGGAGGCCGACGACTCGGAGGCGGGCAGCACCGTCTACCCGCTCTACGAGTTCGAGCCGGATGCCGAGACCGTTCTCGACGCGATCCTGCCGGTGTACATCCAGAGCCGCGTCTTCAACGCCCTCCTGCAGTCGTCCGCCGCCAAGCAGGCCGCGACGCAGAAGGCGATGAAGTCCGCCAGCGACAACGCCGACAAGCTCATCACCGACTACACCCGTCTGCGCAACAACGCGCGCCAGGCGGAGATCACGCAGCAGATCGCGGAGATCGTCGGCGGCGCCGACGCACTCGCCTCGAGCTAAGACCATCAGGAAAGAGACGAAAATGACCACCACCGCCACGGCTGACCAGCCGGCGACCGCGGTCGTCGGGCGCGTCGCACGCGTCAACGGTCCGGTTGTCGACATCGAGTTCCCGCACGACTCGATCCCCGACATCTACAACGCCCTCAAGACCACGATCTCGCTCGGTGAGGAGTCGACCGAGATCACGCTCGAGGTCGCTCAGCACCTCGGCGACGACCTGGTGCGCGCGATCGCCCTGAAGCCGACGGACGGCATCGTCCGCGGCCAGGAGGTCCGCGACACGGGCGAGGCCATCTCGGTCCCCGTCGGTGACATCACCAAGGGCAAGGTCTTCAACGTGATCGGCGAGGTCCTCAACGGCGAGCCCGGTGAGACCATCGAGGTCACGGAGCGCTGGCCGATCCACCGCAAGGCGCCGAACTTCGACCAGCTCGAGTCGAAGACCACCATGTTCGAGACCGGCATCAAGTCGATCGACCTCCTCACCCCGTACGTGCAGGGTGGAAAGATCGGTCTGTTCGGTGGAGCCGGTGTCGGCAAGACCGTCCTCATCCAGGAGATGATCCAGCGCGTCGCGCAGGACCACGGTGGTGTGTCGGTGTTCGCCGGTGTCGGTGAGCGCACCCGTGAGGGCAACGACCTCATCCACGAGATGGAGGAGGCGGGTGTCTTCGACAAGACGGCCCTTGTCTTCGGTCAGATGGACGAGCCGCCGGGGACGCGTCTGCGCGTCGCTCTGTCGGCCCTGACGATGGCGGAGTACTTCCGCGACGTGCAGAAGCAGGACGTGCTGCTCTTCATCGACAACATCTTCCGCTTCACGCAGGCCGGTTCCGAGGTGTCGACCCTTCTGGGCCGTATGCCTTCCGCCGTGGGCTACCAGCCGAACCTCGCCGACGAGATGGGCCTTCTCCAGGAGCGCATCACCTCGACGCGCGGTCACTCGATCACCTCGCTGCAGGCGATCTACGTGCCGGCCGACGACTACACCGACCCGGCTCCGGCCACGACCTTCGCGCACCTCGATGCGACGACCGAGCTCTCACGCGAGATCGCGTCGAAGGGTCTGTACCCGGCCATCGACCCGCTGACCTCGACGTCGCGCATCATGGACCCTCGCTACTTGGGCGAGGACCACTACCGCGTCGCCACCACGGTCAAGCAGATCCTCCAGAAGAACAAGGAGCTGCAGGAGATCATCGCCATCCTCGGTGTCGACGAGCTCTCCGAGGAAGACAAGATCGTCGTGTCGCGTGCGCGTCGCATCCAGCAGTTCCTGTCGCAGAACACCTACATGGCGAAGAAGTTCACGGGTGTCGAGGGTTCGACCGTGCCGCTGAAGGACACGATCGAGTCGTTCGACGCGATCACCCGCGGTGACTTCGACCACGTGGCCGAGCAGGCCTTCTTCAACGTCGGCGGCATCTCCGACGTCGAGGAGCAGTGGGCGAAGATCCAGAAGGAGAACGGCTGACCATGGCGCTCCATGTCAGCCTCGTCTCCGCGGACGCGGAGGTCTGGACGGGGGAGGCGAGCCTCGTGGTCGCCAAGACCGTCGAGGGCGAGATCGGCTTCATGTCCGGCCACGAGCCGGTGCTGGCGATCCTCGCCGAGGGCCAGGTCCGGATCACCCAGACCGACGGGTCGAAGGTGCTCGCCAACGCGCAGGACGGATTCCTCTCCATGGAGGGGAACGACCTGACGATCGTGGCAGGCAACGCCGCCCTCATCTCCTGATCAGCAACACTCCACGCGTCCGCCTCGGCATCCTCATCGGTGCCGGGGCGGACTCGTCTGTGCCCGCGGAGGCGCCTTGAAGATCCTGCTCCCACCCTCGGAGACCAAGCACCCGGGTGGCTCCGGTGCACCGCTCGATCTGGGAGGTCTCGTCCTTCCCGGACTCCACGAGGCGCGTCGTATGGTGGTCGATGCCCTCGTCGACCTCGCCGGCGACCCCGCCGAGGCCCAGCGCGTCCTCAAGCTCAGCGACAAGCAGGCCGGGGATATCGTGCACAACCGCGAGATCCAGACCGCTCCGACCATGCCTGCCGTCGACCGCTATACCGGCGTGCTCTACGATGCGCTCGCCCCGACCTCGCTGCCGCCCGCGTCCCGACGCTGGCTCGCCGCCCACGTGTGGATCCACTCGGCGCCTTTCGGACCGGTCGGCGCGCTCGATCGCATCCCCGCCTATCGTCTCGCCGCCGGCACCGCGCTCCCCGGTATCCCGCCGCTTCGACGGCACTGGGCGGCGGCGACGAGCGGTGCGATCGCGGCCGAACAGCCCGACTTCGTCCTCGATCTGCGCAGTGAGGCGTATGTCGCGCTCGGTCCGGTCCCGGCCGAGGTCGACTCGGCTTACGTGCGCGTCGTGACCGAGCACGGCAGGGCACTGAACCACTTCAACAAGAAGTCGAAGGGGATGCTCGTGCGCGACCTCGCGGAGGATCGACCTCGCATCCGCTCGCTGGGTGCGCTCCGCACGTGGGCGGAGTCGCGTGGAGTCGTGCTCCGCGACGGATCGGATCGGGGAACGCTGGAGCTCGTCGTCGCGGAATGACGCGCGTGGACACCTGGGGATTCCTCCCCGCGTGTGTCGTTGCTCGTAATATCAGCACACCGATATGGTGGGTGACGCGGCGCGGCCAGCGCCCGATCAGTCCCATTTCGGAGGGGATCATGTACGACGATTACTATTACGACACCGGTGCTGCCGCCGTCCTCGGCATCCTGGCGCTCGTGGGCTTCCTCATCGCGATCGTGGGGTACGTCCTCGTCGCGTTCTTCCTGATGAAGATCTTCGACAAGGCGGGCGTGCAGGGCAAGTGGCGCGCGTGGGTACCGGTCTACAACTACATGGTCTTCGCGAAGCTCGGAGACCTGTCGCCGTGGGTCGTCCTGATCGCGATCGGCCTGTCGCTCATCCCGTACCTCAACTTCCTCACGGGTATCGCTCTCGCCGTGGTCCTCGCACTCGCGGCCTGGCGCATCGGACTCAAGCTGCAGAAGGACGCTGTCTGGGTGATCCTCTGGGTACTCCTCGGCATCGTGTGGCTCGGCATCAACGCGTTCGACAAGTCGCGCTGGAACCCGAACATCGCACCTGCGCCCTGGGCGGGCAACGGCTTCTTCGGCGACAGGACGGTGTGGGACGGCGTTCCGACGCAGCCGAGCGCCGTCGCAGGTCCCGGCTATGGACAGCCGCAGCAGGGTTACGGGCAGCCGCAGCAGGGTTATGCTCCGCCCGCTCAGCCCGGCTACGCCCCGCCGCAGCAGCCCGGTTACACCCCGCCGGCGCAGCCCGGCTACGCACCGCCTGCGGCGCCGTCGAACCCCGACGTCCCGCCTGCCGCCCCTTCGGCGCCGCCCGCGGCTCCGCAGGTGCCTCCGGCACCGCCGACCACGCCTCCCGCACCTCCGGCTGCGCCTCCCGCACCGCCGACTAACCCCACTCAGCCGCCGGCCTGATCCCGCGCCGCAGTGCACGAAGAGCCTCCGACCCCCGGTCGGAGGCTCTTCCGCATCCCGGGGATGGCGTGATGGTCGGCGGGAGACGATAGCGTGGAGGCATGCTCACGTTCCAGTGTCGTGGCCGCGCTTCTCAAGGCTCCCGGGGTGCGCGTCTGGGCGTAGCGGCGTCCACTACGATGTGTGAGTACCCTGGGGCGGCCCGACCCAGAGGCATTTCGGAGGCGACGAGTGGCTGAGACGACGACGAAGACGCACAGCGTCACTGTTTCGCGGCACCCTCTGGTGGTGTCGTGGGCCGGCGTCACAGATGTCGGACGCCGCCGTGAGACGAACCAGGACGCCTTCTTCGCGCAGTATCCGCTCTTCATCGTCGCGGACGGCATGGGCGGACACGCCGGCGGCGAGATCGCGAGTCAGAGCACCATCAGGCGGCTCGAGGCGATGGTCACCGCCGGTCACGTGCAGCGCGACGAGATCGAACGGGCGCTGGAGCTCGCCGTCGGCGACATCGCTGATCATCCCGAGGCCACGGATGAAGGGACAGGCACGACGCTGACCGGCGTCTTCCTGGAGCTCGACGACGAGCAGCCGCGCTGGGTCGCATTGAACATCGGCGACTCGCGCGTCTACCTCCTTCGTGACGACCGCCTGATCCAGGTGACGACCGACCACTCGGTCGTCCAGGAACTCATCGCCGCGGGGAAGATCAGCCCCGAGGAGGCCGAGGGGCATCCCTACAGCAACGTCATCACGCGAGCGGTGGGCGCGAGCGAGCTGACTCCACCCGACTACGTCACGGTGGACGTTCGCGCCGGCGACCGCTTCGTGATCTGCTCGGATGGACTCACCAAGGAACTCACGGATTATGGCATCCAGCATTTCCTGCGGGAGAACGCCGACCCCGCCGCGGCCGTCGATGCGATGCTGAGCGCGGCCCTGGAGAACGGCGGACGCGACAACGTGACGCTCGTCATCGTCCAGGTCGACGACGACTCCTCCTCCACGGAATCGAACATCTCCGAATAGCGGGTCGTCCCCTGTGGACAGGGCCGGATCGGCGTCTCACAGGGTGTCCACTGGAGTGATGGACTCACTGCCCATCTCGCTTCCCGCCTCGCCGACGACGCCGCCCAAGCAGTCGATCCCGTTCCTGGCTGCGCTGGTGCCCGTCGGGGCCGGCGTCGTGCTCTGGCTCGTCACAGGATCGGTGTACTCACTCTGCTTCGCTGCTCTGGGGCCGCTCATGATCGGCGCCTCCCTCATCGAGGGCCGGCGGTCACGACGGAAGGCGACGGCGCAGGCCGAGGCCGTCTGGGAGAACGGGTGGCACCGGGCGGAGGAGGAGCTCGCCGAAAGGCAGGCCGACGAGCGCACGCGACGCTGGCACCGTGAGCCCGATGTCGCGGCAGCCGTGCTCACCCCACCGCTGCGGACATCGGCGACGCTCCATGCGTCCACGACGATCGTCGTCGGTGCCGGCACTCGACCCAGCTCTCTTCGCGCCTCGGGAGACGACGGAGAGCGGGCCAGGGAGTTCCGCCGTCGATGCGCTGTGATCGACCACGTGCCGGTCGCCGTGCCGATCGGCGCCGGACTCGCAGTTCGCGGCGATCTGGTCATCGCGGCTGCCATGGTTCGGGCACTCGTCGTGCAATTGTCCTTGCGCTTCGGGACCGCGCAGCTGGCCGTGGTCGGCGAGGCCGTCGCCAGGGTGGGCCTCGCGACCCTTCCGCAGGCGACCTCGGCGGGGCGCGGCGCATTCCGCCTCGGCATCATCGCTGCGACTGACGGACGCCCGGACGCGGATGCCGTGGTGTGGATGCTCGCCTCGGACGAGCCCGTGCCCGACGGAGTGGCGGCGGTGGTCGACCTCGACGGGTGGGGTCGGGCATCACTGCGCACCCCGGACGGGGTCATCGGTATGGCGCCCGAGTATCTTTCGGTCGAGCAGGCTGCCGCGATCGGAAGCTCCCTCATCGTCGACGACGGACCGGGGGAGGAGATCCCCGAGGCGGTGGCTTTCGCAGATCTCGAGCAGATCCGCGCACTTCACGGACTTCCTGCCGTGATCGGGCTGGATCGCAGGGGTGGAGTGGTCGTCGACCTCGTCGAGGACGGGCCGCACGCCGTCGTCACGGGAACGACCGGGTCGGGCAAGAGCGAGCTTCTCATCACATGGGTGACGGCGATCGCCGCGCGTCATGGTCCAGACGAGATGGTGTTCGTGCTGGCCGACTTCAAGGGAGGCACAGCCTTCGATTCGTTGCGCACGCTGCCCCAGGTCGCCGCGGTGATCACCGATCTGGACGGGCGGGGAGCCGTCCGCGGCGTCGCCAGCCTCACCGCCGAGCTGCGACGACGTGAGGAGGTGCTCGCTCACGCCGGAGCCCGAGACATACGCGACGTGCAGATGCCGCGTCTCGTCATCGTGATCGACGAGTACGCGGCCCTGCTGCAGGAGCACCCGGAGCTCGCCGCCGTCTTCACCGACATCGCTGCCCGGGGCCGCGCCCTCGGCATGCATCTCGTGCTCGGCACCCAGCGCGCGACAGGGGTCGTTCGTGACGCACTGGCTGCGAACTGCCCGCTGCGGGTGAGCCTTCGCGTCAGCGAGGCCGCGGACAGCCGGGCCGTGATCGGCACCGACGACGCCGCCCGCATCACCGGCGGACCGGACGCGCGGGGACTCGCGTTCGTGAGACGGCCGAGCGATGACATTCCCGTGCCGTTGCGCGTCGCGCAGACGACGAGCGACGACATCGCCCGCATCGGGGATTCCTGGCGTACCGCGACACCTTCCCGCAGCCCGTGGCTGCCGGCGCTCCCGGCGGTGGTCCCGCTGGCTGAGATCGAGGCGGAGGTGCCCGCGGGCGCGATCGTGCTCGGCCGCGCCGACGTGCCCGCGCATCAAGCCCAGCCTCTCGAGCTGCTCCGTCCGGGCGTCGAGCGAGGCGTGGCCGTGATCGGACAGAGCGGCTCTGGACGCACCGCGGTGCTGCGAGCGCTCGCTCGCCAGTGCGCTGACGTCACCTGGGTGCCGGCGGATCCCGAGGGGGCATGGGACGCCGTGACCGGACTCGTCGAGAGTCCCTCTGCCCGTCCCTCGTTGATCCTCTGCGACGACATCGATGCGGTGCACGGCGCACTGCCGTCGGAGTACGCCGTCGCGTTCCTGCAGATGTGGGAGCGGCTGCTGCGGGGGGACGCCGGAACGAGCGTCGCCCTCAGCGCATCGCGGTGGGGAGGCCCTGCGACACGCGTCCTCGAGTTGCTGCCGCGTCGCGTGGTGCTGCAGCTGCCGAGTCGCGCCGATCACGTCGCGGCCGGTGGCGACGCGTCGACCTTCGAGCGTGATCGTCCGCCGGGCCGAGCGCTCATCGACGGTCGCGAGGTGCAGGTGGCGTGGACACCGGAGCAACCGCTTCATGCATCGTCGCGGCGACGGATGGCGCGGAGCGTGCGCTCGTGGGCGCCGTCTCGGCCCCTGACCGCGGTCGTCACCGCCGGTGCCGCAGCGGTCGTGGAGACTCTGCACCTGTCCTTCCCCGACGCGAGGGTGGTGCGCGCCGAGGACGTTGCTTCCGCCAGCGAGATGGGTAGGGAGGGCATACCGTGGATCCTCGTCGACGAGGCCGACGTCTGGCAGCGTCAGAGGATGCTGTGGCATCGGCTGCGCGAAGAGGGGGAGATCCTCGTGCGGGCCGAGAACGCTCCCGAGCTGCGCCACCTCGTCGGTGTACGGGATCTACCGCCCTACGCTCTCGTCCATGCCGGAAGGGTGTGGTCGGTGATCGGGGCCGAGCGCCCGCGACGTCTCGTCCTCGATGCGCTGGTCTTGTGACGAGTCGTGCGGGACCTCCCTCTGGCGGAGCGGGACGCCCTGGGCTCAGATGGCGGGTGACACGCGGATCGAGCCCACCTCGACGCCGCCGCCGAGAACGCTCAGCGTCAGCGACGAGTCGAGTTTCGCGAGATCGGCGTCCGTGAGGGCGCCGGCGCGCTGCAGCAGGGTGGCCGCCACGAGGGTCGACGCTCGTGCCGAGCCGTCGAGCATCTTCAGCGCCACGGTGGTGTTGTCCGGCGCGACCATGACCATGACGCCTTCTGCGCCGCCTTTGGTGAAGACGCCGAGGGTCTCGATGGCGATCGTGTCGGGTCGTCCCGGACCCTCGATCGTCCAGGGGTGCTCCCGCACCGCACGGACCAGTGAGCCGGCGACGCGGTGCAGAGCGAAGGGCGAGCGATCCGAGGCGCTGCCGATGCGATGGATGGCGCGGGCGAGGCCGGTGAGCGTGAGCGCGTGCACGGGTGCACCGCATCCGTCGATCGAGGTGTGTGCGATCTTCTCGCCCGTGAGACGTTCGACGACCTCGTGGATGTGCACCTGCAGCGGGTGGGACGGGTCGAGATACCCCTTCGTCGGCCAGCCCGTGGCGACGCAGGCGCGCAGCATCGCCGCGTGCTTGCCTGAGCAGTTCATGCGGATGCGCGCCTGCTGGTCGTGCTCGCGCACCATCGCGTCGCGAGTGGCCGTGTCCGTCGGCCAGGCGACGGGACACTCCAGGTCGTCCTCGGTGAGCCCGCCCTCGGTGAGGATGTCCCGCACCACTGCCGCGTGCCGGTCGGTGCCGACGTGGCTCGCCGTCGACAGCGCGAGCTGCTCGCCCTCGAGGACGGCGCCGGCCGTGATGCACGCGACGGCCTGCAGCGGCTTGAGGCTCGATCGGGGGAGGATCAGAGCGTCCGCGTCGCCGTACCGGGCGACGACCTCGCCGTCGGGGGAGAGCACGACCGCGGCGCCCGCATGGCGGGACTCGACGAATCCACTGCGCTCGACGACGGCTAGTTCCACGGAATCCTGAACGGTGAGAGTCTCGGGCACCCCTCAAGGATATCGTCGCCGCATCTGCGCTCCGATCGCCGGTCGGCGCCCGATGTCGGACTACGCTGGCAGACTGAGGCCATGGCAGATCGATCCGTGGCTCTCGGCGAGCACCGCTACGCTCTCACCTCCACCTGGACCGGGAACACCGGGACCGGCACCAGCGGCTATCGCGACTACCGGCGCGACGTCACCCTCGAGGTCGAGGGCAAGCCCGACATCCTCGCCTCTTCGGACAAGCCGTTCCGGGGCGACTCGTCGCGATGGAACCCGGAGGACCTCCTGCTCGCCTCGCTGTCCGAATGCCATCTGCTGTCGTACCTGCACGCGTGCGTCACCGCAGGAGTCGTCGTCGTGTCGTATCGCGATACGGCATCGGGCCTCATGCGGGAGAACGGCGCGGGAGGCGGTGCATTCGTCGAGGTCATGCTGCGGCCCGAGGTCGTCGTCGCAGACGCGTCGATGATCGAGGCGGCCGAGCGGGCGCACGCTCAGGCCAGGGAGTGGTGCTTCATCGCGAACTCGATGAACTTCCCTGTGCGGCATGAGGCATCGGTCACCGCGCAGGCATGAGGCCGAACGCAGGCGTGCTGCCGACCGCCGCGAGCGTCAGCGGCGCTCGTGGGGGAGGACCTGCTTGATCTTCTCGATCGTGTTCTGCGCCGGAGCCTCGTTGTAGGCACCGGCGAGCTCCTGACCGGAGAGCGCGTGGATCGCGGCCATGATCTCGTCGGTCGCCAGGCGACGAGCGCGGCCGCTCGAGGCAGGGCCGTGCGGCGAGAGGTCGAGCGGGGCGCCGAAGCGCACGGTGATCCGCTCCTTGAGCGTGGGGAGCTTGGCGCCGACGGGCATGACCTTGTCCGTGCCGATCAATCCGACGGGGACGACGGGAGCACCGGTCTGCAGGGCGAGGAACGCGACGCCCGTCCGTCCCTTATAGAGGCGACCGTCCGTCGAGCGGGTGCCCTCGGGGTACAGCGCGACGGCGAGGCCGTCGTCGAGCAGCTGGCGCTGCAGGTCGAGAGCATCGAGGGCAGCCTGCCCAGCGCCGCGACGCACGGGGATCGCGCCGATCGACTCGAAGAAGGTCTTGCTGAGCCACCCCTTCAGGCCCGTTCCCTCGAAGTAGCTCGATTTCGCGAGGAAGTGCACCGGACGAGGAGCGGCGACGGGGATCGCGATGGAGTCGATGAACGACAGATGGTTGCTCGCGAAGATGACGGCGCCCGTGCGCGGCACGTTCTCGCGGCCCTCGATGCGAGGACGGTAGACGACCCGGGCGAGCGGACTGATCAGGCTGCGGCCGAGAGCGTACGTGAAACCTGCGTGGCGGGGTTGCTCCGACTCCGCGGGCGAGGAATCGGGCTCGACGGACTGCTCTGACGTCATCAGAGCAGGTTACCTCCGGATCCATGCCTCGTCGGGAATGAAGCTACAGGCGCGCCTCCCAGCGCGGACAAAGGGCGATGGGGCATGATGAGGTGTCCCGCCCGCGATCTCGAGGTCTCACTGTGCGCAAGCGTCCGCTCATCGTCCTGTCCACCGTCGCCGCGGCGACCCTGCTTCTGGCAGGCTGCGCCGGCAACGCGGAACCCGACTCCACGGCCGACCCGACGTCCGCGCCCGACAGCTCGTGCCTCGCGGACCTCGCCTCGGGCGCCGGTTCGGACGCCGTCACGGTCGAGGGATCGGGCGCCGATGCGAAGGTCACCGTACCCTCCGGCACCGAGTTCACCGAGGCTCAGCGCACCGTGATCTCCGAGGGAGACGGCGACGAGGTGCACCCGGGCGATCTCGTGTCGCTGCGCTACCAGCTGGTCGACGCCGCGACCAACGAGGTGCTGAGCACCTCCGAGCGCGGCCCCGACGGCGTGCTCGGCGCTCTTCTCGCCGTGCAGCAGCCCCAGCAGATGGTCGACCCCACGCAGTCGACCGTCTTCACGGTCGCAGCGGAGTGCCTGCCCGTTGGCTCCAGCGTGGTGCTGACTCTCCCCGCAGCTCAGCAGGGCGCGAACGCGAGCGTGCTGTACGTCGAGACCATCGACGAGCTGCCGACCGTCGCCTCCGGCGCCGACCAGAAGCCCACCGACGGCTTCCCGACGGTCGAACTCGACGACGCCGGCGCTCCGACCATCACGATCCCCGACGGTGACGCGCCGACCGAGACCGAGGTCGCCGTGCTCAAGAAGGGCGACGGCGCGACCGTCGGCGAGGGCGACCTCGTCACCGTGCAGTACCGCGGGGTGAAGTGGTCGGACGGCAGCGAGTTCGACTCGAGTTGGAGCCGAGACGCCGAGCCGGCCCAATTCCCGACGACCGGAGTCGTGACCGGCTTCAAGATGGCTCTCGAGGGCCAGACGGTCGGATCGCAGGTCGTCGTGGCGATGCCCCCGAAGGACGGCTACGGCGCGTCCGAGGGCAATGCCCTGCAGAACGAGACGCTCGTCTTCGTCGTCGACATCCTCGCGACCACCCCGCTCGAGCAGGCTCCGTAACCCGGGGCGGGCCGCGGCGGTGCCATATGCTGGCTGCATGCGTCGCATCATCGTCCTCGGCTCCACGGGTTCCATCGGCACGCAGGCGCTCGACGTCATCCGCGCCAACCCGCGACGCTTCGAGCTGGTCGGTCTCGCGGCGGGATCGAACTCCGAATTGATGGCCGAACAGGCGGCGCGCTTCCAGGTTGAAAACACGGCTCTCGGGGCGACCGAGGCCGAGCAGCTCGCGCGCGATGTCGAGGCCGACGTGGTCCTCAACGCGATCACCGGCTCGATCGGACTCGGCCCCACCCTCGCGGCGCTCGAAGCGGGACGAACGCTGGCGCTCGCGAACAAGGAGTCGCTGATCGTCGGTGGGGAGCTCGTGCTCGCCGCCGCCGCCGCACGCGATCAGATCGTCCCGGTCGACTCCGAGCACTCCGCGATCGCGCAAGCGCTGCGCAGCGGTACGCACGACGAGGTCCGACGGCTCGTCGTCACGGCATCCGGGGGTCCGTTCCGCGGCCGCTCTCGCGCGGAGATGACGGAGGTCACCCCGCAGGAAGCCCTCGCCCACCCCACGTGGGACATGGGCCGCATGGTGACGACGAACTCCGCCACGCTCGTGAACAAGGGTCTCGAGGTCATCGAGGCGCACCTGCTCTTTGACATCGCCTACGACGACATCGAGGTCGTCGTGCACCCGCAGTCGATCGTGCACTCCATGGTCGAGTTCATCGACGGATCGACCATCGCCCAGGCGTCGCCGCCCGACATGCGGCTGCCGATCTCGCTCGGTCTCGACTGGCCGAACCGCGTCGGGGGCGTCGGCCGCCCGCTCGACTGGACGAAGGCAGCGTCGTGGACCTTCGAGCCGCTCGACGACGTGGCGTTCCCCTCGGTCGATCTCGCGAAGGCCGTCGGCCGCGCGGGCGCGACGTTCCCGGCCGTCTACAACGCGGCGAACGAGCAGGCCGTGACGGCGTTCCACGAGGGACGGCTGACGTTCCTCGGCATCGTCGACACGATCTCCTGTGTCGTCGACGCGCACGAGCCCCCGTCGTCGCTCACGGTCGAGACGCTCGCCGACGCGGAATCGTGGGCGCGCCGCACGGCCGATGCGCTGATCGCGCGCGCCTGACCGTTCGGCCCCGAGGCGGAGTCAGTCCTCCGCGGGGTACGGCACCGGCCACGCAGAGTCCGGTACCGGCCAGCCGGCGGCCTTGAGGGCGCGTCGCGCGAGTTCGCGGGCCGAGTACGGAGTGCGGACGCCGCGGATGTCGCGGTAGTCCTGATGCCCAGGTCCCGCCCAGAGGATCGCGTCGCCCTCGCCCACCATCGCCACGGCCGCCTCGATGGCGCGCTCGGGCGGCGAGTACTCGTGGATCTCCGCATCCGGTCGCGCAGCCCGCGCGCCCGCGACCAGGGTGGCCCGGATCGCGTCGGGGTCCTCGAAGCGGGGGTGGTGATCGGTCACGACGAGGATGTCGCTGCCTTCGACGGCGGTGCGGGCCATGTCGTAACGCTTGCTCGCGTCCCGGTCGCCGTCGGCGCCGAACAGCATCAGCACCCTGCCGGGAGTGACACGGCGCACGGCGGCGAGCGTCTTCTCGAACGCGTCCGGCGAGTGTCCGAAGTCGACGAAGACGGCCGGACCCCGGTCGCCGGAGATGAGCTGGGTGCGCCCGGGAAGGTGCGCCCGGATGCCGCCGTCGCGATCGAGAGCGGCGACGATGCGGTCCCAGGCGTATCCGCCCTCGAGCAGCATGACGATCGCCAGCGCCGCGTTCGCGGCCATGTGCGGACCGATCACCGGCACCGTCGTCGTGAGTGTGCCCGCAGGCCCCGTCATCGTGAACGTCGTGCCGGAGGCGCGCTCGTCATCCACGGACACGACCCAGTCCGCGCCCGACGACGACTCGGGGTCGGCGGCGATCGCCGGGGTTCCGACGGTGACGACGGGGATCTCCGCACGCTCGACGACCGTGACTCCCGACGGGGAGTCGATGCAGACCACGCCGCGCACGGCGCGGTCGGGACGGAAGAGGGGCAGCTTCGCCTCGAAGTACTCCTCCATGTCGGCGTAGTCGTCGAGGTGGTCGTGGCTGAGGTTGGTGAACCCGGCGACGTCGAAGCGGATGCCGTCGACGCGGTGCCGTGAGAGGGCCTGCGCGCTGACCTCGACGGCGACGGCCTCCACGTCCCGTTCGCGCATGAGCGCCAGGAGGGCGTGCATCTCGGATGCCTCTGGGGTCGTGAGCCGGGAGACGATGACCTCGCCGGCGATGTGCCGCTCGGCCGTCGACGACAGACCCGTGACGACGCCGAGCTGGTCGAGGATGCCCTCCAGCAGGTGCGAGACGCTCGTCTTGCCGTTGGTCCCCGTGGTGCCGAACAGAAGGGGGAGCGGGTCGCCGGCACCGGTGCCGTAGACCCAAGCGCTGAGATCACCGAGGATGGCTCGCGGGTCGGCGACCACGAGCACGGGGAGGCCGGATGCTGCAGAGATCTCGGCGCCGGCCGCGTCGGTGATGATTGCGACCGCGCCCTTTTCCGCGGCGGCCTCGGCGAACTCGGCGCCGTGACGGTTCACGCCGCGGATCGCGACGAAGGCCTCGCCGGGACGGAGGTCGGCGGTGGCCAGTGTGATCCCGGTCAGGGTCACACCGCCCGGGTCGCCATGCACCTCCTCGGCGAAACGGGCGGCGAGTTCGGACAGCTCGCGCCGGGGCGGGTTCGCGGGGCGGAGCACGGGCGGCAGGCTCGGTTGTTGTTCAATCGACATGTCGATTCCATGATCGCACGGCTCGCACGCCGAGCCCTGGCGCGGCGCGGTGGGCGCATGCGGCGGTGCGCCCCCTCGCGGATGCTGCCGAGGGGACGCACCGGACGGATCAAGCCCGGTGGCGGATCAGGCCTTGCGGCGGTACGCCAGCACCGAGACGACGAGCGCGGCGAGTCCCGCGACGAGTCCGGCCGAACCGAGGACGATGCCGGTCGGGTCGGATGCCGCGGCGTCACCGGCATCGGCATCCGGCGCAGCATCCTCGCCGGTCGCCGCGCCATGGTCGGTGTGATCGCCGCTCGCGGGGCCCACGTGCACGACCGGCGCCGGTGCATCGAGGCTGTGTGGATCCTCGCCGTCCTCGGCGAGTTGCGTCCACTCCGTGCTCCCGGTCTCGCAGGTCTGCACGACGGGGAAGGCGAGGGCCTCGGGGCTGTCCTCGTCGAGGCCGATCCCCATACTGACGGCTCCGCGGAGCCCGTTGGGCACCGGTGCGACCGCGGTGTACGTGACGGCGCTCACGAGGCCGTCGTCTCCACGCTCGACGTCGATGGTCCAGTCGCTGTCGACGGTCGGAGCGACCGAGGCGAGGCCGTCGGGCATCGTGATGCGGAGCGACGTGGTCGGCGACTCCTCGCACCCGTGCGAGAACGCGAAGGTGAGCACGCCGTGGTCTCCAGCCGCGAGCTCGTCGGGACTGACGGTGACGTGTGCGCTGGCCATCGCGGGCACGGCGATCGCGAGGACGGCTCCCGCGGCGACGCCGGCGGCGAGGATTCGGCGCGGAACGCGGGGACGGGTGGTGGACGAAGAGGGCGTGATCGAAGAACGCATGCGGATACTCCTGATTGTTCGTGTGCGGGCACGACGGACGCGCGCGACCGCGGAAAGGGGTCGCCTCAGCAGAGGGCGAAGCGAAGGAAAGCGGGTATCAGGCGTTCAGCGGTGGCCCGCGACGGGAGAGCGGCAGCATCGACGCGTCGGACACGGCGAACGGCGTATCAGCGACTGGTCGCGCCGGAAGGCGATGAATCGTGGGCGTCGTCGTGACAGCGAGTCGCAGGCGTGCGTGCACCCACCGCACGATCCGGCGCACGACGGATTCGCCGCGCCAGAGCAGGGCGGTGGTGAGCACCGCGGCGACAACGTGCGCGACGAGCATCAGCGCATCGGGCGCGGTGACCGCGGCGACGGGCGCCAGCGACGCGAGATCGAGATGATGTGCATGCCCGAGCACGGCGGCGTCGGCGGTCGGCGCACCGAGCGCCTGGAAAACCGAGTGGAACACCGCCTGGCTCAAGAGAACGGTCGCCGTGAGGCGTGTCAGCGACGGACGGATGCCCACCAGCAGTGCGGCCGGGGGCATCAGCAGCGCGGCGACGGCGACGATCAGCAGCGGATGCGGTGCCGCACCGCCGGCCACGGTGTGCGAGACCGCGGCCAGGAACGTGGCGACCGAGGTGGCCGCGGCAGCGCGGAGGAATCGCAGCTGCCGGGTCGTCACAGTTCAACACTAGTCGGAACCGCTCTCGCGACGCCGGATCGGACCGGCGATGTGTGGGCGGATTCCTAGGTGTGCGGCAGTAGCGTGGGGGAGTGGAAGCACTGCTCTATCTGGCCGGCATCGTGTTCATGCTGATCGGCCTCGGGCTCTCGATCGGCCTGCACGAGATCGGACACCTCGTTCCGGCGAAGCTGTTCGGTGTGCGCGTCGGCCAGTACATGATCGGCTTCGGCCCGCGGCTGTGGTCCAAGCAGGTCGGCGAGACGGAGTACGGCTTCAAGCTGCTCCCGCTCGGCGGCTTCATCTCGATGTCCGGCATGTATCCGGCATCCTCCACTGCCGGTCCGGCCAAGGGCGTCTTCCGCACGCTGGTGCAGGACGCCCGCTCCGCCAACGACGAGACCATCGCCGAGGGCGCGGAGGACCGCGTCTTCTACCGGCTGCCGGTGTGGAAGCGCGTGATCGTCATGCTCGGCGGTCCGCTCATGAACCTCCTGCTCGCGGTCGTCATCTTCACGATCCTCGTCGCCGGCATCGGCGTGCAGCAGGGCACGACGACTATCGCCTCGGTCAACGAGTGCGTGCTCCCCGCGGGATCCACCGCGACGGAGTGCGCGCCGGATGACCCGGCGACCCCAGCAGCCGAGGCGGGCATCAAGCCGGGCGACGTACTCGTCTCGATCGATGGCCGGCCCGTCTCGACGTTCGCCGAGGCGACCGCGATCGTGCAGGCGGCTCCGGGAGAGACCCTCGAGCTCGTCGTGCGCCGCGACGGTGCGGACGAGACGCTGAGCATCACACCCGTCGAGGCGGAGCGCAACCTGACGGATGCCAGCGGACAGCCTCTGCTCGACGACGCCGGGAAGCCCGTGGTCAAGGAGGTCGGCTACGTCGGTATGGCCGCCCAGATGGGATTCGTGCAGCAGCCGCTTCTCGCCGGTCCTCAGATGGCGGGCGACACGGTTGCGCGCGTCGGTTCGATGATCCTCACCCTTCCGGTCAGGCTGTGGGACGTCGGCGTCTCGCTCGTCACCGGTGGCGAACGCGATCCCAACGGCCCGCTCAGCGTCGTCGGGGTCGGCCGTATCGCCGGCGAGGTGGCGGCGACGGACGCACCGATCCTCAACCGCTTCTCCGTGCTGCTCGGCCTGCTGGGCTCGCTGAACGTCGCGCTGTTCGTGTTCAACCTGATCCCGCTGCTCCCGCTCGACGGCGGTCACATCGTGGTCGCGCTGTGGGACGGCATCCGTCGGGCCTGGGCCCGCCTCTTCCGCCGACCCCCGCCCGCCCCCGTGGACGCGACACGGCTCGTGCCGCTCACGGTGGTGGTCGCGACACTCCTGATCGCCATGGGCGCGCTGCTGCTCGTGGCCGACCTCTTCAACCCGGTCAAGCTGCTCGGCGGCTGAGCGCAGACGCGCCGCCGTCAGGCGACGGCGTGCTCGACCAGGCGGTGCAGCGTGCGGATACCGTCACGCGACAGGATCGACTCGAGGTGCCCCTGCACCGACGCGAAGCCGTCGCCGCGCAGCGCGTAGACGTCGCCGCTCTGCGGATCGGCCGAGACCTCGGCGTCCGCCACGGTCGTCGTGCCGGGCTGTACGCGCGCCGTGAAGGTGTTGTAGAACCCGATCGACGCATCCTCTCCGAAGACCGGGACGGACTTCTGAAGTCCCTGATGCGGTGCGGCGAGCGGGGCGAGGTCGATGCCCAGTCGATCGGCGAGGATCTGGTGGCTCAGGCACACCGCCAGCAGCGGACGGTGCGCGTCGAGCCGGCGCGCGACCACCTCACGCATCCGGGCGATGCGCGGGCTGTCGCCGTCGCGGGGGTCGCCCGGCCCCGGACCGGCGACGACGAGGTCGGCGGCGTCGACGGCAGCATCGTCGACAGAGCTCCACGGCGCGATCGACACCTCCAGGCCGAGGTGCCGCAGCTGGTGGGCGAGCATGGTCGTGAACCGGTCCTCGGCATCGACGACCAGCGCGCTGCGTCCGCTGAACGGACCGGTGAAGTCCTCGCCCTGCGGATTCATCCAGAAGTCCGCGAGCCGCGCGTTGCGAGAGGACAGCAGGGCGGCGATCGTCGGGTCGTCGGAAAGTGCGCGTCTCGCACCGGGCTCGTCCGCATCCTCGCGTGCCTCGGCGGCGGTGTCGCGATCGATCGCCCCGATCGCACCGAGCACGCCCGCGGCCTTCCCGTGCGTCTCCGACACCTCGCCGTGCGGGTCGGAGTGGCGCACCAGTGTCGCGCCGACCGGCACGCTGAGCGCGCCGTCCCGGACGTACACCGTGCGGATCAGGATGGGGGCGTCGAGGTCGTGACCGCCGTCGGCGTTCGGGGTGAAGAGCGCGGCGACGCCCGAGTAGTAGCCGCGCGGCTTGGTCTCGTGCCGACGGATGACGGCGCAGGCGTTCTGCATCGGCGAACCGGTGACCGTGGGCGCGAACATCGTCTCGCGCAGGATGTCGCGGGGGTCGAGGCGGCTGCGTCCGCGCAGCATGTACTCGGTATGCGTGAGCCGCGACATCTCCTTGAGGTGCGGGCCGGTGATGCGGCCCCCGTCGGAGCACACGGCGCTCATCATCTTGAGCTCCTCGTCCACCACCATGAACAGCTCCTCCGTCTCCTTCGTCGAGGAGAGGAAGTCGGTCAGCGTCTCGCGGGTGGCGCCACCGGCGGGGTGGCGGAACGTGCCGGAGATCGGATTCATGGTGACGATGCCCTCGCGGGCGACCACGTGCGCCTCGGGGCTGGCGCCCACCGCGATGCGGCCGGGCGTCACGACGGCGAATGTCCAGTACGCGCCGCGCTCGTGGGTGAGAAGGGCGCGGAACCAGGTGAGCGCAGCGGTGCGGTCGTCGACGTCGATCTCGGCGGTGTAATCACGACGGATGACGAAGTTGGCGCCCTCGCCGCGCCCGATCTCCTCGGCGATCACGGTCTTCACGATCTCGGCGTAGCGCTCGTCGCTGATGTCGAAGCCGCCGTCGCGCAGCGGCACGGCCTCGTTCGGCAGAGATGACAGCACCTCCGCCGTGGGCAGATGCACGTGCTCGTCGACGACGATGCACCGCAGCGGGGCGCCGTCGTCCTGCGCGACGAAACCGCGCTCGCGCACCTGACGGTAGGGGACGAGCGAGAAGACCTCGCGGGGGGCACCGTCGATCGTGAGCGGGATGTCGGCCAGCAGGTCGACGTCGACGACCTGACCGGTGAGCAGCTCGACGGTGTCGGCGCCGTCGCGCGCGATCAGGACGAACGACGCCTCCGGGTCGGCGGTGAGCTCGGCGAGGCGGGTGAGGGTCATCGGGGTCTCCTGTGCGTGGCTCCGGCTCGGCTCAACGAAAAGACCGCCCCGGAGGCGGTCTGGATTCGTGGGAACGCGAACACACCGCCTAGGAGGCGGGCCACCAGGTGACGTTCGCGAGCATAGGGGCGAAACTACCACACCGGTGCCGTCCAGATCCGGCGCATGACGTGCGTGCGGCATCCAGCCCGCGTGCATCCAGGCGGCGTAGGCTGGGGGTGTGCCAGCAGTCAATCTCGGGATGCCGAAGGTCCCTGAAGTCCTCGCTCCTCGTCGCAAGTCGCGCCAGATCAAGGTGGGCAAGGTGCTCGTCGGCGGCGACGCCCCAGTGAGCGTCCAGTCGATGACCACGACGAAGACCACGGACATCAACGGGACGCTGCAGCAGATCGCCGAGCTCACGGCATCCGGCTGCGAGATCGTGCGCGTGGCCGTGCCGTCGCAGGACGACGCCGACGTGCTGCACATCATCGCGAAGAAGAGCCAGATCCCGGTCATCGCCGACATCCATTTCCAGCCGAAGTACGTCTTCCAGGCCATCGACGCGGGATGCGCTGCTGTGCGCGTCAACCCCGGCAACATCCGGAAGTTCGACGACCAGGTCGGCGAGATCGCCAAGGCCGCGAAGGATGCCGGCGTGTCGCTGCGCATCGGCGTCAACGCCGGATCGCTCGACCGGCGTCTGCTCGAGAAGTATGGCAAGGCCACTCCCGAGGCTCTCGTCGAGAGCGCTGTCTGGGAGGCGTCGCTGTTCGAGGAGCATGACTTCCACGACTTCAAGATCTCGGTCAAGCACAACGACCCGATCGTCATGGTGAAGGCGTACCGTCAGCTCGCCGAGCGGGGCGACTGGCCGCTCCACCTCGGCGTCACCGAGGCCGGACCCGCGTTCCAGGGCACGATCAAGAGCGCCACGGCCTTCGGAATCCTGCTGGGCGAGGGGATCGGCGACACGATCCGCGTCTCCCTGTCGGCACCGCCTGCAGAAGAGGTCAAGGTCGGTCACCAGATCCTGCAGTCGCTGAACCTGCGTGAGCGCAAGCTGGAGATCGTGTCGTGCCCGTCGTGCGGCCGCGCGCAGGTCGATGTCTACACGCTCGCAGAAGACGTGACCGAGGGACTTAAGGACATGACCGTGCCGCTGCGTGTCGCAGTCATGGGCTGCGTCGTCAACGGACCGGGTGAGGCGCGGGAGGCCGACCTCGGCGTCGCATCGGGCAACGGCAAGGGACAGATCTTCGTCAAGGGCGAGGTCATCAAGACCGTGCCGGAGGCCGACATCGTAGCGACGCTCATCGAGGAGGCGAACCGTATCGCCGCCGAGATGGGTCCCGAGGCACCGCTCGGCACCGCGCAGGTCGTGACGGCGTGACGGCAGTCGTCCCCGCTACGCGAGTCACGTTCGCGGGCGGCGCGGTCGAGGGCGCCGGAACGGTTCAGCGCATCCAGGCCTCACCCGCCGGGGCTGTGGTGGTCGTCGATGAGACGCCGTTCCATCCCGTCGACCACACGTGGCCCGATCAGCCCGGAGACAGCGGCGAGATCAGGCTGGACGGCCGAGCCGCGCGGGTGACCGAAGCGGTGATGGCCGCGGTTTCCGTCGAGGGCGCGTTCGCCGTCGGCACCGACATCCCGGTGAAGCGCGGCGCTGAGGGCTGGACGTGGCTCGTCGGGCACCGTCTCGAGGGCGATGCCCCGGAGTGGCTCGCCGAGGGGGCGCGCGTCGATCTCACGGTCGATGAGGCGCGCCGCGCCGGGCTGAGCCGCGGGCACACGGCGTGCCATCTCGCATCGCTCGCCCTCGATCTCGCTCTCGCCGATCTCTGGCGGAAGGAGCCGGGGACGGATGCTCTCGGCAACCCCGACTTCGAGGGCAGGGCCAACCAGACGAGCCGCATCGGCGAAGACGGCGCGGTCGACGAGTACCGACTCGGCAAGAGCCTGCGCCGCGCAGGCTTCGACACCGAGACCTTCTCCGCCACTCTCGGCGACCGGGAGGCCGCGATCAACGCTCGCCTCGCCCAGTGGGTCACATCCGGCGCTGCCAGCAGCGTCATCCCCGACGAACCGACGATCGTCGACCGGCGCACCTGGCACTGCGAGCTCCCCGAGGGGACGGCGGACATCCTGTGCGGAGGCACCCACGTGCGATCTCTCGCTGAGTTCGCGAGCATCTCGGTCTCGCTCGACCTGTCCGACCCGCAGCTCCTCGTGATGACGACCACCGCCGTCGCCGCCTGAGGCTCAGCGCACGAAGCCGTCCTGCACGCGCCCATCCGCCGAACGTACGTCAGAGCGCGACCTCGACGGAGCCGGTCGCGATGTCGGCGCTGATCACGCGGAGCCGGACGACGGCGCCGGCCACCGTGCCGGGCGGAAGCGGTGCAGATGCCGTGACGGCCGGGTCCGCGATCTGCACCGTGCCGCGCTCGCCCCGGGCCTCCACCACCGTCGCGTCGATCGTCGAGCCGACGAGCGGTGTCAGCAGCGCCGCTTCGACGCAGTTGACCGTCTGGGAGTCGAGCTTCGACGCGCGCTGCCCTGACTCCTGCATGAGGTCCGGGATTCCGGCCAACGACTCCCGCACCCATGCCGGGACCTCGGATCCCTCGGAGACTGCCAGACAGATGGCGAGCGACCAGCGGTCGACGAGCCGACGCAGGGGAGCGGTGGCATGTGCGTAGGGGGCGGCGATCGCGGCCTGCTCTGTCTGGGCGGGCACCGCGCCGTCGAATGTCACGTAGCCCGCGCCCCGGAACAGCGTCGCAGCGGCCTGGAGGACCGGAAGCGTAAGGGGATCGGCACGATCCAGTTCACGCAGGTAGTCGCCGTAGCGACCCGTCGTCCACGGTCGCCCGAGTGCCTCCGTCTGCAGGCGGAACGTCGCGAACGCCTGTTCGTCTGGCTGCGGCATCGTGCGCAGGATGCCGATCTTCGCGTCGAGCATGAGGGATGCCGCGGCCATGCCTGTCATGAGTGAGAGCTGCGCGTTCCACTCCTCGACGGGCAGCGGATGGCGTCGTTCGATGGCGTAACCGCCATCGGCGGTGCGGACGACCTCCTCGTCGGGGAGGTTGAGGCTCGCGCCCCCGCGCAGTCGCTCCTGCTCGATGCGCAGCCCGCCGATCTCGGGGAGGAGGTCGACGGGCCCGCCCTCCCCGCGATCGATCGCAGCTTGAGTCGTCGCGTAGTCGAGCTGCACGCGCGAGCGGATCAGCGCGCGTTCCAGTCGGAAGCCGTCGACGAGTCCCGCTGAGTCGAGGTCGAAGGTCCACACGAGGGCGGGTCTATCCACGCCGGGGAGGAGTGACGCGCGGTCCTCGCTCAGCACCCGCGGATGCAGCGGAATGGATCCGTCCGCCGCGTACAGCGTCTGGCCGCGGCGACGTGCTTCCGCGTCCACCGCGCCGCCCGGCATCACGAAGCCCGGAACGTCTGCGATCGCGTATCGCACGATGTAGCCGGAGCCGCGACGCTCGAGGTGGAACGCCTGGTCGAGGTCGCGGGATCCCTCTGGGTCAAGCGTGGCGAAAGAAATGTCGCGCAGATCGAGTGCCGGCGTCGGCGCGGTCGCCGCTTCCGCCTCGGCGAGGACCTCGCGGGGGAAGTCCGTGGGAGCGTCGAGCGATTCCCGCAGAGCCGCCAGCGCCGAGGCGAGATCGGTCTGCGCGGCGGAGGGGGCGACGTGAGAGCGGCGCTGAGGCATGCCCCCACCCTAGGCGGAGGACCCGACAGGCTTTCCCGGTCAGGGCGACCTCGACGTGGAGGTGTGGCGCGAACGCCTCTACGGCGGATCGTGAACTGCGGGTTGCTCAACAGCTCGGGATCACCAGGTCAGAACGGAGGGTCGGCGTCTCTCGGAGCCGGCGTGACGTTCGTCTCCGGGGGAGTATCGACGTACACACGCCCCGCGGGGCTCGTCCACGCATGGAAGCCGCCGCCCAGATTCTCCACGTGCCACGGGCTGTGATGCTTCAGCACGTGGTGGCGTCGGCACAGCGCCGAGAGATTGTCGGACGAGGTCTCGCCGCCGAGCGCATGGTCCCGGATGTGATCGAGATCGCAGTCTCGGGCGGGGAAACCGCAGCAGGGAAAGCGGCATCGCTGATCTCGAGCGCGCACGAGGCGCTTCAGGTCGGCTGAGGGACGGTAGCGATCGACGGCCACCACGGCGTCCGTCACGGGATGCGTGAGCACGCGATCCCAACCGGGTGCGGAGCCCGCGAGCTGCCGGGCGGTATCCGCGTCGATCGGAGCGTGACCGTCGATCTCGGCGGGGGTCGTGGTGATGCCCATCAGCGTCAGGACCGGCACGGTGATGGATACGGATCCTCTGATCGCGGCCAGGGCGCCGTCAGGGGCGCTGTGTCCGGACGGCGCTCCAGAAAGAAGAAGGTCCAGGGCCAGATCGCTCCGGGCCTGCGCGAGCGTCCTCGTATCGGGAGCGACCTCGAGCATCCGCTCCTGCGACGCGCCAGCCCCGCTCGGAACCGCCCCATGCTCACAGGGGACCGGGACCTCCTCGCGCGCGGTCTTCGCCATGTTGGTGAGCCGATCGAACGCTCCGTGCACCAGCGCAGAGGGTCCGCGCAGCCCGAGTTCCGCCATCCCGTCGCCGAGATCCTTCACCCACACGGCCCGGTCGGCGCGCGCTGCGCGGTGTCGCTCGTCGATCGTGCGTCGCTGATGGCGCTCCGCGATCCGTCGTGCCTGGCGCCGCACCCGGTTGGGTGATTCCTCTGCCGCGTACTCCAGGATCTCGGTGGTGTACGCCTCTCGCTCCGCCTCGTCCTCGAGGTGCATCCCGGCGTCGACGATCGCCCGGGCGTGAGCAGGGGAGATGTCACCCGCTCCTTGCGCTCGCCACACGGCCGGAAAGAGAGTGACGAGGAGGTCTGCATCCGCCATCCGCCGTTGCACCGTGCGATCGCTCACGCGCAGCGCTGCGCCGAACTCCGCCGCCACGGCGCGCACTGCGAGGTCCGCACCGTCGTGGCCGAGGTAGGCCGAACCGTCATCGGTCCGCGCTGCCGCCGCGGTCTCGAGAGCGATCCTATTGCCCAGCGCGAGCAGCCCGTCGCGTGCGGCGAGCAGCGAGGCGATCGTGTGCTCGACCGAGACCAGCGTGTCGGTGACGGCGTCGAGCGCGTCGATCTGCTCGCGGGTCGCGTCGAGGAGGGCTGCCATGACTCGATCCCATCACGCACCACCGACATTCGAGGCCCAGATCACGCCGAAAATCTCGGCACGGGGAGTCGTGTATCGGAGTACCGGTATCCATCGGGCACAGCGCCAGCAAACGGGGCATGCACGACCGCGCATCCTGCCCCGCACCCCCGGGGCACCGTTAGCGTGGAGGCATGACCACTGCTGACAAGGCCAAAACCCTCATCGGACTGTACGAAGCCCCCGAGATCCTGCGCGTCGTGAACGTGTGGGACGTCGTCTCCGCCCGGGCTGTCGCCGCCCTCCCGGAGACGAAAGCGATCGCGACCGCCGGTCACGGGATCGCCGCGTCGTTCGGATACGAGGACGGCACCACCCCGCGTGACGTCATGATCGACATGGTCGGGCGCATCGCGGCATCCGTCTCCGTTCCCGTCACGGCCGACCTGGACGACGGCTACGAGGATGCGGGGGAGACCACCCGACTCGCGATCCAGGCGGGCGTCGTCGGCGCGAACGTCGAGGACCGGCTCAAGCCGTTCGACGAGTCCGTCGCGGTCGTCGAGTCGATCGTCAAGGCGGCGGAGGCCGAGGGCGTGCCGTTCGCGCTCAACGCCCGCACCGATGCCTTCGTGCGCGCCGGGCACCGTCCGGTCGCCGAGAGCGTCGCCGACGCCATCCAGCGGGGCAAGGCCTTCCTCGACGCCGGTGCGACCGCGGTGTTCGTCCCCGGGATGCTCGACGCGGCCGTCACCCGTCAGCTCGTCGAGGGCATCGGCGAGGGCAAGGTCAGCGTGATCGGCCTTCCCGGAGCGCTCGCCGCTTCGGAGTACGAGAAGCTCGGGGTCGCCCGCATCTCCTACGGACCCCTGCCGCAGCGCGTCGCGCTGACCTCCGTGCAGGAGCTCGCCGCGAGCCTCTACGCGGGCGGCGTTATCCCCCAGGGCCTTCCCGCCCTCAACTGACCCCGGGGAGGACGAGTGGCCGCCGGTCACTAGACTTGGCCCGTGGTCACTCGTCTCTCCAACTTCTTCCTCCGTACGCTCCGCGAAGACCCTGCAGGCGCAGAGGTCGCGAGCCACAAACTGCTGATCCGCGCGGGATACATCCGCCCGCAGGCGGCGGGCATCTTCGCGTGGCTGCCGCTCGGACTCCGTGTGAAGGCGCGGATCGAGAAGGTCGTCCGCGAGGAGATGGCCGCTGCCGGTGCGCAGGAGGTCCACTTCCCGGCGCTCATGCCGCGCGAGGCGTACGAGGCGACCGGTCGCTGGGAGGAGTACGGCGACCTGCTCTTCCGCCTCCAGGACCGCAAGGGCGGCGACTACCTGCTCGCACCCACGCACGAGGAGGCCTTCACCCTCCTGGTGAAGGACCTCTACTCGTCGTACAAGGACCTGCCGCTCACGATCTACCAGATCCAGGACAAGTACCGCGACGAGGCCCGGCCCCGCGCCGGGCTGCTGCGCGGACGCGAGTTCACGATGAAGGACGCCTACTCCTTCGACTCCTCGGATGCCGGACTGGATGCCAGCTACCAGGCCCAGCGCGACGCATACGAGCGCATCTTCCAGCGCCTCGGTCTCGAGTACGCCATCGTGCAGGCGGATGCCGGCGCCATGGGCGGTTCCCGCAGCGAGGAGTTCCTCCACCCGACCCCCGTCGGCGAGGACACGTTCGTGCGCAGTGCCGGTGGCTACGCCGCCAACGTCGAGGCGTTCACCACCCCCGTGCCCGCACCCGTCCCGTTCGACGCGGACGCGGCTCCCGTGGTCTTCGACTCGCCCGACACGCCGACGATCGAGACGCTGGTGGCGCACGCGAACGCCCATCTCGACGGCGAGTACACCGCGGCCGACACGCTGAAGAACGTCGTGCTCGCGCTCACCCACCTCGATGGCACCCGTGAACTCGTCGTCGTCGGCATCCCCGGCGACAGGGAGGTCGACGAGAAGCGCGCCGAGGTGGCCTTCGCTCCCGCGGAGGTGGAGACGGCGACGACGGACGACTTCGAGAACAACCCGCTGCTCGTCAAGGGGTACATCGGACCTTGGTCCGAGACGGGTGCCGTGCTCGGCGAGGAGTCAGCCACCGGCATCCGCTACCTCGTCGACCCGCGAGTGAGCGAGGGTACGAGCTGGATCACCGGCGCGAACATCGACCAGAAGCACGCGCACTCGGTCGTCGCCGGCCGCGACTTCGAGGCCGACGGCATCATCGAGATCGCGAACGTGCGCGCGGGCGACCCCGCGCCCGACGGCTCGGGCCCCGTCGAGCTCGCGCGGGGCATGGAGATCGGTCACGTCTTCCAGCTCGGTCGCAAGTACGCCGAGGCGCTGGGCCTCAAGGTGCTCGACGAGAACGGCAAGCTCGTCACGGTCACCATGGGGTCGTACGGCATCGGCGTCACCCGCATCCTCGCGATCATCGCCGAGCTGAACAACGACGACAAGGGCCTCATCTGGCCGGCGTCCGTCGCCCCGTTCGACGTGCAGGTCGTCGCCGCCGGCAGGGACCAGGTCGCGTTCGACGTCGCCGCCGACATCTCGGCCCAGCTCGAGTCCGCGGGGCTCGACGTCCTCTACGACGATCGCCCCAAGGTGTCACCCGGCGTGAAGTTCGGCGATGCCGAGCTCGTCGGCGTCCCGAAGATCGTGATCGTCGGACGCGGCGCCGCCGACGGCCAGGTCGAGCTCTGGGACCGCCGCTCGGGCGACCGCGACACGGTCTCGATCGCCGACGCGGTGAACAGCCTCACGACGCGCTGAGAGTCGATGCCATGACCGACGACCGACTGCCGGACGCGCTGAGCGCCGAGATCAACTCGGTGCTCGACGAGGCGGGGGTTCTCACCGATCGTCGACTCGTCATGCGGATGATGCGCACGGCGATCCAGCTGGGTGAGGACGACACCGAGCGACTCGACCTCAAGATCGCGTCCGCCGCGCTCGCGGAGATGCGTGACGCGTTCCGTCTGTTCGCCCCGTTCCGCGGGGTGCCCAAGGTCACGGTGTTCGGCTCGGCACGAACACGACACGACGACCCGCTGTACGTGCAGGCCCGGGATGTCGCGGCGGCGCTCGCCGAAGACGGATGGATGGTCGTCACGGGAGCCGGCCCGGGGATCATGCAGGCGGCGGCGGAGGGCGCGGGTCCGGCGCTGTCGCTCGGGGTGTCGATCCGGCTGCCCTTCGAGGAGAAGGCGAACATCCTCGTGGCGGGGAGCGACCACGTCGTGGCGATGAAGTACTTCTTCACGCGCAAGCTCATGCTCATCAAGGAGTCCAGCGGGTTCATCTGCCTGCCAGGGGGTTTCGGCACGCTGGACGAGATGTTCGAGCTCCTGACCCTGCAGCAGACCGGGAAGGCGGAGCCGACCCCGATCGTGCTGCTCGACGAGAAGGGCGGCACGTTCTGGGACGGCCTGCGCCGCTTCATCGACGAGACTCTCGAGCCGACCGGCGTCATCTCCCAGGGCGACTTCGACCGCGTCGTCGTCACCGACTCCGTCGATGCCGCCGTCGCCGAGATCGCGGGATTCTGGCGCAACTACGACTCGCTGCGGTGGATCGGCGACACTCTCGTTCTCCGGTTGCGCGCTGAGCCGACGGATGCCGAGATCGACGACCTCAACGATCGCTTCGGCGGGATGCTGTCACGCGGGCGCATCGAGCGGACATCGCCACGCTCACCGGAGGTGGCCGACGACGACGTGCTGCAGCTGCCGCGTCTCGCTCTGCACCTCGATCAGCGTCAGGTCGGCAACCTGTTCCGCCTGATCGGGGCGATCAACTCGCTGTCGACCGCTCCCGAGCCCTGATCCGCTCCGCGAAGGCGGCGAGGTCGACCGCTGCCCCGAGGACCCGCTCGGCCGCCCGGTGCCCGGAGTAGAACGCCGCGCCGACGGTCGCCGGCTCCTCGCCCCAGGTCGCCTCACCGGCGAAGTGCAGCACACCGTCCGCGGGGCCCGCGAGCTCGTCGTGGTCGTGGTGCGACGATCCGACCGCGAGGTGCGAGTACGACCCCACGGAGAAGGGATTCTGCCCCCACCGGGTGATCCACTGCGCGGTCGGCTCCGCGGCATCCGGGTACAGGCGTCGCAGTGCGCCGAGGGCGTCGGCCACGATCTCGTCGTCGGAGAGGTCCTGCATCCGCCTGCCGAGCGGCCCGGCCGCGAAGGTGAGGAGCGTGGGGATGCCGCTGATCGCCGAGACGTCGTACCAGGAGTGCCAGTGCTCCCCGGCCTCGCCGAGGGCGCGCAGCACGTAGCTGTCCTCGCCCCAGAACCTCCCGGGGAACTGCAGGAAGATCTTGTTGAAGACGCCCATTCCGAGGCGGTCGATCGGTCCGGCGATCTCCTCGGGCAGGGCGGGGACGAACTCGATCGTGCCCGCCTTGAGGACTCCGAGGGGCACGGTCACGACCACCGAGTGCGCTTCGTATTCTTCGCCGTGCGCGGTCGCCACGACGGCTCCGTCGGGCGTGCGGGAGACGCGTGTCACCGCGGTGTCGAGCCGCACGTCGAGCCCGGCTGCGATGCGGCGGGGCAGTTCGTCGTACCCACGGGGGAAGATGACCTCGTCGCCGTCGATCCCGTCCTCGTCGAGACCGTGCGCGTCGAGGTCGCCGATCCACGCGCCGCACTGCTCCTCGACCCGGTGACGGAAGAACTCCCGCACCTCGTCGATGCGCTGCGGGGTGAAGCCGGAGCGATCCAGCGCCCGCTCCGTGACGTCGAGATAGGTGTCGCCCGACGACGAGGCGGCGATCTCCTGGACGAGAAGTCGGTCGGCCTGCTCGACGTCGGAGATCCACTGCGCGGTAGCCGCGTCATCCATCGGCGCGCCGTCATCGGTGAAGTTCTCGATCGGCCGCCCGCCGACCTGAAAGCTCCCCACGGTGCACTCGACGGTGGGGATGTCGAGGGCCTGGACGAGGTCCCAGAGAGGCGAGTCGTCGATGCCGTGGATCCAGGAGGCGCCCAGATCGACGGGGAAGCCCGCGGAGCGGTCCGTGTGCATCCGTCCGCCGATGCGGTCCCGAGCCTCGAGCACCAGCACGCGGCGGCCGTCGTCGGTCAGCATCCGCGCCGTCGTCACGCCGGACATCCCGGCCCCGATCACGATGGTGTCGTACGTGCTCACTGATCCTCCTGCGCATCGTGCACCACGCCGGCGCGGTCGCCGCCGTGGCACGGGGTGGTGGGGTCAGGGTATCGTGGTACGGATGTCGCGCGTGCGAACCGGCGCGACGAGAGCTGAATAGGGAGCCGTCATGGATATCGAACTGAGCCTGCTGCGTGGGATCGAGAAGGAGAAGGCGATCCCCTTCGACGAACTCGTCGCGATCATCGAGCAGGCCATCCTGACCGCCTACGCCAAGCATGTCTCCGCTGACGGGGCGACGCCCGAGGGCGTGCGGGTCGAACTCGACCGTCGCACGGGCCACGTCGCCGTGCTGCAGGTCGTCAAAGACGACGAGGGTGCGGTCATCGGCGAGGAGGAGACCACGCCGGACGACTTCGGACGCATCGCCGCCTTCGCCGCCAAGCAGGTCATCAGCCAGCGCCTCCGCGACATCGCCGACGACGCCGTCCTCGGTGAGTTCCGCGGCAAGGAGGGCGACATCGTCGCCGGTGTGATCCAGCAGGGACCGAATCCCCGCATGATCCACGTCGACCTCGGCTCGGTCGAGGCCATCCTCCCGCCCGAGGAGCAGGTGCCCGGCGAGGAGTACGCCCACGGTTCGCGTCTGCGCGTGTACGTCACGAGCGTCGCGAAGGGCCTCAAGGGCCCGCAGATCACGGTCTCGCGCACCCACCCGGGTCTCGTCCGCAAGCTCTTCGCGCTCGAGGTGCCCGAGATCGCCGCAGGACTCGTCGAGATCGTCTCGCTCGCCCGCGAGGCCGGCCACCGCACGAAGATCGCCGTCAAGGCGAACGACCCGTCCATCAACGCGAAGGGCGCCTGCATCGGCGAGCTGGGACGCCGCGTCCGCGCCGTCACCGAGGAGCTGGCGGGGGAGAAGATCGACATCGTCGACTACAGCCCCGAGCTCGCAGCCTTCGTCGCGAACGCGCTGTCGCCGGCCAAGGTGACGAGCTCGTTCATCCTCGACGCGGGCACGAAGGCCGTCCGCGCGCTCGTCCCCGACTACCAGCTGTCGCTCGCGATCGGCAAGGAGGGGCAGAACGCCCGACTCGCCGCCAAGCTTACCGGCGCGAAGATCGACATCCAGCCGGACAGCGTCCTGGATTGACCCCGGCTGCACGCCCGACTCGCGCCCTCGGCGCGATCAGGGCGGGAACACAGGTGTAAGATGGAAGCCGTACGAACGTGCGTCGGTTGCCGCACGCGTGCTCCCCGCTCCGCCCTTCTCAGGGTGGTGTCCCAGAACGACACCCTCGTCATCGATGAGCGTGCTGTGCTGCCGGGGCGAGGCGCGTGGGTGCATCCGACGCAGGAATGCATGGATGCCGCACTCCGGCGACGTGCTTTCGGACGAGCACTGCGCGTGTCCGGCCACCTGGACACGCAGACCATCGAGAAACAAAGGCTGAACAGCTATGGAAACAAAGTGAACGGCTCGAAATGAGACCCGTCCGCGACTAGTGGTCTGCCCTGTCTGGGCAGACCGACCCCAGACAGGAGAATTGTGGCTGGTAAACCACGCGTACATGAGATCGCCGCTGAATTCGGCGTCGACAGCAAGGTCGCACTTGCGAAGCTCAAGGAACTCGGGGAGTTCGTCAAGAGCCCCTCTTCGACCATCGAACCGCCGGTGGCGCGCAAGCTGCGCGCCGCGATCGAGGCCGACCCCTCTCTGAAGCCCTCGGCCGAGGCGGCACCCGCAGCCAAGCCCGCGGCGAAGCCGGCTGCGGCGAAGTCCGCCGCACCGACCCCCGGTCCGAAGCCCGGCCCCAAGCCGGCTCCGGCCCCCGAAGCCCCGGTCGCCGCTGCACCGGCCGCGCCGGCTGAGGCTCCTGCGGCGACCCCGGCCCCTGCACCGGCTGCCAAGCCGGGCCCCGCCGCGCCGAAGCCGTCCGACGGCGCGCCCAAGCCCGGCGCGCCCCGCCCCGGCAACAACCCGTTCTCGTCCGCGCAGGGCATGGGCCAGCGTCCCGCCGGCCCCCGTCCGGGCAACAACCCCTTCGCCTCGGCGCAGGGTATGGGCCAGCGCCCCACGCCCGGAAACATCCCGCGCCCGCAGGCCCCGCGCCCCGGCGCACCCCGCCCCGGTGCCCCGCGTCCCGGTTCGCCGCGTCCCGGCGCACCCCGCGGCGGTCAGGGCGGTCGTCCCGGCGCTCCGTTCCAGCAGCGTCCGGGCGGTCCCGGTCGTCCGGGCGGCGCAGGCGGCCCCGGTGGCCCCGGCGCACGTCCCGGTGGCGGCGGCTTCGCCGGTCGTCCCGGTGGTGGCGGTCGCGGCCGTGGCCCCGGCGGTGGTACCGCCGGCGCCTTCGGCAAGGGCGGCGGCAAGAGCAAGCAGCGCAAGTCGCGGCGGGCGAAGCGGCAGGAATTCGAGATGCGGAGCGCTCCCGTCGTCGGTGGCGTCAACGTCACCCGCGGTAACGGGGAGACCATCCGCATGCGCCGCGGCGCGTCGATCGCGGACTTCGCCGACAAGATCGAGACGCTGACCGGCTACACGGTCCAGCCCGGCACGCTCGTGACGATCCTCTTCAACCTCGGCGAGATGGCCACGGCCACCGAGTCGCTGGACGAGGCGACGTTCGAGGTGCTCGGCGAGGAGCTCGGCTACAAGATCCAGATGGTCTCGCCCGAGGATGAGGACAAGGAGCTCCTCGAGGGCTTCGGTCTCGACCTCGAGGCCGAGCTGGAGGCGGAGAGCGAAGACGACCTCGAGATCCGTCCCCCGGTCGTCACCGTCATGGGTCACGTCGACCACGGTAAGACCCGACTGCTCGATGCCATCCGTCAGACCAACGTCATCGAGGGCGAGGCCGGCGGCATCACCCAGCACATCGGCGCCTACCAGGTGTGGACCGAGCACGAGGGCATCGAGCGTGCGATCACCTTCATCGACACCCCGGGTCACGAGGCGTTCACCGCCATGCGTGCCCGTGGTGCGCAGGTCACCGACCTCGCGATCCTCGTGGTCGCCGCTGACGACGGCATCATGCCGCAGACGGTGGAGGCGCTGAACCACGCCCAGGCGGCGAACGTGCCGATCGTGGTCGCGGTGAACAAGATCGACAAGCCCGAGGCCAACCCGGCCAAGGTGCGCCAGCAGCTCACCGAGTACGGCCTCGTCGCCGAGGAGTACGGCGGCGACGTCATGTTCGTCGACGTCTCGGCTCGTGCGGGCACCGGCATCCAGGAGCTCCTGGACGCCGTGCTGCTCACGGCGGACGCCGGTCTCGACCTGACCGCCAACCCGAACAAGGCCGCTCGCGGTGTCGCCATCGAGGCGAAGCTCGACAAGGGCCGCGGTTCGGTCGCGACCGTGCTGATCCAGTCCGGAACGCTCCGGGTCGGCGACGCGATCGTCGCGGGTACCGCGTACGGACGCGTGCGGGCGATGGCCGACGAGAACGGCGAGCAGGTCCTCGAGGCCTACCCGTCGCGCCCGGTGCAGGTGCAGGGTCTGAACTCCGTGCCCCGCGCCG
Source organism: Microbacterium hydrocarbonoxydans (assembly GCF_023715885.1). Classification (GTDB taxonomy): domain Bacteria; phylum Actinomycetota; class Actinomycetes; order Actinomycetales; family Microbacteriaceae; genus Microbacterium; species Microbacterium hydrocarbonoxydans_C. Next base: position 258,589 of record NZ_JAMBOY010000002.1, on the reverse strand, counting down.
GTGACGTCTTCATCGTCACCGAGGAGGACCGCACAGCCCGCCAGATCGCTGAGAAGCGAGAGGCGGTCGAGCGCAACGCCCAGCTGGCCAAGGCCCGCAAGCGCATCTCGCTCGAGGACTTCACCCGCGCACTGGAAGAGGGCAAGGTCGAGTCGCTCAACCTCATCATCAAGGGCGACGTGTCCGGTGCCGTCGAGGCGCTGGAGGAGTCGCTCCTCAAGATCGAGGTCGACGACTCCGTGCAGCTGCGGATCATCCACCGCGGCGTCGGCGCGATCACCGAGTCTGACGTGAACCTCGCGACGATCGACAACGCGATCATCGTGGGCTTCAACGTCCGCCCCGACACCAAGGCGCGTGAGCGCGCTCAGCGCGAGGGCGTGGACATCCGCTTCTACTCGGTGATCTACAACGCGATCGATGAGATCGAGAGCTCGCTCAAGGGCATGCTCAAGCCGGAGTACGAAGAGGTCCAGTCGGGCGTCGCCGAGATCCGCGAGGTGTTCCGCTCCTCGAAGTTCGGCAACATCGCCGGTGTCATCGTGCGTTCGGGAACGATCACGCGCAACGCCAAGGCCCGCGTCATCCGCGACGGCGTCGTCATCGCCGATGGTCTCGCCATCGAGTCGCTGCGTCGTTTCAAGGACGATGTCACCGAGGTGCGTACGGACTATGAGGCCGGTATCGGCCTCGGCAAGTACAACGACATCCAGATCGGCGACGAGATCGAGACCACCGAGATGGTCGAGAAGCCTCGCGGCTGATCGGGCTCGATATCTTCGGGCGTCCTTCATGCCGGCTCCTGAGCGAGCGGAGCGAGACGAAGGGCGCCCGAAGACTTCCCAGGAGGAGAAGGATCACATGGCTGGTGAACGACAGGCCCGACTCGCGGATCGCATCCGCGTCATCCTCGCCGAGCGTCTGGAGAAGGGGCTGCGTGACCCGCGTCTCGGCTTCGTGACGATCACCGACGTGCGTGTGAGCGGCGACCTGCAGCACGCATCGGTGTTCTACACGGTGCTCGGGACGGAAGAGGAGCGCGTCGCGAGCGGCGCGGCCCTCACCTCGGCGACCGGGATGCTGCGCAGCGAGGTCGGTCGACAGCTCAGCACCCGGTTGGTGCCGACCCTCGAGTTCATCCCGGACGCCCTGCCGGAGAGCGCCGACCACATCTCCGCCCTCCTCCGTGAGGCTCAGGAGCGGGACGCGGAGGTCGCCAAGCTCGCGTCGTCTGCATCGCACGCGGGCGATGCAGACCCCTACGTGCGTGAGGACGACGACACGCGTTCGTGATGTATCAGCATCTCGCTTGAGACCGGAAAACCGGTTGCTACCGTCGGCTTGACGAGCGCACGCTCGTCCGGACCGGGGGGCGAAGAGCGGTGTACAGCGCGCGTGGCGGAGCGGAGGCAGAGGCCTCGGGCGTCGCCTGCGTCCTCGAGGATCTGCTCGCCCGCGAACTCGGATGCGCTCCCGACGTCGTCGCCGGCCTTCTCCGGCGGCTGGACGGCGATCGGGAGGCGGTCGTGCAAGTGGCCGGCGTGCTCGACGTCACGCAACGCCGCGGTCTCCGGCCCTTGCCATCACCCCTGCCTCTGGTCCCGGCGATCGAGACCGCATTCTCCGACTTCGCGCCGGCTCTCCGGGAGAAGAGGGCCCTCCTCGAGCAGGCACTGGATGCCGGATCGCCGTGCACCGCATCTCTCTGCGGAGGCAGGGTGCTCGGTGCCCGAGTCGACGAGCGCTCGGCGGCATGGATACTCGGCACGAGTACGGCCGAAGAGGTCATGGCGGCCCACAGGAGACTCGCCCGGCGATCGGAGCACGAGGATGCCGCGGCCTCCGCCTGGCATCGGGCCTCCGGGTCTTCTGCTCGAGATGCCGGGGCCGCAGTCGAGCTTCTTCGCGCCGCGCGTCAGCTGCGCGCCGACGACGAGTCGCTGCCCTCGTTGCGATTCGCCGCGCTCGCGGCGCAGCACTCCACCGGCGCCGTCCGCGATCAGGCTCTCCTGATCGCGGGTGTCTCGGCGATGGGCTCCGGATATGCGGCGGAAGCCGCCGCACGGCTCTCCGAGCTGTTCCGCGTCGGATCGGAGCACGCGGCATTGCGCGGCGCCGCGGTTCTGCTGGCCGCGGAGACCCATCTGCGCGGGGTCGTTCCCGCTGTCGCTCCCGTCGATCTTCGCCCTCGGACCGACACCACGGCGGACTGGTACGCGTATGCCAGGGCCGCCGCCTTCGCGGCAGCTCTGTGCGCCGAGCGCGGTGACCGTGGGCGCGCGCGCGAATGGCTCGATCAGCTGCGTCTCGCCGCTGCGAAGGTCGGCGCCGAGCGGGAGCTGCGCGATCCGGTCGTGTCGATGACGTGGCTGCTCCTCGGCGAGAGCGAGGCAGACGACGCGCGGGGTGCCGGTCCGCTCACCGGGGTGGTGTATGGCGCACTGCGCGCCGCTGTCGCAGGCGACGTGGACGCGGGCCTGCGCATTCTCGCTGCCGGAGACTATCACCAGGCGGATGCCCGAGATCCGTTCATAGCGGGATTCGAGCGGAGCCCCCTCGTCGAGGCGCATCGAGCAGTCGCGGAGGGGCTGCTGATGACCTGGCGGGGCGACCTCGGTGCCGCCAGAGAGCATCTCGCCGCGGCGGCGCTGAAGCTGCCGGTGGCGATCCCGTTCGCCGGCCTCGGCGTGATACTCGCGCGGCGACTGGATCTGGCCGTCATAGGTGAGATCGGCCCGATCTCTCGCTCGCTGACAGCCGCACTCCCGTCGCCGACGAGAGTCGACCACCTCGTCGATCGGACCGTCCGGGCGCACCTCGACGGGCGGTCCGACGAGGCGGTGGCCCTCTTGCGGCTCTGGATCGAGCGCGGTGCGCCGCAACCCGTCCTCGCCGTGCCGGGCATCGACGAGATCGCTCCGGGCGGCGTGGATGTCGAAACGATCCCGAGGCATCGCGTCGAGCCTCCGGAGATGACCCTCGCCCGGACTCTGCGGCTTCGCGCATCGACGATTCCCCAGGCCGCCTGGGCGTCGGAGGGGTCGCGGCTGGAGGACGCAGCCGGCGGCATCCGGTCGCCCTTCGAGCGGGCGCGGGTGTCGGCTGCGTTCGGTGTGCGGGCGGTCATCCACGATGATCCCCGGGCAGGCAGGCGGCATCTGGAAGCCGCGTTGGCGCTGTTCGAGGAGTCGGGAGCGCTCGCGTGGGCGGAGCAGGTCGCCGAGCGCATCCGACTGCTCGATCAGACGGCGGAGTACGGCGACGAACTGGGTGACGCGGTCGAGGCCATACGTCGGCGGTGGGCGCCCATGCTCACCCACCGTGAGCTCCAGCTCGCACTGGCGGTCGTCGGCGGCGCCTCGAACAGAGAGATCGCCTCGTCGTTCACGGTCTCGGTGCGGACGGTCGAGGTGCACCTCGGGCGCATCTTCGCGAAGCTGGGAGTTCGCACGCGAGTCGAGCTCATGCTGCTCGCTCTTCGCAGCGCGCGTCACGGCTGAGCGTCAACGGGGGAGGGAGAGTGCTTCGCCGTCGGCCTCGGCCAGACCGTCGACGATGAGGGAGTCGATCGCGCGGTCGCGTTGCTGAGCGTCCGGCCAATCGGCCAGCAGCGCTACGAGGGGTACACCCTGAGGTGCGGCGTCGCGGAGAGCGCGCAGGACCTTCCCCCTGGCCTGACGGTCGGAGCCTTCGAAGGAGGCCTGACGGCGCCTCGTGTCGCCCGTATCCGGTCGGCCTGCGGCGACCCACGCGCAGGAGTCCCGCAGAGGGCACTGCTCGCACCGCGGGTTCCGGGCGACGCAGACAGTCGCTCCCAGCTCCATCGCCGCGGCGTTGAACACCGCGGCGTCGACGTCGGAATCGGGCAGCATCGCCTCCATCGCCTCCAGGTCGCGCCGGGAGGGGGATCCCGGCTGCGCCTGACCCAGCACCGCGCGCGCGATGACGCGGCGCGTGTTCGTGTCGACCACCGGGTGTCGGTCGCCGTAGGAGAAGACCGCGACGGCGCGCGCCGTGTAGTCGCCGATGCCTGACAGGCCGAGCAGCGCGTCGACATCACGGGGCACGACCCCGTCGTGTCGCTCCGTGATCTCGATCGCCGCGCGGTGCAGCCAGAGCGCTCGACGCGGATAGCCGAGGTTCGACCATTGCTGCAGCACCTCCGCAGGGGTCGCCGCAGCGAGCGCACGCGGGGTGGGCCACCTCGCGAGCCACGCATCCAGGTGAGGGATCACCCTGGTGACCGGCGTCTGCTGGAGCATGAACTCGCTCACGAGCGTTCCCCATGCGCCGAAATCGTCGTGGAAGGCCGCGCGTCGCCACGGCAGATCGCGTGCGGACTCTCGATACCATTCGATCAACGGCTGCGTCTCCATGGGGATGGAGCGCGGAGTCGAGGACACCTCGACAGCCTATGCGACCTGATACCGGCACGTGGCACGGGTGACGACGGCGCGCGTCGTAGGCTGGGGGGATGGTCTCGCCCGGCATCCTTCTCGTCGACAAGCCCTCCGGGCTGACCAGTCACGACGTGGTCGCGCGCGTCCGACGCGCTTTCGGCACCCGCAAGGTGGGCCACGCCGGGACGCTCGACCCGATGGCGACCGGTCTGCTCGTGATCGGCGTCGAAGGGGCGACCCGTCTGCTCACGTACATCGTCGGGGCCGACAAGACGTATGAGGCGACGATCCGGCTGGGCTCGACGACGACGACGGACGACGCGGAGGGCGACGTGCTCACAGAGGCGGATGCGGCCGCCGTGAGTGCGCTGACGGATTCGCAGCTCGCCGACGGCATCGCCGCTCTCACGGGCACGATCTCGCAGGTGCCCAGTTCGGTGTCGGCCATCAAGGTCGACGGACGCCGTGCGTACGACCGCGTCCGCTCGGGAGAGGACGTGGTGCTGGCAGCCCGCGAGGTGACCGTGTCGCGCTTCGAAGAGATCGGCCGTCGCGCAGGCGACGGGTACCTCGAGCTCGACGTGGTCGTCGACTGCTCCTCCGGCACGTACATCCGCTCGCTCGCGCGCGACCTCGGCGCAGCGCTGGGCGTCGGCGGCCACCTCACGGCGCTGCGACGCACCAGGGTCGGGGACTTCGACGTGACGGATGCCACAGGCCTCGACGACCTCGCCGACGCCGTGCCGCTGACTCCGGCTGCGGCGGCCGCACGGGTGCTGACTCCGCTCGCCGTCTCGGCGGACGAGGCCCGCGACCTCCGCCACGGCAAGCGTCTCGTCGGGCAGGCGTCGCGTCTCGCCGGATCCATTGCGGCGGCCATCGATGCGGAGGGCGTGCTCGTCGGCATCGTCGGCGCGCGCGGGGTCGACCTCAAGAGCGAGATGAACATGCCCGAGGCGACCCGATGATCCTGTGGCTGACCATCGTCCAGATCGTGGCGGCCGCCGCAGCCGGCGTCTTCTGCGTCGCGCTCGGTCTCGCCGGTCGACGACCCAGCGACTACTCCGTCGGCAGCCTCGCGCTCGTCGAGCTGCTGCTCGTCGTGCAGGTGGTCGTCGCGATCGTGGCGCCGTTCGTCGGCAACCCTCCGACCGGGGACCTCCTCGAGTACTGGGTGTACCTCGTCTCGGCCGTGCTGCTCCCGATCGGCGCGGTGCTGTGGGCGCTGATGGAGCGCAGCAGGTGGAGCACCGTGATCCTCGGTGTGGCCGGGATCGCCGTCGCGATCATGGTCTGGCGCATGCACGCGATCTGGACCATTCAAGTGGCCTGAGCGCGCGTTCGGGCGACATCCGGGGTCGGACGACCGCGCCTAGAATGGAGGGAGCTATGAGCACCTCTGTCCCCTCCACCCGCATGACCGGCATCGGCCGTGTCCTCGTGATCGTCTACGCCGTGATGGCGCTGGCCGCGACCGGTCGCAGCTTCGTGCAGATCGTCCGGCAGTTCGACGACGCCCCCCTGGCGTACTCGCTCTCGGCGCTGGCCGCGGTGGTCTACGTCCTCGCGACGCTCGCCCTCATCTTCGCCCGTCGGCCCGGCTGGTACACGGTGGCGTGGGTGGCGATCGTGTTCGAGCTGACCGGGGTGCTGGTGGTCGGTGCGCTCAGCATCTTCCTGCCCGATCTGTTCCCGCACGATACGGTCTGGTCGATGTTCGGACGCGGGTATCTATTCATCCCGCTGGTCCTCCCGGTCTTCGGCATCTGGTGGTTGCGCACGCACCGCCCCGCGCCGGTCGTGACGGAGTCCGCGTCGACCGGGGCCGTCGCGTGATCGTCTTCCGTGATCCTCGAGACGTGCCGCGGGGATTCGGTCCGTCGGCGGTCGCGATCGGCAAGTTCGACGGCGTGCACGCGGGGCACCGCGCGGTGATCCGCCGTCTGAAAGAGGCGGCCGCCGCATCCGGCGTGGATGCCGTCGCCGTTACTTTCGATCGGAACCCGCTGGCCGTCCTTCGGCCCGACCGCTGCCCTGAGAACGTCGTCACGGTGGAGCGCAAGCTCGAACTGCTCGCGGAACTCGACCTCGACGCGACCCTCGTCCTGACTTTCGACGAGGCGCTTGCGGCGCGCACGGCGGAGGAGTTCATCGCCGACATCCTCGTCGCAGCGCTGCACGTCTCGACCGTACTGGTCGGCGAGGACTTCCGGTTCGGACGTGGCGGAGCCGGCACCCCGGCGCTGCTGCGCGAGCTCGCTCCGCAGTACGGATTCAGCGTAGAGGTGGTGGATGACGTCTACCTCGACGGATCGCATCGCCGGGTGTCGTCGACCTGGATCCGCGAACTGCTCATCGCGGGTGACGTCGCGACCGCGGCCCGCGTGCTCGATCGCAACGTCGACGTGCGTGGCGAGGTCGTGCACGGGCTCAAGCGGGGGCGCGAACTGGGCTATCCGACCGCGAACCTGTCGGCGACGGTTGATTCGTTCGTTCCGGCGGACGGCGTGTATGCCGGCTGGCTCGTCGACCACGACACCGGCATCCGTCACCGCGCCGCGATCTCGGTCGGCACCAACCCGACGTTCGACGATGTGCTCCAGCGTCAGGTCGAAGCCCACGTGATCGGCGAGACCGACCTCGACCTCTACGGCCATGACGTCACCGTGGAGTTCGTGGAGCGGCTGCGCGGGATGGTCGCGTTCGAGGGCATCGAGAAGCTCACACAGCAGATGGCTGACGACGTCGTCGAGGCCGAGCGGGTTCTCGGCCCGGGTCGCGACTGACGCGGCTGGTGGATCCGCGCGGCGCTCACAGCGCCGAGGCAGTCGAATGGCATAGACTGATCGCGATCGTCACCGATCCTCGCGCGTCATTCGCGCATCGGTCTCGATCGGAAACACTGTTCGTATGGTCCTGGCTCACGCCACACGCGGACATCGAGAACGGTCGTCGCATCACGAGGATGCAGCGGCCTTCACGCTCAGGAGGAGCATGCCGACCACGGCAACCGCCGCCCCGCGGCGCAAGAAGACATCCCGGCGCGACGATGAGGCACCCCTCATCCCGATCCTCGCGCGTAAGGTGCGCGAGATCGAGGCGAAGTCGCAGCGAGGGAAACTCGGACCGACGAACCGGGTGAAGTTCCAGGTCATCGCCTTCCTGGTGCGCGAGGAGCGCGCTCGCGTCAAGGCGGACGTCGAGATCACCGACGCCGCGCGTGCGGAGCTGCTGAAGCGTCTCGACGGCGTGGCGACGATCCTCGCCAAGACCGCGGCGCGAGACACGTCGCTCATCCAGCTGCTCGAAGCCGACCAGGCCACGTCGCCCGTCGCCAAGCGCATGCGGCGGGACTGGCTGCTGGAGTCGGGTGCTGAGCTCGCTCCCGAGGAGCTCATCATCGCCGACATCGCTCCCGTGCAGATGCCGGTCGTTCCCGCGGCGATCGCGGAGCGTCAGGTCACGCCGCCCTCGGTGGAGGCACGCCAGCTCGCCAATCCGTTCCTCGCGCCCGACCTCACGCCGCGTGCCACGACCACCCCGCGCCGTCGTCTGGACGGCTGGGAGCTGATGGGACCGCTCTACAAGGCTTTCGAGACCGGCGCCGGTGGGTCCGCGGCCAGCATGGACCTGCCGCCCGCGCCGGAGTTCGACCACATCTCGCCCAAGGGCCTCGAGGTGATGGTGCACCAGTCGCGCTTCCTCGAAGCAGTGCGCGCCGGCCACCGCAGCTTCCTGCTCGCCGATGAGCCCGGCCTCGGCAAGACCGCGCAGTCGGTACTCGCAGCTTCCGTCGCGAACGCGTACCCCCTGCTCGTCGTGGTCCCGAACGTCGTGAAGATGAACTGGGCGCGCGAGGTCGAGCGGTGGACGCCGCAGCGTCGTGCCACCGTGATCCAGGGCGACGGCGACGACATCGACGCCTTCGCCGACGTGTTCATCGTCAACTACGAGATCCTCGACCGGCACATGTCGTGGCTGGCGTCGATCGGCCTGCGCGGCATGGTGGTCGACGAGGCACACTTCATCAAGAACCTCTCCTCGCAGCGGTCTCAGAACGTGCTCTCGCTCGCGTCGAGGGTGCGCGAACGGACGCCCGGCGGAAAGCCCCTGCTGCTCGCGCTCACCGGTACCCCGCTCATCAACGACGTCGAGGACTTCGACGCGATCTGGCGGTTCCTCGGCTGGACCACGGGCGAGAAGCCGGGACCCGAGCTGATGGAGAAGCTCGACGCGACCGGATTCACTCCCGCGGACAAGGCCTTCTATCCCGAGGCGCGGGATGCCGTGATCTCGATGGGCATCGTGCGCCGCAAGAAGAAGGACGTCGCGGCCGACCTCCCCGACAAGCTGATCGCCGATCTGCCGGTGCAGCTCGACGACGAGTTCGGTCGCAGCATCCGTCAGGCCGAGCGCGAGCTGGGGGAGCGGCTCGCCGCTCGCTACCGCCGCATCATCGAGGCGCGGGGCGACCGCGGCCTCGCGCCGGGCGAGATCGACGATGACATCGTGCGTCTGGTCGCCCAGAACGAGCTCGAGGAGTCGAAGGCGGCAGGCACGGGCGGTGACAACGTCTTCACCATGGTGCGGCGCATCGGTCAGGCCAAGGCGCAGCTCGCCGCCGACTACGCCGCTCAGCTCCAGCGCTCGGTCGGCAAGGTCGTCTTCTTCGCCAAGCACATCGACGTCATGGACCAGGCGGAGGCGCACTTCGCCGCCGCCGGCATCCGCTCGGTGTCGATCCGCGGAGATCAGACCACGACGACCCGACAGCAGGCGATCGACGACTTCAACGGCGATCCCGAGGTCGGCATCGCGGTCTGCTCGCTCACGGCGGCCGGTGTGGGTCTGAACCTGCAGGCGGCGTCGAACGTCGTGCTCGCCGAGCTATCGTGGACGGCAGCGGAGCAGACGCAGGCGATCGACCGCGTCCACCGCATCGGCCAGGGCGAGCCCGTCACCGCATGGCGCATCATCGCCGCGCACACCGTCGATACCAAGATCGCCGAGCTCATCGACCAGAAGCAGGGGCTCGCGGCGCGTGCCCTCGACGGTGAGGCGACGGACGAGTCTGCAGCGGAGCCCGTGCAGCTCGGAGCCCTCACGCATCTGCTGCGACAGGCGCTCGGCGGAGCCTGAGGACGTATCGAGATCGGCGTCAAGAATCACGATTCTTGACGCCGATTTCTCGTCTTCGGCGGGTGATCGGTGAACTTCTCGCGAATCGTCGCGATTCGGCGGCAAGATCGCCGGTTTTCGGCGGTCGGAATGGCGCGCGGTCACCCCGTGCCGCTAGTGTCGATCGCAGGCAGCGTCGCCTTTTCCCCTTTTCCCGAACCCGTCTGAGGCAAGCATGAAGATCGGCATCCTGACGAGCGGCGGCGACTGCCCCGGACTCAACGCGGTCATCCGCGGCATCGTGCTCAAGGGCACCACCACCTACGACCTCGAGTTCGTCGGCATCCGCGACGGCTGGCGCGGCGTGGTCGACGGCGACTTCTTCCCGCTCACCCGCCACGAGGTGAAGGGGCTGTCGAAGGTCGGCGGGACGATCCTCGGCACGAGCCGCACGAACCCCTACGAGGGTGAGCGCGGGGGCGCCGAGAACATCGCCAAGACGCTCTACGGGCACAAGATCGACGGCATCATCGCGATCGGCGGCGAGGGCACCCTCGCCGCGGCCGACCGCCTCGCGAAGGACGGCATCAACGTCATCGGCGTGCCGAAGACGATCGACAACGACCTGCGAGCCACCGACTACTCCTTCGGCTTCGACACCGCCGTCAACATCGCCACGGACGCGATGGACCGCCTCCGCACGACCGGCGACTCGCACCAGCGGTGCATGGTCGCCGAGGTCATGGGGCGACACGTCGGATGGATCGCGCTCCACGCCGGCATGGCGGCGGGTGCGCACGCGATCCTCATCCCCGAGGTGCCGCAGACCCTGGAGGAGATCACGGCCCTCGTCACCAGCGCCCATGACCGCGGACGCGCTCCGCTCGTCGTCGTCTCCGAGGGCTTCAAGCTGCAGGGCATGGACGAGGCATACAGCGACAAGGGCCTCGACGCCTTCAACCGCCCTCGCCTCGGCGGGATCGGCGACCAGCTCGCCCCGGAGATCGAGCGCATCACCGGCATCGAGACACGAGCCACGATCCTCGGCCACATCCAGCGCGGCGGCTCGCCGTCCGCGTTCGACCGCGTGCTCGCGACCCGTCTCGGCCTGCACGCCGCCGACGCGATCGTCGACGGCGCCTGGGGGCAGATGGTGGCCATGCAGGGCACCGATATCGTGCGCGTCCCCTTTGCCGAGGCTCTCGGCGAGCTGAACACGGTTCCGCGCAGCCGCTACGACGAGGCCGCCGCGCTCTTCGGCTGAGCCGTCGTTCCCAGATCAGGAGTTTCTCCCGAGATCAGGACGATGCCGGCGAGTCGCTCCTGATCTGGGGCGAATCTCCTGATCTCGGGCAGGCTGCGCGGCGCGATGCAGGCCCTGGGCCATCGCCATGAGAACGACTTCCGCGACCTCTCCCGGGTGGAACAGTATCTGCACGTAGTCGAACCGCAGCACGGTGTAGCCGCGCAGTCGCAAGCGTGCGTCCGCCTCGATGTCGCGGCGTCGATCGATCGCCGAGCTGTGGTGGGCGAAGCCGTCGAGCTGCACGATGAGGCAGTCGCCGATCAGACCGTCGACGCGACGACCGTCGATCAAGACCTGCTGCCGGACGCGGACGCCGTGGCCGCGCATGAGGTGGACGAAGTGCGTCTCGAGCCCCGAATCCGACAGACTCGATGAGACCGACGCCAGCTCCGTGGCGGGGGTGCTCCGCCAACGCACACGCGTGAGTTCTGCGGAATCGGCGAGGCCCTTCCTGATCGCGGACTCCCAGATAGCCAGAGCGTCGACCCTCTCCTGACAGTGCGCCACATGCCTCAGCACGGTCACGAGAGGATCGACGAGCGCGCGTGGGGACGTCGGCACCGGACCGCGCGTCCAGTGCACCCGAAGGCCGGAGGCGTCGAACCGCGCCGCGGTCGGTGACACGGCGACGTGCACCGCGCCGTCGGACGGCGGCACCCAGAGCCCCAAGTGACGTGCGGCGCTCACGCACGTCAGTCGGCCGCCTGCGCTGATCGCGGCCAGGATGGCGGGATCTGCGTCCGGCAAGGCGATCCAGGAGCGGCGCCGGCGCAGCATCCGTCCTGATCGCACCTCCTCGGCGATCGCCTTCTTGCCGAATCCGGCGGCAGAGAGCTCGGAGGTGTGGGCGGCACCGCCATGTGCACGGAGCCAGGTCGCCAGTGTCATCCGTCCACCCTGGAGCACGGGAGAAACCAGTGGATGCCGGAAACGCACGTCCTGTGAGCAGAGCGTCCGAACGGCAGCCCGTGCAGAAGGGGTGGACTGCGACCGAGATCAGGACGTCCGCTCGAGATCAGGAGCTTGTGCGCACGAAGCTCCTGATCTCGGGGGAGTCTCCTGATCTCAGGCAGGACGCGCGGCGCGGTGCAGTCCCTGGGGCTAGGCGAGACCGACCCTGTCGAGGATCCACGCGAGCTCGAAGGCGCGCTCCTTCCAGGAGTTGTAGCGCCCGCTGACTCCGCCGTGCCCGGCGACCATCTCGCACTTGAGCAGCACATCGCGGGCGCCGGCTGCGCGCAGGGCCGCGACCCATTTGGCCGGCTCGACGTACGCCACGCGGGAGTCGTTGAGCGATGTGACGGCCAGGATGTGGGGGTATGTCGATCCGTCGCCGATGTTCTCGTAGGGCGTGTACGACTTCATGTACTCGTAGACGTCCGTGTCGTGCAGAGGATCGCCCCACTCGTCCCACTCGATGACGGTGAGGGGGAGCGACGGGTCGAGGATCGTCGTCAGCGCGTCCACGAACGGCACCGCCGCGAGCACGCCCGCGAACAGTTCCGGCGCGAGGTTGGTGATCGCGCCCATGAGCAGACCACCCGCGCTGCCGCCCTCCGCGACGAGCAGTGACGGGGCGGTGACGCCGTCGGCGACGAGCTGCTCGGCGCACGCCACGAAATCCGTGAAGGTGTTCCGCTTCTGCAGCAGCTTGCCGTCTTCGTACCACTGCCGGCCCATCTCGCCGCCGCCGCGCACGTGGGCGACCGCGAACACCATGCCGCGGTCGAGCTCAGACAGTCGCGCGACCGAGAAACCGGGATCGATGGAGTGCTCGTACGAGCCGTATCCGTACAGGTGCAACGGGCGGGGCGTATCGCCGGGTTCCCCGAACGAGCGCTTCCACACGAGCGAGATCGGCACCAGGGTGCCGTCGGATGCCGTGGCCCAGGCGCGGCGCTGATCGTAGTCCTGCGGGTCGTACCCGCCCAGCACTGCGACCTGCTTGCGCAACACCAGCTCGCGCGTGGCCAGTTCGAGCTCGTAGACGGTCGACGGGGTCACGAACGAGGTGTACCCGAGTCGGAGGAAGGGGGAGTGCCACTCCGGGTTCCCGCTCACGCCCGCCGAGTACAGTGGCTCGTCGAAGGTCACATCCTCGATCGCGTCGGTGGCGTAGTCGAGCAGGCCGACGCGCTCGAGCCCCTCACTGCGGTATTCGATCGTGGCGAAGTCGCGGAAGGCGCCCATCCCGAGCAGGCGACGCCCGGGCTCGTGCGGCACGACGACCCGCCGCTGGCCCTGTGGGTCGTCGGCATCCACCGAGACGAGCTCGAAGTCCAGCGCGCCGTCGTTGTGGAGGATGTACAGCCGATCCTCGCCGTCGACGACGGCGTGATCGAGGGAGTACTCCACCCCCTCCCGTCGTGGCCAGATCACGCGGGGCGGCGCGGTGAGGTCGCCCGTCAGATCGACGACGTGCTCCTCACTGGTGATGCTCGATCCGACGGCGATGACGAGATAGCGGCGGCTGCGCGTGATGCCTGCCCCCAGCCAGAACTTCTCGTCCGGCTCGTGGAACAGCCGGACATCCTCTGCGAGCGGGGTTCCGAGGCGGTGCAGCCAGAGGGTGTCCGGTCGCCACGCGTCGTCGCGCGTCGTGTAGACGATGCCGGTGCCGTCGGGGGTGAAGAACGCGCTGCCCGTATCGGGGATCTCGTCGGGCAGCACCCGGCCCGTCCTGAGGTCGCGCACGTGCACCGTGTACAGCTCGTCGCCTTCGAAGTCTGTCGACCAGAGCAGCATCGTCGCATCGTCCGAGGTGTCGAACGCGCCGAGCGAGAAGAACTCGTGACCTTCGGCCTCGACGTTGCCGTCGAGCAGCACGACCTCGCCCGGTACGGGGACGCCGGGCTCGAGCACGGGGGGAGTCCAGTCGTCCGCGACGGCGGCGGTGCGGCAGTGGATGCCGTACTGAGCGCCCTCCTCGCTGCGACTGTAATACCACCAGTCCCCGCGTCGGGTGGGCACGGAGAGGTCGGTCTCCTGAACTCGTCCCTTGATCTCCTGGAACAGCGTCTCGCGGAGGTCGGCGAGGTGCGCCAGCTCCTGCTGCGTGTACTCGTTCTCGCGCTCGAGATGCGCGATCACCTCGGTGGATTCCTTATCGCGCAGCCACTCGTACGGATCGTCGAACGTGTCCCCGTGATGGGTGCGGAGCGTGGAACGGCGGGCGGCGATGGGAGCATCAGTCACCCTCTCCACGCTAGTCCAGGTCGAGTTGACCGGCACCCGAGTGGGTGGGAGGATCTACCGGGGCCGGTTAACGGAAGTCAAACCCACGGTGAACTCTTCGTTCATCACGTCGATCCCGTCGACACTCCCTCTTCCCGACGACCGAAAGAGAACGGTGGAAACCGCAGTCCTCATCGTCGTGCTGGTGATCGCGCTGGCACTCTTCTTCGACTTCACCAACGGGTTCCACGACACCGCGAATGCGATGGCGACGCCCATCGCCACGGGTGCTCTGAAGCCCAAGACCGCCGTGCTGCTGGCCGCGGTACTGAACCTCGTCGGCGCGTTCCTGTCGACCGAGGTCTCCAAGACGGTGTCGCACGGCATCATCCGAGAAGACAGCATGCAGGGGGAGCTGTTCCTGCCCATGATCTTCGCCGGGCTCATCGGCGCGATCACCTGGAACATGCTCACCTGGCTGCTCGGCCTTCCCTCCAGCTCGTCGCACGCCCTGTTCGGCGGACTCATCGGCGCGACACTCGTCGGCGTCGGGGTGGCCGGGATCGACTTCGGCATGGTGTTGTCGAAGATCATCCTGCCCGCCGTCATCGCTCCGCTCACCGCGGGGATCATCGCGTTCGCCGCGACCAAGATCGCCTACTCGATCACGCGTCGGTACGACGGCAAGCCCGACGGGCGAGACGGCTTCCGCTGGGGTCAGATCTTCACTTCGTCGTTGGTCGCACTCGCGCACGGCACGAATGACGCGCAGAAGACGATGGGTGTCATCACCCTGGCCCTCATCGCCGTCGGGTGGCAGAACAGCGAGCAGGCCGACCCGTATCTCTGGGTCATCATCGCGTGCGCCGTGACGATCGCCCTCGGCACCTACCTCGGCGGATGGCGCATCATCCGAACGCTCGGAAAGGGCCTCACCGAGGTCAAGCCGGCGCAGGGATTCTCGGCCGAGAGCTCGACCGCGGCGACCATCCTCGCCTCGAGCGCCTTCGGCTTCGCGCTGTCGACCACCCAGGTCGCCTCCGGGTCGGTGATCGGCTCCGGTCTCGGTCGCCGCGGCTCCACCGTGCGCTGGCGGACAGCCGGACGCATCGCGATCGGCTGGCTGCTCACGCTTCCCGCGGCGGGTGCCGTGGGTGCCGTCGCGGCTCTGCTCGTGAACTGGCTCGGCACGTGGGGCATCGCGATCGACGCCGTGCTCGCACTCGCCG
Organism: Microbacterium hydrocarbonoxydans; assembly: GCF_023715885.1. Lineage (GTDB taxonomy): Bacteria > Actinomycetota > Actinomycetes > Actinomycetales > Microbacteriaceae > Microbacterium > Microbacterium hydrocarbonoxydans_C. The sequence goes on along the minus strand of NZ_JAMBOY010000002.1, from coordinate 243,362 downwards.
TCATCGTCGGTCTCTTCCTGCGCTCGCGTCGCGACGCGGTGACCTCTGCGAACGCGATGAGCGATGTGGCGGAGTCGGGCCTCGCGGTCGAGCTTCCCGACACGCCCCCGCCCACCCGCCGGCAACAGCGCATCGCCCAGGCGAAGGCCGAGGCCAAGGCCCGCGCAGATGCCCGCGAGAAGGCGAAGGCGAAGTCCAAGGCGGATGCCAAGGCGAAGGCCGATGCGAAGGCCGGCGCCAAGAGCAAGCGCAGTGCGGGGGAGACCTCTGAGAAGGCGCCGGTGGTCGCCGAGCGAGCGGATGACACGACCGGGGAGGAGTCGCGATGAGCGTCGACATCGACTGGAGCGCGTTCCTGCAGGTCTTCGCTGCCGCGCTTCTGGGTGCGTGCGCCGTCGTCACGTTCTACGCGCTCGGCCTCCGCCTGCTGGTGCGCAGCGGTCATGCCCCCGTGGTGAGTCCCGCCGAGTTCACCGACGCGATCACCGTCGTCACCGAGAAGGAGCTCAAGCGCGCGGCGAAGCAGGCTGCCAAGGCTGCGCGGAAGAGCCCCCTCACGGACGCGCAGAAGCGGGTCTCCCTCGTCGGCGCCTACGCCTGCTTCGCGCTGTGCGCGGCGGCGGTCGTCGTCGGCATCCTCATCATCGTCGTCGGGCACTGACTCCACCGAGCCGAGGCGCGGTCGTCGCGATCAGCGCAGGAGCCCCGCGACGAGGTCGTCGATGATGTCGTCGGTCGACGTGTCGGGATCGATGGGGGTCGTGAGGCGATCGAGCAGCAGGCCGTCGATCGCGTAGTGGAACAGTGCGATCTCGCGCCGACCGCCCGGCAATCCCGCAGCGCTGTTGAAGGCCACATCCCCGTCGAATCCGGCGCGTTGCCACGCCGCGAGCACGGCAGCCAGCTCAGGGCGACGGCTGCTCTCGAGGCGCAGCTCGAACAGGGCGAGGGTGACCTCGCGGTCGTCGCTCAGCCGGCGGACGATGTCTCGCAGATAGTCGGCGAAGAGCGCGGGGCTGGGGGTGGCCTCGGCGCGGCGCGCGAGGTCGTCGTCGGTGGGAGCGAGGCGTTCGCCGATGCGCTCGACCAGTCCCTCGATCAGCGCTTCGCGGCTGCGGAAATAGTTCGACGTGGTGCCCACGGGGATCTCCGCCTCCTGGTCGACCGCGCGGTGCGTGAGGCCGCGCGAGCCCTGTGCCGCGAGGATGCGCAGCCCTGCATCGGCGATGGCCCGACGCCTCGTCTCGTTCTTCGCCATGACAGCACTCTATCGAGATCACTACAGCTGAAGTGGTATGCGTGCTGTCCTCGTGTCCCGGGCCGCACCTAGGCTGGACCCATGTCAGCGCCCTCCGCAAGCGAGTACGTCTTCGGCCGGCACCGCCCCGCCTCCCACGTGATCGTCCACGTCAGCGACCCGCACTTCCTCGCGGGTGGGCGGCGACTGGGCGGACGGTACGACGTCGAGGCCACGTTCGCGCGCACGCTCGAGGCGATCCAGGCCGTGCATCCGAATCCCTCCGCGATCGTGGTCACGGGTGATCTCGCCGACCTGGGGGAACCGGACGCCTACCGCCGGCTCCGCGCGGCGGTCGAACCCGTCGCGGCGGCACTCGGCACCGCCGTCGTCTGGGTCGCGGGCAATCACGACGAGCGCCCTGCCCTCCGCGAGGGACTGCTCGATCTCGCGCCGACGCAGGAGCCCGTCACCGGGGTGTGGGACCTTGACGGTCTGCGGCTCGTCGCACTCGACTCGTCCGTTCCGGGCTGGCACCACGGCGATCTCGACGACGCGCAGCTGGAGTGGCTGGCGGACGTCCTCCGTGACCCCGCACCGCACGGCACGCTGCTCGCGATGCACCATCCGCCGCTTCCCAGCCACCTACCCCTGTTCGACATCCTGGAGCTGCGCCGCCAGGAGGAACTCGCCCAGGTGATCCGGGGGACGGATGTGCGCGGCATCCTCGCCGGTCACCTGCACTACTCGTCGCACGGGACATTCGCGGGGGTGCCGGTGAGCGTGTCATCGGCCACCTGCTACACCATGAACGTCGCGAAGCCGGCACCGGACGTCAACGGGATGGATGCCGCGCAGGCGTTCCAACTCGTGCACGTCCATCCGGACACGATCACCCATACGGTCGTGCCGGTCACGGATGCCGCGACCGGCGACTACTTCTCGGAGGCGTGGCTGCAGGAGATGGCGGCACTGACGCCTGAGCAACGCCTCGAGGCGTTCTCCCGCAAGCGCTGACGCGCCGCCGTATCCCCGGCGACGCATGCGCGCGGGCGTAGACTTGGAGGCATCCCCCGCTTCCACACTCGCCACTACCCACAAGGATGTGACATGGCTTCTGCCGCGCCCGCTCTGACCCGCACCGAGACCGATTCCCTGGGAAGCATGGAGATCCCCGTCGACGCGTACTGGGGGATCCACACGGCCCGCGCCGACGCGAATTTCCCGATCACGAAGCGCCCGATCTCGGTGTACCCCGACCTCGTCGTCGCTCTCGCCATGGTGAAGCAGGCGAGCGCGCGGGCGAACCGGGAGATCGGTGTGCTCGACGCCGAGCGTGCCGACCTGATCGACCGAGCGGCGCAGCGGGTCATCGACGGCGAGTTCCACGACCAGTTCACGGTCGGCGTCATCCAGGGCGGGGCGGGCACCTCCACGAACATGAACGCGAACGAGGTGATCACCAACATCGCGCTCGAGATGGCAGGTCGCGAGAAGGGCGACTACTCGTACCTCTCGCCGATCGACCACACCAACCGCAGCCAGTCGACCAACGACGTGTACCCGACCGCGGTGAAGATCGGTCTCTCGCTCACGCTCCGCTCGCTGCTCGAGGAGCTCGACCTGCTGCGGGTGTCGTTCCTGCACAAGTCGCAGGAGTTCCACGACGTGCTCAAGGTCGGTCGCACGCAGCTGCAGGATGCCGTGCCGATGACGCTCGGCCAGGAGTTCCACGGCTTCGCCAGCACCCTCGGCTACGACCACGCGCGCCTGACCGAGAACGCCTCGCTGATGTTCGAGATCAACATGGGCGCCACGGCGATCGGCACCGGCATCACGACGCACGTCGATTACGCGCCCGCCGTGCTGAAGCACCTGCGCGAGATCACCGAGCTCGATCTCGTGACGGCCGGCGACCTCGTCGAGGCCACGAGCGACACGGGCTCGTTCATGTCGTTCTCGTCGACGCTCAAGCGCAACGCGATGAAGCTGTCGAAGATCTGCAACGACCTCCGTCTGCTCTCGTCGGGCCCGCAGGCGGGTCTGGGTGAGATCAACCTCCCCGCGATGCAGGCGGGTTCCAGCATCATGCCCGGCAAGGTCAACCCCGTCATCCCCGAGGTCGTGAACCAGGTCGCCTTCGCCGTCGCCGGCGCCGACATGACGGTCACGATGGCGGCGGAGGCCGGACAGCTGCAGCTGAACGCGTTCGAGCCGGTGATCGCGCACTCGATCTTCCAGTCCATCACCTGGATGCGGCAGGCGATGTGGACCCTGCGGGTGAACTGCGTCGACGGCATCACCGCCAACCGCGACCGCCTGGGCGCGATGGTCGGCGCGTCGGTGGGTGTCATCACGGCTCTGACGCCCTTCATCGGCTACGCGGCGGCTGCCGCGCTCGCGAAGACGGCTCTGCTGACCAACCGCAACGTCGCCGACCTCGTGGTCGAGGCCGGGCTGATGTCGCGCGACGAGGTGACGAAGCAGCTGTCGCCCGCGCGCCTCTCGGGGCTGGAAGCGGTGACCGCCGCGATCCCCGTGATCACGCCGGACGACCTCGTCGAGATCTGACCCGACACAGACGACGGCCCCGGCGTTCGCGCCGGGGCCGTCGTCGTTCCGCGTCGTCGCGGGCGAGTCAGTCGATCACGCGGCAGTGCGTCGTGAGCTCGCCGAGTCCGTCGATGCCGACCGTCACCGTGGAGCGGTCGCGGAGGAAGATCTGCGGGTCGCGCGAGTATCCTGCTCCGCCCGGGCTGCCGGTCGAGATGAGCGTGCCGGGCAGCAGGGTGAGCGACTGCGAGAGGTGGGCGATCAGCTTCGCGACCGAGCGGACCATCTGTCCGGTGCTCGCGTCCTGCACCGTGTCGCCGTCGACGACCGCCCAGATGTGGAGATCCTGGGGGTCGGCGACCTCGTCGGCCGTGACGGCGAACGGTCCGGTCGGCGTGAATCCGTCGAAAGACTTGCAGCGCGACCACTGCGCCTCGGAGAACTGGATGTTCCGCGCGGTGATGTCGTTGACGACGGTGTACCCCCACACGTGCGAGAGCGCGTCGGCCTCGGAGACGTCTTTGGCGGGTGTGCCGATGAGCACGCCGAGCTCGGCCTCGTAGTCGACGGCTTCGCTGAGAGAGCGCGGCCAGGAGGTGGTCTGCCCGTGACCGGCCAGGGAGTTCGGCCAGAGCGTGAACACCGTCGGCGCCGCATCGGTCTTGAGACCGAGCTCGCTCGAGTGAGCGGCGTAATTGAGCCCCACGGCGAGGACCGCCGGCGGCGCGATGACGGCGGAGGCGAACTCCCAGTCGCCGAGCGGATGCCGCGGCGCGGCGCCTTCCGCGAGGGCCGATCCGAGCGCGTCGAGCAGGGCGGTTCCGCCCTCGATCAGCTGCTGCAGGGTCGCCGGTGCATCGGCGAGGAGGTCGGAGACGAGGATGGCGTCGGTGCCGTCCACCACCGCGAGATTCGCGGCAGGGGAGTCGGCACGGCGCAGATGAGCGAACCGCATGCCTCTACGGTATCCGGTGACGCCCGTCGGTCGCTGGAGGAAGTCGCCAGACCGGACCGCGGTTGCTTGTTACCAATATGCTGTGGGCATGAGTTCCGGAGGACCCTCCCAGCCGTCGCCGTACACGCCGCCGCCCGCGCAGGGGTATCCGCAACAGCAGCCTCCGGCTCCCCAGGGGTATCCGCAGCAGCAGCCTCCGGCTCCCCAGGGGTATCCGCAGCAGCAGCCTCCCGCTCCCCAGGGATATCCCCAGCAGTACGGCGCTCAGCAGTACGCCCAGTCGAACTACGCGCCGGCCGCGTTCGGTCAGCGTCCCTCCTACGCCTCCGTGCTCGCCCAGCCGACGCCCTACTCGCCGCCCGCTCCGGTCGCGCCGTCCCCCGCCCAGGGGCTGCCCGCGCTGCCGAGCCGTCGGCGCGCCAGCGGGGTGGCCCTCGGCATCCTCTTCGGGTTCCTCGGTCTGCTGCTGCTCGGTCTCATCGCGTACTTCGGCCTGTTCCTCGGTCCGCTCGCCTCCGTCGTCGGGCTCGTGCTCGCCCTGGTGCCGCTGGCGGTCGTGTTCTTCGTCGTGCGGATGATCGACCGGTGGGAGCCCGAACCCAAGACGCTCGTCTTCTTCGCCGTCGCGTGGGGAGCCGTCGCGGCGGTCGGCTTGACGCTCCTGGTCGATCTCGGGCTCTCTGTCGTGCTCGGGCCGCGCGGCGAGGTCGCGAGCGCGGTGATCCAGGCGCCGATCGTCGAGGAGCTGTGGAAGGGCGTCGGGGTGTTCCTGATCTTCCTGATCGCGCGTCGGTCCTTCGACGGGCCGGTCGACGGAGTCGTCTACGGCGCGCTCGTCGGCGCCGGATTCGCGTTCACCGAGAACATCCAGTACTTCGCCATCAGCCTCATCGAAGGCGGCAGCGGTCAGCTGACGGTCACGTTCATCATGCGCGCGATCATGTCGCCGTTCGCCCACGCCATGTTCACCTCCCTCACGGGCCTCGCGATCGGCCTCGCTGCCCGGCGGCACGCATCGGCCGGCGCTGCCCTCGGCTTCGGCCTGCTCGGGATGCTCGGGGCGATCTTCCTCCACGGGCTCTGGAACGGCTCGTCGTTCGCCAACTTCTTCCTGCTGTACTTCGTGCTGCAGGTGCCGCTGTTCGTCGGCTTCATCCTCGGCATCGTCGCGCTGCGCCGAGAGGAGGCGCGTCTCACCAAGGCGCGACTGAGCGACTACGCGGCGGCGGGATGGTTCACGCCGGAGGAGGTCACGATGCTGGCGACTCCCGCGGGGCGCAAGACCGGACTCCGCTGGGCGGCGCAGCTGCGCGGCGACCGTCGACCGCTCATGCGCGAGTTCATCAAGGATGCGACGATGTTGGCCGCCGTGCGCCAGCGGGCGATCACGGGTCGCGACCCGATGGCTCCCGCCGACGAGCAGGCGCTGCTCGTGCGCACCCGCGCGGCCAGGGCGGCATTGCTGGCCTACTGACCCGCCCCGGACAGACTCAACGCCCGGTGCTGCGGCGATGCCTGCATGTCTCCCGGGCGTTGAGTTGGTCTACAAACAGGGTGCACCCGGCATCCGCGGGTGTCAAGAGCTTCTCCGGAGTCGATTCGTGACGTGTTCGCTGTGAGCAGGTGCGTGCTCGTTGACCCCTGCGCGAGGGCTCGGGTTGGATGGAGGCATGACTGATCGCACAAAGCCTGAGTTCGACGCTCCCACCGGACCCGCCCCCTCCGAGCTCGTCATCCGCGACCTCATCGAGGGCGACGGAGCCGAGGCCAAGCCCGGCGACACCGTGACCGTCCACTACGCCGGGGTGGAGTTCGAATCCGGCGAGGAGTTCGACTCCTCCTGGGGTCGTGGTGAGACCATCCAGTTCCCGCTGCGCGGACTCATCCAGGGCTGGCAGGACGGCATTCCCGGCATGAAGGTCGGCGGCCGACGCGAGCTCGTCATCCCGCCGCATCTCGCCTACGGCCCTGCGGGCGGCGGGCACTTCCTGTCCGGCAAGACCCTGATCTTCATCATCGATCTCGTCGCCGTCGGCTGATCCGACCCGCGAGTGCGAAAGGCGTCGTCCCCATCCGGGGCCGGCGCCTTTCGTCGTTCCGGAGAATTTTCGCCGTTCGGGGAATACATGCAATTGCATGTAAGTTGTGACACGTGATGCCGCGCGAGCGGTCCACGATCACGGTCGCAGATGCGGCTGACGTCTTCAGAGGAGCACCACATGACCATCGACATCCCCGGCTACCGTCCCGGCACCTACATCCTCGACCCCGCGCACAGCGAGGTCACGTTCAGCGTCCGCCACATGATGATCTCGAAGGTGCGCGGCACCTTCGGCGTGAAGAGCGCCACGCTCGTCGCACCCGAGAACCCCCTCGAGACCACCGTGCAGGCGAGCGTGGACGTCACGTCCGTCGACACCAAGGACGAGGGTCGTGACCAGCACCTCCGCTCGGCCGACTTCTTCGACACCGAGAACTTCCCGACCATGGACTTCGTCTCGACCGGCGCCCGCGCCGAGAACGGCGACCTGTTCGTCGACGGCGACCTCACGATCCGCGGCATCACCAAGCCCGTCACCTTCGAGGTCGACTTCGGTGGCTTCGGCTCCGATCCGTGGGGCAACTACAAGGCCGGCGCATCGGCCAAGGCTGTCATCAACCGCGAGGACTTCGGCCTGACCTGGAACGCCGCGCTCGAGACCGGTGGCGTGCTCGTCGGCAAGGACGTCACGATCAACCTCGACCTGCAGGCCGCCCTGCAGCAGGACTGATCGCAGCTCTTCGAGAGCCCCGCATCCCTCAGGGTGCGGGGCTCTCCGCGTCGTAGGCGTGGAATCGCCGGTTGCGGCCGGCGAGGATCGCGACGAGTGCGATCACGAGGAATCCGCCGAGCAGCGGCGGGAACCAGAGCGTGGTGAGCGAGGCGAGCACGCCCGCGTAGAGGGCTCCGACCCTCGGCCCGCCCGCCACCACGACGATGAAGACGCCCTGAAGGCGGCCCCGCATGCTGTCGGGGACGGCCGCCTGCATCATGGTGTTCCGGTAGATCGAGCTGACATTGTCAGAGGCTCCGGAGAGCGCCAATGCGATGCAGGCGGCGGCGATCAGGGCGATCGCGGGCGTGCTCTCGGTCGCACTGCCGGTGAGGGCCCCGATCAGCAGCACGACGCCGAACAGGAGGATCGCCGCGCCGTAGACCTCGACGGCTCTCGCGATGCCACGGCCGTGCCACCGGTACTGCACGACCCTGCCTGAGAACAGACTCGACGCGAAGGTGCCGACCGCGACGGACGCGGTGAGGATGCCGGTGGTCACGGCGCCGCCGCCGAGGATGACCGTCCCGAGGGCGGGGAAAAGCGCGAGCGGCTGCCCGAAGGTCATCGCGATGATGTCGACGACGTACTGCATGCGGATGTTGCTGGCTCGGCGGAGGAACCGCCATCCGTCGACGAGCGAGGCGAGTCCCGGTCGGACGATCTCCGCCTCGGGGCGAAGAGCGGGAAGAGTCCACAGGCCGAGGAACATCGAGAGCATGAGCACGACGTCGATCGTGTACGTCCAGCCGTAGCCGGTGAGAGCGACGAGCAGTCCGGCGAGCGCGGGGCCGGCCATGACGGTCAGTCCGAAGGCCACGCCGTTGAGGGCGGATGCGGCGGCCAGCAGCTCACGGGGGATGAGACGAGGCACGATCGCCGTGCGCGTCGCCATGCCGACCGAGTTCGCGGCCGAGTTGACGATGCTCAGCACGTACAGCCACCAGATCGTCTCGGCGCCGGCCCAGGTGAGGGCCGCCAGGAGAGCCGTGGAGAGGAACGTCACGGTGGCCGCGATCAGTGCGACCCTGCGGCGATCGAAGGCGTCGGCGAGCATCCCGCCGTACAGGCCGGCGAGCACCATCGGCGCGAGGCCGGCGACGGCGATCATCGACACCGCGAAGGTGCTCTCGGTGAGCTCGAACACGTGCAGCATCACCGTGACGATGGTGAGCTGGCCGCCGATCCCTGAGAGGGAGGATCCTATCCACATCCGGGCGAACGCCGGGCTCGCCTTCAGCGGGCTGAGGTCGATCAGATGGCCGCGAGCGCCGCTCACGCGGGGTGCCTGTCATGCATCGTTCGAGCGTATCCGGTCCATGCCAAGGTGGAACCGCGCATGGTCTCCTCGCGGCTCTGCGCCTGGTAGACTCATCAGGTTGCCGTTCGATCGGCCGCGGATAAAGAGAGCTCGCGCATCAGGCGTCGGGCGCCGCGCAACAAGCAGAGAGGGGATCGAATCTATGGCACTGGAAGCAGACGTCAAGAAGGCGATCATCGAAGAGTACGCGACGCACCCCGGTGACACCGGATCCCCCGAGGTGCAGGCCGCGATGCTGACGCAGCGCATCAAGGACCTCACCGAGCACCTGAAGGAGCACAAGCACGACCACCACTCGCGTCGTGGTCTGTTCCTGCTCGTGGGTCAGCGCCGTCGTCTGCTCGGCTACCTCCAGAGCGTCGACATCGAGCGGTACCGCTCGCTGATCGCACGCCTTGGTCTTCGCCGATAAGGCACCACGGACCCAGCGTTCAATCGCGCAGAACATTCTTGAGAAGGCCGCCCCAGGTGTGGGGCGGCCTTCGTCATGCCCGGGGGCGGGCGACGTTGACCTCTCGCTGACTTTCCATTAGGAAAGTAGGACGACTCGGAACGGGGGAGCGTCGTGGAGCAGAAGCCGATGCGCGGTCTCGCGCCGCTCGACCCGCCCTCCGCTGACATCGCCCGCCTGTATCTGCAGGAGGCGGATGCGGTGCGCGCGCGCCGTGATCGACGCGGAGGCTCGCGGGTACAGGGATGGATGACGATCGCCACCGCTGCGGTGATCGCGCTCTTCCTCACGGCGAGCATTCTGCCCCAGCCGACGGACCGGCCGATCGCCGCGCCGACCTTCGTCCTCGTCATGGTGGTCGTCTCCCAGATCTCATCCGGAGCGACGGAACGCGACGGGGTGCAGCGCCGTGTGCCACGACATCGTGCACTCCTCGTCGCCGTGATCGTCATCTGCGTGTTCGGAGTGCTCTCGTCGTTCGCCGTGCAAGTGCTGTTCGCTCCTCGCCCGCCCTTCCTGCTCGCGGCCGTGCCTCTGTGGGCAGCCTGCCTGGTGCTGGGCGGTCTAGGTGTCGCTCAGTTGCGTTCCGCCCGCGTCGTCGCCGGTGATCACCGGCCCGAGCGCCCGCCGTTCACGAGGTCCGCGCGGCTGACCACGCTCGCGCTCGGCCTCCTCATCGCCACCGGCGTCGTCGCGGGGGCCGTCGACGACCCCCTCGTGACCAGCATGGTCGCGATCGTCGCCGGGGTGCTCGTGGTCATCGGCTGCGCGGGGATGGGACAGGACTGGGGTCTGGCCGCTCTCGGAGCGGTATGGAGGGTCCCTCACTACGTCGACTTCGGGGTCGGCGTCGCGATGCTTCTGGGCGTCGCCTGGAACGTGTCGGCCGGCGAGCCGATCGACCCGCGCGCAGGCATCGCCTCCGGCGTGCTGGTCGCGATCGCCAGCGTGATCGTCTCGATGCTTCCCGAGCGAGCGGAGCACCGTGGTGGACGCTGATGACCGCGCCGGTCACCCACGCATACGGCTGGACGACAACTTCTCGACCCCGACCCGGTTCTCGGTCCTGGCTTCGCTGGGTGAGGGCGTGGAGATCGACTTCACGACGCTCGCGGAACTCATCGAAGCCAACGACTCCGCGCTGAGCAAGGCAATCGCTCACCTGGTGGATGTCGGGTACGTCCAGACACGCAAGGGTCAGGTCGGAAGCCGCCCCCGCACCTGGATCCGCTCGACGGCACTCGGTGAGGCGGCCTTCACCGGCCATCTCCGGGCGCTCAGGGAGATCGTCGAGCTCGGTGGGCGCCGCGCCGACGGGACGCGGCCGGTCGCGACCGATTGACCGCCGGCCTCAGGCCTGCGCCTGCACGAGGTCGGGGTGGTGGATCGCCGCCACGTCGGGGTGCGCCCGCAGACGCGACTTCATCGCGTTCTCGCCGTAGGTCGCGTGGATCGGGTTGCTCGGGTCCTCGGTGATGCCGGTCGCCTCGGCGGCGAGGTCGGCCGGCAGCTCGAGGAGCGGCAGCTGCTGGTCCAGGGCCGGGTTGAAGAAGAACGGGATCGAGATGCGCTCCTCGGGAGCCCTCGGCGAGATCACACGGTGGTTGGTGGCCTTGAGGTACCCGCCGGTCGCGTACTCCAGCAGCTCGCCGATGTTGACGACGAAGGCGCCGGGCACGGGCGGCGCCGACACCCACTCGCCGTCGCGCTCGACCTGGAGCCCGCCCTTGCCTGGTTCGACCCAGAGCAGCGTGAGCACGCCCGAGTCCTTATGCGCGCCGACACCCTGCTGGGGCTCCGGCTCGTTCGTGCCCGGATACCGGACGATCTTGATCAGGGTGGACGGGTCGCGGAACGACTCGTCGAAGTACGTCTCCTCGGCGCCGAGGGTGAGCGCCCACGCGCGCAGCAGCTTGCGGGCGATCTCCGTCAGGGTGTCATGCCACTCCGTGACGACCTCCTTCAGCTCCGGCTGCGCCGCCGGCCAGAGGTTCGGACCCGTCAGGCGGTTGAACGCCGGCCCGCCCTCGACGGGCTCGCGCTCCGGTCCGATGTCGATCTGCTCGCGCCAGTCGACCTTCCCCTGTGTGCGCTCGCCGCCGATGCGCGTGTAGCCGCGGAAGTGCGGGCTCTTGACGTTCTCGATCGCCAGCTTGTCGTCTTCGGGCAGGGCGAAGAAGTCGAGGGCGGCCTGGTGCAGACGTGCCTCGAGCTCGGCGGAGATGCCCGTTCCCGTGAGGTAGAAGAACCCGACGTCGTGAGTGGCGGCACGCAGCTCGTCGCGGAACCGTGCTGCTGCCTCGGGGCCGGCGTCGAGCTGGGAGAGATCGAGGATGGGGAGCGAGAGATCAGCCATGCCCCGAGCGTAAATCGCCGTGACGGCCGTGCGGACGAGTGTTGCGCCGCATTACCCCGAACCGTTCTCGAGGCGCCCGGTCGAAACAATCGCAGACGTGATGCTAAGGTCTCCTTCTGGGTAAGGGATGCCTTACCTTGGTTCCGTCAGAGAGTCCCCGTTCCGTGCTCGCCACCTTTCTCATCGGCCTCCGAGAAGGCCTCGAGGCCGCACTCGTCGTCGGCATCCTCGTCGCCTACCTCCGCAGGCTCGGACGTTCGGACGCGCTGCCCCGGATGTGGGCGGGAGTGGGGCTCGCCGTCGCGCTCGCTCTGGGGATCGGCGCCATCCTCACCTTCGGTGCATACTCCTTGACCTTCGAGGCGCAGGAGCTCATCGGCGGCCTCATGTCGCTGCTCGCCGTCGGCATGGTCACCTGGATGATCTTCTGGATGCAGAAGGCCGGGCGCACGATGAAGGCCACCCTCGAAGGCGGACTCGATCGGGCGCTCACCCAGGGCGGTGTCTGGGCTCTCGTCGCGATCGGCTTCGTCTCCGTCGCCCGTGAGGGTATCGAGACGACGCTGCTGCTCTGGTCGATGGTCCAGTCTTTCGGCGACGCGCCCACGGCACTCCTCGGCGCCGTGCTCGGTCTCGTGGCGGCCGTCGCGATCGGCTGGCTGCTGGCGCGAGGTGCCGTGCGCCTCGACCTGCGTCGGTTCTTCACCTGGACGAGCGGCTTCCTCGTGATCGTCGCCGCCGGCGTGCTGGCCTACGCGGCCATGGATCTGCAGGAAGCCGGAGCGCTGCCGGGCCCCTTCACGGCGCTGGCGCCCGTCGACTCGGTCACCGGTGCTGTCGCGACCGGCTGGGCGGCGTTCCCGTTCGGATGGGCCTTCGACGTGAGCGCGGCCATCGCGCCGGGCGGCACGCTCGCCACGATCCTCCAGGCGACGGTCGGTTTCATGCCGCGCATGACCTGGCTCCAGGTCACGGCGTGGGTCGTCTACCTCGCCGTCGTCGGCTTCCTCTTCGTCCGCGGGCTGCGCTCCCGTCGGTCTTCCACCCCACATTCGACACCGTCGTCCGCCGCGGATGCACCGGCGGAGTCCCTCACCGATCAAGGAGCAGTATGACCACCTCTCGCCGAGTTCTGGCATCCGTCGCGGCCGCCGGCGCGGCCGTCCTCGTGCTGAGCGGATGCGTCGCGAAGAGCGACGCCGCCGCGGGAGCCGCGTTCGACGTCGCATCGACCGACTCCGGATGCGCCGTCTCCGGCTCGACCGCGAAGAGCGGCACTCTCACCTTCGACGTCAAGAACGACAGCGCCCAGACGTCCGAGTTCTACCTGCTCGCCGAGGACGGGCTGCGCATCGTCGGCGAGGTCGAGAACATCGCCCCCGCTGCTTCACGCACCTTGACGGTCGTCGCGCAGCCGGGAAAGTACTTCACTCTCTGCAAGCCGGGGATGATCGGCGACGGTGTCGGGAAGGCCGAGTTCACGGTGACCGGAGACCGGGTGGCGGTCGCCGGCGAGGACTCCGAGCAGAAGCAGCAGGCCGTCGACCTGTACGCCGCCTTCGTGAAGGACCAGGTCGGCCAGCTGGTGCCCGCCGTCGAGGAGCTCGTCACCGCCTACGAGTCGGGCGACGACGAGACGGCCCGCACCGAGTTCCCGCAGACCCGCGCCTTCTACGAGCGCATCGAGCCGGTCGCCGAGGCGCTGGGCACTCTCGATCCCCGCATCGATTACCGGGAGGTGGATGCCGTCGCCGAGGGGCTCGACTGGACGGGCTTCCACCGCATCGAGAAGGACCTCTGGGTCCCGGCGCAGGACGCGCTGAACGCCGACGGCGAGACGCCGGCCTGGCAGGACTGGGCGCCGTCGACCCCCGAGGAGCGCGCCGGCTACGGCGACCAGCTGCTCGCCGACGTGCAGGAGCTGTACGACTACGTCCACTCCGACGACTTCGCGACCGCTCTCGAGGACCAGGGCATCGGCGGCATCTCGAACGGGGCGATCGCGCTGCTCGACGAGGTCGCGACCGGCAAGATCTCCGGCGAGGAGGACTGGTGGTCGGGGACCGATCTCTACGACTTCGCCGCCAACGTCGAGGGGTCGAAGATGGCGTTCTCGCTCGTGCAGGACTTCGCCGCGGCGCAGGGTGACGACGGCGAAGCTCTCGTCGGCGAGATCGAAGACGGCTACGCCGCTCTCGAGGCCTCGCTCGCCGCGCACGGGTCGCTCGATGATGGCTTCGTCGGATACTCCGAGCTGACCGACGACGACAAGCGGGAGTTCACCGACCTGATCAACGCCCTGGCCGAGCCGCTCTCGCAGCTCACCGGCACGATCCTCGACTGACCGACGGGTACGATCACGCAGGTGGACGACAGCACTGATGAGGTCGCCGCAGACGCTGGGAACGCGTCTGCGGCGGCATCCGTCCCGTCGGGGCTGAGCCGCAGGGGGCTCCTCGGACTCGCACTCGGCGGCGGGGCCGCATCGCTCGCGGTCGGTCTCGGCGCCGGCCTGACAGGCGGCGTGGCGCTCGGGCGCGCCCGGGTCGCGGAAGACGCCGAGCACGCCTACTCGTTCTTCGGCGCGCACCAGGCCGGCATAACCACACCCGTGCAGGAGCACCTCCACTTCGCGGCATTCGACATGATGCCGCGCACCGACCGCGACGACCTCGTGACGCTCCTGCAGGACTGGAGCTATGCGGCGTCCCGGCTGACGCAGGGCCTCGAGGTGAGCGCGACGGGAGCGGTCGGCGGCGACGCCGAGGTGCCACCGGACGACACGGGGGAGGCGCTCGGACTCCCGGCCGCCGGTCTCACCATCACGATCGGCTTCGGCCCCAGCCTGTTCGAGAACGAGGACGGCGACCGGTACGGCATCGCCGCACAGCGTCCCGCCTCGCTGGAACGGCTTCCCGCGTTCCTGGGTGACGACCTCGTCCCGCAGCTGTCGAACGGCGATCTCTGCATCCAGGCGTGCGCCGACGACCCGCAGGTCGCGGTGCACGCGATCCGCAACCTCAGTCGCATCGCCTTCGGGCGCGCGAAGCTCCGCTGGTCGCAGCTCGGCTTCGGCAAGACCTCGCGCACGACGGCTGACCAGGCGACTCCGCGCAATCTCTTCGGCTTCAAAGACGGCACCGCCAACATCCTCGCCGACGACGAGAGGGCTCTCGCGAAGAGCGTCTGGGTCGCGGCATCCGACGAGCCGGCGTGGATGGCGGGCGGGTCGTACCTCGTCGCGCGAAAGATCGCGATGCTCATCGAGACGTGGGATCGGGTGCGCCTGGCGGAGCAGGACACGATCATCGGCCGCGACAAGGGACGCGGCGCGCCGCTGTCCGGCGGCGACGAGTTCACCGCCCCGGACTTCGCTTCAGCGCGCATCGACGCCAACTCGCATGTGCGGCTGGCGAATCCGGAGCAGAACGACGGCGTCCGCATCCTCCGTCGCGGCTTCAACTACGTCGACGGCAACAACGATCTCGGTCGCCTCGACGCCGGCCTCTTCTTCCTGTCGTACCAGCGCGATCCCGCGCAGTTCATCGCCCTGCAGCGGAAGCTCTCGACCGATCGCCTGAACGAGTACATCCGGCACGTGGGTTCCGGGCTCTGGGCGATCCCCGCTGGTGCGGAGCAGGGATCCTACGTCGGAGCGCCACTGTTCGACTGAGCCGAGTCGTCAGCCCGCGATGAGGCGCACGGCTGCCGCGGCGAAGGCGTCCGCCCGGAAGTGGTCGTCGGCGGAGACCGTGACGACCGTGTCTCCGTGCAGGATGACGAGCTGGCCGTATGCTCCGTGCAGCCGCCACGCAGGGCCTGGGCCGTCCCATGCTCCGAGGCCGTAGCGCTCGTACCCCTCGTTCGTGCCGGCCGACACCCAGTCCGAGTGCATGGCGTCGACGACGGCTCCTGGCACGATGCGCTCCCCGTTCCAGACGCCCCGATCGCGGAGCAGGCGGCCGATGCGGGACATCTCCTCGGTCCGGAGTGCAAGGCCCTCGCCGGCGAGGACGAATCCGAGCGGGCAGCGCCGCCATTCGACATCGTCGAGTCCCAGGGGAGCGAAGAGGCGCGGCCGGATATAGTCCTCGACATCGCCGACCGCTCGCTCCAGCAGGCGCATCGCCGTGTAGGTGCTGGCGTTGGAGTACTGGAATGTCCGGCCGCGCGAATCGCGGCTCAGGAACTCTGCGGCGAGATCGGGCCAGTCCGTCATCATCGTCGGCGTCCACGGGAGATCGATGCCGCTCGACATCGAGAGCAGGCGGCGGAGGGTGACGCCGTCGACATCGCGTCCGAGCGTCGCGTCGCCGGCCAATCGGGAGATCGGCTCGTCGAGGGACAGCACACCTTCCGCATCCGCCATTCCCACCGCGAGCGCGCTCACGCCCTTCGCGACCGAGTGGATCTCTTCGCGCTCGTCGACAGTCCAGCGGTGCTCCGCGGCGCTGTCGCCGACCCGAACGTGAAGGCCGTGGGCTCCGAAGCCGCTCGCCTCGACCTCGTCGACGAGGCGGTCCCTGAGCGACGCCGCGCGCGTCACCGAGGAGCGCCCGAGATCGGTCGCGGTCGACGCGACCCGGTGGGATCGCTCCGGTGTCCCTGCTTGCCGGCGAGGTGCGGATCGGCGAACAGCCAGTTCGGCCGCGGCTCGACGAGCGGGCGGAACAGCCACCGCACGGGCTTCGTCGCGAGCGCGAGGGCGAGAGCGACCGACAGCAGAGTGACCAGCGGTAGCCAGAGCCAGGTCGGGTCCAGGTCACGCAGCACCCCGGTTTCGCGAAAGGGGTAGAGAGCGAACGAGTGCAGCAGGTAGACGTACATCGTGTACTGCCCGAAGGGAGTCCACCAGTAGGTTCCGCGCGGGACCAGGACGAAGAAGGCCGCGCTCAACACGAGCGCGAGCAGCATCAGGGCCAGGCGGACACCTCCGGCCCACCACTGCTCGCCGCCGAGGTCGGCGTAGGCGTCCTCGTAGAAGAGCCAGTGCCGCAGGTCGATCCGCTCCCAGAGCTCGACCCAGTGCCAGGCGGTGAATCCCGCGGCGGCGAGCACTCCGACGGCGCCGACACGGAGCCACCACGGGCGCGCATCGAGCAGCCGCAGCCGGGCGACGACGTCGCGCTCGCGCAGCCACCATCCCAGCGTGAAGAACGGCAGCAGCCCGAGCGTTCGCGACAGGGAGAACGTGCTGTCGACGTTGGGAAGATAACCGACGCCCAGGGAGATCGCGACGGTCCAGGCGAGTGGCCACCGGAGCAGCGCGAGGTAGGGGAGCACGAGGCGGAAGATACCCAGCGCGAGCAGGAACCACAGCGTCCACGACGGCTTGGTGAAGTTCGGCTCCGCCTGCCCCTCGACAACCCACTTCGTCAGCGTCCAGAGGAACTCGAAGATCACGTACGGCACGAGGATGTCGGTGATCACCCGCGCCATCTGCACCCTGGTGGGGGAGCCCGATTTCGAGAAGTAGCCGGAGATGATCGCGAACGCGGGCATGTGGAAGGCGTACAGCGCCAGGTAGGCGGCCAGCGCGATGTCTGAGTCGTAGGTGAGGCGCTGTACCGCATGCCCGAGCACGACCAGCACGATGCACGCGTAGCGCGCGTTGTCCCAGAACGGGACGCGTCGGCGCGGCTTCGGTGCCGTCGCGGTGACGGGGTTCGGGTCGGCTCCGGCACTGTTCATGCTCTGAGGCTACCGCCGGGAATAAAGTTGGTCCGATCGCGTTGACTCAGATACATTCAAATGAATAGAACCGGATGCAGGGCACCCGATTCGGAGAAGACGGAGCAATCATGAGCGAGCAGACAGGCGCGCAGATGCAGTTCGGCATCATGTCGGTCAGCGACATCACCCGCGACCCGACGACCGGAGTCACGCCCAGCGAGCAGGAGCGCATCAAGGCGACCCTCGCGATCGCCAAGCACAGCGAAGAGGTCGGCCTCGACGTCTTCGCGATCGGAGAGCACCACAACCCGCCGTTCTGGTCCTCGAGCCCGACCACGTTCCTCGCGGCGCTCGCCGCGCAGACCGAGCGACTGATCGTGTCGACCTCGACGACGCTCATCACGACGAACGACCCCGTGCGCATCGCTGAGGAGTACGGGATGCTGCAGCACGTCTCCGACGGTCGCATGGATCTCATGCTCGGGCGCGGCAACACCGGACCCGTCTATCCCTGGTTCGGCAAGGACATCCGTCAGGGACTCCCGCTCGCGATCGAGAACTACGCGCTGCTGCACAAGCTGTGGCGTGAGGACGTGGTGGACTGGGAGGGCAAGTTCCGCACCCCGCTGCAGGGCTTCACCTCGACGCCGCGCCCGCTCGACGGCATCGCTCCCTTCGTCTGGCACGGCTCGATCCGCACACCCGAAATCGCCGAGCAGGCCGCCTACTACGGTGACGGCTTCTTCGCGAACAACATCTTCTGGCCGAAGGAGCACTATCAGCGGCTGATCGAGCTCTACCGCCAGCGCTATGCGCACTACGGGCACGGCACGCCGGAGCAGGCGATCGTCGGTCTCGGCGGTCAGGTGTTCATGGCCGCGAAGTCCCAGGATGCGGTGTCGCAGTTCCGCCCGTACTTCGACAACGCCCCGGTGTACGGTCACGGCCCCAGCATGGAGGACTTCACCGAGATGACTCCGCTCACCGTGGGGTCGCCGCAGCAGGTGATCGACCGCTACGCCGGCATGCGCGAGCACTTCGGCGATTACCAGCGCCAGCTGTTCCTCATCGACCACGCGGGTCTGCCGCTGAAGACGGTTCTCGAGCAGCTCGACATCCTCGGCTCGGAGGTCGTGCCGGTGCTCCGCAAGGAGCTCGCGAAGGATCGCCCGGAGACGGTTCCGGACGCCCCGACCCACGCGGCCCGTGTGAAGGCCGTCTACGGCGACGGACCCACACGCCAGGCGCGTCCAGGTGCCAACCGCGGCGACAACCTCACCGGCGACTCGCCCTACGAGGACACGCCGGCACCCGCCGGATCCGCGTTCGGCCTGGCCCGGAAGGGAGCCTGAGATGACCACCCGCCGCATCGCCGTGGTCTCGGCGGGGCTGTCGAACCCGTCGTCGACGCGGATGCTCGCCGACAGGCTGGCCGCGGAGACGGTCAAGGCGCTCGCCGCGCGCGACATCGCCGCCACGGTCGACGTGATCGAACTGCGCGACTACGCGCACGACATCACGAACAACCTGCTGACGGGCTTCGCCCCGCCCGCGCTCGAGACGGCGATCAACACGGTGGTCTCCGCCGACGCGCTCATCGCGGTCACGCCGATCTTCTCGACGAGCTACTCGGGGCTGTTCAAGTCGTTCATCGACGTGCTCGATCCTGATTCGCTCACCGGGAAGCCGGTGCTGATCGGTGCGAACGCCGGGACGGCTCGTCATTCGCTCGCGATCGACTACGCGATCCGCCCGCTCTTCGCCTACCTGCACGCGGATGCCGTATCGACGGGCGTCTTCGCGGCATCGAGCGACTGGGGAGGCGCCGGGGACGACGTCGCACCGCTCGCGCGCCGCGTGGAGAAGGGGGCGAAGGAGCTCGCCGATGCGATGGCGCAGCGCGACGCGGCCACCGTCTCCGACCCCTTCGACCCGGCGACCTACCTCGGCGAGGGGCGCTCGTTCGGCCATATGCTGGGCGGTCTCGCGGGGGAGTGACCAGTCGGCGTCTCGGAGGCGCCGAGCAGAGGGCCATGAGGCCATCGACAATGTCCGACGGGCGTCGTACGGTGACCACATGGCCCTCTCCTCTGCATGGGAGTCCGCGCGCGCATCACTGAGCGGGCAGCTGATCCTCCCCGACGACCGTGCGTACGCATCGGCGCGACTGCCGTGGAACCTCGCGGTCGAGCAGCGTCCCGCCGCGGTGGCGATCCCTGATGACGTCGACGACCTCCGGCGGCTCCTCGCGCTCGCGCGCGACAGCGGGTCGCCCCTCGCCGTGCAGCCCAGCGGTCACGGCGCGTCGGGCGATCTCGCCGGCGCCGTCATCGTGCGGATGTCCGCATTCGACTCGCTCGCCGTCGACCTCGACGCGGGGATCGTGCGGGTCGGCAGCGGTGTGCGCTGGGGAGCGGTCGTCGCTGCCCTCGAGGGCACGGGGTGGGCGGCTCCCGCCGGCACGAGCCCGGTGGTCAGCGTCGCGGGCTACACGCTGGGCGGAGGTCACTCATGGTTCAGCCGCACCGCCGGGCTCGGGTCCGACAATCTCCGCGCCGCGTGGATCCTGCGGACCGACGGCGCCCACGAACGCGTCGACGATGAATCGGACGCCGAGACGATGTGGGCGCTCCGGGGCGCCGGCGGCGTCGCCGGGATCGTGACCGAGATCGAGATCGACCTCGTGCGCACGCCGGCGATCTGGGGAGCGGGGCTCACGTTCGATTCCTCCGACGCCCCAGCGGTTCTGCGCGCGGTGCGCGATCTCTCAGGCGCCGCACCGGCGTCGCTCAACGTCTTCGTCGATTCGATGCGAATGCCCGACGCCCCGGAGCTGCCGGAGGCGATCCGCGGGCGCAGCTTCGTGACGGTGCAGGCGCTCTCGGCGGACGGGGCGGCGGATGACCTGCTCGACGGGGTGCGTCGAGCCGGGACCGTGCGTCAGGACATCACCGGCCCGACATCCCCGGCCACCCTCGCGGCCTCGTCGGGCGAACCGACCGATCCGACGCCGGGGCGCGGCGCCTCGGCAGCTCTGCGCTCGCTCGACGACGCCCTGATCGACGAGCTCCTCCGCTTCCGGGAGCTGCCGGAGAGCTGGCCGGTCGTCGGCGTAGGGGTGCGCATGCTCGGCGGAGCCCTCGATGCGCCACGTCGGGATGGATTCGCCTCGCTGCAGGGAGCCGAGTGGCTGCTGCACGCGCTGATCCCGGTGTTCCCGGGCGCGCCGCGCGAACCGGGAGATGCGAGCATCGCGGGGATCGAGCAGGTGCTCGCGCCGGCGCTCGCTCCGCAGACGGTCCCGACGTTCCTCGGACCCGGCCAGACGCTCGACCTCTGCGGACCTTCCGCGGCGATCGATCGGCTCCGGGCCGTTCGGACGCGCCTCGATCCCGATGGCGTGCTGCACGAGGGGCGTCTGCCGCGCTGACAGGAGCGCTGTGCCGAGGAGACCGGGCTCAGCGACCAGGGCCCGGGCGCTGCCAGGAATACTCGGTCTCGGGCCTGCCCCGCGCGCCGTAGCGGGCCGCTCTGGTGACGGCCCCCTCCACCACCAGGTGTTCGAGGTAGCGGCGCACAGACACGCGTGACATGCCCAACCGGTCGGCTGCCTCGCTGGCCGAGAGCGGTCCTGCCGCGCGCACCTCATGCGTGACGGCCTCCAGGGTTGCGGCCGACAGCCCCTTCGGCAGGGCGATGGTTCCGGTCGCTCGTCCGAGCAGCGCGTCGATCTCGGCCTGGGTGGTCTCCCCGTCGGTCTCGGCCGCTCGCGCCCGATGCTCGCGGTAGGCCGTGAGGCGTTCGCGGAAAACCGCGAACGGGAACGGTTTGACGAGGTACTGGTACACGCCGAGGGCGGCCATCTGCCGCACGGTCTCGGCGTCGCGCACACCGGTGATCGCGATGACGTCGATCGCCGCGGCCCGGGCGCGCAGCGTGCGGAGCACGTCGATGCCCGATCCGTCGGGCATCGTCACGTCGAGCAGCACGAGATCGAAGCGGTCGGAGTCCTCCGCCCCCAGAACGGCAGTGAGGGCCGCCCGTGCCCCCGAGCACTCCGCGCCCACCACGAAGCCGTCGATGCGTTCGAGGTAGGTGCGGTGCAGCTCGAGCGTCAGGGCGTCGTCGTCGACGACCAGGGTGCGGATCATCGGATCCTCCGTCTCTTCGGCGGCAGCGTAACGCAGAAGGTGGTCGGGTCGGACCGCAGCTCGACGGTGCCGCCGGCGTCGACGACCACGGCTCTCACCAGCGCGAGTCCGACCCCGCGCCCCTCGGCGCCGGCCGGCTTGGTCGAGAACCCCTGTTCGAAGACACGGTCGCGGAGGTCATCGGGGATCCCGGGGCCGCTGTCCGACACCTCCAGCACGATCCCGCCGTCCTCGGAGGGCCGCAGCACCACCTCGACCCAGCGCTCGGCGGCGTCGGCCACGGCATCCATCGCGTTGTCGACGAGATTGCCGAGCACGGCGACGCTGTCGACGGCCGAGAGCGGCGACGCCGGAGTGTCCGGTTCGATGCGGATCCGCCAGTCGATTCCCCGCTCCTTCGCCTGCGACGCCTTTCCGAGCAGCAGGGCGCCGACGGTG
The DNA here is from genome assembly GCF_023715885.1 of Microbacterium hydrocarbonoxydans. Classification (GTDB taxonomy): domain Bacteria; phylum Actinomycetota; class Actinomycetes; order Actinomycetales; family Microbacteriaceae; genus Microbacterium; species Microbacterium hydrocarbonoxydans_C. The sequence goes on along the minus strand of NZ_JAMBOY010000002.1, from coordinate 221,414 downwards.
GGGTCGCCGGCGCGGCGTGCGGTGACCTGGTCGACGAGCGACTGACTCTGGCGGGAGGTCTCGGTGAGGATCTCGATCGCCTCCTCGCTGCGCCCGAGTTCGAGCAGTGCGACCGCGGTGTGCATGCGGTTCCCGTGCTCGTGGGTCTGTGCGCGGAGCGCGTCTCCGAGCGTCCGCAGCGACTCGTACGACGAGACCGCGTCGCGCAGCTGCCCCGGGGGTAGGTCGCCGGCGATGCGTCGTGTCGTCCTCCGAGCGATCCAGGCCCCCAGCGCCCCCAGCGCGACGAGTCCGATGGTGATGACGAGGGAGAGCGGCAGCCGCCGAAGGAGGGTGTCGGAGATCGACTCGATCGTCACGCCGGCCGACACCCAGCCGATCAGCTCGTCGTCGGCGGTGAGGACGGGCACGATGGTGCGGACCGACGGGCCGAGCGTACCCGTGAACACCTCCGTCAGCTGCGAGGGTGCGGCGGGGATGGTACCGAGGTAGCGCTCGCCGAGCTGGTCGATATCGGGGTGGGTCACCCGTACACCGTCCGGTGTCATGATCGTCACGAAATCGAGGTCCGCCGCGGCGATCACGTCGAGTGCGTACGGCTCGAGAGCACGCGTCGCGGCATCCGTGTCGCCCGTTGCCAATGCTTCGGCGACGACGGGTGACGTCGCAAGCGTCACCGCGGTCGCCGCCGTCACCCGATCGGCCTCGGCGTGCGTCGCGCGCTGCGCCTCGACCACGAGGAACACGGCGACGAGGGCGCCGATCAGCACGGCCGCCGCGAGGACGACGAGGAACACCGCCGAGGCGGTGCTGCGGGTGCCGTGTGCGTGTCGCATCGGGTCCTTCCGATCGTCGGTGATCGCGGTGACGGGATCTCGGTAGTGACCAATACGACCACAAATATCCGTGGCGCCGGAAGTCGGGGAGTGTGAACACACCGCGGGCGACGACGCCGGCGCAGACGGACGACGACGTTCATGATCAAGGAGGATGCCATGGCCATCACGACGGGGTTCACCCTTCCCGGATTCCATTGGCGGCGAGGCAAGCAGTCGTGGGACCGGCACACCTGGCTGTACGTGTCGGTGATCAGCGCGGTCGTGCTCGGAGCCGCGGTCGGCCTCATCTGGCCCGAGGTCGGTCAGAGCCTCGAGCCGATCGGCAAGGGTTTCGTGTCGCTCATCAAGATGATGATCGCGCCGATCATCTTCTGCACGATCGTGGTCGGCGTCGGATCCATCGCCAAGGCGGCGACCGTCGGCAAGATCGGCGGACTCGCGCTGCTGTACTTCATGGTGATGTCGACCTTCGCCCTCGCGATCGGCCTGGTCGTCGGCAACATCATCCACCCGGGCGCCGGTCTCGACATGGCATCGGCGACCTACGACGCGACCGAGACCGAGGCGAAGACGACCACGGAGTTCGTGCTCGGCATCATCCCGGCCACCTTCTTCTCCGCGTTCACCGGGGAGAGCGTGCTGCAGGTGCTGTTCATCGCGCTGCTCGTCGGGTTCGCCCTGCAGGGACTGGGGGAGAAGGGCGCCCCGATCATGGACGCCGTCAAGAACCTGCAGAAGCTCGTCTTCCGCATCCTCGGCATGATCCTGTGGCTCGCGCCGCTCGGTGCGTTCGGAGCCATCGCGGCCGTCGTGGGCAAGACCGGCATCGCGGCCATCTGGAGCCTCGGCGTGCTGATGATCGCCTTCTACATCACCTGCATCGTGTTCATCGTCGTGGTGCTGGGCGTGCTGCTGTTCGCGGTGACGCGGGTCAACATCTTCAGTCTCATCAAGTACCTGGCTCGTGAGTACCTCCTGATCGTCGGCACCTCGTCGTCGGAGTCCGCCCTGCCTCGACTCATCGCGAAGATGGAGCACGTCGGCGTCTCCAAGCCGGTCGTCGGCATCACGGTCCCGACCGGGTACTCCTTCAACCTCGACGGCACCGCGATCTACCTGACCATGGCGTCGCTCTTCATCGCCACGGGCATGGGGCAGCCGATGTCGATCGGCGAGCAGATCGGTCTGCTCGTGTTCATGATCATCGCGAGCAAGGGAGCAGCGGGCGTCACCGGTGCCGGGCTCGCGACGCTCGCGGGCGGTCTGCAGGCGTACCGCCCCGACCTCGTCGACGGCGTCGGAGTGATCGTCGGCATCGACCGGTTCATGTCGGAGGGACGCGCCCTGACCAACTTCACCGGCAACGCCGTCGCGACGCTGCTCATCGGCACGTGGACCCGCGAGATCGATCGGGAGCGCGCTCGCCGAGTCCTCAGCGGTGAGCTGCCGTTCGATGAGTCGGTCCTCGACGGCGTCGATGACCACGGTATGGCCGACGAGCGCACGGCCGTCGACGCGCAGGGCCTAAAGGACTCCGCACTCGACGAGATGTCGGCGAAGCAGGAGCGCGCACGCGCCAGGGCCGCGCAGAACTGACAGAGGCCCGAAGGGGATGCGGGAGTCGACGTGCGTCGGCTCCCGCATCCGTGCGATCAGCCGCTCTTGCGTCGGAACTCGCGCCGGGTCTGCGGGGCGTGCGTGCCGTGGACGGCCGAGTCGCCGTCCAGGTGAGCCTCACCCTGGCGGTGGTGCGCGTTCTTCTTCTCGAGCGCTTCCTTGAACTTGCGCTTCATGTCCTCGGTCGAGGACGCGCCTTCTTCGGTGCTCATGACCGCCAGCCTAGGGCACCGCTCGTTCGACCTGTCGGTCACCTGCGGACCCGCGTCGTGACGACATCGATCACGGCGCCCAGGGCCAGGGCGACGGCGACCGAAGCGATCACGGCGATGATGGGACCGCCGGGGAGGATGAGCGCCACGACCGCTCCGACCGACGCCTGGTAGGCCCCCCAGCCGAGCGCTGCGACGGCCGCGAGGCTCAGATACCGCGCGGGGTGGATGCGCGACGCCCCGGCGACCAGATTCACGGCGAGTCGCGCGAAGGGGACGAACCGGGCGGTGAACAGCACGCTCGCCGTCCCGGTGTCGAGTCGACGCCGGGCCCAGGCGAGCGCCCGCTGCACACGGGATGCCCGCATCCACCGCCATCGCTCCGTCCCCACCGTCCGGCCGATCAGGTAGCAGGCCGTATCGCCGAGGAACGCCGCTACTCCCGCGCAGACGATCACGGACCAGAGCGGCGGCGACCCGGCCGTCGACGCGATCGCACCGAGCGCGGTCACCGCGATCTCGCCCGGTATCACCACGAAGAAGGAGTCGCCGAGCACGAGCAGGCTCATGGTCGCGAGAGCCCAGGGCCCGGTGAGCAGGTCGATCGGCACGGCTTCACCCTGCGCGGCGGAGGTGAACGGGAACCAAAGCGCGGATAGCCGGTGACCAGCGATCCAGCATCCGGTGAACTTCTGGTGCGCGCCGCCGTATCCGCGATCGTGGGGGTTCTCGCAGCGGCATTCTGAGGGGGTGAGAGTCGCGATCGTGACAGAGTCCTTCCTTCCGCACATGAACGGTGTCACCGGATCCGTGCTGCAGATCCTGAAGCACCTCGAGCGCACGGGGCACGAGGCCCACGTTCTCGCTCCGGATGCCGCGGGCATCCCCACCGAGATCTCCGGCGCTCCCGTGCATGCCATCCCGAGCCTCCCGCTCCCCGGCTACCGCAACGTGCGGGTGGGCACCTCACCGGCGCACCGGGTGGCGGCATCCCTTCGTCGTTTCGAACCCGATGTGGTGCACCTCGCCTCGCCGTTCGCGCTCGGATGGCGGGGCGCGCTCGCCGCAGAGCGTCTCGATGTCGCAGCGGTCGCCGCGTACCAGACCGACGTAGCCGCGTACACCGAGCGCTACGGCATCCCGGCGACCACCGGGATCGCACAGGCCCACATCGCTCGACTGCACCGCAGGGCCACTCTCACGCTCGCCCCCTCGGCGGAGTCCGTCCACCAGCTGGCTGCGCTCGGCATCGACAGGGTGCGACGCTGGGGCCGAGGGGTCGACGCAGAGCGGTTCCACCCGTCGCGGCGTTCGGAGGAGCTACGCGCCACCTGGGGAGCAGAGGTCGTGATCGGCTACGTCGGCCGGCTCGCGCCGGAGAAACAGGTCGAGGACCTGGCGGTGCTCGACGGCATCCCCGGCACCAGGGTCGTGATCGTCGGCGATGGTCCGAGTCGTGCGAAGCTCGAGACCCTGATGCCGCGAGCTCTCTTCCTCGGGCACCTGAGCGGTGACGCGCTCGCCGCAGCGATGGCCTCGTTCGACGTGTTCGTCCACCCGGGCGAGAGCGAGACGTTCGGGCAGACGCTCCAGGAGGCGCACGCGAGCGGGGTGCCCGTCGTCGCCACAGGACGCGGAGGCCCGCTCGACCTCGTGCGCATGGGGATCGACGGATGGCTCTACCGCCCCGGTGATCTCGCCGACCTGACCATGCGCGTGCAGGATCTCGTGGGCGATCAGCGCAAACGCCGCGCCCTCGGAGAGGCGGGATGGGAAGCGGTGCAGAGGCGCAGCTGGGGAAGCGTCTGCGATCAGCTCCTCGGTCACTTCGACGATGCGATCGGCCTGCGGGCAGTCGACACCGCTCTGCGCGCTCGTCGCGCGTCCCGGCCCGAGCCGTCCGTCGTCGTGCCGAGCCCGCGCTGGAACCGCTACGTGGCCCTGGGCGACTCACTCACCGAAGGGCTGTGCGATCCCGCGCCCGACGGTTCGCTTCGGGGCTGGGCCGACCGACTCGCCCTCCTGCTTGCTGCTCGGGGAGGCCTCCACTACGCGAACCTGGCCATCCGGTCGAAGCGCGTGCGCGACGTCTGCGGCCCCCAACTCGACCGAGCGCTCGCGCTGCGCCCCGACCTGGTGTCGATCCTCGTGGGGGCGAACGATCTGGTCGGTCGTACCGTCGACGTGCGGCTGATCGCCGCCCAGCTCGAACAGGCTGTCGTGGCATTGCGCACCAGCGGGGCGGATGTGCTCCTCGTCACGCCGTTCCTCCCGCGTCGACGCGCCGCTCAGATCTACGCGAGACGCTTCGCGGCCTTCGCCACGGCGCTCGCGGGGATCGCCGCACGCACCGGGGCGATCCTCATCGACACAGACATGCACCCGACGCTGCCCGACCGGCCGAACTGGGGCGAGGATCTCGTGCACCTGAGCAGCCGAGGGCACCGCTTCCTCGCATACCGGGCGGGCGAGGTGCTCGGCGTCCCGCACGCGGACGCGCTCGGCGCTCTCGACGCCTCGCTCCACGAGAACGAGTCGATCGGCGCCGGTCTGTGGTGGCGCAGGCACGCGCTGCCCTGGGTCTGGCGCCGCCTGCACGGGCGTGCGGCAGGGGATGGCCGGGTCGCGAAGCACGACGACTACGTGTACCTCGGCCGTTCCGCCGCGCAGCGCGGCGTCCCGATCGTCTGACCGCCCGTCGGAAGCGGCCGGGTCAGCGTCGGCCCATGCCGTGGTACGCCCAGCCGGCCGCGCGCCAGGCCGCGGCATCCAGGCAGTTGCGGCCGTCGACGATGACGCGGCCGGCGACGAGCGAGCCCGCGTGCTCCGGCGTGAGCTCACGTCGGTACAGATCCCATTCCGTGACGACGACGACCGCGTCGGCGTCGCGGAGCGCGTCGTCGCGGTCGGCGGCATAGCCGAGCTGGGGGTGTGCTGCGGCGGCGTTCTCGAGCGCGGCGGGGTCGGTCACGACGATGTCGGCACCGAGTCCGCGCAGCCGCACCGCGACATCGAGTGCGGGGGAGTCGCGGATGTCGTCGCTGAACGGCTTGAAGGCCGCGCCGAGCACTGCGATGCGGCGTCCGAACACGAGACCGCCGAGGGCGTCGATCACCATCCGCACGGCACGGTCCCTCCGGCGCATGTTGATGCCGTCCACTTCGCGGAGGAACCCCACCGCCTCGCCGCGACCGAGCTCCTCAGCCCGCGCGGCGAAGGCACGGATGTCCTTCGGCAGACACCCGCCGCCGAAGCCGATGCCCGAGCCGAGGTATCGGCGCCCGATGCGGGAGTCGTGGCCGAGGGCGTCGGCGAGCAGAGCGACATCCGCCCCGGCGGCCTCGGCGATCTCGGCCATCGCGTTGATGAACGAGATCTTCGTCGCGAGGAACGCGTTCGCGGCGCCCTTCACGAGTTCGGCGGTGGCGAGGTCGGTGATGAGGAGGGGTGAGCCCGCCTCGATCGCCGGCGCGTACACCTCGCGCAGCAGTTCGGCGGCACTCGCGCCCGCCTCGCCGGCCGGGATCCCGACGACCAGGCGATCCGGCGTGACCGTGTCGTGCACGGCCCATCCCTCCCGGAGGAATTCCGGGTTCCAGACGAGCGTGGCTCCGCGGGCGTCGATCGGACCCGACAGGCGCGCAGCCGTTCCGACGGGCACGGTCGACTTGCCTGCCACGACGTCACCGGGGCGCAGGTGGGGGACGAGCGACGCCACGGCCGCGTCGACGAAGCGGAGATCCGCGGCATGCCCGTCGGGCACCTGCGGGGTTCCGACGGCGACGAAGTGCACGGCCGCTCCCTCGACATCCGAGATGTCCGTGCTGAAGCGGAGCCGGCCGGACGCGGTTCCCTCCTGCAGCAGCTCGTCGAGGCGCGGCTCGAAGAACGGCGCCGATCCGCGGCGCAGAGCGTCGATCCTTCCCGCATCGACGTCGATGCCGATCACGTCGTGTCCGATCGAGGCCATGGCTGCGGCGTGCACGGCACCGAGGTACCCGCAGCCGATCACTGACATGCGCATCCCCACACCACAGCTCACGCGCCCCACCGCCCGGCGTCCGGCATGTGAACGGCCGATGACCGGCGGGTGGCCGGTCTGCGGCAGGCGACGGGCGGATCGTGTTCCGCGGGCGATCTGGGGGTGCGCTGATAGGCTGTGAGCGGTCGACGTCTGTCGCCACAACAATTTCACATCGACTCATGGAGCGATCGGCGGAGAAGCTGGTCCCCTGTGGTGGGTTCCTCGGCGGGTGTCGTCGGGTGGCTTTCTACTGGTGGCCAGCGCAGGCGATGTTCGCGGGAGTGCCCGCGCGCCCGAACCCCGACGATTCCGCTCCTTCACGAACACGCTCGCGGATCACACGGATCCGCGAGTCTAAACAAAGAAGGAGAGACCTCTTGGAAGGTCCTGAAATCACCGCCACCGAGGCCGTTCTCGACAACGGCCGCTTCGGCACCCGCACCGTCCGCTTCGAGACCGGCCGCCTCGCGCAGCAGGCTCAGGGCGCCGTCGCCGCGTACCTCGACGGCGAGACCATGCTCCTCTCGGCCACCAGCGCCGGCAAGCACCCGCGTGAAGGCTTCGACTTCTTCCCGCTGACCGTCGACGTCGAGGAGCGCTCCTACGCCGCAGGCAAGATCCCCGGCTCGTTCTTCCGCCGCGAGGGCCGTCCCTCCACCGAGGCGATCCTCGTCTGCCGTCTGATCGACCGTCCGCTGCGTCCGTCGTTCGTCGACGGTCTGCGCAACGAGGTCCAGATCGTCATCACCGTGCTCTCGATCGCACCGGGCGAGTTCTACGACGCCCTGGCGATCAACGCGGCCTCCGCGTCGACGCAGATCTCCGGTCTGCCGTTCTCCGGCCCGGTCGCTGGTGTACGCCTCGCGTTCATCCCCGGTCACGGCGAGCACGCCGACCAGTGGGTCGCGTTCCCGACCGCCGCGCAGGTCGACGAGGCCGTGTTCGACCTCGTCGTCGCGGGTCGCGTCGTCACCAAGGCCGACGGCACCGAAGACGTCGCGATCATGATGGTCGAGGCCGAGGCCACCGAGAACAGCTGGAACCTCATCAAGGCCGGTGCCACCAAGCCGAGCGAGGACGTCGTCGCCGAGGGCCTCGAGGCCGCGAAGCCGTTCATCGCCCAGCTCGTCAAGGCTCAGGCCGAGCTCGCCGCCACGGCGTCGAAGGAGCCGGGCGTCTACCCGGTCTTCCCGGCCTACAGCCAGGAGGTCTACGACTTCGTCGCCGGCCGCTCGTACGACGAACTGGTCGGCGTGTACCAGATCGCCGACAAGGCCGAGCGCCAGACCGCCGACGACGCGATCAAGGATCGGGTCAAGGCCGAGCTCATCGAGGCGACCGAGGCCGGCGACCTGCCCGCCGCGGCTCCGCTCGAGTTCTCCGCGGCGTACAAGTCCGTCACGAAGAAGATCGTCCGCGGTCGCATCCTCACCGAGGGATCGCGCATCGACGGCCGCGGCCTCGCCGACATCCGTCCGCTCGACGCCGAGGTGCAGGTCATCCCGCGCGTCCACGGATCGGCGATCTTCCAGCGCGGCGAGACCCAGATCCTGGGCATCACCACGCTGAACATGCTCAAGATGGAGCAGCAGATCGACTCGCTGTCGCCCACGACGAGCAAGCGCTACATGCACCACTACAACTTCCCGCCCTACTCGACCGGCGAGACCGGCCGTGTGGGTTCGCCGAAGCGTCGCGAGATCGGGCACGGCTTCCTGGCCGAGCGCGCGCTCGTGCCGGTGCTGCCGAGCCGCGAGGAGTTCCCCTACGCGATCCGTCAGGTCTCCGAGGCGCTGAGCTCGAACGGCTCGACGTCGATGGGCTCGGTCTGCGCGTCGACCCTGTCGCTGCTGAACGCGGGTGTGCCGCTGCGCGCACCCGTCGCCGGTATCGCGATGGGTCTGGTGTCCGACGAGGTCGACGGTGAGACCCGCTACGCGGCGCTCACCGACATCCTGGGCGCGGAGGACGCGCTCGGCGACATGGACTTCAAGGTCGCCGGTACCAGCGAGTTCGTCACGGCCATCCAGCTCGACACGAAGCTCGACGGCATCCCGTCGTCGGTGCTCGCCGGCGCGCTGACCCAGGCCCGTGACGCGCGTCTGACCATCCTCAACGTCCTGAACGCCGCGATCGACGCTCCCGATGAGATGGCGCCCACCGCGCCTCGCGTCATCAGCGTGCAGATCCCGGTCGACAAGATCGGCGAGCTGATCGGCCCGAAGGGCAAGACGATCAATGCGATCCAGGACGAGACCGGTGCGCAGATCTCCATCGAGGAGGACGGCACCGTCTACATCGGCGCGACCGACGGCCCGTCGGCCGAGGCAGCCCGTGCCCAGGTCAACGCGATCGCCAACCCGACGAACCCCGAGGTCGGCGAGCAGTTCCTCGGAACCGTCGTGAAGATCGCCACGTTCGGCGCCTTCGTCTCGCTGCTTCCCGGCAAGGACGGCCTGCTCCACGTCACCGAGGTGCGTAAGCTCGCCGGTGGCAAGCGCGTCGAGAACGTCGAGGACGTGCTCTCCGTCGGCCAGAAGATCCTCGTGAAGATCACGAAGATCGACGATCGCGGCAAGCTCTCGCTCGAGCCCGTGCTCGACGACGCGCCTTCCGAGGGCGCTGCTCCCGCCGAGGAGGCCGTGGCCGAGTAAGCATCGCCGCTGCGACATCGAACCCGGGTCCGTCTTCGCGACGGGCCCGGGTTCCGTCGTTCCGTGGCGTGACCAAACCGTTATGGGAAGTTCCCTCGCCGTTCGCCGTATTGGCCGGCGGGTTCGCGGTCATCGCATACCCTCGAAGTACGCACCGGGGGGTGCAGACCAGGCAGTGACGGAGATCGGAACGTTCGATCGACGCGGGGGTGAGGAAGATGCGGTTGTTCAGCGTAGGCGCAGGCGCCTCCGCAGAGCGCGCCCCGCACGACGCGGAACACCCCTCCGCTCCCATCCCGATCGTCGGCCCCGGCATCGGCGAGTCGATCAGGGTGCCGCTCGGTGAGACCGGTTTCGACACCTTCCCGCTCATGCTCGGCGCGGCGGAGTTCGGCTGGAACGTCGACCTCGAGACCAGCCACGGCATCCTGGACCGGTACGTGGAGTTCGGCGGCAATGCCATCCACACCGCTGACGGGTTCTCAGGCGGCCGCAGCGAGCACATCATCGGACAGTGGCTGCGCTCTCGCGGACGTCGCGACCGCACTCTGCTCAGTGTGCGGATCGGCGCTCACGCCGACAACCCGGGGCTCGGGTCGGTCAATCTCGTCCGCGCCGTCGAAGGCTCGCTCACCCGCCTGGGTGTGGAGCGCATCGACGTGCTCTACCTCGACGCGACCCTGGATCGCACGACCAACCTGGAAGACACGCTCGCCACGGTGGAATGGCTCACCGAGGCGGGCAAGATCGGTGCGCTCGGCGCCTTCGGGCTCGCGCCGGAGCGTCTCGTCGAGGCGCGCATCCTCGCCTCGGCGGGTTACCCGCGCATCCAGGTGATCGACTCGCCGTACAACCTCGTGCGACGTCAGCCGTTCGAGGGCGACCTGCGACTCGTGGCCGGAGCCCAGAACCTCGCCGTCACCCCGTCGCACGCGCTCGAGCACGGCTTCCTCTCCGGCCGACACCGGAGCAAGGCGCTGACCTCGAGAGGCGTGCGCGGCGAGCAGCTGCGCGGACACCTGAACCGGCGCGGCACGAAGATCCTCAAGGCTCTCGACCAGGTCGCCGCCGAACTCGACGTGCCGGTCGCCGCCGTGTCCGTCGCCTGGCTGCTAGCGCAGCGGACTGTCGCCGCTCCGATCGTCAACACGTTCGCGACCGAGCACGTCGACGAGCTGATGCAGGGTGCCGGCGTGAGTCTGTCTCGCGTGCAGGTCGCTGACCTGACTCGCGCGGGCAACTGAGCGTCCTCCCGTCACTCTCACAGACCTGACATAGGCTGGGGGAGATCCCGACGGATGCTGTCGATGAAGCGAGCGAGTTTGTGACGCACTACATATACCTGGTCAGGCACGGCGAACATCAGGATGCCGAGCACGGTCTCGCCGACGGCCCGCTCTCTCCGCGCGGAGCCCGTCAGGCCGAGCTCATCGCCGACCGCCTCTCGGGTCTTCCGCTCGACGCCGTGTGGCATTCCCCGCTGCTGCGAGCCAACGAGACGGCTCGTGCCATCGCCGCCCGCCTTCCATCGGTCGATCCGGAGCCGACCGCGCTGCTGTTCGACTGCGTGCCGACCGGGATGACCGACGAGACCCCCGCGGTCTTCGAGCCCTTCTTCGGCTCGATCACGGATGCCGAGATCGAGGCCGGGCGCGCACAGATGGCGGATGCCGTGAACGAGTTCCTCGTGCGCAAACCCGGTGACGTGCACGAGGTGCTCATCACCCACAACTTCGTGATCTCCTGGTTCGTCAGGGAGGTGCTCGGGGCTCCCGAGTGGCGGTGGATGACCCTGAATCAGGCACATTGCGGCCTGACCGTGATCGCGCAGAAGCAGGGACGCCCCTGGACGCTGCTCACCCATAACGACACGGGGCATCTTCCCGTCGAACTCCGTACGGGTATACCCGACACGATGCCGGTCTGATACGACGTTGCACGGCCAGCCGCCGGGCAGGCGTCCGTCCGCGAAATAGACTCGGATCATGACCACGCAGGTAGCTCTCGTCGGCGGCACCGGGAAGCTCGGCTCCATCATCCACGCGGTGATCGACGAGCTGGACGGGTTCGAGGTGAGCCGTGTGCTGACGTCGTCGAGCGACCTGGCCGAGATCGATGGTGCCGACCTCGTCGTCGATGCCACGACCCCGCAGGTGAGCATCGACGTCGTGCGCGCGGCGGTCGAGCGCGGCATCAACGTGCTCGTCGCGACGTCGGGCTGGTCGGCCGAGCGGATCGCGCTGGTGCGCCCACTCGTGGACGCCGCGGAGAACGGCGTCGTGTTCATCCCGAACTTCTCGCTCGGCTCGGTCCTCGGCTCGGCTCTCGCCGCCGCGGCGGCGCCGTTCTTCCCCTCGGCCGAGATCGTCGAGGCGCATCACGAGCGCAAGGTGGACTCGCCCAGCGGTACCGCCGTGCGCACGGCCGAGCTCATCGCGGCGGCGCGCGCCGACAGGGGGCCCGTCAGCGCCCCGCACGCCGACCAGCGAGCGCGGGGTCAGCAGGTCGGGACGGTCCCCGTCCATTCGCTGCGTCGACCCGGGGTCATCGCCAAGCAGGAGGTCATCCTGTCGGGTCCGGGGGAGTCGCTCTCGTTCGTGCACGACACCGTCGAGCCCGCGCTGGCGTACGCGCCGGGCATCCGGCTCGCTGTGCCCTACGCGGCGCAGGCCACCGGTGTCGTGGTCGGACTCGAGAGCATGATCGACATCGGCATCCGCTCGTGATGTCGCGCATCGGGGTCGGACTCATGGCCGCGTCGCTGTTGGTGTATCTCGCGGTGTCCGTGTGGCTCGCGGTCATGTTCTTCGCCGTCGGCACCGGCGTGTCGATCGGCATGGGCATCGCGCTCCTCGTGCTCGCGCCGCTCGGCGCCTGGGCGCTGGTGCGCGAGATGCAGTTCGGCTTCGCGGCGGACCGTCTCGGCCGCGCGTTGGACGCCGAGGGCGGGATGCCGGAGGCGGAGACCGAGCTGACCCCGAGCGGACGGCTCCGCGCCGAGGACGCGGCGCCGCTGATCGCCCGCTACGAGGCGGAGGCGGATGCGGCTCCGGACGACTGGCGGGCGCGATACCGGCTCGGCGTCGTGCAGGATGCGTCGGGACATCGCAAGGATGCGCGGGCGAGCATCCGATCGGCGATCAGGCTCGCCCGCCGCTGAGGTCGGCCATCAGGCGAGTGTCGCCTCGAGAGTGATGTCGATGCCCGCGAGGGCCTGCGAGACCGGGCAGCCAGTCTTCGCGCCCTCCGCGATCTCCTGGAACGCTTCGGGCGTGAGACCGGGCACGACGGCATTGACGTTGATGTGGCTGCCGGTGATGCCCACGCCGGGCTTGAAGGTCACGGATGCGCTGGTGTTCACACGCTCCGGCGGGGTGCCGTTCTCCGACAGGGCGTGGGAGAGGGCCATGCTGAAGCACGAGGCATGGGCCGCGGCGATGAGCTCTTCGGGCGTCGTCGTCGTGTCGCTGCCCTCGCTGCGGGCCTTCCAGTCGATCGGGAAGGTGCCGAGGTTCGACGACGAGAACGCGACGGTGCCCGAGCCCTCCGCGAGGGATCCGGTCCAGGTGGTGGTGGCTTCGCTGGTGACGGGCATGATTCCTCCGGTTCTCGCGATGCTCGGTGTGCGGGTCGCGTGTCCGGTCAGCCTATCGAGCAGGTAGGCGGGAGGGAACCGGCTCAGGTGGTGGCGGCCGTGCGGCCGAGAAGACCGGCGCGCCGGAGAAGCAGGTAGAGCTGGCCTCCGAGGCACAGGGAGAACACCGCGTTGAGGAAGGCAGCGATGAACGCCGCCGCGGTGGCGATGGGCAGGGCCCACGGGATCCCGAGCAGGTGGAGGGCGAGGCCCACCGAGACCACGAACAGGCCGACGCCCTGGGCGAAGCGCGGAGGTCGAGGGTCCTCGAGCTCCGACGGCGGGCTCAGTCGCGGCTTCACGAATCGGCGGAAGAGCACGCCCCAGGGTGCGGTCGAGGGCGAGACGACGCTCCAGAGGAACAGCGCAGCGAGGACGGCCGCGAGCAGGAAGCCGGGGTCGAGCGCGCGCTGCGCCAGCGTCGCGGATGCGGCGTCGGGCGAGGTGCCGACGAGCCCGAGGAACGTCGCCACGAGCAGCAGTGCCGTCGTGATCGTGGCGGCGAAGCGCGGTCCGCGGGGGTCGATGCCGACGGAGGTGCTCATCTCTGCTCCAATTCTGCCGCGTCAGAGGGCAGCCAATGCCTCGGTGAGGGCGGCCGGGCGCGGCACGCCGTGGAATCGTGCGCGGACGGCGCCCGATCGGTCGACGACGAAGGTCGTGGGGGTTTGCAGCACCCGGTATCGGGACGACAGGTCGGGGCGATGCGTCAGGTCGACCTCGACGTGGGCGACGGAGTCGTCCCGATCCGCGTAGGACGTCAGCAGACGCCGCACCTGCGGGCAGCGGGTGCAGAACTCGGTGCTGAACTGCACCAGGGTGGCACGCTCTGCGAGCGGGGTCCCTCCGTCGGCGGGGTCGAAACGGAGGCCGCCGGCTGCGCTGCGGCGGCCGTCTCGCGCACGGATCGCCAGCCCCGCGACGATCGCGAGGACGACGAGTGCTCCCGCGATGGCGAGCGCGAGGCCGGGTGACATGGGTCGAGCGTAAACCTGCTGCGGGCGGGGTGGACGCGATGTTTCCGACCGTGACGGACCGCTCCGATGTCGCCGGCGGCGGGTAGTCTGGCTGACATGAGCGCAGCCGTCCCGACGCCGTATGAAGACCTGCTCCGCGACGTGCTGGAGCACGGCACGCACAAGTCCGATCGCACGGGGACGGGCACCACGAGCGTGTTCGGTCGACAGATCCGATTCGACCTCTCGCAGGGCTTCCCGCTCATCACCACGAAGCGCGTGCACTTCAAGTCCATCGCGTACGAGCTGCTGTGGTTCCTCCGCGGCGATTCCAACGTGCGCTGGCTGCAGGATCACGGCGTGACCATCTGGGACGAGTGGGCGGATGCCGAGGGCGACCTCGGTCCGGTCTACGGCGTGCAGTGGCGCTCCTGGCCGACTCCCGACGGTGAGAGCATCGATCAGCTGTCCCAGGTGATCGAGCAGATCCGTCAGACGCCGGACTCCCGCCGTCTGATCGTGTCGGCCTGGAATCCGGCCGACATCCCCGACATGGCGCTGGCCCCGTGCCATGCGCTCTTCCAGTTCTACGTGGCGGACGGACGCTTGTCCTGCCAGCTGTATCAGCGCAGCGCCGATCTGTTCCTCGGGGTGCCGTTCAACATCGCCTCGTACGCGCTGCTGACGATGATGATCGCGCAGCAGGTGGGTCTCGAGCCGGGGGACTTCGTCTGGACCGGCGGCGACTGCCACATCTACGACAACCACCTCGAGCAGGTGCGCGAGCAGCTGACTCGGGAACCCTTCCCGTATCCGACTCTGCGGTTCGCGCGCAGTCCGGAATCGGTGTTCGACTACGAGTACGACGACTTCGTCGTCGAGGACTACCAGCACCACGCCCCGATCCGCGCGGCGGTGGCGGTATGACCTGGGTCGGGCTGGTCTGGGCGCAGGCAGCGGGCGGTGTCATCGGAGCCGAGGGCGGAATGCCGTGGAACGTGCCCGAAGATCTCGCACACTTCAAGAGCGTGACGATGGGTGCCCCCGTGATCATGGGGCGCAAGACGTGGGATTCGCTCCCGGAGCGCTTCCGACCGCTGCCCGGCCGCGAGAACGTGGTCATCACCCGCCAGCAGGACTGGTCGGCGGAGGGTGCGCATCGCGCGGCGACGATGACGGACGCCGTCCGCGGTCACGACCGCGTCTGGATCATCGGCGGTGCCGAGATCTTCCGCCAGGTGATCGGTGACGCCGACCGTCTCGAGGTGACGGAGCTCGATCTCGAGGTCGACGGAGATGCTTTCGCGCCGTCGACCGCGGGGTGGCGCGTCGTCGACGAAGGGGAGTGGCAGACCTCCCGCACCGGCATCCGCTACCGCTTCCTGGGTTACGAGCGCTGATGCCCACCGCGCTGATCACCGGTGCGAGTGCCGGCCTGGGTGAGGAGTTCGCCCGTCAGCTCGCGCGTCGCCGCGCCGACCTCGTGCTCGTGGCGCGCTCGGCCGAAGCGCTCGAAGTGCTCGCAGCCGATCTGCGCAGCGAGCACGGCGTCGCAGTCGAGGTGCTGGTCGCCGATCTCGCCGACGAGGCAGGGGTCGGCCGCGTCGCGGCGCGACTGCGCGATGTCGACGACCCGGTCGACCTGCTGGTGAACAACGCCGGATTCGGCTTGCCTCTGCAGTTCGCCGACAACGACATCGACGACGAGGTGCGGCACCTGCGCGTGCACGTCGAGGCGTCGATGCGCCTCATGCACGCTGCGCTGCAGACGATGCGGGGCCGCGGCGGACGCATCGTCAACGTGGCCTCGGTCGCCGGGTTCATCTCCCGCTCGACGTACTCCGCATGCAAGAGCTGGCTCATCGGCTTCAGCCGCTGGGCGAACACCGAGTACGCCGCCGACGGCGTGAGTGTGACCGCGGTGTGCCCTGGGTTCACGCACACCTCTTTCCACGAGCGCATGGGGCTGCCCCCGGGGCAGGAAGGCGTGCCGGCGTTCATGTGGCTTGATGCACGAACCGTCGTGCGCGAGGGTCTGCGTGACGCGGCATCGGGCAGGCCGGTGTCGATCCCGTCGTTCCGCTACAAGGCCCTTGTGCTGTTGACGCGCGTGCTTCCGAACTCCCTGACGGCGCGCATCGCTCGCCGAGGCCGCGTCTGACGCCCGCCCGCCTCAGCGGAACCGCCCGAGGCGAATGCCGGCCATGGCGATCGCAGCGACGGTCTCGCCATCGGTGATGCGACCGTCGGCGATCATGTCCAGCACCTCCGCGAACGGGACCCAGGCGACCGCGTCGATGCCCTCCTCCGTCTGCGTGCGGGTGTCGGCGACTGGCATCGGGCGAAGGTCGCGCGCGAGGAAGACGTGCTCGGGTGCCGCGGCGATGCCGTTGAGCGCGTTCATCGTGCCGATCGGAATCCAATCGGCCGCCTCGAACCCGGTCTCCTCCGCCAACTCGCGCTGTGCGGCGACGAGCGGGTCCTCGCCGTCGCTGCCGCCGGCCGGCACCTCGATGGAGATGCCGGTGGTGTAGCGCTCGAGCGTGACGAGGCACACGCGGTCCTGCTCGTCGACCGCGACGACGAACACCGCCGGATTGCGCATCGTCACCACTCCGTAGATCCCGTCGCCGCCGGGGCCGGTCACCCGATCCTCTCGTACCGAGATCCAGGGGTTCTCGTAGACCGTCGAGGACTCGTGCGTGATCCAGCTCATGCGTCAGAGCCTAGGCGTCTCCGTAGGATCGGAGTCATGGGTTGGCTGTTCGGCAGGAAACGCGAGACGCAGGACGCGAACGAGATGCTGCGGCGCTACAACGAGGCGGAGGCTACGCGTCTCGCAGCGATGACGGCCGACGGAGCCGCCGTGCGCCCCGCCGGCGACCTCTCGACGGCCGTGACCGCGACGGAGTTCGTGGTGGAGGACGTGTTCACCATCACGGGGCGCGGTCGGATCGCCACGGGGACCGTGCGCAGCGGCATCCTCCGGGTCGACGACGTCATCGACGTCGCGCGAGAGGGAGCGGCCGTGGGAAAGACGAGCATCAAGGGCATCGAGATGTTCCGGAAGCGCGCGAGCGAGGCCACGGTAGGCGAACTCGCCGGCATCCTGCTGAGCGATCCGCTCGACGTGCGTCGAGGTGACGTCATCCGGCCCGCAGCGTCGGCGTGAACGCCGGCCGACCGATACGCTGGGATCATGACGCACTCGGGCAACCCCTTCGGACAGGTTCTCGTCGCGCTGGTCACGCCCATGACCGCCGACGGCGAAGTCGACTGGCCCGCCGTCGAGAAGCACATCGATGACGTGATCACCGCCGGCGCGGACGGCATCGTCGTGACGGGAACGACCGGCGAGACCTCGACCCTGACGGACCCCGAGAAGCTCAAGCTCGTCGAGGTCGGCAAGTCCGTCTCGGCCGGTCGCGCGAAGATCATCACGGGTGGTGGCTCGAACGAGACCGCCCACGCGATCGAGCTCTACAAGGCCAGCGAGAAGGCCGGCGCCGACGGCATCATGATCGTCACGCCGTACTACAACAAGCCGACTCAGGCCGGCATCCTCACGCACTTCCGCCTCGTCGCAGACGCCACCGATCTGCCGGTGATCCTCTACGACATCCCCGGCCGCACCGGCGTGCCGATCAAGTACGAGACGATCCTCCGTCTCGCGAAGCACCCCAACATCCTCGCGGTGAAGGACGCCAAGGGCGACTTCTCAGAGGTGAGCCGCGTGCTCAACCAGACCGACCTCATGTACTTCTCCGGAGACGACGCGAACGTGCTGCCGCACCTGGCGATCGGCGCGACGGGCATGATCGGCGTGACGGCGAACATCGCCGCGACGCCGTACCGCACCATCGTGGACGCCGTCAACCGCGGCGACCTCGCGGCCGCGACCGCCGAGCACAAGCGCCTCGAGCCGCTCGTCCGCGCGGTCATGACGCACGTGCCGGGCACGGTCGCGGCGAAGTACATCCTGCACGGGCTCGGCCGCATCTCGAGCCCGCGCGTGCGTCTGCCCCTCGTCGGACCGGAGGAGTGGGAGGCCGCTCTGATCGAGGACGAGCTCGACCTCGTCAAGGACGTTCCCGGTGCCGACTTCTCGAACTTCCGCCCCGACCGCAACGCGGCTGCGGGCGGCGCCCTGCCGAAGGTGCACGGCACGACACGCTGACACCGGTCGCGGTGCGCCGCGACATCATGAACGACCGGACGCGGGAAGCGTCCGACTGAGGAGAGCGCATGTCCATCCCGATCGCAGATCCCACCGACCTCGAACGGGGCACGCTGCGCGTCACCCCGCTCGGCGGACTCGGCGAGGTCGGCCGCAACATGACCATCTTCGAGTTCGACGGCAAGATCCTGATCGTCGACTGCGGAGTGCTGTTCCCGGAGGAGCACCAGCCGGGCGTCGACCTGATCCTGCCCGACTTCGAGCCGATCAAGGACAGGCTCGACGACATCGTCGGCGTCGTGCTCACGCACGGTCACGAAGACCACATCGGCGCTGTGCCGTACCTGTTGCGCCTCAAGAGCGACATCCCGCTGATCGGCTCGGGCCTGACCCTCGCGCTGGTCGAGGCGAAGCTCAAGGAGCACCGCATCAAAGCCTTCACGCTGACGGTCACTGAGGGGCAGCGCGAGCAGGTCGGTCCGTTCGACCTCGAGTTCGTCGCCGTGAATCACTCGATTCCGGATGCTCTCGCCGTCGCGATCCGCACACCGGCCGGCATGGTGCTCGCCACCGGCGACTTCAAGATGGACCAGCTGCCGCTCGACGGTCGCATCACGGACCTCCGTGCGTTCTCGCGTCTGGGGGAGGAGGGCGTCGACCTGTTCCTCGTCGACTCCACGAACGCCGACGTGCCCGGCTTCACCCCGACCGAGCGGTCGATCGGCCCGGTGCTCGACCAGGTGATCGCGAAGGCCCCTCGTCGCGTGATCGTCGCGAGCTTCTCCAGCCACGTGCACCGTGTGCAGCAGGTCATCGACGCGGCTCACGCGCACGGCCGCCGCGTCGCCTTCCTCGGCCGCAGCATGGTGCGCAACATGACGATCGCCGAACAGCTCGGATACCTCAAGGTGCCGGACGGCGTGCTCATCGACTTCAAGAAGGCGCGGGACCTTCCCGACGACCGCATCGTCTACATGTCGACCGGGTCGCAGGGCGAGCCGATGGCCGTGCTCAGCCGCATGGCGAATCTCGACCACGCGATCGAGATCAGCGAGGGCGACACGGTCATCCTCGCCTCGAGCCTGATCCCCGGCAACGAGAACGCCGTGTACCGCGTGATCGACGGACTCACGAAGCTCGGCGCGAACGTCGTGCACAAGGCCAACGCCCGCGTGCACGTATCCGGCCACGCGGCCGCCGGCGAGCTGCTCTACTGCTACAACATCCTGAAGCCGAAAAACGTCCTGCCCGTGCACGGCGAGTACCGCCACCTCATGGCGAACGCGAAGCTCGCCCAGGACACCGGGATCGCCGCGGAGCGGACGATCATCGCGTCGAACGGCACCGTGATCGACCTGAAGGACGGCGACGCGCGCGTCGCGGGTCAGCTCGACCTCGGCTTCGTGTACGTCGACGGCTCGACGGTCGGCGAGATCACCGATGCAGACCTCAAGGACCGCCGCATACTCGGCGAGGAGGGTTTCGTGTCGGTCATCGTCGTCGTGGATGCAGCTACCGGGCGCATCATCTCGGGACCCGAGATCCATGCCCGCGGTATCGCCGAGGACGACTCCGTCTTCGACGACGTCTCCCCGAAGATCGTCGCCGCTCTCAAGGAGGCATCGGGCAACGGCGTCCGCGACACGCACGCGCTGTCGCAGGTCGTGCGCCGCACGATCGGCCGGTGGGTCAACCAGAAGCTCCGTCGTCGTCCGATGATCGTGCCGCTCGTCATCGAGGCGTGACGGCGGTCCGCTCGCACTCACGGGTGGCCGACATCCCGGCGTAACACGCGCGCCCTATGCTCCGGACATGTACAGGGCCTTCACGTCCCGCAGGGCCGTTCAGACCGATGCGAAGTTCCTCGGCGACATGCTCGTCGAGGCGGCGAACTGGCGCGCGGGCGGGCTGCGACCTCGACACGAGGTGCTCGCCTCCGCTGAGCATCGCCGCTACCTGGTCGGATGGAAGCGCACGGCCGACGAGGGCCTCGTGGCGATCGATCCCGACGACGTGCCCATCGGAGCCGCCTGGTACCGCATGCTCCCGCAGAACGAGCCAGGCCTCGGGTTCGTCGGCGTCGCGGTGCCCGAGCTCATCATCGGGGTGCACCCGCTCTGGCGGGCCCGCGGGGTGGGCCGGTCCCTGCTGCGCGGGCTCGTGGAGCTAGCCGGCGCACAGGGTCATGCGCGGATCAGCCTGAGCGTCGAACGCGAGAACTTCGCCCGCAACCTCTACCGCGCGGAGGGGTTCTCGGTCGTGGAGTCGACCGGATCCCGCGAGACGATGGTCAGGGCGACGGTCTGATCGGTCAGTGGCGGATGCCGTGAGTGCCGCGTCATTACGCGGCATCGTCGGAGGTTGGCCGTACCGTGGAAGCATGGCCAGGAGTACCACCAAGACTGAGCGCGCTTCGAGCGGCGCGTCGTCGCGCCCGAAGCGCCAGGCCGCTCCGAAGGCTCAGGCTGCGCCGAAGAAGTACATCGACGACCTCGACAAGCCTCCCGTGATGGTGCGCGCGTGGGGCGGTCTCGCACACGGCGTAGGTGGCCTCTTCCGTGCCTTCGGGCCGGAGACGCTCGAGAAGGACGACCGTCGCGACGGCTTCCCGTTCCTCCTGGTGCTGCTGGCGATCGCCGGCGCGGTGAACGAGTGGTTCTTCATCGGCAGCGAGGTCGCCGCGAACATCAGCGCGTACTCCGTCGGCCTCTTCGTGGGGCGGGTCGCGTTCATCATGCCGGTCCTGCTCCTGCTGCTGGCCGGTTGGCTCTTCCGTCACCCCTCGTCCGTCCACGACAACGGGCGCATCGGAATCGGCTTCGGGATGTTCGTGCTCGCGCTGTCGGGCATTCTCCACGTGGCCGGTCCGCGACCGCATCCGAACCAAGGGATGCCGGCGCTCAGCGAATCCGGTGGACTCCTCGGGTGGCTGATCGGACAGCCGCTCACCTATCTGACCGACATCCCCGCGTACCTCGTGCTGTCGCTGCTCGTGGCGCTCAGCATCCTGATCCTCACGAAGACGCCGCCGAACCGCATCGGCCAGCGCCTCGGCGACCTCTACGCCTGGATGTTCGACGCCGAGCGCGCCGAGAAGCCGGCGAAGGATGCCGCGGCGATCGACGACGCGGACAAGGTCGACGACCCCGACGTGCTGCCCTGGTGGCGTCGCAACAAGACCGGTCGCGAGGAGGATCCCGACGAGGGGACGCTCGGCTCCGACGACATCACGGCGCTCCTCGGGACCCAGGAGGCGACTCCCGCCTACGACCAGGCCGTCACGGTCGCCAACCCGTACGACGCGGCGACCGAGGTCTTGTCCGATGTGCGCCCGGTGACCGACGCACTCGCGGAGCAGCAGACCACGGCGCTCCTCGACGACGAGTCGGATACGGGCGAGATGCCCGAGCTCCCGGGGCTCGACGGGTTCGGCACCGACGGCCCGGGCGACGGCGGCCCGCAGGCTCCGGTCGCGCCGTACATCCTCCCGTCCCCAGGAGTCCTCGCGGAGGGTCCGCCCTCGGTCGCCCGCTCGGAGGCGAACGATCGTATCGTCGAGCAGATCACGAGCGTGCTCTCGCAGTTCAACGTGGACGCGAAGGTCACGGGCTTCTCGCGCGGTCCGACGGTCACCCAGTACGAGGTCGAGGTCGGACACGGCGTCAAGGTCGAGAAGATCCTGCAGCTCAGCAACAACTTCGCGTACGCCGTGGCATCCAACGACGTGCGCATCCTCTCGCCGATTCCGGGTAAGAGCGCGATCGGCATCGAGATCCCGAACACCGACCGCGAGACGGTGGCGCTGGGGGACGTGCTCCGTTCGCAGGCGGCGCACAAGAGCACGCACCCGCTGACGATCGGTGTCGGCAAGGACGTGGGCGGCAACTTCGTGGTCGCCAACCTCGCGAAGATGCCCCACCTCCTCGTCGCCGGTTCGACCGGCTCCGGTAAGTCGAGCTTCGTGAACTCGATGATCACCAGCCTCCTCATGCGCGCGCGTCCCTCGGACGTGCGGATGGTGCTGATCGACCCCAAGCGCGTCGAACTCACCAGCTACGCAGGCGTTCCGCACCTCATCACGCCGATCATCACGAACCCGAAGAAGGCCGCCGAGGCGCTGCAGTGGGTCGTGAAGGAGATGGACATGCGGTACGACGACCTCGCGTCGTTCGGGTTCCGCCACATCGACGACTTCAACAGGGCCGTCCGGGCCGGCGAGGTCGAGGTGCCCGTCGGCAGCGAGCGCGTGCTCAAGCCGTACCCGTATCTGCTGGTGGTCGTCGACGAGCTCGCCGACCTCATGATGGTCGCTCCGCGCGATGTCGAGGACTCGATCGTCCGCATCACGCAGCTCGCCCGTGCGTCCGGCATCCACCTCGTCCTCGCCACGCAACGCCCGAGCGTCGACGTCGTGACGGGTCTGATCAAGGCCAACGTCCCATCGCGTCTCGCCTTCGCCGTCACCAGCGTCACAGACAGCCGCGTGATCCTCGACAGCCCCGGTGCCGACAAGCTCATCGGTCAGGGTGACGCTCTGTTCTCGCCCATGGGGTCGTCCAAGCCCTTCCGTCTGCAGGGCGCGTGGGTCGACGAGAAGGAGATCGACGCGGTCGTCAAGCACGTCACGCGGCAGGCTCGTCCCGAGTATCGGCCGGACGTGCAGGAGGCCATGGAGCCGAGCAAGAAGAAGGAGGTCGACGAGGACATCGGAGACGACCTCGAACTCCTCCTCGCTGCGGCCGAGCTCATCGTGTCGTCGCAGTTCGGCTCGACGTCCATGCTGCAGCGCAAGCTGCGCGTCGGCTTCGCGAAGGCGGGCCGCCTGATGGATCTGCTGGAGTCAAGGGAGATCGTCGGCCCGTCCGAGGGATCCAAGGCACGTGACGTGCTCGCGACGCCCGAGCAGCTTCCGCAGGTCATGGCGAAGCTCCGCGGCGAAGACGTTCCGGCTCCCGCCGGTGCGGCGCCCGCGGCAGCGGCCGCCGCACCGGGCCCCTCTGCTCCGCGGGACCCGGTGGAGGCGCAGTTCGAAGGTCTGCCCGTCGTCGAGGCTGAGGGTGACGAAGACGCCTGGGGCCTGACAGGACGCGACTGATGACGATTCCTCGGCAGCTGCCCAACGCGATAACGGTCGCCCGCATCCCGCTCGCGATCGTGTTCTTCGTGCTGCTTCTGCTGGGCGGCACATACGGCCTGGCCGATCTGACCGTGCGCTGGATCGCCGGGGTGCTCTTCGTCTTCGCCATCTCCACCGACTGGGTCGACGGCTACCTCGCCCGGCGCTATGACATCGTCAGCGACTTCGGCAAGCTGTGGGATCCGATCGCCGACAAGCTGCTGACCGGAGCAGGGTTCATCGGTCTCGCGATCCTCGCCGAGCTCAACTGGTGGGTCGTCGTCGTGATCCTCGTGCGCGAGTGGGGAATCACCATCCACCGGTTGATGGTCGCGAAGGAGCACGTGGTCGCAGCGGCGTGGATGGGCAAGCTCAAGACGGCTGTGCAGGGTGTCGCGCTCGGCTGGGCACTGCTCCCGTTGCACGTGGTGATCGGTCTCTGGCCGTGGGTGGTCGTCACGGCAGTACTGATGATCATCGTCCTGATCCTCACGGTGGCGAGCGGGATCGACTACATCGTGGCGCAGGTCAGAGGGTCCAGGCGGCCGGTGTGACGAGAGCTTCCGACGCCGTCGATGCCCTCACCCGACGCGGATGGACGCTGGGCGTGGCTGAGTCCTTGACGGGCGGCGCCGTCGCTGCGGAACTCGTGAGCGTCCCCGGCGCCTCGGCAGTGCTCTGGGGCGCCGTCGTGGCCTATGCGACTCCGGTCAAGCATTCGCTGCTGGGCGTCGACGAGGCGCTGCTGGCGGCGCACGGACCGGTGCACCCCCGCGTGGCACTGCAGATGGCCGACGGGGTGCGGCGCACCGTCGCCGTCGGGCAACCAGCCGACGTCGGGATCGCGACGACGGGCATCGCGGGGCCGAACTCGCCCGACGGACAGCCCGTCGGCACTGTGCACGTCGCGGTCGTCACCCCGGAGTGCTCGGTGAGCGAGTCGTTCCGGTTCGACGGCGATCGCGCGAGGATCCGCGCCAGCTCGGCGAACGCCGTACTGTCGCTCCTCCATCGACTGACGTGGGAATAGCGAGGCCGACGTGCCCGTTGTCATGAATGTGCTCACACCGAAAGCACAGCGTGCAAGGGTAGATTCTGTGACAGTCGATACGACTAGACTGACGATTCCATCGGGGGAGACCTCGAGTAGGCGATCTGGGAGGAGGTTCCGATGATTCTCGTACGGCAGGAAATCGGCGATGTTCTGAGGGACTTCCGTCTTCAGAAGGGGCGGACGCTCCGCCAGGTCGCAAGCAAGGCATCCGTCGCCCTCGGGTATCTCAGTGAGGTCGAGCGCGGTCAGAAGGAAGCATCGAGTGAGATCCTCGCGTCGGTCGCGGACGCGCTCGATGTCCCGATCTCGACGATCATGCGCGAGGTCGGCGACCGCATCTCGGTTCTCGAGGGCATCCAGGTGTTCCCAGACGTCGTTCCGGATGACCTGGTGGCAGCCGTCGAGCCCGAGCTTTCGCTCCACTGACGCCGGGTCTTTTGACTCTTCATGCGTCGCAGCGAGTTCCTTCGCGCCGTGGAGGCTGAATTCGGCGGACGCTCGTCGTCGCTGGTGAGTGATCTCGTGCTGACGCAGCTGTCCGGGCGCACGGCCGAGGCCGCGTTGGACGCGGGTGTTCCTCCGCGCGAGATCTGGCTCGCGCTGTGCGCCGAGACGGATGTGCCTCTGGAGCGCCGCCACGGCGCGGGGCGGCTGGAGCCGCGCAAGCGCTGAGATCAGCGGCGGTGGCGGCTCGCTTCGAGATTCGCCCGGCTGGCCTCGGCGTGTCGTCGAAGATGTGTTCGAAACCGGCGTAACGTTCTGCACAAGTGGTTCGGAGAACGCGTTCTCCCCGTTCGCTGGCTCACGCGACGCAATGTCGGTGGCCCCTCGTACGGTGAGAACAGGCCGAAGAGCCATACGCCTTGTCGGAGAGTTCGTCCCGATCCCGGGACGACCGCGACAGCCTACAGGCGGCACCACGCGAGCATAAGGAGCACGTCATGCCATCACCCGCAGACCGCGAGAAGTCCCTCGAGACCGCACTCGCCCAGATCGACCGCCAGTTCGGAAAGGGCTCGGTCATGCGGCTGGGCAGCGACGAGCGCGCACCCGTCGCCGTGATCCCGACCGGATCGATCGCTCTCGACGTCGCTCTCGGCGTCGGCGGACTCCCGCGTGGCCGCATCGTGGAGATCTACGGACCCGAGTCCTCGGGTAAGACCACGCTCACCCTGCACGCGATCGCCAACGCCCAGCGCTCCGGCGGCATCGCGGCGTTCATCGACGCGGAGCACGCGCTCGACCCCGACTACGCCGCCAAGCTCGGCGTCGACATCGATGCGCTTCTCGTCTCGCAGCCCGACACGGGTGAGCAGGCGCTCGAGATCGCCGACATGCTCGTGCGCTCCGGCGCGATCGACCTGATCGTGATCGACTCCGTCGCAGCCCTCGTGCCCCGTGCCGAGATCGAGGGTGAGATGGGAGACTCGCACGTCGGCCTCCAGGCTCGCCTGATGTCGCAGGCGCTCCGCAAGCTGACCGGTGGTCTCAACCAGACCAACACGACGATGATCTTCATCAACCAGCTGCGCGAGAAGATCGGTGTGTTCTTCGGATCGCCGGAGACCACGGCCGGTGGAAAGGCGCTCAAGTTCTACGCGTCGGTGCGCATGGACATCCGTCGCATCGAGACCCTCAAGGACGGCACCGACGCTGTCGGAAACCGCACCAGGGTCAAGGTCGTCAAGAACAAGATGGCTCCTCCGTTCAAGCAGGCGGAGTTCGACATCCTCTACGGCGTCGGCATCTCCCGCGAGGGCAGCCTCATTGATTTCGGCGTCGACCACGGCATCGTGAAGAAGTCGGGCTCGTGGTACACCTACGACGGAGATCAGCTCGGACAGGGCAAGGAGAACGCCCGCACGTTCCTGATCAAGAACCCCGACATCGCTCTCACGATCGAGACACAGATCAAGCAGAAGCTCGGGATCGGCGGACCGGCTGCTGCGGCTCCCGGTGACGAGCTCGCCGAGCGCCGCCCCGCGTAAGAGCCATGCGCAGGCAGACCGACGGTCGAGGGACGAGTGTTCCGGTGACCGGAGCGTGCGATGAGTGATCGCGGGGGCGAGCCCGAGCGGCTCGCTCCCGTGACCCCGCTTTTCGGCGGACGGCGGGGCACTTCCAGTTCGGCTCCATCGGCCGACCCGAGCCCCCGCGTGGCTGAGAACGCGCCGCATCGAGGCGCCACGGACGCCGACGGGTCCGATGATGATCGGCGCGCGGCGGAAGCCGTCGTGCCCCGGCGCACAGGAGACACGGGACTTTGGCGGTCGACCTGGGCCGGCGACGACCTCCCGCATACCGGCGATGAGGAGTCAAGCGGCTCTCCGAGCGACCGCCATCCTGCTCGCGGTGCGGCACGGCGAAATCCTCGCCTACGTCCGCTCAATACCGTGCCAGGCTCGTCGAGCGACGCACTCGACGATGACCGAGCGGGTGCGAGGTCTCCGCAGAGTGATGAGGAGACGCGTGCAGCTGCGGAGGAGCTCCTCGTGCGCAAGCTCCGCTCACGATCGCTGTCGGTGTCCGAGGCACGTCTTGTGCTGCGCGGCTATGAGAGCAACGGACGACGTCTTGGCGCGCATGAGATCGACGATGTCATCTCGGAGTTCGAGCGACGGGGCTACCTGGACGATGCGCTTCTCGCCGAGCAACTCGTCGCAGGGGGAGTTGAGCGGAAGGGACAGGGTCGCGTGGCACTCACCCGCGCGCTCGCTCAGCGCGGCATTCCTCTCGAGATCATCGACGCCGCTCTTGAAGAGCTGCCAGATGACGACGCGGAGCGCGCCCTAGAGTTCGCGCGGACCAAGGCGAGGTCTCTCGCCAGGCTCGATCCCGACACGGCGCTCCGCCGTCTCGTCGGGCAGCTCGCGCGGCGTGGCTACAACGGCGGGGTTGCGATGAACGCGGCGAAGACAGCACTGGCGGAAGCGTCCGGTCGCGGGTCGAGCGGAGTGCGGTTCGTCGACTCGGACTGACTCGACGATCGGACTGACTCGACCACGGGCGGTTATGTCGACGACGAGCGGGTTGTGTCGACGACGATCGGCTTGTCGCCCTCCACCTCTGTTCCATCGAGGGCCGCGGGCGTCCTCTCAACACGCTCGTAGAATGGGTTCATCATGACTATCCCGCGCAGCGAGCCGACGATCATCTCCTCGTCGTCGGCGGCGATCGACCACGACGGCAGACAGCGCTCCTACGAGGTGCGCACCTTCGGCTGTCAGATGAACGTGCACGACTCGGAGCGTCTCTCCGGGTCGCTCGAGAGCGCCGGTTATGTCCGGGCAGAGGCCGGCGACGAAGCCGACGTCGTGATCATCAACACGTGCGCGGTGCGCGTCAATGCCGCGGGCAAGCTGTACGGCACACTCGGACAGCTCGCCGCCGTCAAGCGGCGCAAGGACGGCATGCAGATCGCCGTCGGCGGGTGCCTCGCCCAGATGGACAAGCAGGCAGTGCTCGATAAAGCCCCTTGGGTCGACGTCGTCTTCGGCACCCACAACATGGGCTCGCTCCCCGGACTGCTGGAGCGCGCGCGTCACAACGGAGAGGCGGAGCTGGAGATCCTCGAGTCGCTCGAGATCTTCCCGTCGACGCTCCCGACCAAGCGCGACTCCGCACACAGCGGATGGGTCTCGATCTCCGTCGGCTGCAACAACACCTGCACGTTCTGCATCGTGCCGAGCCTGCGGGGCAAGGAGAAGGATCGCCGACCCGGCGACATTCTGAACGAGATCCGGCTACTCGTCGAGGACGGCGCGATCGAGGTCACGCTGCTCGGACAGAACGTGAACTCCTACGGTGTCGAATTCGGTGATCGACAGGCCTTCGGCAAGCTCCTCCGTGCGACCGGGGAGATCGAGGGACTCGAGCGCGTGCGCTTCACGAGCCCCCACCCCGCGGCCTTCACCGACGACGTGATCGATGCCATGGCCGAGACTCCGAACGTGATGCCTCAGCTGCACATGCCGCTGCAGTCCGGGAGCGACCGCATCCTCAAGGCCATGCGCCGTTCCTACCGGAGCGAGAAGTTCCTCGGCATCCTCGAGCGCGTTCGCGACCGGATCCCGCACGCCGCGATCACGACCGACATCATCGTCGGATTCCCCGGCGAAACCGACGAGGACTTCGAAGACACCATGCGGGTCGTCGAGCAGTCGCGTTTCGCCAGCGCCTTCACCTTCCAGTACTCCATACGGGAGGGCACTCCGGCGGCCACGATGGCGGATCAGGTGCCGAAGGCCGTCGTGCAGGAGCGCTACAACCGCCTGATCGCCCTGCAGGAGCGCATCTCCCTCGAGGAGAATCAGAAGCAGGTCGGGCGCGAGGTCGAGGTGCTGGTCTCGACGGGCGAGGGCAAGAAGGATGCCGAGACGCACCGCCTCACCGGACGAGGGCAGGACAACCGCCTCGTTCACTTCGAGGTCGCGCCCGGCTCCGATCTGCCGCGTCCCGGCGACGTCGTGACCGTGACCATCAGCCATGCCGCGCCGTTCCACCTGCTCGCCGACGATCCGACCGGCGCGCCCCTGCGCATCCGTCGCACCCGCGGTGGCGACGCGTGGGATCGAGCCCAGGCGGAATCCTGCGCGGTGCCCGCTCCGGCCTCGACCGGCGGGACGCGAGCGGTGTCGCTCGGCCTCCCCACGCTTCGCGTCGGCGTGTGACCGCAGACAGTCTCGCCTCGGCGTCAGGCGCGCCGAAGCTGTGGGTGATCGTCGGCGCCACCGGCACGGGTAAGAGCGATCTCGCCCTCGACCTCGCCGAAACTCTGCGTGCGCGCGGCAATCACGCGGAGATCATCAACGCCGATGCCATGCAGCTCTATCGAGGCATGGACATCGGCACGGCGAAGCTGACGGTCGACGAGCGTCGCGGCATCCCGCACCACCTGCTCGACGTGCGCGATGTCGACGAGGAAGCGGCCGTGGCCTGGTACCAGCCGCTCGCCCGCGCCGCGGCGGTTGACATCCACTCCCGTGGAGGCGACGCGATCCTCGTCGGCGGATCCGGTCTGTACGTCTCGAGCGTGGTCTTCGACTTCGCGTTCCCGCCCCGCGACACCGCTGTCCGCGAGCGACTCCAACGAGAACTCGATGACAGCGGTCTCGACGCGCTGCTCGCCCGGCTGCGGCGACTCGACCCTGCCACGGCGGGTCGCATCGACGCCAGGAACGCGCGACGAGTGATGCGAGCGCTCGAGGTGCTCGAGCAGGGGAGTGAGACCCATGGGGCCGCACTCCCGTCCGAGCCTGTGCTCTGGCACCCCGACACCCGAATCGTCGGCTTGCACGTCGACAGGTCGCACCTGGTCGAGCGTCTCGACGAGCGCGTGGAGCGGATGTGGCGAGCGGGTCTCGTCGAGGAGGTCGCCGGCCTCCGCTCGCGCGGGCTGGAGCGCGGTGTCACCGCTCGCCGAGCGATCGGGTATGCCCAAGCCCTCGCGCAACTCGACGGCCAGCTCTCCGAACGCGAGGCGATCGAGCAGACACAGGCGCTCACGCGTCGATATGCGCGTCGACAGGTCTCGTGGTTCAAGCGGTACGCCGATCTCGAATGGCACGATGCGCCCATCAAGGCGCGATCGATCGTGTCGGACTGACCGTGCCGGGTCTTGGAAGACGAATGTCCGACGCCCATGCGACCCTGTCGCTATGACCACCCACTTCTACACCGCGTCGAGCGTCGACGGCTTCATCGCGACCGACGACCACTCCCTCGACTGGCTGCTCTCGCAGGACATCGACCAGGACGGCCCGATGGCGTACCAGGAGTTCGAGCGGGGGATGGGCGCCATCGCGATGGGTGCGTCGACGTACGAATGGGTGATGCGTCATGAGCAGGGTACGTGGGGGTATGCACAGCCGACGTGGGTGTTCACGCACCGCGACCTCGACCGCCCCGAGCAGGGCGACATCCGCTTCACTCAGGGCGACGTCGCGGTCGCGCACGCGGAGATGGTCGAGGCCGCCGGCGGGAAGGACGTCTGGGTGGTCGGCGGGGGAGACCTCGCGGGGCAGTTCGCCGACGCCGGACTTCTCGACGAGGTGTGGGTGCAGTACGCACCGGTGACTCTCGGCTCCGGCGCTCCACTGCTGCCCCGCGCGCTCACCCTCGAGCTGCGGGAGGTCGCCCGCAACCGCGCGTTCCTCTGCGGACGCTATCGCGTCGTCAAGGACTGAGATCGCACGATCCTAGACTCGAGGCATGGCCTGGAGAATCCGCGCGTTCGACCCACGAGACACCGAAGCGGTGGTCGCTCTCTGGGAGGAGGCCGGCCTCACCCGGCCATGGAACGACCCCCGCCGAGACATCCAACGGAAGCTCCAGGTGCAGCCCGAGCTCTTCCTCGTGGCCCTCGATGACACCGATGGCACCGATCCGCGCATCGTCGGAACCGTGATGGCGGGATACGACGGGCACCGCGGATGGCTGTACTACCTCGCGACGGCGCTGAGCCACCGCAAACGCGGGGTCGCCCGCGCCATCGTCGCGGAGGCCGAGCGGCTGCTCCTCGCCATGGGGTGCCCGAAGATCCAGCTCATGGTCCGCGAGGGCAACGAGCCGGTGCTGGCCTTCTACGACAGCCTCGGATACGAACGGTTCTCGGTGAGCAACACCGGCAAACGACTGATCGTCGACGCATAGGCGCGCTCCCTAGACTGGTGGCATGGTCGCATTCACCAAGGGGCACGGCACGGGCAACGACTTCGTCATCATCGCCGACCCCGACGGCACGCTCGACCTGAGTGCTGAGCAGGTCGCCGCGCTCTGCGACCGTCACTTCGGCATCGGCGCGGACGGCATCCTTCGAGTCGTGCGCTCCGCATCGATCCCGGAGGGGCGCGCGTCTCTCGACGAGGAGCCAGCCGCCGAGTGGTTCATGGACTACCGTAACGCAGACGGCTCCCTCGCGGAGATGTGCGGGAACGGCATCCGCGTCTTCGCCCACTATCTCCTGCGCTCCGGCCTCGCGGCGCTCGAGCCCGGATCGACCCTTCCGATCGGCACCCGCGCGGGAGTCCGAGACATCACCCGCAGCGACACCGGATACCAGGTCGACCTGGGCGCGTGGCGGCTCTCCGGTGATGACCCCCTCGTGAAGTCCGACGGCCTCGCCGTCACGCGTCCGGGACTCGGCATCGACGTCGGCAACCCTCACGTCGTCGTCGCTCTGGCGGAAGACGCCGAGCTTGCCTCCCTCGAACTCCACCGCGCCCCCGAACTCGACCCCGCGCCGCCGCACGGTGCGAACGTCGAGTTCGTCGTCCCCGCCGAGCCGCTCGTGCGCGACGGGGTGGGGCACGTGCGCATGCGCGTGTCGGAGCGCGGTGTCGGCGAGACGCTGAGCTGCGGCACGGGGGTCGCGGCGACCGCGCTGGCGGTCCGGCACTGGGCGGGCCCGCAGGCCCCGGATCATTGGCGCGTCGAGGTCCCCGGAGGCGTCCTTGGCGTGCGGATGTTCCCCGCCGAAGACGGCGAACACGTCGGTCTGTCCGGACCAGCGCAGCTCGTGTTCAGCGGAGAGGTCGAGCTGGTTTGACCCGCTGCATGCGTCGTGGGCGGATCAGTCCTCGGCGAGGGGTAGGGCGATGGGCTCTGTGGGCGGAGTCCCGTGCTTACGCACCTTGAGCACTCGGTAACCCTTGGCCGTGGCGGTGCGGTACACACTGAACCCCGGGTGGAAGGTGGCCCCGATCCAGCGCTGCAGCGAATCCGCGCCCAGGTTGCGCTGCACGACGAGCCAGGCATCGCTGCGCTCGTCGAGGCGCGGGATCCACTTCTCCAGCAGCCCGTGCAGCTCGTTCTTCCCCACGCGGATCGGCGGGTTCGACCGGATCGAGCGGAACATCACGTCGCCGGGAACATCTTCGGGGCGACGGGCGTTGACATTGGTGAGGCCTAACGCCGCCGCATTGCGGCGGACCAGGTCGAGGCCACGCTCATTGACGTCGACCGCCCAGACGGTCGCGTGAGGCGAAGCGAGCGCCATCGACAGGGAGATCGGACCCCAACCGCTGCCGAGGTCGAGAAGGTGACCTCCCGGCGGCACCGGAGGCATGTTGGCGAGCAGGACCGCAGTTCCGGCGTCCAGCCGATCCGGGCTGAAGACGCCACCCGCTGTGGTGACGTCCAGCTCGCGGCCTGCGAGCGATACACGGATCGTGCGCAGGTTCTCGGGACTCGCCGGGGCCGCAGTGAAGTAATGGTCGGACCCCATACCGTGAGCGTAGCGGACAGCGCGGGCTAAGGTTAAGGCTCGCAACCAAACCCAGAGAACAGGGACGGATGACGGATACCACGACACACTCGACCGGCGACGACGCGCTCGACCGCGTGCTCGCGAACGCCGAGCGGCGCACTGAGCCGCGAGTCTTCGGAGCAGCACAGGCGCTGCAGGACCGGGAGACGGCCGCACACGCGACGTCGGACGGCGATCAGTGGGATCTCGAGGATCGCCACGCGCTTCGCCGCGTCGCGGGGCTCTCCACGGAACTCGAGGACGTCACCGAGGTCGAGTACCGGCAGCTCCGACTCGAGAACGTCGTGCTCGCCGGCGTGTATCCGCAGGGTGCGCAGGAGGATGCCGAGAACTCGCTGCGCGAACTCGCGGCGCTCGCAGAGACGGCCGGTGCCGTCGTGCTCGACGGTGTGCTGCAGCGTCGCCCGCATCCCGACGCCGCCACCTACCTCGGGCGTGGCAAGGCACAGGAGCTCAAAGACATCGTCGCGGCCGTCGGGGCCGACACCGTCATCGCCGACACGGAACTCGCGCCGAGCCAGCGTCGCGCGCTCGAGGACGTGGTGAAGGTCAAGGTGATCGACCGCACGACCGTCATCCTCGACATCTTCAGCCAGCACGCGAAGAGCCGCGAGGGCAAGGCTCAGGTCGAGCTCGCCCAGCTCGAGTACCTGCTGCCGCGTCTTCGTGGGTGGGGTGAGTCCATGAGCCGTCAGGCGGGTGGCCAGGTCGGCGCCGGAGGTGCCGGTATGGGATCCCGCGGTCCGGGTGAGACGAAGATCGAGCTCGATCGTCGCCGCATCCGCACGAAGATGGCTCTGCTGCGCCGGCAGATCCGCGATTTCGGCCCTGCTCGCGAGGCGAAGCGCGCCGAGCGCAAGCGCAACACGATCCCGTCCGTGGCGATCGCCGGATACACGAACGCCGGCAAGTCGAGCCTCCTGAACGCGCTCACGAGCGCGGGCGTGCTCGTCGAGAACGCCTTGTTCGCGACCCTCGACGCGACCGTGCGCCGGTCCGAGACCTCCGACGGCCGCGTGTACACGCTGACCGACACCGTGGGGTTCGTGCGAAACCTGCCGCATCAGCTGGTCGAGGCCTTCCGGTCGACGCTGGAGGAGGTGGGTGACGCCGACGTCGTGCTGCACGTGGTCGACGGTTCGCACCCCGATCCGGCCGGCCAGCTGCAGACCGTGCGCGACGTGATGGGCGACGTCGGAGTCAGAGACCTGCCTGAGCTGGTCGTCTTCAACAAGGCCGACCTCATCGCGCCCGACGAGCGCCTGGTGCTGCGGGGACTCGAGCCGAAGGCGCACTTCGTGTCGTCGCGGTCGGGCGAAGGGATCGATGAGCTGCGCGCGGCGATCGAGGAGGCTCTGCCGAAGCCCGCGGTCGAGGTGCACGCGGTCGTCCCGTACGACCGTGGCGATCTCGTCGCGGCGATCCACGAGACGGGAATGCTGTTCTCGGTCGACCATCGGGAGGACGGAACCCTCGTGCACGCGCGGGTGTCGGAGCGCCTCGCCGCCGATCTGGAGCCGTTCGCGACGGACGCGTGACGCGACGGTCCCACCGGGCGGAGGTTCAGCGTGCCAGGAAGCGCGCCTCGACCGTCGCCGAGATGACGATGTCTTCGGGCTCGTACTCCATTGCGGGCGCCTCCGCGGCGAAGGCGGCCCCTCGGGCCGCCTTCATCATCATCGGTGCGCCCGGCGACGGCTGCCCACTCGACATCAGGCCGACGTCGGCGATCTCGCGCGGCGTGACCTCGGCCAGGCCCAGCGCTCCGGCGTACGCCTCGGCCCGCATCACCGCGACGCTCACGGCCTCGGCGGCCACGATGCGCTCGCTCTCCGTGCGAGTCGCGGGAGTGAGATGCCAGTCCACCCAGCCGAGCTCGACACCGTCTGAGAGCGAGACCTCGGAGACCCATTCCGACAGGTCCGACGCGTCTGTGAACGTGGCGGTGAGGTCGATGCTCGCGTAGTACACGGGCGCGAGGCGCTTGCCCTCTGTGTTCCAGGGGCGCTCGGCCCGCACGGAGAGTCGCTTGCTCGTCCAGTCGACCACCGCTCCGGCATCCGCCCTGCTCGTGATCGAGTCGCGCACCGGCTCGGTCAGGCGCATCACGCGGTCGACGACGACTACGCGATCCGGGCCGTCCGCGCGCACGCTGACCTGGATGGTCGCTCGTTCAGGTGCGATGCGCGTCTCGTGTTCTCCGCGGACGGTGATGGTGACTTCGCTCATGACGGCGACTCTACGCCAGCGGTCGGAGGGGGCGGAATGGCAGAGACCGCTCCGACGTTGTAGTCTGTGATGCTCGGGGACTTCGCTTCCCGAGATGAAAAATCCACAGAGTGACAGCGGCTCCTTCGAGAGAAGGACCACGGGGCTGATCGGTTTCGACAGCGCCTGTGAATCCACGAGAAGCGGGCCGAGGATGCAGAGTTATCTCGGAAACGCTCTCTGCAAAACAATAGTTGCCGAAACCAAGCGCAACGACTTCGCCCTCGCTGCCTAAGCGAGCCCGATAGTCCGTCAGACCATGTGTGATTCCGGCATGGATTCTGGCGTCATCTAGGAATCTTGCTGCGTGACGGCGTCTGGACGTCACGTGGGACTCTTCCCAGGCTGGGCTCGTCGACTTGGGTGTCTGTGACAAAGGTCGGAGCCGAGCAGAACGCTTCCACAGACTGCGCCCGGAGAAGGCGTGGAGACTCAGCGTTGGACGGGGGTTCGATTCCCCCCAGCTCCACCAGGTCGCTGTCACAGACGAAGCCCCGTCACCGCAGTCGCGGAGGCGGGGCTTCGTCGTGTCGGGGCGGTGCGCAACGGTGGAGGAGGGGTCAGCGGGCGCGTTCGAGCTTCTCGAGAGCGCTGCGCGCCGCTGTCACGGCATCCTCGGTCTCGTCGGCAGCCCGCGACGCCTCTGCGCGGCGTTCGCGCGCGTCCGCTGCATCGGTCTCAGCGCGCTTCGCTTCCCTGCGGGCGCTGTCGAGTTCCTTCTCAAGCTCGGCCACTCGCGAAGTGAGTTCCCCGGCACGGCTCGCGGCGTCCTTCGCGACGCGTTCGGCCTTGGCGGCATCTCGCGCAGCGCGATCGCGTGTCTGTTCGGCCTCGCGCAGGGCGCGCTCCGCGTCACGCCGAGCGCGGCGGGCTTTCAGCTCATCGGGCGGCGCCGGCGGTTCGGTCGGTGCGGAGGGAGTGCCCCCACCGACGATCGAGTCCATCGCGTCGGCGAAGGTTCCGGTGGGCTCGAGCTCCCGCACCAGCCGGCCCGAGGCCACGGCGGCGGCAGCATCCGGGTCGAAGAACGCCGCGGAGATCGTCTGCTGCACGGCATCCCGCGTCGACGCCGTGATCCGCTCTCCCCTTGACTCCGCGAGGTCCGCAGCGGCTGCCGCGAGCCGCGCGGTCAGTGCTCGACGGTCGCGTCCCAGCTGCGCGAGCGCTTTCGCGTCGAGATCCTCCTGTGCCTCGCGCAACTCCGCCGCGAGCTGAAGCGCTTCACCGAGCTGAGAGGCGCGCTCGCGGGCGAAGACGTTGACCACCCACGCAGCGACCGACGGCTTGCACAGGGCGCGGATGCCGGCGGCCATCGCCTTGTCGGACGCATCGGCGGCTCGCGCGTTGCGGGCTGCGATGAACTCGCCGAGTGGCTGAGTGTAGAGCTCGGCCGCGATCTCGGAGAGGGAGGGTGCCGCGCTCATGCGAGCGAGGTTACACCGCGACGCCCGCCGCGGACTCACCGACCTTGTCGATCGCCGCGGTCTCCGCGGGCTCGGGCACGAGATACATCCCTGTCGGAGTGTTCGCCGTGTAGGCGAGCGCTTCGATCCAGGCACGGTTGACAGAAGGGGAGCGGCTGCCGAAGTACTTGAAGACGATCGAGCTCCCGGAGTGGATCCAGACCGTCGTCCGGCCCCCGCCGACGCTGGAGTCCTCGCGCCACGAGAAGGGGAAAGGCTCGCCTCGGCGGAGCTTCGCGGTCATGACCAGCTGGATGTGCGTGAGGGCGCGGTCCTCGATCTCGACCTTCGGTCCGCCTTCGTAGACGAACTTGCCCATCGCCGCTCCTTCTGCTCGGTCACCACGGGAGCCCGTGTCACTAGGCGCGATCGGGTGATCGCTGAGTGGAGATGCTCTCACTCTCACACGCCGAGGAGCCGCTGGTATACCGGCGGCGCAGGACGGCACGCTTCCTCTTCGCCCGGTGTAATCACCGGTGCGCGGAATGTGCTCTTCAGCCGGCCCAGTCGATGAGGATCAATCCCTGCCGGGTATCGGCGAACTTCACCCAGCCGTCACCGAACAGGTACGTCATGCCGTAGCCGTCTTCGTCGGTGCCCATCGAGAACTGCGGGTCCTCGGTCAGGTAGATGCCGTCGGCGCCGTCTTCGCGCGTCCAGCCCTCTCCGAGCAGCGCGGTCTGCGCGCGCGAGGCGTCGTCCGGGGTGATCTGCGACCACCCGTACAGCTGGCCGTGGTCGGATGCGACGCTGTAGTCCGCCCAGAAGCACAGCAGACCGTCGGGGAGCGGCACGTCGCCGATCACGAACTCCTTCTCCTCGAACGTCCAGCCCTGCGAGGAGAGGGCGTCGACGGTGCCCGGCGAGATGATCGTGTCGCAGGCCGGTTCCGCAGCGTCAGCGGTCGGGGTCGGCGACGAGGCGGGCTCGGGCGTCGCGATCGGCGTCGGCTTCGCAGCCTCGGGCGTGGGCGAGGCCTCCGCGTCGGGCGTTGCTCCGCACGCCGTGAGGGCGAGCGCGAGAGCGAGGGCGCCGAACGCGGCGGCGGAGGTGCGGGGCTTCATCGCTGGCTTCCGGGTCAGTCGTGCAGGAGTTCGAGGAACGCGTCGTGGAGGACGCCGTTGGTGGCGAGTGTCGACAGGTCTGAGATCGTCTCCGCACCGTCGAAGCCGGTCATGCGTCCGCCGGCTTCGCGGACGATCGGCACGGCCGCCGCGATGTCGTACTCCTTCACGTCGAACTCGGCGACCATGTCGATGCGGCCTTCGGCGAGGAGCATGTAGGCGTAGATGTCGCCGTAGGCGCGGTCGCGCCACACGCGGTCTGCGAGGCGGAGAAGCTGGTCGCGATGGCCGGCACGCGTCCACTGGGCGATGCTCTGAAAGCTCACGCTCGCGTCATCGAGCGAATCGACCGCCGACACCTCGAGGCGCCGGGGGTCGTGATCTGTCGCGGTCCACGCGCCGAGGCCCGCAGCACCCCACCACCGTCGTCCGAGTGCCGGCATGCTCACCACGCCGACCTGCGGCACGCCGTCGATCGCGAGCGCGATCATGGTGCCCCAGAGCGGCACGCCCCGGAGGAAGTTCGCGGTGCCGTCGATCGGGTCGATGATCCACTGACGGTGAGTGTCGCCCTCGGCGCCGAACTCCTCGCCGAAGACGCCG
This sequence comes from Microbacterium hydrocarbonoxydans, assembly GCF_023715885.1. GTDB lineage: Bacteria > Actinomycetota > Actinomycetes > Actinomycetales > Microbacteriaceae > Microbacterium > Microbacterium hydrocarbonoxydans_C. The sequence goes on along the minus strand of NZ_JAMBOY010000002.1, from coordinate 183,467 downwards.
TCTTCCGGGCGCTCGGTCGACAGGACGGCGCGGATCGCCCGCTCGGTGGCGAGGTCGGCATCGGTCACGTGCGAGCTGTCCGCCTTCCGCGACACCTGCAGGTCGGCGGAGTCGAAGCGGGGCAGGGACTGCGCGTCGGCGGCGTCGGCCAGCCGGAGTGCGAGCTGGAGGTCGCGGGACAGGTCGGCGGCAGCGGGGGAGGCGGTCACGCCTCAAGGATAACCGGCGACGTTTCGGGGAGAGCGGCAACGACGACATGCGACGACACGCGCGGGTTCGAGATGCCCACGTCCCGATTTCGCCCAGCGCTGCTCGGCTGGTAATGTAATTCCTCGGCCGGGGAAACCGGGCCACGCACCTCTAGCTCAATCGGCAGAGCAACTGACTCTTAATCAGTGGGTTCAGGGTTCAAGTCCCTGGGGGTGCACGGATCAGCCCCGGAATCTCTCGCCAGATTCCGGGGCTTTTTCGCGTCCACGGCGCTCCGAGCCCTCAGTCGCTCACACCACGGCGATGACGGTGCCGCCTGTCAGGTGCGTCAGGGTATCGAACGTCAACGGCATCACGGTGTGCGGGTGACCGGCCGCCGCCCAGATGACGTCGTGATCGCGCAGCGCCTCGTCGATGAACGTGCGCAGGGGAGACGGGTGCCCGACGGGCGCGACGCCGCCGATCGCCTGTCCGGTGGCCCCGCGCACGACGGCGGGCGGAGCCATCGACACGTCGACCGCCCCGATCGACCGGGCGAGCACGTCGAGGTCGACGGGATGGCCGCCGCTCGTCATCACGAGGATCGGCGCGCCGTCGGCCTCCAGCACCAGGCTGTTCGCGATCGCCGCGACCTCGCAGCCGATGGCGTCGGCTGCCGCCCTGGCCGTCCGAGCGGAGTCCGGCAGCACCCGGATCTCCGCCTCGACGCCCGCGCGGGCAAGGTGCTGCTGGACGAGGATGCTGCGCTCGGGGAGATCGGTCATGGCCCCACCGTATCGAGACGGTGGGGCCCTCCGGTCACGCCGCGTCGCCGATGAGGATCGCCGCAGCGTTCTCGGTCTCGGCGTCCGCCGGCTCGTCGTCGATATGGGCGAGCGCCTTGCGCCCCAGGAACACGGTCAGGGCCGCGATCAGGACCGCGGCGGCGGCCACGAGATACGGCACGGTGGCGTTGAGTGCGTGCCACAGGGCTGCGGCGAGCGGCGGCGCCATGGCGCCGCCGAGGAACCGCACGGCCGAGTACGCAGAGGAGGCGACGGAGCGGGGCAGATCGGTGGCCTCCATGACCGCCTCGGTCAGCACGGTGTTCATGATCCCGAGCAGCAGACCGCCGATGACGATGCATGTCACGAGCGCGGCGGCGGACGAGACCAGCAGTCCGGCCACGACGAGGTCGACCGCGAGGAGCGGGAGCACCAGGAGGATGACGCGGGTGCGCGGCATCCGGCGCATGAGGAAGGGCGCGACCCAGACGCTCGTCACAGCCAGAGCGACGCCCCAGCCGAAGAACGTGAACCCGATGCCCATCGCACCGAAGCCGAGGGGGAACGGCGAGAAGGCGAGCAGGATGAAGAAGCCGATGTTGTAGAACAGGGCGGCGACGGCGAGGATCGCGAGGGCCGGACGCCGCAGTGCGGTGAACGGGGCGGAGAAGGGAACGGGTGTGCGCTTTTCCTGCGGTCCGCGCAGCAGCACGAGGACCGCCACGAACGCGATGGCCATGAGCACCACGACACCGAAGAACGGGGCGCGCCAGCTCTGCTCGCCGAGGATGCCGCCGAGCAGCGGACCGATGGCGATGCCCAGACCGAGCGCGGCCTCGTAGAGCACGATCGCCGCGGCACTGCCTCCGGACGCGGCGCCCACGATCGTCGCCAATGCGGTGGAGATGAAGAGCGCGTTGCCGAGTCCCCATCCCGCGCGGAAGCCGATCACGGCGTCGACGCTGCCGCTCAGTGCGCAGAGCAGCGCGAACACCACGATCAGGGCGAGGCCGATGAGCAGCGTGCGCTTGGCGCCGATGCGGCTCGAGATCCAGCTGGTGACGAGCATCGCGACGCCCGTCACAGCGAGGTAGCTCGTAAAGAGCAGCTCGGTCTCGAACGGGCTCGCCTGCAGCGACTCCGCGATCGCCGGGAGGATCGGATCGACGAGCCCGATGCCCATGAAGGCGACGACGCAGGCGAAGGCGACCGCCCAGACCTGTGCCGGCTGCTTCCACACGGAGGTGGTGGTACTGCTGCTCACTGCTTTGCTCCTGTCGAGTCATTTGTGGTGTGCGCGGCGAGGATCTCGGCGGCCCGGGTCAGAGCGCGCCAGTCGTCATCGTCGAGATCGGTGAATCGCGGTGCCAGGGTGTCGCGGAACTCCTTCCGCCACGCGTGCAGGGAGTGGGACCCCTCCGGAGTGATCGCGACCGCGGTCGCCCGGGAGTCCTCGGGAACGGGGGAGCGCAGCACGAGGCCCTCCCGCTCCAGAGTGCCGAGCAGCCGCGTCATACCGGGCTGCGTGGTCCGCGCCGCCTCAGCGAGCTCGCCGACCCGCTTCGCTCCGTTCTGCTCGAGCAGACTCAGGACGCGCCATTGCGCGGCCGGCGCCTCGTTCCCGGCGTCCTGCGCGGCGATCCGCGCGAGTGCGTAGGAGGAGAGGACGAGCGAGGGGATGACGTCCTGACGATTCATACCATCAAGTATATACCCAATGGTATGTAAAAGGGGTCAGCGACGAGCGCCGGCGATCCGCGCTGACAGCTGATGGGCGTGCGCGAGCAGTATCCGACCGAGCTCGGGCGTGCGATCGGGGCCGAACCGGAACTCCACGCCGGTGAGGCTGAGGGCCCATTCCGGGCGACCCTGGCGATCGAAGACCGCGGCCCCCAGGCCCCAGCTGCCCTCGACGATGAGCCCGGGGTTCACGGAGTAGCCGCGCTCCTTGGTCTCGACGAGGCGGGTGCGCAGCGCAGCCTCACCGTGCGTGCGACCCCACCCTTCCGCGAGTTCGGGGTGGCGGTCGAGGTAGGCATCCACATCGTGGTCGGGGAGGAAGGCGAGGATGGCCAGTCCGGCGCTGGCGACGCCCAACGGGAATCGCACGCCTTCGCTGAGCACGAACGACCGGATGGGGAACGAGCCCTCCTCGCGCAGCAGGCAGACAGTCTCATCCGCCCGTCGCACCGACAGGAACGCGCTCTCCTCGGTCTTGACGGCGAGCGAGCGCACGATGTCGCGAGCCAAAGCCGTGACGTCGTAGCGGGTCGCCGCGACGGTGCCCATCAGAAAGAGCTCAGGGCCCGGCATCCAGCGTCCGGTGTCGTCGGAGCGGTCCACCAGGCCCTCGGCGCGCAGCGCGGTCAGCAAGCGGTGCGCGGTGGACCGAGAGAGGTCGGCCGCCTGCGCGAGCGACTGCAGGGTCGCTCCGTCCGTGCCGCCGGCGGTCACCAGCCGCAGCAGCGAGGCGGCGCGGGCGATCGCCTGCGCTCCGGGGACGGTGCGGATCTGTCGTTCCATAATGTGGACGCTAGGTGAGAGAGCGGCCACATCGCAAGAGCGCGCTTTCTCCGAGGCTCACGGAGAGCGCACGCTGGATGAAAGCACGTCTTCGAAGGAGCACACGTGATCGACAAGCAGTGGACGTCCGCCGCGGACGCCGTCGCCGACATCCCCGACGGAGCTTCGCTCGCTGTCGGCGGGTTCGGACTTTCCGGCAATCCGATCGCCCTCATCGAGGCGCTGCTCGCGCAGGGCACGACGGGGCTCAGCATCGTCAGCAACAACTGCGGCGTCGACGACTGGGGGCTCGGCATCCTCCTGCGCGCCCAGCGCATCCGAAAGATGACCTCGTCGTACGTGGGGGAGAACAAGGAGTTCGAGCGGCAGTTCCTCTCCGGCGAACTCGAACTCGAGCTCACCCCGCAGGGCACCCTCGCCGAGAAGCTGCGCGCAGGCGGCTCCGGCATCGCCGCCTTCTACACGCAGACCGGAGTCGGCACGCAGGTCGCCGAGGGAGGACTCCCGCGCCGATACCACCCCGACGGAACCGTCGATGTGGCGTCGCCGGCGAAGGACGTGCGGACGTTCGACGTGGCCGGCACGCCCCGCGAGTACGTCCTCGAGGAGGCGATCGCGACCGACTTCTCCCTCGTGCATGCTCTCGCGGGCGACCGCCACGGCAATCTGATCTTCAACAAGGCCGCCCGCAACTTCAATCCGCTGGCCGCCATGGCCGGGCGCGTCTGCATCGCGCAGGTCGAGCGCCTCGTCGAGCCGGGCGAACTCGACCCGGACAGCATCCACCTCCCCGGTGTCTTCGTGCACCGGGTCGTCGAGGTCGGCACCGACATCCCCAAGCGCATCGAACGGCGCACCGTCGCCACGGAAGGAGCCTGACATGGCGCTCACGCGTGACGAGATGGCCGCGCGCGCTGCGGCCGAGCTCGAGGACGGCTCCTACGTGAACCTCGGCATCGGGCTGCCGACTCTCGTGCCGAACCATGTGCCGCGCGACGTCACGGTCGTGCTGCAGTCCGAGAACGGCATCCTCGGGGTCGGCCCCTATCCGACCGAGGATGCCGTCGACCCCGACCTCATCAACGCCGGCAAGGAGACCGTGACCGTGCTCGCAGGCGCCGCGTTCTTCGATTCGGCGACGAGCTTCGGGATGATCCGCGGCGGGAAGATCGACGCCGCGATCCTCGGAGCGATGCAGGTGTCGGCGAGCGGCGACCTCGCGAACTGGATGATCCCGGGCAAGATGGTCAAGGGACCGGGCGGCGCCATGGACCTCGTGCACGGGGCCGCCCGGGTGATCGTGCTCATGGAGCACCTCGCGAAGGACGGGGCCGCGAAGATCGTGAACGCCTGCAGCCTCCCACTCACCGGTCGCGCGGTGGTCGACCGGATCATCACCGACATCGCCGTGATCGACGTGACCGAAGAGGGTCTCGTGCTCGTCGAGACAGCGCCGGGAGTCACCGTCCAGCAGGTGATCGACGCCACCGAGCCACCGCTCATCATCGCCCCCGCACTCGCACACTGACCGCGAGGCGACCGCAGACATCGGAAGGATGCCGACATGACACACCACACCGCACCCGACGCACCCAGGACCGGGAGCGATCACGACGTCGTGATCGTCGCCGCAGCGCGCACCCCGCAGGGCCGCCTCAAAGGGCAACTCGCCCGTTTCACCGCCCCGGAGCTCGGCGCGTTCGCGATCCGCGGCGCCCTGGAACGAGGAGGGGTGGATGCGGCGGACGTCGACGCCGTGATCGTCGGGCAGGTGCTCGCCGCCGGGTCAGGGCAGAACGCTGCGCGCCAGGCCGCGATCGGCGCTGGCATCGGCTGGGACGTCCCCGCGCACTCCGTGAACAAGGTGTGCCTGTCGGGGCTCACCGCGGTCATCGATGCGGCCCGGATGATCCGCACCGGCGACGCCGAGGTGGTCGTCGCCGCGGGCATGGAGTCGATGACGCGCGCCCCGCACCTGCTGATGGGGTCGCGCGACGGGTGGGCGTACGGGTCGGTCGAGGTGCTCGACCACATGGCCTACGACGGCCTCACCGACGCCTTCGACCGCGAGAGCATGGGGGCGTCGACCGAGCGTCATAACGAGCGCTACGAGGTTACGCGGGAGGCGCAGGACACCGTCGCCGCGCTCTCGCATCAGCGTGCGGCGGCCGGCCAGCAGGACGGCGTCTTCGACGCGGAGATCGTGCCCGTCGAGGTGCCGCAGCGCAAAGGCGCGCCCGTCGTGGTGTCGAGGGACGAGGGTGTGCGCCCGGACACCACGGTCGAGTCGCTCGCGGGACTCCGTGCGGCGTTCGCCGAAGACGGTTCGCTGACGGCCGGGAACTCGTCGCAGATCTCCGACGGCGCCTCCGCCGTCGTGGTGACCACGCGCGGCACGGCGGTTGCGAAAGGCTGGGAAGTGCTCGCCGCTGTCGGCGCGAGCGGACAGACGGCCGGGCAGGACAACTCATTGCACGCGCAGCCGGCTCGCGCCATCGAACAGGCCTGCGAGAAGCAGGGCATCGCTCCCGCCGACCTGGACCTCGTGGAGATCAACGAGGCGTTCGGAGCCGTCGTCGCGCGGTCGCAGTCCGAGCTCGGCCTCGACAGCGCGATAGTGAACGTCCACGGAGGGGGCATCGCGATCGGGCACCCGATCGGAGCATCGGGCAACCGTCTGGTCGTCCACGTCGTGCATGAGCTGACCAGGCGCGGCAGGGGCATCGCTGCCGTCGGGCTCTGCGGAGGCGGCGGCCAGGGCGAGGCGCTCATCCTCACCCGGTGACGCGAGGCCGCCGCGGGAGGGGGACTCAGCGCGAGCGCTTGAGCTCCTTGGAGAGGTTCTTCTCCTTCTTCTCCCGCTCTTTCTGCTGCTTGGCGTAGACGGGAGAGTCCTTGGAGACGGGCTTGCCCTGCTTGGCGCGCCGGGTGTCGATGACGGCGCCGATCGCGAGGGCGAACGTGATGCCCCAGCTCACCCACGCGAGCGCGGCGCGCCAGGTGATCGGCGTCTCGCGGGAACCGCGGAGCAGGGAGGCGCCCGACATGATCGCGCCGAGGAGTCCGGTGCTGGTGAGGTAGTTCATGTCCCTCACGCTACCCGGCAGGGTGGCCCGTCCGCCCAGTCTTGACAACCCGGCGGGATGCTGTCAGTCGTCGTTCCCAGCGAGTGTGAGCCGCCACGCGGTAGAATGACGGGGTCGCGGCTGGTCCGCGGCCGCAACCCGTGTATCTACCGGCCGCCGGCTCCCCGGCGGACAGCGGCGGCACCCGACCCCGCGTCCGCGGACGCGCGAGAGCCATGACACACGCCTCCCCCTCGACATCCTCCGTCGCCACGGCAACGCCTCCCGCCCCCAGCCTCATCCGCACGGCGGGCATCTCCTACTTCCTCATCGCGTTCATCGCGCGTCTGCCGTTCGCGATGATGGTCGTCGGGGTGCTCACGGTCGTCGTCTCGGCGCGCGGGTCTCTTTCGCTGGGTGGTCTCACCTCCGCAGCGGTCGGACTCGGCACCGCCTGCTTCGGGCCGTTGCTCGGCGCGGCCGCCGATCGCTTCGGCCAGCGCTTCGTGCTGTTCGCTCTCGCGATCGCCAACGGCGCGATGCTCGTCGTGTTCACCCTGGTCGTCTACGGCGAGGCAGCCGACACCCTCGTTCTGGTCGCCGCCTTCGGCATCGGCGCGACCGCCCCGCAGGTGGCTCCGATGTCGCGCTCCCGCCTGGTGACGATGATCACCGAGCGGATGCCGGAGTCGGTGCGTCCGCGCACGCTGTCGGGAACCATGGCGTATGAATCCGCGGCGGATGAGACCGTGTTCGTGTTCGGGCCGTTCCTCGTCGGCATCCTCGCGTCCGTGATCGCGCCCTGGGCGCCGCTTGTCGGAGCGGCCCTGCTCACCGTGGTGTTCGTCGGAGGATTCGCGCTGCATCCGAGCGCCAGGTCCGTGTCGATCCACCGCGGCGACGACGGGAGGGCGCCGTCCTCGGCATCCGAGCTCTTCCACCCACGGTTGCTCGTGGTGGTGCTCGGCATCCTGGGCGTCGGGATGTTCTTCGGCACCATGCTGACGTCGCTCACCTCGTTCATGGCCGACCGGGGCGCGTCGGAGGAGGCAGGTCTGCTCTACGGCGTGATGGGCGTCGGCTCGGCGCTCCTCGCGCTCGGCGTCGCCTGGCTCCCCGCGCGGTTCGCGCTGCGCGGGCGCTGGTTCGTCTTCTCGGGGATCCTGCTCGGCGGAACCCTGCTGCTGCTCCTCGTCGACACGCCGGCCACGATGATGGTGGCCCTGGGCATCATGGGAGTCGGCATCGGGCCGACGCTCGTGACGCAGTACAGCCTCGGAGCCGCCCGCAGCCCGCTGGGTCGCTCGGCGACCGTCATGACGATGCTCGGATCCGCGGTCGTCGTCGGGCAGTCGATCGGCGCAGCCGTCGCGGGGGAGCTCGCCGAGAACGTCGGGACGGGAGCCGCGCTCGCGCTCCCGATCGCCGCGGCCGGGGTAGCGTTCGCCGCGGCGCTTGTCAACTGGCGCCTGAGTCGCACGGGACCTCGCGTAGCCTCGGTCTGAGCCTCTGTAGCCTGAGGAGCACCGCACCGGATCGTCAGGAGCCTTCCCCATGCCCGCAGATTTCGTCGTCGTCGCTAATCGCCTCCCCGTCGACCGCATCGTCGGTCCGGACGGCGCGGAGGAATGGCGGACGTCGCCCGGCGGTCTGGTCGCAGCCCTCGAGCCGATGATGCGCAGCGCCCGCGGAGCCTGGGTCGGCTGGCCCGGTCAGCCCGACACCGAGCTCGAGCCGTTCGAGATCAACGGCATCGATCTCGTGCCCGTGTCGCTGAGCGCGGACGAGGTCGCCGATTACTACGAGGGCTTCGCGAACGACACCATCTGGCCGCTCTACCACGACGTGATCGCGCCGCCGCAGTACCACCGGGAATGGTGGGATGCGTACGTGCGGGTGAACCGCCGCTTCGCGGAGGCGGCCGCATCCATCGCCGCCCAGGACGGGACCGTGTGGGTGCACGACTATCAGCTGCAGCTCGTGCCGCAGATGGTGCGCGATCTGCGGCCTGACGTGACGATCGGGTACTTCCACCACATCCCGTTCCCCGCGCACGGCCTCTACGCCCAGCTGCCGTGGCGCGACCAGGTGCTCACCGGTCTGCTCGGGGCCGACGTCATCGGGTTCCAGCGCGCTCAGGACGCGACCTACTTCCTCACCGCGGTGCGCCGCCGTCTCAAGTACGAGGTCAAGGGCTCGAACGTCGCGGTGCCGACGGTCGACGGCGGCACCAGGTCCGCGGTCGCTCGGGCGTTCCCGATCTCCATCGACACCGCGCCGTACACCGAGCTCGCCGCGCGCCCCGACATCAGGGCGCGAGCGCAGGAGATCAGGGAGAGCCTCGGCAACCCGTCGAAGATCCTGCTCGGGGTCGATCGCCTCGACTACACCAAGGGCATCCGTCACCGCATCAAGGCATACGGGGAGCTGCTGGAGGACGGACGCCTGAACGTAGAGGACGTCACCCTCGTGCAGGTCGCGAGCCCGAGCCGCGAGCGCGTCGACGCGTACGTGCATCTGCGCGACGAGATCGAGCTCGCCGTCGGTCGCATCAACGGCGACAACGACACGATGGGCCACACGGCGATCCGCTACCTGCACCAGGGATATCCGCGCGAGGAGATGGTCGCGCTGTATCTCGCCGCCGACGTGATGCTCGTGACGGCTCTCAGGGATGGGATGAACCTCGTCGCTAAGGAGTACGTGGCTACCCGTGCCGACAACAGGGGAGTGCTGGTGCTCAGCGAGTTCACCGGAGCCGCTGACGAGCTGCGCCAGGCCGTGCGAGTGAATCCCCACGACATCGCCGGGCTCAAGGACGCGATCATGGAGGCCGTCGAGATGTCGCCCGCCGAGCAGTCCAGGCGGATGCGCTCGCTGCGCCGCCGGGTGCTCGAGAACGACGTCACCGCGTGGTCGGACGCGTTCCTCCGGGCTCTCTCCGAGGTCAGGTCGCGCTGACCCGGACGGCCATACTGGAGGGAACCCGTCGATTGGAGACTCTCCCGTGACCCGCAGCTGGACCCCCGGATCGTCAGACCCCGCCCTGAGCGCCATCGCGGCGACACCGCGGCTCGTGGTGGCCCTCGACTTCGACGGGACGGCGTCTCCGCTGGTTCCCGACCCGATGGCCGCGCGAGCGCTGCCCGAGGTCGCGGCGCAGGTCGCGCGTCTGGCCGAGCTCCCCGACACGGTGGTCGCCTACGTCTCCGGGCGCAGCATGCACGACCTGCGGGTCATCACCGAGCACACCGATGACTCGCTCATCGCACTGGCCGGTTCCCATGGTGCGCAGTACTGGTATCCGGGCCTCGGCGACGCGGACGCTGACGGCCCCGCGACGGGCGACGGCGACCGTGAGGAGCTCTGGGCCGCCGCCCGCCCGATCATCGACCGATACGAGGGGGCGGAGCTCGAGCCGAAGACGTTCGGGATGGGCGTGCACACGCGCACGGCCACGCGCGAGGTCGAGCAGGCGGTATTCGCCGAGATCGACGAGCTGGTCGCCGCGCGCTTCCCGCACTGGCGTCGTCGCTCCGGTCACCGCGTGCTGGAGTTCTCATCGCGGACGGAGGGGAAGGATGCCGCGATGGCGGCGCTCCGCGCCCACTTCGCGGCGACCGCGATCCTCTTCGCCGGCGACGACGTGACCGACGAGGACGCGATGCGCGTGCTCGAGGGCGACGACCTCGGCGTGCGGGTCGGGCCGGGGGAGACCGCGGCGGCGCTGCGTGTGGAGAGCCCACAGGAGATCGCGCTTCTTCTGGCGGCGCTGGCGGACGAGCGGGGCGCCCGTCGGGAATAGACTTCCGTCATGTCCTCGCCTGACACCGCCCCTCACGAGTCCATCGACATCAAGCCCCGCAGTCGCGTCGTCACCGACGGCATCGAGGCGACGACCTCCCGTGGAATGCTCCGCGCCGTCGGCATGGGTGACGCGGACTGGGACAAGCCCCAGATCGGCATCGCCTCGAGCTGGAACGAGATCACCCCCTGCAACCTGAGCCTCGACCGGCTCGCGCAGGGCGCGAAGGAGGGCGTGCACTCCGGAGGCGGCTATCCGCTGCAGTTCGGCACCATCTCCGTCTCCGACGGCATCTCGATGGGCCACGAGGGCATGCACTTCTCGCTCGTGTCGCGCGAGGTCATCGCCGACTCCGTCGAGACCGTCATGATGGCCGAGCGCCTCGACGGCTCGGTGCTGCTGGCGGGCTGCGACAAGTCCATCCCCGGAATGCTCATGGCGAGCGCCCGCCTCGACCTGTCGAGCGTCTTCCTGTACGCAGGCTCGATCGCGCCCGGCTGGGTGAAGCTCTCGGACGGCACGGAGAAGGACGTCACGATCATCGACTCGTTCGAGGCCGTCGGCGCCTGCCGAGCCGGTCTCATGAGCGAGGAGGACCTCAAGCGCATCGAGTGCGCCATCGCTCCGGGCGAGGGCGCCTGCGGCGGTATGTACACCGCGAACACCATGGCGTCCGTCGCCGAGGCCCTCGGCCTGAGCCTGCCGGGCTCCGCGGCTCCGCCCGCCGCCGACCGCCGTCGCGACTACTTCGCGCACCGGTCGGGCGAGGCCGTCGTGAATCTGCTCCGCCAGGGCATCACGACCCGCGACATCCTGACCAGGGAGGCGTTCGAGAACGCGATCGCGCTCGCGATGGCCCTCGGCGGGTCGACCAACGTGGTCCTTCACCTGCTCGCGATCGCCCGCGAGGCGGACGTCGAACTGAGCCTGCACGACTTCAACCGCATCGGCGACAGGGTGCCGCATGTGGCCGACATGAAGCCGTTCGGCAAGTACGTCATGAACGATGTGGACCGGCACGGTGGCATCCCCGTCATCATGAAGGCGATGCTCGACGAGGGCCTGTTGCACGGCGACGCGCTCACCGTGACCGGCAAGACGCTCGCCGAGAACCTGGCCGAGCTCGACCCGCAGCCGATCGACGGCGAGGTCATCCACACCTTCGACAACCCGATCCACGCGACCGGCGGACTCACGATCCTGCACGGGTCGCTCGCGCCCGAGGGTGCGGTCGTCAAGACCGCCGGCTTCGACGCCGCCGTCTTCGAGGGGCCGGCGCGCGTGTTCGAGCGCGAGCGCGCGGCGATGGATGCCGTCGCGGAGGGTTCCATCGAGCCGGGCACGGTCATCGTCATCCGCTACGAGGGCCCCAAGGGCGGACCGGGCATGCGCGAGATGCTCGCGATCACCGCGGCCATCAAGGGCGCGGGGCTCGGAAAAGATGTACTACTCTTGACTGACGGACGATTCTCAGGCGGCACAACCGGCCTGTGCATCGGCCACATAGCACCCGAAGCGGTGGACGCAGGTCCCATCGCCTTCGTGCGCGATGGTGATCTGATACGGGTCGATATCGCAGCTCGCTCTCTCGACCTACTCGTCGACGAGGCAGAGCTCGCCTCCCGCCGTTCCGGCTGGGAGCCGCTTCCCCCGCGCTATACCCGTGGCGTCCTTGCCAAGTACTCGCGTCTCGTGCGGTCCGCTGCCGAAGGCGCGACGACCGGCTGATCCGCGTCGACCGCCCCGCCGGCATCCGACGTCGCCCACAGACCACCAGAAGGAAAGTCATGACTGCTGACTCCGTCTCGGCCGTGCCGAGGCCACCCGCACCCAAGTCGTCCGCTCCCGAGATCACGGGTGCGGAAGCCGTCGTCCGCTCGCTCGAACTCCTCGGCATCACCGACGTGTTCGGCCTCCCCGGCGGCGCGATCCTGCCCGTCTACGACCCGCTGATGGATGCCGCGCAGCTGCGCCACATCCTGGTCCGCCACGAGCAGGGCGCCGGTCACGCTGCCGAGGGTTACGCCTCGTCGTCGGGCAAGGTGGGCGTGTGCATCGCGACCTCCGGACCGGGAGCGACGAACCTCGTCACCGCGATCGCCGACGCCTACATGGACTCGGTGCCGCTGCTCGCGATCACCGGTCAGGTGTTCTCCACGCTCATGGGCACGGACGCGTTCCAGGAAGCCGACATCGTGGGCATCACGATGCCGATCACGAAGCACTCGTTCCTGGTGAAGGACGCCGCGGACATCCCCGGCGCGATCGCCGCCGCATACGAGATCGCCTCGACCGGTCGTCCCGGCCCCGTGCTGGTGGACATCACGAAGGACGCACAGCAGGCCGTCGCGCCGTTCGTGTGGCCGCCGAAGATCGACCTTCCCGGCTACCGTCCCGTGACGAAGGCGCACGGCAAGCAGATCCAGGCCGCCGCGGCCCTGCTCGCGGAGGCCAAGAAGCCCGTGCTGTACGTCGGCGGCGGAGTGATCCGCGGTCGCGCCTCGGCCGAGCTGCTGGCCCTCGCCGAGACGACAGGCGCGCCGGTCGTGACGACCCTCATGGCACGCGGCGCGTTCCCCGACTCGCACCCGCAGCATCTCGGCATGCCCGGCATGCACGGCACGGTCCCGGCCGTGCTCGCGCTGCAGGAGGCCGATCTGCTGGTCTCGCTCGGCGCGCGCTTCGACGACCGCGTGACCGGCAAGGCGTCGCTGTTCGCGCCGAACGCCAAGGTCGTGCACGTCGACATCGATCCCGCCGAGATCTCCAAGATCCGCACGGCCGACGTCCCGATCGTCGGCGACGTGCGCGACGTGCTCGTCGATCTCGAGAGCGCGTTCCGCAGCGCTGCGGGTGGCACCGCTCCCGACACCGAGGAGTGGTGGTCGTACCTCGACGGCCTGCGCACCGAATTCCCGCTCGGGTACGCGCCGACCACCGACGGCCTGCTCGCGCCGCAGTACGTGATCCAGCGCATCGGCGAGCTCACCGGACCCGAGGGCATCTACGCCGCAGGTGTCGGTCAGCACCAGATGTGGGCCGCGCAGTTCATCAAGTACGAGCGTCCGAACGCCTGGCTGAACTCGGGGGGAGCGGGCACCATGGGCTACTCGGTCCCTGCCGCCATGGGAGCGAAGGTGGCCGAGCCCGATCGTCACGTGTGGGCGATCGACGGCGACGGCTGCTTCCAGATGACCAATCAGGAGCTCGCCACCTGCGCGATCAACAACATCCCGATCAAGGTCGCGGTCATCAACAACTCCTCTCTGGGCATGGTGCGCCAGTGGCAGACCCTCTTCTACGACGGGCGTCACTCGAACACCGACCTGAACACGGGCCACGGCACCATCCGCATCCCCGACTTCGTGAAGCTCGCCGAAGCATACGGCTGCCTCGCGATCCGCGTGGAGAAGGAGGAGGAGGTCGACGCCGCCATCAAGCTCGCGCTCGAGACGAACGACCGTCCCGTCGTGATCGACTTCGTCGTGAGCGCGGATTCCATGGTGTGGCCGATGGTGCCGCAGGGCGTCAGCAACAGCTACGTCCAGTACGCGCGTGACCACGCGCCCGCATTCGACGAGGAGGACTGACCATGACGACGCACGTACTGAGCCTTCTCGTGGAGGACACCCCCGGTCTGCTGACGCGAGTCGCCGGGCTCTTCGCCCGACGGGGCTTCAACATCCACTCGCTCGCGGTGGGCGTCACCGAGGTGCCGAACATCTCGCGCATCACGGTGGTGGTCGACCTCGACGACCTGCCTCTCGAGCAGGTGACGAAGCAGCTGAACAAGCTGATCAACGTGATCAAGATCGTGGAGCTCGACTTCTCCACATCCGTGCAGCGCGAGCACATGCTCATCAAGGTGCGCACCGACAACACCACCCGATCGAACGTGATCGAGGTCGTGAACCTCTTCCGCGCCTCCGTGGTCGATTACGCCTCCGACGCCCTCGTCGTCGAGGTCACCGGCGACCGCGGCAAGGTCGAGGCTCTGCTGCGGGCCCTCGAGCCCTTCGGCATCAAGGAGATCGCGCAGTCCGGTCTTCTCGCCATCGGCCGCGGCGGCAAGAGCATCACCGAGCGCGTCCTGCGCGGCTGAGACACCACACACGTACACGAACCCCAATCAAGGAGAAAGAACCAGTGAGCACCGAGATCTTCTACGACGCTGATGCCGACCTGTCCATCATCCAGGGCAAGAAGGTCGCGATCGTCGGCTACGGCTCGCAGGGCCACGCCCACGCGCAGAACCTGCGCGACTCAGGCGTCGAGGTCGCGATCGCCCTCAAGGAGGGCTCGAAGTCCGCGCCGAAGGCGGAGGAGGCCGGCTTCGCGGTCAAGACCGTGGCCGAGGCGACCGAGTGGGCCGACCTCATCATGATCCTCGCGCCGGACCAGCACCAGCGCACCATCTACAGCGAGTCGATCGCTCCGAACCTCGCTGCGGGTAAGACCCTCGCCTTCGCGCACGGCTTCAACATCCGCTTCGGCTACATCGACGCTCCCGAGGGCGTCGACGTGATCCTCGTCGCACCGAAGGCTCCCGGCCACACGGTGCGCCGCGAGTTCGTCGCCGGACGAGGCATCCCCGACATCATCGCGGTCGAGCGCGACGCGTCGGGCACCGCCTGGGCGACCGCCCTCTCGTACGCGAAGGCCATCGGCGGCACCCGTGCCGGCGTCATCAAGACGACCTTCACCGAGGAGACCGAGACCGACCTCTTCGGCGAGCAGGCCGTGCTGTGCGGTGGCATGAGTCACCTCGTGCAGGCCGGTTTCGAGACCCTCGTCGAGGCGGGCTACCAGCCGCAGATCGCCTACTTCGAGGTGCTGCACGAGCTCAAGCTCATCGTCGACCTCATGTGGGAGGGCGGCATCGCCAAGCAGCGTTGGTCGATCTCCGACACGGCCGAGTTCGGTGACTACGTCTCGGGCCCGCGCGTCATCGACGAGCGCGTCAAGGAGAGCATGAAGGGCGTCCTGTCCGACATCCAGTCGGGCGCGTTCGCCAAGCGCTTCATCGAGGACCAGGACAACGGTGCCGAGGAGTTCCTGGCGCTGCGTGCCAAGGAGGAGACGCACCCGATCGAGGCCACCGGCAAGGAGCTGCGCTCGCTCTTCGCCTGGAAGCAGCAGGACGAAGACTACGTCGACGGCAGCGCTGCGCGCTGATCCAGTCGCGACAGGAGAACGGGCCCGGTGCGTATCGCACCGGGCCCGTTCTGCGTCTGTGATCACTCCGCGGGAGCGGCGTCCTCCACCTGGATCGGCGCGTCCGCCGGGTCGGCCCACACGGGCGCGGGCAGGGGAGTGTCGACCTGACCGCTCTGGATCGCGCGCAGCGCCTCGGTGATCTCGTCGGCGTTCTCGGGCACGGCGAGACCGCAGGTTCGCAGCTCCGAGGCGAACTTCAGCGTGAGTCGGATCTTGCCGGCCTCGACCGCCTCAGCAGTCGTCCCGGTGAGCTTCTCGCTCCCGGTCTGGATGTCGGGTACCTCGTCGCACACGTGGTAGACCGCGCCTCCGGCGACCCACACCACCTCGTCCTTTCCGAGCAGTTGGATGACGGTGGACTGGTCGGCGGTGTACTGCTCGACCGAGGGCGGGTCGAAGTCGATACCCAGGACGACGGCGAGAGCGGCGAGCACGATGCCCACGACGCCCGCAGTCGCCTTCTGCCCCTTGTCCATCTCCTTGTTCAGGAAGATCAGGATGATCAGCGGGAGGAAAGCGACGGTCGCGATGATCGCGCCGAGCTGGTTCTGCACGAAGAAGCGGACCTTGTCCGATCTGCGCGCTGGGTCCAGGCGATTCGCCTTCTTCCAGAGGATCGAGCCGGTGATCGACAGCGCCGCGATCACGACGAGCATGACCAACAGCGTGATGAACGCCCACTGGGGGAACTGGGCCGTGGCGTTCTGGCTCTCCAGCAGGCCGGTGTCGGAGTCGCGGACGTACGCGCCGTCCTCGCCGACCACGACGCGCTGACGCAGCACCCAGAAGATCGCGACGGCCTCGGTGGCGATCGCGACGACCCACAGAGCGACCGCGATCCATCGGAACGCCGTCGCCTTCGATGTGGCCTGAGCGGTCGGCGTCCAGCCCGCTGCGGGCTCTTCGACCCCGCTGGTCGACCGGGAGCGGTCTGCGCGATTCTTGTTCTCGGTCACTGCGATCCTTCCCCGCCGTGGGCGCCTCCGGCCCGGATGCCCCCGAGCCTAGTGGAGCCGGTGTCCTACGCTAGAGACATGACATCCGATTCCGACGACGACGCCCTGAGCTGGGACGGTGACGAGGGTCGCACCCCGAAGCGCCTGCCGCGAGAGGATGCCGGTCGCCGTGCGCCCGGCGAGGATGCCGCAGCTGAACCCTCGCTCATCGAGTTTCCGACCGAGTCGTCGACCGAACCCGCGCGCTCGTCGGACGCCGCACTTCCGGTCGGCGCGGAGCATGACGCGGCCGTGCTCCTCGACGACGAGCGACCCGCGCTGAGCACGGGCATGCTGCTCGCGGTCGGCGTCGTCGGCGGGATCTACCTGCTCTACAGCGTCGGCTGGATCGTCGGTGGTCTGCGGCTCAAGCCGCTCGCGAACTTCTTCGTCGCCGACGCGATGTTCCTGCCCTGGTTCGTCCTCGCCGTCGCCGCCCCCGCCCTGTGGTTCCTCGCCGGCTGGGTGCTCACACGAGGCAAGGCGACCTGGATCCGCCTCTCCGTCCTCCTGCTGGGAGTGGTTCTGCTCGTGCCCTGGCCCTTCGTGACGGTGGGGGCGATCGGATCATGACCGCCACGCGTCCCGCATCCCCGACTCCGTCCTCGCCCCGCTGGGTGACCGGTCTCGTGCTCGGCCTCGCCGGCCTCTTCTACGCGTATGCGGTCTGGAACGCGATCGCGCACCTCATCACGATGGCGCAGAGCGGCATCGACGGAGCCGGATGGGTGACGCTGCTGTTCGGTGTCGTCTTCCCCGCGATCGTGTTCGTGTTCGCCTATCTGATCGGCCGCCGTCGTCGCGCGGGTGAGCTCGCCCTCGCACTGCTGGCCGGTCTGGGCATCGTCGCGGTGTTCTGGCTGAGCCTGCTGGCCTACAGCCTCACGTTGCCGACCGCCTGAGCCGTCGTCCGCCGTCACACGTCCGGGAGGCGGGGGAGCCCTCGGGTACAGTTGACGTGATCGCGCCCCCACGGTGTGCGGCGCATCGGCCCCTCCCGCCTGTCGCGCTGCCCCGAAGGATCCACTGTGCCGAAGCCCGTCGTGCTCATCGCCGAAGTTCTCTCTCCCGCCACGATCGAGGCCCTCGGCCCGGACTTCGACGTCAGGCACGTCGACGGGACCGATCGCGGGGCCCTGTTCGCGGCCCTCGCCGAGGCGAACGCGGTGCTGATCCGCTCGGCGACGCAGATCGACGAAGAGGCTCTGGCGCACGCTCCGCAGCTCAAGGTCGTCGCTCGTGCCGGCGTCGGACTCGACAACGTCGACATCAAGGCGGCGACGACCGCCGGTGTCATGGTGGTGAACGCTCCCACCTCCAACATCGTCTCGGCGGCCGAGCTCACGGTCGGCCACATCCTGAGCCTGGCCCGCCGCATCCCCGCCGCTCATGCCTCGCTGTCGTCCGGTGCATGGAAGCGCAGCTCGTTCACCGGCGCCGAGCTCTTCGAGAAGACGGTCGGCATCGTCGGCCTCGGCCGTATCGGCGCCCTGGTCGCGGCTCGACTCGCCGCGTTCGACATGCGCG
Source organism: Microbacterium hydrocarbonoxydans (assembly GCF_023715885.1). GTDB lineage: Bacteria > Actinomycetota > Actinomycetes > Actinomycetales > Microbacteriaceae > Microbacterium > Microbacterium hydrocarbonoxydans_C. The sequence continues at coordinate 165,361 of NZ_JAMBOY010000002.1, read as the reverse complement.
TCGTCGCGTACGACCCCTACGTGACCTCCGCGCGGGCCCAGCAGCTCGGCGTGCAGCTGCTCTCGCTCGACGAGCTGGTGGCGGAGTCCGATTTCCTCACGATCCACATGCCGAAGACACCCGAGACCACGGGCATGATCGGCGCAGAGCAGTTCAAGGCCATGAAGCCGACGGCCTTCGTCGTGAACGTCGCCCGCGGCGGCCTCATCGACGAGGAGGCGCTTCGGGACGCGCTCGTCGCGGGTGAGATCGCGGGTGCCGGCCTCGACGTGTTCACCTCCGAGCCGCCGGTCGAGGGCGGCTCTGCGCGAGCGCTCCTCGATCTGCCCAACGTCGTGGTGACGCCGCACCTCGGAGCGAGCACGGAAGAAGCGCAGGAGAAGGCGGGCGTCTCGGTCGCGAAGTCGGTGCGTCTCGCGCTCGGCGGTGACCTCGTGCCCGACGCGGTGAACGTCGCCGGCGGTGTCATCGACCCGTACGTGCGTCCCGGCATCTCGCTCGTCGAGAAGCTCGGCCAGATCTTCGCGGCTCTCGCGACGTCGCCGCTCACGAGCCTCGACGTCGAGGTGCACGGCGAGCTGAACGACTACGACGTGAGCGTGCTCAAGCTCGCGGCCCTGAAGGGCGTGTTCACCAACATCGTCAGCGAGACCGTGTCGTACGTGAACGCTCCGCTGCTCGCCGAGCAGCGCGGCATCGCGGTCCGCCTGCTCAAGGACGACGAGAGCGACGAGTACCGCAACGTGATCACGCTGAGGGGTGCGCTGTCCGACGGCTCGCAGCTCGCGGTCTCCGGGACCCTCACCGGTCCGAAGCAGACCGAGAAGCTCGTCGGAATCAATGACCACGCGCTCGAGCTGCCGATCGAGAAGCACCACATCGTGATGCTCTACACCGACCGCCCTGGCATCGTCGCGGTCTACGGGCAGAAGTTCGGCGAGGCGGGCATCAACATCGCCGGCATGCAGATCGGCCGTCTCGCCGCGGGCGACCAGGCGCTCAGCGTGCTGACCCTCGACTCGCCGGTGTCCGACGATCTGCTCGACGACGTCCGGGACGCGATCGAGGCCGACCTGTTCCGTCAGATCGAGATCACCGAGGTCTGATCCGCAACGCTCAAGAGGGAGGATGCCGCGCGCCGCGGCATCCTCCCTCTTCTCTGTCTGCGCCGCCCGTCAGGGCGCCGTGGCGCGAAGAACAAGGGCGAGCAGCGCCTCCAGTTCCTGGCGGTGGGGGACCAGGTGCTCCCCGCCGTTCACGTCGAGGGAGTTGTTGAAGTACAGGCCGTCGCTCACGAGCATCACGAGGTCGAGGCTCGCGCGGTCACGCACGTGCGGGCGGATCGTGTCCTCCCAGCGCCTCCGGACGTGGCGGAGGGCGTCGCCGGCCGCGACAGAACCGCCCTGGGCGAGGCGTGAGGTGGCGATGAGGGCGCGGTCGAGCGCGTCGTCCTCCATCACCGAGGTGCGGACGTAGTAGGCGACGGGTCCCTCGTCGTGCGCGTTCATGCGTTCGAGGTCTGCCGTCGTGAGCCTGTCGAGGCGCTCGAGCAGGCCGGCGACGAGGTCGTCCTTCGACCCGAAGTGATAGAGCAGGCCGCCCTTCGAGACGCCGGCTTCCTTGGCCGTGGCGTCGAGGGTGGCCGTTCGCTCGCCGTCGTTGATCACGATCTTCTCGAACGCGTCGAGCACGCGCTCGCGGGCGAGGGGAGGTCTGGGCATCGGGGTCCTCTGCTCGGCGGATTCCTGCCTTCACGGTACGCCAGGGGAGCGCTGATTCTGTTACTATACCATCCGGACGGTTTACCTTCGGGCCGTCGCAATCCGAAAGGTGTTCCTCATGACCCGCACGGCGTCGATCCCGACGACCGAGACGCACGCCCCCCGCGTGGGGACCCGGGGCTGGGCGGCTCTCGTCGTCCTCATGCTGCCCGTGCTGCTCGTCTCGGTCGACAACACGGTGCTCAGCTTCGCGCTGCCGGAGATATCCATCGCGCTCGCCCCGTCGGGGACCGAGCAGCTCTGGATCATCGACGTGTATCCGCTCGTGCTGGCGGGACTTCTCGTGACCATGGGAACGCTCGGCGATCGCTTCGGCCGCCGCAGGATGCTGCTGATCGGCGCGACCGGCTTCGCGATCGTGTCGGCGCTGGCGGCGTTCGCCCCGACCGCAGGGCTGCTCATCGCCGCGCGTGCCCTGCTCGGCTTCTTCGGAGCCATGCTCATGCCGTCGACGCTGTCGCTGCTGCGCTCGATCTTCCAGAACCGCGATCAGCGACGTCTCGCGATCGCGGTGTGGGCGTCCGCGTTCTCTGCGGGCGCGGCGCTCGGTCCGATCGTCGGTGGATTCCTGCTGGAGCACTTCGCGTGGGGATCGGTCTTCCTCATCGCCGTCCCGGTGTTGATCCCGCTGCTCATCGCCGCGCCGCTCCTCGTTCCCGAGAGCCGCGACCCCCGCCCCGGACGCATCGATCCGGTCAGCATCCTGCTGTCGATGGCCGCCATGATCCCCGTGGTCTATGCGATCAAGTCGTTCGCGGTCGACGGTCCGTCGGTGAGCGCGGGTGCCTGGGCGTTGCTCGGTGTGATCATGGGGTTCCTGTTCGTCCGGCGCCAACTGCGCGCCGACATCCCCATGCTCGACATGGCGCTGTTCCGCCGCGGAACGTTCTCGGGGGCGATCCTCGTGAACCTGCTGAGCGTCGTCGCACTCGTCGGCTTCCTGTACTTCGTCTCCCAGCATCTGCAACTCGTGCTCGGGCTCACGCCGATGGTCGCGGGTCTCGCACTCGTGCCCGGCATGGCGGCGATGATCGTCGCCGGTCTCAGCGTCGTGCCGATCTCGCGTCGAGTGCGTCCGCACGTGCTCGTGCCCGCTGGCCTCGCCTTCTCGGTCGCCGGCTACCTGCTCGTCGCCCTGTCGACCGAGGAGCATGGAGTGCTGCCGCTGATCCTCGCCTTCGTCGTGCTGGGCATCGGCATCGGCGCCGCCGAGACCATCTCGAACGAGCTGATCCTGTCGAGTGCTCCGGCCGCGAAGGCCGGAGCCGCGAGCGCCGTCTCCGAGACCGCGTACGAGCTCGGAGCCGTGCTCGGCACCGCTGTTCTCGGCGGACTCATCACGGCGTTCTACCGTGGAGCGCTCGTGGTGCCGGACGGCATCCCCGTCGAGGCCGCGCACTCGGCATCCGAGACCCTTGCCGGGGCGTACACGGCTGCGGCCTCGCTGCCAGGAGAGCTGGGCGAGGCCCTCTGGGCTGCGGCATCCGCGGCGTTCGGATCCGGCGTGCTCGTGACGTCGCTGATCGGCGCGGGACTCGTCGTCGTCGCGGGTGTCATCGCCGCCGTCACACTGCGCAAAGCGCCCGTTCACTGACCGCTACGCTGGGGGGACCGGCCCGCTCGTCGCGTCGACGATGCGGCCGGTCCATCCCGATGCAAGGAGTGTCATGTCGCGTGTCGTGAAGCTGGCCGTCATCCCCGGTGACGGTATCGGTCCCGAGGTCATCGCGGAGGCGGAGAAGGTCCTCGACGCAGTCACGGCCGACTCCGACGTGACCTTCGACAGGACCCGATTCTCGCTCGGCGCCGACCGATTCCTCGCGACCGGCGACACGCTCACCGACGATGACCTCTCGGCCATCGCCCAGCATGACGCGATTCTGCTCGGCGCGGTCGGCGGGACGCCGGGTGACCCCCGCCTGAAGGACGCGAACATCGAGCGCGGCCTCCTGCTGAAGCTTCGCTTCACGCTCGACCACTACGTGAACCTGCGCCCCTCGAAACTTTTCGCGGGGGCTCCGGGACCGCTCGCCGAGCCGGGGGACATCGACTTCGTCGTGGTGCGCGAGGGCACAGAGGGCCCCTACGTCGGCAACGGCGGAGCGATTCGCAAGGGCACCCCGCACGAGGTCGCGAACGAGACCTCCGTCAACACGGCCTTCGGCGTCGAGCGCGTCGTCCGCTACGCCTTCGATCTGGCCGAGCGCCGGCGCAAGAAGCTCACGCTGGTGCACAAGACCAACGTGCTCGTGCACGCCGGCGCCATCTGGCAGCGGATCGTGAACGAGATCGCCGCCGAGCACCCCGACGTCTCCGTCGACTACCTCCACGTCGACGCTGCCACGATCTTCCTCGTCACTGATCCATCGCGCTTCGACGTCATCGTCACCGACAACCTGTTCGGTGATATCCTCACAGATCTGGCAGGTGCCGTCACCGGCGGCATCGGTCTCGCAGCATCCGGGAACATCAACCCGGATGACTCGTTCCCCTCGATGTTCGAGCCGGTCCACGGTTCCGCGCCCGACATCGCAGGTCAGCAGAAGGCCGACCCGACCGCGGCGATCCTCTCGATCGCGCTGCTCCTCGACCACCTCGGCCTCGCCGAGGAATCGGCGCGTGTCAGCGCCGCCGTCGAGGCCGACATCGCCGCTCGTTCGGGCGCGCGCAGCACCGCGGAGATCGGCTCCGCGATCGCTGCCAGACTCTGAACCGCAGGCGTAGGCTGAAGCGGCGCGACGATGCGCCCACCCACAAGGAACGGATGAACACATGACGACCATCGATGCCGAGGCGACCCTGGCTCCCCTCGAGTTCGCGGTGACCAAGAACCTCTCTGCGGCGACACCTGCCCGCGTCGACGAGGTGCACGAGAACCCCGGATTCGGCGTCGTCTTCACCGATCACATGGTCGACATCTGCTGGTCGGCCAAGGGCGGCTGGCACCGACCGCGGGTGCAGCCCTACGGGCCGATCCCGCTCGACCCCGCCGCCGCGGTGCTGCACTACGCGCAGGAGATCTTCGAGGGGATCAAGGCCTACCGTCACGCCGACGGATCGATCCACACCTTCCGGCCCGATCGCAACGCCGCGCGCATGCAGGCGAGCGCCCGCCGTCTGGCGCTGCCCGAGCTTCCCACCGAGTACTTCATCCAGTCGCTGCGCGAGCTGATCGCCGTCGACGGTCGCTGGGTGCCCTCCGGCGCGGATCAGAGCCTCTACCTGCGGCCGTTCATGTTCGCGAAGGAGGCGTTCCTCGGAGTCCGGGCCGCACAGAAGGTCGCGTACTACGTCATCGCCAGCCCGGCGGGCGCCTACTTCACCGGCGGGATCAAGCCCGTGCGCATCTGGCTGTCGGAGGAGCACGCCCGCGCCGGACGTGGCGGCACCGGCAAGGCGAAGACGGGCGGCAACTACGCATCCAGCCTCCTGCCTCAGACCCTCGCCGGCGAGAAGGGCTGCGATCAGGTGGTCTTCCTCAATGAGGACGACAACGTCGAAGAGCTCGGCGGCATGAATGTGGTCTTCGTGTTCAAGGACGGTCGTGTCGTCACGCCGGAGTCGGACAGCATCCTCGAGGGCATCACGCGCGACTCGCTGCTGCAGCTCGCCGAGGACCGCGGCTACACGGTCGAGAAGCGCCCGATCTCGATCACCGAGTGGCGCGAGGGTGTCGCCTCCGGCGACATCGTCGAGGTCTTCGCGTGCGGCACGGCCGCTGTGGTGACCCCGATCGGCGCCCTCGTCGGCGAGGGCTTCGAGGAGCCGCAGCCGCTCGGCGAGCTCGCCCTGTCGCTGCGCGAGGAGCTCACCGACATCCAGTACGGGCGTCGTGAGGACAAGCACGGCTGGCTGCTGCGCCTCGACGCCTGATCGCCGTCGTCTTCGCCGAGACCCCTCCCCACTGACGTCAGCGAGGCGGGGTCTCGGCGGAGGAGGGCCTGGATAGGCTGGATGCATGAAGATCGCCCGGTTCAGCCATGACGACGCCATCCTGTTCGGGATCGTCGACGAATCCGACCTCGTCGTCCTGACGGGCGACCCCCTCTACGCCGGGTACGAGACGACCGGCGACCGGGTGCCGATCGCGGATGCCGTCATCCTCGCGCCCGTGATCCCGCGCTCGAAGATCGTCTGCGTCGGGAAGAACTACCACGACCACGCCGTCGAGATGGGCGGAGAGGCACCGGAAGAGCCCCTGCTCTTCCTCAAGCCCAACACCTCGGTGATCGGCCCGGGCGACGCGATCGTGCGACCCTCCATCTCCGAGCAGACCGAGTTCGAGGGCGAGCTCGCCGTGGTGATCGGCCGTGTCGCGAAGAACGTCTCCGCCGAGAACGCCCTCGACCACGTGCTCGGCTACACGATCGCGAACGACGTGACCGCGCGCGACCTGCAGCGCAAAGACGGCCAGTGGACGAGGGCGAAGGGGTTCGACACGTTCTGTCCGCTCGGCCCGACCATCAACACCGACTTCGACCCGTCGACCGCGACGATCCAGACCCGCGTGAACGGCGAGGTGAAGCAGCAGGCGCCGCTCAGCGACATGATCCACTCCGTCGCCGACATCATCGAGCACGCGTCGGCGGTCTTCACGCTGCTGCCCGGCGACGTGATCCTCACCGGCACCCCTGCTGGTGTGGGCGCGTTCGGCGCGGGAGACACGGTCGAGGTCGAGATCACGGGTCTCGGGATTCTGCGCAACGCCGTGCGCGACGCTGCAGCCGCGTCATGAGTGACGTCGCCCTCTCGGCGGCGCAGATCCTCCGCGTTCAGCGGCGAACTGTCCTGATCCTGTCGATCGGGCAGGTGCTGGGCGGTATCGCCTTCGGGGCGACGGTGTCGCTGGGCGCCCTGCTCGCTGCAGACATCTCCGGCGACGACGCCCTGTCGGGCCTCGCGACCGCGTCGGTGACTCTCGGCGCGGCGCTGTGCGCCATCCCGCTGGCCAGGCTCGCCGCGCGGGTGGGACGCAGGCGCGCTCTGACCCTCGGCAACCTCTTCGCGCTGGTCGGCATCGCCGTTGTCATCGCCGCCGCCTCCCTGCGGCTCTTCCCGCTGCTGCTCGTCGGCATCGTCATGATCGGAGCGGGCAACGCCGGCAATCTGCAGTCGAGGTTCGCCGCGACCGACCTCGCCTCTCCCCAGCATCGGGGCAGGGATCTGTCGATCGTCGTGTGGGCCACGACCATCGGCGGGGTCGCGGGACCGCTGCTCCTCGGCCCGGGCGAGGTCGTCGGCGAGATCATCGGGATGCCGCCGCAGACGGGCTCCTACGCCTTCTCGTTCGTCGCACAGTGCGCGGCCCTGGCGCTGTATCTCATCGCCCTTCGCCCTGATCCGCTGCTCACGGCGCAGAGGCTCGCTGTCGCGGCAGCGGCGACCGTGGGCCGTGCCATCGAGGATCGCCCCGTCGTGGCGCGCTACGCCGTCTTCGCGATCGCCGGATCGCATGTCGTCATGGCCTCGGTCATGGCCATGACCCCCGTGCACCTCGCCCACATGGCGCACGGCGCGCACGGCATGGCGCCGACGCCGGCCGACGTCTCGGCCCTCGTCGGCATCACTATCGCTCTGCATGTCGGCGGTATGTACGCGCTGTCGCCGCTGTTCGGCATCCTGGCCGACCGGTGGGGCAGGCTGCGCGTCGTCCTGCTCGGGCAGGCGCTGCTCGGCGGCGCTCTGGCCTTCGCCGTGTTCGTGAACGATCAGGAGTGGGGTGTCATGGTCGCGCTGATCCTGCTCGGCCTCGGCTGGAGCGCCGCCACGGTCGCGGGTGCGGCGCTGCTGACCGAGGCGAGCGCGCCCGAACTCCGCACACGGCGGCAGGGGCGCAGCGACTCGCTGATGAGTCTCTCCGCCGCGGCCGGCGCCGTGCTCGCCGGCGTCCTCCTCGCGAACTTCCAGTACGCCGGGCTCGGGATCGCGGCCTCCGTGCTCGTCGCCGCGATCGTCGCGCTGTCGCCGCTCGCGGTGCGGCGGACGCGGCAGGGGAGAGCGACGCCTGCGCCGTAGAATCGAAGGGCTATGGCTACTCCTCATCCCCTCACCACGACCGCCAGCGGTGCCGACGTCCGCGTCCGCTTCTGCCCTTCGCCGACGGGCCTGCCGCATGTCGGCATGGTTCGCACCGCGCTCTTCAACTGGGCGTATGCGCGCCACAACGGCGGGAAGATGGTGTTCCGCATCGAGGACACCGACGCCGCGCGCGACAGCGAGGAGAGCTTCCGACAGCTCGTCGACGCGCTCACCTGGCTCAAGATCGACTGGGACGAGGGTGTCGAGGTGGGCGGCCCGCACGCGCCGTACCGCCAGTCGGAGCGCCACGACATCTACCGAGGTGTCATCGACAAGCTGCTCGCGACCGGGGCGCTCTACGAGAGCTTCTCGACCGCCGAGGAGATCGATGCCCGTAACGAGGCGGCGGGCCGTGCCAAGCAGCTCGGCTACGACAACTTCGACCGGAACCTGACCGACGAGCAGAAGGCCGCGTTCCGCGCCGAGGGGCGTCAGCCCGCGCTGCGCCTGCGCGTGCCGGACGAGGACGTCACGTACGTCGATCTCATCCGCGGCGAGGTGACGTTCCCCGCGGGGTCGTTCCCCGACTTCGTCGTGGTGCGGCCCAACGGCATTCCGCTGTACACGTTCGTGAACCCCGTCGACGACGCGCTCATGGGGATCACCCACGTGCTGCGCGGCGAGGACCTCATGCCGTCGACGGCCCGTCAGCTCGCCCTCTACGCGGCCCTCATCGACGCAGGCGTGACGACGTTCGTGCCTCGCTTCGCCCACATGCCGCTCGTGCTGGGGGAGACCGGCACGAAGAAACTCTCGAAGCGCGACCCGCAGGCCGATCTCTTCCTGCACCGCGAGCGCGGGTTCATTCATGAGGGTCTTCTGAACTACCTGGCTCTGCTCGGATGGTCGATCGGCCCGGACCGCGACGTGTTCTCGCTCGAAGAGTTCATCGAGGCGTTCGACATCACGAACGTCAACCCGAACCCGGCGCGCTTCGACCAGAAGAAGGCCGAGTCGATCAACGGCGACCACATCCGGATGCTGGGGGAGAAGGACTTCGCCGAGCGCACCATCCCGTACCTCGCCGCCGCGGGGCTCTTCGACGAGCCGACGCACGACGAGCTGGTCCTCGCCTTCCGGGCGGCGCCGCTCGTGCAGGAGCGCGTGCAGCTGCTGGGCGATGTGCCGGGGATGCTCGGCTTCCTCTTCGTCGACGAGGTGTCGTACGACGCCGACGCGCTGAAGGGGCTCCCGGCCAATGCCGCGGAGGTGCTGCAGACCTGCGTCGCGGCGCTCGAGCCCGTCGAGGAGTTCACCCCGGAGCAGATCCAGGACGCTCTCGCCACCGCCCTCGTCGAGAACCTCGAACTGAAGCCCCGCGTCGCCTACGGCCCGCCGCGCGTCGCGATCACCGGTCGGCGTGTGTCGCCGCCGCTGTTCGAGTCGATGGAGCTCATCGGAAAGGACGAGTCGCTTCGCCGGCTCCGCGGTCTGGCTGGCGTCCTGTCCCAGTGACGGCGCGCCCGGGCGGGCGACCGGGGCCGAGCGTTTTGGCATTCCGGTCGCCGCTCGGGTAGGCTTGACTCTCGGTGCGAGGCTCCGGTTTCGCCCTTGGGGTATGGTGTAATTGGCAACACGGCTGATTCTGGTTCAGTTGTTCTTGGTTCGAGTCCAGGTACCCCAGCAAAACGAAAACCCCCGCTCAGGCGGGGGTTTCGTCGTCTCCGGGAAGCGGTGTCGCGCGGCTACTCGCACTCCCCGAGGAACCCGAGGTAGCAGACGGCCTCGTGGGTCTCGGCGGGACGGTAGTCGTCGTTGGACACCTGCCGGGTGTCGATCTCGGGCGTCCGCGTCAGATTCCCATACGTGCCGAGGGTCGCGACGTACGCGCCTTCGCTGTCCTGCGCCCGCATCTGGCTGATCGCGTTGCTGTAGTCAGCGCAGATCGCCGTCGCCGTCTCGGTCAGCTCCACACCGGCGCAGTTCGCGTCGTAGCTGGCCTGCAGCAGGTTGGTGCAGTCGGTCCAATCCTGGTTGACGTAGCAGGGGTTGACGGTGTCCATCGAGACGTCGTAGCGACCGGTCTCGTACTCCTCGCTGTGGAAGGTCTCCGGCTGCTCCGGCACGTCGACCTTCGTCCAGTGCCGTGCCGTCGTGAAGGCCGTGACGACGACGATGGCGATGATCAGCAGCAGCGCACCGAGGATCGACAGAGTCACCCACAGCCCGACGTTGCGCTTCTTCGCGCCCGCGCCGTCCATCGCTGGCATCCCGGCATACTGCGCGGTCCCACGGAGAGGGGAGCCGGGGTCGCCGCCGGCCGGCACCGCTGTCGGAGCGTACGACGCCGTCGGGTGCGCGTCCTGTGCAGGTTCACCGGGGTATGACGACGTCGGAGCGCCCGGGTACTGCGCGGTGGGAGCGCCCGGGTACGGCGTCGTGGGCGTCTGGGCGCGCTGCGGGGCAGGGGAGAAAGGCGGCGGTGTGGCGTCGAAGCCCGATGCGGCCGCGGGTACGCCGGCGGCCGGCTCCGGCGAGACGGAGGCCGCGGCGGGTGGCGGGGGAGTCGGCTGCGCGGCGGCGGGCTGGAGGGAGAGCCAGTAGGCGTACCAGCTCTGAGAGGATGCCGGATCGTGCGCGACAAGCTCTGCGTCGACGTCGCTGAGCTGCAGACCCAGCGGGCCGCGCAGGTCCGCTCGCTTGAGGGCCTCACGGAACTGATCGAGTGACATCGTCATACACATGAGGATGGCAGACGGTCGTCACCGTCGACAATCGAGATACCACGGCCCACGGCTGCGTACGGGCGCGGTCCACTAGCAGATCGTCCGCATCCGACGCCACGCCCTTCCCGCGCGTCAGAGACTCGGGCATCGTCGACACCGTGCCGAGACGACCGATCAGGGGAGAATGCGCATGGCGCTGAGGCGAGTGGTCCCGGGCGAGGAGCCGGGAATCCGTCGCGTTCGTTCAGGGTCGGGGTTCCGCTACCTCGACGCCGGCGAGCAACCGGTCGTCGAGGCTGACCGCGAGCGCATCCAGGATCTAGTGATCCCGCCGCGCTGGACAGATGTCTGGATCGCGGCCGATCCGCTGGCGCACATCCAGGCCGTCGGCACCGACGACGCGGGGAGGCGTCAGTACCTCTACCACCCGCTGTGGCGTGCGGGGCGGGACCAGCGCAAGTTCGCCAGGGCCTTGCGCCTCGCCGCCGCGCTGCCTTCGGCTCGCCGCAGGGTCACCCGTGCGATCGGCGAACCGGGCCTGTCGAAGGAGCGCGCACTCGCGGTCGCGTTCCGTCTGCTCGACGACGGAGCCCTGCGCATCGGTTCGGAGCGCTACCTCGTCAAGCATGGGAGCCGAGGGCTGAGCACCCTCCGCCGTCGTGACGTGCGGATCGACGGAAGCACTGTCGCCCTCGAGTTCCCCGCCAAGAGCAAGCAGCTCGCGTCGATCGAGATCACCGACGGGCCGCTCGCCGAGGCGCTGTCGGAGTTCGCGGTCGGATCTCCGCGGGCCACACTGCTCGCCTATCGCAAGGGTCGTCGACGCGTGCGGCTGACGTCGGGCGAGATCAACGACTATCTGCGGAAGGTGGCGGGTACGGCGTTCACGGCGAAGGACTTCCGAACGTTGCACGGCACGATCCTCGCGGCCGACGCACTCGCGCGGATCGGCCCGCTCGAGGGCAAGAACGAGCGCCGCAAGGCGGAGCGGCTCGCCGTACAGGCCACGGCATCCGCCCTGGGCAACACGGTCGCCGTCGCCCGCAACAGCTACATCGACCCGAGGGTCTTTCGCCTCTACGCGCGCGGTAGAACCCTCGACCTCTCCGTGTCCCCCGAGACCGCGATCAGGCGACTGATCGGCAAGTGATCGCAGTCGGCCGTCCGGGCCGGGTCGGCCGAGGCGAGGCCGGATGACAGGATGGAGCCATGGACACAGCCAACCTCACCCGCGAGGAGACCGCCGCGCGATCCGCTGCGATCACCGCGCGCAGCATCCGCGTCGAGCTCGATCTGACGGGTGCGCCCGAGCGGGCCCGTGCGGGTTTCGCGACGACGACGACCCTCGAGTTCTCCTCGACGAAGGAGTCGATCTGGCTGGACTTCATCGGGCTCTCCGTCGATCGCGTCGTCGTCAACGGCGAGGAGCGTGAGGTCGACTACGACGGTGCTCGCATCCAGCTCCGCGATCTCGCCGCCGACAACGTGGTGCGCGTCGAGGGCACCGGCGCGTACAGCCGGTCGGGTGAGGGTCTGCACCGGTTCCACGACCCCGCCGACGGACTCACGTACCTCTACACCCAGTACGAACCGGCCGACTCCCGACGGGTGATGGCGTGCTTCGAGCAGCCCGACCTCAAGGCGTCGTACACGTTCGTCGTGGACGCGCCGGCCGGGTGGCAGGTGCTGTCGAACCAGTCGCCGTCATCCATCGACGTGGGCGTCGGAGTGCAGCGTGTCGAGTTCGCCCCTACGCTTCCGATCTCGAGCTACATCACCTCCGTCGCGGCCGGGCCGTACGCGAAGGTCGACGGCGCATGGCAGCGCGACGACCAGAGCATCGCGCTCGGCGTGTTCGTCCGCCAATCGCTCGCGCAGTACCTCGAATCGGACGAGATCCTCGAGATCACGCGACAGGGTCTGGACTTCTTCACGGATGCCTTCGCCTTCCCGTACCCGTGGGGCAAGTACGACCAGATCTTCGTTCCCGAGTACAACCTCGGCGCCATGGAGAACCCCGGCCTCGTGACCTTCACCGAGTCGTACCTGTCGCGCGGCGCGGCGACCGACGCCCAGCGAGCCGCCAGGGCCAACACGATCCTGCATGAGATGGCCCATATGTGGTTCGGCGACCTCGTGACCATGAGGTGGTGGGACGACCTGTGGCTCAAGGAATCGTTCGCCGACTACATGGGCGCCCACGCCTCGGCGGTGGCGACCCGGTTCCATGACGCGTGGGTCAAGTTCGCCGCGATTCGCAAGGCCTGGGCATATCAGCAGGACCAGCTGCCCACCACGCATCCGATCGTCGCCGACATCACCGACCTCGAGGCGGCGAAGCTCAACTTCGACGGCATCACCTACGCGAAAGGCGCCGCAGTGCTCAAGCAGCTCGTCGCCTTCGTCGGCGACGAGGCGTTCTTCGAGGGCGCGCGCCGTTATTTCGCGGCCAACGCCTACGGCAACACCACCCTCGACGACTTCCTCGTGCAGCTGAGCGCCGTCTCCGGCCGCGACATGACGGAGTGGTCCCGCGCCTGGCTGCAGACCACCGGCCTCTCGACGCTCTGGCTCGAACGCACGGCCGACGCCACGGTGCTCGTGCAGCAGGATCCACGGCCGCACCGCCTGCGGATCGGTCTGTACGACCGCGTCCACGATCACATCGTCCGACGGGACCAGATCTCCCTCGACATCTCCGATGAGCGCACCGAGGTCGAAATCGCGGAGGCCGACCTCATACTCGTGAACGACGACGACCTGACCTACGCGAAGGTGCGTCTCGACGAGCGCTCGCTCGCCACGGTCGAGGAATCCCTGTCGATGATCGAGGACCCGCTGGCCCGTGCCCTCGTGTGGTCGTCGCTGTGGAACGCCACGCGCGACGGCGAGCTGTCCGCCTCGCGGTACACCGCGATCGTCCGCGCCCACGCTCCCGCGGAGTCGAACATCGGACTCCTCGTCGGCGTGCTCGCCAACGCGGCCTTCGCCATCCGTCATTTCGTCGCCGACGATCGTCGCAGCGACGAACAACGGCTGTGGGTGGAGACGACGTGGAGTGCCTTGCAGCACGCCGAGCCCGGCAGCGACGCGCAGCTCTCCTGGGCGCGCGCCCTCGCCGCGGCATCCGCCTTCGACGACGCCCGGCACGTCGAGGTGCGAGGGATCCTCGACGGCGGAGCGCCCGAGGGCCTCTCCATCGACCCGGACCTGCGCTGGCAGCTGCTCACCGGTCTCGTCACGACCGGGCACGCCGACCTCGCCGACATCGATCGCGAGGCAGAGGCCGATGACACCGGCAGCGGCCGCACGGCGGCCCGTCGGGCCAGGGCAGCGCGCCCTGACGCGTCGGTGCGTGTCGAAGCCTGGCGGACGGCGTGGGACGACGAATCGTTGAGCAACGATCACCTGGATGCCGAGATCGCCGGGTTCCGCGTCGGCGGTCGACGCGATCTCATCGCAGGCTTCGACGGCGAGTACTTCGCACGCATCGCCGACGTGTGGCGCACCAGGAGTATCGAGCTGGCACAGCGCCTGGTCGTCGGGATGTTCCCGGCGGCGGACTCGCTGGGCCCTGTGGACGCCTGGCTCGAGGAGAACCCCGACGCCCCTGCGGCGCTGCGGCGGATCGTCGTGGAGCAGCGGGATCACCTCGCGCGCGATCTCCGCGTGCGCGCGGCTCAGTAGGCGTTCACGGGGAGGCGAGTTCCCCCACCGCGCGCTCGCCCAGAGCGCGCAGATCGGGGCGGTCGTCGCTCTCGGTGAGGAACACCGCCGTCAGGTACGCAGCCCAGGCGCGAGCGCGTACCCACGTGTCGTCGTCGTATCGCCCCGCCGCGGCGGTGACGAACGCCGAACGGCCCTCGGGATCGAAGAGGAGCCAGCTCGCGGCGAGGTCGTAGGCGGGGTCGCCGGATGTGACGTCGCCGAAGTCGATGAGTGCGGCCAGCGATCCGCTCGCGATGAGGATGTTTCCGGGGTGCAGATCCCCGTGGATCCAGACCGTCTCGGATGCCGGAGGGGCGGCGACTCCGGCGTCCCATGCCGATCGCATCGGCTCCGTCTCGTCGAGTCGCGCGAGCCGCGTCCGCATCGCGTGGTCTCGCACCGCGAGCGCTACGCCGCGCACCGGGTTCTGCGGCGCGTCGGCGGGTGCCGGCCGGTGCAGGGTGCCGAGGGCTCGGGCCAGGTCCGGCGCCCACGGATTGTTGGCGCGCACCCCCAGCCCGAGAGCAGGAGTGCCGTCGATCCAGGGCACCACCGACCACGGCCAGGGGAACGCCTCGGTCGGCGCACCGACGACGAGCGGCACCGGTGTGCGGATCCCGAGCTCGGCCAGGCGCGGACCCAGTATCGAAAGCGCCCGTTGCTCGTGTCGGATGAGCGACGAGGCCAGCGCCCGCCTGGGCACCCGTACGGCGAGTTCGTCGCCGAGGCGCCAGATCGCGTTGTCCCAGCCCTCCGCGACCTGCCTCAACGGAAGATCCGCGAGGTGTGCCGAGTCCTTCTGGGCGCGCAGAAGCGCGCGGACGTCGTCCTCGTCGATGCGGCGTTCGGCGGCGGGGGAGTCCGCCACCGTCAGAGGTCGAGCGAGTCGTTCGGCTCGAGTGCGAAGAACTCGCCGCCGTTCTGCTCGGTCGCCCATTTCAGGCGGTCGCGGTGCATCATCTTTCCGGCGACCGACAGCGTCATGTCGTGCGTGCCGAATGCGCGGCGCGGCTTGACCGCGAGCACATAGTCCATGGCCTCGCCGATCTTCAGCCACGGTGCCCCGAGCGGAGCTGCGAGCGTTCCCACCTCGACGCCCTCGGGCACGGCGTACGAGTCGCCGGGGTAGTAGAACTCGCCGTCCACGAGCACGCCCACGTTCTCGGGCACGGGCAGCGACGAGTGGATGACCTCGTGCGTCCCGCCGAAGAATCGCAGCTCGAAAGGGCCGGCCATCACGGTGTCACCCGGAGCGACCACGGTGATGTCATATCCGTCGGCTGCCTTCGCGACACCGGCAGGGCCGAAGATCGGCGTGCCGGGTGCGGCGCGCAGGATGCGGTCGAGGTGTTCGGGCGTCCAGTGGTCGGGGTGTTCGTGAGTGAGGACGACCGCCACGAGGCCGCTCAGGTCGTCGAGCGGGCTGGTGAAGGAACCGGGATCGATCAACAGGACGTCGGTACCCTTGTCGATGCGGAGGGCGGCATGTTCGAATTTCGTGACGCGCATGAGGTGAGTCAACTCCGTTCCGATAGGTCTCGCAAACGGCTTGACAGCACGCCACGCCCGGGATCCCGCTCCCTCCGGCCTCGATTTGGCGCAGTGAGAATCGCCGTGGCATACTTGAACGGTTGTCGCGGGACGGAAACGCTCCGCAAGACGGCCCCATCGTATAGCGGCCTAGTACGCCGCCCTCTCACGGCGGTAACGCGGGTTCGAATCCCGCTGGGGTCACACAACACGCGAAAGCCCTCGGTTCTCCGAGGGCTTTCGTCGTTTCCGGACGCCGAGCGACCCGAGGAACGCCGACTCCGAGCGGGAGCTAGGTGTTCGGCCGTCCGGCCGCTCGCTTCAAGCCCGTGAGCCAGAGCGCGACGACCGTGCACGCCAGCGAGAGCGCGGCGAGCGGGAAGTCCAGCCCGTACGTCGTGATCGCGAGGATCGGGGCGATGAACACCACGACGGCGAGCACGCAGATCCGCATCCCGGGGAGCCGGGGGATACCGGGTCGCGGCGCCGCCTCGAACCGCACGAGCCACAGCGATGCCGCCCAGACGACGGCCAGGACGACCAGCAGGAAGAGCGGTCGCGTCCACCACCAGACGGCGCTGCCCGGCGCGGGCATCGGAACGGGCAGCAGCAGCTCGATCCCGATCAGGACCATGATGACCGGCAGGTGCCAGAGGTAGATGGTCATCAGGCGCGAGCCCACGACGAACACCACGCCCTGCGCGGCCCGGGTCTCCATCAACGCGGCGAGGGGCCTGTGCAGCAGCGTGAGACCCGCCGCCTGGATCACCGCGAGGACAGCCATCGGCGTGGTGGGCGGCCACTGGTTGCCGAGCATGCTCCATGAGTACCCGTCGAGCGAGACGAGGCCCCAGAGCGCCAGGTACCCGGCGGTCATGATGAGCACGAGCTGCCACCACGGCCGACGCGAGAACCAGCCGTCGAAGAGGAAGAAACCGACCTGCTGCGCGAACAGCCACACGAACACGATGTTCGGGACTCCGAAGAGCTCCTGCCCTGCGCCGTAACCCTCGGGAGGCACGGGCTGGATGCCGAGCAGACCGCCCACCACGATGTAGCGGAACCCGTCGACGAGGAGAGCGAGGCCGAGGAGCACGACCAGCACGCGCGCGCCGTACTTCTCGTGCAGGCGCATCATCGTCGGTGCGGCCGCCTGCACGAGCAGGTAGGCGGCGAGGAACCACAGCGGCGACCCGACGCCGACCGCGACGACGTCGACGAGCGCGGGATCGACGCCCAGCAGACGCACGGCGCCCAGCGCGACCGTGAAGAAGACGAACAGCGGCACGGCAGGACGCGCGAGGCGAGCCAGGCGCACGCGGACGAACGAGTCTGCGCTCTCCCCGCGGCGCTGCGCGGAGCGCCACCCGGCGCGGGCCGCATAGCCGCCGACGACGAAGAAGAGCGGCATGATGTTCGCGACCCAGGTCGCCGCGCTGAACCACGGCTGCGCCTCCACGGTCCGCTCGATCAACAGCGAGCCGTCGGGTCCCCGCCCGACCCCCGTGAAGAGGATGTGCACGAACACGACCAGCACGACGCAGACGACGCGGGCGAGGTCGAGAGTGAGATCGCGCCCGACCGGTATCGCCCGGGCGGTCGTATCGGTGGCGGCACTGCTCATGCCGACGACTCTAGCGGCGGGCGTCGTCACGACCCGCTCGCCGCCGTCCAGGCACCTCGAGTTCAGCGAAGGAGGGTCGCCCTGCACGGGCGGCCCTCCTTGCGGGCCGGTGGCGTCTGCGCGTCAGTCCTCACCCGGCGCAGGTGCGGCATCCGCCCGCGCGAGGCGACGCCGGCGACGAGTGCGACGGACGAGCCAGACGATCAGCACCACGACGGCGGCGACCGCGAGCCACGGGAGGAGGAATCCGACAGCGATCACCAGAGCGTTGAGCGAGACCACGAGACCGTTCCATCCCGCGAGGACGCCGTCGCCGAAACCGGCGGGGTCGGCGGTGGTCGGTGCGTTCGCCTTCGTGAGCTGCACCTGCACGCTCGACATCGCGACCTGATCGTCGAGGGCGGCGAGCTGCTGCTCGTACGATTCGAGCTGCGCCTGGCGGTCGGTGAGGGCGACCTCCGCCTCGATGAGTTCCGAGACGCTGCCCGACTGCGCCATGATCTCCGTGAGCCGCTGCACCGACGCCTTCGTCGCATCGACGCGGGCACGCAGATCGATCGCGGTCGATGTGACGTCCTGCTGCGAGATCGACGACGAGACGATCTCACCCGAGTCGCCGAGCGCGTCGATCACCGCCGTCAGCTCGGCGGACGGCACTCGGATGCTGATCCAGCCGTACCCGGAGGCCGGCGGCGTGGGCATGGACGTGTCGTCGACCGTGGAACTCCTACCCACCTCGGTGCTCTCGACATAGCCGCCGCGTTCCGCTGCGAGCGTGCTGATCTCGTCCGCCGCTTTCGCGATGTCGTTCACCTCGAGCGTGACGTATCCGGTCGCCACGATCTCGCGGTCCGCTCCGTCCACGGCGCCTGGAGCGCTCGCGGAGGCGTCTGCGCCGGGCGCGGCTTCCGAGACACTCTGCGGAGCGCTGCGATCCGGTGAAACGCCGTTCGAGTCCTGCGCCGTGCCTCCGGTGAGCATCTCGCCGCTCTCCGCCGTGCTCGTCGCGCTCCCGCCGACGGCGTTCAGGATGGGCGGCGTCACGAGCACTCCGACGACGAAGGCGGCGGCGATGCCGGCGCCGGTCAGCCATCGGTGGCGGCGTACAGCCGACCGGTCGGCGACGGGAGCGGGGCGAGGCCGTTCCGCGTCGATCTCGTCGAAGACAGCGTGCTCGATGCGGGCGACGGCCTCGTCGGAGAGTTCAGGCAGGTCGGGGGTCTTGTCGTTCATGCGTCGCTCGCTTCCTGGACGGCACTCCGCAATCGGGTGCGCACTCGCGAGAGACGGTTCCGAACGACCGCGTGGCTGATGCCGAGCTGATCCGCGGCCGCCTGATAGCCGTAGCCCTCGGCAGCGCAGAGTCGGAAGATCGCGCGATCGAGCTCGCTGAGCGTTCCGACCTCCTCGACGATCCGGTCGGCCAGCGCCGCCGTGATCACCTGCTCCTCGACGTTCACCGTCGCGGGCAGCGTCTCATCGACGCCATCCGCCGTGTGAGCCTGGTCGCGACGTCGCCGGCGCAGGCGGTTGGCCGCCTGGAACCGGCAGATCGTCGCGAGCCACGGCAGCGCGGAATCACCCTGAAGATCGAGTCCTGGCAGCTTGCGCCACGCGGTCACGAAGGTCTCCTGCGTCACGTCCTCGGCGTCGGGTGCCGAGCCGACGATGCCGTGGGCGATCCAGTAGACCGGTCTCACGTACGAGCGGTACAGCTCGCGGAAGGCGCGTTCGTCGCCCGCGGCGGCCTGCGCCACCCATCTCTGATCACTCGTCTGCACGGCATCCTGCTTCCGTTCGGTGTCTCTCACCCGGAAAGTGTCGGCGGATGCCCCATCGTCTCAGAATCGGCGCACGGACGTTCCGCGCCTCCCCGGGGTCTAGCATTGACTTCTGCGAGAGGGAGTATCCCGGATCCGCGCGTAACGTCATCACGAGCATCGGCGAAGCTGCTCCGGGCGCGCGACGCACCATTGTGCGGGGGAGAGACTTTCGGTTCTTTCCCTGCCTTCCGAAAGGTCCCCGCGACTGTGGACATCCCTCTCTGGTTCGAGATCACCTCGATGGTGGTGCTGAGCCTCATCCTCATCGGCGATCTGCTGCTCATCCGGCTGCGCCCGCACATCCCGTCCACCAAGGAGTCGACCCTCTGGGTGGTCTTCTACGTCGGGCTCGCCCTGCTCTTCGCGGTGGTCCTCGGCAACGTCGCCGGTTGGCGCAACGCCGGCGACTTCATCACCGGCTGGGCGTTGGAATACAGCCTCTCGGTCGACAACCTCTTCGTCTTCGTGCTGATCATGGCCCAGTTCGCAGTGCCGCGACGGCTGCAGCAGCAGGTGCTGATGGTGGGCATCATCATCGCCCTCGTGCTCCGCGGCGCGTTCATCCTCGTGGGCGTCACGATCATCGAGCACTTCTCGCCGATCTTCTACATCTTCGGCGCCTTCCTGATCTACACCGCCATCAAGCAGGCGATGCCCGAGGGGGAGCACGACGACGACGTGAAGCGCGAGAACTTCATCGTGCGGCTGCTGCGTCGCCGCATCGACATCAGCGAGACGTACGACGGCTCGAAGATCCGCACCACGGTCGACGGCAAGCGCATGTGGACCCCGATGGTCATCGTGTTCATCACGATCGGCGTGACCGACCTGATCTTCGCGATCGACTCGATCCCCGCGATCTTCGAGATCACGACCAACGGCTTCCTCGTGTTCGCCGCCAACATCTTCGCTCTCATGGGCCTGCGCCAGCTCTACTTCCTGCTCGGCGATCTGCTCGACCGCCTGCGGTACCTGCACTACGGCATCGCGGTCATCCTCGGCTTCATCGGCGTCAAGCTCATCCTGCACGCCCTGCACGAGAACGAGCTGCCGTTCATCAACGGCGGCCAGCACGTCGAATGGGTGCCCGACATCGACAACCTCGTGTCGCTCGGCGTGATCGTCGTGTCGATGGCCGTGGCGACGATCGCAAGCCTCATTGCGTCCTCACGGGAGAAGCGCGCGGTGACCCGGAGCACGCCCGTGGAGTGAACGCCTCACCCGGCTGACCAGAGCTGCTCGGCCTCGAGCGTGAGGTCGATCACCTGACGGAGCAGTGCCCCGACGCTGGTCGACTGCAGCAGCGTGAACTGGTCGTACTCGCCGAGCGGGGCGATCGCGGCGAGCTGCCAGGAGGCGGCGAGGGGGTCGTCGGAGATCTCGGTGTCGGGATCCCAGCGCCCGTCGACGCGAGAGAGCACCCGTCGCACGATCGCCTCCGCCTCCGTGCGCAGCGGGGTGAGCGCCTCGTTCCAGGTGAGATGCGGGAGCAGCGAGACCTCTGCGCGCGGGTAGGGGTCGTCGTCCAGCCAGCGCTCGACCGTGAAGCGCTGAGTACCGACAGCGACCGTGCGCAGCACCTCCGCACCCGCCGTCACGCTCACCAGACGGGCCAGGGTGCCGATGCCGCTGCGCCGATCGCCGCCTCCGACCTCGTGACCGCGTTCGATGAGCACGACGCCGAACTGCGGGTCGTCGTCGTCGAGCAGCTGACCGATCATCGTGAGGTAGCGCGGTTCGAACACGCGCAGGGGGAGCGGGGTGTACGGGAACAGCACCGAGCCGAGCGGGAACATCGGTATCGCAGTCATGACCCCAGTCAACACCGCGCGACGTACAGTGAACAGATGCGCAGACCCCGCCCCGACACTCCCGGCCCCGGACAGGAATCCGTCTGGGACTATCCCCGGCCCCCGCGGGTCGAGCCGGTGCCGGAGCGCGTCACGATCAGGCTGGGCGGCGAGGTGATCGCGGAGACGACGGATGCCGTGCGCGTTCTCGAGACCAGCCACCCGCCCGTGTACTACCTCCCGATCGACGACTTCGTCGACGGCGCGCTCGTCGACGCTGCTGGGTCGTCGTTCTGCGAGTTCAAGGGCGCGGCCCGTTACCTCGACGTGCGAGGGGGCGGAACGGTCGCGCAGGGCGCCGCCTGGAACTACCCGCAGCCGTCGCCCGGCTTCGGCGTGCTCGCCGACAGGGTCGCGGTGTACGCCGGGCCGATGGACGCCTGCACGGTCGGAGACGAGGTCGTCACGCCGCAGCCGGGTGGCTTCTACGGCGGGTGGGTGACGTCGACCGTCACCGGACCCTTCAAGGGCGTCCCCGGCTCGATGGGCTGGTAGCCCGGCGGTCGGCCCGTTCAGAAGGCGCGCAGGTTCGCCTGCAGCCCGCCGTCGACGTACTCCCGGCGGAGGATGCCCCGTCGGCGCAGCACCGGAACGAGCTCGTCGAGCGTGCGGTGCAGCGTGACAGGGTGGAAGTCGCCCCACAGCAGCACGCCGTCGTTCCCCCACTCGCCGAGTTCTTCCACGAGGTCGGCGAACTCCTCCGCCGTACCCACGAAGCCCGTGCCGTCGGTGATGCGGCCGGCTCTGGTGAGGGCCGTGAGGTGAGCGCGGAGCGGTGCGTCGTCACCGCGGTCGCCCACCAGTCGCTGGATGCTGCCTCGTGACACGTGCGGCCCGAAGATCGACAGATCCAGCGGGCGGTCGAGATCGAGCGTCGTGAGATCGGTCTCCAGGTCGCTGGACTGCTTGCGCGCGATCTGCAGGAGTGCGGCGTCGTCGGGGTGCGCCGAGGCGGCGACGATGCGGTCCGCCTCCTCGGCGGAGGTGGTGATCACCGGCTGGATCGCGAAGAGGATCCTGATGTCGTCGGGCCTGCGCCCCGCCGCGACGGCTGCGTCGTGGATCTTCGCACGATAGGCCCTGACGGACGCCTCGTTCAGCGGGGCGAGTGCGAGCTGCACGTCGGAGTTCGCTCCCGCGAAGCCGAGGCCGCGCCCGGAGCCGCCGGGAGAGACGATCGCCGGTTCGCCGTCGGTGAAGGGGATCGCGTTCAGCGGACCGTCGAACGAGTAGTACTCGCCCCGGTGCTGCGTCGCGGAGAGCCGGCTTCCATCGGCGTACACGTCGGTCGACCGGTCGGCGACGAGCGCGCCTTCTTCCCAGCTGCGCCAGAGCGAGCGGATGCCGTCGAGCCACTCCTCGGCGCGGTCGTACGCCTCGTCGTGGCCGAGCTGCGCGGCATCCGAGAAGTGCCGCGCACTGCCGGTGTCGGTGACGACGTTGAGGCCGAGACGGTGTCCGCTCAGGTGCTGCAGCGTCGCGAACTGACGCGCGGCCGTGTACGGCAGGTAGGCCGCGGGGTTGACGGTCGGCACCACGCCGAGGTGTCGCGTCGTCTGGAAGAGATACGGCGCGAGCAGGAGCGGGTCGTGCTTGGGGCCGCCGAACGCGTGCCGGACCCGGAGGTCGATGGTCTCCGGCGAACCCATCGACGGCGCGTCCTCGATGATGACGAGATCGAAGCCTGCCTGCTCCAGCGTGCGCGCCGCCTCCTGGTAGATCTCGGGGCGCGTCCAGTCGTAGTCCCAGTCGAGCGAGGGGTAGCCCCATCCCTGCGGTCCGAAACCGCGGGCGAGGAACCACCCGAAGTGCTGGGGCCCGCTCATGCCACGGCCTCCCGGGCGGGGGCGAGGACGCGGGTGAGGTCGGCGATCAGGTCGGCGACGTCTTCGATCCCGATCGACAGACGAAGGGTGCCGGGGCGTACTCCGAGCACCTCACGCTCCTCGTCCGTGCGCGAGGCGTGGCTCGTGGTGCCGGGGTGCAGCACGAGAGAGCGCACGTCGCCGATGTGCGTCATGTGCGTGAACACGCGGACGTCCTCGACGAAGCCGCGCGCGGCCTCGAGACCGCCGCGCAGCGTGAAAGTGAAGATCGAGCCGTATCCGCCGGTCAGGTACGTCGCCGCGAGGCGGTGGTGCGGGTGGCTCTCGAGACCCAGGTAGTCGACGCTCTCGACCGCCTCCTGCGCCGCCAGCCAGCGGGCGACGTCCAGTGCGTTGCGCGACTGCCGCTCGACGCGGAGACCCAGCGTCTCGGCGCCCTGTCCGATCAGGAAGGCGTTGAGCGGGGAGGGAGAGGCGCCGAAGCGCGGAGCGACCGACTCGCGGGCGTACGCGAGTCGCGCGTTGCCGCCGTGTCGTGCAGCCACGCTCGCGAGACCGCCGCGACCGGGGAGCACGAGGTGCGGGGCGTTGTGACCGGCCTTCGCCGCGTCGAAGCGTCCGTCGTCGACGAGCACACCTCCCAGCACCGACCCGTGCCCGGCGAGGAACTTCGACGCCGAGTGCACGACGATCGCTGCTCCGTGCTCGATCGGGCGGATGAGATACGGGGTGGCGAGCGTGTTGTCGACGATGAGCGGGATCGCCGACTCGTCGCCGACCGCGCTGACGGCGGCGATGTCGAGCAGGTCGTTCCGCGCGTTCGCGATCGACTCCGCGAACAGGGCCCGCGTGTTGGGCCGGATGGCCTCTCGCCATGCGTCGGGATCGTTAATGTCGTCGACGAAGCTCGTCTCGATCCCGAGCCGGGTGAGGTTGTCGAGGAAGAGGCCGCGCGTCCCCTCGTAGATGTGCGTGGACGAGACGATGTGGTCTCCGGCTCCCGCCACCGTGAGCAGCGCGGTGGCGACGGCGGCCTGACCGCTCGCCACCAGGACCGCGTCCGCTCCGGCCTCGAGGGCGGCCAGCTGACGTTCGACGGCCCGGACCGTCGGATTCCCGGTGCGGGTGTATCCGAAGCCGTCGCCCGTGCCGAAGTGGTTCGCCGCGTGATCGAAGTCGTCGAACTCGAAGCCCGCCGTGAGGTAGATCGGCGTCGCACGCGACGCCGCCGGCTGCTGATTGCGGGCGGCGTGGACGGCCTTGGTGGCGAAGCCGAGGGAGTCGTCGGTCATGCGGATGCCTCTCGATGGTGCGGGTCACAGTACTGTGTCACGGCGTGACTCGCCGCGCGGAAGCGGTGGTAACCTGACGTCATGCGGATCGTGCTCCTCCTTAGCGGCCGCGACGAGACCTCGTTCTGAGCCCCTCCTCGTCGCGGAGTCCATCGTGGGCCGAACCGCCAGCTTCAGGAGAACCGCATTGAACACCCCCGCATCGGAGTCCGCTCCCGCACGCCGCAGGACACTGGCCGAGAAGGTCTGGGACGACCATCTGGTCGTCAAGGGCGAGAACGGCGAGCCAGACCTCATCTACATCGACCTGCACCTCGTGCACGAGGTGACGAGCCCGCAGGCCTTCGACGGTCTGCGCGCAGAGGGGCGTCCGCTCCGTCGTCTCGATCTCACGATCGCCACGGAGGACCACAACACCCCGACGTGGGAGATCGACAAGCCGATCGCCGACCTCACGAGCCGCACGCAGATCGAGACCCTGCGTCGCAACGCCGCGGAGTTCGGCGTGCGGCTCCACTCGCTGGGTGACGCCGAGCAGGGCATCGTGCACGTGGTCGGCCCGCAGCTCGGCCTGACGATGCCCGGCATCACCGTGGTCTGCGGCGACTCGCACACCTCGACGCACGGTGCGTTCGGAGCCATGGCCTTCGGTATCGGCACCAGCGAGGTCGAGCACGTCATGGCCACCCAGACCCTGCCGCTCAAGCCCTTCAAGACCATGGCGATCACCGTCGAGGGCACGCTGCGTCCAGGGGTCACGGCGAAGGACATCATCCTCGCGGTCATCGCGAAGATCGGCACCGGCGGCGGACAGGGCTACGTGCTCGAGTATCGCGGCAGCGCGATCCGCGCCCTCTCGATGGAGGGGCGCATGACGATCTGCAACATGTCGATCGAGGCCGGTGCCCGTGCCGGCATGGTCGCGCCGGACGAGACGACGTTCGCGTACCTCGAGGGGCGTCCGCACGCACCGAAGGGACAGGACTGGGAGGATGCCGTCGCCTACTGGCGAACCCTGCCCACCGACGAGGGCGCCGAGTTCGACGCCGAGGTGTTCATCGACGCCGACGACCTGGAGCCGTTCGTCACCTGGGGCACCAACCCCGGCCAGGGCAGCTCCTTGTCGGCCTCCGTGCCGAACCCGGCGGAGATCGCCGACCCGAACGAGCGTGCCGCTGCCGAGCGTGCGCTGGAGTACATGGACCTCACTCCGGGCACCCCTCTCAAGGCGGTTCCGGTCGACGCCGTGTTCATGGGGTCGTGCACCAACAGCCGCATCGAGGATCTGCGTGCCTTCGCGTCGATCATCAAGGGCAAGAAGAAGGCCGATGGCGTCCGAGTCATGGTCGTCCCCGGATCGGCCCGCGTGCGGCTCGAGGCCGAGGCCGAGGGACTCGATCAGGTCATCAAGGACTTCGGGGCGGAGTGGCGATTCGCCGGCTGCTCGATGTGTCTCGGCATGAACCCGGATCAGCTGGCACCGGGAGAGCGCTGCGCCTCCACGTCGAACCGCAACTTCGAAGGCCGCCAGGGCAAGGGCGGCCGTACGCACCTCGTGTCGCCCCTCGTGGCCGCGGCGACCGCGATCCGCGGCACGCTGTCGAGTCCCAGCGATCTGAGCGAGTTGGCGGAGGTCTGACCATGGAGAAATTCACGACGCACACGGGGATCGCCGCACCGCTCAAGCGGTCGAACGTCGACACCGACCAGATCATCCCCGCCGTCTTCCTCAAGCGCGTCACCAAGACGGGCTTCGACGACGCCCTGTTCCACGGCTGGCGACAGGATCCGGACTTCGTGCTGAACCAGGCGCCGTTCCAGGGCGCGAGCGTGCTGGTGGCAGGGCCCGACTTCGGAACCGGTTCGAGCAGGGAACACGCGGTGTGGGCATTGCGCGACTTCGGCTTCAAGGTCGTCCTGAGCCCGCGCTTCGCCGACATCTTCCGCGGCAACTCGGGCAAGCAGGGGCTGCTGGCCGCGACGATCTCGGAAGACGATCTCGAGCGGATCTGGGCGGAGATCGACCGGAATCCCGGCGCATCCATCACCGTCGACCTCGAGGCGCGCACCGCGTCGATCGGCGACATCCAGGCCGAGATCGGTATCGACGATTACACTAGATGGCGGCTCCTCGAAGGGCTCGATGACATCGGGCTCACCCTGCGCAACGAAGACAAGATCGCGCAGTTCGAGGCCCGCCGCGAGTCGTGGCGGCCCCGGACTCTCCCCGTTCAGTGAACGGAGGGGCGGGGGAGCCGAGGGCGACCCCGCCCCGATTTTCCTGAACGAAGTGAGGCCCGAATGACGACACCTGTGCGCGACGCTCTCCCCGACGGGGTGCCCCCGCTGACCGGAGACGTCCTCGCCATTCGAGGAGGGCGGCCGCTGCGCGGTCGTGTCGACGTCAAGGGCGCGAAGAACCTCGCGACCAAGGCGATGGTGGCGACTCTGCTGGGCGAGACGGCCAGCACTCTGCGCGACGTTCCGGCGATCAGCGACGTCGCCGTGGTGCGCTCGCTGCTCGAGGTGCATGGAGTGCGGGTGTCCGAGGGCGATGAGCCCGGCTCGCTCACCTTCGATCCGAGCGATGTCGAATCCGCGCACTTCGAGGAGATCGACGCCCACGCAGGAGCCTCGCGCATCCCGATCCTGTTCTGCGGCCCTCTTCTGCACAGGCTCGGACAGGCGTTCATCCCCGACCTCGGCGGATGCCGCATCGGCGACCGCCCCATCGACTTCCACCTCGATGCGCTCCGCAAGTTCGGCGCCACGGTCGAGAAGCTGCCGAGCGGCATCCGTCTCTCCACGGGCGGAGCCCGGCTCCACGGCGCGAACATCCACCTGCCCTACCCGAGCGTCGGCGCCACGGAGCAGGTGCTGCTGACCGCGGTCCGCGCCGAGGGCGTGACCGAGCTGCGCAACGCGGCGATCGAGCCCGAGATCATGGATCTCATCGCCGTGCTGCAGAAGATGGGCGCCATCATCTCGTACGAGCCGAACCGCGTGATCCTCATCGAGGGCGTGGAGAAGCTGCGCGGTTACGACCACCGGTCGATCTTCGACCGCAATGAGGCGGCGTCCTGGGCGTCCGCAGCGCTCGCGACCGACGGCGAGATCTTCGTCGGCGGCGCGAAGCAGCAGGAGATGCTGACCTTCCTCAACGTCTTCCGCAAGGCCGGCGGCTGGTTCGACATCCAGGAAGACGGCATCCTCTTCCGTCGCGAAGGCGAGCTCAAGCCCGTCGTCGTGGAGACCGACGTCCACCCCGGTTTCATGACCGACTGGCAGCAGCCGCTCGTCGTCGCGCTCACTCAGGCCAAGGGGCGCTCGATCGTGCACGAGACCGTGTACGAGAACCGCCTCGGCTTCACCGATGCCCTCGTCAAGATGGGCGCGGACATCGTCGTGCACCCGCGCGGGCTGCAGGCCGGCCCCCGTCGTGTCCCGCGTCGCGACCTCGAGCAGGCTGCGGTCATCACCGGCCCGACCCCGCTGCACGGCGCAGACATCGTCGTACCGGACCTTCGCGGCGGCTACAGCCACGTGATCGCGGCGCTGACGGCCGAGGGCGAATCGAAGGTGTCGGGAGTCGACATACTCAGCCGCGGCTACGAGAAGTTCCTCGCCAAGCTCGACGCTCTCGGCGCCGACTTCGACGTTCTCCGGTGACCCCGATGGGTTCCCGGTCGACGGAGACCACGCGGCCGAGCCTGTTCTGGCCGCTCGCGGTGATCGTGATCCCGGTCATCTCGCTGCTGGCGAAGATCCGCATCACGGGCGCCGAGAAGCTCCCGCAGAGGGGCGCCTTCGTCTTGGCGCCCAACCACTACTCGGAGTTCGACCCGCTCATCGTGGCGCTCGCGGTGTGGAGGATCGGCCGAGCTCCGCGGTTCATGGCCAAGGAGAGCCTGTTTCGGGTACCGGTGCTGGGATGGTTCCTCACCCACACGGGTATGATCCCCGTGGCGCGCACGTCGTCGGCATCGGCCGCGAAACAGACGATGAAGCAGTCGGAGGAGCTGGTCGAGCACGGCCGCGGAGTGATCGTGTACCCGGAGGGCACGCTCACGCGCGACCCCGACATGTGGCCGATGCGCGGAAAATCGGGCGCGGTCCGGCTGGCTCTCGCCGACGGCATCCCGCTCATCCCGATGGCGCACTGGGGTACCCAGGCGATCATGGGGCGGTACCAGAAGGGTCTGAGTCTGTGGCCGCTGCGCAAGCGCGTGGAGGTCGTGGTCGGCGACCCCGTAGACGTCTCGGACCTGCGCGGTCGTGCGAGCGAGCCGGCCGCGCTGAACGAGGCAACCACCCGGCTCATGAACGCCATCACGGCTCTGCTCGAGGAGCTGCGCGACGAGAAGGCGCCGGCCGAGCGCTGGAACCCCTCTGCTCACGGACAGAAGGAGACGGGTCGCCTTGACTCCTAAGCGGACGATTCCAAGCGGTCCCCGGGTCGCGGTGATCGGCGCCGGGAGCTGGGGGACCACCTTCGGCAAGATCCTCGCCGACGGCGGGGCGCAGGTGACCATGTGGGCGCGTCGCGCCGAGCTGGCTCACGAGATCGACGAGGCCAAGCGCAACTCGAAGTATCTGCCCGGCATCAACCTTCCGCGCACGATGAGCGCCACGCACGAGCTCGCTGTCGCGATGCGCGATGTCGATCAGGTCTACCTGTCGGTGCCGAGCCAGTCGCTGCGCGAGAACCTGAAGGCCCTGCGGCCCCTGCTCACCGGGAACGATGCGAAGATCGTCAGCCTCATGAAGGGCGTCGAGCGCTCGACGGGTCTGCGTATGAGCCAGGTCATCGAGCAGGAGCTGCGCTGCGACCCCGACCGGGTCGCGGTGGCGTCCGGACCGAACCTGGCGCTGGAGATCGCGCGCGAGCAGCCGACCGCGGCCGTGATCTCGTCGCGGAGCCAGGAGACGGCGGAGGAGGTCGCTCGCGCCGCGCGCAACGACTACTTCCGCACCTTCGTCAACACCGACGTGATCGGCACCGAGTTCGGCGGCGTGCTGAAGAACCTCATCGCGGTCGCGATCGGCATCGTCGACGGGGTGGGGTACGGCGAGAACACCAAGGCGTCGATCATCACCCGGGGGCTCGTCGAGATGACCGACTTCGCGGTCGCGAACGGCGCGCATCCCGAGACCCTGCAGGGACTCGCCGGGCTCGGCGACCTCATCGCGACGTGCCAGTCTCCGCTGAGCCGCAACAACACGGCCGGGCGTCTGCTCGGCCAGGGGTACAGCTTTCAGGACGTGGTGAAGCAGATGCAGCAGACGGCCGAGGGCCTCGCCTCCGTCGCGCCGGTGCTGCAGCTCGCTCGCGAGTCCGACGTGGACATGCCCATCGTCGAACAGGTGAAGATGGTGCTCGACGGGAAGATGGATCCCCGCGACATCGCACCCCACCTCACGACGGACGACGACACCCCGCAGGGGGAGAGGACCAACCATGGACAAGCAGAGGGTGGTGGTGCTCTTCGGCGGGCGCTCCAGCGAGCATTCGATCAGTTCCGCAACGGCGGGCGGAGTGCTGGGCGCGATCGATCGTGACCGCTACGACGTGATCCCGGTGGGGATCACGCGGGAGGGTGCCTTCGTCCTCGAGGACGACGACCCGGCGAAGTTCCCGCTGGATGCGGCGCATCTGCCCGAAGTGGTCGACAACGGCACCCGCGTGCTCTGGCCCGAACCAGGGGGCAACCGCACCCTGCGCGTGGTGCAGGCGGACGGAACGGTCGACGGGCTCGGCGAGATCGACGTCGTGCTGCCGATCCTGCACGGTCCGCACGGGGAGGACGGCACGATCCAGGGGTACTTCGACACGCTGGAGGTGCCGTACGCCGGCGGCGGCGTGCTCGACTCGGCGCTCTGCATGGACAAGCACTTCATGAAGGTGGCGCTGCAGGCCGCCGGTATCGCCGTCGCTCCGTGGCGCACGGTGCGTGCCAAGGAGTGGGCGTCGGATCCGGATGCCGTCCGCGCCGCCGCTGCGAAGCTGGGCTCGCCGCTCTTCGTGAAGCCGGCTCGGGCCGGGTCGAGCGTCGGGGTGTCGAAGGTCGAAGCGCTCGACGAGCTCGATGCCGCCCTCGCCGTCGCGTTCGCGGAGGACGACAAGGTGCTCATCGAGACCGGTGTCGTCGGGCGCGAGATCGAGGTGGCAGTGCTCGAGGGAGCCGAGGGCGTCCGTGCATCCCTCCCCGGGGAGATCGTGCTCACCTCGCGCGGCTTCTACGACTTCGAGGGCAAGTACCTCGGCGGTGACGGCGTCGACGTCGTGTGCCCCGCCGACCTCGACGAGGCAGAGGTGTCGGCGATCCAGGATGCGGGCATCCGCGCGTTCGAGGCCGTGGACGGTCGCGGCCTGGCCCGCGTCGACATGTTCCTCACCGCGTCGGGCGAGCTCGTCGTCAACGAGCTGAACACGATGCCCGGGTTCACTCCGATCTCGATGTTCCCCAAGTGCTGGGTCGTCTCGGGTCTGAGCTACGGGGACCTCATCTCCGAGCTGATCGAGGCCGGTCTGCGTCGCTGAGCGCAGCGGCTCGACCGCCGCGCGTCAGCCGTCGGTCGAGCCGTCGCCGGTGCCGTCGTCGGTCGGCACACGATCCGTGCACCGCGCCGTGGCGGGCGCCAGGCCTGCCCGGATGCTCGTCGACAGCTGCTCGACGACCGTCCGGAAGTCGATCTCCGAGCCTCGGCGGATGATGACCTCGATCGCCGGATCCCGTCCGTAGGTGACGAGACGCTGCCGCTCCTCCTCCTGGTCGAGCACGAGCCAGTCGACCCCGCCGATCGTGGTGCACACGTCGGTCGACGGCGCGGGCGGTTCGACGCCGCAGCGGAGCACCACCGTCGGGTCTCCCCAAGCGCCGGTGGCCTGCGCGTCGGTCCACACCCGGTCGAGATCGCCCACTGCGTCGGGCAGGAGCACCGAGACCTCGGCGCACGCCGGATCGTTCGCGTCGTCGGCCGGCTCCAGGTGGATCGTGGTCGAGCAGCCGGCGAGTCCGGCCGCGGCGACCAGCATGCCCGCGACGAGGAGCAGACGGCGAGAGGAGGGCATGCATCCAGGCTACCTTTGACTGCATGCCCTCCCGACCCGATGCCGACGACCCGCGCCTGGGCGACCTGTCGGAGGGGGAGATCCTCCGAGCCATCCTCGCGCGGACGTCACAGGCGTCGCACACGCTGATCGGCCCCGGCGACGATGCCGCGGTCATCGCCGCGCCATCCGGCTCCGTCGTCGCGACGACCGACACGCTCGTGCACGGTCCTGACTTCCGGCTCGCCTGGTCGAGCGGTTTCGACCTGGGCTGGAAGGCCGCGGCGGTCAACCTCGCCGACGTGGCGGCGATGGGCGCGCGTCCGACGGCGCTCCTCGTGGCACTGGCTGTGCCGCGCGACCTCCGGCTCGCTTTCGTGGAGTGCCTCGCCGACGGTTTCCGCGAGGCCTGCGCAGCGCTGGCGCCCGGCTGCGCGGTCGTCGGCGGCGACCTGACCGTGTCGGATGTGCTCACCGTCGCGGTCACGGCTCTCGGGGACCTCGAGGGGCGCGCTCCGATCACGCGCAGCGGCGCCCGTCCCGGTGACACGGTCGCGGTCGCGGGCGAACTCGGACACGCCGCGCAGGGGCTCCAGCTGCTCTTCGGCCGGTTCCGCGACGGCGAGACCCCGGTGCCCGTCGACGCCGCGGTGCTCGGAGACGGCGACCGTGCGGCGCTCGACGCGCAGCTGCGTCCTTCGCCGCCGATCGGGCTCGGGCCGATGGCGGCGATCGCCGGTGCCTCGGCGATGATGGACGTCTCCGACGGACTCGCGCTGGACGCGCGGCGCATGGCGGCGGCGTCCGGGGTCACGATCGACCTGTCGGCGGCGGCGCTCGGCGACGATCCGTTGCGTGCTCTCGCCGGAGGCGAGGATCATGCGCTGCTCGCTGCGTTCCCCGGCGCGGTTCTGCCGCCCGGCTTCCGATGCATCGGCGCGGTCGGGGACCGGTCAGAACATGACCTGCTCCTCGATGGGGCGCCGGTCGATGTCAGCGGCTGGGATCCCTACCGAGACTGGGACTCGGCGTCAGGCTGACGCGGCGTCGTCGGCCGCACGAGGCGTCGCCCACCACAGGGTCGTATCGCCGTAGGTCTTCTCGCGGAGCAACTCGAGTCCGGCGGCGGCGAGCTCGGGCGGGCTGGACCGTTTCGCGCGTTCGATCACGACGAGCGCCTCCGGGGCGAGGAGCGGCGCGAGCGCGAGCAGATCGCCGTTCATGGCCTCATCGCCCAGATCGTAGGGCGGGTCGGTGAAGACGAGGTCGAACGGTCCGGTCGTGCGCTGCAGGAAGGCCCGGACGCTGCTCTGGTGCACGCGCGCAGGAGAGAGCGCGCCGGCCTTCGCGACGACGCCCGCGTTGCGCCGGATGATCCCGACGGCGGTCCGCCCGTGCTCCACGAGGTCGACGGATGAGGCACCCCGGCTCAGCGATTCGAGGCCGAGCGCCCCCGAACCGGCATACAGATCGAGGACGCGTGCGCCGACCATCGCGTCGGCGGACTCGAGGGCGCCGAACAGCGACTCGCGCACCCGGTCGCTCGTGGGTCGGGTGCCGCTTCCCGGCACGTCCAGTCGGGCACCTCTGGCAGCGCCGGCGATGATCCTCGTCACCCGTTCACGATACGACAGCGCTCGCGCGCGCCGTGTCGGCGCCGCCTTCTAGACTCGGATCATGCCGCTCTCGCTCGACACGTCTCTGCAGGAGGCGCTCGGGGCGACCCCGGCGAAGGCGCTCGACCGGGCTTTCGGGATGACGACGGTGGGCGACCTGCTCTCGCACTATCCGCGACGGTACGCGGATCCGGGTGAGCTCACCCCGATCCGAGAGCTCCCGATCGGCGAGACCGTCACGATCGTCGCGGAGGTGCTGTCGTCGAGCGCTCGCGCCATGCGCAATCGGCGCGGCGCGATGGCCGACGTGGTGATCGGCGACGGTATCGGCAAGATGTCGCTGACGTTCTTCGCGAAGAACCTCGGCGCGGCGAAGTGGCGGGCCGAGGAGCTGGCGGTCGGGCGCCGCGGCGTGTTCTCCGGCAAAGTCGGGGAGTTCAACGGCGTGACGCAGTTCGCGCACCCCGAGTACGAGCTCTTCGACGACGAGGATGCCGCGCGGCGCAGGGCGGACGCACGCGCCGCCGTCCTCATCCCGATCTACCCGGCGACCTCGAGTCTGCAGACCTGGCAGATCGCGAAGTTCGTCGGGCGGGTGCTCGACGACCTCGGAGACGTGCCGGAGCCGCTCGCCCCCGAGGTCCGGACGCGGGAGGACCTGCTGACGGCGCGTGAGGCGCTCGAGCAGATCCACCGTCCCAAGACCCGCAATGACATCGATCCTGCGGTCCGCACGCTGCGCATGCACGAGGCGCTCACATTGCAGACGGCCCTGTTGCAGCAGCGGGACGCGGTGCGCGCGCTGTCTGCGACGACGAGGCCTGCGAGACCGGGAGGGCTCCTCGAGAGATTCGACGCGGCGCTCCCGTACTCGCTCACGCCCGACCAGCAGACGGTCGGCGAGCAGATCGCGCGCGACCTGGTCGGGGCGTGGCCCATGAACAGGCTCGTTCAGGGTGAGGTGGGCTCGGGCAAGACCCTCGTGGCGTTGCGCGCCATGCTCCAGGTCGCCGAGTCCGGCGGTCAGGCCGCGCTCATCGCACCGACGGAGGTGCTCGCAGGGCAGCACCTCCGATCGATCACGAAGATGCTCGGGCCCCAGCTCGCTCCTCTCGTCATGCCGACGCTGCTGACCGGGCAGATGCCGGCCGCCGAGAGAAGAAAAGCCGCGCTGCGCGTCGCCTCGGGCCAGTCGCTCATCGTCGTCGGCACGCATGCCCTGCTCGGCGAGAAGACGACCTTCGCCGACCTCGGACTCGTCGTCGTCGACGAGCAGCACCGGTTCGGTGTCGAGCAGCGCGAGGCGCTGCGCGCGAAGGGGTCGAGCCCGCACGCCCTCGTGCTGACGGCGACGCCGATCCCTCGGACGGTCGCGATGACCGTGTTCGGCGACCTCGACACGTCGGTCATCCGCACGATGCCGAAGGGGCGAGCCGGGATCGAGTCGTTCGTCGCACCCCTCGCCGAGCACCCGGGGTGGTTCAACCGCGTTTGGCAGCGTGCAGCCGAGGAGATCGCCCAGGGCCGCCAGGTCTTCGCCGTCTGCGCGGCGATCGACACGACCAAGAAGACCGCCGAGGTGGGCGAGCAGGCACTCCTGCAGGGCGACGGCGCGACCGGTCCGAAGTGGGGCGTGGTGCAGCTCGACGAGGCTCTGGCCACGCATCCGACGCTCGGCGGTCTGCGCAGGGCGGTCCTCCATGGACGCATGCCGTCGGATGAGAAGGACGCCGTGATGCAGTCCTTCGCCCGCGGAGACATCGACCTGCTGATCGCCACGACCGTGATCGAGGTCGGCGTCGACGTGCCCAACGCCTCGACCATGATCGTGCTCGACGCCGACCGCTTCGGCGTCTCGCAGCTGCATCAACTCCGCGGGCGCGTGGGTCGAGGCGGCGTACCGGGTCTCTGCCTCCTCGTCACAGAGGCCGAGGCGGGTTCCGTCGCACGCGAGCGCGTGGATGCCGTCGCCGCGACGCTCGACGGATTCGCCCTCGCGGAGGTCGATCTCGAGCTGCGCGGAGAGGGCGACGTGCTGGGAGCGGCCCAGGCCGGAGTGCGCTCGTCGCTCAAGCTCCTGCGCGTGGTCAAGGATTCCAAGCTCATCGTGCGGGCCCGGGAGCTAGCCGAGGCGATCCTCGCGGACGACCCCGATCTCACTGCGAATCCGGGCCTTCGAGCCGCCATCGCACGACGAGTGACGGAAGAAGACCGCGCCGCCCTCGCGAAGAACTGACCGCGGTTCGAGGTGCCCTAGGCTGGACGCATGAGCAGCCGGATCGCCGTCGTCCCGGGTTCCTTCGATCCGCCCACCCTCGGTCACCTCGACGTGATCAGGCGCGCGGCGAAGCTGTACGACGAACTGCACGTGCTCGTCGTCCACAACCCCGGCAAGGAGGCGATGCTGCCCATCGCCCAGCGCATGGCGCTGCTGGAGCAGTCGATCGCCGAGGACGGGATGGACGGCAACGTCATCGTCGGGTCATGGAGCATGGGTCTGCTCGTGGACTACGCCCGCGACGTCGATGCCGGCGTGCTGGTCAAGGGCATCCGCTCGCAGGTGGACGTCGCCTACGAATCCCCGATGGCGATCGTCAACCGACACCTCGCCGACATCGAGACGGTCTTCCTGCTGCCGGATCCTGCGCACGCCCTCGTGTCGAGCTCGCTCGTGCGGCAGGTCGCGGGTCTCGGTGGGGACATCTCGCCGTTCGTGCCGCCGGCCGTCGCGTCGTTCCTCGACACCGGCTCCCGCGGGATCTGACCGTCCCGCCGTCGGGGCTCCGCACTCAGGCGCCGACCAGCCCCGCGCCCCGCCGAGCCGGTAGCATTGCGGGGTGCGTTCCCGATTCAACGGCCCCTTCGTCCTCCCCGTCCGCGACATCGTTCGCAAGCCGGGAGAGATGCGCGAGCATGCCTTCACGGTGACTCTCGACGAGCAGTGGGGCGAGGGCATCGTATCGTTCGCGCACGGCTCGCAACTCGATCTGGATGTCCGCCTCGAGTCCGTTCACGAGGGTATTCTCGTGTCGGGCGCGGCGGACGCGGAGTTCTCCGGAGTGTGCGGTCGGTGCCTCACCGACATCACCCGGCCCGTCGAAGTCGAGTTCCAGGAGCTTTTCGCGTATCCTGGTGAGGAAGAAACTGACTTCGAGGTTCAAGACGACCACGTGGATCTTGAAACTCTTGTCAGGGATGCGGCCGTATTGTCGCTTCCATTTCAGCCGGTGTGTCAGCCGGATTGCCCCGGGCTCGACCCGGTCACGGGCGAGAGGCTGACCGAGAGCACCGGATCGGAGCAGGCAGCTCCCATCGATCCTCGATGGAGTGCGCTCCAGCAGATCACAGACCAAGACGGCGCGGCAGAGAGCAGCGCCGCCGAGAAAGAAGAGAGCTAGTCATGGCTGGTAACCCCCCGAAGCGCAAGGTCTCCCGTTCCAACACCCGCTCGCGTCGCGCGCAGTGGAAGGCCGAGGCCCCCGCGCTCGTCAAGACCGTCGAGAACGGCAAGGTCGTCTACAGCCGTCCGCACCAGGCGAAGGTCGTCACCGACTCCCAGGGCACCGAGCTCTTCCTCGAGTACAAGGGCCGCAAGGTCGCTGACGTCTGAGTCGCGACTCCAGATCGTGACAGAGGTCCCTGGGGGGACGAGACCTCTCCCTGAGAAGCTCCGCGTCGATATCGACGCGGAGCTTCTGGAGTTGGCGCTCACCCACCGCTCGTACGCCTACGAGCACGGGGGCATTCCTCACAACGAGCGCCTCGAGTTCCTGGGCGACTCCGTGCTCGGGCAGGCCGTGACGGTGATGCTCTTCACCAGCCATCCGGAACTCGACGAAGGAGCTCTCGCGAAGCGCCGAGCGAGCGTCGTGTCGACGGTCGCGCTGGCGGAGGTCGCGCGCGGGATCGAGCTGGGCAGCCACCTGCTGCTCGGCCGCGGGGAGGAGCAGACCGGGGGACGTGACAAGGACTCGATCCTCGCGGACACGATGGAAGCGGTGATCGGCGCCACGTTCCTGTCGGCGGGCCCGGATGCCGCGACCGAGCTCGTGCTGCGTCTGACCGAGCCGCTTCTCGCCGACCCCGAGCGCTACGGTGCGGCGATGGACCCGAAGACGAGTCTTCAGGAGCTCGCAGCTCGCCTCGGCCTGACTGCTCCGCAGTACTCCATCGAAGCCAGCGGACCCGATCACGACCGCCGCTTCACGGCGACCGTGGTCGTCGGTGATGTCAGCATGACCGGTCTCGGCAGCAGCAAGAAGACCGCCGAGATGGCCGCCGCGCTGAGCGCATGGCGCCTCTTGAACGAGCGTGCCTGAGCTCCCCGAGGTCGAGGTCGTGCGTGCCGGTCTCGCGCCTGCCGCGATCGGGTCGCTCATCACCGCTGTCAGCGTGTTCGATGAACGTGCCCTGACCCGGCATGCGGCCGGCGCCGAGGACTTCGTCGCCCGTCTCGAGGGACACCGCTTCGCGGCAGCGGATCGACGCGGCAAGTTCCTCTGGCTTCCGCTCGACTCGGGCGAGACCGCGCTGATCGCCCACCTGGGCATGAGTGGCCAGATGTTGCTCCGCTTACCCGACGCGCCGCCCGAGCGGCATGAGCGCATCCGGATCAGCCTCGAGCATCCGACCCACGGCGAACTGGCAGTCGTGTTCGCCGACCAGCGGACTTTCGGCTCGCTGGCCGTCGACGAGCTGCGCGACGACGGACCGTCGCGCATTCCCTCGCAGGTGCTGCACATCGCTCGTGACCCGATGGATCCGCTGTTCGACGATGCGACGCTCCTCGCCGCTCTGCGCCGCCGCGGCAGCGGGATCAAGCGGGTTCTGCTCGATCAGCAGGTGATCAGCGGTGTCGGCAACATCTACGCTGACGAGTCGCTGTGGGCGGCCCGCATCCATCCCGAGACCGCCGCATCCGCTCTCTCCACGCGAGCAGCCCTGCGGCTGCTCGCCGAGATCCGCGCCGTGCTCGCCAAAGCCCTCGCCGAGGGCGGTACGAGCTTCGACGCACAGTACGTCAACGTCAACGGTCAGGCGGGCTACTTCGCCCATTCCCTCAACGCGTACGGACGCGGCGGTGAACCGTGTCCGCGGTGCGGCGGCCCGATCCGCCGCACCGCGTTCATGAACCGGTCGAGCCACTACTGCCCGCGCTGTCAGCGCCGCCGCTGACTCGACCGGCGCTCACGCCGACGCGAACGACCGCGCCAGCAGCGGTCGGGTGGCGAGCGTGCTCGCCCAGACGACGCCGATCCCGATCGTGACGACCACGACGATCGTCAGTACCGATTCCGGCGCCGTGATGAGGGCCATCCCGAGCAGTGGGAAGACCAGCACCGCTGCGCAGAGTGCCGAGCCGATCGCGGTGATCAGCAGCGGCGACATGATCGCGCGGCGTCGTGCGCGGTCGACCGTCTCGAGCGGCATTCCCAGGTGGTGCAGGCTCCGGTGGAGCTCGCGCTGATCGAGGATCGCCGCCGCCTGGTTGACGCCCACCGAGGCCGCGACCATGAGGAACGACGCCACGAGCGTGATGATGAGGCCGGTACGCATGTCGACGGCGAGAGCGGCTTCGTCGGAGGCGGCGTCGCCGCTGCCGAGGACGTTCATGAGAGAGACTCCGGTGCCCGCGAACACGGCCATGAAGCTCGCCATCGCGATCCCGCTCACCTGGCGCCAGGCACTCTTCGGGGAGTCGAGCACGAGGCGCGCAGCCAGCAGGCGTTCCGGGTGCTCGGCTCGACGCAGCTGCCCCGACGCGATCATCTTGATCACCCAGGGGCCCAGCACGTTCAGCACGGCGAGGGCAATCGCGAAGAGCGCGGCAAGCACCGTGATCGTCGTCACGATGCCGGCGACCGAGGGGAAGATCTTGATCAGCACGAAGACCAGGGCGAGGACGGAGACGCCGATGATCGCGCGGAACCAGTGCACGTTCGACGCGGTGGTGCGCATGCGCACGCCGAGCGGCGAGATGATCACTCGGCGGAGGCCGAGGGCGGCGCTGGCTGCCGCGACGAGGAGGATGCCGCCGACCGCCGCGAGCACGACGAGCGGCGGGAGCACGACGGCCTCCACGCCCAGCGCTTCGCCACGGAACGGGATCAGGCCGATGAGCGGGCTGATCGCGAGAGCGACGAGCACTCCGGCGGCGGCGCCGGCGGCGGCCACGAGCACGGACTCGACGACGGTCGCGACACCGACACCCAGCGGGGTCACCCCGAGAAGGCGCAGGGTGGAGAGACGCTCGTCGCGTCGCCGCGCCGAGAGGCGGGCCGCGGCTCCGCCCAGGTTCATCAGCGGGACGACCAGGAGCACCAGCGCGATGGCGGCGAGTGCCTGATAGACGGGGGCGAAGTCGTCGGTCCAGCTCCAGAAGGACTGCGCGCCGCCGACCACGGTGAGCACGAGGGCGGTGACGATCGCGAAGGCCGTCGCGGGCAGTGCGAGGAACGCCGTCTGGCCGGGTGCCGGACGCAGCAGCAGGGCGAGGACGCGCGCGTTCATGCGGACACCGCCGGGGCGACGACCTGGCCGTCGCGCACCGAGACGATCCGTGAGCAGCGGGTCGCGACCTCGGGGTCATGGGTGACGACGAGTAGCGTCCGCCCCTGACCCGTGGTCGACCATAGCAGGGCGTCCATCACTTCGTGCGAGGTGTGCGAGTCGAGCGCACCGGTCGGTTCGTCCGCGAAGACGAGGTCGGCGCCCGTCGCCTGCGCACGGGCGATCGCGACACGCTGCGCCTGGCCTCCGGAGAGCTCGCCGATGCGGCGGTCCTCCATTCCGGCGAGCCCGAGGGCGGCGAGCCAGGATGCCGCGTGATGCACGGCATCCGCTCTCTTCACGCCGTTGATCATGGAAGCGAGCGCGACGTTCTCGACGGCGGTGAGCTCCGGGATGAGGAGGCCCTGCTGGAACACGAAGCCGAAGCGCTCGCGTCGCAACCGTGACCGGGCCGACTCGCCCAGGGCCGACAGCTCAACGGGGTGTTCGGTGGTCGGCTGGAAGGTGACGGTGCCGGAGTCCGGGGTGACGATGCCGGCGAGGACGTGCAGGAGCGTGGTCTTGCCCGATCCGGAAGCGCCCATGATCGCCACGGACTCGCCGGAGCGGACAGTCAGGTCCACCCCGGCGAGGGCTCGTGTGGTGCCGTAGGACTTCGTGAGGGATCGTGCGTCGAGGACGGGAGTGTTCATGCTTCCAGCCTCGCGATCACTCCGCGCGGCGTCGTCGCACCGGCGGATGATCCACCGTGTCACGCCTACATCGCACGGATGATCCTCACGTGAGACGCTTCTGCCACGCTCCCGCGTACGACACAGCCCGGAAGCCGAGGGCTTCGTTGATGCTCAGCATCGGACGGTTCTCCTCTGCGTTGAAGGTCGATACGGAGGGGGAGTCGGGCATCAGCTCGCGCCAGCGCAGCAGGTTCGCGCACTTGACGATCATGCCCAGCCGGTGACCGCGATGC
Source organism: Microbacterium hydrocarbonoxydans (assembly GCF_023715885.1). Taxonomy (GTDB): domain Bacteria; phylum Actinomycetota; class Actinomycetes; order Actinomycetales; family Microbacteriaceae; genus Microbacterium; species Microbacterium hydrocarbonoxydans_C. The sequence goes on along the minus strand of NZ_JAMBOY010000002.1, from coordinate 125,039 downwards.
GCGCTCGAGACGAGGGTGCCGAACTGGTGCGTCGTGGCCGTGCGGTCCGCCCCGATCAGCAGCTCGTTGTACGCCACGAGATCGCCGGTCGGCACGTGCTGCACCGCGGTGATCGCGAACGCCTGACCTGCCGACGTCAACCTCGCGTCCCGTCGCTCGACGCGCTGCGCATCCCATTCCTCGGCCACGAACTGCATGTCGCCGCTCGGCGCATCGGTCGACAGACGCGCGAGGATGCCCGCGTACCCGTCCCGGTACTCCTCGGGGGTCGGTGCCATCCACTGCACGATCCGATAGTCCGGCCCTGCGACGGCGAGGGCTTCGTCGAGGGCGCGCTCGAGCACCGACGGATCCGCGTGCAGATCGAGTTCGCTGTTGCGTTCGACCTGCTCGCACACGAAGCCGTCGGCCTCGAGCGCGTCGGAGAGCGCGGTGGCGGGGACGCGACCCCACCCGGTCCGGGGCACGATCATGCGATCCGCCTCGATCGGACGATGCAGCGACCAGGCCTGGATGAGCGACCGGCCGTGTGCACGCGCTTCGTCCTCGGCATGCGCGAGCAGCGCAGCCTCGACACGGTGCCCGGCGAAGCGACGCGGCACGAGCACGTCGATCTCGGCCGCCTGCGCATCGGCCTCCCTGGCGTAGTCGATCGTGATCATGCCGACGATCTCGTCGTCGATCCTCGCCACGAAGCCGGTGTGGAGGGTGTCGGTCTGGTCCTGCCACGCGGGGAGCATCTGAGCGGCATCCGGCGCCAGATCCGGGATGCCGGTGGCTTCATCGCAGACGAGGCGATTGAGCTCGCCGTACGCGAGGAAGTCGGCAGCGTCGCCGCTGTCGAGGGAGTGCGGGATCACGAGCGGCGTGATCGTCAGCGTGGACGTGGTCATGAGAGGTCCTTCCGCCAGGCGCCTTCGTAGGCGATGGCGTCGAAGCCCAGGGCTTCATTGATGGAGAGCATGGGCCGGTTCTCCTCGGCGTTATACGTGATCACAGTCCGAGACTGCGGGGCGATCTCTCGCCAGGTCGCGAGCGCGGCGCACTTGACGAGCTGGCCGAGGCGATGCCCTCGGTGCTCACGGAGCACGAGAGTGTCGTGCTGATGAGTGGTGGCCGTCATGTCGGGTCCGATGCCGATCTCGGTGAACGCCGCGAGCTCGCCGCTGTCGACGTGCTGCGCCACGGTGACGAGCATCCGCTGGCGCATCTCGGCGATGCGCTTCTCGCCGGCGACGACGCGCTCGGCGTCCCACCGTTCCTCATCGGCTTCGAGTCCCGCCGACGGAGCATCCGTCGACATGCGCGATTTGAGCCACGCGTAGCCGTCGAGATGCTCGGGCGGTGTGGGCACCTCCCACTGCAACACGCGGTATCCGGCGGCTGCGCGAACCGCGTCGTCGTGCAGGGCGGTGGAGCGACCGGCAGCGGGTCCGTCGAGATCGAGACGGCTGACCCGGTACACCTGTTCCAGCGAGAAGCCGTGGCGCAGCAGGAACCGGGAGACATGGTCGTCCGGGACGCTTCCGTGTCCGGTGCGCGCGGTGATCCGTTCGCCCGACGACGCCGGTTGCTCGGTCCAGTTCTGAATGACGGTCCTGCCGTGCTGCCGGGCCACTGATTCGATGTGGGGGAGCACAGCGCTGCCGATGCCCCGGCCCCACACCCGCGGGTGGATCTCGATGCTCGCGATCGCCGTACGCGACCCCTCCTCGTGGGGGACGTCGACGACAGCGCGTCCGACCATCTCGCCGGCCACGCGAACCGCCCAGACGATCGTGGTGCGCTCGGGACGCGACCTCAGCAGTGGCAGCAGCGCCTCGGGTTCGAGGTCCTGTTCGTCGCGTCCGGTGATCGCGCGGTACACGTCGTTGCGAACGCGGGCGAGTTCGCGGAACTCGCCCGCGTTTGTCGCATCCGCCCGCGCCGGAAGCACGAGCGGATGCAGCGTCGCATCCTCGGTGAGCACGATGCTCATGTCGTCCGTCCGATCAGCGCAGCTGGCGCTGCAGGTCGAAGGTGAGCAGAGCGTACGTCTCGGCGACGGAGCGTTCCCGCCGGTCGAGAGCGAGCGGATCGCCGGAGACGCGGGAGGAACGGCGTTCCCGTCTGGGGCGCTGCGCCCTCTGCAGCAGCCACAGGCCGATGCGGAGGGAGAGACGGTCTGCGAGCGCGAGGCGATGCAGGTCGTCGGGTGCGGGGATGTGGAGGACCTGCTGGTCCCCGGTATCCGGTGGGTGGGTGGTGGAGCGGTACAGCGTGGCGTTCACGATGATTCCTTCGAGTGGTGATGGTTGTGCATGCGATGACGCAGTCGGCGCGGACTCCTCGAGTAAGGGGTAGCGCGGTGAGAGCACGAGCCCGGAAGGACCGCGGAGAGCGGGTGCCGGGGTCGGCGGGAGGCCGTGATCCTGAGGATCAGGGCGGGGCGGCACGATGGCGCGCGAGGAGGACGCCCGAGAACGGGCGGAGTCCTGCTGCTGCGGCTCTAGGACAGAGCGCTGCTGCGACGGACGCCGGCGGTTACCGAGTGCGCAAAGCGCGGCGCAAAGGGCGCGGCGAGGCCTGTGGCCTGTGCGTTCAGCTGAGTGATCATCATCGGTAACCTCCTTTCGTGTGGCGATCCGGAGGTTCACGGTAGCGAAAGCTCACAGCTGACGTCAAGCATCCCGGGCGTGTCCGGCGTGTCGCGGTGTCGCGACGATCGCCGTCGCACCGCGCGTGATGCCGGTGCTGGAGCGGGATTCCGGTAGCGTGAGGGCGTGATCCAGCCCGGAAGCGCGGTGCGCGCATGCATCTGAAGAGCCTGACCCTCAAAGGGTTCAAGTCCTTCGCGCAGCCGACGAGCTTCGTCTTCGAACCGGGTGTGACGTGCATCGTCGGACCGAACGGCTCCGGCAAGTCGAACGTCGTCGACGCCCTCGCGTGGGTCATGGGTGAGCAGGGCGCGAAAACCCTCCGCGGCGGCAAGATGGAGGACGTCATCTTCGCCGGCACCTCGACACGGGGTCCGCTCGGCCGAGCCGAGGTGCAGTTGACGATCGACAACGCCGACGGTGCACTGCCGATCGAGTACGCAGAGGTCACGATCAGTCGCACGCTGTTCCGTAACGGCTCCAGCGAGTACGCCATCAACGGAGAGTCCTGCCGATTGCTCGACGTGCAGGAGCTGCTCAGCGATTCCGGTCTCGGCCGGGAGATGCACGTGATCGTCGGACAGGGCCGCCTCGACACGGTCCTGCAGGCCTCGCCCGAGGACCGCCGCGGCTTCATCGAGGAGGCCGCGGGAATCCTCAAGCACCGGCGGCGCAAGGAGAAGACCCTCCGCAAGCTCGACGCGATGGAGACGAATCTCACGCGCCTGAGTGACCTCGCCGGGGAGATCCGCCGACAGCTGAAGCCGCTTGGCCGTCAGGCCGAGATCGCGCGCGAGGCGCAGACGATCGCAGCGGTCGTGCGGGACGCCAAGGCGCGGATCTTCGCCGACGACGTCGTCGCCCTGCGCACAGCGTTGGCCGACCACACGCGAACGGAGCACGAGCGTCACACGGAACGGCTCGTGCTCAGCGATCAGGCGGAGACTGTGCGGGCGAACATCGCGCGCCTCGAGCAGGACCAGAACTCGGTGGCAGTCGATCAGGCTCGCGGCGTGGCGTTCGGGCTTGAGCAGGTGCAGGAGCGCATGCGCGGTCTGTACACGCTCGCCAATCAGCGACTCGCGCTGCTCGGCTCCGAGGAGGATGACGCGGCCGTCACGGCGGTGACCGTCACTCAGGCGACGATCGACGAGGCCAAGGCCGAGATCACCGAGATCTCCGAGGGGCTCGGCGATGCGCAGGACGCAGCCGCAGCCGCGAGCCGCGAGGTCGTGAGCGCCCGCGCCGAGCTCGACACGCTCGACGTCGACATCGCCGAGCAGAGCGCTCTGGTCTCGGAATACGACATGAGGCTCACCTCGCTGCGCGGCGCAGCGGATGCCGCGGCGTCGGCTCTCGCGGCGGTGCGCGGCGCGGTGCTGCGGCAGGAGAACGCTCTCGAGGCCGCTCACATCCGGCGACGCGAGGCCGCCGAGGCGCTGGAGGCCATCGACACCGCAGAAGCACCCGAGGGCACGGCGGCCGAGTATTCCGCTGCCTACGAGAGCGCGCAGCGCGCGGCGACCGCTGCCGAGACGGAGCGGGAGACGCTCCGAGAGCGACTGCATGCCGCGGAGCGCGAGGTCGATGCGCTCACGGCGAAGGCCGCAGCACTCGGGAGCGCTCTCGCACTCTCTGGAGGCGCAGCGGAGATCGTGAAGACCGGGGGAGACGGCATCCGCGGTCTCGTCGGCGACGCGGTGCAGGTCAAGGCGGGTTTCGAAGCCGCGATCGCCGCTGTGCTCGGCCCCCTTGCCGAGGGCGTGCTCGTGGATGAGGCGCAGCACGCCTTCGCCCTCGCCGGCGACGCCGAATCGCAGGGGCGGGGTGTGGTCGACTTCGTCGTGGCCGACGCGATCCGCCCTGCCGTGCAGCTGCCAGAGCTTCCGGGCGTCACGCCCGCCGTGGAGACCGTCACAGCACCGGCCGGCGTGCTCGGCATCCTGTCGCACGTGCTCATCGCCGGTGACCTCGACGAGGCGAGGAGCGCGCGGACGGCACTCGACGCTCTCGCCGACACGACGACGACCGTCGTGACGACCACGGGTGACGTCGTCACCGCGCAGACGCTGCGCGCGGGTTCCGGGGGAGAGCGTTCACGACTCGAACTGGCCGCCGAGCGGGATGCCGCGAACGAGCGTCTCGCCGAGGTGCAGGTCATCGTCGACTCGCTGCGCGAGGCCCGCGAGGATGCGAACGACCTCGTCGAGACGACGCGGCGTCAGGCGAAGGACGCGCTGCGTGCACTCCGGGAGCACGACGCGGCGCTGGCCAGCCACGCAGAGCAGGTGAACCGCATCACCGTCACGCACGAGTCGGCGGTCGCCGAGTGCGATCGGCTCGAAGCAGGGCTGGCTCAGGCACAGTCAGCGGTCGAGGAAGCAGAGGCGAAGGCCGCGCGCGCGAAATCGGAGCTGGAGGACGCCGTATCCGCGCCGCGACCGGTTCTCGACGCGTCGGCTCGAGACGGCCTGCTCGAGGCGCTCGAATCCGCGCGCGAAGGCGAGGTCCGCGCGCGCCTCGAGATCGAGACACTTCGGGAACGAGTCCGGGCTGCCCAGGCGCGGGTCGCGAGTCTCGAGCGCCAGCGCGAACAGGAACGGGATGCCGCGGCGGAGGCAGCGCGTCGCGCGGTGATCCGTCGCGCTCAGCGGGAGGCTGCATCGGGCGTCGCGTCGGAGCTCCCGCGCATCCTGGACTCGATCGACCGCTCCGTGGCCGAAGCCCGTCTCTCGTTGGGGGAGGCCGAGGCTGCGCGCTCCGCCCAGAACGAGGAGTTGACCGCCCTGCGTGCGCAGGAGACGTCGCTCCGCGAGCGCCTCGCGGGCCTCACGGAGAGCGTCCACGGCCTCGAACTGCAGATCCACGAGAAGAAGCTGCACCTCAACAGTCTGCTCGAACGCGTCGCCTCGGAGCTCGCGCTCGACGAAGATATTCTCGTTGCGGAATATGGACCGGACCAGTTGGTACCGCGGGATCCCGGGGTCGAACCCGCGGACGGCGAACTGATCGACGACACGGCCATCCCGTTCGACCGCCGCATCCAGCAGCGCCGCCTCGCCGACGCCGAACGCAAGCTCGCGCAGCTGGGTCGCGTGAACCCCCTCGCGCTCGAGGAGTTCGCGGCCCTCGAGCAGCGGCACGCCTTCCTGACCGAGCAGCTCGCCGATCTCACGCAGACGCGGCAGGACCTCCTGACGATCATCGCCGACCTCGACGAGCGGATGCAGACGATCTTCGCCAGTGCGTTCGAGGACACGAAAGAGGCCTTCGGGCAGGTCTTCCCGCTGCTGTTCCCCGGCGGCTCGGGCAGCATCTCCCTCACCGACCCCGACAACATGCTCACGACGGGCATCGAGGTCTCGGTCCGACCCGTCGGGAAGAAGATCGAGCGGCTGTCGCTGCTCTCCGGCGGCGAGCGCTCCCTCGCCGCAGTCGCACTCCTTGTGGCGATCTTCAAGGCCCGGCCGAGCCCGTTCTACATCCTCGACGAGGTCGAGGCCGCGCTCGACGACGCGAACCTCGGTCGTCTGCTCACCGTGTTCGAGCAGTTGCGTGAGAGCTCGCAACTGCTGGTCATCACGCACCAGAAGCGCACCATGGAGATCGCAGACGCCCTCTACGGCGTCTCGATGCGTCAGGACGGCGTGTCCGCCGTCGTCGGGCAGCGCGTCGGCGACCGCGCCGCCGCTGCCGCGGTCTGAGCGGCCCTGCGCGGATAGGCTGGAGTCATGGCGGAGAAGTCCTGGTCCCTCGGTCGCGCGCTGCGCGGAATGTTCGTCAAGCCCACGATCGACGAGACGACTTGGGAGGACCTCGAGACCGCGCTCATCACGGCGGACTTCGGTCCCGACATCAGCGAGCGCGTCGTGGACGAGCTGCGCGGCAAGGTCGAGCGCTACCGCACGACCGACCCGAAAGACCTGCAGCGCATGCTGCGCGAGACGCTCGAGGAGCACTTCGCCAAGTTCGACACGACGCTGAAGCTCACCGAGCGTCCGGCCGTCGTGCTCGTCGTCGGCGTCAACGGCGTCGGCAAGACCACGACGATCGGCAAGTTCACGAAATTCCTGCGGGGCTATCAGCGCAGCGTCGTGGTCGGGGCGGCGGACACCTTCCGGGCAGCCGCAGTCGACCAGCTCGCGACCTGGGCGCAGCGCGGGGGAGCGGCGATCGTCCGTCCGCAGCAGGAGGGTCAGGACCCGGCATCCGTCGCCTTCCAGACCATCGAGTTCGCCAAGCGCGAGGGCATCGAGATTGCCATCATCGACACCGCCGGTCGTCTGCACACCAAGGGCGGGCTGATGGATGAGCTCACGAAGATCCGCCGGGTCATCGAGAAGCAGGCCCCGATCAGCGAGGTTCTCCTCGTGCTCGATGCGACGACGGGGCAGAACGGCGTCATGCAGGCCGAGGCGTTCCTGCAGCACGCAGGGGTCACCGGGCTCGTCCTGACCAAGCTGGACGGCTCTGCGAAGGGCGGTTTCGTCCTCGCGGTTCAGGAGCGCACCGGCATCCCCGTCAAGCTCCTGGGCCAGGGCGAGGGCATCGACGACCTCACCGGTTTCACCCCTCACGTGTTCGTGCAGTCGCTCGTCGGCTGACGACACGACGCGCACAGGACTACCGCCGCGACCACGAGGCTGGTTTCATAGCGTTATGGCGATCGAACACGATTACTTCGGACTCCTGTCGTCGGGCCCCGACGGCTCGATCTTCTGGTCGGAGACCGTGGAACTCGGCGATCAGAGTGTCACGGTCGACCTGACGGCTCCTGATCAGGATGACGTGTCAGCCGATGCCCTCGACATCGCGGCGTCTCTCATCGCCGGCCTCGAGACGGTGGACGGCACCGCCCGTCGCAGCATGCTCTCCGAGGTCGACGACCGCACCAGCGAGGTGACCGAGTACATCCTGCAGCAGCAGGAGGCCTACGGCGACGAGATCGAAGACGTGCTGATCGACGTCAGCGGGGATGCAGCCGTCGACATCATCCGATCACTGCGGCTCATGAGCATGACGATCCTGGCCGACGAGCACGGCGGTTCCGAGCCGTTCGCGGTGCTCGAGTACGCGCTCGACGCCGACACGACCGACGACGTGCTGCTGGTGAACCTCGGCTCCGACGGTGCCGTGCTGTCGGTCATGAGCGCCGACTGACCGTCGGGGCTCCTCCCGATCTCAGACCGCCTGGGCGAAGCCGAGGTCTGCGCTCTCCGCGATGTGCGCGAGGTGCGCCGGGATCTCGCGTCCCTTCGACGTCATCGACTGCGCCCACAGCCGCCCGGCCCGGTACGACGAGCGCACGAGCGGACCGGCGAGCACACCGAGGAAGCCGATGCGCTCCGCCTCCTCCTTGAACTCGACGAACTCCGCGGGCTTCACCCAGCGTGCGACAGGGAGGTGCCGCGGCGACGGGCGGAGGTACTGAGTGATCGTGATGATGTCGCAGCCGGCCTCGTGCAGGTCGTTGAGCGCCTGGACGACCTCTTCCGGCTCCTCACCCATTCCGAGGATCAGGTTGGACTTCGTGATGAGTCCGGCATCCCGTCCCTGGGTGATCACGTCGAGAGAGCGCTCGTACTTGAACGCCGGGCGGATGCGCTTGAAGATCCGCGGGACGGTCTCCACGTTGTGCGCGAAGACCTCGGGGCGTGCCTCGAAGATCTGGCCCAGGAACGCGGGGTCGGCGTTGTGCTCGTTGGCGAGGAGCTCGACCCCCGTGTTGGGGTTGAGCGCATGGATCCGCCGCACCGTCTCGGCGTTCAGCCAGGCGCCGGTGTCGGGCAGGTCGTCGCGCGCGACGCTCGTCACGGTGGCGTAGCGCAGGCCCATCCGCTGCACGCTCTCCGCCACGCGTCGGGGCTCGTCCGTGTCGTAGGCGTCCGGCTTGCCGGTGTCGATCTGACAGAAGTCGCACCGCCTCGTGCACTGCGAACCGCCGATGAGGAACGTGGCCTCGCGGTCCTCCCAGCACTCGAAGATGTTCGGACAGCCGGCTTCCTGACACACCGTGTGCAGGTCTTCGCTCTTCACGAGCGAGTGGAGAGCCGTGTACTCCGGACCCATCTTGGCCTTGGTCTTGATCCACTCGGGCTTGCGCTCGATGGGGGTCTCGGCGTTCCGGATCTCCAGTCGGAGGAGCTTGCGCCCCTCGGGTGCGGCGGCGGTCATGCGGATGCTCCTGCGAGGTCGGCGGTCGAGTAGACGGCGGCGAAGGCTGATGCCACGGCATCCGCGATGTCGGCGGGGGAGACGTCGGTCCCTGAGACCTCGCTCACGGTGGTGACCCCGGCGTCGGTGATCCCACAGGGGATGATGCTGCGGAAGCCGGACAGCGTGTTGTCGCAGTTGATCGCGAACCCGTGCATCGTCACACCCTGCTGCACCCGCACGCCGATCGCGGCGATCTTGTCCTCGGAGAGCGGCCGGCGCACCCAGACGCCGCTTCGGCCGTCGACCTGGTAGCCGTCGACGCCGAGCGGTCGCAGTACGTCGATGAGCACGCGTTCGATCCTCCGGACGTGCGCCACGACGTCCATCGGCTCTGCGAGGCGGACGATCGGATAGCCGACCAGCTGTCCGGGGCCGTGCCAGGTGATCTTGCCGCCCCGGTCGACATCGATGACGGGGGTGCCGTCCTGCGGCCGCTCGTGGTCCTCCGTGCGCTTACCGGCCGTGTAGACCGCCTCATGCTCGAGGAGCAGCAGCGTGTCCGGCCGCGAGCCCGCGACCACATCGGCGTGGACGCGCCGCTGCATGTCCCAGCCCTCCGTGTAGGGCACGTAGGCCGGTGCGAGACCGGCGGTGACGACGTCGAGCATGCGAGCACTCCCTCGTGAGGCGACCGTGGCATAGATGGATCGCGTCTAACAATACTCCTCCGGGTGAGGTCTGGGCGCTCCGCGGTCGCCGCGCGATACCGTGTCCTCATGACGACGACGAGCCGAGCAGGGCGCCCGAAGGCGTCGTCGCGCGAGACGCTCGCCGAAGCCGCCTGCGAACTCTTCCTCGAGCGCGGCTACGACGCGACGTCCGTCGCCGACATCACGCAGCGTGCCGGCGTCAGTCGTTCCAGCTTCTTCAACTACTTCTCGTCGAAGAGCGACGTGTTGTGGTCGGGTCTCGATGCACGCATCGATGGTGTCGGCGCTGCCCTCGGCGAACTCGGTGCCGAGGCGGATGCCCTGGCGGTGCGGGATGTCCTCGTCGACGCACTGCGGGGGTTCGCTCCGGATCCGCTTGCGCTGGCGCTGCGCAACCGGACGGCCATGGGGCTCGACGACGAGCTCACTCGTGACAGCGCGCTGCGACTGGCTCGGCTGGCGTCGATCGTCGCCTCCGCGGCATCCGCGTTCGGTGCCTCCCGCATCCGCGCCGATGTCGTCGGCGCAGCTCACGCCGCGGCCGTGCTGTCGTCGCTTCGCGAGTGGGCAGAGCAGGGGGCCGGCTATGCGGCACCGGAGACCGTGCTCGCGGACGCGCTGTCGACCCTCGCCGACCTTCGCTGGGGCTGACGCGTTCGACGAGGCCCCGCTCGCGTAGAATCAGTAGCACCATGGCTACCTTTGGCACGCTCTCTGATCGGCTCACCGATACCTTCCGCAATCTGCGCACGAAGGGAAAGCTCAGTGCGGCCGATGTCGACGGCACCGTCCGCGAGATCCGTCGCGCGCTCCTGGACGCCGACGTCGCCCTCGCGGTCGTCAAGGAGTTCACGGCGAAGGTGCGGGAGCGCGCTCTCGGCGACGAGGTGAACAAGGCGCTGAACCCGGCGCAGCAGGTCGTGCAGATCGTCAACGAGGAGCTCGTGCAGATCCTCGGCGGAGAGCAGCGTCGGCTGCAGTTCGCGAAGACCGCTCCGACAGTGATCATGCTCGCCGGACTGCAGGGTTCCGGTAAGACGACGTTCGCGGGAAAGCTCGCCAAGCAGCTCGAGGGCGAAGGCCACACCCCGCTGCTGGTCGCGGCCGACCTTCAGCGCCCCAACGCCGTGAACCAGCTGCAGGTCGTCGCTGAGCAGGCCGGGGCCACGATCTATGCGCCGGAGCCCGGCAACGGCGTCGGCGACCCGGTCAAGGTCTCGCGCGACGGCGTCGAGCACGCGCGTCGTCAGCAGCACGACGTCGTCATCATCGACACGGCCGGGCGCCTCGGCGTCGACGCCGAGCTCATGAAGCAGGCCGCCGACATCCGTCGAGCCGTCGACCCCGATGAGGTGCTCTTCGTGATCGACGCCATGATCGGTCAGGACGCCGTCAATACGGCGAAGGCCTTCCAGGAGGGCGTCGACTTCACCGGTGTCGTGCTGTCGAAGCTCGACGGCGATGCGCGCGGTGGCGCAGCGCTGTCCGTCGCGTCGGTGACCGGCCGCCCGATCATCTTCGCCTCGACGGGCGAGCGCCTCGAAGACCTCGAGCCGTTCCACCCCGACCGCATGGCGAGCCGCATCCTCGACCTCGGCGACATCCTCACCCTCATCGAGCAGGCCCAGCAGGCCTTCGATGAGGAAGAGGCCGCCAAGATGGCGGAGAAGCTCGCGACCGAGCAGTTCACGCTCGAGGACTTCCTCGACCAACTTCAGCAGATGAAGAAGATGGGGTCGATGAAGAAGATGCTCGGGATGCTCCCGGGCATGGGTCAGATGAAGCAGCAGCTCAAGGACTTCGACGAGCGCGAGATCGACCGCACCGAGGCGATCATCCGCTCCATGACCCCGGGGGAGCGACGCAATCCCAAGATCCTCAACGGATCGCGCCGTCTGCGCATCGCCCGAGGCTCGGGCATGACGGTCACGGACGTGAATCAGTTGGTGCAGCGCTTCGACCAGGCCGCGAAGATGATGAAGACCGTCGCCCGCGGTGGCACGCCGAACATCCCGGGCATGGGTCCGGTCCCCGGCATGGGGCGTCCCGGTGCGTCGTCGAAGCGCGGCAAGAAGGGCAAGGGCAAGTCCTCGGGGTCGCGGTCGGGCAACCCGGCGAAGCGCGCGGCCGAGAACGCCGGGCTCGCTCCTGCCTCCACACCGACCGGCTCGGGCTTCGGGCTCGGCGGTGGCGCGAAGGCGCCGACCGAAGCGGATCTCGCCGAGATCCAGAAGCTCTTCGGGAAGAACTGACGCGATTCAGGCTCTCACGTCGACGCGTTCCGCGGCAGCCATGCTCGCGCGCTCTCCAGAGCGCCGCGGACTCGACACGATCTGACCCCCGACAAGTGCCACGAGCACGATCCCGATCCCGAGCGCCTGCGCGCCGCTGAACGCCTCCCCGGCGAGGACAACGCCGAGAACGGTGGCGACGATCGGGGAGAAAAGCGCCAGTAGCCCCGGCGCCATCACCGGGAGCAGCTGGATGCCGCGGAACCAGAGCGTGTACGCGATCAGCCCGCCGACGGTCCCCAACCACAGGTAGCCGAGAACGGCATCGCCGTCGATCCGAGACGGCAGTCCTTCGAGTCCCAGCGTGAGCGGCAGCAGGAACAGTCCGCCCGCGGTGAGCTGCCATCCCGCATAGGCGATCGGACCCACGCCGGCTGGGCGTCCCCATCGTTTCGTGAGGATGATGCCCAGCCCGGTAGAAGAGACGCCTCCGAGTGCGGCGAGGATTCCGAGACCGTCGAGCGCGGCATCCGGGCCCAGGACGACGAGCCCCACACCCGCGGCCCCCGCCAGAGCGGCGATGGCGGATGCCGGGCGGATGCGGTCGTGGAGGACCAGCGCACTCAAAGCGAGCACGATGAGAGGCTGCGCGCCGGCGACGGCGGCGGCCACTCCGCCCGGGAGTCGCTCGGCAGCGAGGAACAGCAGCGGGAAGAATGCTCCGATGTTGAGGACGCCGAGCGCGAGGGACTTCAGCCACCACCATCCCGACGGCACGGTACGACCGATGGCGAGCGCGATGAGACCGGCCGGCAGGGCGCGGAGGAGACCGGCGAGCATCGGGTGGCCGACCGGGAGGAGCTCCGTCGTCACGAGGTAGGTCGTTCCCCACGAGATCGGCGCGACGGCGGTGAGCAGAACGAGAGTCAGACGGTTCATATGTCGAGGTTCGCCCCGATCACACAATGAGTCCAACGCATGCTTGTCATTCAGTCATGAATGTGGATCATGGATCGATGGATCTGCAGCAGATGAGGTACGTCGTCGCCGTGGCCGAGGAGTCCAGCTTCACCCGCGCCGCCGAGAAGAGCTTCGTGACGCAATCGGCTCTCAGTCATCAGATCGCGGCTCTCGAGCGAGAGATCGGCCACCAGCTGTTCTCGCGCACGAGTCGTGCGGTGCGGCTCACCGAGCCGGGCGAAGCGTTCCTTGCGCACGCGCGCATCGCCGTTCGCGCCTCATCCGACGCGCGCGAGGCGGCGTCTGCCGCAGCCGGGAACATCACGGGAACACTTCGGCTCGGGGTGATCCCGACCGTCACCGCGGTTAACGTGCCGGCTGTGATCGCGCGGTTCCGCTCCCTGCACCCGAGGACACGAGTCGAGCTCGTCGTCGGCAACAGTGACAGCCTCATGAGCGATGTGCGCGCCGGACGTCTGGATGCCGCGCTGCTGGGGCTGCGTGCCGAGGTCGAGCCGCGCGGCGTCGCCGCTCGCGAGCTGGCGCGCGAGAAGCTCGTCGCCGTGGTCCCCGGCGAGCACCGGCTCGCGAACCGGCGCAGCATCCGGCTCTCGGATCTCGCCGACGAGGTCTTCGCCGATTTCCCCGCCGGAACCTCCGGGCGGGCGCAGAGCGATGCCGCGTTCGCCGGCGCCGACGTTCGACGCGATGTCGCGTTCGAGGCCGACTCCGCCGTACTCATCCTGGGACTGGTCGCCGCCGGACTGGCGGTCACGCTGCTGGCGACGGGCGTCGCCGACGGCTCGCGGGGCGGAGTGCGGATGGTTCCCCTTCGTGACGGGCCGTCGCGGGTCGAGTACCTCGCGTGGGACAAGCGGTCGACCCGAGCGGTCACCCGCGCCTTCCGCGAGGTGGTCGACGACGTACGACGGGAGAACGCGGAAGCGGGCCCGGAGGAACCCTCCGAGCCCGCTTCCTCAGCATCCTGAGATCACTTCACGTCTTCGTCGACCCAGTCCATGGACTTCGTGACGGCCTTGCGCCACAGACGCAGCTGACGGTCGCGCTCGGCCTCGTCCATCGACGGCTCCCAGCGCTTGTCCTCCTGCCAGTTGGCGGAGAGGTCGTCGAGACCGCTCCAGAAGCCCACGGCGAGGCCGGCCGCGTATGCGGCGCCCAGCGCAGTGGTCTCCGCGACGACCGGGCGCACGACAGGCACGCCGAGAACGTCTGCCTGGAACTGCATCAGAGCGTCGTTGGCGACCATGCCGCCGTCGACCTTCAGCTCAGAGAGGTCCACACCGGCATCCGCGTTGACCGCGTCGAGGACGTCGCGGGTCTGGAAGGCGACCGCCTCCAGCGCCGCGCGCGCGATGTGGTTCTTGTTCGCGTAGCGTGTCAGCCCCACGATCGCGCCACGGGCGTCCGGGCGCCAGTACGGAGCGAAGAGACCCGAGAACGCGGGGACGATGTAGACACCGCCGTTGTCCTCGACCTTGTCGGCCAGCTCCTCGACCTCGGGGGCGGAGGAGATGATGCCGAGCTGATCGCGGAGCCACTGGATCAGGGATCCGGTGACGGCGATCGATCCCTCGAGCGCGTAGTGCGTCGGCTGGTCGCCGAGCTTGTAGCCGACCGTCGTGAGCAGCCCGTTCTTCGAGCGGACGATCTCCTCGCCCGTGTTGAAGATCAGGAAGCAGCCGGTGCCGTAGGTGTTCTTGCTCTCGCCCTTGTCGAACGCGGCCTGGCCGAAGGTGGCCGCCTGCTGGTCGCCCAGGATGCCGGCGATCGGCGTCTCACGGAGCAGCGAGGAGCTCTCGGCTGCGCCGTAGACCTCGGAGGAGGAGCGGATCTCCGGCATCATCGAGCGCGGCACGCCGAACGCCTCGAGGATGTCGTCGCGCCACTCCAGCGTCTCGAGGTCCATGAACATCGTGCGCGATGCATTGGTGACGTCGGTCGCGTGCACGCCGCCGTCGATGCCACCCGTGAGGTTCCAGAGCACCCAGCTGTCGGTCGTGCCGAAGAGCAGGTCGCCGGCCTCCGCCTTTTCGCGGGCACCGTCGACGTTCTCCAGGATCCAGGTGATCTTGGTCCCCGAGAAGTAGGTGGCGAGGGGAAGGCCGACGATCGACTTGAAGCGGTCGACGCCCTCGTCGCCGGCCAGGCGGTCGACGATCTCCTGCGTGCGGGTGTCCTGCCAGACGATCGCGTTGTACACGGGCTTGCCGGTGTTCTTGTCCCAGACGACAGCGGTCTCGCGCTGGTTCGTGATGCCGACCGCGGCGATGTCGTGACGAGTGAGGTCGGCGCGGCTCAGAGCGAGACCGATGACCTCCTGCACGTTGCGCCAGATCTCGGAGGCGTCGTGCTCGACCCAGCCTGCCTTGGGGAGGATCTGCTCGTGCTCCTTCTGACCGGTCGCGACGATGCTGCCCTTCTTGTCGAAGATGATCGCGCGGCTCGAGGTCGTGCCCTGGTCGATCGCGATGATGTAGTCAGCCATGGATGTTCTCCTTCGAAGTCAGGTGGCGGTTCAGGCGAGGCCGAGGAGGGCCGGTGCGGCGAGGGCGGCGAGCACGCCACCGACGAGCGGGCCCACGACCGGGACCCATGAGTAGGACCAATCGCTGGAGCCCTTGCCCTTGATCGGCAGGATCGCGTGCGCGATGCGAGGACCGAGATCGCGGGCAGGGTTGATGGCGTATCCGGTGGGGCCACCGAGCGAGGCGCCGATACCGACCACGACGAGAGCGACGGGGAGCGCGCTCAGCGGGCCGAGGCCCCCGGGGACGCCGATGTCGGCGACGCCGTAGTCGGCGAATGCGAAGACGGAGAACACGAGGACGAACGTGCCGATCACCTCGGTGACGAGGTTCCAGCCGTAGGAGCGGATGGCGGGGCCGGTCGAGAACACGCCGAGCTTGTTGGCGGGCTCCGGCTCCTCGTCGAAGTGCTGCTTGTACGCGAGCCACACCAGGATGGCACCGACGATCGCACCGAGGAGTTCCGCACCGGTCGCGGTCGCGAACTGCGAGAAGTCGATCTTGCCACCGACGAGCAGGCCGATGCCGACCGCCGGGTTGAGGATCGCACCGGAGTACGCCGAGGCCAGGACACCCACGAAGACCGCGAGACCCCAACCCCAGTTGACCATCAGGAAGCCGCCGCCGTAGCCCTTGTTCTTGGCCAGGGCGACGTTGGCGACGACTCCGCATCCGAGGAGGATCAGCAGCGCTGTGCCGACGAACTCCGACAGGAAGTAGAGACCGAGATTCACATCAGTCATGTCTTCTTTGACCTTTCTCGCGTGTCAGGGCCCCTCTGCCCCGACACTCTTCTTTTGTTGTGGTTCGTCGCGAGGAGGGCGACGGTCGGAGGCTCCCGTCAGCCGCGGGTGCGGGACGGGATGTGAAGTCCGTGGCGCTCGTTCAACAGCGTCCGAGTCTCCTCGACCTCGGCGTCGTGACGGTCCCGATCCCAATCGAGCAGCGACGCCAGGGCGTCAGCGAGCTCATCCAGCACCTCGGCGTCGGCATTGCCGGTGAAGGCGATGCTGGTGCGCCGGAGCACGACGTCCTGGAGTCGCGCGACGAGCTCGTTGCGCACCATCCACTCCAGCTCGCGCGTCGAGAGGTCACCGTCGGCGAGGGGGCTGTCGTCGCCCTGCTCCACGAAGGCCCAGACCTCCGCGGCGCGAGTGCCGTAGCGGGCCAGCAGCTTCGCTGCGCGGTCGCCGGCCCCGGGGAGGTTCTCCTGGATCCAGATGCGACGGGCCTTCTCGGTGCGCGGGAAGTCGCGTCCGCCGCCGATCGCGCGACCGGCGGTCGACACGGTTCGGGTGCGGCCGATGAGATCGAGCACGACGTCGGAGAGCGATTCGCCCAGCGCGCGGAACGTGGTCCACTTGCCGCCCACGAGGCTGACGAGGGGGGTCGCGCCCTTGCGGTCGACCTCGACCCGGTAGTCACGCGAGACGAAACCGGGTGCCGTGTCCTCGTGCCGGGGAAGCGGGCGGATGCCGGAGAAGTTGAACACGATCTGCTCGCGCGTCACGGAGATCTGCGGGAACACGTGGTGGATGAGGTCGAAGAAGTAGTCGATCTCCTCCTCCGTGCACACCGGAACCTCGCGGGGATCGGCGTCGATGTCGGTCGTGCCGACGAGCACGCGGCCCTTGAGCGGGTAGATCAGCACGATGCGACCGTCGGAGTGCTCGAAGAAGATCTCGCGGCCGCGGGTCGCCTCGAGGAGCTCCGGGTGGTCGAGCACGATGTGCGAGCCCTTGGTGCCGCCCATGAAGCGCGTGTCGGCGCCCAGCGCGTCGTTGGTGAGGTCGGTCCAGGGGCCGGAGGCGTTGACGACGACGTCGGCCGCGACGGTGAACTCGGTGCCGCTCTCGCGGTCGCGCAGCACGACCTTGTCGCCCTCGCGGGCGACGGCCTCGACGTAGTTCAGCGCCACGGCACCGGGGTGGGCGGCGCGGCCGTCCTGCAGCACGTCCAGCGCGAGGCGCTCGGGGTCGTGCATCGAGGCGTCGTAGTACGTGGCGGTGTACTTGATGTTCGGATCGAGGTGCGGGAGTTCCGCCAGCGACTTCTTGCGACCCAGGAAGCGGTGTCGCGGAACCGTCCCGCCGTCGCGCGAGAACGTGTCGTAGATCGTGAGGCCGATCTTGATCAGGAACGCGCCGCGCTCCTGCGGCTTGCCGCTCTTGTGCGTGAGGAACCGCAGAGGTGCGGACAGGATTCCGGAGAACGTGGAGTAGATCGGGATGGTCGTCTGCAGCGGCTTCACGTAGTGGGGCGCGATCTTCAGCAGTCCGTTGCGCTCCTCGACCGACTCGCGGACCAGGCGGAACTCGCCGTTCTCGAGGTAGCGGATGCCACCGTGGATCATGTGGCTCGACGCGGCGGAGGCCCCGGAGGCGAAATCACCGCGTTCGACGAGGACGACATCGACGCCCTGCAGAGCGAGGTCACGGAACGTGGAGATCCCGTTGATGCCTGCTCCGATGATGAGGACGCTCGTGCGTCCTGCTTCGCGAACGGCGCGGACCTCCGCGCGCTCCGGTGACGAGTGTGTCGACTCGATCATCTTCGACCTCCCTGTGGTGCTTGCCCCCAGCATCGACCCGTACGACCCCAGCGCGCAAGCCCGCTGCACATATGTGCAAGGATCGGTGACGAGGAGGATGCCATGCCCCACCCTGAGCCGGGATCCCGCGACTCGAAGCTGGTCGCGGCGCTCACCGCGGCGCAGCTCTATTACATGCAGGACAAGACCATGGAGGTCATCGCGAAGGAGTTGAAGACCTCCCGGTCGTCGGTCTCGCGCCTCCTGAGCTTCGCGCGGGAGAGCGGTCTCGTCGACATCCGCATCAACTCGCCGCTCGAACGGCTCGGGATGCTGGAGCAACGCATCCGCGACCGGCATCGAGTGGTGGCGCATGTCGTGCCGACGCCGGAGATCGTGAGCGAGGTGGAGCGGCTCGAACGGGTGGCGCTGACGGCCGGCCGCTTGCTCTCGCAGTTCGTCGACTCGAACATGATCGTCGGAGTGGCGTGGGGGTCGACGATCAGCGCGGTGAGCCGTGGGCTCACGCAGAAGGAGACCCACAACACCACGTTCGTACAGCTCAACGGCGCCGGCAACACGCAGACGAGCGGCGTCGAGTACTCCAGTGACATCCTGCAGCGCTTCGGCAGCGCCTTCGGTGCCCAGGTGCAGCAGTTCCCGGTGCCGGCGTTCTTCGACGATCCGTCGACCCGTGAGGCCATGTGGCGCGAGCGCAGCACGCGCCGAGTGCTCGACCTGCAGGCGAAGATGGACATCGCCGTCTTCAGTCTCGGGTCGCCGGCAGCCGAGGTGCCGAGTCGGGTCTACGTCGGGGGCTATCTGAGTCGCGACGACTACCGCAGTCTCCGCGAGGACCACGCGATCGGCGACGTCGCGACGGTGTTCTTCCGGTCCGACGGGTCGTGGAAGGACATCCGCGTCAACGCTCGTGCGACCGGCCCCGGCCTCGACAGGCTGCGTCGGGTTCCGCGTCGCGTATGCGTCGTGTCCGGCATCCCGAAGCTGGCGAGCCTCCGCGCGGCGATCGCCGCCGACCTCGTCACCGATGTCGTCCTCGACGAAGGGCTCGCCCGCCGGCTGGTGGACGACTGACGGTCAGGGCGCCTCGATCGAATCCTCGGGACCCGACCGGAACTCCCGGATCAGGTGCTGCACGACCGCACGCAGGTCCCCGCCGGTGGCGTTCGCGATCGTGAGCTGCCGCTCATAGCTGGCGCCATTGCCGAGGATCGTGGAGATGCTCCCGAACTCCCGCACGCATCCGAGCTCCAGCGCCACAGGCGTGAGCTCGTCGAGGACCTCCGCGAGGTGATCGCGCACGGGTCGCTGCGTGCCGTCGGCGTCGACGATCAGACGCGCGTCGAGCCCGTAGCGCGCCGCGCGCCACTTGTTCTCCCGGTGGTACCACGACGGCATGGTCGGCAGCTCGCGCCCCTCGTCCATCTCGCGAGAGAAGTGCTCGACCAGCACCTGCACGAGGGCGGCGACGGCGGCGAGCTCCGGCAGCGTCGAGAGCCCGTCGCACGCCCGGATCTCGATGGTTCCCCATCGAGGAGCCGGACGGATGTCCCAGCGGACCTCGGTGGCGTCAGCCATGACACCGGTTCTGACCATGTCGTCGAGGTACGACTCGTACGCGGCCCAGTCGGGCAGCTGCCAGGGCAGACCGGCGGTGGGGAGCTGCTGGAAGACGAGGGCGCGGTTGGACGCGTACCCCGTGCGCTCCCCGGCCCAGAACGGACTGGAGGCCGACAGGGCCTGGAGATGGGGGAGGTACGCCGAGAGGGCGTTGATGATCGGGATGACCTTGCGCCTGTCCTCGACACCGATGTGGACGTGGATGCCCCAGATCATCATGTTGCGTCCCCACCACTGGGTGCGCTCGATGAGGGTGTGATAGCGCGTCTTGTCGGTGACCTCCTGGTCGTACCACTGCGCGAACGGGTGGCTGCCGGCGGACAGCAGCTCGATGCCGGCCGGGTCGGTCGCAGTCCGGACTGCCGTGATGGCGTTCGCGATGTCGTCGACCGCGTGCGCGACCGAGTCGCCGACTCCGCTCGTGACCTCGATGGTGTTCGTCAGGAGCTCGCCCGTCACGGTGTACCGCTCGTCCGCACTGTTCGCCTCCAGGACGTCCAGCAGTTCGGGAGCGCGCCCGACGAGGTCGCCGGTCGCCGGATCGGCGAGCATGATCTCCCATTCCAGGCCGACGGTGGAACGGTCGGAGGGGGCGAACTCGAGTGTCACCCGCACAGTCTGGCACGCGACCCCAGCGACACGACGGGCATCGTGTCTCCGCGTTTCGCGACCGGGCCGGTGATCTGGCAGAATAGAGGGTCGGACGACGTGCTCGACCCTCTATCCAGCACGAGTCCTCCCTCTGAGCTTCCGCCGGATGTGCACCCCACTCTCCAGGCGACCGGTTCGTTTCCTTCCACACAATTCAGGAGAATCGTGGCTGTCAAGATTCGTCTCAAGCGCCTGGGCAAGATCCGTGCGCCCTACTACCGCATCGTCGTCGCCGACTCGCGCACCAAGCGCGACGGTCGCGTGATCGAGGAGATCGGCAAGTACCACCCCACCGAAGAGCCTTCGTTCATCGAGATCGACTCCGAGCGCGCGCAGTACTGGCTCTCCGTCGGCGCCCAGCCGACCGAGCAGGTCACCGCGCTTCTCAAGATCACGGGCGACTGGGGCACCTTCAAGGGTGACAAGGACGCGAAGTCCACCCTCAAGGTCGCCGACGAGAAGGCCGCTTTCGAGGCGGACTCGTCGAAGAAGTCGGTCATCAAGCCCAAGGCGGAGAAGAAGGAGGAGGCCCCCGCTGAGGAGGCTCCCGCCGCCGAGGCCGACGCGGAGGCCGCTGAGGCTCCCGCCGCCGACTCCGAGTAATCCGCCGTGCTCGCCGCCGCGCTCGAACACATCGTCAAGGGGATCGTCGATCACCCTGAGGATGTCCGCATCAACGCCTCCACATCGCCGCGAGGCGATCTCCTCGAGGTGCGCGTGCACCCCGACGACCGTGGACGCGTGATCGGGCGCGGCGGCCGCACCGCGAAGGCACTGCGCACGCTCGTCTCCGCTCTTGCGGACGGGCGGCGCGTCCGCGTCGACGTCGCGGACGACTGACGTGGTGCCGAAAGACCGCAACCAGGGCAAGAACCAGCTCCGTGTGGGGCGTCTCGTCAAGGCCCACGGCCTCAAGGGCGCACTGAAGCTGGAGCTGTACACCGACAACCCGGAGCGGCGTTTCACTCCGGGTGCCGAGTTCACGCTGCAGGTGCCCGAGGCATCTCCGTGGCACGGCAAGACCGTGACGGTCCGCGAGTACCGCGTCATGAACGCGAATTCTGTCGTCTTCTTCCAGGATGTCGATGATCGCGACGCCGCCGAGAGCCTCGTGCGCGCGATCCTCTGGATCGACCAGGACGCGGACGAGCCGGAAGACAACGCCTGGTACGACCACCAGCTCACAGGTCTCGACGTCGTCCGCGACGACATGGTCGTCGGTCGCGTGATCCGCGTCGAG
Source organism: Microbacterium hydrocarbonoxydans (assembly GCF_023715885.1). Taxonomy (GTDB): domain Bacteria; phylum Actinomycetota; class Actinomycetes; order Actinomycetales; family Microbacteriaceae; genus Microbacterium; species Microbacterium hydrocarbonoxydans_C. The sequence continues at coordinate 103,738 of NZ_JAMBOY010000002.1, read as the reverse complement.
CACCTGCCCGCACAAGACCTTCTCATCGTCAAGTCGCACGAGCGGGAGGTCATGGTCCCGTTCGTCGAGGCCATCGTGCCGACCGTCGACATCGCCGCCGGACGGGTCGTCGTGACGCCGCCCGCGGGGCTGTTCGAGGAGCTGCCCGACTCCGAAGACGCCGCGAACGCGGGGAGCGTCGAGGATGCCGGAGAGTCGTCCGGCTCCGACGCGACCTCCTGAGCCCTGACCCGGTTCTCCTCGTGCGCATCGACGTCGTCTCGATCTTCCCGTCGTACTTCGACGGTTTGACCCTTTCGCTGCTCGGCAAGGCTCGCAGCACCGGTCTCCTCGACCTGAACGTCCACGATCTGCGCGACTGGACCCACGATCGGCACCGCACGGTCGATGACACGCCGTACGGCGGCGGTGCCGGCATGGTCATGAAGCCGGAGCCGTGGGCCGCCGCGATCGACGATCTCGCGGCGATCGACGCGTCGGTTCGGCCGACCATCATCTTCCCCTCTCCCGCAGGCGAGGTGTTCACGCAGGCCTCCGCGCGCGAGCTGAGCGGAAGCGACCACCTCATCTTCGGATGCGGGCGCTACGAGGGCATCGACGAACGCGTCTTCGAATACGCGGCGACGCGCGGCGAGGTGCGGCTGATCAGCCTCGGCGATTACGTGCTGAACGGGGGAGAGGTCGCCACGATGGCGATGATCGAGGCCATCGGACGCCTGATCCCCGGCGTGGTCGGCAATCCCGAGAGCCTGGTCGAGGAGTCTCACGAGGACGGTCTGCTCGAGTACCCGTCGTACACGAAGCCGTCCCTGTGGCGGGACCGGCCCGTGCCCGATGTGCTGCTCAGCGGCAACCATGCCGCCATCGCCGCGTGGCGCCGCGAGCAGCAGTTCGAGCGCACCCGGCTCCGCCGTCCCGATCTGCTGCCCGGCGACGAGTCCTAGAGCATCCGCTCGCCGCGCCGGTCTATCTCGAAGACCACCCCGTGCGGATGCCGGAGCGCCAACGCGCTCGACGCATCGAGTCCGCGGAGTTCGGCACGCAGCATCCGCCCGATCATCTCGTGGCTGACGATCAGCGGTGTGCCCGGTGCCGACCAGCCGCAGGACGTCAGCGCTCGGCGTGCGCGGGCGCGTGCCTGCGCGTAGCTCTCGCCACCGGGGAACGCCCAGCCGTAGCGGTTCGCGGCGCGTTCCTCCCTGGCCGTGGGGAAGCGCACGTCGATCTCGTCCCAGGTCATCCCCGCCATCTGCCCGTGGTGGACTTCGGCGAGCTCTGGGATCTCGACGAGATCGACTCCCAGCCGCTCGGCGATCACCACGGCGGTGCGCAGTGCACGCCCCAGCGGACTCGAGCAGACGATTGCGACACCCTGACCGATGAGTCGCTCGGCCACGGATGCCGCCTGCCGCTCGCCTTCGGCCGTCAGAGGCGAGTCCAGCTGCCCGTGCAGCCGGTGCTCCAGATTCCACTCCGTCTCGCCGTGGCGGGCCAGGAGCACTCGCTCCGGCACGTGACGGTCCTGCGGGATCATGCCCTCAGGATGGCACAGGCGGTGCGAGGCGTCGACGCACGGGCTGATACCGTCGGAGCATGGTCGATGAGGCACTGGCGAGATCGTTCGAGGGAATCGGAGCGGACTACGACCGATACCGGCCCGGGTTCCCCGCGGTCGCGGCGGATGCCATCGTCCCGCGCCACGTCGGTGTCGCTCTCGACCTGGGAGCCGGTACTGGGAAGTTCACCGAACATCTCGTGGATCGCGCCGACCGGGTCATGGCTGTCGAGCCGTCGGCCGCCATGCTCGAGGTCCTCCGAGAGAAGCTGCCCACCGTGCAGGCTCTCGCCGGTGACGCGGAGCAGATCCCCGTCGGGGACGCTGCCGTCGACGTCGTGGCGGTGGCGCAGGCTTTCCACTGGTTCGACCGGGTGCGAGCCTGCGCGGAGATCGCGCGGGTGCTTCGGCCCGGCGGAACGCTCGGCCTGCTGTGGAATCGGTCCGATCCCGCATGCTCGTGGGACACGGCGGCAGCACGCGTCATCCACCCCGCTGTGGGCGAGGCCGATGAGACGACCAGCACGGCGGAGGACCTCCCGGGATTCCGTTTCGACCGTCTCGAATCATTCCACTGGAGCGAGCCGATCACCCGCGACGACTATCTCGCACGGTGGTCGACCGTGAGCACGTACCTCGTCGCCGAACCATCGGCGAAGGCGGCGATGACGGCCGCGATCGAGGAGATCCTGGACGCGGATGCCGCGACGCGCGGTCTCGACGGCTTGGAGTTGCCGCATCTGACCGACGTGTACCTCTACACGCGGGTATGAGGATCTGGTCGCTGCATCCGCAGTATCTCGATCGTCAGGGACTGGTGGCGTGCTGGCGGGAGACCCTCCTCGCGCAAGCCGTCCTCGCCGGACGCACTCGCGGGTGGGACAGACATCCCCAGCTGGAGAGGTTCCGAGCAGCGCCCGAGCCGCTCGATGCGCTCGGCTCGTACCTCGAGGCGATAGCCGTCGAAGCGGATGAGCGCGGTTATCGGTTCGACCGGAGTCGCATCGACCGTGCTGCGGCACGCCAGGTCGAGGCGCTCTCCGTCACCACGGGGCAGCTCGGCTTCGAGTGGGGTCACCTCACAGCGAAGCTCGCAGGGCGCAGCCCCGACCTCCTGGAGCTCTGGTCGGGCGTGACGACGCCCGAGCCGCATCCGCTGTTCCATGTCCTCGACGGGCCCGTCGCAGGCTGGGAGCGGGCGTCGGCCGCCGACTGAGCGGCTTTAGTCCACGCCCAGGAACGAGCGGTCGGTGAGCACGATCGGGCCCTCGGCCGTCACCGCGACCGTGTGCTCGGAGTGCGCGCCACGGGAGCCGTCCACGCTGCGCAGCGTCCAGCCGTCGGGATCGGTGACCAATTCGTCGGTGGTCGCGAGCAGCCAGGGCTCGAGGGCGAACACGAGTCCCTCGCGCAGTGGGAAGCCGCGTCCGGCTCGGCCGTCGTTCGGCACGTGCGGGTCGCAGTGCATGATGCGACCGACGCCGTGGCCGCCGAAGTCGGTGTTGATGGAGTACCCCTCGCCGTGCGACACCGCGGCGATGGCGGCCGAGATGTCGCCGATGCGGTTGCCTACGGTCGCCGCGTCGATCGCGGCCGCCAGAGCGCGCTCTGTGGTGTCGATGAGCCTGAGGTCTTCGTCGCGTGGTGTTCCGACGATGAAGGAGACTGCCGAGTCGGCCACCCAGCCGTCGACGGACACCGCGAAGTCGAGTGAGACGAGGTCACCGTCGCGAAGCGTGTAGTCGTGGGGGAGTCCGTGCAGGACGGCGTCGTTCACAGACGTGCAGATCACCTTGCCGAAAGGGCTCGCACCGAACGAGGGGTGGTAGTCGATGTAGCAGGACTCGGCACCCGCCTTGCGGATCATGTCGTGCGCGCGACGGTCGATCGACAGGAGGTTCGTGCCGACCTTCGTGTCATCGCGCAGCGTCGCCAGCGTCTCGGCGACGAAACGTCCTGCCGCGCGCATCTCGTCGATCTCGGCGGGGGTGCGCAGTTCGATCATCGGGTGTCCTCTCGTCCGTTCCATTCTCTCTGATCGGAGCCCCACGGGGATCGCACGCGCTCAGAGCGAACACCCGCGGACGTACCCGGCAGGCCGTCGTACCATCGACACATGTGGTTGCGACAGGCCTTCTTCCGGTGGTTGCTCCCGGCCGCGTTCCTGCTGCCACTGTGGCTCCTCGTCGGATGGGGCGTGTTCCAAGGCGGGTGGGCGATCCTGTGGGTCCTGTTCATCGCCGTGCCGTCGGTATTCCTCGGGCAGCTGCTTCTCACCCTTCTCACGCGGTCTCGTCCGTCGGTGCGCGCCGAGCGGGCGGTCTCCTGGTGGGACGTCGCCGGATTCACCGTCTGGCACGGACTCACCATCGCCGTCGGGCTGTTCATCGACGGGGCGTTCGGGTGGCTCCTCACGGCGGCGATCGTCGCCGGTATCGCGTTGATCTGGCTTCAGCTCTGGCAGCTCTGGAACGAGGCGCGGGGGAGCGGTGCGCGCATCCGAGAGACCATCGGCTGGTCGACGATTCCGCGCGTCGGCGAGACCACGTCCACGACCCGACCGCGGGAGGTCATCATCGTCCGCGAGACGGATCAGCCCGACGGCTGACGGATCAGCGCCGCGTTTTGGTGGCGCGACGCATCCGTGGCAGAATAGTTCCTTGTGCCGTGACCGGCTCTGCCTCAGGGGAGCCCGCGGTCGCTTCGGCGCCGTTCAGCACACACCTTTCTTGTTCCTTCCGAAATCATGCATCCGACCTGTGGCGAATGCAGAGAGAGACGATCATGCAGATCCTCGACGCCGTCGACGCGGCTTCGCTCCGTTCCGACATTCCTGTCTTCCACCCCGGTGACACCGTCAACGTGCACGTCAACATCACCGAGGGCAGCCGCTCCCGTATCCAGGTCTTCAAGGGCGTCGTCATCGGCCGCCAGGGCGACGGCGTTCGCGAGACCTTCACGGTCCGCAAGATCAGCTTCCAGGTCGGTGTCGAGCGCACCTTCCCCGTGCACTCCCCGGTGATCGACCACATCGAGGTCGTCACGCGCGGTGACGTGCGTCGCGCGAAGCTCTACTACCTCCGCCAGCTGCGCGGCAAGAAGGCGAAGATCAAGGAGAAGCGCGACAACTGACGTTCGCCATCTCCTCAGCACCCCGGGACACGACGTCCCGGGGTGCTTTGTTCTCCCCGGGGTGTGCGACCCTTGGTAGTGCCGCCTGCGCGCGGTGCGACTCTGTGAAGGAACCTGATGACGACTGACTCCGCCGCCGCATCCACGCCTCGAACACGACGGCGCCGCGGATTCCTGGTCTTCCTGCGGGACGTCCTGATCATCATCGTCATCGCCGCCCTGGTCTCGTTCGTCGTGAAGACGTTCATCGTCCGCTCGTTCTTCATCCCGTCGGCGTCGATGGAGCGCACGCTCATGGTCGACGATCGGATCCTCGTCGACGAGCTGACTCCGCGCTGGACCGACTACGAGCGCGGAGACGTGGTGGTCTTCAAGGATCCCGGCGGGTGGCTCGAGGGCCAGCCGCAGACGCCCGCGCAGCCGCCGCTCATCCAGGCCGTCGATTGGGTTCTCACCGTCGTCGGCATCTCAGCGTCGGACTCGCAGGACCACCTCGTCAAACGCGTCATCGGGCTGCCGGGAGACCACGTCGTGTGTTGCAACGCGCTCGGCCAGATCACGATCAACGGCGCTCCCATCGACGAACTGGACTACCTCGATTTGCCCGAGGGCGACACCGCGGCATCCAACGAGCCGTTCGACGTGGTCGTGCCCGATGACTCCATCTGGGTGCTCGGAGACAACCGCGACCGTTCGCGCGATTCCCGCGCGCATCAGGATCTCCCCAGCGGCGGTTTCGTGCCCCTCGACAACGTCGTCGGCAAGGCTTTCTTCACGACCTGGCCGCTCGACCGCATGGGAACGATCGACGGTCAGCACGACAGTTTCAACGGAGTGCCGGAGGCGGAATGACCGTCGTCGCACCGAAGCTCACGCTCGAACGCAGACTCCTGACCGAGGAGTGCGAGCTCATCATCTCGCTCGACGAGGTTGGCCGCGGCGCCCTCGCCGGCCCCGTGGCGGTCGGCGCAGCGGTGATGGACGCCAAGGGCGCACGCCGACGCGTCCCCGAAGGGCTCCGTGACTCGAAGCTGGTGACGGAGAGACGGCGTCCCGACGTCGCGGCCCGCGCCGCAGCGTGGGTGCAGGCCTCAGGGGTCGGATGGGCGACGGCTGCGGAGATCGATCAGGTCGGCATCATGCGGGCTCTCGGTCTGGCAGCATCCCGGGCGGTGCAGAGCGTGGTCGAGCAGGGCGTCGCGGTGTCCAACGCGCTCGTGCTTCTGGACGGCAACCACGACTACGTCTCCGCCGTGCATCCCGTGCCCCTGCGGGTGCGGTCGGTCGTCAAGGCCGACCGCGACTGCGCCTCGGTCTCCGCGGCGTCGGTCATCGCGAAGGTCGCCCGTGACAGCTACATGACCGAGCTGCACGTCGACCACCCGCCGTACCAGTGGGACCGGAACAAGGGGTACGCGAGCGTCGAGCATCGGGACGCGATCCGTTCGCTCGGGCTCTCGCCCCACCATCGATCGTCATGGGCGATCGCCGACGCGCCGACCCTCTTCTGAGCGTGCGACGACTGCCCGTGCCGACTCTAGGATGGACTCATCATGGATGAGGAAGCATTCGACGACTACGACCGCGAACTCGAGCTGGCTCTGTTCCGCGAGTACCGCGACGTCGTCTCGCAGTTCCAGTACGTCGTCGAGACGGAGCGGCGGTTCTATCTCGCCAACGAGGTGAACGTGGTCCGACGTGACACCGAGCACGACTTCTACTTCGAGATCTCCATGAGCGACGTCTGGGTGTGGGACATCTACCGTGCCGACCGCTTCGTCAAGGCCGTGCGGGTGCTGACGTTCAAGGACGTCAACGTGGAGGAGCTTCAGCGCCGCGAGTTCGAACTGCCCCAGGAGCTCTCACTCGACGGCGAGTGACGGCTCTGCACGCCTGATCCCACTTGCGCGCGTGAAGTCTTCTGCGCGCGTGATCTCTTCTGCACGAGAGGTGGGATCGGAGAGTTCTCCCGGGTAGCCGTCGTTAGCGGGGGGCGTCGACATGGAACAGTCCCGTCGGACGACAGGCTGTCGGCATGGCAGCGAAAGACGAACTCGGCAGAGCGGGCGAGCAGCGCGCCGCGCGATACCTTCAGAACCGCGGATATGAGATCCTCGCCCGGAACTGGCGGTGCTCCCAGGGGGAGATCGACATCGTCGCGGTCGCGTCCGGATGGCTCTGCGTCGTCGAGGTGAAGACACGCACATCGGCGGCCTTCGGACACCCTCTCGATGCGATCGACTCGCGCAAGCTCGGGCGGCTGTGGCATCTGGCCTACGCGTGGATCGCCGCGCACCCCGACCGCGCGCGCGGGCTCGCTCTGCGGGTCGAGGCGATCTCGATCATCGGGGCGGATCCCGCGTCAGGCGAGATAGAGCACCTGGTGGACCTCTGATGACGATCGCACGGACCTGGGCGGTCGCACTGACGGGGGTGGACGGGCATCTCGTGGAGGTGGAAGCGGACCTCTCGAATCAGACACCCGACTTCCGCATCATCGGTCTCCCCGACAAGTCGCTCGGGGAAGCGGTTCAGCGCGTGCACAACGCCTGCAAGAACTCGGGCCTCGAGCTTCCGCGGCGCAGGCTCACCATCAACCTCTCCCCGGCGAGCCTGCCGAAGCAGGGATCCTCCTTCGACCTGAGCGTGGCGGTGTGCGCCCTCGCCGCCGGGGGAGCCCTCGACGTCCGATCGATCCGCTCTACGGTGCACATCGGGGAACTCGGGCTGGACGGGCGACTGCGCCCTGTGCCCGGAGTGCTGCCCGCGGTTCTCGCGGCCGCGCGCGCCGGATTCGACCGCGTGGTCGTTCCGTCGGCGAACCTGAGCGAAGCCGTGCTCGTGCCCGGTGTGGAGGTCCGCGCGGCCGTCTCTCTCGCCGAGGTGGCCCTGTGGCACGGAGCGGACGTCGTCGTTCCGGAGCTCGATCCGGTCGAGCGTCCTCCGGTCGCCCTCCCGGACAGCGAATCGCTCGATCTCGACGACATCGTCGGGCAGCACGACGCCGTGGAAGCACTCGTGGTGGCCGCAGCCGGAGGCCACCACATGCTCCTCAGCGGACCCCCGGGCGCCGGCAAGACCGTGCTGGCGAGGCGGCTCCCGGGCATTCTTCCTGCGCTCACCGACGAGGAAGCCCTGGACGTCGCCTCGATCAGATCGCTGTGCGGTGAGAACGTGCGGAGCCTCGATGCGGTCGCGCCGCTCGAGGCACCGCATCACAGTGCATCGGTCGCCGCTCTCGTCGGGGGCGGTTCGCGTGCGGCGCGCCCGGGAGCGATCGTGCGAGCGCACCGCGGTGTGCTCTTCCTCGACGAGGCAGCCGAGTTCTCGCGCGTTGCGCTCGACGCTCTCCGACAGCCGCTCGAGTCGGGCACCATCGAGATCAGCAGGTCTGGATTCACTGCGCGCTTCCCGGCGCGATTCCAGCTCGTCATGGCCATGAATCCGTGTCCATGCGGCAACTACGGGGTGCGAGGAGCCGAGTGCGTCTGCCCCTCGGCGGCCATTCGCCGATACGCGACGCGGCTCTCCGGTCCCCTGCGCGACCGTGTCGACATCGAGCTGCAGGTGGCGCGCGTGACGCCCGCGCGTGCAGTGGCCGGGGCACCGGCGCTGACGAACACCCGCGACGCCGCTGCTCGAGTCGTGAGCGCCCGCGCTCGAGCAAGGGAGCGTTGGCGCGGCACGCCCTGGACGAGGAACGCCGAGGTGCCGGGGAGTCGGTTGCGTCAGATCGACGTGCGGATCCCTTCAGATGCACGAACACCTCTGGACCGCGCTCTCGAGAGAGGGATGCTGACGCTGCGTGGCTACGACCGAGTGTTGCGGCTCGCGTGGACTTGTCGCTGTCTGAGGTCGATGCGTATCGAATCCCCTAGGGTGTCATCATGCCATCAAGCAAGAAGTACCGGGACCGACCGGGCTATTTCTCGTTCCGGTTGTCGACGCTTTCCGTAGTGCTCTTATGCATCACTGTCAGCTCGATTGCTTCGCTCGCGGTGGTCGCGACCATCTCTGAAGCTGACGCGCTATCTACAGTGGCGCTTGCGCTTGCAGTGCTCGCTTTTGCGGCGCAGCTCATCGTCACGCTCGCCCAGAATCAATCCACATCAAATCAGACGCGCGATACCTTTCGTATCAACGCGGAGACGCGGGCGGTGCTAGCTGAGATACAGGCGCAGAGCGCGGGCCTAGTCTCCCTCCAATCGAACCAGTTCGACAAGTTGCTGAGTCGGTTGCTCGATCCGAACGTCCTCAGTGCCGCCATCGACAACTCGACAGATGACGATGGCGAAGAGAGTAGCGGTGGCGTTGACAGTGCCGCACAAGTAGACCCCGTGGCTTTGGCCGCGGAACTCAAGCGGCTCGTAAGCCAGACAACCGTAGCCGAACGACGACCTCCGTACAGCGGCCCCAAACCGTTATCGCAAAGCTCGGAGACCGACGCAATCGAAGCGGTGAGCGAATTCCGGTTGCTTACCCCCGAAGCTCAAGACTTGCTTCTCGAGATTGTCGCTCGTCCACAGGGTGCGGCCGACCGACTTGTGGTTCCGACGGGTGAGGAGAATCCGCCAGGCCTCGTCGAACTCCGAAAGCGTCGGTTCGTCACATTTGCGCCTGGATCCCGAGAGGACGGGCGACCGGTGGCGCTCCTGCGAAAGGGAGCGTTGATCCGCGAATACCTTCGGGACGACAGTGTGCTTCCTTGGGCGCATCTTTACGGGCGGCGGATAAGGCGGATCGTCGCGAACCGGAACGTGCCTGACCAGGAGGGTGCGTAAGTTACCCTTCCGTGATCTGAATCTCGCTACAGTCCTGCCTATGACCCACATCGCTCGGGCCGTCATGCCCGTCGCTCTGCTCGTGACGCTCGGCCTCGCTGGTTGCTCGGCGACATCGACCCCGCACCAGGAACCGGCACCCAGCGCCGTAGCGGAATCCCCGACGCCGTCTGCGACGGAGGAGGCTCCCGCACCCGCGGCGGGCACTCGTGAGAACCCCATCCCAGTGGACACGCTTACGGAGTACGACCCCGCCTCGATGTGGCGCTTCTCAGTTGGAGCTACTAACCCGGACGCGACAGCTGACGTGATCGCGCAGAATCAGTTCAACACCGTCCCCGCGGGAAGCGTCTTCATTACGGCTCCGCTCTACCTGCAAGTCAAGCCCGAGGGCGACCCAAACGGCGCGGACCCGATCAGCAGCCTTCTCATCGAGTACGTCAGCGCGAAAGGCAACTCCTTCCAGTCGAACGCGACTTGTGTCGTGAACGACGCGCCTTGGAACATCGGCACGATGTATCCCGGTGCAGAGGGGCGGGGGACGATCTGCGCCGCCGTGCCCGCTGACGCCGTCGTCGGCGGCGCGTGGAAGGTGACGTCTATCGTCAAGCCCGACACGTTCATCTTCCTCGACGGGGCGAACTAGCCGCCGAGCGCGGTGAACACCTGCGACACGACCGCTCCGCCCGCCGCACCGATGGCGGCGGCAATCCCACCGGCACGCCAGACCCACTTCTCCAGCGAGCGAAGGCGCGTCTCATGGTCGTCGACGTCCTTGGTGAGTTCCGTGGTCTTCAACAGTGCGACCTCCTGCCGCATCTCCTGCACGATGTCGTAGACCTCGCGGAGCGTGATGACAGCGGGGCTGTCTCCGGGGGCGTTCATACGGCGTCCTTCCAAGACGTGCCATCAGACACCAGCGGCGCGAGGGCGTTCCAATTCGAGCCATTTGACACGTTGATAGGCACAGGCACCCAGATGCCATTGAGCGAGACGTACGCGCCGGAGGCGGTCATCTGGGCGATCACGCCGGACTGTGCGGAGTAGCCAAGCGCATTGTGCGCGTACACCCGCCAGTAGTACGTGGTGGCGGGGTCGAGTCCTGTCACGAGGGCGGTGTTGACGCCGCCGCCCAGCGGGTAATCGACATACCCACCGCCGAGGTCCACGCTTGCCGAGCGACGAAGAAGCATTTGATCGATGCCAGAACCACCGTTGCCGGGGATCGACCACGTCAGCCGCATCGAGTTCGGGGTGACCTCGGAGGCGACGGGCGTGCCGGGAGCACCGGGTACGGTGGCGCGGAACAGCGACGCGGAGTGGTTGCCACCACTGCCGAAACCGCTAGTACCGGTTGCCCCGATGCTGAAGTAGACCGCCTGAGACGTCGTCACCGCCCACGGCCCAGCGATCATCCGGGTGCCGCCACCCGAGGCCCAGGTGAACGTGCCGCCCACGGAGACACCGTTCACCGTTCCCCACCACGACTTACCGGGGCTGTTGATGAACGTCGCCGAGTAGTCCTGACGAAGTCCGAACCAGACGTTGTAGCCGTCGTCGCGAATCACGAGGTAACCGGCCTCGCCCACGCGGCCCGAGAGGTAGTCGGTCATCAGGGCGTCCTGATCCACACGCGACCATTCGCGTGTCCGGGGTCGGTGGCCTGCACGTAGATGCCGAGGTTCTTCAGCGCTTGGGAAGCCGTCGTCGCTCCCGTGCCGCCGCGGGTCACTGGTCGCGTCTCCAGCTTCACCGAAGCGGCCATGTCACGCGTCTCGGTGATCTCGTCGGCCCCGTCCTTCACGAGATCGGTGTTCGGGTTGACGGTCGCCCAGCCCGCGGCGAGGGTCTGATCTCCGAGTGCCATTAGGCGTCCTTCCACTTCAAGGTCGGGTTCACTGCCGACCACGTCTGAGTCGGGTTCCACGCGGCCCACGAGCCAGGGAGCGTGTCAATCAACCCCCGCGTGCCGACTTCCATCAGCCCGGTCTTCAGACCGAACACGACGCGGCGCACCTTGCCGGTCTGCTTGACGGTGCCGGGGAGGTCAATCGAGACGTCGTTCGTCGGCGTCGCTCGGAAGTCCACGAGCGCGGTGACGTCCTGGACGCGACCGCGCCCAGTGAGACTGTTCAAGATGTAAGCGGCGGCTCCGGGGCCGGGATACTCCGACTCGCGCTCGACGCGCATCACGAGATCGTCAGTACCGGCGAAGTCGAACGCCTCGCGCTGCGTGCCCTCGGCATCGACCCAGCGGTAGGTGACGAGCACGCCGGTCGCCCAGTCCTCGGTATTCCGGCTGATTGTGTCGGTGCCCTCCGTCGCGTTGAACTTGGACTGGACAACGATGTAACCCGGCACCTCGTACTCGGCGGGGTCGATCAGCCGCCAGACGCGCTGCTCGTCGCAGAACAACCGGAGACCCACGGACTCCGTCAGCGGCTCCAGAAACTCATGGAGCGACTGACCCGGCTTCCAATCGAACAGCTCGGGCGGACGCGGCACGAGAGCGCGGCGCTCGCTCGTGGAGAGCTGCGGCGTGCCGTTCCACGTATAGACGTAGCGAGAGTCGCTGCCGCCGTTCGTGCCGCCGTCGAAATGCGGCACCTCTAGGGTGCCCTCAGTGATCGTGACGCCGGTGATGTCGACCGTCTGACCGGCGGCGTAGGTGCCGCTCGCCAGGTAGGCGTAGACGCCTACTCGCAGCGCGCCGGGATACGCCTGGAACACGAACGTGAGCCGGTGCCAGGTGTTCGCTGTCGTCGTGAACGCGGGGCCGTTGAGGTTCGTTCCTGCGAGCGCGCCCGCCGCATTGCGCTGCTGCACGCTGAGTCGGATCGACTTACTCGCCGAGGTGCGCACCCAGGCCGACACCCGATAAAGCTGCTTCTCTCGGATACCGACGTTCATCGTCCCGTTGAGGATCGCCGCCGCGTCACCGCCCTCGAAGTATGGCCCGCGCGCCTCGCCCGCGTTCATCGTGACGCGCACGAATGAGGCAATGGTCGGCGTCGGGAGAATCCCGCCCGTGCCCCGCGCGAGTGCCCCACCCGCGCCGGTCCAGCCTGAGAGGTCGGTCCCCGCGGTCGGGTTCGTCTGGAGGTTCGTCGCATCCCACGCTGCCGTAACGTCGGCATCGGCGGTGCCCGCGAGAAGATTCGCGCCGATCAACCCGAGCGCCCAGTTGCAGATGCCGCGCAATGACGTCTCGAACGCCCGCGGAGAGCCATCGGCTGTCGCGGCCAGGCGGCGCTTGTCCATCAGCAGCGCCTCGTCGGTCGCCAGCTCCAGGGACACGCGCCCGGTCTTGTGGTCAACGGTGCGACCGCGCAGCCCAAGGTCGAACACTCGTGGAGGCGTCGTGCCTGGATCAGTCGCGGAGTCGTACGCGGCGAGGGTGACGCGCTGGCCCTCGCGCGGGTCGATACGTTCCAGGATGCCGAGGTCGCTCAGCGGCACATCGACGCTCGCAAGGCCGTAGGGCGCGTGATTCTCGTCGAGGGTCACCCGACCCTCGGAGATCGGCAGGGGAGCGTAGGGCAACGTCTCGGCGGGCACGTGGTGCACAAGCTCGACGTCATCCCAGATGGTGTTCGCCGACGGGAGGCTGAAGCTCTGAGCGGTCGACACGGCGGTGACCGGAACTCCGAGCTGCACCCACTGGTTCGTGCCGCTGAAGTAGGCCCACCCTCGAAGCGTGTACTGGTGACCGATCACGAGGCCGGTGAATGCCTTTGCGGGGCCGTTCGCCGACAGGGCGTAGTTCCCGCTGCGCTTGGTGGTGCTCTGCACGGTGCCGCTGCTGAAGCCGTCGCGTCCGTTGTTGGTGACCGTCGTGTAGGCGTCGCGGGTGAGAGTGATGTCGTCGTAAGACACGTTCTGACCGACGCTCTTGCCGAGGCTGATCGCCTGGCTTGCCGCGGTCGCCGTGAACGTGTGCGTGAACGTGGTCCAGGTGCTCGCTGAGAGGGTCATGCCCGCGCTCGCGCCTGCGGGTGTGGTCACGGTGAGCGTGAGAGATGCCGGGGAGTAAGCACGGAAGCTCAGGGTGTAGGAGCGCCCAGCCGTGAGGCCGGTGAATGTGCGCGCAAGCGGGGCGGTCACCGAGAACTGGTGAAGCGCGATCTTCGTCGCATTCGGAGCGGTCCCGGTCGTGACGATTGACGTTGTCCAGCCGTCCGGGTTGCTCGCGCTGGTCGCGAACGACTCGAACGTCTGCGAATAGACCTGCTGCGCCGCGGTTGTCGTTGCGGCGTAGTCCTCGAAGCCGTAGCTGTACTCGATGATGTCCTGCGCGGGCGTAGCGACGAACGGCGGATCGACCGGTCCGATGAACGCCTGAACCTCGGGCTTCACCAGGGACGTGCTCATGGCTGCACCTCCTGGTAACCCACCGAAAGGACCCAGCGGCTTCGGCCCTGATCGTCCAGTGCGAGGTCGAGCGACCCATCGGTGACGTATGTCATGCCGACCGAGGGGCGGTCGGTGTCCGAGAGGGTGAAGGTCGTCTCCAGGCCGTGCTTGGTGAGCGCACCGAAACCGTCGGCCTCGGTCAGAAAGAACAGCTCCAGCCGCCCTGAGCGCGGGCGCGGCGCGATCAGCGTCACTGCGATGCCACCGCCAATGAGATCGTGCACAATGTTCTGGGACTCCCGCGCCGTCTGGTAGCCGAGCACCAGCGCGGGAGAGATCGAGCCCGTCGTGCCGTCGTTCACGGTGATGAGAGAGGCCATGTCAGTAGACGCCCTTTCCGAAGGTCTCGCCCACGACGCGGGCGTAGACGGTCGCCGTGCGGCGACGTCCGACGAAGTCGCTCATGGCGCGCTCAGCGCCCGAGGTGTCGACGTTGACGGCTACGCTGCCGTCGGGGAGGTTGCGGACCTTGGAGTCGAACGCGTTGACGTCGGTAGATGCCTTGCCGGTCTGTGCATTGACGACCACCTCCGTGTTATCCGGGAGTAGCACAATCGAGTTCCCGAGGGCATCGGTCTTACCTGTCGCCTCGCCCGCCTGAGCGGCGTAATCGTAGAGCGCCCGGGCCGACACCTCGGCGGCTTGAGCACCGGACATGTAGCCGTCCTTCACTCCTCGCAGCACGCCATCCAGCTCGGTCAGCCGCCCGTTCGTGAGCATCGTCTGCATACCGTGATCGGCGAAGGCGGAGCTGAGCCGGTCGAGGTCATCGCCGCCCTTCGCCAAAGCGGTCAGGACGTCGATCTCGTCCCACCCCGATGCCACGGCGAGGTCGGTGATCTGCTTCCACTTCTCGGTGTCGTTCGACCATTCGGACATACGCGCTTGAACGCCCGCCGTCTGGAGTGCTCCGCCTACCGAGTAGGCCATCTCGAATGCGGATTCCTTGGCCTCGTCGAACGCCTCGGAGGCTTTGGTGATCGCGTCGATCATCACGCCCGCGCCAGCTGCGACCGCGATACCCGCTGCGGTTCCCGCGGGACCGAACCCGGAGAAGGCGTTGGCGGCAACCTCCTGGGCGACTTCGCCGATGGACTCGAACGACCCGTCGAAGCTCGCGGCGGCCTCTCGGGCGGTCTGCTGCGCCTCGTCCTTGAACTCGGACACGCCCTCCTCGGCGCGGTCCATTCCGCGTCGGACGTCATCGCCAGCGTCCTTGCCCGCGTCGCCGACATCTTTCGCCCGCCGTACGGCCTCCCGGAACTTGTCCTCCAGCCCCTCGACGGCACGTTCCGCCTTATCCGCGCCCTGCTTCGTGTCACGGGTCATGTCGTCCAGCGAGTCTGCGACGTCGTCTAGAGCGTTCTCGACGTTCCTCGTCTCGCGTATGAACTCGCGGGCGTCCCCAGTGATGGGGATATTGATGTCCTTGACGGCCATGCGGAATCACCTCCGTTCGAGGGCTTCGTGAAACGTGCGGATCGTGGTCTGTACCCAGAGCGCGACCATGCGAGGGATGAGGTCTTCGGCGGTCGGCCACACCACGCGGCCTCCCTTGCGCCTCCACCCCAGCTGTCGGGCCGTGTGACGGGTGACGGGGAACCGCGCCGAGCCGCGCCGACCTCGATAGGTCTTCGTCTGGTTGCGGTCGCCACCGAACTCGACGGGTCGGGTGAGGTCTTTCAACTTCCCGACCGCACCCGAGCGGAGAACGACATTGGTATCGCGGACCTGGACGCGGGCGGTCTTCACCAGAACCTTGCGGTCGAGCTTGGAGGAGGCGCGCTTCTCCAAACCACGCGTCCACTCTGGTTCTGCCACGCGCTTGGTGTGGCGACGCAGCTGCGCCTGAATTTCCCGACCCGCACCCGCGATAGCCAGGAGTGCTGCCTGCACCTCCCGGCTATCGCGAGCGCTGATCTGGAGGGGCATCAGGGGGTCGCCGGAACCAGCTCGGGACGACCCTTCACCCCGAGGGTGACCGTCGCGGTGGCGAAGCTGTTGACGGAGCCTCCGATGGCTCCCGGCGTCACGATAACGTCCACCTCGAACGACGGCCCGGACCCAGAGCGCGGACGGAATACGACCGACTTCGTCTGACCTTCGTTGTTGAAGAGGTAGACGCTGAGGCTGTTGGCCGTCTCCCAGTCCTGGGCGTACGCGAGCGTGCACGTCCACGTCGCGGTGGACATGTCGGTGTGCACGCTGGTGGGGGTGAGACCCTGCCACGTCTGGGTAGACGCGCTCGGGGTGAGTTCCACCTGCGAGACGTGAGCCTCGTAGTTGTCGGTGCCGACCGTGAGAAGGACGTCCTTCAGCACGAACGGGGCGACAGTGATCGTTGCCATGATTTGCCTCCTAGGCGGTGGTCTGGACGGTGAGTTGGATCGACCACGCCGGATAGGCGGGGTCGTTCGCCGGGTACGCGGCGCGCTCAGCGCTTACGAACTGGACGTTGGGGATCAGTCGCAGAAGCGGGATGAGGTCTTCGAGAACGTCATCGAGGCGGTCGTCCATGTGGCCCTCCACCTGGGTGGGTTCCACCACGGTCAACGCGACGGTGTGGGTGAGCACGCCCTGCTGAGGTCCGGGTTCGATCCGCGTGTGCATGAGCAGCGCGGTGGTTTTCCCGACCGTCGACAGCGACCTGTCGTGGTCGTAAAACACCCAGCCGGTCGGGAGGAGAGGCCGAATGTGGTCTGCGAGGTACTTTCGGACGCTCATCGGTCAACCCACCCTCGGGCGACCTACGGCGGGACGAAGCAGCGCCTTCACGTGCCAGTCGAGCGGGCGGGGCTGGATGGTATACGTCTCGCCTCCGAGGTCACCCGACCCGCTCGCGATGGTCGCGTTCCACACGTTCTTGACCTGGATCAACTGAGCGAGCCGATAGCGAGTCGGAATGTTCTCGTCGCTGATGCCGCCGAAAGGGCCGTGCCCGAACCCCGGCTCGAACGACGGGTCGGACGGCTGGGGGAGGGCGGGAGCGTATGCGATCACGGCGTCCCGAGCGACGATGACGAGTTCCCCGAGGAGGCCATCGTCGATCTGCACCGCGTCGGGCCATTCGGCCCGCACGGTGTCCGGGGTGTGCCAGGTCGCCATGCTCCCGCCCTCCGATCAGGCCGCGACCGTGACGGAGCGGATGGCTGCCGCGTTGTTGACGAGCACCGCGTAGTAGGCGAACACCGCGGGGTCGAAGGCGCCGTGGTGGGGGTCGATGCCCTCGACACGGATCGGAGCCTCCCCGCCCAGCTCGTAGAAGGTCAGAGCCTCCTTCGCGCCGACCATGACCTTGCCGGTGCCGACGTTGCCGGGGAGAATCTTGAACCCTGCGGCGGAACCCTCCTCCAGACCGAACCCGGCGTTGAGGTACGCGAGGACGTCGTCCTTCGGCGACAGGATGATGTCACGCCACAGCTCGGGCGAGACGACAGCGAACGACGGGGCGTTCTCCGTGCCGATGACACCGAGCGCGCCGTCCACAATGGCGGCGAGTCCCTTCGCGATGCCCGAGGGCACGGTGCCGGGAGCGGTGGTCGTTGCGGCGGAGATGATCGCGGCCAGCGCCTTTTCGTCGGTCTTGCGGGCGACGTCCTCCGTCATGTGGTCGAAGTAGGACGCGATGACGCCCTGGTCGTTGAAGTCCAGGTAGCGGCGGTCGATCTTGTGACCACCCGCGAGGCGGGACGCGTCCACGCTGATCTGCTTGGTGTCGAGCGCGTTCGACGGAATCTCGGCGGTGTTCCCCGCGTAGTCACCCACGACCGGCTCCTTGCCGTCGTCCCACTGCCAGCCGATCACCTTGTAGCTAGTGAGCGCGGCGTGGCCGATGAGAGGCACGAAACGGCGCTCGTAGCGGCGACGCTTCCACAGCTCGCCGACGTAGTTCGGCACCTGGACGTCGGCACCGATGGTCACGGTCGACGGGCCGGAGTGCTGCACCGTGGCGATGGCAAACGCCGCGTCACCGCCAGCGAACGCCTTGACGGCCTCGGTGTTGCCGCTCTTGACTCCCGCCACTGCGGCGAACAGCCCCAGAGCGGTCGTCTCGTCCTTCTTGGGGGCACCCGGAGCCGTGAGGGTCGCGGGCACAACTGCGTCAGCCACAGTCGTCTCCTTCTGGTCTTCCTCGGCCTCCGTGGCCTCGGTGGTGTCCGGGGCGACGGTCGCCGCCTCGGGGGTCTGAGTGGCGGCAAGCGCGTCGGTGACGGCGTCAGTGATGACCTCGCGCAGCTCATCTGCGGGCGCATCGGTGATCGGGTCGAGTGCAGCGAACAGGGCCGCGGACTGGAATGCGCCCTGGGGAACCACCGCCGCGCCCCTGAGAGCGCCCGAAATCGCGTCAACGCCCCGGCGCACCAGCCCGCGGACTTCGGCGCTCAGGCGAGGGCGGGGCGTCGCGTTGGCACTGGCGAGGAGGGCATCGCCCTCGGGGGTACGGGCGACGGAGAACTCCGCGACGATGCCGGCGTCCGTCTCCTCTAGGGCGGTGGCACGCCCGCGAACCTCAAGGGAGTCGTGGCCCTCGTTGAGCGTCACGATGGACGGGTCAGCCGGGAGCGCGACAGTGCCCTTGCCGAACATGATCGGCTCGGTGCCTGACACGGACGGACTCGAGAGTTCGCCGTAGGGGAGGAGTAGTCCGCGGATCGTGCGCGCGGCGATGTCGACAGAGAACGTGGCGTCAGTCATTGAGAGGCTCCCGGAGGGCGGGGGCCGCAACCGAGGCCCGTGCGGATCGGTCGAAGCGAATGACCTCGCCAGCGGGGGCGACGTCGTCCAAAGACAGCCGCGCCTCGATGGGGTCGAGGTACAGCGGCGTTGTATACATGTCGAACTCGGAGCGCTTACCCTCAGTCGTCGAGTAAGTGAGAGTCGCCGTCGCCATCGACCCGTCGAGGAGGGAGCCGGGGATGCCGAACAGGCGCGCGATGTCGAGGACGGAGGCGTTTCGACCCTCGACGAACAGCTCGTGCTTCACGTCGCCGTGGACGCGGAGCTCAACGTTGTGGGGCGTGTAGCCCACAGCGCCGGTGGGGGACATGCGCGCCGCCGCCCAGTCGGAGGTGAGACGTGCGATCTCGTCGTCCTCGTCGTCGACCGTGCCGTCCGTGAGCGGGTCGTCGGTGGTCTGGTGAAGTTCGACGAGCGGAATGGGGTTCTGGACGCGACCGACCCAGGCACGCTCCATCGCTCGGTAGCCCTTGATGGTCTGCGCGCCGGTCTGCAGGACGCCGCCCGAGCCGTTACCGGGGATGAGGATGACTTCCTCGGCACTGGCCGGACGGTCTTGAACGGTGATCTTGCCGGTGAGGTCGTCGACCGCCCACTGCTCGAACGGGACGCGAAGCGCGTCGATGATCTGCCCAGAGCCGTCGCGCTGCACTGCGAGAAGGGACCAGTCGTAGAACAGGAGGTCATCGACGATGGCGAGCATGCGGTGGTACGGCGATACGCCGGATGCGCTGTTCGTGAGCCAGTCCGGGGTGACGTCCTCGCCCTCGCGGTACTGCTTCAGGGAAGTTCCCGCGATGGTCGCGGTCAGGAGGTCACGCGCACGCTTGAACGCCGGAATCTGGAGCGCGCCGAAGCGGGTCACCTCGGCGATCTCACCCGCGAAGAATTCCGAGTAGACGACCATCGGAAGGGTCGACGTCTGATTCGGCGTGACGATCGGTGCCCAGGCGGATGCATGGACGCGGTCGGTCACCCGCACGGGGCGGAGGAGGTCGAACAGGCGGGCCATGCGCAGAGCGTCGAACCCGCTTATTGCATCCCAAAGCGCTACGGTCGGCGGCGGTTCCACCCCGGCGCAAACGGCGCTCCCCACTGCGGGTTATCGATGCCTGGATCGCGTGGTCCAGCTCGCCTCACCTTGTCGTTGTGGG
This sequence comes from Microbacterium hydrocarbonoxydans, assembly GCF_023715885.1. Taxonomy (GTDB): domain Bacteria; phylum Actinomycetota; class Actinomycetes; order Actinomycetales; family Microbacteriaceae; genus Microbacterium; species Microbacterium hydrocarbonoxydans_C. Next base: position 83,966 of record NZ_JAMBOY010000002.1, on the reverse strand, counting down.
CGCGGTTGTACTCGCGCTGGCGAGCCTTGCGCTCCTCATCCCACGCGCCGCGGCGTCGGTCGTTCTTCTCGACCTGCAGGTGCTCGTAGGAGTGCTCTCGTACGAACGTCTGAGCGGGGGCCAGGAACGGCCACGGACCCCAGGTGCGGTCGCACTTGGTACACACGGCGAGGTACGTGTCCGAGCTTCGGTCTACCCAGACGGTGCGTCGCGACATCCGCGGGTCACCCGCCTGTGGAACGGGGTCGGCCAAGCCCGAGACGCGTGTTGAGGACGACGAGAGGGACCGTGAACACAAGGCTGCACGCGCACCGGAAGCGCACAGTGCGCTTGCCGGTGCTCGCGACCTTGACGGTGAAGGTGACGCACACTGGGCACGCGATCAACCGAGCCAACGCCTCGTTGATCCGGCGACGCGGGTAGGCCATCTCTCGGGGCGGAAGTCGCTTCGTCACTTGCACCTCCGCTTGATGAGGTGGAGCGCCGCCGTGGCCTGGGTGGAGCCGGGGTGCACACGCAGTTCGTGGTCCCGGCCCGCCCTCCACGCGGCTTCACGGTCGGAGCGGAACGCGAACCACGTCGGGCAGTCTCCGCAGAGGATGAGGCACCCGTTCGACGTGCAGTCGAGAGACAGACGGTAGGTCATGCCGCCACCCGTCCCCGTGCGCGGACCCTGGGCTTGTACCCGTCGTAGTGCTGCTGAGCGAGCGCCCACGCCTCGACAGGCGTGATGTTGTGTTCCGGGTTCTTCGGCGCGCGCCCGAACAACCATCCGCGGTCACCCGACTTGCGCTTCACCGTGCGGTGGACCGCCTCGTTCAACACGGTCTGATCGCGGTAGTGGATCACGTTCTCGCGGTCGACCTCGTCGACGATGAGGGAGGCGGCGCGCTTCACGTCGGCGTACGTGTATGGCTCGAACTTGGGACGCGGGGTGAGCCGGTTCAGTTTCTCGACGATCAGCTGTGCGACCTGCGATCCGGCGTCGTAGACGACGGGGACGCGGTACGTGCGAGCCAATCGCGCGAGTACCGGCACCGCCTTGTCGATACCCGCGACATCGTCGAGGAGGAGTGCCACTGCCCGCCCGTCGTCATCACGCCATGCGGCCACGACGGACACGCACGTCTGGTCCGGGTGCGGCGCGAACGCGAGCGAGAACCGGTCAGGCGGCTCGGGGAACGCGCCATCGACACCCGTACGCGCCCACTTCATGGGGTCGAACAGGGTAGTGGTGCCGCCCTCGTCGCCGAACAGACCGCCGTACTCGGCCATGAACACGAGGCGAGGCAGAGTCTCGAAGTTGCCCCGGACGCGCTCCAGCGTCGTCAGCGTGCCGATGCCGGGGTGCGCGGCGAGGATGAGAGGTTCGACCTGCTCCCACGTCTCCACGTCCTCGTCCTGAACCGTGTCAGGCATCGCGTACTCGACGATCCCGGCACGTCCCTTGCGACCCAACTCCAGCCAGTCCCAGAGGAGGTTCCCCGCTCGGTACTTCCCAGCCGTGCCCGCGACCACGATCTGTGCATCTGGACGCGTGTCCAGCGTCGGCATCGCCGCGGCCAGCGTGTCCTCCACCTTCTGCGGGTCTGGCTCGCCCGCTTCGTCGAGGATGATGAGGTCGAACGCTTCACCGCGGAGATCATCCATCGTCGACAGCCATGCGACGATGCCGCCAGACTCACGGAACTCGACCCGTTCCTGACCCGCGGCGCGGACGATCTTGACCTGCTCGCGATCCGTCGACCTGTCCAACGCGGGCACCACGTCCTTCTGGAACCGGCTACGTCCCGCCTTACCCGTCGTGAGCGTGAGCACCGCCACGCGGTAGTCCTCGCGAGCCTCAGCGCGGCCCAGCGCAATCGCGATCAGCGTCGTGGACTTCGACGAGCGGCGAGGCAACAGCACGGCGTTGCGAGAGTCCCCAGCGGCGAGCGCATCGACGACCAACAACTGCTGAGGCTGGGGCACGCGGCCCCGCATCGCGCCGTCGCCGTAGAACCGCAACATCTCAGCGCCACGCAGGAACTCGCGGCGGTCATCCTCCGTCGTCACCAACTCGGACACATGCAGAGGCGGCAACGCGCGTGCGCGCAGGCTCAGCCAGTCGTCACGGTCGGACAAAACCGCCACTGATAGAGCCTTAGCGGGGGTTCTGGCGTCCTCTCTCAAAGGAGTCGTGGTCGGGTCGCACTTCACCATGTGGGTAGCCCTCTGCTCGCACGGCTGGTGCCGTTGGTGTTGTTGGTGCGTTGTGCTCCGAGTCGTCCGCCTGCGCGTCGGTTCTCGCCGCGGTGTTGTGGTCCGAGGTTGTCGAGGTTGTGTGTGCCGCCTCGTGCTGCGTCGATGCGGTGGCCGACGTCCCAGGTCTGGGTGGGTGCGATGTCGCGTCCGCATCCGATGCACCAGACGGGTCGTCCGGCTGCGTGGTCTGCGCGGGTGCGCTGTCGGATGATGGCGGCGTTGCGTCGGTAGGTGGGGTCGTTGTGGTGTCCGGTCATCGGATCACCTGGGCTGTGGTGTTGTCCGTCGCGTGAGCGGCGGGGAGGCGCAGGTAGGTGACGTTGTCCGGCTGACGGTTGTCGCGGCGTGTGTCCTCGGGGGTTGCCACCCCCGAACCCCCCAGCACAGGGGGAGTGGTGACCTTCTTAGACCGGTTGTTGCTTGCGGTCTTGGGTAGGTTCTGGTCTTGAACGCGCGCGCGAGGGCGGTCACGGTAAGAGGGGCGGGCCGATATGGCAGGTCCACCGGCCATATCCGGGGTCGATATGGCAGGTCCACCGGCCATATCTGCACCCTCAGCCTTCTGCGATATGGCAGGTCCACCGGCCATATCCGAGAGCCATCGCGACATCACTCGGTACTCGGTGGTGCGCCCGCGAGCGCCATCGAACTCGATCACTCCCGCGTCCCGGAGGCGGGCCAACGCCTCACGCAACGTGGAGCGTGACACCCCGGCGTACGTCGCCAGCTCGCCCTGCCTCTCGCGCACGGTGCCGTCCGCGGCGGCGAGCACGAGGAGGACGAGGAGGAGGCGCATCCCAGCCTCACCAACCCTCGGCATGTCCGCGAGGTCATAGCGGAGGATCGCGTTTCGCGGGAGCCTCATCGCGAACCCTTCGGGGTGGCGTGCGTCTCGATGCCGCACCACGGGGAGCCGTCGGACGCGTGCACCCACTGGTGGCCCTTCATCGTGATCGGCTGCTCGCAGTGGCGGCAGAGGATGGCAAGCTTGCGCGTCTCGGTGCGTGCCTCAGCGTTGCGCGCCTGGATGGTCGCCTGAGACACCCGGAAGTCGCTCATCGTGGACTTTCGGGCGACGGTGAACGTGGCCCAACCGTTCGTGGCCGAGCGGAGGGCTTCGAGGTCGGTACGGCGGTACAGCCACCATGTGCGCGTGGCCTGGTCGTAGCGACGCTCACTCGACGGCACACGAGTCTTGATCGCCTGCACCATGCGCGGCGCGTACTCGAACGTGAGGCCGTATCCCTCGGACGGGTGGCGTGTGACGGTCACAGCGAGCTTGCTCACGAGAACACCCCCGTGAGTCCGCTGACGATGGCGAACAGCGAGAGAGCGAGGACAGTGAACGTCACGGCCTCGCGCACCCACGTCACCGGGCACCGCCACGGAGGAGAGCGGTCAGACGTTCCGTCTGGTCAGCGGTGAGCGGGGGAGCGTCCGCGAGGTTCTTCTGAATCGCGGCTTGGATGTTCGCTGCGGCGAGTTGGGCGCGAGCACTGGCGACGGCCGCAGGGTCGTCGCGGCGCTTGGACGCGATCCCGGCAAGGCTCGCACTCGCGCTTCTCGGCGTCGGAATGTCGGTGGACATGGAAACGGCCCTCTTGGAGAAGTTCCACCGCTCTGTCTGAGAGGTGGTCCTGGTCCAAGGGGACCGTGTGCGTATACGTCGACTCTAACGCAGGTGATCCGTTGAGCGCAAGCGAGAAATAACCTTTGAACTGGGCTTTATGGATTGACGGTGTATCACTTCCACTCGATGACTACACTCTCCGGGCGGAATGTGCGCGTGCCCCGGCCCGGAGGCATAACACGCACCCGCATGAGGGTGTCGATCACCTGGCGGCGACGTGAGTCGGAGAGAGCGAGGTACGCCGACCCGCTCCCGAGGTCGCCCAGCACGCGTGCGCGACCAGAATCCGCCAACCGCGCTTCGAGATCGGTGATCTGAACGTTGAGGCGTTCCGTTGCTGCTCGCACCTGCTCCGCCGTGAGGTTGCCGTCAGCGAACTCGACTCCCAACGCCTCCCTTCGGACCCTGAGAGCATCCAACCGTGCTCGGTCCTCGGGAGACGCCTCGGCAGACTGCGCGAGACTCGTCGCGTCTGGCATATCGAGGCGCGCTGCCACTAGAGCGTCCACATACTCCTCCACGGGTTCCGCCATGCGCGCGACGTGCCCGAGGGACGCGCTGCATCTGTACCCACGCACCCCGCGCCGCGCGTTGCCACCCGCGTGGAGCGGTGAGTCGCAGACGCCGCACAGCCCGACACCAGTGAGGAGGCTCTGCGCGCGGGTTCGTCGTCCTCGGCTCCCGTTGATGAGTGACTGAGTGGCCTCCCATGTGTCGACGTCCACGAGGGCGGGCCAGGCCGCGTCGGCGACGATCTCTCCGCGGTGTCGCACCTTCCCCACATACCGGGGGTTCGACAGCACAGCGCGCACCGCCGTGCGCTCCCACACGCCGCCCTGCCCGGTTGTGAACCCTGCCGCCGTCCACGCGCGTGCCACGGCCGAGAGAGTGTCGCCGCCGACGTACGCGCGGAACCCCTCGCGGATCGCGTTGGCCTCGTCCTCGCGAACAGTCATGCCGTTATCCTCGAACCCGAACGGGCGTCGACCGCCGACCCAGCGGCCAGCACGCGCACGAGCGTCATTCGCTCGACGCTGACGCTCCGACTTCCGCCGCACCTCGAACCTGGCGATACCGGCGAGCATCGTGGCGCGGAACTCTCCGTCAGCCGTCGAGAGATCGATCTCGCCGTCCACCGTGACGACCAACTTGCCCGAGTCGATCAGCACGGACAGGTCGCGCACGTCGCGGAGGAGCCGGTCGAGGTCGACGGCCACCACCACATCGGCGTCGGACGCAAGCATGCGGCCCCAGCCCGTGTCAGGACCGCGTTGCTTGCTCGCGCTGACGTCGTTGTCGGTAAACACTTCGGACAGAGTCCACCCGCGGGCGGTGATGAGGCTCCGGGTTCGCTCGCGCTGACGGTCGATGCCCTCGGCGTTGTCGAGGGACTGGCGCAGGTAGATGGCGGCTCGCATGGTTACACCGTACCTCTGCCTGTAACGCGTCCAGCGACTCGCGTGGACGATGGCGGATCTCGCCGGACTCGATCGGCCAGGGCTCGAGCAGGTCGGACGAGCCCTCTACCTGAAGCGGGGGTACGCCGCATGATCGACGACCTCCTCAGGGACGAATCGATCCGCGAGGACCTCGCCCTTCTCAGAGGACCGTCCGCGAATGCGGGAGAGAGTTCGGAAGAGGTGTTGGCGCGAGTCGCCTGGTCGGTCGTCACCGAGCCCGGCGACGGGGTCGCTGGCGCGCTCGTGGCGGAGATGGGCGCGTCTGCTGCCTGGCAGACGCTGGTGCAAGGACTCATGGGCGGGCTCCTCACCCCTCGCCAAGGGGGTCGGGCATTCCGCGAGGGTGTCGCGCGCTGGCGTCCCCGAATCTCAGCCACCGGTGTCGGATCCGCGCTGCGAGACGCCGCGCGTCTCGGAGCACGACTGCTGCTCCCCGGGGATGACGCCTGGCCAGAGCCACTCGGCGATCTGGGCGCCCACACACCCTTCGTCCTGTGGGTCAGGGGAGAGGTCTCCGCTCTGCGCACGACCGAACGAGTGGGGATCGTCGGAGCGCGAGCGGCCACCTCCTACGGTGAGCAGGTGGCGAGCGAGATCGCGGGCGACCTCGCGGCGACAGGGGTCGCCGTCATCTCCGGCGGGGCATACGGCATCGACGGCGCCGCTCATCGTGCCGCCCTCGGCGTCGGCGGCACGACCGTCGCCGTCCTCGCCGGCGGGGTCGATCGGGCCTACCCGCAGGGACACCGTGATCTCCTGCAGCGGATCGCCGAGGCGGGGGCGGTCGTGAGCGAGGTGCCCTGCGGGACGGCGCCGACGAAGTGGCGCTTCCTCTCACGCAATCGGCTGATAGCGGCGCTCGGCGACGCGACGGTGGTCGTCGAGGCCGGCTGGCGCAGTGGGTCGCTGAACACGGCAGGGCATGCCGCTACCCTCGGACGTCCGCTGGGCGCCGTACCGGGGCCGGTGACGTCTCCCGCGTCGGCCGGATGCCATCGACTGCTGCGAGAGTACGACGCTCGCTGCGTGACCACTGCGGAGGAGGTGCGCGAGTTGTGGCGTCCGTCGACGAATGCCACGTCGCTGGTGCCCCGTGATTCGCCGGAGCACACCAGGCTCCTCGACGCGATGAGTGCGCGAACGGCGTGGGACGCCGATGAAGTCGCCCGCCGCAGCGGTATCTCACCGGCGTCGGTGCGAGCGCTCCTGGGCGTTCTCGAGCTGGAGGGCTCGGTGCAGCGAACCGAGCACGGGTGGAAGCGAAGGACCTCGGGCGAGCGGCAGGGGTGATACGGACTCCGGGGGCTCATCCCGGTCGCGGCGAGGCTGACGCGGGAACGGGAAGATCCGCGGCAAGCTCTCCATATGGAGCTCAGCGCGGCGGCGTCGGCATTCGTCGATCACCTCGATCGGGTGCGTCGACTCTCTCCCGCCACTGTTCGGGCGTATCGCTCCGACCTCCGCGATCTGTCGGCGGCAGTCGGCCAGGCGTCCGTCGATCAGGTGACGTTGGAAGACCTGCGTGACTGGCTGTGGGCAGCGACCCAGAGGGGCGATGCCCGCTCGACGCTCGCCAGGCGGACCGCAGCCGTCAGGTCCTTCTTCGCCTGGGCGCAGGAGCAGGAGCTCATCGCTCACGACCCGAGCCTCCGCTTGGTAGCGCCCAAGCGCGGACGCACACTGCCGACCGTCGCGTCGAAGGACTCCATGACGGCGCTCCTCGATACGCAGCGCGCAGTCGCGTCGAGTGGCGACCCGGTCGCGCTCCGTGATCATGCGACGCTCGAACTCCTTTACGGCGCCGGTATCCGGGTCTCTGAGCTGTGCGGCCTCGACGTCGACGACGTGGACCTCGACCGCGGCACCGCGCGCGTACTCGGCAAGGGCGAGAAGGAGCGGGTCGTTCCCTTCGGTGCACCCGCTCGCGACGCCATCGGCGCCTATCTCACTCGAGGGCGTCCGACGCTCGCGGCACGAGCGTCGGCGACGTCGCCGGCGCTGTTCCTGGGCGCGCGCGGCGGTCGGATCGGGCCACGCGCGATCTACACACTGGTCGCCGAGGTGCTCGCTCCTCTCGTCGGAGCGGAGACCGTCGGACCGCACGCTCTGCGCCACACGGCGGCCACTCACCTGCTCGACGGTGGAGCCGACCTCCGTGCCGTGCAAGAGATCCTCGGCCACGCCAGTCTCGGCACGACGCAGATCTACACGCACGTGTCGTCGGAGCGGCTCACCGCGACCTACCGCCTGGCTCATCCGCGCGCCTGATCCGGCCGACCGGATCATCCGTCGTCGCAGCAGGGGAGCAGCACCGCTCGCGGCACGTCGCCGAACAGCAGCATCGGATTCACGTAGTCGCCTCGAAGTCGGACGCCCACATGCAGTGTGCCGGTGACAGCATGACCGCCGACCGCCACCGTTCCGATGACATCGCCGACCGAGACCGCCGTCCCGGGGGCGAGGTCCGATGCCAGCGGCTCGTACGACGACACGAGCGCACCGGCGTGCTCGATCGTCAGCACGGGGCGGTCCACCACGACCCCGCGGAAGGCGACGAGGCCGTCGGCGGGAGCGCGCACCTCAGAACCGACGTCCGCACGGAGATCGATGCCCCGATGTCCCGCACCGTATCGATGGGCGGGCGCGCGGTAGGGCTCGACGACCTCGTGCGGCGCCTCGACGGGCCACTGCCACCGTGGGTACTCGCCGCGATCGGGCGGCGTCGCCCCGTCGCCGACGGCTCGACCCGGCTGGAAGAGCAGGAGCAGCGCCATCACGAGCAGTACCGCGAGTGCCAGTCGGTGTCTCATGACGACAGCTTGAAGGCCGCCGCAGAGGTTTCGGCGCCGCGTCCCGCGCGCTCCACGGATGCGGGGAGAACCGCCCATCTACCGCCGGTGGTGGAGGAGGAGTCAGGCCGGGCGATCCTGTATGCTGGAGGAGCACCTCGATATCGGGGTGACTACGCGTGCCCACAGCGACTCCGGTCGCGGCATCCATTCCCACAGGTCCCGTTCTCGAACGGGCGGGAGTGCGCCGGGCACCAGGGAATCCGATCGTCCGATCGGTTCGACAAACCTCAACGGCGTGTGCTCGCGCCAGAACAAGGAGACGACCATGGCTGTGGTCACCATCCGCCAGCTGCTCGACAGCGGCGTGCACTTCGGACACCAGACCCGTCGGTGGAACCCGAAGGTGAAGCGCTTCATCCTCACCGAGCGCAGCGGCATCCACATCATCGACCTGCAGCAGTCGCTGGGCTACATCGACAAGGCCTACGACTTCGTCAAGGAGACGGTCGCGCACGGCGGCACCATCCTCTTCGTCGGCACCAAGAAGCAGGCGCAGGAGATCCTCGCGGAGCAGGCGACCCGTGTCGGCCAGCCCTTCGTGAACCAGCGCTGGCTCGGCGGCCTCCTCACCAACTTCTCCACGATCGCGAAGCGTCTCGCCCGCATGAAGGAGCTCGAGGAGCTCGACTACGAGAACCCCGCCGCGTCGGGCTTCACCAAGAAGGAGCTGCTGCTCAAGAAGCGCGAGCTCGACAAGCTGCACAAGTCGCTCGGCGGTATCCGCAACCTCACCAAGACGCCGTCCGCCCTCTGGGTCGTCGACGCCAAGCGTGAGCACCTCGCGATCGACGAGGCCAAGAAGCTCGGCATCCCGGTCATCGGCATCCTCGACACGAACGCCGACCCCGACGACTTCCAGTACCCGATCCCCGGCAACGACGACGCGATCCGCTCCGTGTCCCTGCTGACGCGCATCATCGCCGACGCCGCGGCCGAGGGTCTGCAGCAGAAGCACAACCCCGAGTCGGGCGACGCCGAGCCGCTGGCCGAGTGGGAGAAGGAGCTCCTCGCGACTCCCGCCGAGGAGGTCACCGAGGCTGAGACCGCCGAGACGCCCGCCGACGCCGCAGGCGCCGAGGCTCACGACGAGGCGATCGCCGACGCTTCCGGCGAGGAGACCGCCGAGGTCGCCGCCGCCGAGGCAGCAGACGCCAAGTAATTCCGCGACCACCACACACATCACGAAGCAAGGAGCCACCACACATGGCCAACTTCACCATCGCCGACCTCAAGGCGCTGCGTGAGCAGCTCGGCACGGGAATGGTCGACACCAAGAAGGCGCTCGAGGAGGCCGACGGCGACGTCGAGAAGGCCACCGAGATCCTGCGCCTGAAGGGTGCGAAGGGCAACGCCAAGCGCGCCGACCGTTCCACCAGCGAGGGCCTCGTCGTCGCTCGCGAGCAGGACGGCGCAGTGACGCTGATCGAGCTCGCCTGCGAGACCGACTTCGTCGCGAAGAACGAGCGCTTCATCGCGCTGGCCGACAAGGTCGCCGACGCCGTCGCCGCCGTCAAGGCGGACTCCGTCGAGGCCGCGCTCGCGGCTCCGGCCGGGGACAAGAACGTCGAGACGGTCATCTCGGAAGAGGCCGCCATCATCGGCGAGAAGGTCGAGCTGCGTCAGGTCCGCACCGTGACCGGCGACAAGGTCGAGGTCTACCTGCACCGCACCAGCAAGGACCTGCCGCCGCAGATCGGCGTCGTCGTCGCGTATTCGGGTGACGACGCCGAGACCGCGCGCAGCATCGCGCAGCACATCTCGTTCGCCAACCCGTCCTACCTGTCCCGCGAGGACGTGCCGGCGGAAGCTGTCGAGAAGGAGCGCGAGATCGTCACCGAGATCTCCCGCAACGAGGGCAAGCCGGAAGCGGCTCTGCCCAAGATCGTCGAGGGCCGCGTCTCCGCGTTCATCAAGCAGGTCGCACTGCTCGAGCAGGACTACGCCAAGGACAACAAGCTCTCCGTCGCCCAGGTGGCGAAGGACGCCGGTATCACCGTGACGGACTTCGCGCGCTTCAAGGTCGGCGCGTAGCACGGTCGAAGGGGTTCGGATCCACGTGGTCCGAACCCCTTCTTCATGCCCACGAGGCACTATCTTGAATCGGGACGAGAGGACAACACCCATGACCGAACGCACCGGACGCCGCCGCGTCCTGCTCAAGCTCTCCGGCGAGGCGTTCGGCGCCGGACAGCTCGGCGTCAACCCCGACGTCGTGAGTCAGATCGCGCGCGACATCGCCGCGGCGGTCGACCGCGTCGAGATCGCCATCGTCGTGGGCGGCGGGAACTTCTTCCGCGGAGCCGAGCTGAGTCAGCGCGGCATGGACCGTGGTCGCGCGGACTACATGGGAATGCTCGGCACCGTGATGAACGCGCTCGCGCTTCAGGACTTCCTCGAGCAGGCCGGCGCACCGACTCGCGTGCAGTCCGCCATCTCGATGACCCAGGTCGCCGAGCCGTACATCCCGCGCCGCGCGGAGCGCCACATGGAGAAGGGCCGCGTCGTCATCTTCGGTGCCGGCGCCGGACTCCCGTACTTCTCCACCGACACCGTCGCCGCGCAGCGCGCGCTCGAGATCGGCGCGAAAGAGGTGCTCGTCGCCAAGAACGGCGTCGACGCGATCTACACCGCGGATCCCAACAAGCACGCGGATGCCGAGCGCATCGACCGCGTCACCTACCGCGACGCCCTGCAACGCGGACTCAAGGTCGTCGACTCCACCGCCTTCAGCCTCTGCATGGACAACAACATGGACATGCGCGTGTTCGGCATGGAGCCCGCCGGCAACGTGACCAAGGCGCTGCTCGGCGAGCCGATCGGCACACTGGTCACCGCGTGACGTGACGGGCGTTCCGCGCCCGGCCCGATAGAATTCTTCAACACCCCGACGATAGGAGCCACCGTGATCGCGGACGTCCTCGCTGAAACCACCACTCGCATGGCGCGGGCGGTCGAAGCCGCCAAGGAGGACTTCTCCACGGTGCGCACCGGGCGGGCGAACCCGCAGTTGTTCCAGAAGGTCCTGGTGGACTACTACGGCACGCCGACCCCGCTCGCGCAGCTCGCCTCCCTGGCCAACCAGGAGGCTCGAACCCTCATCATCACGCCGTACGACAAGTCGGCGCTCAAGGCGATCGAGCAGGCGATCCGCGACATGCCGAACCTGGGTGCGAACCCGACGAACGACGGCAACCTCGTGCGGGTCACCATGCCCGAGCTCACGGCCGAGCGCCGCAAGGAGTACGTCAAGCTCGTGAAGTCGAAGGCGGAGGACGCGAAGGTCCACGTCCGCGGCATCCGCCGCAAGTCGAAGGACGAGCTGGACGCACTCAAGAGCGATCTCGGCGAGGACGAGATCGCCCGCGGCGAGAAGGAGCTCGACGTCATCACGCGCCAGCACGTCGACCTCATCGACGACGCTCTCAAGCGCAAAGAGGCCGAACTCCTCGAGGTGTAGGCGGGATGTCCGACGATCGCACCGGTGAAGGACCCGATTCGCCGCAGACGCGCCGCGACGTGCGCGGCTCGGCGTCTGCTGCAGACGGAGCCCCTCTGGGTGACGCCGCATTTCCCGGGTTCGACGCCGACAGCATCCCGCCCCGCCCACCGATGCCGGTAGAACCCGCGGGAGCGGAGCCGCAGATCGTGCCTTCGCCGACGCTCGCGACCACCGACCACAACGCGATCCGCGAGCAGTGGCGCGCCGCACGCGACGAGTTCGGCAACCACGTCTCTCACGCACGCGACCAGATCGACCTGGCCAACGAGCGCATCAAGGAGCGGACGGGGCGCGATCTGATCCTGGCGATCCTCATCGGCCTGGCCTTCGGCGCCGCACTGCTCGCCTCGCTGCTGTTCATCAAGGTTCTCTTCGTTCCGTTCGCGCTGGCGGCCGCGCTGCTGGGGGTCTACGAACTCTCGCTCGCGCTGCGCGGTTCCGGTCGCCGGGTCGACCTCGTCCCGCAGTTCATCGCTGCGGGATGCCTCGTGCTCTCCGCGTACTTCCTCGACGTCTGGCTCGTCTGGGTGACGCTGTTCCTCGCGGTCGCTTTCGTCGTGGTGTGGCGACTCATGGCGCAGATGGTCGCCAAGGACGGACGCACCTACGGGGACGTGCTGGCGGACGCCGTCATCGGCGGGTTCGTGCAGATCTACGTGCCGTTCCTCGCCGCCGTCGCGCTGATCCTCCTCGGTCAGGAGGGTGGCGAGTGGTGGGTGCTGAGCTTCATCGTGATCGCCGTCGTGGCGGACACCGGTGCGTATGCGGCCGGTCTGGCGTTCGGACGGCATCCGATGGCGCCGCGCATCAGCCCGAAGAAGACGTGGGAGGGCTTCGGCGGGGCCGTCGTCGGTTCGATCGCCGCCGGTGTGCTGCTCGCGATCTACCTGCTCCACCTCCCGTGGTGGATCGGAGTGATCTTCGGAGCCGCGATCCTCCTGTCCGCAACCCTGGGCGACCTCGGCGAGTCCATGCTGAAGCGCGACCTCGGTATCAAGGACATGAGTTCCTGGCTGCCCGGGCACGGGGGTCTGCTCGACCGGCTCGACAGCATCCTTCCGTCGACGATCCCCGCTCTCTGCCTCTACTTCCTCTTCTCCTCCTGGACGGTGCTGTGATGGCTACAGAAGAACGAACCGACCCGACGGCGATCGCCGATCCTCGTCCGGCCTTCTCGTTGACGACCGGACGTACGCGCGGGTATCACCGCGCCGCCGTCGACACCTTCCTCGCCGCCGCGCGCACGGCGTTCGAGGGCGGCGGAGACCTCACCGCAGCCGATGTCCGGGTGGCGTCCTTCCCGCTGGTGAAGAACGGGTACGTGATCGCGGAGGTCGATGCGGCACTGGGGAGGGTGGAGGATGCTCTCGCCGGCCGCGCCCGCGAGCAGTCGGTGCGCGAGAAGGGCGCCGGGGCCTGGGTCGAGGAGGCCAGGGCGGAGGCGCAGGTCATTCTGGACCACCTGGCCCGTCCCAAGCGTCAACGGTTCGCGCGCACCGGAGTCCTGACGTTCGGCTATCGCGTCGACGAGGTCGACCACGTGGCCGCCCGCATCGTCCGCTACCTTCGCGACGGCGAACCGCTGACCGCGGAGCAACTGCGAGGCGCGGCGTTCCGGATGCAGCGGGGCGGCTACCGCGAAGAACAGGTCGACGCCCTCCTCGACGCGACCATCGACGTGATTCTGGCCGTTCGCTGAACGTTTCCGTGCTCCATCCCTATCGGGTTGGGTAGACTGCCCCCTATCGTGAACTCCCGAAACGACATGCTCACCCATCGCAACGATCGCTCGCCGGTGCCCGCATCGCGAGTCCTCTCGCCGCGCGTCGGCACGCGACGCCGGGGGATCGTAGGGTTCTTCAGCGCTCTTGCGGTCGTCGGGTTCGCCGCGGCCATGGTCGCCCCGACCGGAGTGGCGCTCGCCGAACAGCCCGTGGAGGCCGGCCCCGAGTCTGCGTACGCGGCGGCACTGGCTGACACGCAGAACATCACGGTGGCGGTCGAGGGCGCGGAGATCGCGCCCGTGCAGCGCGGCACGTTCTCGGTGTACGTGACCCCGAAGCCCACGCCGACCCCGACCGTGGCCGCCAGCACCACTGAGAAGTCGAGCTCAGGCGGCGGGGGACCGCTGTTCTACACGGGTGGTGGCGCACCGGCCGAGTGGATGGCGGCTGCCGGGATCGCGGAGTCCGACTGGGGATACGTCGACTACATCGTGTCGCGCGAGAGCGGCTGGAACCCGAACGCGACGAACAAGTCTTCCGGCGCATGCGGCCTCGTCCAGGCCCTTCCGTGCAGCAAGGTGCCCGGTAACGGCTATGACCCCGTCGACAACCTCCGCTGGGCCACGGGATACGCGACGGGTCGCTACGGCAGCTGGGCCGGCGCTCACGCGTTCTGGACCAAGAACCACTGGTGGTGAGCTCGGGCCATGCCCCGTTCGCGCAAACGGCGTCCGGCGCGCCCTGACGCCGAGGACTCCCTCGAGCGCCTGCTCTCCTCTTGGAAGCGCACCGAGACGCGTCGCGGTGCCGACTGGACGGTTCAGCCCGTCTCATCGGTCCAGGCGCAGAAGGAGTACAGCTGTCCCGGCTGTGGGCGCGTCATCGCTCCGGGGACGGCGCACGTCGTCGTGTGGCGCGCCGACGGCGTGCTCGGGGACGCGGCGGATCTGGCTGCGCGCAGACACTGGCATTCGCACTGTTGGAGGATCGGGTGAGCATGGAAATCCGTGGACCGTTGGAACTGCCCGCCCGTCGAGAGGACATCGAACTCCGCACGGCGGATGACCTCACCCTGGTGGGCGAGCTGTCGCTCCCGGAGACCGCTGAACCGCTCGCCACTCTCGTGACGCTGCATCCGCTGCCGACGGCCGGTGGCTTCATGGACTCGCACATCCTGCGGAAGGCCGCAGCGCGACTTCCGGCCCTCGCCGGCCTCGCCGTGCTGCGATTCAACACGCGAGGGACGAGTTCGCCCCGCGGCACCAGCGACGGCGCCTTCGACGGCGGGGCATCGGAGAGGCTCGATGTCGCGGCGGCGATGGAGTTCGTGCGCGAGCGAGCGCTTCCGCGCCCGTGGCTGCTCGGCTGGTCGTTCGGCACCGAACTCGCGCTGAAGTACGGACGCGAGCACGATGTCGAGGGAGTGATCCTGCTGTCACCGCCGCTGCACCGCGCCACCGACGACGAGGTGGCCGCCTGGGCGGGCGACGGACGCAAGGTCGTCGTCCTCGTGCCGGAGCTCGACGACTACCTGCGCCCGGACGAGGCGCGCGAGCGCTTCTCCGCGATCCCGCACGCCGAGCTCATCGCGGTCGAGGGCGGCAAGCACCTCTGGGTGGGGGAGAGCCAGACCCGTTGTGTGCTCACCGAGATCGTCGCGGCTGTCAACCCGGCGGCCCTGCCGCTGCCGACGGAATGGCCACCGGCCTAGAGCTCGTTCATCCGCGGGATCAGCACCTGACGGTAGATGATCAGGATGCTGGCGGCCACGGGGATCGCGATGAGCGCCCCGAGGAGTCCGAGCAGGCTGCCGCCGGCCAGCGCCGCGACGACGACGACCGCGCCGGGGACCGACACCGCTCGGCTCATGATGCGGGGGGAGACCACGTAGGCCTCGATCTGCATGTAGATCAGGTAGTAGATCGCGGCGGCGATCGCGGTCGCGGGGGAGCCGAGGCCGGGGATCAGGCAGACGAGGACGATGAGGGTGGACCCGGTGAGCGTACCGACGAGCGGGATCAGCGAGAAGAAGAACGCGACGACGGCGAGCACGGCGGGGAAAGGCGCCTGGATGATCGACAGGAAGATCATGCTGAGCACGCCGTTGATCACGCCGAGCGAGACCTGGCCCATGACGTAGTAGCCCACCGAGTCAGTGATCTGCTCGGAGAGGTCGATGAAGCGATCGCGCTTCGACGCCGGCGCGAGCTGGTACACGGCTCGCTTGAGCGACGGCGTCGATGCCGTCAGGTAGATCGTCAGGATCAGCACGATGAACGCGCCGAACAGACCGGTCACGACGGATAGGCTCGCGTTGATGACGCGGTTGGTGATGTCGCCCAGGTTCGCGATGACCCACGCCTGCGCCTCCTGCAGCACGCGCTCGACGTCGAGGTTCGGGAACGCTCCGGTGATCCACTCCTCGATGTCGCTCAGAAGGCTGGGGCGACTGACGATCACGGTGATCTGGCTCACGAGCTGTGAGATCTGATCGACGAGCACGGGAATGACGATGAGGATGATCCCGGCGAAGATGCCGAGCACGGCGACGATGGTGACGAGCACGGCGGACCAGCGGGGGAGCCGCCGCCGCTCGAGGAACGACACGAGGGGGTCGAGCCCCAGGCTCAGGAACAGCGCGGTGCCGACGTAGAGGAGCACCGTGGAGAGGCTCTGCACACTGGTGATGAGCAGGATCCCCAGTCCCACTCCGAGCGTCGCCACGAGGGCGGAGCGGAAGGGATTGTGGATCTTCATCTGTACTCCTCGGGGATCCGGTTGCTCAAGGTTATCCATCGCGCCGACGGAGCCGCGGCGCGACGTGCCGCTTCCGCCGTCGCCTCGCCCTCGTGGGCAACACACAGGTGATTTCGCTAGTCTGAAATGTCGAGTGTTGCGACTCGGGCGTGCGTCCGGGGCGCGTGAGGAGACTATTCGTGCGTTTCGTATGGGCCGTCGTGGCCTTCGTCCTGGCCGCGGGACTGATCGGCGCGGGCATCGCCCAGCGCACCGTGTTCATGGGCCCGTCGAGTCAGAAGGTCAGCGTCGACGTGGATCAGCCGGCTCCGTTCGTGCTTCTGGACGGCGAAGTCCTTCGCGAGAACCCGGGCGCGCAGACGCTGCTCGTCCGCGGTGACGGCGACATCTTCGCGGCATACGGCCGGACCGCCGACATGGAGGCGTGGCTCGCGGACGCCGACTACAACCACGTCACGGTGGGAGACGAGGGCGGCCTCGACGTCGAACACGTCGCGGCAGGGGGGCCTGAGGACGACTCCGATGGTGCAACGCCCACCCCGGCGCCGACGGAGACCCCCGCCGCTGACGGAGCAGCCGCCGACGACACGACCGCAGATGGCGAGGCCGCCGAAGGAGCTGGCCGCAGTCCCGTCGGATCGGATCTGTGGCTCGACTCATTCACCGACACCGACTCGCTGATCGCCGATATGCAGATTCCCGACGGCGTGAGCGTCCTCATCGCCTACGACGGCACGCGGGAAGCGCCCGACGACATCGCGGTCTCGTGGCCGCTCGACAACTCCACGCCGCTCGCCGGTCCGCTCCTGACCGCCGGGGCGATCGTCCTCGCGGTCGGACTCGTGCTCTACATTCTCGCCATCCGACACCAGCGGCGCGGCCGCGGTCCCCGCCGCAAGGGCCTCGGGCCGCTGCCTGCGACCGAGCCGATCGATTTGGCGCAGCTGCCCCCGGCCGACCGCGCCGCCATCGAGTCCTCGGCCTCGGATGCCGACACGCCGTCCACCGAAGCGAAGAGCGGAGCCACCGACGAATCCGCCGCCTCGGGCGGCGACCCGACCGACGAGAAGCGCTCGGAGAACCGCGCGCAGCTGCCCTGGCGTCGACGCCGGATGCTGGCGCTACCGGTGGTCGCGCTCACCGCCGTCCTCGCCACGGGATGCTCGCCGGACTCGTGGCCGCAGTTCGATCAGGCCTCGCCGACGCCGTCGCCGAGCGAGACAGTCATCGCTCCCGAGAACCAGAAGCCGCCGGCGGTCACCGAGGCACAGGCGAAGCGCATCCTCCAGGAGGCCTCCGCCACGCTCGCCGAGGCAGACACTGCTATGGACATCGATCTCGCGGGAACTCGCCTCGACGGACCGGCACTAGCGGCCCGCACCACCGAGTACGCCCTGCGGACTGCAGTCCCCGAGACACCCGTCCCTGCGGTGATCCCCACCGACGATGTGGAGGTCGTTCTTCCCGAGGCGACCGATCGCTGGCCGCGCACGGTGCTCATGCTCTCGAAGAGCCAGGGCGACGACACCGTTCCCCCAGTGATCCTGACCATGACCCAGCAGGATCCGTGGTCGAACTACAAGGTCACCAACATGGCGGAGATGTCGGCGGACGCCGTGTTCCCCGACGTCGCGGCGTCGTGGCTGGGAACATCGCTCGTGCCTGCGGACTCGGCCTTCCTCGGTCTGCCCCCCGGCGAACTCGCGGCAGCCTTCTCGGATGTCGTGGATGCCGCCGAGCAGAGCCCGTCGTACGGCCTCTTCGATGACAACGCTCTGAACCTCGCGAAGTCCATCAGGGACAGTCGCCAGGCGGTGGTGCAGAACCTTGCCGACAACGGAGCTGCGGAGACGTCGCAGACCTCCTTCGACATCGTTCCGGCCGACTCCGCACCGGTATCGATGACGACCCTGGGAAGCGGCGCGATCGTCAGCGTCTCGTTGATCGACACCGAGAGCGTGACTCCGACGTCGGCCGACGCCGTTATCCGCTTCGGCGACAACGTGCAGGCGAAGGCGCTCACGGGAGTGACCGAGTCCGCCAAGGGCGTGACCACGAAGTATGAGTTCCAGTTGTTCTTCTCCGTCCCCGCGCAGGGATCGACGGAGCAGATCAAGCTTCTCGCCGTCCGTCAGGACCTACTCTCCGTCGAGGTGATCAAGTGACCGATATCTCTCCTGCCGCGATGCGCGGCGCCGTCGACCTGTCGAGCCTGCGCAACCGCCCGGCCGCGCCTCCTTCGGGAACCGCTCCAGCCGGCGCCGGCGTGCTGCCCGACGTGGTCGTCGACGCGACCGACGAGTCGTTCGGGCAGATCCTCGAGATCTCGCGCACGGTCCCCGTCGTCGTCGACCTGTGGGCCGAGTGGTGCGGGCCATGCAAGCAGCTGAGCCCGATCATCGAGAAGGTCACCAGGGAACTCGGTGGACGGGTCCTGCTCGCGAAGGTCGACGTCGACGCGAACCCGCAGCTCGCGCAGGGGTTCCGCGCGCAGTCGATCCCCATGGTGGTCGCGCTGATCGCAGGACAGCCGGTGCCGATGTTCACCGGCGCCGTGCCGGAGCAGCAGGTACGCGAGGTGTTCGCGCAGCTGCTCCAGGTCGCCGCTCAGAACGGTGTGACCGGCACGCTTCCGATCGGCGGTTCGGAGGCCGAAGGGGCGGAGGCCGATGCTGAGCCGCCCCTTCCGCCTCTGCATGCCGAGGCGTTCGCGGCGATCGAAGTGGGCGACTACGCCGCGGCGATCACCGCGTACGAGAAGGCACTCGCCGAGAACCCGCGTGACGAGGATGCGATCGCGGGCCTCGGCCAGGTGCGTCTGCTCGACCGCGTCCAGAAGCTCGACCTCCAGGAGGCCAGGGCCGCTGCCGCCGCCGCACCCCTCGACGTACAGGCGCAGTTCGATGTCGCCGACCTCGATCTGGCCGGTGGGCACGTCGAGGACGCATTCGCGAGGCTGCTCGAGCTCTTCGCACAGCTGCCGTCGGATCAGCGCACGCCGGTCCGGGAGCGTCTTGTGGAGCTGTTCGGGCTCGTCGGCGCCGCGGACCCGCGGGTCGTCTCGGCTCGCAACCGCCTGTCGTCTCTGCTGTTCTGACGCCGTCGTCACCACGTACGCGAAGAGGGCGGCGAGACCGTGGTCTCGCCGCCCTCTTCGACTGTCCGGCAGCTTCAGCCGTTGTTCACGGTCGGGACGTGCGGGTCGTTCTGAAAGCGCAGCCAGATCGTCGAGAGCGCGGGCAGTGTCAGTGACGCGACCGGCGGCTCGCCGTCGACGCTCTCCGCGACGACCATGCCGAGATTGCCCGATCCGCGACCGCCGAACACGGCGGCATCCGAGTTCAGGATCTCCTGCCAGACGCCTGCGCGGGGGAACTCGAGTCGGTAGCCCGTGCGCTCCACGCCGGCGAAGTTGCTGATGACGACGACTCGGCCGCCGTGTGCGTCGCGCCGCTCGAAGGCGATGACCGTGGGGTCCCAGGTGGGGGCCCCGAGGCGTGAGAACGACGACGCCTCGTTGTCGCGTTCCCAGAGGGGCGCCTGTGCTCGGTAGGCGTGGTTGAGTTCGCTGACGAACTGCTGCAGCTGCGCATGGGAGGGTTGGTCGAGCAGCCACCAGTCGAGTTCCCGCGACTCCGACCACTCCGCGAGCTGGCCGAACTCCTGCCCCATGAACAGCAGCTTCTTGCCAGGATGCCCCCACATGTAGGCGAGATAGGCGCGTGCGTTCGCGAGCTTGTGCCAGTGACCTCCCGGCATCTTCGACAACAGGCTGCCCTTGCCGTGCACGACCTCGTCGTGGCTGATGGGTAGAAGATAGTTCTCCCCGAACGCGTAAACGAACGAGAACGTCATCTCGCCCTCATGATGCGCGCGGTACATCGGGTCGCGCTCGATGTATTGGAGCGAGTCGTTCATCCACCCCATGTTCCATTTGAAGCCGAACCCCAGGCCGGCGTGGTCCGTGGGCGCGGTGACGCCGGGGAAGCTGGTCGACTCCTCGGCGATCATGAGGATGCCGGGGTGCAGGCGATACGCGGTCGCGTTGACCTCCTGCAGGAACCGGATGGCCTCGAGGTTCTCGCGTCCGCCGTGGATGTTCGGCTCCCATTCGCCGGCGTTCCGCGAGTAGTCGAGATAGAGCATCGATGCGACAGCGTCCACCCGCAAGCCGTCCACGTGGAACTCCTGCAGCCAGAACAGCGCATTCGCGACGAGGAACCCGCGCACCTCGGGGCGTCCGTAGTCGAAGATCAGCGTGCCCCAGTCCTGGTGCTCGCCGCGACGAGGGTCGGGGTGCTCGTAGAGCGGCTGCCCGTCGAACCGAGCGAGTGCGAACGCGTCCTTCGGGAAGTGGCCGGGGACCCAGTCCATGATCACGCCGATGCCGGCCTGGTGGAGCCGGTCGATGAGATACCGCAGATCGTCGGGTGAGCCGAACCGGCTCGTCGCGGCGTAGTAGCCGCTGACCTGGTAGCCCCACGAGCCGCCGAACGGGTGCTCGGCCAAGGGCATGAACTCGACGTGCGTGAAGCCCGCCTCGGTCACGTGCTCGATCAGCGGATCGGCGATCTCGCGGTAGCCGAGTCCCGACCGCCACGATCCGAGGTGCACCTCGTACACCGCCAGCGGCTGCGCCACGGCATGCGTGGCCGCTCTGCGCGTCATCCATGCTCCATCCGACCAGTCGTACGAGGAGGCGGTGACGATCGACGCCGTCTCGGGCGGTGTCTGGGCGGCCTGCGCCATGGGGTCGGCCTTGAAGATCCAGGAGCCGTCGCGCGTGCGGATCTCGTACTTGTACGTCGAGCCGACGGAGACGTCGGGGATGAAGAGCTCCCAGAGGCCGCTCACGCCCATGGAGCGCATCGCGTGGCCCTCGCCGTTCCACCCGTTGAAGTCGCCGACGACGCGCACGGCCGTGGCATTGGGCGCCCACACCGCGAATGACACTCCTGGCTCGCCGTCGACGTCTCTCGCGTGTGATCCGAGCACTTCCCAGAGGCGTTCGTGACGTCCTTCGGCGATGAGATGCACATCGAGGTCTCCGAGCGTTGGCAGGTGCCGGTACGGATCGCCGACGACCGTCTCCTCGTCCTCGCCGTACGAGGTGGCGATGCGATATGCGACGGGGGAGCCGTCGTGCTGCGCCTCCCAGATCCCGTGCGCGACGTGGTGCAGATCCAGGCGGGTGCCGTCACGGAACACGGCGGCGACGGTCGACGCGAGCGGGCGTCGCACGCGGATCACGGTGCCGGTGCCGTCGCCCCCGTCGGCAAAGGGGTGCGCGCCGAGGACGGAATGCGGATCGTGGTGTGTGCCGGCGGCGACGGAGCCCCACTCCGTCGATGCGGTCGCGTCTTCGACGTCGCTCATGCTCGTCCCCTCACCTTCAGGATGTGCACCGGTTCGGCGAAGGCGTCGAGGCGCACGTAGTTGTGATCCGTCCAGGTCCAGACGGCGCCCGTCAGCAGGTCCTCGACGTCGAACGGCTCGCCGGGCGTGACACCCCAGACCGTGGTGTCGAGGTGCACGGTCGTTTCGCGCACCGAATGCGGGTCGACGTTGGCGACGACGATGATCGTGTCGGACGCCCCCGTGCCGGTGAAGGCGGCGTCGAGATGCTTGCTGTAGACGAGGATGGCGTCGTCGTCACTCCAGTGCACCGAGAGGTTCCGAAGCTGACGCAGCGCCGGATGCTCACGACGGATGCCGTTGAGACGGCGAAGCAGCGGGGCGAGAGAGTCGCCCGACTGCTCCGCGGCATCCCAGTCCCGCAGCTTGAACTCGTACTTCTCGTTGTCGATGTTCTCCTCGGAGCCGGGGCGAGCGACGTTCTCGAACAGTTCGTAGCCGGCGTACACCCCGTAGACCGGAGCCGCGGTGGCGCCGATGCACGCGCGGATGCGGTACGCGGCCCTGCCGCCGAATTGGAGATACTCGGTGAGGATGTCGTGCGTGTTCACGAAGAGGTTCGGCCGCATGTAGTCGCTGGTGTCGTGCGAGATGCTGCCGAGGAACTCCTCGAGCTCGGCCTTGGTGTTGCGCCAGGTGAAGTAGCTGTAGCTCTGCTGGAACCCGACCGCGGCGAGTGCGCGCATCACTGCGGGCCTCGTGAACGCCTCGGCGAGGAAGATGACGTCGGGGTCGGCGGCGTTGACCGTGGCGATCAGCCATTCCCAGAACTGCAGCGGCTTGGTGTGCGGGTTGTCGACACGGAAGATCTTCACTCCCTGACGCACCCAGTGCTGCACGATGCGGAGCATCTCGGCGTAGATGCCCGCGGGGTCATTGTCGAAGTTCAGCGGATAGATGTCCTGATACTTCTTCGGAGGGTTCTCGGCGAACGCGATCGTGCCGTCGGGGAGCGTCGTGAACCACTCAGGGTGCTCGGCGACCCAGGGGTGGTCGGGGGAGGCCTGCAGCGCGAGGTCCAGTGCTACCTCCAGACCCTCCTTTTTGGCTGCGCGCACGAAGGCGCGGAAGTCCGCCAGGGTTCCGAGCTCGGGATGGATCGCGTCGTGCCCGCCCTCGGCCGCGCCGATGGCGTACGGCGACCCGGGGTCCCCGGCCTCCGCGGTGAGCGTGTTGTTGCGGCCCTTGCGATTCGTGATGCCGATCGGGTGGATGGGGACGAGGTAGATGATGTCGAAGCCCATGTCCGCGACGGCGGGCAGGCGCTTCGCGGCGGTGCGGAAGGTGCCGCTCTTGATGGATCCGTCCTTCAGGCGCTTCGCTCCCTCGGATCGCGGGAAGAACTCGTACCAGGCGCCGACGCCGGCGGCGGTGCGCTCGACGAGCAGGGGACGGGTGTCGGATGCGGAGCGGAGTGTCGTCAGCGGTCTATCGGAGAAGACGCGCGCGAGGTCAGCATCGGTCGACAGCTCCAGCGTGCGGTCGGCGTCGCCGGCGCGCAGCTCTGCAGCGAGGGCGGCGAGGAGTCGTCGCTGGGCTGCGGGTCGGTCCTTCTCAGCTGCAGCCCGAGTGAGGAGGTCGGCACCCAGGGCGGCCATCACCGGCACATCGACACCCGCTGCGACCTTCACCTCGGCCGCATGGGCCCACGTCGCGAAGTCATCCGAGAACGCCTCGAAACGGAACGACCAGGTCCCCTGCACGTCGAGCGCGATCTCGGCTGCCCACCGGTCGGTGCCGTCCACCAGGGGCTGAAGCCGGTGCAGGCTCTCCTCGCCGACGGGCGAGGTCAGGCGCAGCTGGACGCCGATCAGGTCGTGACCCTCGCGGAACGCGACGACTCCGAACGGCACCACCTCGCCGGCGAACGCCTTGGGCGTGAACCCTCCGGGCACGGCCGGTGTCGCCGCCGTCAGCGGTATGCGGCCGGCGCGCAGGTCGGTCGGATCCTGCACCGCGCCGAGTGGGCGCAGGGGGATCTCAGCGGGACTCCGGAAAGCCTTCGGGCGGGTACTCGTGCGTGCGGCCACTCCCCGACAGTACCGCGACGGCCAGGCAGCGGGTAGCGCGCCGAGCGACCGGCGCGCCGTGGATCATTCCACGCGGAACAGGTGCATGGACGTGCCGGGGATGGGGAGCACGTCGCCCGGGGCGTACACCTCGCCGTGATCGTCCGGGCGGTCGTCTGCGCTCGACCAGAGCGACACGAATCGCGTCGCGTCGTCGAGCACATCGGGCAGCCGGACGTCGATCGGCGACTCGGTGCCGTGCACGATCAGAAGGATGCGGTTCGCCGCTTCACGGTCGGGTGTCGAGGCGGCGACGTACTGCAGGGTCCGGTTGCCCGGATCGCTCCACTGCTCGCTCTCCATCGTGTCGCCGTTCTGATCGAACCAGTCCATGACCGAGGCGTTCGGGATGTGCTCGCCCAGCCGCGCGTATCGGCTGGGGCGCAGCGCCGGGTTCTCTTCGCGCAGCGCGATCAGACGGGCGACGTGCGCGCGGAGGTCCTCCTGCCACGGTTCCGGGTCCCAGCTCAACCAGGTGAGGGGCGAGTCCTGCGCGTAGGCGTTGTTGTTGCCGCGCTGCGACCGACCGACCTCGTCCCCCGCGGTGAGCATGGGGATGCCGGCCGACAGGAGGAGGGTGCCGAGAAGGTTGCGCATCGCCTTGCGGCGTGCGGAGAGGATGGCCGAGTCGTCGGTCGGCCCCTCGATCCCGTGGTTGAAGGCGCGGTTGGTGTCGGCGCCGTCCCGGTTCTGCTCGCCGTTGGCCTCGTTGTGCTTCACGTCATACGAGACGAGATCGTGCAGGGTGAAGCCGTCGTGGGCCGTGACGAAGTTCACGCTGGCGAGCGGTCCGCGCTCCTCGGAGAACGTGTTCGACGAACCGGCGAGGCGCGTCGCGAAGCCGCCGATCCCGACGGGGGCGGATGCCCGTCGGGCGTAGTCGATGTCGCTCAGCCAGAAGTTGCGGACCCGATCGCGATAGCGGTCGTTCCACTCGTGCCATCCCGACGGGAAGTTTCCGGTCTGCCACCCCCCGAGGCCCACGTCCCAGGGCTCCGCGATCAGTTTGGTGTCGCGGAGCACAGGGTCGGCGGCGATCGCGGTGAGCAGCGGGTGCTCGGGCGTGTACGCGTGGTTCCCATCCCGGGCGATCGCCGTGGCGAGGTCGAAGCGGAAGCCGTCGATCTGCATCTCCTGCGCCCAGTAGCGCAGCGAGTCGAGAACCAGGCGCGCGCCGGCATCCGTCGCCGTGTTGAGCGTGTTGCCGCAGCCGGTGGTATCGATGTAGACCCCTGATGCGTCCTGGCGGTAGTAGCTCGCGTTGTCGATGCCTCGAAGACTCGACCTCGGGCCGCCGATGCCCTCCTCGGAGGTGTGGTTGTAGACCACGTCGAGGATGACTTCGAGGCCCGCCTCGTGGAGAAGGCGAACCATGCCCTTGAACTCGGCGAGGACGGCTTCGGGCCCGCCCTTGCGGGCATCCTCCGTCGCATAGGCGGTGTGCGGGGTGAAGAAGTTGAGGGTGTTGTAGCCCCAGTAGTTCGTGAGCCCACGTTCCAGAAGCCGGGGCTCGGGTACGAACGCGTGCACCGGAAGCAGCTCGATCGAGGTGATGCCCAGCGAGTGGAAGTACTCGATCATCGCAGGGTGCGCGAGGCCCGCGTAGGTGCCGTGCAGCGCGGGCGGCATGTCCGGCTGCCGCTTGGTGAGCCCCTTCAGATGACCTTCGTAGATCACGGTGCGATCGAGCGGGATGCGCGGCTTGACGGAATCGCCCCAATCGAAGCCGTCGGCGATGACGACCGACCGCCACTCCTCGTAGCCCCCGCCCTGGGCGAGCCCGCGGGCGTAGGGGTCGAGGAGCAGGGTCTCGGAGTTGAAGGTGTTGCCGGGGCCGTGCGGTCCGCCGACGCGGATCGCATAGCGGGTTCCGGGCTGCAGCAGGGGAGTGGTGACCTCCCAGACGCCGCCGGGGAGGCGCTCGAGGGCCACCTGATCGGTGGCCCAATCGAGGTCCTCGGCGTCGAAGATCACCAGCTCGACCGAGGATGCGTTCTGTGACCAGATGCGAAGCGTTCCGACGCCGTCGTGAAGACGGACGCCGAGGTGGTCGAGGGTGGATCCCCCGGGCACGGTGCTGTCTCGAATCTCGGGCATGAGTACACCCTAGAGGTCTGGACCTGAGTGCCAGAATCTTGCGCATGCGGTCCCATCCCTCGTGCGCTTGCGGTGCCCGGAGACCCCGCGCGAGCCGACGCGTGCGAAATGCGCGACGATGGAGAGATGCGGCATTACCTCGACCACGCGGCCACGAGCCCTCTGCGCTCCGAGGCGCGCGAGGCGTGGTTGCGGGCGAGCGACGTGGTCGGCAACGCCTCGTCGACCCACGGCGCCGGGCAGGACGCGAGGCGGCTGCTCGAGGAGTCCCGCGAGCGTGCGGCGGCCGTGCTCGACTGCGACCCCATCGAGGTGGTCTTCACCTCGGGCGGCACCGAGTCGATCAATCTCGCGCTGAAGGGTCTCTGGGCCGCCCGTCGGACGGGCACGGATGCGATCGTCCTTCCGGATGCCGAGCACCACGCCACGATGGATACGGCGGCGGCGCTCGTCGCGGACGGCGCCGTGCTCCGCCCGGTCGCCGTGTCGGCACTGGCGGCGATCGACGTCGACGGCTTCCGCGGGGAGCTGCCGGGAGCCGCCCTCGCGACCGCTCTGATCGCGAACAACGAGGTCGGAACCCTCAACGACGGCGATGCACTCGCCCGCGCGTCGGCGGCAGCGAACGTGCCGCTGCACCTCGACGCCGTCTCGGCGCTCGGCCATGTTCCGCTGTCGTTCCGACAGCTGCGGGGGGATGCGCCGGAGGCGGTCGGCCTCGTGGCGATGAGTGTCGCAGGTCACAAGATCGGCGCCCCCGTCGGCGTCGGCGCGCTGGTGACCTCGCGGACGGCTCGTCTCAGTGCGCTGATGCACGGCGGGGCTCAGCAGCGGAACCTGCGTGCCGGGACGCAGGACGTCGCGGGAGCCGCGGCCTTCGCGACGGCGCTCGAACTCGCGGAAACGGAGCGAGAAGGCGAGTCGGCGCGGCTCGCTGCTCTGCGCGACCGGCTCGTCTTCGGCGTGCTCGCGCGCGTGCCGACGGCCGAACTGCTCGGGGATCCGATCCAGCGCCTTCCGGGGAACGCGCACCTCCTGTTCCCCGGCGCGGTGGGCGAGAGTCTGCTGTTCCTGCTCGATATGGCCGGCGTCGCCGCATCCACCGGATCCGCGTGCCAGGCGGGCGTCGCCGAGCCCTCGCACGTCGTGACGGCGATGGGGCGCAGCGAACAGGACGCCAGGAGCGTGCTGCGCTTCTCGCTGGGACGCACGTCGACGGATGCCGATGTCGACGCTGTGCTGATGTCGATCGCCGACGCCTACACCAGGGCATCCGGGTCCGGCTCAGCCGCGCGCTCGTAGACTGGGTGCATGAGGATTCTCGCGGCCATGAGCGGTGGCGTCGACTCCGCCGTGGCGGCAGCCCGAGCCGTGGAGGCGGGCCACGACGTCGTCGGTGTGCACCTGGCGCTCTCGCGCGCGGGCGGCACTCTGCGCACCGGCAGTCGGGGCTGCTGCACGATCGAGGACGCGCTCGACGCGCGCCGGGCCGCCGACCTGCTGGGCATCCCCTTCTACGTGTGGGACTTCTCCGAGCGCTTCCGCGACGACGTGATCGCCGACTTCGTGTCGGAGTATCAGGCCGGACGCACACCGAATCCGTGCATGCGCTGCAACGAGAAGATCAAATTCGCCGCGCTGCTGGAGCGTGCGATCGAACTCGGCTTCGACGCGGTCTGCACCGGGCACTACGCCACGCTCGTGCCGACGGAGTCGGGGCTTGAGCTGCACAGAGCGGCGGACAACGCGAAGGACCAGTCCTACGTGCTGGGCGTCCTGACGGCGGAGCAGCTCGCGCACACGTACTTCCCGCTGGGAACCACGCCGTCGAAGGCGGCGGTGCGGGCGGAGGCCGAAGCCAGAGGACTGAGCGTCGCGCAGAAGCCTGACAGCCACGACATCTGCTTCATCCCCGACGGTGACACGCGCGGGTGGCTCGCAGAGAAGGTCGGCACCGCGACCGGTGAGATCGTCGACCGGACCGGCGCCGTCGTCGGCTCCCATGAGGGCGCCCACG
Organism: Microbacterium hydrocarbonoxydans; assembly: GCF_023715885.1. GTDB lineage: Bacteria > Actinomycetota > Actinomycetes > Actinomycetales > Microbacteriaceae > Microbacterium > Microbacterium hydrocarbonoxydans_C. The sequence continues at coordinate 56,202 of NZ_JAMBOY010000002.1, read as the reverse complement.
CCTTCACCGTCGGTCAGCGTCGAGGTCTGAAGCTCGGCGTTCCCGCTCCCGACGGCAAGCCGAGGTTCGTGCTCGAGGTGCGCCCGGTGTCCAACACCGTGGTCGTGGGGCCGAAGGAGGCGCTGGCGACCCGGGAGATCGCCGGCGCGAGATTCAGCTGGGCAGGCGCGGCGCCCGTCGAGAGCGAGTTCCGGTGCGACGTGCAGATCCGGGCGCATGCCGAGCCCGTCGCAGCGCACGCCTTCGTCGAGTCCGACGGCGTTCGCGTGGTTCCTGACGAGCCGCTCGACGGCGTCGCGCCGGGCCAGACCGCCGTGCTCTACGTCGGCACGCGGGTGCTCGGCCAGTTCACGATCGACCGCACGATATCAGCGGTGCCGGTCGGCGCGTAGCCCGCTTCGTTTGTCGGTACCCGCTCGTAGACTGACGGGGTGCCGGAGAACATCTCGTTGGAAGACGCCCGTACCGAGGCCGAGGAGCTGACGACCCGCATCCTCGAGGCCAAAGACGCCTATTACGGGCGCGACACCTCGATCGTCGACGACTCCACGTACGACGGCTGGATGCACCGACTCGAAGAACTCGAAAGGCTGCACCCGGAGCTGCAGGGGCAGGATTCACCGACCCAGATGGTGGGAGCGGCGGAGACCACCGGCCTCGCGACGATCGAGCACGCCGAGCGGATGCTGAGCCTTGACAACGTCTTTTCGATCGACGAGCTCCGCGACTGGGCCGCCAAGACACGCGCATCCGCGGGGCGCGACGTCGACTGGCTCACCGAACTCAAGATCGACGGACTGGCGATCAACCTCCGGTACGAGAACGGACGCCTGACGTCCGCCGCGACGCGCGGAGACGGGCGCGTCGGCGAGATCGTCACCGAGAACGCCCTGCGACTGCCCATGATCCCGGCGCGGCTGAGCGGTACCGGTCACCCGTCCATCGTGGAGGTCCGCGGCGAGGTCTTCATCCCGGTGGCGGCGTTCGAGCGCTTGAACGCCGCGCAGGCGGAGTTCCGCGAGCGGGCCTATGCCGAAGCACTCGAGCGCTGGGAAGCACGGCCGGGCGCGAAGAAGCCGTTCGACGAGGAGAAGGCCCGTACCGCAGCCGCTCGACGGTTCCCCGCGTTCGCGAATCCCCGCAACGCCGCGAGCGGCGGGTTGCGGCAGCAGATCGAGAAGAAGAACGGCATGGAACTCGAGGCGGGCATGCTCCGCATCGATTCGCTCGACCTCTACGTGCACGGCATCGGCGCGTGGGAGGACCCGCCCGTCGCCGCACAGAGCCAGGTCTACGAGCTCCTCGCAGAGTGGGGCCTGCCGACGAGTCCGCACACGAGGGTGTGCACGACGATCGATGATGTCGTCGAGTTCGTCGAGTACTTCGGTGAACACCGTCACGACATCGAGCATGAGCTGGACGGCATCGTCGTCAAGGTCGATGAGCTCGCACTGCACGACGAGCTGGGTGCGACGAGCCGTGCGCCGCGATGGGCCATCGCGTACAAGTACCCGCCCGAGGAGGTGCAGACGAAGCTGCTCGACATCGTCGTGTCGGTCGGCCGCACCGGTCGTGCGACGCCGTTCGCGGTGATGGCGCCCGCGCACGTCGCCGGGTCCGTCGTCCGTCAGGCCACGCTGCACAACAGGGATGTCGTGAAGGCGAAGGGCGTCCTCATCGGCGATACCGTCGTGCTCCGCAAAGCGGGCGACGTGATCCCCGAGGTGCTCGGTCCGGTGGTCGAGAAGCGCGACGGCACCGAGCGCGAGTTCGTCATGCCCGCCGACTGCCCTGAGTGCGGCACCCCGCTGCGGCCGATGAAAGAGGGCGACATCGACCTCCGGTGCCCGAACGCCCGTTCGTGTCCCGCCCAGGTGCGCGGCCGGGTCGAGCACATCGGCTCGCGTGGCGGTCTCGACATCGAGGCGCTCGGCGAGGTCACGGCGGCCGCTCTCACGCAGCCGACGTCGCCGTCGACTCCGCCTCTCGAGACCGAGGCGGGATTGTTCGGGCTCACTCTCGAGCAGATCGTCCCGATAGAGCTCGTCGTCAAGGACGCCGAGACCGGACTGCCCAAGGAGGACGAGGACGGCCTCGTCAAGACGCGGGCGCCGTTCCGGCGCAATCCCACGGCGTCCGAGAAGAAGTCGGGCATCGAGGGGCCGCAGCCGTCGTCGCAGGCTGTGACGCTCCTGGCGGAGCTGGAGAAGGCGAAGACCAAGGACCTCTGGCGTCTGCTCGTCTCTCTCAACATCCGTCACGTGGGTCCCTCGGCTGCCCGTGCGCTCGCGCAATGGTTCGGTTCGCTCGACGCGATCCGGGCGGCGTCCCGCGACGAGCTCGCGGCTGTCGAGGGTGTGGGCGGCATCATCGCCGACTCGCTCCTCGCCTGGTTCGAGGTCGACTGGCACCAGGACATCGTGCGCCAGTGGACGGAAGCCGGCGTGCAGTGGGCGACCCCCGGCCACCCCGGCCCCGGGGGAGCCGTTGCCGAGGGAGGCGTGCTGGAGGGCCTCACGGTCGTGGCCACCGGTTCTCTCGACGGCTATACGCGCGACGGTGCCCAGGAGGCCATCATCCAGGCGGGTGGCAAAGCCGCCTCGAGCGTCTCGAAGAAGACCGACTTCGTCGCTGCCGGCCCCGGTGCCGGGTCGAAGCTCGCGAAAGCCGAAGAGCTCGGCATCCGCATCCTCGATGCCGCGCAGTTCCGCACCCTGGTGACCGAGGGGCCTGACGCGCTCAGCTGAGACGGCGGCGGACGATCACTCGGCGGGATCGACGAGGTCCTTGATGAGGCGCAGCTCGTGCAAGCCCTGCACGCTGCCGCCCTCGCCGAACTTCTCACCGCCATCGGCCGTCCAGCCGTGCGCACGGTAGAAACCGATCGCCCGCTCGTTGCCCTTCAGCACCCAGAGGTACGCGGAAGACCAGCCGCTCGTGCGCAACCCGTCCTCGGCGTGGCGGATGAGCGCGCGACCCACGCCCTGCGACCAGACATCGGGATGCGCGTACAGACCGGCGATCTCTCCGCGGTCGCTCGTGTCGACGTCGCGTCCACCGCCGAAGGTCGCCCAGCCGACGATGCGATCGTCGAGTTCGGCGACGACGAGACGGTGCGGGACCGGTCCGTACGCGTCTGTCGATTCTCCGGCGAGTGAACGCTCGATCCAGGTCGACCACATCGCCTCGCGTGCGTCTACGCTCTGTCGATCGAGCACCGCTTGGTCGATGAGTCCGACGTAGGCCGCGCGCCAGGAATCGACGTGGACGACGGCGACGCCGCGCGCGTCCGCGACGGTGGCGTCCCTGATCATCAGCATCCGGTCACTCCCGCCCACTGGCGCGCCGAACGGTCGTCAGTTCTTGTGACGCGGCTTGCGCGCCGGGCGGTCATCGCGTGCGGTACGGTCGTCGCGACGGTCGAACCGGGGACGGTCGTCACGTCGTTCGAAGCGGTCGCGTCCGCCCTCGCGGGGTGCGCGCCGGGCGCCGGGCCCGCGGTCGGGCTTGATCTCGATCAGCCGACCGGAGATGCGCGTGTCGCGCAGCTTCTCCAGCACCGACGCGTCGAGGTTGGCGGGAAGCTCGACGATCGAGAAGTCGGGACGGATGTTGATCGCGCCGAAGTCGTCGCGCCCCAGTCCGCCCTCGTTCGCGAGCGCTCCAACGATCTGACGGGGCTCCACGCGGTGGCGCCGCCCCACCTCGATGCGGTAGGCCGCGTAGTCGCCGCGACCGCGGCGCTCGCGCGGCTCGCGGTTCTCCCGCGGTTCACGCGTCGTACGCTCCCGCGGGGGACGGTTGTCGAACTCCACGGCGCGGGCGAGAGCGTCGTCCTCAGGGTCCAGCAGCAGTGGCTGGTCTCCCTGCGCGACGACCGCGAGCGCGGCGGCGACGTCGGCCTCCGGCACATCGTGGTTGCGCACGTAGTGGGCGATGATGTCGCGGAACTTCTCGATGCGGGAGCTCTCGCCGAGCGCCGCCGTGATCGCATCGTCGAACCGGGCGAGGCGGGTCGTGTTGACGTCCTCGGTCGTCGGCAGCTGCATCTGCGTCGGCTGCTGGCGCGTCGCCTTCTCGATGTGCTTGAGCAGGTAGCGCTCGCGCGGAGTGATGAAACTGATCGCGTCCCCCGTGCGCCCAGCCCGGCCCGTGCGACCGATGCGGTGCACGTACGACTCCGTGTCCGTCGGGATGTCGAAGTTCACGACGTGGCTGATGCGCTCGACGTCGAGACCACGCGCCGCGACGTCGGTGGCGACGAGGATGTCGAGCTTGCCGTCCTTGAGCTGGTTGACGCTGCGCTCGCGCTGCACCTGCGGCACGTCGCCGTTGATCGCGGCGGCCGAGTAGCCGCGGGCTCGGAGCTTCTCGGCGAGGGTCTCGGTCTCGTTCTTCGTGCGGACGAAGACGATCATGCCGTCGAAGTTCTCGACCTCGAGGATGCGAGTGAGGGCATCGACCTTCTGCGCATACGACACGACGAGGTAGCGCTGGGTGATGTTCGTATTCGTCGCCGTCTTGGACTTGATCGTGATCTCTTCGGGATCACGGAGGTACTGCTGCGCCAGTCGGCGGATCTGCGCGGGCATGGTCGCCGAGAACAGTGCGACCTGCTTCTCGACGGGGGTCTGCGCGAGGATCTGCTCGACGTCTTCGGCGAACCCCATCTTCAGCATCTCGTCGGCCTCGTCGAGCACGAGGTACTGCAGCTCGGAGAGGTCGAGGGTGCCCTTGGCGAGGTGGTCCATGATGCGGCCGGGGGTGCCGACCACGACGTGCACGCCGCGACGGAGTGCCGACAGTTGCACGCCGTAGCCCTGCCCGCCGTAGACGGGGAGGACGTGCACGCCCTTCATCTTCGACGCGTACGATTCGAACGCTTCGCAGACCTGGAGGGCGAGCTCGCGGGTCGGAGCGAGCACGAGAGCCTGCGGCGTCTTCTGGCCGACGTCGAGCCGCTCGAGCACGGGCAGGGCGAACGCGGCGGTCTTTCCCGTTCCGGTCTGCGCCATGCCGACGACATCGCGTCCCGAAAGAAGCGTCGGGATGGTCGCGGCCTGGATCGGGGAGGGGGTCTCGTAGCCGAGGTCCTTGATGGCCTTGAGGACCGACCCGGTGATTCCGAGCTCCTCGAATCCGGGTGTCGAGGGGGCGTCGGTAGGCGCAGCGTCTTCAGGAGTCACTGATCAAGGGTAGCGTCTCGTCGCCGCCACCACCTGCGAGCCTTCGATCAGGAGCCGCGGGTGAGCGCCTGGAGCTTCTCCTTGACCTGACGACGCAGCACCTTGCCGATCAGCGACTTCGGCAGCTCATCGACGACGAAGATCCGACGGGGCACCTTGTAGGGGGTCAGGATGCCGCGTGCGAACGCGCGGATCGCCTCGACATCCACATCGGACGCCGGGTCGACGACGATCGCCGCGACGACCTCCTCGCCCGAGTGCTCGCTGGGAAGGCCGATGACCGCAGCATCGATCACCTGCGGATGCTGACGCAGGGCGTTCTCGACCTCGGTCGGCGCCACGTTGAACCCGCCGGTGATGATGAGTTCCTTGATGCGGTCCGCGATGCGGACGAAGCCGGCGTCGTCGATCGTCACGATGTCACCGGTGCGGAACCACCCGTCGACGAAGACCGCCTCGGTCTCCTCGGGCTTGCCGTAGTAGCCCGAGAACACCTGCGGGCCTCGCACCAGCAGCTCGCCGGCGGAGCCCGCCGGCACATCGACCGTGGGGTTCTCCGGGTCGACCACGCGGCACTCGGTGCCGGGCAGCGGGAGTCCGACCGTGCCAGGCACGCGGTTGTCCGCGACCGGGTTGGCCATGAGCACCGGTGAGCACTCGCTGAGCCCGTAGCCCTCGACGAGGAAGCCGCCCGTCGCCGCCTCGAACGGCACCACGAGGTCGTGCGGGAGAGCCATCGCGCCCGAGATCGCGACTTCGATGCCCTTCAGCGAGACGCCCTGGTCGGTCGCGGCGCTCAGCAGTCGATCGGCGATCGGGGGCACGAGCGGGAGGAAGGTCGCGGGGTGCTTCTTCATGACGTCGAGCACGAGCCCGGGGTCGAACTTCGGGAACAGCACCAGGCGCGCCCCCATCGACATCGCGAACGTGAGGCAGAGGGTCAGTCCGTAGGCGTGGAACATCGGGAGAACGGCGTAGACGACGCATCCCTTGCCGCGTTGGATCGACGGGACCCATGCCTGGGCCTGAGCGGCGTTCGCGAGCAGGTTCCGATGCGTGAGCGCAGCGCCCTTGGGAGTTCCCGTCGTGCCGGACGTGTACTGGATGATCGCGAGATCGTCGGTCGACGGGCGAGGGTGCGAGCCGGGCAGCGGCTCGGAACCCACCAGCCTCTCCCAGGGCACGGTTCCGCGAACGCGCTCGGTCAGCACCGCGCGGGACTCGCGGGCCTTCGCGATCGGCAGACGCAGGGCTGCGCGGGTGAGGAACGGCATGGCGCGGGTGACGTCGACGGAGACGAGGTTCGCGACGGCGAGATCGGCGGGGAAGTCCTGCACCGTCGAGACCACCTTGTTCCACACGATCGCGTGCTTCGCCCCGTGGTCCTCGAATTGCTTGCGCAGCTCGCGAGGCGTGTAGAGCGGGTTGTGCTCGACGACGACGGCGCCGAGTCGGAGCACCGCGTAGAACGCCACGATGTGCTGGGGACAGTTCGGCAGCACGATCGCGACGGGGTCGCCCGCGCGGACGCCGAGATCACGCAGTCCGGATGCGGCGCGGTCGATCGCTTCCTGCAGCTCGGCGTAGGTGGTCTCCCTGCCGAAGAACTGCAGCGCGGGTGCATCGGGGTAGTCGCGGGCGGACGCGGCGACGATGTCGATCAGAGATCCGGACACCGGCGCGAGGTCGTCGGGGACGCCGTCGGCGTAGCTGGCGATCCACGGGCGAGGAGGCTCATACGTGCTCACGAGCCCAGCATAGGGCGGGGGCCACGCGCTCTGCGGGAGAGGGCTCGCGCGCGAACTAGACTGGAGGGGTGTCTGAAATCACCCCTGATCTTGTGCGCCATCTCGGCGTGCTCGCGCGCATCCAGCTGAACGACGACGAGGTGACGCGGCTCACCGGCCAGCTCGACGCCATCGTCGACAACATCGCGAAGGTGTCGGAGGTCGCGACGGCCGACGTCGCCGCGACGAGCCACCCGATCCCTCTGAGCAACGTCTTCCGTCCCGACGAGGTCGGCCAGACGCTCACGCACGAGCAGGTGCTCCAGAACGCGCCGGACCAGGCCGACGGCCGGTTCCGCGTCACCGCGATCCTGGGAGAAGAGCAGTGAGCGACATCATCCGTATGACCGCCGCCGAGCTCGCCGACAAGCTCGCGTCGCGCGAGATATCGAGCGTCGAGGCCACTCAGGCGCACCTCGACCGGATCGCCGCCGTCGACGGCGACGTGCACGCCTTCCTGCACGTGAACGAGGGCGCGATCGCCGCGGCCTCCGACATCGACGCCCGCCGCGCGGCGGGGGAGCAGCTCGGCCCGATCGCCGGCGTCCCGCTCGCGATCAAGGACGTCCTCGTGACGACCGATCAGCCCACGACCAGCGGCTCCCGCATCCTCGAGGGGTACCGCTCCCCGTACGACGCCACGGTCGTCGCGCGTTCACGGGCTGCGGGACTCGTTCCGCTGGGAAAGACGAACATGGACGAGTTCGCCATGGGGTCGTCGACCGAGCACTCCGCGTACGGTCCGACGCGCAACCCCTGGGACCTCGACCGGATCCCCGGGGGCTCCGGGGGTGGCTCTGCGGCCGCCGTGGCAGCGTTCGAGGCGCCTCTCGCGCTGGGCTCCGACACCGGAGGATCGATCCGGCAGCCCGCGCACGTCACGGGAACGGTCGGCGTGAAGCCCACGTACGGCGGTGTGAGCCGCTACGGCGCCATCGCGCTGGCATCGAGCCTCGACCAGGTCGGTCCCGTCACGCGTACGGTGCTCGACGCGGGTCTGCTGCACGACGCGATCGGCGGCCACGACCCGAAGGACTCGACCTCGCTCACGGATGTCTGGCCGTCGTTCGCCGACGCAGCTCGCGAGGGCGCGCGGGGCGACGTGCTCAAGGGGCTCAAGGTCGGTGTCATCCGCGAGCTCCCCGACAGCGGCTTCCAGCCTGGCGTCGCGGAGTCCTTCCGCAGTGCCCTCGCCCTCATGGAGGCCCAGGGCGCGGAGATCGTCGAGATCGGCGCACCGCACTTCGAGTACGGCGTGGCCGCGTACTACCTGATCCTCCCCGCGGAGGCGTCTAGCAACCTCGCGAAGTTCGACTCGGTGCGCTTCGGACTGCGCGTCACTCCCGACGGCAGCCCGACGGTCGAGGACGTCATGTCGGCCACCCGCGACGCCGGATTCGGCGACGAGGTGAAGCGTCGCATCATCCTCGGCACGTACGCGCTCTCCGCCGGGTACTACGACGCCTACTACGGCAGCGCCCAGAAGGTGCGCACTCTTATCCAGCAGGACTTCGCGAACGCCTTCGCCGAGGTCGACGTCATCGCGACGCCGTCGGCGCCCACGACCGCGTTCAAGCTGGGGGAGAAGGTCGACGACCCGCTGCAGATGTACCTCAACGACATCACGACGATCCCGGTTAACCTCGCCGGTGTCCCCGGCATCTCGATTCCCAGCGGACTCGCGTCGGACGACGGCCTCCCCGTCGGCATCCAGTTCATCGCCCCTGCGCGGGAGGACGCCCGCCTGTACAAGGTCGGGGCCGCGGTCGAGACCGCGCTGCTCGACTCCTGGGGGGCGCCGCTCCTCACCCGTGCACCCCAGCTCGCAGGAGGGAACCGCTGATGGCCGCCGCCAAGCTCATGGACTTCGACAAGGCGCTCGAGCTGTTCGAGCCCGTGCTCGGGTTCGAGGTGCACGTCGAGCTGAACACGAACACGAAGATGTTCTCCGACGCGCCGAACCCGGCCAACGAGCTCTATCACGCGGCCGAGCCGAACACGCTCATCGCGCCCGTCGATCTCGGCCTGCCCGGGTCGCTGCCGGTCGTGAACGAGACCGCCATCCGCTCGTCGATCAGCCTCGGTCTCGCGCTCGGCTGCTCTATCGCGGAGTCGAGCCGCTTCGCGCGGAAGAACTACTTCTATCCGGACCTCGGCAAGAACTACCAGATCTCCCAGTACGACGAGCCGATCGCGTTCGAGGGATCGGTCGAGGTCGAGCTCGAGGACGGCACGATCGTTCAGGTGCCGATCGAGCGCGCGCACATGGAGGAGGATGCCGGGAAGCTCACCCACATGGGCGGCTCCACCGGTCGCATCCAAGGCGCCGAGTACTCGCTCGTCGACTACAACCGGGCGGGCGTCCCGCTCGTCGAGATCGTGACGAAGACCATCTTCGGCACCGAGCACCGCGCCCCCGAGGTCGCGAAGGCGTACGTCGCCGCGATCCGCGACATCGTGCGCGGACTCGGCATCTCCGAGGCGCGTCTCGAACGCGGCAACCTCCGGTGCGACGCGAACGTGTCGCTGCGTCCCCGCGGCGCCGAGAAGCTGGGCACGCGCACCGAGACGAAGAACGTCAACTCGATGCGGTCCGTCGAGCGCGCAGTGCGCTACGAGATCCAGCGTCAGGCGCAGATCCTCGCGGACGGCGGCACGATCACGCAGGAGACTCGCCACTGGCACGAGGACACCGGCACCACCTCGCCGGGGCGTCCGAAGTCGGATGCCGACGACTACCGATACTTCCCCGAGCCCGACCTGCTGCCGGTCGAGCCTGCGGCAGAGCTCATCGAGGAACTGCGTGCGGCGCTGCCCGAGCAGCCGGTCGCTCGCCGTCGCCGGCTGATGGCGGAGTGGGGCTTCACCGACCTGGAGTTCCAGGATGTGCGCAACGGCGGTCTCGTCGAGGTCGTCGAGGCCACCGTCGCGGCGGGCGCCACCCCCGCGACCGCCCGCAAGTGGTGGACCGGTGAGATCACGCGCCTCGCGAACGCCCAGGAGAGGGACGCGACCGAGCTCGTCTCGCCCGAGAACGTCGCCGCTCTGCAGAAGCTCGTCGACGCGGGAACGCTCACCGACAAGCTCGCTCGCCAGGTGCTCGAGGGCGTCATCGCCGGTGAGGGCACGCCCCAGGAGGTCGTAGATGCGCGAGGTCTCGCCGTCGTATCCGACGACGGTGCGCTGATCGCAGCGATCGACGAGGCCCTTGCCGCGCAGCCCGACATCCTCGCGAAGATCAAGGACGGCAAGGTGCAGGCGGCCGGCGCCGTCATCGGCGCCGTCATGAAGGCGATGAAGGGCCAGGCCGACGCCGCGCGCGTGCGCGAGCTGGTGCTGGAGCGCGCCGCGCAGTGACATCGAGGGCTCGGCCGCTCGACGGCGGCCGAGCCCGCCCCGCATGTCCGCGGCCCGAGGAAGAATGGACCGATGGGTCACGGTGACGGCAGAGGGCGCCTCGTGTCGACGGCGGACGCCGACGACACGGGAACCGGCATCCTGCACGTCGACATGGATGCCTTCTACGCCGCCGTCGAGGTCCTCGACGATCCGAGCCTTCGCGGCGTCCCGCTGATCATCGGGTCGCCCGACGGGCGTTCCGTGGTGTCGAGCGCGTCGTACGAGGCGCGTCGCTATGGCGTCCGATCGGCGATGCCGGTGTCGCAGGCCCTGCGGCTGTGCCCGGCGGCTCGCATCGTGCCGCCGCATTTTCACCGCTACCAGGCCGTCTCCGGCCAGGTGATGTCGATCTTCGAGTCGATCACCCCGCTCGTCGAACCGCTCTCGGTGGACGAGGCCTTCCTCGACGTGCGCGGGGTGCGCCGCCTGTGGGGGAGCCCCGTGAAGGTGGCGGAGCTCGTGCGCCGACGTGTGCTCGACGAGGTCGGCATCACCTGCAGCGTGGGGGTGGCGTCGACCAAGCACGTGGCGAAGATGGCGTCGACGATTGCGAAGCCCGACGGGATGCTCGTCGTCGCCGAGGCCGACACGCAGGCGTTCCTCGACCCGCGGCCGGTGCGCGCGCTGTGGGGGGTCGGTCCGAAAGCCGCAGAAGCGTTGGAGGGACGCGGCATCCGCACGATCCGGGACATCCGCGAGTCGTCGCGCGACATGCTGGACCGCGCCGTCGGACCGGCTCTCGGCACGCGCCTGTCGCAGCTCTCACGCGGAGAAGACGCCAGGGCGGTCGAGACGGAGCGCATCGAGAAGAGCATCGGCCACGAAGAGACATTCGAGGCCGACATCACCGACCGCGAGTTCTTGAAGGCGGAGCTTCTCCGGCTGGCGGATCGCGTCGCAGCGCGACTCCGCAAGGCGCAGTGGGAGTCCGCCACGGTGTCGATCAAGATCCGCTTCGACGACTTCCGCACCCTCACCCGATCGCAGACGCTCGCCGAGCCCACGGCCGTCGGCCAGCGCATAGGAGAGGCCGCGCAGGCGCTGTTCGCACAGATCGACCGACGCGACCCGGTGCGGCTCGTCGGCGTGCGCGCCGAGAAGCTCCGCCCCGCGGGCGCAGGCGGCTTCGGGCTCTGGGACGAGGATGAGGATTGGCGGCGCGTCGAAGGTGCCATGGACGACGCCGTCGCACGGTTCGGGTCCGCGAGCATCACGCGCGCCAGGCACCTCGGACGCGGAGACGGGCGCGGCGCGGCGCAGCATCCGAAGGCCCACGGCGTCGATTGACCCCTGCGCGGCGACGGCGCCTGGGCTAGCGTGGACCCATGCCCAACATTGCACTGGAACTCGGAAAGCAGGCCGCGTCGTTCGGGGTGAAGACCGCCTACGGTGAGCCGCAGGACGTCGACGGCGTGAGCATCACGCCGGTCGCCTTCACGTACTCCGGCTTCGGCGGAGGAAGCGGCGACGGCGCGGAGGGCGGCGGTGGCGGCGGAGTCTCGGTACCGGTCGGCGTGTATGTGCGCCGTGAGGAGGGCCTTCGGTTCGAACCGAACATCGTGACCCTGCTCGTCGTGGCCGTGCCCTTCGTGTGGGTCGCCGGACGGACGCTCTCCCGCATCATCCGTGCCCTCAAGAAGTGACGATGCCGTCGCGAGTGCCCTGGAGCATGCCGCGACGGTCCTCGTCGGCGACATCCGCGATCTGGCGGTGTCGAACCCGGTCGTCCTGATCGACGGCCGAAGCGGGGCGGGCAAGACGACGCTTGCGCGGATGCTCGTCGGGCGCTGGCCCGTGCAGGGTCGCGTGCAGTCGATAGCCCTCGACTCGATCTATCCCGGGTGGGACGGTCTCGACGCGGGCGCGGAGCGCGCTCTCGACGGCATCCTCAGGCCCCATGGCCGCGGCCTGCTCGGGAGTTGGCGGCGGTGGGATTGGAAGAGCGAGGCGGATGCCGAGAGCCACGCCGTGGATCCCGCTCTCAGCCTGCTCGTCGAGGGCAGCGGCATCCTCACCCCTGCGACGGCGAAGATCGCGGATGTGACGGTGTGGGTCGAGTCGGCGGAGCAAGGACGGAAGGCGCGGGCGTTGGCGCGCGACGGCGACACGTACCGCCCGCACTGGGACCGGTGGGCCGCCCAGGAGGACGAGCACGTGCGGAGAGACGATCCCCGAGCGCTGGCGACGCGCGTCGTGACGGTCCCCTGATCGTCAGTCCAGGCGATCGGCCGCCTGCACCACGACCTCGAGCCGATAGCCGAGCCAGTCGTAGACCCCGTATCGCGGGTCGTCGGGATCGTGCTCGTCGTCGGAGTCGATCCCGAGGCGGTCGGCGATGACCAATCGGAGGGCGGTGAGCGTCCGCATCCAGGCGTCCAGATCGGCTGACGTCGCCATCACGTCGATCGGAGCGAACGCGTCCTCCTCCGAGGCGGCCTCCACGCTCGGGAGCGCCGAGGCGATCGTCGTCCGCACGGTGACGGCGTCAGTGCGACGGCGAGCGAGGAGGTCGTCGGCGGTGGCCGAGCGGTAGGCGAGGGCGGCCTCGTCGTCATCGGGGTAGGCGCTCGGCGTCAGGCGATCGATCGCGGTGTCGGACGGATCGCGGTCTCCGCCGAGGAGCTCGACCAGGTCGTCGAGCAGCTGAACGAGCTGGGCGCCCTCGATCGCAGCCATCTGCAGAGTCGCTCGACGTTCGGCACTCACGAGGCGACCTTCCGCACTGTGGCCCAGAGACCGTAATCGTGCATGGCCTGCGCGTGCACCTCCATCGTCTCGCGCGGTCCCGTCGCGACGATCGCGTGCCCCTCGTGGTGCACAGCGAGCATCAGCTGGGTGGCCCGCTCGGTCGAGTACCCGAAGTACGTGCGGAAGACTCGGACCACGTAGCTCATGAGGTTCACGGGGTCGTTCCACACCACGACCTCCCACGGCTCCATGGGGGCCGCGCGCAACTCGGCCTGCTCGTCGAGCTCGGGGGCGGCAAGCGGACTCATGCCCACCCCAGCTCGTGCAGCTGCTCGTCATCGATTCCGTAGAAGTGCGCGATCTCGTGCACGAGAGTGGTGTGGATCTCGTCGCGCAGCTCGTCTTCGTCATCGCACGCGGCGAGATGCGGCTCGCGGTACACGACGATGCGGTCGGGCAGCTCGCCCATGCCGTACTGCGTGCGTTCGGTCAGTGCGAGCCCGTCGTAGAGCCCGAGCAGATCGAGGCTGCCGTCTTCCGGGCGGTCCTCCACGACGAAGACGACGTTGTCGAGTCCCTCGACCATGTCGTCGGGGAGGCGGTCGAGTTCGTCGACGACGAGTTCCTCGAAGGCGTCGGCAGTCATGTCCATCCTCACCAGCCTATTGCTGCGCTGCCGCCGACGGTCAGTGCAGGAACGCGAGCAGGGCGGCGACTCCGATGAAGAGCAGCCCGAAAACCGTGTTCAGCGTGCGCTGCCCGCGGGGCGAGCGGGTGAAGCGACGGAACGGTCGAGCGGCGGCTGCGAAGAAGCCCCACATGACGAGGATGTCGACCACGATCACCGTCGAGACGAGAACGAGGTACTGCGGCAGCTGCGGCTCGTCGAGGCGGATGAACTGCGGGATGAACGCCAGGAAGAAGACGATCGCCTTGGGGTTGAGGAGGTTCACCCAGAAACCCCGGCGGATCATCGACCAGTGCCCCTCGCGGGAAGCCGCGCCCTGCGCATCGATGTCTGCGGCGGCCGAGGGACGCGTCAGGATCAGCCGAACGCCCAGATAGACCAGGTAGGCCGCGCCGGCGTAGCGGATCACTGTGAACAGGGTCTCGGACCGCGAGACCAGGAGCCCCACCCCGGCAGCGACGATCACGACGTGCACGACGAGGGCGAGCTGTTGGCCGACGATGCCCCAGATCGAACGCATCCACCCCTGGTTCAGGGCGTTCGACATCGTGTTGATGGCGCCCGCCCCCGGAGTGAAGCTGATCACCACGCAGGCGAGGAGGAGCGAGAACCAGACTGCCGGCGACACCCCGCAAGTCTAGGGCCGCCGACCCGCACCCTCCGGCCTGTGCGCGACCACCGCGTCGGGCGACAGATCGAGTCGCCGCAGCAGTTGGGCGTTGAGGGCGACCAGGACGGTCGACAGCGACATCAGGATCGCGCCGACGGACATCGGGAGCACGAACCCGATCGGTGCGAGGATTCCTGCGGCCAGCGGCACGGACACGAGGTTGTACCCCGCGGCCCACCAGAGGTTCTGGGTCATCTTCCGGTACCCGGCTCGGGAGAGCTCGATCACCGAGATGACGGTGCGCGGGTCGTCCGACGCCAGGATGACGCCGGCCGACGCGACCGCCACGTCCGTACCCGCTCCGATCGCAAGGCCGACGTCGGCTTGAGCGAGTGCCGGCGCGTCATTGACGCCGTCCCCGACCATGGCGACACGACGCCCTTCCGACTGCAGTTCGCGGACCGTGGAGGCCTTGTCCTCCGGACGCACGCCCGCGAACACCCGTCGGATGCCGAGATCGGCGGCCACGTGCTGCGCAACGGACTCGGCGTCGCCCGTGATCATCACGACGTCGATGCCGCGCTCCTGGAGCGCTGAGACGGCGACGGTCGAGTCCGGGCGGACAGCGTCGGCGAGCCGCAGCGCACCGGCCACACGGTGGTCGATCACGACATGCAGGATGATCGCGCCCTCGGAGCGCCATGCATCCGCGGCCGGGAGCTCGGACAGTCCTTCGCCAGCGAGCAGACGCGGTCCGCCCACGGCTACGTGTTGGCCGTCGACGGTGGCGGTCACGCCGAGGGCAGGGGATGAGTGGAAGCCGGACGCGGACGGAATGGAGAGTCCACGCGCCTCCGCGGCGGCGACGATGGCGGTGGCCAGCGGGTGCTCGGAGTCGATCTCCGCGGCGGCGGCAGCGGCGAGCACCTCGTCTTCGACGAAGCCGGTCGCGGCGCTGACAGCGGTGACCTCGGGCTCTCCCGCGGTGAGCGTGCCGGTCTTGTCGAACAGCACGGTGTCGACGGTGCGCATCGTCTCGAGAGCGAGCCGGTCCTTCACGAGGACCCCGGCCCTCGCCGCACGCTCGGTCGCGATCGAGACCACGAGGGGGATCGCGAGTCCCAGAGCGTGCGGGCAGGCGATCACGAGAACTGTGATCGTGCGCACCACAGCCTCGTCGGGAAAGCCCACGATCGACCAGGCCGCGGCGGTGATGACGGCGGCGCCCAGCGCGAACCAGAACAGCCAGGCGGCCGCTCTGTCTGCGATGCGCTGCGCTCTCGACGATGATGCCTGGGCGTCGGACACCAGCTTCTGGATGCCGGCCAGTGTCGTGTCCGCGCCGACGGCGGTGACCTCGACCCGGATGCCGGAGTCCGTGGCGACGGTGCCCGCCACGACGGCGTCACCCGTACCGCGATCGACCGTCTTCGATTCCCCGGTGATCATCGATTCGTCGACGCTCGCAGAGCCCTGGGTGACGCGCCCGTCAGCCGGTATGCGTCCGCCGGGGCGGACCACGACGACATCGCCCGCCCGCAGTTCGCTGGGCGACACGACGACGATGGTCTCACCGTCGACGCGCTCGGCCTCGTCGGGCAGCAACGCCGCGAGCGAGTCGAGGGCCGATGTGGTCTGCGCGAGGGACCGCATCTCGATCCAGTGCCCGAGCAGCATGATGACGATCAGGAGGGCGAGCTCCCACCAGAACTCGAGCTCGTGGTGGAGGACACCGAGGCTGGCGCCCCATGACGCGGCGAACGCGACGGTGATCGCGAGGCCGATCAGGAGCATCATTCCCGGTCGCCGCGAACGCAGTTCTGCGACGGCGCCGGTGAGGAAGGGAGCGCCGCCCCAGACGTACATCGCCGATCCCAGCACGGGGGATACCCAGCGAGCCCAGGATGGGACGTCGTAGCCGAGGATCATCGCGAACATCGGCGAGGTCGCGACGACGGGGACCGCGATCACGAGCATCAGCCAGAACAGACGGCGGAAGCGCTCTGTATGTCCGGCGTGGTCGTGGTGCCCGGCGTGATCGTGGTGATCGGTATGCCGGGTGTCGCCGTGGCCCTGGTCGTGATCGTGAAGATCAGCGTCGGGGTGATCCGCGCGGACGCCACCCGGGGTGTGATCGTGCATCATCAGGAGTCTCCGTTCTTTGCACCGACCACAACAGAATACCCCCAGGGGGTATTCCACCGATAAAGAAAAAGGCCCGGGTCAACGACCCGGGCCTTCGTGGGGTGAGTAACGGGACTCGAACCCGCGACATCCGGCACCACAAGCCAGCGCTCTACCAGCTGAGCTATACCCACCATGTGCCGACCGGAATCGGCAACCAGACGAGTCTATTACATGTTTGGAGTGAACTCCGACACGGTACGACTCGCGATGTCGCGTGCATCGTCGCTGGACGGCCCTGGTTCGTCGACGAAGACCGCTTCCCGGTAGTAGCGGAGTTCGCGGATCGACTCCAGGATGTCGGCGAGTGCGCGATGACCACCGTCTTTCGAAGGCGCCTGGAAGAACACCCGCGGGTACCAACGCCGAGAGAGTTCTTTGATGCTCGACACGTCGACGTTCCGGTAGTGCAGCCACTGGTCGACCTGCGGCATGTACTTCGCGAGGAACATGCGGTCGGTGCCGATCGTGTTGCCCGCGAGTGGAGCCTTCTTCTCGACGGGAGCGAATCGCTTGATGTATGCGAGGGTCTGAGCTTCGGCCTCCGTCAGCGTGACCCCGTGCGGGATCTCCTCGCTCAAGCCGGAGGTCTCGTGCATCTTCGTGACGAAATCGTTCATGTGCGCGAGCGCTTCATCGCTCGGACGGATCACGACCTGGAACCCGGGATCGACCGGTCGGAGCTCGAAGTCGGTGACCACCACCGCGATCTCCACCAGTTCGTCTACGGCGAGATCGAGGCCCGTCATCTCGCAGTCGATCCAGACGAGCCGGTCGTTCTCAGACGCAGATACCATGCCGACATCCTATCGACGGCTCCGACATCGGGGCTTTGGCCCCCCAGGCACGATTCGAACGTGCGACCGGCGACTTAGAAGATCGATGCTCTATCCACTGAGCTACTGGGGGTAGACGTTCAGGATACCGATTCCCGCGAGGGTTTCGTGCCGCCGGGGTCGGTACGGCTGTCATCGACGGCCGTACCCGGACCGGTGCGCTCTCCTCGTGACAGGAGGTGTTCCCGATGTCCGGCTCGCCGGGCCGTTCGCCGACGGTGACAGTTCGCGCACACCACCTCGCACTTGTCGACCTCCGCAAGGATCGACGCCCAAGAGCGCGTCGAGGCCCCGACTGCGCGCGCGATCTCGAATCGCTTCGCAAATCCTGGGAGGTGGTCGAAATCCAGGACCACGGGATCGGATTCGCCGCAGTCTCGGCACGGATGACCGCGGAGGTACTCGATCATGCGCATGAAGTTTCGCTGCCAGTGCCGCGCCTGCATCTCACGCAGCTTGGCTCCCGTGCTCGGCACCTGCGCGTCTTTCAGCCGTTGCGCAGAGCGGCGACGGCGTCGTCGGCACGCCAGAAGTCGCCGACCAGTCGGAACGTACCCGTGGGCAGATGCAGTCGCTCTGCGCGGTATCGCAGTCCTAGGGGATCGGCGAGGATCCGGAGGTGTCCGAGCACACGTCCGCGGTCGTCCAGCACACGCCAGAGATGCGCGGAGGCGCGTACGAGGTGCTCGTGTGGCGAGGACAGGCGGGGCGCTGCGTACGGAACCTCGGGTGCGGTCAAGAGCTGTGTGTCGGACATCGGTAACTCCTCTCTGGTTCGAACATATGATCGACCACCGACATTCCCTCCGCGAGGGTCGCCAGCGGGGGCCTCCGATCTCTTCCGCACGGAGCGAGTGCCTACTCGACCTGTCCACAATCACCGGCGTTGGGCGCGCCAGCGCGGAACGCGGCGATTCCTCCGCGGTGATGCTTGGAGCATCCGGGCGTCCGACCCGGCTCGCGAAGGAGACAGACATGCAGGACACCGTCACGATCATCGGCAACGTCGCCACCGACCCGACACAGGGCCGCACGGCCGGGGGAGTGCCCGTGACCAACTTCCGCCTCGCCAGCACGCATCGGCGCTTCGACGAGGCCACGCAGACGTGGATCGACGTCGGCACGAACTGGTACTCGGTCGCGGCGTTCCGCCATCTCGCCGAGAACGTGAAGGCGTCATTGCGCGCGGGCGACAGTGTGATCGTCACGGGGCGCATGAAGATCCGGGCCTGGGAGAACAACGGCAAACAGGGGACGAGCGTCGACATCGACGCAGACGCGGTGGGGCACGACCTTCGTTGGGGCACCACGGCGTATCGAAAGTCGACTACTCGATCGGATTCTGCCGACCAGGGTCGGCAGTCCGCCGACGCGGACTCCTCAGCGCACATCTTGGCCGATGCGTCCGCGAGCACACGCGACATCGACACACCCTGGGCCGACCCCGCGCTGCCCTCTGTGGACCCAGCGAGCGGTGAGCTGGTCGCCTCCGCATCGGCGGTCGATGCCTGGAGTGCATCGTCCTGAGGGCTCGCAGCGCGTGGCGCAGGGCGTTCATCGCCGCCCCCGTAGACTCGGGGCGTGCTTCGACGACAGGCTTTCAGAACGGCACGCGCTGCTGCTCTCCTTTCCGTCGCGTTCGGTGCGACGCTCATGTTGTCCGCGTGCGGGCCGCAGAGCGAGCCCACCCCTTCGCCGAGCGCGACGGAGACGAGCGCCGAGCCGACGCCGAGCGGCCCCGTGCTCGTGCCTGAGGGCACCGCTGAGGAGAACCTGCCGCTGTTCTCGGCGGTCACCGCGCAGGTCTGGGCGTCCGATCAGCGCGTCGCCGGTCGCGCCTACATCGATGCTCTGATCGCGGCCGGCTTCGACCGAGAGGCCATGCAAGTGACCGAAGACGTCTCGACGGTGGGGAACCCCGCGGAGAGCTTGCAGTTCTCGGTCAGGTGGGGCGAGACCGAGTGCCTCGTCGGACAGGTCGGGCCCTCGACCGGGGAACCCGTCACAGCAGTGCTGCCGCAGCTCGCCGAGGGGCGTTGCCTGATCGGCAGCACTCGACCGATCGACTGGTGATCGCGCGGGCGCAGTACGGGTCCCCCGGAAGCCGATTCGTCGCCGAGCGCCGCGCTCGTCGGCCCGACGGGAGAGGGGCCGGTAGGCTGGAGTGTCGAACTTCGACGCCAACAGAAGGAGCGGTTTTCGGTGGCTGAGTACATCTACTCGATGGTCCGTGCACGCAAGGCGGTGGGTGAGAAGCTCATCCTCGACGACGTCACGATGTCGTTCCTGCCCGGTGCGAAGATCGGCATGGTCGGCCCGAACGGCGCCGGTAAGTCCACGATCCTCAAGATCATGGCGGGTCTCGACACGCCGTCGAACGGAGAAGCGAAGCTCACGCCCGGCTTCTCGGTCGGCATTCTGATGCAGGAGCCGGAGCTTGACGAGTCCAAGACCGTCCTGGAGAACATCCAGGACGGCATCGCGATCAAGGCGAAGCTCGACCGGTTCAACGAGATCTCGGCCCTCATGGCCGACCCGGACGCCGACTTCGACTCGCTGCTCGCCGAGATGGGGACGCTCCAGGAGGAGATCGACGCCGCCGACGGCTGGGACCTCGACTCCCAGCTCGAGCAGGCCATGGACGCTCTCCGCACCCCGCCGGGAGACGCCGCGATCGCGCCGCTCTCCGGTGGTGAGAAGCGACGCGTCGCCCTCGCCAAGCTGCTCCTGCAGAAGCCCGACCTGCTGCTGCTCGACGAGCCCACGAACCACCTCGACGCCGAGAGCGTGCTGTGGCTCGAGCAGCACCTCCAGTCGTACAAGGGCGCGGTCATCGCGATCACCCACGACCGGTACTTCCTCGACCACGTCGCCGAGTGGATCGCCGAGGTCGACCGCGGCCGGCTGATCGGCTACGAGGGCAACTACTCGACGTACCTGGAGAAGAAGGGCGAGCGCCTCGAGATCCAGGGCAAGAAGGACGCGAAGCTCGCCAAGCGCCTCAAAGAGGAGCTCGAGTGGGTCCGCTCCAGTGCGAAGGGGCGCCAGACCAAGTCGAAGGCGCGTCTGGCTCGCTACGAGGAGATGGCAGCGGAGGCCGAGCGGACCAGGAAGCTCGACTTCGAAGAGATCCAGATCCCGGCCGGTCCGCGCCTCGGCAACGTCGTCATCGAGGCGAAGAAGCTGCAGAAGGGTTTCGACGGGCGCTCGCTCATCGACGGCCTGAGCTTCAGCCTTCCGCCGAACGGCATCGTCGGAGTGATCGGGCCGAACGGCGTCGGAAAGACGACGCTCTTCAAGACGATCGTCGGCCTCGAGCCCCTCGACGGCGGCGACCTGAAGATCGGCGAGACGGTCAAGATCAGCTACGTCGACCAGTCGCGCGCGAACATCGACCCCGACAAGACGCTCTGGGAGGTCGTGTCGGACGGACTCGACTTCATCACCGTCGGCAAGACCGAGATCCCGTCTCGCGCGTACGTGTCGAAGTTCGGCTTCAAGGGACCCGACCAGCAGAAGAAGGCGGGAGTCCTCTCGGGTGGTGAGCGCAACCGACTGAACCTCGCGCTCACGCTCAAGGAGGGCGGCAACCTGCTGCTCCTCGACGAGCCCACCAACGACCTCGACGTCGAGACCCTCAGCTCTCTCGAGAACGCACTGCTCGAATTCCCCGGCTGTGCGGTGGTCATCACCCATGACCGGTGGTTCCTCGACCGGATCGCCACGCACATCCTCGCCTACGAGGGCACCGACGAGAAGCCCGACCAGTGGTACTGGTTCGAGGGCAACTTCGAGGCGTACGAGGAGAACAAGATCGAGCGCCTTGGACCGGATGCCGCAAAGCCGCACCGCTCCACCCACCGCAAGCTCACGCGCGACTGACGCGATGACCGAGCACGAACCTGGGTCCCGCCTGCACATCCCGATCCACCTCCGCTGGGGGGACCTGGATGCGTTCAACCACGTCAACAATACCTCGATGCTCAAGCTGCTCGAGGAAGCACGTGTTCGGGCCTTCTGGCGGGCGGGCCCCGGGGAGCAGGCGCCCTCGACGGCGGTGCTCGACTCGGGGATCGATGAGGGCGTGCTCACGCTGATCGCACGGCAGGAGATCGAGTACCTCGCGCCGGTGCCGTACCAGCGACGTCCGCTCGAGGTCCAGATGTGGTTCGGCAAGCTCGGCGGGTCAAGCGTCGAGGTCTGCTACGAAGTCCACAACGACCCGACGGCGGAGCCGCGCACGATCTACGCGCGGTCAACCGCCGTCATCGTGCTCGTCGACGCGGGCTCCGGGCGGCCGACCCGGCTCACCCAGGAGATGCGCGACGCGTGGGAGCCGTTCGTCGGACCGTCGATCGAATACGCCCACCGCTGACCGAGCCGGCACTGCTGGCGGTGCGCCGGGGCGTCACAATCGATCCGGCACCCGCACCATGATCTCCTGAGCGACCGACGCCACCAGCTCGCCGTCGCGGGTGAAGATCCGTCCCTGCGCGAGGCCGCGGCCGCCGCGGGCGTTGGGCGACTCCTGCAGATACAACAGCCACTCGTCGACCCGCGCCGGTCGATGCCACCACATCGCGTGGTCGAGGCTGGCGACCTTGAGGCCGGGGAGCGCCCAATAGACGCCGTGCGCCCGCAGGATCGACTCCTGGATCGTCATGTCGCTCAGATAGGCGAGCGCCGCACGGTGGATGCGGGGATCGTCAGGCAGAGGTGCCCGCATCTTCATCCACACGCCCTGCTCGGGCACCTGCGCGTCATCACCGGGAAGGAACAGCGGGCCCTCGACGTGACGCACGTCGGCCGCACGGTCGCTCAGCATCCGTGAGGTGCCCGGGGGCAGCCCGTCGACGCGCTCCTCGTCGGGCACGAGGGTCTCGGGGTCCGGGACTCCGGACGGCATCGGCGTCGAATGCTCCACGCCGGGTCCCTCGTCCTGAAACGACGCGATCATCGAGAAGATCGGCACGCCGTTCTGATACGCCTGCGAGCGTCGCGTCGAGAACGATCGCCCGTCATGGATGCGGTCCACGGCGATCGTGAGACCCTGACTCGCGTCCCCCGGGCGCAGGAAGTAGCCGTGCATCGAATGCGCTGCCCGGTCCTCCGGCAGAGTGCGCTCCGCGGCGAGAAGACTCTGCGCGAGCACCTGGCCGCCGTAGATCCGGCCGGACGGCATGGGGTGCGAGCGACCCGTGAAGATGTCCTCCGTGGTGCGAGCCCGGGTGTCGTCCAGGTCGAGCACCTCCAGCAACTGCTCGACGGTGCGGATCGCGTGCGAATCGGCGGTCATGGCATCCCTCCCCAGCGGCTGGGGCGTCCGCTGGCCTTGATAGTTTAGAGGTTGTGTCCTCGCAGCTCGTCCTCGCCGATGCCCCGACCACCAAGGACGTCCTGACGTTCGTCGGGCGGGCCGGCCGAATCTCCGACGAAGGCGTCCGTCTGCAGGCCACCGGAGGAGTCCTCGCGCTCTCCGCGGCCGCGCTCGCACCGCAGGGCCTCTTCGATCAGACCCCGACCGTGCTCGGCATGCGCGTGGTCCACGCCGATCCGGAGCTCGTCTGCGACATCGTCGTCGCCTCGCTCACCGCGACCGATGACGAGCGGGTGCTCGATCTTCCGGAGACCGGACTCTCGCCCGCCTGGGCCGGTATCGCTCCACCGCGCGGCGAATGGGAGCGGATCGGGAGCATCGCGGCATCCGTCGTCGCGCAGCGAGCACAGTGGGGCATCAGCGCCGTCGCCCATGGCATGACCGAGGGCGCGGGCGAGGAGGCCGTGCGAGCGCTCCGCGCCGCCATCTGGGGCGAGCTGGAAGGCGACCTGCTCGGTCTCCCGAGAGGAGTCGCCTTCGCCGCCGACGCGTTCGGATTCATCTCCGGCGAGGAGGACGTCGCCGTGATGCGCTCCGGACGCTGGACGCGGCTCGCGTTCCGCCGAGGGCACGTGCTGACGCGCGGACCCGCCGCGATCGGGCTCACAGCGGTGCGCGGCACGGGCACCGCCGACTGAGACGTTGGCTGCGCTGACGTCAGCGCGACGCCGCTCTGCCCGCCTGGCGCCCCGAGAAGAGGCAGCCGCCGAGGAACGTGCCCTCGAGTGCCCGGTATCCGTGCACGCCGCCGCCTCCGAAGCCGCTCGCCTCTCCCGCCGCGAACAGGCCCGGGATCGGAGAGCCGTCCGCGTCGAGGGCCCGACCGTCGAGATCGGTGGTGATCCCGCCCAGCGACTTGCGTGTGAGCACGTGCAGCTTCACCGCGATCATCGGCCCCGCCGCAGGATCCTCGAGACGATGGGGCGCCGCTGTGCGGATGAGACGATCGCCGCGATAGCCGCGCATCGAGCGCAGCATCCCGATCTGCGCATCCTTCGTGAAGTCGTTCTCGATCTCGCGGTCCCGCGCGACGATCTCGCGACGGACTCGATCGAGATCGAGGAGTTCGCCGCCGGGATGCTGCTGCATCTGCTCGAGCAGCGACTCCAGGTCGTTCTCGACGATGAAGTCCTCACCCTCGTCGAGAAACGCCTGCACGGGGCCCGTCGGTCCCTTCGCGAGGCGCGATCGCAGGAGCAGACCGACGTCCTTCCCGGTCAGGTCGGGGTTCTGCTCGCTGCCGGAGAGCGCGAACTCCTTCTCCACGATCTGCCGTGAGGTGATGAACCAGGAGTGATCGTGCCCGGTGCGACGCAGGTGCGCGAGCGTGCCGAGCGTGTCGAACCCGGGGAAGAGGGGAACGGGCAATCGCGAACCGGTCGCGTCGAGCCACAGCGAGGAGGGACCCGGCAGGATCCGGATGCCGTGCGACGGCCACACCGGATCCCAGTTGGTGATCCCCTCGACGTAGTGCCACATGCGATCGCCGTTGATCAGTCGAGCGCCGGCGGCCGCGGTCACGGACTGCATCGATCCGTCCACGTACGCGGGAACGCCCGTGAGCATGTGCTCGGGCGGAGTTCCGAGTCGAGACGGCCAGGAGGCGCGCACGAGGTCGTGGTTTCCACCGATGCCCCCGGAGCTGACGATCGTGGCGCCAGCCGTGATCTCGAAGTCGCCGATCACCTCGCGTGAGGATTCGACCCCCCGCTCGGACGCGCTCGAAACGAGGATGCTGCCGCGTGCTCCCATGACGGCGCCACCTGTCACGGTGAGCTCGGCCACCCGATGACGGGGGAGGACGGTGAGGCGACCGTCGCGCTCGCCCTGCTCGACGGCCGCGGCGAACGGGGCGACGATGCCCGGCCCTGTGCCCCACGTGATGTGAAACCTCGGAACGGAGTTGCCGGGGCCGAGCGCGCCGTATCCGCCTCGCTCCGCCCACCCCACGACCGGGAAGAAGCCGACGCTGCGCTCACGCAGCCAGGCGCGCTTCTCGCCGGCGGCGAACTGCAGGTACGCCTCCGCCCAGCGGCGCGGCCACTCGTCCTCCGGCCGGTCGAAGCCGGCGGTGCCGAACCAGTCCTGCGTGGCCAGGTCGAGAGAGTCGCGGATACCCATCCGCCGCTGCTCGGGGGAGTCGACGAAGAAGAGACCCCCGAACGACCACCACGCCTGCCCGCCGAGGTTCGTGCGCGGCTCCTGGTCGACGACGATGACCCGCTTGCCGGCATCCAGCGCTTCACCGGCTGCGACGAGGCCGGCGAGACCCCATCCGATCACCAGGACGTCTGCGGACAGGGTCTTCGTCGTCATGTGCTCTCCGTTGATTCCTGACGCGATCGGGTCTCGAGCCTGGGGCGGCCGTCGGCAGACGTGCCGATGCCGGAGGGCTCGAATGTGTTCACCATGGCATATGCGGCGCGCTCCAGGTAGTCCCAGAGCGTCGATTCGTGCAGGGGCGACAACTGCGCCTCGTCCACGGCCGTGCGCATATGCCGGAGCCAACGATCGCGCGCGTCGGGGTCGACGTGGAAGGGCATGTGCCGCATCCGCAGTCGAGGGTGGCCCCGCGTCTCGCCGTAGGTGGTCGGACCGCCCCAGTACTGCTCAAGGAACAGCAGCAGCCGCTCCTCGGCCGGACCCAGGTCTTCCTCCGGGTACATCGCCTTGAGCACGGGGTCCAGTGCGACCTCCCGGTAGAACACCGACACGATCTTCGCGAAGGTCTCTCGTCCGCCGACCTCGTCGTAGAAGGTCACTTCTGGGTGCTCCCGTCGTCGTTCTGATGCTTCTTGCGTCGCCAGATCCCGCGATCGGGGATGACCGGAACACCGGTGACCGCATTCGGTCGCGTCTTCGGCGGGTTGGCGCCGCGTACCCGCCTCGCACCGTCGAGACCGGTCGGGACGACGGTCGCCATGCTCGGCAGGGCGATCTCCTTCTCGAGCAGCGCCGCGCGGAGGCGCTTGCGCAGCTCCTGAGCCACGTCGTCCTTCGCGTTGGCGCGCGCCTTGATGACGATCCGCACGACGAGCGCCTCGCCGCCGATCGACTCGAGGCCCCACAGCTCCGGCTTCTCGATGATGCGCGTCCGCCACTTCGGATCCTTCGCGAGGCCCTGGGCGGTCTCCAGCATGACCTGCTCGACCTGATCGAGGTCCGCGTCCAGGGGCACTCCGATGTCGATGATCGCGCGAGCCCAGCCCTGTGACATGTTGCCGATCCTGGTCACCTCGCCGTTGCGGACGTACCAGAGCGTGCCGTTGACGTCGCGCACCTGCGTGATACGGACGCTCACATACTCGACCACGCCGGACGCGAGGCCGAGGTCGACGACGTCTCCGATGCCGATCTGGTCCTCGGCGACGAGGAACATGCCGTTCAGGACGTCCTTGACGATGTTCTGGGCACCGAAGCCGAGACCGGCGCCGACCGCCGCCGTGAGCAGGGTCAGGGATCCCAGCAGGCTGGAGTCGAGGGCGTTGACCACCAGGACGACGGCGATCACGACCAGCATGACGTTGACGATGTTCTGGAGGATCGTGCCGAGGGTGCGGGTGCGCTGCACGAGTCGCATGTCGGCCAGCGGCGAGCGTTCCAGGGCCTGGGTGTCGTCGACCGAGGCCTTGTTCTTCGCGGTGTCGACGATGCGGTGCACGACACGGCGGATGACCACGCGGAGCACGAGGGCTATGAGGACGCACGCGATGATGATGATCGCGACGTGGAGCGCTTTCATACCGACGTCGCCGAGGACGCGCAGGAACTCGGTCCACTCCGGGGAGAGAGCCGGTTCTTCGGGCGGGGCAGTGACTTGCGAGGGCAGGGGAGTCATCCCCTCCAGGGTAGCGAGAAGGCCTCAGCGCGGGCTGGACGCGCCGCGCTGAGGCCTTCGCTCAGGCCGGGTGTCAGTCGTCGGCGTCGCGCGACTGCGCGGCGAGTGCGCGCTCGACGTCGGCGAGGTTCTCCATCACGAGGCGACGCAGAGCGGGTGCCGCGTCCTGATGCTCGGACAGCCAGGCGCGTGTGGCGTCTCGGAGGGCCACGTCGGCGATCGCGGTCGGGAACAGACCAACCACGAGGTACTGCGCGATCTGATACGTCCGCGAGTCCCAGATCGGCACCAGCATGTCGAAGTACGGCTGGACGAACTCGCGGAGCGAGTCGACGCCGGCCGGGTGCACGAACCCGAGCGCGGCGGAGCGGACGATCGTGTTCGGTGCGTCATCGCGCTCGATCAGCGACGACCACGCCGCACGCTTCGAATCGAGGTCGGGAAGCGCGGCTCGAGCCTGTGCGGCGAACTCCGCGCCCTTGGCCGTGTTGTCGGCGGCCAGAGCCGCGTCGATCGCCGCGGCATCCGTCGCACCGACGGTGGCCAGTCCGACCAGCAGCTGCCAGTTGAGGTCGGCATCGATCTCGAGGCCGGGCAGGGTCTCCTCGCCGGAGCGGAGCCGGCCGACGATGCCCGCGTGCTCGGGGGTGACGAGCGAGCCGGCGAACGCGGTCACGAACTGCAGCTGGCTGTCGCTGCCGGACTCTGCCCCTTCGGCGAGGGCCCACAGGCCGTCGGCCACCTTCTGGCGGGCGGCCTCGCGCTGCTCGGGCGCCACGTACAGCGTCGCCGCGGTGCGGAGCTGGGCGAGCGTGGTGCGAACGGTCGTCGACTCGGTCTCGCGACCGATGTTGCCGAGCACGAGGTCGATGTAGTCCGACGCCGCCGTCTCGGCATCCCTCGTCTGGTCCCAGGCCGCACCCCACACGAGCGAGCGCGGAAGCGGCTCGCTGATGTCGGCGAGGTGGGCGATCGCGGTCGCCAGCGAGCGCTCGTCGAGGCGGATCTTCGCGTAGGCGAGATCGTTGTCGTTCAGGAGCACGAGGTCGGGGCGCGTGAGGCCCTGCAGCTCCGGCACCTCGGTGCGGTCGCCGTCGACGTCGACCTCGACGTAGTGCACCCTGACCAGCGCGCCGTCCTGCAGCGAGTAGAACCCGATGCCCAGGCGGTGCGGGCGGATCGTGGGATAGTCGGCCGGCGCCGTCTGCGTCACGGCGAAGCGCGAGATGGTGCCGTCGGAGTCCTCGACGATGAACGGCTCGAGCGTATTGACGCCGGCCGTCTCCAGCCACTTCTTCGACCAGCTGCTCAGCTCACGACCGCTGGTGGCCTCGAGCTCGGTGAGCAGATCGCTCAGCTCGGTGTTGCCCCATGAGTGCTTCTGGAAGTACTGCGAGACACCGGCGAAGAACTGCTCGATGCCGACCCAGGCCGCGAGCTGCTTGAGGACGGATCCGCCCTTCGCGTAGGTGATGCCGTCGAAATTGACCTGCACGTCCTCGAGGTCGTTGATCTCGGCGACGATCGGGTGCGTGGACGGCAGCTGGTCCTGACGGTACGCCCAGGTCTTCTCCATCGCGTTGAACGTCGTCCACGCCTCGGTCCACTCGGTGGCCTCGGCGGTCGCGATGGTCGACGCCCACTCGGCGAACGACTCGTTGAGCCAGAGATCGTTCCACCACTTCATCGTGACGAGGTCGCCGAACCACATGTGGGCGAGCTCGTGCAGGATCGTGACGACGCGGCGCTCCTTGACAGCATCCGTCACCTTGCTGCGGAACACGTAGGTCTCGGTGAAGGTGACGGCGCCCGCGTTCTCCATGGCACCGGCGTTGAACTCGGGGACGAAGAGCTGGTCGTACTTCGCGAACGGGTAGGGGACTCCGAACTTCGACTCGAAGTAGGCGAAGCCCTGGCGGGTCTTGTCGAAGATGTAATCGGCGTCGAGGTGCTGCCACAGACTCTTGCGCCCGTAGACGCCGAGCGGGATCACCCGGCCGGAGGCGCTCGTGAGCTCCGAGAACGTCGACTCGTAGGGGCCGGCGATCAGTGCCGTGATGTACGAGGAGATACGAGGGGTGGGCTCGAAGCCCCAGGTGGCGATCGTGCTGTCGTCGTGCAGGATCGGCTCGGGCGTGGGGGAGTTCGAGACGACCTTCCACGCGGCGGGTGCGGTGACCGTGAACTGGAACGTCGCCTTGAGGTCGGGCTGCTCGAACACGGCGAAGACGCGGCGGGAGTCGGGGACCTCGAACTGCGAGTACAGGTAGACCTCGCCGTCGACCGGATCGACGAAGCGGTGCAGCCCTTCACCGGTGTTCGTGTAGAGGCAGTCGGCGTCGACGACGAGCACGTTCTCGGCCTGCAGACCGGACAGGGCGATGCGCGAGTCGGCGAAGACCTCCTCGGGGTCGAGCTGCTCGCCGTTGAGCGAGATCTCGCGCACCTCGCGCGCGATCAGGTCGATGAAGGTGAAGCTCTCCGGCGTCGCGGTGAAGCGCACCACGCTGCGGGAACCGAAGACCTCGGCGCCCTTGGTGAGGTCGAGCGACACCTCGTACGACTGGGTATCGATGACGTCGCGGCGCTCCTGCGCTTCGATGCGGGTGAGGTTCTCTCCAGGCACAGCTGTACTCCCAGGGGTGAGGGGATGTCACCGCAACCCGGCGCAGTTGGCGCCCACGGCAACCATGACAGCCTACGCCAGCATCCCGGCCTGTCTCACGTCGGAGAGGTGAAAGGATGGAGGGGTGACTGCGATCGAGCCGAACACCGTCCCCTTTGCCTCAGCCGCCGCCGCGAGCGGAGCACCCTTCGTGACCACCCCGGTCGCGTATGACGGCATCCTGCTCGCGGGCTTCGGGGGTCCCGAGGGACAGGACGACGTCATCCCGTTCCTGCGCAACGTCACGCGCGGTCGTGGCATCCCCGACGAGCGCCTCGAGGAGGTCGCGCACCACTACCGTCACTTCGGCGGCGTGAGCCCTATCAACGGCCAGAACCGCATCCTGAAGGAGGCGCTGGAGGGTGAGCTGAAGCGGCGGGGCATCGATCTGCCCGTGTACTGGGGCAACCGGAACTGGAGCCCGTACCTGGAAGAGGTGGTGACCGAGGCTGCGGACGCCGGCCACACCACCCTCCTCGCCTTCGCGACGAGCGCATACAGCTCCTTCTCCAGCTGCCGACAGTACCGCGAGGACTTCGCCAGAGTGCTGCAGAAGACGGGACTCGGCGAGACCGTCACGATCGACAAGATCCGCCCCTTCTACGACCACCCCGGTTTCGTGGAGTCTTTCGAGACGGGCGTGCGCGAAGCCGTCGAGTCGTTCCTCGGTCAGGGCATCGCGGCATCCGACATCCAGATCCTCTTCTCGACCCACAGCATCCCGACGGAGGATGCTCAGCGCTCCGGCGCCCGCGACATCGACTGGGGCGACGGAGGCGCGTACGCGGCGCAGCACCTCGCGGTCGCCGCCTGGGTGATGGACCGGGTGCGCGCCTCCGTCCCCGCAGCTGCCGAGGTCTCGTGGGAGCTCGTGTACCAGTCGCGCTCCGGTCCTGCCTCGCAGCCGTGGCTCGAGCCCGACGTGTGCGACGTGATCGGCGAGCTGTCCTCGCGGGGGCGCCGGGCGGTCGCCGTCGTCCCCGTCGGCTTCATGAGCGATCACATGGAGGTGCTGTGGGACCTCGACACCGAAGCCGCCGAAGCTGCGGAGGAAGCGGGGCTGGCGTTCACCCGGACTCCGACGCCCGGCGTGGCTCCGTCGTTCGTGGCCGGCATCGTCGACCTGATCGAAGAACGCCTCGAAGGGCGCCCCAACGAGCAGCGTCCCCATGTCACGTCGCTCCCCGGCGGGTTCGACGTCTGCCGTCCCGGATGCTGCGAGAACATCCGCGCGGGATTCAAGCCGGCCGCGGCCGGCGTCGCACCGTGATGCCGCGTGTCGGCGCTCGATCCTAGGATGGGAGCCATGCGCATCCACATCGCCACCGATCACGCCGGTCTCGATTTCTCGACGCAGTTGCAGGACCATCTGCGCGCCGCGGGGCACGAGGTCGTCGATCACGGTCCGGTCGAGTACGACGCGCTCGACGACTACCCGGCCTTCTGCATCCGCGCAGCTCAGGCGGTGGTCGCCGACCAGGCAGCCGGCGTCGAGACGCTCGGAGTGGTGTTCGGCGGGTCGGGCAACGGCGAGCAGATCGCCGCGAACAAGGTCGAGGGGGTGCGCGCCGCGCTCGTCTGGAACACCTCGACGGCAGAGCTCGCGCGTCAGCACAACGACGCCAACGTGATCTCGATCGGTGCGCGTCAGCACACCTTCGACGAGGTGACGTCGTTCATCGACACGTTCATCGCCACGCCGTTCTCGGACGAGGAGCGCCACGTGCGTCGCATCGCTCAGATCGCCGACTTCGAGCGCGACGGGTCGCTGCTGCCGGATCCTCGGGCCTGAGATGCCCGAGGGTCACTCCGTCCACCGGATCGCGAGACAGTTCGATCGCAACTTCGTCGGCAAGCCCATGTCGGCGTCGAGCCCCCAGGGCCGGTTCGCCGAGGGCGCCGCGATCCTCGATGGTCGCGAGGCCGTGAGCGTCCAGGCGGTCGGGAAGCAGATGTTCCTCGAGGCCGAGGGCGACGTCTGGCTGCGCGTGCATCTCGGGCTCTACGGCGCGTGGGACTTCGCCGGCGAGATCGTCGTCGACCCGACCATCGCGTCCGCCAACGGCCGGATGGGACAGACCAATCAGCGCGGCACCGTGCTCGACGATCCCATCCTCGACGATGCGGGCGAAAATTCCCTGTCGTCGATCGGCGCTCCGCGTCGCACGCGCGTGCACGTGCGCATGTCGGAGCAGACCAAAGGGCTCGGTGACGAGTCGGACGGGGATCGCGTCGAGTGGCCGCCCCCGGTCGTCGGGCAGGTGCGTCTGCGCCTCATGACCGACATCACGGCCGCAGACCTGCGCGGACCGACCGCCTGCGTGTTGCAGACGCCCGACGAGATGCTGGCGACCATCGCGAAGCTCGGCCCCGACCCGCTCGTCGGCGACCCGGTCGAGAACGAGGAGCGCTTCGTGCGTGCCGTGCGCAAGACGCAGACCGTCATCGCCCTCCTGCTCATGGACCAGTCGGTCGTCAGCGGCATCGGCAACGTCTACCGAGCCGAGATGCTCTTCCGGCAGCGCCTGAATCCGCACACGCCCGGCAAGCAGGTGCCGGAGGATGTCGTGCGCGCACTGTGGCGCGACTGGGTGCGTCTGCTGGCGATCGGCGTCGAGACCGGCCAGATGATGACGATGGACGACCTGTCGCCCGAGGCCTACCGCGCAGCCATGGCGAGTCGCGACGACCGCCATTGGGTCTATCACCGCGCCGGCCTGCCCTGCCGGGTCTGCGGCACCGAGATCGCTCTCGAGGAGATCGGCGCGCGCAAGCTCTACTGGTGTCCTCGCTGCCAGGCGTGACGCGGCGGTCATAGGCTGGGGGGATGCGTCAGAATCCCAGCTTCACCCTCGCGGACGTCGATGAGATCCGTCGTATCGTCGACGCGAATCCGTGGGCCACGATCGTCAGCAACGGCCCCGACGGACTCGTCTCGTCGCACTACGTGGTCCTGCTGGACCAGGACCGCGAAGACCTGACGATCGTCGGTCACGTCGGTCGTCCCGACGACCTGATCCACGGTATGGGGGAGCGCGAGCTGCTGGTGGTGTTCCAGGGGCCGCACGGATACATCTCCCCGGGGTGGTACGGCGACGTGCAGGCGGTGCCGACCTGGAACTACACGGCCGTGCACCTCGCCGGCATCCCGGAGATCCTCTCCGACGAGGAGAACCTCGTCGTGCTCGACCGGCTCGTCGACCGATTCGAAGGACGGATGCCTGACCCCCGCCGCATGTGGGAGCGCCCCAACGATCCGGCGTTCGTCACCCGTCTCGCCTCGGGCACCGTGGGGTTCCGGCTCACGCCGAGCCGCGTCGTCGCGAAGCGCAAGCTCAGCCAGAACAAGCCGGCAGAGACGGTGGATGCCGTCATCGAAGCGCTGGAGTCCGACGGGCCGTACGCGCACCCCGAGCTCGCCGCCGAGATGCGCAGAGCGCGTGACGCTCGCACGGGCGCCGTCCGGTGAGCGCGAACGGCGAGGGCATCGGCACCGTCACCTCGGTGCGGATCGCGGGCCCCGGTCGCGAGTTCCTCATCGACGACGAACCCGTCGACGTGTTCCTCGACGACGGGCGGATCGTCGACATCGCCCCGGCCGGCGCGGTGGCCGCGCGCGGGGAGGTGCTCGATGGTGACGGCGCATGGGTCGTGCCCGGACTCTGGGACAATCACGTGCACACCGTGCAGTGGGCATTGGAGTCGCAGCGCACGCCGCTCGGCGACGCCGCCTCCGCAGCAGAGGCAGCTCGCATCATGTCGCGTGCGGTGCCGCTGCAGGACGGACGCCGCGTCGGCAGCGGGTTCCGGGACGCCCTCTGGCCCGATGAGCCGAGCCTCGCGCTGCTCGACGCAGCGACGGGCAGCGCGCCCACGTACCTCATCAATGCGGACGTCCACAGCACCTGGCTGAACTCGGCCGCCCTGCGCCGGGAGGGGTTCGATGCCGTCGACGGCGTGCTGCGAGAGGCCGATGCTTTCGAGATCTCGCGTCGCCTGAACGCCGCCGATCCGGCGCAGAGCGATCACGCCGTCGCACAGGCCGGCGCGCGGGCCGCGTCGCGGGGAGTCACGGGCCTGGTCGACTTCGACATGGCCTGGAACGCCGATGCGTGGTCGCGCCGCGTGCAGGCGGGTTTCGCCGCGCACCGGGTCGAGTTCGCCGTGTATCCCTTCGACCTCGCCCGCGCGATCGCGACGGGCCTGCGCACGGGAGAGGCCCATGAGCTCGTCGACGCGCCTGAGGCGGCGCGCGGTCTCATCCATGTCGGCCCGCTGAAGATCATCAGCGACGGGTCCCTCGGCACCCGCACGGCCGCCTGCTCGCACGCCTACCCCGACGATCCGGACAACTACGGAGTGCTCACCGTTCCTCCGGCGGAGCTCACCGAGCTTCTGACGACCGCGACGGGCGCGGGGCTAGCGGTCGCTGTGCACGCCATCGGCGACCGAGCGGTGACCGCCGCGCTCGACGCGTTCACCACGACCGGCGCGGTCGGGACGATCGAGCACGCGCAGCTGGTGCGTCACGCCGATCTCGCTCGCTTCGGTCGGCTCGGGGTCGTCGCCAGCGTGCAGCCGCAGCATGCGCTCGACGACCGCGACATCGTCGGTACGCACTGGTCGTCGCAGACCTCGATCGGCTATCCGCTGAGGGCTCTGCAGGACGCAGGGGTGGAGCTGCGGTTCGGCTCGGACGCACCGGTCGCGCCCCTGGATCCGTGGCAGGCCATATCGGCGGCCGTTGCGCGGACGGACGACGAGCGAGCGCCGTGGCATCCCGAGGAGGCACTGCGATTCGAGGAAGCGCTCGGTGCGAGCGTGCGGTCGTCAACGCGACCGGGCGAGGTCGCTGACCTCGTGCTGTGCGGCGTCGACCCTCGCTCCGTCGAGGGGCAGACGCTGCGCGGGATGCCGGTCGTCGCGACGCTCCTCGGCGGACGTCTCACGCACCGCGGGTGAGGGTCGTCGCGGCTTGCCTGCGAGAACCAGGAAGGGCACCGGGATCGCTCCCGGTGCCCTTCCTCGTCTCAGTGCGATTACGCGGCGATGTGCGAGACGAGGAACCAGCGGTCCTTCTCGAGTCCGCGCATGATCTCGATCGCGACGTCCTGGCTCGTCAGGTCGACCTCGTCGAGTCCGTCGATCGCGGCCTTCAGGTCGACGAGGATCGCGTCGATGTCGGTGATGACCGCGCGCACCAGCTCGTCGGACTGCGTGAAGCCGGCCGGCACGGACGTGTCGCCCGCCTTGCCCGCGACGGTGTTGACGCGTGCGTCGATCGGCAGTCCGAGGGCGACGATACGCTCTGCGGCGGTGTCGGCGAAGTCGCCGGCGTGGGCGACGATCGTGTCGAGCAGCTCGTGCACGCCGACGAAGTTGGCGCCGCGCACGTGCCAGTGCGCCTGCTTGCCGTTGATCGTGAGTGCCTGGAGGCCGAGGACGACGGGGGAGAGGAACTGGGCGGCTGCGGCCGCGACGGTCGGGTCGCTGGCGGTGGTGGGAACGGTCTGTGCCTTGCTCATCGTGACTCCTCCGGAGTGGATTCTTCTGCCTGGTGAAGACAACGCTACTCGTCTGGAATCATTCCGCAAGCAAGCGAAGGCTCGGCTTACCGCCCCGTAATCACGCGGAAAATCGGGCGTGTGAGGGTAGTCTCGCCTCATGAGCATCGCAGCCGGCGCATCCGTCCTCGCCCTCGGCGACAAGGTCCCTTCGATCGCCCAGGCGACCTTCGTCGCCGATGGTGCCCGTGTAGTCGGGGACGTGCGGATCGAGCCGGGGGCGAGCGTCTGGTACAACGCCGTGCTGCGCGCGGACTCGGCGCAGATCTCCGTCGGTGCAGGGAGCAACGTGCAGGACAACGTCTCGGTCCACGTGGATGCCGGTCATCCCGTTCGAATCGGCGCGAAGGTGTCGATCGGGCACAACGCCGTCGTCCACGGGTGCACGATCGGCGACGGTTCACTGGTCGGCATGGGCGCGGTGGTGTTGAGCGGCGCCGTGATCGGGGCGGGATGTCTGATCGCGGGCGGGGCCGTAGTGCTGAGCGGCACCGAGGTGCCGGACGGTTCGCTCGTCGCCGGCGTCCCGGCGAAGGTGCGCAGGTCACTCACCGAGGACGAGCGGGAGGGGCTGATCGCGAACGCCGACATCTATCTCGGTCATCTGCGCACGCACGAGGACGCGACTCCGGCCTGACGGACTCGACCGCTAGGCTTGTCGCTACGGGGCGGTGGCCAAGCTGGTTAAGGCAGTGGGCTCATAACCCAACGATCGCGGGTTCAAGTCCCGCCCGCCCTACCGTCGAATCCGCGCACGGACGAGCATGTCAAGCCCTTGTTGCGCGAACCGAGGCGCTGACACTCTGAGAAGCGGAACGACCGGCTCACCCTGCCCGGTTCGTCCGGAATCTAGGAGGCATCATGACCATCGGCACCGGCGTCGTGCTCTTCGTGATCGGCGCGATCCTCGTGTTCGCCCTCAACATCCAGGTGGACTGGGTCAACCTCGACATGGTCGGTTACATCCTGATGGCGGCGGGCGCACTCGTCTTCATCATCGGGCTGATCCTGCTGGTCGCCCGGCGCGGTCGCCGCGACACCGTCGTCGAGCGAGACGTGATCTGACGCGGCCTCAGTCCGCTGCGGACTCGAGCGCCCCGGGGCCGGTCTCGATCGGCTCCGGGGCTTCGAGGTGCTCGTCGACGAGCGTGATTCCCCCACTCGAGTTGGCGGAGTGAGCAAGATCCTCGATCCATCGCCGGCTCAGTTCGGGAGTCTCCGGATCCTGGAAGACGAAGCGCAGCGGGATGGACGGGTGCAGCCAGATGGTCGAGCGTCCGTTCGGCTGACCGTCGGGGTGACGCCAGGAGACCGTGAAACTCTCGTTGCGGCGGAGCTTCGTGGCGACGACGACCTTCAGATGCGCGAGCGCGCGGTCATCGATCTGGATCGGCTCGGAGTCGCCGTAGTACAGAAAACCCATGTCTCGAAATCTAGGCTGTCGTGAAACCCGTTCCGAGCCGTGACGAGGCGCCACGCCAGAAAAGCGAACAGGGTGTTCGCCTCGCGTCATCTCCTGTGCTTACCGGCCGTCACCGACGGCAGTACGCCGAACGCCTCCCGATAGGCGGCTGCGAAGCGCGACGGGTGCGCGAACCCCCAGCGTCGGGCGATGGCCGCGACCGTCGTCGGCACCCCCGAGCGGAGTTCGCGGTGGGCTCCGTCGAGGCGCGCCTGTCTCAGGCACTCGGCCGGTGTGACATCGAGCGCACGCCGGAACGCATACTGCAGTCCGCGCGTCGAGATGTGCACAGCGGCGGCCACATCGTCGATCGTGATCGGTCTGTGCGCGTTCTCGGCGATATAGGCGAGGGCTCTCCGCACCGTCGCCGGCGCGGGCGCGGTCTGCGGTGAGCGGGAGCGCCTGCTCAGGATGGTCGTCGAGAACGTCGACAGCGTCGTGGTCGCTGCGTGCCGGGCGAGTTCCGCACGGAGCAGGGCGTCTCCCGCCTCGAGTTCCTGGATGCTGCGTTCGACGTAGTCGAACATGCGGTCCCACGCCGATGCCGCAGCGGCGGTCGAGGGGGAGAGGTCGGTGACGTGAAGCGCCATGGTGTCGTCGCCGGTGATGCGGCGCGCGAGCTGCTCGAGCGGCTCACGGTCGAAGACCAGCGCGGTGACGCGGACGCTCTCGTCCCAGTGCGCGTGCACCCGCGGGCCGTCGGTCAACCAGGGACGTGCAGGGTCGAGATCCGCCCCGTCGGAATGCAGGCGGACGCCGGCTCCGTCGACGCGACAGGCGAGGAACTGATCCTGCGGCTCAGCCGTCGAGTGGACGCGAGCGGCGAGGTCGTAGCGGACGATGCTCATGCCGGGAAGCACCTCGGAGTGCCAGTCGAAGCGGAAGCGCCGGGGGTCGACGTCGTGCAGGATCGCCGAGGGGACGTACTGCTGCCAGGTCTCCTCGACACGGGCGACGTCACGGGAGTGGAAACGCATGGGGGAGATCCTCTCTCAGGGGCGCTCTACGGGGGCGCACCGGCCATGACCCGTCGATGGTGTCTTCGGGATCGATGCGACCGATGCGGATGAAATAGTCGGTGAGACTCGCGGCCTGGGCGCGGGCCCAGCCGATCTGCCTTTCGTGGAGCTCGGAGAGCGTCACGGGAAGCACGAACTGTCGGGCCAGCGCCTGGGCGATGCGCCCGGCCGCGACGGCATCGGCGGAAGCATCGTGCGCGTCCTCGAGTGGCACCGCGTAATGCGCTGCGACGACTTGCAACGTGCGCTTACCGGGCCGATATCGATCATAAGCCTTGTCGATGACAAGGGGATCGATCACGGGGGACGGGCTCTCGAGGACCGGGATGCCGTGCCGCCGCGCCTCATGCGCGAGCAGGGAGAAGTCGTAGGAGGCGTTGTAGGCGACGATGGGCACTCCCTGCGAGAGCAGCGATGCGAGAGCAGAGGAGACCTGCGTCACCACTTCGAGCGCAGGGCGACCGTGAGTCTGCGCATGGGCGGTCGTGATCCCGTGCACGGCGGTCGCGCCGTCCGGGATCGGGATGCCGGGGTCTGCCATCCAGTTCCGGGCCGCGATCTCCACACCACGATCGTCGAGCAGGCCGACGTGCGCGGTCACGATGCGATCGTGCTCGACGTCGACTCCGGTCGTCTCCAGGTCGAACACCCCGACGCGCGTGATCCACTCGGGGATCGGGGCATCGCGGGGCATGGGATCACGGTAGAGGCGAGCACCGACATCGGGCCTGAAGAACACGGGAGCGCTCCTTCGGATCCGTAGACTCGAGGGATGACCGTCACGTCGCCGTACGCAGACCGCCTGAGCCGACTGCCGGTGGAGAGGCACGCCGTGCACGTGCGCGGCGCGGACACCGCCTACTGGGTGTACGGCCCGGCGGACGCCGAGGTCACCCTGATCGCGGTGCACGGATTCCGCGGAGAGCATCACGGCCTCGAGTCCGTGCTCGCCTTCCTTCCCGAGGCGCGGGTCGTCGCCCCCGACCTGCCGGGCTTCGGCGAGTCCGCTCCCGTCGCAGGGAGGACGTACGACCTCGACGAGTACACGGCGTGGTTGAGCGATTTCGCGGCGCAGGTCGCTCCGGGTGCCGTCATCCTCGGCCACTCCTTCGGGTCGATCGTCACTTCCGCCGCCGTCGCGTCAGGGCTCTCGACGCCGGAGCTGATCCTGATCAATCCGATCGGGGCGCCGGCGCTGGCGGGTCCGAAGGGCGTCATGACGCGTCTCGCCGTGCTCTATTACGCGTTCGGCGCGAAGCTGCCCCCGCGGCTCGGCACGGCACTGCTGAGGAACCGGCTGATCGTGCGGATCATGAGCATCGCCATGGCGAAGACCTCCGACCCGGGATTGCGCCGGTTCATCCACGACCAGCACGACACGTACTTCTCGCGCTTCGCCGATCGCGACGTGCTGCGGGACGCCTTCGTCACGAGCGTCTCGCACGACGTGAGCCAGTTCGCATCGTCCATCGACGTCCCGACGCTGCTGATCGCGGCGCAGCGCGACGACATCACCCCGATCGAGGTCGAGCGGGAGCTCGTGCGGCGCTTCCCCGACGCGGAGCTCGTCGAGATCGCCCACGTCGGGCACCTGATCCACTACGAGACACCGGCCGAGGCCGCCGGCGCGATCCGTCGCTTCCTCAGGATTCCCGTTTCGCGAGGCCGATGAGCCCGGCGACCCGGAACGGGATGACCTCGCCCATCGCGAGCGCGGTCTCGGTGCGCTCGACTCCCTCGATCGACAGGATGCGGGCATCGGTGTCGAACAGATGACGGGCGTCACGGCACGCGACCCGCGCCAGGAGATCGATGGAGCCGCTGAGACCATGGGCCTGCACGACTTCGGGGATGCGCGCGAGTTCGTTGATGATGCGAGGCAGCTCGGTCTGACGGACGCCGATGCTCACGAACGCCTGCAGGGGGAATCCGAGCACGTCGGTCGAGAACGACCTCTCGTAGGAGAGGAACACCCCGGTCTGCTCGAGACGTGCCATGCGCGCCTGGATGGTGTTGCGCGAGAGGCCGAGATTCTCGGCGAGTGCCACGATCGTGACACGAGGATCGTCGGCGAGCGCGGCGAGGAGTTCGAGATCGATGCGGTCGAGGCCAGCCATAGTGCCAAAGGGTAGCAGGGTGGTATTCCACTGAATTGAGCAACATGCTCAAGCGGTCTTCCATTGCTTGAGCGAGGTGATGAGCAGACGTACGCTCTGGTTAGCCGGTGACGATGCCGGTTGCCGCGCGGTCGTCCCAGGAGGACGCCGCGAACGAGGAGGACGATGATGTCACCGCAGATCACCCCGATCGTCGACACCGCGCAGGATCTGGAGCTCGCAGAGCGCATCCTGACCCCCGACGGCGCGCGGATCCCGAACCCCCAGCTCGATCGCCTGATCAGCGACGTCGATCCCGCTCAGCTGCGCGCGCTGCACCGCGACATGGTCGTGCTCCGGCGTATCGACACGGAGGGTGTCGCCCTGCAACGGCAAGGACAGCTCGGCCTGTGGGCGCCGTGCCAGGGGCAGGAGGCCACGCAGATCGGCACGGCGCGCGCACTGGCGCCTCAGGATTTCGTGTTCCCGAGCTACCGGGAGACCGGTGTCATCTACGCCCGCGGCGCCCAGCCCGGCGACTACGTCCGCATGTGGCGAGGTGAGGAGGGCGCGGGGCATGACCCTGCCGCGCTTCGTGTGGCGCCCCTGCAGATCATCATCGGCGCGCAGTCCCTGCACGCGGTCGGCTACGCCCTCGGCATCCGTCTCGAGGGCGCCCACGAAGTCGCCGTCACCTACTTCGGCGACGGCGCGACGAGCCAGGGCGACGTGAACGAGGCGATGATCTTCGCGGCGTCCTACCGGGCGCCCGTCGTGTTCGTGTGCCAGAACAATCACTGGGCGATCTCCGAGCCGGTGGCTCTGCAGTCGCAGTACCCCATCGCGGGTCGCGCGCCGGGCTTCGGCATCCCGAGCATGCGAGTCGACGGCAACGACGTGCTGGCGTGCCTGGCCGCGATGCGCTGGGCGCTCGATCACGCACGCTCCGGCAAGGGGCCCGCCTACATCGAGGCCGTCACGTACCGGATGGGGCCGCACACGACTGCCGACGACCCGACGAGGTACCGCCCCGCCGAGGAGCTCGAGGCCTGGCGCGACCGCGACCCGATCGCTCGTCTGGAGACCTACCTCCGGGGGATCGGCGAGCTCGATGACGAGCATCTCGCCGAGACGCAGGCGGCGGCTGATGCCGTGGCGAAGGAGATGCGGGCGGAGTGCCTCGGCATGGTCACCCGTGAACCCCTCGCGGTCTTCGACGGTGTCTACGCCGAGCCGCACGCGGGACTCGACCGCCAGCGCGACGAGTACGCGGCCTACCTCGCGACGTTCGAGAGCGAGGTCTGATCATGACGGAACTCACTCTCGGGAAGGCTCTCGGGGCCGGACTGCGTCAAGCGATGCGCGACGACGACAGGGTCGTTCTGCTCGGCGAGGACATCGGCAAGCTCGGCGGCGTCTTCCGCATCACCGATGGGCTCCTCGACGAGTTCGGATCCGCGCGCGTGATCGACACCCCGCTGGCGGAGTCCGGCATCGTCGGGATGGCGGTCGGACTCGCCTTCCGCGGCTACCGTCCGGTCGTCGAGATACAGTTCGACGGCTTCGTGTACCCGGCGTTCGACCAGATCGTCGCGCAGGTGGCGAAGCTGCACTATCGCACCCAGGGGCGAGTGAGGATGCCGATCACGATCCGCATCCCGTGGGCCGGCGGCATCGGTGCCGCCGAGCATCACTCGGAGTCTCCGGAGGCGTACTTCGTCCACACGGCCGGACTGCGCGTGATCGCGGTGTCGAATCCCGCGGACGCCTATCGGAGCCTGCGGCAGGCGATCGCGAGCGACGATCCGGTGATCTTCTTCGAGCCCAAGCGCCTGTACCACCACAAGGGCGATGTCGACCTCGACGCGCCCCTCGCGGATGCCGCCCCGATGGGCCTCGCGCGCGTCGTTCGGTCCGGCTCGGATGCCACTCTCATCACCTATGGGGCGATGGTCACCACCGCGCTGCAGGCGGCCGACGCCGCGGAGGACGAGGGTGTGTCGCTCGAGGTCATCGACCTCCGGTCGCTGTCGCCCGTCGACTACGACTCCGTGGCAGCGTCGGTGCGCAAGACGGGCCGTGTGGTGGTGGCCCACGAGGCCTCCCGCGAGGCGGGTGTGGCCGCCGAGGTCATCGCGAGCATCACCGAGCGCTGCTTCGAATACCTCGAGTCCGCGCCGCTGCGGGTGACGGGCCACGACATCCCCTATCCGCCGGCGAAGCTCGAGAAGCACCACCTCCCGGACCTCGACCGGCTGCTCGACGCGGTCGACCGGGCGATGGATCGGCCGAACAGCCTGACGGGGGTCGACCTGTGATCGCCGAATTCCGCCTTCCCGACCTGGGTGAAGGCCTCACGGAGGCCGAGGTCGTGCAGTGGCTCGTCTCGCCCGGCGATCCCGTCGCACTGAATCAGACTCTCGCGGAGGTCGAGACGGCGAAGGCCGTCGTGGAGCTGCCCTCGCCGTACGAGGGCACCGTCTCGACTCTGCACGCCGAGGCGGGCGAGACCGTGGCCGTGGGCGCGCCTCTCATCGCGTTCGAGGTGGAAGGCGCGGATGCGGCGGTCTCCGCCGCCGAACAGCCCGCGACCGCGGACGCCGAGGAGAAGACCCAGCCCAACCTGGTCGGCTACGGCGCGGCGCCCACGGCCTCGGGTCGCCCGGCTCGTCGGGCACGACGTGGGGGAGCGGTGCCGCAAGCCGATACCGCCGTACTCGAGGCGGCACCGCACGACGCCACGCCATCTGCATCGTCGGAGACGGTTGTGGAGCGACCGCGCTCCACGCCGCCGGTGCGCGCCCACGCGAAACGCCTGGGTGTCGACCTGGTGCTGATCGCAGCGGAGGTCGGGAACCGGCTCATCACGCGTGCCGACGTCGACGCCTATGCGGCTCGCGTCGGAGCGGCGTCGATCACAGCCGCGCCGACAGCGACCACGACGGTGCCCGACGGCCCGGCCGCCCTTGCGTCCGGGAACCGCGAGACGCGCATCCCGATCCGAGGGGTGCGCAAGCACACCGCGGCGGCCATGGTGCAGAGCGCGTTCACGGCACCACACGTCACGGTCTTCCACACGGTCGACGTGACCGCGACCATGGATCTGGTCGCCACTCTGCGTGCGGATCGGCCTCTGGCCGAGCATCGGATCGGGCCGCTCGCCGTGGTCGCAAAGGCCGTGTGCATGGCGCTGCCGCGCACGCCGGGCCTCAACTCCCGCTGGGACGAGCAGGCGGGCGAGATCGTCGAGCACGGGTACGTCGACCTCGGCATCGCCGCAGCGACCGATCGAGGTCTCATCGTCCCGAACATCAGGGAGGCTCAGTCGCTCACGCTCACACAGTTGGCGGACGCGATCGCCGGGTTGGCGAGCACCGCGCGGTCGGGCAAGACGTCGCCGGCTGAGCTCGCCGGCGGCACCTTCTCGATCTCGAACATCGGCGTGTTCGGTGTCGACGCCGGCACGCCGATCCTGCCGCCCGGGCAATCGGGCATCCTCGCCGTCGGTGCTGTCCGGCGACAGCCGTGGGAGTACCGCGGCGAGATCGCGCTGCGGCAGCTGATGACGTTGAGCCTCTCGTTCGACCATCGACTGGTCGACGGTGCCGAGGGTGCGCGGTTCCTCAGGGACGTCGCCGACGTGCTGGAGGAGCCGGGGCGGGCGATGCTGTTCAGCTAGGTGCGCGCAGCGCCGCCTCAGCCATCGCGCCGAGCACCGCGGCGGTGGTGGAGCGGCGCCG
Source organism: Microbacterium hydrocarbonoxydans (assembly GCF_023715885.1). Classification (GTDB taxonomy): domain Bacteria; phylum Actinomycetota; class Actinomycetes; order Actinomycetales; family Microbacteriaceae; genus Microbacterium; species Microbacterium hydrocarbonoxydans_C. Next base: position 13,063 of record NZ_JAMBOY010000002.1, on the reverse strand, counting down.
TGCCGCGGAACGCGTGCTGTGCGGCGTGGAATTGATGAGGCCGAAGCAGGCCTGCACGCGCAGGCGCAGTTCGTCGGGGTCCGCCTCGACCAGGGGCGCCAGCGTGCGGATCCACAGTTCGACGTATGCCCGCTGCAGTCGCCGCACCTCGGCGTGGTCGCTTGCGGCGAGCTGCACGACGTCTCGATCGTGCACGCGGATCACGTCGGCGTGACCGAGCGCGAATTCCACATGGAACGCGATCAGCGCCCGCATCCTCTCCGCATCGTCCGCGGCCTGCGCCGCGACGTCCGTGCCGCCGGAGACGAGGTCCTCGCTGACCTGCACCAGCACGGCGCCCAGCAGCGCCTGCTTGCCGGCGAAGTGGCGGTACACCGCGGGGCCCGAGACCCCGACCGCCGCGCCGATGTCCTCCAGGCTGACGCCGTTGTAACCGCGCTCGGCGAAGAGTCGCGCAGCCTCGCGGAGGATGGCGTCGGAGCGCTCGGCCTTGGCGCGATCTCGAGCCGTCACAGGGGTTGTCATCTCAGTTAATCCTCGCTAACCTGATGCAATCGGTTAGTGAACACTAACCGAAAAGCGCATCGAGCGCGCCGATCGTTACAGAGGCGCGATGTGGGTCGAGGAGGACAACACGATGCCGGTATCCCAGGAGACCCTGGCCGCGGAGCTGCGCGAGCGCCTCGCGACCGCCGCTCTCGGCGGATCGGAGGCCTCGCGTCAGAGGCACCTGTCCCGCGGGAAGCTGCTCCCGCGCGACCGGGTGACCCGGTTGCTGGACGAGGGCAGTCCTTTCGTGGAGATCGCACCCCTCGCCGCCGACGGACTGTACGACGGTGAAGCGCCGGGAGCCGGAGTCATCGCCGGTATTGGTCTCGTGCACGGGCGGCACGTCATGGTCGTCTGCAACGACGCCACGGTCAAGGGCGGTACCTATCTGCCCCTCACCGTGAAGAAGCACCTGCGCGCGCAGGAGATCGCGCTCGAGAACCGGCTGCCGTGCCTCTATCTCGTCGATTCCGGTGGTGCGTTCCTTCCGAAGCAGGACGAGGTGTTCCCGGACCGCGAGCACTTCGGCCGCATCTTCTACAACCAGGCGCGCATGTCGGCGGAACGGATCCCGCAGCTCGCCGCCGTGCTCGGCTCCTGCACCGCGGGCGGCGCATACGTGCCGGCGATGAGCGACGAGACCGTCATCGTTCGCAACCAGGGGACGATCTTCCTCGGCGGGCCCCCGCTCGTGAAAGCCGCGATCGGGGAGGTCGTCACAGCAGAGGAGCTCGGCGGCGGCGAACTGCACGCCCGACGAAGCGGCGTCGTCGACCACCTCGCCGATGACGACGAGCACGCACTCGAGATCCTGCGCGACATCGTCGCCACGCTCCCCGCTCCTGCCGCGCCGGCGTGGGAGGTGCACGAGAGCAGGCTCCCTTCCGAACTCGGCGCGCTGTACGACGTCGTGCCGGTCGACGTGAACGAGGCGTACGACGTGCACGTGGTCATCGACCGCCTCGTCGACGGAGACAGCTTCCGCGAGTTCAAGGCCGAGTACGGCACCACGCTCGTCACCGGTTTCGCCCGGCTGCACGGCCACCCGGTGGGCATCGTCGCCAACAACGGCGTGCTCTTCAGCGAGTCGGCGCTCAAGGGCGCCCACTTCATCGAGCTCTGCGACCAGCGCGGCATCCCCCTGCTCTTCCTGCAGAACATCACCGGCTTCATGGTCGGATCGGATGCCGAGGCCGGGGGTATCGCGAAAGACGGCGCGAAGATGGTGACGGCCGTCGCGAGCACGAGGGTGCCGAAGCTCACCGTGATCGTCGGCGGCTCATTCGGCGCCGGCAACTACTCCATGTGCGGACGCGCCTACTCGCCCCGGTTCCTGTGGACCTGGCCGGCCAGTCGGATCTCCGTCATGGGCGGCGCCCAGGCGGCGTCCGTTCTCGCCACGGTGAAGGAGGACCAGCTCGCCGCGCGAGGCGAGTCGTGGAGCGCCGATGACCGTTCCGCTTTTCAGCAGCCGATCCGCCAGCAGTACGAGACGCAGGGCGAGCCGTACTACGCGACGGCACGGCTCTGGGACGACGGCATCATCGATCCCGCGCAGACCCGCGACCTCCTCGGGCTCGCGCTGGACGTGGTCGCCCGCACGCCCCTGCCCGAGCCCCGTTTCGGCCTCTTCAGGATGTGACCGCCATGTCGACGACCCCGTACTTCCAGACCGTCCTCGTCGCGAACCGCGGCGAGATCGCCCGCCGCGTCATCCGCACTCTGCGGACCCTCGGCATCCGCAGCATCGCCGTGTACAGCGATGCCGACGCGAACGCGCCGCACGTGCGCGAAGCGGATGACGCGGTGCGGATCGGCCCCCCACCAGCCGCTGAGTCCTATCTCGACATCGATGCCGTGATCTCGGCCGCACGGACCACCGACGCCCAAGCCATACACCCCGGTTATGGCTTCCTGTCGGAGAGCGTTGGTCTCGCCGAGGCCTGTGCGGAGAGCGGCATCGTCTTCATCGGCCCCGGTGTCGAGGCTCTGCAGATCATGGGCGACAAGGCACGAGCGCGCGACCACGTCATGCGCTCGGGCGTTCCCGTGGTGCCGGGCTTCGACGCGCGCGGCCTGTCGGACCAGGAGATCGCCGACGAAGCGGGATCCGTGGGCTTTCCTCTCCTCGTCAAGCCCAGCGCGGGCGGCGGAGGCAAGGGCATGGAGGTCGTCGCTGATGCCGCCGGCCTCGCACCCGCCCTCGCTTCGGCGCGGCGTGTCGCGAAGGCAGCATTCGGCGAAGATTCGCTCATTCTCGAGCGGCTGATCCGCAGGCCCCGGCACATCGAGGTGCAGGTCGTCGGGGACGCAGACGGAACGGTCATCGCGCTCGGCGAGCGCGAGTGCACTCTTCAGCGCCGACACCAGAAGGTGATCGAGGAGGCGCCGTCTGCGGGAATCCCGGAGTCCACGAGACAGACCCTTCTCGAAGCCGCCGTGCAGGCCGGGGAGAGCGTCTCGTACGTGGGCGCCGGCACCGTGGAGTTCCTCGTCGACGCCGACGCACCGGACGACGTGTTCTTCATCGAGATGAACACGCGGCTGCAGGTGGAGCACCCCGTCACGGAGGAGGTCACGGGCCTCGACCTGGTGGAGCTGCAGCTGCGCGTCGCCGCGGGCGGCAGGCTGGATCCGGCTCCGAAGCTGACCGGTCACGCGGTCGAGGCGCGGGTCTACGCCGAGTCTCCGCACCGCGGGTTCCTCCCGTCGACGGGACGGATCCTGATGTTCGGGCCGCCCGCCGGTGTGCGGGTGGATGCCGCGGTGGAGTCCGACTCCGAGGTGTCGGGCTTCTACGATCCGATGATCGCGAAGATCATCGCCGTGGCCGACGACAGGCAGACCGCGCTGCGCCGGCTCGACGAGGCGCTTGCCGCGACCGTGGTGCTCGGCGTGGAGACGAACATCGAGTTCCTCCGCCAGCTCTGCCGCGATCCGCGAGTCGTCGAGGGAGACCTCGACACCGGCATCATCGAGACGCTCCTGCCCGTCGTGGCCGAGCCGCCCTCACCGGCCATGCTCGCCGCAGCGCGGGAGGCCGTGCTGGCGGCCCGCGACGAGAAGGCCGACCGCGCGGGGCGCGCCGGCGGCGTGTGGGCGGCTCTGTCCGATCCGCGGCGGCGCGCTCTCGCCTTCCTCACAGACGACGGCCAGGTGATCGACGGCGTCGAGGGGGCGAACGGCCCCGGGGTCTCGACCGCGATCGATGCCGATGGCACGGTGTGGGTGAGCGAGGCCGGGCGATCCGCCCGACTCACGCCGCTCGACCGACGGGCCACGACCATGAGGCGTCTGCGGACGCGCGACGAGGGCGCCGCGGGCGCGGGGCCCGAGGGCCGTGCGCCGATGCCGGGCAGCGTCGTGGCCGTGCACGTCGTCGACGGAGCGACGGTGAAGGCGGGCGACCCGCTCGTCTCCATCGAGGCGATGAAGATGGAGCACCCGGTGCTCGCCCCGCAGGACGGCAGCGTGCAGGTGCTCGTCGCCGTGGGGGACCAGGTTCGACGCGATCAGCCGGTGGCGCGAGTGACGGAGGAGAACGAATGATGGATCAGCTGACCGAGGAGGAGCACGAGCTCGCCGCGATGGTGCGGGAGTTCGCCGACACCGTCGTCGCGCCCCAGTCGTATGAGGCGGACCGCACGCACACCCTGTCGATGGATGTCGTCGCATCGATGGGCGATCTCGGCCTGTTCGGACTCCCGTTCCCCGAGGAGTACGGCGGACAGGGTGGCGACTATATGGCGCTCGGCATCGCCATCGAGGCGCTCGGCCGCGTCGACCAGTCGATCGCCATCACGCTGGAAGCCGGCGTGAGTCTCGGCGCCATGCCGATCTTCCGCTTCGGCACCGAGGAGCAGAAGCAGGAGCTCCTTCCCGACCTCCTGGCCGGACGCGCCCTGGCCGGCTTCGGCCTCACTGAGCCCGAGGCCGGCAGCGATGCCGGAGCCACGCGCACCATGGCCCGCCTCGAGGGCGAGGAGTGGGTGATCGACGGCTCCAAGCAGTTCATCACGAATTCCGGGACGCCGATCACCCGTTTCGTCACGGTGACCGCCGTCACCGGTCAGGCCGACGGGCGCAAGGAGATCTCGACGATCATCGTGCCCAACGGCACCCCCGGATTCACGGTCGAGGCCCCCTACGACAAGGTCGGCTGGAACGCGTCGGACACCCATCCGCTCACCTTCGACGGCGTCCGCGTGCCGGCGGCGAATCTGGTGGGCGAGCGGGGGAGCGGCTTCCGCAACTTCCTCAGCATCCTCGACGAGGGGCGGATCGCGATCGCCGCCCTGTCGACGGGCGCCGCGGAGGGATGCCTCGAGGCCGCCGTCGACTACGCGAAGAGCCGCACGATCTTCGGCAGCGCGCTCAGCACCCGGCAGAACGCGCAGTTTACGCTCGCCCGCATGCGCGCCCGCGTGCACACCGCTCGCCTGGCCTGGCACCACGCTGCCCGTCTGCGCGACGCCGGGCGTCCGTTCGCCGAGCAGGCCGCTATCGCGAAGCTCGTCGCCGGCGAGGCGGCGATGGACAACGCGCGTGACGCGACGCAGATCTTCGGCGGGAACGGCTTCATGAACGAGTTCCCGGTCGCGAGGCACTACCGGGACTCGAAGATCCTCGAGATCGGCGAGGGGACGACCGAGGTGCAGCTGCTCGTGATCGCGCGCGCCCTCGGGCTCGCCGGGTAGCGTGGCGGCATGACCACGCACGACATCGTTCAGCGCGGGCTGTACTTCGAGGAGTTCGAGGTCGATGCCCGATACCTGCACCGCCCGGGGCGCACCGCGACCGAGGCCGACAACGTGCTGTTCACCACGCTCACCATGAACACGCAGGCACTGCATCTCGATGCGGCGTTCGCCGACGCGCGGGACCCCTTCCACGCGCGCCTCATGAACTCGATGTGGACGCTGTCGACGATGGTCGGGTCGTCCGTCGCGCAGCTGACGCAGGGAACCCTCGTGGCGCAGCTCGGGTTCGGTGAGATCACGTTCCCGCATCCGCTCTTCGCCGGGGACACTCTCTACACCGAGAGCGTGGTCTCCGAGAAGCGGCTGTCCGGCTCGCGTCCCGGTCAGGGCATCGTGTCGATCGCTCACACGGGTCGCAATCAGGACGACGTCGTCGTCGCGACCGCCACACGGTCGGTCCTCGTGCGCTGCCGTCCGGAGGAGGAGAGCCGATGACGTTCGAGCTCGGACCCGCTCTGCTGTTCTGTCCCGCCGATCGCCCGGAGCGTTTTGAGGGCGCGCTCCGGAAGGCGGATGCGGTGATCCTCGACCTCGAGGACGCGGTGCTGCCGGACGCCAAGGTCGCGGCCAGGGGACACCTCGTCGACGCGCACATCGATCCCGACCGCGTGATCGTGCGGGTGAACTCGCCCGAGTCGGCGGAGTTCGTTTCGGATCTCGCGACGCTGAACCAGACGGACTTCCGCCGCGTGATGGTGGCGAAGACCGAGGACCCGGAGGCGCTGTCGGCTTTCGACGAGCGCTTCGAGCTGATCGCGCTGTGCGAGACGGCCCGCGGGGTGCAGGCCGCGGATCGCATCGCCGCTCATCCCCGTGTCGCGGCGATGATGTGGGGCGCGGAGGATCTCGTCGCCTCGCTGGGCGGAACCTCGAGTCGGACGGATGCCGGGGGCTACCGTGACATCGCCCGCTACGCGCGGTCGCGAGTGCTGCTCGAAGCCGGCGCTCAGGGCAAAGTGGCGATCGACGCCGTGCACATCGACATCGACGACGTCGCGGGGCTCGAGTCCGAGGCCAGGGATGCCGCGGCGTCGGGCTTCGCTGCGACCGCGTGCATCCACCCGAGTCAGGTCGCGATCATCCGCGCCGCGTACGCGCCCGACGCCGAGACGGTCGAATGGGCCGGTGCCGTGGTGAGCGCGGCGGAGTCGGAGCGGGGCGTCTTCCGGTTCCGCGGGCGAATGGTCGACGAGCCGGTGTTGCGCCACGCGCGATCGATCCTCGCCCGGGCGCGCTGAGCGCAAGTCGGCTGACTTGGAAGCGGATGGTCGGTCAGAGCAGGATCGCCGGCTCGAGCAGTCGCAGGGATCCCGGCGACGCTTCGAAGCGGTGCACCGACCCGTTGGCGAGCACCTCGCCCACCCGGGGAAGCGTGCCCCCGGACACGTGATCGATCAGTGACCGGATCACTCCGCCGTGCGTGACGACGATCACCGATTCGGCCACGGGGGTCGAGCGTCGCCGCGAGTCGCGCGCGATGCCGTGCAGTGCGCGCAGCGCGCGGTCGGCGACGCCCTCCAGAGTCTCCGCGCCCGGCACCGGGGCGATCCAGTCGCCGTACAGCTCGAGGTACTCGGAGACGAGCTTGCCCTCGCCATCGCCGAACTCGCGTTCGCGCATGTCCGGTACGAGGGTGGGCGAGTCGAGTCCGAGCTCCGCCGCGATGATCTCGGCGGTCTCCCGAGCGCGCACGAGCGGGCTGGCGTAGATCGCGTGGTGCATCGTGTCGGCGAGCAGCGCGGCCGCGGTGCGAGCATCCGCTCGCCCCGTCTCGTTCAGGGGGATGTCGGTCGACCCCTGGATGCGACGGGCGAGGTTCCAGTCGGTCTGGCCGTGGCGCACGAGGGTGATGAGGGTCATGCGAGAAGCTCCTGGAGGGCGGGCAGGACGTCGCTCGTGCCGGCGGCGATGGTGACATCGGCCCAGGCGTCCGCGCGCGTCGGTTCGCGGTTGATGATGACGAGCGGGATGCTCCGACGTCGCGCCCGCTCGACGAGGCGGACTCCGGAGTTCACGACGAGGGAGGATCCGGCGACGATCATCGCGTCGCTCGACCGCAGCAGCGACTCGGCAGCCTTGAAACGGTCGAGCGGGACGTACTCGCCGAAGAACACGACGTCCGGCTTCAGCATCCCGTCGCAGACCGTGCACGACGGCACGATGAATCCCTCGGTGCTCTCCGGCAGCACGTCGCCGTCGGGAGCGAGCTTCACGTTCTCGGGCACCGTGATCCAGGGATTGCGATCCTCGATCTGGGTGGCGATGTCGCGACGGTCGAAGACCTGTCCGCAGCGCAGGCACACCACGCGGCGCATGGTGCCGTGGACCTCGATCACGTGCGAGCTTCCGGCGCGCAGGTGCAGACCGTCGACGTTCTGGGTGATGACGCCGCTGACGCGACCCGCACTCTCCATCTCCGCGAGCGCGACGTGTCCGGGATTGGGTTCCGCGCGGGCGAACGCACGCCAGCCCAGGTGACCGCCGACCCAGTACCGGCGCCGCGCCGCCTCGTCGCCGAGGTAGCGCTGGATGGTCATGGGGTCTGAGCGCGTTCGCGCGCCCTCGCCGCGATAGGCGGGGATGCCGGAGTCGGTCGAGATGCCCGCACCGGTGAGGAGGGCGACGCGGCGTCCGGCGAGGAGTTCGGCGGTGCGAGCGACGACGGCCGACAGCTCGGCCGGACTCGAATCGCTCACGGGACCTCCTGCAGCGAGTCTACGGCGTGACGCCGACACCGGGTCGCAGATGGGAGAGTGGACCGGTGGAACTGCTGGAACTGACGGATGCCGACGACTCCCGACTCGACGACTACCGCGGCCTCACCGACACGGCGCTGCGCCGGGTCGCGGAACCGGAGGGCGGCCTGTACATCGCGGAGTCGGCGAAGGTGATCGAGCGCGCCGTCGCTGCCGGGCACCGGCCCCGCTCGGTGATGGTGCAGCGGCGGTGGGTCGACGGCATCCGCTCGACGATGCAGGCGCTCGACGTCCCTGTCTACGTGGTTCCCGATACCGTCGCCGAAGCGGTCGCGGGGTTCGCCGTCCACCGCGGCGCCCTCGCCTCCATGCACCGCCCCGAGCTGCCGAGCGTCGCCTCGGTCGCGGCGGATGCACGGCTCGTCCTGATCCTCGCCGACATCGGCGACCACGCGAACATCGGCGCCGCGTTCCGCGCGGCAGCGGGACTCGGCGCGGACGCGGTGCTGGTGTCACCCGGCTGCGCCGACCCGCTCTACCGGCGCAGCGTGCGGGTCAGCATGGGCACCGTGTTCCAGGTGCCGTGGACACGCATGCCGGACTGGAGCAGCACCGTCGATGCGCTCCGCGATGCGCAGATCGCGACCGCGGCTCTCGCTCTCGACGAACGCGCTGTGCCGTTGCGCGAGTTCGTTCGCGAGCGCCCGGAGCGCGTCGCGCTGATGATGGGATCCGAGGGCGACGGGCTGTCGGCCGAGGCGCTGATGCTGGCCGATCACGTCGTGACGATCCCGATGAGCGGGGGAGTGGACTCGCTCAACGTCGCCTCGGCAGCCGCCGTCGCCCTGTGGGCGCTCGCCGATCACTGACGCATCGCGGAAACCGACGCTCCGGCGGGGCGCCGAGGTCAGCGGTTCTCGGGCAGCCGCAGGAACGGCGCCGCCTCGGGACGCTTCGCCGCGACATGGTCGCCGGAGGACTGATGGCGCAGCCGACGCAGCACCCACGGGACGAGGTGCTCGCGTGCCCAGCCGAGGTCTTCGGCTCGCGCCTCCCGCCAGGTGCGAACGGGGAGGGACTCCGGTTGCATCGACTCCAGGTCGTTGGGCACGTTGAGCGCCCGCAGCACCATGCGCGCGACCTCGTGGTGCCCGAGCGCGTTGTAGTGCAGACGGTCGTCGTCGAAGAACCGCATGTCCTGCACGACCTTCAGCGTCCACTGATCGGCGACGATGCAGTCGTGGCGATCGGCGATCGCTCGCACGTTCTCGTTGTAGATCGCGACCTTGCCGCGGAACGGGCGGAACACGGGCGTGAATCCCGTGTCGATGCCGGTGAACAGCAGCACGGCCGCACCCGTCGAGGAGAGGCGGGCGACGGCATCCTCGAGCTGTGCGGCGATCGCGTCGGGATCGGTGCCCGGGCGGATCACGTCGTTGCCACCGGCGCAGATCGACACGAGATCGGGGCGCAGCGCGACGGCCGGTTCGATCTGGTCCTGGACGATCTGCGCGATGAGCTTGCCCCGCACCGCGAGGTTCGCGTAGGCGAAGTCGTCGACCTGCTGTGACAGGACCTCGGCGACACGATCCGCCCAGCCGCGATGACCGCCGGGAGCCGCGGGATCGGGGTCGCCGATCCCCTCGGTGAACGAGTCGCCCACGGCCACGAAACGGCGCCACGGGTGGGGCGTGTCGTTGGCCACGTACGGGGTCCGAGTCGAATCCTGGTCGGTCATCCAGCTCTCCTTCGCGAACGTGCGCCGCGCATCGACGGCGGCGGCGCAGTGACCGAGCCTACTCCGCCGGTCGGCATCCGTGCCGGTGCGATCCGGTGTCGGCGGCACCGATTATCGTTGTCTCGATGCTTTCTCCGTCCTTTCCCCAGCGTGCCCCGTGGGGAACCGCCAACAAGCTGCGTGCCTGGCAGCAGGAGGCTCTCGAGCAGTACTTCGAGGCGGATCAGCGCGACTTCCTCGTCGCCGCGACACCCGGGGCAGGCAAGACCACGTTCGCCCTCACCCTCGCCGTCGAGCTCATGCGCAGCGGCGAGGTGAACCGGATCATCGTCGTCGCACCGACCGAGCACCTCAAGACGCAGTGGGCCGATGCCGCCGCCCGCGTGCACATCCGACTCGACCCGCACTTCAAGAACAGCCACTGGGCGCCGGCCCGGCACTATCACGGCGCTGTCGTGACCTACGCGCAGGTGGCGGCGAAGTCCTCGGTGCACCGTCACCTCACGGAGGACGCGAACACGCTCGTGATCCTCGACGAGGTGCACCACGGCGGAGACGCGCTGAGCTGGGGCGACGCGATCCGCGACGCCTACAGCCCGGCCAAGAGGCGTCTGCTCCTCTCCGGAACGCCGTTCCGCAGCGACACGGCGCCGATCCCGTTCGTGGAGTACCACCCCGACGAGTCCGGCGCGCGGATCTCGCGGACCGACTACAACTACGGGTACGGGCGAGCCCTCGCCGACGGCGTCGTGCGGCCGGTGCTCTTCCACATGTACGCAGGCAAGATGCGGTGGCGCACGAGTTCCGGCGATGAGCTCGAGACGCATCTGGGCCAGGACAACACGAAAGACGTCACGTCGCAGGCCTGGCGCACGGCTCTCGACCCGGAGGGCGAATGGATGCCGGCGGTTCTCTCTGCCGCCGATCGGCGCCTCACCGAGATCCGCCATCACATCCCCGACGCCGGCGGACTCGTCCTGGCGACCGACCAGACGGTGGCGCGGGCCTACGCCAAGATCCTCCACAGCATCACGCGCCAGCAGCCGACGATCGTGCTCTCCGACGATGCGACGGCGTCGGAGCGGATCGAGAAGTTCAGCGCCAGCGACGACCGCTGGATGGTCGCGGTGCGCATGGTGTCGGAGGGCGTCGATGTACCGCGGCTCGCGGTCGGCGTGTACGCCACCTCGTCGTCGACGCCGCTCTTCTTCGCCCAGGCCATCGGCCGTTTCGTGCGCGCCCGCCGCCGAGGCGAGGCGGCGAGCGTGTTCCTTCCTCAGGTGCCCGTGCTCATGGGGCTCGCGAACGAGATGGACAAGCAGCGCGACCACGCGTTGGACCGGCAGTCGAAGGACGACGACGGGCTCGAGGACTCGCTCCTCGACAGCGCGAACCGCGAGGACGACGCCTCCGACGCGCTGACGCAGGAGTTCAGCTACCAGGCACTGTCGTCGATCGCGCACTTCGACCGGCTCGTGTTCGAGGGGCAGGAGTTCGGGCAGCTCGCCGAGCCGGGCACCCCCGAGGAGGAGGAGTTCATCGGGTTCCCCGGTCTGCTCGAACCGGAGCACGTGCACGAGCTCCTCATGCAGCGTCAGGCGCGGCAGTCCCGACTTCGCGAAGCACGAGAGGCCGCAGCCGGGCCCACCGAGACGACCACGCTCCCCGCGCCCCTCCACCGCACGCTCAAGGAGCAGCGACAGCTGCTGAACAGCCTGGTCGGCCTCTACGCCCGGCAGAAGGGCGAGCCGCACGGAGCAGTGCACGCCGAGCTGCGGCGCATCTGCGGAGGTCCGGCTGTCGCCCAGGCCACGGTCACCCAGCTGCAGGCGAGGATCGACGTGCTGCGCAAGCGCGTCCGCTCTTGATCGACGACCCTCGCCGCACTCCTTCCTTCGCCACCCCGAAAAGCTGGCAATCACGGGTTTCCGGCGTGCTCGCCGTGCTGCGCCGATTAGCGTGGAATCGCCCCCGCAGCAGTACCGAGGAGACGTCATGACCACCCCTGCGCCCGCCCCCGCGACCGACGCCGATCGACGTCGATGGGCCCGCTACCTCGTCGAGGAGCGGGCAGAGGGTCTCGTCTACCAGCGGCTCGCTCACCGCCGCTCGGGGGAGGAGCGCGAGATCCTGCTCGGACTGGCCGAGGCCGAGCGACGCCACGAGCAGCACTGGCTCGACCTTCTCGGCGGCGAGCCGGCGCGCCTGCCCAGAGCGGGTGTCCGTTCTCGTCTGCTCGGACGGATGGCCGGACGCTTCGGCTCGATCTTCGTACTCGCCCTCGCGCAGAGCGCCGAGGCGCGATCGCCGTACGACGAGGAGCAGTACGCGACGCCGGCGATGCGCGCCGACGAGAAGGTGCACTACGAGGTCGTCCGCGGACTCGCCGCACGGGGGAGGCGCCGCCTGTCCGGCTCCTTCCGAGCCGCGGTGTTCGGCGCGAACGACGGTCTCGTCAGCAACCTCGCGCTCGTGCTCGGCATCGGCGCGACCGGCGTCAGCTCGGGGTTCGTGCTCTTCAGCGGCATAGCCGGGCTCCTCGCGGGCGCGCTGTCGATGGGCGCCGGGGAATTCGTCTCGGTGAGGTCCCAGCGCGAGTTGCTCGCGGCGACCGAGGCGAACGACGACGCAGCGGCCACCGCCGCCGACCTCGACATCGATGAGAACGAGCTGGCCCTCGTCTACCGCGCGAGGGGAGTCGGTCCGGAGGAAGCGCTCGAACGGGCCGGCCGCATCGTCGCCGCAGCCCGAGCCGGCGTCGAGCGCACCGCCACCACCGGTCCGGTGCACGTTCACGGCGGTGACGACCACGACATCGTCGGCAGCGACTGGACGGCCGCCCTCTCGTCGTTCCTGCTGTTCTCCTCCGGAGCCATCATCCCCGTGCTCCCGTGGATCTTCGGACTTCAGGGCACGACGGCGGTCGTCGTCGCGCTCGTTCTCGTCGGCGTCGCGCTGCTGTCGACGGGCGCAATGGTCGGCATCCTGTCCGGCGGGCCGCCGCTGCGCCGTGCGCTGCGCCAGCTGGCGATCGGCTTCGGAGCCGCTGCTGTCACGTATGTCCTCGGACTCGTCTTCGGCGTCGGGGCGGTGTGACCTCGGCGTCCGGCCGATGCCTCGCACCGGCCGGACGCCGGGTGCGAAGAAGGCCCCGGAGATCGATCATCTCCGGGGCCTTGTCTGTGCGCGGAGGGGTGTCTGGTTTCAGGACATCGTGAACGGGTGTCTCGGGACATCGTGAACAGTTCATCTGGTGTCGCGGGGATGTCTCAGGACATCGTGAACGGTGGCCAAGTACGAGATCCTGATCAAAGCCGTGA
>NZ_JAMBOY010000027.1 GCF_023715885.1 Microbacterium hydrocarbonoxydans | reverse complement strand
CGGCGGTGTCCTACTCTCCCACAGGGTCCCCCCTGCAGTACCATCGGCGCTGTGAGGCTTAGCTTCCGGGTTCGGAATGTAACCGGGCGTTTCCCTCACGCTATGGCCGCCGAAACACTATTGATGTGTCAATCGTTGCATAACGACATAAGTCTTAGTTATGCGGTTCTCGACCGTACATCGAGAACCACTCAGTGGACGCAAGCACCAACGAACGGTGTGTTATCAAGTCATCGGCTTATTAGTACCAGTCAG
>NZ_JAMBOY010000026.1 GCF_023715885.1 Microbacterium hydrocarbonoxydans | reverse complement strand
TCTGGGCCGTGTCTCAGTCCCAGTGTGGCCGGTCACCCTCTCAGGCCGGCTACCCGTCGACGCCTTGGTGAGCCATTACCTCACCAACAAGCTGATAGGCCGCGAGCCCATCCCCAACCAAAAAATCTTTCCAGTAACTGACCATGCGGCCGCTACTCGTATCCAGTATTAGACGCCGTTTCCAGCGCTTATCCCAGAGTCAGGGGCAGGTTGCTCACGTGTTACTCACCCGTTCGCCACTGATCCCACAGAGCA
>NZ_JAMBOY010000025.1 GCF_023715885.1 Microbacterium hydrocarbonoxydans | reverse complement strand
CCGCATAGCCCCACACGTGGTCGAGCGCGCGTTCGAGCGGAATGTCCGAACCGCCCTTGCCGATCACCGCGACGAGTTCGGCTTCATAGTGATAGTTCTGCGTCTGCGACGGATACGCGAGATCGAGCGTCTCGCCGTACGCCACCGGCACGATCGAATCGGCGGGCTTGCAGAAGAAGAACGGCGGCTCGCGATCGGGATCGAAGCCCATCTCGCGCGCATGGGCCGCGTAGTTGCGGCCGACGCAATAGACGCGGCGAACCGCAAATCGGGCATCGCTGCCGGCAACGGGCAGCGCTACCGGCGCTTCGGGCGGGAATACGAAAGTCATGAACGGCTCCTGCCTGGTCGCGCCGTTGACGGTCAGCCACAGGCCGCCCTGCTCGACGTGTCCGAC
>NZ_JAMBOY010000024.1 GCF_023715885.1 Microbacterium hydrocarbonoxydans | reverse complement strand
AACCAAATCGAAGTCATTGATATTAAGTTTTCAAGTTCTGTATTTTATTTTGGGGTAATGATTATTTATAAATAATTAAAGAGTTTAAGACATAAGTGATGACTGATGTCTTTTTTTACTGTTTTTTTATAAAAAAGTACTGGCTTATTTTTGTGACAAATGCAATATATTGTGTCACAAAAGTGTGACACTTAAGCTTTTTATGACCCCACATAAAAATATTGTTGAAGCTTTGAATTGTCTGGCTTTGCCAGATACCCCATGTATACATGGGGTCAAATTTCCCTTATGCTCTTACGGAGTTACGGAGTTCTTAGAGAAAAAATAAAAATTCTCGATTTTGATAAAAAATGTCTTGCAGGAATTTAGAAAAACATGGGGGAAGTTTTAAAGGATTTTATGCTAACTTTTAATT
>NZ_JAMBOY010000023.1 GCF_023715885.1 Microbacterium hydrocarbonoxydans | reverse complement strand
GTGCACGGGGCGTCGCCACTGCAGGCGCTGCGGTTGATTGTCCTGCCGCTGGTCTTTCCGGCGCTGCTGGCGGCGATGCTGATGGTGTTCGCGGTGGCCTCCCGGGAGCTGGTGACCTCGCTGCTGCTCTCTCCGGCCGGTACGCAAACCGTGGCGGTGTTTATCTGGCGCCAGTTCGAACAGGGTTCCGTCGGTCAGGGCATGGCGATGGCCAGCCTGACGTTGTTGACCGGTCTGGTCCTGATGCTGACGGCGCTGGCGCTGATGCAGCGCCGCACGCGCGGTTAACGCTTAGCGCACAAAAAAGACGGTCGGCGCGGAAAAATAGGCTATAAATGTCGGACACCTACAGCTGGAGGCCCTGATGAGTCCCTTTTTACGCGCCTATTTTTCCCGTCTGAGCTGGACGGGTGAGCC
>NZ_JAMBOY010000022.1 GCF_023715885.1 Microbacterium hydrocarbonoxydans | reverse complement strand
CCTTCGCGATGGAGTCCGCCGGCATCCCAAACTCCGCCCCATGTTTCGCCAACGCGTCATAAGTCACCAGCGTCGGCACCACAAACGCCCCCCGCTCACGCATGAGCATCGCAGCCGCTTCATCCACCAAATTCCCATGCTCGATCGTCCGCACGCCGCACCTCACAGCCCGCGCAATCGCCCGCCCCGTATACGCATGCGCCATCACATAAGTATTCGCGGCCTCGGCCTCGTCGACGATCGCCCGAATCTCATCCTCCGAATACTGCGTGTTCGCAATCGGATCGGTCGGCGAAGCCACGCCGCCTGACGCCATTATCTTGATTTGCGTCGCGCCTTTCTGAATCTCCTCACGCACGGCGAGCCGCACCCCTTCGACGCCATCGACGACCCGCGCAATCGCCCCCGTCCTGAAACAG
This sequence comes from Microbacterium hydrocarbonoxydans, assembly GCF_023715885.1. Taxonomy (GTDB): domain Bacteria; phylum Actinomycetota; class Actinomycetes; order Actinomycetales; family Microbacteriaceae; genus Microbacterium; species Microbacterium hydrocarbonoxydans_C. The sequence continues at coordinate 6 of NZ_JAMBOY010000022.1, read as the reverse complement.
CAGGAG
>NZ_JAMBOY010000021.1 GCF_023715885.1 Microbacterium hydrocarbonoxydans | reverse complement strand
CGTGCTGATCGGCGCGCATGCGCGGCTGCGCGCGGCACGGCCGGGCTGGCCGGCGCTCGGCGCGGCCGCCGAAGTGCTGCGCGCGCTCGTGCGGCCCGCGTCGGTACGGCGCGAGGAAGCGGAACTGCGCGAAGAAGCGCGCGCGATCGTCGCCGGCTTCGGCGAACGGCTCACGCCGCGCATCGATCATCCGGCGCACAGCCTGTCGTATGCGAACCGGCGGCGCGTGGAGATCGGCCGCGCGCTCGCGCTGCATCCGCGCCTGCTGCTGCTCGACGAGCCGACGGCCGGGATGAACGAGACGGAGACGGCCGAGATGCTGCAACTGATCCAGTCGCTGAAGGCGCGCGGCCTGACGATCCTGCTGATCGAGCACAAGCTCGAACTCGTGATGCGCGTGTCCGACCGCGTGATGGTGCTCGACAAC
>NZ_JAMBOY010000020.1 GCF_023715885.1 Microbacterium hydrocarbonoxydans | reverse complement strand
ATTTAATTCATCAACAGCATCTTGATTTTTACCCCACATCAAAACATCATGTCCATTTTCTGCAAGAACATTGGCAAGGGCTGTCCCAAAACTTCCCATACCAAAAACGGTAATTTTAGTCATTGTTATCCCCCAATCGTTAATTTCTCTTTCGAGCTATAATATGAATTGGTGTACCTTCAAAACCAAAAGCGGCACGGATTTGATTCTCTAAATAGCGTTTATAAGAAAAATGCATTAATTCTACATCATTAACAAATACAACAAATGTCGGTGGTTCTATAGCAACTTGTGTTGCATAAAAGACATTCAAACGTCTACCTTTGTCTGTTGGTGTAGGGTTCATGGAAATTGCATCAGTAACAACTTCATTTAAAGTTGAACTTTGAACACGTTTTTTATGGTTTTCACTTGCTTCATTGATGTAAGGG
>NZ_JAMBOY010000001.1 GCF_023715885.1 Microbacterium hydrocarbonoxydans | reverse complement strand
TCTGGGCCGTGTCTCAGTCCCAGTGTGGCCGGTCACCCTCTCAGGCCGGCTACCCGTCGACGCCTTGGTGAGCCATTACCTCACCAACAAGCTGATAGGCCGCGAGCCCATCCCCAACCAAAAAATCCTTCCAGTAACTGACCATGCGGCCGCTACTCGTATCCAGTATTAGACGCCGTTTCCAGCGCTTATCCCAGAGTCAGGGGCAGGTTGCTCACGTGTTACTCACCCGTTCGCCACTGATCCCACAGAGCAAGCTCCGTGTTCACCGTTCGACTTGCATGTGTTAAGCACGCCGCCAGCGTTCATCCTGAGCCAGGATCAAACTCTCCGTAAAAAAGAAATGCATACGAACACCGGGAAAACGATGAACGCAGCGAGTTTGATGCTGACCAAAGAGATAAATCATTGCTGACTATCCGTTGCCACTCCCGAAAGAGTGGTCTTTGATCCAAAGGAATCTCACCCCACATGACGTGGAGTCGAGGTTATTTGGCATTTGACAAGTGCACGCTGTTGAGTTCTCAAGGATCGGACGCTCCCCCGACCCAACCATCACAGTCAGGCCCGAAGGGCAACTTCTCAATCTTACCTGCGCCGTCCCGGCTGTCAAATCGACACGCCGTGTGATTCAGGCCCAGTTCCGCGCCCCGCGCTGATCGCGCTCGGGCAACTTCACTAGCTTATCCGTTCCGATCTGGCTGTCAAATCGACCGCCATCCTGTTCGGGAAGCTCCCTCATCGGACAGAAGTATGTCCGCGATCTGCTCCGGGGAGCTGATCTGAGGGAGGTGGTTCTCCGCTTGAGGGGGGTAAGGCTCTCGGCCTCTCCGCGTCCCTGTGGGGCGAACAAGTAATAAGTTACGCGGATCGCGGGAGTCTGGCAAATCGGGCGTGGCACCCCGGGCGTGTCGGGGTGGATCGGGCACGTGCGGTCAGCCGCGACCGCTGCCCGGGCGCCAGAGCACCAGATCCGTGGACCGGCGGATGCGCCGACCGTTCGGCATCGGCACGACACCCGACGATCCCGCGGCGAACACCCGAACTCCCGGGCGGTTCTCCCGCTCCGCGCGCAGGGCGGCGTCGAGTTCGGCGATACGGCGCCGCAGCATCCGGTTCTCGTCCTCGAGGTCGAGCAGACGTGCGATGGCCGGAAGGCTCATGCCCTCCGACGAGAGCTGCGCGACCTCGCGGAGCTGCTCGATGTTGCGGGTCGAGTATCGGCGCGAGCCGCCGGAGGTGCGACCGGGCACCACGAGCCCGATCCGGTCGTACTGTCGCAGAGTCTGCGGGTGCATGCCGGCGAGTTCGGCAGCGACGGCGATCGCGAACACCGGGGTGTCGGCATCCATCTGCATGTCAGCCATGGAGTGTCACCTTCTTCCGTCCGGTGTTCGTGATCGTCGTCATGGTCATCGCCGCGCCTTCGCCATGAGGTCGGCGCGAGGATTCTCGTTCGGTTCGAGGGCCTGGAACTTCTGCAGCGCATCCTTGGCCTCCTCGTCGAGGTGCGACGGCACCGCGATCTGGAGCTCGGCGAGCAGGTCGCCGGTGCCCTTGGCGGTGGTGACGCCGCGGCCCTTGACGCGCAGGACGCGACCGGAGGGGGTGCCGGGAGCGACCCGCAGCTTCACCGTCTCGGCACCGAGCGTCGGGACCTCGATCGTCGCACCGAGCGCGGCCTCGGTGAAGGTCACCGGAACGACGATGCGCAGGTTCAGGCCGTCACGGGTGAAGACCGGATGGGGTCGAACTGTGATCTGCACCACGATGTCGCCGCTCTCACCGCCGTCCGGGGACGGGCGCCCCCGACCGCGCAAGCGGATCTTCTGCCCGTCGGAGACGCCGGCGGGGATCTTCACCTTGAACGGCTTGCCGTCCTCGCCCTGCAGGGTGATGGTCTCGCCCTGCACGGCCGTGACGAAGTCGAGGGTCGTCCGCGCCGTGACATCGGCGCCCCGCTGGGGGCCGCCGAAGCCGCGGAAGCCGCCGGAGGTCTGCCCGAACCGGCCGGAGCCGAACGAGCCGCCCTGCCCCTGGTTGAACATCGCGAAGATGTCCTCGAAGTCGGCGGACTGTCCGCGCCCCTGCTGGCCGAACCGGCTGAAGACGTCTTCGAAGCCGCCGCCGGACTGGCCGCCCGCCGTGAAGCGGGCGCCCGAGCCCATGGCGCGGATCTCGTCGTACTCCTTGCGCTGCTCGGAGTCGGAGAGCACCGAGTACGCCTCGCTGATCTCCTTGAACTTCGCCTCCGCCTTCTCGTCGCCCTGATTGGAGTCGGGGTGGTACTTGCGTGCGAGCTTGCGGTACGTCTTCTTGAGATCGGCGTCGCTGACGTCTTTCGAGACCCCGAGGGTCTTGTAGAAGTCCTTGTCGAACCAGTCCTGGCTAGCCATTCATCACCTACTCGGCAGGTACGGCGACGACGACCTTCGCTGGCCGCAGCTCGACGTCGCCGAGGCGGTAACCGACCTCCACCACCTCGAGGATCGTGGTGGTCGTCGCGCCGGGAGTGGGCTGCTGGAAGATGGCCTCGTGACGCTGCGGGTCGAACTCCTCGCCCTTCTCGCCGTACGAGACCACTCCCAGGCGGTCGACCACGGCGCGCACCTTGTCGGCGATCACGGCGAAGGGCGTGCCCTCGACCAGATCGCCGTGCTGGGCGGCGCGGGCGAGATCGTCGAGCACGGGGATGAGGCCCTTGGCGGCCTCGCCCTTCGCCCGTTCGATCTCGACCTGGCGCTGCTCCTCGGTGCGTCGGCGGTAGTTCGCGTACTCGGCCTGCAGGCGCTTGAGATCGTGCAGCAGCGCGTCCTCGGCGTCCGCGAGCGCGGCGTCGCCGGCCGCGGCGTCCTCCGTCTGCGTCGCGCCCAGGATGTCGTCGACCGTCAGGTCGTCGGGGGCGCCGTCGACCGGCGTCTCGTCGGAGCCCTCGGCGGCCATCGCCTCACGGGAGTCGGGGTTCTGCGGCTCGGGGCCGGATGCCTGAGCATCCGACCCCTCGCTGCGAACCTCGTCGTCGTCGAAGTTCTTGTCCGTCATGATTACTTCTTCTCGTCCTCGTCGTCGACGACCTCGGCGTCGATGACATCCTCCTCGGAGGAGCCGTCACCGGTCGGGGTCTCGCCCTCGGGCTGAGCGCCGGCCGCGGCATCCGCCTGCGAGGAGGCGTAGAGCGCCTCGCCGATCTTCGACTGCGACTGGTTGAGCTTGTCGAACGCCGTCTTCACGGCCTCGTCGTCCTCGCCCGCGAGCGCCGTCTTGAGCGCGTCGACATCGGCCTTGACCTCGGTCTTCACGTCTTCCGGCAGCTTGTCGTCGTTCTCGGTCAGCAGCTTGTCGATCGAGTACGCGAGCGTCTCGGCCTGGTTGCGGACCTCGGCGGCCTCGCGGCGCTGCTTGTCTTCGGCGGCGTGCTCCTCGGCCTCGCGCACCATGCGCTCGATGTCCTCCTTCGACAGCGACGAGCCGCCGGAGATGACGATCGACTTCTCGGTGCCGGTGCCCTTGTCCTTCGCGGACACGTGCACGATGCCGTTGGCGTCGATGTCGAACGTGACCTCGATCTGCGGGATGCCGCGGGGGGCCGGCGCGATGCCGGTCAGCTCGAACGTGCCGAGCGGCTTGTTGTCACGCGTGAAGTCGCGCTCGCCCTGGAAGACCTGGATCGCGACGGACGGCTGGTTGTCGTCGGCCGTGGTGAAGGTCTCGCTGCGCTTGGTCGGGATGGCCGTGTTGCGCTCGATGAGCTTGGTCATCATGCCGCCCTTGGTCTCGATGCCGAGGCTCAGGGGGGTGACGTCGATCAGCAGCACGTCCTTGCGCTCGCCCTTGAGGACCCCGGCCTGCAGGGCTGCGCCCACGGCCACGACCTCGTCGGGGTTGACGCCCTTGTTGGCCTCCTTGCCGGTCTCGCGCTTCACGAGCTCGGCGACGGCGGGCATACGGGTCGATCCGCCGACCAGCACGATGTGGTCGATGTCGGCGACCTTGATGCCGGCCTCGCGGATGACGTCCTCGAACGGCTTCTTGGTGCGGTCGAGCAGGTCCTTCGTGAGGTCCTCGAACTTCGCGCGGGTGATGGTCTCGCTCAGCGACACCGGGCCGGACTCCGTCAGCGACAGGTACGGCAGGTTGATGCTGGTCGAGGTCGAGGAGGAGAGCTCCTTCTTCGCCTGCTCCGCGGCCTCCTTGAGACGCTGCAGGGCGATCTTGTCACCCGAGACGTCGACGCCCGTGGTCTCCTTGAACTGCTTGATCAGGTAGTCGACGAGACGCTGGTCCCAGTCGTCGCCGCCGAGGCGGTTGTCACCGGCGGTCGCGCGGACCTGGATGGTCGAGAAGTCGTCGTCCTTGCCCACCTCGAGGAGGGAGACGTCGAAGGTTCCGCCACCGAGGTCGAAGACGAGGATGAGCTCGTCCTCCTTGCCCTTGTCGAGGCCGTAGGCCAGAGCTGCGGCGGTCGGCTCGTTGATGATGCGCAGGACGTTGAGGCCGGAGATCTCGCCGGCCTCCTTGGTGGCCTGGCGCTCGGCGTCGTTGAAGTACGCGGGAACGGTGATGACGGCATCCGTCACCGTGTCGCCCAGGTACGACTCGGCGTCGCGCTTGAGCTTCTGCAGGATGCGCGCGGAGATCTCCTGCGGCGTCCACTTCTTGCCGTCGACGTCGAACGACCAGTCGGTGCCGATGTGGCGCTTGACCGATGCGATCGTGCGGTCGACGTTGGTGACGGCCTGGCGTTTCGCGGTCTCGCCGACGAGCACCTCGCCGTCCTTGGTGAAAGCGACGACCGACGGGGTGGTGCGGAAGCCCTCGGCGTTGGCGATGACCTTCGGCTCGCCACCCTCGAGGACGCTGACGACGGAGTTCGTCGTACCGAGGTCGATTCCTACAGCACGTGCCATGTTCTTCTCCTTTGTGTTGCTGAGTCTGATTCGGAAAGTCCGGGGCGATCAGGAAAACCTGAGTCGCGATGACTCAACTGTACGGGAGGTGCTCCGCGCTGTCAAAAGGAACTTGATATGAATTGGCTCAACTTTCTGCCGCCGCGCTGCGGCGAGCGCCGCCCTGCATCAGCACACCGCCGATCGCGAGGAGGACCAGACCGCCGACTGCCGCGGACCACGCCGGGGTACCGCCGGTCTCGGAGAGGAGGGACGCCGGCGGGACGGGCGACGAACCGCTCTGAGGGACCCCCGGGCCGCCGCCGGTCGCCCGGATCACCGTCACGACGATCGTCGCGGTCCCGGTCGCGCCGTCGCTCTGAGCGACCTGATACGTCACGGGGGCGGTGCGCACCGCCGAGAAGCCCGCCTCGGGGGTGAACGTCACCGCGCCCGTGATCCGGTCCGCCGCGTAGGCGCCCTGCCCGGGGACCGTGAGGGCGCGGCCGTCGTCCGAGATCCGCGCTCCCGGCGGCTGCGACGCCGCGGGAAAGAGCACGGTCGTCGGATCGATCGTCGCCGGCTCGCCGTTGCGGTCGAAGCCTGCGCGGTCGTTGTCCGTCACATCCACTCGCGCCGGCTGGTCCGCCGCGGCCGTCACCTCGTCGGCGACGACGGTCGGCGCCTGGGCGACGAAGACGCGCACCGCGGCGGCCGCCACGACGCCGTTGGAGTCGGTGACCTGGTAGACGACCGACGTCGCCGCGCCCGAGAAGACGGGATCGGGGGTGAACGTGACGGCTCCCGTCGCGGGGTCGGCCGTGTACACGCCCTGACCGGGCACTGACAGCGTGCGCCCGCCGTCCGACGTCGCCGAGCCGGCCGGCTGACCGGCAGCGGCGAACACCACAGACGTGCGGTCGAGCGGGAACGCGGGGTCGACCGCGGTGTCGCCGTCGAGCACCGGCACGGTCACGGCGACGCCCTGCGCGCTCGATGCCTCGTCGTCGTCTGCTCTCGGATCGGAGAACGCGCCCGACGCCGCCAACGGCGGGAGCAGCGGCGACTCGATGTTGTCGGGGCCGTCGACGACGACACCGGTCCGCGTCGCGACGGTGGGCACCTCGATCACGCAGCTCGCCTGCCCTTGAGCGAGCACGCCCTCGCTCACCTCGATCCGATCCGACCCCGCTGCCGCAGCGACCGTGCCGCCGCACGTGTTGGTCGTGACGCCGGTGGGCCCCACCGCGAGCCCGGTGGGCATGTCGTCGGTCAGGCGGATGCCGGTCTTCTCGGCCAGCTCCGAGGTGTTGGTGATCGTGAAGCGGGTGGTGAACGGATCTCCCGGTCGGAGTCCGGTGGCAGGGATGTGCTCCTTGTCGAGCTGCGGCGTGGCGTCGACGAGAGCGATGTCGTCGATCGCGCCGTCGTTCCCCGCCGACGACCCGTTGCCGTTCCGCACCCGCAGACGCAGCTCGTCGCTCCCCGTCCAGATCAACGCCCCGGGCGACTGGATCGTGCCATGGCGGACGCCGTCCACCACGATGCTGCCGGGAGCGGTGCACGCCGTGACGGGTGCGCCGATGGACGTCTGCACGCCGGTCGCGGGGTCGACCAGGAAGAAGCTGTACACCGGGCTGCTCACCGCGCAGCTCCCTGCGGCGAATCGCAGACTGGCCGTGTACCACCGCCCGGTCACCACCGGGATGTCGGGCGTCTCCAGCTCGATGAGGTTGGCGGGGCCGGCGGCGGCGGTGAACGCCGACAGCGCGTGATTGCCCTCACCCTCTCCGTTCTGCCTGCCGATGGCCGGCGGGAGGTAACGGAGGGCGTCGAACCCCGATCCGCCGCACGTGCCGCTCCCGCTGGGATCCGTGTAAGAGGTAGCGGTCTGCGCCCCCGACAGCACGATCCCGTTGCACGCGGAGGCGCGGCGCCAGAACGCATCGGCGGTGTAGCTCCCTGGTACCGAGGCGTGCGCGTACGAGGTGATCATCTGAGGATCGGCGCTCTCGTTCTCGAAGTCCTCGGAGTAGACGACGACGGGATCGACCGGAATGCCCGGCTGGCCGGCCGCGGCCTCCACGGGAGCGGCGCCGAGGGCCCCGGAGGCCGTCAGCAGGACGACCACGGCGAGGCAGCCCGCCGAAGCCCGCCGTGCCCGACGCCGCCTGCCGTTGCTTCCGCGGCCAGCGGCCGCACGCGTGGATCGATACATGATCCCCCCCTTTGGTGTGCGTGGCGGGCGCACCCGCTCACACGACTCAGCCCGTGCGATCGGGCTTCTCGCGGCAGACTCTATAGGGGCCTTCGGTGACAACTCCAGTATTCTGCGTGGGCGACCGGGTGCAGCGGAAAACCGCGGAAGCGAGGCTGCAGCGCTCGAGCGACGCGCCGGGGATCACTTGCCGCCGGGCGGCCCGATCAGCAGCAGGATCACGTACAGCGCCACGATCGCGACGACGAGCAGGATCGCCAGCACCCAGGGGCGCTGCAGGAACCATCGCATCAGGCGGTCGTACCAGCGCGCGTCGCGCGGGTCGTCGGTCGCGACGAGGCGCCACTCCCCCGTCAGTCGCTCGGTGCGGTGCAGCCAGATCTCCGCCGGGACCGTCGCGTAAGGGACCACGGCGCTGGCGATCGCGACGACCGCGACCCCGAGGTGCCAGCGCTGGTTCAGGGCGACCAGCACGGCGGTCGCCCCGTAGGCGAGGAACACGAACCCGTGGATGCCGCCGCCGACCGTCACGACGATGCCCGCAGCGCCGATCGCGCGCGCGATGATCGCCGCGATGAGGATGGTCCAGGTGATCGCCTCCGCGATCGCCAGAACTCGGAACAGACGGCCGGGTGAGCGGAACACGGGACTCCTCGGGTGGGTGTCCTGCCAGCGTAACCGGGGGCGCGTCGGCGCTCGAATCGGAATACCGGTCACGACGCAGACGTTTCCGAGGGAATGGTGACGACCGTTCCCTCCGCCCTCACCCGGGTGCTCGACGGCGTCGACCTCACGGTCGGCGTCGCCCGCCGCGCTGTGTTGCGCGCCGGTGCTCGTCTCCCGCTTCCGTCGGGCGCCGCGTCCCTCGTCTACATCGCTGAGGGCACGGTGCAGGGACACCCGCCGCTGAACACGGGCTGCCGCCTGGATGTCGACCGCGTCTCGACCCTCATCGAGATCGATGAACGCCCGGCGGACTCGGCCCTCACCGTCGGCGACGCGTTCCTCACGCTGGGGCGCACCGCGTTCGAGCTCGAAGCCGACGGGCGGGCCGACCTGGTCGTCTTCGATCTGGAGTTCTCCGACGTCGCGCAGAGGCTCGTCGCGGGACTGCCCGACCCCGTCACGGTCACCGCGTTCGACGCGCTCGAGCCGGCGGCCGCGGCTCTCGCCGGCAGCATGGGTCCGACGGATCCTCCCGGCTCCCCGGCGCGTCAGGGCGATCAGCTGATCTGCCGCATGATGGCGCAGACCGTGCTGCTCTCGGTGATCCGCGCGTGGGCCGCGAACGGCTGCGCACCGGAGGGCTGGCCGTCGGCATCCCCCGATCCGTTCCTCGACCGCGTCGTCGCGGCGATCCACGAGCAGCCCGGTCGGGAGTGGACCGTCGAGAGCCTCGCGAACGTGGGCGCGATGTCGCGGTCGGCGTTCGCCGAGCGCTTCCGTCACGCGATCGGCCGCTCCCCCGCCGACTACGTCACAGAGGTGAGGGTCGAGGCGGCGAAGCGGCTGCTGTCCGCCGGCCGGTCCGTGTCGGAGACCTCACGCGAGCTGGGCTATGCGTCGGACGAGGGATTCAGCCGGGCGTTTCGTCGCCGCACGGGCATGACCCCGTCGGCCTGGCGCGCGTCGCAGCACGCGGCCGTCCCTGCCTGAGCCGACCCGGAGTTCTCCGGAAAACGGAGAGCGTCCGCGCGAGCCACCGCGTGTCGGGGCGGCGACCCGCCGTCGCCCGTCCCTTCGGTCTGCGTTTCCCCCTGGCGCCGCAGCCGACCCGCGTGTCAGCCGAGCGCCCCGAGCGCCGCGCGCGAGCTGACCCGGTTCGACGCCCCGAACAGCACCGCGCCCAGCACGAGCACGACGGCGCCGATCACGTAGACAGCCTCGACGGTCAGGGTGTCGACGAGCAGGCCGCCGATACCTGCCGCGAGCGTGATGGCCCCCTGGAACCCGACGACGACGAGGCTGCCGCCGGCCTCCAGCCGGTCGGGCATGCGGTGCCCGACCCAGGTGTTCGCGACGAGCAGCCACGACGAGAAGAAGAAGCCCCACACGAGCACGACGATCCCGACCCCGATGACGGTGCCCGAGAGCAGGATCATCGCCAGTACGGAGACGGCGATCACGGCGGGCGCGAACACGGCGAAGAACGCGAACCGCCGGTCGATCACGAACCCGATCGACAGGTTGCCCGCGAGGCCGCCGAGGCCGAACAGCGCGAGCAGCACGACGATCGTCGAGGCGTCGACGTCGGGGATCCGCTCGAGCGCGAGGCGCACGTACGTGTAGGCGAGGAAGTGCCCCAGCACGACGAACACGTGGCCGACCATGCCGAGCCCCACGCCCGGGCGGCGCAGGGTGTCGACGAGGAGTCGGATGCTGGACGCCTGCTCGGCCGGGACCTGTGGCAGCACGAACCGCAGCGCCGCGGCCAGCAGCACCATGAGCACGCCGGCGATCGCGAACACGGCCTGCCAGTTCACGAACTCGCTGAGCATCACCCCGAGCGGCACACCGGCCACGGTCGCGAGCGAGACGCCTGCCGAGGTGAACATGACCCCGCGACCGAGGTGCTCGGGGCCGGCGAGACGAACCGCCACCGTGATCGACATGGCCCAGAAGGCGCTGAGCGCGGCCCCGAGCAGGAACCGTGCAAGCAGCACGATGACGAGGTTCGGCGCGACAGCGACCACCAGATTCGACACCGCGGCTGCGAGCGCCATCCATACGAGCAACGACCGCCGGTCGAGGCGGGGGAAGATCAGCCCGACCGTGGGTGCGACCACGAGGCCGACGAGCGCGGTGACCGTCACGGTCTGCCCCGCTTGGCCGGGCGTGACGCCGAGCGCGTCGGCCATCTCGGTGAGCACCCCGTTGGGCAGGAACTCCGCCGTGACGAGCAGGAAGCCCATCAGCATCAGGACGACGAGTCCGCCGTAGCGGATGCCGTCGGCTCGCGAGGTCGTCACGGGAACGGGCGCGGTCGTGGTCATTCCTCCAGCATCGCCGGGTTGCGTCGGGCGCGCCCGACGGGGCGTCCACGGCATCCGACCGTTCGTCCGGACAGCGGGTCCGGACAGCTGGGCCCGGACAGCGGGTCTGGACAGCATCCGTCTCGCGCTCTAGGCTCGACGACGCACCGGGACCCGCCCGGAAGGCTGCACGAGAGGAGCCGCTGACATGAACACCGTCTTCGTCGCGCCCCTCGCCGACATCCTTCCCGAGGCCGCCCGCTCCTGATCCGCGCGTGGTCTCCCCTCTCCCCGGAGCCACACCGTGTCTGATCACTCCGCTTCCTCCGAAGCATCCTTCGTCTTCGACGCCTCTCCCTTCGAGGCCGTCCCCGTGTTCGCCGACGTCGAGCCCGGCGTCAACCAGAGATGGACGACCTGGCCGTCCGTCACCCCTTCCGAGCGAGGCCCTGAGCCGAGACCCGGATGGGTCGTGACCAGCGCCGGTGCTCTCGACACAGAACTCGGCATTCTCAAGACCGGCAAGGAGGCCGACGTCTTCCTCATCGAACGAGCAGTGCCTGGCGATCCGCGTCGGCGCACGCTGCTCGCGGCCAAGCGGTACCGCGACAGCGACCGCAGCGGCTTCCACCGGTCGGCGATCTACACCGAGGGCCGTGCGACGCGAAACACCCGCGACACCCGGGCGTTGGCGAAGAAGTCCACCCACGGTCGCGAGGTCGCCGCAGCCCAGTGGTCGTTCGCCGAATTCGCGGCGCTGAGCCGGATGCACCAGCTCGGAGCCCCTGTCCCGTACCCCGTGCAGGTGAGCGGGACGGAGGTGCTCATGGAGTTCCTGGGGGATGCCGACGGCGCTGCCGCCCCGCGCCTCTCCCAGGTGCGCTCGAGCCGCGCTGAGCTCACCGAGTACTTCTCGCAGGTCGTCGACCTCATGCGCGTGTTCGCCGCCGCGGGCTTCGCGCACGGCGACCTCTCGGCGTACAACCTGCTCGTGCACGAGGACCGCGTGCGAGTCATCGACCTGCCGCAGATCGTCGACGTCATCGCGAACCCGCAGGGTCTCGACCTTCTGCACCGCGACTGCACCAACGTGTGCGACTGGTTCGCACGCCGTCGCGTCGATTGCGACGCCGAGGAGCTGTTCGCCGAGCTGGTGGCGGCGTCGTTCGGGTGAGCGCGGGTGCGGTCATTCGCTCCCGTCGCAGTTCGTGCCGCCTCGGAGGCGGACCCGTTCGCTCGCGTCGCAGTTCGTGCCGTCGCGGAGGCTCATGGGCGGCGCGAAGTGCGACTGGAACGAGTTGACGGCCCAGCCCGGCGGCACAAGGTGCGACCGGAACGGGATGCAGGCCCGGAGTTCCGGGTCAGTCCCGTGCCAGGCGCGCGGCGAGCAGGGTCATGAGCTCGTACACGACGTGGCTCGCCGCGATGCCCGTCATCTGGGCGTGATCGTAGGCCGGCGACACCTCGACGACGTCGGCGCCGACGATGTCGCGGTCGCGCAGGGCGCGGAGGATGCGCAGCAGCTCGCGGCTCGTCAGACCGCCGGCCTCCGGGGTTCCCGTGCCGGGCGCGTGCGCAGGGTCGAGCACGTCGATGTCGATCGAGACGTACAGCGGGCGGTCGCCGATGCGCTGCAGGACGCGCTGGATGCCGGCTTCGACGCCGTGCTCCTCGATGTACTCGCTCGACACGATCGAGAAGCCGAGACGGGCGTCGTCTTCGAGGTCCTGCTTCGAGTACAGCGGTCCGCGGGTGCCGACGTGGCAGCTCGCGGTGAGATCGATCAGCCCCTCCTCGCTCGCCCGGCGGAACGGCGTGCCGTGCGTGATGGGCGCGCCGAAGTAGGTGTCCCAGGTGTCGAGGTGCGCGTCGAAGTGCAGCACCGCTACCGGCCCGTGCTTCGCCGCGATCGCCCGGAGGAGAGGCAGCGCCACCGTGTGGTCGCCACCGATCGTCACGATGCGCTGCACCCGCTCGCCGAGGGCACGCGCTGCCGCCTCGACCTCGGTGACCGCCTCGGTGAGGTCGAACGGGTTGACCGGGATGTCGCCGGCATCCACCACCTGAGCCAGCTCGAACGGGGACACGTCCTGCGCAGGGTTGTAGGGGCGCAGCAGACGCGACGACTCCCGCACGTGCGACGGACCGAAGCGCGTGCCCGGGCGGTAGCTCACGCCGGAGTCGAACGGGATGCCGACGACGGCGATGTCGGCGCGCTCGACGTCTTCGATCCTGGGCAGCCGGGCGAAGGTCGCGATGCCGGAGTAGCGGGGGTTCACGGAGGCGTCGATGGGGCCGATGTTGTCGGTCATGGTGGTTCCTGTTCGTCTCGGGGAAGCAGTGTGCGTGTGATCAGTCGAGGAGGCGCTGCGGGAGGTGCACGAGTTGCACCCCGCCGGCGTCGACCGCGTCGCGGATGCCGGGTACGACGTCGTCCCGACGCTCGATGCGACGCCCGTGCGCGCCGAAAGCGGTGGCGAGCGCGGCCCAGTCCGGCTGCACGAGATCGACGCCGACCGGCGCCATGCCGCGGTCGACCTCGTTCTGGCGGATCTCGGCGTACCCGCCGTTGTCGACGCACACGACGGTCACGTCGAGGCGCTGCTCGACGGCGGTCACGAGCTCGTTCACGCAGAACATGAGCGCACCATCGCCGATCACGGTGACGACCGGGTGCTCCGTCTGCGCCACGCGCGCGCCGATCGCGGCCGGGAGTCCGTAGCCGAGGGTGGCATACGTGGGCGTGTACAGCAGCGCGTGCGGACGCCGCGAGCGCAGCACGCTGCCGAGCGCCATGTACACGATCTGCGAGGAGTCGCCGGCGACGATCGCGTCGTCGGGAAGCGCCTCGGCGATGAGCTCGGCGAGCGCGACGGTCTCGGGCGCGGTCTCCCGCGACTCCCGTTCGATCGCGGCGCGTTCGACGGTCACGTCGCGCGCGACCCGCTGCTCGGTCGGGAGCAGGCGCAGCAGCTCTCCGGTCACGGCCGCGGCGTCTCCGACCAGACCCACGGTCGCTGCGAGGTTCTTGTCGAGCTGTGCCGAGGAGATGTCGATGCGCACGACCGCGCCGCGCGCCTCGAGCCGCGGGGCCCACAGCTCCGCCTCGCCCAACTTCGATCCGACGACGAGCAGCGCGTCGGCGTCCTCCGCGACCGCGCGGGCGGCGGCCAGACGCAGATTCGAGCCGAGGGAGAGCGGATGCCGTTCGTCGACGACGCCCTTGCCGTTCAGGGTCGTCAGCACCGGTGCTCCGAGGCGGTCGGCGATCGCGGTGAGCTCGCTCCCGGCATCCGTCGATCCGCCGCCCGCGACGATGACCGGACGCTGAGCGGCGGCCAGCAGGCGGGCGGCTTCCGCGAGCGCTGCGGGATCCCCCGCGATGCGCGGCGGGAGGGGCCGCGGACGACGCGCTTCGGCGGGTACTCCGGCCGGCGCCTCGAGGACGTCGAGCGGGATCTCGATGTGCACCGGGCGCGGCCGGCCGGTGCGGAACAGCGCGAACGCGTCGTGCACGGCATCCACCGCCTCGGCCGCGCTCGTGACGCGGCGCGACCACTCGGCGATCGCGCCGACCATCGCCGTCGCGTCCTTCGTCTCGTGCAGAGTGCCGACGTCGGCGAACTCCGCGCCGAGCGCCACGCCGGGAGAGAGCACGAGGAGCGGACGCGACTCGCAGAAGGCCGTGCCGATCGCGCTCATCGCGTTCTGCAGTCCCGGCCCCGAGGTCGTGATGACCACGCCGGGCAGGCCGGTCTGCTGCGCCCAGCCGTCGGCGCCGTAGCCCGACCCCTGCTCGTGCCGGTTGGTCACCACGCGGATGCCGAGGTCGGCGAGCGGACGGTAGAGCTCGAGGTTGTGGGTGCCGGGGATGCCGAAGACGGCGTCGACCCCGTAGCCGCGTATGGTCTCGAGCACGGCCCGGGCGGCGGTGTCGGAGTAGTCCGTGGTGTCATCGATGACGGCGTTCACGTCAGACATGATGCCGCCGTTCCCCGTCGACCCAGGTCTCGCGTACGGCGATCGCCGCGATGTCGTCGGGCGCGACGGCCAGCGGGTCGTCCGACAGCACGACGAAGTCGGCGTACTTGCTGACCTCGAGCGAGCCCAGGTCGTCCTCACGGCCGATCGACACGGCGCCCTCGTAGGTGTGCGCGCGCAGTGCCGCAGCCGCCGAGATGCGCAGGTCGTCCGGTCCGAGTCTGTGTCCTCGCCGCGTGACGCGCGTGACCGCTGTCTGAATCGCCTCGAGGGGGATCGGCTCGGCGACCGGCGCGTCCGATGAGATCGTCATCGGCACGCCCGCGCGCTCGAATTCGCCGAGCGGGTTGAAGCGCTCGCCGGGGGTGCCGATGGCCTCCTCCACGCCCTCGCCCCAGTTGAAGTAGTGCTGCGTCTGGTTGACGGGACGGATGCCGGCGGCCGCCATCCGCTCGATCTGGTCCGGCGTCGGCAGGCCGCAGTGCTCGATGCGGTGGCGGGCGTCGGCATCCGGGTGCTCCGCGAGCGCCGCCTCGATCGCCGACACGACCATCTCGATCGCCGTGGGCGACTGGGCGTGCGTGGCGGTCTGCAGACCTGCCGCATGAGCCTTCGCGATGAGCGCCGCGTAGTCGGCGGGCTCGTGGTACAGCTGGCCGGTGCGGCACGGATCGCCCACGTAGCCGTCGGGGAAGTACGCGGTCCAGCCGCCCAGCGTGCCGTCGGCGTAGAACTTGATGCCGGCGAAGCTCAGGTGCGCGTTGCCGAACTGTCCGACCAGGCCCATCTCGAGCGCCTCGTCGAGCAGGTGCGACAGCAGGTACATCGACACCCGCAGCTCGAGGCGCCCCGCCTCGGCGAGCCGCAGGTACATGTCGAACTCGCGGCGTGTGACCTGGCAGTCGCCGATCGACGTGACGCCACCCGCGAGGAAGCGCTGGGTCGCGGCATCCAGCTGCCTGAGGTGCTCCTCCGGTTCGTCGGCGAGATGGAAGTTCGGTCCGTGGTGGCCGATCTTCACGCCGTGCACGCCCGTGAGGATGTTGCACGCGGCATCCGACAGCTCGCCGGTCAGCTCGCCGTCCGCATCGCGGAAGAACTCGCCGCCGTCGGGGTTCGGGGTGTCGCGGTCGACGCCGCCTGCCTCGAGCGTGTACGAGTTCACCACCCCGCCGTGACCCGAGGCGTTCATGAGGTACACCTCGCGGTCGCGGGCGACCTCGTCGAGCTCGAACCGGGTGGGGTGCCGCTTCTCGGCCAGGTTGCGCTGCTCGTAGCCGTACCCGCGCACCGGTCGTCCTGCCGGGGCCTCGGCCGCCGCCGCCGCCAGCAGGGCCACGATCTCGGGGATGCTGCCGGCCTTCTCGGGTCCGCAGTCCACCCACGTCATCATCTGACCGAACATCAGCGGATGCGCGTGCGCGTCGACGAAGCCGGGCACCACGACCGCATCGCCCAGGTCGACCCGCTCGGGGCGCAGTCCCGCCCGCTCCGCCGCCTGCTCGCACTCCGCGAGGGAGCCGATCGCGACGATCCGACCGCGGTCGGTGAGCAGGGCCGTCGCGGTGGTGGCGTCGGCATCCACCGTGTGGATCGCGCGGGCCGTGATCAGTCGCGGCGTCGTCTGGGCGGAGCGGTCGAAGGGGGTGAGCTTTCTCATGGGCCTGTTCGCTGTCGATGCGGTCGGTTAGGGCGGGAGCGGGGCGGGTCAGGGGAGCCGGTTCGCCGTCGTGTCGGTGCGGGCGGTGAAGGATGCCGTGACCGGCGCCTCGTCGGAGTGCTGCGGCGCGAGACGCGTGCAGATGCCGGCGATGATCGCCATGCCGATGAACATCGCGATGACCGACCAGACGCTGCCCGTCCAGGCGATCAGCTGCGTCGCGAACCACGGCGAGAAGCCGGCCCACACCGCCGCGCCGACGCCGTACGACAGGGCGATCGACGTGTAGCGCGCCTGCGGACGGAACATCTGCGCGAGGATCGCGGCGATCGGCGCGTAGGTCGCGCTCATCGCGATGCGCACGAGCGACGCGAACAGGAAGATGAGCGGTTCGACCCGGCCGGGCATGATCAGCAGGAACGGCACGAACGTGAGCACCGACGTCACGAGGCCGATGTACATGACGTTCTTGCGACCCCACTTGTCGCCCAGCCAGGCGACCGGAAGGGTGACGAGGAACTCGACGAACGAGGCGATCGTCATGGCGTCGAGGATGACCTGCTCGCTGATCGCGATCGGCTCGCCGGTGGCGTACGCGGTCGCGAAGGTGGTGGCCAGGTAGTAGCCGCCGGTCGAGATCGGGAGGATGCCGATGCCGAGGAGGATCGGCTTCCAGTTGGCGCGCAGCGCGAAGGCGAGAGGCATGGACTGCTTGCGGCCCTCGATCTTCTTCTCGAAGACCGGCGACTCCTCGACGCGGTAGCGGACCCAGAGGCCGACGCCGACGAGCACGATCGAGAGGAGGAACGGGATGCGCCAGCCGCCGTCGATGATGAAGTCCTCGCCGCCGCGCGACATGATCGCGAAGATGCCCGAGGCGAGCAGCGCACCGGCCGGGTTCCCGAGCTGTGTGAACCCGCCGTAGAAGGTCTTGGACTTCTCGGGGGCGTGCTCGACGCTCATGAGCACGGCACCGCCCCACTCGCCGCCGACCGCCAGACCCTGGACCGCGCGGAGCAGGATGAGGAGGATCGGGGCGAGGACGCCGATGTTCTCGTACGTGGGGAGACAGCCGACGAGCACCGT
The DNA here is from genome assembly GCF_023715885.1 of Microbacterium hydrocarbonoxydans. Taxonomy (GTDB): domain Bacteria; phylum Actinomycetota; class Actinomycetes; order Actinomycetales; family Microbacteriaceae; genus Microbacterium; species Microbacterium hydrocarbonoxydans_C. Next base: position 891,183 of record NZ_JAMBOY010000001.1, on the reverse strand, counting down.
GGCGACACCCATGAGCAGCAGTGTGATCACGAGCGAGACGCGGCGGCCGAGCTTGTCGCCGATGTGCCCGAAGATGATGCCGCCGAGGGGCCGGACGAGGAACGCGACGGCGAACGTCGCGAACGCCGCAGCGGTCTCGGCGAGACGGTCGCCGCTCGGGAAGAACAGCGGGCCGAAGACGAGCGCTGCGGCGGTCGCGTAGACGTAGAAGTCGTACCACTCGATGGTGGTGCCGACGAAGGCGGCGATGCCTGCGCGCCGCGCTTTGCTGTGGGTGGAGGCCATGGGGGACCGCTCCTTTGCGGAAGGTGTTCGGATAGCGAAGGATGCTACGGACGAGACCGGTCCGCGACAAGACCAGAACTCCAGCGTGACGGAGAGTTCACTGGACTTATGATCGCTGCTTGACACACCTCTCGCCTTCCCGCCCGCCGAGGGTCCGCTTACACTGCAGATGTGCACGCGCACTTGCGCGTTCGCGGGAAACTGAGGAATGTGGGCGGACTCATGGATTTCGACGCCGAACTCATCCGCGCTCTCCAGGAGGACGGCCGCGCCAGCATCCGTTCGATGTCGATGCATCTCGGACAGTCGCGGGCGGCCGTGGCGGCACGGCTGCGGGCGATGCTCGACGACCGCACCGTGCGGGTGGTCGCCGCCGTCGACCCGGTGTTCCTCGGACAGCACGTGCTCGCGCACGTGTCGATCCGCACCGACGGCTCGGTGGAGGTCGTCGCAGAGCATCTGCGCGACATGGGCGAGACGGTGCTGGTGTCGGCCGTCGGCGGCGCGCATGACCTGGTCACGGAAGTCCGTCTGGGATCGATGGAGGAGCTGCACGACCTGCTCGCGCAGATCCGCGCGATCGATGGTGTGCTCGACATCAACACCATCATCTACTCGACGGTCGTGAAGGGGTTCTTCGTGTCGGAGTACCACGGCGACGTGACACTCGACACGATCGACGAGCACCTCATCGAGCACCTGCAGTCGGACGGGCGGATGAGCTTCCGCGCACTCGGCGAGGCGGTGCGGCTGTCGCCGTCGGCGGTGGCGACCCGGGTGCAGCGGCTCATCGACGGCGGTGTGATCAAGATCAGCGCGGTCGAGGCGCGCGGCCTCGCGCACCGGCAGCTGTCGATGGGGGTGGGCCTGAACCTCAACCACGACGACGATGCGGTGATCGAGGAGCTGCGCACGGGGCGGGGCATCGACTTCGCGGCACGCACTCTGGGCCGCTTCGACGCGGTCGCGACCCTGGTCGAGCCGTCGGCGGGGGCGCTGTATGCGAGCCTGGAGCGCCTGCGGTCGCTTCCCGGCGTCACGCGCATCGAGGCGTGGCTGCATCTCGCGGTGCTGAAGGAGGACTACGCCCGCACCCTGCACGCGCCCGCGATCTGAGTCCCGCCCCCGGTCGCCGACCCACCCCCCCTGTGCCCCGCGGCCTGAGCCCACCCCTGTGCCCCGCGGCCTGAGCCCACCCCGTCCGCCGACCCACCCCCCTGCGCCCGATCCACCCCCGTGCCGACGCGCACGAAAGGGGTGGGTCGTACGTGAGGGGGTGGTTCGGGCGCAGCGGCGGGGAGCACCCGGCGCGCCGTCACCATCCGTTCACCGCGCGCCACCAGACTGCGAGGATGAGCGAATCCCCGCAGAGCAGCGCGGTACCCGACCCCGCCGCGACGGCGAACAGCGGCGCGGTCGGCGTCATCGGCCTCGATCTGCGCGGCGACACCCCCGCACCGAAGAAGCAGGTGTTCTCGTGGGCGCTGTGGGATTGGGCGACGCAGCCGTTCAACACGGTCATCCTCACGTTCATCTTCACGGCGCTGTATCTGACGACCGAGGCGTTCCTGCCCGCAGACGTCGCAGCGCTCGACGCCAAGGATCCGGTGAGGTTGGCGGCCGAAGCCGACCTCGCCTCGGGTCTCGGGCTCGGTTCGACGATCGCGGGCATCGCGATCCTGCTCATCGCCCCCGTTCTGGGTCAGCGTGCTGACGCAGCCGGCAGGCAGAAGCTGTGGCTCGGCATCGGCACGGGAGCGCTCATCGCCTGCATGTTCGGCCTGTGGTTCGTCGAGCCGACGCCGACGCTGTTCTGGCTCGGGGTGGCGCTCATCTCGGCGGGGTCGGTGTTCGGCGAGATCGCAGCCGTGAACTCGAACGCCATGCTCATCGGCATCGCGAACCCGAAGACGGTCGGACGCATCTCGGGCCTCGGCTGGGGCTTCGGCTACATCGGCGGCATCCTCGCGCTCGTGCTGGTGGTCGTGTTCTACATGCTCGACTGGTTCGGTCTGCCGGAGGACGGCGGGCTCCCGTTCCGCATCATCGCGGTGGGGTGCGCGATCTGGGCCATCGTGTTCTCGATCCCGATCTTCCTCAACGTGCCCGAGCCATCGCTCGGCCGCCCGGAGCGGAAGGTCGGCTTCTTCGCGTCGTACGGGCTGCTGGTGAAGGACGTCATCGGCCTGTACCGCAACCCCGAGACACGCAACACCTTCTGGTTCCTGCTGTCGAGCGCGGTCTTCCGCGACGGACTGGGCGGCGTCTTCGCGTTCGGGGCGATCATCGCGGGACAGGTGTTCGGGTTCGGGTTCCTCGAGCTCGTGATCTTCGGTATCGCGGCGAACCTCATCGCGGGCGTCTCGACGATCATCGCCGGGCGTTTCGACGACACGTACGGCCCGAAGCGCATCATCTTGGTCTCCCTCGCCTCGATGATCCTGGCCGGCCTCGCGGTGTTCTTCCTCGTGGATGCCGGGACGGTCGTCTTCTGGATCGGCGGTCTGATCCTCTGCGCGTTCGTCGGACCCGCGCAGGCGGCGGCGCGCTCGTTCCTCGCCCGCGTCACCCCCGCCGGCCGTGAGGGCGAGATCTTCGGCCTGTACGCCACGACGGGTCGCGCGGCGAGCTGGATGTCATCGGGCGCGTGGACACTGTTGATCGTTCTCACCGGCGCGACGGCATTCGGCATCGTCGGGATCGTGATCGTGCTCATCGCCGGCTTCCTCCTGCTGCTGCCGGTCCGGGCCACGATCGCCCGCTGAACTGAGCCCCAGTCTCGGACGGGAGTAACCTCGCCTGCGTGACGGTCATCATCGCGTTCCTCGCCAATGTGCTCGTGGCGATCGCCAAGACGGTGGCGGCCGTGCTGACGTCGTCGGCGTCGATGGTCGCCGAGGCCGCGCACTCGTGGGCGGATGCCGGGAACGAGATCTTCCTGCTCATCGCCGACCGGCACGGCGCGAAGGCCAAGGACGAACGGCATCCGCTCGGCTACGGTCGCGCCGCGTTCGTGTGGTCACTGGTCGCCGCGTTCGGCATCTTCACCGCCGGTTCGATCGTGTCGATCATGCACGGCGTGCAAGAGCTGGCCGAGACAGGACCGGTGGAGAGTCCCGGCATCGCGTACACGATCCTCGGCATCGCGTTCGTGCTGGAGGGCGCGTCGTTCACGCAGGCGCTCGTGCGTTCGCGCAAGCTCGCGCGCGAGCGGGGCTCGTCGACGTGGGACTACGTGCTCGAGACGAGCGACACCACCCTGCGGGCAGTGTTCTTCGAGGACGCGGCGGCCCTGATCGGACTCGCCATCGCCGGCGGGGCGATCGCGATGCATCAGATCACGGGCGTCGCTGCGTGGGATGCGATCGGATCGATCCTCGTCGGCGTGCTGCTGGGCGTCGTGGCGTTGATCCTCATCCGCCGGAACATCGCTTTCCTCATCGGGTCGAATGCCTCGCCGGCTCTGCGCGAGCGAGTGGGTCGTGCGCTGCTGACATCGCCCCAGATCCAACGGCTCACGTATCTGCACATCGAGTACGTCGGGCCGAATCGCCTGTTCATCGTCGCAGAGGTGGATCTTGCCGGCGACGCGCAGGAGCACGACGTCGCCCGACGCCTGCGCGAGATCGAGCGGCAGATCGAGTCGCACCCGGTGGTCGAGACGGTCGTGCTCTCGCTGTCGGTCGACGACGAGACATCGCTGGACTTCGGGACAGATGCAGACGCGCGAGCGAATGCGAACTAACCTGCTCGAGCGAATCGCGGCGGCATGCTGAGCCGAGGCGTTCGCCACCGTTGCTCGCGGTCCCACCACACCGGTCCCCGCACTTCGGGAACACCGCCGCTCATGCGGATCTCCCACCCGGAGCCGTCGAGGGATCTGTGATGCCACCAGCACAGCGGCACTCCGTTGTCGGTGGTCGTCGGTCCGCCGCGGGCATGCTCGGTGACGTGGTGGATCTCGCACCAGGCTGCCGGAACATGGCATCCCGGAATGAGGCATTCCTTGTCGCGAGCGACGATCGCGCGTCGCTGATGCACGGTGAACACCCTGTCGGTGCTGTCGATGCCGACGATCCGCCCCTCGCGCATCGTGACGCGCTGGATCGCTCCGGAGCACCCCGCCTGCGCGGCGACCCTGACCGGCACCTGACCATGCGGATCGCCGTGGGCACCGGGAAGGCTCGCCCATCCCGTGCCCGCTTCGAGATCCCGCGCGTCGACGGTGACGACGAGTGTCGGCGCCGCACCGCCCAGGGTGGGCATGTCCCGGTGACGTGCGGCGATGCCGAGCGCGGCAGCGAACGCATCGTGACGCTTCTGCGTCGCCGTCCGCGGGTCGATCACCGCACGCGGATCGGAGTTGAACGGATCGGAGTTGAACGGGTCGGAGTTGTAGGGGTCGGAGGCGAACGGTTCGGAGTCGAGTGGATCAGAGCCGGACAAGTCTGGATCGTCGGTCTCGGCGCCATCCGATCGCTCGGACGGGAGGAACGCCACTCGCGACGCTGACCCCTCCCCCGCCGGATTGTTGACCGCATCCATCACGGCCTCGAGCTGCGCGGCGACCTCGGGCGAGAGCCATCCGCGGATCGGTCGCAGGCCGTCGCGAAGTCGCCCCAGCGTGATGCCGCGGCGGTGCTGCGCGTTGCGATCGTCGGGCTCGGCGCCGTCCGGGTCGAGGACGGCCACGAGCGTATGCGCGAGGTACGCCAGATCATCGGGAGTCGGCACCGGTCCCGACGCGCCGGCCGGGCCGTCGGCGCCACCGAGCTCGTCAGTGTCCTCATCGGCTTCAACGCCGGTCTCGGTATCGGCGCCGCTCGCACCCGCACGGGCCGCCTCCGCCAGGCATTCGTCGGCACCCGCTCGCTCGTCGACGGTGAGCCGCTCCCACGCCTTCTCCACCGGCGCAGTCGCCGCCAGCATCCCCGCGATCCCGACGCGGCCGGAGAGCAAGGCATCTCGGAGCGCAGGCCATCGCGCCGGCATCCGCTCTCCCGACAGCAGATTGACGTCGCGTCGCACGAGGTCGACGACCCGGCCGAACCGTGTCGCGGCCGACGAATCGACGGCGAGAGCGCGCTGCAGCAGCTCGTTCTGCGAGCGGCACCCGGCGAGGTGCGGCAGGTCGACGGCGTCTCCGGTGGCGAGCGCCTCGACGACGACCGCCTCCGCGCGCCGCAGGACCGCACCCGCCGCGGCGATGATCGCGATGCGCTCCTCATCGGTCACTCCGGCGAGCGCGTCGTCGCCGAGCGCACGATCGAGGTCGGAGACGACCTGATCGAGGAGTTCGCGGGTGCGGGATGACATACCCTCATCCAACCCGCAGCCACCGACATTCAAACGCGAAACCCGGTCGATTTATCCCAGTTCAGAGCAGTATTCCGAAACACGCGACCGTCGTTCCGGCATATCCCCGCAGTCGTGGGGGCGTACCTACGCATCCCAGTTGTCCGCCAGCTTGCCCAGCAACCGAGCCAGCTCCATCCGCTCCTCATCGGTGAACGCGGCCAGAGCCTTCCCCAGCATCTCCCGTCGCTCGCCGCGCATCCCCTTCGCGAGCGCACGACCCTCGTCGGTCAGTGCGATCCGCGTCCGGCGGGCGTCGTCAGGGTCCGCCTCGCGCCGCACCCACCCGTGCGCGACGCCCTGCTGGACCAGGCGGGACGCGCGGGGCTGATCGACGCCGATCGCGGCACCGAGATCACTCACACTCAAGGGAGAGGATGCGGCGGCGAGCGCCTCCAGCATCCGCATCCGCGCGGTTCCGCCGAATCGCCCCGACGGATCGGCCATCCAGGGCGGCATCCCCGGACGACCCGGGTGACCCGGGTAACCCGGGTGCGCGTGCTCGACGTGGTCGGGGTGCGGCCCGCCGTGCCACCCGCGCGGACCGTGCCCACCCGGACCCCGACCCCGCTCGCCGGGGCGCCTGCTACGCAGCCGCGCGAGTGCGCGGGCGATCGCCTCGGTGGGGTCTTCGTTTGAAGTCGTCACAGGTCGATTTTACATGCGACTTGACATGCAATCGCAGTCCATGTCACACTACATATACATGCACTGTGACAAGCACATGCACACTGACATTGGAGGACTTCCCATGAACACCACCGATACACAGAACACCGAGCAGACCCCTGACCGCCCCTTCGGCTACTGGTTGAAGGCGGTCGACCGACTGATGGCCGCGCAGTTCGAGGCCGCTTTCGCCGGCGAGCATGCGACGCGCCGCGAGTGGCGGCTGCTGAACGTCGTCGACGGCACCTCCCCCGCCCGCCGCCCGCTCACGGCGCACAAGCTGCACGATCTCGTCGACCGCGGCTGGGTCGTCGCCGACGGCGATGGCTGGGCGCTCACCGACGAGGGACGCGCCGCCAAGGAACGGCTCGGCGCCCTCGTCGACGGCATCCGCGCGACGGTCACCGACGCCGTTTCACCCGACGACCTCGCCACGACGATGGCCTCCCTCGAGAGCGTCGCCCGCGCATTCGGCTGGGACGAGGAGACGCCGCTCCCGCGCCGACGCGGACGGCACCACCGGCACGGACGCGGCCACCGCTTCGGCGGCGCCCGCGCCTTCGGTCACGTCCGCGGCTCCGGGCGCCGGCACGGCTTCGACCCGCGTGACGGCTTCGACCCGCGTCTCGGCGTCGATCCGCGTCACGGTGTCGACCGCGAGCAGGGACACGACTGCGGCCACCGCGGTCACCCCGCCCACGACCGCACGGCCCACGATCGCACGGCCCGCGACCGCTCGGCCCACGACCGCTGCGCGCACGGCGCGCGCTCGCACGAGCACGGCTTCGAGCCCCACCACGGCGACGGCTTCGGTCCCCAGCGCGGCCACGGTCGCCACCGCGCCGCGCGCCTCGCACAGCACGCCTTCGAGCGCGGTTTCGATGCCGGCTACTCCCGCGGACGCGATGCCTGACGGCATCCGCCCTTCACGAACGCCCTCTCCGGCCCGCCGGAGGGGGCGTTCGGCATCTTGGCAACCGTCCCGGCGCCGAGCTGAGCGATTCCACGACTACCGCAGCGCCGGCAGCACCACCTGGTCGATGAGTTCCGCCACCGCCTCCGGCTCGAGCGCGCGGCGGCGCAGGCTCACGCTGCCGAATGCGGCGGTCGGGACGATCCCGGCGATGAGCGCCACTGGCGCATCGGCTCGCACCTCGCCGCGCTCCATCCACCGCTCGATCACGGCAGTGAGCATCGCCACGGGGGGCCCGCCGATCACGCGATAGGCGACGGTGCGCAGCTCTACGTCGCGGCCCATCTCGCTGAGGATGCCGGCGAGCACCGTCGCGGTCCGCTCGTCGGCGTTCGCGAAGTGGAGCGCGGCGGCCAGCAGGTCGCCGCGCAGTGTTCCGGTATCGGGCGCCTCCGTCGTGATCTGCAGTGCCCGGACCGCAGCGACGACGAGCTCGGCCTTGTTCTCCCAGCGCCGATAGATCGCCGAACGTCCGCACCGGGCACGCTCCGCCACCGCCGCAATGGTCGTGCCGTCGTAGCCGTCTTCGATGAGGAGGTCCTGCACCGCCGAGAGGATCGCCGCCTCGACTCCGGGGTCGCGCGGACGACCAACCGCCCTGCCCGCCTCGTCCGCTCCCACGTGCCCATTGTACATTCCGGGACTGGGCAGTACCGTATATAGCGGTACTGATCAGTACCGTATTCCTCGAGTAAGGGAGTCGTCATGGTCACCACCGCATCTGCACAGCCCGCCGCGACCCGATCACGCGCCCGCGCGGCACTGATCCTCACCACCGCCGTCGCCATCGCCATCGCACTCAATGCCGTCGTCGCCGCCGTCGTGATCGCGACGGGCGCTCCAGCCACTTACGGCCCGCTCACACCGCCCGCGTTCGGACTCTTCACCGCGCTCGGGGTCACAGCCGGGTGGGTCGGCTGGTCGCTCGTGCGTCGCCACGCGAAGAACCCACGCCGAATGCTGTCGATCCTCGTCCCGCTGGTGACAGTCGCCTCGTTCATCCCCGACGTGCTGCTGCTCGCGCTGAGATTCATCCCCGGCACGACCACCGGCGCGGTGATCGCGCTCATGGTGATGCACGTCGTCGTCGTGGCCGTCGCCGTCCCCGCGTACGCGCTCGCCTCGCGAACGCGCTGAACGAGCCTCGCGAACGCGCCGAACGAGCCTCGCGAACGCGCCGAACGAAGGAGGGCGGCGGCCCGACCCCGTCAGCTCAGGAGCGCGGATGCCGTAGAGATCGGCGCAGCGACGGCATCCGCCGCGAACGGCAGCCCGACCGAGGTCGCGAGATACACTGCCGCCGCGACCGCGCCGGCCAGCAGCAGCACGAGCACCGCGAAGACCGCGACCGCGAGGCCGCGATACGACCCGGGATCCGGATCCTGCGGCGCCACCGACGGGCGGGCCCAGTCGTCGGCGACCGCCGACGGAGCGTCGTCAGCCAGCACGGCCGGACGGCGGCGAGCGCTGCGGGTCGCCGGCAGCTCGGCATCCGCCGGAGGAGGAGGAATCACGGCGTCCGCGGGTGCGATCTCTGCGGGCGGAGGCGGCGTCAGCAGTCCCTCCGGGACAGGAGTGTCGGATGCCGGAGGCGCGGCGAGCAGCTCGTCGGGAACCGGCGTCGCGGGCGGTGGCGCGACAGCATCCGCCGAGTCGTCCTGCGGGCGTGTGCTGTCGTCGCTCATGTCAGCCTCCGAGGGCTCCGACGTCGGTGACTCCGACGTCCGTGCGGTGGAAATTCTGGAACGAGCGGGATGCCGTCGGCCCCCGCTGCCCCTGGTAACGGTTCCCGTACGGACCCGACCCGTAGGGGTTCTCGGCAGGCGAGGTCAGGCGGAAGAAGCACAGCTGCCCGATCTTCATGCCCGGCCACAGCTTGATCGGCAGCGTGGCGACGTTCGCGAGCTCGAGCGTCACGTGCCCGGTGAAGCCCGGGTCGATGAAGCCGGCCGTCGAGTGGGTGATGAGGCCGAGGCGGCCGAGCGACGACTTGCCCTCGAGGCGGGCGGCCACGTCGTCTGCCAGCGTGACCTGCTCGAACGTCGCCCCCAGAGCGAACTCCCCCGGGTGCAGGATGAACGGCTCGTCGGGGGCGACCTCGATCAGTCGCGTGAGCTCGGGCTGATCGACCGACGGATCGATGAACGGGTACTTGTGGTTGTCGAACAGCCGGAAATAGCGGTCGAGGCGCACATCGACGCTCGACGGCTGGATCATCTCCGGCTCGTGCGGCTGCAGGCCGATGCGGCCCGATGCGAGTTCTGCCTTGATGTCGCGGTCGCTGAGAAGCACGGCACCAGCCTAGTTGCCGTGTCGCTCCGACGCTTTGGTCGTGACGCCTCTGCCGGGTAGGCTTGCGATCACCCGGTCTCAGGATGCGGGTACGGGGCTGTAGTTCAATGGCAGAACTTCTGCTTCCCAAGCAGACAGCGCGGGTTCGATTCCCGTCAGCCCCTCCACCTTCTCATGCATCGCTACGCTGGCCGGATGGACCAGGGTCACCCGATGCTCTCGCTCGTCTACACCAGTTCGGCGGCGCAGCCGTTCACCGACGGAGAGCTCAGCGAGCTGCTGAAGGGCAGCAGGGCGGGCAATCGGTCAGTGGGCATCACCGGACTCCTCCTGCACCGCGATGGTGAGTTCGTGCAGATCCTCGAGGGCGACCGCGACGAGGTCGAACACCTGATGGGGCGCATCGTCCAGGATCGACGACACCGCGACGTGCGCATCCTCCTGAAGGAGCCGCTGCACGAGCGGCGTTTCGCGCGTTGGACCATGGGCTACGAATCGCTCTCCGGTCTCGACGCGGCAGCGGCGGACGGCTACCGCGATTCGTTCGACGATCTGAGGATGGGCGACCACGACATGATCGGCCGGGCGCTCATGGAGCTCACGATGTGGTTCCGGGTGCGCGACACGGATCGACGCCGGGAGGCGTAACAGACGCCTCCCGGCCGTTCGGCGTCGTCGCGCGTGGCGGCGACCGCGCGTTCGTCCGCGTTCCGGCGCCCCGCCCCCTGCACCCGTCAGGCGGCGAGCGCGAGCCACGCCCGCGGACTGCACCCGAGTCGCTGGGAGAAGGCGCGGGAGAACGCCGAGGCGCTGGCATAGCCGAGGTCCGTGGCGATCGTGCCTACCGGGGTGCCGGCGCGCAGCTGCTCCTGCGCGATCGTGAGCCGCCACTCCGTGAGGTAGTCGGCCGGGGTGGTGCCCACGACGTCCTTGAAGCGGGCGGCGAACGCGCTCCGCGACATGGTCGCCGCACGGGCGAGGGAGTGCAGCGTCCAGGGCTCGCCCGGCGCCTCGTGCACGGCGGAGAGAGCGCGCGCCAGCCGCTCGTCGGCGAGTCCGGAGAGAAGGCCGGAAGGCAGCGCGAGCCGCTCTGGGTTGTCGAGCATCCACCGCAGCAGCTGGATGAGCACGACCTCGAACAGTCGGTCGATGAGGATCGGGTGCCCGCAGCGAGACGAGTCGACCTCCGCGAACAACAGGTCGAGCGCAGGACGCAGCGACGCGATCTCATCGAGCGGCAGCACCACGACCGACGGCAGCGCCCGCACGAGCGGATGCTGTGCGCCGCCGTCGAGCTCGACCGTGGCGCACGCGAAGTCGGATCCCTCGGTCGGCGCGTTCACGAAGACGTGCTCGGTGGGCCGGGGGAAGAACAGCAGACTCGGCTGGGTCACGGCGATCCGCTCCGACGAGCCGTCGCCCCGGCTGACCTCCATCTCCATCTCCCCCTCCCGCAGGACGTGAAGGAAGCCACGGCCGATCTCGGCGGGGAACGCGGTGACCCCGCACAGCGGCCCCGTGTGGAACAGGCGGGTGTGCACCCGGAACCGCGCAAGGAGGGGCGTGAGGCGATCGACAGCGGGCATGGCCTCAGTATCTGGACTCTTGGTCAACTAGTCAAGACGCAATGGTGCGCGTCGTCCACTCTGGATTGGAAGGATGGAGTCATAGCCACCCGGCAGGGGTGGCCCGATCAAGGAGAAGAACCATGGCCAACGTCCCCCTCGTCGACCGCACCGACGCCACCGGCACCGTGAAGGAGCACCTCGACCAGATCTCGGGCGCCTTCGGCACCGTGCCGGCCATGTTCCGCGCGGTCGCGAACTCGCCCGCCGCGCTCGCCAGCATGTGGGGTTCGTTCGGCGCCTTCGGCGGCGGCGCGCTCGGGCCGGCGCTCGGCGAGCTGATCGCTGTGGCCGTCGCCAACCGCAACTCGTGCGAGTACTGCCTGGCCGCGCACACCGCGCTCGGCAAGAAGGCGGGACTCACGCGCGAAACCCTCGCGGCTGCCCAGGACGGCGAATCGGACGACCCGAAGACGGCGGCGCTCCTCGCGTTCGCGCTCAAGCTCGTCAACGACCGCGGACAGCTCTCGTCGGCCGACGTCCAGACCGTCCGTGATCACGGCTGGAGCGACGAGCAGATCGTCGAGACCATCGGCCACGTCGCGCTCAACCTCTTCACGAACTACGTGAACATCGCCCTCGACGTCCCGACCGACTTCCCCACCATCCCCCTCCGTCGCGCGAGCTGATCGCCGCGGCATCCATCGAAAGGCACGTCCATGACCGATTCCTGGCTCCCGTCACTGCTCACCCCGACTCCCGAAGACGGGTACGCCCTCGCGGTGAAGCTGTCCCGCACCGCGGTGAAGCTCACCCAGCCCTCGGCCGAGGTGCGCGAGCGCGTCCGATCCGCGTACGCCGAGGACTTCGGAGCGCTCATCACCATCTCCCATGTCGTCGCGACCAACTTCCAGACTGTGGCGGCGGCGAACGGATACTGGCGGAGCTGACCGCGGGTACCGCTATCACCTTTCCCGGCCCGTTTCAAGCAGGCGCGCGACATCGTGCCGCGTGCGACGATCAGGTCATGGACGCTCCCACCCCGCTCTCCTCCTCCGGTGAGGATGCCGCGCGGGGTGTGGAGCGCCGGCTGATGGCCGAGGCCGCCTCCGGCGGTCAGGCCGCTCTCGCCCGGGTCTACGACCTCACCTCCGCACAGGTGTTCGGCCTCGTTCTCGGCGTCGTCCGAGACAGAACCGCGGCGGAGGAGGTGCTGCAGGAGACCTACCTGCACGCGTGGCAGCACGCCGCCGACTACGACGCGTCCCGTGACACGATCGCCGTCTGGCTGTGCGGCATCGCGCACCGGTACGCCGTCGCCCACACTCTCTCCCACTTCGCAGATCTCACCCCCTACGAGATCGCCGCTCGCACGGCGCAGACCGTCGCAGCCGTGCAGTCGCCCACGCGCGAGGGGCTCTCGGGACTGCACGACCACTCGCAGCGTTCTCACGTCGAAGCCGCCGACATCAGGACTCCCGAGCCCGCCTGACGTCAGTCCCGCGCGTGCCGAGCGCCCGCCCGGTACGCGCGCCAGAGGATCTGCGCGTGGTCCTCCTTCGCATCCGCGACACCCACTTCATCGCCGCGCAGCGCGCTCACCCACTCCCGAACCCGCGCCGCGACCGCGCCGACGATCATCGCCAGATCCGTGCGGACCGGCGGCGGTGTCAGCGCCTCCTCGTCCGACATCCGTCCCCGCCGCGGCAGCTCGTCGTCGAGGTGCCGCATCGTGAGCTTCGCGACCCCGACGGCGTGCGCGTTGATGATGGAGTGCGCGGCACCCTCGATCTCCCAGCGGGATGCCGTCGGGCAGGCCGCGATCAGGCGCGAGTGGAACCGTCGGGAAGAGCTCGCATCGTGTTCGCCGCGGATGAGCAGCATCCGTGTCGGGAGTGCGCCGACGGCATCCGTGATGCGGTAGCGCAGCATGTGCGGGAGCACACGGAGGAAGTACACCGGTCCGCAGAGGATGTACGCGGAGACGGCGATCATGGCCAGATGCAGCGATTCCCGCAGCGAGGACTGCAGGAACAGCACGGCCTGACGGAACACCGTGGCCTCATGCTCGTCGACCACCGGGCTCACGAGCACGGCGTGCCGGAGATGCGGCCTGCGCGCGAGCACCCGGGTGACGATCTGCGACCCCATCGAGTGCCCGATGAGCACAGGCTCCGCGAGCTCGTAGTGGTCGAGCACGGCCTCGACCTGGTCGGCGAAGAAGTCGATCGACGGGGTGCGGCCTCGGGGCTTCGCGACGCCGGCGAACCCCGCGAGGTCGAGGGCGAACACGTCACCGCGCTGCGCGAGCGTCGGTGCGAGGAACTCGAAGTAACTGGCCGCGACGCCGATGCCCGCGACCAGCACGAAGGGCTCTCGACCCGCCGCCGCGGTCGTCGGCACCCGGGTGACACGAGTCGTCGCTGACCGCGAGGTCACGTGCTCGACGATCACCTCTGGCCTGTCGGATCCGCTCATCACCCTTCCACCCTGCCAGCCCGAGCCGTGGATGCCGCGCCACCGGACATCCGCGCGAGGCGATGTCGGTGGCCGGGAGTAGACAGGAGGCATGCGCGCGCCCTCTCCCCTGCTCGACATCAGGCGGATCTACGCGGAGCCGGACGCCGCGCGCTCGCCCCGCGGGCAGGCGATCATCGCCCGCTGGCCCGACGCGACGATCGTGCCCGTCGATTCCCACTGGCAGATCCCCGAGGTGCACGGCGACGAGCGCAACGTCGCCCGCTGGGTGCGCATCAAGACCGAGGCGCTCGTGCTCGGGGAGAAGAAGAGCGTCGCCACACGCCTCAACGGCCGCTCGGCCGACTTCATCGCCCCCTCGCTCGCCAACGGCTGCGCCATGGCCTGCGCCTACTGCTACGTGCCGCGGCGCAAGGGATACAGCAACCCGGTCACGGTGTTCACCAACATCGACCGCATCACCGAGCACCTCGCCAGGCACGTCAGCAAGCAGGGTCCCAAGACCGAGCCCAATCAGTGCGACCCCGATGCCTGGGTCTACGACATCGGCGAGAACAGCGACTGCTCGGTCGACGCGATGATCAGCGAGAACGTGCGCGACGTCTGCGACCTGTTCCGCATGCTCCCCACGGCGAAGGCCTCGTTCGCGACGAAGTACGTCAATCGCGATCTGCTCGACTGGGACCCGCTCGGGCGCACCCGCATCCGCTTCTCGCTCATGCCGGCTTCCGTCGCGAAGGTCACCGACATCCGCACCTCGCCGGTCGCCGAGCGCATCGCGGCGATCAACGACTTCGTCGAAGCCGGGTACGAGGTGCACCTGAACTTCTCGCCGATCATCGTCACGCCCACCTGGATCGAGGAGTGGACAGAGCTGCTCGTCCATCTCGACGACGTGCTGTCCCCGGCGGCGAAACGGCAGCTGGCCGCCGAGGTCATCTTCCTCACCCACAACGAACGACTGCACGAGGTCAACCTCGGCTGGCATCCGAAGGCCGAGGACCTGCTGTGGACTCCGGCGACGCAGGAGACCAAGGTGTCCCAGAACGGCGCCGTCAACGTGCGGTACCGCGCCGACCTCAAGCGCGCGCACGTCGACGCGTTCACCCGGCTCGTCGCCCGGCACCTGCCGTCGTGCCGCATCCGCTACGCGTTCTAGATGTCAACCCTCGGGCGCGTTCCCGAACACGGGGATACGGTCGCTGACATGAGCTCCTCCCGCACGTCTCCCGCTTCCGTCGACGACATCGCCCGCGACGGATTCGGATGGGAGGAGCTGCTGCCAGGACAGCGCGAAGCCATCACCTCTGCGGCCGCCGGGCGCGACACGCTGCTCGTGCTCGCGACCGGCGGCGGCAAGTCCGCCGTGTATCAGGTCGCGGGCGCTCGGCGCGGTGGCGTGGTGCTCGTCGTCTCGCCGCTCGTGGCGCTGCAGGCCGACCAGCTCGCCTCGATCCGCGAGGCGCCGGCCGCCCCGCCCGCCGTCGCGCTCAACGGATCCACTTCTACCGCCGACACCGCCCGCGCCTGGGAACTGATCGATCAGGGCGGACCGGTGTACGTGCTGCTCGCCCCCGAGCAGCTGGCGAAGGAGGAGACGGTGGCGCGCCTCGCCGGGGCGGGCGTCTCGCTGTTGGTCGTCGACGAGGCGCACTGCGTGTCGTCGTGGGGGCACGACTTCCGCCCCGATTACGCACGGCTCGGCGATGTGCGACGCGACCTCGGCGACCCGCCGGTGCTCGCGATGACCGCGACGGCCTCCGAGCCGGTCCGGGCCGAGATCATCGAGAAGCTGTCGATGACCGACGTCGACGTGCAGGTGCACGGGGTCGATCGTCCGGAGATCCGACTCGTCGTGCACCGGCACGAGAGCGACGCCGAGAAGAGGGCCGCCGTCGTGCAAGAGGCGCGCACATGGACAGCGCCCGGCATCGTGTACGTCGCAACCCGCAAGGAGGCCGAGAGCTACGCCGAGGAGATCGCCTCCGACGACCGCCGCGTCGCCGCGTATCACGCGGGACTCAAGGCCGCCGAACGTCGTGACGTGCAGGACCGCTGGCGCGACGGCACCCTCGACGTCGTCGTCGCCACCTCGGCGTTCGGGATGGGCATCGATCGCGCCGACGTGCGCTTCGTGCTGCACGCGACCGTCACCGAGTCGCTGGACGCGTATTACCAGGAGGTCGGACGCGCCGGTCGCGACGGAGAGCCCGCCACCACCGCCCTGCACTACCGGCCGGAGGACCTCGGGCTGCGGCGCTTCTTCACGAGGCGCACGGTGCAGACCGCCGCCATCCGCGCGTTGCGCGCCGCGATCGTCGCGAAGCCCGGTGCACACCTGCGTGCGCTGGCGGATGCTGTCGACAAGCCCACGCGCACGGTCACCCGTCTGGTGAACGACCTGGTCGACGCGGGCCTCGTCGACACCACAGACGGGGTGCGCCTCGTCCGCCCCGTCACCGCCGCCCGGGCGGCCAAGGCCGTGCGGGAGACGCTGGAGTCGCGGGAGCGCATCGCCGACTCCCGCCTCGCGATGATGCGGGCGTACGCCGAGACCATGCAGTGCCGACGCCGGGTGCTGCTCGAGTACTTCGGGGTCGACGGCCCGGCCTGGTGCGACAACTGCGACCGCTGCGAGCAGCGTGACGCCTCGGATGCGATCCTCGACGAGGCTGCGATCGCCGGTGCGCCCGTCGCGGTGGACCAGGGCGTCCGCCACCGGGACTGGGGTGTCGGCACTGTCACGGGTGTCGAGGCGGATCGGGCGACGATCTACTTCGAGTCCGAGGGCTACAAAGTGCTGTCGTTCACCGCGATCGATAGCGGTGTTCTGCTCGTCGAGGACGCCCTGGTCTGAGCGGAACTCAGCCCTCTCGCTCGATCAGGTCATTCGTCGACCGCAGGACCAGCCGGTCGGAGAACGCCGCGACCTCGGCATCGGTTGCTCCGCGCACCGTGAATCGGGCCGTCTCCCCGGGGAGCAGCGTGACGAGCGCCTCGTCGGTCTCGGCCGCGGGGTCGATCCGGTCGACGAGCAGCGTGAGGTCGCGCACGAGCGTGCGCGCCGTGACGTCGACCGTCCAGCCGTCGTCCGTGCGCTCCGCGGAGACCTCGGTCGACGCCGCGGGCAGCGACGAGTCGCGCGGCTCGGCGAAGAACCACTCCGCGGTCGCCGCGCCGGCGCTGGCGCGGATCACCTCGGCCGCGGCATCCTGCGCTGTGGCGACGTCGGCGTCGAGGTAGACCCGCTCGATACCGCGAGCCGGGACGACGACCGACCAGGTCTGCTCGGCGAGCAACGCGCCGTCGAACGCGCGTCGGGCGATCGCGAACTCCGCCCGCCACTCCTCGTCGGTGTCGTTCGTGGCGGTGAGGGTCAGTCCCTCGGCGCCAGGCTGGATCGTCGTCAGGCGCGCAGCGTTCGCCGCACGCATCGCGAAGAGCAGCGGCTTACGATGGCCGTCACCGTCGACCGCGGCCCAGGAGGTGACCGGCCAGCAGTCGTTGAGCTGCCACGTGATCGTGCCGGTGTTGTACGGGGCGAGTGACCGCCACCACTCGATCGCCGTACGCACCGCCACCGCCTGATTGAGCGACATCGCCCAGTGCCAGTCATCCATGTCGTTCGGCAACGGCAGGTGCGGCACCAGGCCGTCGGTGAGCTTGTCGTTGCCGGTGATGGCCTTCTGGTGGACGATCATCCCCGGCGACTCGGGGGTGAGCGGGTCGTCGCCGATCGCCCTGGTCAGCGTGCTCCACGTCGGCGGTCCCTGCCACCCGAACTCCGCGACGAACCGGGGACGATGGTCGCGGTAGTGCGTCCAGTCCTTCTGGTTCCAGGTGTCCCAGACGTGCATGGTGCCGCGCTCCGCGGCATTCTGCCGGTCGTCACGGTCCGGGCTGAAGGGACTGCCCGGCGTGTAGGGCACGTGCGGGGCGAGTTCGCCGACGATTCCCGGCAACAGCTCGTAGTAGTACCCGGCACCCCAGGTGCGGCCGTCGAGCCGACCCTCCCAGCGCCACTCCTGTCGACCCCAGATGTTCTCGTTGTTGCCGTTGAGGACCACGAGCGACGGATGCGAGGCGAGGCGGATGACGGCGGCGCGGGCTTCGAGCTCGACCTCCGACCACAGGGGCTCGTCCTCCGAATACGCCGCGCATGCGAACAGGAAGTCCTGCCAGGTGAGCAATCCACGCTCGTCGCACTCGGCGTAGAAGTCGTCGGACTCGTAGATGCCGCCGCCCCACACCCGGATGAGGTTGAGTCCGGCGAACTCCGCCTGTGCCAGGCGCTCGGTATACCGCGTCCGGTCGACCCGGTGCGGGAAAGCGTCGTCGGGGATCCAGTTCGCGCCGCGGATCTCGATTACCCTGCCGTTGACGACGACGGCGAATCCGACGCCATCCGCGTCTTCCTCGAGCCGTGCCTCGGCCGAGCGGAAGCCGATGCGCCGAGAATGCTCGTCGATCGCCTCGCCCTCGCGCAGCAGAACCAGCATCGCCTCGTACAGCGGCTGTTCGCCGTGGCCGCGCGGCCACCAGAGCTCGGCCGACGGCACGTCGCCCTCGATCAGCACCGCACCGTCGCGCACCTCGGCCTCGAACTCGGCCTCGAACGCGGCGTCGGAGACGACGAGTCGGGCGCGCAGACCCTCGACGACTCCGTCGACGGACGCCGTGGCCCGCACCCGCGGCACGCCGTCAACGAGGTCGCCGGCGATCAGCGCATCGACGAGCCTCGCGCCCGACCAGCTCTCGACCGCGACGGGACGCCAGATGCCCGAGGTCGCGGTGTCGATGCCCCAGTCCCATCCGAAGCTGCACGCCATCTTGCGGATCGAGTTGTACGGGTGGTGATTGGCGTGCGGCCGGGCCCCGAGCGCGAGGCTCGCGGCGTCCGCGGCGCGGATCGGCGATCGGAACGCCACCTCCAGGTCGTTCCCGCCCGGTCGAAGCGCCGAGGTGACGTCGATGCGGTGCGGACGGTGCATGTTCTGGACACTCGCGATCTCGGCGCCGTTCAGGCGGATCGACGCGACGGTGTCCACACCGGCGAGCACGAGGTCGTGCCGCTCGGCATCCGACTCGCTCCAGTCGAACACGGTGCGGTAGGTCCAGTCGGTCAGCCCGATCCACGACAGCGTCTTCTCGTTCTCGTCGAGGTACGGGTCGGGGATGAGGCCAGCGGCGAGCAGGTCGGTGTGGATGCTGCCGGGAACCTGTGCGGGGATCGGTCCGGCCTCGGCGATCTCGCGGGGCACGGGGCCGCGCTCCGCGGATACGGTCCATCCGTCGTGCAGGGGTCGTCGGGAGACGGTCACAGGGGTGCCTTTCGTTCGCGCCATCGCGTGTGCGCGTCGTCGCGGTCGAGGGTGTGTCGCGGAGAAGACGCCGGAGCGTCGAAGGGTCCGCGCCACATCGTACTTGCGCCGCCGCGTTCACGACATCCGCCGAGCCGATCATGCACGCGCCCACATCTCGCGCGATCGCGCAACCCCCGTGTGATGCGCCCCCTCCTGGTCGTACGACGTAAGACCCGACGGACGCCCGTCCGGCGGGCGGACGTCGAGGAGGCATCATGGCGAAGGACAGGACCGACCGGGGCGGAACACGCACTGCGCCCGACCCCGAACGTGAGGACAAGCCGGACAGCCCCGGGGATCTCCAGAAGCGCTCCTGGAAGTATGTGCTCGTCAAGAGCATCCGCGAGTTCTCCGCTGATCAGTGCATGGACAGCGCGGCGGCCCTCACCTACTACGCGGTGCTGTCGATCTTCCCCGGGATGATCGCGGTGTTCTCTCTGCTCGGCGTCTTCGGTCAGGACGGAGCGGCGTCCGACGCCGTGCTGGGAATCCTCGGCGACATCGCCCCGAAGGAGACCGTCGACGCTCTGCGCGGACCGATCGAGCAGATCTCCCGGGCGCCGGGCGCCGGGCTCGCCTTGATCTCCGGCATCGTGCTCGCGCTGTGGTCGGCCTCAGGGTACGTCGGGGCGTTCAGCAGGGCGATGAACCGCATCTACGAGATCGAGGAGGGGCGGCCGTTCTGGAAGCTGCGGCCGATGCAGCTGCTCGTGACCGTCATCACCGTGGTGTCGCTCACGATCGTGGGCATCGTGCTCGTGCTCTCCGGAGATGTCGTGTCGGCGCTGGGATCCGCCATCGGAGCGAGTGACGCGGTGCAGATCGGGTGGAGCATCGCCAAGTGGCCGCTTCTGCTGTTCGTCGTCGTCTTCCTGGTCGCGGTGCTCTACTACGCGACCCCGAATGCGAAACAGCCCCGGTTCCGTTGGATCAGCGTGGGAGCCGTCGTCGCGATCATCGTGCTCGCGATCGCCACCTTGGGTTTCGTGCTGTACGTCACGACCTTCGCGAACTACGAGCGCACCTACGGGTCGATGGCCGGAGTGATCGTCTTCCTGCTCTGGCTGTGGATCGCCAATCTGGCGCTGCTGTTCGGCGCGGAGTTCGACGCCGAACTCGAGCGGGGCAGGCAGCTGCAGGGCGGGATAGCGGCCGAACAAGACATCCAGCTCCCCGCCCGTGATACGCGGCAGAGCGACAAGCGCGCCGAGAAGGAACGGAAGGACGTCGAGGAGGGCCGGCGCATCCGGCTGGAGAACGACGACGACCGCGACGGGCGACCCGACGGACGCGACGCGAAGGACGGCCCCGGAGACGACGGACGACCCTGGCACCGCGAACGGGACCGGTCAACCCCCTGACCCCCGTCCACAGGCGGACCTAGGGTCGTGACACACCACCGAACATCGAGCAGAGGAGGACGACATGAGCGATCCGTCGAACACGCAGGGCACCCCCGGTTCCGACGAAGAGGCCGACACGGCCTCGGGTGGCGCACCCGACGACACGGGCGACAAGCGCTACACGGGCGAGACCGACGCGGATGACGACACCGACCAGACCCTCGACGCCGAAACGACCGACGACGACGGCACGCCCGTCGAGAACCCCTCGGGCGGCTGAACGTCACACGCAGACGAAAAGCCCGCGTCATCGACGCGGGCTCTTCGTCTGCGTGCGGTTCGTCAGCCGAGGCGGGCGGTGCGCAGCGTCGCGGTCGCGCTGTGCGCGGCCATGCCTTCGGAGTCGGAGATCACCTGCACGGCATCCGCGAGCGCCGGGGTCGCCTCACGGCTGATGCGCTGGTAGGTGAGCGGCTTGAGGAAGCGCGAGACCGACAGCCCGGCGCTGTGCTTGGCGCCGCCGGCCGTGGGGAGCACGTGGTTCGTGCCCGCCATGCCCTTGTCGGAGTACGCCACCGTGCTCCACGGGCCGAGGAAGATCGAGCCGTAGTTGCGCAGGTTCTCGTGGTACCAGTCGTCGTCGGCCGTGAGGATCTCCAGGTGCTCTGGAGCCAGGTCGTCCATGAGGGCGACGGCGGTCTCGCGGTCCTTCGCGACCGTCACGACACCGTAGTCGCGCCACGCGGGCCCGGCGATCTCGGCCGTCGCGAGCGTCTCGAGCTGGCGGTCGATCTCGGCGATGACCGCGCGGCCGTGCTCCTCCGACGTCGTGATGAGCGCAGCTGGTGAATTCGGTCCGTGCTCGGCCTGGCCGAGCAGATCGGCGGCGACGAGTTCGGGATCGGCCGTCTCGTCGGAGATGACAGCGACCTCGCTCGGGCCCGCGAGGAGGTCGATCGCGACCGTGCCGAAGAGCTGACGCTTGGCCTCGGCGACGAAGGCGTTGCCCGCGCCGACCAGCATGTCGACGGGCAGCTCGCCCAGCAGGCCGTACGCCATGGCGGCGAGCGCCTGCACCCCGCCGATGACGAACACGCGGTCGACGCCGGAGAGATGCGCGGCGTACACCACGGCGTCGTTGGCTCCGCCGTCGGGCTGCGGGGGCGTGCAGGCGATCACGGTCGGCACGCCGGCGGCCTTCGCTACGCCCACGGTCATGAACGCGCTCGCGGTGAGGGGGAAGCGGCCGGCGGGCAGATAGGCGCCGACACGGGAGACCGGGATGTACTTCGCCCCGGTCACGAGACCGGGCACCAGCTCGGTCTCGAAGTCGGAGAGGTGCGAGCGCTGCTCGCGGGCGAAGGCCTGCGTGCGCTCAGCCCCGAGCTCGATCGCCTCGCGCAGGGCGGGATCGAGTCGCTCGCCACTGCTCGCGATCTGCTCGGGCGTGAGCTCGATGGCGGCGCCCTGGTAGTTGTCGAGCTTCCTCGCGTAGTCGAGCACGGCGTCCATGCCGCGCTCGCGGATGTCGGCGAGCATCGTCGTGACGGTCTCGATCACGGCGGGGTCGCGCTGCGCGGCCGGGGCGTCGACGCCAGGGGTCTTGAGGTGATGGAAGGCGCCCTCGTGGCGCGCGAGGACTGCAGGAGAGTAACGCATGCAGGAAGGTTAGATCGGCCGCAACCATCCGACAAGCCTGATGATCCGTACACTCGCATCGGGTTTACCATTGGGCTGTGACCATCACCCAGCTCACCGCCTTCCTCGCCGCCCTCGAACACGGCTCGTTCACCGCGGCCGCAGCGAGCCTGGGCATGACGCAGGCCTCCGTCTCGGAGCTCGTCGCCCGCCTCGAGCGCGAGCTCGACGCCACGCTCTTCGTCCGCGGCAGTCGTCGCCTCGTGCCGACAGCCGCCGCGCAGGAGTTGCGCCCGCACGCCGCCCAGGCCGTGAGCGCCGTGCAGAACGGCATCGACACGATCCACTCTCTGGCGTCGCTCGACCGCGGCATCTGCACCTTCGGGGTGCTGCGCAACGCGGCGTACTACGCGCTGGCCGACCTGGCGGAGACGTTCCACCATCGGCATCCGAATGTCCGGCTGCGACTGGTGGGCATCAACTCGGCTCACGTCGCGCGGTCCATCGCGCGGGGCGAGCTCGAGGCGGGTCTGCTCGTGCTGCCGATCGATGAGGACGGCCTCGAGGTCAAGCCGCTGTTCCGCGACGAGGTGCTCTACGTCTCCTCCACCCGCCCGGCCGGCAGAGGGCCGGTGACGATCTCGGAGGTCGCCGAGGCGAAGCTCGTGCTCTACGACGCCTTCGCCGGATGGGACGATCCGACGCGCAGGCAGCTGCTGGAGCGCGCCCGCCTGCAGGGTCTCACGATCGAGCCGTCGGTCGAGGTCGAGCACGTCGAGACCGCACTGAGCCTCGTCGCCGCGGGCACCGCAGACACCATCGTCTCGAGGTCGATCGCCGAGTCCGAGGGATTCCCCCCTGGCATCCGCACCTTCCCGTTCGCCGAGCCGATGCACGACACGATCGCGCTCGTGCAGCGCGAGGGCGTGCTGCTGTCGCCGGCGACGCGCAAGCTCGCCGAGCTCGCCGAGCGGATGCTGAGCGAGGCCCTCCCCGAGCACGCGGGGCGCACGCCGCTGCGGTGACCCGCACACGAGACGGGGCGCGAGGAGTCGCAGCTCCTCGCGCCCCGTCTGAAGGCGTCGCGACTCAGTCGTCTTCCGTGGCCGTGACCATCACGCCGAGCGGCGCGAGGTAGCCGTTGGGGTCGATCGTCCAGTCGGCGGCGGCTGCGGCCTCGACCACCTCGGGGGCCCATTCGAGGTACACACGGTCGTCGCCGCCGTTGATGACGAGCACCGTGCCGGAGCCGGTCTCGTCGCCCTCGACGCAGCGGTACTCCCGCCACGCACCCTCGGGGACCGAGAAGGTGTCGCCGGCTCCGAGGTTCACGGTCGTCGCCGGGTCGCCGTTGAGGGTGACCTCCCAGCGGCCGGTCTTGAACAGCAGCGCCTGCGTCTTGTCGTGCCGGTGGCGCAGCACACCCTGACCCGGCTCGGCCTTGACCCAGGCGAGGTTGAACGAGTGGGGCTCGTGCACGTTCGGCACCTGGCGACGGTTCTCGCTCATGCCGTAGCCGATCGCGGTGGCGAGCTCGACGCGGCCTCCGTCGACCGCCGCGCACAGCAGCGCCGCGGCGGAGTACCTGCGGTCGCCGGGCTGGATGACCCGCGAGCGCATGTCCTCGACCGAGTACTCGGTGAGCTCATCGATGTAGTGCTGCTTCATCGGCTTGATGAGCGCCACGTCGTCGGGCAGGACGTCGCCCGCGACCGTGTCGATCAGCTTGTTGTCGGCGGTGAGGTGCAGACCGTAGGACTCGGCCTCGCGCAGCACCGACGGACCCCAGATGATGCCCCCGTTGTCGTCGCGACCGAGCACCGTGTACAGGATGCCGTCATCCGGTCCCTCGTTCGTGAAGCCGCGGAAGATCCACGTGGGGATCGTGACGATGTCGCCGTCGTGGCTGATGTACTCGCCCTGCTTGCCGTCGACGCCCCAGCGCAGCCGGAACTCGCCGCCGAGGTTGATGAAGACCTCGGCGGTGAAGTGCAGGTGCAGGTTGTTCGAGATGCCGTTCGGCATGCCTGCGGCTCCCGTGTTGAACCCGTGGTTGACCTCGAGGTTCACGTACTGGCTGGCGTTCTGCGAGACGCCGGCGCCGATGAAGGAGTAGTTCTCCTTGCGGTCGGACCCCGGGGTGCGGCAGTCGATGAACGCCGAGTTGCACGGCACCCAGTCCGAACGACGGATGGTCCGGCGCTGGATCTCCTCGGTGTCGACGACGACGTCCGTCGTGCCCTCGATGACGGTACTCATTTCTTCTTCTCCCTTGTCGATCAGTGAATGATCAGTAGATGTTGGCGAAGGGCACCGGCTCGTCGCCCCGTGACCCTGCGATCTGCGCGCGGAGCGCGATGTCGTCCCACAGGCGCACCTCCTTGACGATGGCGCCGTTGTGGAAGGTGAACTGCGAGATGCCGATCAGGTCGACCGGCTTGCCGGTCAGCGGACCGTAGTTCGGCACGCCGTTGTAGTCGCCGACGAACTTCCACACGACCGCGACGCGGAGGCCCGCGTAGCGCACGTCGTAATTGGTCTGGATGTCGCGGATCTCGAACTGTCCGCCCGGGAACGACTCGAGCAGGCGCAGCAGCGCCCGGCGGTACCCCTCGGGGCGGATGATGGTGCGGTCGCCGACCGTGTGCAGCGTGAGGTCGCGATCGAAGTACTTCTCGACCTTCTGCAGATCGCGGTCGTTCCAGACGGTCTGGATCATGTCGAGGACGGTCTCGACCTCGGCGCGGTACTCGTCGGGGCGGACGCCCGAGTCGCCCTTCGCGATCGGGTCGGCCGGGGCGGGCTCGGTCCACGAGCCGGAGAAGCCGCGGAACGCCTGCGCCCGCGCCAGCTCGTCGAGGTCGTCACCGCGACGCAGCGCGCCGGCGAGCGTGTCGCGCACGACCCACTCCTCGACCATGCGGCCACGGCGGTAGAGGCAGTTCGCGATCGTGCGGCTCACGTACGGCGAGTGCAGATCGCCTGAGAGCACCAGGTGGGAGCTGAGGAAGGCGTCGTCACCGCGTGCCTCCCAGATGACATCCTCCGCCTGACCTGTGCGGTCCGGCGTCGCCGAGATCCGCATGAGCGAGCCCTCGATGACCTCCTGTCGCGTCGTGGAGGTGCCGAGCGCGCCGTGCACGATCGAGTCCGGCTCGTAGTTGTCGCGGATGAAACTGATCGACCGATCGACCCAGATGAGGTCGGTGACCTCGCGGATGAAGTCGTCGGGGTCTTTGTACGGCAGGTAGGCGACCGGGTCGAGAGACACGCTTTTCCACTCCTTCGAGATGCACGACTGCGGTTCATCGGTGATCGCACGTCGCGTGATCGTCAGTGTATGCGTATGCACAACGCGGCGCAAGCAGTCCGCCAGCGCACACGGTGGACATTCTTCGAGAACGGCGGATCCGGGGCGGGAACGGACGCGGGTGCCGGTGCCCGCTCGGACGCCGGGGCCCGGCGGCGCAGGAGCGAAGATGCCCGCGGGGTCAGCGCGCGGGAGCGGGTGCCAGCGTGCGGCGCGCGATGAAGGTCGACGCGAACCCGGACATCCGGATCTCGGCATCCGGTTCCTCGATGCGCCGGACGATGAGGTCGGCCGCAGCGCGCGCCATGCCGACGATGTCGTAGCCGACCGTAGCGAGGTCGATGATGGGCCACGCCGCCTCAGGAAGGTCGTCGAAGCCGATGATGGAGAGATCGTCGGGCACGCGCAGCCCGGCGCGATGAGCGGCGTTGAGCGCGCCGTACGCGACGACGTCGTTGCCGCAGAAGAGCACTGAGGGGCGGTCGGGTCCGGCGAGCAGCTCGGCCGCGGCCGCCTCGCCCTCGGCCGCGCCGTACGGGGTGCGGCGCACGTCACGCTCGTCGAGCTGCAGCCCCTCGGCGCTCAGGGCGTCTCGGAGCGACGCCTCCCGCCCCTGCGCCGTACTGGTGTTGCTCGGCCCGAGCACCGCGCCCATCCGCCGATGCCCGAGGGCGACGGCCGCGCGGACGGCCTCGCGATAGCCCGGCACGGAGTTCACGACCGCAGAGTCCGCGTCGACGAAGGACCCCGTGCGGTTGAAGTACACGAAAGGCAGCCCGCGATCGCGCAGCCGTACGGGGGCGACGGAGTCGACGGTCGTGGTGGCCAGGATGACTCCGTCGAGGCCGTTGGCGAGGAGCCGCTCGACGATCGTGTCGTTGTCGGCGGTCTCGGTGTGCAGCATCAACTGGTAGCCGAGGGCTTCGAGCTCGCGGTGCACCGGGGCGATGATGTGCGAGTAGAACTGGTTGTCGAGATCGGTGAGCAGCAACCCGATGCGGCGCGTGCGCCCGGAGGAGAGCGCCCGGCCGGCCTCGCTGGGCACGTATCCGAGCAGCTGCGCCGCTTCCCGCACCCGGAGCTTGGTGGCCTCCGACACCCGCGCGTCGTCGCGCAGGGCCCGCGACACCGTGGGCTGCGACACCCCGGCCAAGCGGGCAACATCCCGGCTCGTGACGACCATGTCAGGCCTCCCCCTCGATCTGTCGAATTCTACTGCCCTTGACGCTCGAATGCATACGCGGTCATAATCGGAGCATACGTATGCAACGAAAGGATGGGCCATGCCCCTGCATCTGAAGTCCGCGCCGACGAAGACGTTCGCGGACACCGCTCAGCAGGACGTCGCCGAACGGGTCCGGGGGATCATCGGGGACATCCGCGAGAACGGCGACGTCGCGGTCCGCCGCTATGCCGAGCAGTTCGACAAGTGGAGCCCCGAGTCGTACCGACTCTCCGACGCCCAGATCGACGAGATCATCGCCACTCTGCCGGAGCAGGTCATCCAGGACATCGAGTTCGTGCAGAGCCAGGTGCGCCGGTTCGCTCAGGCGCAGCGCGACTCGCTCGTCGACGTCGAGGTCGAGACGCTCCCCGGTGTCTTCCTCGGCCAGAAGCACGTGCCGGTGCAGGCCGCCGGCGCCTACATCCCGGGCGGCAAGTATCCGCTCACCGCCTCGGCCCACATGACGATCATCACCGCCAAGGTGGCCGGCGTGCCCCGCGTGGTCGCCTGCACCCCGCCCATCCGCGGCGAGATCCCCGCCGCGACGGTCGCGGCGATGAAGATGGCGGGCGCCGACGAGATCTACATCCTCGGCGGCGTGCAGGCGGTCGCGGCGATGGCTGTCGGCACGGATACGATCGCGCCGGTCAACATGATCGCCGGACCCGGCAACGCCTACGTCGCCGAGGCCAAGCGCCAGCTGTTCGGCGAGGTCGGCATCGACCTCTTCGCCGGCCCCACCGAGATCCTCATCGTCGCCGACGAGCACGCCGACCCCTTCTTCACCGCCGTGGATCTGCTGTCACAGGCCGAGCATGGCCCCGACTCCCCCGCCGTGCTGGTGACGACCTCTCGGAAGCTCGGCGAGGAGGTCATCGACTGGATCGAGAAGATCCTCCCCGGCATGTCGACGCGCGACTACGCCGGTCCCGCGTGGCGCGACTGGGGTCAGGTGATCGTCGCCGACGATCTCGACGAGGCGTACCGCATCGCCGACGACTTCGCCTTCGAGCACGTGCAGATCTTCACCGAGAACCCGCGCGAGGCACTGACGAAGATGCACGACTACGGCGCGCTGTTCCTCGGGGAGAACACCTGCGTCTCATACGGCGACAAGGTGATCGGCACGAACCACGTGCTCCCGACGCTCGGCGCGGCCCGCTACACGGGCGGGCTCTGGGTGGGCAAGTACCTCCGCACGGTGACGTACCAGGAGGTTCAGAACACCGAGTCCTCCGCGGAGCTCGGCGCCGTCTGCGGCCGCGCCGCCCGCGTCGAGCTGTTCGAGGGACACGCCCGCTCGGGCGATGCGCGCGCGTGGCGTCACGCCGGCACTCGGTTCGACTGGATCGACGAGAGCCACGCCGCGGTCGACGCGGTCGCACGATGACCGACCTCACCGGTCGCACGGCCGTGGTCACCGGCGGCGGGAGCGGACTCGGAGCGGCGATCGCCCGAGCCCTGCACGCCGCCGGTGCCGCGGTGGTCGTGGTGGGTCGCGACACGGCGAAGCTCGATGCGGTGGCCGGACAGCTCGGCGACCGCGTCCGAGCGCTCGCGTGCGACGTCGCGGACCCGGCGTCCGTCGACGCACTGCGCGACGCTCTCTCCGGCACCGAGGTGTCGATCCTCGTCAACAACGCCGGCATCCCCGGTCCGGTGGCGGCGCTCACCGACATCGACGTCGACGACTGGGACGAGGTCTTCAACGTCAACGTGCGCGGCACCTTCCTGCTGTGCAAGGCGCTGCTGCCGGGCATGGTCGAGCGGGGCGACGGCGACGTCATCAACGTGGCATCCGTCTCGGGCAAGCGCCCGCTCGCGCACCGCACGCCCTACTGCGCCTCGAAGATGGCAGTCATCGGGCTCACCTCGACCCTCGCGTTCGAGGTCGGACCGGCCGGCGTGCGCGTCAACACCCTCTCCCCCGGGCCGGTGCAGGGCCCGCGCATGGCCCGCAACTTCCGCCTCGAGGCTGAGCGGTCGGGCACATCCGTCGACGACGCAGAGCAGGCGTTCGTCTCGCGGGCGGCGCTGGGACGCATGGTGACCGAGGAGGAGGTCGGCGCGGCCGTCGTCGCGATGCTCGGGATGCCCGGCATGTGCGGCGCCGACGTCGACCTCTCGGCGGGAATGGTCGCATGAGTCCTTCGCTGCGGCAGCGCGCGAGCGCCGGTGAGAAGCTCTTCGGCGCTCTGCTGCGCATGCCTGCCGAGGAGACCGTCGAGATGCTGGCCGTCGCCGGCTTCGACTTCGTGCTGATCGACTGCGAGCACGGCCCGGCCGACATCGTCGCACTGCGCACTCACATCGCCCTGGCGGCCGTGCACGGCGTGCCCGTCATCGTGCGCGTCGGCGAGAAGGACCGCGGCCTCGTGCTGCGGGTGCTCGATCAGGGCGCGCAGGGGATCCTCGCCCCCCACCTCGACACCGCCGCGGATGCCGCCGACCTCGTCGATTCCGCGCTCTACCCGCCCGTCGGATCGCGCGGATTCGCCACCTACAGCCGTGCCGGCCGGTTCGGCGAGGTCGCGGCGGCCGATCACCGCGACTGGTGGCTCGAGAACACCCTCGTGCTCGGCATGATCGAATCCCCGCGCGGCGTCGCGAACGTCGAGGCCATAGTCGCGACACCGCGCCTCGACGGCATCATGATCGGCCCGGCCGACCTCGCCGCGGCATCCGGGTCCGACGATCTCCCGGTGGCGCAAGCCGTCGCGGTCGTCAACGAGGCGCTCGCGCGCACCGGTGCCCTGCGGATGGACATCGTGGGCACGAGGGATGCCGCGGCGGCGGCCTTCGCGGGCGGTGCCGACCTCGTGGTCTACAACCTCGCGTCGTCGCTCATGGCGCACCTCCGCGATCTGGCGGCGCCGACCCGCTGAGCTTCCGCAGGAGATCTCGCGCAACGAAGGACGCCGCCGCGGCATCCGTCCTTCGTTGCGTGTGATCTCCTGCAGTGCGCGCGACGCCGGTCATGCCACGGCGGCCGGCCGAACCCGCTGCGCGCACCACGAGCGCACCAGGTCGCCGAACTCGCGCGGGCGCTCGAGCGGCAGCAGGTGACCGGCGTCGAGCGACACCAGGCGGGCGCCGTCGATCTCGGTGACGATCTCGGTGTGGAAGTGCGGCGGGCAGATCACGTCGTCGAGTCCGGAGACGACGAGAGTCGGCATCCGCAGCGACGACAGGCGGGACAGCAGATCGACCCTCGTCAGCTGCAGCTGGAGCTGCCTGCGCAGCAGGTCGTCGCCCGTCTCGTCACCCATCCGCAGAGCGCGCTCGACCAGGTCGGGGCGTTCGGCGGCCAGGCGCCCGCCGAGCAACGGCTCGAGGATGCTCTGCTGCAGGGCCCGCGCGCTCGCGCCCGCATCGAGAGCGGCCAGCCAGTTCCTCCATCCGCCTCGCTGCGCATCCGTGGGCGCCTTGGCGTTCGTCGACACCAGGCACAGCCCGGCGACGCGGTGCGGAGCGGCGAGGGCGAGCGCCATGCCGACGATGCCGCCGAGCGAGTGCCCGACGATCACCGACTGCGCCGGCATCTCCGCGAGCAGCGAGTCGACCTGCGTGCGGAGCGAGGGACGATCCAGCTGCGGCTGGATCGCCCCTCCGTCCTCCGTGTCGAAGCCGGCCTCCGCCCACAGGTCTGCCGTGCAGTTCATGCCGGCGAGCAGCACCAGCTTCGGGGCGGATGCCGACACGTCAGCCCTTGACGGCGCCGTCGCTGAGGCCGGCGACGAGGTACTTCTGAGCGATGAACGCGATCACGAACACGGGGATCGTCAGCAGCATCGACGCGGCGCCCGCCTGTTGCAGCATCGGTAGGGTCTGCCCGAGCTGCGTCGCGATGAACACCGGCACCGTCTTCGACGAGGTGTCGGTGAGCACGAGCGCCGTGAGGTACTCCTGGAACGCGAACAGGAAGACGAAGATGCCGGCGGTGAGGATGCCGGGCCCCATCAGCGGGATCATGACGCGTCGCAGCATCCCGATCCGCGTGCAGCCGTCGATCATCGCCGCCTCGTCGAGCTCCCGCGGGATCTCGGCGAAGAAGTTGCGCAGCAGCCAGATCGTGAACGGCTGGTTGATGGCGACGAGGGCGATCGCGAGCGCGAAGGTCGTGTCGTAGATCCCGAGCGCACGGCTGATGTCGTACATCGGCAGCACGACGGAGAACCGCGGCAGTGCCCGGAAGATCAGGGCCAGCACGAGCAGGATCGCCGAGACGTAGCTGGGGAACCGCGACAGCGCATAGGCCGCAGGGATGCCGATCACGAGCGCGATCACGGTGGAGACGACCGCGACGACGAGGGTGTTGACGAGGTAATCGGCGAAGTAGGTCGTCTCCCAGAGGTCGACGAAGGCCTGCAGCGTGGGCTGGTAGTCCCAGAGCACGGGCGGGTTCGAGAACGCGACGTCGGTCGGCTTGGTGACCGACAGCGTCATCCAGATGAACGGGCTCAGCACGACCACGCAGAGGATGCCCAGCAGCAGCCCCGTGATGACGGGTGGGCGGTTGGGCCCGCCGCGACGGCGGCGCTTCGGTGCGCCGCGGGTGACGATGGCTCTCGTCGAGAGCTCGTTGGCGGTGAGACTCATCGTTCGGCCTTCGCTTCCTTGAAGATGCCCCGGATGAACGGGATCAGCATGATGAGGATCAGGAGGATGGTGAGCACGTTGATCGCGCTGCCGAGGCCGAG
Source organism: Microbacterium hydrocarbonoxydans (assembly GCF_023715885.1). Classification (GTDB taxonomy): domain Bacteria; phylum Actinomycetota; class Actinomycetes; order Actinomycetales; family Microbacteriaceae; genus Microbacterium; species Microbacterium hydrocarbonoxydans_C. The sequence goes on along the minus strand of NZ_JAMBOY010000001.1, from coordinate 859,987 downwards.
GTTCTCGGCGCCGTCGGCGAACGCCACGGAGTAGACGTAGAGCATGATCGACTCGTTGCCGATGTTCTGCGCCTGCGGCGACAGCGGGATCAGGTTGTCGAACATGCGCAGCACGTCCATGATCGTGATCAGGGTCACGAACCCGAGCACGCCGCGGATCGTCGGGATGATCACGCTGATGTGCGTCTGGAACGCGTTGGCTCCGTCGATCTTGGCCGCTTCCTTCAGTTCGTTCGGCACGCCCTGCAGCCCTGCGAGGATGATGAGCATCGCGAAGGGCAGCATGTGCCAGACCGTGTTCGCGATGACGAGGATCGCGTTGGGAACCTGGTCGGTGAACCACAGCACCTGCGTGCCGCCGAAGAATCCGATGAGGCGGTTCACGACGCCGCCGAAGTTGTCGTCGAAGAGCCACGAGAACGCGACAGCGCCCACGAGGTTCGGCAGCACGTACGAGACGAGCATGATGCCGAGCACCAGGGGGCGCGAGGTGGTGATGCGGTTGATGCCGGTGGCGATGATGTAGCCGAAGACCAGCAGGATGGCGGTGGTGATGACCGTGACCACCACCGTGAACACGACCGCCTTGTGGAAGCGCGGGTCGGTCAGGGCGTCTGTGAAGTTCTCCAGGCCGATGAACGTGCCCGGTGTGCCGTAGCGGACCTGCTCGAAGCTCCACTGCACCGTGCGCACCAGAGGGAGCACGAGAAGCGCCCCCATCACCAGCAGGCTCGGGAAGAAGAGCAGCCAGAACTCGCGTGCCTTCATATGCGTCCTCCCTTGGACGGACTGTGGCCTGAACTCGCGCTCAGGCCACAGTCATGACGTCGGTGCGTCGGTCAGCCGGCGATCTTCTCGCCGGCGGCCTGCATCTGGGCGAGTCCTTCGTCGACCGCGATCTGGCCGTTGAGGATCGAGACCAGGATGGGCCGGATCTCGTTGGTGATGTCGGCCGCGATCGGCGACACGACGGGCGGCATGGCGCTGGCGATCGAGTCGTTCGCCGCTGCGCCGTACGGGGAGTTCTTCTCCGTCACCATGCCCTCGCGCGCCGGGTAGGCGGCGGGAACGGATGCCTTCGACGCGTCCTCGCTGACGGCGGAGGCCATCATCTGGAAGAGCATGTCGTGGTCGAGCTTGGTGTTGAACGGGATCGACCAGCCGTCGATCGAGAGGCGGTTGTACGAGTACTCCGCGTCGGAGGTCACCTTCGGCGCCCCGGCGAAGCCGATCGAATCCGCGAACTTCGAGTTCGAGTCGAGCGTCAGGTCGAACATGCGACCGGAGAACATGATCGACATGGCCGCGGTGCCGTTGAACATCTGCTGCTGAACCTTGGGCTGATCGAACGTCGTGACCTGCGGATCCATGTACGGCTTGAGCGCGAGCATCGCCTCGACAGCCTGCTTGGCCTCGGGGGTGTCGAGCGTGACCTCGCCGTCGGCGGTGACGAAGTCGGCGCCGAGGGAGTTCATCGCGCCCTGGAATCCGGTGGTGACGTCGGCCGTGGCGAGCCAGGGCAGCGCGATCGGGTAGTCCATGAGGCCGGCGCCCTTGATCGCCTCGGCCGCGTCGATCATCTCGTCGAACGTCGTCGGGACCTCGAGGCCGAGGTCCTCGAAGATGTCGGTACGGTACGCCATGACGAACATCTGCGCCTGCATCGGGATCGCGTAGATGTCGCCGTCGTACGACATTCCCTCGACCATCGAGGGACTGATGTCGTCGAGACCGTAGTCGTCGGCGTACTTGTCCCACAGATCGTTCAGCGGGACGAGCTTCTCCTCCTCGCCGAACCCGGGGATCACGAAGCCGTACGTCTCGATGATGTCGTAGGTGCCGGTGTCGCCCGCGAGGGTCGCGGTGGTCTTCGTCACCTGGCCGCCGAAGTCGATCGGGTCGTGCTTCAGCGTCACGTCGTCGGTCGAGCAGCTCGACACCATCGTGTCGGTGAACGGGTCGATCGCGGAGGAGTTGTAGGCGAGGACGTTGACCGTCGTCTTGCCTTCGGGTGCCGTGTAGTCGCACGTCACCTTCGTCGAGTTCTCATTGTCGGTGCGGGAACCCGCGCCACAGCCGGCGAGGGCGACGATGCCCACGGCGACGAGTGCGAGTACCGGCAGTGCTCGGTGCTGTGTGTGTCCCATGTCGCTGATGGTATACGTATGCAGTCAAGTTAGGGAAGCCTATGTTTGAGCGAAGGCGGTAATTTGAATACGTATACTGCGCCAGGCCGGAGCGATCATCCTCCGTGGGCCCTGCCGGTCACCCGCGGAGCGGCCGGAACGGGACGTTGTGGCGTGCGAACTCCCTCGCCGAGCGGGGTCGGGCATCGACCAGCATCGTCCGTCCGCTCCGTCGGGCGAGCGGCAGGTCGCTCGACGAATCCGTGTAGAGCGTATCGATGCTCGCGCCCGGAAGAGCCTCTTCGAGCGTCTCGGCCTTGCGCTCGCCCACGTTGTGGTCGGCGAAGCGCGGACCGCGGGTGGAGTAGCGGAAGCGGGAGGCCAGCAGCGGCATCCCCCCGACGCCGAGAGCCTCCAGGTACGCCTCTGCGAGGGCGAGCTCGGTCGCGGTGGTCACGACGCCCACGCCGTCGGCGACCGCGCTGCGCAGCGCCGCCAGCACGTCCGGTCGCACGTTGTCGGGCCTTGCGGCGAGCTGCTGCGCGACCCGCACGGCGAGCCGCGTGTATTCGGACTCCGTCACCCCGGAGAGCACGACGTGCACGACGGCGCGGTTGCATCGGGGGCGCAGCGACCCGGCCGCCGGCGCGAGCGCTGCGGCGAGCGCGAGCACCGCGACGGGCAGGACGAGCCAGGGGCGCGTGCGGAGTCGCGCGAGCACCAGCGTGGCCATGGTGTCGGCGCGGCTGAGCACCCCGTCGAGGTCGAAGACCGTGATCACTCCGCGTCGACCGCCCGGTCGATGATGAGCGAGACCCGATCGGCGCGATAGAGGTCGACGGCGAACTCGAAACAGTCACCGGCCGCGAGGAACGTACGCCGCGTCAGCTGCAGTCCGCCCGCGGCACGACGCGTGCCGAGACGACGCGCGTCGTCGGCATCCAGCACCACCACCTCGAGCTCCGCCGAGGTGCGGGCGATGATGAGGTCGAACCGCGCGCGCAGCTCGTCCCACAGCGACCCGGCGAGGTCGCCGTCGAGCAGGCCCGGTACGAGATCGGCGCGGTAGTAGGTCGTCTCGACGGCGAGGGGCTCGTCGTTCGAGCGCCGCACGCGCCGGAGCGCGTAGACGGGCGAGCCGGCAGGGATGCCGAGCCCGGCCGCGACGGTCTCGTCGGCCGGTCGTTCCTCGGCCCAGAGGAGCTCGGCTCCCGGGTTGCCGCCCGCGCGGGCGATCTCCTGCGAGAACGAGCCGAGCCTCAAGCGCACGCGGGGTTCCGACACGAAGGTGCCGCGCGTCGCGTCGCGGTGCACACGGCCCTCGTTCTCGAGCACGCCCAGTGCACGGCGGAGCGTCATGCGGCTCACACCGAGCTCGACGCTCAGGTCGCGTTCCGCCGGCAGGGGCGTGCCGGGCGTGAGCTCACCGTCGTCGATGCGGCTGCGCAGCTCCCCGGCGATGCGCACGTAGGCGGGCTCGCCAGATTTCGCCCGTGTGAATTCTTCCGTCTCTCGCCTGCCCACCATTGACACGCTACTCGTGCCCGCTCTACCGTGCCTTGGTATAGACCAGTTGTATCCACCGCCGTCGAACGAAGGTCGAGTCATGGAAACACCCGAAGCTCCCATCGCCCCGCCCGCCGCCCCGACCGGCACCCGCATGAAGCGGGAGCTCGGGCTCTACGCATCCTTCGCCGTCGCCTTCGGATTCGTCTCGATCGCGACCGGCATCTTCACGACCTACGGGGCGGTACTCAACAGCAGCGGCCCCCGCGGCATCTGGGCCTGGCCAATCGCCGTCGTCGGTCAGACCATGGTCGCGCTCATCTTCGGCGCGCTCGCCGCCCGCATCCCGATCAGCGGCTACGCCTATCAGTGGGTGTCGCGCCTGGCCAACCCGATCCTCGGTTGGCTCACCGGGTGGATCTCGTTCGCGTTCCTCGTCGTCGTGGTGGTCGCGGTCGACTACACGATCGCCGCGACGATCCTGCCCGAGCTGTTCGGCTACGCGCCGAGCTCCGCCAACTGCTGGGTCATCACGGCCCTCGTGATGCTGCTGCAGGCGATCCTCGTCGCCCTGAGCACCAAGGTCACCAACCGCGTCAACGAGGTCGCCGTGACCGTGCAGATCATCGGCATGATCGGCATCACCGTGCTGCTGTTCGCCGTCGGTGCGGCGCTCGGGCGCCTCGACTTCTCGCAGCTGTTCGCCACGGCGCCCGTCGCCGAGGCGGGGTACTGGGACTTCGGCGGACTCACCGAGGCCGGCCCGTTCCCGCTCGCGTTCCTGCTCGGCGCGTTCACGATCGTCGGCTTCGAGTCGGCCGCGAACCTCGCCGAGGAGACGAAGAACCCGGAGCGTGTCATCCCCCGTGCCATGGTGCAGGCCGTCGTCGCCCTGGGTGTGCTGGGGATGCTGTTCCTCATCGCCGTGACCGCACTCGCGGGCGACACCGCGAAGCTCGCGGAGTCGGCGACCCCGGTGGCCACCGTCATCACCTCGGTGCTGGGCCCCGTGGTCGGGAAGATCCTGCTCGTGCTCGTCGTCATCTCGATCTTCTCGTGCGGCCTCGTCATCACGCTCAGCGGCACCCGCCTGATCTGGGCGATGTCGCGCGACGAGCGCTTCCCCGCCTGGCAGCTGCTCCGCCGCGTCAGCCGCAGCCGGCACACCCCGGTGGCGGCGACGCTCGGCTACCTCGTCATCACGCAGGCGATCCTCGCGATCTTCAGCGGCACGAGCGACGCGCTCTTCATCCTGTTCTCGGCGGCGACCCTGCTGCCGGCGATCATCTACGCGGGCACCGTGCTGCTGTACATCGTGAAGCGCCGCTCCCTTCCCGCGAGCGCGGGGTTCTCGCTCGGCCGGTGGGAGGTGCCGGTGCTGATCCTCGCCAGCGTCTGGCTCGTGTACGAGCTGCTCATCTTCCGAGACGTCTCGTTCGAGCAGCCGCGGCTGTACGTCGGCATCATGCTCGTGATCGGCATCGCGTACCTCGTGTATCTGCTCGCGACGCGCGGACGCCGCGGACTCACCATGCCCGACATGGCCGACGTCGACCGCACCTTCGACGACGACACCGCGTCCGCCTCCCGGTGAGACGCCCCTCCTCCAGAGAAATCAGCGAAAGTGGAACCATCATGAACTCCCCCTCTCCCGCCCTCCCCGTCGTCGTCATCGGCGGAGGAATCGTGGGGTCGGCCCTGCTCTACACGCTCGCGCACCGCGGAGTGGATGCCGTGCTCCTCGAGGCCGAGGGCGCGCTGGGTCTCGCGGCGAGCGGCACGAACTCCGGCGTGCTGCACACCGGATTCGACTCGACCCCGGGTGAGCTCGAGACCGAGCTGATCCTGCGCGCCGCCCGAATCCGTCCGGCGATCCTCAACGCGCTGGGCGTGCCCGTCATCCACTGCGGCGCCGAGCTCGTGCCGCACACGGACGAGGATGCCGAGACGGTGGCCGCACTCGCTGCCGGCGCCGCCGCGAACGGCGTGGAGGTCGAGATCCGCGAGTCCGACGGCGCCCTGCTCGTACCGGGCGAGTCCGTCAGCGACCCCGTCGCGTTCACGGCGGCGCTCGCGGCGTCGGCGGTGGCCGCCGGGGCACGGGTCGAGCTGGACGCGCGTGTCTCCGCGCTCACGCCGCGCGAGGACGCGATCCTGGTCGAGACGACGGACGGCCGGAGCTTCGCCGCCGCCGTGGTCGTCAACGCCGCCGGCCTGCACGCCGACGACGTAGCCGGGCTGATCGGCGACGACTCGTTCGAGATCTATCCGCGCAAGGGCGAGTTCTTCGTCTTCGAGCTGCCGGACGGTGCGACGCTCGACCGCATCATCCTGCCGGTGCCGACGAAGCGTACGAAGGGCGTGCTCGTCTTCCCCACGCTCGACGGGAGGGTGATCGCGGGTCCCACTGCGGTCGACCTCGACGACAAGGACGACTGGACGGTGCGCCCCGAGGCGCGGGACGAGATCCTCGCCAAGGCCGTCACGCAGTTCCCCGCGCTGGAGGGCCTCGAGCCGATCGCGAGCTACGCGGGGCTCCGCCCTGCCGGCCGTGGGAGCAACTACGTGCTCGGGTCGTCGGAGAAGGATGCCCGCCTGATCAATGTCGCGGCCATCCGCTCGACGGGCCTGACCGCGTCACTCGGCATCGCCGACTACGTGACCGAGCTGCTCCCCGCGGTCGGCATCGAGGTGGGTCCGCTGCAGCCGCCCACGCCCGCGGCGCCGGTTGCGGCCGCGAACGGACCGTGGTGGCGTCGCACGGCCGAGCATCGTGGCGTGCTGCCGGGTGCCGTCGCGCACGAGGAGCATCCGTCATGACCACCGTGCTCGCGATCGACCAGGGCACCTCGGGGACCAAGGCCGTCGTCGTCGACGAATCCGGCGATATCCTCGCGCTCAGCGAGGTGGCCGTCCGGCCCACGTATCTGGCGGGAGGCGGGGTCGAGCAGGATCCGGAGGCGCTGCTCGACTCGGTGCTCCGGGCCGGACGCACCGCGGTCGCCGAGGCGAGCGCCGAGGTCGACATCGTCACCCTCGCGAACCAGGGCGAGACCGTGCTCGCGTGGGACCCCGACACGGGCGCCGCGCTGTCGCCGATGATCGTGTGGCAGGATCGTCGCGCCGAATCGGTCTGCGCCGAGGTGCGCGGCCACGCGGATGACGTCGCCCGTCGCACCGGACTCGTGCTCGACCCGTACTTCTCGGCGCCCAAGCAGGCGTGGATCCGCAGGAACATCACCCACGAGGGCGTCGTGACGACCTCCGACAGCTGGCTGCTGCACCGCCTCACGGGCGAGTTCGTCACCGACGCCTCGACCGCCAGCCGCTCCCTCGCGGTCGACCTCGACAGCGCCGCCTGGGACCCCGAGCTGCTCGACCTGTTCGGACTCGCCGACGAACGGCTCCCCCGCATCCTCGCGTCCGACGATATCGCGGGCGCCACGACCGCCTTCGGCGGCAGCGCTGCGGTCGGCGGGTTGATCGTCGACCAGCAGGCGGCGCTCGTCGCCCAGCACTGCCTGCAGCCCGGCGAGGCCAAGTGCACGTTCGGCACCGGGGCTTTCCCGCTCGCCAACACCGGTACGGAGGCCGTGCGCTCCGCCGCCGGGCTCTCGTCGTCGGTGGCATGGCAGCAGGGCGGGCAGACGAGCTACTGCCTCGACGGCCAGGTGTACACGGCGGCGTCGGCGGTGCGATGGCTCGAGAAGCTCACCTTCATCGACACGGCCGCCGACCTCGACCGGGTCGCCGCAGACGACGCGGACGGCGTGCTGTGCGTGCCGGCCCTCGCAGGACTCGCCGCTCCGTGGTGGCGTCCGGACGCGACGGCGACGTTCACCGGCATGACCCTGTCCACCGGCAGCGAGCATCTGGTGCGCGCGGTGCTGGAGGGCATCGCGGCGCAGGTGGCCGAGCTGGCCCGCGCGATGTCGGCCGACCTCGGCTCCCCGCTCCAGCGGCTGCGGGTCGACGGCGGGCTGACACGCAGCCGGGTGCTCATGCAGGCGGTCGCCGATCTCATGCGCGTGCCCATCGACGTGTACCCGTCGCAGCACGCGACACCGCTCGGCGCCGCCGCCCTCGCCCGCTGCGCGGTGGATCCCTCGCTCACGCTCGACGAGGCAATCGTCCCGTGGACGCCCTCGCAGACCTACGAGCCGCAGTGGTCCGACGACCGAGCCGCCGAGTTCACCGGGCGTTGGCGCGCCGTGGCGGAGTCGCTGTCCTGACCCACCGGCGGACGGTCGAACAGCCGCGGTCAGGCGCCCCCGACGTACAGCTCGCCGACCGGCACCGCCACCGGCAGCACATTGCCCGGCTGCGCGAGTGGACACGCCCACGCCGGGTCGTAGGCGCACGACGGGTTGTAGGCGAAGTTGAAGTCGAGCACGACGGTGCCGCGCCCGGCATCCGATCCGAGGTCCGCGCCCTTGATCGTGTCGAGCAGATAGCGTCCGCCGCCGTACGTGCCGTCGGGCCTGCCGGCGAGTGCGTCGCGAACCGGCACGAACAGCCCGCCGCCATAGGTCGTCAGCCGCCAGACGTCGAGGCTGCCCACGCCGGGGATCTCGACGAGCCCGATCCGCTCGAACGGCACCACCCCATCGGTGCCCGTCGCGAACTCGAAGCCGCCGGGCTCTGCGTCGAGGATCGGCAGCTCCAAGCGCCACTCCGGATCGTACGAGGCGATCGGCACGCCCTCGAAGATCACCCGGTCATCGGGCAGGAGCGGAGTGGCTGGGTGCCGCAGCAGCAGCTCATCGCGCTCGATGCGCCACAGCTCGTGCGCCTCCTCGGGCGAGTCGGCCTCGCGGATCGCGGCGTACAGGGCGAAGACGCGCCGCCGCCAGTCGGCGACCTCGAGGGCCGTTCGTGCACTCTGCGTGGTCATGCGCCCAGGCTACGGGAGGCGGCGAGCCCCGGGGCCGGGCACCATAGGTTGGAGTGATGACCCCGACCCCGCACGCACGCGACCTCGTCGACCGCACCGTCCTCGTCACCGGTGCGAACGCCGGCATCGGATACTGGTGCGCCGAGCTGCTCGCCGCCCGCGGCGCGCGCGTGATCCTCGGATGCCGCTCGGCCGAGCGCGCGGCGAGGGCCGAGCGGTCGATCCGCGAGCAGGTCGAGGGCGCCGACGTCGGCATCCTCTCGCTCGATCTCGGATCCCTCGCAAGCACCGCCGCGGCGGCGGCGCGCGTCGACGAGCCGCTGCATGGCGTGATCTGCAACGCCGGAGTGAAAGCGGCCGACCGCGGCGAGCGCACCGCCGACGGACACGACCTCATGATCGGCACCAACGCCCTCGGCCACTTCGCCCTCCTGGCGCAGCTTCTCCCCTCGCTGACGCCGGACGCCCGCGTCGTCGCGGTCGGATCGATCGCGCACCGCTTCGCGCGCATCGCCCCTGAGACGCTCGACGACCCGTGGACCGGCGCCTCGCTTCGTCAGTACGGACGCTCGAAGGCGGCGCTCATGGCCCTCACCTTCGAACTCGATCGACGCTGGCGCGGCACCGCACGCTCGGCCCTCTGCGCGCACCCGGGCTACGCGGTCGACCCGCTCACCCCGGCCCGCGACAGCCTCGCTCCGGTTCGGCCGCTCACCCGTCTGCTCGCCGCGCCGACCCGCGTGATGGTGCAGGGGAAGGATGCCGGCGCGGCGCCGATCGTGCACGCGTCGACGTCGCCCGATGCCACCGGCGGCGACTACTGGGGGCCGGGCGGCCCGCTCGAGTTCCGCGGCGCGCCCCGGCGGGTTCGCGCTTCTGACGAGGTGCGGTCGCGGTCGACGGGAGCCGCCCTCTGGGCGGCGGCCGAGCGGCTCGCCGGAGTGCGATTCGCCGTCTAGGCGGCGGGGACCTCGTCGATCGAGCGGTAGACCGGCAGCCCCCGCTCGTGCGCGATCTCGACGTCCTTGTCCGCACCGGCTGAGGCACCGGGCAGGCGCAGCACGGCGTCGCAATGCTGCAGCAGACGCCGTGCCGTCTCGTACATGACGTCGCCCTCCCCGGCTTCGCGCTCGTCGAGCCCCCGCAGGATCGGCAGCGCCACCCATTCCCCGATCATCGGGACGTGCCCGAGGCGGTGAATGGGTGCCGCCGCCTCTTCCAGGCGTGCGAGGTTGCGAGCGATGAGTTCAGGGTCTCCGCCGGTCCCGGAACGGTACGGGCCGGCGATGAGGATCAGGAGTGGTGTGTTCATGTCGAGGACTGTATCGTTAACCGTGCACAAACGTGCAACTCTGTGAAACTCTCGAAAGGCAGAGGAATGCTGAGCGCCCAGCGGAAGTCGCACCTGCGCGAGATTCTCAGGCGTGACGGAAAGATCGTCGCCAAGGATGTCGCCCGCGACTTGTCTCTGTCGGAGGACTCGATCCGCCGCGATCTCCGCGAGATGGCCGAGGCCGGCGAGCTCGTCCGCGTCTACGGCGGCGCACTGCCCGTCCCCGCGGCCGATCGCCCCGTCGAGGAACGCCTCAGGCTCGCCTCGGCGAGCAAGGAGCGGGTCGCGCGACGGGCGGTGCAGCTGATCACCCCGGCATCCACCGTCGTCCTCGACGCGGGCACCACCACGCTCGCGATGGCCAGGATGATGCCCGCCGGCGCCGATCTGACCGTGATCACTCCGAGTCCGGCCGTCGCACTCGCGGTCGCCGAGCACTCCGATGCGCGGGTCGTCCTGATCGGCGGCGAGCTGTCGCGGCACTCGCTCGTCGCGAGCGGCCCGCTGGCGATCGAGGCCCTGCAGCACCTCGCCGCCGACGCGTTCTTCCTCGGCGTCACGGGCATCGACCCCGAGAACGGCCTCACCACCGGCCGCCTCGACGATGCCGCGACGAAGCGCGCCGTGGCCGCCCGCAGCCGACGCACGTACGTGCTGGGCAGCGAGGAGAAGATCGGAGCCACCTCGCACTACCCCGTGTTGGAGCTCGAGGCCGTGACCGGGATCGTCGTCGACCCGGTCGACACCAATCCGCTCATCGGGCGGCTCCCGACGGTGTGACGGGAGCGCGCGCTCAGCTGACCGTGGCCGCGACGATCGCCGGAGTCATGGCCGCCATCATCGCCGCCGCCATCGCGGCGTTGAGCGCGTTCGCCACCGCGTCGCCCACCGCTGTGCCGTCGGCCTGCGGTGACTCCGCCGTCAGCTGCTCGATCCGCTTCTTCAGGTCGCGAGCCGAGGCACCCGCGCACTCCTCGCGGAGGATCGCATGCGCCGCGTTCAGGTTCTGCAGGATCGACAGCAGCGAGAGGTCGGCCCTGGCAGCTGGACGGTTGCCCGCGATCACGTCGGCGAGCCGGACGCGCAGCACGCGCTCGGGCGCCGGATCGGACTCGGGCGTGCGCACCGATCCCCAGCCGAAGAATCCGCGCTCGCCGCGAATCAGCACGCCCTGAACCACGAGCGACTCGACGACCACCTCGAGCGGGTCGAGCTTGGGACGTGCGATGAGCGACTGCAGACGCTTGCCGCGCAGCGGGATCAGCCGCTCGAGCGTCGTGTCGAGCACGGGATGCCCGGTCGGCTCGGTCGACACGATCTCGACGACGGGGTGACGCTCGTCGGTGAGGGAGATGCGGCCGCGCAGCGCGAGGTCGGTGAGCACGGCGGCGATCTCGCCGTACAGGCGATTGACGCTCACCGAGGAGTCGACCCGGCCGTCAGGACGGAGGAGGAGCATGTGGAGCTCTTCGACGATCAGCATGACTCCACGGTATGCACGAGCGCCGACGTCCGGCATCCGCCGCAGGAATGATTCCGAGCGTCCGGCACCTGCCCGAACGCGCCTGGCCGACCGCACCTGGCCGCCCGGACCTCGCCGTGTCAACCCCGTCGCCCGGCGACGAAGACGTTCCTAGGGTTCAGCCATGGCATCCGACACGACAGACGCGCCCACCGGCGCGGAAACGCCCACGAAGCTGCGGCGTGCGATCACCGGCCCCCTGCTGTTCGCCTTCATCCTCGGCGACGTGCTCGGCGCCGGGATCTACGCGCTGATGGGGGTGCTCTCCGAGGAGGTCGGCGGCATGCTGTGGGCCCCGCTGCTGCTGGCCCTCCTTCTCGCCCTGCTGACCGCCGGATCCTACGCGGAACTCGTCACGAAGTACCCGCGCGCGGGCGGCGCCTCCGTCTTCGCCGAACGCGCCTTCCGCAGTCCGATCGTGTCGTTCCTCGTCGGCTTCAGCATGCTCGCTGCCGGCGTCACGAGCGCCGCAGGCCTGGCGATCGCCTTCGCCGGCGACTACTTCGGCACCTTCTTCGACCTGCCCGCGACACCCGTCGCCATCGTGTTCCTCGCCATCGTGGCCGCGCTCAACGCCCGCGGCATCCGGGAGTCGATGGGCGCGAACCTCGTCATGACCGCGATCGAGCTCAGCGGCCTCGTGATCGTGATCGCCGTGGTCGGCATCTTCGTCGCGGGCGGAGGCGGCGACGCATCGCGCCTGACCGCTACGCCCGAAGGCACCCCGGTCGCCCTCGCGGTGCTGGGCGGCGCGGTGATCGCGTACTACTCCTTCGTCGGCTTCGAGACCTCGGCGAACATGATCGAAGAGGTCAAGAATCCCCGCCGCACCTACCCGCGGGCCCTGTTCGGCGCGCTGTTCACCGCCGGCGCCGTCTACATGCTCGTCGGCGTCGCGAGCTCCATCACCCTCCCCGCGTCCGAGCTGCAGGAGTCCAGCGGCCCGTTGCTCGCGGTGGTCGAGGCCACCGGCGTCAGCATCCCCTCCTGGCTGTTCAGCCTCATCGCGCTCATCGCCGTCGCCAACGGCGCGCTCCTGACCATGATCATGGTGAGCCGCCTCACTTACGGCATGGCCGAGCAGCGCCTCCTCCCCGGCGTGCTCGGGCGGGTGCTCCCGAACCGGAAGACTCCGTGGGTGGCGATCCTCACCACGACGCTCGTCGCGATGGGGCTCACCCTCGTCGGCGACCTCGCGACGCTCGCCGAGACCGTGGTGCTGCTCCTGCTGTTCGTGTTCCTCAGCGTCAACGTCTCGGTGCTGGTGCTGCGTCGCGACCGGGTCGAGCACGACCACTTCCGTGTCTGGACGTTCGTGCCGGTGCTCGGCGTCGCGTCCTGCATCCTGTTGCTCACGCAGCAGCGACCGGTGGTGTGGCTCTTCGGCGCCATCCTGCTCGCCGTCGGCGTGGTGCTGTTCGCACTCGCCCGCTGGGGGCGCCGCCGCTCCGACCGCGCCGCGACCACCGCTTCCGACTCCCCCACGACCACCGCCCACACCCAGGAGGACACCCATGGCAACGCCTGACGACACGAGCAGCGTCGACGACATGACCTTCGACGAGAAGCGTCACGACCAGTTGACCGCCGCCCCGAACGCGACGGAGGAGGACGCTGCGCCGCGCATCGAGGTCACCGAGCACGACGGCGTCAGGCGCATCGACATCGCTCCGGACGCCGCGGTGCGCCCGGGCCCAGGACCGGGCGTCGAGGTCGACGACCAGGGCCGACCGGTGGACCGCGAGCCCGAGGGCCGCTAGAGCCAGCCCTTGCGCTTGAACGCGACGTAGAGGCCGACGCCCATCGCGAGCATGAGCCCGATCGCCATCGGATAGCCGAACGCCCAGTGCAGCTCGGGCATGTTGTCGAAATTCATGCCGTAGACGGTGCCGACGAGCGTCGGCGCGAAGAGGATCGCTGCCCACCCCGAGATGCGCTTGACCTCGTCGTTCTGGCGGATGCTCAGCTCGGTCATGCGTCGCATCTCCTCGTTCTGACGGCGGGCGACGATCGTCGATTCCACCGTGAGCGCGTTGTCGAGCACCGTGCGGAACGTCGTGACCCGGTCGGCGATCCGCAGCGTGTGGTCGAGCACGTCTCGCAGATACCGCTGCAGCTCCTCGTCGACGTGGTACTTCTCCGAACCGCGCAGCAGAGCGTCCAGCATCCCCGACAGCGGCTGCGTGGCCCGCTGGAAGTCGATGACCTCGCGACCGAGTTCGTAGATGCGCTGCGTCGCGTCGACACCCTCCTCGAACAACTGGCTCTCGATCTCGTCGATGTCGTTCTCGAGACCGGCGAGCACCGGGGCGTACTCGTCGACGACCTCGTCGAGGATCGCGTACAGCACCGCTTCCGGTCCCTGCGAGAGCAGAGCGGGATCGCCCTCGAGGCGACGGCGCACCCTGCCCAGGTCGGGAGACTCGGCGTGGCGGATCGTCACGACGAACTCGGGTCCGACGAGCACGTGGATCTCGCCGAACTCGACCTCCTCGGTGGCGTCGAGGTAGCGGGCGGAGCGCAGCACCATGAACAGCACGTCGCCGTAGCGCTCCAGCTTCGAGCGCTGGTGGCCGGCGAGTGCGTCTTCCACCACGAGCTGATGGATGCCGAACTCGTCGGCGACCTCGCGGATCTCGTCCTCATTGGGGCGGTACAGCCCGATCCAGCTCATGCCGCCCCGCGCGTGCATGAGCTCGAAGGTCTCGCTGAGGCTCGCGGGATTCTCGGTGCGGACACCGTCGACGTAGATGGCGTTGTCGATGATCGGCATGGCGCTCCTCCCGCTCCGGCTGCGCCGAGCGGGCTCAGCCCTCGGCGGGCGCGACGCAGGCGACGGCCGTGTCGGCGATCGCCTGGTGGTACTGCTCCGCCGTGAAGGGCAGGCCGAACTCGGGGGCCGTCTGTCCGGACGCCGCGGGGGCCTTCGACGCGATGGCGGCGAGCTCCCACGCGAGGTACGCGGCGATCGTGCCGCCCTGAGTCGAGTCGTTGAGCGACACCGCGACCGTGAACCCGGTGGTCGGGTCGGAGTACGCGGCGGTGGCATACCCCGGAGTCCAGCCGTACTGCCCGATCATCGAGCCGACGAGGCTCGCACCGCCGGTCGACTGCTGCCAGGACGGCGCGCCGTCGTAGGCCGGCAGCGGGGCTCCGAAGCGGTTCGGCTCCTCTTCGGTGCGCAGCACCTGGGCGGCCTCGGCCTGTGCGTACCGACCGAGGTCCTCGATGGTCGACACGACGCCCGAGTCTGTGAACCCGGTGCTCGATGACAGGGTCGTGATGTCCACGGGAGCGGCGCAGTTGTACCCGCCCTCGACGGGCGACAGGTAGTGGCCGTTCATGACGGGGCCCGTCGACGGCGGTGCCGCAGTCGCCCGAGGCAGCGACGTGTTCGCGAGCCCGAGGGGCTCGGTGACGTACTCGGAGATCAGCTCGGCGGCGGTCATGCCGGAGGCGCGCTCCAGTGCGAGGCCGAGGATCAGATACCCGGAGTCGGACTCGCGGTAGGCGGTGTGCGGCGCGATGCGGCCAGCACCCAGACCGTAGGAGGCGAGCTCGAGCGGAGCCCAGACGCGCTCAGGGGTGTTCAGCCACGCGGACTTCGCGACGGCCTCGGACGAGCCGATACCGCTCGTGCCGTTGCACAGGTCGACCAGGGTGATGTCCGTCATGTCCGGCACGCCCGAGACGTAGTCGGGAACGGGATCGTCGAGCTCGACGGTCCCCTCGTCGGCGAGCGCGTACAGGACGTCGCAGGTCATCAGACGGGTCACATCGCCGATGCGGAACGCCATGTCGGTGCTGATCTCGTCACCCGCGCCCGGATCCTGCGTGCCCACGCCGGTGACCCATCGGCCGCTCCACGGCACCCAGACGCCGACGACGGCGCCGCTCGCACCGGAGGCCGTGAGGGCGTTGTTCACGGCATCCTGCATCGCCGCGACCGTGTCGTCGGGCAGAGCGCCGTCGACCTGAGCCGGTGGCTCGTAGCTGAAGGAGGGCTCGGACGTGCACCCGGTGAGGAAGATCCCGAGCATGGCGACGCCGGCCGCTGCTGCGCGGAACCTGCGCGACGAGAGAAGCTGCATGAAGGGGACCCCCGGAAGACGTGTCTCCCGAGTCTAGAACGCGGATGCTGAAAGTACGCATCGGGCGTGCCCGTAGGGTGATGATCATGCCCCACACCTTCGATTCCGACATCATCGCCGCCGTCCTCCGCCACATGAACGGCGACCACACCGACGACAACATGCTGATCGCCCGGGCGTTCGCCGCCGATGACGAGGGCGAGGTCACGGGATCGACCATGACCGGCTTCGACGGCGACGGCGGCACCTGGAGCGTGACCCGCGGCGGCACGGCCTCCGAGCTGCGCGTGCCGTGGCCCGGCGGCCCCATCACCGAACGTCCGGCCGTGCGCCGCGAGGTCGTCGCGATCTACGACCTCGCCTGCGAGAAGCTGGGCGTCGAACCCCGACCCCACGACTGAGCCCCCCTCGCCTGATTCGCCGAGCCACCCCCTTTTCGCTGACCCACCCCCTTCGGGACGGTGCGCAAAGGGGTGGCTCGACGCGAAAGGGGTGGCTCGGCCTGGGAGCGGGGGTCGTGCGCGAGAGCGGGGGTGCTGCGTGCGAGAGCGGGGTTTCGCTTCAAGTTAGGTAACCCTTACACTGAGGACATGTCCGAGATCCTCTCCTTCTCCGCCGCCCTCCGTGAGCGCTCCTCCGGTTCGCATTCGCGCAGCGAAGGGGCGGGCTTCATGTCCGATCTGCTCAAGGGCGAAGGGTCTCGCGAGGACTACATCTCGCTCGTCGCTCAGCACTACTTCATCTACGAGGCGCTCGAGGGCGCGGGCGACCGGATGCGTCAGGACCCCGTCGCGTCGGTCTTCCTCAGCGACAAGCTCACGCGCCTCCCCGCCCTCGAGGCGGACCTGGCGTTCCTGCTCGGCGACGACTGGCGC
The DNA here is from genome assembly GCF_023715885.1 of Microbacterium hydrocarbonoxydans. Lineage (GTDB taxonomy): Bacteria > Actinomycetota > Actinomycetes > Actinomycetales > Microbacteriaceae > Microbacterium > Microbacterium hydrocarbonoxydans_C. The sequence continues at coordinate 843,640 of NZ_JAMBOY010000001.1, read as the reverse complement.
GAGCTCATCAGCCCGCTGCCCACCACGCAGCGCTACGTCGAGCGCATCCGTCAGGTCGGCGCGACCTGGGCCGGCGGCTTCGTCGCCCACCACTACACGCGGTATCTCGGCGACCTGTCGGGCGGCATCTTCATCGGCCGCGTCATGGCACGACGCTTCGGCTTCGAGACCAACGGAATCGGCTTCTACCTGTTCGACGACATCGCCGACCCGAACGCCTTCAAGGACGTCTACCGCGAGCAGCTCGACGCCGCCCCGTGGGACGACGCCGAGCGCGAGCGCGTGATCGACGAGGTGCTGCTCGCCTACCGTTTCAACACCGAGCTCTTCGAAGACCTCGACCGCGCGCGCGTCGCCGCCTGAGGCCGCTCACCGCGTATCGTCCCGCTCCGCTCGCTCGACGACCTCCGGGTCGTCGACGCCTCAGGCCCTGCCGACCTCCGGCGTCGACCGCGCGAGCCACGCGTCGCGCATGAACCGCCGCACGTCCTCGTCGACGCGGATGTCGCTCGGGCGCAGCGGCCGTGACAGGTACAGGCCGTCCAGCGAGGTGAGCCGCGAGAGTGCGACATAGGTCTGACCGGGGGCGAACGCTCCCGACCCGAGATCGACGATCGCCCGGTCGTACGTCTTGCCCTGCGACTTGTGGATCGTCACAGCCCATGCCAGACGCAACGGGAACTGCGTGAATTCGGCGACGACGTCGCGCGTGAGCTTCTTCGTGGTCGGCTCGTACGAGTAGCGGAATCGCTCCCAGACAGCGGGCTCGACGTCGACCTCCTCGCCGTCGATCTCGACGCGGACCGTCTCGCCGAGGATGCGCACGACGGTGCCGATCGTGCCGTTGACCCACCGCGGCGGCTCGCCCGACATCGACGTGTCGTTCCGCAGGAACATGACCTGTGCGCCGACCTTGAGCTTGAGCTCGGTCTCGGCCGGCAGCGACGCCTCTCCGCGGCCGAACTCGCCGTTGATCTCGGCCTTCGCGGTCTGCTCCTTGCCCGGCAGCGCCGCTAGGTGACGGCTGTTGATGCCGTTGACGATGTCGTTGCGGGTCGCGAGCGTGATCATGGGCACCTCCCCCGGCTCGGGCTCGGGCGGCGTGCGCGCACCCTGCGCGTTGAGCACCCCGGCGATCTCCGCGGTCACACGGCCGTAGCGCACGGCGTTCAGCATGGCCTTGAACCCGTCGTCGGACTGCCGGTGGATCTGCACGAGCTCGCGCACATGCAGCTCCGCACGGGTGTCGACCGCGAACAGCGCATCGCCCGAGGACGTCGCGGTGTCGCCGCCGTCGGAGCCGGCCCAGACCTTCGCGTCGAAGAACCAGAACGACCGGTAGTGATCCTTCACGTATCGCAGCTCGTCGCCGCGCGGCGGCACCGGTGCCAGCTGGTACGGGTCGCCGAACATGACGACCTGCACTCCGCCGAACGGGATGCCGCGCTTGCCGCGCGCCTGCCGGAGCGAGCGGTCGATCGCGTCCATGAGATCGGCGTTGACCATCGAGATCTCGTCGATCACGAGCGTCTCGATCGCGTTGAGGATGCGGCGGGTGTTGTCGTTCTGGTCGATGTCGGAGTCGCCGATCAGCCCGATCGGCAGCCGGAACAGCGAGTGGATCGTCTGCCCCTCGACATTGAGGGCCGCGACGCCCGTCGGGGCGCAGATGGCGATCTGCTTCTTGGTGTTCCACGAGAAGTACTGCAGCAGGGTCGACTTGCCGGTGCCGGCGCGTCCCGTGATGAAGACGTGCTCGCTCGTGTCCTCGATCAGCCGGAACAGCTCCTGCTGCTCGTCTGACAGGGCGGGAAAGGACACGACTCTCATGGTACGGGGCGCAGCCGCAGGGCATCCCTCTGACACGGAGGCGGCGCCCCCGTCGACGCTCGGCGTCCCCCCAGCGCCCCCTCCTAGACTTGCGCCATGCAGCAGGTCGAGACGAAGGCGCCCCGGCGCTCCCGTCTCGCTGCCGACCTCGCGCTCCTCGCCGTCGTCGGCCTCGTGCTCGTGGCCGCCCTCGCGGCGGGCGGCGCCACGCTGTACCAGCAGTTCTACGGGCCGTCCGCGTTCGTCGAGCGGTATCTCGATCTGCTCGGGCAGGGCAAGGCCGCCGACGCGCTCCGCGTGCCGGGCGTCGCCATCGACAGCGAGACACTGGAGGATGCCGGGATGATGGCCTCGGCATCCGAAGCCATGCTGCGCCAGGCGGCGCTCGCGCCGCTCTCGCAGGTCGAGGTCGTGTCGGAGAAGCCCGAGGGCGACCATGTGGCGGTCACGGTGTCGTACCGTGCGGGCGAGCACGAGGGCACGACCACGTTCTCGGTCGCGCAGGACGGCTGGGCAGGGGTCACCCCGAACTGGCGCTTCACCACCAGTCCGCTCGCGGTCGTGAACCTCACGCTGCGCGGTGCCGACCGGTTCGCGATCAACGGATTCGAGGTCGACCGACGGCAGATCTCCGCCGACGCCGCGCCGCTCGATCCGCTTCCGATGCTGGTGTTCACGCCCGGCATCTACTCCGTGAGCGTCGACACCCCGATCTCGACGTCGACGGGGGTGGGCGTGCTCGCCGACACCCCGCTCGCCGTCACCCCGCTCGACGTGCAGACCGAGCCGACCGAGGAATTCGTGGCGGTCGTGCAGCAGCGCGTCGAGGAGTTCCTGACCGAGTGCACGACGCAGGAGGTGCTGCAGCCGACGGCCTGCCCGTTCGGGCTCGAGGTGTCGAACCGCATCGCTTCGCTGCCGCAGTGGTCGATCGCGGCGCAGCCGCAGGTCACGGTCGTCCCGGACGAGAACGGCCAGTGGAGCATCCCCCCGACGGATGCCGTGGCGCACGTCGAGGTCGAGATCCGCTCCCTCTTCGACGGCAAGGTGCAGGCGATCTCCGAGGACGTCCCGTTCCAGGTGAACGGCACCATCGCGATCCTGCCCGACGGCTCGGCGTCGATCCGCGTGGGCTCGCCGGAAGACGCCCCGCAGGACTAGCTCCTGCAGGCCTAGCGCGCCGCGCGCTCGGCCTCGCGGCGATCGCGATCGGCGAGCTCGGCGAGCCGGGCGTTGTACTCCTCCAGCTCGGCGTCGCCGGTGCGGTCCGCATGCCGGTCGCGGCGCTTCTGCAGCTTGGTGTCGCTACGGCTCCACTGGATCGCCACCGTGATCGCCAGGATCAGGGTGGGGATCTCGCCGATCGACCACGCGATGCCGCCGCCGATGTACTGGTCCTCCATCGGGCTGGGTCCCCAGTCGCGACCCATCGAGCCGAACCAGTCGGCGACCATGAGCCCCTCCTGCATCATCATCGCCATGCCGAAGAACGCGTGCATGGCCATGACGGCGATGAGGGTGATGAGACGGCCCGGGTACGGCAGCCGGTACGGCACGGGGTCCGCTCCGACGAGGCTCATGACGAACAGGTAGCCCGAGATGAGGAAGTGCGCGACCATCCACTCGTGGCCGAGATGCTCGTACATCGACCAGCGCACGAGATCGGTGAAGTAGAACGCCCAGAGCGACACGATGAAGATCGCCGCCGCGACGAAGGGGTGCGTGACCACCTTCGCGAACGGCGAGTGCACGGCCCACATGATCCACTCGCGGCCGCCGCGGGTGCCGTCGTCGCGCTTGTGGATCGCGCGGAGCGCGAGAGTGATCGGGGCGCCGGACACGAGCAGCAGCGGGATAGCCATCGACAGCATCATGTGCCCGAGCATGTGCACGCTGAAGAGGTACTCCTGGTAGGCGTTGATCGGCCCGCCGGTCACCCACACGAGCAGGAGCAGACCGAGCACCCAGAACACCGTGCGGTGGATGGGCCAGCGGTCGCCGCGCCTCTGCAGGCGGAGGACCCCGGCGAGGTAGAAGAACAGACCGAACCCGGCCGCGACGAGCCAGAGGATGTCGATGTCCCACGCCGTGAACCAGCGGTCGATCGTGAACTCGGGCGGCAGCGGGGAGCGCGTGAGGTTCTCCGCCGGCGTCTGCACGAAAGCCGCCTCCTCGCCCGTGGGAGGGGGCGTGCGCGCGAGCGCCGCGGCGGCGCCGGATGCGAGGCCCATCAGCGCGATCTCGCCGAGCACCAGCATCCAGAACCAGCGCGCCGCCTGCGGCCCGTCGAGCCGCGGGATGAGGCGGATGCGGTACCAGGCGCCGAACAATCCCATGCCGACGAGCAGCACGACCTTGGCGATGAGGATGCCGCCGTACGGCGTCATGAGCTGCGTGATGTCGCCGAGGGCGACCACCGAGCGGGCGAGTCCCGAGACGGCGACGACGACGAACGCGGCGATCGCGAGGCTCGAGTACCGGGCCACGAGCTTCGCCGTGCCGATGTCGGAGCGGCCGCGCAGCACGATCACGAGCAGCAGGCCGCCGAGCCAGACCGCCGCCCCGATCGTGTGGAGCAGGATCGAGTTCACGGCCACGTTGTGCCCGGACAGCTCACCGGAGTGCCCCTGCGTCGCGAGCGGGAGGAAGGATGCCGCGGCGAGGATCGCCGTGAGCAGTGTGGGCAGCCAGCTGCGCCACGCGAAGACGAGCACCGTGATGATCGACCCCATGATCGTCGTGATGAGCCACGACTGGCCGAGTGCGGTCTCGAGCAGGAAGCGCCCGAGCTGCGTGCCGAACTCGCGCTCGGCGCTCAGCTGCGGATTGAACGCGGCCATGAACGTGAGGAACGCGCTGATGCCCGCGGTAACCGTGAAGACGGCCGCGCCGACGGATGCGGTGTTGAGCGCGACCTCGAAGGACTTCTGCTCCGACTTCAGCGCGAACAGGGCGAGGACGAGAGAGCCGAGCATGGCCGCGGCGGCGATGTTCATGACGAGCTTGACGACGGGGATCGCCCAGCGCACGAAGGGCCCGGGGTCCTGGAGGAGCAGCGGGGCCGCACCTCCGCCGAGGATCAGGGCGACGACCACGGCGACGAGTCCGCCCGCGAGCAGGATGCCGACGCCGACTGCACGATAGGCAGGGCTCGTCGGGGCTGATACGGCGCGGGAACTCACCCCTCCAGCCTAAGCCGCGTGGCCGGGGAGGACGCGCCGAAGGCCGCCCCCGAGGGATCGGGAGCGGCCTTCGAGTGGTGCGGTCTTACTTGACGGCAGCCTTGAGCTTGGAACCGGCGGTCACCTTGACGCGCTTGCCGGCCGGGATCTTGATCTCGGCGCCGGTCTGCGGGTTGCGGCCCGTGCGAGCGGCGGTCGCGACCTGCTCGAACGAGATCCAGCCCGGGATCGAGACCTTGCTGCCCTTGGCAACGGCGTCGGAAACCGAGGAGAACAGCGCGTCGAGAACGCCCGAGACGGTGGCCTGGCTCTGGCCGGTGGCGGAAGCGATGCTCGCGACGAGCTCGGTCTTGGTGATGGACTTGTCAGCCATGTCATCCTCCAGCGACGGATCCGTCGCATCGTTTGTGGTTCGGCGGGCGGCTGCCCGCCGTTGGTCGTGTGACCGCCTTGAATGTACCAACGACGACCCACATTTCCGCGTCATTTCGCGGGTTTTGGGCTTTTCCTTGGCGTGTCGTGGTGCAGATGTGGCGAATGTGACGTGTGAGGACCACCGGTGACGGGGCGCGTCACGCCGCGCGGTGGCCTCCGATGACGGCCCGCGCGGTGCGCTCGAAGGCCGGGGCGACGCGTTCCTCGCCGTCGAGGTAGCCGCCGACGAGCGCCGCGTCGCGGAGCAGGACGAGGGAGGCCGCGACCTCGGACGGATGGTGGAGACCGGCCCCCGCGGCGACCTCCTCGAGAGTCGAGCGGAACCATTCGCGATGTTCGTCGATAAGGGTGCGCACCGGTCCTGCGGCGTCGGGATACTCCGCCGCCGCGTTGATGAAGGGGCACCCTCGCGTGTGTCGCTGCCGGATGTCCGCGGCGATGCCGTCGATGACCGCGTCGACGAGAGCGTCCGGGTCCGAGACATCCGCCCCCGCCTGGTCGAACATCGCCCGAAGCATCTCGTCCTCGTTGCGGAGGTAGGCGAGCACGAGGTTCTCCTTGCCGCCGAACTGCTTGTAGAGGGTGGCTCGCGTCACCTCCGCCTCATCGATGATCCGGTCGACGCCGACCGCGTGAATGCCCTCCTCGTAGAAGAGACGGGTCGCCGTGTCGATCAGGCGCGTGCGCGCGGCGCTGGGCCGCCGGGGAATCGTGGTGTCCATGGTGATCCCTCTCATCGTGGCATCGGTCGTGTGGTTCGCTCGCGCACGACGTCGATTTTGCAGGAATGGTTGCGGTAGATAGAACGTTCGGTCTACTATCACGATATCGCATCCCGCACCGGCGGGTTCGGAACAGAGGAGAAGAAGAGATGGCCATGACCGAGAAGACCCCTATCGTCCTGATCCACGGCCTGTGGATGACGCCGAAGAGCTGGAACACCTGGGCGGAGCGCTACCGCGTGCTCGGCCACGAGGTCATCGTTCCCGGCTGGCCGGGTATCGACGACCGCGACGTCGCCGGCATCCGCCGTGATCCTTCGGCACTGAAGGGCATCGGCCTCGCGCAGATCGCCGATCACTACGAGCGCATCATCCGTGCCCTTCCGGTGAAGCCGATCATCATGGGGCACTCGTTCGGCGGCGTCATCACCCAGATGCTCGCCGACCGCGGACTCGGGGTCGCCTACGTCGGCGTCGCCCCCGGGCAGACCGCCGGCGTGACCGCTCTTCCGCTCTCGACGCTGTGGACCGGCACACCGATCCTGTCCAACCCGTTCGGCATCAACGGCGCGAAGCCCCTGTCGAAGCGCCATTTCCACTTCACCTTCGGCAACGACCTGAGCCGTGAGGAGTCGGATGCACTCTGGGAGGAGTACGCCGTCAACTCCTACAACCGGGTGTTCTTCGAAGGCGTCGGCTCGGTGGTCAACGAGAAGGGCGGCGTCACGCGCGTCGACTACTCACGGGCCGACCGCGCACCCCTGCTCGTCATCACCGGAGAGATCGACCACGTCGTGCCGCCGGCGATCGGCAGGGCGATCGTCAAGAAGTACCGCTCGACCGGAAGCCCCTCGGTCGTCGAGTACCGCGAGTACCCCGGACGTACCCACCGCCTCGTCAGCCAGGACGGCTGGGAGGAGATCGCCGACGACGCCCTCGCCTGGGCGACGGAGCACGCCTCGGCATCGGTCTGAGGGGAGCGGGCGCTGCAGTGTCGGGGGAGATCACGCGTATCGAAGGATCGGATGCGGCATCCGGTCCTTCGCTTCGTGTGATCTCCTGCTTTGCGTGTGCGTGCGCCGGGGCGAGCGGACGTGAGGGCGAGGCAGAGACCGTGGCATGCAGAAGGGGCGAGGATCCGCAGATCCTCGCCCCTTCTGACTGGATGCTGTGGCTTACCAGCTCGACTTGGTCACGCCGGGCAGCTCGCCGCGGTGCGCCATGTCACGGAAGCGGACACGCGAGATGCCGAACTTCGTGAGGACACCACGGGGGCGGCCGTCGATGACGTCGCGCGAGCGCAGGCGGACCGGCGACGCGTTGCGCGGCAGCTTCTGCAGGCCGACGCGAGCGGCCTCGCGGGCCTCGTCCGACGCGTTCGGGTCGACGAGGGTCTTCTTCAGCTCGAGACGACGCTCCGCGTAGCGGTCCACGACTGCCTTGCGCTGCTCGTTGCGAGCGATCTTGCTCTTCTTAGCCATGGATCAACGCTCCTCTCGGAATTCGACGTGCTGACGGATGACCGGGTCGTACTTCTTGAGCACGAGACGGTCGGGGGTGTTGCGGCGGTTCTTCTTCGTCACGTACGTGTAACCCGTACCTGCCGTCGAACGCAGCTTGATGATCGGACGGACGTCCTGTGCCTTCTTGGCCATTAGAGCTTCACACCCTTCGCCTGGAGGTCCTTGACCACGTTCTCGATGCCGCGGGCGTCGATCACCTTGATGCCCTTGGCGGACACGTTGAGCGTGATCTTACGACCGAGCGACGGGACGAAATAAGTCTTCTTCTGCACGTTCGGGTCGAAGCGGCGCTTCGTCCGGCGGTGCGAGTGCGAGACGTTGTGACCGAAGCCGGGAACAGCACCGGTCACCTGGCACACTGCTGCCATGATGTGACTCCTTCATTACCGTGAGGCCGGACGGCCCCACCCAAGATCCCTTGTCTGCGCGCACCCTCTCGACCACCGATCGCTCGGCTGAGAAGAGGGGGAGCACACGAACTACGCACAGGAGTGTGCGCAGACAAAGAGTCAGTCTAGCACGGTCACGCGTCGGCGATCGACGCGGCCTGCGCGCCCCTCCCCCAGCGGAACGGCGAGACGGTCGGGTCGTCGGCGATCCAGAAGCGCCAGGGGAAGGCGTCCGTCCCCGCGACTCCCGCCACGCCTACCCGCGGGCCCGTCGCGATGTCGGCGATCGGTTCGTCACGGAGCCAGAGCTCCGCCCGCGCGCCCTCCTGCTCGGCTCCGGTGATCGCGTCGATGCCGTCGTGGATCGGATGCCGCAGGCCCGCCGCCTGCCCGAACCGACCGGGCCCCCGCGCGAGATCGCGGAGGAGTCGCGCCGTCAGGGGCGGCTCGCCTCCGCGGCGGATGGCCGCGGCATCCACACCGTGCACCACCTCGCCGGCGCGCAGCAGGATTCCGCCCGCCTGGCCCTCGGCTCCCGAGACGACGTTCACGCAGGAGTGGATGCCGTGGCTGAGATACACGTACAGGTGCCCCGGCTCGCCCCACATCGTGGCATTGCGCGCGGTGCGGCCCATGCGGGCGTGCGAACCGGGGTCGGCGAGCGGCCCCGTGCCCTGGCCGTGGTAGGCCTCGGCCTCGGTGATCCGCAGGTGCACGGCAGACCCTGCGACCAGGGTGCGCAACTCGCCGCCGAGCAGCAGCGGGGCGACCTCGACGGGAAGACCGGAGAGCTCGGTGCGCGTGGCACGGTGCAGGGCGGGCAGCACGGTCAGAACTGCGGCGCGGTCTGGCACCACGACGCGTCGAAGCCGGTCAGCGCGACGAGCTCGTCGCCCGTGCGCAGGTCGATCAGGTGCGTCTCCATGTTCTCCGGCAGAGGGAGGAGCATCTGATCGTAGGGGTTGTCGGTGAGGTCCGGGGCGATGACCACCGCGGCGTACTGGCCGCTCGGCGACGCGCACGCCTGCAGGATGGAGTCGGTCGGGCCGACCTCGACCAGTGGCGTCGCGGTGCCCTCGTCGTCGACGGTGATGATGGCCTGCCCCGAGGGGATGCCGTTCGCGTCGCGCGCCACGACGTGCCGCAGCGTACCGCCCGGATACGGAGTGATCGTCGTCGCCGTGCCGTAGTCCGGGTTCGAGGCGGCGAGGGGCTGCTCCGAGCCGTCCGTGAGGTTGAGCTCGACGACCGTGCCGTCGAGCCGCTCCACGATGGCGGTGTATGTGCCGCGACTGATCCCCTGGATGGTCGTCGCCAGCCCGAGCGACTGCACACCGGCATCCGACGATCGGTCGATCAGCGACAGGGCGCCGTCGAAGTCGATGAAGAGCACCGCCGAGCTGTCGGGCACGAACTGCCAGACGAAGATGTTCGCCTCCTCGCCGCCGACCTCGGTCACCACTGGATCGTCGTCGCCGCTGAGCGACTGCGTGACGAGCACGCTCGCGCGACCCTCGGTGTCGCTGAGCTCGCGGTCGGAGTAGCTGTAGCCGACGTAGCCGCCGCGGTCGGAGACCTGGATCGCCCCGACATAGCCGTCGCCGGGGAGCTTCAGCTCGCGCTGATCCGAGCCGTCGCGCTTCATCACGAGGAGCTTGGACCCCTCGTCCTCCTCGACCGAGACCACCAGCTGGGTCGACGTGGCACGGAAGTCGTTGATCTTGTCGGCCGCGAAGACCGGCTCGGCCTTCTCTCCGGTCAGGTCGGTGCGGAAGATCTTGTCGTCGCCGTCCGCGTCGCGGTTCAGCAGGAAGATCTTCGACGCGGGTGTCGTGAAGCTCGTCGACAGCGTTGCCGAGGGGCCGCCGCCCGCGCCGGTCGCATCCGCGACGCGCACCGTGTACTCGGTGTCGTCGTCCAGGGGGACGGTGAAGCGGATGCCGACACCGCGCCCCGCCGCGTCGAGCGTGAACGGCACGGCGGGCTCGACGGTGACCTGCGAGTCGTCGATCGCCGCGAGCGACTGATTCGTCGTGAGGATCACCCGACTGCCCGACGTCTCGATCGCCTGCTCGGGGTTCACCTGCACCTCGGTGATCCGCGGGCCCTGCGTCAGGCTCACGACGCCGAGGCCCGCGCCCACCAGGACGAGGATGCCGAGCACGGCGCCGAGCGCGACGAGGAAGCGGCGGTCACGGGGCGGGGTCGGCGCCTTCCGGTCGGTCGTCGAGCGAGCCGCAGGCCCCTCTCCGGTCGTTGAGTGAGCCGCAGGCCCCTCTCCGGTCGTTGAGCGAGCCGCAGGCGAGACGAAACGCTCCTCGTCCACCGGAACACCGGTCGACGGGGCCTCCGGCTCAAAGTTCTGCGGCACCTGACGCGTTTCGTCTCGGTCGGCTCCGCCGTCCTCGCTCAACGACCGGGGCTCGGCCGCCTCTCCGCCGCCCTCGCTCAACGACCAGGGCGCGGCCGCAGCTGCCTCGGCGGAACGCGCGGCCGCCTCGCGCGCAGCACGCATCTCAGCCCGGGTGCGCGGGACCGCGGGCTCGTCAGTACTCATACGGGTCCCCGGGCTCGTCGATGGGCTGCACCGAGGTCGGATCGACGTGCAGGCGGCCGTCGGCATCCGCCTTCACGGTGCCCTCGACCTGCACCCACTGTCCGGTCTCGAACTCGCCGGCGTCGATCGTGACGGGCAGCGTCGCCGTCTGCGCGTCGATCACGCAGTGCGTGATCACGAGTCGCGTGAGGTTCACTCCGTCGGCATCCGCCGGGGTGACGAATCCCGTGAGCGACACCGCCTTGCCGTCGTACGCGGCGGTGTTCGTCGCGGAGGCGAACACGCTCGCCCAGTCGCCCACGCCGAACGTCGAGGTGTCGGCGACTCCGAGCGTCACGTCGTCGGCACCGGCGAAGAGCGCGGTCTGCTCTCCCGCGCGCGACATCGCGAGCTCGACCGAGAGCGACGCAGGCGGCAGCACGAGCGCGGCGATCACGACGCCCGACGCGATCACTCCCCCGGTCACTGTGCCCGCCGTCGCGAGAGCCCTCCGAGCGGAGGGCGGCTCGCCCTCGGCATCCGCATGATCGTGCCCGTGACCGTGGTCATGTCCATGGTCGCTCTCGGCGCCGAGGGGCAGGGTGCACGACCAGATCGCGGCGGCGAGCGTGACGACGGCGGCGGCGCAGGCGAACCACACCGACTCGGGGCTGATGTAGAGCGTGAGGCGCCCGGTCACACCCAACCCGAGGGTGACGATCGAGACGACGGTGGCGAGGCCCACGCCCAGCCAGCGAGTGGCGAGGGCGTGGCGGCGCGAGACGGACTGCTCAGACAAAGACGTTCACCCCGATCCCGATGGCGAAGGCGGCGAGCACGACCACGCCGACGATCCCCGCCAGAGTGCGCGTCGTGAAGGTGGTGCGCATGAGCGCGAGCATCTTGACGTCGACGAGCGGTCCCACCAGCAGGAACGCGACGATCGCTCCCGACGAGAACGTCGACGCGAACGACAGCGCGAAGAACGCGTCGACGTTGGAGCAGATGGCGACCGTCATGGCGAGCGCCATCATCGCGACGATCGACAGCACGGGGTTCGAGCCGATGGCGAGCAGCAGCTCCCGCGGAATCAGCACCTGCACCGCCCCGGCGAGCGCGGATCCGATGATGAGCGCCGGCATGACCGCGCGCAGCTCGACGAGGAACTGCGTGAGGCTGCGGCGCACCGGGGTTCCCGGCTCGTGGGTGACCCGCTCGCACGTGTCGACGAACCGCTGCGTGAGCAGCGCGTCGGGCGAGGGGTGGCGGCTGTAGATCCAGCCGATGAGGTTCGCGATGAGGTATCCGCCGACCAGACGGGCGACGAGGATGCCGTCGTCGAACCCGAACGCGGCGTGCGTCGTGAGGATCACGATCGGGTTCACGATCGGCGCCGCGATGAGGAACGTCAGCGCTTCGGCCGGCGCGAGGCCGCGCATCATGAGTCCGCGCGCGAACGGCACGTTGCCGCACTCGCACACAGGGATCAGCATCCCCAGCAGCGACAGCACGGCGCGGCGCGCCCACGCACGCTTCGGAAGCCACCGGTGGATGACGTCGGACGGCAGCCAGACCTGCACCACGATCGACAGGAGAACGCCGAGGATGACGAACGGCAGCGCCTCGATGAGCACGCTGAGGGCGAGGGTCAGTCCGTCCTGCGCGCGACTCGGGAGCGCAGCCTCGTACAGGTTCGGCAGGAACGCATCGACGAGGAAGAGCGCGGCGACGATCGCGGCGCCGAGCGCGACGCCGACCCACGGCGACCGCGGCGGCCTGACGGGCCGATGCGAATGCGCCGTCCGGGTCGTGGCCTGCGCGGTCACGCGATCGCTGCCTCTTCTGCGGCGCGCTTGTTGGTGCAGGGGGCGCAGAGGCCGAAGATGTCGACGACGTGCGCGGCGTCGGTGAAGCCGTGCAGCGCTGCGGTGCGGTGCGCCCACTGCTCGACGTCCTTGGCCTCGATCTCGACCGTGAGTCCGCAGTTGCGGCAGATCAGGTGGTGGTGGTGGCCCTGCGTGGTGCAGGCGCGGTAGAGCGCCTCGCCCTCTGGGCTCTGCAGCGAGTCGGCGTCGCCTGAGGCGGCGAGACCGGCGAGTGCGCGGTACACGGTCGCGAGGCCGATGCCCGTGTTGTCGTCGCGCAGCGAGGCGTGCAGGCTCTGGGCGCTCACGAAACCGCGCGCGTCGGCGAGCGCTTCGCGCACGCGCTCGCGCTGCCAGGTGTTCCGCTGAGCCATACCCACGATTCTAGGCGCGCCGCCCTTGTCGGGGGCTGGGAGCGGGTGAGGGAGGTATTCGAATCGCGCAACTGGCAGCTTCGAGGGCCGGACGGTTGCAGTTCACGCGATTCGAGTCGGTCAGGCCCTCACGCGTCGCACGCCGCCGCGCACCCGCTGCACGATCCAGCACACGACGTAGATCGTGAACGACAGCGTCGTGATGTATGGGCTCACCGGCAGCGTCCCGGCGAGCGCGAGCAGGATCCCGCCCACCGCCGACACGAACCCGAACAGCGCGGCGAGCAGAGGTACCGCGACGGGTCCCGCGGTGACCCGCATCGCTGCCGCGGCCGGCGTCACGAGCAGCGCCATCACCAGCAGGGCGCCGATGATGTGCACGCTCACCGCGACGATGAGTCCGAGCAGCACCATGAACAGCAGGCTCACGGCGCGCGTGGGCACGCCGCGCGCGGCGGCGGACTCGGGGTCGAGCGAGTCGAAGCGCAGCGGGTTCCACATCAGCAGCAGACCGAGCAGCACCACGATGCTGATGCCGAGCAGCCACCCGAGGTCGGGGCTCGAGACGGAGACGATCTGACCGGTCAGCAGGCTGAAGCGGTTGGCGCTCCGCCCGTCGTAGAGGGAGAGGAACAGGATGCCGAGGCCGAGGCCGAACGGCATGAGTACGCCGACGATCGAGTTGCGGTCGCGCGCCTTGGCCCCGAGGACGCCGATCAGGATCGCCGCGACGAGCGCTCCGCCCAGCGACCCGGCCACGACGCTGCCGCCGAAGAGCAGGGCCGCTGCGGCACCGGCGAAGGAGAGCTCGCTCACGCCGTGCACCGCGAAGGCGAGGTCGCGCTGCATCACGAAGACGCCGATGAGCCCGCCGACGATGCCGAGCACGGCGCCCGCGACGATCGAGTTCGCGAGCAGCGCGACGAGGTCGCCGTAGTCCTGGAACGAGAACACGTCGCTCCAGTCCACGGTCTGGACGAGGCCGGTGACGGTCATGCGTGCGCCTCGTGATCGTGGTCGTGGTGGGGCTCGGCATCGGGCACTCCGACGACGACCAGCCGGTCGCCGGCGCGGAGCACGAAGACGGGTGTGCCGTAGAGCTCCGTGAGCACGCGGGTCTGCAGCACCTCGTCAGGAGTGCCGAGCAGGAAGCGCCCGCCGGCGATGTAGAGGATGCGGTCGACGCGGCCCAGGATCGGGTTGATGTCGTGCGTGACGAACAGCACGGCGGCGTCGCGCTCCCGGCGCTGCCGGTCGATGATGTCGGTCACGGCGACCTGGTTCGCGAGGTCGAGGTTCGACAGCGGCTCGTCGCAGAGGAGCAGCGACGGTTCGTCGGCGAGCGCCTGACCGACGCGGAGCCGCTGCTGCTCTCCTCCCGAGAGCAGTCCGACGCGGCGGTCGGCGAAGTGCGAGGCGCCGACGGCCTGGAGCAGATCGTCGACCTTCGCCCGGTCGCCGCGGTGCGGTATGGGGAATCCGAACCGGCTGCCCTGCACGCCGAGGGCCACGAGGTCACGCGCGCGCATGCTCGTGTCGGGCGCGAGCGAGCGCTGCTGCGGCACGTATCCGATGCGCCGGTTGCCCTTGCGCACGGGCGCCCCCGCGACCCGGATCTCTCCCGCCGACAAAGGCTGCAGGCCCAGGATGCTGCGCAGCAGCGTAGTCTTGCCCGATCCCGACGGACCGAGCACCGCGATGAACTCCCCCGGCTCGACGGTCAGGTCGAGACCCGACCACAGCTCTCGTTCGCCGCGGTGCAGGGCGGCGCCGCGCACCTCCAGAACTGGGGTGCGCGGCGTGGAACCTGCCTCGGTGTCGGCGGTGCCGCTCACGACGTCAGTGCGTTGGCGAGGCTCTGGATCGCGTCACTCATCCACTCAGCGTACGACGATCCCTCCGGCAGCAGCTCGGTGAAGGCGACGACGGGGATGCCGGCCTCGGCCGCGGCATCCTCGACGCGCTGCGTCTCGGCACCGCCGGTCTGGGCGTTCGTCAGTACGGCGCGCACGTCGCCCGAGGTGACGACGTCCAGGGTCGCGAGCAGGGTGGCGGGCGCGACGTCCGAACCCTCCTCGACGGACTCCGCGAAGCCCTCGGGCGTGACGTCGGTGAGACCGGCGGCCTCGGCCAGGTAGCCGGGAACGGGTTCGGTGATGACGACGTTCGCGCCGGCCGCCTCGGTCTTCAGGGTCTCGAGGTCGGCCTCGAATCCCTCCAGGTCGGAGACGATCTTCTCGGCGTTGGCGGTGAAGTCGGCCTCACCCTCCGGGTCGAGCTCGGTCAGCTCGTCGGCGATCGCCTCGACCACATGGATCATGGTGTGCACGTCGAACCACACGTGCTCGTTGAAGCCCTCGATGTGGTCATGGCCCTCGTGCCCGTCCTCGCCCTCGGCGTGGTCGTGGGCGTGGGCCTCTTCGGTCGCCTCGGCATCCGCGTGCTCCTCGCCCTCCGCATGCTCGTGGCCCTCGTTGCCGGGGAAGTCGTGCGAGTACTCGACCGCCGTGATGATGTGCGGGCCCTTTGCGTCCTGGAGCAGCGTGTCGATGAACGCGTCGTAGCCGCCGCCGTTCTCGATCACGAGGTCGGCCTTCTGCACCGTGAGGCGGTCGCGCGCCGATGCCTCGTACGAGTGCGGGTCCTGGGTGGCCGAGCTGATGATCGAGTCGACCTCGATGCGCTCGCCGCCGATCTGCTGGGCCAGCGAGCCGTACACGTTGGTGCTCGCGACGACCGTGATCCCGTCGTCGCCACCCTCTCCCGCGCCCGCGCTGGTGGAGCACCCCGCCAGCGTCAATGCGGCGACGGATGCGAGAGCGAGGGCGACGACCGGCTTCTTCATGCTGCCACTCTACGCGCTAATGAGAACCATTATCAAACCGGCGCCCCGTTCAATCGGTCTGCGTCGTCGAAACCCACCACGCGCGCCGAGACCCACCACCCACGACGAACGGGATGGTGGGTCTCGGCGGGGGTGGGGGGTCTCGGCGCGAGCGACAGCGGGCTCGCGCCCATGGCAGCAGGCCGGGTCAGGCGACGAGGCCCTGCGGCGCGAGCCAGACCGTCGAATCCCCGGGCACGGCGCCGTCGACGAGCGTGCCGAGCACGAGGTCGTCGGCCTCCGCACCCAGGTCGAACGGCTCCGAGCCGAAGTTCGTCACGATCTGCCAGCCGTTCGGTCGCGCGAACCGCAGCACGTCGGCGCGTCCGGTCTCGACCCACTCCAGGCTCTCCTCTGTCTGCAGCAGACGGCGAAGGCGCAGCGCCTCGCGGTACAGGGCGAGGGTCGACGACGGATCCGCCTCCTCCACGTCCACTGCGTACTCGGCGAACCACTCCGGCTGCGGCAGGTGCGCGTCACCGGCGCCGAAGCCGAAGGACGCACCGGATGCCGTCCACGGCAGCGGCACGCGGCATCCGTCCCGTCCCAGGCCGTCGAAGTCGGCCCCGCGGAAGAACGACGGATCCTGGCGCTGCTCCGGCGCGATCTCGGCGACCTCCTGCAGCCCGAGCTCCTCGCCCTGGTACAGGTACGTGCTGCCGGGGAGGCCGAGCAGCAGCAGCGTCGCGGCGTGCGCGCGGCGCAGGCCGCCCTCACGGTCGAGCTGATCGGCCGGGCCGCCGTCCCGCACCCACTCGACGCCCTGTTTGACGCCGGTGCGTCCGTTGAGAGGGGCGAGGCCGTACCGCGTCGCGTGCCGCGTGACGTCGTGGTTCGACAGCACCCACGTGGTCGACGACCCCGTGATGCGCGCCTGCGCGAGGTTGTCGGTGATGACCGTGCGGAACTGCTCTGCGTCGAAGTCGGCCACGAGCAGGTCGAAGTTGAATGCCTGCCCGAGTCCCTCGGCCGACGCGTAGCGCGCACGACGCTCCGGCGTCGAGACCCACGCTTCGGCGACGGCGGTGCGCGGCGGGTCGTACTCGTTGAAGACGCGACGCCACTCCGCGTAGATCTCGTGCACGTCGTCGCGGTCGTGCAGCGGGTGGTTGCCGTCATGGGGCATCGCGTCGAGCTCGACGGTGCTGGGCAGCGGTTCGCTGAGATCCTTGGTCAGCATGTGGGCGACGTCGATGCGGAAGCCGTCGACACCGCGATCCGACCAGAAGCGCAGGGTCTTCAGGAAGTCCTCGCGCACCTCGGGGTGATCCCAGTTCAGGTCGGGCTGCTCCGGCGCGAAGCTGTGCAGGTACCACTGGCCGTCCTCGACGCGCTCCCACGCCGAGCCGCCGAATGCGGCGGTCCAGTCGGTGGGCGGCTCGTCGCCGTCAGGACCGGCACCCTCGCGGAAGATGTACCGCTCTCGGGCGGCCGATCCGCGCCCGGCGGCGAGCGCCTCCTGGAACCACTCGTGCAGATCCGACGAATGGTTCGGCACGATGTCGACGACGACGCGGATGCCGCGCTCGTGCAGCGCCGCGACCATCTCGTCGAAGTCGGCCAGCGTGCCCAGTCGCGGGTCGACATCGCGGTAGTCCGCGACGTCGTATCCGCCGTCGGCCAGTGCCGAGGGGTAGAACGGGCTCAGCCACACGGCGTCGATTCCGAGCTCGGCGAGGTAGTCCGCGCGCGAGACGATGCCGGGGATGTCGCCCAGGCCGTCACCGTTCGCGTCCGCGAAGCTGCGGGGGTAGATCTGGTAGACGATCGCCTGACGCCACCAGGCCGCCGTGTCGTCGGAGTGGTCGTTGCGGGTCTCGGTGAGAGTCGCATCGGTCATGAGGGGGTGGTGCTCCTTCTTCTTGTTGCGGTGGTGCGGCGGGGGTCAGCCCTTGACGGCGCCCTGCGTGACGCCCTCCATCACGAAGCGCTGCGTGAACAGGTACGCGAGGATCGCCGGCGCCATGGCCATGAGGTACGACGCGAACGCGACGTTGTAGTTGTTGCTGAACTGGTTCTGGAAGAGGTTCTGCCGCACCGGCAGAGTCTGCAGGGCCGGGTCGGAGATGATGAGCGACGGCATCATGAAGTCGTTCCACGCGTACAGGAATGCGAAGATGCCGACCGTCGCGCTCATCGGAGCGAGCAGCGGGAAGATCAACCTCCAGAACGTCTGCCACGTCGTGGCACCGTCGATGCGGGCGCTCTCCTCCAGCTCGATCGGGATCGAGCGCAGGAACGCGGTGAAGAGCAGCACGCTGAAGCTGAGCTGGAACATCGTCGCGAGGATGATCACGCCGAACGGATTGTCGAGGCCGACGCGTCCGGTGAGCTGGATCTGCGGCAGCGCCACCACGGGGAACGGGATGAACATCGCCGCGAGCAGGTAGAAGAACGACCAGCGGAACAGACGGCGATCCCAGTTGCGCACGATGGCGTACGACGCCCAGGCCGCGAGCACGATCGTCGCGATCACGGTGCCGGCGGTGACCAGCAGCGAGATGCCTGCGCCGACCGGGAACTTCGTCAGGTTCCACGCCTCGACGAAGCCGTCGAAGCTGAACGGCGCCGGCAGCGAGAAGGCGTTGCCGTCGACCGCCTGGCCCGTCGTCTTGAGCGACATCGAGATGGTGACGTACAGCGGTAGCAGCACGGTGACCGCGCACAGCATGAGGATGATGGTGCCCGACCAGTTGACCCGCTCCATCTTCGTGCGGGGCTTCTTCCCGTCGGCGGTGACGGTGGTGAGTGTCTGCGTCGACATCAGAGTGCGTTCCTTCCGCGCGTCAGCGAGAGCTGGAGGAGGGAGATGAGAACGGCGACGATGAAGAAGATGGTCGCGTTCGCCATCTGGTAGGCGTAGTCGCCGCCGTTGAAGCCCGCGATGATGGTCATCGCGACGCTGCGGGTCGCGGTTCCCGGACCGCCGTTCGTGAGGCCGACGATGATGTCGTAGGCGTTCAGGAAGCCCTTGAACCCGAGGATCACGTTGATCACCACGTAGCCGGCGACCAGCGGGATCGTGATGCGGGTGAGCTGCTGCGTCTTGCTGGCGCCGTCGATGCTCGCCGCTTCGTAGACCTCGCCCGGTACCGAGAGCAGACCCGCGATGTAGATGAGCAGGGTGCCGGGTACCGCCTGCCATGCGGTGACGATCACGATCGCGATCCACGCGAGGTCGGGGTTCGCGAGCAGGCTCGTCTCGAGCCAGGGGATGCCGGTGGCCGCTCCGGCCGCCGGGATCGAGTTCGAGAACAGGAAGTTGAAGACGTAGGCGATGATGATGCCCGAGATCACCATCGGGATCACGAAGATCGTGCGCAGTCCGGTCTTGAAGCGGATGCGGGAGGTCAGCCCCACCGCCAGCAGGAACGCGATCACGTTGACGACGATCACGGTCGCGATCGAGAAGCCGAAGGTGAAGAGGTAGCTCTGCAGGATAGACGGATCGCTGAACATGGCGACGTAGTTGGTGAAGCCGTTGAAGCTCCACTCGCCCAGTCCGATCGAGTCCGTGAAGCTGAAGAAGATGCCCATCACGCCCGGCACCGTGATCGCGAGCGTGAAGATCACGAGCGTCGGCAGCAGGAACAGGTAGTAGATCGGCTCGACGCGCTTCGTGTGACGTCGCACCTTCCGCGCCTCGCCGGTGAGGATCGTCGTCGTGCTCGTGGGCGGCCGGGTGGTCGTGGTGGTCATGGCGTGGACTCCTCTGTCTCGCCGGATGCGGAATCGCCGGATGCCGCGGCGTCGCCGGTCTTGGGAATGGGGGCGCGGAACGCGATGCGGGCCCAGTCGGCATCCATCGTCTTCAGCGTCGCCTCGGTCGACTGTCCGAGCACCATCGCCTGCGCGTAGTTGAACACCGGGAGCGTGCGCGGCACGAGCACCGACGGGCCCTGGTAGATCTGGCCGTTCTGGTAGTACTCGACCATGCCCTCGATGCGCGGATCGTCGGGCGCGGGAGCATCCTTCGTCGGGGTGAATCCGAGCTGCGAGGCGTTGTACTCTTCGATGTTCTCGGGGAGGAAGAGGTACTCGAGGAAGTCGCGGGCGGCCTCCTTGTGCTGAGACTCCTCGGGGATCATCGCGGCGAGGTCCATGTTGACGCGCACGCCGAGATCGGCGGGGTCGTCGGTCATCGGCAGCGGGAACGTCCCGAGGTCCAGGTCGGGCGAGGTCTTCGCGATCTCGCTGAACGCCCACGGACCCTGCAGGTACATCGCCGCCTCGCCGTTGGCGAAGGCGAGGTTGCCGTCGCCGTAGGCGCGGCTGGCGGCGTCCTCGTTGGTGTAGTCGCTCGCGAGCTGCATCATGCGGTCCATGGGAGCGGCGAAGTCCTTCTCGAACGAGACGTCCGACCCGGCGCCGACGTCGGCTCCCTCCTCGGCCATGGCGTCGAAGAACTCGATCACGTCGAGCGAACCGCCGGCCGTGTAGTCGTACCAGCCCTGGGCGACGGTCCAGTCATCCTTGAAGGTGGCGTAGAAGGGGTCGATGCCGGCGGCCTTGAGCTGGTCGCACACCGCGAGCAGCTCCTCCCAGGTCTGCGGCACCTCGAGACCCTGCTCGTCGAAGATCTGCTTGTTGTAGATGACGGAGGCCGCCATCACCGAGTAGGGCAGCGCGCTGGTGCGGCCCTCGCACGATCCGTACTGCTCCATGAGCGGCTGCAGGTCGTCGCGGATGCCCCCCGCGGCCTCGGTCTCGGAGAGGTCGCTGAGCGCGCAGCGCTGCACGAATCGGGCGACCTCGTAGTTGTAGTTGGCGAGCATGATGTCGGGCGGGTTGCCTCGGACGAAGCTGGCCGAGACGACGTCGACGCCCGAGGTGTCGATCTCGACCTTCACGTCGTCCTGTGAGGCGTTGTACTCCGCCACGAGCTCGGTCATGAACTCGATGGCCTCGCGCTTGCTGAAGGTGAAGCGGATGGTTTCCGCTCCGTCTCCGGCGGCGCAGCTCGTGAGGGCGGCTCCGACCAGCGTGAGCCCGAGGGCTCCCGCGGTCATCCGCAGCGCGCGTGTTCGTTTCCCAGACACCGTCGTCCTTCCATCGCTGTAGATGCGCACACTAAATCTAGTGAGCGAATTTACTCCGTCAAGAGGTACTGTCTCATTTGGACGACGGGAGGTCAAGACCGTGGCGGAAGTGTCGGCGGGGCTGGGAACGGGACGCGCGAGCGTCGCCGCCGTGCTCGACTTCGCCTGGACCGCCGGCGAGTTCACCGCCACCGAGGCGATGGCGGGCACCTCGCTCACCCGTTCCACGACCATCGACGCGATCGACACCCTGCTGGGTGCAGACGTGCTGCGGGAGCTGCCGAATGCCCGCGCCGTGGGCGCGTATCGCTCCGGACGCCCTGCCCGCCGGTTCGCGCTCGCCCCCGACCTTGGCGTCGTGATCGGCATCGACGCGGGCGACAGCCATCTCACCGTGACGATCGCTGATGTGCTCGACCGCACGCTCGTACACCATCGCATCGACCTGGACTCCACGCAGTC
This sequence comes from Microbacterium hydrocarbonoxydans, assembly GCF_023715885.1. Taxonomy (GTDB): domain Bacteria; phylum Actinomycetota; class Actinomycetes; order Actinomycetales; family Microbacteriaceae; genus Microbacterium; species Microbacterium hydrocarbonoxydans_C. Next base: position 822,399 of record NZ_JAMBOY010000001.1, on the reverse strand, counting down.
CGCGCGCGCTCGGCGCGACACGATCCTGGGACAGATGGCGCGAGCGCTGGAGGAAGCGGATGCCGTGCGGGACGACATCCTCGCGATCTGCGTCGGCGTGGCGGCACCCGTGAACCGCGACGGCATCTCTCCTCCGCACCCAGACGGTTTCTGGGAGCGCACCAACCCCGGCCTCGCCGACGCCCTGTCGGACTGGGCCCGCGTGGTCGAGATCAAGAACGACGCCCAGCTCGCTGCGATCGCGGAGGGATCGTCGGGAGCGGCGGTCGGATGCCGTGACTACGTCGCCCTGCTCGCGAGCGAGCGGTTCGGCGGAGGTGTCGTCGTCGACGGCCACGTGCTGCACGGCGCGCACGGCGGCGTCGGTGAGGGCGTCGTCTTCGACCACATCGTCGGCGTGGGCTCGGCCGTCGGGCTTCGCTACGCGCTGCAGGACCAGGTGCGCGCGGCCGTCGCCCGTGGCGAGATCGCGCACGACACGGCGATCGGCCGGCTTGCGGATGCCGATCAGGTCGACCCGCGTGTCGTGCTGATGGCGGCCGCCTCCGGTGATGCGGACGCTCTTCTTGCCACCGCGCGGGTCGGCGAGACCCTCGCCCGCGTCGTCGGCGTGCTCGGCAGCATGTACGACCCGGCGCGGGTCGTGGTGTGCGGCGCGGTCGCCGAGAGCATCGAACCCGTGCTCGCGGCTGCCCGCGAGGTTCTGCCCACCCAGCTGCACCTCCCGGCGCCCGAGATCCTCGCCTCGTCGCTGGGCGCCGAGGTCGTCTCGATCGGCGCCGTCGCGATGGCGAGGCGAGCGGCGCGCGAGCGCGCGGTGCCGCTGCTCGCCGAGCGTCGGCTCGCCGCCCGCGCGTAGCCTGCACCGCGGCATCCGTTGCTCGGTTTCGGAGAACGGAGACGTTCGGATGCCGCGTGGGCGCGTCGTGTCGCGACGCGCCGTCGGACTTCACCGCCCTCTGGGGTTTCCGTAGTCGCGCCCCGGCGCGGCTAGGACAGCTGCGCGGCGAACCGCTCGTCCGTCGCGCGCAGCACCCGCAGGATGTTGCCCGACCAGACCTTGTCGATGTCGGCATCCGACCACCCGGACGCCGAGAGGGCCTCGCGCAGCCGTGCGAACCCCGTGACGTCTGCGAGCCCATCGGGGAAGTGGTCGAACCCGTCGAAGTCACTGCCGATGCCGATGTGGTCGATGCCGGCGACCTCCCGGGCGTGGTCGAGGTGCGCCACGACGTGGTCGATGGTCACCGGCGGGGCGTCGCCTTCCTGTCCGGCGGCGAACCAGTCGGCCCAGTCGCGCGACACGAAGACGGGGACGAACGAGACCATGATCACACCGCCGTTGCCCTCGAGTCGCCGCAGGATGCCGTCGGGCACGTTCCGCGGATGGTCGGTGATCGCCCGGCACGACGAGTGGCTGAAGATGACGGGCGAGTCGGTGACGCGCAGCGCGTGGTCCATCGTCGCCTCCGACACGTGCGCGAGATCGACGAGCATGCCGAGGGCGTTCATCTCGCGCACCACCGACTCGCCGAACGCGCTCAGCCCGTCGTGCTGCGGTTCGTCGGTCGCGGAGTCCGCCCAGGGCGTGTTGTTGTTGTGCGTGAGGGTCATGTATCGCACACCGAGCCGCGCGAACATCCGCAGCGTCGCGAGCGATCCGCCGATGCTGTGGCCGCCCTCGGCGCCGAGCAGGCTGGCGATCCGCCCCTCGGTCCCCGCGCGTTCGACGTCGGCGGCCGTGTGCGCGAGGGCGAGCCGTTCCGGGTAGCGGCGCACCAGGCGGTGGACGAAGTCGATCTGTTCGAGGGTGCACTGCACGGCATCCACACCCGGCTCGTCCTCCGCGTAGACCGACCAGAACTGCCCGAGCACGCCGCCCTGCCGCATCCGAGGCAGGTCGGTCTGGAACGGGGAGGGCGCCGCGGCGTCATCCAGCCCCTCGACGGAATAGCCGGCGAGCGTGCGTGCCGCCCAGGGCAGGTCGTTGTGGCCGTCGATGAGCCCGGCCGGCGACGGATCGGTCAGCGGTGAGTCGGTCATAGGTCGAGGCTAGAGGCATCGTCACGGGATAATCGCACCGTGCACGATTCCGAGCCGCGGCGCTCCCCCTCAGCGATCGAGCTGCTGCTCGACCCCGAGACCGAGTCCGCGGTGCGCGTCGAGTGGCAGGCGCTCGCCGCCCTCGGGGTGTCGAGTCTCGCGGCGCACACGGCGCCGAGCAACCGTCCGCACATCACCCTGGTCGCGCGCGTGGGTCTCGCGCCGGTCGCTCCGGAGGCCTTCGCCGCGATGACGGGTTTCCCGATCACGCTCGGCGCTCCGCTGCTCTTCGGGACCGGGGAGCGACGGGTTCTCGCCCGCAGCGTCGTGCCCACGGCCGAGCTGCTGACGCTGCGGAAGGCTGTCTTCTCCGCCGCCGGTCCCGGCGACGACGCGCCGCACACCGCGCCGGGAGAGTGGATGCCGCACGTCGCCCTCGCACGCAGGATCCGCGTCGCCGACCTGCCCGCCGCCCTCGAGCGCCTCGGGGAGGACATTCGCGGTCACGCGGGTGCCGTTCGGCACTGGGACGCGGGTGCCGGGGTCACGACGGTGCTGGCGGAGCTGGGACGGAGACAGGGTTAACGCGGCGTCAGGAGAGCGACGCCGACGATGATCGCGATCACCTGGCTGCGCCTCGAACCAGCCGCAGGTGCGTCCTCACCCTCCGTCCGTCGCTCTGCTCCTCGCTCGTGACCGCGCCACGGGCCTGCGTCGATTCAGCCACCACAGCGTGACGATCGATGCGGCGATGACGACGACGCTCAGCCCGATGATCACCCATGCCTCGCCCGACGCACGGGAGTGCAGCGTGATCCCGAACCACAGGAGGAACGCGCCGATCAGGAGCGTCCAGCACGGCAGGACGACGCGGACGACGACGAGTCCCGCGCGATGTGACCGATAGCTCATCTTCGGTGCCCCTCTCACGGTTCTCCCGAGAGAGTAGTGCACTGCGCGAGACTGTATCGGATCACTTATGACCCACCTTGATAATTGCGCTAGGTGATCCATGAAACCACTGAGGTGCTGCGACGCTCTACGACGCCAGAATCGTCATCTAAGTTGCTCCGGTGCGGAAGGCCCGTGATTCCGCGGAATGCGGGGAGCCCGAGTGGTGTCCCCGTATCGAATGTTCCTGGACCATGCTTGACTGCTGTGCGTCCGGTTGAAGCGATCCGGCCACGCCGCGACACCCGAAAAGGAGAATGCACGTGTCCAGGTATGACGATGACCCCGAACAGGCCGACGCGTCCATCCAGCAGACAGCGGACGAACTGAATCGGCTCGATGACGACCTCATCGCCGCAGAGGAGCGCGCGGAAGAACTGGAGTTGCAGCTCGCCGCCTGCGAGGATGAGGCGACTCAGCAGCGCCTCGAGGAGGAGATGGAGCAGGTTCAGCGGAAGATCGAGGACATCTCGTCAGACCGTGAAGGTGCAGATCAGGCCCATACGGACAACGTGAAGTTCTGGATGGGCTGAGGCCCGCCTACTTCTTGTTCTTGGCCTTCGCCAGCTTCTCCAGCCAGTTCGCCTTCTCGTTGAGGTGCTTGGCCTTGGTGCGCAGCTCGCGCGGAGTCAGGTTCTTGGCGCCCTTGGTGCGTGCCACGGTGTCCCCCAGATGTCAGTGATTTGAGCCAGTTTTATCATAGGTTCGGGTCACGCTGACTGGCCAGCTTAGACCTGATCTGGCTGCTGGATCGCTGACGCCGGGCTATCTAGCAGGGAGAGCGACGGCGGCCTTAGCCAAGATGGCGAGCCGAAGTCGCGCCTAGCGACGGAAGACTCACCCACACACACCTAGGACGAAGGCTGTCTGGAATCTGCCATTCGAGCCAAGTCCGTCGCCATTGACGACTCGCTGGCCACCCCCACTTCAAGCGATTGCATCAGCTCGGCCCAGTCGTCGTTGAGAGGCAGCTCGGTCAACAAGATAGGCACCACCCGTTTATGAATCCTTCGTAGTGCGTGCGCGTAGATCAGCACCTGCCCCAACCCCAACCTCGCCTGCAGCTCCAGATTCTCCGGTGTCGCGGACTTCACTTCGATAACGAAGAGCGTTCCATCCTGACTACTGAACGCCAAGTCAAAAGCGGGGCCTTCTGCGCCAGGGCTGTGCACATTCAGACCGATCTCGGCGCCGACGGAAGCTGCACGATTTTGGATTCTGGCATGGCTACGTACGGCTCGCTCCAAAGCGTTGTACTCGCCCACCTCGTAGGACTCGGGTAGAGAAACGACGGCGCCCTGGTTAGCTCGCTTGTACTCGGGCAGGAATACGGAGCTCTCAAGGATTGGCCCGGTCTCGCTCTTGGGAATCGCGATGTCCTGGTCGTCCTGGTCGAGTAGCACCCCGTGCACGATTTGCCACGCCCTGATCTGAACGGACGGCCAGGAACTGAGCAATTTGCGGATCGTTGCTGAGCTTGGAGAGCCGGGGCGCCCGGCCTGCCAGACATCGTACGCTCTGACGGAAGGCGGACTTCCAAGTTCTCGCCAACAATCCGCAACCGCGGCGACCGCGCCGAGGGCGTCGAACTCTCTAGCTGGACCGCTATGCGGGTTGGCAGGCAGACCAGCAGCGCGGACGGCGGCATTCCACGATCCGAACCGAAGCATCATTCCCTGCACTCCGGGCCGCGGTCGCCCGTCGGCGAGAGCGGGTTCAGACTGCACGAAGCCGCGATACGCGGTCACGGTGAGAGGGACAGTTCTGCCTTGCGATGCATCGCGCAGGCTATCGAGCATCTCGGTTTCCGAGTATCGCTTACGGACATCGCGAGCAACGCTTGCGACTATCGTCCAATCAGGGATCTCGCGATCCAAGAACCTCCGGATGGCCGACGCCGAAAGGCCCGTGGCAGCCGACACTTGGCTCTCGCTTCGCGTCGCATAAAAGGTCTCCCTGATGGTGGTCGCGTGTGCCGAGATTTCGCGCAGTTCCCGCAATCGGAGTGTCTCGGCACTCGTTCGTGGCGTCATCCCAAGCTTCTTGAGCCTGAGTCGGATGGCTTCACGACTGATGCCACCTGCTACCGCCCCGGCTTCTTCGAGGGTGATGTAGTCATGAAGGTACTGGCGAAGCCACTCCTCGTTGTCTTCCGCGCCGACGTCCGCTGACATCACACCTCCTGCGAGTTTGCCGTCACGGCGGCGCCGTGAGGATCGACTGCTTCGTTTTCATCCGAGTGGCTCCCTCTTGGGCACCGCAGGGATCCGGGAATCTAAGGCGATCCTGGAGACGCCCCGAGCATCTCACGCAAGCCCTTCAGGCGTTCAAGAACTTCGTCGTAGGCGAGGACGGTGACGTCAGCGAGTCCGTCACGGTATCGAAGAAAGGACTCGCGCTGCTCGCTTGTCAGTGTCGACACCCGACCGACGATGACGGCGCCTTGAGGTTGGTTCCACGGATCGACCGTCGAAGTCGAGGGGATCATCTGAGGGAAGTGCTGCGAAATAGAGGACATCTGCGATTGAACCTGGGCGACAGCTCCCGCTAGCTCCTTGTGAGGCACGTGCACGGCAGCCTCGGTGCCTTGGCCCCGGTATGCCTGTGCTGCCATCAGCGTCGCTCCGGGTGTTTTGATTTCGACGAGCAGCACCGTCTTGGTGACAACGTTTGCGCACAGGAAATCGGCAATGCGAGCACCTGATCCAGTGGCATCCGAGGAGCGCACGTGTGCCTGCTGCCACTCGACGGACACAGGAGCCGCGAAGAGCAATTGAAGAGCAAACCTGTTGCGGTTGAAGAATCCCTGCCAATGTCCTTCATTGCTGGCGAACCTGCCGCTCAAGTCCCTCTCGAACTGCGAGATCAGAGCGTCGAGCGAAACGAGTTCAATATCATCGCGGAGCTTCACGAGCCGTTCCGGGGCTTCGCCGGCGAGGACTGGTGCCGCGTTTGTCACCGCGTCCGCAAGCAGTTCTCGGTCGGTCACATTCATCACGTGACCGGTAGCGACCTCTTCGGTGAGTAGCTTCACCATGGGATGCCGACCGCGGATCGGTTCCGCTTCAGGCAGATCGAAGAGCGGCGCGATGGCGTTGTGGGTCTCGGCCTCGATCACTCGCCGGACCACTGTCCACCCCCGATCTCGATAGAGGTCGACGGCTGCTCGATACTCGCTGAATCGGCTGAACTTCACCCGCAATGTCAGTCCGTCCTCATCTAGCCCCTCGTCACCGTCACCAACGAACCTAAGGATGCTTCGGGTTGTGTGCTCTTCGAGCGAGTCGACAAACGACCGGAACTGTTTGCCGATCCCCAACCCGAAGTCGTAGATCGTGTTGAACCCCCGAGGCAAACCCTTTGCGGCGAGCAGGTTGTACTGAGTGTGCTCCTGCGAGTGGGACGAAGGGTCCCACTCCGAGTCCTCCACCTGAATCTCAGTGACATACCGGAACTGCGGCACGAGATCACCGCTCCTGTAAGACTTCGGGAAGATCCGAAGGAGCCGGGTGTCAAGGTCAAAGCGCACAACCTCGTGCGTGTCGCGTCCGGCTTGCTCGGGGATTCTTGTGAGGACGACCTCGCGATTGACTACCTGTTGCTCGATCCTGCCTCGGCGGTCTGATAGCTCGGACTCATCCAAGAAAAAGAAGCTGTCGTCGTCGAAAACGTCGGTCATGCTCATCTGCTTTGATGCTCCTGTCGTCTCCACGAATCATGACATAAGCGTCGCTCGAACCTGACACGGAGATGACCATTGCCATCCGCTCTCACGCTTCACTGATGCCTCGAGAGCCCAGAGGACAGCGGGTGCGGGATCCGCGACCGTCGAGAACGAGAGATCCGGGTCGCCCAGTCGCGCCGACCTACTTCTTGGAGTAGTACTCGGCCAATTGCGCGTGCGAGATGACGCCGTTGGGGTATGCGTCGTCACCGTCGTAGTTGGCTCGCCAAGGAGTCTCCGCGTGAGTCTGGTCGCTGAGCTGCTTACCTGTCAGGCCACCCATGGCATTCAACACGGCATTCACGACCGCGCGGTCCCGCTGCGTGAGAGTGCGAGAGTCGCCAGCGATAGTCTCCGCGTCTACCGAGAACCTACGCTTGTGCGTATTCCAAAGCGTCCGGATCACGGGACCATTCGTCCATGCTTCGATCTCATCAGGAAAGATCGGCTCGCTGAACCAGGCCAGGCTGTATGCCTGACTGTAGTAGCAGAGCTTCTGGAGCTTCATCGACGTCATCGGCCCGAGAGCTTCGAGGATGTATGTAGCGACGTCACGCGCAGTAGCCATGTATTCACCTCCGCCTGTTCATTGTCACACGCCCGGCTTCACCGGAGCGGAGGCGCTCTCGAGAGTGCGAAGCTCCATCCCCGCGAAGTTCGCAGGAATCTTGACCAGCGCCGCAATCGAACGCTTCAGTTCGCTTCGCACGAGCGAGTCACAAGACAGCATGCCCTCCACCTTGCCCTCGACGACTATCGGAACGGAGATGTAAACGCGATACCGCGGCCGCGGCCACTTCATCTTGCGCGCCTGCTTTCTGGCATTCCCGCACCAGATCTCTTCCTTGGCCAGGATCTTCGTGAGCGTCTCCCGACCGCGGTCATCGTATCTGAACTCGTCGCGGGCCGGATCATCACCACGACCCAACGGTTCACCCACCAGAATGAGACGCGCCTGCTCTATCGGTCGGTCACCCGGGGTCGATCTCGGGAGCTGTTCGGTCTCCGCGTAGTCAAGCTGATAGAACGTGACACGGATGTTCTTTCCCGACTCACGCAACAGGTGGATTGCACAGTTCTGGGCGGCCTCAATGACTCGGCCGCGTCGGTCCGCAGATGTCTCCGAGTCCATCATGCGGGGCAGCTGCTTGTGCAGATCCGCAACGGCCATCGCCGCGCGTTCGAGGACACCAGCGGCGCCTTTCTTCACTACCCGCGCATCGATTTCTTTGAGAGCGGCGCCTGCCACGACGGCACCTGCACCGATCCCAATGACCCAGCCAGACGCCTCGAGCGGGATATTCCAGCGTTCGGGTTCGTTGGGTTGGAGGGGAGGAAAGATTCGGGGAAGGGCGGTGGTGAAAGCGCCGAGAACCGTCAACACCCACACGGCGACGTGAGACGGCCACTTCCCCCAAAACACCCTCGGTTTGCCCTCTCGTAAACACGTCCAGAGGCAGACGATAGCAGACGGGCAACGAGCCCGAGTGTGACGGCGCCGCACCCAACCTCCCACCTTCAACGGCACGCGAGGCTGCCGAGGATGTTAGGCCGGCGAGTCAGCCCGCGGTTGCCGCGCGTTCCGCCTCGTCGCGGGTCTTCTCGTAGAGGCCCATCGCGACGAGCACCTTGACGATGGATGCGAAGTCGCTCTTCTGCAAGAGTGCCTTCATCGCATTGCTGTGGCCGGCGGCAGACGCGTACATGACGTCTTCGAGCTCGACGGCAATGGTCGGCGAAGTCTCGAAGTCGATGGGCGTGTTTGCCATCGCTTCGGCTTGGATCTTCGGGTTGTCGACGACGTGACGGAGGATCGTCTCTGCCGCACTGACCCCGTTGATCTCGTCAACGTCAGTGCCGGCGAACAGGGTGTTGATCTTGTCGATGACATCTTGCAGCAACCCGTACTTTGCTTCGCGTGGCTGAGCGGAGCCGGCGGCAGTGATCCCTGACAGTTCGCCTGCTGACCCCGCAGTGAGCCCCAGGTTCTGCGTCTCGAGCCGCCGCAGTCGATAGTGGGTGAGGACGATCTCGTCGGTGTTGACGGCGGCGGGGTCCGCGTCGTGTCGCTCGATGACTCGGCGATAGACGCGGAGGAAGATCGCCCACTTCTCGATGTCAGTGTCGCCGTAGTCCATGATCTGGGACAAGAAATCGTACGCACGAACGAACGCGAACACCGTCCCTCGGAACTCCTCCAGACGCCCCCTGTCGAGGTCGTCGGATGCATCGACGGAGGTGTTCCACCTGTCCCAGAACACGTCGCGCGACGTCTTGATGTGTGAGTACAGCGCGTTGTGGCGTGTCTTGGTGAGCCAGGCGTTCACGACAGCGTCGACATCGTGCGGGTCGATGATGTTCATGCTGCGGAGCTTTCCGAGCATGTCGTGGATGATGTTCGGGTCCGACGGCTCGGTCAGTTCGGCGTCTTCGTAGTACACCTGGAATGCAGCGAGGATCTCGGCGGGATCGTTGACGAAGTCGATGACGTACGTGTTCTCTTTGCCCGGGATCACGCGATTGAGCCGTGACAGCGTCTGAACCGCAGCGATGCCGGACAGTTTCTTGTCGACATACATTCCGACGAGCAGCGGCTGGTCGAACCCGGTCTGGAACTTGTTCGCGACAATCATCACTTGGAACTCGTCGCCACCGAACGCCGCCTCCAACGACCGGCCCTTGAGCCCAGGGTTGAGGGAGGCCTCAGTGAACTCGTCGTGCCCAGAGGCGTCGTCCATCACCGAGCCGGAGAACGCGACGAGCGCACCGAACTGCCCATCGAGCTTGTGCTCCTTCAGATACGCGTCGATGGCGAGCTTGTAGCGCACCGCCTCTTTCCGCGAGCCGGTGACAACCATCGCCTTCGCTCGCCCGCCGAGCTCACTGCGCACGTTCGTGCGGAAGTGTTCGACGATGACCGCGACCTTCTGCGCGATGTTCGTCGGATGTAGCCGCACCCACCGCATGACTTCACTTCCAGCCTTCGCGGTGTCGATCTCGACATCCACGCCGGTCGCGGTGTCCTTGTGCGCGAGCGTGAACGCGAGGTCGTACGGCAGGTAGTTCTTCAGTACATCGAGGATGAAGCCCTCTTCGATGGCCTGCTTCATCGAGTACAGATCAAAAGCCTGCTTCACGCCGGCGCCGTCTTCCCGGCCGAACAGCTCGACCGTCTTGCCCTTCGGTGTCGCCGTGAACGCGAGAAATGAGATCGTGCCGACGCCGACCTTCCGTGCCATGACATCTGCGAGCACGTCTTCAGCGTCGACAGTGTCGTCTCCTGAACCCGCCGTTCCGGCCGTGAGGACCTGCTTCAGGGAGGCGGCGGCCTCGCCGCTCTGCGACGAATGCGCCTCGTCGGCGATGACTGCGTAGCGGCGACCGGCGAGCCCGGTGTTCTTTTCGATGGTGTCGAGCGCGTGCGGGAAGGTCTGCAGAGTCACGCCGATGATCTGCTTGCCTGCTAGCAAAGCCTCAGCGAGATGCTTCGACTTAGATGCGTCGCCGCCCCGTGTGATGGGTTCGAACACGCCAGCGGTCGTCTCGAGCTGCTCCACCGCGCGCTGCAGTTGGCCATCCAGCACCTGCCGGTCGGAGACCACGATGACCCCGTCGAACACCTTGTGCCCGTCGGCGTCGTGCAGCTGCGCCATCCGATGCGCGGCCCACGCGATGGAATCGGTCTTGCCGGAACCTGCGGAATGCTGAATCAGATAGTTGTGGCCAGGGCCCTCGGCGAGCACCGCCCGCTCGAGCTTCGACACCGCACGCCACTGGTGGTATCGCGGGAAGCGGAGCGCCTTGTCATACGTCTTCTTCCCGTCGATGGGATCGGTCTTCTCCGTGAACCGGTAGTGAAGGAAGCGCCCGATGAGGTCGAGCCACGTTCCGCGCTCGAGGATCTCTTGCCAGAAGTACGCGGTCGGGCTCGTGCCAGGGATAGCCGCGTTACCGGCGCCGTTGTTCTTACCGCGATTGAACGGGAGAAACCGCGTGTTCGGACCATCGAGCTTCGTCGTCATGTGCACGTCTTCGTTCGTCACGACGAAATGCACGAGGGCGCCGCGCCCGAAAGTGAGCAGCGGTTCCCCCTCGGGCTTCCGGTCCTGTGCGTACTGCTTCAATCCCGCTGCGAGATTCTGCGTGAGGTCAGTCTTCAGCTCGATGGTGGACACCGGGATGCCGTTGACGAACAGCACCAGGTCGATCCGGTTCGTGTGCTTCGTCGAGTACGTCACCTGACGCATCACTCGGAGGCGATTCGCTGCGAACCTCGCCACCGTCGTCGCGTTCAGCGACGTTGCAGGGCGCGCCTGGAACAACGAGAACTTCGCGTTCAGCACACCAACCGACGACTTCAGCACGTTGAGTGTGCCGCCGCCGTTCATCGTGTCGTTGGCCTGCGCCGCCGCGATGCGGTCGAGGATCTGCTTGCGGCCGAGCTCGCGAGATGCTTCGGGTGCTCCGGGCTTCACCAACTTCTCGAGCTGCTCGGGCTGCGTCGCTTCGAGCCACGCGAACACATCCGCAGGGAACAGTGCACGCTCGCGGTCGTACCCGTCGGCCGTCGATGAGTACTCCCACCCGTGCGCCGCGAGATGCTCACAGAGCTCGACTTCGAATGCTTCTTCGTGCTGAATCGCCACACGTTCACTCTGGCAGTGCACGGGGACGATTGTCGAAGACGACGCCGTAATGCGCGCTATGCGAGCCCGCGCACGTCGATCTTGCCGGTCACCGCCGCGGAAATCAGCGCCGCTCGCCGCTCCTTCGACAGCGCGATGGCTTCGCGTGCGTCAGTGATGGTCGCGTCGATCTTTGCGGTCTCGTGGTCGAGGTGCGATGCAATGGCGGCTTGCTCGGCCATCGGCGGAGCGGGTATGCGTTGGCGAAGTACAAGACTTCCTGTGATCAGAGGCTGCGCCGTCTTGTCGGCCAGCTGGTTCAGATCGCGAGCCGTGAGGACGTGACTCAGGAAGTCTCTGTCAACCTTCTGGGGAGAAACTCGGAGCCTCAACGCGTTGTCGCTTACCCAAGCACGTTCGCTAGTCGAGTGCACATTGCCACACAGAGCTCCAACCCGGCCAACTACGATCTGCCCTTCGCTGATGTTCCACCGAGAGAAATATCCAACAATGCCGTTACCGCCGTATACGGGATGGGGCGCATCAACAGTTCGCGCAGCCTCGACACTTTGGAGATCGATGCTCGAGCCCGACGAACACCTTGCGACGTGGGCCACCCTCGGAAGGTTCCAGTGCTCCGGCACCTCGCCGAGCCACGCAACTCCGCTGTCTTTCATGGGCGCGAGGCGGTCGAGGCCCTTTGTCACGGCGCGAGTGATGGTCGCGGCGCGGCGCTCGGTGAGGAGCGCGATGAGCTCTTCCTGATCCGCGATGAACGCGTCGATCTCCGCCGTTTCCCTATCCAGGAAAGCGGCGATAGCTCGTTGAGTTGAGTTCGTAGGTACAGGCAACGGCAGCAGCGAAACTTGCGCATACCGGATCGACTGCCCATCTCGCAACTGGTCGGTGGTCGTCTGAAGCGCTTGGACGTAGAGACTCGACTTGAACACGTATCGGAAGAACTCAGGAACGGCTTCCGCCGCCGGCTCCAAGACGGTATAAGCCGCACTCACCTTGCCGCTATGCAGAGAATGTTCGAACCCACCTTGAAAGCTTCGCAGGTGACTGATGAAATCGTTCGGTTCGACGTGTCGCATCGCATCCGCACCCGTCAAGTTCAGAACAAGCTTGTTGCCAGTGCGCTCCATATACTCGGCCTGCGGGAGCACTCCATGCGTTTGCGACGGGGTCAGGTGCACATCGTCTGGGCGCGACTTCATCTTTCGCTCACGGAGTACCGCGTTGGCCGGCCAGACACACCAATCTGTGGGCACGGACCCGAGCCACGCAACTCCGCTGTCCTTGTAGTCCGGGTACGGTTCGAACATCGTCACGCTTTCACGGCCTCGAGCCGCGCACGGATTCGGCCGAGAACGCGGTCCAAGTCAGCGTCGATCTCGGCGAGGGACCGCGGGGGTACGTACTGGTAAAAGTGGCGGGTGAAAGGGATCTCGCATCCGTCCTTCGTCTTCGCCTCGTCGATCCAGGCGTCCGGTGCGAATGGCGTCACCTCGCGCGCGAAGTATGCGTGGATGTCTTCGTTCCACGGCACGTTCTCGGTGTCGCGGAGGGTGGGGTCCGGCTCGGGGCGCTTCTTTGCGTCGAGCACAATGGGCGCGTTCTCGTCGCGCTCCGAGAGGCCTGCGATGAGAGCCTTGAGTTGCGGAGCAGTGAGCACAACCTCAGCATCCGCTAGGCGAGCTGCGACGTGCTTGCGGAATGCAGGCAGGTCATTGGTGAGTGCTCCGTCGCGTGGCGCTCGCTCGACGACGGTGATGAGCGGAGCGAGGTCGACCTTGGCAAGCGTCTTCGCCTCACTGGCCACAGCGAGACGGTCCGGTGTCAGCGCCCAGTTCAGGCGAAGCGGGCGCTCGACAGTGATGGTGCGATAGAAGAAGTCTTCATTGGCGAACGTCTTCGAGCGGAGCTTGTCGGCCTCGCCTTCGTAAAGCCTCACGAGCGCCGCGATGTCGTCCGGGCCGAGTTCGTTGCGCTTGGAGCCGAGGCCCTTGCGCATCTTCCGGAACAGCTTGGTGCCGTCGATGAGCTGCACCTTGCCCGCGCGCTCAGCCTTCTTCGTAGAGGCAAGCACCCAGATGTAGGTCGCGATGCCGGTGTTGTAGAACATGTCGGTGGGTAGCGCGATGATGGCTTCCAGCAGATCGCGTTCGAGCACCCACTTGCGAATGTTGGACTCGCCTGACCCTGCTCCGCCGGTGAAAAGCGGGCTGCCGTTGAGGACGATGGCAGCACGCCCGCCTCCATCCGCGGCGGAGCGCATTTTTGAGATGAGGTGCATGAGGAACAGCATCGATCCGTCCGAGACTCGCGGCAGGCCAGGTCCGAACCGTCCCGCGAATCCGCGCTGAGTATGTTCGTCCGTGACGGCCTTCTGCTGCTTCTTCCAATCGACGCCGAACGGCGGATTAGAGAGACCGTAACTGAACGTCACGCCAGCGTGGCCGTCGTTGATGAGGGTGTCGCCGAAGAAGATTGCATCGACCGACTGGCCCTTGACGGTCATGTCGGCCTTGCAGATCGCGTACGACTGCGGGTTGATCTCCTGCCCGGCGAGGGTCAACGTGGCGGTCGGGTTCGCGCTGCGAATGTGGTCTTCGGCGACCGAGAGCATGCCGCCGGTGCCAGCGGTCGGGTCATAGACCGAACGAACGACGTTCTTCTTCGCGAGGGTGTCTGATTCGGGCGCGAGCAGAATGTCGACCATCAGCTCGATGACATCGCGCGGCGTGAAGTGCTCACCGGCGGTCTCGTTCGATGCCTCCGCAAACTTGCGGATGAGCTCCTCGAAGATGTGCCCCATCTCTTCGTTCGGCACGGCCGTCGGCGACAGGTCGACGGCTGCGAAGCGCTGGACGACGTGGAAGAGCAGGTCGTGCTCGTCGAGTTCGGCGATGCGCTCTGAGATCTTGTACTTGTCGAATATGTCCTTCACGTTCTCGGAGAACCCAGTGACGTAGTCGGAGAGATTCGCTGCTAAGTTCTCGGAGTCGCCCAACGCGGTCTTCAAATCGAACTTCGATTCATTCCAGAACGAGTACTCATGTCCGGCCTTGTTGCGCAGCAGAGACGCGCGAACGGGGATGCCGTCCGCTGCCGCCTGCTCGACCGCGGCGAAGACGGCCTGCTTCGTCGGAGCGAGCACGGCATCCAGCCGCCGCAGCACCGTGAAGGGCAAGATGGTGTCGCCGTATTGGTGAGCCTTGAAGCTCCCGCGGAGGAGATCTGCAATCGACCAGATGAACGTGGCGTGGTTGTTACTCAAGACTTCTTACCCCTCGGTTGCCGTCAGGGGAATCCTATTCGGCTCACGGACGTTGCTCGGAAGCGCTTCAAGACCCTCCGACCCAACTCGACGATCCAGCACTCAGCGACCGCTTGCCGACTCCTTGATGCCTGGCTGGTATGCGATGAAAACGATCCCAGTATCACCGAAGTACTCATGCAGCTCGGCTGCGCTCACACCGATGCCCACGAGGATGCTGGCGAACGGCGCCTCCGCCCGCTTGCCTGAGTCCCACGCGTCTCGTGCGGGGTTACCGCGCCCGGGCTCGAATCTCAGATGGCCGCGGAACTCAATGCGTGGGAAGGGTGCGAGCGCTTGCTGCCAGTGCGCTCCAGGACGCGATGGGAGGAGGAGGAGCGCCGCGCGCACGTGTCCAACCCTCCATTCGTGTACTACCCGGCTGGTCCATGCCCCCGGACCGCGACCATTCAGGCCGTAGGGCGGGTTCACCCATAGGGATGCAGGCGACCCGTCCGGATTGGCCCAGGTGGGTTGAGCCATCGCGTCGTCCTTCTCGGTAAGGAACCACTTCGCCGGCACGTTGCCATCGGGCGCAGCGGCGACATCTCCGTCGATGCCGCCCAGGCATCGCTCAGCCCGTTCGAGGACCCAGTCGGGCGTGAGCCACGCATCCGATGAGGAGGAGCGGCGATGGTTCATGAAGAGCGCGGTCGCCGCTTGCCGGGGTGTGCGCTCGCGCCGAGACTCGGCAGCTGCAGCGGACACAGACATCTCGCCGTTGGCGACAGCTCGAATGAGGTCGTCCCTGCCCTCAGCGAGCACCACGGACCCGTCTCGCACAGATCGCTCGGATACCCCCATGCTGAGCGCCGCCTCGCGCTGGGTCGGAGCAAGCGGCGAACTTGCCGGTCCAGACGATCCTGAGGATCCCCCGCGCTGGCGTGTAGCGAAGGCCGCTGCAACCAGAGCCCGTTGTGACACCGAGAGGTGGCGGCGCTTGACGTTGACGCTGATGACGAAGTCCCGTGCCGCTGACTCGTCTCCGGCGAATCGCTTGGTGACCAGTGGCCGGCCCAGTTCTCGTGCTGCATGGGCGCGATGGCGGCCGTCGAGCAACCATTCGGTCCCGGAGGGGTCGACCCAGGTGACGGCTGCATCCCGTTGACCGTGCTCGGCGATGTCAGCGACAAGTTCCGCCAGGTCGATGTCCGTCATCTTGGGAAGGAGATCCGCGAGCGGATGAGCGGGCAACATGACGAGAGACACATCGAGGAGCCTACCCATCGGCGCGCGTGCCTCATCCCGCCCGCGGCTGGGCGGGATGAGGCAGCTAGTCAGCGCTTGTTACCGCGGCGCAGTTCTCGCCTGCATTCCGGGCACATGCTTCCGGTTCGCGCTCGCGAGTATGCCGGCGCGGTCCACTCATGCCCGGCCGAGCACCGCCACCACAGGCGCTTGGACGAGCGAGCCGTGATGCTCGTAGCAGTAACGTCAGCGTTCAGGTTCGGGTGGAGCTCGGCACCCAAGGCCGGGTTCGTGGTCGCCAGGTCGTTGAAGCCGACGAGGACCTTCTGATGGGTGCAGTACGGGCAGCCGCTGCCCCTTCGTCGGTCTGCACCCCTGGCCTGCCACTCATGTCCTTCCGCGCACCGCCACCAGAGCTGCTTCGGCGTTCCGGCACGCACGTTCTCAGGCCGGAGGCCGGGGTTGCGCGACTCGTGCCACTCGTCGACGAGCTGAGGGTGAGTTGTTGCCATGTCGTTCCAGCCGGCGAGCACTCGAAGCCCGGAGCAGAACGGACAACCTGTTCCCTTGACGCGGTTCGAGCCTGCGGCCTGCCACTCATGGCCGAGCTTGCACCTCCACCAGAACTTGACCTTCGTACTCGCGATGACGTTGTCCGGGGTCTTGTCGCCGTTCAACGACTCGTGGAACTGGTCTGCGAGTGCGCCGTGCGTCGCCCTCATGCAGTTATCGGCGTTGACGGCGCGGTTGAGGCAGACATTGCACCCATGACCGTCTGCCTTGGTTTGGCTGTAGACGACCGCCTGGTACTCATGCCCTCGTGCACACTGCCACCAGACCCTCTTCGTGGACCCTGCAATGACGTCGGTCGGCCTCAGGTTGCCGTTCCTGGTGTTGTGCCAGCGTCGAGCGACGGCTTTGTGGGTGGTCGCCAGACACGTGCTCGGGTCGGCGCGCTGTCCGCTGCAGACTGAGCACGATGACGCTCGCTTCTTCCTTGACCGGTTACTGACGGCCATTGGGTAGTCGTGCCCTTCCGGGCACCGCCACCACACCTTTCGGTCCGTGCCCACGCTGACCTGTTCGGGGGTCAGGCCGTCATTGAGGGTCCCGTGCCACTCCGCAGCCAAGTCCGGTCGCATCGCCGCCAAAGAGTTGACGTCCGCCTGCACGACACGGTTCGAGCAGACCCCGCATCCGTTCTTGTTCGACGTACGTGCGGTAACGGTCGCCGTGAACGTGTGGCCGTTCTCGCACAACCAGTAGTGAGTGCGGTCCGACCCCGCGATGATTCGCTCCGGCGTCAGGTCGCCGTTCGCAGTCGGATGCCACTCCGCGGCCACCTCGGGATGCGTGTCGACCAGCGAGTTGTAGCCGGCCAACGCTGTCCGGTTCGAACACACACCGCAGCCTGCAGTGCGTGCCGACCTCTTGATTCCGAGACCGCTGGACTGGAAGCGGTGGCCGCGTGCGCAGAGATAGGTGTTGGCCGAGGCGCTGAAGTGCAGGCGAGAGAACCGCGTCCCGGGGAATTCCGAGCACACGTACTGGACGAGGTGGAGGTGGCGGGCCCGTGGGTATGTGCAGCTTTTCAGCTGCTCGAGGTGCGCTTCGTCATTTCCCACGGCGTACGCCGCCGGAACAACGAACGCGTGCACTCCAGTCTCAGCCGCGTGCCCGAGAGCGCGCAGCATGAGCCACAGCGCGTCCGTGAGAACGGTCGATTCGCGTCCGTGCAGGATGCCTCCCACGACAGAGGTCAGCGCGTTGTAGCGCAGTTCCGCCGTCAGTCCAACTGACATCATCACCGCGAGTCGACCGGGCCTCATGACCTGGTGCGCGAGCTCCACTGCGATGCGGAACCGCTCGGGGGCCGTCGCAGTGCCGCCAGACTCAGTTGCGGCCCACTCATCGACGCAGTCGAGGAGTTCGGCCAACCGGTGCGCATCGAGAAGGCCCTGTCGACGGAGTGCCTGATAGCGGCGGTCGGCGTTGACGACGTCCTTGCCGACGACCTCCTGCATGGCCGGGTCGGTTCCCGGACCAATCCAGAGACGATGCCGGCGGCAGACTCGCGGGCCATCGTGCGCGACCTGAGTGACCACGGCGCCGTCGCTGCACCTCCGGCACCCGTATCGGGTCGTCAGGCCGGTCTCGCACTTGTTGCAGCTCTGGCCGTCCGCGTGCACGAGGGATGCTCGGGCATCCCGCTGGTGATGCTCGACACTGCGGTCGCCGAGGACGGCGAGCAGCTGAGATTTCGCCTCCATCTCGTCTCCGCCGTGAGCGCGCACGAGAGGGTTGAACCAGAGCGACCAGGTGGTGCGGCCGATGAAGTTGGCGTCGCGCAGGCGGTCTGCGTAGCTCGCGACCGTCTCGTAGGCTACGGGGCGGACCCGCATGGGCAGCTTCCTCAGCTCAGGCAGCACGACGTGCCCCCTTCCCACGCCGGCTGACTCCGACGTTGTCCTTGCTCCCCAGGAGTTCGCGCTCGGTGGTCAGGTCGAGCTTGATGTCTTCGAGCTGCTCGATGGTGATGCGCTCGTTTTCCGGGTCGTCGGCGTCGATGAGGTCGAGCGCGGCGATGGAGAGGAGCCGAGACAGCGCCCCGAGCGAACCGCGCGTGCGAGTGTGCAGGTACCGCGCGTTCTCCGCCGTCAGGAGTGTCTTCTCGGGGTGATTGAGGAGCCCAAACTGTCGCTCGAATCCCTGGATGACTCCACCCCACAAGGACTGACCCGTGGGGGTGCTGATGTCGAGCTTTCCCAGCTTCACCAGTCGGCTGCGGCTCGAGAATTGTGCACCGAGGTCGTTGTTGGTGAACGCGGTCTTGTCGAGGTTGATGCCGACGTACAGGGGGACGCTGCGCACGCTGTTCATCAAGTTCTTGATGGACTGCGCGGCCTCGAACCGGCCATGACTGGAGACGCCGGACAGGTTCTGGACCTCGTCGAAGACGACGAGCGAGGTGTTGCTCGCGGTGAGGATGGACGTGACGATGCGCGTGCGCTCTTCCAGTGTCATTCGGTTCGGCGCGGGCTCCCCGAAGAAATCGAGGAACGCCCCCATGACGCGCTTACCGTTGGCGCCGCTGGGAATCTCGATGTACACCACGGGGATGTGGCCGAGCTCCCTCCAATTGGGGTAGCGCTGGACGTGGCGCTGGAAGGTCCCCACCATGACGCGCAGGGCTGCCGTCGTCTTGCCCATGGTCGCGGGCCCGGTGAGGATGACCCCCATACGTCCGACGGCGCGGTTCGCGAACTGAGCCGCACGTCGACATTCGAGCTTGAGTTCTCTGATGGAGGGCGTTTCGATGACGATGGAGCCGGCGATGCGGGCGCTACGCCGGTCGTTGAATGCCATGCGCTTGGCCGGCGTCCACTTCTTGTACTGCTCGACCGTGACGGTCTCCGTCTTCGGCGCGCTGTAGCTCTCGAGGAGGTGTTCGAGTGCCTCGCGGCGGTTGAAGTGGCCGACCGCCGCGGCTTCGTTGGGATTGTGGAACATGCTTCTGTCCTGTCTGTTTCTTGCGGGTCAGCCGACGGTGAGGTCCATCGGGTTGTCGAAGCTGTCGTCGCCGTTCCCGGCACGGACGTTTTCCAGCACGTCGCTGGACTTGACCTTTGCGGCTTCGGCCTTGGCAGCCGCCACGCGCGCTTCGGCCTCAGCCTCCTGCTGGGCGACGAACTCGTCGCGCAGCCGCACCATCAGCTCGTCCGCTTCGTCATTCTTGAAGCCGGTGTTCGCGGTCGTGAGCCTGTGAGCGATTTCGTTGAGGGTGCGCTCGAGCGGACGGGACATGCCATCCTTCGCCACCCAGGTGCACATGACCCACTCGGTATCGACGCGGGCCCAGGCACGGGTGATGTCGGCCGGGTCGAAGTGGACCGCGAACTTCTTCTTCGAACCGTCGGAGTTTCGGATGCCTCGCTGGGCCGCCAGGTGCGGGCTGTCGTACATGCGCCCGTTGAGTTCGATGCCGTCGTTCTGGATGGTCCGTTCGACGCTCGGCATGAGCGCGATGAAGTCGTCCTCCGCGCACGGGACGACGAAGTGTCCCTGCAGTTCGACCGACGCGGCGAACATGGTGTTCGGGGTGTGCCGGAGGTTCGGCTGGAGGTGGTCGACGAGGCCGTCGTGTCGACGGTTCTGCCAGATGATAGCCAGCCAGCGGTCGAAGAGCTCGGCGACCTCCTCCAGCTTCAGCACGTTCTCCTTGCCGGCATTCTCTCCACGCGACTGCACGTTGCTGTGGACGTACCCGGGGAGGTACTGGGCGAACATCGTGTTGACGGTCGAGAAGTGACGCTCGACGTGCGCCTTGCTCGTCGGTGCCTTCAGGGGCGCCTCGGTGAGGTGGATTCCGTAGCGGTCGCAGGCGAGACGGAACACGGTGGACTTGTAGTCCTGACCGTTGTCGGTGATGATGCGGCGCGGGAAGATGTACGGCCGGAAGGTGTCGTACTCCTTGAGCTGTTCCTCGTCGAGGTACTCGGACCACGGCATGCGCGGGAGCGAGAGCGTGTCGTAGTGGGTGTGCCACGAGCGCAGCTTGCGCGGCACGAGGGCGTTGGCGAGGAGCACAGCGTGGTCGTAGCCGGTAGGTGCGTCGGCCGTGAAGTTGAACGCGATGATGGAGCGGGTGCGCTTGTCGATGAGGATGGTGAGGAAGGGGCGGGAGACCTTCCCGTCGGGGAGGCGGACGAACGCGTCGAAGACGGTCGTGTCAATCTGGCACTCATCGCCGGGTGCGGACACGAGCCGCGGCTTGTGCTGTCGGGTCGGCGCGAGCGCGTTGGTCTCGCGTCGCCGCGCCGGCGTCGTCGGGTTCTCGCCATCGAGCGCTGCCACATACCGCTTGACCGTGGACAACGACGGCACCGACGGGCGCGCTTCCGGGTTCGGGTACTGAGTCAGCAACAGTTGCTTCAGTTCGACCCGGACCCGCGTGTACGAAGGGCTCGAACGCCCGACGTAGCCGGCGATGACCTCCGCCAGCGCATCCGTCACCCTCTTGTCAGCCCGCCCGAGTGCGGTCTGCCGCCTGACGGAGCGGCCATCGACAAGGCTTTCGACGCCCGCCTTGCGGTAGCGCTGCATGCGCCGCTTCAGCGTGTCGGGCGAGATGTCGAAGCCCCCGTCGGTGAGCTCCTTCCACTTCGACAGGAGGCGGGTACCCATCGGGATGCCGAGGGCGTACTGCTCGCGTGGGACGTCTCCGACCGCGGGCGAGCCGTCAACCAGCTCCTGCAGGTGCGGGATGAGGAACCGTGCCTCATCGGTCAGTCCGGCCATCGCCTCGGAGAGGGTGGACTCGGCGACCGACTTCGAGTTCGTGTCCGTGGCCTGTCCCGGCGGGAGCAGGCGGCTGAGTTCGGTGTGGTGGATGAGCTCGTACTGGTTGGTGAGGTCGTCCCGGAGCCGGAACACTCCGTTGCCGTAGCCAGCGATGGTGAAGGCGCCGGCCTCGAGGTCGAGGGTGTCGCCGATGGCGACGGTGCGGGGAATGGTCATTTTGAATCTCCTTGTTGGATGGGTTGGTTCAGGCGGAAAGCGGGGTGAGGTCGGTCAGGGGCTTGGTGATGTCGATGTGAAGGTGGCGGTTCCAGAGCATGTTGTAGATGGCGGGCATGTGCTCGCCGGGACGATTGGTGCGTAGGGCTTCGCGGAGTTCTCCGAACGTCGCGGTGCGGGCAGCCGCCCGGAGAATCTGCTTCTCCAGCTGGGCTGTCGGCAGATAGCGCGGATGGTGATAGCGGGCCATGGCCTCGAGGTTCCAGCGCACGATGTCGTCGAGCTGGTCGATGACCGTGAAACGCCAGCCGAGACGTTCGCAGAGCTTGCGGGTCTGCTCGAAGGCGAGCTCGTGTGCCGGCGTGGTCAGTGTCTGCAGGTGGACGTCGACGAGGTGGCGGGTGGCGTCGGCTTCGATTGCCAGGAAGTCTGGGTAGTGGAACGTCCCGTCCGCGAAGGTGAGCAGCAGCGGCTGCGCGAAGAGCTGGACGATGTCGTAGAGGTGGTCGATAAGCATGAGTCCGGTGAACTCCGCCATGGACTCGTGGAAAACGTGACCCTCGATGCCGGCGCACCAGTAGCGGCCCTGGTAGGTCGCCTGACCGCGGTACTTACCCGGTCGACGCGTGCGCTCTCCCGGGATGACCTCGGCAGCGGTGATGGGATTGTCGGCCCGAACGGCGTGCTTGTTGCCCGCCGCGTCGAGCCATTCGATACGGTCGTATCCGTCGCCTCGCGACTTTCTGATGCCTGTGTTCTTGCTCATGAGGTTTGTATGCGCGTTCCTTCTGGCTTGGAGGGTCAGATCGGCACTCTTTTAGGTCTATTGGCTTTGGCATATGTCTTTTGGCTCTCCCTAGCTCGCTGAGGTGCGAAATCCGTGTCTAACCCCCGTTACGTCCCGCGACAGTTCGCTGTGACCCCGCGCCAGTTCGGACAGATGGAGAACATCGACTGGGTGGCCCTCGAACCCGGGTGTGATGCGCGCGTCAGGGCGCGACGAAGCGCCGCCAAGACGCAGCATCAGATCAGCTACGGAGTGCAGAACCTGTACATGCCCCACTCCGATCAGCCGAAGATCACCCTCTTGGCAGAAGCGCTCGGGGTTCCCTACGACCGCTTGCATAAGGTGCTGAGCGGGCGCGTGGTCATGCAGCTCGAGGACATCGGACGCCTGCGTGAACTCGTTGGAGCGCAGCTCGATGTGTGGTTCCTTCGAGGGGAACTACGCCGCACTGTCACGGCGACTCAAGCGCAGTTTGCACGGCGATAAACGCCGTTCCGTTGAGGCCCGGTCGCAGATCCGAGCGCGTGCACTCGGCGACGGAGCTCAAATCAGCTTCGAGGGCTGGCGCGTGACCGGAGACGGAGAATCACGACGAGGGCCGGTCGCCCACCTCGCCGCGCAGGAATGAACTGATGGTTCATGCTGCGGAATGATATCCGCAAAGGTGGTGCATCGCAAGCTCTATTTCGTGGGGTGATTGCGGAGTATCTTCGCGGCCATGACATCGCATGAGATCGACGCCCTCGGGCAAAAGGATCACAATGAAAGCGCGTGAGTACGCCGAGCACATCGCGCTGCCAGATCAACGCGTAGCCGTGTGTGGCGACTGGCACGGCAACGTCGGCTGGGCCCGCATGGTGTCGCGTGCGCTTCCAACCTTGGCGCCGGAGGTGACCACGCTCCTGCATCTCGGTGACTGGTGGATGCCGCCGGCTGAGACCGACGCGATCTTCGCCGAGACTCACATCAACCGCATCTACGTCACGCTTGGCAACCATGAACCGTGGGGCGAAATCACCCCACTCTTCGCAGAGCAGCCTGGGGCAGCGATCCGTGTCTCCGACATCGTCTGGCTGCTCGCTCGCCCCGCGCGCCTGACCATCGGCGGCCGAAGCGTCCTCTCACTCGGCGGGGCGGCGTCGGTTGACCGCGAATCTCGGATCGAAGGGCTCACATGGTGGCCCGACGAGGCCATCACCGATAAGCATGTAGCCGCGGCCATCGCCGGTGGCCCCGCGGACCTGATGCTCAGCCACGAGTCCCCAGCTGACACCCCCATCCGCAAGGTCCGGGAGATCTTGCAGAGGAACCCCGACGGGTTTCCAGCGAGCGCGCTCGAGGCGTCCGCAGCCTCGCGTGCACGGATCAGCGAGGTCTGGGATGCCGTACGCCCCGAGCTGCTTGCGCACGGGCATATGCATGTTGCGGCGGGAGGAAGGACCGCGGACGGGCGCCGGGTCGCGAGCCTTGGCCGTGAGGGACAGAACTGGAATGTGGCTCTACTTGACATGCGTACCTTGAAGATGGCGACACCTCACCTCGCCATCATCCGCGGACTCGCCGAGCAGTGGGAGGACGACCACATCGCACATGAGAAGCGCGCGAATGGTGCTGCGGAAGCACTGCACTCGGGAGTCCTTGACGGACTCCCGCCATCACCTGAAGCGCTCCGTGACGCAAAGGACTATATCGACGGACGCCGAACCTTGGACGAGATCATTGAAGACGTCCGCCGCCGGCATACGCGGCGCCCCATCAAGGACGACGATGAGTAACGAGGAAGACTCCTCGCCCCTGAGCGAACGTCATCGCTGGGCCTCATACCCCGGACGCCGAGGTGGATCTTGCTCGTGACGTTCGGTGAGAGAGGCGACACTGCGCGCGTAGTCGCTCCCACGCTGCGTTGCGTCCCCAACCCCGCGGTCGGCAACCGTGGCGGACTCGAGAGCCTGCAGGACTATTCGTCTGTGATCAGATCCCTGCTCACCGAGCTGACCGGCACGGCATGACTGCGCTCAGGGAAAGGCCTCTGGATCAAGAGTGATCGCATTCCCCCACACCCAACAGCGGAAGGTGGTCTCTTCAGCCCGGAACTCAATGCCGGCCGCCATCGGCGTTGATCGTGCGAGCTTCGCGTCTACGCGAATAGCCCGCGGCCCGAAGCGCACCCAGGCCCGCACGCGCTGATAGGGCTGCGGGTAGGTGGTCAGCGGCTGATGTCGGAGATCGACTTCGCGTTCGGTGAGCGACTGGAGGGGGCCCGAGCGGGCGGCGGCAAGGATCTCGCGGTGTTGCGCGCGCATGTCGAAGTGAGCGGCCAACCGGTTGCTCGACCCCATGCCGTCCACCTTCCTCGGCCGAGCATCAGACTAGCAACATTCGAAGCTATGTTCTATTCTCGATGCATGCGAACTACGGCGCCACACCCACCCGCAACCATATGGATGGTCAACGACATCCCTACCCGGATGGTGTTCTGCGGACGACGCTGGCAAGTGTCCGATACTCCCACCCGGCTGCGCGACTCGCTCTGGACCGCTCCGCTCGAGGAGCATCGCGGTCTCTACGGTTGGCGCTTCCAAGCAACTGATGAGGACGGCAAGTCGCTGGTGTTCGACGTCTTCAAGGGCGCCGACGGCTGGCACGTGCATCGTAGCTACGACTGAGCGGTGGCCTACGAACTCCACGCCCATGCGGTGTGCCGCGCATCGTTGAGGACCGCTTCCAGACGCCCCGCTCGCATCTCCTCAATCCATCGCACGTCCCGGCCCTCCGTTTCGTCATAGACCGCCACGTTCAGGAACTGCGTCCACGTCCAAGGGTCGTCGATGCCGGTGTGGAGGATCGCAAGGACCTGCTGAAGGCCATCGACGACGCGACCTTCGTGTATCTGGAAGTCCGGGTAGAGCGTGGTCCCCTCGTCGGTGACTACCGCGAGCAGCTCCAAGGACTCAGTGGCCCGGCGTACTTCCGCGTCGCTCAGCCCGAGAACGCGACCGATGGACTCAGACCTGCGGCAGGGCCCGACGATGTCGCGCCACGGATCCCGGGGCTCAGGCTGAGGAGACACTGCGGATTCGTCCATGACCTGCCCTTCGTCGATGAGGTCAGCGTAGACCTCGTTCCCGACGCTAGGAACTACTACCCGCTAAGTAGTCGGCCCGGAACGTGGCGGGGTCGAGCAAGGCATCGCGCGCAACCTGGTCGCGGGAGCGACCCTCCGCTACGAGAGCGCCGACGGCTCGCGCCAGAGTCTGGGGCTGCTCTCCTCGCGCGTCAGGGGTGTCCGTTCCAATGAAATGCACCGCGCTGATGAGCTCGCGATGACGAGTGGCGTTGATGGCGCCGATGCGACGCGCATACTTCACGAGCACCTCCGCAGGCACTCCCCATTCGGTTTCGAGCTCCGCGACTCGGAGAAGGCTCAGCGGTCCGCGATGTTCAACCCCCAGCAATCCGCGGCTCTGCCAGTCGACATCCTGATGGGGCATCAGTAGCTCCGCGGCAAACGCTTCTGCTGTGCGCTCGTCGGAGTGCATCATGGCGAATCCGAGCTCGACCGCTAGGGACCAGCGGCGAGCTCGTCTCGTTGCGCGGGCGCCGAGGAAAACGAGAGGGCGGTGGTCGCGGGGCCAACTGCCGATGACGCCGCGGCGGATCGCCTGTGTGTCACGCATCAGACAGACGACGCCACGCTCCTCGAGCAGTTCGACCATGTCCGGGATCGGGCCGTCGCCAATTCTCCACGCGAGGCGCACGAGGCCGGCGACCTGACGAGGATCGGCCTGGCGTTCCACACGGGGCAACTCGAAGGTGCCCGCGCCCAAGATCCGCCCGACGTGGAAATCCCCCAGAGCAAGGCTGGCGTTCAGGCGATTGCGTGCGTGCGCCGGGAGGGAGCGCTGCAGCGGGGCAAGCACGCGAGGGGGCACAGGCCGATGGTCGAGGAGGGCAGGCGGAACGCGCAGTGCAGTTGCGAGTGCGGTCTTCTGCTCGGCGGAGGGGGTGACGCGGCCTCTCTCGATCCCCGAGATGACAGCTTGAGAAACGCCGGATCGTTCGGCGAGTTCCACCTGGCCCATGGGCTGACTGACGCGAATGTTCCACAGCATCGAGTTCGCATCACGCACCACTCCACCGTATGTGTCCGCACTCGGATGCCGAGAACACTGCAGTCGATTTCCTGCGAGTGATTCCGCTCGCCGCACTCAGATGCGTGAGTACGTCGAGCGGAACAAGGGAATGCTCCAAACGATTTTCCCGGGGGAAGCGAAAGGGTGCACGCTCGACACAGCGCGCACCCTTTGCTCTAGATCGCCTAGTCGCGAGTGGATCGAATTGGTCCCCGGGCGCCAGCACGCCGTCGCCGAACGATGACCACAATCACGATTGCTGCGGCAATGACGACTAGGGCGATGACGACGACCGCCACGATAAGGCCGGTATTGGCGTTGTCGGTGTTTGCGGTCGGAGTGACCGCCGGCGTGGGTTCGACAGGTGACGCCTCGGCGACGGTCACGGTCGTGGAGCCGAGTACGGTTTCGCCGTCGGTGACGACGACCGTGTAGGTACCGGCCGCAGTCGCGGTGAACTCTGCCGTCGCTTGTCCGTTGGATACGGTGACATCGACCGATGCCGATGGCTCCCCGTTTGTGATGGACAGCGTCGCGCCGGTGCTCTTGTCGAGGCCGAACGTCGCGGTGCGAATGTTTCCAAGGCCGTCAGCGGTAATGCTGGCCGTGCTTCCAGTGTCGATGTCTGCGGGCGATGCCGATACTGTCGCGACGGTCGTGGCGCCACCGCCTGACTCGGCGCCGGTGACCGTGATGGTCGTTGTTCCGACGGGCGTCTCACCGTCACTGACGGCGACTGTGAAGGTGCCGGCTTCGGTTGCGGAAAACTCGACAGTCGCGCGTCCATTTACGACGGCGGCTTTGACGGAGGTGGAGGCAGGGCCGCCCTCGACCATCAAGAGTCCGCCGGGTGTGGCATCCAGTCCGAAGGTGGCGGACTCGAGGTTTCCGAGGCCGGCGGCGGTGATGGTGGAGGTTCCGCCGACCTGGATGGTGGCGGGGCTGGCCGTGACATCGGCTGTCTGGGCGAGGGCGACACCGGTGCCGCTGAAGGTGAGGGCGGCGGCGGCAAGGGCGGCGAGGACCGTGCGAACAGGTCGTTTCAAGGTGAACTCCGTGGATGAGAGGTGCGGTCAGTGGGTGAGCTGCTCGTCGAGCCAGTCGAACATGCGCTGGGCGGTGAGAGCACGGGCCATGGGCTGGCAGTGCCCGTCGGCGCCCTCGGCGGCGGTGAACGGGATAACCGTGGAGACCTCTCTGGTGAGGTCCGCGAGCTGCTCTGCCTGTCCGGGCCAGAACTGCTCATTCTCAGGGGACAGGATCAGCAGCGGTGTGGTGATCTGGGATGCGACGTCTGCGACGGTGTACGCACGGACGGCCCGGATGGTCTCTCCGTAGCCGGTGGTGCCGTAGGGGCGTGCTCGGAACGCCCAAGTGCGGGCGGTGTCCGGGGAGAACTTCATCCCGAATGCCATCTCCTTGTCGAACTTGGCGGTGTCGCCACTGTCGAGCACGGTGAGCAGGCTGTGTGGAAGGCGGCTGGTCCAGGAGGTGGAGACGTCGACGATGCCGGGATCGGTGATGCCGGCGGCGAACCGGTGCTCGAACGCGAGAGCCCGTGTGACCCAATAGCTGCCCTGGCTGATGCCATAGACGGCCACCTTTGCGGCGTCCACGCCGTCCAGGGTGAGGGTGTGGTCGAGGACGGGGGTGAGAACATGCTCCCAGTCCGGGCGGAACGGCACGTTCTTGTCGAAGAGTTGGCTCTGCTGGCCGGGACCGTCGAATGCCACGACGTTGTACCCGCGGGCGAGGGCCGGCTGGATGCAGGACGCCCAGAGCCCTGCGAGGGATCCGTCACTGCCGTTGACGGCGATGAGTGTGGGGGCGGTGCCGTAGGTGCTGGCGCGGAAGAAGTAGCCCGGGAGGGCGTCGTTCTCGTAGGGGATCTGGATGGCGGTGATGTTAGCGGTGGTGTGGGTGAGGAACCCGCCCCAGGCGGTCTGCTGCTTCGCGAACGTGGGCTGCAGCCGGGTGGTGTCGTCGAGGCTGCTCAGTGCGTTGACGGCGACGGCGTAGTAGGCGGATGCGCGGAGGTAGGCGTCGGCGGCGCTGACGGTGTGACCGCGAGACGCGGCGGTGTCAGCGGTCTGCGCGGTGCGGTCTGCGAGAGCGTTCCAGGCGTCGAACCAGCCTTCGTGGTCGTTCTTGCGGACCTGCTCGGTGGCGGCGAGGATCTCGCCGGGGTCGCCAGCTCCGGCGGCGGTGCGACCGATGGCGGTGCGGATCTCGAAGTCGAAGTCAGGGTTGACGGAAAACGGCTGGACGTCTGTGGTGGTGTGTGCGTGCATGATGATGTGTCCTCGGATGGGTGAGTAAGAGTCAGGCGGTTGTAGCGGTGGACGAGTCGTGTCCGGCTGCGGCGGCGGTGCGCTGGGTGTAGATGTAGGCGTGGATGATGACCCAGATCTCGACTCCCCAGTTCAGGAGCGCTTCGATGATCGGGAGGGAGGCACCGGAGGCGGTGATGGCTCCGGCGATCAGGTGCGCGACGCCGATGGCAGTGACGGCGAGTCCCCAGGCGGTGCTGATGCGCCGGTTGGTGCTGAGGAAGGTGGGGGAGGTCCAGTACTGCTCGGGCACGCTCTGCTTGGCATAGGCGGCGGTGAACGGGGCGGTGGAGGCTGTCGCGAGGATCACGAGGCCGACGAGCAGGACGGCGATCCCGTGGGCGTACGCCTCCAGGAACGGGTAGGCGTCGGGGCTGACGACGAAGCCGATGACGGCGAGGCCGGAGAGCATGACCGCTCCGGTGAGGGGGACGAGCTTGATCCCGCCGCGCAGGTCGGTGAGCACGACAAGCAGGGCGAGGACGGCGCAGATCAGCGCCGCCCACCCGGGAACGAGGAAACGGGACAGCAGCCCGTAGGCGACGAGCGGTACGAGCGAGAGGATGATTCTGACAGGGTTCACGATGTGTCCTTCGACGGAGATTCAGTGGCGCGGCGCGTGTGTGCGCCTTCGATGAATCCAGTGTGGAAGGAGACGGCGTGCCGGTGACTGGACGCAACCACCAGTCCTGCATGGCGACGAACAGTAGGCACCTGTTCATTTCGACCCGGTGCCCGGGGTGGTCTATCCGCGAACGAGTTGTGTCAGCGCATGCCGGGTGGACACGCCTGTCTTCGCGTAGATGTTGCCGAGGTGGAAACCGACAGTGCTGCGGGTCACGTACAGTTCGCTGGCGATCTGGGCGTAACTGAGGCCGGCGACCAGAAGCGCGGCGACTTCGCGTTCCCGCTCACTGAGGTCACCGAACACGTCGGCGGGTGCTTCAGCTCCTGTCTGTTCCGCCGTGGCGCTCGTAGTCAGGTACGGTGCCGCACCCAGACCCGTGTAGAGCTCTCGCGCCTGCGTCGCCGCATCGGCGGCGACGGCAGGCATCCGCGCGGCGGCGATACGCGCGAGATCAGCGAACACGTGGGCGCGGTACAGCGGCAACTCGTCGTTGAAAAGGGTGGTCGCTTCCTGCAGGAGCCGGAGCGCCGCGGCCGCATCTCCGGCAGCCTCGGCCACAAGACCGGTGAGCCACGGGCGCGCCCATCGCGCCCAGTCCGGCACGATCATGTCCCGCTCGATGGCGCGGAGGTGCTCCTCAACCGGATGAGGGTCACCTGCCCACAGCCGCGCTAGCGCGATGTGAAGGTGCCAGATAGCGCCGGACGGAAGCGAGGGCGAGGCGCAATCCCGCCCGAATACCCCCTCGACGCGCCTGAGATAGCCGCTGCGCGAGGCTGCATCCTGACCGGCGTGCAGCCGCACAACCTGAGCCATCATCAGGACGGAGACTGCCTCACGCCAGGGTAGGTCGCGAAGCACGGCTTCCGCATCGTCGAGAAGTCTGTCGGCGCGTTCGAAGTCGCCGCGCACCGCAGGAACGAGCGGCAGAGAGGCCTGCACGAGCGGCTGCAGCCGGTCGAGCGCCATCTTCGTCGCGGCATCGAATTCGATGTTGGCCCGGTCCAGCTCGCCGTCTTGCCAGAGGGCGAAGCCGTACAGTGCTTGATCGACACCACCTGTCGCGTCCACTCGTCCATCTCTGATGCGCGCCACGACCTCGGACAGATCCCGCCGACCCTCCCGTGCAAACCCGCACATGGAGTAGATTGCCCCGCGCCAACCCAGCTTGCTGGTGTCCTGGACGGGGGTGTCCTGGGCGACCAGCGGAACCGCGTCGAAATCGAGCGCGAGAAGGTCGAAGTCGTCCTCCCGCCCTGCGACCTGACCGGCGGTGCGGACGTAGTACGAGCCGACGATGCGGTCTCCGGCAGCGCTTCTCGGAAGGCTCTTGATGACAGCGGCGATGCGGTCCGTCGACGAGCCGGACACCAGCATCGTCCAGGCGATGAGGACGCGGACGCGCAGCCGGGTGACGTCGTCAGCAACTTCCACGTCGTCGTCGTTGACCGACTCGAGGAGTCGTCGAGCTTCGGAGATGCGGCTTTCGGCGATGAACAGCATCGCCATGACGACGGTCCGCCGAGGAACATCTGAGGCCCACGCGATATCACTCAACCGTGCCCGAACCGCATGCACGTCTCGGGCTAGCACGGTCGCGAGCTGCGAATCCAACCATCGTCGCTCCCGATCCACCACTGACTGACTGAGCTGGGACGCCCAGTGCAGCAGTTGCGCTTCGCGGCGATGATCGCCCGCAGCCTGCGCGTCCACTGCGGCCTTCTCCAGGCGCCGCGCCAACTCGTCGTCTCTGCCGTTCGCGGCAGCGACCTCGTGCTCCAACCGACGCATGGGGGATGCGAGAACCTGGGATGCGCGTCGGTGGCGAAGCCGTCGCTCCTCGGCCGGCATCGACTGATAGACCGCCGCGCGGACGAGAGCATGAACGATCCGGACGTCGGTCAGTGGCCCGCCTGACCGAGCCACGAGGAGCTCTGCGCCTAGCAAGACCTCGAGCGCGGATGACGCATCATCCACGTCTGCGATGGCCGCCGCGTCAAAGCGGTCGAGCCAGGATGACCCGGTAACAGCCACTGCGCGGAGAAGTTGTGCTGCGGTGACGTCGACCGCCGAAAGGCGAGCATCCAAATCGCGTGCGACCTCAGCGGGCGCGGGAAGCTCAGTGGCATCTGCGAGGTCTTCAACGGAGTACTGCGCCAGCAACGACCTCAGGTACATCGGGTTGCCGTCCGTGTGCCGCCAGAGCCGTTCGGCGACGGTGTGTCGTACGGTGTCTGATCCGGTCGAGCGGGGCATCATCGCCTCGGCCTCATCGAGTCCGATACCCGACAGGGTGAGGACAGTCGCAGCGCCCGGACGGTCGCGGAACCGACGCCATGGGACATGTTCTCCGTTTCGTAACGGTCGGCTCGCGACAGCCACGAGAAGCCGGTCCCCGGAGAGGCGCTCCAAGACCAGCCGCAGCGTATCCATGGATTCCTCATCCGCCCACTGCGCATCATCAACGGCCAGCACCAGAGAATCATCGCGGCTCATCTCGTCGATGAGTCGGCGCAGCGACTGAGCGACGATGGCCGGACTCAACAATGACCCGTCGTCAGCAGTTGTGCGGTCGACCCCGAACTGCTGCAGGACGCCGAACGGCGGACGGTACGTCGCGGGATCCCCATACGCCTCGAGGATGCGGAAGCCGTCTGCCTCATCCAGGAGCCGTCGGAGGTGCGAGCTCTTCCCCATGCCCGAATCGCCGTCGATGCATACGACCTGAGGGTGACCCGCTCGGGCGCCCGCAACCGCTGAAGTGAATTGGCGCGCTCGCTCCGGTCTCAGATCCCACATCCGACCGCCCCCTTCTGTCGTCAGACTAGTGACCCCGTTGGACCTCGTCGAGGTCGTGACAACCGTCGCTCGACGACGATCCTTCGTCCCGTTCACGCCTGATCGCCGCGTGAGTTGCGCCTGCTCGCCAGGTCATCCGCAGCGGCCTGAACCGCAATGGACATCGCCACCCCCACCGCGAGGCCGATAAGGATCATGCCGGTTGTCCCCTTCGGGATCACACTAGTGACCGGGGCGGATCCCGTCGAGATCCATAACTCGTTGAGCACCATCGACGTCTCGCCGACGCACCCACCGTAGATGCGCCCGCACCGGATCGTTCAAAATATTTCGGCTGATCTAGTGCGGACGGATCTCCGGCCCGACGAAAATGTCAGCTTCCAGCCAAGGAGACCTTGGCTGGAGTTTCCCCAGTGTTTTCAAGGGATTGGGGGCTGTTGGCAAGGTTGCCAAGTAGTAGGTAGTTCATATGAGAGATCAAAAGTAAGTAAGTAGTAAAGGGGACCTCACTACCCTCTGAAATCTCTACAGGGCTACGTTCTGCACTTGGTCACCTTGGCAGATCGACCAGGCCCCTTACTCCCGACTGGTGAAACGGCGCGTTCAGACCTTGGCAGAAGCCTTGGCCCGACCGTGACATCAAGATTTTCTGGAGAAGCTGCCGAGATCCCCCGAATTTGCCGCAGGGTAAACGGTGAGAGAGAGTCGCGGAGAACACATCCCCGGTCGAAGCAAGCCACTGAGCTGCCGAGCGGCCGCGACCGTAGCAGGAGGAGGAGTCCTCGCGCCGGGGCCGGTGTTCGACAACTGACAAGTCCACAGCGAACCGCGCCATGCCTGCCGCCCGAGCACGTTCGAGATCCGGCGGAGCTCGAAGTGAGAACCTGTCTAGCTGCTGCGACCTTCCTCACGGTCGCCGCATCCATCATCCGCGGCTGACGACCGAGTAGGGACGGTCGATGTCGCTGTCTTCAGGGGCTGGCCGTTGACGCAGATGATGCAGATGGTCGTGCCACTGCAGAGCGTGCTTACGCATCGCTCATTCGCAAGCGACGCCGTCTCCGTCTCGGTCGAGCTTCCGGCTGTATCCAGGCGAGCCGGCGTACAGGGGCGAAGCGCCTGCCGCGCGCACTGCATCGCAGTTCGCGTAGAACGTGTTCGCGGGTGGCAACGGAGCGGGTACAGGCTCAACCGGAGCCGGTGCGGGTTGCATGGGTGCTGGTGCCGGCACCGGCGCTGGATCAGGCTGGACGGGCGCGGGTTCCGATGTCGGCTGCGGAGCCGGAGCGGCGAAGCCTGAGGTGGGAGCTGGCTCCTCGGGGCAGTCTGCCAATATGCGGGCGATGGCGTCGTACTCGGCCTGGGTGACCCACAGCCCGTAGGTTGCCTTCACTGCAACCTGTCGCGCGACATAGGCGCAGCGAAAGTCTCGGTTCGAGGGCAACCATGTCGCCGCGTCGCCGTCGCCCTTCTGCGCGTTAGCCGAGCCGTCGACCGCGAGGAGGTTCAGCGGATCGTTTGCGAAGGTCGCGCGCTGATCTGCAGTGAGCTGTTGAGCGCCCTTCTGCCAGGCGTCGGACAGCGACACGACGTGGTCGATCTGCACCAGCTCGGACGTCCCCTGTCCGCGGGAGAAGGCGATCTCGGTTCCGGTGAAGGGATCGGCGAGCGACCCGGAGATCACGCGGCACGGACCCGACCGGGTGGCATCGGCGAGGTCGCGGGCGAGGATGTCGTTCCGGGTGTCACAGCCGTTGTGGTCGATGTCGAGCCATCGCTGGCCGAACTCGTCTCGGTCGTATCCGGTTTTCGGGGCGCGGCCCTTCACCTCGAGGGTCGCGAGAACTGCGAGAGCAGTTTGGTTCGCCGTCGCCGATGCATCCTTCGCAGTGCCGGCCAGACCCGCGAATGCCTGCACCTCTGACGCGTCATCCTCGAACGGTGTCGCGGATGGAGTGGGCGTTGGACTCGCGGTCGTTGTCGCGACGACTTCAGCAGGCGCTTCGACGGCGGTGCTCTCGTCCGTCGGGTAGAGCGCGGTGCTGATGCTTCCGACGACGAAGAAGACCACGGCGGACGCGATTGTCCAGATCACCGCGCGTCGGCGCGAGGTGAAGCGCAGCCAAGTCGGGGTGTTGCGGACGAGGGCGACCACACCGGTGATCGTGACGATCAGCGCGATCAGCGCGACGAGCGGGGAGAGGAAGACTGTGACGAGCACGGCGGCTAGCCCGCCGATGATCCACAGCCAGGTGGGTGTCTTTCGCGTCGCTGCCGCGGTCGCGAAGGTTGTCGCGGGCGGAGGGAGCATGCCGGTCGGTGGGGGCGGCGCGGTCTGCGCGCTCCATTGCTGTCCGTCCCACCAGCGGGTCTGCGTGGGATTCTCAGGATCGGGGAACCAGCCGGCGGGAGGGGTGCTCACGCGCTCACCGCGGCGAGCATCTCGGTCAGCCCGGGATAGGCGGCGTTGTCCGCCAGTACCCGCTCGTAGTCCTTGCGGGCCATGGCCTTCTTTCCTTCGGCGAGATAGGTGTGCCCTCGTGCGACAAGCGCGAGGTGTCGCAGCTCGACGGGGCGCGAACGCACGCGTAGCGCTTCCTTCAGCGCTTCGCGAGCGGCCTCGAAGTAACCCTGTTCACGCAGCGCCGTGCCGCGCTGGATGAGGAGGAACGTCGCTGCGACGTCTTCGTTGGTGAGACCGTTGGTCAGGTCGACGATGTCTGCCCATCTTTCCTGCTCCGCGTAGAGCTCGGCCAGAGAGACGGCGGCAACCGTTGTCGGCTCTAGCGCTTCAACGATGGAGATGGCTCGCTCGGGATCGCCGGCGGCCTGCTCGAGCTCGGCGGCCAGCAAACCGAGGGCCTGACGGTCCCACCGCATCACCGCCGTCACTCCTGTGGCAATTGGGATGCTGATCTCCGCTGTCTCCACGTACTTGGTGATGAACGGATCGCTCGCGGGGTCGTAGCCAGAGCCGAAAAGCCACCCAAGCAGTACGCGAGCCCGTGCATCATCTCGGTTCGGTGCAGCGACCCGCAGCACCTCGACCATTGCGGCCGTCGGCGCGGCCGAGGGGGTCTGCTGACCAACCGCATGGATTGCCGATGCGTCAGCGGTTCCGCTGAGCTGCTTGAACAGTTGCTTCTCCCACGCCGGAGCAGTGAGACCAGGCTTGATCTTCTTGGGCTTGGGCGGGGCTATCGGTTGTGGCTGCTGCCGCGAGTGGGGTGCAGGGCGCTTCGCGTTGATACTCGACGACTTGGTGTGGGAGATGCCGGTGCCCGTGATCCCGACGGTACGCGTCATGCGCCCGTTCGTGTTTACGCTGACTCGGGCGCCCCGGACGCCCGCCGAGACGCCGATGGTCTTGCTGGATACATTCAATCGCACGCCGGGCGCGATCTTGATGGACTTGCGGACCTTGAACCCCATAGTTCAGCCTCTCTCGACAACCTCCATGATTCTATTCATGCGCAAGGAACCCTGCGCCGCGCGAGGTACACGTGAGAAGAACGCGCGTGGGCGGACGGGGCGGAACGTACACAAAGAGCACGAACTCCGACCCTCTCCCGGTAGGCGGCGACAAGACGTAGCGCCTCAGTGTCGGCACACGCGCAATCAGAGCCCGAGAAAGCTCGGTGCAAGCCCGTACCCGGAAACTCGTTCCCGCGAAAGTCCACGAATGCGAGGAGGTCCGTTGAGTAATCAGCGTCCGCTGCCGGTCGCTCATCCCATGGACGGGATAGGTATCGTCCGGCCGACCGAGAAACTCTTTGACTCCTGGGCGGCGGCGGTCGCCGAGTTCGGCAGCGCACATATCAACGGAGCTGGGCTGCATGCGCCGGTGACTCCGAACCGAGCCACCCTTAACGACCTCATCAAGAAGGCGGCTCTCTTGGCCGACGTCACCGCTGAGCTACCCGGGGACACGGTACACAACGACCTGTTTTGGCTCACCCTCGACGGAGAGGTTGTCGCGTTTCTGTCGGTCAGACATGGGCTGAATGACTGGCTCAGGGAAGCGGGCGGGCACATCGGATACTCCGTGCGACATTCTCGTCGCCGTCAAGGCTTCGCGACCTTGGCTCTCCGTCACGGACTCGAGCGCGCACGGGAGCTCGGGCTAGATCAGGTGATGGTGATGTGCGACGACGACAACGTCGGCTCCTACCGCACCATCGAACATGCTGGCGGCGTGCTTCAGGATGTGAGCGACCAGTCCATGCATGGACATCCCGCGCTTCGTCGGTATCGGATCGACCTCTCTGTTGGCAGCGCTTCCCTCGGGTGAGCGCCAGCGCGCCCACTCGAGAGGCTGCTCACCACAACCGCCGCTCCCGGTCCAGGACTTGAGGGCTTCGT
Organism: Microbacterium hydrocarbonoxydans; assembly: GCF_023715885.1. Classification (GTDB taxonomy): domain Bacteria; phylum Actinomycetota; class Actinomycetes; order Actinomycetales; family Microbacteriaceae; genus Microbacterium; species Microbacterium hydrocarbonoxydans_C. The sequence continues at coordinate 785,990 of NZ_JAMBOY010000001.1, read as the reverse complement.
GAGCGTATTCTCTGCCGACCCTGGACTTGGGCAAGCGCAGAGAAAGACTCGTGCAAGCGCACCCGCGAAGAGTTTCTCCCGATAGCCATCAGCGCTCTGAGAGAGGTTTTCCATGTCGAACAACGTTCATGCCGTCATCGGCGCGACCGGGGCGACCGGACGCGTCATCGTCCGAGAGCTCAATGCCCGAGGCACCGCGGTGCGCGCGGTGAGCCGCCGCGTCCAAACCGGCCTTCCAGCTGGCGTGACCTCGGTAGCTGCCGATGCGCTCGACGCCGCCAGCCTCCGAAAAGCTGTCGAAGGCGCATCAGTCGTCTACCACTGCGTCATGCCGACGTTCGAGAACTGGCAGGGGCAGTTCCCGCGCATCACAAGAGCAATCATCGAAGCCGCTGGTGCCGTGGGCGCACGCGTGGTGTTCGCCGACGACACCTGGATGTATGGCAGGGTCGACGGGCCGATGTCTGAGCGGACTGCAGAAAATCCTGTGAGCCACAAGGGAGTGCTTCGCGCATGGCTCGGAGAGATGTTGCTGACCGCGCATCACCGCGGGGACGCGGAGGTCACAATCGGGCGAGCGCCGGAACTCTTCGGACCCCACGTCGGTTCGCTCCTCAACGCATCCTTCATCGGCGCAGCCGCGCGAGGTAAGCGACCGATCTACATCGGCAACCCTGATCTCCCCATCACTCCGATGTTCATCGACGACTTCGCACGTGGATTGATCGCCCTCGCCGAGGCCGACGACTCCACCGGTCGAGTCTGGATGATTCCCACGCCCGCGCCGACCACAGCGCGCGAACTCGTCCAGCTCGCCGTTCCCGAGAAAGACCGCCCGGTTCGCTTCTCCCGAATCTCGAGCCGAACGGGTAAGGCGCTCGGCCTGGTGTGGCCGCTCGCACGCGAAGGCGCCGAGATGATTTACCAGTTCGAGCAGCCGTTCGTCATCGATGCCTCCGACTTCACCAAACGCTTCGGTGCGACTCCGACACCCTACGCGGAGTCCGTCCGCATCACCGCGAACTGGTATCGCCGCACGCGGACAGCGTAGGCGGCGCCCCTCATTCGGGTCCTTTCGTCGGTTCAAGATCGCGAAAGACCCGTGCAAGGCCATCTCCGCAACATGGCATTGAACGCACCCGTACAAATTCGAAGGGCATCCTCATGCACAGGCTTCCGCTCCCTCAGCCGTTACCCGTGGTGTTTCCCCTGCGCTCCGTTCCGGAAGGGCGCACCTCAATCCAGGAGTTCCCGCACCGACGACTGCGAATCACCATCGACCACGAGCCGCTGCAGGACGTGACCCCCGAAATGCTTCTTCAATGGTTCTCTCACATCGGTGAGCACATGTCCTACGCGGGCGAAACTGTTCCGCGCTACCGGGCGTGGCATCCGCTCGACCACATCCACTGGGAGCTGAAGCGCTCGGCGCCGGGAGGCGGTGCCGGTGAAGGCGCACGTTTCCGCATTGTCGAAGCGATGGGACGTGACGAGCGCTTCTATATCGACTCGGTTGACCGAGTGGAAAAGCTCGACCGCACCGGAATCCGACTTGTTCTCCGCATCGCGGGCGTCGTGTTCTTCCAGCTTGAGCACACGTGGTCGCGGGCCGAAACCGCGACCCATTACACATCGGTGATGGATGTGGGTGCTCGTTCGGCCTGGGCGCTACCCATCAACGCCTATCTCCGCTCTCGCGTATTCACGCCCGGGATGGAGAAGGCCTGGATCCGCCACAACGTCGAGGAAGTCGGGCTCTTCGAGCATCTTCTTCCCTCTCTTTACCCCTCCGCACAATCCCGCTGACACGAGACTGCAATGAACATCCGACGCGCCTTCCCCCTCCAAGCGGCGTCCGCCGCGCTCCTCACTGTCGCCCTCGTCGTGGGCTTCACGGTGTCTCCCTCATATGCAGCGGAGATCCGTCCGCTGAATCCCGCGGAGACGCCGCCCGCGCCCGAGTGGGTGAGCGAATTGCAGAGCGAACTCGCTGAAAAGCCGACGTCGGCCGCGACGGCTGCAGAGATGTTCGCCGATGAAGAACCTCCGCTCTGTGACGTGACGTGGGTCGGCGGTTGGGGCGGTCGGTGGGACATCCCTGGGAACTGGAACCCATCCGCGGTTCCCACCAGCTCGCAGGTCGCGTGCGCCACGGATAGCGAGATCGTCGTGCCGACCGGATACTCAGCGGATGTCGGCCGCCTGATTGCAGACGCCGCCGTCGTTATCGAAGGCACCCTTGTGGTGAGAGATCAGTCGAGTATCCAGGAACTTCACTTCACCGACCGCTCAGGACACGGCACGGCGCCTCGGCTTGGGATCGGCGAAGGGGCCGCCCTTACCGTCCAGGCCCTGGAGTCTGCCAACACGACAGACGCCGCCATCTATGGCGGCACCATCGTCGTCGAAGAGAACTTCCAGGTGCATTCGTCCTGGCTGAGCATCACCAGCTTCCTCATCACCGAACCCGAGTCGAAGACGAACGTCGGCGGCAGCAAGAGCCACCTTGAACTCTTCGGCGGAGCGACGCTCTGGGGCGAGTGGGCCATCGACGTGGACAACTACGTCGGCGTCAACACACGGACCGGATGGGGACAGCCGAGCTCACTCACCGGGGAGGGCGAACTGGAAGCCCTTGAAGGATCGCGCATCCTGATGCTCGGCGACATTGACTTCGGCTCTCTTCTCGTCGGCGGTGAGGTCGTCATCGAGTCGGAAGACAGTGCCGAACTCGACTACTTCGTGAGCGATGGGACCATGACGCTGAACGTCCCCATCACGGCCGACCGTGCCGAACTCATCGGCGGAGTCATCGCTGGACCGGAGAACTTGACCGTGACCGACCAATTCACTTGGGGAGGAGGAGAGATGTCCACCAACCTCCAGACGCAGCGCCTGCGTCTGGATACCGGCGCTTCCACCCTCGCAGCGGGTAAGACCCTCGACGCGGCCAGTCTCCTTGTCCTGGCGGGTACGCAGCCCGATATCTCACTCGTCGACGACGCACGCCTCAACGTTTCTGGCGGCGTGTTGGACGGAGGCGCCACAGTCACCATTCGGGGCGGCGGTCGCCTCGCGCTCGACAGCATCGTGACCATCGACGCAGCAACGCTCGACGTCGACGCCGCGCTCCACCTCGCACCAGACTCCATGCTGAGTGTCGCGAATGGTGCCACTCTCCGTCTCGACGGCGCCTCCACTCTCAACGGATCGCTTTCGGGAGCGGAAGGGACACGCATCATCGTCGGCGGAGTCCTCGACGCAAGCGCCGACACGAAGATCGAGACAGCAGGCCGACTCGATGTCGACGCCGGAGGCCGAATGGATCTCTCGGGGTGGACGTCGGCAACGACAGCCGCGCTCGCGGGCGACGTGATCCTCCACGACGATGCCCAACTGCTGGCGAGCGAACTGACCACCAGCAGCATCCTCGACGTGCGGGACAGCGCTGACGTCATCGCCTCGCGAATCGACCTGCTCGCCGGACGCGCACAGGTCGCCGAGCGCGCGGGCATCGACGCCAACTCCGGAGTCGTCGCCATCGCCGCCGGAGCAGCACTCAGCGGCTCTGGCGCTGTCTTCGGAACTGTGGAAAACCAAGGGACTGTCGAACCCGGGACCAACGACGCGTACGACACGCTCACCATCGACGGAAACTACCGACAGCTCGCCGACGCTTCACTGCGCATCCGCCTCGGCCAGCTCCACCAGGACGCCTTGAACATCACGGGCACCGCCGAACTAGCAGGCCTTCTCGACCTTCGCACGGACACCGACGCCGCCATCCCCGGCGAGTACGACATCGTCCGAGCCAGCTCCTTCAGCGGCGAGTACGCACCGCTGGACGGATGCTCGCAGATCGAGCACCACCCCGATGCGGTGAAGGTGGTGCTGCGCCTGTGCGCTGACCTTCCGAAGACGGCAGTCGTCGGCGAGAACGACGGTTCCGTGCGCATCCCCGTCACCCTCACCGGGGCGCCGAACGAACCCGCTGAAGTCGGATGGGAGACGGTGAACGGCACGGCCCTTGCGGGCCAGGACTTCGTTGCCGGCGACGGCGTCGTCACCTTCGAACCCGGCGAGACCGAGAACTTCATTGAAGTCGAGATCGTCGACGATGAGCTCAAAGGTGGCGACCTCGATTTCCTCGTGCGTCTCACCGGAACCGCCGGATTGACCCTGGGCAATGCAGAGACGTCTGTCACGATTCTCGAGAACGAGCAGATGCCTGACTGGGTGACGCGCATGCTCCCCGGTATTGGCCGGGCCCGAGTAGGAGTGCTCACCAATGAAGATGCCTACGTCACCGTTCAGGGTCAGGCCTATCGAGTCTCGCTTCAGACCGGGCGGCAGACAGAGCTCACGGGTGCCGAGTCCATCTCGGGCGTCACTGATGACCTTCTCATCGGGTCGTGTCGCGATGATCACGGGAACCTCTTGTGGTGCTGGAGCGATACCGGCACACTTTGGGAGTCGATGCCCCTGCTTGCGGGCGGGGATATCGACATCGTCGGGATCGACGACAGTGGTCGCGTCTTCGGTCACCTGACGCCGCAAGAAGGCGGCCCCGCTCAGAACATCGTCTGGCCCAGCCCGGGCGAGAAGCCGCTCGTGTTCGATGCGCCGGGGCTCGTGGCTGATGTGAACGCACGAGGCGACCTCATTTACGTCAACGGCGCGCGCAGCTGGTTCCACCCGGCCGCCGGGGACCCCATCGCGATCACCCTCCCCATTTCATTCGCCGGCATTGACGTCGTCGCGACCGCTCTTAGCGAGGATGGTCGTGTGGTCGGTTCGACCGCAGCGGCTGATGGCACGAAGCGAGCGTGGTCCTGGACGAGCACGAGCGATGGCGTCCTCCTCGGTGATGGCGTCCCTTCGGGTGTGAACCTCCGAGGCGACGTCGTCGGGGATGTCGCCGTGGGTCCTCAGCATCTCGACCGTGGTTGGGTGTGGCGAGAGGGCGTCTACTCTCTGCTCGATCACGTCGGCGACCTCGAAGACTCGGGGTGGGGTTCCTATACGAGCAGTTCAGGCATCACCGATGACCGAGTCATCGTCGCGTCACTGGGCGCTTTGGACCTCGACGACTACACCCACGTTCTGCTCTATCCGTACGGTCAGGCACCGCAGCCGCCACGCCTCGAATTGGGCGGCCGTATGGACGAGCAACGCGTCGATGCGACTCCCGAGGACCGAGTGCTGGTCGTGGACCGCACCATCGACGGCAGCACAGTGCGGCTGACCGCAACCGCTGCGAACAACGACGCCTCGGATCGCGATTCCGCCGAGGGGCTCCGGGCTCAGTTCTTCATCAACGGCGAACTGCGGCACGAAAGCGAACCGTTCAGTCTCCGCCCCGGGGAACGCCGCGACGAGACGTGGGAGTGGGACACGACCGGTCTCTCCTGGAACGAGGGATCTCCGAGCGCGCCCGCAAGTATTCGTATTGCACTGGTCGCGGATGACGGCCCCGTTCAGGCGCTCACCGGAGAGGTAACCGTCGAGCCACGCCCCGTCATCACCGTCGGAGGGTGGGGCACTGCAGACGGGTTCACCGCGCTCGCCGAACAATTGGCCGTTCAACGCGAGGACTGGCACATCGAGACCGCCGCAACCGACGTCGTCGCTGGACCCGAAGGATACGTCGAGGCTGCTGCCGAGCACATCGCTGCCACAGTGAACGAGGTCAGGGCACTCACCAACGCCGAGAGGGTCGACATCATCGCCCACTCCACGGGCGGCATCCCCGCCCGCCTGTTCCTCGACCAGTACATGTCCGAGGATGCGCGGACCGTGGAGCGCCTGATTCTCCTCGGAACCCCGAACGCCGGAGCGGCCTGCGCTGACCTCTTCCTCGACGAGGCGCACCTGGAGTACCGCACCGACGTGATGACGAAGTTCAACGAGCGCGTCACCCGTACGCACGGAGCATACGTATCTGTCGCGGCAGGAGACGCCGAAGACACGACGTGCTTCAGCGACGAGCCTGGCGACGGATTCAGCACCACGAGCTCTGTCCTGAGCGGCTACAACGACGCATCCACCTATGCGGTGCGTCTAGAAGAGATGCTCGGTGACGACGAGATCACCTCCGATTTCCTTCTCCCGCGCCTGACGACGGTTCCGTCGACGTCACCTGTGGATGGGATCGCAAATTCGGTGCGTTCGTTCATAGACGGAGTCTCCGACTGGTTCTCCGGCCTTGGCGACCCGCCTCAGGCGCCACAGCTTCTGGACCTGCAGACGATGGATGTGCCGGCCGGTGGACGTACATGGGCCTTCTCTGTCCCGCGAGGAGCCTCTGCCTTGGGGATGACGCTCTCCGCGCCTGGCGAGGTGACTGCCACTATTCGTTCAAACGTGAACGGAAGTACCTTCGAGGTTCCCGCCGGACAGACCGGAGTGCTCTCGGATCGTAGCGGCGAGATCCACGGCGAGACGACTGGTAACTGGACGATCTCCTTCCACACGACGCAAGCGCGGACCGTGTCATTCGCCGTGTGGGTGGACGGGCTTCCCATTCGCGTCACCGCTGACCTCGCTCAACCTGATGAGGAGGCGCCCGCCGAGCTCACCGCCGCACTCGTCCTGCCGGACGCGACAACCGCACCGGCGACGCTGTCTTCGCGGACGGTGGACGCGACGCAGACGGCATTCCGCAGTTCGCTGCGTGACGATGGCACGGCAGGCGACGAGGCTGCGGGCGACCGGATCTATACCGCTGAACTGTCGGAGCTTGCCACGGGATACGCAGGGTCCGAGGTTACGGCTGCAGTCGGGAACACGAGAGTCGTCGCTCTGACTGCGTCGCGGGTCGGGCCCACAGCGGACGGTCCCGGAGGGGACATGCCTCGCGTCTCCGACATCACTCTGCAAACCCCGTATGCGACCGGTGTGACCGGACGACTGCGAGGCACAGACCCCAACGGAGATGACCTCACATACAGGGTGGTTGAGCAGCCGACGGACGCGGCCGTTACCATCGCGGATGACCGAGTGCTCGTGCGCCCGGATCGGGATTTCGTTGGAGAGCTCTCCTTCGCCTACGTCGCAGAGGACGGGGTGCACACTTCGGAGCCCGCGACGGTCACGGTGTACGTCACACGTGCCACCGTCACCGTGGAGGAGCACCCGACTGTCGGCCAGGGTTCCCTCGTCACGCTACCCGTGGTCCTTCGCGGACCCGCCGGGGTTCTCGGCGCCGTAGATGATTCCGGCATCGAAGTGACGTGGCAGGGCGCGAGGAGCGCGGTGGTCCGCGACGGAGCCCGGTACGGGTTGCCTGTCGACATCGGAACCACCCTGGCCCCAGGAGTGCACAAGATGCTGGTCCACTTCCCCGGCGACGCATTCCATGAACCCGCAGAGCTGGAGGTGAACGTGCGCGTCGCTGCCAACACCCCTCCCATCATCAATGGGTTGCTCACGCCAAACCGACCGGAGGCGGGGTACGACACCCGCTTCGACGTGTTCGCGTTCGACCCTGAGCAGGCGATTGTCCGCTACGAACTCGACGCGGATGGGGACGGCGAATGGGACGTGAGCCTGAATCGCCCACTGTTGCCGTCAGTGTCTTCGGGTGAACGTAACGAGTTTCTCCTCTACCGCTATGACGAGCCGGGAACCTACGCAGCCCGCGTGCGGGTCACGGACCGGTTCGACGTCGCAACCGAACGCGAGCTCCAGGTGGAGGTCGCCGGCAACCGCGACATCGGTGGGACCGACTTCCTCCGGGACCACGCCGCTTCCCCGTTCATGACCTACGCGGACGAGATCGGCATCGCGCCGTCAGTGTCTGCGGATGGAGGTCGCTACCTGCTCCGCGGCACAGATGCATTCGATGTTCCAGGCCAGGGCCAGCAAGTCGGCGCGGTCGAGATCGAAGACACCACGACCGGAGATGTGACGCGATACGAGGTCCCCGTGGATCTGCGCTACTTCGACGTGCGTATGTCCCCGGACCACGCGCTCGCGTCCGTCGGACAGACTCTGCTGCATCTGGACTCTGGTGCCACTTCGCAACTCGGCGGCTACGCCGATCTGACGCAGTCGACGGTCAGCGCAGATGGGCGCTGGCTGGTCGCGGCGACCGAGGATGGCGCAGCGGTCCACGTCCGAGACCTGCAAGGTGATGACGGACAGGTGGTCGAAGTCGATGGTTCGTCGGCACCTCGCATCAGCGGCGATGGCTCGCGAATCGTGCGTACGAGCTCCGTGGCTGACGGCATGCTGTTCTGGAACGACTGGCAGACGGGCGAGGCCGACGCGCGTCAGATTCTCCCCATCGAGTTCGATCTGCTGGACCTTTCCGACGATGGATCGCTCGCGCTCGTTCACGGACGGGGCGACCTCGGTGAGGATGCCGGTGATACCGACCTCAAAGATGACGTGTACCTCGTCGATCTCGAGACCGGCAAGGTCACCGAGGTCAGCGGAGACACAGCCCGCGATACGGCGGCATCCTCGCCGGTTGTCCAAGCGCTATTGAGCGGCGACGGCTCGCAGGTGGTGATGTTCGGCTTCTTCGAGGGAAGCGATGGTGCAGGAATGTACCGCTGGAACGTCGCCACTGAGGACCTGGAGCGGATCGATGTCGACCGAGACGGAAATCCGGGCGTGACCGTGTTCGCGGGCGAATGCGACAACGGACGCTGCGACGTCGGTATGTCGCCCTGGCCAGGGCGGCCTCTCATGTCGGTGACAGCGGACGGATCGGAGGTGGTCTTCGCTTCCTACTCGAACACGCTCGTGCCGGGCGATGTCCACTTCCGGACGCCCTGGGCGGGGGTGGCTGCTGAGAGCGACGACATTCGGGAGCTGAACTACCTGCGGTGGACACCCTCCGCCGATCCCACGGACCCGACGGATCCCACGGACCCGACGGATCCCACGGACCCGACGGATCCCGCGGACCCGGCGGACCCCGCGGACCCGACGAACCCGACCAGCCCCACCGACCCGACGAAGCCCGGTGAACACGGTTCTGGACAGTCGCCGACCGCAGGAGCGAACGGTCCCGCCGCGCTGGCTGTGACCGGCATAGGGATTGGCGCCGGAGGTGCAGTCGGCCTCGTCGCCATACTGCTCGGAGTCCTCCTGGTCAGGCGGCGTCGGACGGAGCAGTAAAACAGTGGCCCTCGATGGTTCAACCATCGAGGGCCACCGTCTCATCAGCGTCTAGCGATGGCTATGGCCCGTGGTGTTCCGACACCACGGGCCATTTTGACGTCGTTACTCCGACCGTCTCACTCGCTTCCCAAAGGCCAGGAAGGCTCGACGCCCAGGGCAGCGCGAACCTTCTCGGTGACGCGGCGCGCCCGTTCTTGATGCTCTGCTGCGGCGGAACGGCGGCCGAGGCGCGTCGCGATGCGTGCAAGAAGCTCGTCTCGCGGCCCGAGGATGGCAACTCCCGTGCCCGCCATCAACAACGGGGAAGATGACCTCGCTACCGCCTCATAGGCGTCTGTGAGCAGCGGCGTTCCCAAGTGAACAGCAACTTCTGCTGCTTGAGCGACGTCAAAGTCCGTGGTCCACGTGCTGGACTTCGGCATGGTCCGCAGGTTCCATCGCCCCTGCATCGCCCGAGCTTCGTCGATGCGGCCAGCCTCCGCGAGGGCAAGCACCGCTCCCCAGCGCAGCGCACGCTGCCCGTCCGGGGAGGCTGCGGCGAGGAGGTCGTCAGCGATGTCGGCGACGCGACCTTCGATTCGTGCGAGAGTGAGCCGCTGCATCCACGTGACCCACGCGCCTCCCCACATGCTGGTTCGTCGCATGATGGCGTCAGCGCGAGCCATCAGCTCCCTCGCGTCACCGAACCTTCCCGCTTGTAGAGCTGCCCCCGCCATCTGAGCCGCGTGTTGTGCATTGAACTCCGCGCGACCCGCGCGAGTGAGTAGCTCTCCAGCGCGTTCGATGTCTTCGCTCCACGCATCGATCTCGCCCAAAACGAGATGAACGCTGGCGCGGTGAAGACGCGCGACGATCTCGTCAGGAATCGCGCCGCCACTTGCGGAGGGGGCGAGCCACTCGTCAAGGATCGACAGGCGCGCGGCTTCACTATCCGGTCTCCACACGGAGAACACCGCTGCACTGTATGCCTTCGAACGTCGTGCAGGGTCACCCATCTGCGCCGCCTTGATAACGGCCTCATCGGTAAGTGCCCTCGCGCGGGATCGATCCGATTCCTCGGCGTAGTACAGCTCCATAGCCAGAGCGATGGACAGATCAGAACGTTCAGGATCCGGCAGAGACGCATCAGACAGGAGATCTTCGAGGAGCAAGATGGCATCGACGTCGACCTCGCCGTACTGCCGCCAGTTCCACAGTGTCGCCTCGCCCAGGAGCGCGAGCACTTGCGCCGTGAAGGCTCGATCCTGAAGTTGTTGGGCTGCTCTGATGGCTTGGCGAAGCGCAGAAGCGGCGCCCACGACATCGCCGGCGGCACGTCGTTCCGCGGTGAGGGCAAAGAGTGTCTCAGCCCGCCTTCGGGGCTCTAGCTCGTCAGTCGGGATGCAGCCCAGAGCTCTCTCTCGGAAGGTCGCCGCCTGGTCGAAGGCAAGGCTTCGAGCGGCTCGGTCGGCCGCTGTTGTGCAAGCGAGAAAAGCCTTCTCGTCGCTCATCCCCGCGGCTGCGCGGTGTCGGTGATAGGCGACTGCCTCGAGCACCGGCTCGAGATCGGCAGAGTAACGCCGCTCCAGGGCATCTGCGAGCAGTTGATGTGCCCTCGACATGCCCGCCCGCGACACCGCCGAGAGAACGGAATCTCGTGCGAGGCTGTGCGCGAACATGAATCCGTCAGGTTCCTGTCTCCACAACCCCGCCGCGCAGAGCTCATCCGCTCCCGACATGATCTCCGGAAGACCAACGCCGAGCGCTGCGGCCAGGAGCGGAACGTCGATGTGAAGGCCGGCGACAGCGGCGGTGTCGACGAGGTCGCGCAACGATGGACTCAGTGGAGCCAGGCGTGCGTGGATGAGGTCTGCGATGCTGGCTGGCAGGGTGACCCCGTCGGCTGCCTTCAGAAGTTCCGTGAGGAAGAAGGCGTTACCACCGGTGCGTTCACGAAGCCGCTCGGCGGCAGCCGTGACTTCATCAGTTCTCAGCTGGGTCGTGCGAGTCAACTCCTCGGCGATCTCGGCCAGAGTGAACTCAGTCACTGGTAGCCGTCGCGTCGTCGTCTCCCGTTGGAGACCGGCGAGTGTCGATGCAAGGGCAGGCCGGTGCGCGACTGGTTGGCGCACAGTCAGGATCACTACGCAGGCAGAGGATCGCAGGGCGGAGCCAAGCACGCCGATGGCATGAAGGGTAGGGTCGTCGGCCCATTGCACGTCATCGAACACGATAAGCGCCGGCCGTTGGGTGACCTCGGTGAGAACCTTTGCCACGAGCGCTTCCGATAGGCGAAAGCGAGCTTCGTCTGCGTCATTGGACGGGCTGATCTCAGACCGCAGGCGAGCGATCTCACCGGCTCCTGTCGGATCACTCGCCCCAGGAAGCGCAGCAAGGATTCGCTGCCAGGGCCACAGAGGCGGAGCTCCAGTGCCCTCAACAGTCCGCGCCCAAGCCGTCACCAGCCCGACATCCTCGGCGATTCGCGCTGCCTGCTCAGCGAGGTACGTCTTGCCGACGCCCGGTTGACCTTCCAGCACAAGCAGGCGCCCGTGACCGTTGGCGGCGGCGGAGACCGCCGAGCGGATCTCGTCCAGGTACGTCGCTCTGCCAATTCTGGCGTGGCCCGCTGGCGTCGAAGTTTCGCTCCCAGACGTCACTTGAAGGTCGGTTAGGAGATCGTTCTGGAGGAGTTCGGTATGCAGATGTCTCAACCGGGCACCCGGGTCGATGCCCAGGGAGTCCGCGAGAATCTCACGGAACTCCTCGAACAGCGCGAGGGCCACCGCGATGTTTCCGCAGTCCCGCTCTGCTTCCATGCGCAACGCCCAGTGCGCCTCGTTGAGAGGGTCGCGCTCCGTCAGCGTCCGGCCGAGATCAGCGGCGGCTCGGGCCTGTCCGGTCCCCAGCAGGAGTCGCGCATCCAGCTCCGACATTCGGTCTCGAAGTCGCTGTAGACGTTGCGCTTCTAGGAGAAGATCACTGCACGCCGATGTTCCCTGGAAGGGGTCACCGCGCCAGAGTAAGCGCGCGTGACGAAGACAGATTTCGGCTTCCTCTAAATCCCGCTCCTCAAGTGCCAGCTCGGCTGCGGCGACAGCATTCGAGAACAGGACGATATCGACCGCGTCCGGGGCTACTTCGAGAACGTAGCCGGGAGCGCGGGTGGTGACGGATATGTCGAGCGGAGCCAACTGTCGCCGTAGGCGCGATACGTACACGTACAGCGCTGCAACTCCTGACTGCGGAGGCGCGTCCTCCCATAGTTGGTCCATCAAGCGCTCCGCGGACACCACTCTTCCGGGCTCCAGGGCAAGGAGTGCGAGCAGCGACGCGACGCGACCCGGTTGCGGGAGCACCGGTGGCAGGGCAGCGGAATTCACCTGCATGTCACCGAGAAGACAGAGCGTGGGCGCCTCGACTTTCGCACGCGGGTCAGCGACCGTGCCTGCCATGTCAGTCACCGCACGTCAGCAGGGGCCACCCGTCCGGTGGCGGTCGGTGGTGTCCAGGTCTGCACGGCGGCGGCCTGCTTGCCCATGGCGTCTGCGGGAGTCAGCCGCATGACCGCGTTGCGAAGCAGGACTCCAGCGCGGGACGGCACGTGGGCGAGGGCGCCGAGCATCCGTGCACGCTTGGCGATGGGCTGGGTGCGCTGCCGTCGAAGGTGGTCGTACTCGGTAAGCGCCGAGTCGACGAGATCCTGGCCTGGGGCTGGGTGGCTCGCGATACCGGAGAGGAGAGCGACGAGGGTTGCTGCATCTTCCATCGCCTGGTTCGCTCCTTGACCCAGATCGGGAGTCATCGCATGGGCGGAGTCGCCGAGTAGCACCCAATTGGCCCGACGGAACGTGGGCAGCGGTTCGGCGAGGTCGTTGATGGGGAGCCGGAAGACGACCGCGGGGTCTGTGGCATCCAGGAGGGCGGGTATCGGGTCGTGCCATTCGCCGAACAGCTCGCGAACGCGTGCGTATTCGTCGTCGATCTTCGCGTCCGCCGGCATCGTCGCGACGCCAAACCAGTAGACGCGGCCGTCTCGAAGCGGCGCCATGCCGAATCGGAGTCCCCGCCCCCACGTCTCGCCAGCGGCGCCCAATAGGTCGACCGGGCGGCTCGTCACTCCGCGCCAACTTGAGTACCCGGAGTATCTCAGTCCCGGGTCGCCGGGCCAGGAGCGGCGGACGGCGCTGTTGATGCCGTCTGCGGCGACGACGAGATCAAACGTTTCGATGCGTGATTCTCCATCAGCCCCAGTCACCTCGACGTCCGTCGAGGTGACGTCACGAGGAGCAGATGCCACGGTGCCGAGGCGCAGGGTGCCGGGCCTGAGAGCCGCAACGAGGATCTCGTGAAGCTCTGCCCGATGAACCACTCGAAGCCCACTGACGGCCTCCCCGGGCAGATGCGCCAGCCAGCGTCCATCCGGACGACGCTGCCCTGCATCGAGTGCCGCTGCACTCGCGCTGGTGATAGCGCGGAACGAGGAACCGAGCCCGAGGGAGTCCAACGCGGCGATCCCGTTCGGGAACACCGAGAGACCGGACCCGACAGGGGTGAGCTCGGCGGCGCGCTCGAACACGACCACCTCCGCGCCGGCACGCTGTAGACCGATTGCGGTGGCTAGTCCGCCGATTCCAGCTCCGATAATCGCGATGCGCATCGATCTCTCCATTTCACTACAGGTGTAGAGTCTCTTTCGAGGTGACTATACACCTGTAGAGTGTCGCGGGTGCAAGAAAATGAGACTTCGCCCCCGAATCGGCCACAGCTTCTCGCAGACGCAGCGATCCGAGTCATCGCAACGAGCGGCTTACGCGGACTCACTCACCGCGCCGTCGACCGTGAAGCGAGCTTTCCGCAAGGATCGACGTCCTACTACGCGAACACGCGGCTAGCCCTGCTGCAGATTGTGGCGGACCGACTCGCCGAACGCAGCCTCGCAGACCTGAACGACTACTTCGCCGCGCTCGCCGCGGCCGAGCCCGCCGACGACGCCGAAGGCCGCATCGAACAGCTGGCAGGGCTGGTAGCAGACTTCGTCTCGGCGTTGGTGTCGCGCCCGAACGACATGCGCGCTCGTTACGCGCTGGTGCTGGATTACCTCGCCGCAGACCCGCTCAGCGGACTACTCTCGTCCGAATCTCCACTTCTCGCGGGTGCGTTCGCCGCTGCTCCCGATCTGCTCAAGCGGTTCGGCTTTCTCGCGACTCCGCAGCAGGGACGCGACATCATGCTGCTTGCCGATGCGATGACCTTCTCACGGACCGTCCACGCCGCATCCCCGCATCTCCAACTCGACGTGAACGCGGTGGTCGCCGCGTATCTCCGCGCGCTACCACGCGTTTCCGTGTGACGCGACGCAAGGTAGCGAGCGGACCGGTGCAAGGTCGGCGACAGGTGATCGAGAGAGAAATAGTCATCCGTCGATCTCACTGGAGGAATCATGTCGACCAATCTGGACGTCTCGCTCGTCGTCGAGCTCCGCGCCGCAGGGGTCTCGCACGCTTACGCAGCCAGCGACCCCGAGTACCGCTCAGCACTGCTGGGATTCAATCGGGACATCACCCACACGCCTGAGCTGGTGGTGGTGCCGCAGTCGGCTAGCGACGTCACGGCTACCGTGACGCTCGCCAACCGGCACGGTTTGCCTGTGCAGGTCCTGGGTAAGGGCCATGGAGCCCAGGCGGCCGTTACCGCAGGAATCGCCGTCGCAACCGACGGGCTGGCGTTCGTCGAGGTGGATCCGGCAGCGCGCACTGCTCGCGTTGGTGCAGGCGCAACGTGGACAGACGTCCTCGATGCGGCTGCTCCGCATGGGCTGGCGGCGCTCTGTGGTTCCGCACCGCACGTGGGCGTCGTCGGGTATCTCCTCGGGGGTGGCATCGGGCCCGTGGCCCGGACGTTCGGCTTCGCTGCCGATCACGTCCGGTGCATCAATGTCGTGACAGCCGACGGTGGGCTCGTCCGTGCCGATGCGGAGTTCAACCAGGACCTCTTCTGGGCATTGCGCGGCGGCAAGGGAGGCTTCGGCGTCGTGGTCGAGGTTGAGATCGACCTCTTCCCTCTGTCGACCCTTTACGGCGGGGCGCTGTATTACGCTGCGGAGGACGCCGCAGCCGTCCTCCGCACCTTCGCCGAATGGTCCCACAACCTCCCGGACGAGATGACCACCTCGGTCGCGATGCTCCGGCTTCCGCCGCTCCCCGAGCTTCCCGAGCCGCTGCGGGGACGCTTCGTCTGCGCCGTGCGCATCGGATACGTTGGGGCGGCTGATGACGCCGAGGCACTGATGGCGCCCCTTCGCGAGGTGGCGCGGCCGCTCATCGACGCGGTGGGAATGATGCCCTATCAGGAGATCGGGCGCATCCATGCCGACCCGGTGGACCCCATGCCCGTCATGGAAGGCGGCATTCTCCTCCACAGTTTCACGGCGGCCGCTGCAGACGCGCTGCTCGAAGTGGCGGGACCGAACGCCGACGTGCCACTCGCCGCCGTGGAGGTCCGACTGCTCGGGGGTGCGCTCGCGCGAACCCCCGAACCAGACAACGCTGTCGGAGGACGCGGTGCCGCGTACAGTCTCCACGTCGTGGGCGCTCCCGTGCCGGATCTCCTCCACACGGTCATTCCGGAGGTCATCGACACGCTCTTCACGACGATGGGCGGATGGAGGTCGCTGTCTACTCAGATCAACTTCTTCGGCCGCGCCAACCGTCCCGTACCGGGGACTCCGGTGACGTCATGGGCGCCGCACGTCGCTGCGCGACTCCGAGACGTGCGTCGCAAGCACGACCCTGCAGGCCGCTTCCCCTATCCCCTCCACGGGGAAGCCATCTGAGGACCCCAGCCTCGGATACCGACGGTGTGCGGCGCTGCTTCGGCGCCGCACACCGTCTTCTCATCTCAGGCTTTCACGCCACGAGCGCGAACGGAATACGAACCCATGCCCGATTCATCAGACATATCAGCGGCGCGTGTAGTCGTCGTAGGTCCAGCCTCGTGGAACCACCTCATCGAACTGGACCACCTGCCCCGACCCGAGCCGCACATGGTCTTTGCAGATCGGTCGGTTCACACCGTCGGGGGGGGACCTCGGCCGGAAAAGCACTGCATCTTGCGCAGCTTCGAGAGGGCATCGAATTGCATGCCCTGATCGCCGATGATCCGGATGGTCGTCGCGTACGGGATGCCCTGGCCGCCGCTGGCGTCACGCTCCACGCACACGCATCGAGCCGCACCGAGAGACACACAAACCTGATGACTCCCCAGGGAGAGCGGCTATCGATCTACGTCGACACCCCGTCCACTGCCGGACAGAGCACTCTTCACGCCGTTGAGACGGCGCTCCGCGGCGCCGACGTTGCAGTCATCGATCTGAGCGACCTGGGCTCGACGCTCCTCGAGCGTCGCGACTGCGCCGAATGGAGGGCGAACGTGTGGGTCGATCTTCACGATTACGATGGCGCCTCCGCCTACCACGACCCCTTCGTAACGGCCGCGGACGTCGTCTTCATGAATGACGACAGGACGAATGACCCATGGGAATTGATGAGCTCGTGTCTCCGAAGAGGGCCACGTCTGGCTGTCTGCACCCGCGGAGCGGAGGGTGCCATCGCCTTGAACACGTCCGGTGATCGTTACGAAGTCCATGCGGAACCCACTGTCGTCGTCGATACGAACGGCGCGGGCGACGCGTTCATGGCTGGGTTCTTTCACGCCTCTCTCAGCGGAGCTGACATCGCGGCGAGTCTCCGCCAGGGTGCCACCCAGGCGACCATCGCGCTGAGAAGCCCTCATCTGCACCCGCTCGTGGACCGCGTTCTCGGTTAGGACGGGTCGGCCGTCCGCCTTCTCGATGACGGAGTGCAAGGACGATGCAAGACCGGCGAGCGTCGCGCGAAAGAGCACCGCAAGCGTCCGTCCGTACGGTCACAGCATGTCTTCCACCTCATCTCGCCGGCGAACCCGCCGACCTGCCCTTGCGCTGAGCGCCTTCACGCTCACGCTCGTCTCGCTGACCGCGTGCGCCGCCCCCGCGACACCGCCAGCCCCGTCCTCCGACGCAGTGACATTCGACGATGTCCAGTCCGCGACTATCCAGATCGAAGCCGTTGGCACATTCGTCTCTCCCGAAGAGGGTGGGTACGAGGCGGCCGGCCGCGGCTCCGGTTTCCTCGTCTCGTCCGACGGCATCGCCGTGACCAACAACCACGTTGTGGTGGGAGCTGGCACTCTCGATGTCTGGCTCGGGGGTGATACGGACAAGACATACAACGCGAAAGTCCTCGGCTCGTCCGAGTGCCTCGACCTCGCGGTCATCCAGCTTCCCGGAGACTCGTTCCCTTTCTTCGAATGGCGAAAAGGCGAGATCAAGACGGCTACCGACGTCTACGCTGCCGGGTTCCCTCTCGGTGACCCCACCTTCACCATGACTCGGGGCATCGTCTCCAAGGCATCCACACCAGGAGAAACCCCCTGGGCATCCCTGGACAGCGTCATCGAGCACGACGCGCGTATCCGCGGGGGCAACTCCGGAGGACCGCTCGTCGACGAGAAAGGAAGGTTGGTAGGGGTCAATTACGCCGGCAACAACACCTACGACACCAACCTCGCGATTCACCGAGACGAAGTCACCGCCGTTATCGACGATCTCATCGCCGGGAACGACATCCTCAGTCTGGGTATCAACGCACAAGCCATCGCAGACGAGAACGGGCAGGGCCTCGGCGTATGGGTCAGTTCCGTGCAATCCGGGTCCCCCGCCGACAAGGCAGGCGTCGAGCCGGGCGACCTGCTCACCAAACTGCAGGGCGTCACCCTGGCGCAGGACGGAACGCTCGCTGACTACTGCGATGTGCTCCGCACCCACGGTCAGGACGCAACACTAGATGTCGACCTGTACCGACCCGCCGACGGAATCTACTACCGCGGTCAGTTCAACGGAGATGCCCTGGAGGCAGTCCAGGTGCTGAGCACGCCTGGCGAAACGAGTGACAGTAGCGAAGTTGCCGAAGGTGAATTCGTCAGCATCACGGACGACTCCGGCAACATTCAGGTCGAAGTTCCGGCAGCGTGGAATCAGCTCGATGGAGCGGGCTACACCAACGACGACGGCACGTGGTCCAGCGTGATCGCCTCACCCGATATGGCCGGGTTCGCGGATGGTTGGGAGACGCCCGGCGTGTGGGTGGCCGCCTCGCAGGATGCCAGCACGAAGGTCACGCCTGATGAGCTGCTGCGGCGTGCGGATGAGTTCCTCGCCGAGAACTGTGCGCCACAGGAGTTGTCCCCGTTCGAAGACGGCGTTCACACGGGGACGTACCAGGTCTACGAGCAGTGCGGCGGCGTCGGAGCGGCTTACGTGTTCCTCGCAGCGACCGCCAACGACGGCAGCTACACCATCACTGTCGCGGTGCAGGCCAACACCGAAGCCGACTTGTCCGCTATCGACCGCGTCATCGGCAGCTTCATCGCGCAATTCTGACGCCGTATGGGTGGGGACAGGGGGAGAAACCCGGCCCCACCCATCCCGATGGGACAAGGATCATCCGTGAGCACACTACGTATCGAGATCTTCCCTGACGATCTCGACCTCGCCGCGAACTTCTACGTCGAAGTGCTCGACTTTTACGTCGAGCGAGACGAACGCACCCGGGCACCCGCTTACTTGGCGCTCCGCCGAGGCGACGTGCGGGTCGGAGCTGCCGAGCGCTCGGTCATAGCGTCCAGTCAGCGGCGGCCTCCTCTCGGCGTGGAGCTCGTCCTCGAAGTCGACGACTTGGCGGCTTCGCGTCAGCGGGTGCGCGAGTCGGGCTGGCCCATCGACGAAGATGTCACATCCCGTTCTTGGGGGCTCACCGACTTCCGGATTCTCGATCCGTTCGGGTACTACTGGCGGATCACAGATCGCTATCCGTCGTCCGCGCAGCCCCGGACGGAGGGAGGGTCATGACCATCGCTGCGACGACTGATGATGAGCCCGTGTCCGTTCTCATCATCGGTGGCGGATATGCGGGCGTAATCGCCTCGAATCGGCTTCTTGCCTCAATGAGTCCCGTAGAGCGAGCACGTACGCATGTGGCAATCGTCAATCCGACGGATCGGTTCGTCCATCGGATCCGTCTACATGAGCACGCCGCCGGGAACGCTGACGCTGGCATTGAGCTCGCCTCGATGATTCACCCGGAAGTCGCGGTGGTGCTGGGCCGTGCGGAACGAATCGATCCACACGCGCGGCTGACGCATGTGACGACCTCCAGGGGACCCGTGGCGCTCGAGTTCGATTGGCTCATATACGCAGTAGGCTCCCGCAGCTCCTCGGCAGTCCGCGGGGTGTCTCGCTTCGCGGTGAGAATCGGTGACATCGACGGTGCGACCGAGGTCGCACGCCGTCTTGCGATGGCGCGCACTCGAAGCGTCTGTGTGGTTGGTGGCGGGCCAGCCGGGGTGGAGACGGCCGCGGAGATCGCAGAAGCACACCCCCGAACGAAAGTCACCCTGATTGCTGGTGCTCAACTCGTTCCCACCATGCGCCCCGCGGCACGACGCTCGATCCGCCGACGTCTGAGGAGACTCAATGTCGATGTGGAGGAAGGGGAAGTCGTATCCGAGGTGACGGCCGCTGGAGTGATCACCGATGCCGGGGTACACCTCCAGTACGACCTGGTCATATGGTCGGCAGGCTTCGAGGTCCCTGACCTCGCTACCCGAAGTGGCTTACCGGCCGACGGTAAGGGACGGCTCCGTGTTGATGACACGCTCTTCTGCGTCGACCACCCGACAATCCTTGGAGCAGGAGATGCTGTGAAGCTGCCAGATTCGGTCGGCCGGCATCTCCCGATGGGCGCGCGCACCGCCTTGCCTTTAGGAGGAGCAGCTGCTGACTCGTTGCTCGCTCGCTTACGTGGGACTCAACCTGAGCCGGTTTCCATCGGCCTTCTCGGACCGTCCATTAGCATCGGGCGGCACGACGGATACATTCAGCTGGCGCGCCGCGACGACTCCCCAACTCTTATCGCTTTCACCGGGGTCGTCGGAGCCGCTATCAAAGCCTGGGTGTGTCGGATGACGATAGACCGCACTCGCGACGAACGCGTTTCACCCGGTGCTTATCGCGTCCCCCTGGGCCCAGGCGATACGGCATCGACGCGGCCAAGAGCCGATGATCGGGCCGCTCGATGACTCAAGGGCTTCAGGCGTGAGTGTGCGGAAAGCGTCGCACCGCAACGCCTGGGCTGCCGCCGCACTGATTCGCGAGGCGAAGATGTCAGCCATGCCGTGGCTTCCAGTGATCCACTCGCTCCGGGCGCGAGATCCTCAGTCTTGAGTGGTCAGAGTGGTCGGAATCGCTTGGTGAATCCGACCACACGAGGGCAAGGCATTCGCGACAGGCAGACAGCCAAAAGACGTCATCGGATGGGGTATAACGACTGGTCCAGCGCCTTCTCCAGCAATGCGATTGTTCGAATGTCCGGCCACGTCGATCCAGCGAGAACCCGTCGAATGGTGCCTTCGTCGACGTCGGCGTCTCGCCCAACGGCCCGAATGCTTCGGTCTCCGATGGCAGCGCGGAGGTTCAAAGCGAACAAGCGAGCCCGCTCCGCGGCATAGTCAGACGACGTTGAGGACGGCCAAGAGGGTGTCATCTCGGCGGGCGACGCCCGTTCAGTGCGCGCCACTTCGCGCCCCCCATGAGATCATTGAGAAGAATCCCAGTGTTTTCATGGCGCAAGTCCCTGATCCGGCGCACATGGTTTGGCTCGGATCAACTTCAACAGTCGTTTGGATCATTTAGGGCGACGTCTCATATCACTCCACGAGCAGCGCGGGCTCCTCCAGCACGCTCGCGACGTCGGCGATGAAGCGGCTCATGCCGTCGCCGTCCACGACGCGGTGGTCGAACGATCCGGCCACGGTCGTGACCCAGCGCGGACGCACCTCGCCGTCGACGACCCACGGCTTCTGGCTGATCGTGCCCATCGCCACGATCCCGGCCTCACCGGGATTGATGATCGGCGTCCCGGCATCCATCCCGAACACTCCGATGTTGGTGATCGTGATGGTGCCGTGCTGCTGGTCGGCGGGCGTGGTCTTGCCCTCCCGCGCCGTGACCGTGAGCCGGTTCAGAGCCCTCGCCAAGTCCTTCATGCTGAGATCCTGCGCGTCCTTGATGTTGGGCACGAGCAGGCCGCGCGGGGTCGCCGCGGCGATGCCGAGGTTGACGTAGTGGCGCACCGCGATCTCCGCGCCGTTCTCGGTCTCGATCCAGGCGGCGTTGACCATGGGCGTGCGGCGGGCCGCCCAGATCACGGCCCGCGCCACGATCAGCAGCGGCGAGACACGGATGTCGGCGTAGTCGGGCGAGGCCTTCAGCCGCTTGACCAGCTCCATCGTGCGGGTCGCGTCGACGTCCTTCCACACCGTGACATGCGGGGCGGAGTACGCGCTCTGCACCATCGCCGACGACGTCGCCTTGCGCACGCCCTTGACCGGGATGGACTCGATGCGATCGTCGGATGCTGCAGAGGATGCCGCAACGGGCGCCAGCCCGCGGGCGAGCCCGGCCGGGGCCGACTGCGGAGCGGGTACGGTCTCCTCGCGCACGTCGCCCCACTCGGGGGTCTGGATGTTGCGGAACACGCTCGCCTGCTCGGCGTGCTTCACGACGTCGTCGCGGGTGACCTCGCCGTCCGTGCCGGTCGGGGTGACGGTCGTCAGGTCGACGCCCAGGTCGCGCGCGAGCTTACGGATCGGCGGCTTCGCGATCACACCCACCGACGAGCGCACCGGGCGCTCCGCCGGGCGCTTGCGACGCGACGTCGCGCCGGTGCCGGAGCCGTAGCCGACGAGCACCGAGCCGCCGCCCTCCTCGGGAGCGGGCGCCTCGGCCGTCGCGATGACACCGGGCCCGGCGTCGTCGCGCGCGTCCGTCACGAAGGTGATGATGGGCGAGCCGACCTCGACCGTCTCCCCCTCGGCGACCAGCAGCTCACCGACCACACCGGCGTGCGGCGAGGGCAGCTCGACGAGCGACTTGGCCGTCTCGATCTCGCAGATCACGTCGTTGATCGCGACGGTGTCGCCCGGGGCGACCTTCCACGCGACGATCTCGGCCTCGGTCAGGCCCTCGCCCACGTCGGGGAGGGTGAAGTTCTGCGTGCTCATCTGCGGTCCTCTCGGAACGGTGTCAGTAGGCCAGGGAACGGTCGACGGCTTCGAGGATGCGGTCGGCATCCGGCAGGTATGCGCCCTCGAGCTTCGCGGGCGGGAACGGGGTGTCGTACCCCGACACTCGCAGCACGGGGGCCTCGAGTGCGTAGAACGCGCGCTCCATGACGGTCGCCGCAACCTCCGAGCCGAGGCTCGTGAAGCCCTGCGCCTCCTGCGCGTAGACCATGCGTCCGGTCTTGCGCACTGATCCGAGGATCGGCTCGTAGTCGATCGGCGACAGCGACCGCACGTCGACGACCTCGCAGCTCGTGCCCTCGCCCTCGGCGAGCGCCGCCGCCTGCAGCAACGTCGTCACCATCGCGCCGTGCCCGACGAGCGTGACGTCGGAGCCCGTGCGCACCACGCGCGAGGCGTGCAGCGGCGCGGCGGAGGCATCCAGCTCCACCTCGCCCTTGGGCCAGTAGCGGCTCTTCGGCTCCATGAAGATCACCGGGTCGTTCGACGCGATGGCCTCCTGGATCATCCAGTACGCGTCGTTCGGCGTCGACGGCGACACCACCCGCAGACCCGGGGTGTGCGTGAAGTACGCCTCGGGGCTCTCCTGGTGGTGCTCGACGGCACCGATGTGGCCGCCGTACGGGATGCGGATCACGATCGGCAGGCTCAGCGCCCCTTCGTGACGGTTGGTGAGCTTCGCGAGCTGCGTCGTGATCTGATCGAACGCGGGGAACACGAATCCGTCGAACTGGATCTCGATCACCGGGCGGAACCCGGTCATGGCCAGACCGATGGCCGTGCCGACGATCCCCGACTCGGCGAGCGGGGTGTCGAGCACCCGCCGATCGCCGAAGTCGCGCTGCAGGTGCTCGGTGACACGGAAGACTCCGCCGAGCTTGCCGATGTCCTCGCCCATGAGCAGGACCTTCGGGTCGTCCTCCATCGCCTTGCGCAGACCGGCGTTCAGGGCCTTGCTGAACGGCATCGTCTCGAGAGTCATGCCTGCACCGTCCTCGACGTCGTGAAGTTCTGCGGCCATGAGCAGGTTCTGCGGCCCTGGCCGAAGGTAGAGGCCGCAAAAGGTGCGGAAGACCGCAGAAGTTGCGCGGACCGGGTCATGCCTGACCTCCCTCGAACGACGCCTCGTACCGGGCGCGCCACGCCTTCTGCTCCGCGATGAGCGGATGCGGGTCGCTGTACACGTGGTCGAAAATCTTGTCGGCGCTGGGCGGGCCGAGCTCCACCGTGCGGGAGCGCAGGTCCTCCGCGGCGTCGGCCGCCTCGGCATCCGTGTCGGCGAAGAACCGCGCCGAGGCGCCCCGGTTCTGGAGGAAGGCCCTCATGCGCACGATCGGGTCACGCAGGGCCCACGACTCCTCCTCGTCGGAGCCGCGGTACTTGGTCGGGTCGTCGCTCGTGGTGTGCGCGCCGAGGCGATAGGTCACGGCTTCGATCGCGCGGGGTCCCCCGCCGGCGCGCGCCTCGTCGAGGGCCACCCGTGAGACGGCGTAGCTGGCGAGCACGTCGTTGCCGTCGACCCGGACGCTCGGGATGCCGTAGCCCGCGCTGCGCTCGACGAGCGGCACGCGCGACTGGGTGGTGACGGGAACGGAGATCGCCCAGTGGTTGTTCTGCAGGAAGAACACTGTCGGTGCCTGGTAGCTCGCGGCGAAGACCATCGCCTCGTGCACGTCGCCCTGGCTGGATGCGCCGTCGCCGTAGTAGACGATCACCGCCTCGTCGCGGTCGGGGTCTCCGGTGCCGGTGCGGCCGTCGAACGAGAGACCCATCGCGTAGCCGGCGGCGTGCAGGGTCTGCGAGCCGAGCACGAGCGTGTACAGCCGTGTGTTGCCGTTCTTCGGGTCGGTCGGATCCCACCCGCCGTGCGACATCCCGCGCATGAGCTTGATGATGTCGACGGGGTCGACACCCCTGATGCGGGCGACGACGTGCTCACGGTACGAGGGGAAGATCGTGTCCTGCGCGCGAGCCGCACGACCGGAGCCGACCTGCGCCGCCTCCTGGCCACGGCTCGGCGGCCATAGGGCGAGCTGCCCTTGCCGCTGCAGGTTGGTCGCCTGGGTGTCGATCGCCCTGATGACGACCATGTCTCGGTAGAACTGCTCGAGCTCGGCGTCGCTGATCGCCTCGATGAGAGGCAGATACTGCTCGGCTGCCGGGCTCGGAGCGAAGCTGCCTTCGGCGTCAAGGACACGCACGAGGGGGGTCTCGGGGGTACTCACGCGCTCCACGCTACCCGCGGCCGCATGCCGGGTCACGTATACCTAGGACACCCTCGTAACTGCCGGGAATCCGAAGAAAAGGCCGGTCAGCGCAGGATGGCGGCGACCGCGAGCACGCGGTCGACCGACGCCTCCTCGCCCACCGAGATGCGGATGCCGTCGCCCGAGAACGGACGGACGACGAGGTCGTTCTCGGCGAACGCGGCAGCCGCGGCATCCGTCTCGGCGCCCGTGGGGAGCCAGACGAAGTTGGCCTGGGAATCCGGGACGTCCCACCCCTGGGCCCGCAGCCCGTCGATGAGCCGGGTGCGGCGCTCGACGAGCACGGCGACGCGCTCCCGCAGCTCGGACTCGGCATCCAGGCTCGCGATGGCGGCGTTCTCCGCGGCGGAGGTGACGGACAGCGGGATGCCGGTGGTGCGCGCCGCGTCCAGCACTTTCTCGTTGCCGATCGCGTAGCCGACCCGGAGGCCGGCGAGACCGTAGGCCTTCGAAAAGGTACGCAGAACGACCACGTTCGGGTGCTGCTCGAACACGCGCTCGGCGAGACCGTCGATCGCGTCCTCGTCGGTGACGAATTCGGCGTACGCCTCGTCGAGGATCACGAGCACGTCGGACGGGACCCGCTCGATGAAGCGGGTGAACTCGGCGTGCGTGATGATCGGACCGGTGGGGTTGTTGGGCGTGCAGAGGATCACCGCACGGGTGCGGTCGGTGACGGCATCGGCCATCGCATCGAGGTCGTGACGCGAGTCGGGCAGGAGCGGCACCTGCACGCCGGTCGCGCCCGCGACGAGCGGGAGACTCGGATACGCCTCGAACGACCGCCAGGCATAGACGACCTCGTCGCCGACGGATGCCGTGGCCAGGATCAGCTGGTGCAGGATCGAGACGCTGCCCGCCGCGACGTGCACCTGGTCGGGCTCGACGGCGTACCGGGCTCCGAGGCGCTGACGCAGTCGGAGCGCGGTCGCATCGGGGTAGCGGTTGATCGGCGTCGTGTGCTGCAGAGCCTCGGCGACCGACGGGAGCGGCTCGAAGGGGTTCTCGTTGCTCGAGAGCTTGAACGCGTCGGGTCCGGCCTGCTTGCCCTGTCGGTACGGCGCGAGGGCGGCTATGGCGGGGCGGATGCGCGGGAGGGTCGGGTCGGTCACAGCACCACTCTAGAATCCACAGGCCTCTGGCAGCCAGGAGACGGCGTTAGTACCATTGTGGTATGGCGATGAACCTGCGACTCCCGGCGGAACTCGACGCGCAGCTCGAGGAGATCGCGCGTGCGCGACACACGTCGAAGCACGCCGTGATCATCGAAGCTGTGGCGCGCTTCGCGAACAGTGAGTCGAAGACGGATCGCGTACTGTCTCTCGCCGACGAGATAGCGAATCGATACGCCGACACCCTCAGGCGACTCGAAGACGCGTAGACGCGTAGACGGTGATGGAATACATCGAGCCCGAGCAGGCCCTCGCGGTCATCACGAAGCTCGGTCTGCATGTCCGCGACGAAGGCTTGCTCTTCTCGGCGTTGGCGCGGCCCTCAGCGGGAATGTTCGGCGTGGACGCCTATCCGACATTCGAGCGGAAGGCAGCGGCGCTCATCAGTTCGCTGGGCCAGAACCACTCCCTCTTCGACGGGAACAAGAGGATCTCACTCGTCCTCACCTTCATCTTCATCCGCATGAACGGGTTCGAGCTGACTTTCACGAATGACGAGGCTTTCGACTTCGTGCTCGATGTCGCACAGAGCAGAGTCGACCTCGACCAGATCGCGGCGATCATCGCGGACCACATCCGCCCCGGTGAGTGATCACCCGCCTCTCTCCTTCCTCCTGACTTCGCGCGGCGCTCGTGCGAGACTGGCCTGACCATGCGCTTCATCATCCGAGTCGTCGTCAACGCGTTCGCCCTCTGGGTCGTGACGCTGATCCCGGTGCTGCAGGTCACGATCACCGCGTTCCCTCCGGGAGAGACGCTGCAGCTCGTGCTGACCCTGCTGGCTGTCGCCGCGATCTTCGCCCTGGTGAACACGATCATCGGCACGGTCGTCAAGATCGTCGCGTTCCCGCTGTACATCATCACGTTCGGGCTCATCGGTTTCGTGATCAACGGCTTCCTGCTGTGGCTCACCGCCTGGATCACGAGCGGCTTCGGCTGGGGCCTCACGGTCGGCTCGTTCTGGTGGGGTGTGGTGGCCGCACTCATCATCTCGGTGATCAACGGGATCTTCGGCTTCATCCTGCGGCCGCAGCGCCGCAAGTCCCGCCGGGACTGACTCCGCCCCCACCGGCCTCAGAGAGCGAGCCGGCCTCACGGAGCCACCCGTTCGGCCCGGTACTCGGTGCGCTCGATGACCTCGGCGTCGTCGAGCTCGTCCCAGAGCCGCTCGACGCTCTCGATGCGCGGGTCACCCGCGGCGTCGGCGTCCTCCGCGAGGTCGACGTACGACGCGAGCAGATGCGGATCGCCGAAGTCGCCCCACGCGAATCCCGGAGAGTGTTCCGCGGTGACCAAGACACTGTCCGGCGAGCCCGTCCCCGCCGGTGAGCCACCGCCCGCGAGCGCCCGCACCGAGTCGTCGGTGAACCCCAGCGCTACGAGGGTCTGGTCGCTCTCGAGCGTGGGGTCGACGGGGCTTCCTGCGGTCACGACCACGGGCACGTCGTAGGCGCTCTCCATCGCGAAGTGCGACGCGACCATGCCCCCCTGCGAGTGCGCGACGATCCGCACCTCGTCTCCCGGCTCCGCACCGGCCGCCTCGACGGCCGCGAGCGTCGCCTCGTACGAGGCGGAGTTCTGCCCGACGTAGAGCTGGGAGTTCGACTTCATGTCCCACGGGTCGGGACCTCCCATGTCGCCGGGCGCGAACGTCTGAGTCCCCTTGACGTACACCACGTACTTCGCGACACCTTCCGAGAACGAGTACTTCTCGACCGCGACCTGCGCTCCGCGCTTCTCGGGAATCCGATTCAGCGCACCCGCGAGACCCGAGGGAGCCGCTGACGGCGTCGCGGTCTTCACGGGTGTCACCGTCACCGGTTCCGCCGGCCCGCGCAGCCGGGAACCGCGCGCGATGACGCCGCGCCCCGACGCGGCGCCGACCAGAGCCGGGAAGACGCCGGCGGGGCCGAGGAGTCCACCGAGCGGCACCTGCGTGACCAGTCCGGCGAACCGCTCGTCCTCCCACCGCTCGACCAGGCCGCGGGCCAGGTCGGGGATCCGCGCATCGGCCTCTTCGAGCCGCCGCATTCCGGCGCGCGCCTCGTCCCCCGCCGCACCCAGGCCGCGCGCCCGCGCCTCGACGAGCAGCTCGACGTACTCGTAGGTATCAGCCATCAGCCGGGTGCTCGCGGCGGCGTCGACGCATTCCCCGTGCAGTACCGCTGCGCGCTGACCGAGTGCCCACAGCGCGACCGTGTCGACGAGGGCGCTGAGCCCCGGGGCGTCGACGATCCGCTCGTACGCGCTGCGCAGCACCCGCGCCGCCTCGTCGTGGCCGATCGCCGCGGCATTTACCCGATGCGCCAGTTGCCGCAGCGCGTCGGGGTCGACCGAGATCGCTCCGCCGTGGCTGATGTTTATCCCGCTCATGCGCTCACGCTCGCGATCCTCGTCTCGTGCAACCCCGCGTCGGCCGCGGCGACCCGCGTCCGGGTCGCGAGGTCGCCCAGAGTGTCGCGCAGCGCCGCCACGCCGTCCGACCGCCACTCGGCGTCGCGCGACAGCGTGAGCACGTCTCCGGCGGCACCGTCGAGGGCGTCTCGCGCGACGCGCACCTCGGCGAGCGCCTGCAGCAGCACCCACAGCGCATCGGAGGTCAGGGTTTCGGCGGGAGCGATGGAGAGCATGCCCCCAGCATCCGCCGATCCGGCGACGTCCGCGTCGACGGTGCGCGTCAGCGACCGGCTTCCGTGAGCATCTCCTCGACAGGATGGGCGGTGCAGAACAGGTGGTCGCGGCATCCGGCGTCGCGCGATCAGCCCTCGGGGGGCAGAATGGACCGGTGACGTCCGAAGATCCCTTCCGCGTGATCTTCGTGTGCACGGGGAACATCTGCCGCTCCCCGATGGCGGAGGTCGTCTTCCGCGATCTCGCGGAGCGCCAGGGTCTCGGCTCCCGCATCGTGTCGCGCAGCGCCGGCACCGGCGACTGGCACCTCGGCGAGCGCGCCGACCACCGCACGATCGACGCCCTCGCGCGCCGCGACTACGACGGGTCGCAGCACCGGGCCAAGCAGTTCACCTACGCATCGTTCGCCGAGAACGATCTGGTCGTCGCACTCGACCGCACCCACGAGCGCGTGCTGCGCGAATGGGCGCGCGACGAAGACGAGGACGGCAAGGTCACGCTGCTGCTCGCCTTCGACCCCGCAGCAGCGACGCTCGACGTGCCCGACCCGTACTACGCCGGCCCCGAGATGTTCGATTCGGTGCTCGGTATGATCGAGACGGCGACCCGCGGGCTGTTCCGCCAGCTCGAGCCGGCTCTTCGCCAGCCCCGCTCGCCCCGAGGGATCGGGGCCCGATCAGGAGGACTCCCCTGACTTTCACGCCCTCGCTCCCCCCGCAGCCTCTCAGCCCCCTCGACGGCCGCTACCGCGGCGCAGTCACCGGGCTGGCCGACTTCCTCTCTGAGGCGGGACTCAACCGCGCTCGGGTCGAGGTCGAGGTCGAGTGGCTGATCGCCCTCACCGACCGCTCGCTGTTCGAGACGAGCCCGCTGCCGGATGCCGACAAGGAGCGCCTCCGCGCCCTCTACCGCGACTTCGGTCAGGCCGAGATCGACTGGCTCGCCGAGAAGGAGGCCGTCACCCAGCATGATGTGAAGGCCATCGAGTACCTGGTGCGCGATCGTCTCAGCACGCTGGGCCTCGACCGCATCGCCGAGCTCACGCATTTCGCCTGCACGAGCGAGGACATCAACTCGGCCTCCTACGCACTCACCGTCAAGCGCGCGGTCGAGGAGGTCTGGCTGCCCGCTCTCGACACCGTGATCGCGAAGCTTCGCGAGCTCGCGGCCGAGCACGCCGATGCGGCGATGCTCTCGCGCACGCACGGCCAGCCCGCGACGCCGTCGACCATGGGCAAGGAGCTCGCCGTCTTCGCCTGGCGCCTGGAGCGCGTGCGGGGCCAGATCGCGGCATCCGAGTATCTGGCGAAGTTCTCGGGTGCGACCGGAACCTGGTCGGCGCATCTCGCCGCCGACCCCGACGCCGACTGGCCGACGATCTCCCGGGAGTACATCGAGGGTCTGGGCCTCGGCTTCAACCTGCTGACCACGCAGATCGAATCGCACGACTGGCAGGTCGAGCTGTACGACCGGGTGCGGCATGCGGGTGGCATCCTGCACAACCTCGCGACCGACATCTGGACGTACATCTCCCTCGGCTACTTCGCGCAGATCCCCGTCGCCGGTGCGACCGGGTCGTCGACCATGCCGCACAAGATCAACCCCATCCGGTTCGAGAATGCCGAGGCGAACCTCGAGATCTCGGGCGCCCTGCTCTCTTCGCTGGGTCAGACCCTCGTCACGAGCCGTCTGCAGCGCGACCTCACCGACTCCACGACGCAGCGCAACATCGGCGTCGCCTTCGGGCACTCGCTGCTCGCGCTCGACAACCTGCGCCGCGGACTCAACGCGATCTCGCTGTCGCGCGACGTGCTGCTGGCCGACCTCGATGTGAACTGGGAGGTGCTCGCCGAGGCCATCCAGACCGTGATCCGCGCCGAGGTCGTCGCCGGCCGCTCGACCATCCAAGACCCGTACGCCCTGCTCAAGGAGCTCACGCGCGGGCACCGCGTCGGCGCGGAGGACCTCGCCGCGTTCGTCGAGGCGCTCGAGATCGGGGATGCCGCCAAGCAGCGCCTCCTCGCACTGACCCCCGCGACGTACACGGGCATCGCCGAGCAGCTCGCGCGATGACCGGGAGTGGCGGGCTCACGGCCGCCGAGGTCGCGGGCGCACGGATTCCGGTGCGACGCCTCGGATCCCGCTACGACATCGCGGACGTCGACCGCTTCCTGAACGAGTGCCGCGCGACGCTGGAGGCGTGGGAGCGGGCGCGCGCGACCGCGACGGGTCTGAGTGCCGGCGACGTCGCGACGACGTCCTTCGGGTCTCCGCGCGGCTTCACGCCCGGCTACGACGCGGATGCGGTCGACGACCTGCTCGACCGCATCGTGGTGCGGCTGCGCGAGCTCGCCGGCTGAGCGCGGGGCGACCCACCGGCGTCAGGCCCCGGCTGCGGATCAGCCCGACTGCGCGCCGGCCGGTTCGCGCGGCATGAAGAACGCCGCGGCGAGAGTCAGCACCGCGACGATCGCCGCGGCGACGAACACCCAGAACGAGGCGTTCACGATCGTCGCGGGGTCGTCGGATCCTGCTCCCCGTGCGATCACGGCGTTCGAGATCGCTCCGAACACGGCGACGCCGAGCGCGCTGCCGGCCGATCGCGCGAACGCGTTCATCCCGGTGACCGCTCCGCGCTCACCCCAGCCGACCGAGGCCTGCGCGGCGATGAGGGTCGGCGCGGCACTCCAGCCGAGCCCGAAGCCGAGAACGAATGCCACCCCGGCGATCGCGAACGGATTCGGCCACGGCGATACGGCGGCGAGCGCGATCGCGGCGACCGTGGTGATCGCGAGGCCGGTGAGCGCGGTGCGCCGGAATCCGATGCGCAGGTACAGGCGTCCGGCGTTCGCGGCGGCGAGCGGCCAGCCCAGCGTCAAGGCGGCGACCGCCAGGCCCGACAGCAGCGGCGCGATGCCGATAGACCCCTCGAGGTAGGCGGGCGCGAAGCTCGTCACGCCCGTCATGAGAGCGCCGATGCCGAGCGACACGATCGTGGTCGTGAAGATGAGAGGTCTCGCCGCGAGCCGCAGGTCGACGATTGGCTCGGCGGCGCGGCGCTCGACGAGCCCGAACACCACGAGCGCGGCAGCGCCGAGCCCGAAGCACACGGCGCTCGGCCACGAGACCCAGTCCCAGGCATTGCCGCCCTCGAGCATCCCGAGAATGAGCCCGGTGAGACCGACCGTGAGCAGCGCGGCGCCCGCGTAGTCGATGCGATGCTGCTGGGTCTGCTTCTCCTCGTGGTACTTCTGCAGCAGCATCCAGGCCGCGATCAGACAGAGCGGGATGTTGATCCAGAAGATCCAGCGCCAGGCGTCGAGCTGCGCGAAGATGCCGCCGAGGGCCGGGCCGACGACCGACGAGATCGCCCAGACCGACGCGATGTACCCCTGCACCTTCGCGCGTTCGGCGACCGTGTAGATGTCGCCGACGATGGTCATCGACATGGGCGCGACCGCTCCGGCTCCGAGACCCTGCACGACGCGGAACACGATCAGGGCCGTCATGCTCCCCGCGAAGCCGGAGAGCAGGGAGCCGAGCAGGAAGAGCCCGATCCCGAGCAGGATGATCGGCTTGCGTCCGACGGTGTCGGCGAAGCGGGAGTAGATCGGCACGCTCACGGCCTGAGCGAGCAGATAGACCGAGAACAGCCACGGGAACTGCTGGTAGCTGCCGAGGTCGCGCACGATGCTCGGCACCGCGGTCGCGAGGATCGTCGCGTCGATCGCGATGAGGCCGGTCGACAGCATGAGCGCACCGAGCACCGGTCCGCGCTCCGAACGGAGTCCGACGGAGGCGCGGTCGATCGATGCTGTCACCCTGGGGACAAGCCGACCGACACCCGCGATATTCCTATGACACGCGGAATTCGCGAACGAACGGTCAGGAGCCTGAGCGCTCCGCCGGCCCCTGGGAGTCGGCGTCGCCGTCGGGCTCGGCGTCGTAGAGCACCGGGCGGTCGACGGTCTTCGTCACGTCGGCGGGGTCGACCACGAGGATCAGCATCGCCAGGAACAGCAGCGTGACGATGAATGCACCGCCGCCCACGACGAGACCGAGTGCGATCGGCGTCAGCCCCTCGTAGCTGCCGTTCGCGATCGCCGTGTTCACGCGCGCGGTGAAGGCACCGGTCGACACGAGCGTCACGATCGCGGCGAAGACACCGCACGCGAGCGCGATGCCCAGCAGGTGCAGGGGTCGCAGGATGTCGCGGCGGGTGGGCTTCTCGTCGCTCATCGGTCACCTCCGTGCTCGACCGGGGCGGGGGCGGATGCCGCAGCGGGAGACTCCGCGCGATTCGGCGTGAGGCCGGCGATGCCGAGGAACACGGCGACGATCGCCGCGTAGCCGCCGAACATGCCCACGCCGAGGATGATGCCGGTCAGTTCGAACTCGCCGGCGCCCTGGATGGCGTACGGCTGCACGAAGCCGGCGGGGATGGTCAGCAGCAGCACCGCGAGCAGGATGCCGAAGGCGCCGACCGCGATCGAGTCGCGGGCGGTCGTGTCGCCGGCGCGGCGGGCGCGCAGACCGACGATGAGCTCGACGACTCCGGTGGTCAGCGCCCAGACGATCACGACGACGAAGAACAGGTCCTCCGTGCGCCAGGCCGGGACGCCGGCGGTCATGCCCGCGGCCAACCCGAGCAGGGCCAGCACCACCCACGACCAGCGCTGCCCGGTGGGAAAGACGAGCCAGACCGCGAGCAGCATGATGAGCGAGGACGTGAGCACGAACCCGCTGAAGACCGAGAGGCCGACGGCCGCGGAGTGATCCGGAGAGAAGGTGATCATCACGGCCGCCGCCGCGGCGAAGAGCGCGCGCAGCAGTTGGACGTGGCGCGGCGTGAACGCGCGAGCAGGGGCAGACATGACGATCCAGAGTCCTCCGGGTGGTTCCTCCCAGTCTACGCGCGGGGCGCAGCGGGTGCGGACGGACGGGAGCGCGTCCGTGAGGCCTGACGGATCTCCCCAGATCGATCGTCAGGCCCCACGTGATACGCAGTGACGGGGGCGGCACCGCGTCGAGCCGATCGAGCGCAAGGTCGGGCACCCTGCCTGCCTCGATGCAACCCTGTAGACCCCAGAAACAGCACCTCGTCCCCTTCGGGATGCTTGAGTGGTCGTATGCTCACTGTAGGGGCCGGTTCTTCACATACCGGTGGGGGTGGTGTGATGAGTTTCGAGAGAAGCATCCGTCGTTCTTCGGACGAGTTCTCCAGCGCCCTGCGCGACGCCATCAACGCCCGCGGACTGTCTCTCGCCCGTCTCCACGAGATGCTGCGCTCACGCGGGAACGGCGTGTCGATGGCGACTCTCAGCTACTGGCGTTCCGGTCGCCGACGCCCGGAGGGAGTGCAGTCGCTCGCCGCGATCGCCGAGATCGAACGCCTCCTGCATCTGGCACCCGGTGAGCTGACGGCGCGGCTGGGAGCGACGAACCGCACCGGGCCCATCGGCCCCAACCAGTTCCCGATGAACGAGCAGGAGCTGGAGCGGTCGGTGCGGGACGCCTTCACCGCACTCGGCGCGGAGTACCCCGACACGGCGCGGGAGCTCACGACCCATTCGGTGACCGACGTCGACGCGACAGGCAATGTCGCGCACTGCCAGACCCGCAGCATCGTGCAGTCGACGGTCGGCACGGTCACGTCCATCCCCTTCCTCGAGCTCACGCCCGGCGAGTCGACACCGGCGCCGATCATCACCGCGATCGCGGGCGGCCGTATCGCGGCGCGCTACTCGCACCCGAACGGCGAGGTGCACGGAGTCCTGTTCGAGCTCGACTCGCCGCTCGCCGCCCCTGACACGACCATCGTGGAGTGGGCCGTCGACTACCCGCCCGACTACCCGCCGCAGCGAGAGACCGGCCATGCCGTGGCGATGAAGTGCCGAGAGTTGCTGGTGTGGACGCGCTTCCACCCCGACGCGATCCCCGACCACGTCACCGAGCGGGTCGACAGTCCGCAAGGCACCACCACGACGACCACGCAGATCGGCGGACGCACGTCGGTGGCGCAGATCCGACGCGGATTCGGTCCGGGCGCCCTCGGTCTCAGCTGGAGCTACGACGACGGACGCTAGTGCGCGGAGCGACTCCGCTCAGCCGGGCTGATCGCCCACCGCGACAGCGCGACCGGGGGTGTTCGACCACTGGCTCCACGAACCGGGGAAGACCTTTGCCTCGATCCCGACCTCGTCGAGCACGAGGGCGGTGTGCGCGGCCGTGATACCCGATCCGCAGTAAGCGGCGACGGGCGTGCCGGGCGTCACGCCCACAGCGGCGAAGGTCGCCCGCACGGTGTCGTGATCGAGGATGCGTCCAGCGGAGTCGAAGTGCAGAACGGTCGGCACATTGATCGCGCCGGGGATGTGCCCCGCCTGCGGGTCGAGCGGCTCGACCTCGCCGCGGTAGCGCTCGCCCGCGCGCACGTCGAGGAGGACGCCGGATGCCGGCAGAGCGGCGGCCTCGTCGATCGTGATCGCGTCCGCGCCGATCTCGCCCAGCGTGACGTCTCCTGTGTCCGGCGTCACGTCATCGGTGGTCACGTCGTGGCCGGCCTCGTGCCACGCGCGGATGCCGCCTTCGAGAACCCGCACGTCGACGCCCGCCTGACGCAGCAACCACCAGGCTCGCGCGGCGGCGACGCCCCTCGCGTCGTCGTAGGCGACGACGACGTCTCCGTCGCGGACGCCCCAGCGACGCGCCGCATCCTGCAGCTGCGCCGTCGTCGGAAGCGGATGCCGTCCCTCGGCCGCTTCGCCGTGCGCCGAGAGCTCCGTGTCGAGCGGCACGTACACCGCACCGGGGATGTGCCCCGCGAGATAGTCGGCGTGTCCGTCCGGCCGATCGAGCCGCCAGCGCACGTCGATCACGCGTACCGGCGCCCCTGACGTCCGCAGCTCGTTCAATTCGGCGACGCTCAGGAAGTTGCTCATGATGCGAGGCTACCCAGCGCGCGGCAGGGTCGGGCCGCCGAGCGCCGCACGCCGTCACCTTTCGCATTCTTGCCGCGGCGGTAGGCTCGTCAGGGCCGCGTCGGAAGGGATCGCATGCCCTCTCGACTCCGCTGGATGCGGCTCCGCCCCCAGGAGGCGGCGCTCATCGCGATCACCGCGGCGTGGGGCAGCACGTTCCTGCTCGTGCACTGGGCGATGCAGCATTCCGGACCGTGGTTCTTCGTCGGCCTCCGCTTCCTCGTCGCCGGCGTCATCAGCGTCGTGATCTTCCGGGGAGCGCTGCGCGGCATCCGCTGGCGCGACATCGGCGCCGGGGTGGCGATCGGCCTGATGATCCACCTCGGCTACGGCCTGCAGACCGTCGGCCTGCAGACGATCGACTCCAGCACGTCCGCCTTCATCACGGCGATGTACGTGCCGCTCGTGCCGCTCGCGCAGTGGGCGGTCTTCCGCCGGCGCCCTCCGGTCATGGCCTTCGTCGGCGCCGGACTCGCCTTCGTCGGCCTCGTCCTCATCGCAGGTCCCGACGCGTTCGCGCTGTCGCTCGGCACCGGTGAGATCGTCACGATGATCAGCACCGTGCCCATCGCGGCCGAGATCATCCTCATCTCGCTGTTCGCCGGGCGCATCGACCTTGGGCGGATCACAGTGGTCCAGCTCCTCACGGCCGGTCTGCTGGGACTCATGACGATGCCGGTCGTGGGCGAGTCGCCGCCCGCGTTCTCCTGGGTCTGGGTCGGCTGCGCGGTCGGTCTGGGAGCCGCGAGCTGTCTCATCCAGCTCACGATGAACTGGGCGCAGAAGTCGGTGTCGCCCACGCGCGCGACCATCATCTACGCGGGCGAGCCCGTGTGGGCGGCGATCGTCGGCCGGGTCGCCGGCGAGCGCCTGCCGGTCACCGCACTGCTCGGCGGGGCGCTGGTGGTGCTCGGCATTCTCGCGAGCGAGCTGAAGGTCGTTCGCCGGCGGCGCGCCGGGGAGATCATCGAAGCCGACGAGGGTTCGCGGGAATAGAAGCGCGGAGTCGGCGTTGCACCCGACATGATTGAAACTTCAACCGTCGTCTCCACCGCGACCGAGCGGACGCGCGTGCGGGTGCCGATGCGCTTCGGCGACGGGTACTCCACGACGGCGGACGTGGTCACCTTCGACGGTCTCGCCGACGGCCGCGAGCACCTGCTGCTCGGACTCGGCGACTGGCGAGGCGCGCTCGAACGCTCGGCGGACGGCGGCGATGCGCCGCTCGTGCGTCCGCACAGCGAGTGCCTCACCGGCGACGTCTTCGGCTCGGAGCGGTGCGACTGCGGACCTCAGCTGCGCGAAGCCGTGGAGCGCATCGCCGACGAGGGCGGTTTCCTCCTCTACCTGCGCCAGGAAGGGCGGGGCATCGGCCTGTACGCCAAGCTCGACGCCTACGCCCTGCAGGACTCCGGCCTCGACACGTATCAGGCGAACGTCGCGCTCGGCCGCGGCGAAGACGAGCGCGACTACACCGTCGCCGCGCAGATGCTCCGAGCGGTGGGGGCCGAGCGCATCCGCCTGCTCAGCAACAACCCCGACAAGGCCGCGCAGCTCGCCGCACTCGGCATCGACGTCGTCGAGCAGGTGCGCACCGGCGTGCACGAGACGACGGCGAACCACCGCTACCTCGAGGCCAAGCGCGACCACACCTCGCACACCATCGACCTGACGGCGGCGTGATGAGCGACCGGCAGCTCGACGACGCCGAGATGGCGACCTGGCTGCCGACGATCCGCCTCGTGCAGCTGCTCCCGCAGGTGCTCGACCGCACTCTCAAGGCGGAGACCGGGCTCAAGCACGCGTACTACGCGATCCTCGTCTCGCTCGCGAGGGAGGATGCCGCGGCCATCACGATGACCGACCTCGCCGCGATCGCAGGGCTCAGCAGATCGCGCCTGAGCCATGCTCTCGACGTGCTGGAGGACAGGGGCTGGGTGACTCGCACCTCGTGCGGACGCGACAGGCGCACGCTCACGGCCGCCCTCACCCCGGAGGGGCGGGGTCTGCTGCGGGATGCCGCGCCCGTGCACGTCACGCAGATCCGCGAACTCGTGCTCGATCCCCTGACCGACGAGGAGCGGGAGCAGCTCGGCCGCATCGCGACCAAGCTGCTGCCCGGGGTCACCGACGCGCTCTCCCTCAGGACCTCCGGCGACGGATGACGAGCAGACCCGCTCCTCCGCCGATCAGGACGACGCTGAGGGCGATGACGATCCAGGGCACCGCTCCACCCGTGGTGGGCAGCGGGGGTTCGATCTCCACGAGACCGGCGTCGATGGTCGGGTTGATGAACGAGGCGACGAGGATGCCATCGGCGCCGGCCACGAAACGCATGTCGGATGACCCGGGGCCGAGCGTGAACACGGGGGTGCGCCCGGCGCGGTTCGGGTTGGAGTCATCAGCCCCGCCTGCGCCCTGACGCGTGAACTCGAACCCGCGCGGCACGTTGGAGAACTGCACGAAGTAGTCCCCGGGCGGGAGGCCGTCGAACAGGTAGCGCCCGGTCGCATCGGTCTGGACGACGGGCACGGGGATTCCCCGCCAGTCGATGGCGGGTGCCCCGTCCGCAGTGAACAGCGCCACGGTGACGCCGGGCGCTGGTCTCTCTCCGGCATCCTGCCGACCGTCGCGGTCGGCGTCGAACCAGACGAAGTCCGACACGGCATAGAGCTGCTGCGCGATCCCGAGGTCGATCGTCGGGTCGATCCGCACGGCACGAGTCGTTCCGTCCGCCGCGGTGACCGGTCGCACGTCGGTGCCCGCGCCGGACAGCGTGAACACCGGAGTGAGACCGGTCGCGTCGGGGTTGGAGTCCGACGCCGTCGCGACGCCCGCTGCAGACTGGATCGTGGGCATGAAGCCGATCGGCAGATCCGTGAAGCGCACCCTGTAGTCGCCCTGACGCAGGTTGTCGAACACGTAGTGGCCGTTCGCATCCGTCTTGACCGACGGCACCGGGGCGCCGTCGGCATCGACCGCCGGCGAGCCGTCGGGGGTGACGAGCGCCACGGTGACACCCGCGACGGGGACCTCGGTCGGATCCTGCCTGCCGTCTCGATCGGAGTCGACCCAGACGAAGTCGCCGATCGCGAGCACCGGTACGAGTCCGGCGTCGATCGTGCGGTCGATGCGCCGCGCGACCACGACGCCGTCGGCGTCTTCGGTCGCCGTGGTGTTCTCGCGTCCTGGCCCCACCTCGAAGGGCGGGGTGATGCCGCCCGCGTCCGGATCGGAGTCGCGGAGAGCGTCGCCCTGACGCGGCGCCGTGAACCGGAACCCCACAGGCGTCTCGGAGAACGCCACCGTGTATGTTCCCGGCGGCAGGTTGTCGAAGACGTACCGGCCGTCCCCATCCGTGCGCACCGGTGGAACCGGCTGACCGTCGAGGTCGGCGACCGGATCGCCCGAGCCGTCGCGCAGGGTGACGAGCACACCGGGGACCGATGCCTCACCGTCGTCCTGCCGTCCGTCGCCGTCGTCGTCGATCCAGACGCGGTCACCGACCGCGAAAGCCTGCGTGAAGCCGAAGTCCACCGTGAGCAGATCGGCGGCATCGCCGTTCGGACCGTGCTCGCCCGCGCCCGTCGCGCCGGCGTCGACGTCATCGACCGGGTTCGTGCGGGTCAGGCTCACCACGCCCGACCTCACCCCCGTCGCCGAGGGGTCGCTCGTGTTCTCACCCTTATCGCGGTTGTTCGCCGAGGTGTCGGTGGAGGTGGGCGTCGATGAGAACCAGGACGTGAGCGGCCCGTCGCCCTCGAAGTTCGACCCGGCCACGCGCACGCGGTAGTCGCCGGCGGGCAGACCGTCGAAGCGGTAGAAGCCGTTCCCATCGGTGCTGGTGGTGACGGGGTCACCGTCGGCGTCCCGCACGACCTCGCCTGCGCCGTCGAGGAGTTCGACGACCGCCCCGACCACCGGGGCCTCGCCGTCGTCGTATGCGCCGTTGTTCGCCTGCCCGGCGCCGGTTCCGCTGTCGAACCACAGCCGGTTCCCGAGGGACAGCGCGGGGACGAAGCCGAAGTCGGCGGAGAGGTTGTCGAAGGCGTCACCATAGGGGCCGTTCTGCCCTGCCCCCGTGGCGCTCGCATCGACGTCGCCCGTGACGCCCGGCGCCAGGGTGATGACGGCTGAGCTGATGCCGGTGCGGGCCGGGAAGCGCGAGTCGACGCCCTTGTCGGCATTGTTCGATCCGCCGTCGAACGCGGCGCTGCTGCCCGTGCTCGAGAGCTGCGCCGCGAGGGGACCGTCGTCGGCGAAGTTCTCGGCGGCGACGCGGACGACGTACTGGCCGGGGGCGAGTCCGTCGAAGCGGTAGAAGCCGTTCGCGTCGGTGGTCGCGGTGACCGGAGCGCCGTCCACGCGCACCGGGTCGCCGTCCGCGTCGAGCAGCTCGACCAGCGCGCCCACGACCGGGGTCTCGCCGTCGTCGAACCGCCCGTCGTCGGTATCGCTTCCTGCGCCGGTATCGAACCAGAGGCGGTTGCCAAGGCTCAACAGGGGTGCGGCGACCGAGATGACCGCTCGATCGTCGTTGTTCGACG
The DNA here is from genome assembly GCF_023715885.1 of Microbacterium hydrocarbonoxydans. Classification (GTDB taxonomy): domain Bacteria; phylum Actinomycetota; class Actinomycetes; order Actinomycetales; family Microbacteriaceae; genus Microbacterium; species Microbacterium hydrocarbonoxydans_C. The sequence goes on along the minus strand of NZ_JAMBOY010000001.1, from coordinate 746,100 downwards.
GGTTCTCGGGAGTCGGCACCGGGTCGCCGTTCTCATAGCGATCGGGGGTTCGACCGACCGGAACGGTCTCGGGCGTCGTCTGGTCCGAAGACGGCTCGACCACCGCGACGTTGACGAGGTCGGATGCCGTGGTGCTGGCGACGCGCGCCGTGACGGTGATCGGCTCGGCGCCCTCGGTCGCGGCGAGACCGTCACCCTGCCAGGTCAGCGTGACCTCCTGATCGATCACCGTCGCGGGCGACCAATCCGTGCCCGTCGCCGACACGTACTCGAGACCCGCGGGGAGGCGATCGGACACCGTGAAGCCCGACACGGCTGTGCCCGGGCCGTTGTTGCTCGGTGTCAGACGGAAGGTCACCTCGTCGCCCACGCGGTACGGGCCGGCACCCGATGTGAGCTCCTTGTCGAGCGTCAGGTCGATCAGCTGCACAAGACCGAAGTCGACGGTGAGATTGTCGAACCGGTCACCCCGCGGACCGTTGGCTCCGGGACCGGTCGCGCCGCCGTCGGCCTCGCCGGTGACACCGGGCCCGAGCACGACCGGTGCGGACACGATCCCGGTGGTCGCCGGGTCGGCGGCATCCTGGCCCTTGTCGACGTTGTTGCTCGTCGCGTCGAACACGGAGGAGGCGCCCGTCGACGAGACCCAGTCCTCGAGCACCGCGCCCGCAGAGAAGTTCCCCGCCGAGATGCGGACGCGATACGTTCCGGGCGCGAGCCCGTCGAACCGGTAGAAACCCGCGGCGTCGGTGATCGCGAGAAGGGGCTGACCGCCATCATCGAGCACGGGCGCACCCGATTCGTCGAGGAGTTCGACCGTCGCCCCGTCGACCGGGTCCTCGCCCGGATCGAAGCGCCCGTTGTTCGTGTTCGCGCCCGGTCCGCTGTCGAACCAGATGCGGTTTCCGAGCGAGTAGTTCGGGCGGAAGCCGAAGTCGAAGGTGTGATCCGCCGACCCGGCTGCCGGCGTGCGGACGGCGGCGGTGACCAGGGTGTCGTCTCGGGGCACGCCGTTCGAGTCGACAGCGGCATCACCGCCGGCCGTCGTCCCCGTCGGCACCACCTCGTCGAGGGGTCCGCCTTCGGCATAATCCGCGGGGTTGTCGAGCCGGATCTCGTAGCCGGTGTCTGCCGTCAAGGGCAGCGAGTAGATCGCAGCGCCCGACGACGCCCCTGCCGAGGAGGAGAACAGGTAGTTGCCCCGGGCATCGGTCACCGCTGACGCCACGACGTTGCCCTCGGCATCGAAGAGTCGCACGGTCACGCCGGGAATGGGATCCTCGCCGGCTTCCTGGACGCCGTCTCCGTCGAGGTCGAGCCAGACCCGATCTCCGATCTCGACCGGTGCCGTGGCCGCGAGCGTGGTGAGGTCGCCGAGCCCACCGGCCTTCGAGAAGGTGCCGCCGCGCGGCTCCGTCACGGCTGAGCTGAGCGTGGCCGCCCGCACCGTGTCGCCGTCGGAGTGCCGGAAGGTGCGTAACCCGTCCGAGAACAGCGCGAGCGGATCCATCACTGTCGCGATCACCGACGTGTACCCGGGGATCTGGAGGGCGGAGCCGAGCGCGGTGTTGCCGTGGAAATCCTGGCCGTTCCCACCCACGAAGTATGTCTCGTAGAACTTGCCGCCTCCCGGGCCCCAGTTGTTCGGCTGCGACCCCACACCCACGGCCCCGCCGCAGACGCCGTCGTTCTCGAGCACATACGCCCCCGACGCGTCGAGGCATGCGCGCAGCAGATCGCCGGCTCCGATGTATCCGTAGGTGCGCGTGTCGGTGCTGGTGGTGCTGCCGAGGGCCGCACCGTACTGGTCGGCCGTGCGGTCTTTGATCGAGAGCATCATGTTCCCGCGCTGATCGAACGTCACGGACGACGACACGGGCGACGGCGCGGACGAGGCGGTCCACGCGTCGCGCCATCCCACGTACGGGTCGGAGCCGGCCGGCCTCGTCGAATAGCGGGCGCCACGCGGGAAGTCGAGGGGCGCGCTGAGCACCGGCGCGCCCCACTGCCTGCTCGCCTCGTCCATGGGCACGACGTGGGCACGCAGGTCGGCGGCGGTGGGCCCGACGCAGGTCAGGGTGACGTACAGACGATCACGCAGCACCCCGAGGCCGTACGGGCGCACGAACTCGGGCGCGCAGCCCGTCGCCGCGCCGAGCGGGATCGGTATCGCGACCGGGGTGCCGGCCGTCGGGGCGCCGCCGGGAGCACTCGGCGGGGTCAGCGGCACCGCGTACAGGGTGCGGTCGTTCAGGTTGACGGCGTACAGGGTGCGCTGGTCGGAGGATATCTCGATGTCGCCGAGCCCCACCTTGCCGACGGCGTTGAATGCCGCAGAGTCGTGGAACCAGTCGTATGTCGCGGGGTCGATGCTCCCACGGGGATCGACACCGGCGTTCGGGATCCGGACGAACAGAGAGCCGTTCGGACTGCCCGATCGAGCATCGGTGAGGTAGACCGCACCCAGCCCGTCGGGCCCGAGAACGGTGCCGCGACGGTAGCTGGCTGCACTGAACACGTGCGAGTCCGAGAAGTTCGCCGTGCCCCACACGGTTCCGATGTGACGCTGCTGCGCCAGCACCGTGCGGCCCGATGCCGGGCTTCCGGTGGTGGTGTACGGCGCCGCGAACAGAGCAGGCTGGTCGGGAAGACTCTCCGTCGGCGTGGTCGCGGTCTGCGCCGTGTTGGTCGTGAGAGGAGACCGCTGGCTCGGAACGGCGATCCGTGGTGCGCCCGCTTCGATACGCACCTCGCCCGATCTGGTCGCTCCGACGTCGACACCGCTCGCCCCCAGCTCCACGAATTGCACGGTGCTGCCGTTGTCGGCGCCGACGCGGGATGAGCGGAACCCTGCGGGGAGCACGAATTCCACTCGCACGCTCGTGGTCGCTGCCGCGAGCGCATCGAGACGGTAGGAGCCGTCGCCTCCGGTCGTGGCGGTGCCGACGACCACGCCCCGCGAGTCGGTCGCCGTCACCGTGGCGCCGGCTACACCGGTGTCGCCCCCGAAGTCTCCGCTGGCGGCGTCGCGAACCCCGTCGTCGTCGAAGTCCTGGTAGATCGCTCCGCTGATCGAGCCGTCGGCAGCCGTCGCGGGAGCGACCGCGACGAACGGCGCCTGGACGGCCGCAGCGACGACCAGGAGAGCGGCGACACCCGCGAACACGGGCGTGCGGAGGCGCTGTCGATAGCGCGGTGTCATCGTTCTCCCCAGGACGGTGATCGAGCAGGTTCACACCCGCTCACAGCAAATGCGAGAAACGTTATCATCGGGAAACCAGCATTCCGGTATAATCCACGCCTCACCCCTCGTCGAGTGCCGGTACCCGAGCGACCGTGACGTCAGGCCGTGGCACGAGGTCGATGACCACCGTCTGCGACGCGAGTCCTGCTTCGAAACGGACCACTCGCCCCTCGGCATCCACCCAGTAGCGGGTCTGCGTGTCGGCCGTCTCCGGATGGTCGGGGTCGGATGGACCGGCGAACACGTCGACGGGTTCGCCGGCGACCTCGTCGGCTCGAAGCCACCGTGCGTCCGACTGCCGGAGGAGCTGCGCGTTGTCGGGGCGGTCAGCGGCCAGAGACGTCAGCAGCAGGAGGACGGTGTCGACGGCCGATGCCGAGGGATCCAGGGGACGTGCGCCGCCCGCCTCCGCGGGCGGCGCGGTGGGGAACTCCGCGCCGCCGGCGTCCGGCCAGCCGACGAGGGTGTCCGCGTCCCACATCACCACCGCCGTGTCGCCGTCGGCCGTCGCGGACGCCAGTCCCACTCCGCTTCGGTGGTCGACCCGACCGCGCAACGACACCTCGACACCCTCCGCCTCGACGAGCGTTCGGAACTCCGTGCACCCGTCCTGGAAGGCGAGGAAGCGCGCGATCGCCAGCCGGTCCGCCTCCTCGACGCGCAGCGGTCGCGGCGAGGCCGCAGGCGACGCGGAGGGCTCGGAAGGAACGACGTGGCAGCCCGCAGCGACGCCGGCGATGCAGAAGGCGACGGCGAACGCGGCGGCCCGGCGACCTCGGCGGCCGCCCGCGGTGCTCATCGACGCCCCGATCCGAACAGCGTCGAGCCGAGCGATCGAGCCTTGTCGAATCCGGGCAGGACGAGGAAGGAGCCGGATGCCGTGGTGCGAGTGAAGCTCAGCAGAGCGTCGGACTCCGACATCCGCTCCAGCGTGCGACTGAACGTCGACAGCTCCCTCTGCATGCTGATGAACAGCAGCCCGAGCGGGTCGTCCATGGAGTACGAGCGGCGCAGCATGAGCGGCACCCCCGCGGGTCGCGGATGTGCGCGACGCACATGCGCATCGACGGGGATGCGATAGCGACCGTCGGCTGTCTTCGCCTGCAGGTCGACGTCCGCGGCACGACCTCCGCCGGACAGGGGCGCCCCGCTCGCGCGCCGTCGTCCTATGACCGCCTCCTGTGCGGGCACGCTCAGCGCGCCGAAGCGGGCGACGTCGATCTCGATGCGACGGACGACCATCAGGGTGCCACCAGCCGCCGGACCATCGTCGATCCACACCGAGTCGTCGAGTTCCTCCGGCGAAGTCGGAACGGCGACGCCATCGACGAATCCGAGCAGATTGCGGGCGGCGGCGTGCCCGCGGCGAACCGGCACGGCGCCCCCGCGCATGCCCCGCTGACGCCACCGCTCCCGCAGCTGCGGCTGCGAGCCGGTGAGCAGAGCCAGCACCAGGGCGGGCAGCAGCGGGTCCGTCGCGCAGATCTGCAGCACCAGATCGCCGTCGCGGTGCAGGTCGTCGATCTCCTCGCGCGGGAACGGCGGCAGGGCCTCCGACCCGATCGAACCGGGGTGGTTCATCGCCACGAGCCGCGGTCCGACGCCGACCGTGACGGTGAGATCACCAGGATCGAGGCCGCCGAGAGCGGGGTGATCGCCGGCGGCGGCATCGAGGATCCTGCTTCCGAGAGCGGCGAGAAGCGGGCTCGGGTCGCCGACGATCTCGAACACGGCGAGCAGCAGGTGCGGCTGCGGCACCCGGGGTCGCGCGACCCCGGCCTGCCGCTCGCCGGAGGCGCGGACGCCGTCGGCGAGACCCGATCCCGAGGCTGCACCGGGCGCCGCGAGGGCGAGCCCGAGTGCCACGCCGCCGGACCCGAGCAGCGTTCGCCGTGACATCCCGCGTCGGCCCTGGTCGACCCCGTCTCCCTGGTGGTCATGCTTCATACTGGTTCCGCCTCGTCCGCTCCCTAGGATGGGTCGATGCGCGCCCGCGTCGCCCTCTCGCTTGTTCTCGTCGCCGCTCTGCTGATCGCGGTGTCGCTCTCCGGTTGCACCGCCGCACGACCCGCTGACCAGCCCGTCACCGCGCCGGCCATCGTGCGGGTCCCCGCCGATGAGGCGACGATCTCCGCGGCGGTCTCCGCGGCGAACGAGGGCGACACCGTTCTCGTGGCTCCCGGCGTCTATCGGGAGACCGTGGCGATCGACACCCCCGGCATCACCCTGCGCGGCGAGGACCGCAACGTGGTCGTCATCGACGGCGAGATGCGACGCGGCAACGGGGTGGTGGTCTCGGCTCCCGGCGTGACCGTGCAGAACCTCACCGTGCGCCGGGCGACGCAGAACGGTGTGCTCGTCACCGGGATGCGGGGCGACGACGGCACCCCCGTCGGCGGGCACGACGGCTACCGCACGATCGACACGGGCGACTTCCCGCTGCTGGACGGATTCCGCATCGACCACGTCACAGCGTCGAACAACGGGCTCTACGGCATCTACGCGTTCAACTCGGCGAACGGCGTCATCTCCGATTCGTACGCGTCGGGCGGCGCCGACTCGGGCATCTACGTGGGCCAGTGCGACCGGTGCGGCATCGTGGTGAGCGGCAACGTCGCCGAGCGCAACGCGGTGGGCTTTGAGATCGCCAACGCCGGCGGCGGTCTCATCGTCACCGGCAACCGCTTCGTCGGCAACCGTGTCGGGGCGACGGTCGCGTCGGACTACCAGGAGGCGTACGTGCCCCAGCGAGCCGCGACCCTCGTCGGCAACGTGATCGCCGCGAACGCCGAGATCGCCACACCCGCGCAGGCGGACGGTGCGTTCGGCATCGGGGTCGGCATCGCCGGAGGCACCGAGAACGAGCTGAGCGCGAACCTGATCCAGGCGAACCCGACCGCGGGAGTCATCCTCACCTCGGCCGAGGACCTCGGACCCGAGTCCAACCGGATCACCCGCAACGCGCTGTTCGACAACGGTGTCGATCTCGTGTTCGCTCCCCGGTCTCGGGCCCCGGGGTCGGGCAACTGCTGGGAGGGGAATGACGGAGCGAGCACCGCTCCGGTCGATCTGCAGTCGCTGTCGCCCTGCTCCGCGCCGACCGCCGTCGACGGAGCGGAGTTCGCCCCGGGTGTCGGCCCCGTCGGCATCCCGTTCTCCGAGGTCGCGGCGCCGCCGGCGCAGCCCGACCTCGGGCCGATCGACGCTCCACTCGAGCGGTGGCGCGGCAGCGACGACGTGCCGCGCATCGACGTCGACGGCATCAGCGCTCCGGCGCCGGATCTCCTCGCCGACCACTCCGCGATCCGCTGGTGACGCCGCGGAGCGGATGGGGACGGAGCCGAGGAGGTCCGCCCCCATCCGTGCGAGGCCGAGGCAGTGCCTCCGCCCCCTGAGGGAGGGGACGTGGAAGGCGCTCGCACCCGGGCACCCCGTGATACTCGAGGGGAGGGGGTGCCGGCGGTCGTCGGGGATCAGTGGCCCCTCCGCGGGTACGGTGTGTCCGACATCGACGAGCCAGGCCCGGATCGCCACCGAGGAGCGAACCGGAGATGATGTCTCCGCGCGAGGATGCCGTCGTGGTCGATGGTCATCCGACGCTCCCTCTGCGCGGTTCGGCGAGCTGTGGACGCGGGGAGCGGTGCGTACCCCACGCGCCGCTCCCCGCTCGCTCTTACCCAGTCGTGCGGCAACCGAGGTGAGCCGGTTCGGCTCGATCCCGGTGCGCAGAACCGTAGCAAGGTCGCGTTCACGCCTGGCACGGCCGACCGTGAACAGGCGGAGGGCGGTGAGCGTTCTGCTCTGAGCAGAACGGGTCGATCCGCGGCGGCGCCGCGTCATACCGTGAGTCATGGCCGACATCGTCTTGTTCCCCCGCGCCCCCCGCCCCGCCGACCCCGAGCCGCTCTGGCGTCACCTGCTCGGTGATCAGCTGCGGCGCCGCCGCCACGACCGCGCCGAGACCCTCACGGAGACCGCGGAGCGTGCCGGCGTCTCGCCGCAATACCTCTCCGAGGTCGAACGCGGACTCAAGGAGCCGTCGAGCGAGATGATCGCCGCGATCGCCGGCGCGCTCGACACCTCCCTGATCGAGCTCACGAGCGCCGTGGCCGACGAGCTGCGGGCGGCGGCTGCTCCGGCATCCGCTGCCGTATCCGCCGCCCGCGGCGCGTTCGCCCTCGCCGCGTGACCGTGTTCAGGAGGTCCGCTCCCCCAGCACCGTGTCGATGAGGCCGTAGTCGAGGGCGGCGGCTGCCGTGAACACGCGGTCGCGGTCGGTGTCGGCCCGCAGCTCGCGGACCGTGCGCCCGGAGTGCCTGGCGAGGATGGATTCCATGTCGGAGCGCACCCGCACGACCTCGTCCGCCGCGAGGATCAGATCGGGGATCGCGCCGCGCGACTGCCCGGCCGGCTGGTGCAGCACGATGCGCGCATGCGTCAGCGCGGACCGCTGCCCCGCCGCTCCCGCCGCCACCAGCAGCGCCGCAGGGCCGATCGCCTGGCCGACGCACGTCGTCGCGACGCCCGGACGGATGTGCTGCATCGTGTCGTAGATCGCCAGCGCCGCTCCGGGATCGCCGCCCTCGCTGTTGATGTAGAACTGCACGGGCGAGTCCGGGCTGTCGGCGTCGAGGTGCAGCAGCTGCGCGATGAGCGCGTTCGCGACCCCCGCGTCGATGCCGGTGCCGAGGTAGATCACGCGCTCCGCGAGGAGCTGCGAGTACACGTCCATCACGCGCTCGCCCCGCGGATGCTGCGCGATGACGTTCGGGATCGTGTAGCTGCTCATGAGCCGACCCCCAACCCGACCCGCGCTCGCCGGCGCGGCATGATCTCGGCGACGGAATCGAGGATGCCGTCGATGAAGCCGTAGTCCTGCGCCTGTTGCGCGGTGTACCAGCGGTCGTGCAGCGAGTCCTCGAAGATGCGCTCGGGCGGCTGGCCCGTGTCTTCGGCGATGAGGCCCAGCACCGTGTCGCGCATGTGGCGCAGGTCGCCGGCCTGGGTCTCGATCTCGACCGCCGATCCGCCGATGCCCGCGGAACCCTGATGCATCAGGATCCGGGCGTGCGGCAACGCCCGACGCTTGCCCTTCGCCCCGGCGGAGAGGAGGAACTGGCCGGCGCTGCAGGCGAGGCCTAGCGCGAGGGTCGAGACGTCGTTCGGGATCAGGGTCATGAGGTCGCGGATCGCGAGCATGGACGGCACCGAGCCGCCCGGGGAGTGGATCCACAGGGCGATGTCGGTGGTCGGATCCTCGGCCGACAGGGTCAACAGCTGCGTCATGAGCAGCGTGCCGTTGTCGTCGTCGAGGGCGCCGTCGAGCACGAGCACCCGCTCGTGGAACAGCGCGCGGCGGGCCTCAGGCCCGAACTGCGGGATGGGGTTGTCTTCGGTCATGCCCCCAGCATCCGTCGCCTGCGCGCGGCCGGCGCGAGAATCCGCCCGGGGCGGATCCGCCGTGAGCAGAGGCGCAGCTTCGTCGCTCGTGCCGGACGAGACGCCCCCGAGAAGGCACCGTAACATCGTCGACTCACGGGCCTCCTATCTTCGACCCATGACGACGCAGCAGCAGACACCCGAGTGGCAGTGGTCGGAGGACGGCATCAACTTCCGCACCCGCAAATGGGTGCGCCCGGAGGACCTGAACGCCAACGGCTCCCTCTTCGGAGGAAGCCTGCTGAAGTGGATCGACGAGGAGGCGGCGATCTACGCGATCGTGCAGCTGGGCAATTACCGCGCGGTCACGAAGCACATCTCCGAGATCACGTTCGAGGCCTCGGCCGTGCAGGGCGACCTCGTCGAGCTCGGGCTGCAGGCGACGCACTTCGGCATCACCTCGCTCACGATGCGCGCGGTGGCCCGCAACATGATCACGCGCAAGCGCATCCTGACCATCGAGAAGATCGTGTTCGTGAGCCTCGACGAGAACGGCCGCCCGACACCGCACGGGTACCGCGACATCACCTACAACCGTGACCGGATGCCGACGGAGCGGCTCGCCACGGGAACGGTCGCGCTGCCGAAGCACTGAGCGCAGGAGATCGCATGCACTGCAGGACGCGGCATCCGCTCCTGCAGAGCGGGCGATCTCCTGTGTTGCGTGCGACGCGTCAGCGGGCGAGTGCCGGGATCGTGCCGGTGGAGGGCGGCGACGTCGTGGCGGGCGCGGAGGCTGCGGGCGCACCGGCGACGACTGCGGCGACGCGCGCAGCGCGCCTCGTCGACCGCGCGGGCTCCCCGGCGTTGACGATGCCGCGTACGACCGCTCCGATGACGAGCAGACCGACGAGCACCGCGCCCGAGACGATGACCGGCGTCCACTGGTTCGCGAACGACGCGGCCAGGCTCAGCACCGCGGCGGGTATCCAGACCCCGACCGCGCCGCCGGCCAGACCGGCCGCGCCGCGCATGATGGCGATCGCCGCGACCAGCGCGCACAACCCGGCCAAGACGGCCCCCACCACTCCGATCGGCACCAGAATCGATGCCAGATCGCTCGCAACCCTCGATGATGTCATGACGACCCCCCGTCAGCGGACCCTCCGCACTACCAACAGTACGAAGGAGGGCCCGCCGCGGCATCCATCTGCAGGATGATGTTGCGCAATCTTGACGAGCCGTTCAACGTCGGGTCAGCCTTCCGAAACGCGACCCCCGCACGGTGCGGATCGGCTGCGTCACGACGGCGTCCACCACCATCGACCCGTCAGTGGGTCCGACGATGGCCATGGTCGACGTCGCTGTCGCCTCGACCGGGTCGACCTTCATGTGCGCGAGATCGCGATGCGCGCGAAGGTAGGCCGGAACGAGCAGCACGATCGCGCCGAGCCAGGCGAGCGGATTGCTGAGCGCGACGCCCTCGAAGCCGATCAGTGCTCCGAGGACGACGGCGGCGCCGACGCGCATCACGAGTTCGATCACGCCGGTGACGGTCGGGACGAGCGTGTGGCCGAGACCCTGCAGCGCTCCGCGCAGCACGAACAGGATGCCGAGCGCCCAGTACCCGCATCCGTTGATGATGAGCATGAGGTGGGCGAGGTCGACGACCTCGTCTGCTTCGACACCGTGGCCGACGAACAGACGAACGAGCGGGGCGCCGAACGCGATGATGACGACGCCGAGCAGCACACCCGCGCCGATCGCCATCCAGGTGCCCTCGATCACTCCACGCCGGATGCGATCGGGACGCCGACCGCCGAGGTTCTGCGCCGCGTACATCGAGGCGGCGAGACCCAGCGACGAGAGGAACGCGACCGCGAGGCCGTCGACGCGGGATGCCGTCGTGTACGCCGCGACCGCGTCGGAGCCGAGCGTGTTGAGCGCCACCTGGACGGTCAGGGTGCCGATCGCGATGATCGACGCCTGAAAACCCATCGGCAGACCGAGGCGAAGGTGCTCGCGGACATCGTCGCGCGTGATCCGCCAGTCGACCGCGCGCAGGTGCAGCACCGGCAGCCGGCGGCGCACGAACTCGAGGCACAGCGCGACCGAGACGGCCTGCGCCACGACGGTCGCGAGCGCGGCTCCGCCGACGCCCCAGTCGAGCGGACCGACCATGAGCACGACCAGGCCGACGTTCAGCGCGCATGACACCGTGAGGAACACGAGCGGCGTGCGGGAGTCGCCGATCGCACGGATGATCGCCGAGAGGTAGTTGAAGAACATCGTGGCGCTCGCGCCGAGGAAGCTGATCTGGGTGAAGATCGTCGCCTCGGGAAGCAGCTCCGCGGGCGTCTGCAGCAGCTCCAGCAGCGGGCGGGAGATGAGCGGCGCCACGATCGTGAGCACCACGCTCGTGATCCCGGTGAGGATGACTCCGGTCGCGACGGAGCGACGAACGCCGGGAGGGTCGTTCGCTCCGAACGCCTGCGCGATCGGGATCGCGAAACCGCTCGTCAGGCCCCAGGCGAAGCCGATGAGCAGGAACAGGAGGCTGCCGGTCGCGCCGACGGCCGCGAGCGACTGCACGCCGAGCTGGCGTCCGACCACGACGGCATCGGCGAACTGGTACATCTGCTGCACCACGTTGCCGATGAGCAGCGGGATCGAGAACGAGAGGATGACACGCCACGGGCGACCCGTGGTGAGGGAGGTGGCCATGGGGAAGCGGCTCGCAGGACTGGGGGGGCGGATCGGGGGCTTCACCATTTTATCGAATCGATTCGGGACGACACCATCCCCGATCGGCAACTACGGTCTATGGGATGAGCACCACGAAGCGATCAGCCTCCGACGACGGAGTCGGCACTGCGACCGGGTCCGACGAACAGCATCTGCGGCGAGCGCTGAGCAACCGCCACATCCAGCTGCTCGCGATCGGCGGCGCCATCGGCACCGGTCTCTTCATGGGCAGCGGCAAGACGATCTCGGTCGCGGGCCCGTCGGTGATCTTCGTGTACATGATCATCGGCTTCATGCTGTTCTTCGTCATGCGGGCGATGGGCGAGCTGCTGCTTTCGAACCTCAAGTACAAGTCGTTCAGCGACTTCGCGAGCGACCTGCTCGGACCCTGGGCCGGCTTCTTCACCGGATGGACCTACTGGTTCTGCTGGGTGGTCACCGGCGTCGCCGACGTCATCGCGATCGCCGGATACACGGACGCTCTGTTCCCCGGCATCCCGCTGTGGATCCCGGGGCTGCTGGTCGTCGTCATCCTGCTCGCGCTGAACCTGCCCACCGTCGCGGCCTTCGGAGAGATGGAGTTCTGGTTCGCGCTCATCAAGATCGTCGCGATCGTGGCGCTCATCGTCACGGGTCTCGTGATGATCGTCACCGGGTTCCAGCACGAGGCGGGCACCGCGAGCTTCGCTAACCTGTGGAACCACGGCGGCATGTTCCCGCACGGCTTCCTGGGCTTCGTCGCCGGGTTCCAGATCGCGGTGTTCGCGTTCGTGGGCGTCGAGCTCGTCGGCACCGCCGCCGCCGAGACGAAGGATCCCGAGAAGAACCTGCCGAAGGCGATCAACGCCATCCCGATCCGCATCCTGTTGTTCTACGTCGGCGCGCTCGTGATCCTCATGGCGGTCACGCCGTGGACCGAGTACGTCGCCGGTGAGAGCCCCTTCATCGCGATGTTCGCGCTCGCCGGACTCGGCATCGCCGCGACCGTCGTAAACCTCGTCGTGCTCACCTCGGCCATGTCGAGCGCGAACTCGGGCATCTACTCGACCTCGCGCATGGTGTTCGGTCTCGCGAAGGACGGCGACGCTCCCCGCCTGTTCGGCCGGCTGTCGAAGCGCCGAGTGCCGCAGAACGCGCTCTTCCTCTCCTGCATCCTGCTGCTGTCGGGCGTCGTGCTGCTGTACGCGGGCAAGGACATCGGCACCGCGTTCGACATGGTCACCACGGTCTCGGCCGTGTGCTTCATGTTCGTGTGGACGATCTTCCTGTTCAGCTACCTCGCCTACCGTCGCACCCGTCCGGAGAAGGCGGCGACGTCGACGTTCCGGATGCCGGGCGGCGTGTTCATGGTGTTCGTGGTGCTCGCGTTCTTCGTGTTCATCCTGTGGGCTCTCACGACGCAGCCCGACACGTTGACGGCGCTGCTCGTCACGCCGATCTGGTTCGCGCTGCTGATCGTCGCGTGGCTCTTCGTGCGGAAGTCGCAGAACCACATCGAGCGGCACGCCGCGCACATCGCGCACCTGCGGAGCGACGCCGCGGAGTAGGGGCTCGACCGGCCCGCCGGTCGAGGATGCCGAGCGCGGCCGACGCACAGCACCGGACGGATATCCTGGACGCCGCGGTCGCGGAAGGAGAGCGATGTTCGACAGTCCGCTCTCGGCCTCGGCCTATGAGATCCTCGGCGTGGACCCGGACGTGGCGCACGAGGAGCTCCGGCGCGCATACCGCCTGCGACTGCGGCAGACGCACCCCGACACGGGCGGCGACGCGGCGGTCTTCATCCAGGTGCAGCGCGCGTGGGAGCTCGTCGGCACCCCGGAGCTGCGCGCCGCCTACGACCGCCGCAGCGGGGTGCATCCCGGCGTCCCCACGGATTCGGCGGAGGCGGGATGGCGGCCGCAGGCCGCGACGCGTACCGACACCAGGCCGAAGGCCCGCTCGTACGGACATCCCGGCGGGTGGCGGCGCGAGCGGTACCTGGCGCTGATCCGCGAGTGGGCCGGATTCGGTGTCGAGGTGCCCGACCCCTACGACCCCGCCCTCGTGCGCTCGGCGCCGCGCGAGCTGCGGCGGATGCTCGCCGACGCCCTGGCCGAAGAGGCCACGGCGCGCACGGTGAGCGCCCTCGGGATGGGGTACACCGTCTGGCACGATGTCGCGACGGGCCCTGACCCCGACGACAAGCTCGACCACGTCGTGCTGAGCCCCTCGGGGCTCTACGGCGTGATGTCGGAGGACTTCGGCGGGGTTGTCGGCTTCCGACGCGGCGAGATCACCGGCCCGAGCCTGGGTACGAGGGCGCCGGTCACCGCCGCCCTCGCCCGGATGCGCGCCGTCGCGAAGGCCGCGAGGGTGAAGTTCGGCGGGGCGATCATCGTGCTGCCGGACGACGACCTCGCGCAGGCGGTCACGCCGCTGGGCACCAGCCGCGGCGTGCCGGTCGTCGTTGTGCGGCGCAGCGCGCTCGCGATGGTGCTGCGGCAGGGCGTGCCCGGCGCCCGCCCGATCGGCGGCAACGAGCTGTTCGACGTGCGCACGAGGCTGCAGCAGACCGTCCGCTTCGCCTGACGCTGCGGCATCCCCTCTCCCCTCTCCCTCACCCAAGCCGCGAACCACCCTTTATCGCCGAGCCACCCCTTTGCGAACCGTTCGCGCGGGGGTGGCTCGGCAACAAGGGGGTGGTTCGGGGTTGTGGGATGCCGTCAAACCGGTTTACACTCGTCAAACCGGTTCACGAGACTCGGATGCAGTCACGAGGAGGTGGCATGAGCCGCACGACGATCGCCGATGTCGCCCGCGAGGCAGGGGTCACCAAGGCCACCGTGTCGCACGCGCTGAGCGGCAAGCGGCCCATCTCCGACGACACAAGGGCGAAGGTTCTCGCCGCCGTCGAGAAGCTGCAGTGGGTGCCGAGCCAGAGCGCCCGAGCCCTCGCCACGCAGCGCGCAAACGCCGTGGCGGTCGTGCTGGCCCGCGATCCCGAGGTCATCGCGAACGACTCGTTCTTCCCCGCGTTCATCGCCGGCGTCGAATCGGTCCTCGCCGAAACCGAGACCGCCCTGCTGCTGCAGGTGGTGCCGGATCGGGATGCCGAGGAGCGCGCCTACCGCACCCTGAGCCACGGCCGCGCCGACGGCGCCCTGCTGCTCGACCTGCGCATCGACGACTGGCGCGTCCCGCTGCTCGAGGAGCTGCGTGTACCCACCGTGCTCGTCGGCGCCTACGAGCAGCCGAGCCGCTTCTCGTGCGTACGCACCGACGACGCGGCCCCGGTCGCCGAGATCATCGACCACCTGCGCGCAGCGGGGCACACGCGCATCGCCCACATCTCCGGGCCGCTCGACTACGTGCACTCGCGCGTGCGCGCCGACGCGTACATCGCCGCGATCGGCGACGACGGCCTGCTGCGCGAGGGCGACTTCACGGCATCCAGCGGCCGCGAGCGCACCGCCGAGCTGCTCGCGCTGCCCGACCGGCCGACCGCGATCCTGTACTCGAACGACACCATGGCCATCGCCGGTCTCTCGTATGCGCGGTCGCAGGGGCTGAACGTCCCGCGCGATCTCGCCATCTCGGGCTTCGACGACGACCACCTCTCCGCCCACCTCTCCCCGGCCCTGACGAGCGTCTCGTCGGGGCCGGCCGCGCGCGGGCGCGCCGCAGCTCGCCTGCTGCAGGCCGACATCCTCGGCGCGGATCCCCGGATCGAGGACGTCGACTGCACCGTCGTGCACTTCCGGGACAGCACCGGCGACTGACCCGCCCGAAGCCAACAGCACCACCCGAACACATCGCGTCAAGGAGGACACCATGAAGAAGATCCGTGCAGCAGCAGTGCTCGGCGTCACCGCACTCGTCGTCACCGGGTGCTCGGCGGGCGGCGGCGGGGGCGGGGGATCCGCCGACGGCACCGGCCCGATCAAGATCTGGCTCTCGAACAACGAGCAGGAGGTCGAGTGGGGTCAGTCGGTCGTCGATGCCTGGAACGCCGAGCACCCCGACGAGAAGGTCACCGCGCAGGAGATCCCCGCCGGGTCCTCGTCGGAGGAGGCCATCACCGCCGCGATCACCGCGGGCACGGCCCCCTGTCTCGTCTACAACGTCGCGCCCGCCGCGGTCTCGGGCTGGGTCAAGCAGGGTGGACTGGTGAACCTCAGCGAGATCGACGGCGCCGACGACTACATCACCGAGCGCGGCGGAGAGGTCGACTCGTATGCGACCGACGGCGCGTACTACCAGGTGCCGTGGAAGTCGAACCCCGTCATGGTCATGTACAACAAGGCTCTGTTCCAGGCCGCGGGCATCGACCCCGAGAACCCGCAGATGAACACGTACGACGCGTTCATCGATGGCTCGAAGAAGATCGTCGCCTCGGGCGTGCAGAGCGCGATCTGGCCGGCGCCGACCAGCGAGTTCTACCAGCCCTGGTTCGACTTCTACCCGCTGTACCTCGCCGAGACCGACGGCACGATGCTCGTCGAAGACGGCAAGGCCACGTTCGACTCGGATGCCGGCCGCACCGTCGCCGACTTCTGGTCGACGTTCTACCAGGAGAAGCTCTCGCCGAATGAGGCCTCGACCGACGACGCGATGTCGGCGGGCACCACGGCCATGCAGCTCGCCGGACCCTGGGCCATCCCCTCGTACGCCGACACGGTCGACGTGGGCTTCATGCCGGTGCCGACCAGCGACGGCCGGGAGAACCCGACGACGTTCGCCGACTCGAAGAGCGTCTCGATGTTCACCGCCTGCGAGAACCAGGGCACCGCGTGGGAGTTCCTGAAGTTCTCGACGAGCGAGGACAGCGACGGACAGCTGCTCGAGGCCACGGGCCAGATGCCCATGCGCACCGACCTGACCGGCACCTACGCCGACTACTTCGACGCGAACCCGAACTACGTGGCGTTCGCCGAGCAGGCCGAGAAGACGGCGGACGTGCCCAGCATCCCGAACTCCGTCGAGGCGTGGCAGGCGTTCCGCGACGAGTACTCGTCGGCGGTGATCTTCGGCAAGGAGTCCGTGGACGACTTCCTGAAGAACGCGGCCGCGAAGGTCGACGACCTCGTCGCCGAGTGACGACCGGGTCATGACTCTTCGAGACGATGCGGTCGCGGACGTGGCCGGGGCACCCGCTGCCCCGGCCACGCCGCCGGCCCGGTCATCGAGATCACTGCGCACCCGCTGGCTCGGTGCGCAGCCGATCGGCGGCCTGTTCGCGCTGCCGTACCTCGTGTTTGTGCTGGCGATCTTCGCGTTCCCGCTCGGCTTCGCGGTCTACATCGCCTTCCACGACTACTTCTTCACCGCGCCGGGCGCGGTGGTCGAGCGGCCTTTCGTCGGGTTCGACAACTTCATCACCGTGCTCACCGATCCTCGGGTGCTCGGGGCGTTCCGCAACACGCTGATCTTCCTCGTCATCAACGTGCCGCTCACCGCCGTGCTGTCGCTCGTGCTGGCGGCGGCCCTGAACACCGGCATCCGCTGGGCTGCTGCCTACCGCGTGGCGTTCTACGTGCCGTATCTCACGGCGAGCGTCTCGCTCGTCGGCGTGTGGATGCTGCTGTTCTCGGGCAACGGGCTGATCAACACGATCCTCGGACCGCTCGCCCCCGACCCCTCGTGGCTCGTGAACAGCGGGCTCGCGATGCCGATGATCGCGTTCTACGTGACGTGGAAGCAGCTCGGCTTCTACATCCTGCTCTACCTCGCGGCGCTGCAGAACGTGCCGAAGGAGCTGTACGAGTCGGCCGAGACCGACGGTGCGGGGGCCTTCGCCCGGTTCTGGAACGTCACGGTTCCCGGGGTGCGCAGCGCGACGACGCTCGTGCTGATCCTGTCGATCATCACCGGTGCCAACCTCTTCACCGAGCCGTATCTGCTCACGAACGGCGGCGGCCCCGACGGGGCGTCCACGACTCCGGTGCTGCTGATCTATCAGCTGGGCATCCAGCAGCAGAACCCCGACACCGCGGCGGCGATCGGCATGATCCTCGTGATCCTCGTCGGAATGCTGTCGCTCTTGGCCAACCGCGCGACGAGGGAGCGATGATGACCCGCCGACGTTCACTGCCCCGCATCCTCAGCATCATCCTGCTGACAGCCGCGGCCATCGGATTCGCGTTCCCGTTCTACTTCATGCTGGTCGGGGCGTTCCAGGAGAGTCCGACGAATTCGCCGAGCGAGCTGTTGCCCACGAGCGGCTGGACGGTCGACAACTTCGTCGCGATCGACTCCCGCATCGACCTCGTCGGATCGCTCGTCAACTCGCTCATCTTCACGCTGGGCGTGCTGCTCGGCACGGTCGTGTTCGGGCTGCTGGCCGGCTACGCGATCGCCCGTCTCGACTTCCGTGGGCGCGGCGTCGTGTGGGTGCTGATGCTGCTGGTGCAGATGGTGCCGTTCCAGCTGCTGATGATCCCGCTGTACGTGCAGATCACGCGCAACTACGGCCTCGGCGACTCGTATCTCGGCATGATCCTGCCGTTCCTCATCAACACGACGGCCGTGTTCATCTTCGTGCAGTTCTTCAAGGCGCTGCCCGCGGAGATCTTCGAGGCCGCGCGCATCGACGGGGCGGGCGAGATCCGGCTGCTGACCTCGGTCGCGATCCCGCTGATCCGCCCGGCTCTCGTGACCGTCGTGCTCGTCACGTTCATCGGCCCCTGGAACGAATTCCTCTGGCCGTTCCTCATCACGAAGGATGCCGCGCTGCAGCCGCTCGCGGTGTCGCTCGCCAACTACATCTCCAACGTCGCGCAGTCGACGGCGAACCCGAACGGGGCGATCCTCGCCGGGGCGACAGCTCTGGCGTTCCCCGTCGTGATCCTGTTCATCGTCTTCCAGCGCTACTTCACCGCCACCGACCTCGGCGCGGCAGTCAAGGGCTGACGCCCCGCAACCCCGCCAGAAAGGACACCCATGTTCACCGGAGCATCCTTCCCCCTCGGTCCGTTCACGCCTTACGAGGGCAACCCGATCCTGCGCCCGAGAGGCGACAGCTGGGAGTCGGCGAACCTCTACAACCCGGCCGCGCTCGTCGACGGGGACGAGGTCGTGCTGCTCTACCGCGCCCACGCCGACGACATCGTGTCGCACATCGGCATCGCGCGGTCGAGCGACGGCGTGAACTTCACCCGCGAGGACGCGCCGATCCTGTCGCCCTCGGAGGACTACGAGCGCTACGGCTGCGAGGACCCGCGCATCGCGCTCATCGACGGCACGTACTACCTCACCTACACGGGGTGGGACCGCCGCAGCGCGCAGCTGTGCCTCGCGACCTCGACCGACCTGCGCACCTGGACCAAGCACGGCCCTCTGTTCGACGACTTCGACACCTTCAAGACCATGGATCCGCGCGGGTTCAACTGGTCGAAGGCCGGGGTCATCGTGCCGCAGAAGATGCACGGGAAGTGGTGGATGTACTTCGGCGAGGGCGGCATCTACTGGGCGACGAGCGACGACCTCATCCACTGGACGCCCGGCACGCCGGACACCGAGCCGATGTACTCGCCGACGCCCGGCACGTGGGACGAAGCGCTCGTCGAGATCGGCACCTCGCCGGTCGTCACCGACAACGGCCTGCTGGTGATGCTCACCAACGGCGCGACGCGCACCGTGCACGAAGACGGATCGGTCGACGTGGACTACCGCTGCGGCCAGATCGCGATCGATCCCGATCAGCCGACGAAAGTGCTGGCGCGACTGCAGGAGCCGTGGCTGCGCCCGCAGACCTTCGAGGACCTGAACGGACTCGTGTCGAACGTCACGTTCGTCGAAGGACTCGTGAAGTTCAAGGGAAAGTGGTTCGCGTACTACGGCCAGTCCGACACGACTCTAGCGGTCGCCATCCACGACCCTGCCGAGCCGTGGGGCAGGGCGCTCAGGGAGCAGCCATGACGATCTCGCGTCGCGCCTTCCTGACCGCTGCGGCCGCGAGCTCGGCGCTCGCGCTGCTCCCGACCGGGCGTCCGGATGCCGCGACGGCGGCGTCGTCGGCATCCGCTCTGCCCTTCTCGCTGCCCGTCGAAGCGGACCGCGGCCGGCGGCTCACGAACCTCGCGCACCTGCGCTTCCTGCTCGCGGAGGTGCCGGTCGCGGCGAGTGCGACGCACACGACGTTCGGCATCGAGAGCGACCCGCGCGTACGCGCCCCGTGGACCTACGCCGAAAGCGACGGCGCGGGCGGTTACCGTCCGGTGGGTGGCGGCACGCGCGACGCCGTGACGGGGTACTGGACCCAGGGCGCCTACAACGCCGACGACATCGCGCGGGCGGCCGTCGTCTTCCTGCGCGATTGGAAGGCCTCGGGCGACGTGCAGAGTCGCGACGAGGCACGGGACGTGCTGCGCTCGCTCGCCTTCCTGCAGACCGTCTCGGGGCCGAACGCGGGGCGCGTCGTGCTCTGGCAGCAGGAGGACGGCACGCTGAATCCGAGCGCGATCCCGGTGGAGCTGCCCGATCCGTCGGACTCCGCGGAGTCGTACTGGCTCGCGCGCACCGTCTGGGCGTTCGGCGAGGGGTACGCCGCCTTCGCCGCGGAGGATGCCGCGTTCGCGGCCTTCCTGCTCGAGCGCCTGCACCTGTGCCTCGACGCGCTGAGTCGCGAGTCGCTGTCGCGCGCCGGGCGGTTCGTGCGCAGCGACGGCCGCGACCTGCCGGCCTGGCTCATCGCCGGAGGGGCGGATGCCACGGCCGAGGCCATGCTCGGACTCGCGGCCGCCGCCGAGGTCGGCGACCAGCGCAGTCGCGACGCGCTCTCGACGTACGGCGAGGCGGTGGCCGCGATGGCGACGGACCCGCGCGGCGGGTGGCCGTTCGGAGCCGTGCTGCCGTGGACCGGATCGCTCGGCTTCTGGCACGCGTGGGGTGCGGCGGCGCCGGAGGCGCTCGGTCGTGCGGGAGCCCTGCTCCGCCGACGCGACTGGATTCGGGCATCGGTGGCGGATGCCGGCACGTTCACGCCTCAGGTGCTCGCCTCGGGCGGCCCGCACAATGCGTGGGCGCCGCTGCCCGCAGAGGCTCAGATCGCATACGGCGGGCACGGTCGGGTGGCCGGCGCCCTCGCTGCGGCGGCGGCCGGGGGCGGCGAGGGTCTGCGTCTGATCGCGGGTCTCGCCGCGGGTTGGTTCTTCGGCGCGAACACCGCCGGACAGCCCGTGTACGACCCCGCGACCGGCGTCACGTTCGACGGCGTCGAGACCGACGGACGCATCAACCGCAATTCCGGCGCCGAGTCGACGATCCACGGGCTGCTCACGATGCTTCTGCTCGACGCGAACCGCGACGTCGCGGCCCTGGCGACCTCGATCACCGGTCTGAGCTCGTTCTCGGGACTGCGGGTGCTCGAGGCCGAGAGTGCGCGGCTGTCGGCCGGGTGCATCGTCGAGCGGCCGGCTGGCGGGGCGTGGACCGGCGAGGGCAACCTGTCGGGGGGCGCGTTCGTGCGGGTGCCGGCCGGAGAGACGGTGGAGTTCGACGTGACGGAGGCCGACGGCATCCTGCACGCTCTGATCTGGCAGCGGGCCGCCGATGCCGGAGACGCGGTCTGGGAGGTGTTCCGCGGCAGCAAGCGGCTCTGGAGCACCCGCACGCCGGCCGGCGGGACGGGCGACCGCGGTCTCACCGAAGCCGACGGGATGCTCGTGCCGCAGCGCATCGGGGATCTCCCGGGTGACGCGGTCGTGGTGCGGTGCACGAGCCGCGGCGACGTGCGGCTCGACGCGCTCGTGATCCAACCGGCGGTGGCAACGGCGGTGTACGCGACGAGCTCGGGCTCGGCGGTCCTGTACGCCGAGGGTACGGGGCGGGACCAGCGCGTCGCCGCTCTCGCCCCGGGCGCGGGTCGCGCGTACGAGGCCGACGGTTCGCAGCGCGGCCAGGCCGTCGGCGGCGGGAAGGTGCGCGTGCGCGGCGGCGGGTTCACTGTGACGCGCTGAGGCTGTCCCGATGCGCGGATGCTGGCACGATTCGCGGACGATTCTCCCGAATGCGTCCGGCTATCGTGACAGCATCCGCAGATCGTGACAGCCTGACCGTGTGTTCACCAACGACCCGCTGCCCGATCGCCCGGCTCCCGACAACCCGACCGGCAAGCTCGTGCTGCTGCGGCACGGCGAGACCGAGTGGTCGAAGGCGGGTCGGCACACCGGGCTGACCGACATCCCGCTGACCGCGCGCGGGGAGGACCTCGCCCGCGGCGCCGGGCGGCTGGTCGCCGACTACGACTTCTCGCTCGTGCTCGCGTCTCCCCTCGAGCGAGCCAGGCGCACGGCCGAGCTCGCCGGGCTGCACGCCGAGGTCGATCCCCTGCTCGTCGAGTGGGACTACGGCGGGTACGAGGGTCGCACGACCAAGGATATCCGGGCCGAACTCGGCTACGACTGGAGCGCGTTCACGCACGGCGTCGTGCGCGGGGAGACGCCCGGCGAGACCGTCGAGGAGGTCGCCGCGCGAGCGTCGCGTGTGCTCACCCGCGTGCTGCCCGTACTCGCGCAGGGTGACGTCGCACTCGTCGCGCACGGGCACTTCCTCCGCATCCTCACCGCCGTGTACCTGCGGCTCGCTCCGCGCTTCGGGGCGCAGATCTCCCTCAACGCCGGGTCGGTCTCGGTGCTGAGCTTCTACCGGGAGCAGCCCGCGATCCTCTCCTGGAACTACGGTCTGGAACTGCCCCTCGCGCCGTCGGAGTCCTGACCCGGAATCGCCGCGCGCGATGTCGCATCGCGGGAGTAGCCTGCCTGGCATGACGACGACGATGTCGACGGAGACGACGAGGTGGTTGCTCGACGGAGACCCCGCGGTGCGCTGGCAGGTCGAACGCGACCTGCTGCACGCTCCGGATGCGACGTGGCAGGCGACCCGTGCACGGGTGGCGACCGAGGGGTTCGGCGCCGCCCTGCTGGCGATGCAGGATGCCGACGGGCAGTGGGCCGGGGGCGCGCACTTCCCCGCGGGGTTCTTCGACGGCGGCCGACCCGCGGAGCCGGACCAGCCGTGGATCGCGACCTCGTGGTCGCTGGATCAGCTGCGCGAGTGGGGAGTCGGGGCCGCTGCACTCGGTGACACCGCGGAGCGCCTCGATCGGAACTGCCGCTGGGAGTACAACGACATGCCGTTCTGGGGCGGCGAGGTGGACGTCTGCATCAACGCGTTCACGCTTGCGAACGGCGCGTGGCTCGGCGCCGACGTGTCGCGGCTGGTCGCCTGGTTCCCCGAGCACCGCTTGGCGGACGGCGGCTGGAACTGCGAGGCCGAGGAGGGCGACTCGGTGCGGTCGTCGTTCCACTCCACACTGAACGCGGTGCGCGGGATGCTGTCGTACGAGTGCTTCACGGGCGACACGTCGCTGCGTGATGCCCGGCGCGCGGGCGAGGAGTACCTGCTGCGCCGGAGGCTGCTGTACCGGGAGTCGACCGGCGAACGCGTGGGCGACTTCGTCGATCACTTCGTGTACCCGTCGCGGTATCGCTACAGCGCGCTCACCGCGCTCGATCACTTCCGCGAGGCGGCGCTTGTCGACGGCGCGGCACCCGACGAGCGGATCACGGATGCCGTGGAGGCGGTGCGCGCGGCGCGGCAGCCGGACGGGACGTGGCTGCAGGGCGCTCCCCTGCGCGGGCGCACCTGGTTCGACGTCGACGCCCCCGAGGGCGAGCCGTCGCGCTGGCTGACACTGATCGGGGCGCGCGTGCTCGCCTGGGCGGATCCCGGCTAGCGGCCGCTCGCACCGGGCCGCCGGATCACCCGACGCGTCGCACGGACACCGCGAAGATCGACGGCTCGCCCTGCAGGTCCAGGTCGACCTTCAGGCCCGTGCTCGTCGTCATGATGTCGAAGGCGATCGTCGCGTTCGTGCACTGCGTCGGCTGCGGCGAGGGCTCGGCATCCAGATCGCCCACGGACGCCGAGATCGTGCCGTCGCCTCGGCACGCGATCTGCGCCTGGTAGGTGCCGGGCTCGAGCGAGGAGAACTGCGACCTGTAGTGGGCGGACGACGGCTCGCTGAGCCAGCCGGACAGAGAGCCGACGTACCCGTCGGTATCGGACCCCGGAACGGCCGTCTCCGCCCAGTCGGCGATGTCGTCGACGGGAATCGGGAGCTTCTCCGCCACCGCGGGATCCGGTGCGGCGTCGGGTGAGGTCGTGCTCGTGGTCGGCGGCGAGGGAGACGCGGATGCGTCGCGCTCGGCATCCGCCGTCGGCGTGCAGCCGACCACCCCCGTCATCGTCGCGAGAGCCAGGCCGATCGTCGCCATCCGTCTGCCGTCCATGCCCTCCACGCTACGGAGGCCTCAGGAGAGTGCAACCCCTGCAGCATCCCGATATACGACACGCCGCTCTTTTGAATCATTCAAAACAACATGTAGTGTCGGGGGCGTGGAAACCACACTCGAGTCGGCGCTTCACGACGCCGGTCTGAGGGCGACCGCGGGCCGCGTCGCCGTTCTCGAGGCGATGGAATCCATGGCCCACACGGATGCGGAGCGCGTGTTCCGCGCAGTCTCCGAGGTGCTGCCGACGACGTCGATCCAGTCGGTGCACAACATCCTCGCGGACCTGACGACGGCGGGCCTGCTCCGCCGGATCGAACCGGCAGGATCCGCAGCGCTCTACGAACGGCGCATCGGCGACAACCACCACCACATCGTCTGCACCGGCTGCGGTGCGATCGGCGATGTGGACTGCGTCGTCGGCGAAGCGCCGTGCCTCACCCCGTCTTCGGCCGGGGGATTCACCGTCCAGACAGCCGAAGTCACCTTCTGGGGCCTCTGCCCCAGTTGCCAGAACGCCGCGTAGGCGTGTCCGCCGATGCCCCCGGAACCCCGGGTGCACTCGTCGCGCCCACGCGCAGAAGGAGAAGATCATGACCGACCCATCCACCACGCCCCTGCCCGCGACCACGACGCAGACGGGCACGCCGGTCGCCAGCGACGCGCACTCCCTCACCGTCGGCGCCGACGGGCCCACGGTTCTGCACGACCGCTACCTGGTCGAGAAGCTCGCGTCGTTCAACCGCGAGCGCGTGCCGGAGCGCAACCCGCACGCCAAGGGCGGCGGCGCGTTCGGCGAGTTCGTCGTCACCGAGGACGTGTCGGCCTACACCCGCGCCGCCGTGTTCCAGCCGGGCGCCACGAGCGAGACGCTGCTGCGGTTCTCGTCGGTCGCCGGTGAGCAGGGATCGCCCGACACCTGGCGCGACGTGCGCGGCTTCTCGCTGCGCTTCTACACGACCGAGGGCAACCTCGACATCGTCGGCAACAACACCCCCACCTTCTTCATCCGCGACGCGATGAAGTTCCCCGACTTCATCCACTCGCAGAAGCGCCTGGGCGACTCCGGTCTGCGGGATGCCGACATGCAGTGGGACTTCTGGACCCTCTCCCCCGAGTCGGCCCACCAGGTCACGTACCTCATGGGCGACCGCGGTCTGCCGCGCAGCTGGCGCCACATGAACGGCTACGGCTCGCACACGTACCAGTGGGTCAACGCCGGGGGCGAGCGGTTCTGGGTGCAGTACCACTTCCTGTCCAACCAGGGCGTCGAGGCGATGGGCGCGGCCGAGGCCGAGCAGCTCGCGGGATCGGATGCCGACTACTACCGTCGCGACCTGTTCGACGCGATCACCCGCGGCGAGCACCCCTCGTGGGACGTCTACGTGCAGATCATGCCCTACGAAGAGGCCAAGGCCTATCGCTTCAACCCGTTCGACCTGACGAAGACCTGGTCGAAGAAGGACTACCCGCGCATCAAGGTCGGCACGTTCACGCTGAACCGCAACCCGCAGAACTTCTTCGCCGAGATCGAGCAGGCGGCGTTCTCGCCCGGCAACCAGGTGCCCGGCACCGGCATCTCGCCCGACAAGATGCTGATGGCCCGCGTCTTCGCGTACCCCGACGCTCAGCGTCACCGCGTCGGCACGAACTACAACCAGCTGCCCGTGAACCAGCCGCACGCGGCCGAGGTGCGCAACTACATGCATGAGGGCAACATGCAGTACCACTTCAACCCGGCCGAGCACCGCGTCTACACGCCGAACTCGTACGGCCCCGCCGGCGGCCCCGCCGCCGACCCGCTGGCCGGCGTGGAGGCGAGCTGGGAGTCCGACGGCGAGCTGATCCGCTCCGCCGCGACCCTGCACCTCGACGACGACGACTTCGGTCAGGCCGGAACGCTGTACCGCACGGTCTTCGACGACGAGCAGCGCGCCCGCTTCCTCGAGACCCTCACCGGTCAGGGTCGCGGACTCACGGTCGACGCCATCCGCGAGCGCTTCTTCCAGTACTGGACGAACGTGGACGCCGCTCTCGGCGAGGCCCTGCGCCGCGCTGTCTGACCGACGACAGGGGCGGATGCCGCGATGTGCGGCATCCGCTCCTTCTCTCGATGAAGGAGCACCGTCATGAGGTTCGGTCCGCTGCATTCCGTCGGAGGACAGCTGGTCGTCGGCGACCCCGGCCGCCGGCACCTCGTGCTCCTGCCCGATGCGGTGCACTACCGGAACGATGACGAGGTCGAAGCGACGTTCGCGTGGGCGGGAGTCACCGGCATCCGACTCTCCCTCCCGACGACCCGATTCCGCTTCCCTGCCGCTGTGTCTGGCGTGGCGCTCTCGGCTCTCACCCTCTTCGTGCAAGACGATCCGCAGATCTCGCCGAAGGACGGTGCGGTGGCGATCGACGGGGACGAGGCTTTCGCAGCACCGCTGAACTGCCATCACCTCGGCGGCTATTGGCAGCGCACGGTCGACGTCGCGCAGGATCTGATCGCTCGATTCATCGAGGAACCGACCTCTCGGACGCTGTTGCATCACCCCGACACGCTCATCGAGACGGTCAGCTCCGCCGCACGACGCCGGAAGTGATCATCTCGGCGAGCGAGCTCGCCTGAGGTGGATACGAAAGACCGGCTCAGGACGGGGGCGCCTGCTTCAGCCTCTTCATGACGACTCGACGGTCGCGATGCAACTTCCACCAGCTGAACGTGGTCCGCAACTGCAGCCTTCCCAGATCGTCAAGACTCGGAAGTTGCCGTTCGCGCAGCTCCGCCTGGATCGCGTCTCGATCTGCTCGTCCTCGTCGCTCGATCACGGCGTAGGCTTCCCGCACCGAGGGTGAAGACAGCGGGTGAGCGGCGATCCTCGCATCGATGTCGGCCAATCTCCGCTCCAGGCCGTAGCGGGAGCTCACCACCGAGCTCACCGTCCCAACGCGCAGGCCAGAGCCGCGCGGCCTAACCCACCCCAGATCGTTCCGCTCGCGAAAGCGGCAGTGATCTGGGGGCCGCTCAGACCGAGCCCAATGAGGCAACGGAACACCCACGGGGCAATGAATATCGGATCAGCGACGACGGGATAGCTGACGTCGGAAGTCGTGTGATCGACGATCTGGGTCAGAGTGTTGCCGTCGACTTCGTAAGCCGTAGGAATCGCGTCACCGTCGGCATCCATCGCCCACGGAGCTGCGATGGTGACTACCGCCCGACCGCGCTCATCGACGATTTCGACGATCCCGTCGCGCGACGAAAGAGTGTGTTCCGGCGCCAGCGCGAGCCGGTGTGCGAACCGGGTCGGAGCTTGGTCGTCGGCGATCGTCGTCAGCACTTGCACTCCGACCTCGCCGACTATGACAGCGGAGGAACTGCTCTTGCCCGGAAAAGCGATCACGCCCTCATCGAGCACGACGGCATCCGATGCCTCATGCGCCAGAGGCAAGTGGAGGGTCAACGGATCTGGGGTCCATCCCTCAAGTTGCACCCCGGTCTCGGCCGCCTCGCCGACGCGGACGGTTCCAGGCCCCGCGGAAACAAGCGTCCCACCTTCGGTCGCGCGAGCGAGGTCGGTCCGCGGGATGACAAGTTCGGGCTTGCGTTCGAGGACTTGTTCAATCGAATCCGCGAGCGCTTCCGGTGCTTCGTTCATCTCGTCTTGCGCCGCCGACGCGCCAGTCGTGGACGCCAAGACGAGTGCCGCAGTGCTGATCAACGCGGTAGCGAGGACCGAGAGCCGTTTCTGAGCAAGAGGTTTCATTTCCGACCCTTCGTCTGTGGAGCTCCCAAACTAGGCCGGCCCAACGGCGGAAAGTGCGGTATGCCAGCATGCATTGCAATAGGTGGAATCGGTCGTCCCAAACCACCCGACTGCCATGGTCACGAGGTGCTGACCACACTCGGCGAGGCCCTGCGCCGCGCCGTCTGACGCATCCCCGTCTCGTCGAAACCCACCGCGACCGTCGAGACCCACCCCCCGCGCCGTGCGGGAGAGTGGGTCTCGACGGGACCGGTGGGTTTCGGCGTCTCGGGGCGTGGCGGACCGGGGAGAATGGATGCCGTGGCCGTCCCCCTCTCCGATCTGAACAGCATGCCCACCCCGCAGCAGATCTACGCGGCCGACGGCACCCGCCTCGCGACGTACACGTGGGGAGAGGTCGACGCCCCGGTCGTCGTAATCGTGCACGGGTTCGCGTCGAGCGCTCGCGACACCTGGGTGCTCACGGGCTGGGTACGACAGCTGACGCAGGCCGGGTACCGTGTGCTCGCGCTCGATCAGCGCGGCCATGGGCTGAGCGAGAAGCCGCATCAGGCGGACGCGTACGGCATCCGCACCCTTGCCACCGACGTCGAGTCGGTGATGGACGCGTACCTCGTCGACGAGGCGTCGTACGTCGGCTACTCGCTGGGCGCCCGCGTCGGATGGGAGGTGGTGCGCGATCTTCCGCAGCGCATCGAGCGGGCCGTGCTGGGCGGCGTGCCCGACGGCATTCCCCTCGCACGTCTCGATCTCGCGCAGGTGCGCGCGTACCTCGAAGACGGGGTCCCGGTGGCCGATCCGACCACCCAGAACTACATCGCCCTGACCGAGCGCGTGCCTGGCAACGACCTGCGGGCACTGGTCGCGCTGGCGGAGGGGCTGCGGTCGTCGCGCACGATCGATCCGGACCCGTCGAACGCGCCCGCGTCGTCGATCCTGTTCGCGACGGGCTCGAAGGACGCGATCATCGAGGCGTCTCGTGCGCTGGCCGAGTCCGCACCGCAGGGGCGGTTCTTCGAGATCCCAGACCGCAACCACTTCAACGCTCCCGGATCGCGGGCGTTCAAAGAGGCGGCGCTGGCCTTCCTCGCCGAGGCGTGACCCTCCGGGCGGCCGCCCCGCCCGCCCGGTCCCGGCCCCGTCCCCTGCCCGCCCCACCCGCACACCGCCCGCACACAACGGGGGCCGACACGCCAGATGTCGGACGCTTCGGCGGGAAACGTCCGGGATGTGGCGTGTCGGCCCCCGGAGTGGGAGGTGCGGTCAGACGGCGCTGGTCTCGCGCTTCGGCAGCACCCATCCCGCGCGCGGGAAGTGGCAGGTGTAGCCGTTGGGGTAGCGGATCAGGTAGTCCTGATGCTCGGGCTCGGCCTCCCAGAACGGGCCCTCTGGCTCGATCGTGGTGACGGCCTTGCCCGGCCACAGGCCGGAGGCGTCGACGTCGGCGATGGTGTCGCGGGCGATGCGCTCCTGCTCGGGGCTGAGTGGGAAGATCGCCGACCGGTAGCTCGACCCGATGTCGTTGCCCTGGCGGTTCAGGGTGGACGGGTCGTGGATCTGGAAGAAGAACGCGAGGATGTCGCGGTACGTGGTCTTCGTGGGGTCGAAGACGATCTCGACGGCCTCGGCGTGACCCGGGTGATTGCGGTAGGTGGCGTGGTCGTTCTGACCGCCGGTGTAGCCGACCCGGGTGTCGAGCACTCCGGGCTGGCGACGGATGAGGTCTTCCATGCCCCAGAAGCAACCGCCCGCGAGGACGGCGGTCTCGGTTCCGGGGGTGCGGGTGATGGTGCCGGTGTCGGTCATGACTGCTCCTCAGAGGTTCGGGTGGCGGTGGTGTCGAAGAGGCGGCTGTATCGACCGTAGCCCTCCTCCTCGAGTCGGTCGACCGGGATGAAGCGCAGGGCGGCCGAGTTCATGCAGTAGCGCAGCCCGCCGTCGGCCACGGGTCCGTCGTCGAAGACGTGCCCGAGGTGGCTGTCGGCGCCGGTGGAGCGCGCCTCGGTGCGGGTCATCCACAGCTTGCGGTCGGTGCGGGTGGTGACGGCATCCGCGTCGATCGGCTTGGTGAAGCTCGGCCATCCGGTGCCGCTGTCGTACTTGTCGGTGGATGAGAACAGCGGCTGTCCCGAGACCACATCGACGTAGATGCCGTCGTCGTGGTTGTTCCAGTACGCATTGCGGAAGGGCGGCTCGGTGCCGTCCTCCTGCGTCACCTCATACTGCAGGTGCGTGAGCTCGCTGATGGCCTGGGGTGTCTTGCCGTAGTCGTTCGACATGGTCTGTCTCCTTTGTCCGACGCGGCTGGCTGCGGCGTCATAGGGAAGAACAGAACGGATGCCGGATTTGGTCCCGTGGGGCTGTGAGCGCGCTGTGAGTTTCGGCGGAGTCGATAGAGTTGCTCCTCTGCACGCACCTGCACTTCGATCCCCCGGGGAGAACGCACATGTCGGTTGGTCTGCTCGCGGTCGTCGACGACATCCTCAGCGCTGCGATGAAGGCGTCGGCCAAAGCGGCCGGTGTTGTGATCGACGATGCCGCGGTGACGCCACAGTACGTGCAGGGCATCACGCCGGCGCGCGAGCTGCCGGTCGTCGCGAAGATCGCTCTGGGTTCGCTGGCGAACAAGTTCGTGATCATCATCCCGATCGCGCTGCTGCTGACGGCGTTCGCACCGTGGGTGCTCCCGTACCTGCTGATCCTGGGTGGCGCATACCTGTGCTTCGAAGGCGCCGAGAAGGTGCTCGAGTGGTTCGGCGTGCAGCACGGCCATGCCGATGAGGGCGCGCGCAACGAGAACAAGCTCGTTTGGGGGGCGGTGCGGACCGACCTGATCCTGTCGACGGAGATCATGCTCATCTCGCTCGCGAACCTCGAGGCGGGGCTCGACGTGTGGACGACCCTCGCCATCCTCGCGGTGATCGCGGTGCTGATGACGGGCGTCGTGTACGGCGCCGTCGCGCTGCTGGTGAAGATCGACGACATCGGGTTGAAGATGGCGAAGAGTCCGGAGCGGCGCGTGCGCCACACCGGCACCCGCATCGTGCGGTCGATGCCGGCGGTGTTCCGGTTCATCAGCATCCTCGGTACGGTCGCGATGCTGTGGGTCGGCGGACATCTGCTGCTCGTGAACCTGGGCGAGGTGGGCTGGCACTTCCCGGTCGACGTCCTGCACGCCGTGGAGCACGCGCTCGAGTCGGCCGGTGCGGTCGTGGTCTGGATCGTCGACACGATCATCTCGGCGATCGCGGGGCTCATCGCCGGGCTGATCATCGTCGGCATCGTGCTCGGGATCGGCCGGATGCTGGGCAAGAAGCCGAGCTTCCACGAGGGCGAGGAATCCCCCGCCGACGTGCACGTCTGAGCTCGCATCTCAGCCGGAAGAGCGGGGTCGCGCGGGCGCGGCCACACGCGGTCAGGCGGGCGCGGTCACGCGGGCTCAGCCACGCGCAGTCAGGCAGGCGCGGTCACGCCCGTCGGACCTTCAGGCGGCGATGTCGTAGCGGGCGCGGCCGCCGAGGCGTGGTGTGCGGGTGGGGTCGACGGTGGCGGGTGGGATGAGCCAGACCCGTCCGGTGGTGCCGGTGCCGTGGATGCGGATGTCCCATCCGTTGTCGTGGATGCGATGGTGACATGACTCGCACAGCAGCACCCCGTTGGCCAGATCCGTCGGCCCGGCATCCCGGTGCCACCATCGGAGGTGGTGGGCTTTGGTCATCTGTGGTGGGAGTGCGCACATGACGCATCCGCCGTCGCGTTCGACCAGCGCGAGGCGCTGCGCCCGGGTGAACAGTCGTTTCTCCCGGCCCCAGTCGAGGATCTCGCTGTCGGATCCGAGGACCACGGGGATCACTCCCCCGCTGGCGGCGATGCGCCGGCAGGTGCTGATGCTCACGGGCCGGTCGGTGCCGTCGATCGTCGCGACCCCGGTGCCGGCGGTCAGGTCCTCCAGCCCCACCCGCACGATGACGGTCGCGCCGGTGACCGGCATCCCCCCGTTGTCGCAGGCGATCGCGTGCTCGCAGATCGCGGTGAGCGCATCGGCCTGGATCATCGCGACGGTGCGGTGATCCGCGTCCCCCGCCTCCGCATCCGGCGCCTGGGTGCGCGCCTGGAACGTCGCTCCCACGAACGCGTGGATCGCCGCCGTGATCGGCGCCCCCGACGCGATATCGGTCTGCAGAGTCAGGTGCAGCGACCCGTCACGCTCGAACATCGTCAGCGACCGCTCCGACCGTGCCTGCTCCTCCCGCGGGGCGACCCCGTCCGGATCCAGCCACGCCTCCGCACGGGCGACGAGCTTTCGCACCTCGTCGAGCGACAGCCCACCCGCCCGCTCCACCAGCAACCGCTCCGCCTCGCCGATTCGCCCGGCATCCACCTTCAGCCGGGCACGGTCCAGCATCGAAACGATCACCGCCGCACCCGCCGCACTCACCTCCCCCGCGCCGAGCGCCGCCTGCACGAACGGGTACCGCGGCGGCAACGCCTCCCCCAACAGATTCGCCCGCGGCGCTGTCGCCTCACCGACCTTCACCAACCGCGACGCGTCACCGGTCGACCCTCCCGTCGTCGCCGCGATCATCGTCGCAGGCGACCGGAACCCCCGCTGCTTCGCCAAACCCTCCGCCCCGAGCTCCGGCCGCGACTCCCGCGCGATCCCCGCCGCGACCTCCGCATGCAACCCGTCCAACCGACGCTGCACCACACCGATCGCCCGATGTGCAGCCACCAGCTGCGCCCGCGATAGCTCCGCCCCGTTCCCGGCATGGGCCCACGCCTCATCAAGGCACTGCACGGCCTCGAACAGCGGCACCAGATGCGAAGAGGTCATGCCCCCAGTTTAGTAACTATGTTCGAATTCTGATCGATATGCCGGCATCCGATTGCAGGAGACTTCACTGTCGATGGTCAACGCTCCGCAGCCACTCGTCGAAAGTCTGCGTTCCGTGGATCGCATCGGGCCCGCCACGCAGCGAACCAGAGGCCAGCCCACGCCCGTACGCCCCCGGCAGCCGCACCTGCACCACTCGC
The DNA here is from genome assembly GCF_023715885.1 of Microbacterium hydrocarbonoxydans. Taxonomy (GTDB): domain Bacteria; phylum Actinomycetota; class Actinomycetes; order Actinomycetales; family Microbacteriaceae; genus Microbacterium; species Microbacterium hydrocarbonoxydans_C. Next base: position 713,671 of record NZ_JAMBOY010000001.1, on the reverse strand, counting down.
TGGCGCCGACCCTCGAACGCCAGCTGCCGCCGCGCCACATCGACCAGAACCTCGTCACGAGGACCGACGAGGTCCTGTGCCCGCTCGACCGGCCCACCCTCGGCCACGCGCGCGAGATGCGCTCCGACCTCACGCGCCGCCACCGGGCGCATGAGCAGCTTCGGCACCACCGCGAACGGTCCCGTCATACCCGACAGCAGCTGCCCCGCGAACTCGTGGAACTGCCCCGCTCGGGCAATGGTGAACGGCACCGGTCCCGCCGCCACGGCGCGCTCCTGAGCCAGCTTGCCCGCGTAGTACGAGGCGTCGATGCCGTCGATGCCGACGATCGACAGGGCGACATGGTGACCCACCCCCTGCCGGCGCCCGGCCTCCAGAAGGTTCCTCGTCGCGGTCTCGAAGAACGCGGTCGCCTTCTTCGCCGACAGCGTGGTGCCGCTGTTCGAGGCGTCGATGACGGCATCCACCCCGTCCAGAGCCGCATCGAGACCCACCCCCGTCACCACGTCGACCCCGCGCGACCGCGCGAGCACCACGACGTCGTGTCCAGCATTCTGCGCCGCCTCGACGGCATACCGCCCGACGACTCCGGTTCCTCCCGCGACCGCGATCCTCATCCGCATCCTCCCTGCATTCCCGGTGCGCACTCGCGCACGCTTCATCCATATGACGCGACAGCCCGCCGGAATGTGAGGCTCACACTCCCGAGTGCCGCATCGTCATATCCTGCGAGAGCAGCACGCGAGAGGAGCCGGTGTGGACGACGATCTGGACGAGGTATTCCGCGAGCGTCGGCGCCTGCTCGCGCTCGGGTATCGCATGACGGGCACGATGGCCGATGCCGAGGATGTCGTGCAGGAGACCTATCTGCGCTGGTACCGCCTCGACGACCGGGAGCGCGCAGCCGTCGCGAACCCCGCCGGCTGGCTCACGACCGTCGCGGGGCGCGTCGCTCTCGACCTGCTCGGCTCCGCCAGGCGACGGCGCGAGCAGTACGTGGGTCCCTGGCTGCCCGAGCCCGTACCCGCCGACCTGTTCCGCGGGACGGCTCCGGCCAGGGCCGCGTCGACAGACGATCCGCTCGACCGCGTCACGCTCGACGACGATGTGTCGACCGCCCTCCTCGTCGTGCTCGAGTCGATGACGCCCGCGGAGCGGGTTGCCTTCGTGCTCCACGACGTCTTCGACGTGCCCTTCGACGACATCGCGCAGGCCGTCGGACGCTCACCCGCCGCCGTGCGCCAGCTCGCCTCGTCGGCCAGGCGTCACGTGCGCGAGAACCGCGCGCAGGCCGTGCCGCGCGCCGAGCACGACCGGGTGGTGCGCGCGTTCCAGGAAGCCACACGCACCGGCGAGGTCTCGAGCCTGCTGCGTTTCCTCGCCCCCGATGTGCAGCTGCACAGCGACGGCGGCGGCTTCGTCAGCGCAGCGCGCAACATCGTGTCGGGCGCCGACCGCGTCGCGCGCTTCCTGCTCGGCATCGCTGCGAAGCACCCGGAACTGACGCTCGAGGAGCAGCAGCTCGCGGGCGGCATCGGATTCGTGTTCCGCAACGGCTCGGCCGTGCACTCGGTCATGGACCTCCAGGTGCAGGACGGCCGCATCACCCACCTGTGGATCGTGCTGAACCCCGAGAAGCTCACTCTGTGGGGCTCCGCGAGCTGAGCAGGCGAGTCCCCCACGGAACGCCGGCACCTCGGCATCCTGCTAGCGTCGTCCTGCGCACCCGAACGCCCCCCGCAGGAGATCCGATGAGCGACCCCCAGATCCGGGATGCCGAGACGGCCGACCTCGACGCCATCACCGACATCCACAACCGCGCCGTCGTGCACACCACGGCGATCTGGAATGAAGACGCCGTCGACGTCGCGGACCGCGCCGCCTGGCTCGCCGCGCGACAGGAGCGCGGATACCCCGTGATCGTCGCCGTCGACGCCACCGGCGTCGTCGGCTACGCCTCGTTCGGCGACTGGCGCCCGCACACCGGCTACCGCCACACCGTCGAGCACTCGGTCTACGTACGAGACGACCAGCAGGGCCGCGGCATCGGCAAGGCGCTGATGATCGAGCTCATCGAGCGCGCCCGCCGCCTCGGCATCCACGTGATGGTCGCGGCGGTCGAGAGCGGCAACCTCCCGTCGATCGTGCTGCACAAGCGGCTCGACTTCCTCCAGGTCGGACGGATGCCGCAGGTCGGCGCCAAGTTCGGCCGCTGGCTCGACCTGACGTTCCTGCAGCTGATCCTCGACGACCGCCCCTTCCCGCCGGAGCTCCCCGGCAGCGGCGGAGCCGCCGAGTGAACCTCTTCGTGTGGCTCGTCGAGGCCTTCAACTCGCAGTGGGTGCTCCCCGGCGGACAGACGCTCCTCGTGCGAGAGGTCGTCGGCAACGCCTTCGGTCTCGCCAGCGCCCTGGGCGGCATGCGCCGCAAGGTCTGGGCGTGGCCGGTGGGCATCGTCGGCAACGTGCTGCTGCTGACCGTTTTCCTGGGCACGATCCTCAACCCCGATCACGAGCTGCCCCATCTGCTCGGCCAGGCCGGACGCCAGATCATGTTCATCGTCGTGGCGATCTACGGCTGGGTGCGCTGGAAGCAGGCGTCGAGCGACGACGGTCGCGTGACCCCGCGATGGGCGTCGAACGGCGCCCGGATCGGCCTCGTGCTGGCGCTCGTCATCGGCACCGTCGCACTCACTCCGCTGTTCCGAGCGCTGGGGTCGTTCGAGCCGGTGTGGGCCGACGCCTGGACCTTCGTCGGTTCGCTCCTGGCCACCTACGGCATGGCGAAGGGCTGGACGGAGTTCTGGCTCATCTGGATCGCCGTCGACGTCGTCGGGGTGCCGCTGCTGTTCGCCTCCGGCTTCTACGCGACCGGTTTCATGTACGTGTTCTACGGCGTCTTCACGGCTGTCGGGTTCGTGGTGTGGTGCCGTGCGCAGGCGAACGAGAAGCCGCAGGTCGACACGCTGATGCCGGATCCACGGCCGCAGACCCTGCCGATCCGCACCGTCCGACGACGTCGCAGCCGCCGCTGACGGATCCGGATCGCTCGACGTGCGGTTCTCACCCGCGTTCAGTCACCCGTTGAGCGATCCGACACACCGTCCGTGTGACGGCATGTGTCGGTGACACTGGCACGGAGCTGGCGGCGCGGGGTTTCCTTGACCGCATGACCCGTCAGATCCGCTTCAACGCCTTCGACATGAACTGCGTCGCCCACCAGTCGTCCGGGCTGTGGCGCCACCCCGACGACCGCTCGCGGCAGTACAACACCATCTCGTACTGGACCGACCTCGCGAAGCTCCTAGAGAGCGCCACCTTCGACGGCATCTTCATCGCCGACGTGCTCGGCACGTACGACGTGTACGGCGGCACGAACGAGGCCGCGATCCGCAACGGCGCTCAGGTGCCGGTGAACGATCCGATCCTGCTCATCAGCGCCATGGCGGCCGTGACCGAGCACCTGGGCTTCGGCGTCACCGCGGGCACCGCGTTCGAGCATCCTTACCCCTTCGCCCGTCGCCTCAGCACGCTCGACCACCTCACGCAGGGTCGCGTGGGCTGGAACGTCGTCACCGGGTATCTGCCCAGCGCCGCGCGCAACATGGGCCAGACCGATCAGCTCGCTCACGACGACCGCTACGACCACGCCGACGAGTACGTCGAGGTGCTCTACAAGCTGTGGGAAGGGTCGTGGGAGGACGACGCCGTGATCGAGGACCGTGAGCGCGGCGTCTTCACCGATCCGGCGAAGGTCCACCCGATCGGCCACGAGGGGAAGCACTTCAGCGTTCCCGGCATCCACATCTCCGAGCCGTCGCCGCAGCGCACACCCGTGATCTACCAGGCGGGTGCGAGCCCCCGCGGCGTGAAGTTCGCGGCTGAGAACGCCGAGGCGATCTTCGTGGCGGCGCCGTCGAAGGAGGTGCTGGCGGGCACGCTGAAGCGCATCCGCGATGCGCTGGAGGATGCCGGGCGCGACCGCTACGACGCCCGCATCTATACCCTGCTCACCGTCATCACCGCGGCGACCAGCGAGGAGGCCACGGCGAAGCACGCCGAGTACCTGTCGTACGCGAGCCCCGAGGGCGCACTGACCTTCATGTCGGGGTGGATGGGCGTCGACCTGTCGGAGTACGCCGAGGACGAGCCCGTGGGCAACGTCGAGTCGAACGCCATCCAGTCGGTGCTCCAGCACCTCAAGGAGGAGGCCGACCTCGGACGCGAATGGACGGTCGGCGACTTCGGACGCCACAACGCCATCGGCGGCCTCGGCCCCACCATCGTCGGTTCGGGCGAGGAGATCGCCGACGAGCTGCAGTCCTGGGTCGACGAGACCGACATCGACGGCTTCAACCTCGCCTACGCCGTCACGCCCGGCACCTGGCAGGACGTCATCGAGCACGTCATCCCGGTGCTGCGCGAACGCGGCGCCTACCCCGAGGAGTACACGCCCGGCACGCTGCGCCACAAGCTGCACGGCAAGGGCGACCGGGTGCAGGACACGCATCGCGCGGCGCGCTACCGGGTGGGCGCCCGCGTCGGCTGACCGGTCTCTTTCGGCGGAGAGGGGCACGAGTTTCGGATGCCGATGCGCACGGCGTCCGCATCTCCTGCCCTTCTCCGCGATTCGTGCGGGGCGTTGGCCGGATTCGGAGGGATGCTGTCCGCCCGCGCGCTCGCGGCATCTCCGCCAGCGAGTGAGACTGGCGCCATGCACATCGCCGACTTCCCCGTTCCCGACACCGCCGCCGCGCGCGGCGCACTCGCCCTCGCGCGGGAGTACCACTCGCCCTCGATCCTGAACCACGTCAGGCGGTCGTGGCTGTGGGCCGAGGCGTTCGCGGCCGTCGAGGGTTTCGACGCCGTCGATCACGAGCTGCTCTACGTCGCGGCGATGCTGCACGACATCGGCCTCACCCCCGAGTTCGACAACCACGCACTCGCGTACGAGCACGCGGGCGGGCACGTCGGCGTCGCGTTGACGGCCGGCGCGGGATGGGGTGCCGTGCGCCGCCGCCGCGTGCTCGACGTCATCGTGGAGCACAACTGGCCGAGCGTCGATCCGGCTCAGGATGCCGAGGGCTACCTGCTGGAGATCGCCACCGCGCTCGACATCTCCGGCGCGCGGCCCGATGCCCTCCCCGACGACTTCGTCCGCGAGGTGCTCGCCACCCATCCGCGCCTCGAACTCGCAGACGAGTTCGGCGCCGCGGTCGTGGACCAGGCCGAGCGGAAGCCCTCGTCCGCCGCGTGCCGCCTCGTCGACGGCGGCGTCATGCGCAAGCTCCGCGACAACCCCCTCGAGATGCACGCCTGGCGTAACCCCGGGTAAGAAAACACCTGATCGTGAGAGCAGGTTAAGCAATCCGTTGTGTCGCACTGAGAAGTCGAACTTTCCACTTATCTGCGGCGTCGACATAATCGATCTCGAAGGGTTCAGCCACACCCGAGATCCCCTCACCCGACGAGCAACGGAGCCGTCGATGACGACGCTCCGTGTTTCGTGACACCTCGAGCAGTGGCGCCTCGGCGCGCCATGGAAGGACTTCGTCATGCCTGCTTCACAGCACCTCCGCCGTCACGGGAGCACCTCCGCCCGCTGGATCGGCGCCGTCGCGTTCGGCGCGGCATCCGTCCTCGTCCTCGCCGGCTGCGGCGGCTCGGGCGACTCCGGTGGTTCGGGCGGCGAGGGCGGATCGCAGACCCTCGTGTTCGGTCTGTCAGCCGAGCCGGCGACCCCTATCACCGGCATGCAGCAGGGCGGCGCCGTGAACCAGCTGCTCACGATGGTCCACCGCGGACTCATGACCTACGACGAGTCGGGCGCCGTCGTCCCCGGTGTCGCCGAATCGGTCGACACGAGCGACCCCACGAAGTACGTCTTCACGCTGCGTCCGGACCTGACGTTCCACGACGACACCCCCCTCACGGCCGACAACGTGAAGAACTCCCTCGACTACTACCGCGACCCCGCGAACGGCTCGCAGCTGGCCGCCGGCCTCAAGGACATCACCGACATCACCGCCGACGGCGACACCGTCACCATCACGCTCGCGCAGCCGAACACCGCGTTCCTGCAGTACCTGGCCCTGCCGTTCGCGGCGATCGTGCCCGACTCGTCGCTCAACGCCGACACCGCGAACTGGGTCGGCGCCGGCCCCTTCGAGATGACGAACCTCGACCAGGGCATCGGCCTCACGGTCGAGAAGAACGACGACTACTACGACGCCGACGAGGTTTCGCTCGACAGCATCGAGGTGAAGTTCTACCCCGACGGCGAGGCCCGCACGAACGCGCTGCTCAGCGGTGACGTCGACATGATCGAGTACGTGCCGTGGGAGAACTTCCAGCGGGTGTCGGACGCCGGCCTCACGGTCGATGCGCAGCAGGGGCCGTTCCAGTACGTGCAGTTCAACGTCACCGACGGACCGTTCGCCGATCCGAAGGTGCGCCAGGCGGTCGCCTACGCGCTGAACCGCGAGAACGCGGTGACCGCGGCATTCCAGAGCAACGGCGCGCCGCTCGACGGCATCGTGATTCCGGAGGACGACCCCGCGTACGACCCGGAGGCCGCCGAGCTGTGGAGCTATGACCCCGAGAAGGCCAAGGAGCTGCTGGCGGATGCCGGTTACCCCGACGGCTTCTCCGCCACGCTGCTCTCGACCTCGCAGTACACGTTCCTGCAGGACAACGCGCTGTCGGTGCAGGAGGATCTTCGAGCGGTGGGCATCGACGTCACGCTCGACGCCCCCGACTGGTCGACCCGCGTCAGCAAGGGCAACGCCGGCGAGTACGACCTCGCCGTCTCGGGTGACGCCGGCGTGATCACCGATCCGTCCTACCTGCTGAACTGGGTCGTCGACAGCCGCAACTTCAACGTCGGCTGGGGCTACTCGAACGAGACGCTGCGCGGCCTGATCGAAGACGGCCTGCGCGCCGCCGACGACGACGCGGCCAAGAAGGAGATCTACGAGCAGATCGCCGACATCTGGGCCGAGGACGTGCCGTTCGCCTCGATCAACACCCGCGAGCAGGCGTACGCCTACAACGACAAGGTGAAGGGCTTCGAGACGCTGCCCGGGTTCCTCGTCTTCTACAGCTCGCTCAACCTCGCTCACGCCTCGGTGGAGTGACCCTGCCGTGATCCTCTTCATCGCGAAGCGGCTGGCGATGGGGGTGGGACTGGTCCTGCTGGTCCTCACCCTCATCTTCTCGGCACTGCAACTCGTTCCGGGCGACCCCGCCGTGCTGCTGCTCAGCACCGGTGACGGCGGGGCGCCCAGCCCGGAGGCCGTGGCGGCGCTCCGTGAGCAGCTCGGCCTGAACCAGCCGCTGCTCGCGCAGTACTTCTCGTTCCTCGGCGGCGTCTTCACCGGCGACCTGGGCGAATCGTTCCGCACCTCGCAGCCCGTGCTCGAGGCGATCGGCGCCCGCCTCCCCCGCACGCTCCTGCTCGTCGCCTACGCCACGGTCCTGTCGATCGCGATCGGAGTCGCGATGGGCGCTCTCGCCGCCCGCCGCGGCGGATGGGTCGACACACTGGTCACCGCGCTCAGCTCGATCGGCGTCGCCCTTCCGGTGTTCGTGTTCGGCGCCGTGCTGATCCTCGTCTTCTCGATCACCCTCGGCCTCTTCCCGGCAGGCGGCTACGTGGACCCCTCGAAGGACTTCCTGGGCGCGATCAAGAGCCTCACCCTTCCCGCGGTCTCGCTCGCGGTCGGGTTCGCGGCGCAGATCGCTCGCATGACGAGATCGGCCGTGCTCGAGGTGCAGACCCAGGACTGGGTGCGCACCGCGAAGTCGATCGGCCTCGCTCCGATGACGGTGTTCCGTCGGCACGTGCTGCGCAACTCCCTGACCCCGGTCGTCACAGTCGTCGGCATCGGGTTCGGCACCTTGCTCGGATCCACCGTGCTCGTGGAGCGGGTGTTCAACTATCCGGGCCTGTCGAGCCTCCTCGTCGACGGGGTCACGACCCGCGACTACCCGGTGGTGCAGGGCGTCGTGATCGTGATCGCCATGCTCTTCATCGCGATCAACATCGTCGTCGACATCACCTACGGAATCCTCGACCCCCGAGTGAGGCGAGCATGAAGATCAGCCCCCGCCTCCGTCAGGCGATCACCCCGCTCCGCGCCGTCATGGTCGTGTACCTCGTCGTCATCCTCGTGCTCATGGCCTTCGCGCCGCTGCTCGCCCCGTACGACCCGATCGCGCAGAACGTCGCGATCCGCCTGCAGCCGATGTTCAGCCCGGGGCACCTGCTCGGCACCGACGAACTCGGCCGCGACATCCTCTCGCGCATCATGTTCGGCGCACAGGTCGAGCTCTTCATCGCCCTCGGCGCCACGGTGCTCGCGACCGTGCTCGGAACCCTGCTCGGCCTCCTCGGCGCCTACTTCAACGGCATCACCGAGGTCGTCACGATGCGGCTCATCGTCGATGTCATCCTCGCCTTCCCGCCCATCGTGCTGGCGCTCCTCGCCGTCACCCTGTACGGACCGGGGCCTGTGACGCTCATCATCGCGATCGGCGTGCTGTTCGCCCCGATCTTCGCCCGCATCACCTACGGCCAGGTGCTCTCCGCGAAACGCGAGGAGTACGTCGACGCGGCCCGCACCTTCGGGGCGCCGACCGTCGTCATCCTGTTCCGCACAGTCCTCGCGAACGTCTCGGCGCCGATCATCGTGCAGTTCTCGCTGACGATGGCAGCGGCGATCCTCATGGAGTCCGGGCTCAGCTACCTCGGCCTCGGCGTCGTCCCGCCCACCCCGTCATGGGGCTCGATGGTCGCGCAGGGTCAGCGGTACCTGACGACCGATCCGCACGTCCTGCTCGTGCCCGGCGCGGTCATCGTGCTGACGATCCTCGCGTTCGGCATCCTCGGCGACGCCCTCCGCGACCTCCTCGACCCGAAAGCGAAGAAGCGCTCATGAACGAACCGCTGCTGCAGGTCGACGGCCTGTCCGTCGAGTTCGCCACCCCGGACGGCTGGCGTCAGGTCACCCACGACGTGTCGTTCAGCGTCGACCGTCGCAAGACTCTCGCGCTCGTGGGCGAGTCGGGCTCCGGCAAGTCGGTCACCGCGATGTCGATCCTCGACCTGCTCCCACCCAACGCACGGCGCAGAGGACGCATCCTCTTCGACGGCACCGACCTCGTGCCGCTGCGCGACAAGGGGTTGCGGCCGCTGCGAGGGTCGCGCATAGCGACGATCTTCCAGGAGCCGATGACGGCGCTGAACCCCGTCTACACGATCGGGCACCAGCTGATCGAGGCGCTCACCAGCCACCACGAGCTCGATCACCGGGTGGCGCGCGAGCGCGCGGTGCAACTGCTGCGTGACGTGCACATGCCGGCCCCCGAGGAGAAGGTCGACCACTACCCGCACCAGCTCTCCGGCGGTCAGCGGCAGCGCGCCATGATCGCCATGGCGATCTCTTCGGAGCCCGACCTGCTGATCGCCGACGAACCGACCACCGCGCTCGACGTCACGGTGCAGGCCGAGATCCTCGACCTCATCGCCGAGATCCAGGAGCGCATGGGCATGGCGGTGCTCATCATCACGCATGACATGGGAGTTGTCGCCGATGTCGCCGACGAGGTCGTCGTCATGAAGGACGGCCGCGTCGTGGAGGAGGCGCCGTCGGCGCAGCTCTTCAAGACCCCGCAGGAGCCGTACACGAAGGCACTGCTCGCCGCAGTGCCGCACCTGGGCAAGGCCGACGACTTCCTCTCGGCGGCCCGCAACAAGCTGCGCATCGACGGGGTCACAGCCACGACGCCGCTGCCCGAGACGGTGCTGCGACTGCAGGATGCCGTGATCCGGTATCCGGGTCGCTGGCGCCGCCCCGGTTTCCAGGCGATCAACGGCATCGACCTGGAGGTGCAGCGCGGCGAGATCGTCGGCCTGGTCGGCGAGTCCGGGTCGGGCAAGTCGACCATCGGCAAGGCCGCCATCGGACTGCTCCCGGTGACCGAGGGCATGCTCGAGGTACGCGGCGAGCGCATCACCGGGCGGCCGGGGCGTGCCCTGCGCCAGCTGCGACGGCACGTGACGATGGTCTTCCAAGACCCGGCGTCCTCCCTCAACCCCCGGCGCACGATCGGGCAGGCGATCTCCGACCCGCTGCTGTGGCAGGGACTGGTGCGAGATCCCCGGGCACGCCGGGCGCGGGCGAAGGAGTTGCTGAAGCGCGTGCAGCTGAATCCCGACTGGTCGGACCGCTACCCGCACGAACTGTCCGGTGGACAGCGGCAGCGCATCGGCATCGCCCGCGCGATCGCGACCGACCCGGTGCTGATGATCGCGGACGAGCCCACCTCGGCGCTCGACGTGTCGGTGCAGGCGCAGGTGCTCGATCTGTTCCTCGCGCTGCAGCGGGAGCTCGGGTTCTCGTGCCTGTTCATCAGCCATGACCTGTCGGTGGTCGAGACCCTGTCGAACCGCGTGGTCGTGCTGCGGCACGGCGACGTCGTCGAGGAGGGACCGACCGAAGAGGTGCTGCACCACCCGCACGACGAGTACACGAAGCGCCTGATCGCCGCTGCCCCGGTGCCCGACCCCGAGATCCAGCGGGTGCGGCGCGCAGAGCGCCTCGCGCTGAGGAGGGCGTAGCGAATGGAGACACGACGACTGGAGCTGTTCGTGACCCTCGTGGATGCCGGCGGCTTCAAGCAGGCGGCCGACAGCCTCTTCATCACGGCACCGGCGCTATCGCAGCAGATATCGCGGCTGGAGAAGGACGTCGGGGTCGCGTTGATCGACCGCACCACCCGCCCTATCACCCCCACCGAGGCCGGCCGTGAGTTCTACTACCGCTGCCGGCGCGTGCTGGAGGCCATGCAGCACATCACCCAGCTGCTCGACGATCAGCGCAGCCACGAGTTCGGACGGGTGCGCGTCGGGATCGTCCCCGCGATGATGTTCAGCACTCCCGCCGGCGCCGTGCGCAGCTTCATCCGCACGCACCCGACCGCGACCGTGCAGGTGCGCAGCATCCCTACCTCGCTGCTCGTCGACGAGCTGGAGCAGGGGTCGATAGATGTCGCCATCCTGCTCACCGAGCCCGATCTCAAGGACCTCTCCTCGACCGCGCTGTTCGCCGAGGAGTACCTCGTGGCGCTCCCCGACGATCACCCTCTCGCCGGGGTCGACGAGGTCGACTTCGCGATGCTGCGCAACGAACGGATCCTGCAGGGACCGCGCACCGCCAACCCGACGGGTTACGACGCCGTCGTCACGGCCTGCATGCGCGCCGGATTCTCACCGCGATCGCTCGAGGTCATGGGCTCCTACCTCGACCAGGCGGCGATGGTGTCGGCCGGGATGGGCGTCTGCTTCATCCCGAGGTCGCTGTCGGACATCCCGCAGCACAACGTCGTCTATCGCACGCTCGTGAATCCCTCGGTGGGGCTCACGACCTCGATCTCCTGGTTCGACCGCCGCCTCGACGCGGTCGGCCGGGCGTTCGTGCAGCACTGCATCACCGAGCTCTCCGTTCCGGAGAGCCTCACCACGGAAGAAGGTTCATCATGAAGTTCGCGATCGGCCAGATGGTCTCGGGCGACGACAAGGCCGCGAACCTCGCGGAGATCTCGCGGCTCACGGAGGAGGCGGCGGCCGCCGGAGCGCGCCTCGTCGTCTTCCCCGAGTTCGCGATGTTCGACGTCCCCACCCTCGACGAGGAGTTCGTGAAGCAGGGCGAGCCGCTCGACGGTCCGTTCGTGAGGGGGCTCGCCGAGCTGTCCCGCCGGACCGGGGTCTCGATCGTCGCCGGCATGCTCGAGTCGATCGACGGCGAGTCACGCGGCTACAACACGCTCGTGCTCGTCACGCCCGACGAGGGCCTGTCGCGGGTCTACCACAAGCTCCACCTCTACGACGCGTTCGGGTTCCTGGAGTCCGACCACATCCGCCCCGGCGACATCGCCGGACCCGTGACGTTCACGGTCGACGACGTCACCGTGGGGATGCTGACCTGCTACGACCTGCGCTTCCCCGAGGTGGCGCGCGAGCACGCCGACGCCGGCGTCGACCTGCTGCTCTACCCCGCCGCCTGGATGCCGGGGGCCCGCAAGGAGGACCACTGGAACACGCTCGCCCGCGCCCGCGCGATCGAGAACACGCTCTACGTCGCCGCGGTCTCGCAGGGCCCCGGCGTGGGAACCGGAGGCAGCATCATCGTCGATCCGATGGGGATCACCCTCGGCGAGATCGGCGAATCCACCGGCATCGCCGTCGCCGACGCCCGTCCGGAGCGCATCGCCCAGGTCCGCAGCGTGAACCCCTCGCTCGCCAACCGCCGCTTCACCGTCGTCGCATCCGCCTGACGCCCCCACCCGGAACACCGAAAGGAACATCATGACTCACACACTCAAGCAGGGGGCCTGGCTCTCGGACGGCAGCAGCGCGATCGGCGAGATCGTCGCCGGTCTCGGCTACGACTTCGTCGTGCTCGACATCGAGCACGGCTCGTTCGACCTCGCGATCCTGGAGCGCTTCATCCCGCTGCTCAAGGGCCTCGGACTCGAGGTGCTGTCGAAGGTCCTCGTCCCCGAGCGCGGCGCGATCCAGCAGGCACTCGACTTCGGATCCGACGGCGTCATCATCCCGCACATCGAGGGACTGGAGCACGCCAAGCGCATCACCGACTTCGCGAAGTTCCCGCCTCTCGGCTCGCGCAGCCTGGCGGGCGGCCGCACCATGAGCTACCGCGGCTACTCCGACGAGTGGATCGCCGCGCAGGACCGCGACATCAAGGTCTTCCCCATGGTGGAGGACCCGCGGGCTCTTCGCGACGTGGAGGGCATCGCCGCGCTGCCCACGGTCGACGGCATCTTCATCGGCCCCGGCGACCTCGCGGCGATGAGCGGTCGCGGCGCGTATCGGCAGACCGAGGCCGACTTCGACGACTTCCGCAAGGTGATCGCAGCTGCCAGGGCGAACGACAAGCCATGGGTGCTTCCGGCCTGGACCACGATCGAGAAGGAGTTCGCGATCGCCGAGAACGCCGACTACGTGCTGCTGACCATGCAGCACGCCGCGATCTCGGAGGGCTACGGCAACGCCCGCGCCCTCATGGACGGGCTCATCGCAGACGCTTCCGTCTCCGTCGCCTCCTGACCTGCCGCCCCTGCCGGGCCCTTCCGTCCCGCAGCGATCGAAACGCCCCCGAGACTCTCGTCTCGGGGGCGTCTCGATGTCACCCTCACACTCCCGCCCCCTCCGTCGTCATACGAGTGGAGGCACATCCGGCGCCCCACGAATGAAGGAGACGACGTGTCGCACGTGAACATCGGCAAGATCTACTCGGCCCCCTACAAGGCGATGCTCGAGTTCAACGATCAGGCGGTTGCCGCGGGGGTCGATGCCGGACTCTCGCCGCTGCTCGTCGAGCTCGTCAAGGTGCGGGCATCGCAGTTGAACGGGTGCGCGTTCTGCTTGCGCATGCACAGCGCGGACGCCGTGAAGGCCGGGGAGACCGCCGACCGGCTCGCGGTCCTGGCCGGGTGGTGGGAGTCGCAGTACTTCACGCCCGAAGAACAGGCTGCCCTGCAGATCGCCGAGCGGGTGACCATGATCGGCGATCACGGGCGACTCGCCGATCGCGGCATCGAGGTCGAGGGCGTGCTCACCGAGAAGCAGATCGCCGCCGTGACCTGGCTCGCCGTGGTGATCAACAGCTGGAACCGCATCGCGATCAGCAGCCACTACCCGGTGCACGCCTGATCCGCGGTTCCACGGGCGTCACTGGGCGGGCAGGCAGCCGCCGTCCATGATGTAGCCACCCACGTCGACGGTGACCCCGTCGGCGCGGACCTCGCCGAACACGCACCCGCCCTGCGGCGCCACGGCGCCGAACGCCACGGCCCGCTCGTCGCCCCGCACCTGCGGGTCCGACAGGCCGGCGTCGTCGAGGGCCTGCTCGACGACGTCGACCGAGATGCTGCCGGAATCCCGTAGCGCTTCGAGGCTCTGCTGCAGCTCCGCCAGGGGCTGCGCCGCCGCGGCTCGCTCCTCCTCGCCGAGATCCATCCGCTCGCGGTACCGATCGTTCTGCGCCATCGCATGGTCGGGGTCGTAGGGCGCGCACTCGGGGGGCAGGGTCTGGCCCTCGACCTGTGGACACGCCACCGTCGGGCTCGGGGTGGCGGAAGATGTCGTGGCCCCGGGGCCCGTCGCGGTGGCGCATCCGCCCAGCAGCAGCATCGTCGCGACGACGAGCGGCGCGCCTGCCCGCCTCGCCGCATCCCCCCGGATTCCGGTCATGGCGCCATGCAACCACATGGCCCCCGCCCCGTCGAGCACCATGCGCTTCCGCAGATCACCACCCCGCGTCAAGTCCCTTTGTGACCGGCGTGCATGCGCGCAGACTGCGAGCATCCGACCGATGGGAGCATCACCGATGACTGCGCTCGCGCATTCCACTCTCGACACCGTGACGGCGCGGGGGCCGATCAGCGAGGCCGTGCTCGGCCGCCTGCGCGGGCACGCCGACACCGCTCCCGCAGATGCCGCCCGCGCAGCTCTCCCTGCGGTCGCCGATGCGATCCGCGACGACGACGTGCAGCTGTCGCTGTTCCTGCTGTACGCCTCGTCGTACGGCTCGCTCCCGGGCCTCGACCCCGATCTGGAATGGGACGCCGAACTGATCGCAGCGCGTCGGATTCTCGAGGAGTCGTTCGAGGAAGCGCTCCGTGCGCAAGTACCCCAGCCGGAGTCGCCCGAGCCGACGGTGGATGCCGTGGGCCGCGCGCTCTTCTCCCTCGCCGCGGCCGATTCGGGTCCGAGCCTGTCGCGGTACGTGGCGAAGAAGGCGACCCGCGAGCAGATCCCGGAGATGTTCGTCCAGCGGTCGATCTACACGCTGCGCGAGGCCGACCCGCACTCCTGGGCCATTCCCCGTCTGCACGGGCGGGCGAAGGCGGCGCTGGTCGAGATCCAAGCCGACGAGTACGGCGGCGGGCGGCCCGATCGTGTGCACGCCGAGATCTTCGCGCGGGCGATGCGCGGCGTGGGTCTCGACGACACCTACGGCGCCTACGTCGACGACGTGCCTGCCATCACCTTCGCCTCGCACAACCTCATGTCGATGTTCGGCTTGAACCGACGACTCGTCGGCGCGATCGTCGGGCACCTCGCCGCCTACGAGATGACCTCGTCGATCCCGTGCCGCCTGTACGCCGACGGGCTGCGCCGGCTCGGCTTCTCGGACGACGTCACCGACTACTTCGACGAGCACGTCGAGGCGGATGCCGTGCACGAGCAGATCGCGGGGCGCGACCTCGCCGGAGCCCTCGCCGAGGACCACCCCGAACTGCTCGACGACATCATGTTCGGCGCATCGGCCTGCTTGACCGTCGACGGCTGGATGGGCGGGCACGTGCTCGACGCGTGGCAGCGTGGAGAGTCGTCGCTCCGCGCGGGGGCAGTCGCATGACGGCGTCCGACGCGGTGACGATCACGGCCTACCCCGATGGACCGCTGCTGGTGCGAGGCGCGGCGTCGCTGCAGACCGTCGAGGGTGAGCCGATCGAGGTCACTCGTCGCACGGTCGCCCTGTGCCGGTGCGGCCTCTCGACGATCAAGCCGTTCTGCGACGGCACGCACAAGGCGGCGGGGTTCCGCACCGACGTGTGAGATCTACCACTCCCACTCGACCGCGATCATCCCGGGGCCGAAGTCGTACTCGATGTGCGAGACGCACGCTCCGACGGGCGACGTCGCGAACACGCGGTGGGTGTCCTCCGTCTCCACGGAGACGAGGCATCGGCGCGGCAGGTGCTCGGGGTCGAAGTAGATGAACACGCCGACCTCGGCCTCTGGCCGCACCGCGACGAGCCCCTGGAAGTCGCTGACCGCGTCCGGCTCGTAGCGGTGGTCGAACGACTCCCATTCGGCGAGTGCCATGTCGCCCTTGAGGAGCGGCGCGTTCAGCCGCACGGTGACGCGCATGACCCGCTGCCGCGTGTCGGTCACGACGTCGGACAGTTCGCATCCGATCAGACCCCGCACCTTCGGCGGCGCCACCTCCTCCGGTTCGACGGTGAGGAAGGCGGCCACCTCCTGCGCGCCGTCCACTCGGGCCTGCCAGACGTTCCTGGCGACGTTGCGCGTCAACCTTCCGGTCGCATCCACGTACGACATCAGGGTCGAGGAGCGCTCCGACAGCTGCCGCGCCGAGCTCTCATCCGTCACGCTGTTGTGCTCGAGGCCGATGAAGCTGGCGAAAGGGATGTTCCGGTCCGGCGGAACACGGCGGTGCGGACGCAGCATCCCGGCCAGGTGCCCGTCATCGAGACCGAGGAGGTCCTCGAGTTCCCGAACCACATCGGCGGACGCATCCGTGCTCGGTCGGCGCGCTCCGGACTGCCAGAGCGAGAGCGAAGCGATGCTCACCTCGTGGCCGCGGTCGCGCAGCCGACTGCGCAGCGTGCGCAGCGAGATCCCGCGCCGCTCGAGTGCCCCTCTGAGAGCCTGGGCGAACGCGCTCGGCGGTGATTCATCGCTCTCCATTCCCCTCCCTCGGAACGGTGGCGGCCCTTCCGCCATGGCGATTGTGACAGAGGCTCCCCGCGGCCGAACGCGCCATCCCGTGATCCCGACGCTGTATATCGGTTGTGGATGTCCGCCTTGTCCCTCGGCACCGTCAACCGGTTTCATAATTCGTCCCGTCGCCTCGGTTCCCGAGCGTCCTTCAGCCCTGATTCAGCGCGCGGCCGCCACACTGGGTGAATGCGGATCCTGGTGGTGGACGACGAGGTGCGCTTGGCCGACGCCGTTCGGCGGGGCCTCGAGGCGGAAGGCTTCGCGGTCGACGTCGCGCACAACGGTGTCGACGGACTGTGGCGGGCCCGCGAGACCGGCTACGACGCGATCGTGCTCGATCTCATGATGCCGGGCATGAGCGGCTGGAAGGTCTGCGAGGCGCTGCGCGCCGAGGAGAACTGGACGCCCGTGCTGATGCTGACCGCGAAGGACGGCGAGTGGGATCAGGTCGAGGCGCTGGAGACCGGCGCCGACGACTACGTGACGAAGCCGTTCTCGTTCGCGATCCTCGTCGCACGGCTCCGGGCCCTCGTGCGCCGAGGCGCCGTTGCGCGACCCGCGATCCTCGAAGCGGGCGACCTGCGGCTCGACCCGGCGGCGCATCGCGTCTGGCGCGGCGACACGCTCATCACCCTCACCGCCCGCGAGTTCGCCGTGCTCGAGCACCTGATGCGGCATCGCGGCCAGATGCTCTCGAAGCGCGCGCTCATCGACGGCGTGTGGGACGACGATTTCGACGGCGATCCGAACATCGTCGAGGTGTACGTCGGCCACCTGCGCCGCAAGGTCGACAAACCGTTCGGCCGTGAGGCGATCGAGACGATCCGCGGCGCCGGCTACCGATTGGCGGCCGACGGTGGGTAGTCGCGGGTGGCGCTCGGTGCGGGGACGGACCACACTCGGAGCGACTCTCGTCGTGGCCGCGGCGCTGCTCATCGGTGCGTTCTCGTTCTACGGCATCCTCAGCGCGAGCATCCGCGCCACCACCGAGCGCGCCGCGGAGCAGCGGGTCGAAGAGCTCGTCGACCGCCTCGACGGCCCCGGCGGGCGAGACGTCCGCACGCTGGACGACGAGATCGTGCAGGTGATCGGACCGGACGGGACTGTGCGAGCCGCGAGCGAGGAGGCGCAGGACGAACTCGGCTCGACCGCGCTGCCCTCCGACGGTGACACGCACACGATGACCATCGACGACAAGCCGATGCTCGTCGTCTCCGAGGACCTGCGGGACGACCAGACCCTCGTGCTCGCGGTGCCCCTCGACGACGACGATGAGGCGCTGTCGACGGTCGCGCTGCTCCTCGTGATCGCCGTTCCGCTGCTGCTGGCGCTGGTCGCCGCGACCACCTGGCTCGTCACAGGGCGCGCGCTGCGACCCGTGAACCGCATTCGCGAGGAGGTCGACGGGATCACCGCCGAACGCCTCCATCGCCGGGTCGAGGTGCCCCCGTCTGCCGACGAGATCGCCGCGCTCGCCGTCACGATGAACGGGATGCTCGACCGGCTCGACGCCTCGGCGACCGCCCAGCGCCGGTTCGTGTCCGATGCCTCACACGAGCTGCGGTCTCCGCTCGCGACGATCCGTCAGCACGCGGAGCTCGCGCGCACGCACCCGGCGACGACCAGCCTCGACGAGCTCGCGGAAGTCGTATCGGAGGAGGGGCTCCGCCTGCAGGGCATCGTCGAATCGCTGCTGCTGCTGGCGCGCCTCGATGAGGGGGCGAGCACGCACGACGAACTGGTGGATCTCGACGACCTCGCCCTCGGTGAGGTGCGACGGCTGCGCGCGTCGGGTCTCGACGTCGACGGCTCCGGCATCGCGGCGGCCCGCGTGCAGGGGGATCCGCGGCTCCTCGGTCAGCTCGTGCGCAACCTCGCCGACAATGCCGCCCGGCACAGTCGCGGTCGCGTGGCGGTGGGCGTCACGCCCGTCGACCGGCACGTGTTCGTCACGGTCGAGGACGACGGATCCGGCGTCCCTCCCGAGGAGCGCGAGCGGGTCTTCGAGCGCTTCGTGCGGCTCGACGAGGCGCGGAGCCGGGATGCCGGAGGCAGCGGACTCGGGCTGTCGATCGTCCGTGCCATCGCGACCGCGGCCCATGGCACGGTGACGGTGGACGAGTCGCGCTGGGGCGGCGCCCGCTTCGTGGTGATGCTGCCCCTCGCCTGACACCGCAGTTGTCGGTTGGTCACAGGTCGTTGAGCGAGGAGCGCAGCGACGAGACGAAACGCGGTACGCGTCGCACGGCACTCACCTCGTTTCGTCTCGCTCCGCTCGCTCAACGATCCGGGGGTTTGGTCACCGGTCGTTGAGCGAGGAGCGCAGCGACGAGACGAAACGCGGCGACCACCGCGGAACGCCGCGTTCCTGAAAGCCGCTTCAGGAGGCTTCAGGATCGCTTCAGCGCCCGTCCGACACCATCGAAGACATGAACGACAAGACCCCGAACCAGGACCACAGCCCCGAGTCAGAGGATGCCGCGCGCACGGCGCCCCAGACCACCCCGACCTCGTCGCCGGATGCACCGACGGTTCCCGTCGCCCCGGCATCCGATATCCCCGCCGCGCAGACCGCGCAGCACCCCGCGACGGGTGCGACCGCGCAGTCAGCACCCGTGCCGGCCGCACCCGCTCCGAAGAAGAGCCGACGGGGATGGCTGATCGGCGGCGGGATCGCCGCCGCCGTGCTGCTCGCCGGAGGCGGAGTCGCCGTCGGTGCGGCGATCGGCGACGAGTTCGGCGACGACGACGATCGCCCCGGGTTCTCCGAGGGTCCGCGCGGCGACGAGGACGCACCCGATCAGGGCCAGCGGGGCGGAGGGCCCGGCGACGACCGCGACGAGGACCGACGCGACGAGGGACCGTCGGACGGCCCCGTCACGGGGATCGGCACCGACTCCGCGGACGACCTCATCGACGTCGCGAACGCCGCGCGCGGCGCCGCGGAGGGCGAGGTCACCTCGATCGACGCCAAGCGCGACGGCACCTGGGAGGTCGAGCTCACGAACGGAACCGGCGGCGAGACCGAGGTCCGCGTCGACGCCGAGGGGTCGGCGACCGTGATCTCCTCGGACGACGAGGCCGACGACGACACGGCTCCCGCGTACGTGCTCGACGACGCGGCTCTGCGTGCCCTGGTCGCGGCGGCGCTCGACGAGGCCGATGGTCTGATCACCGACCTCGACGTCGACGACGACGCCGCGAGCCCTTATGACGCGCGCGTCGTGTCGAGCGACCGTCGATCCGTCGACATCGACTTCAGCGCCGACTTCGCCGTGGTCGGCACCGACACCGACGACTGACGCCGCGCGGTCTCGTCGCTGCGGCCCAGCTCCGACCACCTGCCGTTCACAGGAGAACGCCGAGCCGTGAACGCGACTCTGATCTCCTGGTGACACGATCGCACGCGGCAGGGGTGCCGAGCGGTCGTTCTCCCGCCGTCCTCCTCGTCGACGGCACCGGTGGGCGGAGCGCCTTCATCCGCTCCGCCCACCTTGACCTCACCTTCCGGTGATGCTCACTTCACCGTGGCCGCGAAGGCCCCCGATCCCGCGTCGGCCTTGACGACCAGACGATACGAGCCGGCTGTCGCCCGGTAGCCGAATTTCTCATCCGGGTTCATCGACGTGCCCTGTGCGACGGTGATCCAGCCCAGGAACGAGTAGTTCCGCTGCAGGTAGACGTCGAAGTCCGCCCCGTCGGGTCCGTCGAGGCAGACCTCCAGCGAGCCGGCGACGCGGGTGAACGCCGCCGAGGTCGCCTGCTGCCCGGCGGTCAGCGAGCCGGAGCTGACGAGCGTTCCCGCACAGGTGCTGGGCGGGGTCACGGCGCCCTCCGCCACGACGATGCGGAAGGTCATCGAATCGCTGGTCGTCGGTGAGCCGGCGTCGCGCACGGTGACGGTGACGTGGGATGTCGCAGCAGCCGTCGGCGTTCCGGAGATCGTTCCCGTCGATGCGTCGATCGTCAGACCGTCGGGCAGCCCCGTCGCCGTGAACGCGTAGGGTGCAGTGCCGCCCGTCGCTCGGGTCGCGATGCTCAGCGGCTGCCCGACCGTGCCGCTCTGGTCGGCGACGGCGGCGAGGTCGACCGGTGTCGGCCCAGGAGGCGTCGCGCCGTTCAGGAATCCGGTGAAGAGCAGACGGTTCGTCGACGCAGGGTCGAGGCCGGTGATCTTGCCCGGTGTCGCGTTGTCGATGATGGCCGCATGCACCTGCGCCGGGGTCGCGGCGGGATCGGCGCCGAGGAACAGCGCCGCAGCACCGGCGACCTGCGGCGAGGCCATCGACGTGCCTGTCGCGGTCGCGGCCTCGGTGTCTCCGGTGAACCATGAGGAGACGATCTCGCTACCCGGAGCCCAGACGTCGAGGCACCGGCCCCAGCTGCTCGAGGGAGCCTTGGCGTCGACTCGGGTGGTGTTGCCCACCGTGATGGTCTCGGGTACGAGCTGGGGACTGTACCTGCATGCGTCGTCGTTGCTGTTGCCCGCGGCCGAGACCCAGGTGACGCCCGATGCGACGAGATTCTTGACAGCCGTGTCGATCGAAGGGATCGAGCAGGCGGTGCGGCATCCGACGCTGTAGTTCACGACGGCCGGTCGGACGGCGTTCTCGGCGACCCACTCGATGCCCTTGAGAATGGTTGTGCTGACCGTCTCACCGCGGCAGTCGAGCACGCGCACCGGGTACACGGAAGCCTTCTTGGCCACGCCGTACGTCGAGCCGACCGCGGTACCGGCGACGTGCGTCCCGTGCCCGTTGCAGTCGGCGCCGTTGCCGCCGGCAGTGACGGCGTCGAAGCCCGGGCGGATCCGCCCCGCGAACTCCGCGTGAGTGAGACGGATGCCGGAGTCGACGATGTACACGTTGACACCCGAGCCCGCGGAATCCGGATACCGGAACCGCGCGTCGAGCGGGAGATCGCGCTGATCGACGCGGTCGGTTCCCCAGCTGGGCGGGCCCACCTGCTCGTCGAGGGCGTACACCTTCTGCGCCTGCTCCACGTGGTCGACGCGGTCGTCAGCGGCTATGGCGAGCGCCTCCGATTCGGTGAGGGTCGCGGAGTATCCGTCGAGCACTGTGTTGAACACGTCGAGGATCTCGCCGCCGAGGGTCTGCGTCAGTGCGGAGGCGATGTCGTCGGCGGCACCGAGAGCGGACTGGGGCTTCAGGACGACGAGGTACTCGCCCTCGACCGCGGAGGGCGAGGCCGCACCCACGATCTCCGGGTCGTCGGGATCGTCTGCGGTCGCGCCGGCGAACGACGGGGTCATGATCAGCGAGAGACAGGCGAAGGCGGCGGCCGTTGCGGTGAGGCCGCGTGGGGAGAGCCGGCGCTTCCGGGCGAGTGGGGACAAGGTTCTTCCTCTCGTGGTTGAGAACGGGGCGCCTGGGGCGCGCCCTTGCTGACGGAACCTAGGGGCGGGCGTGGGAGGCGTCAACCCGTCGGAGGGCGTGACGAGGCTGCCCGACACCGTCCCTCAGGAGCCGACCGCAGCAGGAAGAAATCCCGGAACTCCGCGGCACGACGGCCCGTGCGGTGGTCTCTCCGCATGGCGGTGGCCGCTTTCTTGGGCGCAGTTAATATTCCGGGATGAAGCAGAAGGGCACGGTGGGCGGCGTCGTCGACGCCGCCCACCGCGCCCCGGCGCTCACCCCACCCGCAGGTCGTCCACCGCCCAGTACCAGTTGTTGTCGCCTCCGGTCAGCGAGAATCGCACTCGCATCGACGACGCGCCGCCGGGAACGGCCACCGTGAACTTCTCCGCGACCGCGATCCGATCGCCTGTGTACGTGGTCACGTTCTGCCAGGCGCCCCCGTCGAACGAGACGAGGACGGACGCCGTCTCGGCACCCTCCTTGCGATAGTGCGACACGAAGGACACCGTCGCGCTGCTCTTGCCGCCCACCGCGTAGGTCTGCGAGGTGAGCAGGCTGTTGAACGTGCCGGTGCGCGCCTTGTCCGACCACTCGTCGCTGTCCGCGACCGCGAAGACGCCGCGGGCCCGCACGTTCGACTCGCGCTGCTGACCGCGCTCGGTGGCGGTCCAGAACGGGTCGGTCGTGAGCGACCACCCCCGCCATTCGGTCACGCCGCCTGTGCCCATACCCGAGTCGTCGACGCTCCAGCCCGACGGGAACGACTTGGTCCATCCCCGAGTCGTGGAGGGGATCCCGGTCTCGTCGACACGGCCCTGCAGGCTGCCCGCGCGGGTGTCGAACGGGTCGGTCGACGTCGCCGAGAGCGGACGTCCGTCGAACTCCGCGGGGATCGCCACGCCGAACATGCTGAGCACGTCAGCGGCGATGTCGACGTTCTTCGGCGCGACAGCCGGTGTGGTCTTCGCCACCCCCGGACCGGTCTTGATGATGAACGAAGAGCGCTCGGCCGCCGTGTTGCCGCCGTGCCCACCGCCGTCGGTGTGACCGTGATCGGAGGTGATGATGTACGTCCACGACTCCGACGCGGCGTTCGGGCGCGAGGCGACTGCGCTGCGGATCTGTCCGATGTACCCGTCGATCTCGGCAACGGCATCCAGGTACTGCTGCGAGGCCGCGCCGTAGGAGTGACCCGCGTGATCGACGTCGTCGAAGTGGATGAACGAGGCATTCGGTGCGGAGTCGCGCAGGTACGATGCCGCATTCGCCGCGGTGTCCGCGTCACCTGTGGAGACGTACCGGCGGTCGACGGCGGTCGTGATGAGGCCAGGCCCCCCGGAGCCGTTGATGAGCGGCGCCCACGTGACGGCGGCGTAGGTGCTGTGTGCGCGGTCGGCGTTCTCGAGGCGCGTCAGGAAGTCGGGGTAGGCGGCGATGCTGGCGGCGGTCCAGCTGTTGCCGAGGACCTTGTGCTTGTCGGGCCACACTCCGAGGAGGTTCGTGGCCCAGCCCGGCCCGGACAGGGTCTGGGCCATGGGTGCCGCGTAGAGCGAGGTGGTGCTCGAGTACCCCGACGCGATCATCGAGTCGAGGACGGGGGCGTTCGCGGGAGCGATCTTGTCGAACAGCAGACCGTCCACGCCGATGACGACGACATGGCGATTCGGATCGACGGCCGCGGTGGCGACGATGGGGACGGCCGAGGCAGCTGCCGTGCCGGCGAGAGCGCCGGCGACGAGGATGCCCAGCGTGCGAGCGAGCTTCATGGGGTTCCTTCTGACGGGGGGGTGTGCGGAGGTCTCCGACAGCCCCGAGGATGACACGAAGCGCCGCAACATAGGAACCTATCTGCGGCCCCGTTCATGCAGACTTCACCTCATAGGTGCCTACCTCGACACGCCCGCGGCGACGCGTTCGCAAACGACCTCCTCGCCGAGAACAGGACCATGCACAGAGCCCGGCCGCGACTACGATCGCAGTCATGGCGAAATCCGAACCGACCGACGTGTCCATCGGCGGCGAGATGATCCGACTCGGGCAGTTCCTCAAGTACTCCGGGCTGCTCGACTCGGGCGGCGACGCGAAGGAGGTCGTCATCGACGGCTTCGTGAAGGTCAACGGAGAGGTCGATCGTCGCCGAGGACGCCAGCTGCGCGACGGCGATCTCGTCACCTTCGAGGGGCGCACGGTCCGGGTGCGGCCCTGACCCGCACGCCCCGTGCGACCACGCGGCTCTCTCGCGTCTAACCCACTCCCCCGGGTCCGCGCAAGGCGTTTGCCAGGTCGGCTGCGGCCATCGAGCATGGGGTCATGCCCCCCGCATCCCCCGCTCGTCCGATCGGGTCGTACGCGCCCATCGGCGACGGGCGCACGGTCGCCCTGATCGGCGAGGACGGACGGGTGGACTGGCTGCCGCTGCCCGATCTCACCGATCTGCCGGTGTTCGCACGACTGCTCGACGACGAGACCGGTGGGTGCTTCGAGCTTCGGCCCGACGGGGATTTCCGCTCCGAGCGCCGCTACATCCCCGACACCAACGTGCTCGAGACGACGTTCACCACCGACGACGGCGTGGTGCGGGTGACCGACGCGATGGTCTCCGGGGTGGCCGGACGGATGCCGTGGGCCGAACTCGCGCGACGCATCGACGGCGTCGAGGGCGCGGTCGCTATGCGGTGGCGCGTGCAGCCGGGATCGTCGCTGCAGACAGCATCCCCGTGGTTGGAGCGCACGGAGCACGGCGATGTCATCCGCAGCGGCGAGACCGCGTTCGCTCTGACGGGGTTCGAGCACGGTCCGGCCGACCCCGACCCGGATGCCCCGCTCGGGGCGGAGCTGACCGGTTCGTTCGCGACCTCGCCGGGTTCGCGTCATCTGCTCTCGCTCGCAGCCACCCACGACGAGCCCCTGCACCTCCCCGACCCCTACAACGTCGACGACGGCATCGACCGCACGATCGAGAACTGGCAGCACTGGTCGCGCGTGTTCTCGTACGACGGCCCGTGGCGCGAGCAGGTGCAGCGCAGCGCGCTCGCTCTCAAGCTGCTGATCTACAGCCCGTCCGGGGCGATCGCCGCCGCCGCCACGACGTCGCTGCCGGAGAACCCCGACGGCGGGAAGAACTGGGACTACCGGCACGCGTGGGTACGCGACCTCGCCTACACGACGCATGCGCTCGTGCGTTTCGGCCTCCGCGAGGAGACCCACGCTGCGCTGTCGTGGATGCTGCACACGATCCGTCGCCACGGCGACGACCTGCACGTCATGTACACGCTCGACGGGGATCTCGTACCGGCGCCGACCGAGTACGACGTCTCGGGGTGGGACGACATCGGCCCGGTCGTCACAGGCAACCCGGCCGGCGAGCAGCTGCAGCTCGGCGTCTACGGCGACCTTATCGCGATCTGCCGTACCTACGTCGACGCCGGCAACGTGCTCGACATCGGGACAGGGCGGATGCTGTCGCAGATCGCCGACCGGACCTGCGACGTGTGGCGGAACCCTGACTCGGGCATGTGGGAGCTGCCGGAGCAGCGGCACTACACCTCGTCGAAGATGGGCTGCTGGAAGGCGCTGGAGGATGCCGTCGCCCTCGCCGAGGCGGGCGCGATTCCGGGGAGCGCAGAGCGCTGGCGAGCGGAGCGCGACCGCATCCGGCGGTGGATCGACGAGAACTGCTGGTCCGAGGAGCGCGGCGCGTACGTCTTCTATCCCGGCGCCGACGCGCTCGACGCGTCCGTGCTGCTGCATGCGCCGAGCGGCTTCGATCGTGGCGAGCGCATGTCGTCGACGATCGACGCCCTCATCGATCAGCTCGGGGCCGGCGCGCTGCTGTACCGCTACAGCGGCGTCTCGGCCGAGGAGAAGACGTTCGTCGCGTGCGCGTTCTGGCTGGCCGAGGCACTCGCCTGCGTCGGCCGTCACGAGGAGGCGCGCGAGCGCATGGACCAGCTGCTCACACTCGCGAACGACGTCGGCATCTACGCCGAGATGATCGACGCCGACGACGGCTCGGCCTGGGGCAACACCCCGCAGGCGCTCAGCCACCTGGCCTTCCTCACCGCGGCGATGACCATGCGCGAGGTCATGCCCTCAGACCTGCTGCCCGACAGCTGACCAGACCGAAGACCACGACCGGAAAACAAGGAGAGGAGACACCATGTCTCGTGACCAGTACACCTTCGTCAACCCCGCCGAGCTCTACTCCGACATCGAGCCGCAGAAGCAGCACATGCCCGAGCCGGGACTCGACGCCGATCTCACACCGAAAGCCGACCTCGGCGAGGAGTCGTACCGCGGCTCCGACCGCCTGAAGGGGCGCAAGGCGCTCATCACGGGTGGCGACTCGGGCATCGGCGCCGCCACGGCGATCGCCTTCGCACGTGAAGGGGCCGACGTCGCCCTGTCGTACCTGCCCGAGGAGGAGGAGGATGCGGCGCGCATCGCCGGCATCCTGCGCGAAGCCGGCGCGAACGTCGCGACCATCCCGGGCGACCTGCGCGACCCGGAGTACTGCCGCACCCTCGTGTCGGAGGCGGTCGGCGCGCTCGGCGGACTCGACATCCTCGTCAACAACGGCGGCAAGCAGATCTTCCAGGAGTCCCTGACCGACATCACCGACGAGCAGTTCGACGACACGTTCAAGACCAACGTGTACGCGATGTTCTGGATCACGAAGGCGGCACTGCCGCACCTGAAGCCCGGCTCGACGATCATCAACACGACGTCGATCCAGGCCTACTCGCCGTCGGGCATCCTCGTCGACTACGCGTCGACCAAGGCGACCATCAACGCCTTCACGAAGGGTCTCGCCGAGCAGCTCGCACCGAAGGGCATCCGCGTGAACGCCGTCGCGCCCGGTCCGATCTGGACGCCGCTGCAGCCGAGCGACGGCCAGCCGCAGGAGAAGATCGAGCAGTTCGGCGAGGAGACCCCACTCGGGCGCATGGGTCAGCCGGCCGAGCTCGCACCCGCCTACGTGTTCCTCGCCTCGGCCGAGTCGAGCTACGTCGCCGGCGAGACGCTGAACGTGAACGGCGGCATGCCCACTCCGTGATGGCACGGGTCTCACATCGCTGAGACCACTCTTGTCGCCGAGACCCATCGCGCTCGTCGAGACCCACCGCCCGGTACGTCGGGGGAGGTGGGTCTCGACGCGGGAGGTGGGTCTCGACGCGTGTCGGTGGGTCTCGACGCGTGTCGGTGGGGCAGGGCACGATGGGGACATGGCCGACGGATACGACCTCGACTTCCTGCCGACCCGACTGCCGCTGCCTCGACCGGCGAGCGCGGTCCGAGAACTGACGTACCCGCGATTCACCGTCCTGCTCGAGCCGGAGCGGCGGCTCGCCGCGGTCACGGGAGTGAACATCGATGGCGCGCAGGTGCAGGACCTGCCGCGCTCGGGCGAGTGGCGCCTCGACCCCCGCGTCGACGCCGATGAGCAGACCGGCCCCGAGGTGTACGCGCGCAACGACCTCGACCGCGGGCATCTCGTTCGACGTCGCGACCCGGGCTGGGGTGGCACCGCCGACGCCCGGGCAGCCATGGAGGCGACCTTCTTCTATCCGAACGCCGCGCCGCAGGCGGCCGGGTTCAACCAGTCGAAGGAACTGTGGCTCGGCCTCGAGGACCACGTGCTCGCGTACGCGGAGACCACTGATCAGCGGATCTCGGTGTTCACCGCTCCCGTGCTGGGTGATGACGGCCCGCAGTACCGCGGCATCCGCATCCCGCTGCAGTTCTGGAAGGTCGCGGCCTGGCAGGGCGCCGATGGACTCGCCGCGGCGGGCTTCGTGCTCGACCAGTCCGAGCTCGTCGACACGGCGGAGGGGATGCTGGCCGTGCCCCCTCTCGGGGCCTTCCGCACGTTCCAGGTGCCGATCACAGAGATCGCGGGCACGGCGGGCATCGACCTCGGTCCGCTGACGGATGCCGATGTGCTCCCGCATCGCACCCCGGTGCGACCCCTCGAGCGCATCCCGCTGCAAACCGCGAATGACATCATGCTCTGACCGCGCCGACTCGTCCGCGATATACCGATCGACAATTCCTCTTGCGTCGGCGCGCGCGTGGTGTCACGCTTGCGAAGCACCCACTCGCGCCGCAACGCGGGCGGGAGCGGCGTCGCTCGATGGCGGCGCCAGGCGGGGCGCCCTTTCCGCCGCCTCCCCCGTGGTGGGGGCGTCCCGCCTGACCGACTGACGGCCGCGTCAGCCGAAGGCCTCGTCCGCCGGCCGGGGTTCGCGGTGCCGCGGCTGTCGTGGCCGCGGGCCGGGATCCGCGAGCGGTGGCGTCGTCGCGATGACATCCTCGTCGCCGACGACGATCTCCTCCTCGAAGTGCCTGACGGTCAACGGCGCACTGCCGCTGTAGCGGTAGGTCGTCTCCGTCGGAGAGATCTCGACGCGCAGCGTCTCGCCGTGGATGCGCACGCCGAAGGCGAGGCGCGTGATCGGGTGCGGCAGACGCGGGGCGAACCGGAACCCATCGGCGGTTTCACGCATCCCGCCGAATCCGGCGACGATCGCCGTCCACACCCCCGCGAGCGCGGCGATGTGAAGACCCTCCTCGGTGTTCCCGTGCACGTCGTCGAGATCGATGGTCGCGATCTCGGCGAGATAGTCGTAGGCGAGGTCGAGATGGCCGACCTCGGCTGCGATGACCGCCTGCGCGGAAGCGGACAGTGAAGAGTCGCGCACGGTCAGCGCCTCGTAGTACGCGAACGCCCGAGCCTTCTGCTCCGGGGTGAAGGCCTCGTGCGCGAAGTGCAGCGCCAGCACCAGATCGGCCTGCTTCAGCACCTGCTTGCGATACAGGTCGAAGTAGGGGAAGTGATCGTGCAGGAGGTACTGGTCGGGACCGGTCGATTCGAAGTCCCACCGCTCGAGGTCGGTGTACCCGGCGGATTGCGGATGAACGCCGCGCACCTCGTCGAAGGGGATGTGCATGGCGGATGCCGCGGCATCCCACTCCTCCGCCTCGGCGGCTCGGATGCCGAGCTCGTGCCTCTTCTGGGGATGGCGGCGCGCCGCCGCCGCCGCCCCCCGGAGGTTCAGCTGCGCCATGAGATTCGTGAAGACATTGTCGTTCGCGACGGCCGAGTACTCGTCGGGTCCCGTCACGCCGTCGATGTGGAAGACGCCCTCCGCGTCAAGGCGCCCCAACGACAGCCACAGCCGAGCCGTTTCAGCCAGGATCTCGAGACCGTAGTCGCGCTCGAACCCGTGGTCGCCGCTCGCGCGCACGTAGTGGAGCACCGCCGCGGCGATGTCGGCGTTGATATGGAAGGCCGCGGTGCTCGCCGGCCAGTAACCCGAGCTCTCCCTGCCGTCGATGGTGCGCCACGCGAACGCGGCGCCGTCGAGGTGGAGCTCCTTCGCCCGATCGCGCGCGTGATGGAGGGTCGAGTGCCGCCAGCGCAGTGCCTGCTGCGCAGCATCCGGAGCCGTCGCGGTCAGCACCGGGAGGACGAAGGCCTCGAAATCCCAGAACGTGTGCCCCTCGTACCCGGAGCCGGTGAGCCCTTTGCCAGGGACCGAGCGGAGCTCCGCGCGCGCCGCAGCCTGGAAGACCTGGAAGAGCGCGAAGCGCACCGCCTGCTGCAGCCGCGGTTCCCCCTCGACCTCCACGTCGGCGCAGCGCCAGTAGTCGTCGAGCACGTCGCGCTGATCGGCGAGCAGTCGGTCCCAGCCGTCCGCTCGTGCTCGTGCCACCGCGACCTCCGCACGGTCCCGCACCGTCGCGGCGGTGAGAGCGGATTCGAAGTCGTGTCCCACGTACTTGACGATCTCCAGACGCTCGCCCGGGTCGAGCCTGACCCGGATCGTGGTGCGCGCCAGGTCGTCCTCCGCTTCGGTCGCGACGCTCGGCTGCGACTCGATGATGTCGTGATCCATCGCGACGCCGACGGTCAACCCGCTTCGCCGCGTACGGTGCACGAGGGTCGCGCGAGTGCCGGCCACATCTGCTTCGACGGCCTCGAGCGGCTCGGTGAGCAGTTCCTGCACCCGCGGATCGTCGTGCTGAATCGGCAGCGGCTCGTTCGCCAGCAACTCGGAGATGAGCGTGATGTCGGTTGCATGATCCACGGCCTCGACGCGATAGCGGATCGCGGCGAGCGCCCGATGACGGAGCGAGACGATCCTGGTCGATTCGACGCGAACCCGACGACCGGCGGGGCTGGTCCAGTCGAAGCTGCGATGCAGGGTTCCCGCGCGCATGTCGAGCCGACGATCGTGCGACGTCAGCGCGCCGGTCTCGGTGTCGAAGGACTCGTCATCGACGAGCAGCCGGATGATCTGACCGTTCTGCACGTTGATGACGCTCTGTCCGACGTCCGGGTAGCCGTAGCCGTCCTCCGCGTACGGCATCGGATGCTCCTCGAAGACGCCGTTGAGGTAGCTGCCCGCGACTCCGCGCGGGTCGCCCTCGTCGAGGTTGCCGCGCCAGCCGAGGTGCCCGTTCGACAGTCCGAAGACGGATTCCTCGTGAGCGAGGCGATCCGGCGTGACACCGGAGATGCTGATCGCCCAGGGGTCGACGTCGAAGCGCGCCGCGGTCACAGCAG
Organism: Microbacterium hydrocarbonoxydans; assembly: GCF_023715885.1. Taxonomy (GTDB): domain Bacteria; phylum Actinomycetota; class Actinomycetes; order Actinomycetales; family Microbacteriaceae; genus Microbacterium; species Microbacterium hydrocarbonoxydans_C. The sequence goes on along the minus strand of NZ_JAMBOY010000001.1, from coordinate 683,170 downwards.
GCTCCTCAGCCGGGGCAGCAGTTCCGTCTCGCAGCGCCGGAGGAAGTCGGCCTGATCCCGTCCGACGTGATGCAGGTAGATGCGGTCGTAGCCGTGCGCGACCTCGGCGATCTGCTCGGCGAGGTCGGCCGGATCATGGGAGATGAGCACACCCTGCTCGAGGGCGTCGTCCGAGGGCACGATGGCGGCCTCGAAGTCCTCGGGGTTCTCGACGTCCCACGTGCTCACCCCCTGCGCCATCGTCTGAGACCACTGCTCGCGCGCGGTTGCGAGGGCCGCCTCCCGAGTGGGCTCGAGGCTGAGATGGATCTGCAGGCGAGCGGGGCCGCGTCCGCCGGCGTCGCGGAACCGCCGTAGGACCTCCGCCGTCTGCTCCGCCTGGCAGCCGACGGTGATCATGCCGTCACCCCACTCCGCCACCCATTCGGCGGTCTCGGCGCTGACGGCGGCCCCGACCAGCGATATCGGCTGCTCGGGAAGCGTCCAGATCCTGGCGTCGTGGATGCGGATGAGACCGTCGACGTCGACCCGCTGCCCGTCGAGCAGCGCACGGATCGCGTCGACGCTCTCGCGCAGTCGCCGCTGCCGCACCGGCTTGTCCGGCCACGCATCGCCCGTGACGTGCTCGTTCAGGTTCTCGCCGCTGCCGAACGCGATCCAGAACCTCTCCGGGAACATCTGCGCCAGGGTGCCGATCGCCTGCGCGATGACCACCGGGTGGTACCGCTGCCCTGGCGCGTTCACGAGGCCGAACGGGATGCCGGTCTGCGCCATCGCGGCACCCAGCCAACTCCACGCGAAGCCCGACTGACCCTGCGCGGTCGTCCACGGGGCGAGGTGGTCCGAGCACATCACCTCGTCGAAGCCCACCAGTTCCGCGAGGCGGACGGCCGCGAGCAGTTCCCGCGGCGTGTGCTGCTCGTGCGACGCGTGGTAGCCGATCTCGACCATCTGGGCTCCTCCCCGCGGCGGGATCGTCGATCCGCCGCCGCGTTCGTCCGTGTGGCGACGACGCTATCGGGTCGCGATCACTCGGCGCAGCGGGTTGCTTCGGCGCTGCCCGACCGGGTATCAGACCTGATTCGCCCCGCCGTCAACGTAGAGATTCGCGCCGACGACGTAACTGCTCTCCGTCGAGGCGAGGAAGGCGACGACCGCCGCTGCCTCCTCGGGGCTGCCCATCCGGCCCTTGGTCACGGTGGCGGCGACCTGCTCCTTCATCGCGCGGGCGGCCTGCTCGTCGCCGAACGCCGCCATGCCGCCCGGCGTCTCGATCCACGCGGGCGACACGACATTCACACGGATGCCGCGCGGTGCGAGCTCGGTCGACCAGGTGCGCGCGAGGGAACGCACGGCCGCCTTCGACGCGGCATAGGCGCCGAACGCCTCGACACCTCTGTCGGCGGCCGTCGAGCCGACGAGGATGACCGAGGCGTCGTCGGCGAGCAACGGCAGGGCCTTCTGCACCGTGAACACCATGCCTCGCACATTGACCCCGAAGATGTCGTCGAGATGTTCCTCGGTCGTCTCCTCCAGTGACACGAAGGATGCGACCGCCGCGTTCGCGACGAGTACGTCGATGCTTCTGCCCTGCGCACGCACCGCTTCATACAGCCTCTCTAGGGCGGACGGTCGAGAGACGTCGCCGACGACACCGGTGGCGCGGTCGCCGCCGATCGCCTCGACCGCGCGCTTCACCTCCGCGTCGCGTCTGCCGATGATGAAGACGTGCGCGCCCTCCTCGGCGAGCCGTTTGGCCGAGGCCAGTCCGATGCCGCTGCTGCCTCCGGTGATCACTGCCGTCCGTGCCTCGAAGCGTCCCATGCGCTGTCTCCGTTCCGTTCGTTCGGTCGACCCTCTGTCGACGTCGATCAGTCCATCCTCGACACCTGGCGAATATGATCGGTCAACGAAAGTCCGCAATAGTTTGTCCATCGTCCAGGAGGTGACGTGCTGGGGTACGGCGATCCGGTGGCCGATGCGATCGGCCTCCTTCGCCCGCGCACGGTCGTGGGCCCGAGCATCCGCGCGACCGGTGAGTGGGCGCTGCGGTTCGACAGCTTCCCCCACGTGCGCATCGGCGGCCTCGTCCGCGGATCGTGCTGGCTGACCCTCGACGGGCAGGAACCGGTCCTCCTGCGCGAGGGCGACACGTTCCTGATGGGGAACCCACCCGCCTACGAGCTGGCGAGCTCACCGGGAGCCGACGGGCACGCAGCCCAGGCCGCGTGGGACGCGGGCGCCGACGACGGCGTCGTGACGGTCGGGCCGCAGTCGCATGATGACCTGTACCTGTGCGCCGGACACATCGCCTTCGACGACGAGAACGCCGGGATCCTCACGGACCTCCTTCCCCCTCTCGTGATCGTCCGGGCGACGGATCCGCAGGGTATGCGGCTCGGTCAGCTGATCGATCTGCTCGCGACGGAGGTCGGCATCGCGGCAGCCGGTGGACCACTGGTCGAGAACCACTTGGCGCAGATCCTCCTCGTGCACATGCTGCGCGCGCACGCCGCGCAGTCCGCGCGGCCGACCGGATGGCTCAGCGCCCTGAACAGCGACGGGATCGGCGCCGCCATCCGAGCGGTGCACGCCGATGTCGCGCACCCCTGGTCGCTCCGAGAGCTGGCGCACATCAGCCACATGTCGCGCTCCGCGTTCGCGGCGTCGTTCAAGGAGCACGTGGGGGTACCCCCACTGGAGTACGTGACGCAGTGGCGCATGAGCCTCGCGCGCGACGTCCTCGCTCGCGACAGCGTGTCGATCTCCGAGCTGGCATGGTCGAGCGGGTACCTCTCGGAGAGCGCGTTCAGCACGGCGTTCCGGCGGGTGGTCGGATCGTCTCCGGCGCAGTTCCGCAAGGCCGCGCGACGATCACGGAGGGCGGACGAAACAGCGGACACGGCTGTCGGCGATGACACGGGAGTGCAGCTGACCGACGCCCACGACGATGTGGATCGCGACGAGGCCGGGTTCGAAGAGGTGTCAGCGGCTGGTCGTCACGCCTGATCGACGCGGAAGACGACCCGGCCTCGCGACCGCGGTCCGCCTGCAGACACCCAGTCGCCGAGCTCGGTCCATGACCTGACGTCGAGCGGACCGACGTCGAGGTCACGGTCTGCCGCGAGATATGTCATATCCGGCACCAGGTCCGGTTCGGCACCCAGAAAGAAGCTGGTGATCGAGCGGTTCGCCGTACTCGGATCGGCGACGAACGCGCCGTACGGAAACACCTCGTCCGCTCCCGCAGCGTGCCCCAGCGCGATCACCGTGCCGCCTGCGTCCAGCAGCGCATAGGCCGCCACCAGCTGCTCGCCGCCGATCGTGTCGAGGGCGCCGTGGACGCGACCCCGCACGGACTCCACGGTTCGATGCGTCTCGCTCGCTCCGAGGCGACGCAGGTCACGGTGTTGATCGGCATCCCTCGCCACGGCGACGACGTGCGCGCCCGAGCGGGCGGCGATCTGCACGGCGACACGTCCGACCGCGCCGGTCGCGCCGACGATCAGAACCCGTCGCCCGAGAACCGACCCGAGCCTGCGCACCCCGCGCAGGGCGCTGGTCGCTGGCACCGGAAGAGTCGCGAGATGCTCCGCTGAAATCGCGGTCGACGCACGGGCGGTCATCGCATGCGGCACGGCCCGGTGCTCGGCCCACCCGGCCGAGGCCAGGCTCAGGAAGACGACGCGCTCACCCACGCGGGGCCCGTTGCCGTCCGCCGCGGGCTCGACCACGACCCCGCTGCCGTCCCAGCCCGGGATCGCCCCGTCGGGCAAGCCGGGAAGCGCTGCAAGGTCGCCGGGATTCGGCGCGAAGGCGTCGACGCGCACGACGAGCTCATCTGATCCGGGGACGGGGTGCGGAACCTCCGCGAGGGTCAATCCACCAGGAGCACCCGAGTCCTTCATCCATGCGCGCATGAATCGTTCCTTCCCGTCCTGTGTACCCGAAACGGGAGCCGGCACGACGGCATTCCCCCGACCGAGTCCGGCGCTTTCATCGCACCCACTGGGCAGCACCGTGTCCCGGACACGACTGTGCGGTGCACGCGTCACCGCGTGCACCGCACAGTGTCAGGGCATCAGCCGATCAGCTGGTCGGCATCCTCCGTCGTGCGCTTCCGGCGGATCAGGAGCAGAGCCCCGCCGCTGGCGAGCAGCATCAGTGCGGCGACCACGACCCACGCCGCGACCTCGCCACCGGTCACGGCGAGCGGGGTGCCGGGGGTCTCCACCGACACGATGGACGGGTCGGAGGTGAAGGGGTCACCACCGGGGGTGGTGCCCCCGGCCGTGGCCATGTTGCGGATGGATCCGGCGTCCAGATCCGCCTGCGTGACCGCGTACGTCGCGATGCAGGTGACCTGCGCACCCGGCGCGAGCGATGCCGCCCCCGCGGGGCAGGTGACCGCCGACAGCGTGCCGGTACCGGTGAACCCGGTCTCGTTCACGACGATGTCGGTGAGCGTCAGGTTGCCCGTGTTGGTGACGACGAACGAGTAGGTGATCGCCTGCCCGACGGTCGTCGCACGGTCGATGCTCGCGGTCTTCACCACGTTCAGCCCGGGAGCCGGGGCGCTGGGCACCGACACCTCGGACTCCGGCGACACCGGGTCGGGGCCGGTGGGCGGCGTCCCGGTCGCGGTCGCGGTGTTCGTCACGGTGCCCGCATCGACGTCGGCCTGCACGACCGTGTAGGTCGCGGTGCAGGTGACCTGAGCGCCGGGAGCGAGAGACGCGGCCCCGGCCGGGCAGGTGATCGCCGACAGGTCGCCCGCACCGGAGAAGTCACCTTCGACGACCTCCACGTCGGCGAGCGTGACGTTGCCGGTGTTGGTCACGAGGAACGAGTAGGTGATCACCTGACCCACGGCGATATCATCCTGCGCGGCTTCGTCGGCGGACTTCACGACCGTGATCGCGGGTGCCGGCGGGATGCCGACCGTGACCTCGTCCGGAGGCGACACCGGCGGCGGGGTCAGCGTGTTCGGCGGGGTGCCGGTGCTGGTCGCCGCGTTCGTGACCGATCCGGCGTCGACGTCGGCCTGCGTGACGATGTACGTCGCGGAGCAGGTGACGGATGCGCCGGGGGCGAGGGATGCTGCGCCCGCAGGGCAGGCGATCGCCGAGAGGTCACCGGTGCCGGAGAAGTCCGTCTCGGTGACGGTCACGTTCGTGAGGGTCACGTTGCCGGTGTTCGTCACGAGGAACGAGTACGTGATCGTCTGACCTGCGGCGGTGATCGCGGTGGGCGTCGCCGTCTTGTCGATGGTCAGCGCCGGCGCCGGGGGCACCTCGACGATGACCTCGTTCGAGGGGACGACGGGCGGCGGGGTCAGCGGGCTCGGCGGCGTGCCGGTCACCGACGCGATGTTCGAGATCTCGCCGGCGTCCACGTCGGCCTGGGTAGCGACGTAGGTCGCCGTGCAGGTTACGGTGGCGTTCGGCGCGAGCGACGCGGCACCCGCGGGGCAGGTGATCGCCGACAGCTGGCCGGTGCCCGAGAAGTCGGTGTCGGTCACGGTGACGTCGTTGAGCGTGACGTTGCCCGTGTTGGTGACGAGGAACGAGTACGTGATCGTCTCGCCGGCCTCGTCGATCGTCTCGACGTCCGAGCTCTTCACGATCGTGAGGGCGGGAGCCGGGTCGACCGACGGGATGGTGACCTCTGACGGCGGCGACACCGGCGGCGGCCCCTGCGGCGGTGTGCCGGTGGCGGTCGCGGAGTTCGTGATCGATCCCGCGTCGACGTCGTCCTGCGTGACCGTGTACGTCGCGGTGCAGGTGACGGATGCGGCCGGTGCGAGGTTCGCCGCGCCCGCCGGGCAGACGACCGGCGAGAGTGTGCCGGTCCCGGTGAACCCGGTGTCGGTGACCTCGACGTCGGCGAGTGCGACGTTGCCGGTGTTGGTGACGACGAAGGAGTAGGTGACGGCCTGGCCGACCGTGAACTGCTCCTCGGAGGTCGGCGTCGCCGACTTCACGACGCGGATGGCCGGGGCCTGCTCGTCGAACACGACCGTGGTGTCGGCGGGCGGGTTCAGCCCCGTGCTGGTGATGTTGTCGGGACCGTTGGTGAACGAGCCGGCCACGGGCGAGGTGACGTTCACGGTGATGGTGCACGAGGCGAGGCCGGCGGTGAGGTTGCCGGATGCCGTGATCGTGGTGCCGCCGGCGGGGGCGTTTACCACGCCGGCGGGGCACGTGGTTGCGGCTGCGCCGTCGGCGATGGTCAGGCCCGCCGGCAGGGCGTCGGTGAGCGACCAGCCGTTCTTCGCGGCGAGGTCGGCGGTGTTCGTCACGGTGAGCGTGAGCGTCGAGACCTCGCCGGCGACGACGGATGCCGGGCTGAAGACCTTGTCGAGCTGAGGCGTCACGTCGAGGATGCGGATGTTGTCGAAGGCCGCGTCGTTGCCGACACCTGAGCCGTTCGCGTTGGTCATACGGATGCCGAGGCTCGACCCCGAGAAGAGCACCGAGCCGTTCGACGTGTACGTCCCGACGTTGACGGGCTTGGCCTCGACCGGTCCGACGGCGGGGGCGTCGACCGTGGTCGAGGAGGCGCATGCGTTCAGCACGCCGCCGACGTTCGTCGCCGTGCCGCCCTCATTGAGGAAGGCGAACTGGTACTGCGGTGCCGACACCTGGCAGTTGACCGCGGCGGTGTCGACGCTGAAGGTCAGGAACCGGCCGGACGCCTGGGCGAGCGGGATGTTGTTCACCGTCTGGAACTCGACTGCGTTCGCGCCGGGGTTGCCCTCGGTGTACGCGGCGACGACGTCGTTCGTGTTGGGATTCGCTGCACCGCTGTGCACGCCGAGTCCGTACGCGAGCTGGCGCAGGTTGGCCGAGCTGCCCGGGTTGGCGCAGTTGCCCTGCGACGTGTACGGGATGTTGAAGTTGACGATCGCGCCGTTGCAGTTCGTCAGCCAGGCGGTGTCGGCCGTGTAGGTCTGGCCACCGGCGCCGACGTACGAGGTGAGCACGACGGGCGCGGTGCCAGGGCCGTTCTCGAAGTTCTCCTCGAACACGACGCTGTTCGGCTGCGGCTGTCCCGGCGTGCCGGGTGCCGCCTGCGCGGCGGTGGCCACGCCGACGAGCGAGGCGCTCGCCAGAGCCAGAAGCCCGAGAGCGGCGGCGACCCTGCGCCCCGTCTCCCGTGCCGACGATGGGCGCGAGCGCCCCCGATGATTCCTACGCATGACTCCCTCCCCGCCTGCCCGAGGGGCAGACCCTGTGTGCGGGCGGCGCTGTCGTTCGGGCGCGCCGCTCGCACCGATGAGCGCGGCTCCACAACGCCGCGATGACTGCGGATCGGTTCGCGGGTGCAACTGCGCGACCGAGTCCAGAGGGAGTCTTCCAGCGGGGCGGGCATTGAGCTGAGGCACAGGAAACGAATTCACCCATCGCACCGATATATCACCCCTGGATCCGGCAGGGTGCCGCACCGCCGGCGTCGAGAGCGTCAGCGCCCGAGTTGGAACAGCTGCTGAAGCTGGGTCCTGTTGGAGACCCCGAGCTTGCGATACGCCGTGCGCAGGTGGGTCTTCACGGTATTGACGCTGACGTGGTGGTCGGCAGCGATCTCCACGTTCGACCGGCCGGCGACCGCGGCGCGCACGACCGCGTTCTCGCGCTTCGTCAGGGCGTCGGTGCCGGCGATCGCGGCGTTCTCGACCACGGCCCGCAGCCGGTCGGCGATGTCGCGGTCGCCCCGCTCTTCCACGAGCTCTGCGAGCCGCTGCCGGGTCTTCGCCGACCCGAGGGCGAGGGCCGCGTGACAGCGATTCCAGCTCGCCAGCGCCGCCGCTCGTCGCAGCAGTTCGTCGCGCTGGTCGACGACGTCGGTGTCCGCGGCGATCAGCAGCGAGGGGACGAGCACGCGCGGGTGCGCACTCGAGGCCTGCAGCAGGGGTGCGACGACCGCGCGCGCCTCCGCTCCCCGGTCGAGGGCGGCCAGCCGGAAGGCGTGCAGTGTCGCGCCGGTCTGCCGCACGACGCTCGACGCGGTGTCCACCGGTAGATCCCCGAGCGCCCGAGACGCTCGCTGCGGCTGATGGAGGATCTGCAGGAGCAGGTACCGCACGATGCTCGAGTACTCGGCGTTGAGCGGGACGTTCGCATACTCCGGGGCGAGTCCGCCGACGAACGCGTCGAACTCCGAGAGCAGCGCCTGCGCGTCGCCGGGGTCGTCGGGCGTGAGGAAGGCGCGGAGCGCGAAGTACGGCCCCCAGTAGTCAGGGGCGAGGCGGATGTCGATGCCGGAGAGCACGACGCGGGCCGCGTCGGGCTCCAGACGCTCGGTGTGGAAGATGGCTTCCGCCAGTCGCGCGGGAGTGACGGCGTCATCTGCCCACCAGACGCCCTCGGGGATCTCCGGCATCCTGCCGAGCCACTCCGCGGCATCCCGACCGCGACCATGCAGGGCGTGGATCAGCGAGGCAGCGCCGACCGAGCGGGAGTCCACCATGCGATTCCCGACCGACACCGACCAGTCATGGCTCTGCGCGAACTGTTCGAGAGCGTCGTCGAAGCGGCTCACGAGCAGGAAAGCGACGCCCCAGTGGTAGTGGAACTCGGGGAGAGCGTTGGCGAACGTCGGGATGACCTCGATCGGGATGCTGCGCAGCATCGACAGCGCTGATTCGGTGGCTCTGACGGCATCGCGATGACGGCCCGCTCCCCGGGCCGCGGCGATGCGCCCGGTCAGCGCGGCGAGACGGTCGAGCGGCGCTGCGCCGGGGTCGTCGGAGATGATGTCGGTGTAGGCCCGTCCCTCTGGCCGACCGTCGAGGGTACGCCGCAGGTACTCCTCGGCGAGGCGGAGCCGCGAGTTCCGCGCCATCACGTCCGGTGGCAGTGTGCGGATGACATCGATCACCGACTGCGGAGCGTCTTGCACGAGTGCGCTCCACTCGTCCCGCAGCAGCGCGAGGACGCCGTCCCAGTCCTCTGCCTGCTGCGCCTTCGCCAGCGAACGCATGACGGCGCCGTCGACCGATCCACTCATGAGTCTGTCCTCCCCAACAGAGTCGTGATCTCACGAGTTTTGCAGAATCGCGGAGGCGTTGCGCACCCGTAGGCGCGTGCGCCGGCCCCGGGATCCGCGGGAGTCAGTTGAAGTCGCCGCCCGGGGCCATGTCGGCGAAGCGCGAGTAGTGACCCTGGAACGCGACGGTGATCGTCGCGGTCGGACCGTTGCGGTGCTTGGCGACGATCAGGTCTGCCTCTCCCGGACGCACGTCCTTGTCGTAGACCGAATCGCGGTGCAGCAGGATGACCATGTCGGCGTCCTGCTCGATCGAGCCGGACTCACGCAGGTCGCTGATCGCGGGCTTCTTGTCCTGCCGCTGCTCGGGGCCGCGGTTCAGCTGCGAGAGCGCGATCACGGGGACCTGCAGCTCCTTGGCGATGAGCTTCAGGCTTCGCGAGAACTCCGAGACCTCCTGCTGACGCGACTCGACGCGCTTGCCCGACGTCATGAGCTGCAGGTAGTCGATGATGACCATCTTCAGACCGGCGCGCTGCTTGAGACGACGGCACTTGGCCCGGATCTCGACGAGCGTCATGTTCGGGCTGTCGTCGATGTAGAGCGGGGCGTCGTTGATGCGGCCGCGGGTCGAGGCGACGGTCGTCCAGTCACGGGGGTCGAGCGTTCCCTTGCGCATGTTCTGCAGCGGGATCGCCCCCTCGGCGCTGAGCAGACGCATGGCGATCTCACTCTTGCCCATCTCGAGCGAGAAGAAGATAGACGGGTAGTCATGCCCGATGGATGCTGCGCGCGCGAAGTCGAGCGCGAGGGTCGACTTACCCATGGCCGGTCGGGCGGCGACGACGATCATCTGTCCGCCGTGCAGGCCGTTGGTCAGCTCGTCGAGCTCGCGGAACCCGGTCGGGATGCCGGTCATCGAGCCGTCGCGACCATTGGCCGCCTCGATCTCTTCGACGGCTGCGTCGACGGCGACCGTGAGCGGCACGTAGTCCTCGGCCGTCTCCGACCCGGTGACGGAGTAGATCTCCGCCTGGGCGTTGTTCACGATGTCGGTCGCATCGCCCTGGCCGTCATATCCGAGCTGCACGATGCGTGTGCCGGCGTCGACGAGACGACGCAGGATCGCGCGCTCCGAGACGATGCCCGCGTAGTACCCGGCGTTCGCTGCGGTGGGGACGATCGAGGTCAGCGTGTGCAGGTAGTCGGCGCCGCCGGCGCGGCTCAGCTCACCGGTCTTGATGAGCTCGTCGGTGACGGCCACGACGTCGGTGGGCTCGCCGTGCGAGTAGAGGGACAGGATCGCCTCGTAGATGAGCTCGTGCTTCGGGATGTAGAAGTCGGCGCCCTTGAGCGTCTCGATCACGTCGGCGACAGCATCCTTCGACAACAGCATTCCGCCGAGCGCGCTCTGCTCGGCGAGCAGGTCGTGCGGCGGGGTGCGCTCAGGCTTGCGCTGGCCCCCGAGGCGCTCCTCGGAGATGTCGGCGATCGACACACTGCTCCCTTCGCTGCGACTGTCCCCCGGCGCGCACCACGACTCGCGTCGCGCTCTGATTCCGATCGGAAGACGGTCTGCGAAGCACACCACGGGCTTCCGACATCGGGTCGCTGGACCACGCTACGAGCGGGTGTTTTCGGTCGCAACACGGCCTGTGGATAACCATGTGGAGAGCGTGCGGAGAAGTCCGGAGTGTCTGTGCAGAACGGGTGTGGATAACCCGGTGGAGTACCGGAACTTTGCGATCGCTTTTTGCTTTCGACCAGGCAATTAGTCATTCCTCACCCTGTGGATGAGAAAGTGCTTCAAGTGAACGTTGAAGGTTCTCGGAATCCGTGGAGGGATGTGTAGAACCTGGGGAAAGTCAAGCGCAGATTTCACCGGGCGCGTCGTCGGTCACGGCGTTGCCATTCCTGCGCGAACTGTCATCGATGCGCTAGCAGATCGGTCTAGACAGGGCAATATTCTGCGAGTATCGTCTCCTCCACATTGAAGTGGGATTCAGTAACGATCGTCTTTCGGGGAGGGAAGCCGACGTGAACGCTCAAGCAACCCGACGCGGCGTACCCGCCGCCGTCCTCTGGGGTGGCGTGGGCGCTGTCGCGTGGGCCGCGATCACGATCCTCACGGGTGGCTCCTCCGCGCACGCCGACGAGCACTCCGATGCTCCCCTTCTCGACGGCGTCTCCTCGCTCGTGAGTCAGACCGTCTCCACCGTCGGCAGCACCGTGACCGCGGTCACGCAGCCCGTGGTCACCGAGGTCGTGGCTCCCGTCGTCACCGAGGTGGTGGCTCCGGTCGTCGAGCACGTGGCCGCACCTGTGCAGCAGGCAGCCCCCGCCGTCGTCGAGACGGTGACCGAGACCGTCGCGGCGGTTCCCGTCGTCGGACCGGCGACCGCACCCGTCGTCGAGACCGTCACCGACACCGCGCAGGCCGCCGTGGCTCCGGTCACCGACCTGCTGCAGGATGCTCCGGTCTCGCAGATCGTCCGCCCGGTGCAGAACGCCGTCTCGGCCCTGCCGATCGTCGGCAGGCTCGTCGACGGCCTGGGCGTGAACACCCTGCTCACCGACGTCGTCGGAGTCGTCGACGAGACCACCGCCGTCGTCGGCGGGGTCGTCGAGAACACTCTGCCCCCGGTGCTCGTCGCCCTCGACCCGACCTCGGGAATCGCCGCGGATCGCCCGGTTTCCCCGGCATCCGCCGTGTCGGGCTCGCAGACGCGGGGTACCCGTCTGCCAGCAGCCCCGGCAGCCGCGAATCTCGCGATCGCCGAAGCCGAGCCGGTGACCGCCCCCGCTTCCCCGGGCACAAGTGTGCCCTCTCCCGACGAGGAGAAGGCTCCGTCTCCCTCGCACGGGGGTTCGCCCGCCATTCCCGCGTCCGCCGGTTCCAACGGCGCCTCCGGTCTCTCCCACGCGCGTCTCAGCGACGTGGGCCCCTTCGCGCTCCGTGCCGTGGAGCGCACCCCCGGCGCACCCGACGACGTCCTGCCGACGTCGCTGGTCGCCGACACCGACGTCTCCCCCGACTGACGGGTCGTCCGGTCGCTCCTCGTGAGCGACAGATGCCGTGCTGCGCGCGCACTCACTTCGCGCGCACCCACATCAGACGACTCGATTCCAGTCAGGAGAAGGACATCATGCGCACCATCCTCAAGCGGGCCCTGTGGGGCACGCTCATCGCCGGCGGGGTCACCCTGTTCGGCGCGACGGCCGCCAACGCGGCCGACACCTCGGGAGCAGACGGACTGCTCTCGGGAACGCAGGCGGACGCCCCCATCTCGGTGCCCGTCACGATCGTCGACAACGCGATCTCGCTGCTCGGAGATTCCTCCGCTCAGGCGGCTCCGGCGCCCGCCCCGGCACCGGCCCCGGCACCGGCTCCCGCTCCCGCCCCGGCTCCCGCACCTGCGCCCGCCCCGGCGACGAGCGGCGACGACGGTGTCGCGTCTGGCACCCAGGCGGTCGTCGCCGTCACCGTCCCCGTGACGGTGAGCGGCAACGGCATCAGCCTCCTGGGCGACTCGTCGAGCGCACCGGCAGCACCCGCACCCGCACCGGCAGCCCCCGCCGCCACCCCGTCGGTCACCACGAACGGCGCCGACGGCGTGCTCTCGGGTTCGCAGGCGCTGCTCGACGTCGACGTGCCGATCACCGTCACCGGCAACTCGCTCTCGCTCCTCGGCGACAGCGCTTCGACCGGACAGGACGCCGCGGCACCGGCATCCGGATCCGGCATGTCGGACGCCGCAGCGCCGAGCACCTCGGGTGACGACGGCGTCGCGAGCGGCACGCAGGTGACCGCGCCGATCACCGCGCCGGTGAACGTCAGCGGCAACGCCATCTCCCTCCTGGGCGACAGCTCGAGCGAGGGCGGCACGGCTCCGGCTGCGCCGGCAGGCTCCTCCGCACCCGCCACGGGTCCGACCACGACCGGAGACGACGGCATCCTGGGCGGCAGCCAGGTGACCGCGCCGATCACCGCCCCGGTGAACGTCAGCGGCAACGCCATCTCCCTCCTCGGTGACAGCGATGTCGCGGGCGGCACCTCCGCTGCGGCTCCCACCGGCTCGGGAGCTCCATCGACCGAGGCCTCGACCTCCGGCGACGACAGCGTGCTGGGCGGCACTCAGGTCACCGCTCCCGTCACCGCTCCCGTGACCGCCACCGGCAACGCGATCTCCCTGCTGGGCGACAGCGCGACCGACGGCGGCTCCACGCCGGCCGGTCCGGCGGGTTCGACGGCTCCGTCGACGGGCGCGACCACGAACGGCGACGAGGGTGTCGCGAGCGGCACGCAGGTGACCGCTCCCGTCACCGCTCCCGTGACCGCCACCGGCAACGCGATCTCCGTCCTCGGAGACAGCGACGTCACGGGCGGAACCGCTCCGGCCACTCCGGCCAACGGCGGCACCTCGACCGGAGGCGCCACCTCCGGTGACGACGGCATCCTCGGCGGTACCCAGGTCACCGCTCCCGTCACCGCTCCGGTGACGGGCACCGGCAACGCGATCTCCGTCCTCGGAGACAGCGAGGTCACCGGCGGTTCGACCACCGGAGCCCCGACGACGGGTGGCCCGACCACGGGTGGCGTGACCACCGGTGACGACGGCATCCTCGGCGGGACGCAGATCACCGCGCCCATCACCCTCCCGATCACCCTCGGCGGCAACGCCGTCTCGGTCGGAGGCGACAGCACGGTGACCGGCCCCGGCACCGACCCGGGCACCGACCCCGGCACCGACCCGGGCACAGACCCGGGAACGGACCCCGGCACCACGCCCGGCACGACCCCGACCACGACGGCGACTGCGATGTCGTCGGGCGGAGCCGTGACCGCAGCCGGTTCGTCGCAGGGACTCGCCCAGACGGGTGACGCCTCCTCCACGGGTCTCGCCGCCCTCGCCGCAGTGCTGCTGCTCCTCGGAGCAGGGATGCTGCTGCGTCGCCGCCTGACCGCGTGACCCAGGTCCCGGTGGTGCTGCGTCCTCGGGGGAGGAGGCGCCGCACCGCCGGTGCGCGGGTCCCGGACTGTCGGGAGGGGGACCCCTCCCCCGCCCGCCGGTGGAACGCGACGCCGCGCAGCACGCGGATGCCCCGTGTCCCCAGCACGGGGCATCCGCCATGCCCTCGGCATCCCCTCTCCCCCGCCCCCACTTGCGCCGAAACCCACCACCCGCGTTCAGACCCACCACCCCGGACGTCGCGGGTGGTGGGCTTCGACGCGGAAGGTGGGTTTCGGCGGGGACGGAGGCGGGACGGCGCCTCGGTCCGGAGACGGGACGGAGAGGGGACGGGAGGGGACGGGAGAGGGGATGCAGAACGCCCCCTGTCCCGAGGGACAGAGGGCGTTCTCGCGGAGACGTCGCTTACTTGGCGGCGACGACCTGCAGGGTGATGACAGCGGTCACGTCGTCGTGCAGACGGACGGTGGCCTCGTGCTCGCCGACCGACTTGATCGCGGAGGTGATGTGCACCTTGCGCTTGTCGATCGAACCGAGACCGGCAGCCGCGACAGCGTCGGCGACATCGGCGGTCTTGACCGAACCGAAGAGACGACCCTCGTTGCCGGCCTTGACGGCCAGGCGGACCTTGGTGTCTTCGATCGAGTTCTTCAGCGCCACGGCCTCGTCGCGGTCGTGGATCGCGCGGGCCTGACGAGCAGCCTGGATCGAAGCGACCTGCTTTTCGCCACCGCGGGTCCACGCCGTAGCGAAGCCCTGGGGGATGAGGTAATTGCGGGCGTACCCGTTCTTGACCTCGACCACGTCACCGGCGCTTCCGAGCCCGGCGACCTCGTTCGTGAGAATCAGCTTTGCCATGTCGGTACCCCTCAGCGGCCAGCGCCGGCGTAGGGCAGGAGAGCCATCTCGCGAGCGTTCTTGATCGCGCGAGCGATCAGACGCTGCTCCTGCACGGAGACACCGGTGATACGACGGGCGCGGATCTTTCCACGCTCCGAGATGAACTTGCGAAGGGTGGAGACATCCTTGTAATCGATGACACCGACCCGGATCGACTTCGCGGGAGCGGCGTTCTTCGCGCCCTTCCGCGGCTTGCGGCGGTCGCCGCTCGACTTTCCAGCCATTGGTTTTCCTTAGTTATGAGACGGATGCCGCAGCATCCGGAGATCTGTTTCAGAAGGGGGTGTCGTCGCCGAAGCTGCCCGGAGTGCTCCAGGCATCGGCGCTGGTCGACGAGCCGGGCGTGGACCACGGCTCCTCCGACACCTGCTGCTGAGCGGGACGGGACTGTCCGCCACCGCCGCCACCGTTCGACGCCGCACGCGTGACCTGCGCAGTCGCGTACCGGAGCGAGGGGCCGATCTCGTCGACCTCCAGCTCGATCGCGGTGCGCTGGTTGCCCTCGCGGTCCTGGTAGGAGCGCTGACGCAGACGGCCCTGCGCGATGACGCGCATGCCCTTGGTCAGCGAACCCGCCACGTGCTCGGCGAACTCGCGCCAGACCGACGCGCGGAGGAACAGCGCTTCGCCGTCCTTCCACTCGTTCGCCTGACGGTCGAAGTTGCGCGGGGTCGACGCGATGGTGAAGTTCGCCACCGGCAGTCCGTTCTGCGTGTAGCGCAGTTCGGGGTCGGCCGTGAGGTTTCCCACCACGGTGATGACTGTTTCGCCGGCCATGAGACTTACGCCTTCGCTGCCTTGGCGGACTTGCGGGCGGCCTTCTCCTCGGCGCGCTTGGCCTCGGAAGCGATCATCGCCTGAGCCTCCTCGGCACGCAGCACCTTGGTGCGCATGATCTGCTCGTTCAGCTTGAGCTGACGGTCGAGCTCCTGCGTGGCCTCGCTGGTCGCGGTGAAGTTGACGACGGCGTAGATGCCCTCGGTCTTCTTCTGGATCTCGTACGCGAAACGGCGCTTGCCCCAGACGTCGACGTTCTCGATAGAGCCACCATCGTTGGTGATGACCTTGAGGAACTTGTCGAGCGTAGGAGCGACCTGGCGCTCGTCGATCTCGGGGGTCAGAATGACCATGAGTTCGTACTGGTGCGTCACTTACCCACCTCCTTCGGACTAGAACGGCTTCCGGGACTTTCCCGGAAGCAGGAGGGTGTGTAGCACGTCGTCCGTCCGGGCATCCGAGTGGGCGCCTGAGGGCAGACAACCTCGTCAGTCTAGCGGAGTTTCCTCTGCGGTGCTGCCAGTCCGCCGGCGACGGGCTGGCATGCTGGTGGGGTGCGTGCTGATCGTCAGCGCGCACAGACGACCGAAGGGGGAACGCGCATGCGCGTCAACAAGATCGGGGCAGGCATCGTCCTGGCCGCCGCCATCCTGCTCACCGGCTGTTCTGCACCCGCGGACGAGCCGAAGGACGACACGGCGTCGTCCACGCCCGCCGCGGAGGAGAGCACCGCTCCCGCATCCGACTGCCCGGAGCTCAGCGTGGGTGCGACCGTCGACGGGGCCACCCTCGGCGGGTGCATCACCGAGGCGATGACCGACTCGCAGGGCTACGCCGCCAAGATGACGGTGCTCGGCATGGAGACCACGGCACAGTACAACCCCTCGAACGAGGCCATCGCGTGGTCGACCCCGATGGGCTCGGTCGTCGTGATCGGCGACGACGCGTGGGTCAAGTCGTCGACCGGCGAGTGGCAGGTCGCGGACCCGAACTCGTCCGACCCGATCGTCGCGGGCCTCAGCCAGGCCGCTGCCACCGCGAACGACACCGACCCGGCCGTCGCGGCCGGCGCGCTGTCGGGCGAGTTCACCGTCACGGGCAAGGGCTCGCGCCTCGGTCAGGACGTCTACATCCTGACGGGCACCGCCGAGCAGCAGGGCGTCTCCGTCGACATGACCTACGAGGTCACCGCCGACTACATCGTGCTCGCGACCACCGGCGCCACGGAGGCCGCCGGTCAGTCGATCGAGACCGCGCTCGAGATCACCGAGTGGGACGTGAAGCAGGACATCGTCGCACCGCTCTGATCGAGAGCTGAGGAAGCGGGTCGGGGCTGATGCCCCGGCCCGCTTCGCTGTCCCTGGTGTGTCGTTGCGCAGGAGATCGCACGCTGCGCAGGAGCATCCGTCGCATCCGGTCCTCCCAGGCGTGCGATCTCCTGCGATACGTGCGCGGCAGAACGCGCGCGGCGCCCTCGCAGGTCAGCCGATGACCGGCGGGATCTCCGACCAGACGATCCGCTCCTCGGTCGACGGCGCGGCGGGGATGCGCCCTGCGCCGTCCGGCTCCGGGATGGCCGCGAGCAGAGCTCGGGTGTACGGATGCTGCGGCGCCGCCCACACGCGGTCGGTGGGTCCCGATTCGAGCACGCGCCCCGCGTACATGACGAAGGTGCGGTCGGCGATGCGGCGGACCACCGCGAGGTCGTGCGAGATGAACAGCATCCCGGCGCCGGCCTCGGCGACGAGGTCGCGCATGAGTCCGGCGACGCTGGTCTGGGTCGAGGCGTCGAGCGCCGAGATCGGCTCGTCGGCCACGAGCAGCGACGGCCGCGCGGCAAGAGCTCTGGCGATCGCGATGCGCTGCTTCTGCCCGCCCGAGAACTGGTGCGGGAACCGGGTCGCGACCTGAGCCGGGAGCCCGACGCGCTCGAGCCACTCCTCGACGCGCGATCCCTCGGCGCCGCGCGCACGGGCGGTCGCGATGCCGTCGGCGATCTGGTCACCCACCCGGCGGCGCGGGTTCAGCGATGTCGACGGATCCTGGAACACCATCTGGATGCCGGTCAGCGCGAGCTTGCGGCGACGGATACCGAGCGGCGTGACCGGCGCCTCGCGGAACCGCACCTCTCCGGCGGCGAGCTTCTCGATGCCGACGACCGCCCGGGCGAGGCTGGACTTGCCGCTGCCGGACTCGCCGACCAGCGCGACCGTCTCGCCCGGCGCGACCTGCATCGACACCCGGTCGACCGCGACGATCGGCGGGTTGCCTGGGTAGCGCACGACCACGTCCTGCGCGTCGAGGACGGAGACGTCACTCATCGGCATCCTCCTTCTCAGCGTCCGCGGCCGGCGCCTCTGCAACCGGCTCGTCCGGCGCTTCCTCGACCTTCGAGCCCGGCAGCGCCGCGAGCAGCGTGCGCGTGTACTCGTGCTGGGGGTCGTGGAACAGGGCCTCGCGGTCGGCGCGCTCAACGATGCGACCGTCCTTCATCACGGCGACCTCGTCGGCGATGGCACTCATCACTCCCAGGTCGTGCGTGACGAGCAGCACCGCGAGGTCGCGCTCGGTGGCGAGGTCGCGGAGGAGCTTCAGGATGCCGGCCTGCACCGTGACGTCGAGGGCCGTCGTCGGCTCGTCGGC
This sequence comes from Microbacterium hydrocarbonoxydans, assembly GCF_023715885.1. Taxonomy (GTDB): domain Bacteria; phylum Actinomycetota; class Actinomycetes; order Actinomycetales; family Microbacteriaceae; genus Microbacterium; species Microbacterium hydrocarbonoxydans_C. The sequence goes on along the minus strand of NZ_JAMBOY010000001.1, from coordinate 664,892 downwards.
GAGAAGCACTTCCGGGTCGCAGGCGAGCGCGCACGCGATCGCGATGCGCTGACGCTGACCACCGGAGAACTGGTGCGGGTAGCGCTTCAGCGCGGCATCCGGATCGGGCACCTGCACGATCTCGAGCAGCTCGATCGCCCGTGCCTTCGCGGCGACGCCGCGCAGGCCGAGATGCACCCGCATGTGGTCGGTGAGCTGGCGACCGACGGGCAGCTGCGGGTGCAGCGAGGCGGAGGGGTCCTGGAAGATCATCGCGATGCGCTTGCCGCGGATGCGGTTGAAGCCGCGGCGACGGAGCCCGACGAGCTCCTGTCCCGCAAGGGTGATCGATCCGCCGGTCCGGGCCTGACGCGGCAGGAGTCCGAGCACGGCGAGCGACGTCAGGGTCTTGCCCGATCCCGACTCGCCGGCCAGGCCGTGGATGCGTCCGGCGTGCAGGTCGAGCGAGATGCCGTGCACGAGGGGGCGGCCGATCTCGATCGTCAGGTCGCGGATGCTGAGCGCCGGGGCTGCGGTGGAATCGCTCATGCTGCCGCTCCCTTCGCCGAGGCGACGTGGTCGGCCTGCTTCTCGTGCGTGACCTCCGCCGTCGGGTCGAGCACGTCGCGCATCGCATCGCCGAGGAAGTTGAAGGCCAGCACCACCGTGAGGATCGCGAGACCGGGGAAGACGCCGAGCCACCAGGCGTCGAAGTTCTGCATCGCGGCGGAGATCATCGAGCCCCATTCCGCCGTCGGCGGCTGCGCGCCGAGGCCGAGGAACGACAGCCCCGACAGCAGCAGGATCGCTGCGCCGATGTCGAGCGTCGCCAGCACGAGCATGGGTCCGGCGATGTTGGGCAGGATGTCGACGAACAGCGTGCGGACGGGCGAGTGGCCGAGCAGACGCCCGGCGATGACGTAGTTCTGCCCGCGCAGGCCGAGAACGATGCTGCGGGTCACACGTGCGTACTGCGGCCACGACACGACGATCGCTGCGATCACGGCGTTGAACAGCGACGGACCGAGCGAGGCCGCGACCACCATGGCGAGGATCACGGTCGGGAACGCCATGAACAGGTCGGTGATGCGCATGAGCGTCTCGTCGACGGCGCGGCCGAAGTACCCGGCGACCGCGCCGATCGTGGTCCCGATGATCATGGCGGCGATCACGAGCATGAGCGCGAGCGGAAGGCTCACCGTCGCGCCGGTCATGAGACGGGAGAAGATGTCTCGCCCGTTGCCGTCGGTGCCGAGCAGGGTGTCGATCCCCGGCTCCTGCAGACGCGGGAGCACCTGGGCGTTCGGCCCGTACGGCACCCACCACTGCGCCGTGAACGCGATGACGATCCAGGCGGCGGCGATCACGGTGCCGATCACGCCGAGCGGCGTACGCCAGGCGCGCGGCCAGCGGAAGCGGAACCGCCAGGGTCCGGATGCCGAGTCGATGCGGCTCATGCGATCCTCACTCTCGGATCCAGGACGCCGTAGAGCAGGTCGACGACGAAGTTGATGAGGAGGTAGATGACGCCGACGACGAGACCGACGCCCATGATGCCGGGCAGGTCGAGGTTGGCGGCGGAGTTGTACGCGTACGTGCCGAGACCCGGCCACGCGAACACCGACTCCACGAGCACGGTTCCCGAGAGCAGAGAGCCGAACGCGACTCCGACCACCGTGAGGATCGGAAGCGAGGCCCCACGCAGCACGTAGTCGAGGATCACGCGCATCGCCGGCAGGCCCTTCGCCCTCGCAGCGCGGACGTAGTCGCTGCCCAGCACCTCGAGCACGGAGGTGCGGATGAACCGGGTGAGCAGACCGATCGTCACGAGCGACAGCACCATGACCGGCAGAGCGAGATGCGCGAGGGCGTCGAAGAAGCCGACGCCGTCGCCGTTCAGGAGGTAGTCGACCGTGTACAGCCCGGTGATGCGGGGCGGCGGCGTGATCGACGGCGAGATGCGACCGGAACCCGGGGCGATCCGCAGCTCGAGGAAGAAGACGTAGAAGCTCACGAGCGCGAGCCAGAAGGTGGGGACACTGAGGCCGACGAGCGTGACGACCCGGATGACCTGGTCGGTCACGAGCCCGCGGCGGTAAGCGGCGAGCGTTCCGAGCACGATGCTGACGGCGAGGCTCAGGATGATCGCGCCGATCGCGATCTCGATCGTCGCCGGCACCGCGGTGGCGAGATCGCTGGTGACCGGTCGCCCGGTCACCAGCGATGTGCCGAGGTCCCCGCGGAGCAGGTTCCCCATGTAGATGACGTACTGCACGATCAACGGCTGGTCGAGTCCGTTCGCCTTGATGAACGCCTCGCGCGTCGCCGGATTCTGCGACGCGCCCTCACCGAGCGCGGCCGAGACGGGATCACCCGGAACCAGGTTCGTGAGCGCGAAGGTCACGATCGTGACCCCCACGAGCAGGAGCAGGGAGGTGCCGACCCGGCGCAGCAGGTAGCCGACGAGCGGCGACCTGCGACGCTGCGCCTGGCGTTGCACGGCCACCGTCGTCATGCGTCAGAGCCCTCTCAGCCGGCGGGCTGGATCTCGGCGATGTCCATCTCCCACACCGAGTTGTACACGGCGCCGGAGACGGCATCCGCCGTGGCGATGTTGCGGCCGGGGACGATCAGCGGCACGAACGGGCCCTCGGCCTGCATGGCCTCGGCGAACTCCGTGAATGCGGCGCTGCGCTGCTCCTCGTCGGTCGCGGCGGCAGCCCCCGCGGCGATGCCCGCGATCTCGGGGTTCGCCTCTGCGGCCCAGCCCGCACGGAGGCCGACCTTCAGACCCGGAGCGAAGGGCAGGAAGTTCGCGGAGTCGGCGTAGTCAGGACCCCAGAACCAGAGGCCGAAGCCCTCGGTGCCGTTGACGTAGGCGTCGAGCTCGGTCGCGAACGGAGCCGGGGCGAGCTCGACCGTGATGCCGGCATCCTCGAGCTGCGCCTGCACGCGCTCGGCGAGCGGGGTGAACTCCACGCCGCCGACCGGGTAGTCGTTCGGGAACTGCAGCTTCAGCGTCTGACCGGTGTAGCCGGCCTCGGCGAGCGCGGCCTTGGACTTCTCGAGGTCCTGCTCCACGCCGGTGTCGAGAGCACCCTCGAATCCGGGCGGGATCACGCCGGTCGCCTGCACGGCGCCCGCGCCGGCGAGCTCGAGCAGGGCGTCGTAGTCGAGCGCGTAGCGGATCGCCTCGGCGATCTTGACGTTCGCGAGGTCGCCGGCCACGGCCGAGGACTGGTTCAGCAGCAGGAAGATCGTCTGCCCGGACGGCACGGAATCGACCTGGAGGCCGTCGCCGAGACCCGAGACCTGGTCGCCGTTGAGGTCCATCGCGACCATGGAGTCGCCGCCCTTGAGGTTGGCGAGCTGGGTCGCGCTCTCCGACACGTTGCGCACGACCACGCGGTCGTAGCCGGCCTCTTCGTCGCCGTTGTACTCGTCGTTCTTGGTCAGCACGACCTGCGACGAGAGATCGAGCGTGTCGAGCACGAACGGGCCGGATCCGGCGGACTCGCCGTCGAGGAAGCCCTGCGCCGAGTCGGAGCCGTCGGTGGTGCCGCCGTTCTCCATCACGACGTCGGAGTTGACGATGCCGAGTGCCGGGTTCGCGAGGATCGCGGGCAGCTGCAGCAGCGGGGTCTCGGACGTGATGCTGATGGTCTTGTCGTCGACCTCGGTGACGGTCAGTCCGCCGAGCAGGAAGTTCGGCTTGGCGTCCTCCATGCCCTGGATGCGCTGCAGCGTGAAGACGACGTCCTTCGCCTCGATCGGCGAGCCGTCGGAGAAGACCCGGTCGCCCTCCAGCGTGAAGGTGAACTCGGTCGCGGCGTCGTTCTGCTCCCAGGACGCGAGACCGGGGACCGGGGTCGACACGTCGGAGCCCTCGAAGTCGACGAGCGTCTCGTAGAGCGCCTTCGCGATCATGTTGCCGGTCGGGTCGTAGGTGTGGCCGGGGTCGGCGGTCTCGATCGAGAACGCCGTGTCGATGACGAGCGAACCGGACGACGAGCTGCCATCGCTGTTGTTCGCGGAGTTTCCTCCGGAGCATCCTGCGAGCGCGAGGAGCGCGACCGCTCCGATCGCGATGACGGACGTGCTGCGACGTGACGACATGAGAGCCTCCAGAGGCGAGGAGTACATTCGGGTTCGGTCGAAGCCGGGTGGACGACCGGTGAACAGATTCGCATCATATGGGACGATGTGTCCAGCGAGGATGCAACCGAACTCACGGTCTGTCCCATGACCTCGCACAGGAGGAGACATATGTCCAGCAAGAACAGCGATGCTTCGCAGCATTCTGGACGAAGTGCCACCCCTTTGGACGACACGGCATACAGAATCCTCGGCACACTGCGCGATAACGGTCGCATCTCGATCGCCGCGCTGGCCGAGGAGGTCGGCATCTCCCGCGCCAACGCGTACACGCGCGTCGAGTCGCTGATGCAGGACGGCGTCATCACGGGGTTCAGTGCGACCGTGGATCAAGCCAAGGCGGGGCTCTCGATCGGGGCCCTCGTGTTCGTCACGGTGCACCCGCAGGCGTGGGCGTCGTTCCGCGACCGCGTCATGGAGATGCCGGACGTCGAGTGGTGCGCGATCACGACGGGAGAGCACGACGCGATGCTGCTCATCCGCGCGGTCGACGTCAGCGGAGTGCACGAGTTCTCGACCGGGGTCATCGCGCAGCTTCCCGAGGTGCGCACCGTCGTGAGCGTCGTCGTGCTCGACGAGGTCGTGCGCCGCTCGTACCTGCTGCCCACCGACCTCCCCGAGCGCGACCTGACGGTGCCCCTCGGCATGACGCGCTGGACGCCGGCCTCCCCCGGCCGCGACGCCCTCCCGCCCCGCTGATCCGAGAATCGATCGACGGAACGAGCGTTCAGCCAGAGACCTCTTCGCACACGCTCAACTGCGGCAGGCCGTGCATCTCGTAGTGCTCGACGAGGCGGATCAGCCCGGCATCCGTCAGCTCGAGATCGCTCTCCCCGTTGCCGGTGACGACCGTTCCATCGGCGACGAGCACGTGCACGAACGACACCCAGATGGTGTCCCCCGTGCGGGTCCCCACGAAGCGTCCGAAGGTCACGGTGTCGCCCGAGTAGTCGCCCCAGATCGCGCCGTCCTTCTCCCAGTACACGAACTCGCTCGGCGACTCGGGATCGACGGCGGAGGTGGTCGACGACACCATGCGGAAACGGCGGCCGTCGAGGGAGGGGATGGTTGTCACAGGCGAGTTCACCCTCCGATTATGGGGCGGATGACGGGGCCGCTCCGCCGCGGCATCCAGGCGTCTCCCGCTCCCGCCGAACGCGTGGAACGGGCGAGACGAAACGCACGGCGCTCGACGAGCGACGCCCGTTTCGTCTGACCCGTCGTGCCGCGCACTCCCCGGTAGCGTGGGTCGCATGCACTGGATGCCGTATCCCTCGGCCGGCTCATGGCTGCGCGACAGGCTCGACGACCCGTGGAACTCGTCGATGCACTCGGTCGTGCCTCGCGGATACCCCGCGTACGCGCGCATCCTGCACCCCCCGATCGTGCGCTCGCTCCCCGAGCGACCGGTGCCCTCGCTCGACGAATGGGAGAGGATGCCGGACGCCGAGCAGCAGCGGCTGCTGGAACTCTTCCGCGACGAGCCGACGAGCTGGGCGGAGACCGCGCGAGCGTTCGATACCGTATTGCATCCTCTCGCCCAGTGGCAGCGCGTGGTCCGCTCGCCGCCCGGCGAGGACTGGCAGACGCGCATCGCTCCGGACGGCCGCGAGTTCGCCGCCCCCGCGTACGGCGCTCTCGCACCGCCCACGATCGCCGCGATCGCGACGCACCTGCGCGCCTTCACGACCACGCCCGAGGTCGGTGTGGCCGCGCTGTGGGAGGGCTTCGGCGGTCTGCTCGGACACTACGGGCACACGCCGTCGCGCGCGTTCCTCACGATCAGCGACGACCCGGATCACCAGGCCGTGCTCGGTCGCAGCGTGCACGATCCGTTCAACAACGTCTTCCGCAAGAAGACCTGGCAGGAGGGCATCCTGTCGAAGGAGATCTCCGAGGGGCCGCGGTTTCCGACGCGCGACCGCTCGTACGTGCTGTTCTCCGCGGGGGTCGACGAGTTCGCCGATGCCGACTGGGTGCTGCGGGCGCCGTGGCGCGATCGTCCGGCGGAGCAGCACGGATTCCCGCCCAGCGCGCAGAGTCCCAGCATCCTCTGGCCCGAGGATCGGGCGTGGGTGCTCGTCAGCGAGATCGACTTCGACTCGACCGTCGTCGCCGGATCGACCGAGCTGGTCGCCGCCCTCTGCGCCGACCCCGCGCTGGAGGCGTTCCCGATCAGCGAGGGCGCCGAGCTGCACTGGGACGGCGACGAGGTGAACCGATGAGCCGGCCGCAGCCCGCGACGAGCTTCGACAGCCGACCGCTGACCGAGCCCGTCGACCCACGAGCCGTCGCCGCCTTCGCAGCGGAACTCCGCGCCCGCGGCTCGATGAGCATGTCGGTCTCCGCCGTGATCGGCTTCGTCGTCGTCGCGATCGTCGTGGTGATCTCCGTCCCGATCGCGGCCTCCGTGCTGATCGGCCTCGCCACCAGCCCGCGCGACTTCGGATTCGCCGGGATCGGTCTGCTGCTGTTCGGCGGCATCGGGGCCGCGATCGGTATCGGAGCACTGGTCGGCTGGCGGCGCGCCAGGGTCGCGAGATACCGGCTCGACAGGTTCGCCCGGGCCAACGGGATGGCCTACGAAGCCCGAATCGCCGATCCTCCGCTGCCCGGCATGATCTTCAGCCTCGGCCGCTCGCGTGTCTCGACCGACCTCGTGCGGGGCACGAACCCGCGGTTCGTCGAGTTCGGCAACTACCAGTACACGGTGCAGTCGGGGAAGAACTCGACCACGTACCGGTGGGGCTACGTGGCCGTGAAGCTCGACGTTCCGCTGCCGAACATCGTTCTCGACGCGAAGGGCAACAACGGCTTCGGGTCGAATCTGCCGGCGGCCTTCCGACGCGAGCAGCGGCTGTCGCTCGAGGGCGACTTCGATCGGTACTTCACGCTCTACTGCCCGGAGGGCTATGAGCGCGATGCCCTCTACCTGTTCACGCCCGACATCATGGCGCGCTTCATCGACAACGCCGCCGAGCTCGACGTGGAGATCGTCGACGACTGGCTGTTCCTCTACACCCAGCGTCGCGCATCGACGCTCGACCCCGCGACGTGGTCGTGGCTCTTCGGCGCGGTGGGCGCGCTCCTGACGAAGTTCGACCAGTGGTCTCGGTGGCGCGATGAACGGCTGCGGGAGGAGACGTCGAGCGCCTCGGCATCCACATCTCCCGCAGTGAACCCGCAGATGGCGACGGCGCAGCTGCCGTTCGCTCCGCCGGCGGGCCTGCTGGCTCCGCCGCCGGGCGTCGCCACCGAGGGGCGTCGCCTCAAGCGCGGCTTCCGCTGGCTGCCGGTCGTGATCATCCTCGGGTTCGTCGTCTTCTGGTATCTGCGGTTCGCGTTCTGATCCGGAGTCCGGTTCGATGTCGGTGAGCCCGATTACGGTCGCGGGTGTGGCGGAGCCGGTTCAGCAGTGGTGGGCGAGAAGGCAGTTCTCGCGCGGCAGCGCCGTACCTTATGAGGTCGGCACCTTCCGCAGCGCGTGGGCGGCCTATCCCGAGCTGATCCGCCAGTATCATCCCGAACTCAACCATGGGGTCGTGCTGTCGCAGGTCCCGCTCGCCGCCGACGTGCTGCTGTGCTGGGAGTGCACGGTCGGGCATCGTTTCGCCGCGACGCCGACCGAGCAGCGCGAGCGTCCCGGACGCGTCCGGCGACGCTCGGCATGGTGTCCGGAGTGCTCCGCGCTGGCGCGCCCGCAACCCGTGATCCTCGGCGAGGCCCGCGCGATCCCGCGAGCTCCTCGCCGACGCGCACCCGAGCTGTGCACCAAGACGCCCGACCTCGCGTCGGGCACGCCTTTCCTCAGCGCGTGCGCGCCGAAACCGGCATCCGCGGCGGAGGCCGCCCTGAGGGCCGGTCTCAGCGAGCGCTTGCTCTTCGATCGTGAGGTCAACGCGGTGAAGGTGTCGCGGCCGTTCTTCCGGCACACCGAGGTGTGGCCGGACATCGTGATCCCCGAGCTGCGCATCGCCGTCGAGTATGACACGGTCGGGCGACACGGCCTCGAGCACGTCGGCAAGCGACAGGATGCCGATCAGCGCAAGGACCGAGCGCTGCGCGCGGCAGGATGGGAGGTCGTGCGCATCCGCACGGGGGCGCTCGAGCCGATCGGCCCGTTCGATCTGCGGATGTCGTCGGTCGGTGTGCGGGGAATCACGCGACTGCTCGAAACGTTCCGCGGCATCCGCGGCGACCTGCTGGTCGACGCCTACCTGCGATGATCGACGGCCACGAGTGTGGGGGTGGGTGCTGCATTGGGGATCAGCTGCCCACCCCATCCCCCCTCGGGATCGGAAGGGCTGGGGACCCTTCCGCAGGACGGCCGTGCCGTCGGACGCGTGGTCGGCTGGGGACCGACGTATCAACGCGCGTATCGAAATGGTATCCCGGCGAACGTTGCACGGAATTGCGACCGTCGATATTCGTGCCTCGCGTCCAGAAACGGTTCGAGGTCATGGTCGAGTCGGAGCATTTCTCACGCTTTCCGCACGTTTACGAGTTCACCTGCTGAGGCCGAAGTACGCGAGCTCGGCATCGTTCAGCATCCGGGAGCGGATGAGGAACCGCATCCCCGTCGGCCCCTCCACGCTGAAGCCCGCGCCGCGGCCCGGGACCACGTCGATGGTGAGGTGCGTGTACTTCCAGTACTCGAACTGAGACTCCGACATGTAGACCTCGACCGGGGCATTCAGACCGACGTCGAGCGCCCCCAGCAGGACATCGCTCGGCCCCGTGAGGAACATGCCCACCGGGTAGCACATGGGCGACGACCCGTCGCAGCATCCGCCCGACTGGTGGAACATCAGCGGACCGTGCTGCGCCGCGAGGTCGCGGATGAGGGATGCCGCAGCATCCGTCACCGCGACCCGCGGGTACGTGCCGATGCTCACCATCAGAAGAAGCCCATCGGACCCTCCGCGTACGACACGAGGAGGTTCTTCGTCTGCTGGTAGTGGTCGAGCATCATCTTGTGGTTCTCTCGACCCACGCCCGACTGCTTGTACCCGCCGAACGCCGCGTGCGCGGGGTACTGGTGGTACGTATTGGTCCAGACGCGACCCGCCTCTATCGCCCGACCCGCTCGGTAGGCGATGTCGCCGCTGCGGCTCCAGACGCCGGCACCCAGACCGTAGAGCGTGTCGTTCGCGATCGAGATCGCATCGTCGTAGTCGTCGAACGAGGTGACCGAGAGCACCGGCCCGAAGATCTCCTCCTGGAAGATGCGCATGTCGTTCGTGCCCTCGAACACCGTCGGCGCGACGTAGAAGCCCTCGCTGAGATCGCCGCCGAGGTCGACCCGCTCGCCGCCGGTGAGCAGCCGTGCGCCGCCCTGCTTTCCGATGTCGATGTAGCTGAGGATCTTCTCCAGCTGATCGTTCGACGCCTGAGCGCCGATCATCGTCGCAGGGTCGAGCGGGTTGCCCTGGACGACCTTCCCGACCCGGTCGAGTCCGTCGGCGAGGAACCCGTCGTAGATCGACCGCTGGATCAGCGCCCGCGACGGGCACGTGCACACCTCGCCCTGGTTCAGCGCGAACATCGTGAAGCCCTCGAGAGCCTTGTCGTAGAAGGGATCGCCGGTGTCGCGCGCGATGTCTTCGAAGAACACGTTCGGGCTCTTGCCGCCGAGCTCCAGCGTGACGGGGATGAGGTTCTGCGACGCGTACTGCATGATCAGGCGCCCGGTCGTGGTCTCCCCCGTGAACGCGACCTTGCGAATGCGCTTGTGCTGGGCGAGCGGCGCGCCCGCCTCGATGCCGAAGCCGTTCACGATGTTCACGACGCCGGCCGGCAGCAGATCGCCGATGATGTCGAAGAGGAACAGGATGGATGCCGGCGTCTGCTCGGCCGGCTTGATGACGATGCAGTTGCCCGCAGCGAGCGCCGGCGCGAGCTTCCACACGGCCATGAGGATCGGGAAGTTCCACGGGATGATCTGCCCGACGACGCCGAGCGGCTCGTGGAAGTGGTACGCCACCGTGTTCTCATCGAGCTGGCTGATGCCGCCCTCCTGCGCCCGCAGGACTCCCGCGAAGTAGCGGAAGTGGTCGATCGCCAGCGGGATGTCGGCCGCCAGGGTCTCGCGCACCGGCTTGCCGTTCTCCCAGGTCTCGGCGACCGCGATGCGCTCGAGGTTCTGCTCGATGCGGTCGGCGATGCGGTTCAGGATGACCGAGCGTTCGGCCGGGCTGGTCTTGCCCCAGGTCGCGAAGGCCTTCCAGGCGACGTCGACCGCCCGGTCGATGTCTTCGACCGTTCCGCGGGCGACCTCGGTGAAGGGCTTGCCGTTCACGGGGCTGATGTTCTCGAAGTACTGCCCCCTCACGGGGTCGACCCACTCGCCGCCGATGTAGTGCCCGTACCGGGGGCGGTAGTCGGCGATCGAGCCCGGCTGACCCGGTGCGGCGTAGGCGGTGGATGCGGTGGACACGTCCTCTTCGACGATGGTCATCGGTGACTCCTTCGACGGGCCGCGCTTCGGTGCGGCGGCTGATCCTCTGAAGGTAGGTCGCCCGACGTTGCACCCCGGTGCGCAACGTTGCAGGAGGTTGCACGCCCGGATGGCTGCCCTCCGCCCGGATGGCCGGCCTCTTCCCGGCGCGTCCGTGGCCGGGCGGGGATTCTCCAGCCGGGCGAACCGTCAGCGCGCGTCGAGCCGCTCGATCCGCGTGACGAGGCCGGCCCGCTTCGGCGACCGCGCCGGCAGCATCTCGAGCGCGAGGCGCAGCGCTTCGGCATCCGCCTGTCCTTCGGGGATCTCGGCGTACGCGAGCAGCACGTCGAGGCTCGCCTCCGACAGCATCGCCTCGCGGAGGGCACCGCGAACGGTCTCCCTGAACTCCTCCACGCCGGGCGAGGTCGACTCCGGCAGCACCGGTCCGCGGTAGGCGGTGAGCGCCACGCGGTGCGCCCCGCGATCGAGCAGCGACAGCACGTCATGCGCGTCGGTGTCGAGAATCACCGGCAGTCGGTACGGCCTCGACTCGGGTATCAGGCTCGGCGCATGCTTCTCGAGCACCTTCCGCAGTCGCACCATCTCGGGGCGCAGCGTGTCGGGGGAACCTTCATCGCCGTAGACCAGATCCGCGAGCCGCTCGGCCGACAGGCCCTGCCGGTGCACGGCGAGCATGAGGAGGATCGCCGCGTGCCGGGCGCTCAGTTCGATGACGGATTCCTCGTACTCGGACTCGGTCTCGAGCCGCGCTCGGTCGCGGCCCAGCACGTGCAGAGTGGCGCGCGTCGTCGGCCTGGCCCTGGCTGAGGCGGATGCCGGGCGCTGCGCCTCGGACCGCTGCCTCAGCCGGGCGACGAGCAGCTCCGACTCGACGGCCCGCGCGGTCGCATCGACGAGCAGGCGCGCCTGCGTCGACACGACCTCCTCTCCGCCGGTCACGTCGATGACGCCGAGCACGCGCTGCGTCTCGGGGTCCCGCGCCGGCGCGGCCGAGCACGACCACGGATGCACGAGTCGGTTGTAGTGCTCCGCGCCGCGGATCTGCACGGACTGCCCGAGCGTGAGTGCCGTGCCTGGCGCGCTGGTGCCCACGGCATCCTCCGCCCAGTTCGCGCCGGCCACGAACCCCATGCCGTCGGTCAGCGACTGAAGCTGCCGGTCGCCCTCGATCCACAGCAGGCGTCCGGCCTGGTCGCCGACGGCGACGACGACGCCCGAGTCCTCGGCCGAGCCCGGGAGCAGCAGAGCGCGGATCATGTCCATCGCCGAGGCGAGCGGATGCGCACGCCGATACTCCTCGAGCTCATCGCTCATGAGGTCGATCGGCGGCGTCCCCTCCGGTCCGACGCGGCCGCGCCACGATCGCACCCACGACTCGCGCACGAGAGGTCGGACCGACTGCAGCCGGTGGTCGTCGAGGTTGCCGGCGATCAGCTCTTCATGCGCACGCTCGATCAGGAGTCGCGAGACCTCGGGGCCCTCGCGCGACGCCTGCCACGACGCAACCACAGCGTCTCCCATCGTCGGTGGAGCGTGCTCTCAGCATACGAGCCGCGTGTCGCGGGCGATACGGGTTGTGCGCGAGGTGTCCCCGGAGGCTTCCGACCACGGTGCAGGCCGGAATGCGCGGATGCATGCTCGCACGGCCGATCCCGGCCTCCAGGTGGATTTCCGGCCTGCAGGTGAGTTCGCGGCAGGAGCCGGGCGCCACCGCGCTCAGCCCCGGGTGGCCCACCATTCTCGGAGGCGCTGCTCGGCAGCATCCGCCCCGATGACGCCCTCGTCGAGGCGCAGATCGAGCAGGAAGCGGTAGGCCTCGCCGACCTCGCGGCCGGGACGGATGCCGAGCACCTCCTGGATGCGGTTGCCGTCGAGTTCCGGGCGGATCGAATCGAGCTCCTCCTGCTCGCGGAGCGCCGCGATGCGCGCCTCGATGTCGTCATAGGCCGAGGCGAGCCGCGACGCCTTGCGCTTGTTGCGCGTGGTGACGTCGGCGCGGGTGAGGATGTGCAGGCGCTCGAGCTCGTCGCCGGCGTCGCGCACGTAGCGCCGCACCGCGGCATCCGTCCATGCACCCTCTGCGTAGCCGAAGAAGCGCAGGTGCAGCTCGATGAGCGTCGCGACGGTGTCGGTGGTCGCCGTGTCGAAGCGCAGAGCCTGCAGGCGCTTTCGCGCCATCCGCGATCCCACGACGTCGTGGTGGTGGAACGTGACCGCTCCCCCGTCTTCGAGCTTGCGCGTGCGGGGCTTGCCGATGTCGTGCAGCAGTGCCGCGATGCGCAGCGGCACGTCGGAGACAGCACCGGGATGCCGCGAGTGCTCGAGCTCGATCGCCTGACGCAGCACGGTGAGCGAGTGCTCGTAGACGTCCTTGTGGTGGTGGTGCTCGTCGACCTCGAGGCGCAGCGCGCTGATCTCGGGAAGGAACTCATCGACGAGTCCGGTGTCGACGAGCACGCGGATGCCGCGCACAGGGTCATCGGTCTGCATGAGGCGCACGAGCTCCGACTGGATGCGCTCGGGGCTCACGATCGAGAGGGTGCCGCGCAGCTGCTCGATCGCGGCGGTCGTCGCGTCGTCGATCGCGAACCCGAGCTGAGCGCTGAACCGCGCACCGCGCAGCATGCGCAACGGGTCGTCGCCGAACGAGACGTGTGGATCGGTGGGCGTGCGCAGCACTCCGGCGACGAGATCCTCGACGCCGCCCGTCGGGTCGATGAGCTTCACCGCAGGCACCTGCAGCGCCATCGCGTTCACCGTGAAGTCGCGGCGGATGAGGTCGCCGTCGATCGTGTCGCCGAACTCGACGGTCGGCTTGCGGGTCACCCCGTCGTAGCTGTCGGCGCGGTAGGTCGTGATCTCGACCTGCTCGCCCTGCACGCGGGCGCCGATCGTGCCGAAGGCGCGTCCGATGTCCCATTGAGCCGTCGACACGGGTGTGACGATGCGCAGGATGTCGTCCGGCTGCGCATCCGTCGTGAAATCGAGGTCGTGGGTCTCGCGTCCGAGGATGGCGTCGCGCACCGGACCGCCCACCACGGCCAGATCGAACCCTGCTGCGGCGAATGCGTCGGCGAGGGTGTGGACCACCGGATTCTCGGCGAGCGCGCCGAGGCGGGCGAGGCCATCGGCCATGTTGAGCATGGGTTCCAGCGTACCCGGGGGGACTTCCGGGGCTGGAAAACCCAGACTTCCGTCGTGGAGGGCGGCGTGGCGGACCGAGACACGCCGGGTGGATGCCGTGTGCTCTCCGTTTTCCGGTCGGCTCCCGCCCTGCGGCTCAGAATAGAGGGTTCTCGCCCCTCGCCTGCGCGACCGCCGCAGCTCTGGTCCGGATGAGGCGCAGCAGCAGGGCGCTCAGCACGAAGCCGCCGACCAGCGCGATCGCCATGAGCACCCACACGCCGATCTCGGGGTCGATCACGCCCAAGCCGTAGATCAGCACGACGCCCAGCAGCAGGATCGGTCCCTCGACCAGCGCGAACGTCACGAACAGGCGCGTCTGCTTCGCCAGGTACTCCCTCTCCACCGCTCGCACCCGTGCACCGATCGACGAATCCCCCGCGTAGCTCATGCCCTCACCGTAGCGAAGGGCGGGTGCGCTCGCACGCGACGGAGCCTAGGATCGCCTCGTGGCGGCAGACGACGAGCGCAGACCGAACGACACCTCCCGGCGGGGTTTCCTGAAGATGGGAGGAGCCGCTCTCGCGGGCGCCGTCGTCGGCGGCGCCGGCGGTGCGGCGATCGGCGCGAGCGTCGCCGGGAACTCGCGCGACGGATTCGCCGCCGACCCCGATCCGTTCTCCGCCCTCACGCCGCGCAGCGAGCCCGGGTTCGACCACCTCGTCGTGGTGATGGGCGAGAACCGGTCGTTCGACAACCTGCTCGGTTTCCTCTACACGGCCGAGAACCTGCCTGCGGGCGAGACGTTCGAGGGCCTCGCGTTCGGGAAGCACAGCAACACGGCATCCGACGGCACGGTCGTCGACGCCCACATCTACACCGGCGATACCGACCGGATCATGAGCTACCCCGACCCGGATCCCGGCGAGGAGTACCCGCACGTCAACACGCAGATCTTCGGGACCGTCGATCCGAAGGGCAACGCCGATCTCTTCGCCGAGCAGATGACCGCTCCCTTCAATGCGCCGACGCACGGCGAGAAGGCGACGATGTCGGGGTTCCTCAAGGACTACATCATCAACTTCCGCCGCCTGCGCGGCGGTGAGGCGCCGAAGCCTGCTGAGGCAGCGCACATCATGGGCTCTTTCTCACCCGAGATGCTGCCGGTGCTGTCGACGCTCGCGACCGAGTTCGCGGTTTTCGATCACTGGTTCGCTGGCGTGCCGTCGCAGACGTTCTGCAACCGCTCCTTCTTCCATGCGTCGACCTCGCACGGATTCGTCACGAATCAAGGCGGGGCCGGCTTCGGCAAGTGGCTGTCCGCACCGGCGGCCCCCACGGTCTTCAACCGCCTCGAGGACAAGAAGGTCAGCTGGAAGATCTACATCGACAAGCTGCAGCTCGTCTCCTATACGGGGATGCTGCACGTCGCCGTGCTGGAGAAGTACTGGCGCACCGAGCACTTCGGCACGATGGAGGACTTCTATGCCGACGCGAAGAACGGCACCCTCCCGGCCTACGCGTTCATCGAGCCGCGCATGGTCTACGACCACAACGACTTCCACCCGCCGTTCGGCTCTCCGCGCGAGGGCGAGGTCGACGGGCGCGAGGTGTTCGACAGCGCGATCTCCGACGTCCGCGCGGGCGATCGGCTGATCCACGACATCTACGAGGCGATCCGCACGAGCACCTCGCCGAAGGGGTCGAACGCGGTCAACACGCTGCTGCTCATCACGTTCGACGAGCATGGCGGCACCTACGACCACGTCCCGCCGCCCGCGGCGACGAAGCCGACGAAGGACACGGGCCCCGGCGAGATGGACTTCTCCTTCGACCGCCTCGGATGCCGCGTGCCGGCCATCGCGGTGTCGGCGTATACGAAGCGCAACACGATCATCCACGACGAAATGCACCACGGATCCGTCACCGCGACGCTGTCACGCCTGCACGGCCTGGAGCCCCTCAACGATCGCGACCAGTCGGCGAACACGCTGTACAACGTTGTGAACCTCGACAAGCCGCGGCATCCATCCGACTGGCCGATCACGACCCCCGCCTACACGCCGCCGAACCCCGAGGAGCGGAAGCCGCAGGACGGTGTGGAGGCGCAGATGAAGCCTCTCACTCCCCCGGCCCGAGGGCTGCTCGGGCTGCTGATCGCGAAGTACGGGCGCCCCGACGAACCGGAGCCGAAGACGTTCGCCGACGCCTATCGCCTCCTGCACGAGCACGGCGAGGAGCTGTTCGGCCCGCCGAAGACGTCGTGACGGTCAGAGATCGAGGAAGTCGCCCAGCCAGGTGCGCACCTCGGCCAGACAACGCGGGCTGACCGAGCCCGCGACACCGGTGAGGTGTTCGCGCGAGACCGTCCTCGGCTGCTCGGTCATGATCCACGAGGGGCGGTCGAGTCCGCTCGGGCCCTCGACCGCAACATGATTCGGCCAACCCCGATCGACAGTCGTGATGGTCGTGGTCATACTTCGAGAATGCCGGTGCACCTTCGTCGGGGGGTACGTCAGGCGTCGATGTCGCTGCTGTCCCGGCGGGAGCGCCGCCGCGAGACCACGAGCAGCATGGCGCCGAGGGCCAGCACCGCCGCTCCCGCTCCCGCCCACGCGAAGGTCTCCGGGCCCAGGCCCGTGCCGGGGAGCCGCGTGACTCCACCGCTCCCTGCGCCAGGCGTCACCGCGCCGCCGGTTCCCGGACCGACCGGGTTGACCGGATCGACCGGGTCGACCGGCGGTACCGCAATGGCAGCGAGGGTGAAGTCCTGGTCGACGAAGGTCTCGCCCGCACCCGTGACCGTGACCGTCCGCGTCGCCGAGCCGACGACTGTCGTCCCCGAGGGCGGCGTGATCGTGATCGTGTAGGTGCCGGGCGACAGGTTTCCGAGACCGTAGTTGCCCGCAGCATCCGTCGTCAACTGCTGCGATGTGCCACCACCCGCAACCGTGACGACCGCCCCCGCGATCGGCACTCCACCATCGCCTCGCACGACGCCGTCGAGCGCGCCCAGCCGTGCCAGCGCGAAGTCCACGTCGACGACGTCGTCAGCTGCGACGCTCTCCGTCCGCGTCGTCGACCCGGTCGCGGTGTAGCCCGCCGGAGTCGTGACCGTAACGTCGTACGCGCCCGACGGCAGACGCGGGAACGAGTAGTCGCCGTTCGCGTCGGTGACGGCGGTGAGGATTGCGCCACCGGGCGCCGTCGCGGTCACGGTGACGCCGGGCACTCCCGCGCCGTTCGCAAGCACTGCGCCGCTCAGCGTCGGGTTCTCGACGAACGCGAAGTCGACGTCTTCGATGGGCACCTCGCTGTCGGCGGGGACGTTGATGATCTGCGTCGGATCGGTGATCGAGTAGCCGGCCAGCGCCGACACGATGACCGTGTGACCACCCACCGGCACAGAGTCGAACAGGTAGAAGCCGTCGGCATCGGTCGTCGTGCTCTGCCCGCCGTCGATCGAGACGGTCACGCCGGCGAGCGCGTTCCCGTCGTCGTCGGTCACGCGACCGGACACCGCGACCGGCACGATGTCGCGCACCT
This sequence comes from Microbacterium hydrocarbonoxydans, assembly GCF_023715885.1. Classification (GTDB taxonomy): domain Bacteria; phylum Actinomycetota; class Actinomycetes; order Actinomycetales; family Microbacteriaceae; genus Microbacterium; species Microbacterium hydrocarbonoxydans_C. The sequence continues at coordinate 647,629 of NZ_JAMBOY010000001.1, read as the reverse complement.
CGAAGTCGGTGACGGCATCGGCATCCGTGAGATCGACCTGCTGCGCGTTCCCGCTCACCGCGATCTTCCCCGGCGGGGCCGTGATCCGTGCGGTGTACCCGCCGGACGCCACGATCCCGGAGAACGAGTACGAGCCGTCGGGGTCGGTCGTGGTCGAGGCGACGATCACTCCGTTCGCGTCGGTGAGACTGACCGGCACTCCGCCGAGGGGTCCGTCGACGATGTCGGTCACGACTCCCGTGATGTCGCGCGCGATCGACGCGAACCAGGTCTGATAGACCGGGAATCCGGCGCGGCGGGTGAAGACGAAGCTCAGCGAGCTGATGGGAGCGGAGGGTTCGAACCAGGCCGATGCTCCGCTCGTGTCAGCCGCCGCGGTGTTGCCGGTGAGCGTCAGAGTCGCCGGGTCCCACGCGGGGACATCCGCGGCATCCCCCGTGCAAGACGGCTTGCCGGCCAGTCCGGGAGCGCAGTAGTTGAATCCGCCCTGGAACCCGAGCTGCGCGGCGGTGAGCGCCTGTCCGTCCGGTCCGGTCGCCTGGATGCGCACCGAGTCGGCATCGATGTCGCCGAGCACGAACGCCCACCCCGACGTCGGGGTGGGGTTCGTGAAGGAGTAGGTCGTGGTCGACGGACTGGCGGCGTTGTCCGCACGGGGTCGGAGGTTCAAGTACTGCTGATTGATGCTCGACCCGTACTTCGCCCCCACATCCGTGCTCGCCGGCAGCCACACCGACGTGCCGGGGATGACGCCCACCTGACCCGCGCGCGAGTCGCTGGTCATCGTCGCGGTGATGGCCGGGCTCGCGGCGATCTCGACCGACGTCGAGTACGCGCCGCCCGTGCCCGTGAGGGGCTGCCACGTCGCCCACCGGGTGGTGGTGGCTGCTGCAGCCGGGATCGCCCCGACCAGCACGACGGCGAGCGCGACCGCGCCCGCCAGGATCCCGCTCTTGGGCGCACGCATACGGCCAGAGTATCGGGATATCGGTTAAGAAGGGAGGGGCGATCTCACGCCGTGACAAGGCTCAGCACCCCGGTCGCGATGAGCGTGGTGAGGCTCGTCCAGAGCACGATCGCGATCGCCTGCCACAGCAGCACCCACTGCTTCGACACACCCGTCGAGACGAGCACTGCGGCCGTGAACTGCGTGGGGAGAGCGAGCGGGCCGAGGATGCTGGCTCCCGGCACGCCGAAGCGCACGAGGAAGCGCTTGAGCCGCTTCACGCCCTTCGACTCGGTCGTGCCCTCGGGGCCGGTCGCCTCGGGGTCGTTCGCCTCGGCACCGGCGATCCCGGGACCGACGGCGGCCGGCGAGCTCTGCGCCCGACGTGCACGCCGGGCGAGGATCGCCGCGCGGATCCGCGCGCCGAAGAAGACGACGAGCAGCACGGACAGGAAGTTGCCGGTGACCGCGGCGAGCGCGGCCACGACCGGGTGGAGTCCGGCCCAGACGCCGAGGACGGACGCGAGCTCGCCCTCGATGAAGGGGATGGCGGCGGCGAGCGCCACGATCAGCGGTTGGATGAGCAGAGGCACCTCGGCCGCGAGGTTCTGCAGGAATTCGAAGACGTTCATGTTCTCTCCTCGGAGTGAGTGCGGGGGTGGTCAGCGGCACAGCGAGCACCGCTGCACCGGGAGCACAGCGGGCGGGATACCGCGGGGTCAGCGGTTCGTGATGACGGCGGTGGCGACGAGGGTGTTCGTGATGATCGCGATCATGGTGCGGGTGACGGCAGCGGCAGCCGCATCGGCAACCCAGTCGCTCCGCTCGATCTCCTTGGCGCGGGTCGCCGTGATGCCCGACCACGGGATCTCCCTGTGCAGGGTCGGCAATCCGCCGCTCGCCGAGACGAGTGCGATCACAGCGGCGATGCGCGGTTCGGGCTGCTGGCCGTCGACGAGCGCGCGGCGCATGGCGTCGACGATCTCGCCGCGACGACCCGTGTCGCCCTCGGAGAGCTTCGTGGTCGGGAAGACCCCGAGCGCGCGATGCGCGGAGCGATGGAGGTGCCCGCGCTCGACGAGGCGGTCGAGCAGCGGGGCCCGCAGGTTCGGCCCGATGGCGGCGAGCACGCCCTGCACTTCGCGCGGCTTCTCGGAGATGTAGTCCCAGGCCGGACGCAGCAGGGGGTCGTCGGGCGCGTCCCCCTTCGCATGGATGCGCACGCCGCGGATGCCGGCGTCTTCGCTCCAGGCGCGTTCCGTGCTCGCCAGATCGGCCAGCACGGCCCCGCCGAGCACGTAGAAGAGGGTGTTCTCCCCGGCGATGGTTCCGGAGGAAGGGTCGAAGAGCGCGAGGAGCACGTCCTCGGCGAGAAGGGTGCCGGTGCGCTGCGTGTGAATGCTGTCGTCGGTCATGGGATCGAGATTAGCACACTGTACTAGCACGGTGTACTGGAACGGTGTGCCAACCGTCTAGACTCAACTGCGGAGGCAGTGATGGGTACCAGGGAGCGAATCCTCGAAACGACCACGGAGATGATCCGCGAGGGCAGCGAACGTCTCAGCGTGCGGGCGGTCGCGAAGCGCGCCGGATGCGGTGCGAGCACGCTGCGGCACTACTTCCCGACGCAGCGCGACCTCCTCAACGCGGCGCTCACCGCGACGTACGAGGCGGCGATGCCCGACGAGCGCATCCGCGACACCTCTGTGCCTCCGCGAGAGCGTCTTCGCGAGTGCCTGCTGCGGCTCCTCGAGCCGTTCAGTGGGCCGGATGCCGCGCGCGATGTCTGGCTGAGCATCTTCGAGGCCTTCGCCGGCCCCGAGGCGACTCCCGAGGCGCGCGCCGGGTACGACGTGCTCGCAGCGCAAGCCGATCAGCGCGTGGGCGCATGGCTCGCGATCCTCGAAGCCGAAGGCGCGCTCGCGACCGGCGACAACGCGCGCCGCACCCACTTCCTGCTCACGGTGGTCGACGGCCTCTCGATCGCGAGGGTCCTCCCCCGCCGTGGCATGCACCTCGAGGACGAGGCCGCCACACTCGCTCGCGCCGTCGACGCCGTGTTCGACGTGCCTTTCCCCGTCGCGTCAGCGCACTGACGACGAAGAAGGGGCGGATGCCGCAGCATCCGCCCCTTCTCCCGTCACAGCCCGTCAGACCGGGTCGCCCTGAACGGGCCCCTCGGTGTTGGGCTTCCAGCCGAGCGCCGGAGCCACGTGCTCGGCGAAGGCCTCCAGCACGTGCAGGTTGTACGCCGGTCCGAGCTGGTTCGGGATCGTGAGGAGCAGGGTGTCGGCCGACATCACGGCCTCGTCCGCCCTGAGCTGCTCGATGAGCACATCGGGCTCGGCGGCGTACGTCTTGCCGAACGTCGAGCGGAATCCGTCGATGATGCCGACCTGGTCGGCGTTCTCCTCGCTGCGGAGGCCGAAGTAGGCACGGTCCATGTCGGACACGAGCGGGAAGACGCTGCGGCTGACCGACACTCGCGGGGCGCCGGTGTGACCGGCATCCTTGTACGCCTTGCGGAACAGGTCGATCTGCTCGCGCTGCAGTTCGTGGAAGGGTTGACCCGTCGCCTCGGTGACGAGTGTCGAACTCATCATGTTGAGACCTTTGCGACCCGTCTCCTCGGCGGTGGCCCGCGAGCCGGAGCCCCACCAGATGTGGTCGCGCAGCGTCGGCGACTGCGGCTCGATCTGCAGGTAGCGCCCTGCGCCCACCATGCGCGGGTCGCCGGGGGCGAGTCCCTCACCGTCGATCGCGCGGAGGAACAGGTCGAACTTCTCGCGAGCGAGCACGCTGCCGCGCTCGGGGTCCTCCTCATCGTGGAAGCCGAACGTCTCGTATCCGCGCAGCGCGGTCTCGGGTGACCCTCGGCTGACGCCCAGGGCGATCCGACCGTCGGAGATGAGGTCGAGCGCGGCGGCCTCCTCGGCGAACTGGAACGGGTTCTCGTACCGCATGTCGATGACGCCGGTGCCGACCTCGATGCGCTTCGTCCGCGCGGCCATCGCCGCCAGGACCGGCATCGGGGAGGCAGCCTGGCGCGCCCAGTGGTGCACGCGCACCGAGGCGCCGTTCACGCCGAGCTCGTCCGCGCCCTCCGCGATCTCGATCGTCTGCTTGAGCATGTCACCGGCGGTGCGGGTCGCCGAACCCGGCACATCGGCGTAGTGCCCGAAAGAGAGGAATCCGAAAGCCTTCATGGTGTATTCGAACGCATGGATGCTGCGAGCTATTCCGCGCCACTTCTGCGGCCATCGTCACCTTCTGCGGCCTCTGCGTCCGCCAGTGGCCGCAGAACCTGCCCGAGGCCGCAGGAGTTCACGCGGCAGCCGACGCGAGGAATCCGTCGACCACGAGCGCCCGGATCCGCGGCTCGAGGTCGGCCCACAGCACCGGAAGAGGCACCTCGAACAAGTCGGCGAGCGCAGCGGCGATCTGCATCACGGTCAGTTCACCGTCGCAGGCCCCGACGAACGCAGCGAGCGCCGGATCGACCGACACCGTCCGCGCGAACGCGCCGCCCTGGCGCAGCTCGATGATGCTGGGGTCGTCGCTGCCCGGCAGCAGGTGACGGGCCTCGGTGACGTCGGATGCCGTGACGAGCGTCATGGGCAGCCCCTCCGCGAGCAGGTCGTGGGCCGCGAGCCCGGCGCGCAACGCCCCGCCCACGTTCGACACCGGCTGGATGACACGCTCCAGCCGCCGCAGCGGCGCAGCTCCCGACGGTCGACGGATGAGGATGTACCCGAACCCGACCCCGGTGACGCCGCGCTCTGCGAAGTCGTCGAGCCAGGCGGTGAGCAACGGCGTGAACTCGGGATCGCGGGGCGTCGTGCCGCCGTCGCGGATCCACAGCTCCGCGTAACCGAGCGGCGTCAGCTCCTCGCGCTGCACGACCCACAGGTCCAGGTCGTCCGGGACCCATGACGAGAGTCGGTCGAGTCCAGCGCGGCGCGCCAGCTCGACCTGACCGCCGCGCGACTCCCAGTTGCCGAGCAGCTGGGCCGCTCCGCCCACCGTGAGGAACCCCGGCGCCGCCCGCACGAACTGCTCGACGAGCGCGTCGCCGACGAGGCCGCCGTCGCGGTACTCGTACTCCGGCACCCCCTCGACCCGCGGCGTGATGACGAACGGCGGATTCGACACGATGAGGTCGAAGGCCTCACCGGCCACCGGCTCGAACATGCTGCCCAGGCGGAACTCGATGTTCGAGACGCCGTTCAGCTGCGCGTTGAGCTCCGCATACGCCAGCGCCCTCCGCGAGATGTCGGTCGCGACGACGGCTCCTGCATGGCGCGATACGAGCAGCGCCTGGATGCCGCAGCCGGTGCCGAGGTCGAGCGCCCGGTCGACCTCCACCGGCATGATGATCTCCGCGAGGGTGCGTGACGCCCCGCCGACGCCGAGCACGTGGTCGGACGGCAGGGCGCCGCCCAGGGCCACCTCGTCGAGGTCGCTCGCGATCCACCACTCCCCCATGCCGTCGGCGTCGACGAACGACTGCGGACGCAGCAGCGCGATCGGAACGACCTGATCGCCCTCGATCCGCCCGAGGCCGAGTGCCGTGAGCCCGTCGAGACCGAGCCGTGGGAGCGCGGCGGAGACGGACGCCATCGGTTGCGGCATCCCGAGCACGAAGAGGCGTCCGAGCGTCGCGAGCACGCCGTCGTCGCGGGCGGTCGCGCGGAGGATGGGCTCACGCATGCCGCGGGCCAGCGCGTCGTCGGCCTCCTCGCCCCAGAGGCGTCGGAGGGGTTCCGACCGGAGATCGGCGGCGTCGAGATCGGCGGCGAGGGCGGTGCTCAGGGTGCGATCGGGGACGGGCGCTGCGGTGTCGGACACGGCCGTCACTCTACGCGTCTTCAGGGTTCTCTTTCGGGCGGACGCCTAGAATCGCAAAGTCACGACTCACGAGCCGCCTGAGAACACGGCGCTCGAGGAAAGACCCCATGACCGCGAGCACCTCCGAGAACGGCCTGCGCGCGCGCCTGCACCGCCTGGCGCGCGGTTCCGTCGTCGCCGCAGCCGTACTCGGCCTCTGCACCACGGGAGGCATCGCCCCGGCGGTCGCCGACTCATCCCCCGAAGATCCGACAGTCGAGCTGCACGTGTCAGCCGGCCTGCGAGGCACCGTCGCCCCCGGCAGCGCCACCACGGCATCCCTCACCGTGCAGAACGAGTCGACGACCGAGCTGCCCGCCGGCCGGGTGACCGTCGAGCTCAGCCGCACGCCACTCGGCGATGAGACGACGCTGCAGAGCTGGCTCGACGAGGCCGAGACGGCAGGGTCTTTCGATGAGATCGGCTCCGACACCACGACTCCCGTCGACCCCGACAGCTCGGCGACGACGAGCATCCTCATCCCCGCCGAGACGATCGGCGAGCTCACCCCCGGTGTCTATCCGCTGCGCGCCACGCTCACCGGCGCGGCGACCGCCGACATCGACGAGGACGTCACCTCGATCTCGGTGCTCGTCGTCTCCGAACCCACGGCGGCTCCGATCGCCGTGCTCGTCCCGGTCACGGCGACGCCGGCCGACGGCGCGCTGCTCAGTTCCGAGGAGCTCAGTCTCCTCACCGCCGCCGACGGGGCGCTCACCGCCGTGCTCGAGGGCGTGTCCGGCACCTCGGCGGTGCTCGCCGTGGATCCCGCGATCCCGGCATCCATCCGCGTGCTCGGCTCGGCGGCCCCCGCGCCCGCCGTCGAATGGCTGCGCCGACTCGACGCCCTTCCCAACGAGCGCTTCGCCCTGCAGTTCGGCGATGCCGACCTGACCACCCAGTCGCAGGCGGGTCTCACGGCTCCGCTGCAGCCGACGAGCCTGGCGCCGTATCTCGACCCGAGCCGCTTCGCGAACGTCGCGACGCCCACGCCGACCCCGTCCGACGGCGCGGCGGATCAGACTCCGCAACCAGCCGACGGCGGTCCGGTGCTCCCCGACGACGCGGCGTTGACCGCCGTCGACGGAGCCGTCGAGGGCATCGCCTGGCCGCGCAGCGATGTCACCGACGCCGACCTCGCCACCTTCTCGACCTACCTCGGCGGCGACGCCGTCACGATCCTGTCGTCATCGGCCACGAGCGGAACGGTCGGCGGCCACTCCCTCATCGACGGGCACGACGTGCTGGTGACGGATGCGGCGGCATCCGGCGCCCTCTCGAAGGCGGCCAGCCAGAACAACGCCGCTGTGCGCCAGCAGTTCCTCGCGCAGGCCAGCGCTCACCTCTCCCTCTCCGGTCGCGCGAGCGCTACGGCGCCGGTCCTCGTCGGGCTCAGCCGCGACGACACCCGCTCGGCCGATGCCCTCAAAGAGACGATCGGCTCGGTCGACACCCTCGGGTTCTCATTGTCCGGCATCCTCGCGGCACCCGCGGCGACGACCACCCTCGCAACCGAACCCGACGGCGGCCGCGGCACCGATCTGCAGCGGATGCTCGCCGATGAGGCCGTGCTGGGCGAGTTCTCGACCATCCTCGACGACCCGCAGGACATGCTGAGCCCCAAGCGCATGCAGATCATGCGGGCGACCGCGGTCGGGCTCGGCGCGAAGGCGTTCGACAAGGCCGTCTCTGACGTGAAGGACGCCACGCGCGACACCCTCGCCGCGGTCGACATCCCGCCCGCCAGCACGATCCAGCTCCTCTCGGCCAACGCCGATCTGCCATTCTCGGTGCGCAACGACCTGCGCTGGCCCGTGAACGTCCGCCTGACGGTCTCGCCGAGCGATCCTCGCCTCGACGTGCAGACGGTCACCGATGCGACGCTGCAGCCCGGGGCCATGACCCGCATCAAGGTGCCGGTGTCGGCCCGCGTCGGCAGCGGCGAGCTGCGTCTGGGTCTGCAGCTCTCCAGCCCGACCGGTGTGCCGATCAGCCAACCCGAGAGCGTGCGCGTCTCGGTGCGCGCGGAGTGGGAGACCATCGGGCTTGTCCTGTTCGGCGCCCTGATCGTGCTGCTTCTCGGTCTCGGCACGATCCGCACGATCGTGCGTCGCCGACGCGACAAGCGTGCAGAATCAGCCGAGGATGCCGTCACCGTCGGGGAGTCGAATGAGTAGTCTCGGCCGCGCGAGCGCCATCATCGGTGCCGGGACCATGATCTCCCGCGTCACCGGGCTGCTCCGCACCATCGTGCTCGTCACGGTCATCGGTTCCGTCGGGGCCGGCGCGGCCGACGCCTTCGCCGTCGCGAACCAGCTTCCCAACAACGTCTTCTCGCTGATCTCGGTGGGCGTGCTGACCGCCGTGATCATTCCGCAGATCGTGAAGGCGACGGCGGATGCCGACGGCGGGAACGCCTTCATCTCGAAGCTCTTCACACTCGGCACGGTGGCTCTCGTGGTCATCACGGGAATCGCGACGATCGCGTCCCCCTGGCTCGTGTGGCTCTACGCGGGGGCCAAGGGCACACCCGAGCTCCTCGCCCTCGCCACGGCGTTCGCGTACTGGTGCATGCCGCAGATCCTCTTCTACGGGCTCTACGCGCTGCTCGGGGAAGCCCTCAACGCCCGCCGCATCTTCGGCCCCTTCACCTGGGCGCCCGTCGTCAACAACGTCGTCTCGATCATCGGGTTCCTCGTCATCGGCGCGGTCTTCGGCGGTCCGCTCACCCGCGTCTCCGACTGGACGCCCGAGATGATCGCCGCACTCGGCGGCACGGCGACGCTCGGCATCCTCATCCAGGCCGCGATCCTGCTCGTCTTCTGGCGGCGCACCGGGCTCTCGCTGCGCCCCGACTTCCGCTGGCGCGGTGTCGGACTCGCCGGCGTGGGCAAGCTCGCCGGGTGGACGTTCTTCATGGCCCTGGCCAGTCTCGTCGCCGGCGTGGTGCAGACGCAGATCCTCACCGAGGCCGCGGGCAAGGGCGCCTCGATCGCGACGTTCCAGTACGCCTGGCTGATCTTCATGCTCCCGTACTCGATCATCGTGCTGTCGATCGGGACGCCGTACTTCACGCAGATCAGCGAGCATGCGGCCGCGGGGCGCGACGACGAGGTCCGCGCCGACATCGCCCGCAGCATCCGCACCCTCCTCTTCTTCATCGTCGCGGCGGTCGCGGCGGTGGCCGCCGCCGCCATCCCGGCCTCCCGCGTGTTCACGAACGGGGCATCGGATGCCGAGGCCGCCGCCCTCGTGCTCCTCGGATTCCTCGTCTGTCTGATCCCGCTGACGGTGCTGTTCATCGTGCAGCGCACGTTCTACGCGTACGGAGACACACGCACGCCCTTCCTGTTCACCCTGTTCCAGTGCGTGCTCGTGGTGCTCAGCGCCCTCGTCACGCAGTGGCTCCTCACCGCCGACGTGATCGAGGTCACGGCGGTGGCCGCGACGATCGCGCTCGGGCAGTCCATCGCCAGCACGATCCAGACGGTCGTCGCCACCTGGCTGCTGCACCGCAAGATCGGCGGGCTGCGCGTGCGCTCGTGGCTCGCCGCGATCGGTCGCTTCGCGATCGCCGGGATCCCCGCCGGTCTCGCGGGGTGGGGCGTCTTCCTACTGCTCGGCGGACCGGAGGGCTGGACCACCGCCGACAAGCTCCAGGGCGCGGTCGGGACAGGCATCATCGGCATCGCTGTGCTGGTCGTCTACCTGGGCATCCTGGCCCTGTTCCGGGCGCCGGAGCTCGCCGTCGCCGGGTCCCTGCTGCGCCGTTTCCTGCCCGGTCGCTGAGCCCCCGCACGAGGGAATGCCGCACGGTTACCATTGGTTGAACCAGTCGAGCGTCCACCGACGTCTCTGCAACGCCTCGATCACGGAGAGCACATGCGTCAGGTCATCATCATCGGCTCCGGCCCCGCCGGATTCACCGCCGCCATCTACGCGGCGCGCGCGAACCTCAAGCCCCTGCTCATCGCGAGCTCGGTCGAGGTCGGCGGCGAGCTGATGAACACCACGGAGGTCGAGAACTACCCCGGCTTCCCCGAGGGCATCCAGGGCCCCGAGCTCATGGCGAAGTTCCAGGAGCAGGCCGAGAAGTTCGGTACCGAGGTCGTCTACGACGACGTCACCGAGCTCGACCTCGCCGGACCCGTCAAGAAGGTCACGCTCGGCAGCGGCGCGACCCACGAGACCCGCTCGCTCATCTATGCCACCGGCTCCGCGTACCGCAAGCTCGGCATCGAGGGCGAGGAGCGCCTCTCGGGCTACGGCGTCTCCTGGTGCGCCACCTGCGACGGCTTCTTCTTCCGCGAGAAGACGATCGCCGTGGTCGGCGGCGGTGACTCGGCGATGGAGGAGGCCACCTTCCTCACCCGCTTCGCCGACAAGGTCTACGTCATCCACCGCAAGGACTCGCTGCGCGCCTCGAAGATCATGCAGGAGCGCGCGTTCGCGAACGAGAAGATCGAATTCGTGTGGAACAGCGAGGTCGTCGAGATCCTCGGCGGCGACTCGGTCGCCGGTGTGCAGCTGCGCAACACGGTCGACGGCACTCTGAGCGATCTCGCGCTCGACGGTCTGTTCATCGCGATCGGCAACGACCCGCGCACCCACCTGGTGCACGAGAAGCTCGATCTCACGCCCGAGGGCACGATCTGGGTCGACGGCCGTTCGTCGAAGACCTCGGTCCCCGGTGTCTTCGCCGCCGGCGATGTGATCGACCCGACCTACCGTCAGGCCATCACCGCTGCCGGGTCGGGCACGGTCGCGGCTCTCGACGCCGAGCACTTCCTCGCGGATTTCGATGACGCCTCGGTCGAGGTTCCGGCCGCCGAGGCGGCGGAGATCATCACGGCCTGAGCGGTCGGGAACACTTTCACCTCGCCCGCTGTTGTAGCAGGCGAACCTCGAATCAAGGAGAACTCTGATGAGTGCAAAGGCTACGAGCCAGGCGACCTGGGAGCAGGACGTCCTTCAGGCCGAAGGTCCCGTGCTGGTGGACTTCTGGGCCGAGTGGTGCGGACCGTGTCGCATGGTCTCGCCGGTTCTGGACGAGATCCAGTCCGACAACCCCGACAAGATCACCATCCTCAAGCTGAACGTGGACGAGAACCCGCAGCTGGCGATGCAGTACCAGATCACGTCGATCCCGGCTATGAAGGTGTTCCAGGGCGGTGAGGTCAAGACGACCATCATCGGCGCGAAGCCGAAGTTCGCTCTCGAGCAGGATCTCGCCGCTTTCATCGGCTGATCCGCCGTCACGACCTCACGGGCCGTCACCCTTCCGGGTGGCGGCCCGTCGTCATTTTCGCTCGTCGCGGCGTTTGTCCGACACCGGTACGGCCGGCAAGCCGCGCGCGTGGCGCGCGGCATCGACGAGTTCCTGGATCACCTGCGTCTTGGCGGCGTTGTACGACGCGGTACCCCGGGCAGCTGCAGCGACGGCATCGCACTTGGCATGCGCATAGCGCGCAGCATCCGTCGGGTGCTCGCGGAGCCAGTCACGGAGGATCCGCTGGTTGACCGTCTCCCACTCCGCCGCGGTGAAGAAGTGGGCGATGGCGGAGCGGATGCCGTCGCTCTTCCGCACCATGACAGGGTGTGTCGTGACCGAACTTCCGAGCGCCCACCGAGCCGCCTCGAGCGCCGGTCTGTGTGCCTCGAAGTCGTCGTGATCGCGCACACGAATCGCCAGATCGATGACCGGCTTCGCCCGCATACCCGGTACAGCGGTTGATCCGATGTGCTCGATGACCCATTGGGGATCGGCGGCAGAGCGGATGCCGTCGGCCAGCGCCTCGAACAGCGAGGGCCAGGCAGGGTCGTAGGCGACCAGCATCCGCGGCATATGCGCTGTCAGGGGGACGTCAGGACGCGTCCGCGATCGTGGGATCCCAGCGGCGGTGACGCTGCTTCTCGTCGAGAAGTCCCCACACGGCCGGCGTGAGCTCAGGGTACTCCAGCGCGATCTGGCGCAGCACGCGGTAGTGACGAGCCTCGTTCGGCCGCACGCCGTCGTTCGCGGTGATGTTGTCGGCGCGCAGCAGGTAGACGACGAGCTCATCGACGCTGGGAAGCTCCTCCATGAACTCCCACGGGTCTTCACCGCCCAAAAGGCGCTCCTGGATGAGCACGGCGAGCTCGTCCGACGCTTCGGCGCGCAGCACTTCGAGGCTGGCGCGGCGGGGAACGGACTCGGTCATGCTTCCAGCCTACGTCCGCTGGCGACGTCCTCGGCGCTCGACGACCAGTTCGTCCGACATCTCCTCGAGCTCGCGGCCCTTCGTCTCGGGGACCTTGAAGTAGACGAAGAAGAACGACAGCAGCGCGAAGAACGCGTAGAAGCCGTAGGCGAACGTCAGGCCGATTTCGGCGAAGGCCGGGAACGTCGTGGAGATGAAGAAGTTCGCCGCCCACTGCGCCGCTGCAGCGACCGCGAGGGCGCCCGCGCGGATGGAGTTCGGGAAGATCTCTCCGAGGAGCACCCAGACCAGCGGACCCCACGTCGCGCCGAAGAACACCACGAAGCCGTTCGCGCAGATCAGCGCCACCGTCGCCCACGGGTCGGGCAGGGTCGCCGTCCCCTCGGCGTTCAGGGTGCCGAACGAGAACGCCACCGCCATGAGGCCGAGGGTCACGGTCATCCCCACCGACCCGACGAGCAGCATGATCCGGCGGCCGACCTTGTCGACCAGCAGGATCGCCACGATCGTCACGACGATGTTCGTCACCGACGTGATCACCGAGGTGAGGAGGGCGCTGGACTCGTCGAATCCGACCGACTGCCACAGCGTCGTCGAGTAGTAGAAGATCACGTTGATGCCGACGAACTGCTGGAACACCGACAACAGGATGCCGACCCACACGATCGGCTTCAGCCCGAGGCGGCTGCCGCGCAGATCACGCAGCGACTCCGACTTCTCGGTGTCGATCGTGCCCGTGATCTCCTTGATCTTGGCGTCGACGTCGACGGTTCCGGTGACGGTCTGCAGGACTTCGGATGCCCTGTCGATCTCGCCCTTGCGCACGAGATATCGCGGAGATTCGGGGAGTCGGAGCGACACGAGACCGTAGACGAGGGCGGGGATCGCCGCGACCATGAACATCCACCGCCAGGCCGTGAGTCCCCACAGCGGCTGGTCGGCCTGACCGGCGATGCCGGCGAGCAGCGCGTCGGACAGCAGCGCGGCGAAGATACCGGTCACGATCGCGAGCTGCTGCAGCGACCCGAGTCGTCCTCGGATCGCCGCCGGCGAGACCTCGGCGATGTATGCGGGGGCGATGACGGATGCCGCGCCCACGCCGAGACCGCCGATCACCCGCCAGATGATGAGGTCGACGACGCTGAACGCCAGACCCGAGCCGATCGCCGAGATGAAGAACATCGCCGCGGCGACGACCATGACGGGGATGCGCCCGCGCTTGTTCGCGATGGGCCCTGCGAACCAGGCGCCGACCGCGCAGCCGATGAGCGCCGACGACACCGCGAACCCCTTGAGGCCGACGTTGAGGTCGAATCCCGACACGGTTCCCGCCAGAGCATCCACTGCTCCGTTGATCACGGCCGTATCGAAGCCGAAGAGGAAGCCGCCGAGGGCTGCCGCGATGCTGACTGCGATCACCCGGCGTTGGATGCCGGCCGGATTCTGCGCTGTGGACATTGTCGTCCCCCTCATCCTCACGATGACGCGAGTCTAGAGGACGCCCGCCTCAGCGGAGCGGCATCACGCCGAGCCGTAGCCGGACTGCCCGAGTTCCTCCAGGATGCGGTTGAGGTCTTGAATTGAAGCGAAATCGATCGTGACCTGGCCTTTGCGCGCGCCCAGCGAGATCTTGACGCGCGTATTCAGTCGGTCGCCGAGGCTGCCGGCGACCTCGTCGAGATACGCCCGGCGCGCGCCCGGCGTCGGCTTCACCGAGCGACCGGGTGCCGACGGAACGCTCTTCGCGGCCTCCTCCGTCGCCCTCACCGAGAGGTCCTCGTTCACGACCTTGTCAGCCAGTCGCTGCATAGCCTCGGGCGAGTCGAGGCTGAGGATTGCGCGAGCGTGACCCGCCGTGAGCACGCCGGCGGCGACGCGCTGCTGCACCGGTACCGGGAGCTTGAGGAGGCGGATCGTGTTGCTGATCTGCGGCCGCGACCGTCCGATGCGGGTCGCGAGCTCCTCCTGGGTGATGCCGAAGTCGTCGAGGAGCTGCTGGTACGCGGAAGCCTCCTCCAGGGGGTTCAGCTCCGAGCGGTGCAGGTTCTCCAGCAGCGCGTCACGGAGCAGGTCCTCATCGGCTGTCTCACGGACGATCGCAGGGATCGCGTCGAGTCCGGCCTCGCGGGCGGCGCGGGTGCGCCGCTCCCCCATGATCAGCTCGTAGTCGCCGTCGCTGTTCTTGCGGACGACGACAGGCTGCAGAACCCCGAACTCGCGCACGCTGTGCACGAGTTCCGCGAGATCCTCGGGATTGAAGTGCGTGCGCGGCTGCCGCGGGTTCGGCACGATCTTCTGCGGGTCGACCTGCACGAGATGGATGCCGGGAACGGCCTCCAAGTCAGAGGTGTCGACCGTCTCCGCGGCTGTGTCCTCCGCTGGGCGAATGCTCGCTCCAGGGAAGAACACGTCCACCGGACGCTCCGCCTGATCGGCCGTGGGGATGAGAGCCCCGATCCCGCGACCCAAACCGGTGCGCTTCGCCATCATTTCTCCTTGCTCTGCGCCGCTGCGCGCGACGCGATCTCGACTGCGGCTTCACGATAGGCGATCGCGCCGGCGGACTGCCCGTCGTAGGCGATCACGGTCTGCCCGAAGCTCGGCGCCTCCGACACCCGCACGGAACGCGGGATGACGGTATCGAGCACCTGCGACGGGAAATGACTGCGCACCTCATCCGCCACCTGCTGCGCCAGACGCGTGCGCCCGTCGTACATCGTCAGCAGGATCGTGGAGAGGTGGAGGCCAGGATTCAGGTGCTTCTGGATCATCTGGATGCTCCCCAGCAGCTGGCTCAGCCCTTCCAGCGCGTAGTACTCGCATTGGATCGGGATGAATACCTCGGACGCCGCGGTGAAGGCGTTGATCGTAAGAAGGCCCAGCGACGGCGGGCAGTCGATGATGACGAAGTCCATGTTCGTCGTCTCGAGGTAGTCGAGAAGCGCTCTGCGCAGCCGATGCTCGCGCGCGACCTGGGCGACGAGTTCGATCTCGGCGCCAGCCAGGTGGATAGTGCTCGGGGCACAGAAGAGGTTCTCGCTCTCCGGGCTCTGCTGCACGATGTCTGCGAGAGGGAACTCTTCGATGAGAACGTCGTAGACGCTGGGCGTGTCCGCGTTGTGCGGCACGCCCAAAGCAGTCGACGCGTTGCCCTGCGGGTCGAGGTCGATGACGAGCACCTTGGCGCCGAGGCTTGCCAGGGCCGACGCAATGTTGACGGCACTCGTCGTCTTTCCGACTCCACCCTTCTGGTTCGAGACCGTGAAGATGCGGGTGTCCCCCGAGAACTCGACCTGCACGTTCTCCAGCGCCCGGCGACGAGCGGAGAGGTCTGCGAGTTCCCGCGCGAGCGGTGTATCCATCCCGAAGGAGTCCTTCGACGATGCCTGTTCGGACTGTTTCACGTGAAACATCCACTCCTTTCGGGACCGTCTTCCACTCTAATCGGTCGGTCGGACGTTGCTCGTGCTGGCCTCGCTCTGGAGGCGGGTCGGGTCCTGGTGGTGCCGGGAGGGATAGGTTGTTCGTTCGTAGAGTCTCGACCAGCTTCGCGGGCTCCGATACTCATTCATGCCAACACCTCGCCGCTGGCCTTCCCCGCAGGGCCGGTCTGTGTGGAATCGGTCCGCGGCCCGGACCCAAGCCGATGTGGTCCGATTCGGCCGAGACCCGGGCCCTGCGCCTGTGTCGTGCTCCGGTATCGCCGCGGTCTCTACACGCGTCGCCCTGCCCGCGACCGTGTTCGCCTTTCGTGTTCTTGCTGAACCCTACGGCCACGCCGCCTGTCCCAGAGGTTTCACGTGAAACGGACAAGTGGGGCGTGTGCGACGTCGCATCAGTCTTTGGGCGGTTCCTAGAGGTCTTGCCGTGGAGCGGCCCAACCCGAGCGCGCCGTCTGTCCAGGTCCGACAGTCCCCGGAGTGACTCAGCCCCGACCCTCTGCTTCTACGCCCTCCCCGTGCGGCTGCCCCCGCCGACCTTCCTGGTACGGCCGTCTCCGCGCGACCGTCCCATGGGAGCGGCTCTACCCGACCATCCCGTCCGTGTCGATCCGGCGGTCCCCAATCCGACTCTCCCCGCGAAGATACCCCTCTGGCCCTCCGCAGCCGCCGATCACATCTGGAAAGACCTCCCATGCGGCCGTGACCCTGGCAGGCATCTCCCCTGTTTTTGCGATCCGCGCGACGCCAACCGATCGAACCGTGTCGACTGCGCTCGCATGATCGGCGCCACGCGCGCGATTGGCGAGCGAAGTTTCACGTGAAACACCGCATACCCTGCCCGTATTTACCAGCTTCGCCGTCAGCTCCACGAGACCGGGATTCACAGTTGCGATGTTCAGGGAGGCAGGATCGAGCCGCCCGACACCGGCAACGCCCGGCACCGTCGGCGACCAGCGCACCGTCGTCTCGATCTCTGAGCGAGAGATCGTCATCGGGTCGCCGCGATCTGCCCGGGATCGAATCCCGCGCGAACGATGAAGTGAGGAGAAAAGGGCCTGAACGGATACGCATCAGTCGCCCACGATCGCACCACCGTGACCAACTCAAGGCGACTCTTGACGCCACGCGGCCGGCGCCGCCTACAGCGCCCTCTGGACGCAGCTCGGTCTCGTCGAATCCAGACCGCGCGGCGGCGCCTCGTTCGATGGCATCGTCACTCGGACGCGGGGCACGCACAGGATGCGCCACCGCGGGTGCGCAGCCCTGTCATCCCCGTCTGAGCTGGCGCGATCGATCATGATCCCACGGTTGAACGGTCACATGGCTTCAGCGACTGACGCGAGTACGACAACCAATCGATAGGTGCGTTTCACGTGAAACGGTGGATACTCCCCCGGGATTCATCGCAGTGAACCCTGCAGCTCCTCCTCGTGAGCATCGGAATGCAAGCTCAGATCGTGGCGGGTACGCACTGCTCTCCCGCGGTCACTCAGCTGTCTACACGTCAGCGCTTGAAGGCATTGGCCGAGCGCACCCCAGGGCACCCGTCCGTCGCGCAGGCGTGACGACGCGCGCCGTTTCACGTGAAACGACGGGTACTGCGCAAGAGGTCGCGTATATGCCGGACGGTCTCGGAAAGTGGTCGGGTGGTGTCGAGTTCTACCGTCGCGGTGGCACGGAGAAGGGGCTCCACCGTCGCGGTGTACTCCAGAATCTCCTGTCGCTCGGCATCCGTCTTGCCGTACGGGTTTCCGTGGCGACGCGCGATCCGCTCGATCATCACCGACGTCGGTGCGGACAGGAGGATGACGTGATCGAAGGCGTCGTAGAGAAGACCTTGGTTCTCGACGGTTCCCGCGACGACGACCTCCTCGAACTCATCGAGCAGAGCCCGGACGCGGTCGAGATCCCACTGGTGCCGGGAGACCTTCCACTCCTCGAGGTCCGTGTCGACGGCCTTCACTCCTCCAGCCGTCAAGGCCTCGACGATTGTCGACTTCCCGACCCCCGACATCCCCGTCACCAGTACCCGCGCCACTCCCCAAACTTACCGCCGGACATCGCCATTCCGTTTCACGTGAAACAGCCCACCACAGCCACGCCGCTCAGCAACGACAGGCGGCACGCAGAGTGACTGACCGCCACCTCTACGCCGGCCGACCAGTGGTCCTCCACCGCGGGCGAAGAGCAGGTATCACGACGCCCGAGCGGAGGTGTGTCCTCGGAATGAGCATCGGGAGGGACCCGCGAAGCGGGAGGGTCCCAGCTCTGCGAATGAAGAGGACACACCGAAGCGTGGAACCGAAGCGCCCAACCCGAGCACCTTACGAACGAACGAAAGCCCGAATCACACGAGTGACTTCGGTATCCGGTAGGACACCCTCGCCCAGAACCTCGACGCGAACGTCCGACAGACGGTACTTCTTGATCTGCTTCTGCGCGGCGTCGATCTCGTTGGCGGCGTTCTTCCCCTTGAGCAGCACAAGCTCTCCGCCGCTTCGGACGAGCGGTGCTGTCCACGGCAGCAGGGTGCGAAGAGCGCTCACCGCACGGGCGGTCACGACGTCGAATCCCTGAGGACGGTCGACTTCTTCAGCGCGGGCACGAAGAACTTCCACGTTGTCGAGGCCGAGTGCGCTCTTCTGCTCCGTGAGCCAGGCGACCCGACGTTCCATGGGCTCGACAAGAGTGATGTGCACGTCAGGGCGCGCTATGGCGAGCACCAATCCGGGAAGTCCGGCACCCGACCCCACGTCGGCGACCGCTCCGTGGAACAGTGGAGCGGCGATGGCGCTGTTGAGAACATGCCTCGTCCAGAGTCGAGGGAGCTCGAGGGGGCCGATCAGCCCGCGCTCTTCGCCGTGGTCAGCGAGCGCGGTCGTGAATTGGCGAGCGATATCGATGCGGTCGCCGAACAACTCAGCGGCGGACGACGGCTCCGCTTCCAGCTCAGTCACCTGACGGATCCTCGATGTTTCACGTGAAACGTCAGTGACGACGCAGAACGGTGTGGCGGTCCGCGCCCTCACCGTACGACTCGGAAACAAGGCCGTGATCTGCTGCGATGTCATGCACCAGCTTGCGCTCGTAACTCGACATGGCAGGCAGGGATGCCTGCGATGCACCGTCCTCCAGCTTTGCGGCAGCGGCGCTCACGAGGGTTTCGAGTTGGCGACGTCGTGTGTCTCGCGATCCGCCGATGTCGAGGATCAGCCGCGAGAACGAGCCGGTCTTGTTCTGCACGGCCAGGCGGGTGAGTTCCTGCAGCGCCTGGACGGTATCGGGTGCCGACAGCAGTGCCAGCGCGTCGCCCTCAGCTTCGACCGAGACGTACGCACGTCCCTGACGCACATCGAGGTTCAAGTCGCCGTCGATGTCGGCGATGTCGAGGAGTTCCTCGAGGTAGTCCGCCGCGACGTCGCCCTCGTTCTCCAGCTGAGCGACCGTCGGCTCGACGGTCTCGGTCAGGTTGTCGGTCATGAACCGCTCCCCTTCTTCTTCGCACGCTTCTTGCCGACCGGCTGCTGGCGCTTCGGTGCCTCGGCCTTGATGCGCTCGGCTTCCTCGAGAAGGCGCTTCTGCTCCGCCTCGTAGCTCGCCATCGAGACGACCTTGCCCGACGAGTCGATCGCCTTGCCTTTGCGAGCGAGGCGCTCTTCGCGAGCCTTCGCGGCGTCGGATCCGGGAGTCGGCATCTCACGGATGACGAGGAACTGCTGGCCCATCGTCCAGAGGTTCGAGATGAACCAGTAGATGACGACGCCGAGCGGGAAGAAGACACCCGAGAAGATGAAGCCCAGCGGCAGCACGTACAGCATGATCTTCTGCATCTGGTACGCCTGGCCGGTCTTGGCCTCGGGCGACAGGTTCTTCGAGATGATCTGCAGCTGCGTGAAGAACTGCGACGCGATCATGAGCACCACGAGCGTGACGAGGATGATGATCGCGGTGGTGTTCTGCGCGTCGATCGCGTTGCCCAGCGTCTCGTGCAGCGAAGCGACGCCGAACAGCTTGGCGTCGTAGAACTCTTTGGTGAGCTCCGGGCTGAGGAAGCCGACGCCTCCGATACCCGCCTTGGCGTGCTTGCTGACATCACTCAGCACGCTGTACAGCGAGAAGAACACCGGCATCTGCACGAGGAGAGGCAGACAGCTCGACATCGGCGTCGTGCCATGCTTCTTGTACAGCGCCATGGTCTCGCGGCTCATCGCCTCGCGGCTGAGCTGGTCCTTCTTACCGCGATACTTCTCCTGTACTTTTCGCAGTTCAGGAGCGATTTCCATCATCTTGCGCTGGCTCTTGATCTGCTTCACGAACAGCGGGATGAGAGCAGCGCGGACCACGATCACGAGGCCAACGATCGATAGCACCCAGGTGAGACCGGATGCCGCCGGCATGCCGACCGCGGTCAGCAGCCAATGCCAGGCGACCAGCACCATCTCGACGAGCCACTTGAGCGGCCACAGGATGGTCCCGAGCAGATCGAATCCGCCGGAAGCGGGCTCCGGCGAGGGGGTGGTACTGGCGAGCAGAAGGTCTAGACCCACCGTTCAATCCTTTCGGGCAGGGACGACGAAACCGCGAGCGGTCAGGTCATGGCGGAAGTGTTCGTGCGGACGGACGTCATCGACGCCACCGCGAGTCCAGGGATTGCAACGGAGGATGCGCCATGCCGAGAGCAGAGCCCCCTTCACCGCGCCGTGCTGTTGCACCGCTCCTACAGCGTAAGCGGAGCAGGAGGGGTAGTACGCACACACATCGCCATACAGAGGGGAGATGACCTTCCGATACCCCGCGAGGAACCCGAGCACCAGATTGCGCGGGATCAGAGGGATGCTGCGCACGAGGTCGTGCGAATGCAGATGCGCTGTCCCGATGGACGACGCCGGCAGGGCGGTCATGCCCGCACCTGCGAGAGCCGACCGAGACAGCGGTTCACGTCGGCGCTGAGCTCGGCGTAGCTCGCCGAGGCAGATGCGGGAAGGGCACGGATGACGACATCCGTGCCCTCGGGCACCCGATCGAGCGCTTCCGCGCAGACGGCTTTCAAGCGCCGTCGAACGGTATTGCGCACCACTGCGGTGCCGACCTGCTTGCTGATGATGAATCCGAACCTCGCGGCCCTGCTCTCGCCCGTCGTCAGCATCGAGGTGACGACCCGGGCCCCGCCACAGCGCGATCCGCGTCGAACGACCAGTCGATAGTCGCTCCCGCGTGTCAGACGAAACGGGCGGGCGAGCACAGCGGATTACGCGGAGAGCTCGGTGCGGCCCTTCGCACGGCGGGCCGAGAGGATGGCGCGGCCGGCGCGGGTGCGCATGCGGGCGCGGAAGCCGTGCTTCTTGGCGCGACGACGGTTGTTGGGCTGGAAGGTGCGCTTGCTCATGGGATCACTCCGGGAATGCTGCCACCGGAACCTGTATCGACCGGAGACATAGGGAACTGCCGTTCAGGCATAAGTCAACCGATTAAGGGTACGTCCTGCCGGCGCGCAGAGCAAATCTGCGCGCTCGTCCGGTCGTGCGCCGGCAGGATCCGCACAGCCATTATCCACAACCTCGCGGGCGCACGTCCGTGCAACACGCGCGCGTCTTTCCCAGGCCAGGTTGCCGTTCACGGCCGCGGTGACTACCGTGGCATCCGAAGTTATCCACAGGGGGGCGCGTTCCACGACGACCCTCCGCGATCCCCCGTTCCGGAGCGTCATGTCCTCACCAGCCCAGCCTGACGTTCCGATCTGGACCACGGTGCAGGAGCTGCTCGTCGCGGATGACCGCGTGACCCCCCAGCTGCAGGGCTTCCTCAGCCTCGCCGTCCCGGCGGGCGTGATGGCCGCGACGCTCTATCTCGAGGTGCCCAACGACCTCACCGCCGCGCAGATCAACAAGCGCCTGCGCCTTCCGATCATGGAGGCGCTGTCGCACATCGGCGACGAGGTCACCTCTTACCGCACGGTCGTGAATCACGAGCTGGCCGAGCAGCCGACCGCACCCATCGCCGTCGCCGACTTCGGTCGCCAGGAGCCGGTTCGCATCGAGTCGCCCATGGAACAGGCTCCGGCGCCGATGCGCCACGAATCCCGGCTGAACCCGAAGTACACCTTCGACAACTTCGTCATCGGCCAGTCCAACCGCTTCGCGCACGCGGCCGCGGTCGCTGTGGCCGAAGCCCCGGCCAAGGCGTACAACCCGCTCTTTATCTACGGAGACTCCGGCCTCGGCAAGACCCACCTCCTCCACGCGATCGGCGACTACGCGCAGTCCCTCTACGCGGGCGTCAAGGTGCGGTACGTCTCGAGCGAGGAGTTCACGAACGACTTCATCAACTCGATCGCGAACAACCGGGGCGCCGCCTTCCAGGCCCGTTATCGCGACGTCGACATCCTCCTCATCGACGACATCCAGTTCCTCCAGGGACGTGCCGAGACGCAGGAGGCCTTCTTCCACACGTTCAACACGCTGCACGACCACAACAAGCAGGTCGTGATCACGAGCGATGTGGCCCCCAAGCACCTCACGGGCTTCGAGGACCGGATGCGGAGTCGCTTCGAGTGGGGCCTCATCACCGACGTGCAGGCGCCGGACCTCGAGACGCGTATCGCGATCCTTCGCAAGAAGGCGCAGAGCGAGGCGCTGCACATCCCCGACGAGGTGCTCGAGTACATCGCGACCGTCGTGTCGTCGAACATCCGAGAGCTCGAGGGCGCGCTGATCCGCGTATCGGCCTTCGCGAGCCTCAACCGCTCGTCGCTCGACATCTCTCTCGCGCAGACCGTGCTCCGCGACATCGTCGACACGGCGGAGGACAACGTCATCTCGCCGACCGACATCATCACGGCGACCGCGCAGTACTTCAAGCTGACGGTCGACGACCTCTACGGCTCGAGCCGGTCGCAGCAGATCGCGACCGCACGACAGATCGCGATGTATCTGTGCCGTGAGCGCACGAGCCTCTCACTGCCGAAGATCGGGCAGCTGTTCGGCAACCGCGATCACACGACGGTGATGTACGCCTACAAGAAGATCAGCGAGCTCATGAAGGAACGTCGCTCGATCTACAACCAGGTCACCGAGATCACCACGCAGCTCGGACGACGCTGAAGCTCGTCCTCCTTCGGAAGAGGGGTGCAGGGTCCGTCAGGACGCTGCACCCCTCTTCTCGTCGCGGTTCGTGCCGATACCGGCATCCGCTCGATGCCCTTTTGCACATGTGGATAACTTGTGGATGAAGACGTCCGAGATCGGGACGGATGTGGGGGAAACCCAGCAACCTGTGGATAACCCCGTGATCGGATACAGACGTGAGGATGCCGTCCACCCGCGTATTCCTCAGGGATTCCACAACTGACAGTCGTGTAGTTCCCTACTCGCGTCTGCTTTCCACCGACTTATCCACAGTATCCACAGCCGTTAACACCGTTAAGGAGTTAATCCGATTCAGGGGCGATCCGATCACCAGACGGTGGGGAAAGTTCGCCGAACCGGCGGAATCGCACGAGCGTAGGGATCGGAGCATCTGTGGGGCTAGCATGGGAAGCCCTGCACTGGCAGGACCGATCACGACGCGTCACAGAACGACGACAAGGGAGCACCCGTGAGGTTTCAGGTCAACCGCGATGTCTTCAGCGAGGCTGTGTCCTTCGTCGTCAAGCTCCTCCCGCAGCGCAACCCGCAGCCGATCCTGGCGGGCGTGCTCATCGAAGCGGATGACGCAGGTCTGACGCTGTCGGCCTTCGACTACGAGGCATCCGCGCGCACGACCATCGAGGCGACTGTCGAGACGCCGGGGACGATCCTCGTCCACGGCCGTCTGCTCTCCGACATCGCGAGCCGCCTCCCGAATGCTCCGATCGAGATCGCCGTCGAGGACGACGGCGGCATCACGGTCACCTGCGGTTCCGCCCGATTCACCCTCGCCGCCATGCCCGTCGAGGAATACCCCTCGATCCCCGAGGTCTCGGGCTCCTCCGGCGTCGTCCCGGCCGACGAGTTCGGCACCGCGATCTCCCAGGTCGGCTTCGCCGCGTCCCGCGACGACGTGACTCCAGTGCTCACCGGTGTGCAGCTGGAGGTCTCGGGCCAGAGCCTCAGCCTCGTCGCGACCGATCGCTACCGGGTGTCGCTGCGCGACGTGCCGTGGGACGGTGAGACCGTCGAGAACACCGCTCTCGTCCCGGCGCGCACCCTGCTCGAGGTCGGGAAGACGTTCGGCCATGCCGGAACGATCCAGGTCGCGTTCTCCGGAGCCGGCGATCGCGAGATCATCGCGTTCACCGCCGGCAACAAGACGGTGACGTCGCTGCTCATCAAGGGCAACTTCCCGCCGGTGCGTCGACTGTTCCCTGAGCAGACCGACCACTACGCCGTCGTGAACACCGCCGACCTCGTCGAAGCCGTCCGTCGTGTGTCGCTGGTGCTCGACCGCGCGGCTCCGCTGCGCTTCACGTTCTCGAGCGACAGCGTCACGATGGACGCGTCGGGCAGCGAGCACGCCCGAGCCTCCGAGTCGGTCGACGCGATCCTTTCCGGCGGGGACGAGGTCACGCTCGGCCTCAACCCGCAGTACTTGATCGAGGCGCTGGGAGCGGTGAAGAGCGAGTTCGTGCGCGTGACGTTCACGTCGAGTGACAATGCGAACAAGCTGAGCCCGGTTCTCATCACCAGCCAGACCTCGGTCGACCAGGCAGGTCTGGACTCGTTCAAGTACCTGCTGCAGCCGAACCTGCTGCTCCGCTGATCTTCGTCGCCGGCGGTCGACTGTCGGGGGCCGAAGGTAGGCTGACTCCGTGATCGTGGAGCATCTGAGCCTGGTGGATTTCCGCAATTACGCGACTGCCGAACTCGCTCTGCACAAGGGGCCGAACGTTCTGGTCGGCCGGAACGGCCAGGGCAAGACCAACCTCGCCGAGGCTGTCGTCTTCCTCGCCACACTCGGCTCGCACCGGGTGTCGTCCGACGCCCCCATGGTGCGTGATGGTCAGGAGTTCGCGATCATCCGCGCTCGACTCTCCCACGGCGAGCGTCGGGTGCTCACCGAGGTGCAGCTCAACCGCCAGGGCTCGAACAAGGCCCGCATCAACGGCTCGCCGTCGAAGACGAGTGAGCTCCCGCGCTACGCGCACGTCGTGCTCTTCGCCCCCGAAGACCTGCAGATCGTGCGCGGTGATCCGTCGTCCAGGCGCCGCTTCGCCGATCAGCTGCTGATCCAGCGAACACCTCGTCTGTCGGCGGTCCTCGCCGACTACGATCGCGTGCTCAAGCAGCGAACCGCGCTGCTCAAGTCCGCGCGAGCCCGCGGCATCCGAGGCGATGCGCTCAGCACGCTCGACGTGTGGGATGACAAGCTCGTGGCCCTCGGATCCGAGATCATCGCCGCGCGGCAGCGGTTGGCCGCCGACCTGCAGCAGCCCGTGAGCGACGCCTACACCGCGATCGCCGGCGCCGATCATCAGCCCCAGCTCGAGTGGGCGCTCTCGGTCAGGGGCGGCGACCCCGAAGAGGGCGAGGCCGAGACGCTCATCGGCGACGACGGATCGCTGAGTCTCGCCAAGTGCGCCGAGATGTTCCGGGCGTCGTTGCTGGCGAAGCGCACGCAAGAGCTCAACCGTGGCCTCACGTTGACCGGACCCCACCGCGACGACCTGATCCTGCGCGTCCGCGGCCTCCCGGTGAAGGGCTACGCCTCGCACGGGGAATCCTGGTCGGTCGCGCTCGCGCTCCGGCTCGCGTCGGCCGAACTGCTGCGCAGCGAATCGCCCGCCGGCGATCCCGTGCTGATCCTCGACGACGTCTTCGCCGAGCTCGACGCCGACCGGCGTCAGCGTCTCGCCTCGCTGACGGCGGGCTACGAGCAGGTGGTCGTCACCGCCGCGGTGGAGGAGGATATCCCCGAGGTATTGCACGCCCATGTGGTGCGGATCACCGCGGGCACCATCAGCGACGAGCGAGAGGTTGCGCCGGAAGACGACGCGGGCGGAAAGGCGGATGACGATGACTGATACGACGACCGTTCCGGCATCCGACGCCCCCGAGACCGTCGCGACGTATCTGCGCCTGCGCGGGCTCCAGCCCAGTTCGAAGAACTGGAAGCGCAAGAGGCGGGTCGTCACCGACGATGACAACGCACCGTTCACTCCCGGACGCGATCCCGGTTCGCTCGGAGCCGTACTCGACAAGCTCAGCCGTGACTCGGGCTGGCAGACGACGCTCGCCCGGGAGGATCTCGTGCGACAGTGGGGCGACCTGGCCGGTGCCGACACCGCCAAGCACTCCGAGCCCGTCTCGCTCGAGCGGGGTCTGCTCACCGTCAAGTGCGATTCGACGGCTTGGGCGAAGAACCTCCAATACATGCGCGGCACCATCCTCACCGAGATCGGTCGACGGTATCCGGATGCCGGGGTCGAGAACCTCCGCTTCATCGGACCGGACGTACCCTCCTGGAAATGGGGTCCCAGAGTCGTTCCAGGACGGGGCCCGCGCGATACCTACGGGTAGGGCACCATGCAAGGGGTCTGACACGCTCAGAGGGCCACACGCGGCCTCTGAGCCGCATTTCTCATCGAAAGCCCGCTAGACTGGGAGTTCGACATATCGATGTGGAGAACGCCCGCTGATGACGCCTGAATCCCCTGCTGACGAGACGGAATCGACCGACGGAGGCACCCCCGAGAACGCGGGCACCCCGGCACCGAAGGCTCAGCAGCCCGGTGAGTACGGCGCCGACTCGATTCAGATCCTCGAAGGTCTCGAGGCGGTCCGCAAGCGACCCGGCATGTACATCGGATCGACGGGACCCCGCGGTCTGCACCACCTCGTGTACGAGATCGTCGACAACTCGGTCGACGAAGCTCTCGCCGGATACGCCGACACCATCCTCGTCACGCTGCTCGAGGACGGCGGAGTGCGCGTGATCGACAACGGCCGCGGCATCCCCGTCGACCCGCACTCGTCCGACCCGTCCAAGTCGACCGTCGAGGTCGTGCTGACGATCCTGCACGCCGGCGGCAAGTTCGGCGGCGGCGCGTACGCCGTTTCGGGTGGTCTGCACGGGGTCGGCTCCTCTGTGGTGAACGCCCTTTCCACTCGCTTCGAGGTCGAGGTCAAGCAGAAGGGCTTCGTCTGGCGGCACAGCTTCGCGAACGGCGGCGCTCCGCAGCAGAAGCTCGAGAAGGGCGAGTCGACCGACCAGACCGGAACCGCGATCACGTTCTGGCCGGATGCCGAGATCTTCCAGGAGACCGTCGAGTTCGACTACGACACCCTCCGCACCCGCTTCCAGCAGATGGCCTTCCTCAACAAGGGCCTGCGCATCGAGCTCTCCGACGAGCGCCCCGGATCCGCCTATGAGGTGGAGCACGAGGGCGAGACGATCACGAAGCAGCCGAGCGACGTCTTCTTCTACGAGCGCGGCCTCGTCGACTACGTCGAGTACCTGAACAAGGTCCGTCACGCCGAGGTCGTGAACGAGGAGATCATCGCGTTCGAGTCGGAGGACACCGCGCGCAAGATCTCGCTCGAGGTCGCGATGCAGTGGACGACCTCGTACACCGAGAACGTGTTCACCTACGCGAACACCATCAACACCCACGAGGGCGGCACGCACGAAGAGGGTTTCCGTGCAGCGCTGACCACTCTGGTGAACCGTTACGCCCGCGCGAACAACCTTCTCAAGGAGAAGGACGACAACCTCTCGGGCGACGACGTGCGCGAGGGTCTCACGGCCGTCATCTCGATCAAGCTCGGCGAGCCGCAGTTCGAGGGTCAGACGAAGACGAAGCTCGGGAACACCGAGGCGAAGGCGTTCGTGCAGAAGGTCGTCGGCGATCAGCTCGGCGACTGGTTCGACCGCAATCCCGCGCAGGCCAAGAACGTGATCCGCAAGGCGATCGACGCGGCCACTGCTCGTCTCGCCGCCCGCAAGGCGCGCGAGACCGCCCGCCGCAAGAGCGTCTTCGAGTCGGCGGCGATGCCCGACAAGCTCAAGGACTGCACGAGCAAGGATCCGTCGATCAGCGAGATCTTCCTCGTCGAGGGCGACTCGGCCGGCGGGTCCGCTGTCCAGGGTCGGGACCCGCACACGCAGGCGATCCTCGCGCTCCGAGGCAAGATCCTCAACGTCGAGCGCGCCCGCCTCGACAAGGCCCTCGGCAACAAAGAGGTCCAGGCGATGATCCAGGCTTTCGGCACGGGCATCGGCGAGGACTTCGACATCGAGAAGGCCCGCTATCACAAGATCGTGCTGATGGCGGATGCCGATGTCGACGGCCAGCACATCACGACGCTGCTGCTCACGATGCTCTTCCGCTATATGCGGGGGCTCATCGAGGCCGGCTTCGTGTACCTCGCCATGCCGCCGCTGTACCGCCTCAAGTGGTCGAACTCGCCGCACGAGTACGTGTTCAGCGACGCCGAGCGCGATGCGCTGCTGAAGTACGGCCTCGACAACGGCAAGCGGATCCCGAAGGATGCCGGCATCCAGCGCTACAAGGGTCTCGGCGAGATGAACGCCAAGGAGCTGTGGGAGACCACGATGGACCACACCACCCGCACGCTCCGGCAGGTGACCATCGAGGATGCCGCGGCGGCCGACGAGATCTTCAGCGTGCTGATGGGTGAGGACGTCGAGTCTCGACGGAGCTTCATCCAGCGCAACGCCAAGGACGTCCGCTTCCTCGACATCTGACCCTTATACACACACGCGAATCGGAGGCTGCCGACACGCATGACGTGAGGACGCAGGGATGCCGCGGAGCGAGCATCGAGAGGGGCCCGCGAAGCGGGAGGGTTCCCGCTCTGCGAGCGAAGCGGCATCCCGGAGTCCGGTAGCCAAGACAGAATCGAAACAGACATATGACTGACGACATCCGCCCCGAGCCGGAACACGACCACGGCCGGATCGACCAGGTCGACCTGCAGTCCGAGATGCAGCGCAGCTATCTCGACTACGCGATGGCCGTCATCGTGGGGCGCGCGCTCCCCGATGTCCGTGACGGACTCAAGCCCGTGCATCGCCGTGTGATCTACGGCATGTACGACGGCGGCTTCCGCCCCGACAAGTCGTTCTCGAAGTGCGCGCGTGTGGTCGGCGAGGTCATGGGGCAGTACCACCCGCACGGCGACTCGGCGATCTACGACGCCCTCGTCCGCCTCGTGCAGCCGTGGTCGCTGCGCTATCCGCTCGCGCTCGGTCAGGGCAACTTCGGCTCTCCCGGCAACATGGGCGCCGCGGCCCCTCGATACACCGAGACCAAGATGGCTCCGCTCGCGCTCGAGATGGTGCGCGACATCGAAGAGGACACGGTCGACTTCACCGACAACTACGACGGGCAGACGCAGGAGCCGACCGTGCTCCCCGCGCGCTTCCCGAACCTCCTGGTCAACGGCTCGGTCGGAATCGCGGTCGGCATGGCGACCAACATCCCGCCGCACAACCTCCGCGAGGTCTCGGCTGCAGCGCTGTGGGCGCTCGACAACCCGGGGCTTCCGCGCGAGGAGCTCGTCGAAGGTCTGATCCAGCGCATCCCCGGCCCGGACTTCCCGACCGGTGCGCAGATCCTCGGCACGAAGGGCGTGCACGAGGCGTATCGCACGGGTCGCGGCTCGATCACGATGCGCGCTGTCGTCAACGTCGAGGAGATCCAGGGTCGCACCTGCCTCGTGATCACCGAGCTGCCGTACCAGGTGAACCCCGACAACGTGGCGGTCAAGATCGGCGATCTGGCGCGCGACGGCAAGATCACCGGCATCGCCGACATCCGCGACGAGTCGTCCGACCGCACCGGCCAGCGTCTCGTCGTCGTCCTCAAGCGGGATGCCGTCGCAAAGGTCGTGCTGAACAACCTGTACAAGCACACTCAGCTGCAGGAGAACTTCGGCGCGAACATGCTCGCGATCGTCGACGGCGTGCCGCGCACGCTCGGCATCGACGGGTTCGTCACGAACTGGATCACCCACCAGCTCGAGGTCATCGTCCGCCGCACGCGGTTCCGTCTCGCGAAGGCCGAGCGGCGCATGCACATCCTGCGCGGATACCTGAAGGCGCTCGATGCGCTCGACGAGGTCATCGCCCTCATCCGCCGGTCGGCGACCGTCGAAGACGCGCGCGACGGACTGAAGAAGCTGCTCGACATCGACGACGACCAGGCGCAGGCGATCCTCGACATGCAGCTGCGTCGACTGGCCGCCCTCGAGCGCCAGAAGATCCTCGACGAGGCCGCCGAACTCGAGCGACTGATCGCCGAGTACAACGCGATCCTCGGCGACGAAGCCCTGCAGCGTGACATCATCCGCGAGGAGCTCACGGGGATCGTCGACCGTTTCGGCGACGAGCGTCGCACGCACATCCTGCACGGCTTCGACGGCGACGTGTCGATGGAGGACCTCATCGCCGAGGAGGAGATGGTCGTCACCGTCACGCGTGAGGGCTACATCAAGCGCACGCGCAGCGACAACTACCGCTCGCAGCACCGGGGCGGCAAGGGCGTGAAGGGTGCGCAGCTGAGGGCCGACGACATCGTCGAGCACTTCTTCGTCACGACCACGCACCACTGGCTGCTCTTCTTCACCGATAAGGGCCGCGTCTACCGGTCGAAGACCTACGAGGTGCCGGAGGCCGGTCGCGACGCCAAGGGCACGCACGTCGCGAACCTCCTCGCGCTGCAGCCCGACGAGAAGATCGCGCAGATCCTCGACATCCGCGACTACGAGGTGGCCGACTACCTCGTGCTCGCGACGCGCGACGGCCTCGTGAAGAAGACGAGCCTCGCCAGCTACGACACCAACCGTCAGGGCGGTGTCATCGCGATCCGCCTGAACGATGAGGACGAGCTGGTGTCGGCGCTCATGGTGAACGCCGAGGATGACATCCTGCTCATCAGCCGCAAGGGGATGTCGGTGCGGTTCAGCGCCACCGACGAGGCGCTGCGTCCGATGGGCCGGGCCACCGCCGGCGTGAAGGGCATGAAGTTCCGCGAGGGCGACAGCCTGCTGTCGGCCTCGGTGGCCGCCCCCGGTCAGTACGTCTTCGTGGTCACCGACGGCGGCTACGCGAAGCGCACCGCGATCGACGAATACCGGGTCCAGGGACGCGGCGGATACGGCATCAAGGTCGCCAAGCTCAACGACGATCGGGGCACTCTCGCGGGTGGTCTGATGGTGTCGGAGGACGACGAGGTCTTGGTGGTTCTGTCCAGCGGCAAGGTGGTACGCTCTGCCGTGGCCGAGGTGCCCGCCAAGGGCCGCGACACCATGGGAGTGGTGTTCGCACGGACGTCGGAAGCCGACCGCATCCTCGCCATCGCCCGCAATGGTGAGCGGGGCCTCGCCGAGGAAGAGGAATCGGCCGAGGCGGAGTCGGACTCCCCCACCGCCTCCCCCGAGACACAGAATCCTGAGGACACAGACGCATGAGCACAGTAGCCGACAAGCTGGCGAAGAAGTCCACGCGCAAGACGGGCGGCAAGCAGGTTCGCCTGCGCCTCGTCTACGTCGACTTCTGGTCGGCCGTGAAGCTCTCCTTCCTGGGAGCCGTCGCGCTCGCGATCGTCACGATGGTGTCGTTCTTCCTGATCTACCTCGTGCTGCAGGCGACGGGCATCCTGTCCCAGGCCGACGACTTCATCGGCACCATCACCGACAACTCGGTGCGGATCTCGGAGATCGCCGGTCTGCCGCAGGTCATGGCCTTCGCGGCTGTCGTGTCGATCCTCAACCTGATCGTCTTCACGGTGCTCGGCGCGGTCGTCGCCGGCATCTACAACCTCGCTGTGAAGGTGACGGGCGGCCTGCTCGTCGGCTTCATGTCGAACTGACCCGGACGAACGACGAGAGGGGCGGATGCTGCGGCATCCGCCCCTTCTGCGTTCCTGGAATCACGAAGAAAACAAAATCTGTGAAGTTTTTTGTTTTTCTGACGGATCACTCGAGTTTGGTCAGCCTTGTGGCGAGGTCCGGAACGGGACTCCACTCGATCGGGTGTTTCGCCCGCCCGCGTTCGAGGAGCCCGAACGACTCGAGGTGAGTGAGGTCGTTACGCGCCGTCTGTGTCGATACGCGATATCTGTTGGCGATCTCCGTCGCGGTGACGGCCAGCGGTGATTCTCTCGTGAGCCACTCGATGATCTGGGTCTGACGCATGTTGAAATCCCGGACGGCACCTTTCAGTGCGTTCTGCACCCGGAGTGACTCGCGATGCCGAGAGGCGACGTATGCGTCGAGCTCGTCGAGGGAACGCTTGATCACCCGGAGCTGGTGAAGGATGAAGTACGTCAGATCGTTGTCGTCATCCTCGGTGTACTGGTAACTGTCCCCGTACTTGCCCGGGGCGGCACGAAGGATCTTGGAGATCGTCAGATACTCGGCAAGCCAGTAACCGTTGTGGAGCATCGACCAGTAGAAGGCTGTCCGTGCGATACGCCCGTTCCCGTCGGCGAAGTAGTGGTCGTATCCGAACATGAAATGAATGATGACGGATCGAACGATGGGCGGGATGTAGGGGGAGTCGGTCGCGCTCCCGTTCGCGAACGCCGTCAGTTCGAGGAGTCGTTGCGGCAGCTCGTGAGCGGGAGGCGGCACATGAACCTGCGTCTCCCCGGCCCACACGCTGACGCGCTCGTGGTCAGGCGTCTCGAGACGGCCGGCGTCCGAAGGATCATCGAGCGTTCCCTCAGTCAACATGGCGTGCAGGTCGAGGACCCACATGGGCGTGAGTGAGTCCGACGAGGACTCGGTCACGATCTGCATCGCCCGATAGTTGTTCAGGATCATTCGCTCGGACTTGGTCCGGGGATCGCGGCCGGTGCTGAGGAGCTCCACGGCGACGCGTCGGCTCGTGGAAGCGCCCTCCAGCTGGCTCGAGGTGATGGACTCCTCGACGAGGGACCGGACGACGAACATGTCGCGGCCATCCGGTGTCAGTGCAGCCCCGCCGCCGAGGACGCTGCCACCCGCACGCCGACCGATCTCCTCGGTCAGTTGGAGCACCTCGTCGGTCATGGCGAAGGTGAAGTGTGATCCATCCTTGGCTCTCAAAGCCACGGTGCGCATCTGAGAGCTTCTCTGGAGTTTGAGTCGGAACCACCACTCCTCATGACTCAGATCCGACGGCGAATCTCTCCTCAGCAGCTGCTCCCAGTGGTAGTACTGCGAATCATCGAGAGGCGGAGCGAAGAGCAGTGCATTCATCCGCTCCGGGTCCGCCAGCACTCGTCGGCGGAGGTCTGCCAATGATGGCGCGGGCTGGCGAAGCGGCATCTGATTCCCCCAAAGAAAACAAAATACTAGAAGAGATTTTGCTTTGCTAAACAGACGATACCAGCGAGCGACCAAGATCCGACGATTGATTCCGGCTCTCGCCGGGGTAGGGGAAACCCGAACGGGTCTCTCCGGTTCCCTCGGTGTCGGCGTGATCATCGCGCCCGTACTTTGGAATCATGACCACACAGACAGCCACGCCTTCCCGGGCCACGGCCACGAAGCCGCCGCTGCGCCTCTTCCTCACACTGCTCCATCTCGCGGGCGTCGGGGTGCTCGGCGGGATCATCTTCACCACTCTCTCCGGACTCCTCAGCGCCGGACTCGGTCTTCTGCTCGTCGCCGGCATCGGCATCGTTCTGCTGGTCGGTCTCGTCTACGCGCTGTTCGCGGTCGGCTGGTTCGAGGTCGCCCGCGTCAGCGGTCTGTACCGCACGCCCATCGCGCCACTGCGCTGGCGTCCCCGCGACCGTGCGGGCTTCTCGGGCTGGATCCGCGCTCTCGGCAGGCAGTCCATCGACGGTCGCATGTGGCGCGCCATCGCGAACTTCGCCATCTCGGCCGTGCTCGGCTGGATCGTGCTGCGCTTGGCCTGGGGCCTCGTCTGGTCCATCGCCATCTGCTTCGCTCCGCTGGTCGGCGCAGGCACCGTGATCGGGCCATTCGGTGGGATGGGCATCACGGCTCCGTGGGCGCCGCTCGTCGGCATCCTGGGAATCGCCGTCTGCGTGTTCGGCATGATCGGCCTCGCCGCGCTCCACCGCGTCCTCTCCCTCTCCATCGTGATCCGTGCGAAAGAGGCCGAGCTCACCGAGCGCGTCCGCACGAGCACGGCTCAGCGGGAGGGCGCCGTGCGCGCGGCCGACGTGGAGCGCACCCGCATCGAACGCGACCTGCACGACGGCGTCCAGCCCCGCCTCGTCTCGGTCGGCATGACGCTCGGACTCGCGCAGCAGAAGATCGACACCGATCCGGATGCCGCGAAGGAGCTCATCACCGAAGCGCACACGTCGACCAAGGCGGCCATCACGGAGCTTCGTCAGCTGGCGCGGGGGATCCACGCCTCCGTCCTCGACGACCGCGGTCTCGACGCCGCACTGTCGGCGCTCGCCGGGAGGTCGCACATCCCCGTGCAGCTCGACGTGCGGATGGACGGGCGCTGCAGCAGGGAGGCCGAGGCCGCCGTGTACTTCTCCATCGCCGAGTCGCTCACGAACGCCGCCAAGCACTCCCGTGCGAGCGAGGCGCGGGTGACCGTGCGGCTACGCGAGGGCGGAGTGCTGTGGGCCCGAGTCGAAGACAACGGGATGGGCGGCGCGCAGGTGCAGCCCGGCGGCGGACTCGACGGCATCGCGAACCGCATCCTCGCCGCGGGCGGGACGTTCCGTCTCGACAGCCCGGCCGGCGGACCCACCAGCCTGGAGGTGAACGTGCCATGCGCATCCTGATCTGCGAAGACTCCGTCCTGCTTCGCGAGGGACTCGTCCGGCTGCTCGAGGACGCCGGCCACTCCGTGGTCGCGGCTCTGCCCGACACGAACGGTCTCACCGAGGCGGTTCGAGCCGAGGCGCCCGAGCTGTGCATCCTCGACGTCCGCCTTCCCCCGACATTCACCGACGAGGGGATCCGCGCGGCGCTCGAGCTGCGGGCCTCCGATCCGTCCCTCCCGCTCCTCGTGCTGTCGCAGTACGTGGAGGAGCGCTACGCGTCCGACCTCATCGCCGCCCAGGGCGGCCCGCTCGGCTACCTGCTCAAGGACCGGGTGGCAGACGTCGCGGAGTTCCTCGGATCCGTGCAGCGGATCTCGGAGGGTGCGACCGTGCTCGACCCCGAGGTCGTGGCGCAGCTGCTCACCCGACGCAACCGGGACGACCGGATGATGCGCCTGACCGAGCGCGAGCGCACCGTGCTCGCGCTGATCGCCGAGGGGAAGTCGAATCAGGCCATCGCCGGGTTGCTCTTCCTCTCGGAGGCCAGCGTGGAGAAGCACATCACTGCCATCTTCCAGAAACTCGGGTTCGAGCCCGACGAGTCGGGCAACCGGCGCGTGCTCGCCGCCCTCGCCCACATCGAGAACACCGGCGGGACGACCCCGCCCACCGGCCAGACAGGAGCCGCACGATGACCACTCCCCAGCACGATCCGGCATTCGACCCTCGGGGCTCGCGGATGCCGCTCACTCCTCCTCCTGCCGCAGGAGCCGAGGTCCCTCCGGGCGCCGCCGAGCCGCCGACCGGTGGATCCGGCGGCCCGGCGCGCGGACCCGGGGTGGCGGCGATCCTCGTCACCACCGCGGTGGTCGGCGGCATCGCACTGCTCGGCTCGGGGGCCACCGCGGCCGTCGCCGCGACCGGCACGATGCTCTCCACCTCGGGTGAGCGCGGCGACTCGGTGCAGACGGTGGATGCGGAGGGCATCACGAGCATCGATCTCGACGTCGACGCGGGCAACATGCGCGTCGAGTTCGGCGACGTCGTCGAGGCGGAGCTCTCCGTCACCAACTCCCGGAATCCCGGATGGACGCTCGAGCGCGAGGGCGATGAGCTCGTCGTCCGCAGCCCCGACTTCGAGTGGGGCTGGTGGTTCGGCGGATGGTTCGGCGACGACCAGTCGGCCGTGCTCACCCTGCCGGAGGACCTCAGCACTGATGCCGTGGACGCCGACCTCACGCTCGACGCCGGCAGCCTCGACGTGGTCGGCGACTTCGGGGCCCTCGACCTCACCGTCAACGCGGGAGCGCTCGATGTGGAGGGCGCGGCCGAGAGCTTGGCCGTCGAGATGAGCGCCGGCCGTGCGGACGTCGCGCTCGACGGCGTCGACCAGGCCGACCTCAGCGTCTCCGCGGGTGACATGAATGTGGTCCTCGGAGGCACCGCACCCTCGTCGACCACGATCGACGTCAGCGCCGGATCCCTCGATCTCACGGTTCCGGACACCTCGTACGCGATCGGCGAGGACGTCAGCGCAGGCTCGCTGAACGCGAAGGTCGACCGCGACGCGGACAGCTCGCGCACGATCGATGTGTCGCTCTCCGCGGGCAGCGTCACCATTCGTCCGGGCGCGTGATCCTTTTCGAGGGCGGGACTCTCCCGGGTCCCGCCCTCGATTGGGTAATTCCGAGAATCTCCGGTAAAGTCTTGGAGGTTGACGGGGCTATAGCTCAGGCGGTTAGAGCGCTTCACTGATAATGAAGAGGTCCCAGGTTCAAGTCCTGGTAGCCCCACTCCGTAACTCAAGAAGTACCCTCACGGGGCCTTAGCTCAGTTGGTAGAGCGCCTGCTTTGCAAGCAGGATGTCAGGAGTTCGAATCTCCTAGGCTCCACACTGTGTTGAGACAGTTCGAGAAGGCCCCGCCGAGTGCGGGGCCTTCTCGTTTCTCCGGTGCTCCGATCTAGCCTCCGCCCGCGAAGCGGCGGCGCGTCTCGGCATCCGCGGTGTAGACGACCAGCTGCACGTCCGTCTGGTCCGAGGGTCGCAGCTGGTGGTGCTCGAAGACGAGGCGGCCGAGGTTCGGATGCTGGAACACGCGCTCGCGGGACTCGAAACCGCCGACGCCGTGGCTCTCCCACCGTTCGCGGAAGTCGTCGCTCTCCTGCACGAGCCGCCCGATGAGATCGCGGTACCGCGGGTCGCCGAGTCGCGGACCCGCCTCCGCCCGGAACTCCGCGAGAAACCGCCGACTGGTGTCGTCCCAGTCGTCCAGCAGCGACCGCACGGCGGGGTCGGTGAAGATGAGCCGCAGCAGGTTGCGCTCCTCCGGCGGGGCGCTCGCGACGTTCGGGTAGAGCCGCTCGTAGGCGGCGTTCCACCCGGCGATCCCCCAGTCCGGCGCGAGCGCGTAGGCGGGGTGCTCGTCGAGCGCGTCGAGGAACCGCTGCACATGCGCCGGCGCCGTCTCGACGGCCTCGCCGCCCCCGGGCCGCTGCGGTGCGAAGCCGGCGAGGGTGAGTACGTAGTCGTGCTCGGCCACCGTGAGGTGCAGGGTCGTGGCGACGGCATCCAGCACCTGCCTCGAAGGATTGATGTCGCGACCCTGTTCCAGCCACGTGTACCAGGTGACGCTGACTCCGGAGAGGTAGGAGATCTCCTCACGGCGGAGCCCGATCATCCGGCCACGCCCGGCCGGAGGGAGCCCGTAGCCGGTGCGGTCCAGTTGCTCGCGTCGGGCGCGCAGGAACGCGCCGAGCTCCCTGCGCTGCTGTTCATCGATGGCCACCCGATAAACCTAGTGCTCCCACTACTAGTGTCAGGGACGACTTCCTCGGATGGCGATGAGGAACGAAGGTGGGAGGATGCCCACTCCCCTTCGCTCCCGAACCGTGACCCACGGCCGTAACGCCGCCGGAGCCCGCGCCCTCTTCCGCGCGGCAGGCGTGAACGCCGCCGACTTCGGCAAGCCGATGATCGCCGTCGCGAACAGCTTCACCGAGTTCGTCCCCGGTCACACGCACCTGCAGCCGGTGGGTCGCATCGTGTCCGACGCGATCACCGCGGCGGGAGGCATCCCCCGCGAGTTCAACACCATCGCGGTCGACGACGGCATCGCGATGGGCCACGGCGGGATGCTGTACTCCCTCCCGTCGCGCGACCTCATCGCCGACTCGGTCGAGTACATGGTCAATGCGCACCAGGCCGACGCGCTGGTGTGCATCTCGAACTGCGACAAGATCACCCCGGGCATGCTCATGGCCGCGCTCCGCCTCAATATCCCGACCGTGTTCGTGTCGGGTGGTCCGATGGAGTCGGGCCGTGCCACGCTCGTGGACGGCAGCGTGCGCACCCTCGACCTCGTCGACGCGATCTCCGAGGCGGCGAACGACACGGTGTCGGATGCCGACATCCAGCGCATCGAAGAGAACGCGTGCCCGACGTGCGGGTCGTGCTCGGGGATGTTCACCGCCAACTCCATGAACTGTCTCGTCGAGGCGCTCGGTCTCGCGCTGCCCGGCAACGGCTCGGTGCTCGCCACCCACACCGCCCGCCGCGAGCTGTACGAGCGTGCGGGCCAGGTCGCCGTCGAGATCACCCGCCGGTTCTACGACGAGGACGACGCGGCGGTGCTCCCCCGCGCCGTCGCGAGCTACAACGCGTTCGAGAACGCCATGGCCCTCGACATCGCGATGGGCGGCTCGACGAACACGATCCTCCACCTCCTCGCCGCAGCGCACGAGGCGGGCGTCGCCTTCGGTCTCGACGAGATCGACGCCGTCTCACGTCGAGTGCCGTGCCTCGCGAAGATCGCCCCGAACCCCGCCTACGGCCGGATGTACTACATGGAGGACGTGCACCGCGCAGGGGGAATCCCCCGCATCCTCGGTGAGCTGCGTCGTGCGGACGCGCTGAACGACGACGTCTCGTCGATCCACTCACCCTCTCTCGAGTCGTGGCTCGCGGAATGGGACATCCGCGGCGGCGCGATCTCCGACGCGGCGAAGGACCTCTGGTACGCGGCGCCCGGCGGCGTGCGATCCTCGAGCGCGTTCTCGCAGTCCGAGCGCTGGCTCGAGCTCGACACGGATGCCGAGAGCGGCTGCATCCGCGATGCCGAACACGCGTACTCGGTCGACGGCGGCCTCGCGGTGCTCCGCGGCAACATCGCCGTCGACGGCGCGGTGGTGAAGACGGCGGGTGTGGACCCGTCGATCCTCGTGTTCTCCGGCCCAGCGGTCGTCTGCGAATCGCAGGAGGAGGCGGTCGCGAAGATCCTCGGCAAGAAGGTGCAGCCGGGGGATGTGGTCGTGATCCGCTATGAGGGGCCGAAGGGCGGACCCGGGATGCAGGAGATGCTGCACCCGACCTCCTTCCTCAAGGGTCGAGGGCTGGGCAAGCTGTGCGCCCTCATCACCGACGGGCGCTTCTCGGGCGGGACGTCGGGGCTCTCGATCGGTCACGTCTCCCCCGAGGCGGCGTCAGGCGGTGTGATCGCGCTGGTCGAGGACGGAGACATCATCTCGATCGACATTCCGACCCGCGATCTCACGCTGCAGGTCAGCGAGGCGGAGCTCGAGCGTCGTCGCGCGGCTCTGCTCGACGGAGGCGGATATCGCCCGCGTGACCGACAGCGCGCGGTCTCGCCGGCGCTGCGTTCATACGCCACGATGGCGACGTCGGCCGACCGCGGAGCCGTGCGCGATGTCGAATCCGTCGAGCGCGCGCTGCGCGAACAGGAGCTCCGCTCGGTGTCCTCTCCGGTGTGAGGAATCGGCGGACGGAGGCGGATTCATCCACAGCTGTGGATGAAGCTGTTAACAACTCTGACCTGGGGTTCATGAAATTCACAGGAATGGAATCAGCTGGGTTACTGGCACTCAGGAGCCAAGATTGCAAGCCCCCTTTTGTCGATCCCCGATGCGGCGTACGGTGCTTTCATGAGTAACGTCGAGACTGTGCAGACCATGGTGCAGATCGAGGTGACCTTCAACGGACGCGGCTTTCTCCTTGCTCAGGATCAGGACCTGACGGATCTGAAGCACCGTATCGAGGCCGCGATGGGCACCTCAGGCACATTCGTCGACCTCGTCGTGGTGGGCAACCGCAAGCTCAGCGTGCTCATCACGCCCCGCAGTCATGTGACGATCACCGAGGCGACCGTACCCTTCGACGCGCGCGACACCGGAGACATCGACTCGCCGTTCGGCGGCTATTACGACCTGCTCTGACCGAACCGCTACCACCGCGAGTCGCATCCGGCAAGGCTCCTGCGTGTGCGAAGCAGCGGGCCCACCGTGGTGCGATGAGCATCCGAAGCCGATGGACCGTGATCGCCCACGGCGTGTACCGCCTCGAGACCGCCAACGTCAACTGCTACCTCGTCGTCACGACCGAGGGAATGACCCTCGTCGACGCCGGCCTCCCCGGCACGCTTCCGCTGCTCGACGATCTCCTCGCGCACCTCGGAGCCCATCGCGGAGACATCGACGCCGTCATCCTCACCCATGGGCACTTCGATCACGTCGGGATCGCTCATCGCCTGGTCTCGGAGCGCCGCACTCCGGTGCACGTCCATCCGCGGGATCAGCGTCTGGCGCGGCATCCGTATCGCTATGCCCATGAGCGCGCGCGGATCACCTACCCGTTCCGTTACCCGAAGGCGGTGCCGACGCTGCTCGCGATGACCGCGAAGGGCGCATTGGGTGTACGCGGCATCGAGGCGGCGACGAGCGTGCGCCACGCGACGGCCGTAGAGGCGCCCGGACGGCCCGTCGCGCTCTGGACTCCCGGGCATACCGACGGCCACTGCGGATTCTGGTTCGAAGACCTCGACGTACTGATGACCGGCGACGCGATCGTCACCCTCGACCCGTACACGGGCGGCACGGGGCCGCGGATCGTCGCCGGAGCGGCGACCGCCGACAGTGGGCGAGCCCTGAGCGATCTCGATGCATTCCTCGCGTCGAGCGCCCGCACGCTGCTGCCCGGTCATGGCGAGCCGTGGCATGACGGAGCCGGGGCCGCTGTCACCCACGCTCGTCGCGTCGGTGCCCGCTGACCCCGGCTCGGGTTCCCGCCCGATGGTCAGGCGCGTGCTGTGCGCCCGTCGTTGCCCGGCACGCGCGGCGCTCGCGTGACGAACACGCCGAGCAGGATCATGCCGATGCCGAGAACGAGGTGCAGCCAGTTGTCGGCGTTGTTCACAGGGATGAAGTTCAACTGGTCGTTGCCGACGGCGATGAGGCCGTAGATCCAGACGACCAGGTAGGCCGCGCCGCCGACGATCAGGTACAGCCTGGCCGCCCGGGCACGTGCGGCCAGCGCGATGCCGGCGACCGCGAAGGCGAGGTGCACGAAGTTGTGCAGCACCGACACCTGGAAGACGCCGAGCAGATGAGCTTCGGAGCCGGCGCCCGCGCCGTGCAGGTGCTCGGCGGAGTGCGTGAGGCCGGGGATGAAGCCGGCGATGCCGACGAGGAGGAAGACGATGCCCACGATGAGGGCGGTCTTCTGGACAGGGGTTCCTGCGTAGCGCTCGGCGCGCGCGGTGTCGCTCATGATGTCCTCCGTAACGGTGCGATGGGGTGCCTGACGTTATCGATCCGCTGCGGCTGTCCCGCAGGGCATTGACGCCTCGCCTGCCTGGGGCATAAGCTCGCGCGCCCGATGACGCCGCGAGATTTCAGAGGGATGGGCCTCTCACGATCCGCACGGGCCCCCGTGCGTCGCGGATGCTGACCACCGATCCCTTCTGCGTCACGACGACCTGCTCGTCGTCGGCGAGCTGCGCGGTGACGCGTCGCACATCGGACATGAGGCTCCGCCACGACTCCCCGCCGACGGTGCGGGCGACGTCGCTCGGGCAGATCGAGGATCCGGCGCGCTTGCGCACGAGGGTTCGGATGGCGGCACCGATCCGCTCGTCGAAGCCCTCGCCGGAGCGCTCCTCCCACCAGGGGGTGCCGCGCTCGCCGAGAGCGGTCTTCGCGTCGTTCACCCGTCGGCGTGCGTCCGGCTCCGATGCCTTCACCGCTCGTCGAGCCGACATCAGCTCGTCGACGAGCTCCTGCCGGAAGGTGTCGGGGATGCTCGGGTCGGTGGCCCGCCATCTGCGACCGTCGATCACGACGTGGTGGCCGTCAGGCGTGCGTTCCAGGCCGTCTGCGGTGTCTTTTCCCTTCGGCATGACGGCAGTCTGGCGCGATGGCTCCGCGGTCGACAGGGTCTTGACTCCCGCAGCGTGCTGTCGACTCCGACGTCAGGTACCGCTCGATGCCCGCGCGACGAGCCGCATCGGGACGGTGACGCTCTCGTAGGGGCGCGTGCGGTCGCTGAGGCGGGCGACCGCGAGCCGGGCGGCCTGACGCCCGAGCGCCTCGATGTCTCCCGACACGACGCTCACCCCGAGCACCCGTGCCCACTCCGGTTCGTCGAAGCCGATGACGGCCGGCCGGTCGCGGTGCCCGGCGACCGTCTCCATGACACCGAGCAGGATGCGGTTGTTGCCCGCCACGACGGCGGTGGGCGGCTCGCCGAGGGCGAGCAGCTCGCGCATGCACGCGCGGGAGGATGCCGCGTCGTGCGCGTCGGTGCGGAGCAGGCGGCGCCAATCGGCGTCGGCGGGGTCGAGCACGTCGCCCATACCCGCGAGACGCTCGCGGTACGTGGGCAGCCATGCGTAGTCGCCGATGAAGGCGATGCGGCGGTGTCCGGCATCGAGGAGGTGCTGTGCGGCCAGTCGCCCTCCCTCGCGGTTGTCGAAGACGACGGAGTCGGCGGCGAGGTTCTCGGCCGGGCGGTCGACGAACACGACGGGGATGCCGCGTGCCTGCAGCTGTGCGTACTCGCTGTGATCGGTCATGGCCGACACCGTGATCACCGCCGTCGTCTGCCGGTCGGCGAGGTCGCGCGCGACGCGCTGCTCCTGCTCGGCCGACTCGCGGGAGTTCGCGACCGAGAGGTGCATGCCGCGGGGGCGGATCTCGTCTTCGACGGCCTGCGCGAGCGCGGAGTAGAACGGGTTCGTGAAGTCGCCGGTGATGAGGCCGATGGATGCCGCGAGGCGTCCGCTCGCGAGGAGGCTCGCCGCCGCGTTGCGCTGGTAGTCGAGCTCGGCGGCGGCCGACAGCACGCTCGCGAGTGTCTTCTCGCTCACGTAGGACTCTCCCCCGAGCGCCCGGGACGCCGTCTTGAGACTGACGCCCGCTCGCTCGGCGACCTGGGCCAGCGTCGGGCGCGATGTCGCGCCGGTCTCTGTGCGAGTCATGCATCCCCTTGTCGCCCGCGAACGCGGATAGCTCATTATGGCGGCTGCCGATCGGAACCGAGCTCTTCCGCCGGTCACGATCGCTGTGATAGCGTCCAGCGTATGACAGCGATGTCATATATCGGTCATCCCGGCGTCGGAGTCGGTGAGGACCCCATCAGCGACACACCGTAGTGGAGTTAGAGGAGCAACCATGAGGGTCCCCAGCCCGAGGAACCACCGATCCGCCAGACGATCCTGGGCAGCGGCCGGTGTCGCCGTCTCCGTCGGGCTCGGCATGCTGACGCCGA
Source organism: Microbacterium hydrocarbonoxydans (assembly GCF_023715885.1). GTDB lineage: Bacteria > Actinomycetota > Actinomycetes > Actinomycetales > Microbacteriaceae > Microbacterium > Microbacterium hydrocarbonoxydans_C. Next base: position 604,917 of record NZ_JAMBOY010000001.1, on the reverse strand, counting down.
TGGCGGCGTCAGCGGCCGGAGAGACGACCTTCGTCTCGTCGTTCGAGTCCGGCGACGCGGCGCCCGTCCTCACCGGCACCGGTCAGCCCGTCAACGTGACCGGCAGTCGCTTCGCCCCGGGCAGCGTCCTCGGTGACGTGGCCGCGGTGACGGCATCCGCCGAGAACACGCCGAACGAGGTCGCGTCGTTCCTGGCCGACGGCAACGCGTCGTCGAAATGGTTGGCCTTCGAGCGGGCGGCCTGGGCGCAGTACGAGCTGACGACGCCGCAGCCGATGGTGCGTTACACCCTCACGTCGGGCAACGACGCGCCCGAACGCGACCCGCGCGACTTCCGGGTGCTGGCCTCGCAGAACGGCACCGACTGGGTGACGGTCGACGAGCGCACCGGCGAGCAGTTCTCCGGCCGCGGCGAGACCCGCACGTTCGAGCTCGCGACGCCCAGCGAGCCGTACCTCTACTACCGCCTCGACGTGCTCGCCACGCGTACGCCGAACACCGGCATCGTGCAGCTCGCGGGCTGGGAGCCGATCGCCGTCGACGGCGCGACCCCCGCCCCCGGTGACCTCATGCTGCAGGTCGGCAGCGGCCCGACGAGCTCCGACACCGCCAAGACCGGCGTCGGCTTCACCGGCACCAAGGCGCTGCAGTACGTCGGCCGCCACCTCGACGCGGGTCCCGCGTCCTCGACCAGCGTGCTCTACGACGACGTCGCGATCGATGTGGCGGACGACAGCGAGCTCTCGTACCTCGTCTTCCCCGTGCTCGACGGCGAGCAGACCTACGCCGCCACCTTCGTGGCCGTCGACCTGACCTTCGACGACGGCTCGACGCTGTCGGCCGGCGACGCCACCGACTCCTACGGATACGCTGCGAACGCGCGCGCCCAGGGTCAGGCCAACGTGCTGTGGCCGAACCAGTGGAACAAGGTCACGATCGACCTCGGTTCCTTCGCCGGCCGCACCATCGACGACATCCTCTTCCGCTATGACCACCCCGGCACCGACGTGAAGGGCGTGGAGGTGCCGACCGGCGCGACCGCCTTCAGCGGCTGGCTCGACGATGTCAGCATCGGCGCGGCAGAGCAGCTCGACACCTCGGACGGACTCGTGTCGTATGTCGACACCCGCCGAGGCACGAACTCGACCGGAGGGTTCTCGCGCGGCAACAACCTGCCGGCGACCGCGTGGCCGAACGGCTTCAACTTCATCACCCCGATGACCAACGCCGACAACGTCGGCACGATCTACCAGTACCAGCGGGCGAACAACGCGCAGAACCTCCCCGCCCTGAACGGCATCGGCTTCTCGCACCAGCCGAGCATCTGGATGGGCGACCGCAACCAGATCGCCGTGCTCCCCGCCGCGAACGGCAACCCCACATCGTCGCTCAACGACCGCAAGCTCGCGTTCCACCACGAGAACGAGACCGCGCGGCCCGACATCTACAGCGTCGAGTTCGACAACGGCATCCAGACGTCCGTGACCGCCACCGACCACGGCGCGATCTACCGTTTCGAGTTCACCGGCGACACGAGCTCCGTGCTCATCGACCAGCTCGTGAACTCCTCGAAGCTCCAGATCAACGGCGACACCGTCTCCGGCTGGGTCGACGGCGGATCCGGCTGGCCGGGACGCACGCGCATGTTCGTGTACGGCACGTTCGACAAGGCGCCGCTGAACGCCGGAGCGACCACCCAGGGCGACCGCAACGGCACGGCCCGCTATGCCGCCTTCGACACGAGCGGCGACAAGACCGTCGAGCTGCGGCTGTCGTCGTCGTTCATCTCGCAGGATCAGGCGAAGAAGAACCACGAGTTCGAGCTGCAGGGCGTCTCGTTCGAGGATGCGCACGCCGCCGTGCGCGACGCGTGGAACGACCGCCTCGGCGTGATCCACGACGTGAAGGGCGCCACCGACACCCAGCTCATGACGCTGTACTCCAGCCTGTACCGCCTGAACCTCTACCCGAACTCGCAGTTCGAGAACACGGGGTCGAAGGCCGACCCGGTCTACCAGTACGCGAGTCCGGTGTCGGCGACGAGCGGCAGCGCGAGCGACACCCGCACGAACGCGAAGATCGTCGACGGGAAGGTCTACGTCAACAACGGCTTCTGGGACACATACCGTACGGCCTGGCCGCTGTACTCCCTGCTCTACCCGGACGTGACCGATGAGCTCGTCGACGGGTTCGTGCAGCAGTACCGCGACGGCGGATGGGTCGCCCGGTGGTCGTCTCCCGGGTACGCCGACCTCATGACCGGCACAAGCTCCGATGTCGCGTTCGCCGACGCCTACCTCGCGGGGGCGCTCGACACGAACACCGCACTCGAGGCCTACGACGCCGCCGTGAAGAACGCCACCGTGCTGCCGGCGTCCAACGCCGTCGGCCGGAAGGGACTCGCGCAGTCGATCTTCCTCGGCTACACCGAGGCGACGACTCACGAGAGCGCATCGTGGGGGCTCGAGGGCTACATCAACGACTTCGGCATCGCCGAGATGGCCAAGAAGCTTTCGGAGGATCCGGCGACCCCGGCCGACCGAGTCGAGCAGCTGAAGGAGGAGGCAACCTACTTCGAGGCCCGCGCCGAGCACTACGTCGAGATGTTCAACCCCGAGGCGGGTACGTTCACCTCGCGGAACGCCGACGGCTCATGGACCTCGGGTGCCGAGTTCGACAAGAAGGCGTGGGGCGGGGCCTTCACCGAGGCCAGCGCCTGGACCTTCGGATTCCACGCACCGCACGATGTCGACGGCCTCGCCGCCCTCTACGGCGGCCGTCAGGGTCTGCTCGACGTGATGCACGACTTCCTGACGACACGCGAGAAGGCCGACTACTCCGGTATCCATGAGGCGCGCGAAGCACGCGACGTCCGGCTCGGGATGCTGGGCATGTCGAACCAGATCGCCCACCACATCCCGTACGTGCTCGCCGAGGCCGGCGACCCGTCGGGGGCGCAGGAGCTGATCCGCGACATCCAGGACCGCCTCTTCGTCGGTTCCGACATCGGCCAGGGCTACCCGGGAGATGAGGACAACGGCGAGTTCTCGGCCTGGTACGTCTTCTCGGCGCTGGGCTTCTATCCGCTCGAGGTGGGCTCGGGCGATTACACGATCGGCACTCCGCTCTTCGACAGCGCGACGCTGTCGATCGGCGACACCGACCTCGTCGTGAACGCACCGGGAGCATCGGCCGGCGCCGACTACGTGGGCGGCGTGAGCCTGAACGGGCAGCCGATCACCGAGACGACCTTCGACGGCGACCTGCTGCGCGCCGGAGGGACCCTCGACTTCACCATGAGCACGACGCCACAGGCGTGGGGTGCCAAGGACCTCACCGAGAAGCTCGAAGTGCCGACCACTCTGGTCGACGCGACCAAGCCCGGACGCGGCGCGCTCGCCGCGGCGGACGGCACGCCCGTGGGCTCGCTCGTCGACGACAACATGAACTCGACCGTGACCTTCTCGGGCGACTCGGCCGAGCTGGTGTGGACGTCTCAGTCGGGTCCGGTCTCGATCGGCCAGTACACGCTGACCAGCGCGTCGAAGGCTGCGGCTCCCACGAGCTGGACGCTCTCCGGCTCGCTCGACGGCACGACGTGGACCGAGCTCGACAGCCGTGAGGGTCAGACCTTCACGTGGGACTCGCAGACACGGCCGTTCACGACGCAGACGGCCGGTGGTTACACGAGCGTCAAGCTCGCCGTGAAGAGCGGCGGCTCCCCGCTGGCGCTGTCGGAGGTCGAGCTGTTCGCCTCGGCATCCGCTGCCGACGGACTGTCGATCGCCGCGGGCGCACCTCAGCGCGTCGCCGTCGGGACCGAGTTCTCGGGATCGCTCGCCACGATCGTCGGCACCGAGACCGACGCCTCGGGCTACGACGTCACTGTGGACTACGGCGACGGCGAGGCAGCGGACGACGTGACCCTCACCCGCGACGAGCTGGGCGGCTGGAAGGTCAGCGCCCCGCACACGTTCTCGGCACCGGGCACCTACTCGGCCGTCATCTCCGTGCGCGACTCGTCGGGCGCGGCGGCGCAGGCCACCGAGTCGGTCGAGGTGTTCCGCGATGAGACTCTGGTCGGAGGCTTCAACAACGTCTGCATCGGCGACCTCGGCGTCACCGCCGCGAACTGCGACTCTCAGGGCCACGGCTACTTCCGCGACAAGCTCAACGCCGACGGCTTCGTGCAGGGCCAGACCCTGACGGTGCCGGGCACGACGCTGACGTACGATCTGCCCGCCGTCCCCGCCGGCGCGCCGGACAACATCACGGGCGAGGGTCAGACGGTGAAGCTGTCGCTGGGCACCGCCGCGACGCAGATCGCGTTCATCGGCACCGCCACCGAGAGCAACCGCGACTCCGATGCCGTGCTGCACTTCACCGACGGCAGCACCCAGACCGTCACCATCAGCTTCGGCGACTGGGTGGGTGCATCCGGCAACCCGTACAAGGGCAACACCGTGCTCACGATCTCCGAGGGTCGCCTCTCGGGAACAGGCGCGGAGTCGAGCGTGAAGAACACGGCGATCTACGCCACCGCCCCGATCGCCCTCGCGGTCGACGGGAACGGTGCGCCGAAGGTGGTCGAGTCGCTCACGATGCCGAAGGAGTCGGGTTCGCTGAACGACGGCCGCGTGCACGTGTTCGCGATCGCGTCGGACGGCGACCGCGCTGCCGCCGCCGAGCTGTCGGTCACGGCCGGTACGGTCGACGAGCAGGTGACGGGTGAGGAGTTCGACGCCACGCTGGCGACCGTCACCGGCGGTCTCGGCGAGACGTCAGCGGTGGTCAACTGGGGCGACGGCTCCCCGGTCTCCGCGGTCGACGTGACCGATGGTGCGGTGCAGGGCACGCACACCTACGCGAAGGCCGGCAGCTACACCGTGACGGTCACGGCCGACGACGGCGTGAAGTCGGCGGCGACGCAGCTGACCATCGTCGTGGCCGATCCCGTGCCGGTGTACGAGCCCGAGATCCAGGCGCCGCAGCAGGCGGCACCGGGTGAGAAGGTCACCATCACGGGCACCGGCTTCGCGCCGGGCGAGAACGTCGCGCTGCGCATCGACGACGAACAGCCGGTCTTCGTACAGGCTCAGCAGAACGGATCGATCAGCGGGTCGATCACGGTGCCGAGCGGAGCCGTCGACGGCGACCACCCGGTCGTCGCGCTCGGCGACGTCTCGCAGGTCGAGGCGCGTGCGTCGCTCCTCGTCGTCGGCGATCCGACGGCTCCGAAGAACACCTCGGTGTCGTTGAAGTCCGGCTCCGACGACCCCGTCGCCGGGGAGTCCGTGCCGCTGATCGCCACGGTGAAGCCCGCCGGGGCGGCCGGTCAGGTCGAGTTCCTCGAGGGCGACGCCGTGGTCGGCTCGGCCGGCGTCTCCGCGGGAGTCGCCACGGCCGACGTCACGATCGCGACCTCGGGGCAGCACACCTACACGGCCCGGTTCGTCCCGTCGGATGACACCGCGTTCCGCCCGTCGACGTCGGCCCCGCTGACGATCGACGTCCGCAGCGCCCCGGTGCTGCAGGCGGAACTCGTGATCGGTCAGTCGCGCGTGGTGCAGGGCGGCACGGTCGAGCTCATCGGGCGCGGCTTCGGCGCCGGCGAGGTCATCACGATCACGCTCTTCTCGGAGCCGGTGCGCCTCGCCGAGGTCACGGCTGACGGGTCGGGTGCCTTCCGTACGACGGTGACGATCCCGGCCAACGCCCCGGTCGGTCAGCACACGCTGGTCGCCCAGGGCACGGCATCCGGTCTCAGCGCCCAGGGTGCGCTCACGGTCACGGCTGCGGCGTCGACGGGCGACGGCTTGGCGGGAACGGGCGGCGCGGTGCCGATCGCGCTGATCGTGCTGATGCTCGGGCTGCTCGCCGCGGGCGGAGTCCTGTTCGTGCGGCGCCGCCGTCAGGAAATCTGACCCGCACCGACTGTTCGGAAGGAGAAATCGCGTTCGGAAGGAGGAATTGCACGGATTCCTCCCTCCGAAGCGGTATCTCCTTCCGAACGGCTGCGGTGAAGCGGATGGATGCTGCGGCGAGGCGCCGTGTCAGACGGCAGTGAGGCCGTGCGGAGCGGTGTTCAGCCGCTCGCAGCCGTCGGCGGTCACCACGACGATGTCCTCGATGCGCGAGCCCCATTCCCCGGCGAAGTAGATGCCCGGTTCGATGCTGAACGCCATCCCCTCGCGCAGCACGAGGTCGTTCCCGGGCGCGATGTAGGGCTCCTCATGCACGGAGACGCCGATGCCGTGACCGGTGCGGTGCAGGAACGCGTCGTCGAGTCCGGCGTCAGCCAGTACGGTTCTCGCCGCGGCATCCACCTGTTCGGCTGTGACGCCCGGTCGGACAGCGTCGACCGCGGCCTGCTGCGCCCGCACCAGCACCGCGATGCCCTCGGCTGCCTTCGGGTCGGGCGTGCCGACGACATAGGTGCGGGTGCTGTCGGAGTTGTAGCCGCTCGGCACCGCTCCGCCGATGTCGACCACGACGACGTCACCGTCCTCGATCATGCGGTCGGACACCTCGTGGTGCGGGTCGGCGCCGTTCGGCCCTGACCCGACGATCACGAACTCGACTGTTCGGTGACCTTCCGCGACGATCGCCTCGGCGATGTCGGCGGCGACCTCCCGCTCGGTGCGTCCGGCGCGCAGCCACTCCGGAACCCGGCGGTGCACGGCGTCGATCGCGCTGCCGGCGCGGCGGAGCTCCGCGATCTCATCGGAATCCTTGATCATGCGCCCTTCGCGCAGCACGGGTGTCGCGAGCTCGAGGCGCAGACCGAGGCGGTCGGCGAGCGGGATGACGTGGAGGGCGGGGAGGGCGTCCGACACCCCGACGCGGGTGGCGCCGGCGATCACGTCGGCGACCAGAGTGTGCGCATCGTCTCCATCCACCCAGTCGGAGACGGCGAGACCGAGCCCGCCGACGGCGGTGCTGCGCACCTTCGCGAGCTCCATGCGCGGCACGACGACGGTCGGCGCGATGCCCGGCCCGAGCACGAGGGCCGTCAGGCGCTCGATCGTGTCGCCCTCCACGCCGACGAGGTACTGCAGGTCGGGACCGGGACCGACGATGATCGCATCCAGACCGGCGCCGGCGGCGAGAGCGGAGGCGCGGTCGAGGCGGGCGGCGTACACGGATGCGGAGAAGGGCGTTGTGCTCACGGCATCCACGCTAGTGTCCCGTCGTTCGTCGCGAAATGCCGTGCCACCGCGCTCGACCCGTCGTTCAGCTCACCGCCGCGCGCACGCGCTCCGCGAGGAACTTCCGGTTCGCATCGTCGAGCTCGAGCACGGCGTACGCGGTCGGCCACAGAGTTCCCTCGTCCAGATTGGCGGGCTGCTCGAATCCGAAGGTGCCGTACCGTGTCTTGAACTTGCTCGCCGGCTGGAAGAAGCACAGCACCTTGCCGTCCTTGGCCCATGCCGGCATCCCGTAATAGGTCCGGGGGATGAGGTCGGGTGCCGCGTCTGAGACGAGCGCGTGCAGTCCCTCGGCGATCGCCCGATCCTCCTCGCTGAGCTTCTCGATCGCCGCCTTCAGGTCGGCCTCGCCCTCGGCCCTGACCTCCTCCGGAGACTTCTTCGCCCGCGAGCGCGCCGTGCGCTTGTCGGCCGCCGCCGCTTTCATGGCCTCGCGCTCCTCCGCGCTGAAACCGCTGTCCTTCTTCGCCATATCGGCTCCTCTCGTGACCGGTGACCGGTGACCGGTGACCGGTGATCGGTGATCGGTGATGACCTCACCCTACGGAGGCAGCGTCGACCGCCGCTTCTCGATTCGTGATCGATTCGGCGTCGACCCAACGGGCGCCGTTCATTCCCCGGCGGTTAGGGTGGGACGCATGGACATGCGTGTCGCGGCATACGCAGTCGTCACCGATGACGACGGGCGGGTGCTGCTGGCGCGGTGGATCGAGGGGCGCCGTGTCGCGTGGACCATGCCCGGCGGCGGACTCGAGCCCGGCGAGGCCCCGGAAGCGGCGGTGCGGCGGGAGCTTCGCGAGGAGACGGGCTACACCGTCAAGGTGGGCGAGCTGCTCGGCATCCACTCGCGCGTCATTCCCGCGTCGCAGCGCGTCCAGAAGTCGGATCAGCCGCTGCACACCCTGCGCATCGTGTACCGCGCGACGGTGTCGGGCGGACGTCTGCAGTACGAGGCCGACGGATCGACCGACATGGCGGAGTGGTTCCCGCTGAAGGCGATCGGCGACTTGCAACGGGTCAAGCTCGTCGACATCTCGCTGCGCATGGCCGGCCTTATATGACGGAGAGGGCTCAGTCGCGGGGCTGCTCCGGCACGGAGATGTCGGCGACGGTCGCGCCGTACGCGGCGATGAGGTCGTCGGCGTCGACGAAGAGGCTGTAGCCGTGCGTGCCCGCTCCCATGGCGATGCGCTGACCGACGATCGTCTCGTCGGCGTAGACGGGCCAGTCCGTGGTGCTGCCGATCGGCACGATCGTGCCGCGCTCGTAGCCGGTGGCGGCGAGGGCGAGCTCGGCCTCCGGTAGTCGCAGCTTGTTCACCCCGACGACGGCGCGGAGTTTGCCCCACGAGATCGAGCGACCGCCCGGCACGAGGGCGAACAGATATGTGTCGTCCGAGCGCTTGACCACAAGGGTCTTCACGATGCCCTCCGGAGGGATGCCGAGCAGTTCGGCCGCCTCGAAGAGACTGCGGGCCGCCGGCCGCTCGCGGATCTCGATGTCGAGATCGCGAGCAGCGGCGGCTGCGCGCACGCGGGCGTGCACGTCCGCCGGCTCGGCGGCCGGGGACTCGAAGTCGGTCACGCCTCGGGGGCGGACAGCGGGTCGTCGGCGACCCAGAGCTCGTCGTCGGCGCGGAGGGCCTGCCAGGCGGCGTAGAGCACGCCGACAGCGGCGGCCGCGCCGAGGACCAGGGCGATGACCGAGCCGATGCCCGGGCCCTTCTTCTGCGGCTTGGTGGCCTTGCGAACCTTCTTCTCGATCTTCTTCTCGATGCCGTGACGCTTCGCGTTCGCGACGTCCCAGGCGGTCAGCGCGCTGCCGACGACCCCGCCGACGATCGGGACGACCTTGTCGTCGACGACGTGCTTGCCGAAGCGCACGCCCTGGTCGACGACCGGTGCCACGCGGCGGTCGTAGGTGTGCTGCACGGCCGGTGCGACCTGCTCGCGCCCGAAGTTGCCGAGCTGACGCCCCGCCTCGCGCGCCACATCGGCAGCGTGTCCGACGATGACCTGCTGATTCTCCCAGAGCTGGTTGGCGTCCTTCTGGAGACGACGCAGTTCCTTCTTCCGCTTGCGGCTGATGCTCACGATGCTCTCCTGTCGCTTGGAGTACGGGTTCCCCATCTTGCCACGCCACCCTGGAAGGGGCGAGGAATCACCGAGGCCTTGCGTCGGGCGACGAACAGCGCTAGATCAGGGCTCGCACACGGGAAGCTCTGCGAGAATGAGGTCATGCCTCACGCTTCTCACGTCGCAACCCTGCACACCAACCACGGTGACATCGTCATCAACCTCTTCGGCGACCACGCCCCGAAGACGGTCAAGAACTTCGTCGGTCTCGCCGACGGCACTCAGGAGTGGACCGACCCCGCCACCGGCAAGCCCGGCGACGGTCCTCTGTACAAGGACGTCATCTTCCACCGCATCATCCCGAACTTCATGATCCAGGGCGGCGACCCCCTCGGTCAGGGCGTCGGCGGACCCGGCTACAACTTCGACGACGAGATCCACCCCGAGCTGAACTTCAACGAGCCGTACGTCCTGGCGATGGCGAACGCCGGTCTGCGCCGCAACGCGATCACCGGCAAGGCCGAGGGCACCAACGGCTCGCAGTTCTTCATCACCACCGACCCGACCCCCTGGCTGCAGGGCAAGCACACCATCTTCGGCGAGGTCGCCGACGACGCCTCGAAGGCCGTCGTCGCCGCGATCGGAGCCGTGCCGACCGCCGCGGGCGACCGCCCGATCGAGCCGGTCGTGCTGCAGTCGATCGACATCGTCGCGGCCTGACACCGAGGCTGGCCGATCCGGATGACCACGCCTGAGTTCGCGGACAACCGCGACAACTTCTGCTACCGGCATCCGGATCGGCAGAGCTTCGTGCTCTGCCAGCGGTGCCTCCGCACCATCTGCGGCGAATGCCAGACCCCGGCGGCGGTCGGCGTCATCTGCCCGGAGTGCATGAAGGAGGAGCGCAAGAACCGCACTCCCGCCCAGAAGCGAGCTGAGCGACGCTGGGGCGGACGCTCGTCCACCATGGCCGCAGTGCGCAGCGGCAATCCGGCCGTGACCTACGCGCTGATGCTGATCACGTCGATCATCGGCCTGCTGCAGCTCGTTCCCGGCATGGGTCCCGCGATCACGCAGCAGCTGCTGTTCGCCGGGCCCTACCTCTACCCCGAGCTCTTCGGCGCGCCGTTCGAACCATGGCGACTGCTCACGGCCGTCTTCGCCCACGGCGGCTTCATCCACCTCGCGCTGAACATGCTGGCGCTCTGGATGCTGGGACAGAGCCTCGAACCGATGCTCGGCCGCGTGCGGTTCCTCGCGCTCTACCTCATCAGCGGACTCGGCGGGTCGGTCGCGGTCGCTCTGCTCGCCCCGGGCACCGCGACAGTCGGTGCCTCCGGCGCGGTCTTCGGCCTCATGGCCGCCCTGCTGATCGTCGGGCGTCACATCGGTGCGAACGTCACCGGCATCCTCGTGATCCTCGGCATCAACTTCGTCGTCGGATTCTTCATCGGCGGCATCGCCTGGCAGGCGCATCTCGGCGGCGCGGTCGTCGGCGCACTGCTCGCCTTCATCCTCACGCGCACGCGGCGCCGTGAGCAGCGCGTGTGGCAGATCGTGCTCATCGCGGCGGTGACCATCGCCCTCCTCGTCGTCGTCGCCTTCGTCCCTCCTCTGCTCATCACGTCGATCTACTCCTGATCAGCGGTTGTTAACAGGTTCGTTAACAGGTGTGAATAACATGGGTGTAATTCATCCCCAGGTGTGAACAACCCTGTGGATAACTCTGTGGTGACCTTGTGGAGACCTGTGGAGACCTGGGGACGGACACCCAGCGGAGAGACGAAGAAGGCCCCTCGCGGTGCGAGGGGCCTTCGTGCGTGAGCGGGGCGATCTAGCGCCAGCGGGTGGTCATCAGGAACCCGATCAGGGCGATGCCGAGACCGATCGCGAGGTTCCAGTTGTCGAGTCCGGGGATCGGGAACTGCATCCCGGAGATGTAGAACACGAGGATCCAGGCGAGTCCGAGCAGCATGAAGCCGATCATCACCGGCTTGAACCACACGGCGTTGGGGGCGGACTCGCCCTCGGCGCGGGGTGCGTCGGGCTCTTCGGTCTTCGGGTCTCGGGCCATGCCGACATTGTACCCGGGTCGCCTTTGTTCCCGCGAGAAAGCAGGCTTCCGGCTCTGTGCACAGGCCGGAGGGATAGGATCTCGCCATGACCGCATCCGTCGTCTCGGGGGAGCGACGTGGCCGCAGCCGTCGCCCTCGATCGCGCGCCACCTTCACGAGCGTGCTGGGGGAGCTGCTGCTCACCGCCGGCGTGCTCGTGCTGCTGTTCGTCGCGTGGCAGATGTGGATCGGCGACATCATCATCAGCGCGCAGAAGAACGACGAGGGCGCCGCGGTGTCACGCGAGTGGGCCGAGGCCCCGCCCCCCGCACTGCCCGAGACCTTCGAGCGGCCGGACGGCACCACGGCGTATCAGCCCGTGATCCCCGCGCGTCCCGCCGACACCGAGCAGCTGGGGCAGATGCACATCCCGCGCTTCGGATCCGAGTACAACGTCGGCATCTTCGGCGGCACCAGCCGCGCCCGCACGCTCGACAAGCTCGGGATCGGCGTCTACACGAACTCCAAGATGCCCGGCGAGGTCGGCAACTTCGCGATGGCCGGCCACCGAACGACCTGGGGCAAGCCGTTCAACCAGCTCGACAAGCTGCAGATCGGCGACGCGATCGTCGTCGAGACGATCGACGGCTGGTTCACCTATCGGTTCCGCACGCTCGAGTACGTGAAGCCGACGCAGACCGACGTGCTGCTCGACGTCCCGCAGATCCCCGGAGCGCAGACCGGTGAGCAGTACATCACCCTCACCGCCTGCTCCCCGCTCTACTCGCTCGCCGAGCGCATCGTCGCCTACGGCGTCTTCGAGAGCTTCCAGCCCCGAGCCGAGGGGCCCCCGAAGGCGCTGACGGACCCGCCCCCGCCTCCGGCCGCGCCGTCGATCTGACCGAAGGGACCGAGAGGAATCATGTACGCCGCACTCTGGCGCCTGCTGCCCGGCCCGTGGTGGGTCAAGCTGTTCATCGTGCTCGTCCTCGTCACGGCCGTGCTCTACGCGCTGTTCTGGTTCGTGTTCCCGTGGATCAGCCCCATCATCGCTCCCGGCGAGGTCGACCTCGAATGACCCGGGTGCTCGTCGTGGACAACCACGACAGCTTCGTGCACACCCTCGTCGGGTATCTGAATGAGCTCGGCGCCGAGGTCGAGATGGTCGAGGCGGATGCTGTCGACGCCGCCGAGCTCGAGCGACTGCTGCCCCGTTTCCGCGGCCTCCTGCTGTCGCCCGGACCGGGGACGCCGTCCGATGCGGGAGCGAGCCTCGACGCCGCTCGGATCGCCATGTCGTCGCGCGTGCCGCTGCTCGGCGTCTGCCTCGGCCATCAGGTGATCGGGGAGGCCCTTGGCGGCCCGGTGACCGAGGCGCCGGAACTCATGCACGGCATGGTTTCGCAGGTCGCTCACGACGGATCGGGGCTGTTCGACGGCATCCCGTCCCCGTTCGCCGCCGGGCGGTATCACTCCCTGGCCCTCGATGAGGAATCGCTGCCCGCGTCTCTGATCGTCACCGCGCGCACCGAGACCGGCACGGTGATGGCCGTCGCCCATACGAGCCTGCCCGTCGTGGGGGTGCAGTTCCACCCCGAGAGCGTCCTCACTGAGGGCGGGTATCGCTTGCTCGCGAACTGGCTCGCGCAGTGCGGCGACGAGGATGCCGTAGCCCGCGCCGAACGACTGCATCCGCTCGTGCGGGCGTAGCGCGTTTCGTCTCGGTCGCTTCGCTTCCTCGCTCAACGACCCGGGGGAGGGTCGCTGAGCCCCTGAGTCGACGACACGTCGGGGGGAGGCGGGTGGCGGTCAGCCGCCCGCGGCGGCTGCGCAGTAGCGCAGTTCGACCGTGGACCCGACGGGAACGTCTCCGGGCGCCACCGACATCGACGCCACAGTGGGCGGGTTCGTCGGCGGGCAGTCGGTGAGCTCGACGGGGCTGGCGGTGAGGCCGATCCGTTCGAGCTCGGCGGTCGCGGCATCCATCGTCCAGCCGGAGACGTCGGTCAGGGTCACCCGTCCGCTGGCGACCACGAGGTTCACGACCGTCTTCGGTGCGACCTCGGCGTCAGCCGCCTCGCTCGCCTCCATGACGGTGTCGGCGGCGAGGCCCTTGTCGTTCCGCTGGATCACGGTGCCGAGCTCGAGGCCGGCCTGGGTCAGCGCGTCTCGCGCCGCGGCGAGAGACAGGCCCTCGAGCGTCGGCACGACGACCGTCTCCTTGCCGGAGGAGACGTACACGGTGATGGAATCGCCCTCGCTCACGGTCGTTCCGCCCTCGGGATCGGTGCGGGTGACGTTGCCCTCGGCGATGTCGTTGCTCGGTTCGAGCACGAGCTTCGCGGTGAGGTCGAGCTCGTTCAGGTCTTCCTGCGCGCGCTCGGAGGACACGTTCACGAGGTCGGGCACCGTGCGGGAGCTCGACGGGATGTCGTCGGGCCGCATGCTGATGGTCCACACCCAGAACAGCACCGAGGCGAGCAGGACGGCGAGCAATGCGACGCCGGCCCAGATCCATGCGACCGGGGGACCGGACTGCGTGCGCGCCATGGTGGTGTCGGTGCTGAGCTGCCGCAGCGACCGCGCGGTCTCCTGCGCCTGGCGGGGACTCGGGCCGTACAGCTCGCTGGTCAGCGCGCCGATCTCCTTGCGGCTGGGTGCCTGTCCGGAGACGGCCGCGTCGAGCGCGGCGCGGAAGTGCGCGGCGTCCGGGTAGCGCTGGTACGGATCCTTCGCGAGCGCGCGCAGCACGATGGGGTCGAGGGAGGGCGGAGCGTCCTCGTTGACCTCCGTCGGCGGGACCGGGGTCTCGCTGACGTGCTGATAGGCGACCGCGACCGGAGACTCCCCGCGGAACGGCTGGCGCCCGGTGAGCAGCTCGTACAGCACGACACCGGTGGAGTAGAGATCGGCGCGCGCGTCGACGGGCTCGCCCTTCGCCTGCTCGGGAGAGAAGTAGGCGGCGGTGCCGATGATCTGGGTCGTCTCGGCGACGGTCGAGGAGGAGTCGGACACCGCGCGCGCGATGCCGAAGTCCATGACCTTGACCTGGCCCCTGTCGGTGACCATGACGTTGCCCGGTTTGATGTCGCGGTGCACGACGCCGGCCCGATGCGAGTAATCGAGAGCCTCGAGGATGCCGTCGACGTACCGCACCGCTTCCTCGACCGGGACCGGTCCGCGCGCGATGATGTCTTTCAGCAGGGTGCCGCTGATGAGCTCCATGATGATGTACGGAGGCTCACCCGACCCGTCGCCGGTGCTGCTCGACGGGTCGCCCGCGTCGTACACCCGCACGATCGACGGGTGCGACATACGCGATGCGGACTGGGCCTCCAGGCGGAAGCGCGTGCGGAACGCGGTGTCTCGGGCGAGATCGGCGTCGAGGATCTTGATCGCGATCGCGCGACCGAGCGTCAGATCGTACCCGCGGTAGACCTTGGCCATCCCGCCATGCCCGATGAGCTCGTCGACGCGGTAGCGACCCGCGAGAACGCGTGGCTCTGTCGACACGTACTGACCCCCTGATACGACCTGATGAAGTGCTCAGCCTACGGCGTGGAAACCCCTAATCCCCTGTGTCCTCGCCGCCGGCGCCCTCGGCCGGAGTGATCTGAGCGGTGAGCTGAGGTGAGTTGCCCGATGGGCGGTCGCCGCAGAACGCCCGATACGTGGCCGTGACCTGCAGAGCCGGGTCGTTGGCCGGGGTGATCTGCGTGTTCTGGGGGCTCGGCGGGAAGTTGCGGGTCGTCGAGCCGTCGGAGAACGTGGCGTTGGTGATCGTCACTTCATACGCGTTGATCGGACCCGTGCCCGACGGGCACGGGAAAGCTGTCCAGTTCAACTGGATCTGCTGACCCGCGACCGGCGTGCCCGACAGGCTGGGGGCAGAACCGGGTGCGCCGATCTCGACGCGGGGCGCGTAGGTGATGAGCGTGATGGCGTCGCCCTTCTCGAGGGTTCCGCGCGGGTCGACGGTCTCGACCACATCGACGAGGTCGTCAGACGGGGCAGGCGTGTTGCCGACGCGGCACTGAGGGACGAGTCCCGCCTGCGTCGCTGTGTTCAGTGCCTCCTGGCACGACAGACCCACGAGGCCCAGCGAGTCGACGTTGACCGACGTGTCGGTCGGGGTCGGCGTGGGCGTCGGCGTCTGCGGGGGAGCCGAAGAGATCGACGGAGAGGGCGTGGGGTCGGCGTCCTTTCCGTCGCCCTGGTTCATCAGAGCCCAGATCGTGCCTCCGAGAACGATGACGAGCAGAGCGATGAGCGCGACGAGAGGCCACGTCCACCGGCTGCGCTTCTTCTTCTCGGCCTCCTCTTCCGCGGCCGCCTCGGTGGGGACCTGAGCGGTGGTGGGGAGGACGCGCGTGGCTCCGACGTCGCCGGATGCCGTGAGCAGTCGGGTCGCGTCGTCTGCCGCCACTCCGCCGGTGGCGATGGCCGGGACGGCGATCGCGGCGGAGTTCAGGTCGCCGCGGCGCAGGGCCTGAGCGGCGCGGGCGACGGTCGCCGCGGACGACGGCCGGTCGGCCGGCTTCTTCGCGATCATCGCCATGACGAGGTTCTGCACGGGGATCGGCACGGTAGGCGGCAGCGGCGGCGGCTGCTCGTTGATCTGAGCCATCGCGATCGCGACCTGCGACTCGCCCGTGAACGGACGCTTGCCGGCGAGGGACTCGTAGGCGACGATGCCGAGCGAGTAGATGTCGGTCGCGGGGGAGGCCGGGTGGCCGGAAGCCTGCTCGGGCGACAGGTACTGCACGGTGCCCATGACCTGGCCGGTCGCGGTGAGCGGCACCTGGTCGGCGATGCGCGCAATACCGAAGTCGGTGATCTTCACGCGGCCGTCCGGTGTGATCAGCAGGTTGCCGGGCTTGATGTCGCGGTGCACGAGGCCCGCCGCGTGCGCGGCCTGGAGGGCGGATGCCGTCTGCGCGACGATGTCGAGCGTCTTGTCGGCGCTCAGCGAGCCGTCGCGCTCGAGGATCGTCGACAGGGCCTCGCCGGGGACGAGCTCCATGACGAGGTAGGCGCTGCCGTTCTCCTCGCCGTAGTCGAACACGCTGGCGATGCCCTCGTGGTTGACGAGTGCGGCGTGGCGCGCCTCGGCGCGGAACCGCTCGAGGAAACCGGGGTCCCCCATGTACTCGTCCTTGAGGATCTTGATCGCGACGGTGCGTCCGATGACGTGATCCGTCGCCTCCCACACCTCGCCCATGCCGCCGATCGCGATTCGCGACTGCAGCTCGTAGCGACCACCGAACGACACACCCTGCGTCGGTCTCATCTGCCCAGCACCGCCTCTATGACCTTCTTTGCAATCGGGGCGGCGATGGTGTCGCCGGATCCTGACTGCCCCTGTCCGCCGCCGTCTTCGACGAGGACCGTTACTGCGACCGTCGGGTCGTCCGCCGGCGCGAAACCGGTGAACCACAGCGTGTACGGCCTGTCGTTCCCGTTCTCGGTCGTGCCGGTCTTACCGGCCACGTCGACCCCGTCTATTCTTGCACCCTGCGCTGCGCCGTTTGAGACGCTGGCGACCATGGACGCCGTCACCTGATCGGCCACATCCGCCTCCAGCGCACGACCGAATTCGGTGTCGTCGTAGGAGCGCACGACCGAGAGGTCGTTGCCGATAACCGAGTCGATCAGGCGCGGGTTCATGACGACCCCGTCGTTCGCGATCCCCGCGGCGACCATGGCCATCTGCAGGGGAGTGGCGATGACCTTGCCCTGCCCGAACCCGGTGAGCGCGGTCTGCGCGTCGTCAAGCGCCCGCGGGTAGCTCGACGCGGTGGACTCGAGCGGTGTGGAGAAGCTCTGGTTGAAACCGAACTTCTCCGCCATCTCGCGGATGCGGTCGTCGCCGAGTTGCACAGCCAGCTCCGCCATCGGGATGTTGCAGCTGAGACGGATGGCCTCGGAGATCGTGACGGTCTCGCCGCCGCCGCAGGTTCCGCCCCAGGCGTTCGCGACGGTGTTGTTCGAGCCGGGCAGCTGATACCGCGCCGGATTCGGCAGCGCGGAGTCGGGCGTGTACTCGCCGGAGGCGTAGGCCGCGGCCGCGACCACGAGCTTGAACGTCGACCCCGGCGGGTTCAGGTCGCCGGCGATCGCGCGGTTCGACAGGGGCTTCGCCGGGTCGGCGTCGAGCTGATCGTAGGTCGCGTTCGCGGCGTCCGCGTCGTGCGTGGCGAGCGTGTTGGTGTCGAAGCCGGGCGTCGAGACCATGGCCAGGATGCGGCCGGTGCTCGGCTCGATCGCGATCACGGCGCCCTCGAGCCCCTGCAGGGCATCGTAGGCGGCCTTCTGAGCCGCGGCGTCGAGCGTGAGCTGGGCGCTGAAACCGGCCTGCGGCTGCCCGGAGAGGATGCGCTCGATCTCGGAGAAGAACGCGCTCGATCCTGTTCCGGAGAGGTCGGCGTTCAGCGCTCGCTCGATGCCGGTCGCCGACTGCAGCGCCGGGTTGAAGTAGCCGGTCACCGGCTCCCACATCGCGCCGTCGGTGTAGACGCGCTGGAACTGGTACTTGTCGTCGGACGGCACCGAGGTCGCGATCGCGACGCCGTCGACGATGATCGACCCGCGCTGGATCTCGTAGCTGTCGAGCAGCGTGCGGCGGTTGTTGCTGTTCTGCCCGAGGGAATCGGCCTGGACGACCTGGATCCAGCTGGTCGCGGCGAACAGCGACAGGAACATGAAGAGCATCACGATGCTCAGGCGGCGGAGCTCCTTGGTCATGTCAGCCGATCACCGTCCTCGGTTGGCTGCGCACGCCGTCGGAGATGCGCAGCAGGATCGCCACGATGAGCCAGTTCGCCACGAGCGACGATCCGCCGGCCGCGAGGAACGGCGTCGTCAGACCGGTCAGCGGGATGACGCGGGTCACACCGCCCACCATGATGAACACCTGCAGCGCGATCGTGAACGCAAGGCCGGTGGCGAGCAGCTTGCCGAAGTCGTCCTGCCCGGCGAGGCCGATGCGGATGCCGCGGCTGATGAACACCATGTAGAGGCAGAGGATCGCGAAGAGGCCGATGAGGCCGATCTCCTCGCCGAGGCTCGTGATGATGTAGTCGCTGTGGGCGAGGGGAGTGACCTCGGGGCGGCCCTGACCCCAGCCGGTGCCGAGGAGGCCGCCGTGGGCGAGCCCGAAGAGTCCCTGCATCGGCTGGTATCCCGCGCCGTCCGGGTCGACCTTGTCGGGGTCGAACAGGAACAGCCAGTTCGTGAAACGCCCCTGCACGTAGCTGAGGATCTGCGTCGCGACGGCGACGCCCGCGGCGACGAGCGCGAGGCCGATCAGGACCCAGCTCGTCTTGCCGGTGGCGACGTAGAGCATCGCGACGAACATGCCGAAGATCAGGGTTCCGGTGCCGAGGTCGCGCTGGATCACGATGATGCCGAGCGAGATCGCCCACACCACGAGCACGGGTCCGAGCTCGCGCATGCGCGGCCAGGTGATGCCGAGCGCCTTGGTGCCGACCGAGGTGAGGCTCTCGCGCGTGCGCACGAGATAGCCGGCGAAGAAGATCGCGAGGCAGATCTTGGCGAGCTCGCCAGGCTGGAAGGCGAACATGCCGCCCAGCGACACCCAAACCTGGGCGTTCGCGTCAGGGATGCGCAGGCCGGGGACGAACGGCAGCAGGAGCAGCAGGATGCCGGTGAGGCCGAAGATGTAGGTGTACCGGAACAGCACCCGGTAGTTGCGCAGCATGATCACGACCGTGATCGCGCCGGCGAGTGAGATGGCCGTCCACGCGAGTTGCTTGGTGGAGTAGGCGTTCCAGCCGGTCAGCGCCTTCGCGATGTCGATGCGGTAGATCATCGCGATGCCCAGACCCGTGAGCAGCGTCGCGATCGGGAGCACGAACGGGTCGGCGTCGGATGCCACGGCGCGCAGCACGAAGTGCACGGCGAACGCCAGCACGGCGAGGCCGCCGCCGATCGCGAGGATCATCGGGTCGATCAGTCCGAGGGCGCCGAGCTGGACGAGCGTGAGCGATGCGCCGCTGAGGACGACCGCGAACAGCAGCAGCCAGAACTCCCGGTTGCGCTGCGTCTGCGGCATCCGGAGTCGGCGGAGCGCCTTGATGACGGTGGTGTCGGCCTGGACGTCGGTGCTCATCCCTCGCCCTCCGTCGTCGTCGGCGTGGGCACGGGAGTGGGCAGCGGGGTCTCGCCGGTGACGCGGTCGGCTCCCGCCTGCAGACGAGCCACGATGGCCTCGGCATCCGACAGCGATCGGGCCGTGATCGTGCGCTCGACGGAGTCGCGCTGGTACGGGGGCAGATTCGCCAGGAGGATGTCGGTGTCCTGGATCGGCGTCGACAGCGTGATCGGACCGATGTTCTGCTGCACGCCCTGGTAGATCACGACGCTGTCCTCGTCGGCGCCGACGAAGTAGCGGGTCTGCGTCCAGCTGTAGGCCGCGAAGGCGGCGAAGGCGAGCGCGGCGAGGACCACCAGCATCCCGGCGATCCAGCCGAGGCGACGGCGTTTGGCGCGGCGGCGATCCTCTTCGATGAGCTCCTCGAGGTACTCGGACGAGGGCTCGAAGTGGCTGGGGTCGTTCGCGGCCTGGCGAACCGGGTGCAGCCAGCTGCTGCGCGGGGCGCGCACGGGCGGAACAGTGATGTTCGCGGGATTCGAGGCCGAGCCGACGATGGTCGCCGTGCCGGAGTGCATCGCGTGCGCTCCGCCGACCTCGACCAGCACGATCGTGACGTTGTCGGGGGCTCCGCCGTCGAGCGCCTGCTTGAGCAGGTTGTCGGCCGTGCGGCCGGGCGGGAGGCCGAGGCGCATCGCCTTGAGGATGTGCGCCTCGTCGACGACGCCCGAGAGACCGTCGGAGCACAGCAGCCAGCGGTCGCCGGGCTGCGTGTGCATGACGAACATGTCGAGCTCGGGGTCGGAGTCCATGTCGCTGAGCACGCGCATCAGCACCGAGCGCCGCGGGTGATAGCGGGCCTCTTCGGGAGTGATGCGGCCCGAGTCGACGAGCCGCTGCACGAAGGTGTGGTCGGCCGTGATCTGCGTGAGCGCGTCGTCGCGGTAGAGATAGATGCGCGAGTCGCCGATGTGGCCGATGACGGCGTAGTCGTCGACCATGATGATCGCGCTGAGGGTCGTGCCGAGGCCCGCCAGCTCGGGGCGGTCCTTCGCGGCGCGGATCAGGTCGACGGCGGCGGTCGTCGCGGCCGCCTGCAGCGACGCCTGCGCGTCGTCGGTCGATGCGTACGGCTGGTCGAGGGGCTGCATGCGCGAGATCGCGATGCTCGACGCGACGTCACCGCCGGCGTGCCCGCCCATGCCGTCGGCGACGACGAACAGGTTCGCCCCGGAATACCCGGAGTCCTGGTTGTTGGAGCGGACCTTGCCCGTATGGGAGATCGCGGCGCTCGAGCCCTCGAAGACCATCCGGAGTCAGGCTCGCAGCTCGAAGGTCGTGGCGCCCACCTTGATGGGAACGCCGAGGCCGAGGGCGACGGGTCCGCCCGTGACCCGGTTGCCGGCGACGAAGGTGCCGTTCGTGGATTCGAGATCCTGGATCGCCCAGGCGTCGCCGCGCAGCAGCAGGCGTGCGTGGTGGCTGGACGTGTAGTCGTCGCGGATCACGAGCGCGCACTCGCTCGAGCGGCCGATGGTGAGGGTGTCGGTGCCCAACGGCAGTTCGAGACCCGCCTTCGGGCCCGACGTGATCACGAGGCGCTTCGCCGTCGCGACGGTCGCCGGTCCGGTGCTCGCCTTCGCCGACGACGGGCGCTTGGCCGGTGCCGGGGGAGTGGAGGGGGATGCCGCGGACGCGTCGCCGTCTGCCGGGAGCTTGCGCACCTTCATGCCGAACAGGTCGGCGCGCAGCGAGTAGACGACGCCGAACACGAAGAACCACAGCAGCACCAGGAAGCCGATGCGCATGAGGAGGAGGACGAGCTCACTGGGCGTGGTCATCAGATCGCTCCGAAGGCGCGGGTCGCGTCGTCGTCGCGCGGGCGCGCAGGGCGCGAGGGTGCCGCGACCGGCACGATACGGAAGACGAGGTCGGTTCGGCCGATCGTGAGAGTCGTGTCGGAGGGCAGAGCGGCCTCCCTGACCTTCGATCCGTTGACCTTCGTGCCGTTCGTGGAGCCGAGGTCGCGCATCATGGCGCGCTCGCCGTCCCACAGCACCTCGACGTGCTTGCGGCTCGACCCGGCATCCGCGATCGTGATGTCGGCGTCGGAGCCGCGGCCGATCACCGTGCGGGCCCGGGTGAGCGAGTGGCGACGTCCGTCGACGTCGATCACGGCCTGCCAGTTGACTCGGCCCTCGACGGTGCCGGAACTGACGCGCACGGTGCCGGTGGGGATGTCGTCGGACTCGAGGGAGATCGAGAGGGGGCCGGCGAAGCTGTAGCCCTGCGACTTCGCGTGCTTGGTCAGCAGCGCGTGCAGCTCATCGGTCAGCGCACCGCCGAGTCCCCGCATCCGCTCGGCATCATCGGTGCTCAGGCGCACCACATAGCTGTTGGGCGTGAGGATGCGGTCGCGACTGACCACAGCCGCCTTGGTGTCCGCCTCGCGCCGAAGCGCCGAAGCGATCTCCACGGGCTGGATGCCGCTGCGGAAGGTCTTCGCGAAGGCGCTGTTCACAGCGCGCTCGAGACCCTTCTCAAAGCTGTCAAGTAGTCCCACTGGGCTCCTCTGGCATGCCGACCGGTAGGGACATCGTAGCCAGGTGTTCTGGAAGTACGCCGTTCCGAGGGGTCTTCCGGCGCGATTCGGACGCCTGTATCGGGAGCGAGCGCGCGGGGGAGCGTCGTGCTGTGGCCGGTTTCGTGCGGGGGTGGAGCGCGTGATAGCCTTGCGAAGTTGAGTTCCTCGGAACGAGACGACTCGCGCGAGTGGCGGAATGGTAGACGCGCTGGCTTCAGGTGCCAGTGTCCGTATGGACGTGGGGGTTCAAGTCCCCCCTCGCGCACACGGCGTGTTCACGAAAAACCGTGAATCAGTTCATGAAATGCGAGTTCGGCGGCTTCCTCATTGAGAAATGAGGCGGCCGCCGCTTCGTTTTTGGGCTGCAAGGACGATCCGATTACTTGTCTCGCGCTCGCCGCAGTTTCGACGCACGACGAATAGCCCCTTGAGGGGCCGGCTGGTCAAACTATTCGATTGCATACGAGTGATGCCGACTATGCCGGCGGAGCGAGTGCTCCAACGGTTGCGGGCAGAAGCTCTCGCCCGCCCAGGCTACGAGCTGACCGTTGGAGCTATAGAGCTTCCAGGTCGGGTTGCTGCCGGCGTCGTTGACGATGCGAAAGTACATGATCTCCCCAGTCGTTAGGTGCCCGGACATAAGCGCATGAAGCTACCAGTCGTCGAGGATGACTGAGTGGCGCTCCCTGAGGCGTGTAAGGAATCACCTGCACGCGCAAAGGGGCGCCTGTATCGCGATCCTGGTCAGGCCCATGGTCACCCCGGCCATGCCGTTCGTCGACCCACACAGAATGTTTGTTCGGCGTCCTTCCATTCCTCAAACCCCTCTTTCCGTGGGTTCCGCCAGCCGGATAGATGACCACGTTCGAGGAAGTCTGTAAGGAATTCGCGGGTGCCGCAAGGAGGTCGTTCGCCTCCAGTGCCCCACACCCTGCAACAGATACTGAGGTCGCAGGTGCGCTCACGCCCTGACCCGCGTATCGACGCGGTGCACCGCCATCGTCTTCGGAGACACCATGAAGAGAATTCTCAGCGTTGCTGTCGCAGTGCTCCTCGCCGCGACATTGACTCCTGCCGCCGCGCACGCATCCGAGGATCTCCATCCGGATGTCGAGTACGCGATGGACGCAGTGCCCGGCGGTGTCGCCGTGAGCGACAACAAGGTGGTGTGGCCGGACCTCGGTATGACGCTCACCACCGGGGCGACCTCGGCCCGTGCCGTGGGGAACTGCGCGACGGGAACGTATTGTGCGTACAGCGGCACAGGGATGAGCGGCTCGAAGCTGACGTTCTCCGTCTGCACAAACGTGAGCACCTCCGCGCTTCGGACCGTTGGGTCCATCGCGAACGGACGCAGTTCGGGACTGGTCCGCGCGCGGAACTCCGCCGCTACCGTGCTCGGCACCGCCGGTCCGAACAGCGCAACCGATGTTGGGGCCGGTACGACCAACCTCCTTTGCACCCTCTAAGCGAGTTAGCCTGAGTGCACGGCGATGAGTGAGGCGGTTGCAGTGATGCCACGGGGGTTCACGGAGAACCTCCTTGCTGTTTTCGCCGCCGCCGAACAGTCTCCGTTGATCAGTGCACGCCGTGCCGCAGAGGAGTCGGCGCCGAACAAGGCGGCGGTGTTCCGGACGTTGTTCGACGAATACTGGCCGAAGGTGCATCGGCATCTGGAGTGCTATCTCGACAACGGCGAAGAGGTCAACGAGATCGCGGCTGAGGTGTTCGTTGTCGCGTGGAAGAAGCTGGAGGCCGACAAGCCGATGAGCCTGCGGTGGTTCATCCGCACGGCCGACAACAAGCTTCGCGATGTCGACCGCAAGGCGCACTCGCGTGGACGCGCGATGGAAGCTCTGACGCGAGGGTTGCGGAACGCCGCGGACACGATCCATCCGCTCGACGCGCTCGCACTGCGCCAGGCAATGAAGACGTTGAACGCCCGAGAGCGACAGGTGGTGGTTCTCACCTACTGGGATGAGCTCAGCGCCGGTGAGATCGCCGATGTCCTTCGTTCGAGCCAGCCGGCCGTATGGACCACCCTCACTCGCGCACGAGCAAAACTCCGTGCACAGTTGGAGTCGAGGGAGGGCAGATCGTGAACATCCCGGACGAGGAAATCGACCGGCTCTTTCGGGCCGCGAACCCCTCCACGACGCGCGCCGACGGGCTGACCGCACAGGCGATTGCCGTGCGGGAAAACATCATCCGGGGCACACATGCGCCAGCGCGAGAGCGGCAGGGCTGGGCGTGGGGACGTCTCGCTGTCGCAGTCACCGCCATCATCGCCGTCGTCGTCATCGCCACGAACGCCCTCGCCCCCACACAGCAGGCTGTCGCGCTCACACCACCGCCGTTGCGATTCGTGAACCCTCAACCGCTGGCCGCGGTTGTCCAGGAGGCGCAGGAACACCTCGAGTCCGGCGCTTCTGTGGAACAGGAGCGCAGTGTCTCCTCGCTGGTGTGGGGATGGGATATCGATCTGGCGAAAAAGCGCGTCGAGTCTGTCCCTCAGATCGTTACTTTCGAGTGGTCGCCGGAGACCGGGTCCCGCAGCACCATCGTCGCGGGCGAGCCTTTCTGGCCTGATGGCGTCCGACCGGAGGGCATCGAGCCGAGCCCGTACCAACCGGGCGAGACCATCACGGAACTGGTCACCGCTCCTGAGGACTTGAAGATCCCGGCGGACGTCGTGAGCCTGCGTGACGGATCACGCGAATCGGTGGAGAGAGCCCTCATCAGCCTCGGGGCGACGGCGTCCGCGTCTTCCGGCGAGATCCTCGTCGTCATCGGACGTCTGCTGAGCTACTGGACGCTCACTGACGAGCAGCATGCCGTCCTCATCGACCGTCTTATCGACGCTGGGAGCGTCGCCGTTCTGGGGGAGTCGACGGACAGGCTCGGACGTGGCGTCGTCGGGTTGCGGGTCTCGGACCCAACGACGACTTATCAGGACACCGTTCTCATCTCTCGCGACACCGGTCGGATCGTAGGTATCGAGAATGAACTGACCGTGGCCCAGGACTTCATCCCCGCCGGCGTTGTGGGTTACACGCTCTGGGACATCGGATAGCACTCCAGGGATCCACCTTCCCTCGCGGGCTGTATTCGGGGCATGACCTGGCTCCGACAGGGACAGGGGGCGGGGTGATGGCATCCCGCGCTTCTCGAGGTCAATCCCCCAAGTGTTGGAGTTCACTGTCTTCGGTTCGCGCCGCGACGGGGCGACAGCGACCGCGCCGGTCGAACGCTGGTCCTCGAACGTGCGTCAAGGCCTCCGCCCGCCTCGCGACCTCTTGCGTGAACTGGCGAATCCTTACCGACCTTTTCTCTCGAGTGGCGACGGCTTGCTCTTTCACTCAGGCGGGAAGCGGTAGGTCGACTCAGACAAATCTGCGATGAACAGGGATTTGCTCGAATCATCCGGCGTCCGGCGATAGAGAGACGGCGAAAGGACGGACGTCGTGTCCCCCAAACGGCCGACAGACGGCTTGTGAGCGCGCCGTTAGACATGTCGCGAGGCCTCATCCACTCATAGCATCGAGTTCAAGGAGAACCACTGTGAAGAAGAAGACCGGCGCCGTCGTTGCTGCCGCAGCCGCCGCCCTCATGATTGGCCTCGGAGTTGCCCCCGCCCACGCGGCGACGTGCAACACCGGCAACATGTGCTCTTACGACGCCAACAGCTACGGCGGGACCACCTGGCAGGGTGGTAACGGCACCTTCGTCGAGGTGCCGGACGACGTCACCAACTCCGCGCAGAACAAGACCAGCAGGAACTACAACGCGAAGAACAACACCGCGTTCGGTCAGGAGGAGACGCTGGCCTACATCCCTGCCGGCGCGAGCGTCAGCAGCTTCAGCGGCAACAACAACAAGATCGACCACTACCGCAGCGCCTGACATCCTCACATGACGCACTACAACTCTCGGGCTCAGGTTCGCAATCTTCTCGTGATTGCGGGCCTGAGCTCGGCCCTTCTGCTCACCAGCTGCACCGGGTCGTCGGACGCAGGCGACATCTCCGGCGATACCCTCGAGGCAGCCTCTACGCTCACGGCGTTCCCTCCGGAGATCAGCATCGCCCAGGCGCTCAGGGTGCAAGAATGCGTCCGCGCTGCCGGGCTCAACATGCCGTTCGATTCCGATGCCGCCCAGTCCACGCCACTCTCTTACGGCCTCTCCAACCTGTTCACTTCTGCCGACGAAGCCAAGCGCACCGGCTACGCGACCACCATCAGCGACGGTAAGAACGTCGTCAGCGAATGGGAGGAATCGTTGACAGAGAGCGACCGGCAGAAGTATTACAGTGCCCTCTTCGGTCCCGACGGCTCAGAGCAGATCGAAGTGAGCCTCGATAACGGAATGAAGCTTTCCACTTCGAAGGTAGGGTGCATCGCGGAAGCACAGACGGAGCTGTACGGGTCTGTGGAGTCCGCTCTCGCTTTCACGGGACTCGTGAACGAGTACTTGACCACCGCAGGTGACGCGGGAAACGAACGCGACGCCCAAGTGTCAGCGCTTGCCCCCGACTACGAGAAGTGCATGGACGCCAAGGGCTACACCGTCGACGACTTCGACGTGCCCGCCCTCGCTGAGGAGTTGTTCGGAGCGTACCGGGCGCCGGGCGAGCAGCCCGGAAAGGATGAGCAAGATCTCGCCGTTGCCGACTTCGACTGCCAGGCGGAGGTCAACCTGCGCGACACTGTCGCCGCTGCGTTCGCCGCCGAATCCGCCGACTGGCTGAAAGCCAACGAAGGCAGGCTCCTGGCCATGCAAGAGGAACTGAGGCTCGTTCAGGAGCGCGCCGTCGACATCATCAATGGCTGACATGAAGCATCGAGCACGCGCATCCGTCCTCGTCAGCGTCAGCGCCGTCGTCACCGCGCTTCTTATCGCGGTCGCATCGGTGGGTGTGCTGACTGTCATCGGAGTCGGCAACTACCAGGCCACGCAAGCGACCGAGCAGAAGCCAGCCGATGTCGTCGCCTCGATAGAGACAGGACCGGTGCAGAAGACGCTGTCTGTTGAGGTCCACTTGACACCGCTCGCCACACTCGACATCCCGCCGACGCAGTTCGGTACTGGGATCGTCACGGGTGAGGCACCCGCCTCGGTCGATGACGGCGGTGTGCTGCTCAGCATCAGCGAACAACCCGTCATCGTCATTCAAGGTGCCGTTCCCGCGTACCGGAGCCTGGCGCAAGGTGCGGAGGGTAGCGACGTCACACAGCTGCAGGACTACCTCCGCCGCGCCGGTCTCACCGTCAACGACAAGGCTGGCGTCTTCGGCCCGTCCACAGCCGGTGCGTTGTTCGAGCACTACAAGAGCCGCAACCTCACCGTCGTCACAGCTGACGGGACGCCGGCACAGAACTGGCGGGACACCGGCCTTCCCCTATCCCGGTATGTCTTTGCCGCCGCCACCCCCGTGGACGTGGGCAGTGAATGCGGCCGTGTCGGTCAGCCGGCGGACAGTCTGAAATGCACGCTGAACTCGCAGAGCGTCGCCGTCACCATCGCCAGTGACAGCGACCAGGAACTCACCGGGCTCCCCATCGCCTTGAGCACAGGGTCTGGCGCCGACGTCGCCGCCACCATCGGAGAACCCACCTCCGTACGCGCAGATGTCGAGGAGACCCCCGACGGCTCCGACGAGTCCGATCCTCAACGCTGGTATTCGTTGAGCGAGGTCCCCGACGACGTTCGCGCCGACCTTGCGGAAACAGCCGAGGTCGTCATCGACACGTCGCCCGACGATGCCCTCCGCGTTCCATCCACTGCGATTCGAGAGACGGCCGGGGGGAAGACCTTCATCCGGGAATCGTCTTCGAACGCCGACACGGACCATGACCACCCCGTGGAGGTCACGCTCTGCGCGGGCGGCTACTGCGCCATCAGCGGCGACGGAATCGTTGACGGGATGAAGGTCGTCCTCCTTGGGTGAAGAGTCCACCGTGGTCGTCGCCGCCGAGGGTGCGCGCCGTATATTCGAACCCGGGGCGCAGGGTGTCAAGTCGGCGACCTTCACCATCGAAGCGGGGACGTCCGTCGCGATTGTCGGACCGAGCGGATCCGGGAAAACGACGCTGTTGAGCATGCTCGGGATGCTGGAAACTCCCACCGATGGCGAGCTCCGCATTCTTGGTCGGGATGCCATGGCCCCTAGTTCGAAGGAAGCTGCTGCCGCCCGGCGCGGAGAGATCTCGTTCATCTTTCAGGCTTTCCATCTCGTGCCGCATCTGACCGTGGAAGAGAACGTCATGCTGGGCCTGCACGACCACCACGAGACCAGGGAGCGGCGCACGCGAGTTGACAGGCAACTCGCCGCCCTCGGACTCAGCAGTCATGCCCGCGCGTTTCCGAAGACGCTCTCCGGGGGAGAGCAGCAGCGAGTGGCTATCGCCCGGGCGCTCGTCCGCGATCCGCGCCTCCTTCTCTGTGACGAACCGACCGGAAACCTCGATAGCGCAAACGGAGCAATCGTCGTCGATGCCCTGCTCGCCTCCGTCTCGCCGACAACTGCCGTCGTCATCGTCACCCATGATGAGTCCCTGGCAGCGCGCTGCGACCGACGAATCAACGTGCGTGACGGGCTCGCTGAGAGCGCCGCAGGATGAGAGGCAGCATTCGACTTGCGGTGAAGTCCGTCCTGCGGCGGTGGAGACGAAACCTCATGTCCCTCGTCGTTGTCGGAGCCGGCGTCGCCGCCATCGTGATCCCCTCGTCCCTCGCCGTCGGATCCTCCGAAGCCGTCACTGCGCGGTTGGACTCAGCCACCAGCTCACGTGTGACGGTGCTCCTACCAGCGACGTTCTGGGATGCCGGCGAAGCCACGCTCCTTGCTGCGCTCAGCGACCAACCTCAGATACGTGATGCGGGCACGCTTGTGCCGCCAGACCGGACGAATGGTTCCGTCGTCGTCACCAACCCAACGACCGACCGCACCGTTGAATCAGCATTCGGCGTAGGGACACCGAGCGGGTTGCGCACGGGCGCTGCGACAGTGAAGACGGGAGGCCTCGGCGCGGATGGGGTCGTCTCGGACGATGTGGGTGCCGTGTACCTCGGTTCCCGGGTTGCGCGAGAACTCGACTACCTGGATGTGTCCGCGGGCTCGGTGCTCATCGACGGGAAGCGGTTCACCGTTCTCGGCATCATCGCGAGCGACGAGGCGTGGATATCAGCGAGTGTCGTGTTTCCACCTGCTTCCGCACGGGCCGCTGGCTATCTCCCCGACAACCGCGTCCTCACGATAGAGACCGAGGGAAACGTCACCGGACGCTTACAGCAGCAGATCGCCCTCGCCCTGGCACCGTCCGCGCCGGAGACGGTGACCGTTCTCAGCTCACCAAGCGCGCAGGAGCTGCGTGCCGAGATCCTGAGCCGAGGCAACAACCTCACCGGACTCATCGGACTCATCGCCGGGGCCACAGGGTTTCTCACCCTCGCCGCCACGACATTCGCCTCATTGACCGAGCGTCGACGCGAGATGGGACTCTACTTGGCACTCGGCTATACACGCTCGTTCGTGTCCGGTCAGATCGTGGTGGAGGGAACCATCGTCGGTCTTCTCGGCGGCATCGTTGGCTTCCTCCTCGGGACGCTCGTCGCGGCGGGCGTGAGCGCAGCCTCCTACCCCTTGTTCTACCTTCCGACCGCACTGCTTGTCCTTCCCGCAGCCGCCGCGGTCCTCGGCTGTGTGAGCGCGCTGATCCCCGCATGGGCTGCGACACGGGTCTCTCCGAGCGAGCTCTTGAGAGCGTAGCGTGACGGAAGACGTGGTGGGATGGCAGCGCACGCTCGTGTTCGGAGGACATCATCGACATCGATCTGACGGAGACGGAAGCGCGACGCCGTGCCGTCGCGGCGTCCGGCATCCACTCGCGGTTCGTCACGGTCGCTGATGCGGTAAACCACCTCGGGGTGATTCAGCTGGACGCCATCGCGGTGGCGGGTCGGGCGCACGCGATGACCCTGTCCTCGCGGGTCCCGGACCGCACCGGGGCGCAGGTCGATGACGACCTGTGGGGTGCGGACATGGCGATGGTGTTCGAAGCTCCCGTTCACGCCGCCTCTCTGGTGACGGTGAAGCGCTGGCCGCATCGGGAGTTCCGGCGCGCGTCCATCCGCGACCAGAACTTCGACTGGGCACCCTCCGATAGCGTGCGCGCCGCCCTGACCGGCTGCAGGCGGAAGGGCCGCTCACCCTGAAGCAGCTTCGAGGGGACGACAGTCGGAGCAACGGCTGGTCGTGGGGGCCGACGAAAGAAGCGCTCGAGCACATGGTGTGGACCGGCGACATCGTGTGCGTTCGTCGACGAAACTGGCACAGGCTCTTCGACCTGCCTGAACGCGCGCTGCCCGCGCAAGTACTCAACGCCACTGTTGACCCCGCGGGCGGGCTCCGCCGCGTGGTAGCCGATGCGCTGAGGTGCCTCGGCGTCGCGACCGCCGATGACGTTGCTGACTACCTGCGGCTGCGGGAAGAATCCGTCACCCGTGCGCTCCATGACATCGGAGCTGAGCAAGGTCGCGTTCATCGATGGGATGCTCCCGTATGGGTCTTGGCGGACAGCCCAGTAGTAGGGGGGGACGCAACGGCGCGCGCCGTGCTCGTGAACCCCTTCGATAACCTCGTGTGGCATCGCCCCCGGCTGCAGGCCCTCTTTCCTGACTCGCTCGTCGTTGCTGCCGCCCAGCCACTTTTCCGACAGTTGTTCAACGACGACCGCCTCGACACTGTATCGGTGCGTATCGACGACAACGTGCCGTGGAGCGCAGGGGACTGATTCCCGGGTGGGGGCGAGCTGCGCATGGCTGCTCGCCCCCGAGACGGTCTATCGACCGCAGTTCTGCGCTAGGCCGAAGCTGTCCGTCACGTAAGGCGTCTCATAGATGACGGCGCCCTTGTTCATGTAGCCCTTCGTGTTGACGCTCCAACCCGTGAGGTTGGTGTTAACGCATCCGTAGCCAATGGCCGAGCCGTAAGATGCGGCAGCTCCGTGAGTGGCCGTCGAAGTGCGTACCGTCCACTGCGCACCTTTTTGCGCGTGCAGCGAGTTCCTTACACATCTGTTCTGCAGCGGTGCAGAAGGCGTTCGCCTGCATCGCTCCAGGGACCCCCAACCGCGTCGGTGCCGCGAAGTTCGAGATGCGATGGACAGTTGTCGCCCGAGCGGCCATGTACTGGGTGATGCTTCTCTCAGAAGGGACTCTTCCATGAACGAGGTCGATCTCGACGCGCGACTCCGCTCGGCCGCCCCACGCATCGCGAGCGGTGTCGCACTAGCCGAGCACGGGATGCTGGTGCTCGACGACGCACGACGGCGACGCCGTCGCCGGTCGCGGGCGTGGGTGGCCGCCGCGACCGCCTCCTTGGCGCTTATCGGCGGCGGGACCGTCGCGGTGGCGGGAAACGGTACGCAGACGCCCTGGGGCTGGACGGCCGATGCCGTGTACGAGATCCCCGGGCCGAGCGGCCAGACCTGCTTCGCCGGCCTCGTCGTGAAGCCGGACGGTGCAGCCCCCGACGCGGAGGTGGTGTTGCAGGCGCGACAGTTCGTGTCCGGACTCGACCTGGACTCCCTCGACACATCGGCGGCGAGAGCCGAACTCGAGGCGGAGAACGACCAGCCGTACGACGACGGCACGCCGGGTGTCTTCCACTACACCGACGAGGACATCGCGCAGTCGGCGATGCACCAGACCGTTGCCGGCCTGCTCTTCGCCGAGCTGGAGGCTCGAGGATTCTCTGCGGACGGCGACGAGGGGTACGTCAGCCTGTTCAGCCAGGCCGAGGGATGCCAGTGAGCGGCCCGGAGGATCTGCGGGCGCGGATCGACGCGCTCGTGCGAGTCAACATCGACGACCTCATGGCCTACTTCCAGCGTCGTCTTCTCAACAACGCCGAGGCTGCCGAGGCCGTCGGCGAGCTGCTGTTCCTCACATGGAAACTTCGTCGCCGAGTTCCGGGCGACCCCACCGAGGGCAGGATGTGGCTGTTCGCGACAGCGAACAACATCCTGCGCGGCACTCGACGTTCGCTTTCGCGTCGCTCGGCCGCGGTCGAGCGACTGGTGCAGGATGCGCGTACCTGGGCGCCACCGGAATGGGACGATACTGCGCTCGATGTGCAGCTCGCCCTGCGATCCCTCTCTCACAGTGATGCAGAACTCGTACGGCTCACCTATTGGGACGGCTTCTCCTCGGACGAGGCGGCCGCGATCCTCGGCATCAACGCCTCCACCGCCCGCTCACGTCTGTCTCGGGCGCGAGACAGGCTGCGTGTCGCACTGGATGCAGCGCACAGCGACACCGTCGGAGGGCGACGGTAGTCATGGAGGAGACTCAGGTGTCTTCCGGCTCGATGAGCAGCTCGTACAGGTCTCCTCGGTAGATCGACCGGGTGACCTCGACCACTCGCCCGTCGCCGAGGCTTCCGCGCGCGACGACGCGCAGACAGGGCTGATCCGCCGTGATCCCGAGCAGTTCTGCCTCACGCTCTGTCGGCAGCACGGCGGCCACGCGTGACGAGGCCCGGGTGAGGTGCACGTCATACCGCCGTCGGAGGATCTCGTAGAGCGAGCCGGTGAGGTCGTTGCCCAGAAGGTTCGGGAACAGCTCTGCCGGGAGCTGGGATCGGTCGATGCTCAAGGGGGTGTCGTCGCCGAATCGCAACCGCTCGACCGTGTACACCGAGGCTGCGCTTTCGAGTCCGAGCCCGTCGGCGACGTCGGCCGAGGCCGGTGCGATGCCCGCCGACAGGACCTCGGCGCGCGCGGTGCGCCCCGCCGCGCGCATCGACTCCGTGAACGACGCCAGCGTCATCCTCTTCGTGAGTGCCGGCTCTGCGACGAAGGTTCCCTTGCCGCGGATCCCCACGATCCGCTTCGCGTGGGTGAGCGCTTCGAGTGCGCGGCGCACGGTCATCGAGGAGACGTTGAAGCGTGCGGCGAGCTGCTGTTCGGTCGGCAGCTGATCACCCGCTCGCATTCCCGCGATCTCCGCTGAGAGCTCTTTCATCACGAGCTCGTATTTCGCGGCCACGTCCCCTCCTTTCGCGGATGGTCAGGTTCATGACTATCACGCTTCTCGTCATGCATTCGATCCAAGAAGTCGTTGCGCATCTTCATCCAACCATGTAACTTCCTTGTAACCCTAGGGTGCTATCTCTACCCTATGGTAATCAAGACCACACCCGAACGCACCACATTCCAACGGAGGATTCCATGAGCGCTGCAACAACCGCCCGCTCGCGTGCACCACGGCTCGCCGTCCGAATCGGCGTCGGCGTCGCCGGCCTCGCGACGGCAGCCGGGAGCATGACTGCTTGCGCACCATCCGGCTCGGGCGACGGGGGTGACGCATCCGGCGTCACCATCAATGTCCTGGCAGAGGACATCTCGTACACCGACAACTGGAAGGAGCTGCTCCCGGAGTTCGAGGAGCAGACCGGCATCAAGGTCAATATCGAGACCGTGCCCTACAGCGATCAGGCCGCCAAGATCCTGCTGAACTTCAGCCAGAAGTCCAGCGACTACGACGTCGTGTTCACAGACAACACGTACGGCACCGGGTACTTCGAGTCCGGCTACATCGACGACCTCACCGAGCACGAGGCGGAGGGGGAGGACTTCGTCGGATTCGACGAGTTCTACGAGCCGTATCTCGCTCCCATGCAGAAGGACGGCGCGACCTTCGGCCTCCCCGTCTACGGCGAGAGCACCTGGCTGATGTACCGCACCGACCTCTTCGAGCAGTACGGCATCGACGGCCCGCCTCAGACGATGGAGGAGCTGGAGGCAGCCGCGAAGACGATCAGCGAGGGCTCCGGCGGAGATGTCGCCGGTATCACGCTGCGCGGCGCCCCCGGCATCCAGAGCGTCTACCCCTGGGCCGGATTCCTGCGCGCGTTCGGGGGCGACTTCTACGACGGCGACGAGCTCGCCGTGAACTCACCGGAATCCGTCGAGGCCGCGCAGTTCTGGGCCGATCTGCTGAAGAACTACGGTCCGTCCGGCGTCGGCAACTTCGACTGGGAGCAGAACCGCATCGCCTTCACCCAGGGGAACGCGGCGATGACCATCGACGCGACCGCCAACGGTCCGTTCAATGAGGACGCCGAGGCGAGCGTCATCGCAGGCAAGGTCGGGTATGCGCCGATCCCCTATGCGATCTCGGATCCGCCCACGAGCGGCAATACCGACAACTCGCTGAACGTGCACGCCCTGTACCTCAGCTCGTTCTCGCAGAAGAAGGACGCCGCCTACAAGTTCATGGCCTGGGCGACGAGTGAGGAGGTCCAGACGAACGCCGTCGAGAACACCGAAGCCGTGGGCGTCACGCTCAACGCGGTGCTGGAGAGCCCGGTCTACGACGAGAAGTACGGCGCGTTCAAGGACGCTCTGCTCGAGCAGCTGGCGACCGGCAACGTCGACTACCTCCCCGCGGGCACCGACGCCAACGCCATCATCACCGAGGTGGGTCAGGCACTCTCGCGGACCCTCGCCGGGGAAGCGGATGCCGAAGAGGCTCTGAACGCCGCGCAGGAAGCGCTCCAGGCTCAGCTCGGCTGAGAGAACGAACGCCGGAACGGAAGAACAAGACGATGACGAAGCTCATGACGCCCCCACGTCCCGATGCCGAAAGCGCAGTCTCGGACCCTCCGTTCCGGCGTTCCCCGCGGCGCAAGTCCCTCCGCCCGCGGCTCGCTCAGGCGAGCCTGGCTCTTCCCGCACTGATCGTCATCGTTCCGCTGCTCGTCATCATCGTCATGCAGGGCGCGAGCCTCGTCACCCATGCGGAGAACCTGCTCCGCCCCGGAAGCGAGAACATCTTCGTCGGATGGGACAACGTCGCCAGGGCGCTGTCGGACCAGACCCTGCTCGGATCGATCCGCGTCACCCTCATCTACGTCGTCGCGGGCGTGGCCATCGAGCTCGTGCTCGGGGTGTCGATCGCACTCGCCCTGCACGGGCGGATCCCGGGCAAGGGGGTGCTGCGAGCACTCATCCTCATCCCGATGGTGCTGACCCCGGTCGTCGCCGGCCTGATGTGGCGTCTGCTCATGGACCCGACGTCCGGCTTCATCAACTGGTTCCTCGACACGGTGGGCATCGGCGGCCACGCCTTCCTCGCGGATCCGGCCACGGCGCTCGGCGCCGTCATCCTCGTAGAGGTCTGGCAGAACACGCCCTTCGTCGTCATCATCGTCCTCGCGGGGTTGGAGTCACTCGATCCGTCTCCGTTCGAGGCTGCCCAGCTCGACGGCGCAGGCGGGTTCCGACTGCTCTGGAACGTCACCCTGCCGATGCTGGCCCCGGTGCTGTCGATCGTCGTGCTCCTGCGCGTCATCGACGCCGTCAAGACCTTCGCGATCGTGAACACGATGACGAAGGGCGGCCCCGGCACCTCGACCCTCGCCATCAGCAACTACGTCTACCGACTCGGCTTCGAGACGTTCGACATCGGGTACGCCACCACCGTCGGCGCCCTGGTCTCCCTCGTCGTGCTGATCGTCCTGTTCCCCACCGCCACTCGCCTCATGGGGCTGCGAATCTGGAAGGCACGTCGATGAGAACGCGTCGCAACATCCTGCACACCCTCCGCGTCGTCGCGGTCTACGTCTTCGTCATCTGGTGCATCCTGCCCGTGGTGTGGCTGGTCAGCACCTCACTCAAGAGCGACGTCGACGCCTTCAGTCGAGAGCCGGTGTGGTTCTTCGTCCCCCAGTTCGGCAGCTACGTCAGCGCCTGGGTCGACGGTGGAATGGGCCAGGCGATGGTCGTCAGCACCCTCGTCGCGGTGATCAGCAGCCTCGTGGGCATCCTCGTCGGTCTGCCGCTCGCGTACCTGACGACCCAGGTGTGGCCTCCCGAGTCGGCGTGGTCCGCCCGCGTCACGCTCGGCATCCTGCTGCTGACGACGGTTCCGCCTGTCCTCACGCTGACGCCGTTCTACCGGGCCTTCTTCGGAATCGGCCTCACCGGCAATCCGGTCGGGCTGACCATCGTGCACTCGTTCTACGCGATCCTTCTCGCCGTCCTCATCTTCCGCTCCTTCCTCGTCGCTTTCCCCCGCGAGATCCGGGAGGCGGCGATGATCGACGGTCTCGGCGAGTGGCGCACCCTCTTCCAGTGCGTGCTCCCCAATGTCTGGGGCGCGGCGTTCGCGACCTTCGTCCTCGCCCTCATCCAGTCGTGGAACGAGTTCCTGTACGCGCTCGTGCTCACCAGCGGCGACAGCCAGACCGTCCCGGTCACGATCGCCGGCTTCCTCAGCTTCTTCGGAACGAACTGGGCCCGTCTCACCGCCGCAGGTGTCATCGGCGCGCTGCCGATCGTCATCTTCGCGATCCTCGTCCGCAAGCACATGGCCCGCGGCCTCTCGTTCGGAGGGGTCAAGTGACCGACGTCGCGCTGCGCAAGACCGTCGCGGCGACCTATCCGACGGCCGCTGCTGCGGCTTCTGCGACCGTCGACGTCATCGAGGAGCTGCTCCGCGCAGGCCGGCTGCGCAACCTGGGCGTCGCCACCGGGTCGTCGCCGAGTCCCGTCTACGGCGAGATGGCACGGCGCCGACTCGACCTCTCCGAGGTGACACTGTTCGCGCTCGACGAGTACATCGGACTGCCGGCCGGCCATCCCGAGAGCTACCGCGCGGTCGTCGAGCGCGAGATCGCGGTGCCGCTCGGGGTCCCGTCCGCTCGCGTGCACCTGCCCGACGGACACAGGCCCGAGGCGTACGACGGTCTCATCGCCGCGCACGGCGGCATCGATCTGCAGATCCTCGGCATCGGTCGAAACGGCCACATCGGGTTCAACGAGCCGGGATCGTCGTTCCGGTCGCGCACGCGGGTCGTCGACCTCGCCCCCGCGACCCGTGAGGCCAACTCCCGCTTCTTCGACTCTCCCGACGACGTCCCGCGGCGCAGCGTCACCCAGGGCATCGGGACCATCATGGAAGCCCGTCGCCTGGTGGTCGTGGCATCCGGCGACGCGAAGGCCGCCGCGGTCGCCGCCGCGATGGAGGGACCGCGCACCGAGGACGTGCCTGCGAGCGTGCTGCGCGAGCATCCCGACGTCGCCTGGTTCCTCGACCGGGCCGCCGCATCGCAGCTCGCCTCGCGTGCCGCCCGTGAGGAGGGTGTCCTATGAGCGGCACACTCGCGGTGGACATCGGTCAGACCGGCTTCCGCCTGCGCGTCGACGACGGCGACGTGGTCGACACTTCCCTCGGTGTCACCGCGCTGACCGACGACGATCAGGTGCGCACGCTCGCGCATCGCATCAGTGAACGGGTGCCGACGGCGGCTCGTCCCGCGCGCATCGGAGTGGGACTCTCGGGCTTCGTCGAGGGATCGGATGCGCCGGCGACTCTCGCCGCGTTGCTGCAGGATTCCCTCGGCGCTCGGCGCGTCGTGGTCGCAGCGGATGCTGTGACGGCGTTCCTCGGCACCGTCGGCACGCGCCTCGGAACCGTCGCGATCTGCGGCACCGGAACGGCGGCGCTCGGCATCGGAGCCGATACCGCTCCCCGCCGCATCGACGCCCGTGGATACCTGCTCGGCGACTTCGGAAGCGGATTCTGGATCGGGCAGAGAGGCCTGCAGGCGGCGCTCGACGCGCAGGACGGGCGCGGAGGGCCGACGACGCTCTCCGATCGTGCCCGCCGCCTCGGCTCGGCATCCGACATCTATATACAGGCGATGGGCTCGACGCCGCCGCCGAAGTACGTAGCCGAGTTCGCCCCCGATGTCCTGGCGGCCGCGGGCGAGGGAGATGCCGTCGCCGTCGGCATCGTGCGCGCCGCAGCCACCGAACTCGCCCGGACCATCCGTGCCGCGCGCATCGCAGTCGGACCCGTCGGCCTGACGGGTGGCCTGGTGCGGTCGCCGTTGTTCGTGGACGAGATCCGTGCGGCGCTCGGCCGCGCCGACGTGCCGGTCGACGAGCTTCTGGTCCGCGCCGACGCGGCGCTCGAGGGAGCGCGCGTG
This sequence comes from Microbacterium hydrocarbonoxydans, assembly GCF_023715885.1. Classification (GTDB taxonomy): domain Bacteria; phylum Actinomycetota; class Actinomycetes; order Actinomycetales; family Microbacteriaceae; genus Microbacterium; species Microbacterium hydrocarbonoxydans_C. Next base: position 566,886 of record NZ_JAMBOY010000001.1, on the reverse strand, counting down.
ATCGCGGAGGACGTGACTATCCGATCGGCGTTCGCCGGTCTCATCGCAGTGAAGGAGTAAGAATGCTCGACCTCGAGACGCTACGCGGACACCTCATCGTGTCCTGTCAAGCGCCGGACGGGTCGCCGTTGCGCGATCCGGGAATCATCGCCGCCATCGCCGAAGCCGCGGTCCTCGCCGGCGCTTCGGCCGTGCGCATCAACAGTGCAGAGCACGTGGCCGCCGTGCGCGCGCGCGTCGACGTTCCGATCATCGGCTTGGAGAAGGTGGTGGAGGACGGCGTCCAGTGGATCACGCCCACGGTCGACCGGGCGAAGATGCTCCTGGATGCCGGGGCGGATATCGTCGCTCTGGACGCGACGCTGCGCGCCAGAGGGGAGTTCCCGCACGTGGACACCCTGCTGCCCGCCGTCCGTGAGCTCGGCGCCCCTGTCATGGCCGACGTCGACGGCTTCGAGGCGGGCACCCATGCTGCGGACCTCGGCGCGGAGCTTGTCGGCACCACCCTCTCCGGCTACACGAGCGTTCCGCAGAATCGCAACGGTGATCCCGACATCGCGCTGGTCGGTCGGCTCGCTGCTCTTCCCACACCCGTCATCGCCGAAGGACGCATCAAGTCCCCAGACGAGTTGCGGGCGGCATTCGACGCCGGGGCGTTCGCGGTCGTCGTCGGAACATCCATCACGGAGCCCATGGCGCTGACCAAGCGCTATCTGGCTGCCGTGCCCACGCTCACGAAGGGAGCATCAGCATGACCACCAACATCGCCGTCGTCGGCGCCGGCCGTATGGGCCAGGTGCACTGTCGCATCGTCGCGGAGAATCCCCGCGCCACCCTGGCCGCGGTCGTCGACCCGTTCGAGGAGAGCGGGCGCCGCGTCGCCCAGCAGTACGGCGCGCCCTGGTATCCGACGCTCAACGCCGCCCGCGAGGACGTCGCCCTCGACGGAGTCATCATCGCCGTGCCGGACAGGCTCCACGTCGGGGTGACGGTCGAGGCTCTGCAGGCCGGTCTGCACGTGCTCGTCGAGAAGCCGCTGGCGGACACCCTGGAGGGCGCGCGCGCCATCGCCGACGCCGCCGCCGAAGCCACCGAATCCAAGGTCCTCGTCGGGCACGTTCTTCGTCACGACCCTCGCTTCCGCTCAGCGGCGAAGACCGTGGCCGCGGGGGCGGTGGGAGAGCCCGTGCACTTCCGCGCCGCCCGCATCGTTCCCCGCAGCGTCGGCTTCGCGAACAACGGCGCCTCGCCGATCTACATGTATCAGGGCATCCACGACATCGACCTGGTGCAGTGGATCTCGGGCAGTCCCATCGTGCGCGTCTCGGCGACGACCGCGGCGAAGGTGCTCCCGGCCGCAAGCAAGGACGGCGTGGATGTCGCTCTCATCCTCGCGGAACTCGAGAACGGTGCCGTCGGCACGATCGAGATCTCCTGGGTGCTGCCGGAATCCACCCCGAGCGGACTCGCCTCCCAGTTCGACCTCTACGGCACCGACGGCAACATCAAGGTGGACGTCACCGCAGAGGGCGTCTCCCTCGACACGCTGGACGAGTTCCGCCTGCCCAACACCATGCTCGATCCCGAGCTCGACGGGCGTCTGGACGGTGTGGTCCCACAGCAGTTCGACTACTTCCTCCAGATGGTGGAGTTCGACCTGCCGAGCCGCATCGGCATCGAGGAGGCGGTCTCCGCCGCACGCGTCCTCGACGCCATCGACGAGTCGCTGCGCACCCGAACGTGGGCTGAGGTCGCTCACTGAGCCACCGCGGCTGCGGCCCTCGGGCTCCGCGAGCCGTCAGCGCTACCCGTCGATCGGCTCTGCGGGTCGGTAGGGATGCAGCCGAAGGACCGAGCACTCGATGATCCCGGGAACCACGGCTGCCTCGCCCTCATCCGTGACGCAGGTGGTGAACTCCGCCGGCGCCGTGCCGGGCGTCGGAGTGGCGGACAGCGGGTCGTTCTCCTCGAACGCGCCCGCCTCCCACATCTGAACGCACATGGCCTCCGCGTCTTCGATCGCGAGGACGCCGTCGGGGGTGGCGACACTCGCCGCCGCCCCCGACAGGGTGCCGTCGGGGTTGCGATACGGGCCTTCGAGGCAGTGCACGATGCTCGTCTCGGTGACGGGTCGCTCGTCGAGCAGCACGACACCTGCGACGGCGACCCCTGCCACAGCGACCACCCCGCCCGCGATGGTCAGGCGGCCCCAGAGCGTCTTCCACCACACGGGTCGAGCGAGATCGCGGCGCATCTGCTCGACGAGGAGTTCCTGGACCTCGTCGTGGTGCGGCATCCTGCCGTCCGATCGAGTCATGCGTTCGCCTCCTCGACGGCCGACGGGTACCGGTGCGGCGCTCGCCGCAGCCTCCGGCGCACGCGGGTCAGACGCGACAACACGGCGGGCTCCGGAGAGCGGAGGACGAGCGCCGCGTCGGAGGCGGTCAGCCCATGCACGAGGCACAGGACCGCGATGCGGGAATCGCGGCGGCCGAGTTCTCTCAGACCCGTGCCGAGGCCGTCGGGGAGCTTCAGCGCGTCGACGGCCCGCGCGACCGCTTCCGCGTGATCCGACGCCCCGCCGTCCGCGGGAATCCTGCGGAGCAGGCGGCGGTATCGTCGCCGTGATCGCAGCGCGTCGGTCGCCGCGGTGCACGTGGCGACCAGCAGCCACGGCAGCACCGAGGTGCGCACGAGGCGGACCCTGGCTCGTCTTCGCCACAGTTCGAGGAACGCCGTCGCGGCGACCTCTTCGGCATCCCTCACCGTGTCCGTCAGGAGGAGAGCGATGCGGAAGACCGTCGCCTGATGTCTGTCGTGCAGCAGACGGTACGCCGGTTCGTCGCCGCGCGAGAGTCGATACAGGAGCTCCACGTCGTCGGGGCCTCCGGACGTCTCGGACAGCGGCACGATCTCACCTTCGAACTTCGCGCCCGGACTCGCGACGCGACTCCCTCGAGTGTATGCGGGCAACCGCCCGCGCGGCCGGGACGGCACCGGGGCCCTGCGACTCCGGCGCTGCGCTTGCGCAAGACCGGTATATCGGGCCAAGCTGGCGCCATGTGTACGGGAGAGGATGACGAATGGCTGTGATCTCGCGAGGATTCGGCGGGCGGCGGCGGGAGAGCGAGCCGAACCTCCCTCCCGGGCAGTACCTCACCGAGGACTTCCCTGTCCTCTCAGCCGGCCCCACGCCGCGGATCGACACGTCGGAGTGGAGCTTCGGCATCCGAGACGAGAGCGGCGCCCTGACGTCTTGGACCTGGAACGAGCTGCACGCGCTGCCCCTCGAAGATGTGCACACCGACATCCACTGCGTCACCCGTTGGTCGAAGCTCGGCACGCACTGGCGCGGTGTGTCGCTCGACACCCTGCTGGCCGGCATCGACACGAGTGCGTCGTATGCGATGGCCCATTCCTACGGCGGGTACACCACGAACATTCCGCTCGACGACCTGCTCGGCGGACAGGCGTGGGTCGTCTCGGAATTCGAGGGCGAGCCGCTCGACCCCGAGCATGGGGGACCGGCCAGGCTGATCGTGCCGCACCTCTACTTCTGGAAGAGCGCCAAGTGGGTCAGGGGTCTCACCCTCATGGACGAGGACGCCCCCGGATTCTGGGAGCAGAACGGCTACAACATGCACGGCGATCCTTGGACCGAGGAGCGCTATTGGTGATCGTCGCCGGCTGGCGGCCGGCGCGTGTGGTCGGCGTCACGGAGCAGACGGCGTCGTCGCGCAGCATCCTGCTCGACGTGTCCGACTGGCCCGGGAGCGATCCAGGCCAGCACGTCGACGTGCGGCTGACCGCCGAAGACGGCTATCAGGCCGTGCGCTCGTACTCGCTCGCGTCGTCCGGGGATTCGACGGTCATCGAGCTCGGGGTCGACGAGATCCCGACCGGAGAGGTGTCGCCCTATCTCGTCCGTGACGTGATGGTCGGCGACGAGCTCGAGGTCAAGGGTCCGCTGGGCCGCTTCTTCGTGTGGCGGCCGGATCAAGAAGGTCCGGTGCAGCTGATCGCCGGCGGATCGGGCATCGTCCCGCTGGTCGCGATGGCGCGTGCGGCGAAGGCGGCGGGCGCCGGATCGTCGATGCGCCTGCTGTACTCCGTCCGCAGTGCGGACGATGCGATGTTCGGGGCCGAACTGGCGGCCGACGACGCGGGGGTCGGCGTGCGCTGGGCGTACACGCGGTCGGCTCCTCCCGGGTGGAACGGCAGGGCGGGAAGGCTCGACGCGGATGCCGTCGCCGACGCCGTCTGGCCGGCGGACCGACGGCCCCTCGTGTTCGTCTGCGGGCCCACCGGATTCGTCGAGCACGTGTCGAGCATCCTCGTGCAGCTCGGGCACGAGCCCGACCGCGTGCGCACCGAGAGGTTCGGAGGCAGCTGATGAGTCACGATCACCCCGCCGCCCGCGTGGACGGCAATGCCATCGCCGGTCAGGTGCTCGACATCCTCGGCATCGACGTCACCGGGCTCCGCGGCACGTGCGACGGATGCGGCAGCGAGGCCTGTCTGGCCGAGGCCGTCGTCGAGCTCGACGACAGCGCCGCGATCGTGCGCTGCCGGTCTTGCACGCGCACCCTCTTCACGGTGCTGCACACGGACGCGAGTCCGCGACTGATCTTCGGCAGCCTCGGGTCGCTGAGCGCCTGAGGGCGGATCCGGGAAGGGGCGGATGCCGGGCGCTCACCCGGCATCCGCCCCTCCTCAGTGGATCGCGGGCTCGATCAGTTGAAGTCGAGCGGGTGCGTGCCGACGCGGCCGGAACCGTCGAGCGGGTCGAGGCCGTCGATCGCGGCGATCTCGTCATCCGTCAGCTCGAAGCCGAACACGTCGAAGTTCTGCTGCATACGCTCCTTGCGGCTGGACTTCGGGAAGACGATGAAGCCCTTCTGCAGGTGCCAGCGGATCACGGCCTGGGCGGGAGTGACGCCGTGCGCCTCGGCGGCCTCGGCGACCGCGGGGTTCTCGAACAGCGGGTACTTGCCCTGGCCGAGCGGACCCCACGACTCGATCTTCGTGCCGTTCTTCTCGGCCCAGGCGAGCACGTCGCGCTGCTGGTACGCCGGGTGCAGCTCGATCTGGTCGACGGCCGGAACGACGCCGGTCTCGGCGACGAGGCGGTCGAGGTGCTCGGGCAGGTGGTTCGAGACGCCGATGGAGCGCGAGAGGCCGGCGTCGCGGATCTCGATGAGCTTGCTCCACGCGTTGACGTAGGTGTTCTTCTCGGGCGTGGGCCAGTGCGTCAGGTACAGGTCGACGTAGTCGAGGCCGAGCTTGTCGAGGCTCTCGCGGATCGCTTCGCGCGGCTGCTCGCCGGACTGGCGGTCGTTCCAGAGCTTCGTGGTGATGAACAGCTCGTCTCGGGGGATGCCGCTCTTCGCGATGGCGGCGCCGACACCCTCTTCGTTCTTGTAGATCGCGGCGGTGTCGATGTGGCGGTAGCCGACCTCGAGCGCCTCGGAGACGGCCTTCTCGGCCTCATCCGCAGGCACGAGGAAGACGCCGAAACCCAGCTGCGGGATGGAGTGGCCGGAGTTCAGGGCGATGGTGGGAACAGTCATGACTCCAGCCTAGAAGCCACCCCGGACGCAGGGGCCAGACGTTGACAACTGCTGTCGCGGAACGTCATCATCCGTCCTGACTGTCGGCGCGCACCTCGACCGTGTCGCCGCGCAGCGTGAACTTCAGGGCCGCGCCCTCGGGGAACCGGTCGCGCAACGCATCGGGCTGTCCGGCATCGACGATGATCTGGAGGGATGCCGGGAACGCGCCGGCGGAGCACTCCATTCCGATCGCTGTGAAACCGTTCGATGCGGACCGGACGGTCTCGGTCGGCACTCCCAGAAGGCACCGCTGGTCGTCGATCTCGCTCCAGCCCTCGTTGCGCACGAACGTCAGCCCGTACCAGTCCTCGAAGAGCACCGATCCGTCGGTGCGCTCGCCGAGGGCGTCCCACCAGTCGGCGCCGGGATCGACGGCGATCGTGTCGACGAGTCCCGGCTCGACAGGACGAGCGGCCGCGGTGACGGCCGTGGCGACGGACGCCGAGACGGCGGCCACGACCGCGACGGCCGCGCACGCGACGGCGATCCATGCCGCGCGCGGGCGTGGATCGAAGAACCCGAGTCGCGGCTCGGCCTCGGGTTCGATGGATTCCGCAGCCGTGGACGGCGCCGCCTCCGATGCTGACACGGGCGTCGCCGACGGAGGTACGACGGCGACCGACGGCTCGACGGGCTGCGGCGCTTCGAGGTCGGCGAGGCGCCTCATCGCCTCGGGGTCGCGGGCGATGTCGGCATCCCGTCCGTAGGCCCGTGACTGCAGGGCACGGAGCTCGGCATCCGCGTCGGTCATGGCGAAGGGTCCTCTCCGTCGACGATCCCCGCGGCGACCGCCGCCTCGCGGAAAGCGGTCGCGAGGTCGGCGAGCGTCGACCCGGCGTTCAGCCCGCTCGGATTGGGCAGCACTCGCAGCTCGGCGCCGCCCAGCGTCTCCTCCTGCACGCCCTGGCGGGCCTTCCGACGCCCGAAACCGGTGCGGTAGGCGCCGATGCCGAGCATCGCGACCACCGCGAGGTCGTGCTCGGCCACGAGGTGCCGCAGGTCGTCGACCCCGGCGACCAGCTCCTCCGGGGCGAGCTCGTCGGCGGCGCGGGTCGCCCGCTGCACGAGCGTGCTGACCCCGACGCCGCGCGCGAGGATGTGCTCGCGATCGGGCGGCGTCACGCCGTCATACGCATCGACGACCCGGTCGAGGATGCCGGCGGCATGCAGCGCCTTCCAGAACCGGTTGCTGCGGTGCGCGAAGGGTGCGGCGACCTCGGCCGAACGCAGCCCGGGGTTGATGCCGACGAACAGCAGCCGCGTCCGTTCGTCGATGAGCGGCGGCATGATCAGGGCGGGTCGAGGATCGGGCACACTCGGACTCTACGCCCGACCAGGGGCGGCAGACTGGGGGAGCACCCTCGCCACGGAAGGATCGACGATGATGACAGACGACGCATGGCTCAGCCGCCTCGAGGAGGAGCACTCGGAGCTCGAGCTCGACCGATTCGACAGGGCCGACGCGTGGGCGCTCGGCCGCGCGATCGCCGAGCGCGGACTGGCGGAGTCGGCGCCGATCGCGATCGACATCCGCACCGCCTTCGGGGTGCTCTTCCACGCCTCGCTCCCCGGCGCGACGGCCGACAACGACTCGTGGGTCGCGAAGAAGGCGGCGACCGCGCTGCGCTTCGAGACCAGCACGGCGCTGCTCGAAGCGCGTGTGGCAGCGGGGGGACGTGACCCGATGGAGCCGGGATGGCTGGATGCCGCGACGTACGCCGTCGCCGGCGGAGCCGTCCCGGTGCGTGTTCGCGGCGTGGGCGTCGTGGCCGTGGCGACCGTGTCGGGTCTGCCGTCGGCCGATGACCACGCGCTCGTCGCCGACGCCTTGCGAGAGCTGGCGTCCGCGCAGCGCGACTGACCGCGGGCGGAGCCCCGCTCAGAACCCCTCGGGTGCGCGGGGCGTGTAGGCGGCTTCCAGCGCCTCGACCTCGGACTCCTCGAGACGGATGCCGACGGAGGCCACCGCGTCGTCGATGTGCCCGACGCGCGTCGCGCCGACGATCGGCGCGGTCACGGCATCCTGCTGAGCGACCCAGGCGAGCGCGATCTGCGCGCGTGAGACGCCGCGGGCCTCGGCGACGCGCGCGACGGCCTCGACGATCGTGCGGTTCGACCGCTCCTCGCTCCGGTAGAGCGTCGCGCCGAACGCATCCGACTCGGTCCTGGCCGTCGTGTCGTCCCAGTCGCGGGTCATGCGTCCGCGGGCGAGCGGCGACCAGGGCAGCACGCCGACCCCGGAGTCGAGGCAGTACGGGTGCATCTCGCGCTCCTCCTCGCGCTGCAGCAGGTTGTACTGGTCCTGCATCGAGACGAACGGCGTCCACCCGTTCTGGAGTGCGACGTGCTGGGCGGTCGCGAACTGCCAGGTCCACATCGACGACGCGCCGATGTACCGCGCCTTGCCCGAGCGCACGACGTCGTTCAAAGCCTCCATGGTCTCCTCGATGGGCGTATCGGGGTCCCAGCGGTGGATCTGGTACAGGTCGACGTAGTCGGTGCCGAGGCGCCGCAGGCTCGCGTCGATGCCACTCATGATGTGCGCGCGGCTGAGCCCAGCCTGATTGGCAGCGGGCCCCATGCGGCCGTGCACCTTCGTGGCGATCTCGATCTCGTCTCGGCGCGCGAAGTCGGCGAGGGCCCGTCCGACGATCTCCTCGCTGGTGCCGTCGGAGTACACGTCGGCCGTGTCGAACGTCGTGATCCCGGTCTCGAGCGCGTGCCGGATCAGCGGACGACTCGCCTCCTCGTCGAGCGACCACGGGTGCGCCCCGCGGTCCGGAACGCCGAAGCTCATGCATCCGAGCACCACGGGGGAGATCTTCAGCCCTGAACCGCCGAGTCTCACGCTGTCCTTCGCCTCGAGCATCCGTCTCTCCTCATCCTCGTCGTGTATCGGCAAGACTATGCGCCGCACCGAGGTGTCGGCCGGGATACAGCCGGGCGACGCGGCTGTCAACCGTCCTGCGTTCGCCCTCGGTCCGCGTCACCATGGACGTCCGCCAACCCACACAGGAGGACTCCATGACGAACATCGACGCATTCGCGAACAGCTTCGAGCCGGAGATGCCCGGCGTGCCGCGCACGGAGGACCCGACCGACGGCACCTTCCCGACCGACACCGAGCAGCCCGAGACGCAGGGCGACGAGCCGCTCGAGGCCGAGATCGGTGAGGACGGGCAGGGCGACCTGGCTCCGGAAGACGAGGGGTCCCAGCACAGCGGCGACGCCCCCGACGATCTGCGGGTCGAAGAGTGAGTCTCGCAGACAGCGTCGGCGACGCACAGGATGCCGCGGCCGAACCCGACGCGAAGGACCGTATCGCCGAGATGCTCGACGATCGCGGAGGCGACGACCCGGATGCCGTGGACGACGTTCCGGCGGGCGGCGCTGGTGCTGACTCCGGCGGCGCCGGCGCGGTCCGCGTCGACCCCGCCTCGAAGGGCGAGGTCAAGGACGAGTCGATCCACAACGACGAGCCGGGGATCGGCACGCGTCGCTCCGGCGACTGAGATCCGCTTCTGTGTGTCACCCGCGCAGTCGTAGGCTGTGCGGGTGACAGACGCACTCGACGACGGTCCGTTCTTCCACGGCACGAAGGCCGACCTGAAGCCGGGCGACCTCCTCACTGCGGGGTTCCGATCGAACTACCGGCCCGAGATCGTGATGAACCACATCTACTTCACGGCGCTGCGTGACGGCGCCGGGCTCGCGGCGGAACTCGCGCCGGGCGATCGAGAGCCGCGGGTCTACGAGGTCGAGCCCGTGGGAGAGTTCGAGAACGACCCGAACGTGACCGACAAGAAGTTCCCCGGCAACCCGACGAGGTCGTATCGCAGCGCTGAGCCGCTGCGCATCGTGCGCGAGGTGCACGACTGGACGCGGCTCTCGCCCGAGGCGCTCGCCGAGTGGCGCGAGAAGCTCGCCGCGCTGCACTCCGACCCACGGGCTGAGATCATCAACTGAACCGCGGCCTTCCGGGGAGTTCTCTCAACGCCCAGCGGCGCTGCGAGCAAGCGCCGCGAGAGCGCGATCGAGCACGACGAACACGAACCCCACGGCGATCAGGGCGAACGACAGCGCGATGACCCACTGCGTGACTCCCGGGATCCCGAGTGCGTCGACGTCCATGAACGGATACGGGTAGCGCTGGCCCGGCACGAATTCGCCGCCGAGCGCGCCGTAGACGAACGCCCACACGAGGTAGGCGTACGGGATCAGCGTCCACAGCACCGGGTCACCCCACCGGAACGCGCCCTTCGGCACGAACAGCAGCCAGTCGACGATCAGCAGCACCGGCGTGACGATGTGGATGAGGTTGTCGGTCAGGGAGAAGATGTCGGTGTCGCCCGCATCGAACCGCGTCGGCACCAGCACCACCAGGTAGATGAGCATCGTGACCGTGATCGCCATCATCACCGCGCCGCTCCATCGGGCGCTCGGCGTCGACGTGCCGCGGGAGCCGGAGCGGCGAAGATCGCCGATCGTTCGCACGGAGAGCAGCAGCATCCAACCTCCGCAGATGAGGTTGCTGACCATCGTGTAATAGAGGAACGTCGTGGGGTCGATCGCTCCGTCGACGATGCCGGCGTTCCGCGCGATTCCCGTCGCGATGACCACCAGGGCGATGAGCCGGTAAGCGAGGGCCAGGGGCCGCGCGTTGACGGCAGCCCGCGAGAGCAGGCGCGCGCTCGGTTCGACGGCCGGGAGGTCGGATGCCGCGGCGGGAGTCAGAACGGCTTTCGACATGCTTCGAGGCTACGCGCCCTGCGGGGTGGTCCGGTCCGGGAACTCCGGAGCGTCACTTCTGCGGCCATCGTCACCTTCTGCGGCCACGAGCGGATGCCCGTGGCCGCAGAACATGCCCATGGCCGCAGAACGTGCCACGGGCGGAGGCTCACCAGTCGTGCACGGTCCCGTCGAGCAGACGGTTCACCGGCAGATACGCCTTGGTGTACTCGTGCCCGGCCGCGGCCTCCTCGTCGAGCTCGACGCCGAGTCCCGGCTGCTCGCTCGGGTGCAGGAAGCCCCTGTCGAACGTGAACGACGTGCGGAACACCTCGAGCGTCTGCTCGTTGTGCGGCATGTACTCCTGGATGCCGAAGTTGTGGATCGCGAGGTCGAGGTGCAGAGCCGCCGCCATGCCGACCGGCGAGATGTCGGTCGGCCCGTGGATGCCGGACTTGATGCCGTAGATCGCCGCGAAGTCGAGCAGCTTCTTCATGGCCGTGATGCCGCCGGTGTGGGTCACCGCCGAGCGCACGTAGTCGATCAGTCGCTCGGTGATGAGCGTCTGGTAGTCGTGCACCGAGTTGAAGACCTCGCCGATCGCGAGCGGGGTGGTGGAGTGCTGGCGCACGAGCCGCAACGCGGTCTGGTCCTCGCCGGGCGTGCAGTCCTCGAGCCAGAACAGGTCGTACGGCTCGATGTCCTTCGCGAAGCGGGCGGCCTCGATCGGCGACATGCGGTGGTGGCCGTCGTGCAGGATGCGCAGATCGGAGCCGAAGTCCTCGCGGATGCGCGCGAAGATCCCCGGCATGTGGTTCAGGTAGTTGCGGGTGTCCCAGGTCTCCTCGCTCGGGCGGTCGCCCGAGCGCTTGGCCGGCTCGTAATCGTAGCGCACCCCGGGGCCGGCGTTCGAGACGCCGTAGATCTGGCCGAGGCCGGGCACTCCGGTCTGCACGCGCACGGCGGTGTAGCCGAGCTCCTCGTATCCGGCGATGGCGTTCTTGAGCGCCTCGTAGTCGGTGCCGGACGCGTGCGCGTAGACGCGGACGCCCTCGCGGCTCGCACCGCCGAGCAGCTGATACAACGGCATCCCGGCCTTCTTGGCCTTGATGTCCCACAGGGCCATGTCGACCGCGGCGATCGCCGCCATGGTGACGGGGCCGCGGCGCCAGTACGGGCCGCGGTACAGGTACTGCCAGGTGTCCTCGATGCGGTCCTCGTCGCGGCCGACGAGCGTCGTGGCCACATGGTCGGAGAGGTACGAGGCCACGGCGAGCTCGCGCCCGTTCAAGGTCGCGTCGCCCCAGCCGACGATGCCGTCGGAGGTCGTGATCTTGAGCGTGACGAAGTTGCGCCCGGGGCTGGTGATGATGACGTCGACGAGCTCGATGGCCATGGTCTTCTCCTGATCGTGCGGGATGAGAGGTGCGGGGTGCGGCCGTTCGGGTCGACCGCACCCCTGGTTGTGATCGTCGGCGCGCTCAGATCGCGTCGCGCGGGTCGGTGAGGTCGCGACCGGCGACCTCCGGCATCCAGATCGATGCCACGAGCGCGCACAGCGTGAAGAACACGAGCATGATGACGATCGGGATGAACGAGCCCGTGACGGCCGAGACCCAGGCGGCCGCGATGACGGGGCCGGCACCGGTCGCGACGATGGCTGCGATCTCACGGGCCATGGCCGTGTAGGTGTAGCGGTTGCGGGCGCCGAAGATCTCGGGAAGGGTCAGGTTCTCGAGGGAGGCGAAGCTCATCACCGCGAGGTTGTGCAGCGCGACGTACCCGACGAAGACCTGCAGGGTGTCCTTGCTGCTGATCATGAGCATGGTCGGCACGATCACGATGAGAGCGATGACCGCCCAGACCATGTACATGCGCTTGCGGCCGAAGCGATCGCCGAGCCAGCCCGAGAGGGGCACCGTGACGAATGCGACGAGCGACGAGACGATCACCGCGTTCACGCCGATCGAGCGATCCAGCAGCAGCACGACGGTGATGTAGCTGATGAGGTACGTCTGGATCATGCCCGAGTTGCCGGCCTGGCCGAAGCGCAGCAGCAGCGCGATGATGAACGCCTTGATCGGCTTGCGCTGCATCGCCTCGAGGGTGCGGACGTCACCGGTCTCGGTGGCGAGCTGGATCGTCTCCTCGCGGGAGAGCGCCTTGCCGTCGACGACGTCCTCGCGCTCCTCGAAGACCGGTGTCTCCTTGAGGTTGAAGCGCACCCAGATCGCGAAGAGCATGATCACGGCGCTGGCGATGAACGGGATGCGCCATGCCCAGGCGATGACCTCGTCTTCGCTGTACGCGACGAGGAGAATCGCCCAGATGGCTGAGGCGAGCAGCGTGCCGCAGTTCGTGCCCAGGGCGACGAGCGACGCGATGATGCCGCGGCGCTTGGCCGGAGCGTACTCGGCGAGCATGACGCCCGCGCCCGAGATCTCGGCGCCGGCGCCGAAGCCCTGGGCGATGCGCAGCACCACGAGAAGGATCGGAGCCAGGATGCCGACCTGATCGTACGTCGGCAGCACGCCGATGAGAGTCGTCGCGAGACCCATGAGCAGGATCGTGTAGAACAGCACCTTCGTGCGACCGGTCTTGTCGCCGAGGCGGGCGAAGAAGAACGCGCCGACCGGACGGGCGACGTAGCCGACGCCGTAGGTGGCCATCGCGGCGACGACCGCGACAGCGGGGTTCTCGGAGGAGAAGAAGAGGTCGGCGAAGACGAGCGCTGCGGCCAGCGAGTAGAGCTGGTAGTCCATGAACTCGAGGGCGGTGCCGAGCCACCCCGAGATGGCGGCGCGAACGAGATCGCGGACCGACCTCTTCGCGGCGGGATCGGCAGCTGTCGCCGCCGTCTGCTGTTCTGACATGGGAGGTACTCCTTCGGACCGGGAACCGATGTGTCTGGGTGGGGTGACGATTACAGGGAGAGCAGGACCTTGGCCGAGGCCGACGAGTCGCGAGCGAGCTCGAGGGCCTGGACGGCGTCGGATGCCGGGAGGACGTGGGAGATGACCGCATCGAGGGCGTCGGACTCGGCGAGCATCGCGACCGCGTCGTCGATCTCGGTGGAGAAGCGGAACGCTCCGCGGATCGTCAGTTCCTTGGCGAGCATCGGCGCGAGGTTCACCCCGATCTCGGCGTTCGCGAGCATGCCGACCTGCACGACGGTGCCGGCGCGGCGGGCCGCCCGGACGGCCTGCGTCAGAGCGACGCCGACGCCCGAGCACTCGAACACGATGTCGTACGACTCGTCTTCGATGGTGTCGCGGCCGACGAGGGCGACCTCGGCTGCGCCGAGCGCCTGCGCGCGAGCGAGAGGCTCCTCACGCACGTCGCTCGCCCCGACCACGGACGCGCCGGCGTGCGCCGCGCCGGCGACCACGAGCAGACCGATGGGGCCTGCGCCGATCACCAGGACGCGCTTGTCGCGGAGGTCGCCCGCGAGGCTCACGGCATGGATCGCGACGGCGAGCGGCTCGGCGAGCGCGGCGCGCTCCAACGGCAGGCCCTCGGGGAGGACGCGGACCATGTGGTCTTCGACGATCAGCAGCTCGGATGCTCCGCCTTGCCGGTGCGGATCGGCTGCCGCGCTGCCCAGGTAGTCGCCTCCGGCGCGCAGGTGCGGACGGTCCTCGAGACCCGGTACGGAGGCGCCGTAACGGGCGGGGTGCACGGTCACGGGGGTGCCGGGGGCGAGACGGCCGGACGGGTCGAGGTCGACGACGGCCGACAGCTCGTGTCCGGGCGTCAGCGGCTCGCGGATCGTGTACTCGCCGTTCGCGCCCTGGAAGTAGTAGTGCAGGTCGGATCCGCAGATGCCGACGTACTTCACGCGGAGGCGCACCTCCCGTGCGCCGGGGGTCGGGACTTCGCGGTCCTCCCAGCGGATGTCTTCCTTGCCGTGGATGGCGAGAGCCTTCATGGCTGCATCTCCTTCGTGGGGGTCCGGGAGGCGTCGAGGGCGTCTGTGATCGCCGCGCCGACGCCCTGGCGACGGATGGTGTCGGTGAGTTCGCCGACGCGCTCGATGAAAGCATCCTGCTCTCCGAGCTCGGCGCCGAACAGATGCAGCTCGGCGATCACGCGGTGGGAGAGCTCGCGGCCATCCCGTGCGGTGGCGGCGAGGGAGGCGAGGCGGTCGCGCGCGGCATCCGTCATCGCGGCGGCGTGCAGACCCGGGTCGAATCCTGGTAGCGGAGCGATGCAGGACAGGTAGCCGGCGACCGTGAGTGCGATGAGGTGCGGCATCTCGCCGCGTGACAGCGACAGGAGAGCCGGCTCGGGGATGCGCTGGCGCAGCTTGACCGATCCGTCGGTGCCGACCTGGCTCGTGCGGTGGCCGAGCGCGGTGTTCGCCCAGCGGTCGAAGAGCTCGCTCTCGTAGGCGCGGATGTCGACGCCCGAGGGTACCTCGATCGAGGGCTCGTACTCGTCGCGGAGCACCGCCTCTGCGGCGCGCTCGATGCCGTCGATGCCGATGGCGGCGGGGATCGTGGCGACGCCGCTCAGGGCGCCCAGGTAGGCGATGAGCGAGTGCGTGCCGTTGAGCAGGCGAACTTTCATCTGCTCGTACCGCGCTACCTCGTCGGTGAACACGGCGCCGCCGACCTGCCATGCGGGGCGACCTGCCGCGAAGGCGTCTTCGATCGCCCACATCGTGAACGGTTCGGCGGGCACCGGGATGTCGTCGCGCGCGCCGAGCAGCGTGCTGACGCGTGTGCGCAGCTCGCCGGTCGTCGCCGGCACGATGCGGTCGACCATGCTCGACGGGAACGCCACGGAGCGATCGAGGAAGGTCAGCGCCTCCGCACCCTCGGAGCCCGGGAGCTCCTGCAGGAACTCGCGGACGAGTTTCTCGGTGTGCTTGCCGTTGGCGGCGAGGTTGTCGCAGCTCAGGATGGAGATCGGTGCACCGCCGGCGGCGGCCCTGGCCTGCAGGCCTCGCGCCAGCTGTCCGATGGTCGACCGCGGAGCGCCGCCGCGCAGGTCGGTTCGCACGATCTCGTCGTCGAGGTCGAGGCGCTGGGTCGCGGCCGAGTAGCTGTAGCCGTTCTCGGTGACCGTGAGGGTGACGATGCGGATGCCGGGGTCGGCGATCTGGGCGACGACGCGGTCGGGCTGGTCGGCGCCGACGAACGCGTCGGTGTGCGCGCCGGGGATCGAGAGCGACGTCGTCTCGGGCGAGATGGTCGCGACGGAGTACAGCATGTCTTGCGCGTGCAGCGCGTCGACGATGGTGCGGGAGCGCGAGGCGACGCCCACGATGCCCCAGTCGCCGCCCTCCGCCTGCAGGGCCGCCGCGGTGTATGCGGCCTGGTGCGCGCGGTGGAAGCTCCCGAGTCCGAGGTGCAGGATCCCGGCTCGGGCGGGGGCTGCCGGCGCGGTGGTCGAGATGCGAGCGGTGCGGCTCAGGGCCGATGCGGGAGTGCTCACGCGGTGGCTCCTTCGCTGTGGGCCGCGCACCACTGCGGGTGATCGGCGGTGATCGTCATGTAAACGAGTGTGTATGAGTTGTACAAAGTTGTCAAGCGCGTTTACATGCAGGAGTGGGATCGTAGGATTGCACGAAAGGCGGAGGGTGCTCGTGGCAGCGACATTGACGGACGTGGCACGTCACGCAGGCGTGTCCATCGCGACGGCGTCGCGGGCGTTCGGAGAGCCCGACAGGCTCGCCCCCGGAACCCTCGGCCGCGTGCTCGAAGCGGCCACCGAGCTCGGCTACGCCACTCCGCAGTCGGCGGTCACCGCCACGCGCACGTTCGGCGTGATCCTGCCGGACGTCGCGAACCCGGTCTACGGCACCCTGCTCAAGGCCATCCAGGGGCAGGCCTGGCACGGTCGGCACCGCATCGTCGTCTTCGATGCCGATGAGGACCTCCGCCGCGAGCGCGAGCAGATCGAACAGGCGCGCAAGCTCGACGGGATGCTGCTGTGCTCACCGCGCCTGCCCGATGAGGATGTTCTCGCGCTCGTCGGCGACACCCCGTTCGTCGTCGTCAACCGCCAGATCGACGGCGCCACCTGCGTCGTCATGGACGCCGAGCACGGCCCGGCTCAGGCGATCGAGCACCTCGCGGCTCTCGGGCACACCCATATCGCCTATGCCTCGGGCCCCCGCGGCTCGTGGGCCGACGTGCACCGCGCCGACACCGTGGCCCGCGCGTGTGAGCGCCACGGCATCCGCCTCACGCTCCTCAGCCACCAGGCCGCGTCGATCCAGGGCGGCCGCGCTGCTGCGGCGCCGGCTGCGGCGAGCGGCGCCACCGCGGTCGTCGCCTACAACGACCTCGTCGCGCTCGGCCTCGAGGCGGGACTGCTGGAGCTCGGTCGGCGTTGTCCCGCCGACGTCAGCATCGTGGGCATCGACGACATCGACCTCGCCGGCGCCGTGACGCCTGCTCTCACGACGGTGCGGATGCCGATCGACCGCAGCGGCAGCGTCGCGGTCGACCTGTTGCTGCAGATCCTTGCGGGCGGCGCCGTCGGCGCCCTCGCGCCGCTCGCCTCACAGCTCATCGTGCGGGCATCGACGGCCGCCCCGCCCGCCTGATCGCGCGCGAAGCGCAAGGTCCGGTCCGCCGTCGACAGGCAGCACCGCACGAGACGCAAGAGCCTGGCGCAGATCGACATTCGACGGGATGCTCGGTGTCATGAGCAGATCTGCGTCGAAGGCACTCGGTCCCGTCGTCATCGTCGGCGGGGGGAACGCCGGTGTCTCGATCGCAGCGCGCCTCCGTCGGCGGGGCGTCGCGGACGTGACGATCGTCGAGCCTCGCCAGGAGCACGTGTACGCGCCGCTGCAATCCCACATCGCCGGCGGCGTCGCGAACCGCCGCGAGGTCGTTCGCCCGCAGGCTAAGGTCACTCCCCGGGGGGGTGAGATGGGTGCGGGATCGCGTCGTGTCGGTGCGGCCAGCCCAGAACTCCGTCGAACTGGCGTCCGGCGGACGCATGGAGTATGACCAGCTGATCATCGCGGCGGGCATCGAGCAGCGGTGGAATGCGATCCCCGGGCTGCAGGAGGCGGCAGGCGGCGCCTCTCTGGTCTCGAACTACACCCTCGATCTCGCGGAGGCGGCGTCGACCGGGCTCCGGGAGCTCGAATCCGGAACCGTCGTCTTCACGCAGGCGGCGGAACCGGCATCGTGCGCCGGCGTCGCGCAGAAGCCCCTGTACCTCGCCTGCGATCGCTGGAGGGAGCGCGGCGTGCTCGACCGCATACGGGTGGTCTTCGTCACTCCGGAGCCGGCGCCCTTCCACATCGACGCGGTCGCATCCGAGCTGCGTCGCACACTCGATGCCTACGGCGTCGAGACGTTCTACGCCGCGACCATCGCCGAGGTGCGTCCGCACGCGTCTGAGCTGGATGTGGTCGTCGACGGGCAGACCACCACGATCGGGTACGACCTCCTGCATGCGTCACCGCCGCAGATGCCCGCGGAGTGGATCGCCGAGAGCGACCTGCACGGAGACGACGGCTTCGTCGACGTCGATCGCGAGACTCTTCGCCACCGACGATGGGATGACGTCTGGGCACTGGGCGACGCTGCATCGCTCACACGCATCCGCTCCGGCGGAGCCATCCGAGCGCAGGCGAAGATCGTCGCCGACGGCCTCACGCGACCCCGCAGACGGGGACAGTACGACGGGTACAGCGAGACGCCGTTCACGGTCACGCGCCGCACTGCGGTGTTCGCCGAGTTCGATCGTCGCGGCCGACTGCGACCGTCCATCCCGTGGTGGCGTACGCTCTATCGCGAACGCCGCTTCACATACTTCTTGGACAGATGGGTGCTGCCGTGGGTGTACTGGAATCTCATCCTCAAAGGACGAGCGTGACCGCCGGGCGCCGACCGGCGGATGTCGGCACGCCCCGCGAGTCGGATGCGCAGGCGGTGATCACTGCACACCTCGAGGCCCGACAGGGGGAGGGGTCCGGCGAGCTCCTCTACGTCGGCGACCGGCGCCCCGAGAAGCGCTGAGAGCGACTCAGTCCTCGCCGAGCGCCCGATCGACGGCCGCCTGGACGTGCAGGGCCGTGGTGGGGAACACCGGCACCGGTGAGTCGTCGGCGGACACGAGCAGCTCGATCTCCGTGCACCCGAGGATGACGCCTTCGGCGCCCTGCTCCACCAGACGGTCGATGACCTCGCGGTAGCGCTGCCGCGACTCCTCGCGGATCTCGCCGTGCACCAACTCGTCGTAGATGATCGTGTGCACCGCGTGACGGTCGTCGGTGTCGGGGACGAGAGTGCGGATGCCGTGCGCGGCGAGACGGTCCCGGTAGAACGGCTGCTCCATGGTGAAGGCTGTGCCGAGCAGACCCACGGCCGACAGGTCGGCCCGGGTGACGGCCTCGGCCGTGACGTCGGCGATGTGCAGGAACGGGATGTCGACGGCATCCTGGATCCGATCCGCGACGAGGTGCATGGTGTTGGTGCAGAGAACGAGCAGCTCCGCACCGGCGCTCTCGAGGGCGCGAGCGCGATCGGCGAGGAGGTCGCCCGCCGCATCCCAGTCGCCGCGAGCCTGCATCGCCTCGATCTCGGCGAAGTCGACCGAGTCGAGCACGATCTTCGCGGAGCTGTGGCCGCCCAGGCGGTCGCGCACCCGCTGGTTCGCGAGCCGATACCACTCCAGCGAGGACTCCCAGCTCATGCCGCCGAGAACGCCTATCGTTCGCATCCGCGGACCCTCATACCCCGACCGCGGTGCTCTGCAGCGCGTGCACGACCGGCGCGAGTTCAGGCTGCGCGACGGCGTCGCCCAGGGTGCGTTCGAGGGCGTCGTCATGGATCGGGTGCGCCTTCTCGTAGAGCGCCTGTCCCGCCGACGTGAGCTCGGTGTAGATGCCGCGACGGTCGTCGGCGCAGAGGATGCGCGTGAGCAGCCCGCGATCCTCCAGCCGGGTGACCAGCCGCGTGGTGGCGCTCGGGCTCAGCGCTGCCGCGCGGGCGAGCTGCTGCATTCGCATGTGCCAGCCGTCCTGGCGGCTGAGTGCGTCGAGCACCGTGTACTCCACGACCGACAGCCCGACGGCTTCGCCGAGGGCCCGTTCGAGCTCGGCGTCGATCAGCCCGTGAAGCGCGGCGAGCGTGCGCCAGCCGCGCGCGCGGATCTCGACGGCGTCGTCCGAGATGCCCATGGTGACCTCCTGAGTCGTTGCGAACGCGGGTAGTTGCTTGCGCCGACTAGTTGCGTGTGCAATGATTACTCGTCGGACGCAATATCCCGCGTCTGCAACTACTTTAGCAGAGCATCACGGAGCAAACCCATGCCACTCGGACTCATCGCACTCGCCATCGGCGCCTTCGGGATCGGACTCACCGAGTTCGTGATCATGGGCCTGCTGCCCGAAGTGGCCTCCGACTTCGCCGTCACCGAGGCCACCGCCGGCTGGCTCATCTCGGGTTACGCGCTGAGCGTCGTCGTCGGGGCTCTCGGGCTCACCGCCGCGACCACCCGCCTGCCCCGCAAGGCCGTGCTGCTCGGACTCGTCGTGCTCTTCATCGCCGGCAACGCCCTGACCGCGGTCGCGCCCGACTACTCCACGGCCATGATCGGCCGCGTCATCGCCGCCCTCTGCCACGGCGCGTTCTTCGGCATCGGCTCCGTCGTCGCGTCGAGCCTCGTCGCCCCCGCGAAGAAGGCAGGCGCGATCGCCATCATGTTCACGGGCCTCACGGCGGCCAACGTGCTCGGTGTGCCCTTCGGCACGTTCATCGGGCAGCAGTTCGGGTGGCGCGCGACGTTCTGGGTGATCTCCGCGATCGGCGTCGTCGCGTTCCTCGGAATCGCGTTCCTCGTCTCCGCTCCCCGCGCGTCGGACGCACCCGTGAGCCTGCGTCACGAGCTCCGCGCGTTCGCGTCGCTCCAGGTCTGGTTGTCGCTCGTCGTGACGGCCCTCGCCTTCGGCGGAATGTTCGGCGCCTTCACCTACATCGCGTACACGCTCACGGGTGTCACGGGCTTCTCGGCATCGGCCGTCCCGTGGCTTCTGGTGCTGTTCGGCGCAGGGCTCGTGGTCGGCAACTGGGTGGGCGGGCGGCTCGCTGATCGGGCGATAGATCGCACGCTCCTGTGGTTCATCGCGGCGCTCGCCGTCATCCTCGTCCTCTTCGGGATGCTGGCGTGGTCGCAGCCCGCAACCATCGGCCTGCTCGTCGTGATGGGCGCGTTCGGGTTCGGCACCGTCCCCGGACTGCAGAGCCGCGTCATGCAGTACGCCGGCGGCGCGCCGACGCTCGCCTCGGGCGCGAACATCGGCGCCTTCAACATCGGCAACGCCCTCGGAGCCTGGGCGGGCGGGCTCGGCATCTCCGCCGGCCTCGGCTACACGTCACCGATCTGGATCGGCGCCGCGATCACGGCGTCCGCTCTCGTGGTGATGGTGATCGCGAGCGTCGCGGCCCGGCGAGGAACGGCGTCGGCGACGACGGGCACGATGCAGACCGTCGCCGCGTGACCCGCGTCATTGCGCGCGCATGAACTCCTCGGCCGCGCGCACCTGCTCGGTCGTCGGACGGATGCCGGTGTAGAGCACGAACTGCTCGAGCGCCTGCAGCGTCGCGACCTCGGCGCCGGTGATCACCGTCTTGCCCGCAGCACGGGCGGCGGTGATCAGCGGCGTCTCGGCGGGTAGGGCCACGACATCGAAGACGACGGATGCCGCGGCGATCTGCTCCTCGTCGAACGACAGCGACTGCGCCTCGGCACCGCCGGCCATGCCGATCGGCGTGATGTTCACGATGACGTCTGCGCTGACGCCGTCGGAATCCGGCGTCCACGAGAAGCCGTAGAGGTCGGCGAGGGCGCGCCCGCGCTCCTCGTTCCGTGCTGCGATCGTCACTGCCGTGAAGCCCGCGTCGCGAAAAGCCGCAGCGGTCGCCTTGGCCATGCCGCCCGATCCGCGAAGCAGCACCGACGACTCGGTGTCGAGCGCGTTCCGCTCGATGAGCTGGGCGATCGCGCTGTAGTCGGTGTTGTACGCGGTGAGCACGCCGTCATCGTTGACGATGGTGTTGACCGAGTCGATCGCTGATGCGGAGGCGTCCATGCGATCCACGAGCGCGATCACGTCCTCCTTGTACGGCATCGACACCGCGCAGCCACGGATGCCCAGACCGCGCACCCCGGCGATCGCCTGTGCGAGGTCGGTCGGAGCGAACGCCTTGTAGATCCAGTTGAGGCCGAGCGCCTCGTAGAGGAAGTTGTGGAAGCGGGTGCCGTTGTTGCTCGGCCGCGCCGACAGCGAGATGCACAGCGTCATGTCCTTGTTCAGCATGGTCACCGCATCAGGCTACCGAAGGGCGCTCGGGGGCGTCGCGGGAACGCTCCCGCGACACGGCGACGGCCCCATGGCGCGATCGTGTTTCCTCGTTTATGGTGAAGGTGCATGCACAGGGGATTGATCGCTCCGTCTACCCCAGATGACGGGCTGCCTTCCCCAGAGGCAGAGGCGATCCGTGCATGCGATTGGGCCCCCTCGAGTCGCTCAGTCCCCAATGGGCCGCTCGAGGGGGCCGCTATCGTTGTGGATTTCCGCAATTTTCGTCGTTGTCCCCCAAATGGGGGACAAATCCTCCGCGAAGGGGGTAGGGTGGTCTCTGACGCACCCTCCGGTCGTCTTCGGCCCTCATCGCTCCCCCCGCGGTGAGGGCCACACCATTTTCCGGCCAGGCGACGCCGATGACCGTCACGCTGTTGTGACGGCGAAAGGTCGCTCATGCAACATTTGGGTTACGGGCTGACACCGGGACTTCCCCTCTGGCGGCGCTCCACTAGCGTGGAGCACGTCGGTGCATCCTGCGTCGGCTTCTTTTCTCAGCAGAACAGGCAGTAAATGAGCACCCAGGGCACGGTCAAGTGGTTCAACTCGGAGAAGGGCTTCGGCTTCATCTCCCCCGACGACGGCGGCGCTGACGTTTTCGCGCACTACTCCGCCATCCAGTCTTCCGGCTACCGCTCGCTGGAGGAAAACCAGCGAGTCGAGTTCGACGTCGCGCAGGGTCCCAAGGGCCTGCAGGCCGAGAACATCCGTCCTCTCTGAGGCGGACGACCTACAGAACTCCCTGACCGGGTGCCGCAACGAGCGCGGCATCCGGCGGGGAGTTCTGTGCTTTCAGCGGCCCTGAACGGTCTCAGCCGAGCAGCAGGGCGCGGAGATCGTCAGCCGTCGAAACGCGGAACGCCGCGTCATCGCCCTCATGAGCGTCGCTGAAACCCCAGTCGACGAAGATCACCGGCACTCCGTTGGCGGCGCCACCCTCCACGTCGTGGTGACGGTCGCCGATGAGCACCGGCCGTGAGACGTCGACGCCTCGAGCGGCCAGCCGGCGCAGCGCTTCGGCGACGATGTCGGTCTTGGTCGCGAGGGTGGCCTCGTCGGGCGTTGCGCCGACCGTCGTCAGGAAGTACGGACGCAGCTCGAGGAAGTCCACGATGGCGTCGACCTGGATCTCGGGCTTCGAGCTCGCGGTCGCCTGGGGGATGCCGGCGGCGTGCACGTCGCGGAGGATCTCGGGAACCCCCGCGTAGGTCGCGATGTCGGTGGTGTACCCGTCCGCCTTGCCGAGCGTGCGGTAGAACGACACGGCCTCGGTCGCCTGTTCGGGCGACATTCCGGCCTGCGCCTGGAACGAGTCGAACATCGGCGGGCCGATCCAGTGGATCAGCTCCTCGCGCGTGGGCGCGGGACGGCCGAAGTGCGTGAGCGCCACCTTCAGTCGGCGGAGGATGCCGACGGAAGCGTCGACGATCGTGCCGTCGACGTCCCACAGCACGCAGGAGTAGGGGGAGAGAGGCATACCTTCCAGCCTATGGGCACTCGTCCTGCACAGAATCCGTCGCCGTGGGCTTATCCACGGATGCCGGAATGCCGGATCTCGTGTCACTACGGTCGGGACATCGCCGCGGATGCGGAGAAGACTGGGGGAATGCACGTGTCGGTGGAAGTCATCGCGATCATCGCGTGCGGGGTGTCGGTGATCGTCGCATTCGTGAGTGCCTGTGGGTGGTTCCTCACCAGGATGGACGCGCGGTTCGCCGCGGCGGACGCCCGGATGGACGCGCGGTTCGCGGCGGCTGACGCCAGGATGGACGCGCGGTTCGCGGCGGCGGACACCCGGATCGATCGACTCGAGACCCGTATGGGCGGGGTGGAGCATGAGCTGTCTGAGGTGAAAGTCGCGATCGCGCGACTCGAAGGCCCGCTCCCGCGACTCGTCACATCCCGCTGACCTCAGAAGAGGCGGGGGATGCCGGACTCGATGCCCTTCATGTCGTCGTAGTCGAGCACGAGGCAGCGGATGCCACGGTCCTCGGCCAGGACGCGCGCCTGCGGTTTGATCTCCTGCGCGGCGAACACTCCCTGCACCGGCGACAGGTGGGGGTCGCGACGGAGCAGGTCGAGGTAGCGTGTCAGCTGCTCGACACCATCGATGTCGCCGCGGCGCTTGACCTCCACCGCGATGGCGACGCCGTCGGCATCCCTCACCAGCAGGTCGACCGGACCGATCGCGGTCGGGTACTCGCGGCGCACGAGCGTCGCACCGTCGGCGATGCGGTCCACCTGCTCGGCGAGCAGGCGCTGGAGATCCGCTTCGACGCCGTCCTTCTGCAGGCCGGGGTCGATGCCGAGATCGTGGTTCGAGTCGTGGATGACCTCGTAGATCTGCACGCGCAGCGCGTCACCCGTCTTCTTGTGCGTGACGCGCCACACCTCGGCCACCCCTGCGATGGCCTCCTCCTCGCCCGGCGCCTCGGTCGAGAGCGAGCAGGGAGGGCTCATCCAGTTGAGCGGCTTGTAACTGCCGCCGTCGGAGTGCACGAGCAGGCTGCCGTCTCCCTTGTGCACGAGCAGGCGCGTGGCGAGGGGGAGGTGGGCATTCAGCCGCCCGGTGTAATCGACGGAGCAGCGGGCGATGACGAGACGCACCCGACGAGCCTAACCGCATCGGGCGAGGTCGACGTCAGCGCGTCGAGACCGGGGTCTTCTCGTCTTCGCGCAGCGGACGGGCAGCGCCCGAGAAGAGCCCCGAGAGCACCGCGAGTCCCGCGAGGATGAACAGGGTGTTGAGCAATCCGACATGCTCGCTGATGAACCCGAGCACCGGAGGTCCGCCGAGGAAGGAGATGTATCCGATCGTCGCCGCGGCGCTCACGCGTGCCGCGGCCTTCGCCGGGTCGTCGGCTGCGGCGGACATGCCCAGCGGGAACCCGAGGGAAGCGCCCACGCCCCAGAGGGCGGCGCCCACGAACACGAGCGGCAGCGACGGGGCGAGGATGAACAGCAGGATGCCCGCGGCGGCGGTGAGCGCAAGGATGCGCAGCACCGCGACACGACCGAAGCGGTCCACGAGCGGCCCACCGAAGATCCGGACAGCGGTCATCGCGACCGAGAACGTCGCGAGAGCGGCGGCGCCGAGAGCTGTGCCGCCGCCGTGGTCCTCCGCGACGCCGAGTGCGAGCCAGTCGTTCGCGCCGCCCTCGGCGAACGACATGCCCAGCATGACGACGCCGATCGCGTAGGTGCGCGGTTCGCGCCAGGCGGTGAGGGCCACATGCATCCGCTCGCGCCACCGGGGCTTCTCGCCGGTGCGGTCCGCGGGGTCGAGCGCTTCCGCGCGGCGGGGCACGTTGAGAATGCTCGTGATGCCGATCACCGCGATGAGGATCGCCGTGGCGAGGGTGTGGCCGAACACGTCGATGCGCAGCTGCGCCGCCAGGGCGCCCAGGCCGGCGCCGACCACGGTGCCGAAGCTGAAGAAGGCGTGGAACAGCGGCAGGATCGTCTTCTTCGCGTACTGCTCGATCGCGGTGGCCTCGACGTTCATCATCACGTCGACGCTGCCGTTGCCGAGGCCGAACAGGGCGAGCCCGAGGAGCACGACGGGGTAGGAGCCGACGACGTTCGCGCCGACGCCGATCACCGCGACGCCCGAGGCGAAGGTGGCGATGGCGATCAGCATCCCGTGCCGCGCTCCGGTGCGCGCCATGACGGCCGGACCCGACGAGATGCCCATGATGGAGGCGATCCCGGCGCCTAGCAGCAGCATGCCCACCTGCGCCTTGTCGATCTCGAGCGCGATCTTGATGTCGGGCACACGCGATGCCCAGGTCGCGACCGACAGTCCGCTGATGAAGAAGATCGCGAAGACCGCGGTACGCCACCGGACGTATTGCGGACGGGAGAGGACGTGCTGCATGGGGAGAGCTTATCGAATCGATTCGAACCCACCTACCCACGGCGGGTTATCCTCGGAGTATGACCAGCCCCGAATCTCCGCGTCGCGCGACCATCGCCGATGTCGCGCGCGAGGCGGGGGTCGCGACCTCCACGGCATCCGTCGTCTTCAGCGGCAAGGCCAACGTCGCCCCGGCGACCCGCGAACGAGTGCTCGCCGCAGCGGCGGAGCTCGGCTACGCCGGCCCCGACCCGCGTGCGGCCTCGCTGCGGCGGGGGCGGAGCGGCATCGTCGCGGTGGTCCTTGAAGGGCACCTGCGCACGGCGTTCCTCGACCCGGTGACGACCGCGATGATGGACGGATTGACCGATGGGCTCGCCGCACTGAGCGCCGGGATCCTGCTCATGCGCGACGAGCCGGGCGACGAAGGGTCGCCCCTCGCGAGCGCACCGGTCGACGCCGTGGTGCTGATCGGATGCTCGGGTCGCACCCGTGCGTCGCTCGACGTCGTCCGCGGCCGAGGGCTTCCCGTCGTCGTGATCGAGGGCGATGCCGGCGATGGCGTCCCGCGCGTCACCTTGGACAATCAGGCCGCGGCGGCGGACGTCGCTCGGCATCTCCACGAGCTCGGGCACCGCGACATCGCCCTGGTCACGCTGCCACTCGACCAGGACCGCGTTCGCGGGACGGTCACGGCAGAGCGGATCGCCCGGGCGACGGTCGACGTCACCGTGGACCGTCTGGCCGGCATGCGCGAGATCTTCCCCGACGCTCCGGCGATCTCGGCCTCTGGCAGCCTCATCGACGAGGGCCTGTTGGTCGGTCGGTTGCTGCTGGAGGATCCCTCCTCCCGGCCGACGGCGATCTTCGCGCAGAGCGATCTCCTCGCGGTCGGCGTCATCCGAGCGGCCGAGGAACTCGGACTGCGAGTGCCGCAGGACCTCTCCGTCGCGGGATTCGATGGAATCGACGCCGACGGTCTCGGCGACCTCGTGCTGACGACGAGCGTGCAGCCCGCGATGGAGAAAGGCCGCGCCGCCGGCGAGCAGGTCGCACGGATGCTGCAGGGTGAGCCGGGGATCTCCTTGCACCTGACGTGTCGCTTCCGAGCGGGGACGACGACCGCAGCGCCGATCCGCTGATCATCGGGCGTCGACGCAGTATTCTGCGCACACGGTCGATCCTCCACTAGCCTTCTGCGCGGTACGCCGACGCGGCGCCGCCGGACGACGGAGGGGATGGCACGGATGCAGTCGAGGACGCCTCAGCGGAAACGGTCGTGGAGAAGCGCATCGAGTGCCGTCGTGGCCATGGCCGTCGCGGCCGGCGGGATGCTCGGAGGAGTCGCCGCACCGGCCGTCGCCGCGGAACCCGGCGCTGCGGAGGACCATCCCGTCACCGTGGTCCTGGCCCTCGGAACGTCCACTCCGGTGACGGATGCACCCGAGGTGCTGAGGGACCGCGCGATGGATCAGCTCGCCGACCTCCGTCAGTACTGGCTCGACCAGAGCGACGGCGCTGTCGACCTCCGCGTCGTCTCGGTGCAGTGGGCCGATGTCGACGAGAACGGGACGACCGATCAGACCGCCTGCAACCCCGGCGGCGCCGGGCGCAACGAGCGGGTGCGCGCCGCGGAGCGGTGGCTCGCGTATCAGAGCAGCCCTCGCGCGCACTTCCTGTACTTCGTCGTCGCCGGCTGCAGCTTCGGCGGGGTCGGACAGCAGCCCGGATCCATCGACGACCCGACCTGGATCGATGTCGAGCAGGGCGGATCCAACCCGCGCCAGGACGGCCCGATCGCTCACGAACTCGGCCACAACCTCACGCTCGGTCATGCGGGGGTGTACACCTGCGCCGACGGCAGCGTCGACGGACTGCCCCGCAGCGCCGGCGGATCGTGCACCTTTCAGGAGTACGGCGACACCCTCGACGTGATGGGCGGCAGCCTGCAGCTCGTCTACAACGACCTCTCGACACCCAACCAGATCCGCCTCGGGTTCCTCGACCAGCCCGATTATCTGGACATCAGCGGCCCCGCGGAACAGCAGGTCACTCTGCAATCGGTGAACCTGCGCCAGGGACTGAGGTCCGTCCAGATCACCGATCCCGTCTCGGGCAAGAAGTACTGGGTGGAGTTCACGACCCCCGACGGCTATAACGTCGGCAACTGGAACGCCCGCTCGAGCGCGACCTGGGACGGCGTCACCTATCGCCGCGGGTACGGCGTCCGCGTTCTCACGTCGCAGCCGGCGAACGGAACGGGGCTGCTCGCCACACCAGCCGCAGCCGACGGGACGCGCAGCACCTTCTGGCCCACCGGTTCGACGTTCACCTCGGCGTCCGGCGGTGTCGAGGTGAACGTGGTGTCGACCACCTCGACCACCGCGACACTCTCGATCAGGACTCGAGCCGATGTCGTCGCCCCCGCCCCACCCGCCTCGCTCGCCAGCGACGGCAAGCGCGTGACGGGAACCGCCGAGCCGGGCGCGACCGTCGTGGTGAGCGCCCCCGACGGAACGACGATCGGCACCGGCGTCGCGTCTCAGGACGGCTCCTTCACGGTCGATCTCGACCCCGCGCAGGCCGACGCGACCCCGTTGAACGTCACGGCGACCGACACCGCCGGGAACTCGTCACCCGCGGCCGCGGTCATGACGGATGTGCCCGAGCCCCCTGAGCTGTCGTTGACACTTGCGAAAGCGGAGGTGCCGCAGGGTGCTCAGCAGAGCGCGACGGCGAGCGGGTTCCGTCCCGGCGAGTCCGTGAGTGGTGTCATGGCCTCGGATCCCGTCGACCTCGGCGCGCGCATCGCGGATGCGTCCGGCTCGGTCTCCTTCACGTGGTCGGTCCCGTCCGGCACCTCGCCGGGATCGCATACCGTGATTCTGACCGGCGCGTCGTCCGGGTCGGTGTCGGCGGTGTTCCTCGTCACTGCGGCGAGCCAGCAGGCATCGGGCTCAGCGGCGCGCCCAGGACGCCTGGCCGCGACCGGAGGCGGCGATGCGTCCCCGGCGCTCCTCGGCGCCGGCGTGCTGATGAGCGCGGGTGCCTGGCTGCTCCTCCGGTCGCGACGGCGCGCGCGTCGGGGATGACGGCAGCGCGGGCTCACGAGTGCACCGGGCCGAGTGGCAGTGGATTCGACGAGAAGTCGAGGATCGACCACCGCCCGCACTCGACGATTCCGTCGGGCACGGTGGACTTCGGCAGCTCCCAGGGAACGGACTGGGAGTCCTCCACCAGAAAGCTGACGTCGCTGATCGCGAAGTCCGTGCGGTTCACGAGCCACGCGTAGCCGTTCAGACGGTGGTCGACCTGCACGAGCTGCGCCGGGTCGTCGAGGTGCAGCTTCGGCAGCCGTGCCGTCCAGAACTGCCCTGCGCCGGTTCGACCCGACGCGTCGATCCATGCGGTGACGCACGCGAGATCGGGGTTCTCTGACGCCTCGGACGCAGCGACCGTGAGACGGGTCGCGCCCACCGCGCCGACGACGAGCACGATCGCCGCAGCGATGACGGCGACCGTGCGGCGTGGACGGATCGGGAGTCGGAGCGCGTGCGGCGAGGCCACGAGTGAGAGCACCGGCAGGAAGGCGATCGGCTCGAGGTAGCGCGCGGCATGGGTGCCGAGAGCGATCGCGCCGAGGACGACGGCCACCGGAAATGCCCACGACGCGACAGCGACCATGCGCGACGCCGGATCGTCGGCACGGATGCTGCGGAGCACGCCGAGACCGAGGAGCGCGAACCCGGTGAGAAGGGCGGCGACCCCGAGCGGTGACTGCAGACGGTGCGCCGCGAGGTCCGAGTAGTGCCCGATCGATTCGCGCCACAGCGATGGCTGGGCGTATCCGGCACCCGTGTTCGCGATCCATGCTGCGAACGGAATACGGAGGAGGAAGCCCAGCCCCGTGCCGGTCAGCGCGGCGGAGAGGAGACCCACGATGCGCACGCGCAGCGCCCGACGGAACACGAAGACGAACGACACCAGGGCGAACGGTATCGTGAACCACGCCGCGTAGAGCGGGTTGGTCAGCGTCGAGAGCGCGGCCACCGCTCCGAGGGAGACGCCGAGGACCACCGTGTGCGTGCTGCTGTCGAGCACCCGGCGACTCAGGCCGATCGACAGCACCACCGCGATGACAGTGGCCGAGTAATAGGTCGTCGTGAGCTGCAGCGACGCGAGCTCGAGAGCATCCCGCGACGCCGTCGTCTCGGTCATCGCCAGCAGGCCGAAGATCGCGACCGCCGCGACCGACCATCCGACGGGCGCGCGCCCGGCTCTCGCGCGGCCCGCCGCGAGGCGGATCGCTCCGTACAGGGCGAGGATGCCGACGACCGCACTCGCGGTGAACAGACCGTCGACCCCGAGCGGAAGCACCGCGCGAAGGCCGGTGAACAGCGCAGTCTCGGGGAGGAAGAGCACACTCGACATCGCCCAGTCCAGCGGCTCGCCGCTGAGGATGGACCGCGACAGGAGCGCGACGACGAGCGAGTCGCCGTCGCGGAAGAGCAGTTCGGCGCGCGGCGACGATGCCACAGTCGCCACGGTGATCAGCGCGACGGCGGCGGCCAGCATCCAGCCCGGCAGCTCTCGCACCCACACCCGCGTCACGGGGCTACTCTGCCACGCGAGCGACGAGCGATCCGACCGGCGTCAGGCGTCGCGCTGTGCCGAGAGATCCCACACCTGCTCGAGGGGCGCGGTGCCCTCGGCGCCGTCTGCATCGCGGAACAACTCGACGAAGCGACCGATGTCGGCCTGCCAGGCGTGGTCGGCCGGGTCGTCGGCGAGCGCCGCGACCGCGGCATCCCAGTCGTCGCACTCGACGAGGTGGAACAGGCGGTGCCCCGAGCGCCAGATCGTCCACTCATGGATTCCGATACGAGCGAACGTCGCGGCGAGGTCGTCGGGGATCCGCTCGTGGTTGGTGCGGTAGTCGTCGACCGCGCCGTCGCGGATCTCGGAGTGCAGGGCGATGCGCATGGTGAGTGGCCTTTCGTCAGGTGCGGACCCGGAACGAGATCGCGACGGGACCCTCGGCACCCGTCGCCTCGACCAGGATGGCATCCCCGGTCCTGGTCGCGGCGACCGGCGTGCCGGCGATCTGCGCCGTCGTCTCGTCGAGCATCCCGCTGGGGTCGGCAAGACTCACGGTCCCTCGCGCGTCGACCAGGGCGTGCACGGCGTCGCCCGAGCGGGTCCATCGCACCCACGGGTCGTCGGAAGGGTTCAGCCCGTCCACCGGTCGGGCGTCGAAGACGGTGTGGCCGTGTCGGGCAGTCCACGCGGCGATGCCCTCGAGCGTCTGCCGCTGGAGATCGGGAATGCGGCCCGCCGCGTCGAGGCCGATGTTCAGCAGCAGGTTCCCGCCGCGGGAGACGACGTCGACGAGCAGCCGCACCGCTTCCTCCGCCGAGAGCAGATGCTCGGACGTCTCGTTGCGGTTGTGGCCGAAGGAGAGGCCGATGCCACGGGTGTTCTCCCACGCGTCGCCGACCTCGACCGCCGTGCCGTGCACGTACTCGCTCGTGCGGAAGTCCCAGTGCGACCTGCCCCACCGGTCGTTGACGACTCCGTCCGGCACCGCGTCGTAGAAGACGTCGAACGCGTGCGCGAGGCTTTTCGGACCGGGCGCGATGCCGGCATCCGGCCAGCGGATGTCGCCCCACAGGATGTCCGGGCGGTATCGCTCGACCAGGTCGACGAGATGGTCGTGCGCGTACTCGGCGTACGGGAGGTCGTCGGGCGCCGGGGCGCCGTCGTGATCGATGGGCGGCAGGTCGGAGAAGTGCCAGTCGAGGCCGCCCGAGTAATAGACCCCGAACCGCAGGCCCGCCCGTCGGGTGGCGTCGGCGAAGGCGCCGATCAGGTCGCGGCGAGGTCCGCGCGCCACCGTGTTGCGGCCGTCGGTGCCCGGAGCGTCCCATAGCGTGACGCCGTCGTGATGCTTGGTCGTGGGGATGAAATAGCGCGCTCCGGTCGCAGCGACGACGGCGAGCACCTCGTCGGGATCGAACTCCTCCGCGCGCCACCGGTCGAGGAAGTCGTCGTAAGGGGCACCGCCGTGCACGGTCTCGTGATGCACACGCGCCGGGGATCCCTCGATGCGGATCGTGTTGGCGTACCACTCCGCATACGGGTTGTGCGCGTACCACTCCTCGCGGGATACAGCGCCGAGCTCGCCGGTCGGCTCAGCCCATGCCGGCACCGAGTACGGCCCCCAGTGCACGAAGATGCCCAGACCGGCGCCGCGGTACCACTCGGGCAGCGGTCGCTCGAACCGGCGGTACTCGGCGGGCCTGACGGCGTCCTTCTCGAACATGACCATCGGCGCTTCTCCTTCACTCCGTTGTGGGATATATTGCGTATCAGGTATCCTATAGGAAATTGTGATCTCGATGAGGAGAGTCATGGCAGACGCAGCAGTCTTCCGCCGGCAGACCCAGCGCATCCCCGGCGGCGAATGGTTCAGCGGGGCGGGTCTCGGAATCTTCGTGCACTGGGACCAGGCCTCCCAGCAGGGCGTCGAGATCTCCTGGCCGCTCGTCGGACGCTCCATCATCCCCGGGCAGGATGCCGTCGAGGACCGCGTCACGGTCGCGGAGTACCAGGCGACCGCGCCGACGTTCGACCCGACCGACTGGGATGCGGCAGACCTCGCCCGTCGGGCGCGCGAGGCGGGCGCCACCTATGTCGTCTTCACCGCCCGGCACCACGCGGGTTACAACATGTTCTTCACCGAGCAGTCGGACTTCGGTGTCGAGCACGGCCCCTTCCGGCGCGACATCACCCGCGAGTTCGTCGAGGCCGTGCGCGCGGCAGGGCTCCGCGTCGGCATCTACTACAGCCTGCCCGACTGGAACCACCCCGACTACCCGGCCTTCCGTGACGAGGACCTGCCCTACAAGCTCGAGCACTGGCCGGCCGCCGGACTCCCCGAGTTCGCGGACACCCCGGACGCGACCGACCGCCACCGCCGTTCGAGCCCCGAGGAATGGGAACGCTACCTGGAGTATCTCCGCGCGCAACTGCGCGAGCTGCTCAGCAACTACGGCACGATCGACCTGCTCTGGTTCGACGGCGACTGGGAGCGCTCAGCGGTCGAATGGACGGCTCCCGCGCTGCGGCGTCTCATCAAGGAGCTGCAGCCGGACGTCGTGATCAACGACCGGCTACCAGGGCAGGGCGACTACCGCACTCCCGAGCAGGGCTTCCCGCTCGCCGCGCCGACCGGCCCCTGGGAGCTGTGCCTCACGATCGGCGACCACTGGGCCTACCGTCGTGGTCCCGACAACGAGAAGTCGGCGCGCTCGCTGCTCGTGACGCTCATCGACGTCGTCGCACGCGGCGGCAATCTGCTGCTCAACGTCGGCCCGGGCCCCGACGGCGCGCTCCCCGAGGTCGAGCAGGAACGGCTGCAGGAGTTCGCCGACTGGATGCCGGCTCACGCCGAGTCCGTGATCGGCGTCGACCCCACCGAGGGGATCGACTTCCATGGACCGACGACCGCCCGAGATGGGCGGCTCTACCTGCACCTCACGGCCCTGCCGGTCGACGAGATCATCGTGCGGGGGCTCCCGGTGCGGCGCATCACCCGCGTGCACCGCCTGGCCGACGGCCTCGACCTGCAGCACGATGCGACCTTCGAGGTGCACGAGGCCTCGACGGCCGGGGACGATCTCGGCGAACTGCGCATCGTCGCCCCCGACCCGAGCGGAGCGCTGATCGACGTCGTCGCCATCGACTTCTCCACCACCTGATCACAGACATGACAGCGTCCGGGCCACCTCCACCCCGATCGAGGCCGGACGCATCCGAGCGGTACCCCTCACCCACGCATCGATGATGCATCCAATGAAGGAGGCAGACAGTATGAATGCAGTCCCCACGCGCCGTGCCAGGCGCCTGATCGTCTCCGGCATCGCCGGACTCGCCGCGGTCACCCTCGCCGGGTGCGCGAGCAGCTCGGGCGGAGGCGGCGGAGACGCCGGCGGTCCGCTCGTGCTCTACACCTGGGCCGCCAGCGAGGGCGATCAGGCGCAGTGGGCCGACTTCATCTCCGGTGCGAAGGCCGAGGACCCCGACCTCGACATCTCCGTCGAGGGACCGAGCTTCTCGGACTACTGGACCAAGGTCAAGACGCGACTCAGCGGCAGCAATCCGCCGTGTCTGCTGACGACGCAGGCCGCACGCGCTCAGGAGCTCGGCGATCTGCTGATGCCGCTCGACGACCTCATCGAGGAGAGCGGATTCGACACCGATGAGATCGACGCGTCGATGCTCGCCGGTATGACGGTCGACGGCACGATCCGGGCGATCCCGTACGACGCCGAGCCGATCGTGCTGTTCTACAACGTCGAGGCGTTCCAGGCCGCTGGCCTGCAGCTCCCTGGCACGGACTACACGCGAGACCAGTTCATCTCCGACGCGAAAGCCCTGACCGATGGTGACAAGAAGGGGCTCGCGCTGGCACCCGGCATCTTCATCCCGAACGCCTGGTCGCTGGCCGACGGCGTACCCGCCGTCACGGAGGACGGTGAGCTGGACCTCACCAACCCCGACTTCGTCGAGCAGATGCAGAGTTTCTTCGACCTCGTCGCGGTCGACCAGGTCGCGAAGGCGCCGGAGGCGGCCGACGGCTCCGAGGTGTCGCAGCAGGCGTTCACCTCCGGTGCGGTGCCGATGCTCATCGAGGGGCCATGGATGTACGGCAGCTTCGCCGAAGCCGCCGACTTCACGCTCGGCGTCACGATCGTGCCGTCGACCAGCGGCAGTGCTGCGGCCATGACCGCCGGCTCGGGCTTCGGGATCGCGGCGAACTGCGAGCGGCCGGAAGAGGCGTTCGCGGCTATCGAGGCGCTCACCTCGCTGTCGGTGCAGGAGAAGCAGGCCGAGGCCCGGGGCATCGTCCCCGCCCGCATCGAGGCGCTTCCGGCGTGGGCCGAGGGCAAGACAGAGGGCGCGGCCGAGGTCGTCGAGGCGCTGCTGTCGGATGCGACGCCGCAGCGTACGACCCCCACCTGGAATCAGGTCGAGACCCTCATGACGCAGTACGGCGTGCAGGGCTACCGCGGCGAGCTGACGGCCGAGGAGATCATGGAGACGATCCAGAACTCGGTGGCGGGCTGAGCGGATGGCCATCATGAGCGACCGGAGAGAGGCTGCGGCCTCCTCTGCGATGCCCGACGTGGCGGGGGTGCCGACCGGCGCCCCCGCCCCGCGGGTGCCGCGTCTACCGCGACGGCGGGGTCACGGCTGGGTGGCGGTGGCGTTCCTCGCGCCGGGGATGATCGGTTTCGTCCTGTTCATCCTCACGCCGCTGTTCGGCTCGGCGTTCATCAGCCTCTTCGACTGGAAGCTGTTCGGCAGCCCCGACTTCATCGGCGTCGACAACTACGTCAAGCTGTTCCGAGACCCGACGTTCTACACCGTGCTGGGCAACACCGTGATCTTCGCGGTGGTCTACACGGCGCTGAACCTGTTCGTCGCGCTCACGATCTCGCTCTGGCTCAACACCCGCATGAAGGCGGCTGGTGCGTGGCGGGTGGTCTTCTTCCTGCCGGTCATCACCCCGATGGTCGCCAACGCGCTGGTGTGGAGGCTGCTGCTGTCGCAGGACGGGCTCGTGAACTCGATGCTCGCCACGGTCGGGATCGACGGGCCGAATTGGCTCTCCGATTCGGCGTGGGCGCTCCCGTCGGTGATCGCGATGTCGGTGTGGCAGTCATTCGGCTACAACGTCATCGTGCTCTCGGCCGGCCTGAGCGCCATTCCGAAGGAGCTCCTCGAGGCGTCCCGCATCGACGGCACGACCGCCTGGCAGCGACTGCGGTTCATCATCCTCCCGCTGCTGTCTCCCTCGCTGTTCTTCTGCTCGACCATGACCATGATCGGCGCCTTCCAGGTTTTCGTGCAGCCGCTGTTCCTGACCCAGGGCGGTCCGGGCGAGAGCACGAACACGTTCGTGCTCTACCTGTACCGCAACGGCTTCGTGTTCGATCGGCTCGGCTACGCATCCGCGCTCGCGTGGATCCTCTTCGTCGTGGTGATGCTCATCACGGCTCTGCAGTTCGTCGGGCAGCGCAAGTGGGTGAACTATGAGTGACCGCGACCTCTCCGCCACCGCCCTGCTGGTGCTTCCTCGACGAGCGAAGCAGCGGCGGACCACCGTGAAGGAGTGGCTGAACACCGCAGCGATCGCCGTGGTGGCGCTGATCTTCGCGTTCCCGTTCATCTGGATGTTCCTCACGGCGCTGAAACCCGAGAATGAGGTCTTCACCGAGACGCCGCAGATCTTCGGATCCGAGATCCGCTGGGCGAACTTCGTCGAGGCGTGGACGGTCGTGCCGTTCGGACGCTTCATCCTCAACGGACTGTTCGTCGCGATCCTCGGTGCCGCGCTGTCGGTCGTCGTCGCCGTGCTCTCGGCCTACGCGTTCTCGCGACTCCGCTTCCGGTTCCGCGACAAGCTGTTCCTCCTGTTCGTGCTCACTCTCGTGCTGCCGCAGGAGGTGCTGGTCGTTCCGCTGTTCATCATGATCAACGGCTGGGGCCTCAACGACACCTACGCGGCGCTGATCATCCCGTTCGCGTTCACGGCGTTCGGCACGTTCCTCATGCGGCAGTTCTTCCTCACCATCCCACTCGAGTACGAGGAGGCGGCGCTGATCGACGGCGCCTCGCGGTTGCGCACCCTGTGGTCGGTGCTGCTGCCGCAGCTCACGGCTCCCCTCAGTGTGCTGGCGGTCTTCTCGTTCATCGGCTACTGGAACTCGTATCTGTGGCCGCTCATCATCATCAACACGCAGGACATGGCCACGGTCCCCCTGGGGCTCGGCATGTTCACCGGCCAGTTCGGCACGCAGTGGGCTCTGCTCATGGCGGCGTCGACCCTGGCCGTCATACCCTCGCTGGTCCTGGTGCTGCTCCTGCAGCGTCAGCTGATCAAGGGGGTCACCCTGGGCGGACTCGGAGGACGCTGATGACCACCACTCACGACACACGCCTCGAGGTGCACACGGACGCCACGGCGCGAAGCCGCATCGTGCACGCCGAGGCCCGGCTCTGCGACATCCCCGTCGAGACGGAGCGCACCGACGCGCTGCAGACCTTCGTGAAGCAGGAGACCGTCCTCGTGCGGATCCGCACGGCGGACGGCGCGGAAGGCGTCGGCTACAGCTATACGATCGGCACGGGCGGTGGCGCGGTGCTGAGCCTGCTGCGCGAGACGCTGCTGCCCGCGCTCATCGGGCTCGAGGCCGAGCGGCCGGAGGCCGTGTGGCTGTCGCTCTTCGGCATCACAAGGGCCACGACGGTCGGGCCGATCACGGCGCTCGCGCTCGCCGCGATCGATACCGCGGTCTGGGATGCGAGGACGACGCGCGCCGGGCTGCCGCTCTGGGTCGCGGCCGGAGGCGCCTCCCCCTCGGTGCCGATGTACGACACGGAGGGCGGCTGGCTGCACTATCGCACCGACGAACTCGTCGAGCACGCGGTCGCCGCGAAGGAGCGCGGCATGGGTGGGGTCAAGATCAAGGTCGGCATGCCGCGAGGTCACCAGGACCTCGACCGTCTGCGCGCCGTGCGGGACGCCGTCGGCCCGGATCTCGACATCATGGTCGACGCGAATCAGTCGTTCTCCGTCTCGGAAGCGGTGCGCCGCGCGCGGCTGTTCGAGCAGGTCGACGTGTTCTGGTTCGAAGAGCCACTCCCCGCCGAAGACGTCGAGGGACACCGCCTCCTCGCCCGGTCGACGTCGGTGCCCATCGCGGTCGGCGAGAGCATGTACTCGCTCGGTCATTTCCGCGAGCACCTGCAGCGCGGCGGGGCGTCGATCGTGCAGGCGGACGTCGCCCGCGTCGGCGGCATCACTCCGTGGCTCAAGATCGCGCACCTCGCGGAGTCGTTCAACGCGAAGGTGGCACCGCACTTCCTCATGGAGCTGCACGTCTCGCTCGTCTGCGCGATCCCCAACGCGCTGTACCTCGAGCACATCCCGCAGCTGCGGGCCGTCACCACGGGAGAGCTGCGCGTCGAGAACGGAAGGGGGTGGGCGCCCACGGCGCCCGGCCTCGGCATCCCCTGGGACGATCGCGCGCTGGACCGGCTGATCGTCTCATGAGTCTCGTCGACATCCCAGCCGTCGCCATCGGACGCGGCGGACTCGCCGCCCCGCCCGTCGGCTACGGCGCCGCCGCGCTCGGCAATCTCTACCGAGCGCTCGGCGACGACGAGTGGCCGGCGATCGTCCCCACGGCGTGGGACAGCGGCGTACGGTACTTCGATGTGGCCCCGCACTACGGCCTCGGGCTTGCCGAGCGACGGCTGGGCGAAGGGCTGCGTGCCCTGCCGCGAGACGAGTTCCTCGTCTCGACGAAGGTGGGGCGACTGCTCGTGCCGCAGGATGCCGATGGCCGCACGGATCTGGAGAACCTCTTCGACGTGTCGTCCGACCACCGACGGGTCCGCGACTACTCGCGGGACGGCGTCCTGCGCTCCATCGAGGATTCGCTGACCCGGCTCGGCCTCGACCGCATCGACATCGTGCTCGTGCACGACCCCGACGAGTTCGAGCGCGAGGCGCTCGACGGGGCGTTCCCGGCGCTCGCCGAGCTGCGTGATCAGGGCGTGATCACGTCGTTCGGGGCGGGCATGAACCAGAGCGCGATGCCCGCCCGCTTCGTGCGCGAGACGGATGCGGACGTGATGATGATCGCCGGACGGTGGACGCTGCTCGACGAATCCGCCGCCGACGACCTGCTGCCCGCCGCGGAAGAGCGCGGTGTGAGCGTGCTCGCCGCTGCGGTGTTCAACTCCGGCATCCTCGCGATCGACGACCCGGCGCCCGGCGCGATGTTCGACTACGGACCGGCCGGGGAGCAGATCGTCGGGCGTGCGCGCGCGATCGCGCGCGTCGCCGCCCGCCACGGGCGCACGCTTCCCGAGCTGGCAGTGCAGTACCCGCTCCTGCATCCGGCGGTGGCGGCCGTCGTCCTCGGCGGGGCGAGCGCCGACCAGATCTCGCGCAACAGCGGTCTGCGGGAGCCTCCGGTCGCCGCCGACCTCTGGGACGAGCTCCGGGAACTCGGTCTGATCAGCCACTCTCCGTCGGTGGTCGCGGGCCCGACGTCCGCGCGCCCGCGATATGAGCGCGAGGGGCAGCCCGTACGATGAGACTCATGTTCAGCGACGACGAGGCCCGCGGACCGCGCCCGCTCCCCGCGCGGCGCGCCCTCGTCGACGACGTCTACGACGCCGTGCTCGGACTGCTCATGGACCGCGTGATCGACCCGGGAGCCCGGGTCAACATCGACGCCGTCGCCCGCGATCTCGACGTGTCACCCACCCCCGTGCGGGAGGCCCTGACACGGCTCGAAGCGGAGGGGCTCGTCGCGAAGCGCGCGCTCAAGGGATACGTCGCGGCGCCGCTGCTCGACGCCCGCGGTCTGAGAGACCTCTACGACATGCGCGAGCTCCTCGAGCCTGAAGCCGCGCGTCGCGCGTCCGGGAGGATCGACGACGACACCGAGGCGGAACTCGCGGAGTCCGTCGAGCAGATGCGCGCCGCATCCGACCCGGGTGAGGATGAGCGGTTCCGCAACTATCGCCGGTTCATCGATGAGGACCTGCATTTCCACCACCTCATCGCCGAGCACGCCGACAGCCCGCTGCTCGCCGAGGCCATCGTGCGGCTGCGCTCGCACATGCACCTCTACCGGCTGAACTTCCGTCACGACTTCGAAGACGACACGGTCAGGGAGCACGAGAGCATCCTCGAGGCGCTCCGCCGACGCGACGCGGATGCCGCGGCCGAGGCGATGCGCTCGCACATCGCCCAGTCCTACGAACGGCTCGGTCCGGCGCTCGCGCGGAACTCCGGAGCGGAGCAATCCGAGACCCGCGGCCTTACGACTTCCTAACGCCGGGTAAACTGGTCAGCGACACCCGCCCGCCTGAGCCGATCTCGGCCGACGAGCTTTGAGGAGCCGCTTATGATGACGCTCCTCGCTGTGTTCCTCCTCGGGTCGCTTCTGATGCCCGTTCTGGTGCGCTGGCTGGGTGCTCAGGCCTTTGCGGTCGCCGCACTCATTCCCGCGGCGGCATTCGTCCACGCGCTCGTGCTCACTCCGCAGGTTCTCGACGGTCCGGCGCCGTTCGTGTCCGTGCCGTGGATTCCCCAGCTCGGGCTGAACATGTCGATGCACATGGACGTACTGGGCTGGGTGCTCACCCTCATCGTCACCGGTGTCGGCGCCCTCGTGCTGCTCTACTGCCGGTGGTACTTCCACGACGACTCCGCGGGCATCGGGCAGTTCTCCGCCGTGCTGCTCGCGTTCGCCGGCGCGATGTACGGCCTCGTGCTCACCGACGACCTCGTCATGCTCGTCATGTTCTGGGAAGTGACGAGCATCCTGTCGTACCTGCTCATCGGCCACTACCGCCGTCGCGCCGCCAGCCGTCGCGCCGCCCTGCAGGCGCTGCTGGTGACGACGCTCGGCGGGCTCGTGATGTTCATCGGCGTCGTGCTCCTCGTCGTGGACGCGGGGACGGGCAGCATCCGCGAGATCCTCGCGCTCGCACCCAGCGGCCCGATGGTGGATGCCGCGATCGTGATGCTCCTCGTCGGCGCCGTCAGCAAGTCCGCGATCTTCCCGTTCCACTTCTGGCTGCCCGGCGCGATGGCAGCGCCGACTCCCGTGAGCGCCTACCTGCACGCGGCCGCGATGGTGAAGGCCGGCATCTACCTCATCGCCCGGTTCGCGCCCATCTTCGCGTTCAGCGGGCCATGGCGGCCGATCATCATCTCGCTCGGCATCGTGACCATGCTTCTCGGCGGCTTCCAGGCGCTGCGCGAGACCGACCTCAAGCGCATCCTCGCCTTCGGCACCGTGAGCCAGCTCGGCTTCTTCGCCGTCGTGGTGGGCTACGGCACGCAGGCGAGCGCCCTCGCCGGTCTTGCGCTGGTCATCGGCCACGCGCTCTTCAAGTCGGCGCTGTTCCTCATCGTCGGCGTGATCGACCGGCAGCTGTCGACCCGTGACATCACCGAGCTCAGCGGCGTCGGCCGCCAGGCGCCGGTCATGACGACCGCGGCATTCATCTCCGTCGCCTCGATGGCCGGCATCGCACCCACCATCGGCTTCGTGGCGAAGGAGTCGACGCTCACGGCCCTTCTCGATGACGCGATCGGCGGCTCTCCCTGGGGCCTCGTCGCCATCATCGGCGTGAGCATCGGTTCCATGCTGACAGCGGCATACGGCATCCGCTTCCTCTGGGGAGCGTTCTGGAGCAAGCGGGACGCGATGGGCGACCGCATGCCCGATACGGTCTGGCCCGACCCACCGGTCGGCTTCCTGTCGGCGCCGATCGTCCTCGCCGGCGTCACGCTGGCCGCCGGGATCGGTGCGCCGGCGATCGACAAGGCCCTGCAGGGGTACGCGCTCACAGCGACGCCGGGTCTCGACCACCACGGCGAAGCGGTCGAAGGTCCGGGGCACCTCGCCCTGTGGCATGGGCTGGAGCCGGCGCTCGGCATCTCGATCCTGACGGTGCTGCTCGGTGCGGCCCTGTTCCTGGTGACCGTCCGCTCGGGCTGGGATCGCAGGTCGCGCCTGTTGCCGTTCACCGCGGCGGACGCCTACTACCTCGTGGTGCGCGGCGTGGACCGCCTCTCGGTGCTGAGCACGACGCTCACCCAGCGCGGGTCGCTGCCGGTGTACGTGGGCACGATCTTCGTGGTGTTCGTCGCCGCCGAGATCACGGCGCTGCTCGCGAGCGACATCGACCGGTTCCAGCTCTCCGCGTGGCACACGCCCGTGCAGATCGTCGTCGCGCCGCTCATGGCTGTCGCCGGTGTGATCGCCGTGCGGGCGCGCAAGCGCTATACGGGTGTCGTGCTCGTCTCGGTCACCGGT
Source organism: Microbacterium hydrocarbonoxydans (assembly GCF_023715885.1). Classification (GTDB taxonomy): domain Bacteria; phylum Actinomycetota; class Actinomycetes; order Actinomycetales; family Microbacteriaceae; genus Microbacterium; species Microbacterium hydrocarbonoxydans_C. The sequence continues at coordinate 525,441 of NZ_JAMBOY010000001.1, read as the reverse complement.
CTCGGGATGGTCGTGCTCTTCGCGACGAGCGGCGCCCCCGACCTCGCGCTCACGCAGATCCTCGTCGAGACGGTCACGCTCGTGACGTTCGCGCTCGTTCTGCGACGACTGCCCGCACGCCTGGGCGAGCACAACGCGTCGGTCGGCCGCGTCCCGCGCGCGCTGCTCGCGATCGGCGCAGGCCTCACGATGGCCTGGGTCGCGATCGTGGCGACGCAGTCGCGCGTGGCTGCGCCCATCTCGGAGATGTTCCCGAAACTGGCGTATGAGATCGGCCACGGCAAGAACGTGGTCAACGTCGCGCTGGTCGACCTTCGCGGCTGGGACACCATGGGCGAGCTCTCGGTGCTCGTGCTCGCCGCGACCGGCGTCGCGTCCCTCGTATTCGTCACGCACCGAGCCGACATGCTCGCTTCGACGAAGACGCTTCCGAAGGCGAAGCGCCGCCGCACCCTCAGCCGGCCGCTGGTCGAGACGACCGACGGCATCCGGTTCCAGACCTCCGAGAACGAGAGCAGCCCCCGCGCCTGGCTCGTCGGCGGGCCGAAGATGAAGCCGGAGAACAGGTCGATCCTGCTCGAGGTGATCGTCCGCATCCTGTTCCACACGATCATCGTCGTTTCGATCTTCCTGCTGTTCGCCGGCCACAACCTCCCGGGCGGCGGCTTCGCCGGCGGCCTCGTCGCCGGGATGGCCCTCGTCATGCGGTACATCGCGGGTGGGCGCTGGGAGCTCGGTGCGGCCGCCCCGACGGATGCCGGGCGTCTGCTCGGCGCGGGGCTCATCCTCGCGGTCGGTGCGGCGGTCGTGCCGCTGTTCTTCGGCCAGGCGCCGCTCACCAGCACGTTCTGGGAGTGGGAGATCCCCGGCATCGGTCACATGGAGTTCGTCACCTCGACGATCTTCGACGTCGGCGTGTACCTCGTCGTCATCGGGCTCGTGCTCGACGTGCTGCGCAGCCTCGGCGCCGAGGTCGACCGGCAGACCCAGGAGCTGCGTGAGCGGGGGGTGACGATCTGATGGACGTCTCCGTCACCCTCATCGCCATCATGGCCGTACTCTTCGCGTGCGGCGTGTACGCGATGCTCGAGCGCAGCCTCACTCGCGTGCTCATCGGCTTCCTGCTGCTGGGCAACGCCACGAATCTGCTGCTCCTGATCGTGATGGGGGTCCCCGGGCGCGCACCGTTCTACGACGCCGACGGTGATGTGAGCGACCCGCTCCCGCAGGCGCTCACCCTCACCGCGATCGTCATCACCTTCGCCGTCTCGGCGTTCCTGCTCGCCCTCATCTACCGCTCCTGGCAGCTCGGCCAGGCCGACACGGTCGAGGACGACGAGGCCGACATCGCGCTCCGCGAGCGCACCGACGCCGACGAAGACCTCATGGACGACGAGTCCGAGACCGGCGACGACGACGCGACCACCGACTTCGTCGGCGTGCAGACCTCGCCGATCACCGTGCTGCACATGCGCGACAACGCGGCGATCCACGACGACGCGCCGGTCGACCGGCCGAGCTCGTGGGCGCCCGAGGACCGCGACGCGGACGGCCGCGCCGATACCGACGGCGCCGACGACGCGGACGACGCCGGTGCTGCGGCATCCATCCTCGCCGCCGAATCGGCTCCGCCCGACGACGACCGCGACTTCCGCACGGACGCCGACACCCACGCGTCCGACGCCCACGAGACGGACGCTGCGGATGCGGCGCGAGACACGGCATCCGACACCGCATCCGACGACAACGCGCCCGAGCACCGAGAAGACGGGGAGGACCGCCGATGAGCGCACTCGTCCCCCTTCTCGTCGCCCTGCCGCTGCTGGGTGCCGCGGTCACGCTCGTGTTCGGGCGCAACGCGCGCCTGCAGGTGTTCGTCACGGTGGCGACGCTCGCCATCGTCTCGGTGATCGCCGCCGTGCTCCTCGTCGTGGTGGACGCGGGGACCCCGCTCGCCGTCTCGGTGGGCGGCTGGCCGGTGCCGTTCGGCATCGTGCTCTACGTCGACCGGCTCGCGGCGCTGCTCGTGCTCGTGTCGAGCATCGTGCTGCTCGCGGTCCTCCTCTTCTCGATCGGTCAGGGAGCGGCCGACGGCACCGACGAGACGCCGATCTCGATCTTCAATCCCTCCTACCTGATCCTCGCGGCCGGCATCTTCAACGCCTTCATCGCCGGGGACCTCTTCAATCTCTACGTCGGCTTCGAGATCCTGCTCGTAGCGTCGTACGTGCTGATCACGCTCGGCAGCACCGAGTCGCGCATCCGCACCGGCGCCGTGTACATCGTCGTCTCGCTCGTATCGTCCATCCTCTTCCTCGCATCCATCGCGATGATCTACGGCGCGCTCGGCACCGTGAACATGGCGCAGATCGCCGAGCGGATGACCGAGCTGCCGCAGGAGACGCAGCTCGTGCTGCACCTCATGCTCGTCGTGGCGTTCGGCATCAAGGCGGCCATCTTCCCGGTGTCGTTCTGGCTGCCCGACTCCTACCCGACCGCGCCGGCGCCCGTCACCGCCGTCTTCGCCGGATTGCTCACGAAGGTCGGCGTGTACGCGCTGATCCGCACGGAGACCCAGCTCTTCGCCGAGAACAGCATCGACACGCTGCTGCTCATCATCGCGCTCGCGACCATGATCGTCGGCGTGCTCGGCGCGGTGGCACAGGCCGAGTTGAAACGCATCCTCTCGTTCACGCTCGTCAGCCATGTCGGCTACATGATCTTCGGTCTGGCGATCGCCACGCCCGCGGCGATCGGGGCGGCGGTGTACTACATCGTCCACCACATCGTCGTGCAGACGACGCTGTTCCTCGCGGTCGGCCTCATCGAGCGCCGAGCCGGCAGCACCTCGATTCTGCGGGTGAAGGGCCTGCTGAAGGTCGCGCCGGTGATCGCCGTGCTGTACTTCATCCCCGCGATCAACCTCGGCGGACTCCCGCCCTTCTCCGGCTTCATCGGCAAGTTCGCACTGTTCGAGGCGGCCGCCTCGGTGGGCACGCCGCTCATGCTCGTGCTGATCGTCGGCGGCATCGTCACCTCCCTTCTCACGCTCTATGCGCTGATGAGGGCGTGGAACCTCGCGTTCTGGCGCGAGGAGGAGGATTCCACCGAGACCGAGGGCCGCATCTCGTACCTCGGGAACGCGCCCGCCGCCGACGAGCAGCAGGAGCGTCGCCGCATCCCGAGGATCATGACCGTCGCCACCGCGGGGATGGTCGGCGTCACGGTCGCGCTGACCGTCTTCGCCGGACCTCTGTATGCGCTGTGCGATCGCATCGGCGCCGTTCTGCTCGAACCCGTCAATCTCGTGCAGCTGGAAGGCGAGGTGGAGGGATGAGCAAGGAGAGCGGGCGCCACATCTGGCGCGACATCGGCGTGCAGCTGCCCTTCCTCGCATGGCTGGTCGTGCTGTGGATGCTGCTGTGGAGCCAGTTCACGGTGCTGGCCTTCCTCTCCGGGCTGATCGTCGCGGTGTTCGTCACGCGCGTGTTCCGCCTGCCGACGGTCGAGCTCTCCGGGCGCATCAACCTCTGGTTCGGCGCGCTGTTCGTCGTGCAGTTCCTGGCGGCGATGATCCGCGGAGCGCTCGCGGTGACGGCGCAGGTGTTCGACCTTCGCCATCAGCCAGGGGCCGCGATCATCGCCGTGCCGCTGCGGTACGCCGACGATCTGATGATGACGCACGTGTCGGTGGTGTCGTCGCTGATCCCCGGGTCTCTGATCGTCGAGGCCGACCGCGACCGCCGCATCCTCTACCTGCACGTGATCGGCGTGCGGTCGGCCCACGATGTCGAGAAGCAGCGCGAGGGCGTACTGCGATGGGAGCGTCGCATCGTGCGTGCGCTCGGGGCACCCTCGCAGTACCGTGCTCTCAAGGCCGACGAGCGCGCGGCGAAGGGCGGTGCGCGATGAACATCCTGCTGCTGGTCGTCATGGTCGTGTTCGGTGTCGCGGCGATCCTCACGATCGTCCGGATCGTTCGCGGTCCGTCGATCCTCGACCGTGCCGTCGCGTCCGACGTGCTCCTCACCGAGGTGATGTGCGTGCTCGGCGCCGAGATGGCCATCAACGGACACACGCGCACGATCCCGGTGATGCTGATCATCGCCGCCGTCGGAGTGTTCGGATCGATCTCGGTCGCCCGATTCGTCGCGAGAAGGGACAACACGACGCCATGAACGTGTTCGAGCTCGCGCTCCCCGAGGGCGTCGTCGACGTGACGGTGCTCGTGCTGATCCTGCTCGGCGCGGTGCTGTGTCTGTCGGCCGCGGTCGGTCTGCTGCGGTTCCGCGACGTGCCGTCGCGTCTGCACGCGGCGACCAAGCCGCAGGTGCTCGGGCTCGCGCTGATCTGCCTCGCGATCGCGGTGTCGATGGGCTCCATCGGCAGCATCCTCGTCGGGCTCCTGCTCGTGGCACCTATCGTGCTCATGCAGTTCGCGACCGCCCCGCTGTCGGCGCACATGGTCGGCCGACAGGCGTACCGCAACGGCACCACCGACGAGCGCAGCCTCGTCGTCGACGAACTGGCCGAGTCGAAGCAGACGCCGCCCGCCGCGGGCTGACACCTCGCGGCCTGTCGCTTTTCGCGGCCTCGGGCGCGTTCTGCGGCGTCGGGGGCGGAGAGTGGCCGCAGAAGTTGACGAAGGCCGCCGAAATGACGGGCGTCAGAGGCGGTCGGCGAAGCCCTGGATGAGCTCGGCGGCCGGCTCGGAGTCGCTGATGAGCGTGCCGTGGCCGTGGTCGGGGATGACCTTCAGGTCGGCTCCCGGGATCGCGTCGATGATCTCGCGGCACCAGCTCATCGGCGCGAGGGGATCGTCCTCACCCCGCAGCACGAGTACGGGACGATCGATCCGCGCGTACGCGTCTTCGGGTTCGTGCACGACCGTGGCGCGGATCTTGCGGATCAGGTGCGGTCCGCCGCGGAGGTACTCGCGGGCTCCGCGCCAGATCACGAGCGGGCGCTCACCGACGAGATCGCTGAGCAGGTAGCGGGCCTGGGCGGCGATGTTGCGCGCGGCCTTGTTCACGGTCGGTCCGGCGAGCACGACACCCTTCACGAGCGACGGATGCCGGGCCGCGAGCTCGGCCGCGATCTGGCTGCCCATCGAGTGGCCGATCACGACGACGGGCTCCTCCCCGACATGGCGGAGGTAGGCGGCGACGAGGTCGGCGTGGCGCTCCATGGTGAGCGTGCGGCTGGGCTCGGGCGCCTCTCCGAATCCGGGCAGGTCGAGCGCGACGACCCGTCCGCGCAGTCGCTGCACCACGTCGAGGTAGACGCTACGGCCCATGCCGATGCCGTGCAGCAGGAGAAATGTCGGGCCGCCGTCGCCGAACGACTCGGCGATGAGCGTCGCCCCGCCGTGCTCGAACTCGAGCAGCGTGACCGGCGTGCCCTTCGGTGCGAGGTAACTGGATGCCACCCGACAACGGTAGTCGAGGCGGGCGCGCCCGGAAAAACCGGCGCCGGCGCGGGGATGTCGGTGCGTCGTGTGAGGATGGAGGGTGACTTCGCCAGGCCCCGATCCCGAGACGACGACGGTTCCGGAGGCGGGACCGGCGGTGACGCCCACCCGCTTCTTCGCGCGCCTCGCCTCGAGCATGAGCGATCCGGTGCTGCGCGCTCTCGTCGCAGCCACCGCGGTGTCACGGGTCGGACGCGGAGTGTTCTTCGCGGTCACGGTGCTGTTCTTCACCCAGATCATCGGACTCTCGGCCGCGCAGGCGGCGGTGGTGCTCGCGGTCTCGAGCGGGTGCGGAGTGCTCGGATCGCTGCTCGGCGGGTGGCTCTCCGATCGATGGAGCGCACGGCGGCTGTCCTTCACCTTCGAGATGGTGAGCGGGCTGATGCTCGCCGCCTACGCGTTCGCGGGAGACTTCGTGTCGGCGCTCGTGCTCGCGAGCCTCAGCGGCTTCTTCGACTCGATGGGCCACTCCTCGCGGTCTGCCATCATCGCCCGCGGTTTCGCGCCCGACCGCCGGGTGCATGCCAGGGCCGTGCTGCGCACCGTGACCAACGTCTCGATCGCGGCGGGTTCGGGCCTGGGCGCCGTCGCCCTCGCGCTCGGGACGCCCGAGGCCTATCGCATCGTCATCGCGAGCGGCGGCCTGCTCTGCGCGCTCGGCTCGCTGCCCCTTCTGCGCCTCACCGCCGCCGTCGATGCACCGCGCCGCGAGACGTACGAGGTGCGCACCGAGACCGGATCGATCGATACGGATGCCGCGGCCGCGGCGCGCCGCGACTGGAACCGCCGCTCGCCGTGGCGCGACTCGCGCTACCTGCTGCTGACCGTGCTCTCGGCCGTGTTCGGCATGCAGTTCGGAGTGGCGGAGTTCGGCATCCCGCTCTGGATCACCGAGTACACCGCCGCGCCGGAGGTCACGGTGTCGGCGCTGCTGATCGTCAACACCGCCCTCGTGGTGCTGTTCCAGGTGCGGGCGTCGCGCGGCACCCACGATCTCCGCGTCGCCGGCCGCGTGACCATGATCGCGGGATGGCTCATGGTCGCCGCCTGCATGATCTACGCGCTCGCTGCGGGACTGCCCGCCTGGGTCGCGATCGCGCTGCTCGTGTTCGGGATGGTGGCGCACACCTTCGGCGAGATCCTGTCGCAGGCGGGGGCGTGGGGGCTGAGCTTCGAACTCGCCGACCCGCAGCGCGCGGGGGCCTATCAGGGGGTGTTCGGCATGGGATTCTCGTTGGGAGCGCTCGCGTCGCCGATCGTCGTCAACGCGACCGCCATCACCTACGGACCAGCGGGATGGGCGATGCTCGCCGCGATCTTCCTCGCCGCCGCGGTCGGCATCTGGGCCATCGCGCGCCGCGCCGCGGCATCCGTCTGATCTCTCTCGCTTCCCCGGGGCCGTCACTTTCTGCGGCCATGCGCACCTTCTGCGGCCCGTGTGCGCGACGAAGGCCGCAGAACCTGACGAAGGCCGCAGAAGGTGACAGGCCCGCCGGGCGTCACCCCGCTGGCGTCAGCACGAGCGTGCGCTGCGCCGCGGCATCCACCGCCTCCGGCGAGAAGGCCCAGGGGCGCTGCACGCCCGCGGCCCAGTCGGCGGTCTGGTCGGTGTAGTGCTCGTCGAACGCGTGGCCGGACGCGCCCGTGAGGTGGATCCACGTCGAGGCGTCGAAGTCCGACAGGTCGACGACCATGCGCATCGAGGGCACCGTCGTCGTGGCGTACGACTCGCCCAGTTGCCAGCCGGTGGCATTCACGACCGACGCACCACCGCTCACGGCGTAGGGTCCGCGATTGAAGAGCGCCTCGATCGGAGCGATGCCCGATGACCCGAGAGTGTCGCTGGTGAGCGTGATCGCGTGCAGGTCTCCCCAGTTCCAGGCGTCGACGTCGGCCCCCTGCAGGGCCGACAGCTCGTCGTAGGCCTCCTTCGCCGACAGCGCGAGCATCTCGTCCCGCCCATCGACGCGGATCGCGGGGTTGGTCCACAGCGGGTCGGACGGATCGTCGAGCAGTGCGCCCACGACCGAGAAGAGGCGGCCCTGGCCGTCGGCGGGAAGCGGTTCGTCGCGCTCGACGAAGAGGTTCTGCACGAGGTTCGACCAGAGCACGTTCGCGTAGGCGGCGGCTGCCGAGTCCGCCTCGTTCTGCGCGTCCCAGTCGCGGAGCAGATCGACGGCATCCTTCGTACCCGCACCGTCGACCTCGATGTCGTCCATCGCACTGGCGAGGCGCTTGCCGATCCACATCTCGCTGTCCATCTGGATGTCGCGCATGTCCTGAGCGGTGAGCGGACCGGCCGCCGCGCGACGTTCGATGAGGTACGCGATGCGCGCGGCGCGGTAGCCGTAGTCCCAGTCGCGCGAGAGGAAGTAGCGATAGTCGTCGGCGACGATCGCGTTGTTCGCCGTGACGATGTACCCGGATGCGGGGTTGTACGAGACCGGCAGCTCTTGGAAGGGGATGAAACCCGTCCAGTCGTACGCGCTGTCCCACCCCGGTTGCGGCATCCACCCGTCGCCGGCGCCGCGGATAGGCAGGCGGCCGGGCGTCTGATAGCCGATGTTCCCCTCGGTGTCGGCGTAGATCAGGTTCTGCGCCGGGACGTCGAAGAGGGATGCCGCGACGCGGAAGTCGTCGAAGTCCTGCGCCGTCGACAGGGCGAAGATCGCTGTACCGGTGGTTCCGGGGTCGAGCGCCGTCCAGCGGAGACTCACGGCGTACTCGGCGTCTTCATCGCCGGGAGCGGATGCCGTCGCTCCGCCCGCCACGAGACCCGGCCCCGGGTCGTCGGCGAGGGAGGTGTAGTCGTCGACGAGTCCCGAGATGATCGGCCCGTGCCCGGTCGATCGGATCGTGAGCTCGATGTCGTCGCCGCCTGCGACGCGGATCGTCTCGGTGCGCTCCTCGAGGGGCACGAGTGCGCCGTCGCGCCAGTACTGGTCGCCTTCGATGCGCTCGACGTACAGGTCGGTGACATCGGTCGTCAGGTTGGTGAAGCCCCAGGCCACGTGCTGGTTGTGGCCGATCACGATGCCGGGGAGTCCCGAGAACGAGAAGCCGCCGACGTCGAACGGGCACTCCTGGTCGACCTCGGAGCAGCGGAGCTGCACCTGGTACCAGACCGAGGGCAGCGAGGCGCCGAGGTGCGGGTCGTTGGCGAGCAGCGGCATCCCGCTCTCGGTGAGGTCTCCGGAGACGACCCACGAGTTCGAGCCGATGCCCTCGCCCACATCACCCACGAGCAGGCTCGCCGCCTCGATGACGTCGGACGCCTCGGTCCAGTCGACCGTCGTGACGGCCTGCTGCAGTTCGGGGTCGGTGGTGTCGCTCGAGTACGCCGGCTCGGCTCCCGAATCGAGGGCCGGCACCGTCGAGATCGTCGGCACGATGACGGGGTTCTCGTCGAACGGGTAGGGCGGGTACAGCTGATCGAGAGCGGCCTCGAGGCCGGCGGCATCCGCTCCGCCCTCGGCGAGACGGGCGGTGAGCAGCGCCCGCTCGGTCTCGTCCTCGATGTTGCCCCGCAGATCCCAGGCCATGGCCTTCAACCACGCCACCGAGTCAGCCGGCTCCCATGGCTCAGGGGCGTAGTCTGGATTCTGTATGCCGAGAACGGCATACTCGAGCGACAGCTCGGACCCTGAGCGCGACGCGAGGTAGGCGTTGACGCCGTCGGCATACGCCTCGTAATAGCCGCGTGTGACGTCGTCCATCTGCGCGACCTCCTCCTCGGCGACCTTGCGCCACCCGAGGGTGCGGAGGAACGCATCGGTGCCGGCCTGCGACTCGCCGAACATCTCGGCGACCCGACCGGCCGTGACATGGCGGCGGAAGTCCATCTCGAAGAAGCGGTCCTGCGCGTGCACGAAGCCCTGCGCGTAGAAGAGGTCGTGCGAGGAGTCCGCCGTGATCGTGGGCACGCCGCTCGCATCCCGCTGCACCGTCACCTCGGCCTGGAGCCCGTCGAGGTGCAGCTCGCCTTCGGTCTGCGGGAAGGAGCGCTGGATCGTCCAGGTCACGAAGAACGCCGCCGCAACCGCGATCACCACGATCGCCGCGACCACGAGGAACGCGATTCTGCCCAGTCGCACTCCCCACGAGCGACGCGCGGGCTCCACGACGGGAACCTGATCAGTTGTCATCATCGAAAACTCTCTCGGGTGGCTCGACGGGACTCAGTCCCAGAGAGCCCCAGAGCGCGTCTCACGGACGCATCCTCGAATCCTAGTCGCACCGGACGCTTTCGAATCGCCCGACTGACAACTCGACGGCGGTTGCGGTTGCACGTCAGGCGATTCGAAGAGCGATCTCGCTCGCGCGGTGTCAGCCGATCAGGCTCGGCTGGAGGTCGCGCAGCGTCCGTCGATGCGTCATCCTCGTGACGCCGATCGCCGCGAGTGCGAGTGCTCCGACCAGCCACATCCCGAGCACCGCGAGATCCCACCCGGCGCGGGAGAGATCGCCGCCGTACATGAGCTGTCGCATCGCGTCGACGACGTACCCGAGGGGAAGCACGTGGTGCAGGGCGGCGAGCGGTGCGGGCAGCGTCTGCCACGGGAACGTGCCGCCGGCCGTCACGAGCTGCAGCACCATGAGCACCAGGCCCATAAACTGGCCGACCGATCCGAGCCACACGTTCAGCGCGAGGATGATCGCGGCGAACGTCGCCGACGCCGCCATCAAGACCCCCAGCGTGCCGATCGGGTTGTCGAACGTGAACCCGAGGGCGATCGCGAGGATGCCCATGAGCCCGAGCATCTGCACGGCGCCGAGCATGGCCGGGGTGAGCCAGCCGGCCAGCGCGACGCGGATCGGCGAGTGCAGGGCCGTCACGGCGCGGCGTGAGATCGGCTTGACGATGAGGAACAGCGCGTAGATGCCGATCCATGCCGACAGCGCGGCGAAGAACGGTGCGAGACCTGCGCCGTAGTCTTCGGCCGACGCGACCTTGTCGCTCGACACCTTCACCGGGTCGGCGATCGTGTCGGCCTGCTTCTCGCGCAGCTCGGGAGTGGATGCGGGGATGCGCGCGACACCATCGGCGAGACCGTCACGCAGCTGAGCCGCGCCGTCGGAGAGGGTCGACAGACCGTCGCGGAGCTGCACCGCTCCGTCGTTCACCGCAACGGCGCCGGACGCAGCCGTACCGGCACCGCTCGCGAGCTGGGACGCTCCGGACGCCACGGCGGCGGCGCCGTCGGCGAGCTGATCGACCTTGCCGACGGCCGTCTGCACGGTGGTGTTGCCCTCCTGCAACCGGGTCGCGACTGGGTCGAGCGCGGCGAGCACCTGGTCGATCGAGTCCTGCGCCAGACCCTGGTCGGCGAGCAGCGCTTGAATGTCGGAGCGCACCTGCGGCAGGGCGTTCGTCGCCTGCTGCACGATGGAGCCCGCGCGGTCTGCCACATCCGCGAGTTGGCGGTTTCCGTCGCTCACCTGCTGGGCGCCGGCCGCGAGGGTGCTCGCGCCGGAGGCGAGCTGGGCCGTGCCCGACGCGAGCTGCGCTGTGCCGTCGGCGAGCGTGGCGCTGCCGGATGCCGCGGTCGTCGCCCCGTCGGCGAGCCGGGTCGCACCGTCGACCGCGGTGACGAGGTTGTCTCGCACCTCGCTGAGACCGGTGAGCAGCCGCTCCGCGGCTTCGCTGCCGACCATCTCGGCCACCGAGCTGCGGATCTTCTCGACCGCCTGCGTTCCCATCGACGATGCGAGGTAGTTGTTCGCGTCGTTCGTCTCAAGGTCGATGCGGGCCTGGTGCGGATCGTCTCCGGCGGCCGACGTGAGTGCCGCCGAGAAGTCGGAGGGGATCGTCACCGTGAAGTCGACGGACCCCGTGCGCAAGGCCTCGGCCGCCTCGCGCTCCGTCATCCGCTGCCAGTCGAAGGCGTTGCCGTCGATGAGGTTGTCGGCGACGTCCTCGCCGTAGTTGACGGTGTCGTCGGCCTGTTCCGTGGCGTCTGTGGTCGGTGCCGGCGCCCCTTCATCGTCGACCACGAGCGCGACCGGAACGTCGGGGAACTTCGCATACGGATCCTGATTCGCCCACAGGTACAGGCCGCCGTAGAGGATCGGCACGCAGACGAGCGCGATCAGCGCGATGATGCCCATCTTGCTTGCGGTGAGCCGCCGCAGTTCGGCGGCGATCATGGCGGGGACCTTCATCGCGCGCCCTCCTGGTCTTCGGTCTCGGATGCCGAGTCGTGGCGCGTCTGGTCTCGGTCGGCTTCGCTGTCTTCCCCGTCGGCATCGGCATCGGCATCGAGCGTCAGCGGCTCGATCGGGCCCGACGCGTTCACGGCGTCGAACTCGTGCATGCGCTCGAGCGCGACGGCCGCCGAGCCGCCGACGATCACGAGCATCGCGTAGCCGCGGTCGGCGAACTCCATGGCGATGCGCCACCAGCCGTCGGGGCTTCCGCCGTGGCGGTCGGGCGCGACGAGCACGATCGCCCGCGTGCCGTCGCGCAGCACGGCGAGCTCGCACAGGATGCGGACGCGCGCCGCCGGATCGACATTGCCGATCGGCATGGACGCGAGGTCGCCGTAGCCGAGCTGGCTCAGCCAGCGGCGGGCATGCAGCGGTGTAGCGCCGAGTCCCGCGAACATGAGCTCTTCGCCGACGACGCCGGCGAGGGCGATGTCGGGGTGCGGGTCGCTCACATCGGGGGCGTCGACGAGCGCGACGGTGCGGCGCAGCATCCGGTTGTCCGCCGCTCCGTCGATGGTCACGCGTCCTGTCTCGGGCCGCATGCGACCGCTGGCGATGAGGCCGAGCACGGTCGGGCGCTGCTCCGTCTCGGCGAGGGCGAAGCGCACCGCGCCGGTGTGGAACTCGAGGCTGGTCGCCGGCAGCGCCTGGCCGCCACGGCCCTTGCTGACCTCGTGCAGGGCGATCCTCATGAGCGGGCCTCCTCGGCCTCGATGATGTCGCGGTGGGCGCCGAGAAGCTCGTCGGCGTCGCGCCAGGAGAGTCCCGCGATGCTCAGCAGCGCGCGCACGGCGAGGTTCGCGGCTCCGCTGCTGCTCGCGTCGGTGCGCGAGACGACGGTGCGCGCGACCTCTTCGATGAGGCGTGCGAGTGTCGGGGCTGGGATGTCGGTGCGGAAGCTGCCGTCGTCCTGACCCCGCTGCACGAGCGCGGCGACCGAGCGACGCAGCGGCGCGAGTGCGGCGGCGGTGTGCTCGATGTGCGCCTCGTCGAGCGCGAGAGCGGCAGCGAACTGCACGTGCGAGGCCTCGCGCCAGAGACGGGCGGCGAGGCGGGCGAGCGCGATGCGCGGATCGGCATCGGAGACCGACGCGGCGATCGCGTTGAAGCGCTGCGCACCGGTCGAGATGAGTTCGCGGATCAGGGCGTCACGGTCGTCGAAGTGGCCGTAGAGGGTGCGGCGCGAGAGACCGGCGCTGCGGGCGATGACGTCGATCGACGCGCGAGGGTCGTTCGCCAGGGTCGCGCGGGCGGCGTCGAGGATGCCGGCGCGGTTCTCGACCGAGTCGCGGCGGGGTGCACGGGTGGTCATGCCTCCACGGTAGTTATATTGCACAGCGCTGTGCAAGATAAGAGGGCAACTCTCAGCGAACGACAAGGAGGGGCGGATGCCGCAGCATCCGCCCCTCCTCGACACGCAGTGTCAGTCGGTGCCGGAGTCGAAGGCCGCGCCCTCGGATGCCGTGTCGACCGCGTCCGCGAACTTCTCGTCGACCTCCTCGACAGAGCCGGTGATCTCGGCCGACTCACCGGCGGTCACGCGGCCGACGAGCTCGCCCGTCGCGCCGCCGACCAAGCCGAGGCCCGCGTACTGCTCGAGGCGGGCACGCGAATCGGCGATGTCGAGGTTGCGCATCGTGAGCTGTCCGATGCGGTCGACCGGGCCGAAGGCGGCGTCGCCGACGCGCTCCATCGACAGCTTCTCGGGGCCGTACGACAGATTGGGCGAGACGGTGTCGAGGATCGTCCAGTCGTCGCCGCGGCGCAGACGGATCGTCACCGAGCCCGAGATCGTCGACCCGACCCAGCGCTGGATCGACTCGCGCAGCATGAGCGACTGGGGCTCGAGCCAGCGGCCCTCGTACATGAGGCGGCCGAGGCGGCGACCCTGCTCGTGATAGGTGGCGAGCGTGTCTTCGTTGAGGATGCCGTTGACGAGACGCTCGTACGCGATGAAGAGCAGCGCCATCGCGGGGGCCTCGTAGATGCCGCGCGACTTCGCCTCGATGATGCGGTTCTCGATCTGGTCGCTCATGCCGAGGCCGTGGCGTCCGCCGATCGCGTTCGCCTCCTGCACCAGGGCCACCGGGTCGGAGAACTCGACGCCGTTGATCGCGACGGGGCGGCCGCCCTCGAAGGTGACCGTGACGTCTTCGGCGTCGATCGCGACCGAGGGATCCCAGAACTTCACGCCCATGATCGGGTCGACGGTCTCGAGTGACACGTCGAGGTGCTCGAGGGTCTTGGCCTCGTGCGTCGCGCCCCAGATGTTCGCGTCGGTCGAGTACGCCTTCTCGGCGGAGTCGCGGTAGGGGAAGTCGTGGGCGACGAGCCAGTCGCTCATCTCCTTGCGGCCGCCGAGCTCGGTGACGAAGTCGGCGTCGAGCCACGGCTTATAGATGCGCAGGCGCGGGTTCGCCAGCAGGCCGTAGCGGTAGAAACGCTCGATGTCGTTGCCCTTGTAGGTGGACCCGTCGCCCCAGATGTCGACGCCGTCCTCCTTCATGGCGCGCACCAACAGCGTGCCGGTGACCGCGCGACCGAGGGGCGTCGTGTTGAAGTACGTCTTGCCGCCGGAGCGGATGTGGAACGCGCCGCACGAGAGGGCGACGAAGCCCTCTTCGACCAGGGCGGTCTTGCAGTCGATCAGGCGCGAGGCCTCGGCGCCGTACTCGAGCGCACGGCCGGGGATCGACTCGATGTCGTCTTCGTCGTACTGGCCCAGGTCGCCGGTGTAGGTGTACGGCACGGCGCCCTTGTCGCGCATCCACGCGACGGCGACGGAGGTGTCGAGTCCCCCGGAGAAGGCGATGCCGACGCGCTCGCCGACGGGCAGTGACTGGAGGACCTTGGACATGCCTTCCAGTCTATCGGCGGCGTGTCGCCTGTTTTCGCGGCCGCCCGTAACAGGAGCAGCGCCCGAGATCAGGAGGATGCCGACACGATCCTCCTGATCTGGGGGCACTCTCCTGATCTCGGCAGAGTAAGGGGGATGCTCAGGCGGGGGCTGCGGCCAGCGTGGCCCGCTGAGTCGCGGCGTACTGCCCGCCCCAGGCTGTGAGCGCATCGACGAGCGGCATGGATCCGCGACCGAGGTCGCTGAGCCGGTACTCGACCTTCGGAGGCACCTGCCGGTAGACCTCGCGGGTGATCAGGCCGTCGTCTTCGAGCTCGCGCAGCTGGCGCGTGAGCACGCGCGCCGTCGGTTCGTCGAGCAGGCGGCTGAGCTCGCCGAAGCGGAGCACCTCGTGCTCGCCGAGGAGGCTCAGGATACTAGGCTTCCACGCCCCGCCGAGCACGGCGATCGAGATCTCGGCGTCGCAGGCGTCGCCCCATTCGCGCACGATGCGCTCGGTCTTCTCCCTCATCGCTCCGCCCTTCCTTCGAACCGCCATGGTATCCGAAACGTCAGTATGTGACCGGGATGACCGTACTTGTCGGAATCGTACCCCTCCGCCAGACTCGGGTGGTGACCTTCCCCGTCCCCGTCGTCTCCGCGCACGCGCGCACCGCCCGGCATCCGTGGCTGGCCATGATTCCGCTGCTCCTCGGCATCCTCATCGGAGCGCTCGCGATCAGCAGCGTGTCGACCGCGCTGCCGGCGATCCGCGGCGATCTCATTCTCAGCGACAGCGGCGCGCTGTGGCTGGTCGACGTCTATGCGCTCTCGCTCGCGGCGACGCTCATCCTCGCCTCGCGCATCGGCGACACCTTCGGTCGCAAGCGCATCGTCCTCATCGGTCTCGCGGGTTTCGCCGCGCTCAACCTCGTGGGCGGGTTGGCGCAGGACGGCCTGCTGCTCATCGTCGTGCGGGCGCTGCTCGGCGTCGCCGAGGCCTTCGTCGTGGCCGGCGTCGTCGCGACGATCGGCGCGCACTACCAGGCACGAGAGCGCGTGCTGGCATACGGGCTCTGGACGGCGACCTTCGGCACCGGCAGCGCCCTCGGACCCGTGCTCGGCGGCATCGTCACCGAAGGCTCAGGGTGGCGGTGGCTGCTGCTCGGCAGCGTGCCGCTCGCGGTGATCGCCGGCGTCCTGGCGATCTGGCTCGTGCCGGACTCCCGCAGCTCGCGGCCCGCGTCGTGGGACGTGCTCAGCATCCTCTCGTCGGTCGTGGCGCTCGGCGCGCTCGTGTTCGCCCTGCACGAGGCGCTCGCGGAGCCGATAGCCGCCGCGGTCGCCGCGGTCGCCGCCGTCGCGACCCTCGTGTACTTCATCCGCCGCCAGCGTGCTCTGCGCGAGCCGCTCATCGACATGCGCTTGTTCTCGGTGAGCGGGTTCAGTCCCGCGATCGTCCGCATCGTCGCGAGCAGCGGCGTGGCCGCGGCATCCGTCCTCCTCGTGAGTCTGCATCTGCAGGATGTACGCGCACACACTGCCGCCGAGGCCGGGATCGCCATCCTGCCGCAGGCGGTCGCCATCGCGTTGGGCGGGGTCGTCGCTCCGCTGTTCCTGCGCTGGCTGACCTCGCCGACCCTGACCGTTCTCGCTCTGCTCGTGCAGGGAGCGGGACTCGCCTGGCTCGCCTTCGACCCGGACGTCGTGGCCATCCCGCTCGTGCTCGTCGGCGCCGGATTCGGCGTCGCCGCGACCCTGGCCGCGACGACCCTCTTCGACGTCACGACCGAAGACGACGCGGGGCAGGTCGGAGCGATCCAGGAGGTGAGCTTCTCCCTCGGCGGCGGACTCGGCATCGCCGTGCTGGGCACGATCGCGACGATCGTCGGCACGGGCGGATTCGCCGTCGCACTCGTCGTCGCGGCCGCGGCCGTCGTCGCAGCGGCTCTTCTCCCTCTGTGGAGCGGATCAGCTGCGACCGCCCCGGCCGACGTCCACTGACCAGAGAAGATCGAGAGGACACACCATGTCGTCGCGCCCCGTCGCCCACTGGATCTTCGCCCACCCGCAAGCGGACTCCTTCAATGCGCGCCTCTTCCGTGAGGGAGCCGAGGCCCTGTCCCGCGACTACGAGGTCGTCACGAGCGACCTGTATCGGCAGGGATTCGACCCCGTGCTCGCCGCTCGCGACCTCGGCGACCCGCTCGGTCGGCCCGGCAGCGTCGTCGACCTCATGGGCGAGGCGTTCGCCGAGGGTCGCCTGCCCGGCGACGTGGTCGAGGAGCAGCGCAAGCTCGCGGCTGCGGACCTCGTCGTGCTGCAGTTCCCGCTCTGGTGGTACGGGCCGCCGGCGATCCTCAAGGGGTGGTTCGACCGGGTGCTCACGAACGGGTTCGCGTACGGGCCGAACGACCCGGAGACCGGTCTGCCGCTCCGCTACGGCGAGGGGCCGCTCGCCGGGCGCCGTGCGCTCGTGGTCGTCACCGCCGGCGAGGACGACCGCTCGATCGGCAGCCGCGGCATCAGCGGCGACATCGATCAGCTGCTCTTCCCCGTGACGCACGGGACGCTCTGGTACACCGGCATCGAGCCGCTCGACCTGCACGTGGTCCACGACGCCGACGGTCTCGATGCGGGCGATGTCGAGCGCGAGTCCGCGCGGCTGCTGGCGCGTCTGGACGTCGTCGCCGATGAGGCGCCGAGCCGCCCGTTCCGACGGCTGAAGGACGGCGACTACCGGGGCACGCGGGCGCTGCGAGCCGACCTCCTGCCCGGACGCATCGACCTCGACATCCACCGCATCGGCTGAGCCGTCGTGTCGCCGAGGTCAGGACCATCTCCCGAGATCAGGAGTGCGCGGACAGCATCCTCCTGATCTCGGGTGATGTTCCTGATCTCGGATCTCGTCGGCGACCCTCCGGGTTTCCCCCGCGACGGTGGCAGAGTTGTCGGCATGGGTCAGGCAGTGCTGTGGGGTGTGGTCGCGGCATCCCCGTTGTTCATCGGAGCGGTGCTCGCGCTGCTGCGGGCGTGGCCGCCTCGGTGGCTGGGCATCGTGCTGGGATTCGGTGCCGGCGCGCTGATGGCCTCGATCGCCTTCGAGCTGTGGGAGGAGGGGCTCGAGCGCACCGGACCGATCCCGCTGGTCATCGGCGTCGCCCTCGGGGCGCTCAGCTACTACAGCGCCGATCGCATCCTCGACGCGAGGGCAGCGAAGAAGAAGGGTGGCGCTGGCGGCGGGCAGCTCGCCGTGGGGGCGCTGCTCGATGGCATCCCGGAGCAGCTCGTGCTCGGGATCGGACTCGCCTCGGGAGAGCCGGTCAGCGTCGCGCTCGTCGTCGCCATCCTCGTCTCGAACCTGCCCGAGTCGATCGGCTCGGCCGCCGACCTGCTCGAGGGCGGCATGAAGCGCTCGCGCGTCCTCGCATTGTGGGGCGGCGTCACGGTCGTCTGCGCCGTGGCCACCGTGGCGGGCTTCGCGCTCGCGAGCGTCACCGACGACACCTTCCGCTCTGCAGCCGGCGGATTCGCCGCCGGAGCGCTGCTGGTCATGCTCGTCGACTCCATGGTTCCCGAGGCGCAGTCGAAGGCCAAGGAGTCCACGGGGCTCGCGACCGTGCTCGGCTTCGCGCTCGCCGCCGGACTCGCACTTTCGTCCTGACCCCGCCGTCCGGCGGTCGGAGCGCCCTCAATCGGCCGCACCCGGCGGGTCCCTCGGCGCGAGGGGGAGAGGGATGCTGAGCCGAGGCCGCAACGACGCGACCATGGACACGGAGAACAGAGGAGTTCCGATGACCGACACACTCGCCCGCCCGCCCTTCGACCCTGAGCTCGAGGCCGCGCTCGCGCTCGTCGCCGACCAGCTGCCGCCCACGCTCACGGCGGAGATGATCCCGCTGATGCGACAGACGCCCGTGGGGAACGACGACGAGATCAGGCAGGTGCTCGCGGAGCGCGGCTTCGTGTGGCGCGACGAGACCATCCCGGGCCACGACGGCGACGACATCGTCGTGACGGTGATCGAGAAAGACGGACGCACGGGTATCGGGCCGGGCTTCTTCCACACGCACGGCGGCGGCATGATCATCGGCAACAGGTGGCTGGGAGTCGTCGGCTTCCTCGACTGGGCCGAGCGGTTCAACGGTGTGATCGTGACGGTCGAGTACCGGTTGGCGCCCGAGTTCCCCGATCCGTATCCGGTCGAGGACTGCTACGCGGCGCTGCAGTGGACCGCAGAGCACGCCGACGAGCTCGGCATCGACACGAGCCGCCTGCTCATCGGCGGCGGAAGCGCGGGAGGAGGGCTCGCCGCGGGCACGGCGCTGCTCGCCCGCGATCGGCGAGGACCGGCGCTCGTCGGGCAGCTGCTCATCTATCCGATGCTCGACGACCGCGACGAGAGCGTCTCCACCCACCAGATCGACGGCATCGGCGTGTGGGACCGCGGGTCGAACATCACCGGATGGACGGCGCTGCTCGGAGATCGTAAGGGCACCGACGACGTGTCGATCTACGCCGCTCCCGCGCGGGCCACCGATCTCTCGGGTCTGCCGCCCGCGTTCATCGACTGCGGCAGCGCCGAGGTGTTCCGCGATGAGGACGTGGCGTATGCGACGACGCTCTGGGCCTCGGGCGTGCAGGCGGAGCTGCACGTGTGGGCCGGCGGTTTCCACGGCTTCGACATGTTCGCGCCGCACTCGGCCGTCGCGCAGGCGATGCTGGCCGCCCGCGACGACTGGGTCACACGGCTTCTCGGCTGAGGCAGCCGGCGGCGCTCGGTGCGGGTCAGAGACCGCTCAGAGTCTCTCGCGCATCCTTCGTGAGCAGGTAGAGGGTGTGACTCTGACCGGGGAAGCGGGCGAAGCCGAACCTCTCGTAGAACGGGACGACATCTTCGGAGAGAGCGTGCACGAGCATCGCGCGGATGCCGATCACATCAGCCGCCTCCAGGGCACGGTTCGTCGCATGCTGCAGCAGGGAGTACCCCAGACCCAGACCGTGGAACTCACGATCGACGGCGAGCCGCCCCAGGAGCACGACCGGAATCGTGGCCGGCATCCCGGCCGCGAGTTCCGGCGGTCCGTCCTCGCGCACCAGGGCGCTGGAGGACAGGCAGTAGTAACCGGCCACGCGCACTTCGTCTCGGGTGAGCGAGACGAGGGTGCGTGACGCGCCGGCCTTCTCGTTGTTGCGTGCTCGGCCGCGTAGCCAGCTGTCGAGCGCCTCTTCGCCCGAGCGGAACTCGGACAGCCTGTCTCCGACAGCGAGCGGCCGGGGGCTCAGGAACTCAACCAAGGTCGGAGAACACCGGCTTGCGCGTCATCAGGTCGCGCAGGCCCTCGAGGGACCGCGAAGGCTGGTCCATGACCTGCTGGAAGGTGTCGAAAGCCTCCGCATCGACCCGGAGCTGTCGATCCTCCTGGATCACCTGCTCGGCGCGTGCGGCGAGCACCTCGGACGAGAACGCCGAGACCGTGCGACCCGAGAGCGCGGCGGCTCGCTCGATCTTCTCCTTCTGGGCAGCGGTCACACGGAGCTCGATGCGAGCGTCCTTCAGCGGAGCAGTCATAGAACCAGTGTACGGAATTCTCCCGTACATATTCTGTGACCGCCGAGGTCCTAATCTGGAACCCCGGGCGATGGAGCCGATATGCAAGATCTGCTGGGGCGGCTGACCGCCCTCGACCCCGACGCGAGCGAGAGCCTCAAGGTCGTCACGTACTTCGACGCGCTGGTCGCCCGGTCGGTCGGCGTCGAGAGTATGCTCCGCGGCGCCGCTGTGCTGAGCGGCGCGACGGTCGGACTGCGCGACGGCTCGCAGATCGTGCGCGTCGCGGCAAGTGGAGAACGCATCGGTCCGACGGACCCGGATGAGTCGTGGATGCAGCGGGAGAGCGGACAGGATGCCGTCGTCTGGATCGAGCGCGACGGCGAACCCCGGACGAACGACGCGATGATCCTCGAACGGCTGGCGCTCGCGCTCGGCATCGTCCGCGCCCGTCGATCGGTCGGCGCCGAGAGCGCGGTCGAACTCGCGATCAGCTCCTACGCGAGCGTCGACGAACGGGCAAGCGCCCTGCTGCGCCTCCGCATGACGGATGCCGCGCTGTGCGTCGTGGCATCGCCGCCCGATCCGGCGCCGCTGCCGCAGCATCCGTCGTCGGTCGTCGCCACCCGGCACGGGCTGACTCGCGCGACGATCGTCGACGCGGCGTCCGATCCGAGCTCGGCCTGGTCGGAGTCCGCTCCGCGCCTCGGCGTCGGGCTGACGGGGCCGGGCGTCGAGCTCCCGGATTCGTGGGCGGCGGCGCTGATCGCGGTGCGGCTCACGTCGGAGGCCGAGCCCGCCGTGCGCGCTGCTGATCTCGGTGCGGCGCTGATCGTCGCGGAGGCGGCCGACGGGGCGCCGCTGCATCCCGACGCGGTCGTACTGCGGAGCCTCGACCCGCGCACCCTCGACCTCCTCGACGCGCTCGCCGAGGAGCGCAGCGTGCGGGGCGCCGCCGCGAGGCTCGGGCGGCACCACTCCAGCATCCAGGAACGACTGGCAACGGTGATCGATGTCCTCGGCTACGACCCGCGCACCGCTCGCGGCCATACGCGCTACGCGTTGGCACGGATGCTGTGCACTCTCGCGGATTGATCGAGGCGTCGGCGGCTCACTCGAAGCCGGGGTACTCCTGCAGCTTCTTCTCGAACTCGGCACGGTCGGCGTCGCTGAGCACCGCGCTCGCGAGCACGGTGAGCTGCAGCCCCTCGAGCGGCTCACCCGTGCGCGCGTTCTGCGCCTCCCTGGCCGTGCGGAAGTCGCCGGTCGGGTCGTTGGAGAGGTCGTAGATATTCGCGTAGAACCGCATCGGGTCGGGATAGTTCTCGGCGTAGTACTCCCACGTGTGCTGCTCCCGCGGGTCGTCGCTGCCGTAGAGCTTCGCGACCGTCGACGGGTCGAGCCCCGACGATGCATCGTTGAACGAGTACAGGTACGACAGGCCGTGCTCGGCGATGACGTCGTCGATCGTCGACATCACGTCGAGCTTGAGCGCGTAATCCTGCACGGGCTGCGTCGTCGCCCAGCTGGCGGAGGTGTACTCCACGAGCATCGACTCCCCGCCGTAGCCGTTGCGCTCGGGGCGGAAGTCCTCGTCGCCGACCTGCACCCACTCGAACCCGTACTCGGCCGTGAGTCGCGACCGGATATCGGCGAACAGGCTCTCCGCCTCGGCCTGCACCTGTTCGAGCGACTGCTGCGCCAGCACGTCCTGCGAGTCGGTGCCCTTGATGCCCGGGTACGCCTCCTCGTGCTTCTGCTCATCGGATTTCATGCCGTCGTAGGCGCCGGCCGCCGACGTCTGCAGCGCTCCGAGACCTCCGACGGTCGCGACGTTGACCACGACGGTGACGGCGAGGGCGATCGCGCCGAGCGTGCGGCCCCGGCGGGTGAACAGCGCACCGACGATGATCGCCACGACGACGAGCTGCAAGGCGAGCATCGTGATGCCGTAGAGCACATCGGTGCCCCCTGCCGCGAGGGTGACGAGCAGGATCACGGAGAACAGGATGCCGGCGATCAGCGCGATCCAGCCGAGAGCGTTCGCGGGCTTCTTGGCCTCGGGCTCGGCGGTCGCGGTGCCGATCGCGCCGGTGACCGCCCGCTGCTGCACGACCGGTGACGAGGGCCGCCGCGCGTTACGGTATCCGCCGGGCGGGGGGAGCGGTGGCGCGCCCTCCGTGCCGGCGATGTAGCGCGCGCGCTGCTTCTCGTGGTCCATCACCATGGCTTGTCCGTCCCCGAGCCGCCGCCGTCGTCGCCCTGCTGCTGGTCGCGTTCCTGCGTACCCTGCTCGAGCTTGTCCTTGAGCTCCTCGAGCTTGTCGTCGGAGGGCTGAGGCTCCTCCTGCTGCTGTTGCTCCTGTTCCTGCGGCTGTTCCTGCTGCTGTTGCTTCTGCTTCAGGCGGTCCTCGAGGTCGTCCTTGCTCTGCTGCATGTCGCGGCTCGGATCCGACGACTGCTGCTGCGCCTCCTCGCTGTTGCAGTCCTCGGGCATCTCGGTGGTGACCGTGAGCGCCTCGGCGTAGAGCTGGGCGGCACCCGCCCCGTCGCCGTCGGCACGGGCGGCATCGCCCATCCGCTCGATCACGATCGCCAGGTTGATGCGCACGCCGCACACCTCGAGTCCTGTTGCGAGATCGAGCGCCTCCTCGAGCTTCGCGCGCGCCTCCGGCAGCTGCTCGGCGCCGGCAAGAGCCGTGCCCACGTTGAACGGCGCCTTGTACGGCTCGAACCAGTTCAGGAACTCCTGGCCACGCGCCGACGCCTCCGAACCGGCGTAGTCGTCGGCCACGTAGGCGCTGATGGATTGGTGCGCGAACGCGTACATGCTCAGCAGTTTCCCCACGAACAGAAGGGCTGCGAGTGCGAGCGGCAGCATGCCGATCGCGAGCCAGCGACGGATGCGGCGGCGGCGGCGGTTCGCCGCGAGGAGAGCGGATGCCGCGTCTGCCCGAACGTCGTCGGGTGCGGTGAGCGTGGTCATGCGTCACCTCCGTCGGTGCGTTTCTTCTCGGCTCGCTCGCTCGACGACCCGCGGGGGCCGCGCTCGCTCGACGACTCCGGCCGCGGTGCACGCAGGTGGCGGAGCCGCGCGACGAGCATGCTCGCCCTCGCGAGCTCGACGGCCAGGAGCGCGGCGATCACCAACGCGGCGATCCAGTACAGCTCGATCACGTTGCCCACCTGACCCGACTCGGCGTAGTTCGTCGTGGTCGAGGGCGCCTCGGGCAGGGCGATCTCGGCATCCGCCGCACGGTGCTGATACTCGACGCCCAGCTGACCCGCGATCGTCTCCAGGTTCCGCTCGTCGATCGTCGACACCGCGTTCGCGCCCTCGTACTGGATGTACTCGCCGCTCGCTCCGTCGACGCCGCCGGTGGTGAGCCGCATCGGCCCGCCCTCGGCGGTGCCGTAGCCGAGCACGGCCCCCGCATCGGTGTACTGCTCGCTGCCGTCGAAGGGCTCGGGCGTCGAGCTCGCGGTCTGCTCGCCGTCGCCGAAGTAGAAGACCATGCGCGACCGATCGGGTTGCGACTCGGCGGCGTTCGCGAGCGTGTCGGCGAGCAGCTGGTTCGCGATGCCGATCGAGCTGCCGCGCGACTGGCTCGTGACCTCGGGGCGCAGCACGTCGAGCGAAGAGATCAGCGCCGTCGTGTCAGTGGTCAGCGGCAGCCGCAGGTCGGCCGAGGCGTCGAACGTGATGAGCGCGAAGCGGGCGCCGGGGTACTCGTCGACGATGGACTGCACGTCGGCGCGCACGCCGTCGAGTCGGGGCTGGCCGTCGGCCCAGTCCTCGGCGACGATGCTCGCGGTCGTGTCGACGACGAGAACGATGTCGGTGTCGGTCGCGAGGGTCTGCGTCGCGCCTCCGGGGATGCCGGGGCGCAGCAGCATCGTGAAGAGCGCCACGAGCATGACGAGCCGCATCACCCACAGCCCGCGGTCGCGGCCGGGAGCCTTGATGAGTGCGAGCACCCCGATCGCCGCCACCGGCGCGAACAGCAGCAGGAGGAGGAAGACGTTGAGGACGGGCTGGAGGATCACAGCTTCACCCTCCACAGCACGACGATGAACGACAGCATCGAGACGAGCAGCACGACGATCCAGAGGTTCGGAGTGTCTGTCCAGACGACCTGCGCCTGACCCTTCAGCTCAGTGGCCTCCTGCTCCTGCACCTGCGCCACGATGTCCGACACCGTGGTGGTGTCGCGCAGGCCGTAGGCCTGTCCGCCGGTCGCCTCGGCGGCGCGGGTGAGCTCGGCGCTGACGTCGGCATCCTTCCCCTCGACCGGGTTGAGCGCGAACACCCGCACGCCGACCGACTTCGCGTACGCCGACGCCTCGTCCAGAGTGACGATCGAGGCGCCGTTGATCTCGTTGTCGGTGGCGAAGATGATCGACCGCGAGCGTTCGTCGTCGGGGTGGTCGAACGCCATGGCGCAGGCGGCGAGTCCGTCGCCGATGAGCGAGGCGCCATTGCCGTTGAGCGTGCCGACCCAGTGCTCGGGCACCTCGTCGAGGTAGTCGAAGCTCTCGCGGATGCTCTGCAGGTGCTCGCGGATGAACGGGTAGTCGTCGGTGAGGGGGAAGATCTGCACGGGCGAGCTGTTGAAGATCGTCAGCCCGATGCGCTCGCCCTCGAAGCTGTCGAGAAGCTCCTCGAACACGGTCAGCACCTCGACGTCGACCTCGCTCATCGATCCGGAGACGTCGAGGCACAGCATGATGTCGCGGCTCGTGTTCACGGGTTGGATCGTCTGCGACGACATCGGTCGTGCGGCGACGACTCCCGCCGAGACCACGGCGATGACCCCCAGCAGCAGGATGCCGGAGAGCGCCAGCACGCGGCGGCTCAGCGCCTGGCGGAACGTCGGCAGGGCGCGCAGGCGTTCGGCGCGCGCGACTCTCGCTCGCTCGTGCGCATCGGTCTTCGCGCCGCCGCGCAAGCCGAGCAGCACGCCGATCGCGATCGCGATGACGGCCGCGCCGACGACGACGAGGAGCACCCACCAGTTCGCTAGTGCCATGTGCGCACCACCGTTCTGGCGGCCTCGGCTCCGGCCAGCGGATCTATCGCAGGGCCAGGGCGGAAGATGCTGGGGTAGTAGTGGCGGCCCATCGCGTCGATGAGGGCGGGGTGCACGCCGCGAGCGACGAGATCGTCGAGCGCGAGGACGGGCGCCTCGATGCCGCTGTACTCGTTCACGAATGTGCGTACGACGCGACTCAGCTCGAAGTTGGCGTTGCGCGCCGAGAGCGTGCGCGCCCGGTAGTCGTCCTCGATGCGCTGGATCGCCTGCAGATACTCGATCCGGAGCTGGGACAGCACGTCGACGGTCTGCAGCATCGCTCCCTGACCCTCGCGGATCAGCGTCAGGTCGCGGCGTGGCTTCGTCAGCGCGATGATCGCCCAGCTGCCGGCGATGAGCAGCAGCAGGATGCCGATCGCGAGCAGCATCCAGCCCCAGCCGTACTGCGCCGGCGGGTAGAGCTCGTCAGAGCCGGGCATGCGACCTCCGGTTCAGCAGCTGCAGCAGCTGCGAGACGGCGTCGTCCTGACCCGCGAGCACTCCGTGGCTGATCTCCATGCGCTTGAGCACCTCGGCGAGCCGCACGGCATCCGCCTCGGTCTGCGCCGTGAGCTCTCGCACGATGTCGAGGTCGCCCTGCACGAAGTCGGGCACCTCCCACATGCTGTCGACGTCGCTGCGGACGGTTCCCGTGGTGTGGTCGAGCACGGGCTCGGCGTCGCGCAGGGTGAGCCACAGCACGTCGTGCTGCACGCGCAGTCGGCGCAGCACCCGCTCCGTCTCGGGGGTGATCGGCGCCTCGTCGGTGATGACGACGACGATCATCCGTCGAGAGATGGTGCGCGTCACATACGACAGCAGGGCGTCGCGGTCGCTCGGGGCCGTGCTGTCGTCGATCGCGTGGTCGACCGTGCGCAGCGCGTGTTCGAGAGCTCCCTCGCTGCGGCCGGCAGCCCGACGGCGCACGCCGGCGGAGTCGCCGTAGACGAGGGTGAAGTCGTCGCCGTGTCGCAGGGCGAGCACCCCCAGCACCCCGGCGGCGAGGATCGCGAGCTCCTTCTTCGAGCGCTCGTCGCGGGCGAGAGCACTCATCGAGCGTCCCGTGTCGACCACGAACATCACCGTGTGCATGCGCTGCGCGCGGTGCCGCTTGACCAGCGGGGTGCCCATACGGGCGGTCGCGCGCCAGTCGATGTCGCGCACCTGATCGCCGTACTCGTACTTGCGCAGATCCTCGAAGTCGAGGCTGCGCCCGTGCAGCAGCGACGCGTACGCGCCGTCGAGGGCGTGCAGCGACTTGCGCGACGAGTGGATGAAGAGCTTGCTCTTCACCTGGGTGATCAGGCTGGGCATGGGCGCGTCAGGGAGTCGGGACGGCGCCGAAGATCTGGTCGATGATCTCCTCGCTGCGGATGCCCTCGGCGTCGGCCTCGAACGTCAGCAGCACGCGGTGGCGCAGCACGAGGTGGCGCAGCGACCGGATGTCCTCCGGCAGCACGTGACCGCGACCGTTGAGCAGCGCCAATGCACGAGACGCCTGCAGGAACGCGATGCTCGCGCGAGGGCTCGCGCCGTACTTGATGAAGCGGGCGCGCTCCTCGCCGATGTACGGCGCGGGGTTCCGGGTCACGTACGCGATCGAGACGATGTAATTGCGGATCGCCGGGTCGACGTAGATGCGGCTCGCGACGTCCTGCAGCATCCGCACGTCATCGAGCGTGATCGCGCTCTCGACGTGACGGTCGGGGTCGAGCACGCCGGAGTCGATGCGTCCGAGGATCTCGAACTCGTCAGCCGGACTCGGGTACTCGACGATCTCCTTCAGCAGGAAGCGGTCCATCTGCGCCTCGGGCAGCTCGTAGGTGCCCTCCTGCTCGATGGGATTCTGCGTCGCGATCACGAGGAACGGCTGCGGGAGGTGATGCACCTCGCCGCCGATCGTGGTCTGGTGCTCCTGCATCGCCTCGAGCATCGCGCTCTGCGTCTTCGCGCTCGAGCGGTTGATCTCGTCGAGCAGCACGAAGTTCGCGTGCACCGGGCCGAGCACGGTGCGGAAGGAGCCGGTCGCGGCGTCGTAGATCTGGTTGCCGGTGATGTCGCTGGGCAGCAGGTCGGGCGTGCACTGGATGCGCTTGAACTGCGCCTTCACGGTGTCGGCGAGCGTGCTCGCGGCGGTGGTCTTGGCGAGACCCGGCACGCTCTCGAGCAGGATGTGCCCGCCGGCGATGAGCGAGATGAGCAGACTCGTCCGCAGGCGCTCCTGGCCGACCATCTTCGCCGAGTACGCGTCCGACACCGTCTTCAGCACGGCGCCCGCGCGGCGCAGCTCGGCCTCGGTCGGCGCCTCGGACCGCGTCGACGCCGAGGGTGAGGCGGGAGGCGCGGGCTGACTCGCGGCGGCTTCTGCACGCGTGGCAGGAGCCGCGGGCGGCGCGGGTGGGGCCGGTGGCGCGGACGATGCCGACGGCGCGGGCGGGGGCGGCGGGGTGGAACCCGCGGGGCTGCCAGGTGCGTAGGGCTCGTTCACAGGTCTCCTCGTTCCCTCGGGGACGCGTCGACGTTCCCCCGCGACCAGCGTAACCGCATCCGTTCGTGCCCTTCCGGCCCTCGAATGGGGACTTCTCCCCATCGGTCGTGCCGTCAGGCGGATGACGAGGACGCTCGGACGGATCCTTCGCGACGAGCTGTCAGAGGTCGTAGACGTATCGGCGATGCGCGACGCGCACCACGGTCACGAGAACCTCGTCGTCGACCACTTCGTACAGCACCCGGTAGTCACCGACACGAACCCTCCACGCATTGTCGAAGTCGGCGAGCTTGCGCACACCGGGCGGGCGTGGGTCGCGCTCAAACTCGGAGATCCCGGCGAGGACGCGTCGACGGACCGGCGGATCCAGCTGGCGGATCTCCTTCGCTGCTGCGGTCGTGAACTCGACGCGGTATCCGCTCACGCGACGTCGGCACGCAACTCATCGAGCGACACCCGGCCGCCGTCATCGGCCTCGCGCGCCGCGGCGAACTCGGCGGCATCGCGCGCCGCTTCGAGTTCCTCGAGCAATTCCAGATCGGCGACGCTGATGACCACCGCGGTGAGCTTCCCGTGGCGTGTGACGCCGACTCTCTCCGAGCCGTACGTGACGCTGCCGAGGACGTCGGCCAGACTGTCGCGGAGGTCCTTGGACGGGACGCTCCGGCTGATCGTGTTCATGGTTACAAAGTACCACTTATGTACATAAGTCCACCTTGATGCAAATGATACCGATCTCAGACGACAGCGGAGACGGATGCCGCGCGGCGGCGCCCCACCCACACCACGAAGCAGGCGACGCTGATGATGGCGATCGCGATGCCGACGATGTACGCGGAGACGCCGAGATACCCGCCGGGGACGACGTGCGGGTTGAGGAACGGATACGGGTACCACCACTCCTGACCGGTGGCCGGGGCGACCACGAGGTTCGCGCGGATCATCGTGTACGCAGCCCAGACGAGCGGGAAGATCGCCGAGACGAAGACGGTGCTCCACGGCAGCGCACGGCGCCGCGGGGCGAAGAGCACGTCGAGCAGCAGGATCAGCGGGAAGACGACGTGCAGCACCTCGTTCGACCAGGGAACCGTGATCCCCTGTGGCAGCTCGATGCCGCGGAGGAGCGTGTTGTAGACGATCCCGGTGACGATCATGTAGGTGCTAGCGCAGACCAGCAGGATCGCGAGCCAGGTGGGCTCCCGGTCGTCGTCGCGCCGATGCCGGATGGCCCAGATCCCCGCGATGACGAACGCGACGGCGGCGATGATGTTCGAGTCGATCGTGAAGAAGCTGAAGAAGTTCCACCACACGGTGGGGAGGTGGCTGCCCCACGGGGTCGGATCGTCGGCCGCGAGCGCGACGGTGAGTGAGAGCTGAGCGATGACGGCGGCGAGGCCGAGCGCTGCGGATGCCAACCGGACGTACGGCCACCAGGTCTTCATACTTCCTCCCGCGCACACACTATCGATCTCGCGTCCTGCGCCACCACGAGCAGCATCCGGTGACGTCTCTCGATCGCCTGTCCGGCATAGCTGGCCGCGATGATGAGAGTCGCACCGCACACCCCCAGGGGTGTGATCGTCTCCCCGGCGATGAGGACACCGATGAGCAGCGCCCAGACCGGCTCCGTCCCCATCAGGATGCTGGCTCGCGATGCCGAGGTGCGCCGCACCGCCCACAGCTGCACCACGAACGCGAAGACAGAGCACATCAGGCCGAGGAAGACCGCATACGCCCACGACCTCGCGTCGAGACCGACCGCCGTGGAGACGAGCCCCGGGCCGGCGAGTCCGGAGAACAGCACGGCGCACACCGTCATCTGCACGAGCACGACGCCGAACGTGCCGTCCGGGCGGTCGCGGGTGAGGTGGCCGCTGGCGGTGACGTGCACGGCGCGCACGACCGCAGCCGCGATCACCAGCGCGTCGCCGCCGGATGGTGCACGGAAACCCCCGTCCGAGACGAGCATCGCCACGCCGACGATGGCGGCGACGGCGGCGACGAAGTAGGGCCGGGGAAGCCAGGAACGCGAGGCGACGCCCTCGAGCACCGGCGTCATCACGAGGGCGAGGCTGATCAGCAGGCCCGCGTTGGTCGCCGTCGTCAGGTGCACGCCCCACGTCTCCAGGCCGATCACGGCGGCCTGCGAACAGCCGAGCACCACCGCGATCACAAGACCGCGACCCCTCGGCAACCGTTCGCGTCGCAGGAGGCAGAGAGCGCCGAGCGCCGCCGCGGCGATGAGAAAACGCAGAGCGACCGCGGTGACGACGTCGGTCGCGGCGACGAGTTCTTTCGCGGCGGCGAAGCTCGCGCCCCACACGAGGGCGACGGCGACGAGCATCACATCGACGAGACGATCGGGTCGCGGGCTGACTGAAGGCACGTCGCTATCCTTCGTGTGAAGATCGTGAAGAACAACGGCCAACGCATTCAAGGACGATGAAGGGGAGCTTCATGGACATGAACCGGCTGCGGCTTCTGCGCGAGCTCGGCGATCGCGGCAGCGTGACGGCCGTCGCTGCGGCGCTCCACATCAGCCCGTCGGCGGTGTCGCAGCAGCTCGCCGCGCTGCAGAGCACCGCTCCGGTTCCGCTGACCGAGCGTCAGGGTCGCCGCCTCGTTCTCACCGATGCCGGACGGGCCCTCGCCGCCGCTGCGGCGCGCGTCGAAGAGGCGGTCGCTCTCGCCGACGACACGATCTCGGCCTATCTCGCGCGGGACGAGCGGCCGGTGCGCGTCTCGGCGTTCCACAGTGCAGGCCTCGCCCTGTTCGCTCCGCTGTTGCGAGAGCTCGGCCCGCACGCAGGGCTCTCGTTGGCTGACGCCGACGTCGAGCAGGAGGCGTTCCCCGGGCTGACGGCCGACTACGACCTCGTCGTCGCACACCGTCTGGCGCACCAGCCGGCATGGGAGACCGATCGCGTGGTCGTGACGCCCCTGCTGCGTGAGCCGCTCGACATCGCGATGTCCTCGACGCACCGACTGGCGCAGAAGGCGGCGATCAGTCCGTCTGACCTCGTCGACGAACGGTGGGTGTCGACGCACGAGGGGTTCCCGCTCGCCGGCGTGCTCGCGCATCTCGGCGCCCGGATGGGCAAGGCACCGAGGATCGACCACAGGGTCAACGAGTTCTCCGTCACCGCCCAGATCGTGCGCGCCGGGGCGGGGATCGCCGTGATGCCCCGTCTCACCGCCGCACCGCTCGTCGACGAGTCGATGGTGCTCCGACCGGTTGCGGGCGTGTCGCTGGTGCGTCATGTCGACGTTCTCGCCCGGCCGGCCGCGCTGGCACGCACCCGCGTGCGCGAGGTGCTGGCGGCGCTGAGGCGGGTCGCGACCGCCGCGTCAGCTCCTGCGCTGCCGCCACCGCATTCGGGTGACGAGCACGCCGAGCAGACAGAGCGCTCCACCGACGAACATCAGCGGCGTGGGCACCTCGCCGAGGATCGCCCATGACAGCAGGATCGCGATGGCTGGTACGACATAGGTCGTCGCCGAGGTCTGACCAGCGGTGCTGCGCTGCAGCACGTACGCCCAGGTCGTGAAGGCGATCGCCGTCGGGAAGATCCCGAGGTATACGACCCAGAGCGTCGAATCGAGGGGAGCCGTCTGGATGGCGCCGACGAGACTGCCGGCCCAGGGGAGAAGTGCGACCGTGCCGGCGACAGCGCCGAGGAACGTCAGTGTCGTCGCATCCGATCCCGCGTTCAGCAGGCGCTTCTGCAGCAGGGTGCACCCCGCGTACATGACAGCGGCGAGCAGGGCGAGCAGCAGGCCGGAGATATCGGGATCGGCGGACGTCGAGGAGTTCATGCCGATCAACACGACACCGAGGAACGCGATCGGCGCTCCGATCAGCAGCGGTTTCGGGAATCCCTCGCGCAGGAAGAGTCCGCTGAAGACGACGACCATGAGCGGGGCAAGGTTCACGACCATCGCGGCAGTGCCGGCGTCGAGCGTGCGCTCGGCCGCGTTGAGCGCGAGGTTGTAGACGCAGAACCAGCCGACTCCCCACACGGCGACGAGCCACCAGGTCGACCGCGCGGGAAGTCGGATGCCGTGCCGCACCGCGATGATCGCCAGCACGGCGCTTCCGACGGCCATACGCAACAGGGCCAGAGCTCCCGGGTCGAAGTGCGGACCTGCGCCGCGGATGCCGATGAACGCCGATGCCCACAGCACGACCGTGACGAGCGCGGCCGCGAGCACGAGCGGCCCCTGGCGGCGCGGGGTAGCGACGGTGGCGTCACTCGGGAGCTCGGTCTGCGGCATACGCCGATCGTGGCACCGGCCACCGACATCGGTCGATGCGGCGGAGCGACAGAGTCCGACGTTTTCCGGTCATCCGGTCATCCCGTCGCAGTTCGTGCCGTCCGGGCCCGTCTCGGACGGCACGAACTGCGACCGGACCGCGCACCCGCCACACCCGAAACAGCCCCGAAACGGGCCTTCGATAGGATGGGACCGCCCGAAGAGGGCCAGCTCATCAGCCGGTGCGAACCCGGCGTCAGCAAGGGGGACACCCATGCCAGGAATCGTGATCGTCGGCGTCCAGTGGGGCGATGAGGGCAAGGGGAAGGCCACCGACCTGCTCGGTGAGCGCACCGACTGGGTGGTGAAGTTCAACGGCGGCAACAACGCCGGGCACACCGTCGTCGTGGGCAACGAGAAGTACGCGCTGCACCTGCTGCCCTCCGGCATCCTGTCGCCGGGAGTCACGCCCGTGATCGGGAACGGCGTCGTGATCGACCTCGAGGTGCTGTTCAGCGAACTCGAGGCGCTCGGCGCCCGCGGCATCGACGTCTCCCGCCTGAAGGTGAGCGCGAACGCGCACATCATCACCGCCTATCACCGCACGCTCGACAAGGTGACCGAGCGCTTCCTCGGCAAGCGCAACATCGGCACGACCGGCCGCGGCATCGGCCCGGCGTACGCCGACAAGATCAACCGCGTCGGCATCCGCGTGCAGGATCTCTTCGACGAGAACATCCTGCGCCAGAAGGTCGAGGGCGCGCTCGACCAGAAGAACCACCTGCTCGTGAAGGTCTTCAACCGCCGCGCGGTCACGGTCGACGAGATCGTCGAGGAGCTGCTGTCGTATGCCGAGCGCCTGCGTCCCATGGTCGCCGACACCGGCTACCTGATCGCCGAGGCGCTCGACCGCGGCGAGGTCGTCGTGTTCGAGGGCGGCCAGGCCACCATGCTCGACATCGACCACGGCACCTACCCGTTCGTGACGTCGTCCACCGCGACAGCGGCCGGTGCGGCATCCGGCTCGGGCGTCGGCCCGGGCTCCCTCGATCGCGTCGTCGGCATCGTGAAGGCGTACACGACCCGCGTCGGGTCGGGACCGTTCCCGACCGAGCTGTTCGACGAGCAGGGCGAATGGCTGCGCTCGCGCGGGTTCGAGTTCGGCACGACGACCGGCCGCCCGCGTCGCGTCGGCTGGTACGACGCCCCGATCACCCGCTACGCGACGCGCGTCAACGGCATCACCGACCTCGTGCTCACGAAGCTCGACATCCTTGACGGACTCGAGCAGATCCCGGTGTGCGTCGCCTACGACGTCGACGGCGAGCGCTTCGACGAGGTGCCGGTCAACCAGACCGACTTCCACCACGCGACGCCGATCCTGGAGTATTTCCCCGGCTGGTCGGAAGACATCTCGACCGCGCGCTCCTTCGACGACCTGCCGCAGAACGCGCAGGACTACGTGCTCGCCCTGGAAGGCATGAGCAACACCCGCATCTCGGTGATCGGCGTGGGCCCGGAGCGCGACCAGGTCGTCGTCCGCCACGACCTGCTCGACTGATCCGCGCATGACCCGATTCTGGCTCGGCGGCTACGGCGCCGGCATGGGCGGCTCGGCCGACGGCATCGGGCTCCTCGCCGGCGACGAGCAGACGCCGACGAAGCTCTCGTACCGCGGCGCGGTCACCCAGACCCCGTCTCCGTCCTGGCTCGCGCAGCATCCCACCCTCGACGTCGTCTACGCGGCGCTGGAGGGGGATGCCGCGGTGCAGGCGTTCCGCCGGAGCGGTGAATCGACGCTGCAGCCGCTCGGTGACCCCGTCGAGGCGGGCGACTCGGTGTGCCACGTCGCGGTCTCGCCGGGCGGCGGCTACCTCGTGGCGAGCTGCTACGGCGATGGCCGCGTGGTGCGCATCGGGATCGCTCCCGACGGGAGCCTGGTTCCCGATGCTGCGAACAAGGCCGCCGAACTCCGCGCCGCCCTGCTCGGCGAACCCGTGGAGACCTCGGCGCCCGCGGGGGTCGGGGCCGCGGCATCCGACCCCTACGCGGGCGCCCTCACCGCGACCGGCGATCCGCGTGTGTCACACGCGCACGCCGCGGCGTTCCTCTCCGACGGTCGCATCGCGACGACCGATCTGGGCTTCGACCTCGTGCGCATCTGGCGTGCGACGCCGGGCGGCCTCGTGGTCGATCACGAGGTCGCGCTGCCGCAGGGCACCGGCCCACGGCACATGGTCGTGCATCCCAGTGGACACCTGCACGTCGTGACCGAGTACTCGTGCGAGGTGTTCACGCTCGCCGCCGGCCCCGACGGCATCTGGCGCGTCGTGTCGTCGGTGCTGTCCAGCCCGATCGCGCAGGTGGGCGTCGACTTCCCCGCCGAACTCGCCCGCACCCGTGATGGACAGTTCCTGTACACGGCGCTGCGCGGCAGCAATACGATCGCGGCCCTGAGGGTGCGCGGCGCGGGTGAGAGCCTCGAACCGTTCGCGCTCGCCGACTCCGGCGTCGACTGGCCGCGGCATCACCTCGTGCACGAGGGAAAGCTCCTCGTCGCCGGGCAGCGGTCCGACACGGTCGCGCTGCTCGACCTCGACGAGCGCACGGGCGCGCCCCTCGGCATCCGTCACGAGGCGCAGGTCCCGACGCCGACGCACTTCCTGCTCGTGCACTGACCCACGCGTCGCGCTTTCGCAACGGCGTCGCACGATTGCGGTGCAGATGTGCGACGCCGCTGCGAATCCGCGCCCCGACCCGCCCGGCGCGCCGGCCAGGAACAAACCCCGTGACTCCGCGTTGGTCTTGAGCAAGACTGGGCCACGGAGAGGGGCACCGCATGACTGCCGAGAACACCGACGAATACGACCTGATCGTCCTGGGCGGCGGACCGGTGGGCGAGAACGTCGCCGACCGGGCCGTGCAGGGCGGGCTCACCGCCATCATCGTGGAGAGCGAGCTCGTCGGAGGTGAGTGCTCCTACTGGGCGTGCATGCCGTCGAAGGCGCTGCTGCGTCCGGCACAGGCGCTCCGAGCGGCGAAGAAGGTCGGCGGCGCGGCCGAGGCCGTCACCGGCGACCTCGACGTGCGCGCGGTGTTCGATCGCCGCGGCTCGTTCACGAGCAACTGGTCCGACGACGGGCAAGTCGAGTGGCTCGACTCGGCCGGCATCGATCTGGCCCGCGGGCACGGACGGCTCACCGGCGAGCGAGAGGTCACGGTGACGGATGCCGACGGCGGAACGCGCGTGCTCCGCGCCCGTCACGCGGTCGCGATCAGTACGGGAACGGATGCCGCGGTGCCGCCGATCCCGGGTCTGCGCGAGGCCGAGCCGTGGACCAGCCGCGAGGCGACCAGCGCCGAAGAGCTGCCCGAATCGCTGGCCGTGATCGGCGGCGGCGTGGTGGCCGTCGAGATGGCGACCGTCTACGCGTCGCTGGGCACGAAGGTCACGGTCATCGCCCGCAGCGGCCTGCTCGGGTCGTTCGAGCCGTTCGCGGGTGAGCGGGTGGCCGCCGGGCTCGCCGAGCTCGGCGTCGACGTGCGCACGGACACCGGCACCACGAACGTCGCACGCACCGACGACGGGGTCGTGATCGACCTCTCCGACGGATCGGTCGTCACGACCGCCGAGGTGCTCGTCGCCACCGGACGCACCCCGCGCAGCGGCGACATCGGGCTCGACGTCGTCGGGCTCGAGCCCGGAAGGTACATCGAGGTCGACGACACCCTGCGTGTACCCGGCTCCGACTGGCTGTATGCCGTCGGCGACGTCAACGGCCGCGTGCTGCTGACCCACCAGGGCAAGTACCAGGCGCGCGCGGCGGGCGACGTGATCGCTGCACGCGCGAAGGGGGATGCCGTCGACGACGCGCCCTGGGGTCGTCACGTCGCGACCGCCGACCACGCCGCTGCGCCCCAGGTCACGTTCTCGTACCCCGAGGTCGCGTCGGTCGGGCTCACCGAGGCGGAGGCCCGAAAGGCCGGGCACGAGGTCGCTGCGGCCGACTACGACCTCGGAGCCGTCGCGGGCGCGAGCGTCTACGAGGACGGATTCGCGGGGCAGGCCCGCCTCGTGATCGACACCGAGCGCGATGTCGTGCTCGGCGCGACGTTCGTCGGACCCGAGGTCGCCGAGCTCGTGCAGGCGGCCACCGTGGCGGTCGTCGGCGAGGTGCCGATCTCGCGCCTGTGGCACGCGGTGCCCGCGTATCCGACCATCAGCGAGATCTGGCTGCGCCTGCTCGAGGAGTACGGCAGGCAGTCGGCCTGATCTCGGGCCCGGGGCCGGGCAATCCGTTCGGCCCCGCGCGCCGAACAGGCGAGGGGATTTGTTTCCCACATTGACGACCCCTCGCGCAACCCCGAGCGGATGTCGTACACCTCGGTTACGCTCATACCCACATCCCAGGAGGCAGGACCATGAAGGCTGTACTCGCAGGAACCGTCATCGCCGAAGCAGACGAGAGTGACCTCGCGCGCATCGAAGGCAACTGGTACTTCCCGCCCGCATCGATCACCGAGGGTGCGCTCGTCGAGAGCCCCACTCCGTACACGTGCCCGTGGAAGGGCGAAGCGCAGTACTACTCGGTGCAGGCCGGCGGCGAGCTGCACGAGGACTACGCGTGGTCCTACCCGACCCCGTACCCGTCGGCGTTCGATCGAGTCGGCAAGGACTTCTCCGGCTTCGTCGCGTTCGATCCCCGCGTGCAGATCGAAGCATGACATCCGTCTGCCGACGCCGGGGCGCCGATGCCCGACTCGTCGATCGACCGACCGGAGATGCGCCATGATCGAATTCCGCAACGTCACGAAGAAGTTCCCCGGCGGCGCCGTCGCCGTGAACGACTTCAGCCTGGTTCTCCCATCGAGAAAGACGACCGTCTTCGTCGGGTCGTCCGGATGCGGCAAGACCACCCTTCTCCGCATGATCAACCGCATGGTGGAGCCGACCTCGGGCGAGGTCGAGATCGACGGAGAAAGCGTTCTGACGGGCGATCCGGTCGCCCTGCGCCGCAGCATCGGATACGTGATGCAGAACTCCGGCCTCATGCCGCACTTCACGGTGATCGACAACGTCGCCACGGTCCTCCGCCTCAACGGCGTGAAGAAGGCCGACGCGCACAAGCGCTCGCGCGAGCTGCTCGACACCGTCGGCCTCGACCAGGCGCTCGCCGAGCGCTACCCGAGCCAGCTGTCCGGCGGTCAGCAGCAGCGCGTGGGTGTGGCCCGCGGCCTCGCGGCCGACCCGAACATCCTGCTCATGGACGAGCCGTTCGGCGCGGTGGACCCGATCGTGCGCGCCGACCTGCAGCAGGAGACCCTGCGTCTGCAGCATGAGCTCGACAAGACCGTCGTCTTCGTCACACATGACATCGACGAGGCCTTCCTGCTGGGAGACCAGGTGGTGATCCTCGACAAGGGCGCGCGCATCGTGCAGGTGGGCAGCCCGAGCGAGATCATCGAGAACCCGGCCGACGACTTCGTCGCCTCGTTCATCGGCGCCGACCGCGGCCGCCGTGCTCTGCACCTCAAGCAGACCCCGCACGGCACCGTCGTCGTCGACAGCGAGGGCCGCACGCAGGGCGCGATCGTGGCGGATGCCGAGACGTCCGACGGCCCGCTCTCCGGGCCCGACACGGCTGCCCTCGACGCGGTGCAGGGCGGTCACCCGTGAACTGGGTGGGCGACAACGTCGGGCTGATCCTCGATCTCACACTGGTGCACCTGCGCCAGAGCATCATCCCGATCGTGCTCGGTTTCGTGCTGTCGCTGCCGCTCGGGTGGGTCGCCTGGCGGTTCCGCCTCGTGCGCGGACCCATCATCGTCCTCACCGGCCTGCTCTACACGATCCCGTCGTTGGCGCTGTTGATCCTGCTGCCCGCGACGCTCGGGTACTCGGCCATCAGCGAGTCGAACCTCGTGATCGCGCTCACCATCTACGCGATCGCCATCCTCGTCCGCGCCGTCTCCGACGGCCTCGACTCGGTCGACGACGACGTGCGACAGGCGGCCACCGCGACCGGGTTCGCGTCGTTCCGCCGCTTCTGGGCCGTGGAGTTCCCGCTCGCCGGACCGGTGATCCTCGCCGGTCTGCGGGTCACCGCTGTGAGCACGATCTCGCTCGCGACGGTCGGCACCCTCATCGGCGTGACGAACCTCGGCTACCTGTTCACGAACGGCCTCGAGCGACGCATCATCGCTGAGGTCGTCGCCGGGGTGATCGCCGTGGTGATCATCGCCCTCGTCATCGACCTGATCCTGCTGCTGCTAGGACGCGCGCTCATGCCATGGACCCGCGCCGCGACGAAGTCGACCGCAGCCCGTGCCATCGCGGTGGGAGCTCCCGCATGAACCTCTTCGCCGAAGCCTTCGCCTGGATGTTCGCCCCCGAGCAGTGGACGGGCAACTACGCGCTGCCGACGCTCCTCGGCCAGCATCTCGCGCTCACCGCGATCTCGGTCCTCATCGCCGCGGCGATCGCGCTGCCGATCGGATGGCTCATCGGTCACACCGGCAAGGGGCGTGAGATCGCCGTCGCCGTCTCCGGTGCCGCGCGCGCGATCCCGGCGTTCGGTCTGCTGATCCTGCTCGTCCTCCTCCTCGGAGTCCTGCGGATCCCCGAGGCCGCCGTCATCACCTTCGTCCTGCTGGCGATCCCGTCGCTCCTCGCCGGTGCCTACACGGGACTCGAGGCCATCGACCGTCGGGTAGTCGACGCCGCGAAGTCGATGGGTATGACGGGATGGCAGGTCTTCTGGAAGGTCGAGGTGCCCCTGGGAATGCCTCTGCTGGTCGGCGGCATCCGATCGGCCCTGCTCCAGGTGATCGCCACGGTCACGATCGCCGCCTACGTCAACCTCGGCGGACTCGGGTACCCGATCATCCAGGGAATCCCGCTTCGTCGCTTCGACCAGGTGCTCGCGGGTGCTCTCCTCGTCGCGGTGCTCGCGCTCGTCGTCGACCTGATCCTCGCGGCGGTGCAGCACGCCGCCGTCCCGGCTGGGCTCCGCGCCGGGCGTCCGACACGGCGACGTGCCCGCGCGGACTCCGCCGCGACGGCATCCGCTCCCGCCACCGCCTGATCCGGCGGTTCGACTCACACGAACCCTTCGTCACACAGCAGCAGTACCCAGAGAAGAGGAATCCCATGTTCACAGCACGAGGCAAGCGCTCGGTCTTCGCCGTCGGCCTGGTCGCCGCGGCGGCTCTCGCCCTGTCGGCCTGCTCGTCGAGCAACCCGCTCGACGAGCCCAGCGACTCCGGCGACAGCTCGGGCAGCGGCGACACCATCGTCGTCGGCTCGCAGGCGTACTACTCCAACGAGATCATCGCCGAGATCTACGCGCAGGCGCTCGAGGCCGCCGGCTTCGACGTCGAGAAGAAGCTCAACATCGGCCAGCGCGATGCGTACATGCCCGACGTCGAGTCCGGTGCGATCAATGTCTTCCCGGAGTACACGGGCAGCCTGCTCGAGTATCTCTCTGACGACGAGGTCACCGTCACGAGCCCCGAGGACGTCTACAGCGCGCTGGGCGACGCATTGCCCGACAGCCTGACCGCCCTCGACTTCGCCGAGGCCACCGATCAGGACTCCTACACCGTGCTGAAGAGCTTCGCCGAGGAGAACGACCTGAAGACCATCGGCGACCTGAAGAACGTCTCGTCGCAGGTGACGATCGGTGCGGCGCCGGAGTTCGAGCAGCGTCCGTACAGCCCGGCTCGCGCGAAAGAGGTCTACGGCGTCGACCTGACGTTCTCGGCCACCGGCCAGACCACCCTGGAGTCGCTGCTCGCCGGCTCGATCCAGGTGGCCGACATCTACACCGCCGATCCGGCGTTCGAGACGGAGGACATCGTGGCTCTGGAGGACCCGGAGAACCTCATCATCTCGTCGAACGTCGTGCCGATCGTCTCGAGCGACATCGCAGATGACGTCTCGGACGTCCTGAACGAGATCAGCGCGAAGCTTACCGGTGAGGAGCTCGTCGCCCTCAACGTGCAGAGCACGGTCGACCAGAAGTCCTCGGCCGACATCGCCAAGCAGTGGCTCACCGACAACGACCTCATCTGAGTCGCAAGCCTGACGGAAGTGCCCGGGTCCCACGGCCCGGGCACTTCTGCGTCCCCGAGCCGAGATCTCCCCAGCCCCCGCGCCTACGTCGACACCCACCCCGCCCGTCGAAACCCACCCCGCCCGTCGAAACCCACCCCGCCCGACGTCGCTGGCGGTGGGCTTCGACGCGGATGGTGGGTCTCGACGGAGTGGAGGGACGAGGGAGGAAGAGCGCGGGTCAGATCCGGGCGTCCTGTCTCGGCACCCACACCTGCTTGATGATGATGAGGATGGATGCCGCGACCGGCACCGCCACGAGAGCACCGAGCAGCCCGAGCAGCGTTCCACCCGCGAGCGCGCCGATCACGACGAGCGAGCCGGGGATCGAGATCGCGCGGTTCATGACCCGAGGGGTGATGACGTACGCCTCGATCTGCATGTAGACGAGGTAGACGACCGCGAACACGAGTGCTGCGATCGGGTTCGTGAACAGGGCAAGGGTGGTGCCGATGATCCAGAACAGCACCGACCCGACGAGCGGGATGAGGGTGATGCAGAACGCGACCGTCGCCATGAGCGGCGGGAACGGCAGCCCCAGGAGCAGGTACAGGACGAGCGTCAGCACCGCGTTGCAGAACGCGAGGATCACCATCCCCATGACGTAGCCGCCGACCGAATCGGTGATCTGCTCTGTGATGTCCCTCGCGCGAGCCCGGTCACGGGCTGGGACGAGACGCAGCAGACCGGACTTGATGGTCGGCAGCGTGGCGACGAAGTACAGCGTGAGCACGAGCACGACGATGATGCCCGAGACGGCCGAGGCGATGCTCGCACCGACCTGCAGCGCTCCGCCGCCGATCACGGCGATGTTGCCTGGATCGGTGAGGAACTTCTGCACGTCGGCGACGAGATCCTCGAACTGGTCGCCGAACTGCCGCTCCAGCGTCGCGTAGATGTCGGAGCGGGTGAACTCGGCGATCATGCCGGGCACCGAGCGGATGAAGCTCGCGATCTGATCGACCACGATCGGCACCACCATCCACAGCAGCAGACCGGCGACGACGACGAGCGCGAGGATGACCGCGACCACCGACAGTGCTCGCGACAGGCCGCGGCGTTCGAGGAACCGCACCGATGGATCGAGGCCCAGAGCAGCGAAGAGCGCGAGCGCGATGTAGATCAGCACCGTGGAGAGGTTCGACAGGGCGAGGCCCAGCAGCACGGCGGTCAGTCCGCCGAGCGTAACGAGGAACCCGAACACGAACGGACGGTCGATGCGCGTCCAGATCGAGCGGCTGGGCGTCATGGGCTCGACGACCTTGACGGGCGCCGTGGCGAGCGTCGGGGCGGGCGAGGGCGCGGGCGTCGCCACGGCATCCGCCGCGCTGCCCGTCTCCGCCGAGGAAGCGCCGGAGTCCACCGTCGAGGAACCGTCATCCGCTCGGTCGGAAGCCCTGCCCTGTGCGCTCTCGGACCGGGGCCGCTCGTCGTCGCTCATGTGCTCACGATAGCGGCCGAGGATCGTGGCGCCCTTCGCATCCGACCTCGCCCGGCGGATCGTTCCGGCGCGTGTTTCCGTAGAGTAGGGGCATGACCGCCGCCGACGATCCCCGGGCTGAACTCCTCCGACTGCGCTCCAGCATCGACAACATCGACGCCGCTCTCATCTTCATGCTCGCCGAGCGGTTCCGGGCCACGCAGCAGGTCGGGCAGCTCAAGGCCGAGCACGAGATGCCCGCGTCCGATCCCGGCCGCGAGGAGCAGCAGGTCGCGAGGCTCCGTGCGCTCGCGGAAGAGGCCCATCTGGATCCGGAGTTCGCCGAGAAGTGGTTCAACTTCGTGGTGGCCGAGGTGATCCGTCACCACACCGAGGCGGCCGAGAGCCGATGACGGGTCTTCCGGGCGAGCGACGGTGTGTGCAGCACTCGCCCACCCGGAACCCGACTTAGTTCAGCGACTAAACTATGTAAGAGGGTACGCAGCCGAACCTCACCTGTCAACCGTTCTCCCGCGCAGGAAACGCCTCATGCTCTACGCCGACGACACACTCGACACGCAGGCAGCGGTTCGGCGTGCGAACCTGCGTCGCGCGCTGCAGCTCGTGTTCGACACCCCGGGGACTCAGACGCGCGCGGGCATCTCCCGCGCCACCGGGCTCACCGCAGCGACCGCGTCATCGCTCGTCGCCGAACTCATCGAGGAGCGCGTGATCGTCGAGGGCGCGCAGGCCGCGAGCACGGGCGGAAAGCGCGCCACCACCCTCGACATCGACGACGAGCATCATCTGCTCCTCGTCGTGATCCTGCGCCCCACCGATGCGCGGATCAGTCTGCTCTCTCTCGCGGGCGGAGAGATCGACGCGCGCCGGGTGGACTTCACGGCAGAGACACGCGAGCGGATGCTGACGACCGCCCTCGCCGCCGTGGCAGAGCAGTACGGCTCTCGGCTCCTCATCGCCGCGGTGCAGCTGCCCGGCACGACCGACGGACGCGCCGTGCTCGAGAGCGTGCAGCTCGACTGGCGCGACGTTCCGCTCGCGGAGCGACTGGAGGCCGTACTCGATGCGCCGGTGTTGCTCGTTAACGACGTGGACGCCGAGGCCATCGCTGAGGCCGCAGCCGACGGCCCCCGCTCGGGTCACCGCCTCTTCATCCACGTCGGCGGGGGCATCGGCGCGGCCGTCACCCTCGACGGCGAGCTGGCCCCGGGGCCCCGCCAACGCGCCGGCGAGATCGGTCACGTCCAGGTGGTCTTCGGCGATGCCGCGCGCGCCTGCCGCTGCGGTCGAACGGGTTGCCTGGAGTCCGCCGCCGCGCTCGGACCGATGCTCGGCGACGAATTCTCCGACGCGCTCGACGTCGACCGGATCAGGGCACTCGTCGCCCACGCTGATCAACGCGCTCTCGACGAGGGAGCCCGAGCGTTGGCACGGGCGATCAAGCTCCTCAGCGCGCTCCTCGACCCCGCGGAGATCGTGATCGGCGGACCGGGTGCCGTGCTCGGCGACCGCTTCCTCGATCTGGTCCGCACCGAGACCGACTATGCGGCGACGGGAACCGCGCAGGTCCCCGTCCGGTACGCCGACCCCGCGATCTCGCTCGCGGCCGGGCCCGCGCAGGCCGCATTGACGGCATCCCTCGGAGTGCGGTGGATGCCGCAGCAGGTGCCACGGCATCCATGATCGCCCCGCGGGGGATCCGCGACCCGCTCAGAGGCCGTCGCCCTCGAACCAGTGCTCCTGCCAGCGCCAATCGATGGGATCGGAGACCCGCTGGTAGCGGATGTCGGTGGAGAGGCGGATGCGCGATCGCGGGTCGACGTTGTCGGTCGACGCGTGCACGATGTGGGCCGAGTGCACCATGACGTCACCGGCCCGATAGTCGGCGACCAGCCAGCGGGCATCGTAGTCCTCCGCCAGCGACGGGAGGTCGGCGGTGATCGACGCAGCCGGCATCCGCAGCGTCCCGGCGCGTTCCTGCGCCATCACGCGATGGTGACTGCCCTCGAGGTAGGCGAGGCCACCGGTCTCGACCGCGCAGTCGCCGAGCGGAATCCACATCGACAGCACCCGGTCGGTCCCTTCGTGCAGGTACACGAGGTCGTAGTGCGCCTGCGTTGCCGTGCCGATGCCGCTCTCGCCGGGCCGCGTGTGTCGGATGATGCGTCGCTTGTGCAGGTGCACGTCGTCTCCTAGGAACCACTGGAACCAGCCGCGGATCGACGGGTGAGTCGTCAGAGCCGCGTACCTGTCGCCCGGCACGATGTCGTCGAACAGCAGCCGGCGGGTGAGCGCGGGATCGACGGGACCTCCCGCGTCGACGCCGTCGTGAGCGCCGTCGGCGTCGACGAGACCCGTGGGGGCGAGGGTCTCGAAGTAGTACCGACGGAAGTCCTCGACGAGGCCGGCGTCGAGGTGCTGGCTGAGGAAGAGGTAGCCGTCCCGCCGCAGGCGCTGCCACAGCGCTTCCCGGTCGCCGCGTTCGCCGGCGGGGACGACGTCGAGCCGTCCGAGCCGAGCCGGGCTCTCGTCGAGGGTGTAGCCGTTCGAGGTGATCATGCGTCGAGTCTTCTCGCGCTAGCACGATCAGGCCATGCAATCCGGCGAAATGTGGTTGTACTTTCGCGGTTCCGTGAGAACACTAGGAGGATTATGCAGAACTGGGCGATCTACGCTGCTCCCGCTCGCACGCTCGCGGACGTGACGATCGCGTGTCTCGGGGC
Organism: Microbacterium hydrocarbonoxydans; assembly: GCF_023715885.1. Lineage (GTDB taxonomy): Bacteria > Actinomycetota > Actinomycetes > Actinomycetales > Microbacteriaceae > Microbacterium > Microbacterium hydrocarbonoxydans_C. The sequence goes on along the minus strand of NZ_JAMBOY010000001.1, from coordinate 481,287 downwards.
CGGCGAATACTCCGGTCGGAACGAGGGATTCCGTGACCGGCAGCTGCGATCGCACGCGGCCGTGGTGGTCAGCGAGGGAAGCGGGTGGTACTCCAGTCCGCTGACAGGTGACGTGCGGATCGATGCGCCCTCTCTGCTGTGGCTCTTCCCCGGGGTGGTGCACGGGTACGGCCCGCTTCGCTCCGGGTGGACCGAGCACTGGGTGCTGTTCTCGGGGGCGGCCACCCGAGCTCTGGATGAGCTGGGCGCGTGGCGGCGCACGAAGCCCATCGTCCCGCTCTTCCGGGTTCCCGCTTCGCTCCGGTCGACCTTCGATCGTCTGCACTCCGACCTCGTCGACAGCGGATCCGCCGCCGCCCTGCGTGCCTCCGCTGCCGGCTACGCGTGGATCGCCGAGCTCGCCGCGATCACCATGCCCGCCTCGGCGCCCGATCTCATCGAGGCGTTCACCCGGGGTGCGGCGCGGCAGATCCCGATGGAGACGCGCGCGCGGGAGCTCGGCCTCAGCGTCGGCCAGTTGCGCGCGGCCGCCGTCGCGGCGACAGGGCACACACCCCTGCAACTCCTCATCGACTCGCGGCTCGCGCGGGCGCAGTCGCTGCTGGTCGAGACGGATCTCGAGGTCGGCGCGATCGCTCGGCAGGTGGGCTTCGAGGATCCGTCGTACTTCTCACGGCAGTTCACGCAGCGGCTCGGTCGTTCGCCGAGCATGTTCCGCGACGAGCAGAGGCGGATGCCGATATCCGCCGGTCTGCAGCCGGAGCAGGTTCTGCGGTGAGAGAAGTGACGTGCCTCGCGCGCTACTTCACGCTGCCGGCGGTGAGACCGCCGACGAGCCGCTTCTCGATGAGCATGAAGAGGATGACGACGGGCAGGATCGCCACGATCGAGACGCCGAACACGTACTGCCAGCTCGTCTCGTACTGACCGACGAACTTCGTGAGCGCGACCGACAGGGGCTGATTCTTGTCGGTGGAGAGGATGACGAGCGAGGCGGCGAACTCGTTCCAGCAGGCGACGAACGTGAACACGATCGCCGTCACGATGCCGGGCCAGACCAGCGGCAGATTGATCTTGAAGAGCACGGTGAAGCGTCCGGCGCCGTCGATCTGCGCGGCCTCGTCGACCTCCTTCGGGATGCCGGCGAAGAAGGAGTGCATGATCCACACCGCGAACGACAGGTTGAACGCCGCGTTGATGAAGATCATGGCCGCCCAGGTGTCGCCGAGGCCGAGGGTGGTGAACTGACGGAACAGACCCGACGTCAGCACGGCGGGCTGCAGCATCTGCGTGACGATCACGAGGAACAGGAACACCATGCGGCCGGGGAACCGGAACCGCGCCGTGTAGTACGCCGCGGGCAGCGACACGAGCAGCACCAGCAGGGTCGCGAACACCGCGATGATGATCGTCGAGATCAGGTTGTACGGCAGCGGCGTCTCGGGGGTCGACCACATCGAGATGTAGTTCTCCCAGTGCCACTCGACGGGGAGATAGGTCGGGTCGACCGAGCGGATCTGCGGTTTGGTCTTCACGCTGCCGAAGAACATGATCAGGTACGGCAGCACGAAGATCGCGAGCACGAGGAAGCCGGCGGCGGTGCGCAGGATGACGCGCGGCAGCGTGACCTGGTCCTCGGTGTACCGGCGCTTGCGGCCGGGGATGCGTGGGGCGGGCGTCGAGCCGGCGGTGGTGACCAGGGCGGTCTCGGTCAGGGTCACGATCAGACCTCCTTCATGGGCTTGACGGCCTTGACGTAGATCGCGACGATCACGATCACGATGAGGAAGGCCACGACCGACAGAGCGCTCGCGACGTCGACCTTCTTCTGCAGCTCGATGTACTTGAAGATCATCGTCATGATCGTGTCGGCGCCGTAGCCGGGGATCGACCCGGTCATCACCTTGAGGATCGGCAGCGAGTTGAAGACGTTGATGATGTTGATGAGCACGGCGACGGCGAGGGCGCTGCGCAGCTGGGGCAGCACGATCGACCAGTACGTGCGCGCGGGTCCGGCGCCGTCCATCTTCGCGGCCTCGATGGCATCGGCGGGCACCGACTGGAGTCCGGCGAGGATCGTGTAAGTCGTGAACGGCAGCGACACGAAGATCGCGATGACGATCGACCACGCGAATGCGGTGGCGGGGTTCTTCGTCCACCCGTAGCCCACGGCATCGTCGGACAGACCGATGTCGTAGAGGAACTTGTTGAACACCCCGAAGTACGGCTCGAGGCTGTAGTAGAAGACCATCGTCGTCATGACGACCGAGGCCGCCCAGGGCACGATCACGGCCATGCGCACGATCTGCCGCCCGGGGAAGGCCTTGTTGAGGATCTGCGCGAGCCCGAGCGAGATGATCACGGTGAACGCGACGACCACGACGACCCACACGATCGTGCGGAACAGGATCGGCCAGAATTCCGCGAATCCGAACACCGTCGCGAAGTTGTCGAACCCGACCGAGCCCTTGTCGAGGCCCGAGAGCGAGATGTCGCGCGTGGAGTTGTAGAACATGACCCCTGCGGGGAAGAAGACGACCCCGACGATGAGCACGAGGGCCGGTGCGATCCAGGGCAGCGCCTGGAGAAGGTCCTTGCCCCGGGACCGCGCGCGCGGCGCGGAGCCCGAGGGGCGGGGGCGGCCGGTGGCCGCCCCCGCGAGGGTCTGGGACTCTGTGGTCTGGCTCATGGGAATCCCCGAACCTCTCCTTCCGCGGGGCTCAGCCCGCGTCGACCTGCGCCTGGATCTCGGTGAGCACGTCCTGCGCCGGCTTCGTCTGCAACTGACCGAACAGCGACTTGAACGCCCCGTCGGTCGCCGACCACTTCGGGTTCGTCGACGGGTAGAACTGCGCGTCGGGCAGCACCTCGAGGAACGGCGCGAGCGCCTCCTCACCCGACAGCTGCTCGGCCCCCGACTTGGTGACGGGCAGGAAGCCCTCCGCCTGCACCCACGGCACGTACACGTCGGCCGAGTAGTAGTAGTCGAAGAACTTGGTGATCGCCTCCTGCTTGTCGCCGTCGTTCTGGAAGGCCATCAGCTGGTCCATGACGCCGAGCGTGAACGGCGAGCCGTCCTTGGTCGGGATCGGGACGATGGAGTAGTCCAGCTCGGGGTTGCCCTCTTCGATCTGACCGACCGTGGGCGGCAGTCCCACCTGCATACCGATCTTGCCCTGGATGAAGATGTCCATCAGCGGCGACCGCTGCGTGGAGCCCGGGTCGGCCTGAGTGGCCCCGGCGTCGATCATCTTCTTGATCTGCTCGGCTCCGGTGAGGTTCTCCGGGGTGTCGATCGTGATCTCCGAGGCGTCGCCGAACGAGCCGCCGCCGCCCCACAGCCACACCGCCGCCTCGGCCTGAGCCTCCTCGGACCCGAGGGGCATGCCGTAGCCGGCGATGCCGCCGCCGAGCGCCGAGACCTTGGTCGCGGCATCCAGCAGCTCGTCCCACGTCTTGGGGGCCTCGGTCACGCCCGCCTGCTGCAGCAGTGTGTTGTTCACGAACAGGGCGCGCGCCGATGCGATCAGCGGGAGCGCGTAGGCGGTGCCGTCGACCTCGGCGTTCGCGATGAACGCGTCCTGGAAGTCGGCGAGGGTGTCCTCCGACACGACGTCCGAGACCGGGTACAGCAGCTCATCGCCGACGAAGCCGGCGAACGGACCGCCGTTGTAGATGTCGGGCGCCTCGCCGGCCTGGATCTTGGTCGAGATGACCTTCTCGAGGTTGTCCCAGGACTGCACCTCGAGGTCGACCGTGATGTCGGGGTTCTCCTTCTCGAACCCGTCGATCACGTCTTCCCACAGGCCCTTGGTCGCGTCGGAGTAGCTCGGGACGAGCAGGCTCAGGGTGTTCGCGTCGTCTCCGCCGCCGCCCCCTCCCGAAGAACCACCGAAACCGCAGGAGGTGAGCGTGAGTGTGGCGGTTGCCGCGAGTGCGACGGCGCCGAATCGCAGTGACTTCTTCATCTGTGTGGCATTCCTCACTGTGTCAGGAACCGCTCGGATGGAGCGGAGGGTCGCACAGCCGCGAATACAGCACGCGACAGTGCGTGGTCGCCTCTCCGGAGGATCGGCGTGGAGTTGTTCGATTATTTGTCAGGCGAATAAACAAATCAAGGAGAATATTGCTGAGGCTCTCGATAGCGCCATACTATGATTGAAACCGCCTTTAAAAAATCACAAACGTGCATCAAACGAACGACGGAGATCCCATGACCGAGACTCTTCCCGGCGCACACATGCGCGCAGAACTCACCTCGCAGCCCGAGACCTGGGCGCGCGCGGTCGCCATGCGCGACGAGCAGGCGCTGCTTCCGGAGGCGGGTGCCCGCCTCGCCGTCATCGGGTGCGGCACCTCGTGGTTCATGGCGCAGGCGTACGCGGCGCTCCGCGAGGGGTCGGGCCAGGGCGAGACCGACGCCTTCGCGGCATCCGAGGCCTTCGTCGACCGCGGCTACGACGCCGTCGTGGCACTGACCCGCTCGGGCACGACCACCGAGGTGCTCGAACTCGTCGAGCGCGTGCGCGGGCGCGTCCGCGTCATCGGAGTCATCGGCGACGAGACCTCTCCGCTCGTGTCCCTCGTCGACGAGGCCGTGCTGCTGCCCTTCGCCGACGAGAAGTCCGTGGTGCAGACGCGCTTCGCGACGACCGCACTCGCCCTCTTCCGCGCATCGCTCGGCGAGGATCTCACGTCCGCGATCGAGGATGCTGCTGCCGCGCTCGCCGCAGACGACGGCGCCGAGCTGGGGGATGCCGAGCAGTACACCTTCCTCGGTCGCGGCTGGACGGTCGGTCTCGCGCACGAGGCGGCGCTGAAGATGCGCGAGTCGTCGCAGTCGTGGACGGAGTCGTACGCCTCGATGGAGTACCGGCACGGTCCGATCGCGATCGCCGCTCCGGGGCGCGTGACCTGGCAGTTCGGCGAGGCGCCCGAGGGGCTGGCCGCACAGGTCGAGGCCACCGGGGCGCGTTTCGTGCAGCATCCGATCGACCCCCTTGCCGACCTCGTGCGTCTGCACCGCGTCGCTCTCGACCGTGCGGTCGCCAGGGGCCTGGAGCCTGACCAGCCGCGCAACCTCACGCGATCCGTCATCCTGGATGCATGACGTCAGCGGCACCGGAGCACCCCATGACCACGTCTGACGTCGGGGCCGTCGAACGCCCCGGCGCCACGCGATCGCTGGGGGCGGGTGCTCCGGTGCTCGCGTTCGACGTCGGCGGGACAGACATCAAGTCGGCCCTCTTCGACGCCGACGGCACGGCGCTCGATCTTCGGCGAACCCCGACGCCGGGCGCGACCGGCGACCGCACGGCCGCGATCATCGAGCGCCTGGGCGTGCTCGCCGCGGAGTACCGCGCGGCTTTCCCCTCGATCGAGCCGCGAGCGGTCGGGCTCGTCGTGCCCGGCATCGTCGATCCCGACGCAGGGCTCGGCGTCTTCGCGAGCAACATGGGCTGGCGTGACAGCCCGATCCGAGACCTGGCGTCCGCCCGACTCGGTCTGTCGGTCGCCTTCGACCACGATGTGCGGGCGGCGAGCTGGGCCGAGCATGTGCTCGGCGGAGCGCGGGCCTACGACGACTCGGTCGTGCTCGTGATCGGCACCGGCATCGCTGGCGCGCTGATCATCGGCGGCGTCCCGTACACCGCGGGCGGATACGCGGGAGAGATCGGCCATTCCCCGATCGCCGACGGCCCGATCTGCCCGTGCGGCGCGCGCGGATGCCTCGAGGCCGTCGCGTCGGCCGGCGCGATCACCCGTCGGTACGCCGAGGCAACCGGCGTCGTTCCCGACGGTGCGAAGGATGTCATCGCCCGGGCCGCTGCCGGCGATTCGGTCGCCGCCGAGATCTGGGAGTCGGCGCTCGACGCGCTCGCCCTCTCGCTCGCTCAGCTCACCGCGGTGATCGCTCCTCAGGCGATCGTGATCGGCGGCGGGCTCTCGCGCGCGGGCGGTGCCCTGTTCGATGAACTCCGCCACCGCCTCGCTGCACGACTCAGTTTCCACCGCATCCCCGACCTGGTCCCCGCCCAGCTCTCCGGCAACGCCGGCATCCTCGGCGCCGCCCTTCGCGCACGGGAGCTCGCATGATCCTCACCGTCACCCCGAACCCGGCCCTCGACCTCACCTGGCGGGTCGACCGTCTGACGATCGGCGCGACCCACAGGGCGGATGCCGGGGCCGCGCGCGCCGGCGGCAAGGGACTCAACGTCGCGCGGGTGGCCCACGCGCAGGGTGCGTCGGCTCTCGCCCTCACGACAGCGGGCGGGCGCCCCGGCATCGCGTTCTCGGCCGAGCTCGCCGCGAGCGGCGTGCCGCACAGGGTGGTACCCGTCGCGGCGGCGACGCGGCAGAGCGTCGCGATCGTCGACGACGAGCTCGGCGACACCACGATCATCAACGAGCGCGGCGTGAATCCGACCGACCAGGAATGGGCGGCGCTGTTCGGCGAGGTCGTCGACGCCCTGTCGAGCGCGCGCGTGCTCGTCATCTCCGGGAGCCTGCCGCCCGGTGCCCCCGAGTCCTTCGTCCCGCTGCTGATCGGCACGGCCCGTGACGCGGGTGTGCCGACGATCGTCGACACGTCGGGCGCGGCGCTCGTGCGCGCGGCGGATGCCGGAGCATCCGTCCTCAAGCCCAACGCCGTCGAGCTCGTCGAGGCCACGGGCATCGCCGACCCGGTCGACGGTGCGCGGTCGCTCATCGCGCGCGGCGTCGAGCTGGTGCTGCTCTCGCTCGGCGCCGACGGGATGCTCGCTGTGACGGCATCCGAGGTCCTGCACGCCCGTCTCGACGCACCTCTCGCCGGCAATCCCACCGGAGCGGGCGATGCCGGCGTCGCCGCGTGCGCCGTGCTCTACGCCGACGGCGTGCGCGACCCCGAGACCGTCCTGCGGCGAGCCACGGCGTGGTCGGCCGCCGCGGTCGTGATGCCGCTCGCCGGAGAGATCTCCGACGACTGGCGCACGCTCGAAGAGCGTCTCGTCGTCGCTCCGCACACGTCCACCCTCCGAGAGGATTCACCGTGACACTCGTCTCCGCCCGCGAACTGGTGACGGATGCTGCGACCCGCGGCACCGGAATCGGCGCGTTCAACGTCATCCATCTGGAGACCGCCGAGGGCCTCGTGCGCGCGGCGGAAGCCGCCCAGCTGCCGGTGATCCTGCAGATCTCGCAGAACTGCGCCGACTACCACGGCGGACTCGAGCCGATCTCGCTGGCGACGCTCGCCCTCGCCCGCCGCGCTGCCGTGCCCGTGGCTGTGCACCTCGACCACGCCGAGCGCCGCGAGCTCGTCGACGAGGCCGTCGATCTCGGCTTCGGCTCGGTCATGTTCGACGGGGGAGCGCTGCCCTACGACGAGAACGTCGCGCTCACCGCAGCCGTCGTCGAACGCGCCCACCGCGCCGGCGTGTTCGTCGAGGGGGAGTTGGGCGAGGTCGGCGGCAAGGACGGCGCGCATGCTCCGGGCGTCCGCACCGATCCCGAGGAGGCCAGGGCCTTCGTCGCGGCGACCGGCGTCGACGCGCTCGCCGTCGCGGTCGGATCGTCGCACGCGATGACCGATCGCACGGCAGCCCTCGATCTCGACCTGATCTCGCGACTGAGATCCGCGCTCGACGTGCCGCTCGTGCTGCACGGCTCCTCCGGCGTCGCCGACGATGTGATCGCGGCCGCGGTGCGCGCGGGCATGACGAAGATCAACGTCTCCACGCACCTCAACGGTTTCTTCACCCGCGCCGTCCGCGAGATGCTCGCTGCCGATGAGGGGCTCGTCGATTCGCGCAAGTACCTCGCGCCCGCGCGCGACGCCCTCGCCGCAGAGGCGGATCGGATGCTCCGACTGTTCGCTCTCGCTCCGGCGGGCTGAGCGCATGAACCGCGCCGCCCGACTATCTGCGATCCTCGACCTGCTGGCCGCCGACGGCGAGGTCACGGTCGACGACCTCGTCGAGCGCTTCGGCGCCTCCGCCGCCACGATCCGACGCGATCTCGACAGCCTCGCCGAGCAGCGACTGCTCACCCGCACGCACGGCGGAGCCGTCGCACATTCGGTCGCCTATGAGCTGCCGGTTCGCTACAAGAGTCACCTGCGGACCAGGCAGAAGGAGAGCATCGCCCGAGCTGCTGCGGGGCTCGTGTCGCCGGGGATGGTCGTCGGTCTCTCAGGCGGCACGACCACCACGGCGATCGCCGCGGCTCTCGCCGCGCGCGCCGACCTCACCGATGGTCCGGGGATCACGGTCGTCACGAACGCCGTGAACATCGCCGCGCAGCTCGCGACGCGCCCCGACATCAAGGTCGTGGTGACGGGCGGCGTCATCCATTCGCGCAGCTACGAGCTCGTCGGACCGTTCGTGGAACAGCTGCTGCGAGGGGTGCGACTCGACGTGGCGTTCATCGGCGTCAACGCGGTGGACCCCGCCGAAGGCGCCAGGACCGACGACGAGCGGGAGGCGGCCGTCAACAGCGTGATGGCGCAGCGCGCACAGCGTGCCGTGATCGTCGCCGATTCGTCGAAGGTCGGAGCCGGATCGTTCGCGTCGATCGGCGGGGCGGATCTCTTCCAGACCCTCATCACGGATGACGGACTCTCGTCCGCCATGCGGGACGATTTCACGTCGGCGGGGTACCGCGTCATCGTCGTGGAGTGACCGCTGCCGCGAATGTTGTACGTTTCGCACCACCTTGCCCAGTAACGTACATTGTGCAGTATTCTCAAGTCATGAGCGAGATCGCGATTACGGAGGCTCGGGGACGACTGGCGTCGATCATCGATGAGGCGCGCACGGAACCGGTCTACCTCACGCGCCGCAATCGTGCGGTAGCGGCGGTCGTCGACTCCTCGTTTCTCGAGAAGCTGCTCGAGGATGCCGAGGAGCTCGCCGACATCAGGGCTGTCGACGAGGCCTGGGACGAGACTCAACGCCTTCAGGAGACACCGATTCCATGGGAGGACGTCAAGCGGGACCTCGGATTGGTGCAGTGACCTACAAGCTTCAGGTACTTCCCATCGCGGCTCGCGCGATCCGAAAGCTGCCGCCTGAGGCGAAGCGTCGGATCCAAGGCGTCATCGAGACGCTCGCAGAAGAGCCGCGCCCGCCAGCGGCGAGGAAGCTCACGGGCCGCCCCGAATGGCGTGTGCGAAGTGGCGACTACCGGGTGCTCTACCGCATTGAGGATCAGATCCTCACGGTGGTGGTCGTGCACGCCGGCCACCGGCGTGAGGTGTATCGCTGACCGTCCGATCGCTTCCGCTCTGAGTGACCGGTGCCGCGACGGGGTCCCCGCCCGTCGCGGCATCCGGCCGACCCTGCCCTCGTCGACGGATGGTGGGGATGCCGCGACCCCTCACGCGACATCCCCGAGGTAGATGGTGTCCCTGTCGTCTCTCGCGCTCCCCAGCGCACGAGATTCCCCATTTTCCGACTGCGCCTCCCTCGCGCTTCGCTTCCGAAGCCCTTCGCATGGCACCCTCTGCAGATCAGGAGAGGGTGCCCCTCTCGCTGATACATCGAGTGGAGAAAATCTCTAGAACCCGTCCCCGTGGCACTGGAAAGGGGCGCGGAGGCCGGTCGATCCGGATGCGGCGGCCAGCGCCTCGGCCGGAGCGTCGCCGCCCGCGAGCCGTGAGTGCACCGCTCCGAGGAGTTCGCACGCCACATCGTCGGCGACCACGACCGGCGCTGCGATCACGCATCGCGTACCGGCATGCAGCCAGACACGCGTCATGCCCAGCGCTTCCTCTCCCCACCGCACCGACGACCGTCCGAGCTCGCACGCCGACAACACGACCGTGTCGGGCGTGCGCGGGATGAGGTCGACGTCGTATCCGAACAAGGTTCCGTCGGCGAGCTCGAACCCCGAGAACATCGGGTTGTCGACCGCGTGACGTCCGTGTGCGGCGATGTGGAGAACGTCGACGCGTCCGGCCAGGTCGGTGACCGCGTCGACCCGAGCGCCCTCGCCGACGTACACCTCGGCCGTGCGCCACGCGCCCGCCGCGGTGTGCACCTCCTCGACCCCGCGGGCAACGCGAGGCCCCGCCGCGAAGCCCGCGCGGCGCACCGTCGCCCTGTGGCCCCGGCGAGGGAGCGCGCGGTCCCCCAGGAGGCGCGACACCGAGGTCGCGATCGTGAACGGGACGCCGGCGAGTCCCGGCAGCATGGCCCAGGGGATGCCGCCGAGGATGCCGGGGATCGTCAGCGCCAGCCGCGACACATGCGGTGCCGCGGCGAGCACGGGCGCGAGCAGCGACTCGTCGAGAGCGTTCAGCCGTTCGTCGAGGGATCGGGCGACGATCGCCGCCATCGGGCCACCGTGCGTGAGGGCGGCGACGTCGAGGTCGGCGCGCAGGCCGTCGAGAGCGGCACGGATGCGCGGCCACGTCAGCTGGATGATCGTGGCCCCGGCCGCCGTGACGACCGTGCAGAGCAGGTCGTCCCCCGTGTACACGTACGCGAGGATCGCTGTCTGCTCGTCGAGCCGAGCCAGGGTGGTCGGCAGATCGAGACGTCCGCGATTCGCGCCTGCGCCGATCGACGACCATTGCCGGTCGCGCACCCGGTCGCGCAGCGCCCTCACCCTGGCGTCTGCGGTCCAGTCCGCGCCGGCGAGATCGGCGCGCAGCATGCGCAACTCCGCGAGGTCGGCGGCGAGATTCGCGTCGCGCGGCGGACGAACCGGGGCGACCTGCTGACTCAGGTGCCTGGCGCGCTCCGACCACTCGAACAGCACACTCGGATCCCGCATGCGCGCCGCTGCCGCGAGTCCGGCGAACATCAGTTCGGCGCCGTGCATCGCGACCGACGCCTGCAGATCGAGGGCGCCGAACGACTGCTGCCACGACGTGAGCAGGTCGAGGCCGTCTGCCGCGGCGCGCAGGGCCGCGGCATCCCTCCCGGCCTTCGCTGCTCGCACCGCCCGCACCTCGTGGGCGCGCAGACGCAGCGGGGTGGGGTCGTCGTCGGCGATGCGCGGCATCCGCTGTTCGTCCGCGAGCCGGGCGGTGAGGGCCAGGGCCGTCGCCTCCGTGTGGAACCCCCCGTCGGCGAGCGCCGCCGTGGTGCGTACGAAGGCTCTGTGGTCGACGCCGCGCGCCGGGTGGGCACGGAGGGATGCTTCGAGGCGCACGGCCTCGGCCCGCGCCGACCAGCCGTCGCTGCCGAGCGACGCGAAGCGACGGGCGGCCCTGGCGGCGGTGCGCTCGGCGGCCGCGGGGTCGTGCCGCAGCAGCGACCGGGCGAGATGGAACTCGGCCTCGCCGCGTGCCTGCCGCATCCGCTGGGCCCCGAACCGTTTCGCCACCTCGTCGAGCAGCGCTTCCGCCTCGGTGGTCAGCCCCGCGTCACGAAGCACCTCCGCGCGGTCGAGGTCGCTGATCGCCGCTGCCAGGTCGCTCGTGGCGGCGAGCGCAGGACGCGAGGCGGTCATGAGGTTCAGCGCGGTCACGAGATCGCCGCCGAGCAGCGCTGCGTACCCGAGGTTGTGGCGCGCCTCGGCCAGGGGCTCCTCCTCGCCGAGCGACTCGTAGACGGCGACGGCGCGGCGCAGGTCGGCGGTGCAGTCGTCGAGGCGGTGCCGCTGCATCCCGACGATCGAACGACTCATCAGCAGGTTCGCGCGTTCGATCGAGCCCTCGTCCAGCGCGTCGATCGCCCGCGTCAGCGACTGGTCCGCCTCGTCGAGTCGGCCGCCGTGCATGAGCAGTGTGCCGAGCTGGCCGTGCAGCAGCGCCACCGTCTCGGCGCGAAGACCGGGCCGCTCGAGGGCGTCGCGAGAGAGCCGCTCCGCCTCGGCAGGCTCGCCGATCTGGGCCAGTACGTACGCCATGGTGCCGTCGATCCTCGCGCGGAGTTCGTCGTCGTCGGCGCGGGCGGTCGCCGCCGCCAGCGCGCGTCTCGCCTGACCGAACCGCCGGGAGTTGGCAGCGTCGACACCACGCTGATGCAGCTCGCGCGCAGACAGGGGCATCGTCCCAGAATGCCGGTCGGTGCGTCTCCACGGAAGTGCGCGGGCTACTCCCGCGGTGCCGGCAGCGTCTTCAGTACCGCCGCCACGGCCTTCGCCGCGGTCGCCGCTGACACGCCATCGCCTGGCACGACCCCGAGCTGCGCCGCGATGCGTCCGGCGACGTACGGCGCCGCGAACGACGTGCCGCTCCAGATCGCGAATCCGCCGCGGTAATCGTCGGGATCGATCGTCTCGCGGCGCAGTCCGTCGACATCGGCGCGGCACGATGCCTGCTCTCCGCCCACGAACGCCGGCGACGTGCTGACGACCGCTGCTCCCGGCGCATACACCTGCACCCACGGGCCGACGTTCGAGAACAGGGCGACCGAGCGCGCCGAGGGGTTCAGCGCCCCGACAGAAACGTGCGGGGCGTCGTCGTCGTGCGGGATGCCGTTGTTCGACCCGGGCCACGGCCAGAGCGAGGCAGGGAACGACGGCCGGTCGATCGCGTCGTTGCCGGCAGAGCACACCACGACGCAGCCGAGCTCCCTGGCCTTGGTCAACAGCGCCGTGAGCGTGGTGCTGAAGAGCCCGTCCTCAGGGGTCTCGTGGTAATACCCGAGCGACAGATTGAGCACGTCGATCGGGTATCCGGTCGACGGATCCTGCCGGTGGCGGCGCAACAGCTCCACGACCTGCGCGACCGTCGTGAGGAACGTGCTCTCGTCGATCACTCCGAGCGCTCCGGCCATGCGGACCGACAGGATGTCCGCATCCGGCGCCGTCTGGCGGATGATGCCGGCGATGAACGTGCCGTGCCCTGCGACGGCGTCGATCTCACCGTCGAGCTGGCCGTAGAGGTCGGGGTAGCGCTCGGGGTCGGCGTCGTCGGTGAGTCCGACCGGAATGCCGTCGAGCTCGACCTGCCGGGTGACGATGTCGTCGGGCAACCAGTCATGCACGCCGCAGCCGGTGTCGAGCACCGCGACCACGGGTCGCCGCCCGCGCTTCGGCGACGGTCCGCGCCGCGGTGCGGGTCCGAGCCAGCTCACCGGCTGCCGTGCCCCTCGACCCGGCTCGAGGTAGTCGTCGCTGCCGCCCGCTCCGGCTCCGCGCACGGGGTTGGTGCGGCTGAACGGGTTCGTGCGACTGAAGGGGTTCGTGCGGCTGAACGGGTTGAGTCCCACCGGATCGATCGACAGGACGTGCTCGAGGCTGGTCCGCGGCATCGGCGACCGGGTGCTTCGACGCGCGCGCTGCAGGACGCGCCAGGCGTCGGGTGGTACGGGCGACTCGCCGCGCACGGGTTCGTCGGGCGTCGTGAGGCGCGCGCGCAGGAATCCCGGCACCCCGGGGAGCAGATCGTCGGCGTACAGGCGGGAGTCGGGCGACTCGATGTCGAGCTGCCAGCCGAAGGATGCCGCGGCGTCGCGGAGAGCCTTCACCTCGCCGTCGTACGCCTCGTGGTCGCTGTCGCGGTCGAAGGTGATGAGCAGCCGCTCCGGCAGGTATGCCGTCGGGAAGGCGCGGACGCCGTCGACCGGTTCGACGTTCGGATCGAGCGCCGTCCCTCGACGGATCGATCCTTCCGCTCTGTCCTGCCAGCTCCAACCCCTCGGCTGCTCCATGATCGGTCGTCCCCTCCTCGCGGGCGCACCCGCATCCTGTGCGGGCGTGCCCGCGGTGTGTGCGGGCGGACCCGCGATGGATCACAACTCGAACTGCGGTGTCGACAGTGTGCGTTCCTCGTCGCCGACGGTGGTGGTGAGCCGCACGCGGGTGAACCCGTCCGGCACCTCATCGAATGCGAAGCGTCCGGTCTCGCTGGGGGCAGTGCGGCGGACCCGCTCCCCCTGCCTGAGCTCGATCGTCGCGGCGGCGGTGTCGGCCCACCCGTCGACCCGGTGGCGTCCGCTCGCCGTGCGCGTCACGTGCAGCAGGATGCTGGTCGTGCCGTCGCTGAACTGCAGGGTGAGGGCGTCGGTGTCGCCGCGCACCGCGCCGAGCGGCTGCTCGATGAGGGTCAGCATGGCGTACTCCTCGCTCAGGCCCTCGGCGGCGACGGCGGCGATCATCCGGTCGATGAGTGTCGCCGGCATCGGATCGACGTCGCGCCACAGATCACGCAGCCGGGCGAACAGCGCGGCATCCTCCTGGTCGGTCCCGCTCATGGCGCCCCCTCCGTCCGAGTCGTCGGAGCGTCGAGCAGCGCGCGCAGTTTGGCGAGGCATCGCTGCCTCGTGGGGCCGATGCTGCCGACGGGCATGCCGAGATCGGCGGCCAGCCGTGCATAGTCCGGCCGATCTTCGAATGCGATCACCCGCAGGAGCCGCTGGCAGCGCTCGGCGAGGAGCCGCACGGCTGCCCAGAGTCGGCGGTTCTCATCGCCCGTCGCGGCATGCTCCTCGGCGGACTTCTGCTCCGGCAGCAGTGCGTCGAGAGCATCGGTGTCGGTGGTGTCCATCCGCCCGTGCGCCTTGCCCGCGCGCCACGCCTCGCGACGCGCGGTCGTCGTCAGCCAGGCGGCGACGGCGCGGGCCTCGGTGATGGAGGGGCCGCTGCGGACTAGCTGCATCCATGTCGTCTGGACGACGTCCTCGGCCAGCGTGCGCTCGAGACCGTAGGCGCGCACGACATGCCAGAGCACAGGTGTCATCAGCCGCACGAGGTCGTCCATCGCGCGGCTGTCGCCGCCCCGCCATGCGTCGAAGTGTGCGGCGGCGAGCTTCCAGCGTGCCGCGCCGTCATCCGGTGCAGGATCGTGGCCGGCGCCGGGTACGCCGTCGGTCATGGGACTCATTGTGATCACACCTGTCAGGAGCGCGGCAAGAGGTTCCTGATACATGGACCCGGTCGATTTCTCCCGGCGGATCGCGCGCGGTCGAGCCGATACCGTGGAGGGGTGACCGTGCTCGCCGTGCTCCTGTTCGCCAACGCCGCCTTCAACGCCCTCGTGTGGCCGCGGTTCTACGCCCGGATCGCCAAGGATCCCCGGGCTCGGGATGCCGCGGGCAAACCCACGACGTTCCTCACCGTGCACGTGGTGCTGATCTCGATCGCCCTGGTGCTCGCCCTCGCCTCGGCGCTCGCCGGGATCGCGGCGCTGACCGGGTCGCTGTAGCGGCTCAACGCGACTCGTACGCCTTCGCGTGCTCGGCCCACCGCGACTCGACGGGCAGCGCGCGGAGCGCTCGATTGCCGACGGCGAGAGAGACGGATGCCAGGCACAGGCCAGCGCAGACGAGCAGCGTCCCCTCCCGTCCGAGCCAGGCGAGACCGAAGCCTGCGACGAGCGGGGCGAGCGGCAGCGCGCCCATCGAGAGCACGCCGGCCGCGCTGTTCGCCCGCCCGAGCAGCCGGCTCGGCGTCGCCACCATGAAGTAGCCCATCATCCCGGCGTTGAGCGCCGGCAGCAGGAGCACCGATGCCCCGAGCACGGCGACGATCCCCCACGGCTGATCGACCCAGCAGAGCACGACGGTGCCGATCGTCGCCGTCGCCAGACCTGCAATGGCGATGGCCCCGGCGCCGAACCGCGGCACGAGGAGAGGAGCGACGATGGCCCCACCCAGCATGATCGCGCCGACGGCCGCCCCGAGCGTGCCGATCAGGACCTCCGAGTATCCGGACTGTTGCAGCGCGTAGATGACGGTCGTGATCGCGGCGTTGAAGCCGAGGTTGATCACCGTCACCGTGAGCAGCACTCCACCGAGGTCGGGCCTCGACATGAGCCAGGAGAATCCTTCGCGCAGCTCGCGCCACGCGCTCGCCGCGGCGGCGGGGGCGTCGCTCTCCCGATCGTCTGACTCCACGGGGAGGACGGATGCCGTCGGCTCGGTGCGCCGCAGCATCCAGGCCGTCGTCCCGGCGATGAGTTGACAGAGTGTCATCGCGGCGCCGATCGCCCAGCCGCCCATGCTCAGGAGCAGACCGCCGAGGGGGCCTCCGGCGAGCTGCAGCGCGGCGTCGCGCCCCTGGTTCGCCGCCTGCGCCCGGCCCATGGCGTCGTCGGGCACGATCTCCTTGATCGCGCTTTCGCCTGCCACGTCGAAGACGCCGCTGCGCGCCGCGAGCAGCACGTTGAGGATGAGCAGGGTCGCGAAGGTGAGCGCATCGGCGAGCGCGAGCACGGTGAACGCGCCCGCGAGCAGCACCCCGAGGAGCGATCCGACGATCATGAGGTCGATGCGTGCGTGCCGATCGGCGAGGATCCCGCCGGCGAGGGTCAACACCACCTTGGCGACCATGCCGGCTCCGCCGATGACGCCGGCCTGCGCGGGATCGTCGGTGACGATCAAGGCGAGAAGCGGCACCGCGAAGCCGAACAAGGCAGCGGCGAGTCCCTTGCTCGTGTCGCTCGCGAGCCAGATGAGGTAGCGCGGGCTGCGCCAGAGACTCGACGGGGTCCTGACAGCGGTCATGAATCACAGCGTAGATTGCCAACAATAGTTGCGCAACTATCCTTGCGCAATTCCGGGTGCACGTATGATCGACCCATGACCGGAGGAGCGCAGGGGGAGGATCCCGTGTGGATGACCTCCGCCATGCTCAAGGCCTACGCGCACCCCCTCCGGCGGCGAATCCTGAAGCTCCTGGCCCGCCGCGGCCACATGCGGGCGGCCGACATCGCTGCCGAGCTCGACGTGCCCGCGAACCGCGTGAGCTTCCACCTGCGCAGCCTGGCCGACGCAGCCCTCATCACCGAAGCCCCCGAGCACGCCCGCGATCGTCGCGATCGGGTCTGGACAGCCGTTCGAGGCGCCATGAGCGTCGGTGACCCCGATCACCCGGTGGCCGACGAGGAGCTCGGCGGCGCCGTGGTCCAGGCCGTCGCCGCCGAGCATCAGGATCTGCTGCAGCGCGTCGTCGCGTGGGCGCCCGAGTACTACGGCGGCCGCTCGCCCGGCATTCGCGCGGTGTTCCAGCAGCGCACCACTCGGCTCACCGAGACCGAGTTCGAAGCACTGCTGCACGAGTTCGACGAGGCGTTCGAGCGCGCCGAGGCCGCCCACGACGAGAACGATCCCGACGGGCGCTTCTGGCAGGTCGACATCGTCGCGGCCGACGACACGATCTGATCAGTCGTCCGACTCGCGCGTCGCGCCGCTCACGATGAGGATGCGGCGCAGATGCATGGCTGTGAGCACTCCGGGACCTGTCGTGCGGCCGACGTCAGCCGTACGATCGTCGACGGTCTCCAGCAGTCTCCGGATGGCTCGGGCGGCCTCGGCGCGTAGGCGGTGGGCCTCGGCCGTCGACGGGTCCTCCGCGGCGATCGCGTCGGCCACGGCGTGGCAGGCAGCCGCCAGGGGTTCGGGCAGTTCCGGATCGAGGGGCATCGCGCCCGGGCGGTCCCAGATCGTGTCGGCCGTCGCGTCGGCGATGTCGCGGATCAGATGCGCGATGCGATCGAGACGGGTGAGATCCTCGTGCACGTGCTGCGTCTCGCCGCGGCCGCCGCGCGCACGAGGATTCACGCGGCGACTGTCATCCGCTTCCGCCAGCGCGGTGCGCAGCGACGATGTCGTGTCAGCGAGCGACGCCGCATCCTCCGCCCACTGCTCGTGCTCCGGCGGCCACGACTCGGTGATCGCATAGCCGATGTCGTGCAGGTGGTCGCTGAGCTGATGGCGGAACGCGTCGACCCGTGCCGCCGCGGCCAGGGTCGTGGGCGCAGGCGCGATCACGAGGTTGACGACCAGTCCGATGACGACGCCGACCGCCATCTGCGTGAGGTAGCCGAGGGAGTAGTCGTCGGCGTTCTGCCCCCCGATGATCAGCACGAACAGTGCCGCGATGGGCACGTACTCCTTGCCGGCGCCGAACCAGCCGGTGCCCGAGAGCAGCACGCCGACGCCGACGACGACGGGAATGGTCCACCAGTTGGGGCCGACCGTCACGATCACGAGCGTGGCGAGGCCGATGCCGGCGACCAGGCCGAGAAGCGTCTGCAGACTCGACCGCACCGATCCCATGAGCGTCGGGTACATGCTCACGAGCGCGCCGAGCGGAGCATAGTACGGGTATTGATCGGTGACACCCGGCATCTGCGGGGCGATCCACCACGCCAGCCCGACGGCCAGCGCGGTCTTCGCCGCGAGCAGCAGCCGCGCGGGCTGCACCGCCCCGCGCAGCGATTCCACGATGGCCGGGCGGCGTTCGCGGATTCGCGAGCGGATCTTCGTCACGGCATCCTCTCGGTCGTCCTCCCCGCACGAAGACGATAGCCGCTCGCCTCAGGCAGTCGAACGGGGTTGCCTCACGGGTGCGGGCCGGGTAGAGGCGGCCCGCACGGCCGGCATCCGCCCGCCCGTGCGTACGGGTCGGGGGCCGACACGCCGGATGTCGAATGGATGCCGTGAAGCAGTCCGCCGATCGGCGTGTCGGCCCCCGAGGTGCGGCCGGAAGGGGATCGGACGATCTACGGAATCACGCGCCGGAATGCGAAGAACGAGACCGCCGAGAGCACCGCCACGATGACGAGTCCCCACAATGCCAGTCCCAGCGCTCCGAGGTCGCCGATCGCGCGCCCGACCTGCAGCCACAGCTCCAGACGAGTCACGAGGAACACCAGTGCCAGGAGCACGAGTGCGAGCCCGACGCCGACGATCGTCAGCACCAGCGGGCCCCAGCTCTTGTAGATCGTGGCACCCGTGAACCCGAGCATGAACAGGAAGAGGGCGAGCGTGAAGAACACGATGAAGGCGCCTGCAGGTCCTGCCTCCCACAGCCACGGCAGGTGGAAGACGTACCCGTTCACGCCGTATCCGTTCGTGGCGAGCTCGATCGCACCGCCGAGCAGGAACACGAGGCCCAGCAGAGCGCTTCCCAGCACGGCGGTGGCCAGCGTGCCGAGGAAGAAGTCCCGCCTGGTCACGCTCATCGCCTGCGAGAACGGGAACGTGTAGGTCATCGCGCCCATGCCGATCGCGAAGAAGTACCAGAGCGGGGCCTGCCCGCCGCCGCCGTACTTCGGTGTGTCGACCGGGATCATCGCGTAGATGAGCACCGAGATCACGACGGCCGAGCCGAGGATGATCAGGGGCACCCAGATGAAGGTCTGCCGGTTGATCAGCTGCAGACGGATGACGTTGAGGGTGCGTCGCATCAGAGGACTCCTTCCTTCACGGCTGCGTCTCTCGACGCGGATTCCGCCTTCTGCGTGAGGCGGACGATCAGCTGTTGCAGCGAGACGGGAGCGAGGTCCAGACCGGACGCCGAGATCTCGGCGCGCTCGGCGGCTGAGACGTGTCCGAGCACGGTGACCGACGCCACGCGGCCGAGCGACTCGCGATGGAGCACCTCCCGGCCGGAGGCCCAGGCATCGACCTTCTCCGCGTCGCCGACGACGGTCACGGCGCGGTCGCGCACGTCATCCGTGTCCTCCTCGAGGAGGATCCGACCGTTGTCGATCACGATGACTTTCTCGATGAGGTTCGAGACCTCGTCGATGAGGTGCGACGACAGGATGATCGTGCGCGGATGCTCGGCGTAGTCCTCGAGCAGGCGGTCGTAGAAGATCTGCCTGGCAACGGCGTCGAGTCCGAGGTACGGCTCGTCGAAGAAGGTCAGCTCGGCGCGGGAGGCGAGCCCGATGATGACCCCGACGGCCGAGAGCTGTCCTCGCGACAGCTTCTTGATCGTCTGCTTCATCGGCAGCTGGAACTCGTCGATCAGCTCATCGGCCAGCTCCTGATTCCAGTTGCGGAAGAACAGACTCGCGGCCTTGAACGCGTGACGCGGATACGCGTCGTCCGGGTACTTCTGGCTCTCGCGCACGAAGCAGACGCGGTCGAGCACGCGAGCGTTCTCGTAGGGCTGCTCCCCGAAGACCCTGACGTCTCCGGAGCTGGCGAAGTTCTGCGCCGTGAGGATCGACATGAGGGTCGTCTTGCCGGCGCCGTTGCGCCCGAGCAGGCCGTAGATCGCACCGGCCTCGAGCTTCAGCGACACGTTGTCGAGCGCACGCTTGTCCTTGTAGCGCTTGGTGAGGTTCTGCACCTCGATGACGGCGGTCATGCGGGGTTCTTCCCTTCTGTGGAGGCCGCCCGCTCGGTCAGCAGGGCGGCGAGGTCGGTGGCGCTCAGGCCTAGAGTGCGGGCCTCAGCGAGGAGCGGGTCGAGGTAGCGGTCGGCGAACGCGGCACGGCGCTCGCCGAGCACGATCTCTCGCGCGCCCTCGGCGACGAACATGCCGATGCCGCGGCGCTTGTACAGCACTCCCTTGTCGGTGAGCATGGCGACTCCCTTCGCTGCCGTGGCGGGGTTGATCCGGTAGAAGCCGGCGAGCTCGTTGGTCGAAGGCGCCTTGGTCTCCTCTGCAAGCGAGCCGTCGATGATCGAATCCTCGATCTGCTCGGCGATCTGAAGGAAGAGCGGCTTGCCTTCTTCGATCACGAGTCCTCCGCAGTGGTTGGTGGGTTAGTTACATGAGTAGGTAACCACTTAACCCAGCGTGTGTCAAGGGGGCCACGGGAGGCGGCACCGGGTCGTTGAGCGAGCGGAGCGAGACGAAACGCGATTCCCGCTGTGCAACTCCATACCGCGTTTCGTCGCCTCGCTGCGCTCCTCGCTCAACGACCCGCGGCGGACCCTGCAGGGCAGCGACTCAGGCGCGCGGGCTCCCGACATACATCGACCCATGCAGCTCGGCGACGTGATCGAAGGCGATGCGGCTCGCGGCCGCGGCGTCCTTCGCGCGCAGCGCCTCGACGAGTCGGGCGTGCTCTTCGTTCGACGCGCGGAGGTAGTCGATGCGGTAAGGGATGAAGTAGGCGTAGAGCTCGTGCGAGACGCGCTGGTGCAGGTCGGCGGCGCCGGCAGCGTCCGCCATCCCGACCAGCACCTCATGGAACGCGGCGTCGGCGGTGCGGAACCCGGTCCAGTCGGGCACGGACCGCATCTCCTCGACGAGGACGTCGAGCCGTGCGAGCGCCCTCTCGTCGGCGGCGGCGCTGGCGATCGCGGCGAGTCCGGCCTCGAGCGCGGCGCGCTGGTCGATCAGGGCGTGCACGTGCGCGGCATCCGCTCTGTACGCGTCGATCGCGACGACCGTGCCCACCGCCGGTGCGTCGGCGATGAACGTGCCGCCCGCGTGGCCCTTGCGCCGGACGACGACGCCCTCTTCGCTCAGCGCGCGGTACGCGCGCCGCACGGTCATCTCGCTGACCTCGAACGCCCGAGCCGTGTCCTCGGTGCTGGGCAGGCGCTGCCCCGGCACGAGCATCCCGAGCTCGACGGCGAGCGAGATCCGCGCACGCACCGTGTCGACGGCGGTCGTGCGACGGATCGCGCCGAGTGCCGGGGAGGCCAGGTCCATCGTGTGCGTCTCTCGGTCGGCACCGGTCGGCCGGGGCGACCCGACTCAGCTCGTCGCGCGTTCCTCCGTGCGATCCGGTGCGGCGGGGTCCTCGACGAGTTCGGCGTCGAGGGGGAACCGCCTGCCCGCCACGATACCGATCGCCATCGCGACGACGGGGATCAGCGCGAGCACGGTGCTCACCGCCACGCTGCCCCCGGTCACGAGCGTGAAGTTCGACAGCACGAGCCACAGTGCGAACGCGAGACCGATCACGGCGAGGATTGGGAACACCCGCGCCTTCACCGATCGCCCGGATGCGAGCTCGGGGCGTCGCGCGAAGAAGACGAGCACGGCGATCGAGGTCGTCAGCATCAGCAGCACCATGCCGACCGTCGCGACCCCGGCCATGGAACCGAAGACGCCGACGAGGGGGTCGAGGCCCAGCAGCGCCAGGACGGCCAGCACGGCGGCGGCGGTGATCGTCTGGACGATCGACGAGAACGCCGGAGAGTGGTGGGCCGGGTGACGGCGTCCGAGTCGGGCGGGGAGGACCGCCTTGTGCGCGAGCGTGAACTGGTAGCGCGCGATCACATTGTGGAACGAGAGCACGCAGGCGAACAGACTCGTGATGAGCAGCACCTGTACGACGTCGCGCAGGATCGGCCCGAGGTACTGCGTCGTGGTGTCGAGCAGCAGGTTGCCCTCGCCGGCGAGCGTCTGCTGCGCCACCGCGACGGCGTTGCTCGCACCGACTCCGGTGACGAGCGCCCAGCACGAGATGGCGTAGAAGACGCCGATGATGATGACCGCGAGGTAGGTCGCCCGCGGGATGGTGCGCTCGGGCGCCCGGGCCTCGTCACGGAAGACCGCCGTCGCCTCGAACCCGATGAATCCGGTGAGCGCGAACAGCACCGCCACGCCGATTCCGCCCGTGAAGACGTTGGCGGGGTCGAAGGTCTCGAGAGCGATGCCCTCGGCGCCGCCGGTGGCGAAGATCACGACGTCGAGCACGACCACGACGAGGATCTCGAGGGCGAGCGCGATGCCGAGCACCTTGGCGCTCAGCTCGATGTGCCGGTATCCGAGCACAGCCACGATCGCCATGGTCGCGAACGAGTACAGCCACCACGGCAGGCTCGGCCCGCCGAAGAACGTCACGAGGTCGTCGACCGCCCAGCCCATGTAGCCGTACACGCCGACCTGGATCGCGGTGTACGCGACGAGGGCGGTGAAGGCGGAGCCGAGTCCGAACCGGGATCCGAGTCCGGCGGTCACATACGAGAAGAAGGCGCCGGCCTCCTTCACGAACGGCGTCATGGTGACGAAACCGACGGAGAAGACGAGCAGGATGACGGCCGCGAGCGCGAAGCCGATCGGGGCGCCGGCGCCGTTGCCGGAACCGATCGCGATCGGCACGTTGCCGCCGATCACGGTGAGGGGAGCGGCGGCGGCGATCACCATGAAGACGATCGCGCCGGTGCCGAGCTGGCCGCTGAGGCGCTGGCGCGGCTCGGCGAGAGGGGACACGGTCATGTGGTCTCTTTCGACGAGCATCCGGAAGGGGATGCGGGAGAGGAGGGGGTCAGTACAGATCGGTGCGGCGGTCGGCGAGGTACGGGTTCTCCCGTCGCGCGCGTCGCGTGGCCTCGGGATCGATCGTGGCGATCAGGAGGCCGGTCTCGGTGGGTCCGAGGGAGTCGAGGATGACGCCCTCGGGGGAGACGATGCTGCTGCGGCCGACATACGTCAGGTCGCCTTCAATACCGGTGCGGTTGACGTAGACGACGTGCACCTGGTTCTCCCACGCCCGCACGGGGATGAGCCGTTCGGCGATGTGCGCGTAGGGTTCCATCTGCGCGGTCGGGACGATGACGGCATCCGCCCCGCTGAGGGCCGCGGCGCGTACCGTCTCGGGGAACTCGACGTCGTAGCAGATGAGCACCGAGACCTTCACGCCGTCGATGTCGATCGTGGGCGGGAGGGTGTCGCCCGGCACGAAGAGGCTGCGATCGAGGTCGCCGAAGAGGTGGGTCTTGCGGTAGCGGAGCAGTTCGGTGCCGTCGCGGTCGACGGCGACGAGCGAGTTCGCGATGCCGCCCTCCGGGAGGGTTTCGGGGAGCCCGGCGATGATCGCGATGCCTTCCGAGCGCGCGATCTCCGCGATGCGGTCGACGAGCTCGGGCGCGGCGAGCGGTGCCAGCGCGTCGCCGATGTTGTAGCCGGTGACGAACATCTCGGGCGTGACGAGCAGGTCTGCTCCTCGCGATGCGGCATCTCGAGCCGCTTCGGCGATCACCGCGAGGTTCGCCTCGACATCGCCGGCGACGCCGTCGTGCTGCAGTCCGGCGATGGTCAGCGTCATGCGGGGCTCCTCGGGATACGTCGTCGTGATCCATCTAATAGATCAGAATGATCCATTAGATGACCATTGTGTGACGATCGTGTTTCCTCCGCAAGGGAGGCGCCCCGATTCAGCCCCGCAGGTCGCGCGCGCGGAGCGCGATCGCGGACGCCGCGGCGAGCGCTGTCGCCGACGCCCAGACGAGCGCAAGGCCTCCGGCATCCACCCCTTCGGTGAGCGGCGACTGCCGATACACCCAGGCATACGGCGAGAGAGCGTTCAGCCACTCGATGTCGCTCGACTGCTTCGCGAGTGCCTGCAGGATGTACCCGAGCACGGCGATCCCCGCGCCGACGCCGGTGGCCCAGACGCGGCGGCCCGTGGCCGCTCCCGCGAGCAGTGCCGCCGATGCCGTGAGGAACGCGAGCCCGGTCAGCGCGGCGCTCGCACCGACGATGCGTGCCGGCTCGAGGTCCAGTTGGGCCGGTCCGTTCAGTGCCCAGACCATGAGTCCGGAGAACGCTCCGAGCCACAGCAGTCGTAGGAGCACACTGAGGGCCGATTCGAGGGCGTACCGCACCCTCCCGATGCCGTGCGCGAGATCGAGTTCGGCGCGGCCGCTCTCCTCGGCGCCCGCGAGTGCCGCGGAGCCCCAGACCACGGCAGCGATGGTCAGCAGCAGGAAGCCCATGAGCCCGTAGAACGTGCTCTGCGTATAACCCGCTCCGCTGGAGATCTGGTCATAGCCGATCGTCTCCACGAGTTCCTTCGGCAGCGCGGAGATGAGGTCCTGCAGCTGCGCGCTGCCGCCGAGGCTCGGGTACAGCGGCAGATACAGCGCGAGGACAGCGGCGATGCCGGCGGTCCAGCCGAGCACGCTCCGCCACGACTCGCGCAGGCTGCGCCGGAACACCGGGAGGATGCCGTTCATCGCCGCCCCTCCCGCCGTGCGCGCCGGGATCGCCGGGAGGGTGGTGCGGCAGCATCCGCCTCGTGTTCCCCTTCTTCCCTGTCGAAACCCACCTCGCCCGACGAGGCCCACCTCGCCCGACGTCGTTCGTGGTGGGTATCGACGCGCGAGGTGGGTTTCGGCGCAGAAGGAGAGGGCGCAGGGCCGGCAGACGAAGCCGCGCCATACAGGCGCAGTACGGACTCCTCGAGGTCGGGCTCCTCGACCGACAGGTCGCGCACCTCGAATCGGGCGAGCGCCTTCACGAATGGATCGATGGCGCCCTCGACGGTGCCGGAGACCTGCAGGATGCCGTCGGCCTCGCGCAGCTCCAGACCGGCGAGGCCCGGAACGCTGCCCAGCGCACGGCGGGCGACCGCGGCATCCGCCGCCAGCTCCGCGCGTACCCGACGGATCGAGCCGAGCCGGAGCGACGACACGTCTCCGTCGGCGACCACGCGTCCGTTCGCGAGCACCGCGACCTGGTCGGCCGTCTGCTGGATCTCGCTCAGGACGTGCGAGCTGAGCAGGACGGTCTGTCCGGCATCCCGCGCTTCGCGGACCATCGCGAGGAACTCGCGTTGCACGAGCGGGTCGAGGCCGCTCGTCGGCTCGTCGAGGATGAGCAGCTCCGGGCGGTGCATGAACGCCTGGATGAGGCCGACCTTCTGCTTGTTGCCCTTCGAGAGGGTGCGTACCGGTCGGCCGAGGTCGACGCCGAGGCGATCGGCCAGGTCGCGCGCGTTCCGCAGAGTCTCGGCGGCGTCGCACGTGCCGGAGACCTGGGCGTAGAAAGACAGGGTGCGGTGTCCGCTCGCGCGGCCCTCGAGGCGCAGCTCGCCGGGCACGTACCCGATGCGTCGGCGCAGCGCCGCCCCGTCGCGCCTCGGTTCCGCCCCGAGCACTCGCACATCGCCCGACGACGGGCGGATGACGTCGACGAGCGTGCGAAGGGTCGTGGTCTTGCCGGCGCCGTTGGGGCCGATGAGTCCGAACACGGTACCCGGCCGCACCGTGAGGTCGAGCTCGTGGACCGCCACGCGGCGGCCGTAGCGCTTGTGCAGCTTCCGGATCTCTATCGCGTCGGTCATGATTCTCGAGCCTCCTCCGCTTCTCCATCGGCGGGTGCCGCACGTGCTCCGTCGAGCAGCGCAGTGGTCGAGTAGATGCCGTGCGTGAGCAGCTCCAGGGTCGGGACGGTCATGCGCCGGAGCCCCGCCGGGCTGAGCTGATCGGACCCGAGCGCCCGCGCCATCTGCGCGCGCATCACGACGGGTCCGAGTCCGATCATCGTGACCAGGAGGATCGTCATCTCGGGGTCGCTCATCGGTTCGAGCACTCCGGCGTTGCGCTGATCCTCGAAGACGCGCCGGGTGGCGTCGAGCAGTCTGTCGAAGAGGAGATCGGCCGCGGGTGAGCCGTCGACGAGCATGCGCGCCAAGTAGTCGATGTAGGGGCCGTAGCGCTCGATGTCGTGCATCGCCGCACGGATGCGGTCCCGCGTCGGGGCCTCGATGACCGCGTGCTCCTCGTCGATGAATACGCTCACCACGTGCGCGTCGCACTCGGCGCGCAGGGCGTTCCTATCCCCGAAGTGATGCACGATCAGCGCCGGGCTGACCCCGGCCTCGCGGGCGATGGACCGCAGGCTCGTCGCGTCGAAGCCGTCGCGGGCGAACGCGATGATCGCGGTGTCGCGGATGCGGGCGCGGGCCGTGAGATCGTCAGATGCTGAACGCATGTACAGCAGGCTAAACGCGTGTTCAGTCCGGGTCAAGGGCCGGGCGCTTCTAGGCTGAACGGATGGGATTCCCGTACGCGCGGCTTCGTCGGTGGCCAGACGTCGAGGCCGAGAACCTGCAGGCTCACGACGCGACCGACGTGCTGCTCGTCGAGCGGGCGCTCGCACTCGACGTGCCGGGCGAGGAGATCGCCGTGATCGGCGACGAGTATGGAGCGATCACCCTGCCTCTCGTCGCGGCGGGCCTCACCGGCGTGCGGGTGCACCAGGATCTCGCAACCGGTCGCCGCGCCCTCGATCGCAACGCCGCCGACCTCGGACTCACGGGGTACGCGCCGCATGAGCTCGATGCCGAACTCCTCGCGGGCGCGCGACTCATACTGCTGCAGCTGCCGAAGTCGCTCGCCGAGCTCGAGGAGATCGCGGACGCCGTCGCGCGGTGGGCTGCGCCCGATGTCGTGCTCATCGCCGGCGGTCGGGTCAAGCACATGACGCTCGCACAGAACGAGGTGCTCGCGCGAAGCTTCGCCGTCGTGCAGGCGCAGCGGTCGGAGCGCAAGTCGCGGCTCATCGTCGCCTCGGAACCGCGGGATGCCGCGGGCGAACCGCGCTTCCCCGTCGCGCAGCAGCACGTGGGGCTCGTCCTGGTCGCCCACGGTGGCGCCTTCGCCGGCGCGAAGCTCGACATCGGCACACGGGTCCTGCTCGAGACGCTCGACCTCGACCGCTCTGGCGCGGCTCCGGGCGGTGAACCCGGCGACGCGCCGGCAGCGCGGACCGTCGTCGATCTCGGCTGCGGAACGGGCGCGCTCGCGGTGTCCTACGCTCTCGCCCACCCGGACGCCCGGGTCATCGCGACCGACCGCTCTGCTGCAGCGGTCGCCTCGGCCCGTGCCACTGCCGCAGCGAATGGCGTCGCCGACCGGATTGAGGTCACGCACGATGACGCGGCATCCGAGCTCCCCGACCAGAGCGCCGACGCCGTCCTCCTCAACCCGCCGTTCCATCTCGGCACGAGTGTCCACACGGGAGCCGCGACCCGGCTCTTCGAGGCAGCCGCCCGCATCCTGCGCTCGGGTGGCGAGCTCTTCACGGTGTACAACTCGTCGCTGGGGTATCGAGCCGAACTGACCCGTCTCGTGGGGCCGACGGAGCAGGTGCACCGTACCCCGAAGTTCACGGTGACGCGCAGCATCCGCCGCTGACGAAACGCCCGACGACACGCGCGACGGACGCCGCGCAATCCCCCGGTCAGCCGCGGAAAGTCAGGCTGACTAGCAAACCCGGATTTGGCGCTGACCGGCCATTTCGTTACGTTGGTCTGTGGGCCTGATGGCCCGAAGACCAGTCCGCGACCGCGTCCTTCTTTCGAATGTGCTGTGCTGCGAAGAGGCGTGGGCGTACGGTCGATGCTCTATCGCGGGGGATCCGAAATCCGCCGTCCGTGCCGCCACAGCACCATGTCGAAACGGCCGGGAGCGTCACCCGGGCGTAACCGAAGCAGGCTCAGCCACCCGAAGGCGAGCCGCGGGGGAAACGTGTCCGAAATCGCTCTAGAAGCGCGCAATCTGTACAAGGTGTTCGGCAAGAACACGAACCAGGCGGTGCGACGCCTGAAAGCCGGTGAGACCCGCACCGACGTCGCCGAGAACGGGACAGCAGCCGTCATCGACGCCAGCTTCACCGTGAAGCGCGGCGAGATCTTCGTCATCATGGGGCTCTCCGGCTCCGGCAAGTCCACCATCATCCGGATGCTGAACGGTCTCCACGAGGCCACCGACGGCTCGGTGCTCGTCGGGGGAGACGCCATCACCGGCATCCCGGGCTCGCGACTGCGCGAGATCCGCCGCGACCGCATCTCCATGGTGTTCCAGCACTTCGCCCTGCTGCCGCACCGCACGGTCGCCGCGAACGTGGCCTATCCGCTCGAGCTGAAGGGCGTCGGCAAGGCCGAGCGTCTCGCGAAGGCCGAGGAGATCCTGTCCCTCGTCGGTCTCGAGGGCCAGGCCGACAAGCTCCCCTCCGAGCTCTCCGGCGGCATGCAGCAGCGCGTGGGCATCGCCCGCGCGCTCGCCGCGGACACCGACATCCTCCTGATGGACGAGGCGTTCAGCGCCCTCGACCCGCTGATCCGGCGCGAGATGCAGGAGCAGCTGCTCGAGCTGCAGGAGAAGTTCCAGAAGACGATCGTCTTCATCACGCATGACCTCAACGAGGCCATGTTCCTCGGCGACCGCATCGCCGTGATGCGCGACGGCCGCATCGTGCAGATCGGCACGCCCGAGGACATCCTCACCGACCCCGCCAACGACTACGTCGAGCAGTTCGTGCAGGACGTCGACCGCGCCCGCGTGCTCACGGCCGGCAACGTCATGGACCGCCCTCGCCCCGTCGTCGCCGAGACGGCCGGCCCGCGCACTGCACTGCGCCAGATGCGGGATGCCTTCATGTCGGCGACGTATGTCACCGGCCGCGACCGCAAGCTGCTCGGCATCGTCACCGACAGGGATGCCGTGAAACTGGTGCGCAAGGGCGTGACGACTCTCGAGTCGATCCTCAAGCCTGTGCCGCAGAGCGTGAGCGTCGACGAGGTGCTCATGAACCTCTTCATCCCCTCGGTCGAGTCGCCGCTGCCACTCGCGGTGGTCGACGCCGACGGACGTCTCGTCGGCGTCATCCCCCGCATCACGCTGCTTGCAGCGCTCGGCCCCGGGCCAGGCGCCACAGGCGAGCTCACCCTTCCGCTGCTGCCCATGCCGCAGGCGGAGATCGACGCGGTGCTGGACGACGGATGGACTGCCGAACCCGCCCCATCGACGGGATCGGGAACCCCGATGGCAGAGGAGGTGCGCTGATGGACGGCTTCCGCATCCCCCTCGGATCCTGGGTCGCAGCCGGCGTCGACTGGATCAAGACCAACCTTGACGGTCTGCTCGACGTGGTGTCGTTCGTCGTCACCTCGCTCGTGCAGGGGCTGACCTTTCTGCTGCTCCTGCCGTACTTCTACGTCGTGATCGTGGTCGCCGCGCTCATCGCGTGGCTGGTGCGGTCGTGGCAGCTCGCGATCGGCACTGCGATCTCGTTCACGCTGATCGTCGCGATGGGCCTCTGGGTCCCCGCGATGCAGACGCTCGCCCTCGTGCTGGTCGCCGCGCTCGTCGCCGTGATCATCGCGATGCCCCTCGGCATCTGGTCGGCGCGCAACGCGACCGTGCGAGCGGTTCTCAAGCCGGTGCTCGACTTCATGCAGACGATGCCCGCCTTCGTGTACCTGATCCCCGCGATCGTGTTCTTCAGCATCGGCGTCGTGCCCGGTCTCGTCGCGACGGTGATCTTCGCGCTCCCGCCGGGTGTGCGCCTCACCGAGCTCGGCATCCGCGGCGTCGACTCCGAGACCGTCGAGGCCGGACAGGCGTTCGGCGCGAAGCCGGGGCAGATCCTGCGCGGCATCCAGCTTCCGCTCGCCATGCCTACCATCCTCGCCGGCGTGAACCAGGTCATCATGCTCGCGCTCTCGATGGCCGTCATCGCCGGTATGGCCGGAGCCGACGGGCTCGGCAAGATGGTCGTCGAGGCCATCTCCACCGTGAACATCGCCAAGGGCGTCGAGGCGGGCCTGGGAGTCGTGCTCATCGCCGTCTTCCTCGACCGCGTCACTGCTGCTCTCGGCACGCTCGGACGCAACCGCGGTTCGCTGCTGGCCCTGGTCCGCGATCGCCGCGCGCAGCAGCGCGTCGCCGCGGTCGAGGCCGCCCCGGCATCCGCCCCCGCACCCGCGTCCGTCGAAGAGAAGGAGCTCCAGAATGCGTAATCGCAGGCTCACCACCGTCGCGGCGCTCGGCGCCGCGGCATCCCTCGCCCTCGCCGGGTGCGCGAGCGACGGCGCCGGCGGCACGATCGAACTCGCCGGCGGCGGGTCGGATGCTGCGGGCGGCGGCGACAAAGGCACGATCACCCTCGGGTTCCTGCCCTCGTGGACCGACGGGCTCAGCACCGCGTACCTGCTGCAGGATCAGCTCGAGAAGCTCGGGTACACCGTGGAGATGAACACGCTCACCGAGGCGGGGCCGCTGTACACGGGGCTCGCGCAGGGCGACGTCGACGTGTTCCCGTCGGCGTGGCCCGAGATCACGCACGCCGAGTACATGGCGACCTACGGCGACTCGATCGAAGACCTCGGCACCTACTACGACAACGCGAAGCTGACGATCGCGGTGCCCGAGTACACCGACATCGACTCGATCGACGAGCTCGCCGCGGCGAGCGACCGGTTCGACGGCAAGATCTACGGCATCGAGCCGGGCGCAGGACTCACCGGCCAGACGCAGAAGATGATGCCCGAATACGGACTCGACGGGTCGTACGAGCTCGTGACCTCGTCGACCGCCGCGATGCTCACCGAGTTGAAGTCGGCGACCGAGAACGAGAAGGACATCGTGGTGACGCTCTGGCGTCCGTTCTGGGCCAACGACGCGTACCCCGTGAAGGACCTCGAAGACCCGAAGGGTGCGATGGGCGAGGCCGAGGGCCTGCATTTCCTCGGCACCAAGGGCTTCGCCGAGGAGTTCCCCGAGGCCGCCGAGCTGATCGAGAAGATCAAGCTCGACGACGCGCAGTACGGCTCGCTGGAGGACCTCGTCGTCAACGAGTACGGCGAGGGTCGCGAGGCCGAGGCCGTCGACGCATGGCTCGAGGAGCACGGCTCGGAGTTCGACTGGGTCGTCGACTGACCTGAAGGCATGCCTCCTCCGGCTCGTTGAGCGGCGGGCGCGGTGACCCCCGGTCGTTGAGCGAGCGGAGCGAGACGAAACGCGGCGGGGTTCGAGATCGCCTCACCGCGTTTCGTCTCGTCGCTGCGCTCCTCGCTCAACGACCCGGGGGGGCTCTCGCTCGACGACCCGCGGCCCGGGCGCAACCCCCTTCGGCGCCGGATTCACGAGACGTAGCCTGACCGCATGGACGGGTTCGCCGCGGTCGACTTCGGGTTCGCCCGCGAGGTGCTGCAGCGCGGCATCGCGGCGCTGTACCTCGTCGCCTTCGTCTCGACGCTGAACCAGTTCCGCCCCCTGCTCGGCGAGCACGGTCTGCTCCCGGCCCCGGCCCTGCTCGACTGGGTCGGCGACAAGCCGTCGCGACGGCGGATGCTGCATCCGACCGTCTTCCTCCGCATCCGCTACACCGACCGCCGCCTGGTCGCGCTGTGCTGGTGCGGCATCGCGATCGCCGTGCTGCTCGTGCTCGGCATCCCGCAGCTCGCGCCGCCGTGGGTGCCGATGATCGCGTTCCTCGCCCTATGGCTCGGATACATGTCGATCGTGAGCGTCGGGCAGACCTTCTACTCGTTCGGGTGGGAGATGCTGCTGCTCGAGGCGGGGTTCCTCGCGGCCTTCCTCGGCTCGCACGACCAGCCGCCCCCGACCGTCGTGATCGTGCTGTTCTGGTGGCTGCTGTTCCGGGTCGAGTTCGGCGCCGGCATGATCAAGATCCGCGGCGGGCGCGAATGGCGCGACCTCACGGCGCTCATGTATCACCACGAGACGCAGCCGATGCCCGGACCGCTGAGCCGTCAAGCACACCTGCTGCCGAGGTGGTTCCACCGGGCGGAGGTTGTCGGCAATCACATCGCGCAGCTCGCCGTGCCCTTATTCGTGTTCGCTCCGCTGCTGTCGATCTGGGTGCCCGGGTCTGTGCCGCAGATCATCGGAACGACGGCCGCGCTCATCATGATCGCGACGCAGCTGTGGCTCGTCGCGACCGGGAACTTCGCGTGGCTGAACTGGGTGACGATCGTGATCGCGTTCTCGGCCGTCGCGCTCCCGGGGATCGGTTCACCGGCGTCGGAGGAGGAGACGGGCACGGCGTGGCCGGGCATCCCGCTGCCCTGGTTCGTGATCACGTCGGCCGTCGGTCTGCTCGTGGTTGCGCTGAGCTGGCCGGCACTGCGCAACCTCTTCGCCCGGCGACAGCTCATGAACGCGAGCTTCAACCGGTGGCAGATCGCGAATGCGTACGGCGCGTTCGGCACGGTCACGAAGGAGCGCATCGAGATCGTGGTGGAGGGCTCGCTCGACGACGACGCGCTGCTGTGGCGGGAGTACGAGTTCAAGGGCAAGCCCGGCGACGTGCGGCGCGTGCCCGGTCAGTTCGCGCCGTACCACCTGCGGCTCGACTGGCTGATGTGGTTCCTGCCGCTCGGACGCTCGCTCGACGACTGGTTCACGGTGTTCCTGCTGCGGCTGCTCGAGGCGGATGCTCCGACGCTCGCCCTGCTGCGCTCCGACCCGTTCGCAGGCGAACGGCCGCGGTGGGTGCGCGCGGTGTCGTACCGGTACCGCTTCGCGACCCGCGCCGAGCGGCGGGCGCACGGCGTGCGGTGGATGCGGACCCGTCAGGCCGTCGTGCTCGGTCCGCTCGGGCTGCGGTGAGGCCGCGGCATCCGCTCTGCTGTGCGTCCGACTCGGCGCCGCCCGTACCGAAGGAGATCTCGCGCTGCGAAGGAGCTTTCACGCGGATCCCTCCTTCGTTGCGTGCGATCTCCTGCGCACCGTGCGGTGACTCGACACCGCACAGCCGTTGACTGCCGCCGAGCGCGGCGAAACGCCCCGGCCGGACGCAGGGTCCGGACGGAGCGTTCCGTCTCGCTGGGCGAGGTCAAGAGATCTTCTTCCTGTACGTCACGATCGCGAGCACATACGCCACGACCAGGATGCCGACGCACCAGGCGAGCGCGACCCAGATGTCGTTCCCGACGGGCTGCTCGGCGAACAGGGCCTGGAGCGTGTTCACGATCGACGTCACCGGCTGGTTCTCGGCGAACCAGCGCACAGGCCCCGGCATCGTGTCGGTGGGCACGAACGCCGAGCTGATGAACGGCAGGAAGATCAGCGGGTACGAGAACGCGCTCGCCCCGTCGACCGTCTTGGCGCTGAGTCCGGCGATGATCGCGAGCCACGTGAGCGCCAGCGTGAACAGCAGCAGGATGCCGATGGCCCCGAGCCATGCGAGCACGCCGGCTCCGGTGCGGAATCCCATCGCGAACCCGACCCCGAAGATGATCGCGAGGGTGATGGCGTTCGCGGTGAGCGACGTCAGCACGTGCGCCCAGAGGACGCTGGACCGCGCGATCGGCATGGAGTGGAACCGCTCGAAGATGCCGCTCTGCATGTCGGCGAACAGCCGGAACGCCGTGTAGGCGATGCCGGATGCGATCGCGATCAGCAGGATGCCGGGCAGCAGGTAGTTCACGTAGTTCTCGGAGCCGGTGCTGGTCCGAAGCGCTCCTCCGAAGACGTACACGAACAGGAGCATCAGCGCGATCGGGGTGACCGCGGTGGTGATGATCGTGTCGGGGCTGCGGAAGATGTGCCGCATCGAGCGGCCGGTGAGTGTCGCGGTGTCCGCGGCGAAGTGCGTGCTCATGCTGCTTTCTCCTTGTCTGTGTCGGGAGCGGACGGGCCGATGAGGGTGAGGAAGATCTCCTCGAGGGTGGGCTGCTTCTCGACGTACTCGACGGTTGCCGGAGGCAGCAGGGCCTTCAGCTCGGCGAGCGTGCCGTTCGCGATGATGCGGCCCTCGTGCAGGATCCCGATGCGGTCGGCGAGCTGCTCGGCCTCGTCGAGGTACTGGGTGGTGAGCAACACGGTCGTGCCCGTGTTCGCGAGCTCCTTGACGACGGCCCACACCTCGATGCGGGCCTCCGGGTCGAGCCCGGTGGTGGGCTCGTCGAGGTAGATGACCTCGGGGTCGCCGACGAGGCTCATCGCGATGTCGAGCCGTCGCCGCATGCCGCCGGAGTAGGTGCCGACCTTGTGGCTCCCGGCATCCGTCAGACGGAACGTCGCAAGCAGCCGGTCGGCGACCTCGCCCGGGTGCGGGAGGTGGCGCAGCTTCGCGACGAGGACGAGGTTCTCCCGGCCGGAGAGGATCTCGTCGACCGCGGCGAACTGACCGGTCAGGCTGATGGACTCGCGCACCCGCAGGGGCTCTGCTGCGACGTCGAATCCCTGCACGGCGGCGGTTCCGGCATCCGCTCGGAGCAACGTCGAGAGGATGCGGACCATCGTCGTCTTGCCGGCGCCGTTCGAGCCGAGGAGGGCGAAGATCGACCCCTTCTCGACCTCGAAGTCGACGCCCCGCAGCACCCGGAGGTCCTTGTACGACTTCTCGACGCCGCGGACGCTGATGGCGGTGGTGGTCATGATCGGCTCTCCTTCTTCTTGGCGTCGTCGACGGCCTCGACGAGGCGCGCGCGTTCCTTGTCGACCCACTGCGAGCCGCCGTACGCCTCGGCGTAGCTCTCGGCGTACTCGACCGGGTCGTCTCCGACGATGTCGGCGATGGGGGTTCCGTCGACGGCTGCGCGCTCCCAGAGGTCTGCGAGGTCGAGGAAGATCCGCACGAGGGTGTCGCCGTCGGTGATGCCGCCGTAGTACATCGTGTAGCGGTGCTGGGCGTTGGCGACGGTGCGGTAAGGCTCGGGCAGGGCGTCGATGCGCTTCTTCGCATCGCGGTACTGCTTCTTCTGCTCGAGTGATCCGGTGATGAACTCGAGCCACTTGGCGGCCATGTCAGTTCTCCTTGTTCGTGGTGTTCGTGGTGTTCGTGGTGTTCGCGGTGGTGCGGGTGGTGTTCAGCTGTTCGATGTGCTGCGCGAGGAAGTTCCAGGTGGTCCAGAACTCCTCGAGCTCTTGCGTGCCGGCGGGGTTGAGCGAGTACACCTTGCGGGGCGGCCCCTTCTCGCTCGGCACCTTCTCGACGTCGACGAGCTTCTTCTGCTCGATGCGCACGAGCAGTGCATAGATCGTGCCCTCGGCGATGTCGGTGAATCCGTGATCGCGCAGTCTCGCTGTGATCTCGTATCCGTAGGCCGGCTGCTCGGCGAGGAGGGCCAGGACGATGCCCTCCAGAGTGCCCTTGAGCATCTCGGTCATCTGCTTGCCCATGACGCTCCCTTCTCTCGTTCGGTACTCAGTGTTGCTGGGTACCGGTACAAAGTAACACTAAGTACCGGTACTTAGCAACACCGAATACTGAGATTCTTCTGCCGAGCGCCGACGCCCCCTCTGAGCGGCGTCACTCAGCGGGGGCGTGGATGCTCAGAGGGGGCGTCGGTGTGGGGAGGAAGGGGATGCGTGCGTCAGCCGAGTCGTGCGGCGGCGACCTGCGCCTCGAGCAGCGGCAGGGTGCGCGACGCGGCCGGACGGATGCCGAGGGCTGCGGCGAGCCCGAGCGCGAGCGCCGCGTGGCCGGCGGCGTTCGGGTGGAAGGGGTCGTTCATCAGGCCCCACGGCACACCGCCGGCGCCGAGCTCGGTGAAGCGGGCGTTCTGGTCGACGAGGATGACGTCGTCGGCCGCTGCGGCGGCGCGTACGGCATCCGCGAACTCCGCGATCCGCTCCCGGCCGGGCGCGTTGACGGTGTCGATCGACGGCGGCGTCTGCAGCACGACGATCGCGCCGGTCTCGCGCACGCGTGCCACGAACTCGCGCAGGGATGCCGTGAACGCGGCGGGTTCGACGTGCGGGCTGCCGGGCAGCGTCGACATGTCATTCGTCCCGATCATGAGGGTCACCACCGCGGGACGCCACGACGACACGCGCCGCTCGAAGTCGCCGAGGATGTCGGGCAGCCGGTGTCCGCTGATCGCCGAGTTCACGACGATGTCGCGCGTGCGCCCGAGTTCGCCGCGGATCAGCTCATGCAGGTGCTCGGCGTAGCTGCGCGCACCCTGCGTGTGCACGAGTCCGTGCGTGATCGAGTCACCCGTGATGACCCAGTTCAGCGGCTCTGCGCCGGTGAGGAGATCGGCGAGGCGGGCGAGGTCGGATGCTGCGCTGGTCACGCTCCGACCCTACCGGCGCTCCCCCGCGCCCCCCCCGCCCGCTCCTGCGTCGAAACCCATCACGCGCGCCGAAGCCCACCCGGAACGACGTCGCTGGAGGTGGGTCTCGACGCGGGAGGTGGGTCTCGACGCAGAGAACGGTTCGCGGTCAGAGCCAGCGCTTGTACTTGAACACCCCGTACAGTCCGACCGCGAAGGCCGCCATCGCGCCGATCGCCATCGGGTACCCGAAGGTCCACTGCAGTTCCGGCATCCCCTCGAAGTTCATGCCGTAGACGGTGCCGACGAGCGTCGGGGCGAAGATGATCGCTGCCCACGAGGAGATCTTCTTGATCTCGTCGTTCTGCGCGAGTCCCGCCTCCGACTGGCGCCGGGCGACGAGCGCCGACTGCACCGTGAGGGCGTTCTCGAGGATCGCGCGGAACGAGTCGATCTTCTCCTGCACGCGGATGACGTGGTCGAGCACGTCGCGCAGCGACCGCTGCAGCTCCTCGTCGATCCGGTACTTGTCCGATCCTCGACGCAGCCACTGCAGCATCCCGGCCAGTGGGTGCACGGCGCGCTGGAAACCGATGACCTCGCGCGACAGTTCGTAGATGCGGCGGGAGAGGGCGTCGTCGTCGCTGTCGCCGAACAGCTGGTCCTCGATCTCGTCGATGTCGTTCTCGAGTCCGGCGACGATCGGCTCGTACTCGTCGACGACCTCGTCGAGGATCGCGTAGAGCACGGCCTCGGGCCCCATCGCGAGCAGCTCGGGGTTCGCCTCCATGCGCCGCCGCACGGCGGCGAGGTTCGGCGACTCGGCGTGCCGGATCGTCACGACGAAGTCGGGTCCGATGAACAGGTGCAGTTCGCCGAACTCGATCGACTCCTCCTTGTCGCGGTATCGCGCCGGACGCAGCACCGCGAACAGGGTGTCGCCGTAGCGCTCGACCTTCGAGCGCTGGTGCCCGGAGAGCGCATCCTCGACGGCCAGCGGATGCAGGTCGAACTCGCGCGCGACCGATTCGACCTCCTGCGGGCTCGGGCGGTAGAGCCCGATCCACGCGATGCCGCCGAGCGCGCCGAGGGTGCGCGACGTGTCGTCGAGGTTGTGCAGCGTCTCCACGCGACGTCCGTGGACGTACACGCCGTTGTCGATGAGGGCCATGATGCGGCCTCCGTTCTCGCAGGCGCTCGCCGCGAAGGGTCGGCGGCGGGCGCAGGAATCGTCAGGGGCGGATGACGCCGCCGACGCTGCGTGCGGAACGGTCGTGCGGAGCTGTCTCAGCTCGACGCAACGGGGCCGTGGAATGCGACGCGAACGACGGCGGCGTCGCTACTATCACCGGACATCGCCATCACCGCCTCTCGCACCTCGGATTCGAACGCCACCGCGCCCGACGTGCCATGTTACTCCCGTGACGGAGCTTTCGAATCGCCCACCTCGCAGTTCTCAGACTCCCGAAGCTGCAAGATGAGCGATTCGAAAGTGCGGCGGGCCTCAACGGATCCCGACGAGTTCGGCGCTCTTCTGCCACAGCGCCTCGGCAAGGGCGGCGTCGTCGACCTGCGGATTGACGCGGTTCGAGAGGGTGCGTTCGTCGTAGTAGGCGCCCGAGAACCAGGTCTCGTCGGGGGTGCCCTCGATGAACCAGCGCAGGACGCTGCCGCCCTCCTCCACCCCGGTGAGGATGAGCCGGCCGAGGAAGCTGCGGTAGACGAGGCGCATGAGGCTCGACGAGTCGGCCGCGAAGTTCGTGCGCACGGTGCCGGGGTGGAAGGCGACCGCGCTCAGCCCGTCGGCATGGAACCGCGTGTGCAGGCTCTTCGCGAAGAGCACGTTCGCGAGCTTGGCGTCGCCGTATGCCTTGTTGGCGCTGTACTTCTTCCGGTTGTCGAGGTCGTCGACATCGAGGTTCCCGAACAGTCTGTGTCCGACGCTTGACGTGTTGATGACGGCAGCGCGGCTGCGCAGCAATCGGGGCAGCAGCAGGTTCGTCAGCAGGAACGGTGCGAGGTGGTTGACCTGGATGGTCTTCTCGTGACCGTCCACTGTGGGGGTGCGGTCGCCGAAGATGCCGCCGGCGTTGTTCGCGAGCACGTCGAGGCCGTCGTCGCCGAGGAGGTCGTCGATCCGACCGGCCAGCGTCCGCACGTCGTCGAGTCGCGCGAAGTCGGCGGTCAGAGCCGTGGCACCCGCGGCCTCGGCGACGGCGCGGGTCTTTTCGGGCGATCGCCCGACGAGCAGCAGGCGGTGTCCGGAATCGGCGAGCTGCCGCGCGGCGGCCGCGCCGATGCCGTCGGACGCCCCGGTGATCACGATGGTCTTCGTCATGATGTCAGCCGGCGAACGGCACGACCGGCATTCCGCGCACACCGGGGCGCACCGCGAACAGTGATCCGGCTTCCGTGCCGTGATCGGGGTCGAGGCCCTGGGCCGACGTGGTGATGAACAGTGTGCCGAGGTCGTCGTCGCCGAAGGTGCACGCGCTGACCTGCGGAACCGGAAGCTCGATGCGGGCGACCAGCGCGCCCTCGGGCGAGTACCCGTGCACGGCCGAGCCGTTCCAGAGCGCGACCCACACGGACCCGTCTGCAGCGACGGTGAGGCCGTCCGGCATCCCCTGGTCGTGGGCGATCGACACGAACCCGCGCCGGTCGCGCAGCTCGCCGTCGACGACGTCGAACACGTCGACGCGGCCGGTCGGCGTGTCGTTGTAATAGGCGAGGGTGCCGTCGGGGGAGAAGCCGATGCCGTTCGAGGTCTCGACGCCCGACAGGATCTCCGTCGACGAGAGATCGCCGTCGATGCGGAGCACTCTCCCGGCCGCGCTGTCGTCTCCGGTTGACATGGATCCGGCGAGCAGGCGACCACGCGGGTCGACCGTGCCGTCGTTGAACTGGGCGGACCCGAGGTCGAAGGAGGTGACGACCTGCGCCGGTCCGTCCGCGGTGTCGGCGAGGTGCAGACTGCGCGCTCCGACCGCGACGAAGCCGCCGCCGATGCGGGGCCGGACGAACGCCGCGTAGTCGTCGTCGAGGTGCAGGCGATGGATGCCGTCGTCCCTCAGCGTCACGAGGTCGGCGGCCTCGGCATCCACCCATCTGACTCCGCCCCACGACGGCGACCACACCGGCGCCTCGGCGTGCACGCAGACCGGCCCGGTCAGGTTCTCCGGCGTCATGATGCCTCGTCGCGGCGCAGCGGCATCCGCTCGGGTTCGGGATGCGATTCCGGAGCATCCGGGGCCGCGGCCGGCTGCGCGGGCAGCTCCTTCGCCACCTGCTTCTCGAGCACCTGCACGGCCTCGTCGCTGAGCAGGATCAGTCCGTCGAGCTCGTCGCGCACCCGCTTGTAGGCGATGTTCCGCTCGGCCTGCGTGGCCGATTCGTCGACCGCGACCTTGAGCAGCTGCTGCGCACGGTCGAGGCGCTTGCGCTCCGGCTCGGAGAACGTCGAGTCGCGCAGCCGCCTGGCATCCTTCTCGGCCACCTCGAACGCCACGGCGTAGGCGCCGACCGCGTCGAGGTACTCCGACACCTGCTGCTCGGTGACCGACGCGTCGGCTGAGGCCGGTCGCAGCGCGTCAGCCGTCCGCTTCGCCCGCAGGAACGCGGCGACGAGCGGCTGGCGGCCGTCGCTCATCGCGGGGAAGGCGATGAGCTTCGCCACATCGAGCTCGTAGTCGAGCCAGCGCGCGGTGATCTCGTCGTGCTCGGCGAAGAGTCGCTCGAGCAGGGTGTTCGATGCGACCGGAGGCGCCGTCGTGTCGACGACCGAGGGGCCGAGGCGTCTGCCGCCACGGGCTTCGACCTGAGCCGCCTTGAGCTCGGCTTTGACGCGCAGGGTCTCGAGACGGCGCTCATGCCGGCGCTTCGCGCTGCGCTCCCAGGCCTTCGCGGCTCCGCCGGCCATGCCCATGATGGGGAAGATGAGCCACCAGTAGCTGCCGGCGAAGACCCAGAAACCGCGGATGAACTCGTCCATGATGCCCTCAGCCTACTTCCGGCGGTCTTCCGGTGTACCCCGGTCATTGAGCGAGCCGAGCGCCTCCCTCGCGAGGTCTGGGCACGCGGAGGCCGTCGCCCCTGGTCGTTGAGCGAGCGAGACGAAACGCGGTGCCCTCCGCGAAACCCCTCAGCGCCCGAGCTTCTCCGCGCACGCGACGCAGTGGGTGGCGAACGGTCGCACCTCCAGACGCGCCGCGGGGATCGGTCGGCCGCAGTGCGCGCAGAGGCCGTACGTTCCCGCATCCAGCCGGTCCATCGCCTCGTCGACCTGCCGGAGCTCGGATGCCGCGGCCTCGGCCAACCCGGTCAAGCGCGACCACTCCGATGACAGCGTGACGCCTTCGGGATCGTGCTCGTCGTCGTCGTTCGACCCCGCTCGGTCATGCGTGAGCTGACCGAGCGTCGCCCTCGTCGACTCCACCCGGGCGAGCGCGTCGGCGTGCAGCCTTTCGAGAAGTGCCCGCGGGTAAGACGTCATCCGCACACCCTACGCCGCCCCGCTGACATCGGCTTCCGGCACCTGCGGCCCGGTCCATTCGGCTGACGATCCCTCGGATGCGCGGCCTCGCAGCGGCATCCGACCCGCCATCCGGGGATCCGTCAGCCGTGCGAGCTCGGCGAGACCTACTCGAGCCACTCCGTCACGAACCGGTCGCTGGCGTGAATGTGCGTCGCGTTGTATGTTCCGCCGTCGAGCACCTCGAATCGGTGTGCAAGGAGTGCGGGCGCGGCGATGACCTGTCCGCCTTCGACGACGACCTGGTCGTCGCCGAGCGTGAACAGCGCCCGCCCTGAGTGAACGAGGAACGTCTCGACGTACGGATGCCGGTGCAGCCGTGGCCCCGACCCCGGCACCGCCGTGAACTCCCGGATCAGGCTCACGGGCGAACCGATCAGGTACCCCTCGATGTTCTCGTCCGGGCCGATATCCGTGGGCTGGGTCGTCATGGCGCCTCCTCGCACGCCGAGGCTACCGCCCCGCATCCGCTCCCACCACCCGCTCGCGCCCGCATGGCTGGCGTTTCCCCGGCCGGCTGGCGGATCACCGGCATCTGTCCCGCCATCCGGGATTCCGTCAGCCGTCCGACCGGGCCGACCCAGACTGCATGCCAAAGAACCCGCCTGCATGCCGAGATGGAACGATTCGGCATGCAGGCGGGTTCCCGACCTGCAGAAGGGCGGATGCCGAGCGCGGCGCGTCAGCCCCGCTCGCCCCGCTCGCGACGCGCCCGCCGCGTCCCGGGGGCGGGCGCCGACGCGCCCTCCGGATCGGCGACGGTCACCGTGTCGGTGTGCACCGAGGGGTGGTCGCGCTCGAGCGCCGCGCCCTCCATGTCGACGTTCGGGACGATGCGGTCGAGCCACCGCGGCAGCCACCAGGCCGAGCGCCCGAGCAGGTGCATGAGAGCGGGCATGAGCAGCATCCGCACGACGAACGCGTCGAGCAGCACCCCGAAGGCGAGGCCGAAGCCGATCGAGCGGATGATGGTCGACTCCGAGAAGATGAACCCGCCGAAGACCGACACCATGATGAGCGCTGCGGCGATGACGACCGAGCGGCCGGCGCGGAAGCCCTGGGCGACGGCGTCCCGCGCGCTCGCGCCGTGGACGTACGCCTCGCGCATGCCCGAGGCGAGGAACAGCTGGTAATCCATCGCGAGTCCGAACAGGATGCCGACGAGGATCACCGGCAGGAAGCTGAGGATCGGCCCCGTGCTGTGCAGTCCGATGAGCTCCGCCCCCCACCCGAACTGGAACACCGCGACGGTCAGGCCGTAGGTCGCGAAGAGCGACAGCACGAATCCACCGGTGGCGATGAGCGGCACGAGCAGCGACCGGAACACGACGATCATGATGAGCAGGGAGAGTCCGACCACGACGACGAGGTAGATCGGCAGCACGCCGGCGAGTGACTCGGAGATGTCGATGTTGATCGCAGCCTGGCCGGCCACACCGAGCGTGATGCCGTCAGCCGACGGAAGCGAGCGGATGTCCTGCACGAGCTTCTCGGTCGAGGCGCTGTTGGGCCCCTCAGCCGGGAGCACCTGGAACGCCAGCAGGGAATTGTCGTCGGATGCGGCGATCGGCGCGACGGCGACGACATCCTCCTGATCCGCGAGCTTCTGCGCGACCTCGACCTGGGTCGCGAGCAGATCGTCGTCGCTGACCGCGTCGTCGAGCGACGCCGTGACGAGCAGTGGGCCGTTCGCGCCTTCGCCGAACTGCTCGTCGACGGTCTGGTAGGCGCGGTAGCTGGTCGAGTCGGTGGGCTCGCTCGATCCGTCGGGAAGACCGAGGCGCATCGACATCGAGGGAATGGCGACGACCAGCAGCGCGACGACGCTGACGAGCACCGTGACGATCGCCCGCAGAGTGGACATGCGCTTCACGGGCTTGCCGGCGGCGTGCGGCTGGCCCATGGCGGCCCGGGCCTTGCGGCCGAGCAGCCTCGTGCCGGCGAGTCCGAGCAGCGCCGGGGTCAGCGTGATCGCGACGAGCACGGCGACCGCGACGCAGGCGGCGCCGACGGTGCCCATGAGGCCGAGGAACGGCACGCCGGTGATGTTGAGCGCGAGCAGCGCGACGATCACGGTGGAGCCGGCGAACACGACGGCGGTTCCCGACGTGCCGGTTGCGAGGCCGATCGACTCCTGCACGGGCGATCCGGCGAGCAGCTGCTTGCGGTGTCTGTTGACGATGAAGAGCGAGTAGTCGATGCCGACGGCGAGTCCGAGCATGACGCCGAGCACCGGAGTCACCGACGCCATGTCGACCACGCCGGAGAAGGCGAGGGATGCCGTGACGCCGACGCCCACGCCGACGACAGCGGTGATGATCGGGAAGGATGCCGCGAGCAGCGAGCCGAGCATCACGATGAGCACGATGGCGGCGATGGCCAGGCCGATCGCCTCGCCCACGCCGAAGATCTCGGGGACGCCCTGAGCGATGTCGGTGCCGAAGTCGACCTCGACGCCGTCGACGGGCGAGTCGGCGAAGTGCGCGATCGTGCCCTGCTTGACCTCCTCGGAGAGCTCGAGGCGGGGATCCTCGAACGAGACGTTGACGATGGCGGTCGAGCCGTCGTCCGAGACGACGCCGATGCCGTTCGCGAGGTCGAGGAGCGTCGAGCCGAGTTCGACCTGCTTCTCGTTCTCCTCCAGTTCCGTCCGCGACTCGTCGAGCGTCTTCTGCTGGGCATCGAGCTGGGCGAGCTGGGCGTTCAGTCCGGCGAGCTGCGCGTCGAGGGCGGCCAGCTGAGCGGAGGGGGCGCCGCCGGCCTCGGCCTGCGCGCGGGCGGCGGTGAGCTGGTCGAGCCCGGACTGCAGCTGCGCGCGGCCGTCGTCGATCTGCGTCTGACCGGCCTCCAACTGAGCGCGACCGTCGGCGATCTGCTTCTCTCCGTCAGCGAGCTGCGCGGCCTGGTCTGCTTGCTCCGCCTGGGTCGCGAACGGATCGACGACCGAGGCGACGCCGTCGAGATCCTCCGCGCTCGCCGCGAGGGCGGAGATCTCCTTCTTCTGCTCGTCGGTGAAGGCCGAGCCGTCGGTCGTGCGATACACGACGGTGCCGGTGCCTCCCGCGGTGTCGGGGAGCTTCTCCGCGAGCTGGTCGGTGACGGCCCCGGACGCGGTGCCGGGGATGTCGAAGCTGTTGCTCAGCGCGCCGCCGAGTCCGAGGAACGCGCCGACTCCGATGCCGAGGAGCACGATCCAGGTGACGACCACCGCCCACGCGCGACGAGCAGCGAGCGAACCCAGGCGGTACAGCAGTGAGGCCAACGCGATCTCCTTCAGTCAACAAGAGCATACGGTGCGTCTCGTCTAGAGTTCTGTGGTTATCCTGAACACGTGGTGAACGAGCATCGGAGCGGGCCCGTGCGCAGCACGGCTGCCCGTGAGGCTATCCTCGATGCGACCGCCCGGCTCTTCCACAACCGCGGCTACGATCGGCTCACGATCGAGGGGATCGCGAAGGAAGCCGGTGTCGGCAAGCAGACGATCTATCGCTGGTGGCCGTCGCGGGGTGCGCTGATCGGCGAGTGCCTGGCGGAGGGTCGGCTGATCCCCGTCGACTTCGTCGTGCCCGACACCGGTGATCTCGGCGCCGACGTCGAGACGTGGCTGCGCAGCGTCCTCTCGATCCTCGACGAGCCCGAAGGCGGCGCGCTGCTGCGATCTCTGGTCGCCGCGGCGACCGAGGATGCCGGCGTCGGCGCACACCTGGGCGAGAGCCTCGGGGTGGAGAAGTACCTGACAGAGCGGCTGCACGGCGGCATCCGCGACGGGCAGCTCGCCGCCGACGCTCCGGTGGAGCAGCTCGGGCGGGCGATCCTCGGGGCCATCATCGTGGAATCGCTCGGACGCGAGGAGCACGACACCGCCGCGGTGGTGCGACTGACGCGCTTTCTGTTCTCGCACTGAATCCCCTTTCGTGCGGCCATCGGGCCATGGCCGCAATATACCGAGATGAAATCGACGCATTCGCACACGATCATTTCCCGGAAAAGCGGGCGATCGAGCCGATGTTCACACAATTCGACCGGA
Source organism: Microbacterium hydrocarbonoxydans (assembly GCF_023715885.1). Classification (GTDB taxonomy): domain Bacteria; phylum Actinomycetota; class Actinomycetes; order Actinomycetales; family Microbacteriaceae; genus Microbacterium; species Microbacterium hydrocarbonoxydans_C. The sequence continues at coordinate 436,620 of NZ_JAMBOY010000001.1, read as the reverse complement.
AATCGTGAACGCGGAGTGCGGTTGAATGTCGGGCATCCGATCGTGCATCGCGCGTCGGATGTCATCGGGGCATTCGCCCCACCACTTCCTTCTCGGCTGGGGCCGATTTCTGCATTGGGGGACACCATGATCAAGGGGTTCAAGGAATTCATCGCGCAGGGCAATGTGATCGACCTCGCCGTCGCCGTCGTCATCGGCTCCGCGTTCACGGCCATCGTCAACGCGGTCGTCGCGAGCATCATCACCCCGCTCGTCGGGCTCGTGTTCGAGGCCGACGCCACCGGGAAGTTCGGACCGAAGCTCACCAACATCTACGGCAACGAGGTGACGTTCCCGCTCGGCGACCTGCTCTCGGCGGTCATCGCCTTCTTCGCCGTGGCGCTGGTCGTGTACTTCGTCTTCGTGCTGCCGATGAACACGTGGAAGGCCCGGCAGGCGGCACGCAAGCCCGCGGTCGTCGAGGTCATCGCGCCGACCGAGGCGGAGCTCCTCGTGGAGATCCGCGACCTGCTGCGCGAGGGCGCTGCGTCGCGCTGAGAACTGACGCGGGACTCCCGAGTCCCGTCGATCGTCGAGGACCGGTGCCGGCGCCGGACCTCGATCGTCGGCCCCGCTCCCCGTAGGGCGTGGTCGACAAGAGGCTCAGTGCGGGACCGAGCCTGTTCCGGTGACGAGACCTCCCCTCGGAACCGGAGGGGGGTGGCCGCTCGGGCGGTCACCCCCCACCCGTGTCGACGGGCGTGGCCCCGTCGGGAGTGCACCCGGGGGTCAGCCGAGAAGGAGCGTGATCACGGTCGCGCCGCCACCGCCGAGCAGCAGAGCCACGATCACGACCCACGCGACCACGCGGATGCGGCGATTGCGGCGCTCGCCGAGATCGCCGTAGTCGTCGTCGGGGCGGCTCAGCTCGCTCATGCGCTGACCGGCTCCGCGACGGTCGGGCCGAAGGCAGCGGGCAGCGTGGCCTGCGAGCGCTCGCGGATCTCGGCGACGGGGATCGTGAACACGTCCTGCACCTCGAGCTTCGCGTCCTGGCCGTCCGTCACCCCGATGCGGGCGACGGGGTAGTTCCGGCCCTCGCAGAGTCCGCGGAACTTCACGTCGTCCTCGCGCGGCACGGTCACGATGACGCGACCCGTCGACTCCGAGAACAGCGCGGATGCGGCATCCACTCCGTCCCGCTCGATGATCTCGTTCAACCAGACGCGCGCGCCGACGCCGAAGCGCGAGACGCCCTCGGCCAGCGCCTGAGCGAGGCCGCCCTCCGAGACGTCGTGCGCCGACGAGATCAGCCACTCGTCGCGCGCCGCCGCGAGCAGACCGGCGAGGCGCTTCTCGCCCGCGAGGTCGACCTTCGGAGGCAGACCGCCGAGGTGCTGGTGCACGGTCTCGGCCCACGCCGATCCCGAGAGCTCAGTCGAGGTCGTGCCGAGCAGGTAGATGTTCTGGCCTTCGTCCTGCCACCCAGACGGGATGCGGCGCGAGACGTCGTCGATGATGCCGAGCACGCCGACGAGCGGAGTCGGGTGGATCGGCACGTCGCCGGTCTGGTTGTAGAACGAGACGTTGCCGCCGGTGACCGGGGTGCCGAGCTCGTAGCATCCGTCCGCGAGGCCGTCGACGGTCTGGCCGAACTGCCACATGACCTCAGGGTTCTCGGGGGAGCCGAAGTTCAAGCAGTCGGTGATCGCTGTGGGCACGGCACCGGTGACGGCGACGTTGCGGTACGCCTCGGCGAGCGCGAGCTGCGCACCCGCGTACGGGTCGAGCTGGCAGTAGCGGCCGTTGGCGTCGGTCGAGATCGCGAAGCCGAGGCCCGACTCCTCATCGACGCGGATCATGCCGGCGTCGTCGGGGAACGCGAGGGCCGTGTTGCCGAGCACGTAGTAGTCGTACTGGTTGGTGATCCAGCGGGTGTCGGCGAGGTTCGGCGAGGCGACGAGCGCGAGGAACTGCTCGCGCAGCACGTCGGGATCGTTCGAGCGCGGCAGGTTCTCGGCGGCATCCGCCTGGAGCGCGTCGATCCACGTCGGATACGCGACCGGGCGGTCGTAGACCGGGCCGTCGACTGCGACGGTCGAGGGGTCGACGTCGACGATGCGCTCGCCCTGCCAGTCGATGATGAGGCGTCCGTCGCCGGTGACCTCGCCGAGCACGGAGGTCTCCACCTCCCACTTGTTCACGACGGCCATGAACGCGTCGAGCTTCTCGGGCGCGACGATCGCCATCATGCGCTCCTGCGACTCCGACATGAGGATCTCCTCGGCCGTGAGCGACGGGTCGCGCAGCAGCACGTTGTCGAGCGAGACCTTCATGCCGCTGTTGCCGTTGGCCGCGAGCTCGGAGGTCGCGCACGAGATGCCGGCCGCCCCGAGGTCCTGGATGGCCTCGACGAGCTCGCCGCGGTAGAGCTCGAGGCAGCACTCGATGAGCACCTTCTCGGCGAACGGGTCGCCGACCTGCACGGCGGGACGCTTGGTGGGCCCCCCGTCGGCGAAGGTGTCGGAGGCGAGGATGCTGGCGCCGCCGATGCCGTCGCCGCCCGTGCGGGCGCCGAAGAGCACGACCTTGTTCCCGACCCCGGTCGCGTTCGCGAGCTTGAGGTCTTCGTGGCGGAGCACGCCGACCGCGAGCGCGTTGACGAGCGGGTTCGCCTGGTAGACGGAATCGAAGACCGTCTCGCCGCCGATGTTCGGCAGTCCGAGGCAGTTGCCGTAGAAGCTGATGCCGCTCGTGACACCGTGCACGACCCGGGCGGTGTCGGGGTGGTCGATGGCGCCGAAGCGCAGGGCGTCCATGACCGCGACCGGCCGGGCGCCCATCGAGATGATGTCGCGGACGATGCCGCCGACGCCGGTCGCCGCACCCTGGAAGGGCTCGATGAAGCTCGGGTGGTTGTGCGACTCGGCCTTGAAGGTGACGGCCCAGCCCTCGCCGACGTCGATGACGCCCGCGTTCTGGCCCATGCCGACCATGAGCCGTTCCTTCATCTCGTCGGAGACCTTCTGGCCGAAGCGGCGCAGGTAGTTCTTCGACGACTTGTAGGAGCAGTGCTCCGACCACATCACCGAGTACATCGCCAGCTCACCCGAGGTGGGGCGACGCCCGAGGATCTCCTTGATGCGGGCGTACTCGTCGTCCTTGAGGCCCAGCGCCGCGTAGGGCTGCTCCTTCTCCGGTGTCGCGATCGCGTTCTCGACGGAGTCGGGGACGTGCTTGTGGGCAGGTGCAGGGGCGGTGGTCACGCGCACTCCTAGGGAAGGGGCCGGCGGGGCGACCCCAGTCTACCGGGGGGATGCCGCGGCGAAGCGCGCTGCGAGGGTGCGGGCGGCCTCCGCCAAGGGTGCTGGACCGGCAACCGTGAACGGGGCGTCGAACCGGGCCACGGCGGCGAGCACGCCCACCCACGACCACGATCCGACCGCGACCCGGCAAGATCCGTCGTCGACGGGTTCGACCGAGCCGTCGTCGCCGATCCACGGTGCGACCTCGCGCGCCGGAAGCTCGATGACGACCTCGCCGATGCAGGGCCAGCGATCCTCGGCATCCGACCCCTTGGCGCGGGCCGCGAGGTAGGTCTGCGCGTCCTGCGCAGGGAGAGGGCGGGGCGTGAACGACGGTCCGGTCGGGATGCGGGGAGTCATCCGGTCGAGGCGGAAGGTGCGCCAGTCGTCGGCGTCGAGGTCCCAGGCGAGCAGATACCACCGCCCCTCCCGCGCGACGACGGCGTGCGGTTCGGCGCGCCGCGGCGGTCGGTCGGCGCGCCCGTAGTCGAAGCGCAGCACGAGGTGGTCGCGCGTTGCGGCGCTCGTCGCTTCGAGTACGGCGGGGTCGACGCGCACGTCGTTCCCGGAGCCGGAGAAGCGGATGCCGTCGATGCGGTGCCGCAGCCGCGAGGGCATGACCTGGCGCACGGTGGCGAGGGCGCGCGCCGCTGCTTCGTCGACGTCGACGCCGCTCGCGGGAGCGTTCTGCAGGGCGACCGCGATCGCCACGGCCTGCGCGTCGTCGAACAGAAGCGGGGGCAGCTCGGATCCGGCATCCAGCCGATAGCCGCCGTCGGGTCCCTTGATCGCCGTGATGCGATAGCCGAGTTCGCGCAGACGGTCGACGTCACGACGGATCGTGCGCGGGGTGACGTCGAGGCGCTCGGCCAGCACCGCGCCCGGCCAGTCGCGCCGTGCCTGCAGGAGGGACAGCAGCGACAGCATCCGCGAGGAGGAACTGGACATGTCTCCATTCTCACCGCAGTAGCGGACCGGATCTGACCGCTACTGCTGTGATCGTGGTTCTCACGGCATCCGCCGCCCCATCCGACAGGAGAACCTCATGAGCATCACCACCACCACCCACCTGAACTTCCGCGGCACCGCCCGTCGGGCGCTCGAGTTCTACGGCGCGGTGTTCACCGCCGACGTCACGATCGCGACCTACGCCGACTTCGGGATGCCGACCGAGGCGCCCGGTTCCGACCGCGTCGTGTTCGGGCAGGTCGCGAACGCCTCCGGCTTCCGCCTCATGGCGTACGACGTGCCCGGTGCCGACGAGGCCGAGTCCGTCGCCGGGACCACCCGACGCGAGAACGGCGTCACGCTCACCGACCGGACGTTCTTCCAGTCGCTGCAGGCCGATTCGCTCGACGAGCTGCGGGGCTTCTGGGACGCGCTCGCCGACGGCGCGCAGATCATCGAGCCGCTCGCGGCGTCGGCCTGGTCGCCCGGATTCGGCATGCTGACCGACCGGTTCGGGGTGACCTGGGTGCTCGACGTGCGGGCGGCCTGATCCCCGCGCTTTCGGTTGGCACCTCCTGTGGGAATTCCGCGCGAATCTCCGCAGCAGGTGCCAACCGAGCGGATACGGGCGTACTCACCAGGGAGCGCCGCAGGGTCGCCGGAGCTCAGTCGTCGTCGCCCTCGTCGCCTTTGCCGCCGTTGTTGTTGCCCGGACCCTTGTTCTCGTTGCCGTTGTTGTTGCCCGGACCCTTGTTCTCGTTCTGCGCGGGGCGATCGACCGCCGGCTGATTCACGACCGGTTCCGGCTCGGTGGGCTCGCTCACCACCACCTCGACGGGGGCCTCGCCGGAGTCCTCGGGCGCGATGACGGTGCGTTCGGCGAAGGATGCCGCGAGGCGGCCGCCCTCGGCGACCGGCGGGTTCCCGGCCACGAAGCCGGTGACGAGTCCCCCGGCGACGACGACCGCGGCGGCTGCGGCGATGCCGGCGATGGCTCGGGGGTTGCGGCGGCGGCGCGGGGCAGCGGAGTCGAGCACGGCGGTGCGGTCGGTCGGCGGCTCTGCAGGAGCGGCGGCGGCGGCGCCTGCGCCAGCGGATGCCGATACGGCATCCGCTTCGGCGGCGTCCGCTCCCGAGGCGATCCCCGCAGCGCCCGCGGGCACGACGGCGGTCGGAGCCTCGCCGCGCATGAGCGCTCGGGCGGCGCGAGCGACCTCGCGCGCGGTGGGGCGCTCGGAGGGCTCGAGGCGTGTCATCCGATCGAGCAGTCCGCGCCATTCGTCGGGCACGTCGTCGGGGATGGTCGGCGGGTTCATGAGCCGGGCGACGGCTGCTCCGCGCCCGGTGCTCATCGCCGGGTAGGCGGGCACGCCGGTGAGGGCCTCGATCAGCAGAAGACCCAGCGAGAAGACGTCGACGGCCGTGCCGGGCTCGGCGTCGCGCAGCTGCTCGGGCGCCATGTAGGTGAGGGTGCCCAGCACGATCCCGGGCGAGGTCAGGCGGGGGCTGCCGACCGTGCACGCGATGCCGAAGTCGGCGAGTTTGGCGGTCCACGGTCCACCGCCGGGGTCGCGGGCCAGCAGCACGTTCGACGGCTTGACGTCGCGGTGCACGATGCCTGCGCCGTGCACGATCGACAGCGCCTCGGCGACGTCCCGCGCGACGCGGGCGACCTGGCGCGGACGCATCGGCCCCGTGCTCATGCGGCGGGCGAGAGTGGGACCCTCGACGAACTCCATGACGAGATATCGCGGGCGGCCGGGGATCAGCTGCGCGTCGTAGAGCGTGACCAGTGCACGGTGGTCGACGGCCGCGAGCAGCGCCTTCTCGTTGTGAGCCCGCTCGGCAGAGGAGGAGGCGTCGTCATCCTCGTGGATCATCTTGATCGCGACGGTGCGCTCGAGGTGCGTGTCCTCGGCGCGGTAGACGGTCGCCATGCCGCCGCGGCCGACCCGCTCCTTGAGCACGTAACGGCCGTCGAGCAGCGCCTCGGTGGGCGACATCACCTCGAGGCTCATCGGGCGCTCCGCGCAGCGGTCTTCGGGTCGGGCATGACATGACCGTACGGCTCCGGGAATCCACCCGTCATCGCCCTTGACGTGGCGCGGGATGTCTGCATGCGCGGCATCCGCTCCATCGTCGAGAACCGCGGATCCTGTCAAGCCCCTCCTGCCGTGTCCGAGCCCTCGCGTAGAAAGGAGGGGACGGAGAGGACATCCCCATGGCTGCAGGAGACATCGAGACGTTCCAGCGCGACGGCATCTGGTTCAACCGGATCGAGGGGGAGTCACGCACTCTGGGCAACAGCTTCGAGACGCAGGAGGAGGCGGTGCGCGTCGGCCGCGGCGCAGCGACGGCACGCCAGGTCGCGCACAACATCCGCACCGAGGAGGGCCCGTCCGAGACCGGAGGGCTGCACCAGTTCCACCCGCGTGAGCTCATGAACTGATGGCCGCTCCTGGTGACACGGGAGCCGTCGATTCCGGACGGATGCTGGTGCAGGCGTGCATCAACGGTGCGCGCGAGCTCACCCAGCATCCGCGGCTGACAGCCGATGCGACGCTGGCCGCTGCGGACGCGGCACGGGCGGTCGCGGCCGGCGCGCGGGAGATCCACGTGCACCCGAAAGATGCCGCGGGGCGCGACTCCGTGGCACCCGACCACGTCGGGGAGTGGGTGAGCGCGCTGCGCGCGGCGTGCCCCGGCATCCCGATCGGCGTGACGACCGGCGCGTGGACGGCACCCGATGTCGAGCGCCGGATCGCGGCGATCGAGGCCTGGACCGAGCTGCCTGACTACGCCTCGGTGAACTGGCACGAGGCGGGTGCCGATGAGGTCGCGGTGGCGCTGCGGCGCCGGGGCGTGGGTGTCGAGGCGGGCATCTGGGACGGCACCGGATTCGAGGTCTGGCGGGATTCCGCCGTCCGCGCGGAATGCCTGCGGGTGCTGATCGAGCTGCCCGACGAGGCCGCCGATGGCGTGCGCACCCACGCCGAGGGCCTCATCGCTCACGTGCGTGCGGAGGACGCCGAGGTGCCGATCCTGCTGCACGGCGAGGAGCGGTCGGCCTGGCCGGCGCTCGCCCTCGCGGCCGAACTCGGACTCGACACTCGCATCGGGCTGGAGGACACCCTCGTGCTGCCCGACGACCGCACCGCGTTCGACAATGCCGCCCTCGTGCGGGCGGCGATGGCGTTCGTCGCTCCGGCATGAGCGCACGATGCGTGGAATCGGCCCGTGGCCTAGAGTCGAGCGACGTGAACGACTCCGCGCACGGCGCCCCGCATCCCTTCGACTCCCGGACCCGATTCGACCTCGATCGTCCTGAGAGCCGCAAGTGGAGCCTGCACCCCGGCAGCATCGGTGCGTGGGTGGCCGAGATGGACTTCGGTATCGCGCCCGAGATCGCCGCAGCTCTGCACCGGGCGATCGACGAGGAGACGCTCGGCTACCTGTCGCCGCCGCTCGCGGCCGACCTCGGTGCGGCCACTGCGGAATGGATGCGCGCCGAGTACGGCTGGGTCGTCGATCCCGAGCGCGTGCATCCGGTGTCCGACGTGATGGCCGCGCTGCGCGTCGCCGTGGAGGAGTACGCGCCGGCCGGGTCGCCGGTGATCGTGCCGACCCCCGCGTACATGCCGTTCCTCACCTACCTGCCGTCGATCGGGCACTCCGTGATCGAGGTGCCGGGCGTCGTGGTCGACGGGCGATGGCACCACGACCTCGACCGCATCGACAAGGCGTTTGCCGCCGGCGCGCGCACGCTCGTGCTGTGCAACCCGCACAACCCGACCGGCACCGTCGTGGACCGCGCCGAACTCGAGGCGATCGCGGAGATCGTCGAGCGTCACGGTGGGCGGGTGTTCGCCGATGAGATCCACGCGCCGCTGCGCTTCGACGGCCGGCCCTTCGTGCCCTACGCCTCGCTGACGGAGGCGACAGCCGCGCACACCGTCACCGGCACGAGCGCGTCGAAGGCGTGGAACATCCCGGGTCTCAAGGCCGCTCAGCTCGTGCTGTCGAACGACATCGACCAGGAGCAGTACCGCCGCTTCGGATTCTCGGTGCAGCACGGAGCCTCGACGCTCGGGGTCGTCGCGTCGACCGCGGCGTACCGGTCGGGCCGGTCGTGGCTCGACGGGGTGCTCGCCTACCTCTCGGATTCGCGGCGCACGCTCGGCGAGCTCGTCGCGGAGCACCTGCCCGGCGCGGTCTACCGCGAGCCCGAGGCCACGTACATCGGCTGGATCGACACAGGCGCGCTCGGCATCCCGGGCTCGCCGGCCCGGTTCTTCCGCGAACGGGCCGGCGTCGTGCTCACCGATGGAGCGCTGCTCGGTCACGGGTATGAGCGCTTCGTGCGCGTCGTGTTCGCAACGCCGCGGCCGATCCTCGTCGAGGCGCTCGCCGCGATGGGGGATGCCGTCCGCGCGCCGCACTGACCCGCCGCTACCGGCTCGCGGAGCCCTTGCGGGTCGTTGAGCGAGCGGAGCCCCTGCGGGTCGTTGAGCGAGCGGAGCGAGACGAAACGCGGTGGGTGTCGGAGAACGGCGTGCGACGTTTCGTCTCGGTGCTTCGCTCCTCGCTCAACGACCGGGGGTCTGCGCGGGTCGTTGAGCGAGCGGAGCGAGACGAAACGCGGCTCCTTCCGCAGAAGACCTACCGCCGCGCCGCGCCCACCCGCGCCCGTCGAGCCGCGACGGCGGCCTCGATCATGCGCGCCTCGTCGTACTCGGGCCGGAATCCGAGCAGCTCGCGGGCCCGGGCGTTGCTGGTCGTGTACGACGGTGCCGTGTCGGGCAGGGTCAGCGGAGTCGTCGGCAGCCCCGCGGCATCGGCCAGACGAGCGGCGAACGAGCCGAGATCGGTCGAGGAGTCCGGACCGAGCCCGATGACCTCGTGCCCCGACGTCTCACCTTCGAGAGCCAGCACGACACCGCGCGCGAGATCCGGCGCGGCCATGATGCCCATGGTCGTCGGGGTGCCGTCGGCGCGCGCGGCGACGATCACCGTGTCGGCATCGTCATCGGCGAAGCCGCGCAGCTGGTCCGCGACGAACGCGTTGCCCGCGGCATCCTCCTTCGCGAATCGCGCCTTCGCGAAGAAGCGCGGACCGGAGAAGAATGACGTCGGGTCGAGCAGCTCGGCCGGATGCTGCGTGTGCGAGAACCGCAGCACCACGGTGTCCCAGTCCAGGGTGCGGCCGGCGAACGCGACGGTCTCCTCCGCGAGCACCTTGCTGAGTCCATACCAGGTGCGGGGGAGACGCGGATGCTGCTCGTCGAGCGGCTGGTACTCCGGCGCGTTCTCGGGATAGACCTCGCCGGTGCTCGCGAGCACGAACCGCCGCACCGCCGACCCGGTCAGTGCCCGCACGAGCGCGACCGTGCCGGTGACGTTGGCCTCGTAGACGGCCTCGGCGTCGGCATCGTTCCACGACATGAAGGCTCCGAGGTGCGCCACGGCCTCGGCATCCGCCAGTCGTGAATCGCGGGGGGCGAGCTCCGTGAGGTCGGTCACGATGTGCTCGACACCCGGGATCGGCTCGGCCGGGGCGACCCGGTCGAGACCGATCACCGCGTGGCCGCGTGCGACGAGCTGAGCGGCGACGGTCGATCCGACGCGTCCGGAGGCTCCAGTGACGACGATGCGCATGGGTCAGCCCTTCTCGATCAGCGGGCTCTTCGCGGTCTCGCGGGCACCGATCACGACCACGAGCGTGATGACGGCGGCGCCCATCACGTAGAAGGCGGGAGCGTAGGTGTTGCCCGTCCACGAGATGAGGCTCTGCGAGAACCAAGGCGTGATGCCGCCGAACGCGGCGACGGAGATGTTGTACGCGATCGCCATCGAGCCGTAGCGGATGTTCGTGGGGAACAGCTCGGCCATCGCGGCGCTCATCGCTCCGTCGTACGCGGCCATGAAGACACCGAGGATGATCATCGCGACCACGGCCGCGAGGAACGCTCCCGAGCCCATGAGCATGAGCGTGGGATAGGTGAGCACGATGAAGCCGGCGGCGCCGATGATCATGACGGGCTTGCGGCCGATGCGGTCGCTGAGCAGGCCGAACAGCGGCACGAGGATCATGATCGCCGCGAGGCCGATGGTCGTCACGGCGTAGGCCGTCTGCTGGTCGAACTTCAGGTCGGTCTGCAGGTATGAGGGCATGAAGGTCTGCAGGATCCAGTGGCCGACGGCCTTGAGCACGACGAAGCCGACGCAGAAGAGCAGAGCCTTCCACCAGCGCGAGATCGAGGTGCGCAGCGGCTTCGCGGCGACCTCGCCCTTCTCCTTGATCTTCTGGAACTCCGGTGTGTCCTCGAGCTTGAGTCGGAGGTAGAGACCCGCCGCACCCAGGGGCAGCGCGAGGGCGAACATCGCGCGCCAGCCCCAGTCGTTCAGGGCCTGGGAGCCGAGGGTGGCGGTGAAGAGGAGCACGAGACCGGAGCCGGCGACGAAGGCCGCGAAGCCGAAGACGTCGACGAAGCTCGACACGAACCCGCGGCGGTTGCTCGGCGCGTACTCGGCGAGCAGGGTGGTCGCACCGCTGCTCTCGCCTCCGGCCGCGAAGCCCTGCACGAGCCGAACGATCACGAGCAGAAGGGGCGCGACGAGACCGATCGCGTCGTACGTCGGCAGGATGCCCATGATGAACGTCGCGCCCGAGGTGACCATGATCACGAGGCCGAGCGTGGTGCGGCGGCCGATGCGATCGCCCATGGAGCCGAAGAAGAGACCGCCGATCGGGCGCATGATGAACCCGGCCGCGAAGACTCCGAACGACGAGAGGAGCGCGGCCTGCGGGTCGCCGGTCTCGAAGAAGTGCAGCGCGATGACGGTGGCGAGGGTGCCGTAGAGGCCGAAGTCGAACCACTCGACGAAGTGGCCGACGCCGGCGGCGGTGATGACCTTGCGCATGCGCCGGCGGCGCTCGTCGTCGGTGAGAACCGCGGTGCCGACGCCGTCGGCGGTGTCAGTGATACCCATTACGCGTCCTTGAGTAGAGGTTGTGGCGACACCACGATCGTAGCGTCTGATGAGAAGCTACTACCGCTCAGTGGTAATGTGCAACCTCTGAACGGTAAACTCTGACGAGACGAAGCGACGAGGAGGTCCGATGATCAAGGCGGAGAGCCAGGTGGACGTGGTGGTCGTCGGCGGAGGGCTCGCCGGGACGTGCGCCGCCATCGCCGCGGCGCGGATGGGATCGCGCGTCGCGCTCATCCAGAACCGGCCGGTGCTCGGGGGCAACTCCTCGAGCGAGGTGCGGGTGTGGGTCGTCGGCGCCACGGCGCACGGTACGCAGCGGTTCGCCCGTGAGACGGGAATAGTCGGCGAGCTCGTGCTCGAGAATCAGTACCGCAACCCCGAGGGGAACCCCTACTACTGGGATCAGGTGCTGCTCGACGCCGTGCGGTCTGAGCCGAACATCTCGCTGCACCTCAACACCGACGTCAGAGAGGTGCGCATGCATGACACCACCTTCGGCGAGGCGCCGCGCATCGCCGCCGTGGTCGGGTGGACGATGGGCAGCGAGATCGAGACGGTGTTCGAGGCGCCCGTCTTCCTCGACTGCTCGGGCGACGGGCTCATCGGTCACCTCGCCGGGGCCGGCTATCGCGTCGGACGCGAGTCCCGCGCGGAGTTCGACGAGCCCTGGGCGCCCGACGTCGCCGACGATGAGCTGCTCGGCAGCTCCCTCTTCTTCTACACGAAGGACGCCGGGCGGCCGGAGCGCTTCGTGCCCCCGCTCATCGCGAAGGACATCCGCGAGACGCCCATCGTGCGCAACCGCATCATCCGCACCGGCGACAACGGCTGCGACTACTGGTGGATCGAGTGGGGAGGGCACCTCGACACCGTCTCATCGAACGAGCAGATCCGCGACGAGCTGTGGTCGATCGTCTACGGCATCTGGGACTACATCAAGAACTCCGGAGAGTTCGACGCCGACCGGCTGACTCTCGAGTGGGTCGGGGCGATCCCCGGCAAGCGCGAGTACCGGCGGTTCATCGGCGACTACACGATGACGCAGCACGACGTGCTGCAGCAAACGGCGTTCGACGACGCCGTGGCCTTCGGCGGCTGGTCGATCGACCTCCACCCCGTGGAAGGCGTCTATGCCGAGAAGGCGGGTGCGCTGCAGCGCTACAGCGACGGCATCTATCAGATCCCGTTCCGCAGCCTCTACTCCCGCGACGTCGCCAACCTGCTCTTCGCCGGCCGCAACATCTCGGCCTCGCACATCGCGTTCGGCTCGACCCGCGTCATGGCCACGTGCGCCACGCAGGGGCAGGCCGTCGGCACCGCCGCCGCCCTCATCGCGCGCGACGGCCTCACGCCCCGCGAGCTCGCCGGCTCGCACCGGGGTGAGCTGCAGGCCGCGCTGCTCCGTGAGGACGCACCGGTGTTCGGGATCTCCGCGACCGACGCCGACGACCTCGCGCAGGGGGCGACGGTGACGGCGTCGAGCGCGCTCACCGAGGTGTCGACGAGGGCTCATCGCACGACCGAGACCCTGCCGCTCGACCGCGACATCGCCGTGATGATCCCGGTCGACCCGCGGATCGACGGTGTCGAGCTCGACGTCGTCGCCTCCTCCGACACGACCCTCCGCCTCGAGCTCTGGAACACCGGCAGACCGCAGAACGCCGTACCCGTCGAGCGGATCGCCGAGGTCGAGGTGCCGGTCGCCGCGGGTGCGGAGTCCGCGGTGGCTCCGCTCGCCTGGCATCCGGACGCCCCGGCGAACGCGGTCGTGATCGTGCGCGCCGACCCAAACGTCTCCCTCGTGCTCACGGACGAGCGGCCGTACGGGGTGCTGGCGATGGGCGCGAAGCGCGCCGACGACGCCGCCTTCGACGATCACATCCCCGACGCCGAGCACCAGCTCGTCACCGACTGGAACGCCCGGATGCTGCGTCGCCGCAGCGTCTCGCTCCGCGCCGTCGGCGAGACTCGCGCCTGGTCGGCCGACAAGGTCGTGGACGGCAGCAACCGGCCGTACGGCGGCCCTCGTATGTGGTCGTCGGAGCGGGTGGATGCCGAGGCGCTCGCCGGCGCGCCGGAGTGGATCGAGCTGCGCTGGCCGGAACCGGTGCCCGCGGCATCCGTTCGTCTCGTGTGGAACGACGACGTCGACGAGGATCTCATCAACCTCCACCACCACCGCACCGAGTTCACCGTGATCCCCGAGCTCGTCGCCGACTACGAGGTGCAGGTGCAGGTCGACGGCGAGTGGTCGACGGTCGCCGAGGTCGCCGACAACCGGCACCGGCACCGCATCCACGACTTCGCGCAGCAGCGGGTCGAGGCCGTGCGCGTGCGCGTCAGTCGCACGAACGGCTACGCGTACGTGACACTGAGCAGCGTGCGCGTGTACGCCGAGCCGAGCGGGCGCGATGTCGCACTGCCCTGGTGAGGCGCGGTCGTAGGAGAGACTGGGGTCATGGCGGCGGAAGTTCAACAGGGAGTCGGCCGGGCGGCGGCGGTGCTCGAGGCGATCGCGAGTGCGACGGGCGGACCGCCCCGCGCCTCCGACATATCGCGCGCCACCGGCCTCGGCGCATCCACGATCGCCCGCATGCTGACGACCCTCGAAGAGCTCGGCTACGTGTCGAAGGTCGACAACGGCTACGCGATCGGCGCCGCGGTCATGTCGCTCGCGAGCCGCGGACTGAACCAGTACCCGATCCACCGCGAGAGCCGCACCCCCGTGCAGGAACTGGCGCAGCGCACCGGCTTCAGCGCGAACGTCGCCGTGCGCGTCGGCGACAGGGCGGTGTACCTCTCGCACGCCGAGGGTGAGCTCGCGCGCAAGTCGCACACGATGGTCGGACTCGGGCAGCCGCTGCACGCCTCCGCGCTGGGCAAGTGCCTGCTGCTCGGGCTCACTGCGCAGGAGCGCCGCGAGCTGCTCGGCGACGACCTGCCGAAATACACCGTGAACACGATCGGCGACCACGCCGCGCTCGACGCCGAGCTCGACCGGGTGCGCCGCGACGGGTACGCGACCGAGGACCAGGAACTGGCCCTCGGTCGCCTGTGCGTCGCCGCGCCCATCCGCGATGCAACCGGACAGGCCGTCGGCGCGATCTCGCTGTCCGGGCGTCTCACGATGATGCGCGACTACGGACTCGACCGCCTGCAGGAAGACGTTGTCGAATCCGCAGACCGGATCAGCGTCGCGCTCGGCCTCATCTCGGCGGTGCCTCCGGCCGCGCGGTGAGGGGGCGTCGTCGATCCCGCCGCTAGCTGACGTTCCCGAGGTCGCCGCGATCCCAGGCGAGGATCGCGAAGATCTGGATCACGCCGGATTGGTCGAGCGTCGCCGCAGGTCGGGAGGGCAGGTAATCGCCGCCGCCGGACGGTTGGAAGTGGAAGAGCCCTGTGGCGGGGTCGCGGTTGGTGTCCCACACCAGCTGGGCGTACTGCTCGGCGGCCGCTCGATACGCCGGGTCGTGGCTCACGGAGTCGAGGAGGAACAGGTCGCGGAAGTAGAACGCGTTGAAGATGGCCGGCTGCTGCTGCAACCTGTTCTCCGCGGTCCAGTACTCCAGCGATCCACGCGCCGCCGCCTTCGCCTGAGAGAGGTATTTCGCCTCACCGGTGGCCCGGTAGAGGATCGTCGCGGTCGCGATCATCGACCCCGAGTTGTAGGTCCAGAGCGTCGGGTTCACCTCGCCGGCGTCATTGATGCTGTTGGCGTAGAGCCCCGCCGACGTCTTCAGGCATTTGTTGTTCCAGGCGTAGAGCTTCTTGCTCCATGTCAGATAGTCCGCCTTCCCGGTCTGCTCGTACAGGTGTGCGGCGAGCTGAGCGGCGAGACCGGTGATGTTGGCGCCGCGGTCGGCGTTGTCGGCCCGGTCGATCCAGTCCATCCCGCCCGGGCAGGCGAGGGCTGAGTCGGTGTTCCATCCGCGCACGACGATCGAGAAGGCGTGCTCGGCTTTCTCGAGGTAGGCCGGATCACCGGTCTTGCGGTATTGGCGCACGTCGGTGAGTCCGATGATGGAGTTGTCATCGTAGAAGACGTCGCCCCCGGTGCCGAGTGGGGCGGGGAGGTAGGACTCGTACCCCGCACGCCCTCCCTCGCGCACGTTGTAGTACAGCTCGAAGTTGGCGATGCGCTGCCGCGTGACGTTGGCGTACGCGGGCCCGATGCCGGGTACGCCCTGCAGGTCGGCTGTCGCCTGACTCGCTTCGCGATACTCCCAGAGGTAGGAGTACGGGTTCACCTCCTCGCCCGTGTTCAGTCGGTAGAGCTGGTGGCCTGCGGCTCCGAGATAGAGATTGTCCTGCATCGCGTCGTAGCTGACCACGGCGCGATCCGACCAGGCGTCCGCGGGCCCGATGCCGGGTACGCCCTGCAGGTCGGCTGTCGCCTGACTCGCTTCGCGATACTCCCAGAGGTAGGAGTACGGGTTCACCTCCTCGCCCGTGTTCAGTCGGTAGAGCTGGTGGCCTGCGGCTCCGAGATAGAGATTGTCCTGCATCGCGTCGTAGCTGACCACGGCGCGATCCGACCAGGCGTCCGCGTCCGACGGCGGAGCCGCCTGGGCGGGTGCGGCCGCCGCGGCGACCAACACCGCGGCGGTCGCCGCAGCGATCACACTGCTGCGCAGCGCGCGTGTACGAAGGGAAGAGGTTGACTTCATCGTTCATCCTGTCTTCAGATTGATATCGTTATCAACTCGACAAGCCTGACCGACGACGGCGGAAGCGTCAACCCCTCCCCGGTGCTCCGGTCACACGGCGGTTCCGCGCACCGAGGCCTTCACCGTCGCGCATTCCGCACCGACGCCGGCGCCATGCGGCCGGATCGTGTACGCGCCGACGGCCGCTGGAACGATGAAGGTCTCGGCGTAGTGCACGACGAAGGGCTCGAACGCGCCGGTGGGCGATTCGATGATCGCCTCCGCCCCCTCGACGAGGTTCAGCACATTCACCGTCCCACCTGTGTGATGAGGCGCGACGCCCGTGAACCAGTGCCGGCGCACCTCGATGAACTCGAGGTCGTGCAGGCCGGTCCGCTCCTCCCGCCAGCCGTCGCCCGCGGCGATCGACTCCACTTGATTGATGAGGTTCTCATCGGTCCAGGCGGTGTCGCGCTCCCACTGGATGTTCGCGAGCGCGTGCTCGAGATGGATCGGCCGCGGCACCCCGTCGAGGCCGACTCGGTCCCAGTCCCACATCTTGAAGGTGAAGATGTACGGCGTCGCCGAGATCTCGAGCACCATCGAGTTCGCTCCGGAGCAATGCACGGTCCCGGCGGGGATCGAGAAGTGATCGTGCCGCTTCGCGGGGTAGGTGTTCACGTACTCCTCTGCGGGGAACGAGATCTCCCCTGCTTGCGCGCGGGTGAGATCGGCGGTGAGCCTCTCCCGGTCCACCCCGGTCTTGAGCCCGAGGTACACGACGGCATCGTCGTCGGCATCCAACAGGTAGTAGCTCTCGTCCTGCGTGTACGCCATACCGAAGCGGTCGCGGATGTACTCGGTGAGCGGATGCACTTGCAGCGAGAGGTTGCCGCCGCCCATGGTGTCGAGCAGGTCGAAGCGGATGGGGAACTCGGCACCGAACCGCGCGAAGGTCCGCTCGCCGAGGAGATCCCGCGGGTGCGAGAACACCAGGTCGATCGACGGGATCTGGAAGACGCCCTCGCCATCGCTCAGTAGCAGGCTGTTCTCCTCGGGCACGCCGTCGAATGACCAGGCGTAGTTGGCCTCCGACGCGTCGAGGCCGCACACCTGCTTCATCCATTGCCCGCCCCAGACGCCGGGATCGAAGTACGGCACGACGCGGAACGGTCGGTGGGATGCCGCGGCCAGCGCTCCACGGAAGGCGTCACCGGTGATGAGGGAGGTGGCGCCGACCCGGTTCGCGTCGAGCACGAAGTCGGCGGTGCCGAACAGAGGTCGCTTGTGCCGGTCGGCAGCGCGCCACTCGAGGAAGAAGCCGCGCTTGATCTTGCGCAGCGAATCCTCCTCGGCGTTCTCGGCGTGCCAGTTCGGCATGCCGCGGCGGTAGCGCAGCTGGATCTCCCAGCGCGCCATCTCGACGAGCGCCGTCACATCCGGTCGAGTGAGGGTGGCTGAGCCCCAGCCGATCAGCACGGTCGGTGCGGCGCGGCTCTCGACGCGCTCGCGCAGTTCGTCGCGCTTCGCCGCGTCGTAGAAGGCGTCGATCGTCGCGTGCGACATGATGCCGAAGACCCGATCGTCGGTGAGCGTGCGCGCGAACCGAGCCGCCAGTTCGGATGCCGACAGGGCCGCCGACTCCACGTCGACGATCTCGAATCCCGGCAGCCCCGCGCGGATCTCGTCGGCGAGCGCGGCGAGGTCGGTGCCAGGGTAGGCGTCGATCGCGATGAGAGCCCGATCCCCTGCCGATGCGGCGGCGTCGCGGAGTGCGTGCCAGACGTCGACGCCACGGCGGATGGTCTCGCCCGGCGGCAGCGCGATCACGGGATGGCGGTCGTAGGAGGACGTACGCTCACCGGCGCGCGCAAAGGAGTGGGGCATCGCTGCAGCCTTTCGTTCCGGATGCCACGGGGCCGCCGCAGAGGCGATCCACGCTGATATCGTTATCAACGTATACCACGACCACGGGATAAGCAGCATGCGGACATCACTCGCGGAAGCGAGTGGGCAGTTCCACCAGCTGCGGCTCGCCCGCTGATGCCCCGAGTCGCTGCATGATCATGCGAGCCGCCGCGCGACCGAGCTCGCGCGGATCATGCTCGATGACCGAGAGGTCGAAGGGCACGAGGCCCGAAAGCTCGAAGTCGTCGAAGGCGACGATGCGCATTTCCGCGGCGAGCTCGGGATGCTCGGCGAGAGCGCGCAGTGCACCGATGGTGTTGCGGTTGTTCGCGCTGAAGACGGCCGTCGGCGGATTCTCACTCGTCAGCAGCTCGACCATGACGTCGTGCGCGGCGGCGTCGTCGTTCTGACCGGCCCGCATCAGATCGGGGTCGATCGCGACGCCTGCCTCGCGGTGCGCCCGTTCGAAGCCGAGGCGCCGTCGCCGGCTGGTGAAGACCGAGGCGCGGTTCCCGAGGAAGGCGATCCGACGGTGCCCCTGGGCGAGCAGAGACGCAGTGCCGTCTCGCGCTCCGTTCTCGTCGTCGACCAGAACGACGTCGGCAGTCACGCCGTCGACCTGGCGGGAGGCGAGGGCGAGGGGGATGCCGGCGGCGACCGCCGTGCGCAGGTGGGTGACGTCGCCGCCGGCCGGGACCACGATGAGCCCGTCGACCTTGCGCCCGATGAAGTCGTTCACCAGGGCCCGTTCGCGCTCGATGTCCTCACCACTGTTGCCGACGAGCAGGAGCATGCCGTCTGTCGTCACGATCTCCTCGACGCCGAGCTGCACCTGCGCGTAGTACGGGTTCGCGACATTGGTGATGATCACACCGATCAGACCGGTGCGCTGCCCAGGGCGGAGGCTCCGGGCGTTCTCGTTACGGCGGTACCCGAGGGCGGCGGCCGCTTCGAGGACCGCCTGCACCTTTTCGGGCCGCACATTCGGTCCGCCGCTGAGCACCCGAGACACCGTCATCGGAGAGACCCCGGCGGCTGCGGCAACGTCCTGGACGGTGGGCGCGGCGGAGCCGCGATTCTTCGCAAGACGACCGGTCATGCCGTCATGGTATCGATACATCCGCGTCGGTCCGGGTATCGCCGAGCGACCGGCATCCGACTGCGGGGTGGGCCCCATCACTTGCGATGGATCGCTTGCCGTCGTCTTCTCGACCGTGTTACAGTCCGATTCTGATAACGATATCAATCCGATGATCGCGACATCGATCCTCGACCCGAACGAAGGAGTTCCGTGTGAAGTTCCCGCGAAGAATCGTCGTCGCCGCGGCGGCGCTCGTGACCGTGGCATCGGTCGCCGGGTGCGCCGGCTCGACCGCCGGATCATCGACCGATCTGCAGTTCGTCACCGACAAGAGCTGGGACTTCGAGAAGTTCTCCGCCGTGTCGAAGGACGACATCGACGTGTCGCTCGACCCCGCGTACTACGCCGACCAGAACGCGTTCCAGGCGTTCATCAAGCAGTCCTTCCGATCGAACAAGGCGCCGGGACTCTTCACCTGGCACACCGGTTCGTCGCTCGAGGATCTCGTCTCGGAGGGACTCGTCGCCGAGACCACCGACATCTGGGAGAAGGCCGTCGCAGACGGCAACATCAGCGAGTCGGTGAAGGACCTCTACACGATCGACGGCAAGCAGTACTGCACTCCGATCAGCGTCGACGACTGGGTCATGTACTACGACAAGCGCACGTTCTCCGAGCTCGGGCTCGAGGTCCCGACGACGTGGGACGAGATGATGACGGTCGCCGACACGCTCGTCGACGCCGGCGTCGCGCCGTTCTGGAACTCGGGCGGCAACCCCTGGGCGTTCGTGTGGTTCCAGATCCTCACCGCCGGCACCGACGTCGAGCTCTACAACGACCTGATGTCGGGCGATGCGAAGTTCACCGACCCCGAAGTCGTCGACATCATGAACGTCTGGCTCGACATGAAGGAGAAGGGCTACTTCTCCGACCCGGGCTCGAAGACTCCCGGCGAGACGCAGATCAAAGACCAGGAGGTGGCGATGATCCCCTTCGGCACCTGGTACGCGAGCACGCTCGACACCGTGGGGCTGGAGAGCGGCACCGACTGGGGGGTGTTCCCGATCCCCAATGTGAACCCCGAGCAGGAGGTCACCCCGGTGGCGATCGAGACAGCCCCCGCCTGTGTGCCCGAGAAGTCGGCGCAGCGCGAGCTCGGACTCGAGTACTCGGAATGGTGGATGGGCACCGACGCGCAGACCGCGTGGTCGGAGCAGCAGGGCAACCTGCCCTTCAACCCGAACGCCACGGCATCCACCGAGGAGTTCCAGAAGATCGGCGAGGAGTACACCGATCCGAAGTACACGTTCTACCTGCGCTACTACGAGGCGGCTCCTGCGCCGATCCTCACCTCGTCGCTCGACCAGTTCACGGGATTCATGACGAACCCCGGTGACCCGATGCCCTTCCTGGAGGGGATCCAGGCCACGGCGGACGAGTACTGGAGCGAGCATTGAGTCGGATGCCGGCTCACACCGCGCGACAGCGCGACGCCTGGGCCTTCATGGGCCCGGGCGTTGCGGTGGTCATCCTCGCGCTGTACGTCCCGGTGCTGTACACCGTCTACCTGAGCTTCACCGAGTACGACGGTCTCGGCGACCCTGAGTGGATCGGCGTCGAGAACTACGTGGAGATGTTCCGCGATCCGGCGATGCTCACCTCCATCCTCAACACGCTGGCCTGGGTGGGCGGCACCCTGCTCGTGCCCGTCGGACTCGGACTCCTCGTGGCGTATCTCGCCTACGGGCTGCCGGGCGCCGCGTGGCTGCGGGTGCCGTTCCTCATCCCCTACGCCCTGTCGGGCGTCGCGGTCGGTGTGATCTTCTCGTTCGTCCTGCAGAACGGCGGGGCGCTGTCGCAGGCCCTCGCATTCCTGAATCTGCCGGGCTCGGAGCTGCGATGGTTGCAGGATGCGCCGCTGAACACGGTCGTGATGATCCTCGCGGCATCGTGGCAGGGCGTGGGCGTGAACGCGCTGCTCTTCACGGTCGGACTGCAGTCGATCCCCAAGGAGCCTCTGGAGGCCGCGAAGCTCGACGGCGCAGGAGGGTTCCGACTCTTCGGCTCGATGGTCTGGCCCCTGCTGCGACCGACCACGACGATCGTCGTCGGCCTCTCGATCGTGAACAGCCTCAAGACGTTCGACATCGTGCAGTCGATGACCCAGGGCGGGCCGAACCGCGTGTCGGAGACGCTCGGCGTGACGATGTATCGCGAGACGTTCCTCAACAACGAGTACGGCATGGGCTCGGCCGTCGCCATCTTCCTCACGGTCGTCACCGTCGCGGCGTCCGTCATCTACCTGCGCCGTCAGCTCTCGCTCGGCGACGGCGCACCGAAGGGAGCGCAGCGCGCATGATCTCGAAGATCCTCCGCTACGGCATCCTCATCGCGATGGGCATTGTCTGGCTCCTCCCGATCTACCTGCTCCTCGCGAATGCGGGCAAAGTGACCTCCGAGTACTCCGGGTCGCGACTGTGGGAACCGGGCAACCTCGGGAGCCTGTGGACGAACATCGTCGATGTCTTCACGACGACCGATGTGCCGTCCGGTCTGTTCATCACCCTCGTCTACGCCATCATCGCGCCGTTCATCGCGGTGGTGCTCGGAGCCGCGGTCGGCTACGCCGTGATCGCGCTGAAGCTCAAGCACGGGTTCTTCTGGTTCTTCGTCATCTTCTGCGGCACGGTCTTCCCGTTGCAGCTCATGGTGATCCCGCTGTTCGCCGCCTACTCGCAGGTCGGGCTCTTCGACACCGCCGTGGGCATGATCCTCATCTACTCGGTCGTCTGTCTGCCGTTCTCGGCGTTCGTCATGCGCAACTTCTTCGCAGGCATCGCCGAGTCCGTCTTCGAGGCGGCCGTGGTGGACGGAGCGAAGCCCTGGCGCATCTTCACCCAGATCTACCTGCCGATGTCGCGCAGCGCACTGGTGGTCGTCTTCATCCTGCAGGCGACCTGGGTGTGGAACGACTTCCTGCTCGCGCTCATCCTCACGCAGAGTTCGGAGACCCGTCCTGTCATGCCCCTGCTGCAGGCGCTGCAGTCGGTGCAGGGCGGCGGTTCGGCCTTCACGGTGCTGCTGACGGCGGCGCTGCTGGTCTCCATCCCGACCGCCCTGCTGTTCATGTTCACGCAGCGCACGTTTCAGCGCGGTCTCGCTCTGGGGCAGTACTGAACGATGCCCGCCGCGACGCAGGATGCGAGAGTACGTGTGATGAGCGACGACGCACGAGACGCAGCCGGGATGCCGGAGGTGTCGCCGTACGGTGTGATCGAGGTCGGCGGGAGTCATGCGACGGCGGCGACTGTCGAGGTCACCGCATCGTCGGCGCGGGTCGTGGAGTCGGCGACGCGAGCGCTCGATCCGGCGCTGCCGGCGGACGAGCTCCTCGACACGTTCGTCGCACCGGCGCGGCGACTGGGCGGAACCTCTTCCGTCCGCTGGGTCGTCGCGATGCCGGGGCCGTTCGACTACGAGCGGGGCGTCGGCATCTTCGGCGACGTCGCCAAGTTCGACGCCCTCCGCGGCGTCGACGTGCGCGAGGGTATGGCTGCACGTCTCGGCCTCGCGCCCGAGCGCATCTCCTTCGTGAACGACGCCGCCGCCTACGCACTGGGGGAGTGGGCGTTCGGCGCCGACACCCGGGCTGACCGCCAGGTCTGCGTCACGCTCGGAACCGGCGTCGGATCGGCCTTTCTCGACCGCGGGCGGATCGTCACCGCCGGCGAAGGAGTGCCGCCCGACGGCTGGGTGTATCCCCTCGAGTTCGACGGCCGGCCCCTCGAGGACACGATCTCGACAAGAGCCATCGTCGCGGAGAACACTCGTCGCACCGGTCGAGTCTGCACCGTGAAGGAGATCGCGTCCGAGGCGGCGAAGGGTCAGGAGGATGCCGCGGCAGTGCTCGACCGCGCGATGCACGCACTCGGGCTCGCGCTCGCGCCCTGGCTGGCGTCGTTCGGCGCCGACCGGCTGACCGTCGGCGGGTCGATGGTGCGCTCCTGGCCGGTGCTGGTCGGCGCCCTCCACGACGGGCTCACGCAGGGTGGCGCCCCCGACCGGCTCGAGGTCGTCCCGTCGCGGCTCCTCGATGCCGCCCCGCTTCTCGGCGCCGCCCACTGGCTCCGTGCTCGCGACCTTCCCGCATCCTCCTGAACGTCCCGCTTCCCCTGACCTTCCCGCCATCGACTGATCCCCGCACCCCGACCCTGGAGCAACCGATCATGAAACCGTCCCTGATCTCCGCAAGCCCGTGGACCGGAGAGGAGGCCCGCGAAGGGCTTCTCGAGCGAGCGACCGCCGCCGTGGCCATCGTCGGCTCGCACACCGTTCGCGTCATACCCGAGCCGTTGCAGCGGCAGGCGGGAGGGCAGAGCGCTCGCAGCGTGCGGGTGGTGATCGAAGGTGACCGCGCCGCCGACGCCGATGCGCTCGATGTGCAGATCGTCGATGCCGAGGGCCGGCCGCTCGGGCTCGAACGGGCGACCGCTCCCGTGGGTTCGGTGCGCGTGCTGGTGCCGGCATCCGCCGACCCCGTCGATGTGGTGGTGCGCGTGCCCGATCTCGGGGAGGAGTCGATCCCCGTGCGGCTCGACGGCGTCCGTCCCTGGAGCGTGCACGTCGTGCATCACTCCCACTTCGACTTCGGATACACCGACCCGCAGGCCGCGGTGATCGCGAATCAGCGGTCGTACCTCGATTCGGCGGTGGAGCTGATCGGTCGCACCGCGGACTGGCCGGAGGAATCGCGCTTCCGCTGGAACGCGGAGGCGCTGTGGTCCTTCGACGACTGGGAGCGCCATCGCACTCCTACCGAGATCGACGAGCTCGTGCGCCTCGTGAAGGAGGGATCGATCGGGCTGAGCGCGATGCCGTACAACCTGCACACCGACACGTGCTCGACCGACGAGCTGCACGAACTGCTCGCCTCGGCGCGTCGGATCCGCGACCAGTACGGCATCTCGTTCCGGAGCGCGATGCAGACCGACGTTCCCGGCCAGGTCGCCGGGCTCCCCGACGCCCTCGCCGACCTCGGGGTGCGGTATCTCGCCGTCGCGCACAACTGGGCCGGTCGATCCGAGCCGCATCGCAACGGCGGACTGGACAACCCCCGGATGTTCCGCTGGAAGTCGCCGGCCGGCAAGTCGGTGCTCGTGTGGATGACCGACAGCCCGCACGGGCTCGCATACATCGAGGGCCCGATGGTCGGATTCACCGAGTCGTTCGAGACCCTCGAGACCGTGTTCTCGGCTTACCTCACGGCGCTGTCGACGAAGGGCTATCCGTTCCCCCCGGGTGTGTTCGGTGCGCACGGCGAGGAGGACCCCGGCCGTCAGCTGTATCCGTGGGACGTCCTGCATGTGCGCACGCAGGGCTTCATGGGCGACAACGGCCCCGCTCGCCTTCACCTCTCGGAGCAGGTGCGGCAGTGGAACGAGACCTGGGAGTACCCGCGCCTGAGGGTCTCGCGCAACGAGGACTTCTTCGAAGATGCGGAGGCCCGCTACGGCGACGAGCTCGTGACCTTCGAGGGTGACTGGGGGGACTGGTGGGTCGAGGGTGTCGGGTCGGGCGCGGTTCCCCTCGCCCTCGCCCGCGAGGCACAGGTAGGCGCACCCGTCGCGCGCTCGATCTCGCAGCTGTCCCGGTGGAGCGGCGGCGACCCGGTCGCCTCCGAGGGAGCCGACGCCCGTGCGGCGTACGAGGCGATCTCGATGTTCAACGAGCACACCTGGGGAGCCAGCAACTCCTGGACCCACGGCGACGAGGGGTACGACTCAGGGGAGCGGCAGTGGCAGTGGAAGGTCGGGCATGCCATCGCCGCCCATCAGCGCACGGTCGACGCGACCGAACTGGCGCTCCACCACCTCGGGCAGGCCGTCGCCCCGGCGGCGGATGCCCTGGCGAGCTACGTCGTCGTGAACGTCGCGGGTCACGCCCGGACGACCACCGCGCGGGTGCTCGTGAAGGAGTCGCAGGTCGGGCTCGATGAGCACTTCTCGGTCGTGGATGCACGATCGGGTGACGTCGTGCCCCACACCCTCGAAGATCAGGGCAACTCGCTGCACCGCGAGTCGGGCCGGTGGATCACCTTCCCGGTCGCCGACGCACCAGGGGTCGGGTGGGTGCGGTTCGATCTCGTGGCCGCGGACGATCCGGCGGCGGCGGCCACCGAACATCCGCTGCAGACCGGACGCCGGGAGGACATCCTCGTGCTCGAGAACGAGCACATCCGGGTCGAGGTCGACGACCGGCGGTCGGTGATCCGCTCGCTGGTCGAGAAGTCCACAGGCCGAGAGTGGGTGAACGGCGACTCTTTCACCGGGTTCAACGGCTACGTGTACGACACCTACGGCAGCTCGGGCGCCGGGGTGAATCACCTCGCGAACAAGCTCTCGGTGTCGCCGCGGCTCGAGCTGCTGGCCTCGCGAACCGTCGGCCGGTCGGCCGTCGTCGTGGAGCGCGTGGACGACGCGGTCGAGCAGCGGCTCGTGTACGAGTTCCCCGCCGACGGCGTGGACGCGGTGCGCGTCACGCTGCGACTGCGGCACGGCGACCCGACGCTGCTGATCGAGAACCGCGTCAGCAAGCCCGTCACGCGGGTCAAGGAGAGCGGGTACTTCGTGTTCCCGTTCGCCGCGGTCGATCCCACGGTTCGGCTCGAGGTCTCCGGAGGGGTGACCGGCGACGGCATCACGCACATCCCGGGAGCACCGCAGCACATGCGTGCCATCCGCAACTGGGTCACGGTCGCCGACGGCGCCGACGCGATCGCCTGGGCCACGAAGGATGCACCGCTCGTGCAGACCGGTTCTATCGCGTTGCCGTACTCGCCGTTCCCCGCCAGCACGTCGCCGGATGAACCGTCGACGGTGATCTCGTGGTTCCACAACAACGTCTGGGACACGAACTTTCCGATCGAGCAGGGGTTCACGGCGACGTTCTCCTACGCGATCGGCGTGCGCGCCGCGGAATCGCAGAGCGTCGAAGCACTGGCCGTGTCGACGGCATCCGCGGTCGCCAAGCCGCTGCTCGCTATCGCCGCTGCCGGGCGAGGCGCTGCCGAGCCGGCGGCCTCTTTCCTGCGCCTCGACGACGACCGCGTCGCGGTGATCGGCGTCGGCGCGGCCGAGGAACCGGGATGGTCGCGGGTGCGTCTGCAATCGTTCGCCGACGAGCCGACACGGGTACGCATCACGCTCGCCGGGACGGATGCCACGCGCCGCACGACTCTCCTCGGCGACCCGGCCGGCGACCTCACGGTCGACGGTGGCGCGGTGACGCTGGAGCTGGCGCCGTTCGAGACGACAGCCGTGGAGATGCGGACCCAGGGCCGCTGAGTCCGCGCGACGCTCTCTCACCCTGTAGATTAAATATAACTATTCGGGTGAGGGGGCGCCGTGCTCTACAAGCGGGTCTACGAAGCCCTGCGCGACTCCATCGCGCAGGGCATCTACACGGTCGGTGACAAGCTCCCCACCGAGGCGGAGCTGTCGAAGCAGTTCGAGGTCAGCCCCATCACGGTCAAGCGGGCGCTCGACCTGCTCCGCACCGACGGCATGATCATGCGTCGTCCGCGCATCGGCACGGTCGTCACGAGCGCGACGCCGACGGCATCCAACGCCCGCGTCGCGGGGGAGTCCGACGGCGGGCCGTCGCTCATCGGCTGCGTCATCACGAGCTTCGACGACACCTTCGGCAACAAGGTGATCGAGGGCATCCTCGCCGCCGCCGGAGCCGACACTCACATCGTGATCAAGCGCTCGGGCGGCGACCTCGCCGAGGAGGACGCCTGCATCCGCGCGCTCGTGGACGCCGGCGTCGAGGGACTGCTCCTGCTGCCGAGCTCGTCGGAGTACATCCCGCCGGCCGCGCTCGAACTCGTCGCGAGGAAGTTCCCCGTCGTGATCCTCGACCGGCTGTTCGACGGCATCCCCGTGTCGGCCGTGTGCTCCGACAACCTCGCCGGCGGACGCGCGGCCACCGAGCACCTGCTCGAGCTCGGCCATCAGACGATCGGCTTCATCAGCTCGGCGAGTCACGTGTCATCGAGCGACGACCGCCGAAACGGCTACATCCACGCGCACGCGATGAACCACCTCCCGCTCGAGAACCGGGCGGAGCTGCGCACCATCGGGTCGACGGTGCCCGGCAGCTCCGAGACCACCGAGCACGATATCGCCCGCCTGGTCGAGTTCGTCGAGCAGCATCCCGACATCACGGGATACGTGGTCGGCGAGTACAACATCGCGCTGATGCTGCGCGAGGCTTGCGACCGTCTGGGCCGCGAGGTGCCAGCCGACATCTCGATCGTGTGCTTCGACCACCCCGACGCCTTCTTCGACACCCGCCTGTTCCGGTACACGCACATCCGTCAGCAGCAGCGTCAGCTGGGCGAGAAGGGCGTGGAGTCCGTGCGGCGTCACATCGCCGCCCCGAGCGAGATCGAGAAGGTCGTGCTGCCGGTCGAGCTGGTGGTCGGAGCGTCGTCGACCGCGCCGCGGCGCTGACCCCGCCTGCCCGCGCGCCGCTCCCCCTCACGCGACGTGGCACCTCCTGTAGGAGTTCGCGAGGAATTCCTACAGGAGGTGCCAACCGAAGGGGCGGGGCGAGGATGCCGTCAGCCGGCGACCCCCACGGACGCCGTCGTCGCGGCATCCGCCCCGGCATCCCGTGCCTCAAGACGCGCCCGCTGCTCGACCGCGAACACCGCACTGAGCAGCGTCGAGTACGGGATCCACTCGACCGGCGGCTTCGACCAGTCGTTGCCCGGGCGCAGGTGCCCGTCGACGAGGCCGTTGGCCCACAGGGCGTCGGTGCCCGAGCGGAGGAAGCTCTCGAGCGCAGCCTTCTCGTCGGCATACTCGTCGTCATCAGCGAGCGCCGCGAGAAGTTCGCCGAGGTAGCGGTAGAACACGCCCTTGAACAATCCCTCGTCACCGCCGTCGCCCTCGTCGGGGAAGACGGTCCCGTCGCTGAGCTCGCGCACCGCGGTCATCGCCGTCTGCACGGCCCGATCGAGATAGGCGCGGTCGCCGGTGGCGGCGTGCAGCTCGACCGCGGCGCCGACGTACAGGCCCTGGTTGTAGGTGAACCGCCACTGCGTGTCGACCCGGCCGTCCTGCTCCCGGTTGACGCCGTCTTCGACGAATCCGTCCGCGCCGACGAGGTTCGCCGTCAGCCAGTCGAACGCCCGCCGCGCGTAGCCGAGATAGTCGCGGGAGTCGTCGAGGCGGCTGAGCCGGACGCCGAGGATGACGAGCGGTCCGTTCGCGGGCGTGTTCTTGTAGTACAGCTGCTGCTCGCGCCAGGCCAGACTCTCGCCGAGGGTGTCGTTCCAGCCCTCCGCGATGACGTGGTCCCAGATCGCGATCGCCTCGTCGAGGAACCGCTGCTCGCCGGTCGCGCGGTGTACGCGCTCCAGCGCGAGCGCGAACCACAGCATGTCGTCGAAGTAGTCGTTGAACAGCTGGCCGCCGTTGCGCTCGACGATGTTGTCGCGGGCGGCGATCGCGCGGTCCATCCATTCCCGGTCCCCGGTGCGCAGTCCGGCGTCGACGCGGGCGTCGATCACGTGGGCGAGCCACCAGTAGTTGAAGACCTCGGTGTTGCCGCGGTCGTGCGGGTGGCTGTTCGCGAGGAACTGGATGCCGTCGGCACCGAACCAGTGGTCGATGCTGTGCTGGGCGATGTCGGCTCGCGCCGACCAGGAGGTGTCGTTCATGTGTCCTTCTCGTCTGGGGGTTTCGAATCGCGCACCGGGCAACCGGCACGCCGCCGAGGCTGCACAGTGCGCGATTCGAAAGCCGGGGGAGTCCGGTCAGCGGTTCTGCGCGAGGATCTGGTCGCCCTGTTCCTGTGCCTCCTTGAGTGCCTGCTCCGCCGAGATCTCGCCGGAGAGGAAGCGCTCGAGCGCCGGCACGAGAGCCTTGCCCTCGACGTCGGAGAAGCCCTGCACGTTCGGGCGGGTCTGCGCGTAGTTCATGGCCTCGATGAAGGCGGCGTAGTGCTCGTCCTCGGTGAAGTAGGGGTCGTTCGCGGCCTCGATGTTGGCGGGGATCCACCCGGCGATCTCGCCGAAGGCCACACCGTTCTCGGGTTCGGTCGTCCACCACTTCATGAACTCCCACGCGCCCTCGGCGTTCTTCGCGCCCTCGGGGATGACGAGTCCGAAGCCGCCCATGTAGGCGCCCTTGCCGCCGTTCGGGCCGGCCGGCGGCTGCACGACGCCGTACTCGAGCCCGTCGACCTGGTCGAGCGTCGACAGCGCCCACGGCCCGTCGAGCTTCATGGCGGTCTTGCTCTCGGCGAAGGAGTCGCCGGTGTCGCCGAAGCCCTGCTCGTACACGTCGGCGTCGAGCAGGCTCTGCCAGAACTTCAGCACCTCGAGGCCCTCGGGGCTGTTGAACGCGGTCTTGGTCTCGTCGTCGTTCAGTAGCTGACCGCCGGCCTGCGCGAGGTACATGTTGAACAGTCCGGGGTCGCTGAGGTCGAGCCCCGCCTGGGTGAGCTTGTTCCCGTCCTTGACCGTGAGCGCCTCGGCGGCGGTCTTCAGTTCGTCCCAGTTCGTTGGCGGCGTGACGCCGGCATCGTCCAGCAGGGTCTGGTTGAAGAGCAGCGACCGGTTGTCGACGAGCAGCGGCAGACCGTAGAGCTCTCCGTCGACCTCCATCTCGCCGAGGGCGGGCTCGTAGAAGATGCTCGTGTCGACGGCATCCTCCTTCACGAACTCGTCGATCGGGGCGAGCGCGCCCTTCGGGGCGTAGAGCGAGGTCTGATAGCGGTCCCAGAGCACTACGTCGGGCACCTGGCCGCCGGCGAGGGAGGTGAGCAGCTTCTCCTCGACGAGTTCCTGCGGGACGTACGAGACCTCGTACTCGTCCTGCGACTCGTTGAATCGCGCTGCCTGCTCCTCGAGCTGATCGACCTGGTCGCCCGACCAGGATCCCCACATCACGACGGGTTCGGGGCCGTCGGCGCTGCCGCCGCCGGAGTCTCCGGACGCGCAGCCGGCAACGGTGACGGCCAGGGTGGCCGTGGCGATGACGGCCAGGGCGCGCAGGTTCTTCTTCATCGAATTCTCCTCGGTGGATGGTGGTGCTGTGGTGGTGGGAAGGGGGCTATTTGGTGCCGACGTGCGCGACGCCCTCGATGATCCAGCGCTGCGCGAAGAGGAACACGAGCAGCACGGGAAGGCTGGCGATCACGGTTCCGGCCATGAGCGGGCCGTACGCGGTCTCGTAGTTGTTGACGAACGACGCGAGGCCGACCTGGACGGTCATCATGTCCTGGCTGTTGAGCACGATCAGCGGCCAGAGGAAGTTGTTCCAGCCGGCCTGGAAGCTGATGATGCCGAGCACGGCGAGTCCGGCCTTGGCGAGCGGGAAGTAGATGACCGTGAAGATGCGGAACTCGCTCGCGCCGTCGATGCGGGCGGCTTCGCCGAGCTCGTCGGGCAGCGTCTCGAAGAACTGCTTCATGAAGAACACCGCGAAGGCGCCGGCGGCTCCCGGGATGATGACGGCCCAGTAGGTGTTGATGAGGCCGAGACCGCCCTGGCCGAGTACGTCGTTGCCTCCGGCGAACGGGATGCCGCGCAGGATGAGGAACGACGGGATCATCGTGATGATGCCGGGGATCATGAGCGACGACAGGAACACGGCGAACACTGCCGCGCGGCCCTTGAACCGCAGCTTCGCGAGCGCGTATCCGCCGAGGGCGCCGAAGAAGATGTTCGTCGCCGCGCCGCCAAGACCGAGAACGAGCGAGTTGACGAAGTAGCGCCCGAACGGCACCTCCTCGAACACCTGCAGGTAGTTCTCGATCGTCGGATTCGCGGGGATGAGGTTGAGGGCACCGGAGAGGATCTCACTGGCCGGTTTCAGCGACGTCGAGATCGTCCAGACGAGCGGCGCGACCGTGACGACGCTGATGAGGATGACGCCGACGTACCAGCCGATCGTGGCGAGACGCTGCCGCGGGGTCTTGCGCCGCGAGGTCGGGATCGGGGCGAGCGTGGTGCCCGCGGCGATCGAGGTGGCGACGGTACGGGGTCCGCTGAGGGTGTTCGTCATCACGCGTCCCTCCTGTTCGTGAGCCTGGCGTTGACCAGGGAGAAGACGAGGATGATGAGGAACAGCACGAACGACAGGGCGGAGGCGTAGCCCATCTCGAGCGCCCCGAAGCCCTTGTTGTAGATGTAGTAGACCATCGTGACGGTCGAGTTGCCCGGCCCGCCCTTGGTGAGCACGTAGGCCTGGTCGAACACCTGGAACGCGCCGATGATGAGCAGCGTCGACACGAGGAACGTCGTGCGGGTGAGCGACGGCAGAGTGACGTAGCGGAATTGCTGCCAGGCGTTCGCGCCGTCGAGCCGCGCCGCCTCGTACAGCTCGCCCGGCACGCCCTGCAGCCCGCCGAGGAAGATGATCATGTTGGCGCCGAAGCCGGCCCAGACGCTCATCATGACGATCGCGATCATCGCCCACTGCGACTCGTACAGCCACGCGGGGCCGTCGATGCCGAACCAGCTGAGCACCACGTTGAGCAGACCGCTCTGCGGGTTCAGCATCCAGAACCAGATGGTGGCAGTCGCGACGGTCGAGGCGACGACCGGGATGTAGAACAGGGTGCGGAACAGCCGCACCGCGCGGTGACGGCGGTTGAGCAGCAGGGCGGTGCCGAGGGCGACGATGAGCCCCGCTGGCACGTAGAGCAGCGTGTAGTAGGCGGTGTTGCGCAGCGCGATCCAGAAGAACGGATCGACGGCGATGTTCAGATAGTTCTCGAGGCCGAGCCATTCGAAGTCCCCGACGATCGCGTAGTCGGTGAAGCTCAGCACGAGCGCCATGACGATCGGCAGCGCCATGAAGACGACGAACAGCACACCCGGCACGAGCAGGAACAGCCAGGCGTTCCAGGTCATCTGGCGCGCAGAGGGGTTGCGCGGCTTGCGGGCCTTCGCGGGACGGGCCGAGCCCGCCGGCGTCTTCGGAGAGACGGATGCCGGCTCCGCGGTCATCTGCGCGCTCATGCCGGCCGTGCCTCGGTCAGGGGCTCGTGCCGCAGGGGCTCACGGCGCAGGGCGCGCAGTCCTGTGATGTCGAGCACCAGCTCGCAGAACATCGCGTTCGCCCACGAGAACCACTCGCGCGTGAACACCGACGGATCGGTGGCGAGGAAGGACTCGTGCATGAGGCCGGTCCCGGCATCCGTCTCGAGGAGCAGCCGCAGGATGCGCTGCTTCTCGCTCTGATCGTCGGTGGTGAGCGCTTCGATGCAGAGTCCGATCGGCCAGATGTGCCCGGCCGGGGTGTGCGGGCTGCCGAGTCCGCGCGCCTCGTCGCCCCAGGGGAGGGTGCCCGAGACGAAGGTCGGGTTGGCGCCGCTGAGAATCCAGGAGCGGGTCGAGAGGTAGAGGGGGTCGTCGGTTCCGCTCCAGCCGATCAGCGGCAGGGAGAGCAGGCTCGGCACGTTCGCGTCGTCGAGGAGCAGGATGCCGCCGCGGCCGTCGACCTCGTAGGCGTACACCGGTCCGTGGTCGGGGGTGTCGACGACCGCGTGCTGCGCGATGCCCCGCTCGATGTCGGTGCGGAGGTCGCGGGCGCTCGCCGCGAGCGCGGGGTCGTCGAGAACGGCCGTGGCGATGGCCTCGATGTGCTGCAGCTCGACGGCGGCGAACATGTTTCCCGGCACGTTGTAGCCGTACTCGCAGGCGTCGTCGCTCGGGCGGAACGCCGACCAGGTCATGCCGGTCGGCGCGGTCTCGCTGCCGCGGCCGTCGCGCACGAGGGTGTCGGTCGACGGGCAGTCGAACCGTTGGAAGCGGTACGTCGATCGGGCTTCGTGCTCCTGCTCGGTGCGCCACAGCGCGATGATGGCGCGGGCCACGCGGGCGAAAGGCTCGCCGAGGTGGTCGGTGCGGCCGGTCAGCGTCCACAGGTCGTGGGCGAGCTGCACGGGGTAGCAGAGCGAGTCGACCTCGTACTTGCGTTCCCACACCCACGGCGACTGCTCGGTGAGGTCGCTCTGGTGTCCGCTGCCGTCGGCGGCCGCGTTGAAGGCGTTCGCGTAGGGGTCGAGCAGCACGTAGTCGATCTGGCGCCGTGAGACGGCGGCGATCATGTCGCTGATCGCCGGGTCCTCGGCCGCGAAGTGCAGGTAGGGGCCGAGCTGCGCGGTGGAGTCACGCAGCCACATCGCGGGGATGTCGCCGGTGAGCATGAACAGCGTGCCGTCGGGCATCTCCCGCAGCGTGGTGCCGAGGGTGTTCTCGAAGCAGCGCTCGAACATTGCCGCCGTGGCCTCGTCGGCGCGGGCGCGCACGCGCTCCGCCACGGAGTGGATGAAGGCCGAATGGGTCTGAGCCACGATGCTCCTCGGTCGATCTCGGGTCGCCCCGCTCTGGGCGACATCGCCACTGTAGCTCGAAACACGTATTAAAGCTATTTATATTTATAAATATACGGAGCGAGTCGAGTTCCATACCTATCGCTTTCTCCGCGCCGCCCCACGGTCCCGCTTGACCTGCACCGCGGTTCAGGTCGGAGGATGAACCCATGGAAGAGATCGCACTGCCACCCCTCGATGTCGTCGTGCCTCCGGAGGGCCTGACGATCGGCGATGTCGCCCGTGTGACGGGGCTGCCGGTGTCGACCCTGCGCTTCTACGAGCGACGCGGGCTGATGCTCGACCCGACACCCCGCGACCCGGGCAATCGGCGTCGCTACGACGAGAGCGACCTCGCGTGGATCGGCGGGCTGCTCATGCTGCGGGCGACGGGGATGCCGGTCTCCGAGATGCGCGAGCTCGCGGAGCTGTCACGGCGTGGGGGCACCGAGCGGGAGAGGCTCCGCATCCTGCAGGCGCATCGCGAGCTCGTGCTCGCACGGTTGGAGGAGACGCGGCGCCACCTCGCCGCGCTCGACACGAAGATCGACGCGTATCGGCGCGCGATCGCAGACCGCGAGCTGCCGGCTCGCACGGAAGGACGACACGCATGAAGCATTCGGCACTCGGCGACGGACTCACGGTGTCGTCGGTCGGACTCGGCGCGATGGGGATGAGCGCCTTCTACGGTCCCACCGACGAGCAGGAGGCGATCGCCACGCTGCGGCACGCGGTCGACATCGGGGTCACCTTCATCGACACGGCCGAGGCGTACGGGCCGTTCGAGAATGAGAAGCTCATCGGGCGTGCGCTCGGTGCGCGGCGCGACGAGATCACCCTCGCGACCAAAGCGTCGTCGGAGACGGATGACGACGGCACGGTGCACGGGCGGAACGGCAGCCCCGAATACATCCGCCGTGCATGCGAGCGATCGCTGCGGCATCTGGGTACTGACGTCATCGACCTCTACTACCTGCACCGGGTCGACCCGAACGTGCCCATCGAAGACAGCGTCGGCGCGCTCGCGGAGCTCGTGCGCGAGGGCAAGGTGCGGCACATCGGGTTGTCGGAGGCGTCGGCCCCGACGCTACGTCGCGCGCACGCCGTGCATCCGATCGCGGCCGTGCAGTCGGAGTTCTCGCTGTTCGCTCGCGACATGCTGCGCAACGACGAGAAGGCCACGGCGGACGAGCTCGGCATCGGCGTGGTCGCGTTCTCGCCTCTGGGGCGGGGGACGCTGACCGACAGCATCCGCTCGCTCGACGAACTGGATGCCGGGGACGCGCGCCGTCGCCTGCCGCGCTTCCAGCCGGAGGCGTTCGCGGCGAACCGTCGCCTCGTCGAACGCGTCGAGGCGGTCGCCCGCGACAAGGGAGCGACGGTCGCGCAGATCGCGCTCGCGTGGGTGCTGTCGGAGGGGGTCGTGCCGATTCCCGGGACGCGGCGCCGCCCTCGGCTCGACGAGAACGCGGCCGCGGCCGACATCCCGCTCACGGCCGAGGACCGGATGCGGTTGGCGGAGGCTCTTCCCGAGAGCGAGGTCGTCGGTTCCCGGGACGGCATCGACGCGCCCGACGGGGTCGACCGCTGACCACCCGCACCGCCGGACCCACCCACCTCGCCGCGAAACGCGCCACCCCCTTTGGTCGCAGCCCGCGGGCGTGTGAGGATGACGGCATCCCCTGCTCGGCGATGGAAGGAACCCTCATGCAGATCGCGATGATCGGACTCGGACGGATGGGCGCCAACATCGTGCGCCGCCTGATGCGCGACGGACATGACTGCGTCGTCTACGACGTGAACGCGGATGCCGTGCAGGCACTCGTCGCGGAGGGCGCCGTCGGCGCCGACAGCATGGCCGATCTCGCGTCGAAGCTCGAGGCTCCGCGGGCCGTGTGGATGATGGTGCCGGCTGGCCTCACCGGGGCGGTCGCCGATGAGGCGGCGGCGGTGCTCGAGGAGGGCGACATCCTCATCGACGGCGGCAACTCGAACTACCGCGACGACGTCCGTCGGGCGAAGGCGCTGAAGGAGCGCGGCATCCACTACGTCGACGTGGGCACGAGCGGCGGCGTCTTCGGACTCGACCGCGGCTACTGCCTCATGGTCGGCGGGCCGGACGAGGCCGTGCAGCGCATCGAGCCGATCCTGAAGACGATCGCGCCGGGCGCGGGCGAGATCGAGCGCACCCCCGGGCGCACCGGCGAGCTCGGCCCGGAGGAGCTCGGCTACCTGCACTGCGGTCCCTCGGGCGCGGGGCACTTCGTGAAGATGGTGCACAACGGCATCGAGTACGGCATCATGGCGTCGATCGCCGAGGGGCTGAACCTGCTGCACAACGCGGATGCCGGGGTGCGCGAGGCCGAGCACTCCGCCGAGATCGCGCCGCTGGAGGAGCCGGAGTACTACCAGTTCCCCATCGACACCGCGAAGGTGTCGGAACTGTGGCGGCGCGGATCGGTCATCTCGTCGTGGCTGCTCGACCTCACGGCGGCGGCGTTGGCTGAGAACCCGACGCTCGACGGGCTGGCCGGTCGCGTGTCCGACTCGGGCGAGGGTCGCTGGACCGTCAAGGCCGCGGTCGACGTCGGCGTGCCGGTGCCGGTGCTCGCAGCATCCCTCTTCGAGCGCTTCGCGTCTCGCGATGAAGACCGCTTCGCGAACCAGGTGCTCTCGGCGATGCGTCTGCAGTTCGGTGGGCACAAGGAGCTCCCGGCCGGCGACGTGCTCGAGGCCGGCTCCCGCAAGGCCGAGTCCAACTGATCGGCGGCGCGCTCTCCCCCGGGTCGTCGAGCGAGCGTCGCGAGACGAAACGCGCTACATTCCTCGAACCGCCACCCTGCGGCATCCGCACCACTCTCTACCCGAAAGAGACCCGATGAACGACGAACCCCGCGCGTACCGCATCCGCACGGCGACGCCTGACGATGCGCCCCGCATCGCGGAGCTGCTGCACGACTTCAACACCGAGTTCGACACCGCCACTCCGGGGGTCGAGGTGCTCACGCGCAGGCTGCGCACCCTGCTCGCGGGGCCGTCGACGTTCGCGGTTCTCGGCGGCGAGCCGGCGATCGGGGTCGCGTTGGTGACGCTGCGTCCGAACGTGTGGTCGGCGGGACCGGTCGCGCTTCTCGACGAGATGTACGTGGCGCCGGAGGAGCGCGGCGGCGGCATCGGCGGCGAGATCCTGCGCGTGATGGTCGAGGCGTGCCAGCGGCTGGGCGTCGCGGAGATCGAGATCAACGTCGACGAGTCGGATGCCGACACGATGCGCTTCTACGAGGCCCACGGCTTCAGCAACGGCGACCCCGACACGGGGGAGAAGGCGTTCTACTTCTACCGCTCGCTCGCGCCGGACTCCGGAGCGAATGAGGCCGGTCAGTAGTCCGGATGAACCGGACCTGACTGCAACATTGCTGTTGCACTTCCGCTCGCAACCTGCAACACTCGGATTGCACATAGCGAGAGGAAGCTCATGCCTGCCACGCCGAAGATCACGCGCCCCCACGCGGTGCTCGCCGTCCTCTTCGCCGGCGCGTTCGTGATGGGCTGCGCCGAGATGCTCGTCGTCGGCATGATCGATCTCATCGCCGACGACCTCGCGGTCTCGCTGTCGAACGCCGGAGCGCTGGTCACGGCGAACGCGCTCGGGCTCGCGATCGGTGGTCCCGTGCTGACCTTCCTGACCACCCGCTTCGATCGACGGCATGTGCTCATCGCCGCGAGCGCGGTCTTCCTCGTCGCGAACCTGCTGCCCGCGACCATCGCCGACTATCCGGTGTTCCTCGTCGCTCGCGTCGTCATCGGCGCGGTGCAGGGCCTGTTCATCGCGGCCGCCATGATCACCGCGACAGCGGTCACCCCACCTGAGCGCGCCGGTCGCGCGATGGCCGTGGTCATCTCCGGATTCGCCACAGCGAGCGCCCTCGGCCTTCCGCTCGGAACCCTGCTCGGGCGGGCGATCGGCTGGCGCGGAGCGTTCGTCGCCGTCGTGCTCGCAGCGCTCGTCGTGCTGGTCCTGGTGATCGTCCTGCTCCCCTCGATCCCGACGGCGAGTGGCAGCCGCGCGATCGGACAGGCCCGACACGCGTTCGCTCCGCGGGTGCTCGCCGTGCTCGCGGTGAGCGTCCTCACTTTCGCGGGCATGCAGGCGGCGATCACGTACCTCGTGCCGTTTCTCGACCAGGTCACGGGCGTCGAGGGCGGGATCGTCACGGCGTACCTGCTCCTCTACGGCGTCGCCACCACCGTCGGCTCGGTACTCGGCGGACGCTTCGCCGATGCGAATGCACCGCGGATGCTCGTGATCGGCGCGGCCGGAGTGGCGGCGTCGCTCGGGCTGATGCTTGCCTTCGGCGGTAGTCCATGGATCGCGGTGCTCGCCGTGCTCGGCATCGGGCTGATGGGCATGGCGACGACGCCGTCGCTGCAGCATCGGGTGGTGGGGCTCGCGGGTGTCGGAGGGCCGCTCGCGGCATCCCTGCCGGCATCGGCGGTGAACGTCGGCATCGCGCTCGGAGCGTTCGCCGGCGGGGTTGCGATCGACATCGCCGGGGTTACGCTCGCGGTCGTCACCGGCCTCGGCATCGCGATCATCGCCATCGTCGCGGCGTGGGCGACGAGTCTCCTCCGGGTTCCGATCGCGGAACCTGCATCCCTCGCCTCGCGGTGAGTCGCAGCATCCTCTCGAAAGGAACATCATGGACAGCATGACCAACGACAGCGCATCCGTCATCGACGAGGGTCGGTTCTCGGTGCGGCGGACGATCCGCATCGACGCCCCGATCGAGAAGGTTTGGGCCGCGGTGACGCATCCCGGGCATATCTCGCGGTGGTTCGGTCGGGCGGAGTTCGACGGATCCAGCGTCGGCGCGACCGGAACTCTGACATTCGACGACTACGGAGCGATTCCGCTGCGCATCGAGGCGATCGACGAGCCGCGGCTCGTGTCGTACCGCTGGAGCAACGACGACGCGAGCGGAAGTCTGCCGCCCGAGGTCGATGAGCGCTCGACCGTGTTCACTTTCACACTCGAGCCCCTCGACGGAGGCACCCGGCTGACGGTGGTGGAGACCGGGTTCGACGCGACGTCGGATCCGGCCGCCAACATGGAGAGCCACCGCCAGGGGTGGGACAGCGAGCTCGACAAGCTCGTCGCGCTGGTCGAGCGCGGCGCATGACGATGCAGGCCATGGTGGCCGTATTCGCGGCGCTCGGCGACGAGACGCGGTGGAGCATCCTCGCGGCGCTCGGCGAGGGCGATGCGTCGGCGTCGGCGCTCGCGGGGAAGCTGCCGGTGACGCGTCAGGCGATCGCGCGGCACCTCGTCGTGCTGCAGGGGGTCGGTCTCGTCGAGCCGGTGAAGGTCGGGCGCGAGGTGCAGTTCCGGGTGGTCGGCTCGGAGCTGCGATCGACCGCCAAGCACCTCGATGCTGTCGGCGTCGCGTGGGATCGCCGTCTCGCCGCGATCAAGGAGATCGCAGAAGGGCTGTAGGCGGATCAGTCGGGGCTCGGGCGCGCCCACCCCGTCCAGTCCGGCCGGTCGACGATGCAGAACCGGTTGCCCTCCGGATCCTGCATGATCACGTAGTCGGCGTCATCGGGACGCCCGTCCCACGGAACCATGGTCGCCCCGAGATCGGAGAGGCGGCGCACCTCGGCATCCTGATCCTCGGCGTAGATGTCGAGGTGGATGCGCGGCGGCAGCACCCGCTCCGAGTGATGCGCGTCGAGGGCGATGCACGGCGCGTCGGCATCGCGCGGCTTCAGCACGACCCAGTCGTCGGATGCCGGGTCACGCTCGACGTAGTCGAGGGCGGCCTTCCAGAACTCGGCCTGCGCGGGCAGGTCGTCCACGCGGATCACGAGCGACACGATCTTCAGCATGCGGGACAGGCTAGGGCGGAGGACGGATGCCGCGACAGGCCCTTGCGTGCCTCCGATCAGTCGTCGCGAGTCCCGCGCACCCTGAGTCGGTACAAGGCCGCCCCGACCGCCCCGGCGACCCCGAGAGCCGGACCCGCCACGAGCTGCGCGAGTGGATGCCGCAGGGCGGTGATCACGCGCACCGGCCCGAGCGATTCCAGGATGGCAGGACGGGCCCACTCGTTCACGCGCGACTGATACCGCGCCACAGCGACGTCGATGTCAGCCTCGGCGATCAGGGCGTCGGCGAGTGCGCCGGCCGAGCGGATGGCGGTCGATCCCGCTCGCCCGCCCGTCGGCGGCATCGCGTGCACGGCGTCCCCGATGGCGGTGATGCGGCACGGTGACCACGGGAAGCGCGGCTCAGAGGGGTCCGCCGCGCGGAAGGAGAACGCGGCGGTGCGATCGGCCGCGGAGGCCGCGATGGCATCTTGCAGCCACGGGTGCCATCGGCGGACCAGCACGGATGCCGTCGCCGCCAGCTCCTCCGGGTCGGCATCGCGCACGTCGGGCAGCGCATCCCGTCGCGCGATGAGACCCCAGACGAGCGACGGCGGGCCGACGGCATCCGCGAGGTCTGCCGGAGGCGACGAGAGTCCGCGCGAGGTCAGCGACAGGAACATCCCTGTGCCGAAACGGTCGACCGCGAGGGCCGGACCGTGGTCGAGGTAGCGCGGGAACCGCGGCGCTCGACCGAGCGGAGTCGATCCCGCGATGCCGACGAGTCCGGTGTCGGCGCTCGTCTCCGGAGCGAGCCTCCGCAGGGTCGCCGAGCGCGCGCCGTCCGCCGC
The DNA here is from genome assembly GCF_023715885.1 of Microbacterium hydrocarbonoxydans. Taxonomy (GTDB): domain Bacteria; phylum Actinomycetota; class Actinomycetes; order Actinomycetales; family Microbacteriaceae; genus Microbacterium; species Microbacterium hydrocarbonoxydans_C. The sequence goes on along the minus strand of NZ_JAMBOY010000001.1, from coordinate 396,653 downwards.
CACCACGAGGTCGCCGTCGATCCGGGTGCCGTCGGTCAGTGTCACCGACGCGCCCTCGGCGTGCGCCTCGGCCGAGGTCACGGTCGACGCGAAGCGGATGCTGTCGCCCAGCCCTTCGGCGAGGATCTGCCGCAGGGCGCGGCGCTGGCACAGCATCCTGTCCTGTCCCGGCGGCTCCGGTGCGACGACGATCGGGCGCAGGCGTGAGTCGGCGATGGTGAACTGCGAGAACGTGCGCGGGCCGTCGGACACCGAGCGGATGCGGTCGACGAGCCGCGCCGGAACGTGCTGCTCCACCACGGCGACGGCTTCGGGCGTGAGGGCGATGCGGTAGCCGCCGGTGTCGCCGGGGTGCGCGTCGCGGTCGACGACGACGACCTCGGCGTGGTCGCGCAGGGCGTGGGCGAGCACGAGTCCGCCGAGACCTGCTCCGCTCACGATGACGCGCATGGCATCACTCTGCCTGAGCCTCAGACAGAAGTCACTGGCTGGCTGCGTACGCCCCGGTCGTTGAGCGAGCGAAGCGAGACGAGACGCGGTCAGCCCGCCGCCGTACCCCCGCCGCCGAACACCCGCGGCCGGGCGACGCCGTCGCTCCGCTCCCACTCCGGATCACCGGTGCGGATGAATGCAGTGAATGCGCCGTGCATGTCGTCGGCGAGCGCCTGCGGCGCGGCCTCGAAGTACCGGCGCGCCTCCTCGCCGAGAAGCCCGACGGTGTCCAGCGCGTCGGCGCTGAACGGCAGGTCGATGCCGTGCACGGCCCCGGCGGGCTCCGAGGGCACGTGCCAGCGGAACTCGTAGAGCCACGACGGCCCCGGCCGCTCCGTGACGAAGCGCCTCGTCGGCCCGCGGAAGCTCCAGTCCGTCCAGGCCGCTTCGTTGACGAGGTCGGCGTCGCTGAGGGCGCGCTCTCCCGATGCGTACGCCGCACGCGTCGCCGCGTCGATGCCGAGGGCACGTCGCAGTCCGCGCCGCGCCAGGCCGCGCAGCAGGGGCATCGAGGTGAGCGCCTGGATGAAGCCGATCGTCTCGTTCTGCACGGTCCCGGTGAGCAGGGGAACCGTGGACCGGGCCGCGGTCGCCGAGGGCATCTCGGGCAGCATCGCCGTGCCGTGCACCGCTCGGAACGGGGTGATCATGAGTGATTCGGGGTCTCCGCGCAGCAGCCCGAAGGCGAAGCGGGTGGCCAGCTTCTGCGCGGCCGCGACCGTCCGGTCCAGCGGCACATCCCCCAGGGCGTCGATGGTCGGAGCGACCCGCAGTCCGCGAGCCACCTGGCGCGTCTGCCGCTCGGCGGTGTCGATGCTCATCGAGCCGATCGTCGACCCGCTCTGCGCGATCGCCCGGTGGAAAAGGCCCTCCGACGCCGGCATCGCGAGATGCGTGAAGACGCTCACTCCCCCCGCGGACTGCCCCATGATCGTGACGCGGTCGGGATCGCCGCCGAAGGTCGCGATGTTGCGCTGCACCCATTCGAGCGCGGCGATCTGATCGCGCAGCCCGAGGTTGTCATGCCCCTCGCCGAGGTGGAGGAAGCCGTCGATCCCGAGGCGGTAGTTGATGCTGACGTGGACGATCCCGTCGCGGGCGAATGCCCGCCCTGAGTAGAGCGGCAGCGACCCGGCCCCCGAGACGTACCCGCCGCCGTGGATGTGCACGACGACCGGAAGCCGCGTGGCGCCGAGCTCCGGCGTCCAGATGTCGAGACTCAGACAGTCCTCGCCGGTATCGGTCGGCGCGTATATCGGCGCCCATGGATCGGATGCGGGCGGTGTCGGCTGCGGGGCGGCGACCCCGGAGCGTGTCGCGTCCCGAACGCCGTCCCACGACGTGGCTCTCGCCGGTGGACGGAAGCGGTTCGCTCCGAACGGAGGGGCCGCGTAGGGGATGCCGCGGAAGACGTGCAGGGCGTCGGAGGTCGTGCCGCGCACCTCACCGCTCTCGGTGCGGACGGTCGGGCTCATCTGCGTCATGGATCCCATCGCTCCTGCCTCAGCCGCGAAGAAGGTCGACCACGGTGCGCTCCCACTCCTGCGCTCCTGCGACGTCCTTCGTATAGGCCAGACTCCCATGAGTCATGCCCGTGAAGTGGTGCAGTGTCGCCGGTGTCCCGTGCTCCTGCAGCGCCGCGGCGTACGCTTCGCCATCACCCCGGAAGACATCGACCTCCGCGACGAGGACATGCGCGTCGGGCAGCCCTGACAGATCGGGCGCGAAGAGGGGAGACGCGGTAGGGGCCGTCGGATCCGCTCCCGCGAGGTAGTTGTCGGCGAGCTCGCGCATCATGGGCACCATCGTCGACTCATCGAGGCCGAGGTCTCGCGCGACCTCCAGCGAGAGGTGGCCGCCGGTCAGATCGGAGACGGGCACTTCGAGGATCTGACGACGGATCGGGATACCGTCGCCGTCGCGGTTCATCAGCGCGAGAACCGCCGCGATGTCTCCTCCCGCCGACATCCCGCCGATCGAGACCGCGGCCGGGTCGATGCCGAGTGCGTCGGCCTGCTCCGTCATCCAGTGCAGCACCGCCGCAGCCTGCGCGAGCGCGATCGGGTACGGCTCCTCGGGCGCGAGCGCGTAGTCGGGCGCGACGATCACGGTGCCGGCCTTCGCCGCGCGGCTGCGCAGCACGGCGTCGACGCTCGGGAAGTGCAGGCCGCCCTGGCGGAAAGCGCCTCCGAAGAAGAACAGGTACCCGCCGGCGGCCGATTCGCTCTCCGGCGTGTAGACGTGCACCGTCACGTCGTCTCTTCCGGGTACCGGCACCGTCTCGGTCCGCACGTCCACCGGCGGGGGCGAGGCGACGAGCGGCAACACGATCTCCTCGTCGATCCGAAGCGCGAGGGCGCGCTGCTCGGTGGGTGACGACACCGGCGTGGACGACATCAGGGCGTACGCGCGGGTATCGGCCTCGGTGATGATCGGGTCGAGCGGCATCGTGTCTCCTTCGACGAATGGCTTGCAGCCATCCCACCATATCGAAGTGCTTCGAACAAGCACTTGACAGAATGTCGAGACGCGGGTTTCATGAACACACCCACCTTCATCCGGAAGGTCGCGACAGCGCTCCCGCGCTCAGAAGGGCACCGACAATGTCGTCACAGCACACCTCGCGCACGCGCCGACTGCTGGCTTTCGCCGCCGCGGCCGCCGCGCTCGCCGCCACTCTCACCGCCTGCGCGCCGCCCGCCGGTGGGCCGAACGGATTCGACGGGGCACCGCCCGAACTGCGGATCGCCATGCAGGCGGGGCCCGGCACCCTCGACCCTGCCCTGATCAACCAGGCGGCCCAGTGGTACGTCGATCTCGCCTACAGCCCGCTGATCCAGGCGGCCTCCGACGGCACGCTGCGCCCGGGACTCGCGACCGACTGGGGGTACGTCGGTGAAGGGAACACGACCTTCCGTCTCACCCTGCGCGAGGGAGTCACGTTCGCCGACGGCAGCGACCTCACTGCGGAGGGCGTGAAGAAGCACCTCGAGTACGTCAAGGGCGCGGGCGGTCAGATGTCGGGGGTCCTCGCGACGCTCGAGTCCATCGACACCCCCGACGACCTCACCGTGGAGCTCACGTTCAGCGAGGGCAACCCCGAGCTGCCGCGTTACTTCTCGCAGAGCGGTGTCGGCATCGCCGACGTCATCAGTCCGACCGGACTCGAGAACGCCGACGACCTCGGAACCATGACCGCCGGAGCGGGCCCCTACGTGCTCGATGCGCAGGCGACGATCGCGAACGACACCTACGTCTACGTCCCGAACGAGAACTACTGGGATGAGGAGAACGTTCACTGGAGCAAGGTGACGATCAAGGTCATCCCGAACCTCAGCTCCACCCTCAACGCCATGAAGTCGGGCCAGATCGACTTCACGACGGGCGACTACACGACGGCATCCGAGGCCGAGAAGGCCGGACTGCAGGTGCACTTCGTCCCGAATGTGTTCTCCGGGCTCAATCTGCTCGATCGCGACGGCGCTCTCGTTCCGGCTCTCGGCGACCAGCGCGTGCGCCAGGCCATCAACTACGCCATCGACCGAGAGGCGATCGTCGACGCGCTCTACGGCGAGTGGGGGTCCGCCACCACGCAGACCACGCACGGCGTCGGCTACGTCGAGTCGCTCGACGACGCGTATCCGTACGACCCCGAGAAGGCGAAGCAGCTGCTCGCTGAGGCCGGGTACGCCGACGGGTTCACCCTCCCGGTCGTGTCCGCTCCGTTCTTCAACGGCGACACGATGGTGCAGGCCATCGCGGGCCAGCTGCGCGAGGTGGGCATCACGATCCAGGCCGACAGCAAGGCCGACGTCAACGAGTACGTGACGAAGATGGCCTCGGGCGAGTACCCCGCCGCGTGGATCGGCTTCGGCACTCTGCCGATGTTCGTCGAGTACCAGCAGCTGTACGGACCGACGGCGCTCTTCAACGCCTTCAAGTCGACGGATGCCGAGCTCACGAGCCTCTCGGAGCAGCTCGCGGTGGCAGAGACCGACCAGGTGAAAGAGCTCAGCGAGCAGATCGAGACGCGCCTTGTCGACCTCGCCTGGTACGCGCCGGTTGCCTGGGCCCCGCTCGGTCAGTACGCGACCGACGCGATCGATCCCGAGGCGGTCGCGTCGACCACCGGCGAGAACCCGATCGTCGCGATCGTGGACCTCGAGCCGGCGAGCTGATGAGCGTCACCTTCACGGCCGCGCCGTCTCGTCAGCGCGGCGGGCTCTTCGCCCGCCGCCTGGCGAGGTGGCTGGCCACCTCCCTCCTCCTGCTCTTCGTCGTCTCAGTGCTCACCTTCGTGCTCGTCTCGCTCGCCCCCGGCGACGCCGCCCGCACGATCCTCGGCCAGACCGGAACGCAGGAGCAGTACCTGGCCCTGCGCGATCAGCTCGGCCTCGATGATCCGCTGATCGAGCGGTACGGTCAGTGGCTGGGCGCGGCGGTGCAGGGCGACCTCGGGTCGTCGATCTTCAGCAACCAGTCTGTGTCGTCCCTCATCGGGTCACGGCTGGGCGTTACCCTGTCATTGGTCGCGGGCAGCCTGCTGTTCTCGGTCGTCGTGGGAGTCGCTCTGGGCGTCGCCGGCGCTCGCAGCCACGGGCCGATCGGTCGGGCTATCGACGTCGTCGCTCTCGTAGGGGTCTCCATTCCCACCTTCTGGCTGGGATTCCTGCTCGTGTCTGTCTTCGCGGTCGCCCTGCCGCTGTTCCCCGCGACCGGCTACATCGACTTCGGGTATTGGCCGTTCGGGTGGTTCCTCAGCCTCGTGCTCCCGGTGCTCACCCTCGGCATCGGCGGCGTGGCCGTGATCGCGAAGCAGACCCGCGACGCGATGCGCACCCAGCTGGACCGCGAGTTCGTCACGGCCATGCGGGCGCAGGGACTCAGCGAGCGCTCGATCGTCTACCGGCATGTGCTACGGAACGCGGCGATCCCGGTGACCACGGTCATCGGTCTGATGATGATCGGTCTGTTCAGCGGCACCGTGCTCGTCGAGAACGTCTTCGCCCTCCCGGGCCTGGGCGGTCTCGTCGTCGAGGCGACCTCCCGCCACGACATCCCCGTCGTCCAGGGCGTCGCGCTCACCTTCGCGCTGTTCGTCGTGGTGACCAACCTTCTCATCGACGTCCTCTCCGGCATCCTCGACCCGAAGGCGAGAACCGCATGACCTCTCTCCGCGCCTTCCTGCGCAACCCTCTCGCCGTCGTCGCCCTCGGGTTCATCGTCGTGGTCGTCCTGGCGTGCGCCTTCGCGAACCTCGTCGCCCCGTACGGACCGCTCGTTCAGGATCTCGCCAGCGCGAATCAGCTGCCCTCCGCGGCGCACTGGCTGGGCACAGACACGCTCGGCCGCGACATCCTCTCCCGGCTTCTGCACGGCGGACAGACGACGCTGGTGGGCACCCTGATCGCAACGGTCGTCTTCGTCATCCTCGGTGTGCCGCTCGGGCTCGTCGCCGGCTATCGACGCGGATGGATCGACACGCTCCTCAGCCGCACCGTCGAGATCCTCTTCGCCGTTCCGGTGATCGTGATCCTTCTCGTCGTGCTCTCCGTGTTCAGCACGAGCATCGTGGCGGCGATGATCACCCTCGGCATCCTGGGATTCGGCAGCGTCTTCCGAGTCGTGCGGGCGACGACGATCGCCGCGTCCGCGGAGCTCTATGTGCGGGCGGCGCGTGCCTCCGGCCTGCGCCCGGCCGCGATCGTCGCCGGTCACATCCTCCCGAACCTCGCCGGGCCCGTGACGGTGCAGGTCACGCTCTTCGCCGCGAGCGCCGTGCTGGTCGAAAGCGGCCTCGCCTTCCTCGGATTCTCCGTCGCGCCGCCGGCGCCGAGCTGGGGGGCGATGGTGAAGGATGCCGCGGCGAACCTCACCAGCAACCCCTGGGAGCTCGTGCCGCCCGGTCTGCTGATCGCGCTGTTCGTGCTCGCCCTGGGGATCGTCGGCGACGGCGCCCGCGATGCGGTGACGCAGCGCGGCTCGGCGCCGACGCGGACGAAGGCCGGCCGTCAGGAGCCGATTCGCGAGACGACACCGCACGATCCCGACGCATTGCTGAGCGTGCGCGGGCTCACGGTCGCTTTCGGCAGCACCGTCGTCGTGCGCGATGTCGGGTTCGACGTCGCGCCGGGCGAGGTGGTGGGCATCGTCGGCGAGTCGGGCAGCGGCAAGTCGGTCACAGGTCGCGCGGTGCTGGGGCTGCTCGCCCGGGGCGGGCGCATCGTCGCCGGCAGCGTGCGGTTCCAGGGCGCCGACGTCACGCGCGGCCTTGCGCGGCGTCGGGGTTCCGGCATCGGGCTGATCCCGCAGGAGCCGATGAACACTCTCGACCCGGTGTTCACCATCGGCTCGCAGCTGAGGGAGGCCGTGCGCACCAACGACAGGAGCGACCGTCGGGCCACCGAGGCGCGCATGATCGAGCTGCTCGGACTGGTCGGTCTTCCCCACGCGGCGGATGTCGCGCGCATGTACCCGCACGAACTCTCCGGCGGCATGGCACAGCGCGTCGGCATCGCGCTCGCCCTCGCGAGCCGGCCGTCCCTGCTCATCGCCGACGAGCCGACGACCGCGCTCGATGTCACCGTGCAGCGCCAGATCCTGGACCTGCTCGCCGACCTGCGTGAGCGGCTGGGTACGTCGATCGTGCTCGTGACCCACGACTGGGGCGTGCTGGCCGATCTGTGCGATCGCGCCCTGGTCATGTACGCGGGAGAGCTCGTCGAGCAGGCCGACATCGTCGATCTGTTCGCCGAACCCCTGCATCCCTATACGCGCGCTCTCATCGCGGCGAACCCGCAGACCGCCACTCCCGGCGAGCCGCTGCCGGTGATACCCGGGCAGGTGCCGGAGCCGGCGCACTGGCCGGTCGGGTGCCATTTCGCCGACCGCTGCCCGCTCGTCACGGACGCCTGCCGGGCGGGCGCGATCCCGCTCGTCGTGCCGGAGGACGAGCGCGAGAGCCGCTGCATCCGGACCCACGAGCTGAAGGCGGTGCACGCATGACCATCCGCGATTCGGAGCCCCTGCTCACGATCGAGCACCTCGTCGTCGACTACCGGGGGCGCAGACGATCGCTCCCCGTGCGCGCGAGCGACGACGTCTCGCTGAGCATTGAAGCGGGTGAGACTCTCGGCCTCGTCGGCGAGAGCGGCTCGGGCAAGTCGACGATCGGCAACGCCGTGCTCGGGTTCACCCCCGTCTCGGGCGGCCGCATCGCCTTCGCGGGCGAGGACATCACGCAGGTGGGGGCAGCACGGCGCCGGCAGCTCACCAAAGACATCCAGGTGATCTTCCAGAACCCGTACGCGTCGCTTAACCCCGCGCTGACGATCGGGCAGACGCTCAGCGAGCCGCTGCGCGCGCACGGCATCGCGACGGATGCCGCCGATCGCCGCGCCCGGATCGAGCGCTGGCTCGACGTCGTGGGGCTGCCCGCGGCCGCGGCGCAGAAGTACCCCTCCGACTTCTCGGGCGGCCAGCGGCAGCGCATCGCGATCGCCCGGGCACTGCTCGTCGAGCCGCGGCTCGTGGTGTGCGACGAGGCGGTGAGCGCACTCGACCTCTCGATCCAGGCGCAGATCCTCAACCTGCTGGCCGAGCTGCAGCAGCGCACCGGGGTCAGCTACCTCTTCATCACGCACGACCTCGCCGTCGTCGAGCACGTCGCGCACCGGCTCGCCGTGCTGCATTACGGCCGCGTCGTCGAGTCCGGCGCCACTGCCGACGTGCTCGCGTCGCCGCAGAACGACTACACCCGGAATCTTCTCGATGCCGTGCCCTCCCCCGACCCGGTCGTGCAACGCGCCCGCCGATCCCGAAAGACCCTCCTCCGATGACCCTCACCTCGCCTGCGCTCGACCCGACCATCCGCGTCTGGCAGAGCCGTATCGCCGACGTCTCGGACACCCATGACCCGGATGCCGACGAGCGCACCCGCTCGCGCTTACTCAGCGACCGCCTCTTCGCGGAGTTCGGGGAGATCCCGTCGCCCGCCGCGCGCACGACGCACCGGATCGCGACCGAGTCGGGCGACCTGCGCATCGACGAGTACCGGCCGGCCGGGGCGATCGGCGAACTGCCCGCCTACCTCGTGTTGCACGGCGGTGCATTCCGACTGGGCGACCTCGACGAACTCATCAACGTCGCGTTCTGCAGCAACCGGGCGGTGGAGGCGGAGTACGCGGTCTTCTGCCCCGACTACGCCCTCGCCCCGATGAGGCCGCATCCGGCCGCATCGCTCGACGCCAGGGCCGCCCTGTCGTGGCTTCGCGAGCACAGCGCCGAACTGCGGATCGACCCGACCCGCATCGTCGTCGGCGGGGTCTCGGCGGGCGGTGCGCTCGCGGCATCCCTCTGCCTCTGGGCCCGTGACAACGGAGTGCCGGTGCGCGGACAGCTGCTCGAGGTGCCCGTCGTGGATCTCTCCGACGACGCCCCCTGGCTGCCGGAGTACGGCGAGCTCAACGGGTTGCCGTCGGTCGCCGACCTGCGTGCCGGATACGTGAGCGAGCAGGATGCCGAGTCGCCCGCGGTGTCGCCCCTTCGCGGAGATCTGCGCGGTCTGCCGACGACGCACGTGATGACCGCGGAGTTCGACCCGCTGCGGGCGGGCGGCGAAGCGCTCGTGGAGCGATTGGCCGCGGCGGGGAACCGCGTGACCGGCACCCGGCACCTGGGGTCGCTGCACGGCACGCAGTCGTTGCTGCAGGGGTATCGCGGTGCGCGGCTCTGGCACCGCGAGGTCGTCTCGGTGCTCCGGGACTTCGCGGAGCGCCCGGCTCAGCTCTGAGGGGCAGGCCCCGACGATCCGCGCGCGCGGAACATCAGCGGCAGCTCGACCTGGGTCGGGGCGGCGTCCGGGTGCGCGATCATCTCGCGCAGAAGACGGATCGCCTCGCGGCCGCTCTCACGCAGCGGGTTCGCGACCGTCGACAGGTCGAGCGCGGCGGCGGAATCGTCGTCGTCGTACCCGATGATCGACACGTCGCCGGGCACGTGCAGCCCCGCCTCGCGTGCCGCTCCCAGCACGCTGAGGGCGACGAGGTCGCGGTGTGCGAAGACGGCGGTCGGCCGCCAGTCCGCGCCGTCGCCCCAGTACTCGGCGATCACCTCGCGTCCGGCCGACGGCGTGCGGCTGATCGTGATCTCGCGCACCGCGTCGTCGCCCATGACCGAGCGCAATCCGTCGACGCGCTGCTGCGCCGGGGAGTCGTCGAGGAACGACGTCTCCGTCTCGCGCACGAACACGACGCGGCGGTGTCCGCCCGCGAGCAGGCGGGCGCCGACCAGCTGTCCGCCGCCGAGGTCGTCGACCCAGACGCTGGAGAGCAGCGGATGCTTCTGATCGACCAGCACGGTCGGCAGCCGGGTGGCGAGGCGCTCGGCCGCGGCATCCTGCAGGGGGATGCCCATGATGATCAGGCCGTCGACGTGCCCGCGCACCGGCAGAGTGTCGAGCAGCGGGGAGTCGGAGGTCGCGATGTCTTCGTGATCGAACACCACGAACTGCGTGCCGTCGTCGCCCAGGGCTTCCATCGCTCCGGCCATGCGCTCCGCGAAGCTCGGGTACGACGAGAACGGCGCGACCATGGCGATCCGGCCGACACCGGCCTTGGCCCGGGCGATCGCGCGCTCCTTCGGCACGAAACCCAGTTCGTCGGCGGCGGCGAGCACGAGTGTGCGGGTCTTGGCGCTGACGCGGGCCGGGTGGTTGATGGCCAGGGAGACCGTCGAGATGCTCACGCCGGCGCGGCTGGCGACCTCGTAGATGGTCGCGGGATTCGACATGGGTCCTCGTCTCGAAGTGCTTCGAATCGATCATGCCACTTCGATGGAGTCTGTGCCTGGCTCTCGGTCGTTGAGTGAGCGAAGCGAGGCCCCGCCTCTCGGTCGTTGAGCGAGCGAAGCGAGACGAAACGCGGTGCCCTCCACGAGGCGTACTCTGTACCGCATCCGACCCGCACTTCGCGCATCAAGGGAGCAGCGCCATGAGACCACTGCGGTACGCCATCAATGTCACGCTCGACGGCTGCGTGCATCACGAGGCCGGCGTCGCTCCCGACGACGAGCTGATGCGCTTTTGGACCGATCAGATGCACAACTCGGATGCCGAGCTCTACGGCCGCGTGACGTTCGAGATGATGCGGGAGGCGTGGAAGCGTCCGGATGACGGGGTCTGGCCCGACCGGATGGATGCGGGGGAGCAGGAGTTCGCCGACACCCTCGACCGGGCGAGGAAGTACGTCGTCTCGGGCACGCTCGAATCGGTGGACTGGAACGCAGAGCTCGTGCGAGGCGACCTCGGCGATGCCGTCCGGCGGCTGAAGGAGCAGCCGGGCAAGGGTTTGTCGGTCGGCGGACTCGTGCTGTCGACCGCGCTCACGGATCTGGGACTGATCGACGAGTACATCTTCGTCGTGCATCCGATCGTCGCTGGGCACGGTCCGTACCTGCTCGATGGGCTACGAGAGCGGGTGCGGCTTGAGCCGGTGAGTCGGCGCGAGTTCGGGTCTGGCGCCGTGGCTCAGGTCTACCGTCGGGCGGACACCGCCCTTTTAGGGTCTTGATCGGCTTGAGTGGCGCAATGCAACATACTGCGAATCTTCGATGCCCGTCGTAGTGTCCTCATATGAGTACACAACACGAGTCCATTGCCACCAGATTCCTGGCGCCAGCGCTCCTAAGCGCGGCAGCGCTTGTCACAGCGCTGGGCGTCGCGCCCGCACATGCTGAGGAAGAGTTTGATCCGTTGGCGATCGTGGAGGAGCAGGATCTTCTGGGTGGTCCATCTGATGCCTTCGAAGTAGATATCCCACCCGTCATCGCGGAGCCGTTAAACAATGAAGTGGAAATCGCTCCGGTATGGGAGGGCGAGTCCTACACAGAGAACGGATCCTCTGTTCTCGTTGAAGACAGCTTCGGGATCGTAACGGGCACGGGTGCACGAGGGACGAATGCGAGCTTCATCGTTCTCCACGACTCGTCAGCCCCGCGTTCCTACGACTTCGAGATCGGAGATGGAGGGACAACGCTCGAGCTGCAGGTCGATGGCTCGGCGCTTGTTCGTGACGTCACGGGGCAAGTCGTCAACTTCATCGAAGCACCGTGGGCGACGGATGCCGAGGGTGTCGATGTCGCCACGCATTACACAGTGGCTGGCAACGTCCTCACTCAGCATGTCGATTTGGAGGGCGCAACCTTTCCCGTAACGGCCGACCCCACCATGGGCTGCGGCGTCGGTTGGTGTTCCGTCTACTTCAACAGGTCCGAAACGAATGCGATCGCATCCGGTGGTCCAGCAGTGGGTGCAGCGATCACGGCAGCATGCGCGAAAGCTGGAGCCGTTATCGCGATCGGCTGCGGAATCTCGCTGGGGATTGCTCTGTCGCAAGCGGGGGTGGCCAACAAAGATCGAAATTGCATCGGAATCCTCTTCACACCGCTCGGCTCCTCTGTCTTCATCGAACCGCGTGGGACCGCTCACTGCAGATGAAGGCGTTGAAGCTCAGTGAGGAGATGACCGATGAAAAGGGATCGAAAAGTCTTTCGCGGCGTGTGCAACGCGATCATCATGGCGGGGATAGTGGTGGCACCGCTGTCCATCATGGGTGTCTTGCCGCTCTGGGTGGGTTCGGCCCTGTTCATGTTCACCCTTATGTGGGTGGGGGTTGGTGCTGTGCTGTCCCAACGAGGGACGCCTCGCCATCCGGATCAGAGTTGAGCTGGTCTGTGACCAGAGCTGGCTCATCGATGGACTGAGAGTGGATCGCTGCGCTTTCGTCGTCGTCGTCGGAGTCTGTGAGCCGGCGCGAGTTCGGGTCCGATGCGGTCGCTCAGGTCTACCGTCGGGCGGACCAGGGAGGTGCAGACCGCGTCGGCTCGCGGACATTCTTGAGCCCGCTACGCCTGTCGCTGAGGAAGGGCAGGGGTTCGGATGGCTTTGGGACGAGTGGGACCAGATGGCTACGCCTCGGTTCGACGTGCTGGAGCCGAGCGCCAACCTAGCGGCGTCGACGGATCAGGAACTGGCCGAGGCGCACCGCAGCGAACGCGACGCCGATGACGACCAGGTATCCGATCGCTGCGAGCACCAGGAGCATGGCGACATCATCTCAGACGGGCGGATCGAGCCGCAGGTCGGACCGTTCGACGCGCAGCGCGAGGCTGCATCACTCGAGTGGAAGGACGGATGCTCGTCGCGTCCGCCGAAGCAGTCGTTCGGTGCCGGTGGCGCGACGCTCAGCGTGCTGCTTCTGACGTAGGGGTGAGGGGCGACGAGCGCTCTCTCAACGCCGCCGGTCTGCCTTGGAAAGCCTGAGACTCCTTGTCGCGACACGGAACGTAACGATGAACACCACCGTGAAAACCGCGATGACAGTGGCGCCAACCGCCATACCCCAGGTGTACTGGCTGCCACCCCCATCGACCGCAAGAGTGATCCAGTTAGCCGCGCCGAGTATCAGCATCCCCACCGCGGCGACGGACCAGAGGATCGTGCTGCGGCTGATCGCACGCCGCTGTCGATCCCGTGTCAGCTCGGAATCACTCATGCCCGAAGCCTACGGTTGCTTGCCTGCGTCCGGGCCATGCTCAGCCTCGAAGGTGCGGACCTTGCGACGGTAGTCGAACCAGAGCTTCACCCCATAAAGCGCCAGGGCCGCCGAGAGACCAAGCATTCCCCAGTCGACGAAGTCGGCGACGTCGAAGAAGACGACTCGGAGCGCAGCCATCGCGCCCCAGCCGATCATCATGATGAGCGCGGCGAGGCGCCATCGCCCGAGCTCGTGGCGTTGTTGGATCAACGACGGCTCGGGCTTGGGCTCGTTCATGCGCAGAGCCTAACGCCGCTCGTCAGCATGCGGATCGTCTCGCAGCGTGCGCAGCGCTCGCTGGATCCGAACGAGCTCCGGCACTATCAAGGAGAGCGCGACGAGTACCACGGTGATCGCGCCACCTATCACTGCATCCCATCCCGCAATCAGGTACGAGAGGGCTACACTCCCCGCCCCTCCAACGGCGATCGTCGCCCACAGGACCAGACGCCGAGTCCGCAACGTCGACTCGGTTTCTCCAGGTAGAGGTGCGGGCCTCGGGTCACCATCGCTCATGCGCAGAGGTTATCGGCAGACGCGGGACGCGACTATGCCCAATCCGAAGGAGCGGATCACGGTGAGCGAGGAGACAGGACGTGAGCGCCGCGCTAGTCGGTCTGGACCCAGACGAGCAACTTCGAGTGTTCCGTGAGGAGGACATGCTGCACGCCAGTCGGGTAGTTGATTCTGAGCAGGTGGCGGCCCGTCGTGACGAAGGTGTCGATCTGCGCCGAGACGTCGGCCCACTCCTCCTCGTCGTGGATTTCGTATGCGATGCCGTCCACGGTCACGTGTGCTGCGAAGGACATACCCGGATTGTACCCAGCCAGCGAAAGAGGGAAAGAGTCCCCAATGTGTGAACTGGAGGAGTGGGTGACCGCGAAGAAAGTCGCCGTGCTGATCGGAAGGCATTTCTCGCAGGTGTACCGGTGGATCGACGCCGGCCGCCTCGAGACCGGGACCAACGCGTGCCGGTCGGATCAGAGTCAGGACAAGCATCGATATCTTCGTGACCTGCGACGATGCAGGCCGCTACGCTTCCCCCCATGAGCGAACCGAAGCCGACCCCGTCGCTGATCCAGCAGCGCTTCGCACTTCGCCGAGATAGGAACTACGCAGTCTGGACGATCGTTTCGTCGATCATCGCGGCCGCTCTGCAGGTGACGCTCGTCATCGAGGGTAGAGGTGGCTGGCTTCTGTGGTTCGGCGTCGCCGCCGTTGTCGTCTTCATCGGCGGCGCAGTGTTCGGCGCTGTCAAGCTCGTCGCCTCCCGGCGAGCGACGCGCGATTTCGAGAACCGCTACGGCCGCGACGCCGGCATTCAGAACTGACGCAACCGCCGAGTTCCCTCGACATTGGCGAGCGGCCCTGGCAGGCACACTCGCAACGCCAGACTCAGCGGCGGCGCATCTCCCGCACGAAGATCCAGATCAACCAGAGGCCTCCGGTAAGGAGCGTGAGGACACAGTCCAGGACGAAGTTCCAGAACCCGTATTTCTTCTTCGACATGAGTGAAGCCTAGGGCGCGCAGTCGACGGTCCATGTCGGCGGCGAAGACGGCGTCGCGCTTCGGCATCCGTCAGTAGCCTTGTCCTCATGCCTCGTCCCCGTAGTGAAGCCGCCCGCCGGTCGGTGCTCGACGCGATGCGCACGGCGGTCGTCGCCGGCGCCTACGAGGCGGTGACGATCGAGGGACTCGCCGAGTCGGCGGGAGTCGCCAAGCAGACGATCTACCGCTGGTGGCCGACGAAGGCGGCGATCCTCGGAGAGGCGCTACTCGAGGGCGACCTCCCCGGAGCCGACGTCGAGGTGCCGATCACCGACGACATCCGCGCCGACCTGCACGCGTGGTTCTCGGCGATGTCGGCTGGACTCGCCAGCCACGAGGGCGTTGCCCTCGCCCGCGCGCTCATCGCGGTGACGGCCACCGACCACGAGCTCGGACTCGCGCTCAACGAGCGGCTGGCGGCGCCGATCCGCGAGTGGGTCGCGGAGCGCATCGCGCGCGGGCAGTCGGCGGGCGAGATCCGCCCGGATGTGGATGCCGACGCCATCGCCGATCAGCTCATCGCGATGGCGTCGTACGCGGCGCTCATCGGGCAGCCCCTCAGTGAAGGTCGTGTGGACGAGACGGTCACGCGGCTGCTGCGGGGAATCGCGACCTGACCGGTCGTTGAGCGGGGGGCTCCCCGGGTCGTTGAGCGAAGACGACGAAGTCGCCTGAGACGAAACGCGCGAGACTACGGCGCGCAGTAGCCGACGATCGCCTCCGTCGTGGTGCGCAGGTCGGTGACCGCGGCATCCATGTTCCCGGGATTCCCGGCCAGCGTGTTCTCGCCCTCCGCGATGACGCCGTCGATGCTGATGGTCCACGCGTCGCGGAGGGTGACGAACTCGTCGGGACCCTCGACCTGACGGATGTTCTCGACCACCCCGCGGACCTCGTCGAGCGCCGCCTGCGCCGCTTCGGGAGTCGGGGAGGTGAGGGAGCCGATCGCACCGCTCACCTGCACCGCGAGCGACGTGACCGAGCCGCACGCCGTGACCTTCGACACCTGCTCAGAGCATCCGGACAGCAGAAGGATGCTGACGCCGAGAGCGGCCAGGGCAGGGAGCTTCTTCATGTGTCAAGGGTAATCAGAGATACATGACCAACGGCCTCGGGCACCTCCGCTCGACCCACGCGCAGCTTATGCAAAATATCACATCCGTAGTCAAACGTGTGTAAATCTATGCCGCATGAAAACACAATCTGGAATCCGGATCGCTTGCACAGCGGGAGCGCTCGCCCTATCTGTCGCTGTTGCTCCCGCGATCGCTCATGCCAACGCGGCGTCTTCGCTCGACGACCTCGCGGACGTTATCGGTGATGCCGAGCTGATCGCCGTGGGAGCTCCGTCGCCGTCCACCGTCGCCCCTCCAGCGCTTGAAAGCGAAGCGGGTGGCACTTTCGTGTCGCTGGATGCCGTCGATCTAGATGTGACATTAGGCGTCTCATCGCACGCTGAAAACTCGCCGGTCGACCAGTACGCGGTCGCGGTAGAGGAGTCCGTCACCTACGCCGTGAGCTTGCCCGAAGAGGGAGCGACGCGATTCTCAGCCGTGATCGCCGAACAGTCGGCACAAAGTCCCGAGTGGACGTTTGGGAGCGGCACCCAGTTGTTGCTTCTCGATGATGGATCGGTCTCGGTTTCCGACGCGCGTGGATTCATCGCTGGCATCGAATCCCCATGGGCCGTAGATGCCGCCGGGCGGTCCCTCGATACCCACTACGAGATCTCTGGTTCAACTCTCACGCAGGTCGTTGACACGACGGGCGCGACATTTCCTGTGGTCGCTGATCCCACTGTGCAGTTCTTCGGCCCCTACATTCAGGTGCACCTGAACAAGACTGAGAGTCGTGCAGCGATTACGGGCTACGCTGCGTGCGCTGGAATTCTGAGCAAGTCACCCGTGCCTTTCGCGAAGCTCTTGCAGGTCGCTTGCACGACAGTCACCGCGATCGGGGCGGCTCAGCTGGTCGGCAACAGGTGCGTCTCCATTCACTACGTAGTCGGCGTCGGGGGGCCGGCCGGCGTATGGTGGCCGTGGGTGCGGGACTGCTAGGGGAGTCGGGTATGGCTTACATCATCGTTGGTGTCGCGCTCTTCCTCTGGGGAACCCTGACCGGCTGCGCGGGACAGAAGCTGAGCGCTGTACTGGCGATGATCCCGGTCGTGGGGTGGTTCGCTGTGCTGGCATGGTTCGGCTGGTCGGGCAACATGGACAGCCCCACTGGCGATGCCCTTCCTGCGTACCTCTTGATCGGTTTGCTCGCGTTCATGGTCGGCTCGGCGGCCACGACTCGATTGTCAAAGTTGCGCGCCGCGCGCAGAGAGCGGCAATCGTAGTGAGAAGGAAGTTATCCGCAAGTTGAAAGTGCCACCTGCCTCGCCGGGCGTGATCCGCCGATCGATTCGGCGGATCACGCGCTGAGCGTCGGACCTACTGAACCGACCATCCTCCGTCCGAGGCCAACACGGCACCGTTGATGTTCACGGCGTCGTCCGACAGCAGGAACGTGATCGAGGCGGCGAGGTGCTCGGCGGTCGCGACGGTGGGGATCGCCTGCTGGAACGGAGCGAGACGCCCGGACCCGTACTCCGACATGTTTGGGGGCATGGGGATGCCGGTGGCCACCCCTCCGGGAGCGACGCTGTTCACGCGGATGCCCTTCGGCCCGTACATGAACGCCGCGGACTTCGTGACGCCGATGATGCCGTGCTTGCTCGCCGTGTAGGCGTTGCCCGAGGCGTTGCCGCGCAGGCCCGCCTCGCTCGAGACGTTGAGGATCGCGCCGCGGCCGGCCTTCTCCATGATCGGCAGCACCGCGCGCATGAGCTTGAACGGGGCGGTGAGGTTGATGGCGATGACGCGGTCCCACACAGCATCCGTCGTCTCGCCCGCGGGGGAGAAGTCGTCGTTGATGCCGGCGACGTTCGCGAGACCGTCGATGGTGTCGCCCGCGGCGGCGATGACGGCGTCGATCGCGTCCTGCTGGGTGAGGTCACCGGCGACCGTGACGATGTCGGGCAGCTCGGACTTCAGCGCGTCGAGCTTCTCGGCGGAGATGTCGGCGGCGATGACGCGTCCACCTTCACGGGCGATGCGGGATGCCGTGGCCTTACCGATCCCGGACGCGGCTCCCGTGACGATCACGGTCTTGCCAGCGAAGCGTCCGGAGGTGGGGGTCTCAGTCCAGCCCTCGGTGCTCGTGTCTTCGGGGATCTCGCCGTTGTTCGCCGCGCGGACGAGGTCGTCGACGACCGACTGCGGGAGCTGGCCCTGGCTCATCGCCACGAGCTGCTGCAGCGGGAGCCCGAGGACCGGAGTGAGGAGCTCAGGGTCGGCGCCGGTCTGCTCGAACAGTCCGCGGATGAGCGGGCCGCCGGTCGGGTCGTTGAGCCAGTCGCCGATCGTGGAGTGGGCGGTGAGGGCCATGGTGGAGCTCCTTCGGGTTTCGCAACGGTGCGTCTATGTATTTCGATGATAGTCCCGCCCGATCGAGAGCGCACTCTTGGTGTGAGCTTCATGTTGAGAGGTGACGAACTAGCTCGGGTTCCGATCCAGGTCCGAGCCGCGTACCCTTCGGCCACGCGTTCCTGGTACGTCGATCGCAGTGCTCTGGACCCGGGCGGGGAAGATCGGTCACAACAAGGCTCGGTGATGCTTCAGGCCTATGTCGCAGGCCAGACGTACGATGAAACCGTGCCAGAATCTCGTCGCTCCCAGGACTCCGCTCATACTCTCGTGGAGGTTTGCGCGGGCGCTGGCGGTCAATCACTTGGACTTCACAAAGCCGGGTTCTCCCATGCGCTGGCCGTTGAGATCGATGAAACCGCAGCACAGACACTTCGATCGAACCTTGGGGTCGATGTTGCCGTGGGCGATGTTGCCGACCGGACACTCTGGCACCCACGGGAGTATGAGGGCGTCGACATGTTTGCCGGCGGGGTACCGTGCCCACCCTTCTCAGCTGCGGGCAAGCAGCTCGGGACGGGTGACGAGCGCGACTTGTTCGCCTGGGCCATCGAGCAGGTAGGTGTCATCCAGCCCCGCGCAGTGATGCTTGAGAATGTCCGCGGGCTTTCCTCCCCCAGATTTGCTGCGTACCGCCAGCGAATCCTGGACCGTCTCGATGATCTCGGCTACGTCGGAGAGTGGAAGCTACTCCACGCCGCTGACTTCGGTGTCCCGCAGCTGCGCCCCCGTTTCGTCCTCGTGGCGATGCGGGCGGACGAGATGCGTTACTTCCATTGGCCAGAGCCACGGCCGGGCGCTCGAATCACGGTCGGAGAAGCGCTGCACGACTTGATGGCAGCTGACGGCTGGAAGTATGCGGATGCTTGGCGCGAGGCAGCGAACGATATCGGGCCGACGCTCGTGGGCGGCAGCAAGAAACACGGCGGCGCCGACCTTGGCCCAACGAGGGCGAAGGCAGCGTGGGCGAAGCTGGGCGTTGATGGTAGGGGGATCGCTGACACGCGACCTAACCGTCAATCTCCCTCGTTCAGGACGGCCCCACCACGTTTGACCATCGAGATGGCGGCTCGAGTCCAGGGCTGGAAGGCGGAGGATGCGTACACTTTCGCTGGCCGGAAAACGTCGCAGTACCGACAGATCGGGAACGCGTTCCCTCCACCTGTCGCGGAGGCGCTTGGTCGCAGTGTTCGGGCTGCTCTCACTCAGGAGGGCATCGCGAGAGTGGTTCAGCCCGATGGTGTGAGCCTTCAGGATCCGGTGTACCGAGCGCTTGCCAGCAGCGATCGGCCGCTAAGTCTTGATGAGTTGGTTGGTGCCTACAACGAAGGAAGCACTGCTGCAGTTCAGCAGAGACTCGCAGCGATCGGGCGCGACTTCGAACTCCACAGGTTCGACATCGATGGAAGTGAGCGATACTTGCTCGGAGACTTCAGGGGCTTCACCGGGCAGGAAGATCACTGGCGGCACGAAGTGATTACTCGATTTCGGAGTAAGGTCAGCTGATCGGATGAGTGCCGAGCTGCTGCGGGGCTGGGAGCCAGACCCGCTGGAGAGTGAGGGCGATCTGGAGCTAGTGGCTGTTTATCAAAAGCTTCGCACTGCAGATCCGGATGGCACCCGCACCGGACGACTCATGCGACGCACCCTCGATCAGCTTTATGACGGTCAGCGTACTGGGCGATACTCGTGGGCCGAGCTACACAAGACCGAACGAACGCACTTCGGTACTCTCTTCGAGATCAACCTTCGTCGTGAGTTCGACGACGTAATCGATGAAGGCGAAAAGCTCGACTATAGGATCGCCGACGTAGACGTTGACTGCAAGTTCTCCCAGCGGATGAACGGGTGGATGATTCCGCCGGAAGCACTCGGGCATCTTCTCGTCGTGGGCTACGTGAGCGACGCCAAGAACGAGTTCGCCCTCGGCGTAGTCCGCGCGACGCTAGACCACTGCAGGATTAAACCAAATCGTGACGCAAAGGTGCAGCTGAATCAGGCAGGGCGAGAGGCCGTCAGATGGCTGCAGCGGCCTGGCGATCTGCCGCCGAACGTCCTCCTTGACTGTGACGCCGAGACACTCGCGGCGATCTTCTCCCCAAAGTCCGGTCAGAAGCGCGTTAATGAATTGCTCCGCCGAGTGACCGGACGAAGAATCGGCCGAAATGTGATCGCGACTGTGGCGCAGCAGGACGACTTCATGAAGCGGGTGCGAGCCAACGGTGGTGCACGTACGACGCTACGCCCCGAGGGGTACGTCATCCTCGGCGGTGATTACGAGAAGCATCGTGTTGCGGCGAGGCAGCTAGGAGTCGAGGCGCCGGAGCCGGGGGAAGTAGTCAGCATTCGGCTGGTTCCGGCAACAGACGAGGATCCGTTCGTTGCTGAGTTTGGCGGGCAGCTTTGGAGGCTAGCCGACGAAGCGGAAATATCTCCTGTCGAAGCTCCCGATGTGCCATTCAAGTGATTCATACAAAGCCGCGCCCCTGTTCGAGGGAGAGGGGCTATGGAAGGCACATTGGCAGACGCCGGTTGATGCAAATGTCCCCTGTTCTCTCGGTCGCGGTGCGAATTGCGTTGAGAGGCCCGGATGCGGGTCGCTTAGTCCCGCATTCGCGGGGCTTGTCTTTGAGTAAGGACGACTACTACTCCTCGCGGACTGGTTGTGGTCAGTGCGATCCACACGATGCCGCCTGATGCGCTGGTTGAGCGGGATCCTCACCTTCTTGGACGAGGTTCTCGGTGATGGCAGAGGTCAGTAACCTCGGGTTCAACCTTTGCCGACGGATAGCGAAACCCGTTAGATTATGGCTCGTCTACGACATTTGTCATGTCTGGGTCGATCGCCTGCGAGGTTGCCTGTGGCTCGAGAAACTCTCCCGAGAACCAGCCGAGTATTGCCTTGCAGAGGGCGTGATATCGATCGGGATTAAGTTTGCGCCCCCCTTGCAGATTCCCGTGGGCAATGTTGTTGCGGACAGCCGCTAGATCGTTTAGGCTATCTGCCAGCTGCGGGGTCAGGAATTTTTTGAAACTGTTGCTATGCTCCTTGCCAAAGCGATCAATGAGTTTTGGTAGGGTCGTCGCATTGAGATTCGGAGCCTGGTGAAAGAACGACTGTGCGAACTCGAGGGCGGGGCCGCTAGAATGCGTCGTCAAGTACCTTTTGACGCACTCAAATGCAAGTGACTCAAGAAATCCAGCGCAACGAAGGCATAGGTAACCGCGAAGGTCCTCCTGCAGCCGGATCTGATCAGCGGGAATATATGAGACTGCTTTCCGCCATCGCTCGAACTCAGACTCCAGCTGTGTCCAGAGCTGATGCGCCTCTCGGTGCGGAAATACTTGCAGGGTCACTGCAGTGTCGCCAATAGGGCTTCGCGGACAGCCTTGAGGCGGCCATAGACGCTGTCCCGATGTGAAGTGCTGCCGGAGATCCACCCGATATACGCTTCGTTAGTACGAAGGTCGGATATCGCTGCCCGGACTTGATCGACGGAAAAGAGTAATCCGTTCTCGGCGGCAAAGATCAGGTTCGCCAGCAGGGCGTCAATGTGGGCGGCATTGAGTCTGCCGGCGAATCTCAGCGCCTCGCGTCCATCGGCTTGATTGAGCAACTGACAACTTACTTTGAAAGCGCTCTCGAGGGCATTCAGGCGTGCCTCAGTCGGTTGACGGTTGCTGTCTAGGTACGAGTTCAAGAACTGAACCATAGGTGGACGATATGCTGAAATCCTCGCCGCCTTATCGTCCCAGTCGAGGTGAATCTTTTCAACAACATCTGACATAACGAGCGAGCGAAGGATTAATTCGTGGTCCTTCAGCTTCTTGTCAGTCGTGAACTCTTCGCCATTCTTCAAACCGTAGAGGATCCGCCAATCGTCGTTGTGATTGAGGTCCCGAATGAAGTTGACTAGCGGTCCGCGGTACAGCGCAACTCGGATTTCTTGAGGAGTAAGCGCCACCCCACCGCTATTAAGCCGTCCGAACAAGCGATAAACTGAGTCGCGACCGTCCGGCTCCGAAGGTTCAATCACGACGGCCTGAATAAAGGTGTTGTTGAGACGTCGGCGACTTTCGGTCGAAAGGTTTGAAATGTTGGCTCCCCCGAGCTCCGGTACCACGTCTTCGAGGCTGAATTCTCCGTTATAGAAATCGGAGAGCGTCGTGAGGCGTTGCTGCCCGTCGAGCACGAGATACTTGCCATCCGGCTCGACAACGAGGAAGATGTTTGGGACTGGCCATCCGAGGAGCAGTGACTCGATGAATTTCTCCATTCGAGGCTTTGTCCAGACGCGCTGGCGCTGAAAACCCTCCACGGAAAGGTCTGAGCTCTCGTCGGGATCGAACCGCGGGATAACGATATCGTCATCCGCCAGGCGACGTACCAACCCAGCTACGTCGAAGTCTGCCCCGAAGTACGGCAGGCTGGCCGCTACTGAATCGATCGTAGACTCCGGTTCCTCGGGGTCGTTGAGCACGGTGGCGTCGTCCGCGTGGCTCTCGTCATCGACGTCGGCGGTTACGACCGCGTCGTTCAACTCTTCATTGGACACTTCGCTCCTCATGTGCTTGTAGGCGTCTATTCACGGTATTGCGATTGGCGCAAGAGATGCAATCTTCGTCCGAGAATGACGGCGTCGCTTCACCCGGTGAAGTCGTGTGAGCTAGTGCCACTCTTCCGCTTCCGCCCCCCAGCACTCCGAGGTGGATTTGCCCGCAGATGCCCACTCACCCGAGTCATAACCCGTTCCAGCACCCCAACATCCCCCTCATCCAACGACTCGAACAGCAACCCCCGCACGACTGCGATGTGCCCGGGGAACACCTCCGCCAGCACCGCCCGCCCCGCATCGGTCAGCGTCACCATCGTGCTGCGCTCATCGTCCGGTGACGGCGCCCGCGTGACCAGCCCCCGTTCCTCCAGCGTCTGCGCCTGATACGTCAGCCCGCTCCGGCTGTAGACGACGCCGTCCGCGAGGTCGGTCATCCGCAGTGACCCACCAGAAGCATCCCCAAGCCGCGCGAGCAGCTGGAACTGCACGTAGCTGAGCTTGCCGACGTCGCGCAGCTGCTTCTCGACCTCATGCCGCAGCAGGCTGCTGACCTCGGTGAACGCGAAGTACGCCGAGAGCTCGAGCTGGGACAGCTGCGCGGGGCGACTCATAGGTCCAGTATAGATTGCTTCGAATTCGAAGCAGTGCTACCGTTCCCATATGCTTCGAATTCGAAGTACTTACGAAAGGGATGAGTCATGAAGGCAGTACGGTTCCACGAGGTCGGCGGTCCCGAGGTGCTCCGCACCGAGGAGATCGAGCAGCCCACTCCGGCGGCGGGTCAGGTGCGGCTGCGCGTCGCGGCATCCGCTTTCAACGCCGCCGACAACGGCATGCGCGCCGGGTTCCTGCCGATCCCGGTGAAGCTCCCGCACGTCCCTGGATACGACGTGTCCGGAACGATCGACGCCATCGGCGACGGAGTCGAGGGCTTCGCGGTCGGCGACCCGGTGATCGGGTTCCTGCCGATGACCGACGACGGAGGCGCCGCCGAGTACGTCGTCGCCCCCTCCGACTCGATCGTCGCCGCGCCCACGAGCGTTCCGCTGGCGGATGCCGCCGCACTCCCGTCGGTCGCCCTCACCGCGCGCCAGGCGCTGTTCGACGACGGCGGACTCGAAGCCGGCCAGCGCGTGCTCATCGTCGGCGCCGGCGGAGTCGTCGGCAAGTACGCGATCGCCCTCGCCAAGCGCGCGGGCGCCTACGTCATCGCGACCGCGAGCCCTCGGAGTGCGGATGCCGTGCGCGCAGCGGGCGCCGACGACATCATCGACCACACGCAGTCCACGGTGCGGGATGCCGTGACCGACCAGGTCGACCTACTGCTCAACCTCGCCCCCATCGAGCCCGACGAGTTCACCGCTCTGGTCGGCCTCGTGCGCGACGGGGGAGTCGTCGTCAGCACGACCGCATGGATGCCCGCCCCCGACGACGCCGACCGCGGCGTGCGCTCGGTCGTCGTTTTCGTGCGGAGCGACGCGGAGAAGCTGCGCGAGCTCGTCGGATTGGTAGATGCCGGGGTGCTCACCGTTGAGGTCACGCGGCGGGTTCCGCTCGAAGAGCTGCCTGCCGTGCATGCCGAGGCTGCGGAGGGACGGATCGCGGGGAAGGTCATCGTGATTCCGTGAGCGGGTATCTTAGATCGAACTTCTCCCGGGCTCGCGCACGGCGGACGGCGTCGACTCCGGCCGCAGTCACCCAGGCACGGGAATTGCGCCTACAAGCTGCAGGACGACTATGGCGGTGCTGACGATGAATCCGCCGCCCAAACTGATGATCAGGTTGTCCCGGTTTCGGATGAACCAACGGCGCCCGCGCGGGCGAAGCCCATTGGCTTTGACCGCTGGAGGTTCTATCTTCTCCTTATCCCCCGCATTGGCACTCGTCGTGATCCGGATGTCGCGTAACTCAAACTCAGCCGACTTCCAAGACTTACGGCGCTTCAACTTGTCCACGACCTGGCTCAACGAATAGCGAGCAGACTCTATGTCTACTCGTTGAGGACTCGCCCACGTCAGGCTGATTGCAGCGGCTTGACGGTTGTCGAAGTGCAAGAGAGCAGAAGAGTGGAGTCTCTCGTCGTTGGCGTATCGGTACGTACCGGCGACTGCCAGTAACGATAGGGGACCTTTGTGGAGATTGGTCCACTCCTGCAGCGCAACGATGTCGGGACCCTCGAATCTGATTCCGGACTTTGTCACGACCTCATAGCTCACATCGGATTTTCGCCAGACATCGCCGAGAACACCCTCGAAGAGGTCGGGCAACTCCTGCGCAATCTTCCAAGCATCTGGACGGGGCTCATCCCACCAACGTAGAGAGGCATCCTGCCAAAAAACGCTCGTCATGATCCTCTGAGACTACTGCGCCGCGCCCGCCGTCGCCTCCGCTAGCGTGAGGGCTCACACCACGATCCGGAGGGGGATCACGATGTCCGCAGAAGCCACCACCACTTTCCACTCGAACGCCGACGCGGCGACCACCGCGGCTGCCGTGCAGCGCGTACTCGCCGACAACAAGAGCAAGGTGCTCGGGCAGAGCCCTGACGGCACGCAGATCGACTTCCAGACCAAGAAGACGCTGCTCAACTGGGAGCTCCTCGGCCGCGCGAACGTCGTGCCCGCGGCATCCGGATCCGACGTGCATCTGTCGCTGAACGTGCACCACAACCGTCCGCCGGCACTCATGGACGGCGTGAAGAACAAGAAGGCCGTCGAGAAGCTCGCCGGGCAGATCCAGGCTGCGATCGGCTGACTGGGAGGGCTTCACCCGCGACGTCGGGTTATGGCGCTCGCGCTCGCGCTCGAAAGTCCGGCCGATTGGCTCAGCACGCCGTTTGAAGCCGGGTCGTCATGGGGGCTGCCTCGCAGAGTTCGGACGCAGTGTCAGGGCGGCAGACAAGTTGTTTCGAACGTGCTCGAACCGCAGTCGTGATTGCGTGGGCCGGCGAAAGCTGCGCGAGCTGATCCACCGCCTTACGACAGAATCAGCTGGTTCAGGAGCTGGCGCATCTGCTCGGCCTCCTTGTGGGAGACCCGAAACCCGATGGCCGAGCTGGAGGAGGTCACGGTGACGATCGTGTTGATCATGCCGTCGCGCTTCGTGGAGACACCCGTGATCGACTTCATCGGAATCATCTCTGTGCCGGCCTTACCGTTCTTGACGCCAGTCGCCAGCATCGACAGCCCGGCGGTGAATACCCCGGCAGTGACCTTCGCGCCGGAGACGCCGCGTGCCATGAGCCACTCGACGCGATCGGCGTATATCGCCACGTCCGCGTTCTTCCCATCGATGTGGGATTTGAATTTCAGTAGCGCACCGTCCGAGGTAAACGTTTCGGTAGAAGGCATCGGGGTGACGACAGCCGATGCGGGCGGTGCAGGAGGAGCGGGCATCCCCGCAGGTGTGACCGCCCTGTGCTGACCCGTCCAGCGGGTACCGTCCCAGTAGGTCTCCCATTGATCCCCGTTCGGGTACCAACCCGGGGTCGATGCACTCATCGCGATTGTCCCTTTCTCGACGCGCCCCACCGCACGCCGCATGCCCTCAGGCTGAGCGTAGCGGCTCTCGATCCCGGTTGCGCGGCGGCGACCAATGCAGCCGGGTCATCTTCCATGGCGTTCTCGCTACACACAACTCTGCGTGCAGGCGATGCTCGGCGATCTGCGCGGAGCATCTTTGCGTCGGGACTCTGCCAGGATGAGCGCGTGAGGTCCGTCAACACCGCCAACAAGATCGGCCGCGAGATCGGTCGCGATGCTTCCGATGTCTGGATCCCCGATGAAGTGTTGAAGCAAGAGATTCGACGAAGGATCGGCCCTCAGATCAAACTGCAGCGCTCCGATGAGGACAGATCTTTCGAGACAGGGCAAGGCCTCCTGATCTTCACCTCGTTCGTCGCGGTCGTCGCTCTCGCAGCAACAGTGATCGTGATGCTGCCGCAGGCAACCGTCGACTCAATGCCGGCCTTGACCACAATGCGGGGGCTGATCGAAACGGTTCCGCGCGAGGCGCTGATCCTCGTCACTGCCGCACTTCTCCTCGTTGTTATAGCGCTATCGTTTGCGGTTGCGGCGGCGAGCAGGCGCGCGAAAGAGGCGCACAGTACGGCGGTTCGGGCGCTCTATGACGCCGCCTTCCAGGGGGCGATCACCGTTCTCGCCGGGCGTCGTCAACGCACCGGGATGGCGGTCGAGGTCTCGGCTGCGCGAGGGTTCCTTCCTCCGTCCCCACGACCTCAGGGAGTGGACGCGCGAGGGGCAGAGGAAGTCGTGGCCCAATGGATGCGTCATCTGGGAGAAGCGGACGCCGAGCTGACGAGCTACACCGGTGACGGTGGGATCGACGTGACAGGCAGTCGGTCGTTTGCGCAGGTAAAGCATTATGCGACATCGGTGGGCGTCGCCCCCGTGCGCGAACTCGCTGGAGTCGCTGCCAACGATCCTCTGCATCGCCAAGCCCTATTTTTCACAAGCACCGGGTACGCCCGAGGAGCGAGAGAGTTTGCAGACACGGCGGGAATTGCGCTATTCGTCTACGACGCTGAGCGTGGCGGGTTAGAAGCGATGAACGGCCTCGCGAAGACTCTGGTGCACCGGGGAATCCGATAGACGCGTAAGAGTTTGGCGGACGGCGAGGGTTGCACCGTCGTTCAATCGTGATCAAGCCGAGACCAATGCGAACGCATGGAGTCGCTAGTGTCAGATCGGAGCCAGATGGGGGGCTCTTCATCACCTGGGGGAAGACGTGAGCGATATTCGCGCTGGATGGTATCCGGATCCTGAAGCTCCGACGCAGAGCCGCTACTGGGACGGCACGCGGTGGACGGAGCATCGCGCTCCGATGACGCCGCCTGCAGACGCGATTCCTGGGCCGTCCGCGCCACCGATTGCCGTGGCGCCCGCCTTCGCTACGCCCGCCCTGCAGCCCGGAACTCCGACGATCCCGCCGCCTCCTGCGGCGTCGTCAGCCTCGGCGCCGACGTCGTCGAGGAGCAAGAACCGCTGGCTCATCGGAGGTGCTATCGCGGCCGCCGTCATCCTCGTCGGGTCTGTCGGTACCGCAATCGGCGCTGGAAGCAACCGGGAACCGGTTCAGCAGGCGAGCGCCGCCCCTGCCGCCATCGCGACGCAAGAACCCACCTCGGCGGAGCCGACGCCCACCCCGACGCCGCCGACGGCAACTGCGCCAGCGATCGATGCCGTCGATAGTGTCGCGTTTCGCGCTCAGGCTGGATCGCATCTCGACGACATGAATAAGGACCTGGACGACATGGTCGTCACCGTGCAAGAGGCAGGGTTTTGGCGTCTGCTGAGTAATAGCGCCGAACTAGCATTCAACCTTGGGCAGCTGGAGGGTCTGGACGTTCCCCCGGGCGTCGTGAACACCTGGCCGGCGTCGCTGACCTCGCTGGGCGCTGCGCTTGACGTCCTGTCCGACGCGGTCTCGACTCAGGACGGTCCGACGATCCTCGCAGCCATCGAGGGTGTAAGAGCTCAGGTGGAGGCAGCACGAGGAGTGGCGAACTCCGCCATCTGACAGATGACGTGATGAGCGACGAAGGCGTCGCTCCCCATGTCATCTGACCACTTGGGGCAGCACGAGGACGGCTCTCGTGGAGCGATCAGCTGTCCCCCGAATCACAAACACGACACAGCAGTACAACCGCATCGAAAGGAACTCGACCATGACGAACCCGAATCCTGCGCCAGGGTGGTACCCGGCGCCGCACGCCAATAACGAGCAGCGCTACTGGGATGGGGTGCAGTGGCTCGAGCCGCAGCAGCCCAGCACTCCCATGACGCCTGAGGCGGCGACCGTCGCCGTCCCGACGGCTGCCCTGCCGAACGATGTTCCTACGAAGGAGTACCCCGCGGGTCCGTCCACAACGGTCGATGCGTCGGTTCCCGTGGACGGCACCTCGGCGAAGAAGTCGAAGAAGAAGGGCTGGATCATCGGCGGCTCGATCGCCGCTGGAGTCATCCTCATCGGCGGCGTCGCGAATGCCGTCGGGGGTGCAGGCAGCAACAATGTCGCCGACGAGAAACCGTCGACGTCGACGGTGACGGCCGAGCAGACGGTGGAAGAGCCGGAGCCCGCGGTCATGGTCGCCGTCCCGGATGTGACCGGGCTCACCGCAACGGAGGCGCTGGTCGCGCTGAGCGCCGCCGGTCTCAACCCGCCAGTGCTGACGACGCTCGCAGACCCGCTCGCAAAGGTGCTCGCCACGAGTCCGGCCGCGGGAACCGAAGTTGAGGAGGGCACGGAGATCACGCTGACACTCGAGGAGAAGCCCAAGCTCACTGTGGCTCAGGAGAATGCGATCCGATCCGCGCAGAACTACCTCGACTTCACGGGTTTCTCGCGTAGCGGCCTCATCGGGCAGCTCGAGTATGAGGGATTCAGCACCGAGGACGCGACGTTCGCCGTCGACAATGCAGGTGCTGACTGGAACCTCGAGGCTGCCGAGAAAGCACAGAGCTATCTTGACTTCTCGTCGTTCTCGCGCGACGGCCTCTACGGCCAGCTCGAGTACGAGGGGTTCTTGCCGTCAGAGATCGAGTACGGGCTCGCCGCGGTCGGCTACTGATCGGGTTGGGCAAGGAGCCGGGCCCCGCAACGGAGCGGGGCCCGGCTTCTCGGTTCACGGAAGATGCGAGCTGCTAAGCCTGCGCTCACTGTGCAGAAGCCGCGACTAGCGATCGAGCAGGTTGGGGCGCAGCTCGGGGGCTGTCCGCTCCCGCCATTCGGCCGTACGTCGACGTAGAGGGCAGATTTGCTCAGATCGTGTTCGGCAAGCTCGGTCTCGACAAGGCGCTCCAGCTCGCCGGCAGATCCTGGCCGCGATCGGCTGAGTGTGTCAGGAGTAAGCGGCGAACAGGTCCGTCACGTCGACTCCGGATTTCGCCGGAGCGCTGACCGGCAGAAGATGGCCACGCACGTGCTCTGACCAGCGCGACGCCGCCCTGACGTGGTCCGGATCCATCTCGTGCGCGCTTTTCACGGCGTAGGTCCGAGAGTCGAGGACGAGCAGAGTCGCCACGCTGAAGTCAAATGAGCGGAAGACCGAGAACACTGCGCTTGGACTCGTCGATGCACTGACGGTGCGCGCCTTGACCTGGATCGTGCGCCCGTCGGCTGCGGTGATGTCGTAGGACTTCGCCGAGTTCGGAGCCAGCGATCCACCGTAGACCGAGAGTGCCATGTGCTCGGCATAGTCGCCGAGCGGTGCGCTTCCGGTGCGCACGACTCCCCGCGCTCGGAGCTCCGCGAGGATCTGGGCGTACTGACTCAGCAGATCAGATGTGAGCTCTTCTGCGAATGCGCGTTCGGGTCGATCGGAGATCTGCGCGAGCGCGGCCGAGACCTCCGCCTCGCTCAGATCCCACCCATCGCTCCCCGTGGGCGCGGGCCCGTGCAGCGATCTCAGAACACGGCGAGCTTCCGCGAGCGGCACATCGAATCGAGAAGCGAACGCCTTCGCGCTGATGATCACAGCGTCACCCTACTGCCGCCACCCCCCTTTGGAAGGGGGCATCTCGCAGATCAGAGCGGACCTAGAACCTCCGCCGGATCCGCGTCCAGAACGAGACCGTCGAGCACATCGAGCAGTTCGCGCTCCTCGTGGCGGAAATGGCTCTCCATGATGGCGGCTATGCCCTCGAGATGCGAGGCCATCGCGGTGGTCGTCGCGCCCGACGAGACGGCCGACTGCAGCCCGCCGATCAGGTGCCCGATCATCGAGTGATCCTGCATGAGCTTGCGGATCGTCTCGTGCAGCTCCGGATGCGCCGCGCTGAGCGCGGGGAACAGCGTGCGGTCTTCGCCCTCGTGATGCCCGGTCAGCGCCACGCAGAATCCGTGACAGAACAGCAGCAGATCGCGGGATGCGACCTCTGCGGGAGCGCCGGATGCCACGGCATCCTGTGCTGCCTTCAATGCGGCACGCAGGCGGCCGTGCACCGCGCGCAGTTCGTTCGCCCAGGCGATCAGCCTGGTCTTCTCGCCCTCAGACACGGGAGGGCGAAGAGATCGCCGTTGTCACGGTCGTCCTCCTCGGGTCCCACGCCTCCATGTCTGGCACAGACTGCCACCGACACGCGACGCTGGGGAACACGGTAGCAGGTCGGGCGAGCGGTGCCCGGCGGGGGTCGGCTGGCACCTCGTGGCCGCTCGCTTGCTCCGTCGATCAGGGTGCGTTGAGATGTTTTCGTCGCAATCCGCTCGCGCTCAGTGAGAACACGAACGGTGGCCGCACAGCGGCCAATCGATGGATCGCTCGCTCGTGTGTGAGGCAGATGTCGCTCATCTGCGAGCCCGTGAGCTCTCCCCGGGCGAACGCGATCACGCGGGCGTCGTTGAGGTAGACGGCTTGAGCCTCGAGAGGTCGTGACGCGATCCGGTGATCCTTCGCAAGGAGCAGGAATCCCGATCGAGTGCCCTCAGCGATCCACTCTTCATCGCGCATGCGCTGGGCGCGTTCGTCACCGTACTCTTCCGCAAGAGTTCGCGCGTCCCAACCTGCGGCTCGAAGTCGGGAAACCAGCACTCTTCCTCCGACCGATCGGTCGAGCAGGAAGCGTGCCGGCGCCACGTCACGCCGCCTGAACGAGCAGAGATCGCAGCTCGGACTTCTTCAACCCGAAATCCTCGGCAACCTCCGGCATGGGTTCGCCCGCACGAACCCGGCTGACGACGTCTTCGACTCGCACTCCGAGCCGCGCGATCGTCGGCTGCCCGGAGTTGCGGCGGGGATCGACGATCACCTCAGCACGTTCGTACGTCGGAAGCTGGACGAACTCGACGAAGCCGTCGCGGTATCGGATGCTCTGCAAGTACTCTGCTACGACATCGCGGAAGACGCCTTGATGGTTGCGCACGACGACCAACTCTCGGTCGCCATTCTCGATCAGGATCTCGGCGCCATCGGTTCGAAGCTTTTCGCTGAGGAGCGCGTTCTCGATCCCCAACTCATTGCGAAGCACCTCGATGGCCGGTCGAATCCGGGCCATCGGTAGCCCCGCCCGTCGGAAGGACTCGACGATGAACCCTTCGGCAAGCGCGTTGAACGGCACGGTGAAGCCGCGACCCTCGCGAACACCCGTGAGGATCGGTTCACTCCATCCCCACTCGCCCGCTCGCCGCTGCCTGAACCGGTGGCCGTGAGCCCACCGCGCGAAGGAAGTGGGCGGCGCGTGAATGATCTGCGCCGCCTCCGTCAGTGTGTAGATCGGCGTCGTGTGAGCCGGATCGGACACTCCTGTTTGCATACAAACAGATTAGCGCGCGACATGACCTCCCGGCAGAGGTCTAGCTGTCGGGGATCGACCCATTCCGGAGTATCGGATGCAACCGGCGGTCCTGGCCGGACTGATCGACAGCCGAACTGGCTAGCTTGCAGAGACCACAGCAGGCGAGAAGGCGCGCTGAGTGCGGACAGCTTCTCTCGCTCGACCACCTGCGGGGGTTGCCGCGTTTCGTCTCGCTTCGCTCGCTCAACGACCGAAAGGGGCGCCGCTCGCTCAACGACCGGAGGGGAGCCGCTCGCTCAACGACCCGGAAGTCGCCCTACTCGAACCCGCCGGTCAACCGTCCCCGCATCCGCTGACTGCTCTCGTTCATCCCGACGATCTCCACGGACCTCCCCAGCGCCGCGTACTTCGTCTCGATCGCATCGAGCGCGGCGACGGTCGACGCATCCCACACATGCGACCGCGACAGATCCACCACCACCCGCGCAGGATCATCCGAGTACGAGAACAGCGTCGTCAGATCATTGCTCGACGCGAAGAACAACTCCCCGTCCACGACATAGGTCACAGAATCACCAGCCGAAGAAACAACACGCGACACCGACACGAAATGCGCCACCCGCCGCACGAACAGCACCGACGCGACCAACACTCCGCCGACGACCCCGATCGCGAGGTTGTGGGTCAGCAGCACGAGCACGACGGTGGCCACCATCACGAACGTCTCGCTCTTCGGCATCCGCTTGAGTGTCGAAGGCTTCACGGAGTGCCAGTCGAAGGCGCCGATCGCCACCATGATCATGACCGCGACGAGCGCCGCCATCGGGATCGTCCCGACGAAGTCGCCGAACACGACCACCAGCACGAACAGGAACAGCCCCGCGCAGAACGTCGAGATGCGGGTGCGCGCGCCCGACGCCTTGACGCCGATCATGGTCTGCCCGATGACCGCGCATCCGCCCATGCCGCCGAAGAATCCCGACAGCATGTTCGCGACGCCCTGCGCCCACGACTCGCGCGTCTTGTTCGAGTGCGTGTCGGTGATCTCGTCGACGAGCTTCGCGGTGAGCAGCGATTCCATGAGTCCCACGAGTGCGACCCCGAGAGCGAACGGCGCGATGATGCCGAACGTCTCCCACGTCCACGGGATGTCGGGCAGGAACAGCGACGGCAGACTCCGCGGCAGCTCGCCCTGATCGCCGACCGTCGGCACCGCGATGCCCATCGTCAGCACGACCGCGGTCACGATGATCACCGACACCAGCGGCGCCGGCACGATCTTCGTGATCCGCGGCATGACGATCATGACGACGATTCCCAGCGCCACCAGCGGATACACGAGCCACGGCACATCGATCAGCTGCGGAAACTGCGAGCTGAACACGAAGATCGCCAGCGCGTTCACGAACCCGACCACGACGCTGCGCGGGATGAACCGCATGAGCTTCGCGACCCCGAGCACCCCGAGGATCACCTGGAAGATCCCCGCCAGGATCACGGTCGCGATGAAGTAGTCCATCCCGTACGTCGGCGCGACCGGCGCGATCACGAGCGCGACGGCTCCGGTCGCCGCGGTCACCATCGCCGGACGCCCGCCGAGGAACGCGATCGACACCGCCATGATGAACGACGAGAACAGTCCCACCTTCGGGTCAACGCCCGCGATGACCGAGAACGCGATCGCCTCGGGGATCAGCGCGAGCCCGACGACGAGTCCCGCTAGGACCTCGCGCGTCAGCATCCGCGGACTCTTCAGCGCGTCGAGAACAGAGGGCTTCGCCCGATAGCGGGCACGATCATCGACCGTGAGTGCAGACATGGGGGATGCTCCAGAGAAGGGCCACGCAAAAGGGGCCGACAGTCCAGCGTAGAGCGGATGCCGCGGGCTCGCCGCCGCGCGGTCGTCTCGCTTCGCTCAACCAGCTACTGCTCGTGCGGCCAAACGCGCTTCGCTCGGCCGAATCTGCAGGATTTGGCCGAGCGAAGCGCACATCACCGAGCGCGCGACGTCAGCCCTTCCGCGCGAACCCTGCCACGACCGCCCCAACCACGGTCACCGCCGCGGCCCCGAGGAACAGCCACGAGAACCCGCCGGTCAGAGCCTCCGGCGCCGACACCCCGGCCGCGGTCAGCGCCTCCGTCCGCAGCGACGCGACCGTGCCGAGCACCGCGAGTCCGAGCGCGCCGCCGATCTGCTGGCTGGTGTTCACGAGTCCGCCCGCGAGTCCGGCCTCGCCGCCCTCAACCCCGTCGACCGACAGCTGCGTCGCGGTGACGAACGCGCCGCCGAGGCCGACGCCGATCAGCAGGGTCGGGCCGAGCAGCTGCGCCACGAATCCGGCATCCGCGGGTGCGAACGACAGCCACACGAGTCCCGCGGCCAGCACGAGCAGCGAGCCGATCAGCGTGGCGGTCAGGCCGAGGCGCTGCACGACCGCGGGCACGACGCCGGCGACCACGACGAGCGCCCCGGCGAGGGGAAGCTGCGAGAGCCCGGTGGTGAGCGCGTCGTAGCCGAGCACCGCCTGCATGTAGACCGAGAGGGCGAAGAACAGCGCGACCATCCCGGCGCCGACGAGCAGCACGACGAGGTTGCCGATCGCGAGGGTGCGGATGCGGAAGATCCCGAGCGGCACAAGCGGGGATACCGTGCGCCGCTCGATCATCACGAACGCCACGCCGAGCGCGACCGCGACCACGAGCAGGCCCAGCGGGAGCGGATGCAGGATGCCGACCTGCTCGACCGCACTGAGCGCCCCGACGACCGCGACCAGCGCACCGGTGATGGTGACGGCGCCCCACACGTCGAGCTTTTCGCTCGCCGACGCCGTGTCGCGCGAGATCAACAGCGGCACGGCCACGAGCACGACGATGCCGACGGGGACGTTCACGAAGAACACCGACTGCCACCCGAAGGCGCCGGTGAGCACGCCGCCGAGCAGGACCCCGGCGGCGGAGCCGATGCCGGCCACGCCGCCCCACACGCCGAGCGCCTTCGAGCGGTCGCGCGCATCGGGGAAGAGCCGGGTGAGCAGCGCGAGCGCCGACGGGGCGAGCAGCGCCGCCGACACGCCCTGCAGAGCGCGCGCACCGAGAAGCATCTCGCTCGAGAACGACAGCCCGGCCAGAGCGGATGCCGCGACGAATCCCGCCGTGCCGACAAGGAAGATCCGGCGGTGGCCGTAGCGGTCGGCGAGGCGTCCGCCGAGCAGAAGCAGTCCGCCGAACGCGAGCACGTACGCCGTGATCACCCAGGCGAGCGCGGCGGTACTCATGGCGAGCTGCTGCCCGAGCACGGGCAGTGCGATGTTGACGATCGACGCGTCGAGCACGACGAGGAACTGCGCGAGAGCGAGAAAGCTCAGGGCGAGCCAGCGCCGGTTGCTGCCCGCGGTCGCGGTGGGTGTGGGGGTGGTGAGGGTCATGATGTACTCCTTGATTGGGTGGTTAGTGAGCGGTCACTCACCCGCGAGGACGCGAAAAAGTGCGAGTGGAAACGAGATGGTTCATTCGGGATGACGGATGCCGTGCGCGACGATCTTCGCCCACGGGGCACTGCTCTCATCGACGCGGGCGGTGACGATCAGATGGCACAGCTGCCCGTACGCGATGAAGCGCTGTACGGCGTCGTCGCTCGCGGCCGAGCGCTGCTGCACGAACTCGGTGACCTTCGCGAGTCCGGCGCGCAGCGCGTCGCCGATCTCGGGGATCTCCGCCGCCGACTGCGCGTGCACCTGCAGCATCAGCAACGACCGGTCGCGGATGAGATCGGCGTACGCCTCGCCCATGGCATCCAGCACCTCGCCGGGGGTCGGGGACTCGGCGGCGTTGGCCCCGGCATCCAGAGCTTCGACGATCCGCTCGAAGCACGCCTCGAGCGCCGCGACGAACAGCTGCTCCTTGCGCGGATACAGCTTGAAGACGTACGCGGGCGAGATCTTCGCCTCGCGAGCGACATCGGCGACCGTCGTGCGGAAATAGCCGCCCCGAGCGAACTCCACCAACGCGGCCGCCGCGACCAGGGGTCGGCGGACGTCGGCGGTGGAGAGGACGGGAGTGCGCGGGGTCATGTCAGCGACTGTACTCGCGTGGGAGTGATTGGTCAATCACTCTCACCCGGTCGCTCAGAGCGCAGCAGTCGTGGCGGGGGCGGCTGGAGCAATATGCAAAGTCAACTGCCTAGAAAATGTTCAAATACATCATTATCAATCGGATTGAGCATGTCTACTTGCTCCTGCATTTGGTGCGGGAACCCTCTGCGGCGGATACTCGACGCATCCCGTGACGACGACCGCGCGGGCGACACCATGCACAGCACCCCCGCTCTCCCTCCTGAGACGACCATCGCCATCGTCGGCGCCGGCCGTCTCGGCGGCGTCCTCGCTCGGGCCCTGCGCGCGGCGGGCATCACAGTCATCGGGCCCCTCCGTCGCGACGACAGGGTTCCGGATGCCGACATCACCCTGCTCTGCGTCCCGGATTCCGCCATCGCCGCGGTGGCTTTCGCCGCTCGACCGCACTCGCGGCTCGTCGCCCACGTCTCGGGAGCGACACCCCTCGTCGACGTCGACTTCAGCCTGCATCCGCTTCAGACGTTCACCGGCACCGAGACGCCCGACGTGTTCCGCGGCATCGGCGTCGCCGTTGACGGCCGCACTCCCGAGGCGCTCGAGGTCTCGGAACAGTTGGCGCGGGCGCTGGGCGCGAACCCGTTCCACGTTGACGACGCCCACCGCGCGGAGTACCACGCCGCCGCATCCTTCGCCTCGACCTTCGTGCTCACCGTGCTCGACGCGGCCGAGCACCTCGCGAAGGATGCCGGTGTCGACCGCGCCCACCTCGCACCGCTCGTCCGCCAGACGATCGACAACTGGGCGGTGTCCGGCGCGGCATCCGCCCTGACCGGGCCGATCGCCCGAGGCGACGAGGAGACGGTGGCGCGGCAGCGCACAGCATCCAACGACTATCGAGGGCTGTTCGACGCGCTCGCCGATGCGACGCGCGCGATCGCCTCGAGAAAGGGTGGCGCATGAGAATCGTCCGCACGATCGCCGAGGTGCGTGCCGCCGTCGGCGACGCGAAGGCCGCCGACCGGAGCGTCGGACTCGTCCCCACGATGGGAGCGTTCCACGAGGGGCATCTGTCGCTGATGCGCGCGGCGCGCGAGCAGACCGACCTCGTCGTCGTCTCGCTCTTCGTGAACCCGACCCAGTTCGCGCCGAACGAAGACCTCAGCACCTATCCGCGCGACGAGGCCCGTGATGCGGCGCTCGCCGCGGCGGAGGGCGTCGACATCCTCTTCGCTCCGGAGCCCGCCGAGATCTACCCCGACGGCTTCGCGACGACCATCCACGTCGCGGGCATCACCGAGGTACTCGACGGCGCGAGCCGCGGGCCCCATCACTTCGACGGCGTGGCGACCGTCGTGACGAAGCTCTTCGGCATCGTGCGCCCCGATGTCGCGCTCTTCGGGCAGAAGGACGCGCAGCAGGTGCTCGTCGTGCGCCGCGTCGTGCGCGACCTCGACCTCGACGTGCGGATCGTCGCGTGCCCGATCGTGCGCGAATCCGACGGACTGGCCTTGAGCTCGCGCAACGTCTATCTCGACAGGGAAGCTCGGTCACAGGCCGGCGCGCTGAACCGGGCGCTGGATGCGGGGGAGGCGGCGCACCAGGCAGGGCGCGAGATCGTGCCGGCGGCCCTCGCGGTGCTGGCCGAGGCGGGCATCGAGCCCGAGTACCTGGAACTCCGGGATGCCGAGACTCTAGAGCCCGTCGCTCGCGCTGACCGAGACGCCCTGCTGCTCGTCGCCGCCCGGGTCGGCGCCGCCCGCCTGATCGACAACCACCTGCTGACGGGAATCCCCGCATGAGCGCGCACGCCGCTCCCACTCGCCGCCTGACGATCGCCGACCTCGCCAAGAAGAAGGATGCTGGGGAGCCCATCGTCATGGTCACGGCCTACGATCATCCCGGCGCGCGGATCGTCGAGGAGGCCGGGGTCGACATGGTGCTGGTCGGAGACTCCGCCGCGATGACGGTGCTCGGGTACGACAGCACGGTGCCCGTCACGATCGACGAGATGCTCGTGCTCACCAAGGCCGTGCGCCGCGGACTCTCGCGACCGCTACTCGTGGGCGACCTGCCGTTCGGGTCGTACGAGGCGTCGGACGCGCTCGCGCTCGAGACAGCCCAGCGCTTCGTGAAGGAGGCGGGGGTCGACCTCGTCAAGATCGAGCGCGGGGGAACGACCGTCGACCGGGCCCGCGCACTGGTGAACGCCGGCATCCCCGTCGTCGGACACGTCGGCCTCACCCCGCAGACCGCGACCGCTCTCGGCGGCTTCCGCGCGCAGGGGCGCACCGCCGAGGCCGCGCTCGCGGTGATCGACGACGCCGTCGCGCTGCAGGATGCCGGAGTCTCGCTGATCGTCGTCGAGGCCGTCCCCTCGGCTGTCACGGCAGCGCTCATGCCGTTGCTGCGCGTGCCGGTGATCGGCATCGGTGCCGGAGCGGATGCCGACGGCCAAGTGCTCGTTTTCCACGACCTGCTGGGCATCTACGACGGGCCGGCTGCCGCCTTCGTCAAGCGGTACGCCGAGGTGCGGGCGGCGTCGGTCGCCGGAGTCGCGGCCTACGCGAACGAGGTGCGGTCGGGGGAGTACCCCGCGCCCGAGCACGGGTACGGGATGCCGGACGCCGAGGTCACGCGGTTACGGGAGCTGCTCGCGGGGCGGTAGCGGGCGTTCGTTCGCTCGGCGTTTTCGCCTTCGCTCGGCCGCATGCGCGGGAGGTGGCCGAGCGAACGGCATCCGACCGCGGGAACGAACCCGCGGTCAGGGTTCCCAGCGCAGCAAGTCTCCGGGTTGGCACTCGAGCACCTCGCACAGCGCGTCGAGCGTCGTGAAGCGCACCGCCTTCGCGCGGCCGTTCTTCAGCACGGCCAGGTTCGTGGGGGTGATGCCGATGCGGTCGGCGAGCTCGCCGACGCTCATCTTGCGCCGGGCCATCATCACGTCGATGTCGACCACAACGGGCATCAGATCACCTCGTTGTCGAGCTCGGACCGCAGTGAGCGCGCCTCGACGTCACGGTCGATCGCCTGTCGCAGCAGCGCCTTCATCACGACGACGAGCAGCGCCATGCCGCACAGCACCAGTCCGGCGCCTCCGATCAACGCGACGATCCCCGGCGCAGCATCGCCCGGGGCCAGCGCCGCCGAGAACGTGAACGTCAGCGCCGCCGCGACGAGGATCGCCCCGATGATCACGTCGACCAATCGGAACGAGGATGCCGAGAAGATCGACCCTTTGCGGACTCTGGTCAGCAGCATCCAGACGCAGACGCCGAAAACCTGCATCGTCCCGACGCCCAGCACGATGAGGCCGACGATCACGATGCGCCCCCACAGCTCCTCGGCCGCGAGGTCGAGCCACAGCATCGGCGCCACGAGCGCCTGCACGGCGACCGACCCCACCAGCGCGATGGCGATCAGCACCCTCAGTACGGCGATCGTCGCTCGACCCATGACACACCCTCTCGTCGAAGAACAATAGGAATCTATCGTTAATCGTTCGATGAGGCAAGGCGGTGGATGCCGGGGCGCCGCCGTTGTGGCATCCCTCGCACCCGCATTGCAGGACTTCGCGCGTCACGAAGGAGATTCCGGGGCGGAAGCTCCTGCACTGCGTGAGATCTCCTGCGGTGCGCGCGCGGGCGCGGGGGATGCCGCGCCGCAACCCCCTACGCCGCCCGGCGCACGCGCAGTACGAGCGCGGTCACGGCGAGGGCGATGACGACGGCGCCGTACCCGACGCACACCGCTCCCAGACCGAAGACGCCGACGAGCATACCGGCGACGACCGCGGGAACGGCGAACGCGAGGTAGGCGAGCACGTAGATCACGGCGAACGCGTCGGCACGCTCGGTTGCGGGGATGCGCGGAGCCAACGATGCGACCACGCCCGAGAAGGCGGTGCCGAATCCCATGCCGGTGACGGCCGTGACCGCGAGGTAGAAGGGCAGCGATCCGACGGCCAGCGCCACGAGCGACAGCGCCGTGCCGACCGTGAGCGCAGCCGTGCCGAAGATCACTGAGGTGCGGGCCGAACGATGGCGGAACGTGAACGCCGTGATCGCGCCGACTCCCGCGAGCATCGCGACCGAGAGTCCCTGCCACGTGTGCGCCTCGCCGCCGAGCTCGCTGCGCACGATGGTCGCGCCGAGCGAGAGGAAGAGCCCGCCGGTGGCCCAGCCCGCGATGATCGCCGGCGCTCCGCGCCAGAAGTCGCCGCGCACGGCCGACGGCACCGACAGCCGGAACCGCAGCGACGCCCACGCGCCCGCCCGCAGAGGTGCGGTTTCCGGCGCCACGAAGAACAGCGCGGCGAGGGTGACGTAGACCACCGTGAGCGGAGCGAACACGTCGAGCAGAGCGGCCCGCGTGAGGTCGAGGGCGATGCCCGCGAGCAGGGCGCCCAGCGCGAGTCCGATGCCGGGGCTGAGCGCGTTCCACAGCGCGGCGGTCCGAGCCCGTCCGCGCGGCGCGAGGTCGAGGGCGGCCGCGGAGAGCGTCGAGATGAGCACGCCGCTCGCGGCTCCCTGCAGGATGCGGGCGAGCATGAGCGTCACGACCGTGTCCGCATGCCAGAACAGCAGCATGCTTGCGGCGAGCAGCAGGAATCCGCCGATCGCGACAGGGCGCCGGCCGACGTGGTCTGACAGGGATCCGGCCGTGAGCAACGCGAGCAGCAGAGCGATCGCATACACCGCGAAGACGGCGCTGATGACGATCGCATCGAATCCGATCTCGGCCGCCAGCACGGGGTAGAACGGCGACGGCGCGCTCGCGCCGGTCATCATCGCGATCTGCGCGACGATCGCGAGGGCGAACCCGAAGCGGTGGCGGCGGATGCGCGGTGCGGCATCGGCATCCATCGTGGAGGTGACGATCGGCGCGGTGGTCATGAGGCTCCTGTTCGGTTCGAGAATCATCGAACCTTCGCGAGCGTACTCGCCCTCGCGCCATTGTTCAACTATTCTCGAACCATGCCAGGTGACCTGCCGCATCCCGAGCGCTCCGACATCCAGCTCACGGACGTGCTCTTCGCGCTCAGCGACCCCGAGCGCCTCGCCATCGCGCGTCAGCTCGCCGACGGCCCGCTCGACATGGCCGCCTGCCACGCCACCGATCCGAACCTGCCGAAGTCGACCAAGTCGCACTTCATGAAGGTGCTGCGCGAAGCGGGAGTGATCCGCAACGAGCCCAACGGACGGCGACGGGTGCTGACGCTGCGCCGTGACGATCTCGACGCCCTCTTCCCGGGACTCCTCGACTCCGTGCTGCGCGGCTGACGCGGCATCCGCTCGCGCACCTGCGACGCCGTGCGCGTGCGCTTCCCTCGGAGAAATGCGCTTACCGCGGCCGAATCCGGGCAAAGCAACCGAGGGAAGCGCACAAAGCCGAGGGAAGCGCACAAAGCCGAGGGAAGCGCACAAAGCCGAGGGAAGCGCACAAAGCCGAGGCAAGCGCTCGCACAACACCCACCTCAGCGGAAGTACGACGCTCCGTTGAGATCGAGCACCGCACCCGACGCCCACACGGCCCCGGGTGACGTGAGATAGGCCACGGCTTCGGCGACCTCCTCGGGAGTGCCCACCCGATCGAACGGGCTCTGCCCGCGGATGCCGTCGCCGCCGGCCCCCTCGAGCTTCGGCGCCTGCCGCTCGGTGGCGATCATTCCCGGGGCGACCGAGGTCACGGCGATGCCATGCGGCGCGAGCACGAGCGCGAGCGACTGGCCGAGCGCCTGCAGTCCCGCCTTCGTCGCGGCATAGGCCGGGTGGTCGGCCTCGCCCCGGAACGCCCCGCGCGACCCGACGTTCACGATCGCGCCGCCGCTGCCCTGCGCGATCATGTGCTGCGCGACGAGCATCGTCACGTTCGAGGCACCGACGAGGTTCACCGCGACCATCGACGACCACGCGCGCTGCCAGTCCGCGAACGACGCGGAGTCGACGCGGTGCTCGTTCGCGGCGCTCGGCGCCACCGCGGCGTTGTTCACCAGAATGCTGAGCGACCCGAGTGCCGCGATCGCGGCATCCACCACGCTCCGCGCGCCCGCGGGGTCGCCGAGGTCTCCGCCGACGATCGCGTGGCCCGAGCCGTCGAGCGACGCGAGGGTCTGCTCGGCGGCGGCGCGATCCGCGCCGTAGTGCACGACCACGCGGTCGCCGCGGCGTGCGAACTCCTGCGCCACGGCGCGACCGATTCCGCGCGACGCGCCGGTGACGAGGGCGTTCGCCATGTCAGGAGGCGACCCGACTGCGGGTGTCGCGCGCCGGCTCGATCTCGGTCCACACCGCGTCGAGTGACAGATGCAGCACCCCGGCGATGGCGGCGATCGTCGAGAACGCCGGCGTGGCCACGCGACCCGACTCGATCTTGCGCAGCGTCTCGGGCGAGACGCCGGCGTCGAGGGCGACGCTCAGCATCGACCGCTCGCCGCGCGCACGACGCAGCAGGGCGCCGAGGCGCTCGCCGCGCTCGACCTCGGCGGCGCTCAGGGGGAGGCGGACCATCATGCACCCATAGTAATACCGGGATAGTATTACCGGGATAGTTATCGGGACAACGGACGGCACGGCACATGATCGAGATCCTCAATCGCGACCAGCTCGAGCGGGCGCGCGACACCGGCGCGCTCGTCGGCGGCATCCTGCAGACCCTCGAAGAGCGCACCGCTGTCGGGGTGAACCTGCTCGACCTCGACCGCTGGACCAAGGAGCTGATCGAGGATGCCGGAGCGGAGTCCTGCTACGTCGACTACGCCCCCTCGTTCGGCCGCGGACCCTTCGGACACTACGTCTGCACCGCCGTGAACGATGCGGTCCTGCATGGAATGCCGCACGACCGCGTCCTCGCGGACGGCGACCTCCTGACGCTCGACCTCGCCGTGAAGCTCCGCGGTATCGCGGCCGACGCAGCGATCAGCTTCGTGGTCGGCGAGCGCGCGGCATCCGAGGATCTCGCTCTCATCGACGCGACCGAGCGGGCGCTCGCCGCTGGGATCGCTGCGGCCGGGCCCGACGCGCGGATCGGCGATCTCTCGCACGCGATCGGCTCGGTGCTGACTGACGCCGGGTACGCGGTGAACCTCG
Organism: Microbacterium hydrocarbonoxydans; assembly: GCF_023715885.1. Lineage (GTDB taxonomy): Bacteria > Actinomycetota > Actinomycetes > Actinomycetales > Microbacteriaceae > Microbacterium > Microbacterium hydrocarbonoxydans_C. The sequence continues at coordinate 353,584 of NZ_JAMBOY010000001.1, read as the reverse complement.
AGTTCGGCGGCCACGGGATCGGGTCGACCATGCATCAGGATCCGCATGTCGCGAACGACGGACGCCCCGGTCGCGGCTACCGACTGCGCCCCGGCTTGCTGCTCGCGCTGGAACCCTGGGTCATGGCCGACACCGATGAGCTCGTCGTCGACGCCGACGGCTGGACCCTGCGCAGCGCCACCGGCTGCCGCACCGCCCACACCGAGCACACCATCGCGATCACCGACGACGGCGCCGAGGTGCTGACGCGCGCCCGCTGACCCGGCCGGAACAGGCGCCTCCTCAGCGCCTGTGCGCGCGGCTGCGCATCCGGCGCACCGCCCGACCGGCCAGATCCTTGAACCGGCCCCCGGGCCAGACCCGACGCAGCTCGACCGCGCCGCCGCGAGCCGCGACCGGAGTGCAGGTGCGTCCGGCGAGGAGCGGCGAGCGCCCCGCGCCGGCCAGCGTCGCGGCATCCGAGGTCAGGGGTACGTCGAACGTCCAGCCCGCGCGGCGGACCTTGGCGATGATCCGCGCCTCGCGGGACTCGTCGTCGGGTCCGAACACGCGCAGCGGGTCGATCGCGATCGTCGTGGTCGACCGCTTGCGCAGCGATGCGCTCGCCAGGTGCCTGACCGAGCTGCCCTCGCCGGGAAGCACGAGCTCGATCCGGTCGTTGCGCAGTTCTCGTCCTGCCTCGAGCAGTCCGGTCGGCAGCCCGTCCATCGGCACGGGCAGCGACGTGAGCGTGCCGCCGTCGTCGAACACGAGCGCGTCCTGGCCGTCACGGGTGATCGCGACCCGCAGTCCGAGGCTCAGCCCGCCGCCGCGCGACCAGGATGCCGAGGTCACCGCGACCCGGCACTCCATCTCCTTCTCGAACCGCGCGAACGCCACCAGATCGGCCCGTCGATCGGCGCGCAGCAGCGCTGCGCGGATCCGCTGTGGGAAGGCGAGCCCCGCGTCGACGCCCGGTCCGAACCGGCGCTGCACGATCGGCACCACGGCGTCGAGCAGCCGGGTGCGGTACTCGGCGGGGTATCCGACCATCCGCTTGCCCGCCACCCGCTTGAGGATCTTGCCGCGGAACCAGTGCCGCAGCAGGCGGTCGCGCAGGCGCCCCGGCTCGGTGTACCGCTCGACCAGATCGAGCACGGCCTCGAGGTGGGGGAAGTACGATTCCGGGTCGATCCGTGACGAGCTCGCGCTGCCCGAGCGCTTCACCCAGGCGTAGCAGGGCACGCTTCCGAGGATCGAGATCGTGCGCGCCTCGAAGTACGCGCGCATCACGAAGAGGTGATCCTCGAGCCGCACCTTGCCGTCGGGGAAGCGCACCTGCTTCTCGCGCAGGAACGCCGTTCGGAACATCTTGTGCGGCGTGAGCATCTCGAGCAGCGGGTCCTCGCCGAGCTTCGCGTCCGGCACGTCCCGGCGGTAGATGCGGCGGGGCAGCGGGCGGCCGATCCCGACCTCCTTGCCCACGACGACGTCAGAGCCGTGCTCGTCGGCGTAGTCGCACAGGGCCTCGAGCGCTGACTCGAACAGCCAGTCGTCCTGATCGACGAACTGCACGTAGCGACCGCGCGCCGCGGCGACGCCCTCGTTGCGGGGGGTCCCGGGCCATCCGGAGTGCGGCAGGTACAGCACTCGCACGTGGGGCCGCGTGCTCTCGACCGTTGCCAGTCGCTCCCTGGTCTTCTCATCGGACCCGTCGTCGCACAGCAGCACCTCGAACCGCGAGCGGTCGAGGGTCTGCCGGTCGAGCGAGGCGATGAGCTCGTCGAACGCCTCGTTCGGATTGAACACGGGCACGACCACGCTCACGCGCACCGACTCGGCGGGAGGGGACTGGGGATCTTCGGACACTGTCGACATCGTGGAGCAGTCAATCAGTGTCACCTATGGACCCGCACGGGGGTTGCCACGATCGTCCTGACGTGCAGTCGGAACGTGCTGCCGCGACGCGCGCGTCCTAACGCTCAGTCGTGGCGTCCTGCAGGTCGGGTGCACGGATGCAGGGCGGTTCGGGCGCTGTGCGGCCTGCATCCGTGCGTCGGGCATGCAGGATGCCATGGGCTACGCCCCGTCTGGGACGTCGAAACTCCCACCCCGCACCCAGGGTTAACGATATATCGTTGAGTATCGCTCACCGGCTCCACCAACAGCACTGGGAGGTCATCATGAACAACGCATTCCCCTTCGGCACCGGCTCGAACAGCGGCGAGAACCCGCTTGGCGGCATCTTCGGATCCGGCGGACTCGGCAGCCCCAACGGCCCGGCCGGCGCGATCTTCGACGCGCTCGACCAGCTCCGCAAGTCGTTCGACCAGCAGCGTCCCAGCGGCGGCACGCGCATGGCGCGCGGCGACGTCCGCACCGCCGTGCTCTCGCTCCTCGCGGAGCGGCCCATGCACGGCTACCAGATCATCAGCGAGATCGCCGAGCGCAGCGGCGGATCGTGGAAGCCCAGCGCGGGATCCGTCTACCCGACGCTGCAGCTGCTCGCCGACGAGGGCCTGATCGAGGCCGACGAGCAGAACGGTCGCAAGACCTATTCGCTCACCGAAGCCGGTCGCGCCGTCGCCGCCGAGTCGACCGAGACGCCCGCGCCGTGGGTGTCCAGCTCCACCAAGGACGGCCACCGCAACGACCCGCGGTTCTCCGCGCTGCCGAAGGCCGGTGTCGACCTCGCGGCCGCCGCCGCCCAGGTCGGCCGCAGCGGCAGCCCCGAGCAGGTGCAGCAGGCCATCGACGTGCTCGACGAGGCCCGCCGTAGGCTGTACACGATCCTCGCTCAGGACTGAACGCGAACGAACGGGAACCATCGATGACGGATGCCGCGGCGCAGGGCGCCCATCGCGCCCGCTACCGCCGCATCGTGTCGTTCGCGGCCCGCGAGTTCATCGCGATCTGGTGGTTCGAACTCGTGCTCCCACGGTTCGGGCTCACCCGCATCGCCGAACGCACCCGCGGGCCGCGCATGCAGCGTTTCGCGCGACGGTTCCACGCACTCGCGGTCGACCTCGGCGGCTTGATGATCAAGGTCGGGCAGTTCATGTCGTCCCGCCTCGACGTGCTGCCGCCCGAGATCACGAAGGAGCTCGAGGGGCTCCAGGATGAGGTGCCGGCCGTCGCCTTCGCCGACATCCGGCGCGTGGCGGAGGCCGAGCTCGGCGCCCCGCTGAGCAGCGTCTTCGCCTGGTTCGACGAGACGCCCGTCGCCGCGGCATCCCTCGGTCAGGCGCATCGCGCACGGCTGTCGGATCAGGATGCCGCGGACACGGGCCTCTCCGACGTCGTCGTGAAGGTGCAGCGGCCGGGCATCGACGAGATCGTCGCGGTCGATCTCTCCGCCCTCCGCCGCGTCGCGCGGTGGGCGATGCGGGTGCGCTTCGTGTCGGACCGTGTCGACGCGCCAGCCCTCGTCGAGGAGTTCGCGGCGACGAGCTTCGAGGAGATCGACTACCTGCACGAGGCGGGCAGCGCCGAGCGCTTCCGCGAGAACTTCGCGGACGATCCGCGCATCGACGCCCCCGAGATCGTCTGGGAGCGGTCGACTCGCCGCGTGCTCACCCTCTCCGACGTCACGGCCATCAAGATCAACGACACGGTTGCTCTGCGCACGGCGGGCATCGACCCCTCCGCCGTCGCGGACGCGTTCGCCGAGGTCATGTTCGACCAGGTGTTCACGCACAGCTTCGTGCACGCCGACCCGCACCCCGGCAACATCTTCGTCACCCCGGACGCGTCGTTGCCGGCCGGCTTCCGACTCACGTTCATCGACTTCGGGATGATGGCCGAGGTGCCGGCAAACCTCCGCGCCGGTCTGCGCACGCTGCTCATCGCCGTGACCGCGCGCGACAGCCATGGGCTCGTCGCCGCCGCGCAGGAGATCGGCGTGCTGCTGCCGTCGGCCGACACGGGCGAGCTCGAACGAGCGCTCACCGCCCTGTTCGCCCGCTTCGGAGGCATGGGATTCGCTGAGCTCGCCAAGGTCGACCCGCGCGAGTTCGCCGACTTCGCGAACGAGTTCGGCGACATGGTGCGCTCGCTCCCGCTGCAGCTGCCCGAGAACATGCTGCTGCTCATCCGGGCGGTGTCGCTGACCTCGGGAATGTGCTCGAGCCTCGACCCCGACTTCAACGTGTGGGATGCCGCGGAGCCGTACGCCGGTCGACTCCTGCGCGAGGAGAGCAGCGGCCTCATGCGCGACATGGCCGACCAGGCGATGGAGACCGCCGCGATCACCTATCGACTGCCGAAGCGGATCGACGCGATCATCTCGCGCGTCGACGCGGGGACCGTGACCTTCGACACGTCGCGCCTGGAACGCCGCCTCGACCGGCTCGAGGGCATCGCCCGGCGCATCGGCTCGGGTGTGCTGTTCGCGGCGATGCTCGTCGGCGGGGCGCTGCTCGTGCCGTCGCTCGAGCCGCTCGGCATCACGCTGATCTGCGTGTCGGCGCTGCCGCTGCTGCACGCCGTCTTCGCGGGCGTGGGCCGCCGCTCCCGCTGACCTGTTCGGGGGTGAAACACTTCCGGAGAACGGAGAGACGACGGCATCCGCTCGGCGTGCCGGGCTGCGACTCGCCGCGGATCCCGCGGGTGGTCTGGGTTTTCCGAGACGAACCGCAGTATTCCGGCATGGGAGAATCGGGAGTCATGGACACTCCTGACGAGAAACCCCACTCGCGGACCGACGTTCAGAAGACCCACACCGGAACCCTGCGGCAGGCCGGGATGCAGGCGGGCAAGATCGTCCGCGACATCGCCGCTGTCCCGCCGCGCAGCGTGCACCCGGCCCTGGTGCCAGGCGTCTCGGTCGAGGAGACCGGCCGCACGTACCGCACCGACCCGCTGGTCTTCGGTGTCGCGGCATCCCTCACCATCGCGTTCATCGCGTGGGGCGTGTTCGCGGGCGACAACCTGGCGGGTACGACGTCGACCGTGCTCGCGTGGGTGGTCGAGTACTTCGGCTTCTTCTTCACGACGATCGCCACCGTCATCCTCGTGTTCATGCTCTTCATCGGCTTCAGTCGCTACGGACGCATCCCGCTCGGTCGCGACGACGAGGAGCCCGAGTTCTCGATGTTCTCGTGGATCTCGATGCTGTTCGCCGCAGGCATGGGCATCGGCCTCGTCTTCTGGGGCGCCGCCGAACCGCTGACGTTCTTCGAGAGCCCGCCGCCGGGCACGGTCGAGGCGAACACACTCGAGGCGATGCACACGGCTCAGGCGCAGGTGCTCTACCACTGGGGTCCGCAGGCATGGGCCTTCTACGCGCTCGTCGGCGGCGCGATCGCGTACGGAGCTTTCCGCCGCGGCCGCACTCCGCTGATCTCGTCGATCTTCGCTCCGCTGCTCGGAGAGGGCCGCACCACCGGACCGCTCGGCCGCACGATCGACATCTTCTCGATCATCGTGACGCTGTTCGGCACCGCGGCGTCGCTGGGCCTCGGAGCCCTCCAGATCGGCCACGGCGTCGAGATCGTCACGGGAGCCGGCCCGCTGGGCAACGGCATCCTCATCGCGGTCATCGCCGTGCTCACCGCGTGCTTCATCGCCTCCGCCGTCTCGGGCGTGAGCAAGGGCATCCAGGCGCTGTCGAACATCAACGCGGTCGCGGCCCTCGTGCTCGCGTTCTTCGTGTTCTTCGTCGGCCCCACCCTGCTGATCCTCAACGTCATCCCGTCGGTGGCCGTGCAGTTCCTCGGCGACCTGCCGCAGATGATCGCGCGCTCGGCATCCCAGGGCGATGAGGCGCAGATGTTCCTCTCCAGCTGGACGATCTTCTACTGGGCGTGGTGGATCTCGTGGTCGCCCTTCGTGGGCATGTTCATCGCGAAGATCTCTCGCGGCCGCACGCTGCGCCAGTTCGTCTCGGTCGTCATCGTCGTGCCCGCCGCGATCTCGCTCATCTGGTTCGCGATCTTCGGCACCACGGCCATCCAGCAGCAGATGGACGGCGCCGGCCTCACGGTCGACCCGCCGGAGGAGGTGCTGTTCGGCGTGCTCGAGAACCTCCCGTTCCCGCTGATCACCAGCATCCTGCTGATCCTGCTGATCTCGATCTTCTTCATCACCGGAGCCGACTCGGCATCCCTCGTGATGGGCACGCTGTCACAGCAGGGCCGCCCCGACCCGGCGCGCTGGGTCGCGGTCGTCTGGGGTGTGCTCGTCGGAGTCATCGCCGCCGTGCTGCTCGTCAGCGGCGAGGAGGGGAGCGGTCTGCGCTCGCTGCAGAACGTGACGATCATCGCGGCGCTGCCGTTCGCGGTGATCATGGCGTTCATGATGGTCGCGTTCATGAAGGATCTGCGGCGTGACCCCATGATCCTGCGCGAGCGCTATGCGCGGATGGCCGTGCGGCACAGCGTCATGGCCGGGCTCGAGGAGTACGGCGACGACTTCGCGCTCGTCCCCGTCGAGTACGACCACTCGGAGGACGATCTCGCCTGGATCGACGAGGCGGAGGTCGACGACAGCCTCGCCGAGGTCTACGCGACGGCCACCGAGGCGATCGACGTCATCCCGGATGCGGAGACGGATGCCGGGGCGGATGCTGCGGCATCCCCTGCCCCGACCGATCCGCCCGCGGCGCTCGCGGAGGACACGGCCGAGTCGGTCGACGAGTCCGGCGGCGCCGCCCCCACCGAGCGCTAGCCGCGCCGGTCTCCGGACGAGAGATCAGAAACGCCGCGGACGGATGCCGTTCCGCGGCGTTTCTGATCTTTCGACAGCCGCGGCGCCCCGGCCGGCCGCGTCAGTGCCCGGGCGCGACGGTCTCGACCGGCTTCTCCGCGGCGGCCGTGATGCGCGCCGCCATGCCGGCGAAGATGAACCCGTGGAAGGGCAGCACGGCGAACCAGTACAGGCGGCCGGCGAGTCCGCGGGGGAAGAACACGGCCCGTTGCTCGTAGCGCGCGCCGGTGCCGTCGGGCAGTGCGCGCAGCTCGAGCCACGCCTCGCCGGGCACCTTCATCTCGGCCCGCAGCCGCAGGAGCCCGCCGCTCGCGTCCGACGCCTCGGTGTCGCGCCCCGGCTCCTCGACGGCCTCCACGCGCCAGAAGTCGATCGCGTCGCCGACCCGCGCTGCGGCCTTGTTCCGTCGTCCTCGGCGCAGGCCGACACCGCCGACGAGGCGGTCCATCCAGCCGCGCACGGCCCAGAGGAACGGCGACGAGTACCACCCGTTCTCTCCGCCGATGCCGATGATCACGCGCCACAGGCCGTCGACCGGGGCGCTCGTCTTCAGCGATCGCGCATCCGTGAAGACCATGCGCCCCGCCCATTCGGGGTCACTCGGCAGGGGATCGCTCGGCGCGCCGGAGACCTCGGAGTCCTGCCAGCTCGTCTCGATCGCATCCGCGTTCACGCGCCCGAGGGCCGCCCGCACGGCCTGACGGTACGGCGTGAGTCCACCCTCGGGGCGGGGGATGAGGTCGTCGACGGCGCGGTCCTTGACGATGCACTCGTTCTGCAGCGACGCCACGAGCGGCCGGGCGATCGAGCGCGGCACGGGGGTGACGAGGTTCACCCAGTGCGAGGCAAGGCCGGGAGTCAGCACCGGCAGCGCGGCGATCGCGCGCTGGGGGAGGCCCGCCTCGACGGCATAGCCGTTCATCATCTGGCCGTAACGCAGCACGTCGGGTCCGCCGATGTCGACGGCGCGGTTCACGTCGTCGTCGACGCGGGCGGCGCCGAGCAGGTAGTGCAGCACGTCGCGCACCGCGATCGGCTGGATGCGGTTGCGCACCCACTTCGGCGCCGGCATATACGGCAGCACCTCGGTCAGGTGGCGGATCATCTCGAACGACGCCGACCCGGAGCCGATCACGACACCGGCCTGCAGCACCAGCGTCGGGACGCCCGACCGCAGGAAGATCTCGCCCACATGCACTCGGGACCGCAGGTGCGCCGAGAGCTTCACGTCGTCGGGATGCAGTCCGCCGAGGTACACGATGCGACGCACGCCGGCGGCCGCCGCGGCATCCGCCACCGTCTGCGCTGCGCGCTCATCGCTCTCCTCGAAGCCCTTGCCCGCCGACATCGAGTGGATCAGGTAGTACACGACGTCGACGTCGCGCATGGCCTCGCGGACGGCATCCTCGTCATCGGCGGATCCTTCGACGATCTCGGAGTCGGATCCCCAGGGGAAGGATGCCGCGCGCGCCGCGTCGCGCGCCAGAATGCGCACGCGGTAGCCGGCGTTCAGGAGTCGCGGGGTGAGACGCCCGCCGATGTATCCGGTGGCTCCGAGGACCAGCGCTCGGGGCATTGATCCGTCTTCGCGCAGGACGGCGCGCAGCGCTTCTTCGTGGCCGGTGGGCTGGGTGAGCTCCGTCATGCTTCCGAGGGTATGCCGAGGATGCCGAAAGATCACTAGGCTTCCAAATCACTAGTTCATCTAGTAACCTGCCATCGAAGGTAGGTGATGGATATGTCCGGAGCAGCGAATTCCCCCGCTCGCGTCGATACGGCCCCACATGACGCGACGTCGACGCTCACGGATGCGGCCAGCCTCGCGCCGCTCCCCGCCAGCGAGGCCGTGGGACGCGTGATCGGGATCGATCGCGCGTCCCTCGTCTCCGCTCGCCCGCCGCGCGAGATCCTCGGCGCGGCAGGGCTCATGGTGCTCGTCGCCGCGGCATCCGCGCCGCTGATGACCGTCATCGTCACACAGCTTCTGCAGCAGTGAACTGCAGGCCGCAGGCCACCGTTGGAAGAGAGAAGGGAAGCCCTCATGGGACTCGATGACAAGATCAAGAACGCCGCGCAGGACATCTCCGGCAAGGCAAAGGAAGCGGTCGGCAAGCTGACCGACAACGAGAAGCTCGAGGCCGAGGGCAAGGCCGACCAGGTCAAGGCCGATGCCAAGAAGGCCGGCGAGAACGTCAAGGACGCCTTCAAGAACTGAGGCGGACGCACAGTGCGGGGAGGCGGCGCGAGCCGCCTCCCCGTCTGCTTTTTCCGCGCGTGATGGGCGCGCGGGCCCGGGGGAGAACGAGAGAAGAGCATCATGTCGGAATCCGTGAAGAGCGAATCGCTGTGGCGTCGGCTGGGCCGTCGCTTCGGCCTCGTGAAAGACGCCGAGGAGCCCCGTCGGCTCACCGTCGACGACGTCACCGTGGTCGACCGCCCGATGCTGCGGCGAGCTGTCGCAGGCACCGTGGTCGGCAACCTCATGGAGTGGTACGACATCGGCGTGTACGGCTACCTCGCCGTGATCATCGGTCGCGCCTTCCTCCCCGACGCGTCGGCGGGTGCGCAGTCGCTGTTCTCGCTCGGCGTGTTCGCCGTCACGTTCGTCGCGCGTCCGCTGGGCGGCATCGTGCTCGGCCAGCTCGGCGATCGCCTGGGGCGCCAGCGCATCCTCGCGTTCACCCTGATCATGATGGCGGCGGCCACCTTCCTCATCGGCGTGCTGCCCGATTACTCGGTCATCGGCGTCTGGGCGCCGATCCTGCTCATCGTCCTCAAGCTCGCGCAGGGCTTCTCCACCGGAGGGGAGTACGCCGGTGCCACGACCTTCATCACGGAATACGCCCCCGACCGCCGCCGCGGCTTCTACGCGTCACTGCTCGACCTCGGCTCGTACATGGGCTTCGCGGTGGGTGCGGCGTTCGTCTCGATCCTGCAGCTCACCCTCTCCGCCGACGTCATGCAGGGGTTCGCATGGCGCGTCCCGTTCCTCGTCGCCCTGCCGCTGGGCGCGGTCGCGATCTACTTCCGGCTCAAGATCGAGGACACCCCCGCCTTCCAGGAAGCTCAGGACTCGGCGAAGCGCGCGGCCGACGAAGCCCAGGCCTCACCCGACGCGCCGAAGGGTGTCATCGCTCTGATCCGCTCGTACTGGCGCGAGCTGCTGACGGCGTTCGTGCTCGTCGCCGCCGCCAACACCGTCGGCTATGCCCTGACGTCCTACATGCCCACGTACCTCACCGGCACACTCGGCTACGACGAGGTGCACGGCACCCTGCTGACGCTGCCGGTGCTCGTAGCGATGGCGCTGTGCATCCCCCTGACCGGTCGCCTCTCCGATCGCATCGGTCGGCGGAAGGTGCTCTTCATCGGCTCCGTCTCGGCGATCGTCTTCGCCGTGCCCGCGTTCCTGTTCATGATGCACGGGGCGATCTGGTCGACCGTGCTCGGCCTCGTGCTGCTCGCCTTCCCCGTCACGTTCTACGTCGCGAACCTCGCGTCTTCCCTGCCCGCGCTGTTCCCGACCTCCTCGCGGTACGGCGGTATGGGCATCTCCTATAACCTCGCAGTGGCGCTTTTCGCCGGCACGGCGCCGGTCGTGATGGAGGCGCTGGTGCAGTGGACCGGTTCGTCGCTGGCGCCCGCCTTCTACGTGATCGGCACCTCGATCGCCGGATTCATCGCTGTCGTCGTGCTGAAGGAGTCCGCCCGTCGACCGCTGCCTGGCGCGATGCCCAGCGTGCAGACCGAGGAAGAGGCGATCGCGCTCGTGGAGACACAGGACGAGAACCCCGACCTCGACCTCGACGAGCTCTTCCCGGAGCGGGTGGAGTCCGACGAGCAGCAGCCAGAGAAAGCCTGAGGTCGGGCGCTATTCGCCCGACGACTCCGATTCCTCGTGGTCGCGGATGACATCGCGCAACTCCTGATCGAGGTCGGAGGCCTCCTCGATCGCCGACGTCATGCCGGCGAGGAACCGTGTCACGACCGCGCGCTCCTTATCGCTCATCTCGTCGACGAGGGCGAGCATGCGGCGGTGCATGGCGCCGAGGGTCTCGCGCACCTCGTCGTCGCTGCTCACGGTCGGCACGACCACGCCCGCGCGGCGGTCGGTCGGGTGCGCTTCACGGCGCACGTGACCTCCCTTCTCGAGACGGTCGATGAGGGTGGTGGTGGATGCCGTGGAGATGTCGAGCATCCGGGCGATGTCGATGGGGCGCACGATGCGGCCGGCGCGCTGCTCGCGCAGCAGGAACCGCAGCGCGACGAGGTCTGTCTCGTTCATCTTCATCGATGCACGAGTGCGCGCACGCATCGCGGTCTCGGCCGATCGATAGCGGCGCAGCAGATTGAGCACGTCGACGGTGCTCGCTGACTCGGCGTCGGGATACCAGTAACCCGACCGGGTGAATTCCTCGGGAGACTGGGACATCAGGCCACCTCGTCGTCGTCACTCATGCGATTCTCCTCGCGCGTGAGCATCTCGACAGCTCCGGTTTCGACCTCCTCGGGGACGATGCTCAGCATCCCTCCGGTGATCGCCTCGTTCTCGGCGGTGACGATCTGCTCGAGACGCCACTCGGGAACCGTCGGGAACTGCGCGCGCAGACGCTCGATGACGTCGGAGTACAGGATGTATCCGGCGTCTTCGGGCGTGAATCGCTTTCCCATGGCGTCCCTTCCGACAGGAGTCCATCCTCTCACCCGTTAACGACGTGCCGTGCATCTCATATCACTAGCCTGCCTGGTTACGTGGTTCTCTTGTAGAATTGTCGCGTCAGGGGGTGACGGAATGACCGATATCAAGGACGCGACGCAGGTGACCACGCGCGAGCTGGTGGATCGTGTCGACGATCTCCGTCGTGCCGAGTCGCAGCTCGCCCGCAGACTGTCTCTGCGCCGGGCGCCCAACGACACCGACCGTGAGGCCATGCGCTTCATCTCCGAGGCGCCGGCGGACTCGCCGGCAACGCCCGGTGATCTCGCCGCGCATCTCAACGTCAGCACCGCCGCGGTGACCAGCATCCTCCGCCGTCTGCAAGAGCGGGAACAGGTCGTCGTCGCACCGCACCCGCAGGACGCCCGGTCGAAGGTGCTCCGGCCGTCGCTGCGCGACGCGAACGCTCCGGTCGACGACCTTACGCAGCGCATCGAAGACATCGCGAGCGAGTTCACGCCCGAGCAGAGCGATGTCGTCTCTCGCTTCCTGCGTCGGTTGACGGAGGAGATCAGCGACCTGTCGTGACCCGAAATTTCCCTCCGCTGGCATTTAGCTAGGTTACCTAGTAATCTAAACGTCGAAGCAACCACGGGATGGGAGACACGATGGGACACCTGACCTACGGGAACTCGACACTGGCGATCGACGTCGAGGACGAGACTCTGACGCACGTCCGAGCCGTCACGCTGACCAAGCTCCGACGCAACGAGTCGTTCGCACTCACGCTTCACACTCCCGCCGGCGTCGAGACGCTGTGGGTGCAGGCGGCCATCCCGCTGCGATTCGTCATGGAGGAGGAGTCGCCCATCGATCGCGCGCTGCTCGTCAAGATGATGAACGCCGCGAACTCCTCGGGCGGTCTCGACCTCACCCGTGCCGAGTTCGCGGAGGTGGCGGCTGCCCCGCAGCTCCACGCCATGAGCGCCTGACGATGTCGAAGCGGATCGGAGTCGCGGCACGCGCCGCGGCAGGAGCACGCACTCGTGCGGTCGCCACGCCGCGCGGGCTGTGGGTCGAGGTCGAGCCCGGCTTCCACGTCGGCAACGACGGGCTGCAGTACCTCGGATCGATCACGGTCGTCCCCGGTCGGGGCTTTGAAGCCTCCGGACCTCGGTCCGACGTGATCGGAGTCTTCTCTGACCTGGATGACGCGAAGGCCGCCGTCGCGGCATCCTCTCGATCCGGGGCGGTCGGACCGCTCGTCGGCTGACGGGTCTCTCGTGCGCGGGAACGGCCGGCCGGGCTGAGGTCGATCCGGTTCAGAGTCTCCGGAACATGATGTGCAGCCCGACGAGCCCGTGTCTCGGGTGGTCGAACGCCTCGGGGGCGGTGGCGAGGATCTCGAACCCGAGAGACTGCCAGAGGTGCACCGCCCGCTCGTTCGTCTCGACGACGGCGTTGAACTGCATGGCTCGATAGCCGTCGGCGCGAGCGGCGGCGAGCACGGCGGCACCGAGCATCCGCCCGATCCCTCGCCCGGCGCCGGCAGGACCGACGACGAAGCTCGCGTTCGCGACGTGCGCGCCGGCTCCTGGATGGTTCGGAAGATACTTGGCCGTTCCGAGGACCTTCCGGTCGTCATCGACGGCACCCACGGCGACGAGAACGCGTGCGCCGGGCGCCTCGAGCCAGGCGCGGCGCGCGTCGTCCTCGGTGATGTCGCGGGGATACGTGTAGGTCTCGCCGGCGCGGAACGCGGGTTCGAGCGCGCGCCAGATACCCGGCCAGTCGTCCTCGACGGCTGGGCGGATCTCGACCTCGGCGCTCATGCCGTCGAGCCTAGGGCCACGACCATCGCGCCCCGTACGTGCGCACGGTTCTCGGACCTGTACGATCGTACGCATGACCTCCGCCGAAACGATTCGACGTACCACGCCCGAACAAGCTGTCCGTCGTGCGCGCATCGCCGTATCGGCGCTGTTCCTCACGAACGGGGCACTGTTCGCGAACATCCTGCCCCGCTACCCCGAGATCAAGGCGAGCCTCGGTCTCGACAACGTCGGTTATGGCCTCGCGATCGCCGCCTTCCCCGCCGGGGCCATCGCGGCCGGTCTCCTCGCCGCCGTGCTCATCCGCCGCTTCGGTTCGGCCCGCATGGCGGTCTTCGGAACGATCGCAACGGGACTCGGGCTGCTCGCCGCGGCGTTGGCGCCCTCCGGCATCCTGTTCGCCGTCGCTCTGCTGATCGGCGGCGCGTCCGACGCGATCACCGATGTCGCGCAGAACGCGCACGGGCTGCGCGTGCAGCGGCGCTACGGGCGGTCGATCATCAACTCCTTCCACGCGATCTGGTCGATCGGCGCCGTCCTCGGCGGCGGCATGGCTGCGGCGGCCATCGCGCTGCAGCTGCCGCTCGGCGTGCATCTGGGCATCTCGACCGCCCTCTTCGTGATCGTCGCACTCGTGGCTCTCGTGTTCTGCCTGCCCGGTCGCGATGAGGAGGCGGATGCCGAGGCGACCGCGGATCCCGGCGAAGTGGCGACGGCCGTGCGCCGGCGCGTCACCCCGCGTCTCGTGATGATCCTCATCGCTCTCACGCTCATCGCGATGGCCGGCGCGATCGCCGAGGATGCCGGGAACTCCTGGGCGACCCTGTACCTCTCGGAGTCGCTCGGTGCCGCGGCAGCCGTCGCTCCACTCGGCTTCATCGCCCTCGTCGGCGCGCAGTTCGTCGGACGGATGCTGGGCGACGGCATGACCGACCGGTTCGGCCAGCGCGCGGTCGCCCGCGTCGGCGGACTCATCGCCGCCGTGGGCATGACGCTCGCGCTGCTGTTCCCGAGCGTTCCGGGCACCATTGCCGGATTCGCGGCCGTCGGGTTCGGCATCGCCACGCTCATCCCCGCCGCGATGCACGCTGCGGACGAGCTCCCGGGACTCCGCGCCGGTGCCGGGCTCACGGTCGTCTCGTGGCTGCTGCGCCTCGGGTTCCTGCTCTCGCCGCCGTTCGTCGGCTTCCTCGCCGAGACCGAGAGCCTGCGCGTCGGACTGGTCGTCGCTCCCGCCGCCGCGCTCGTCGCGGTGCTGTTGGCCGGCGTGCTCGAGGGGCGCAAGCCTCGCGAGTGACGCGCTGCCTTCGGCATCCTCGCCCGACCGTCGCGCCCGGCGGTCGCGGCGGTCCGAGTTGCGCGCCGACGCCCCTGCTGAGCGCCCACGCCCCTGCTGGATGACGTCGCTCAGCAGGGGCGTCGGCGACGAGCAGGGGCGTCGTCGCCGTGAGCGAGCGAAGAGCGGGTGAAGTGCAACTTCAGGGTTGCGCCGCAGATCGATACGTGCAATTCTGTAGTTGCATGTCAAATGAAAGGAGTGCGACCATGGTCGTCATCCGAGAAGGCGCCGTCATCGACAGCGATCGATTCGCGGTGCAGCGGGCGATCCGCACCCAGGCCCCGATCGAGAAGGTGTGGCGCGCGGTCACCGAGCCCACGCACGTCTCGCGCTGGTTCGGCGCGCTCGAGCTCGACGGGGCGGGTGCCGGCGCGAGCGGCACCATGACGTTCGGGCCCGCCGACGTCATCCCGCTGCGCGTCGAGAGCGTCAACGAGCTGCGATCGATCACGTATCGGTGGAGCAACGACGACGCCCTCGGGTACCGCCCCGAAGGACTCGACGAGCAGACGTCGACCGTATTCACCTTCACGCTCGAGGATGTCGACGGCGGGACTCTGCTGACCGTGGTCGAAAGCGGCTTCGAGCGGACCTCCGATCCTGCGGCGAACATGGAGTACCACCGCACCGGATGGGATGCCGAGCTCGACAAGCTCGTCGCGCTCGTCGAGGCCGAGGCATGAGCACGGACACCCTCATGCCCGTGCTCTCGGCTCTCGCCGACGAGACGCGCTGGAGCATCCTGACGGAGCTCGGACGCGAGGATGCCTCGGCATCCGCTCTCGCCCAGCGGATGCCGGTGACCCGCCAGGCCATCGCGCGGCATCTCTCGGTGCTGCAGGAGGTCGGGCTGGTCGAGTCGGTGCGCGTCGGGCGAGAAGTGCGGTTCCGCGCGGTGGGCGCCGAACTCGCCGCGACCGCGCGGCGCCTCGATGAGATCGGCCGGACGTGGGACCGCCGCCTCGCCGCGATCAAGGACATCGCCGAGTCCCTCTGATCCGGATCGTCGGGCGGGTCCGACCGGCTCGCCCTGCGTCGCTCAGTCGTGCATGACCGTGGCGAGCGGATCGCGGGTCTCGTCGAAGGGCGCTGTCAGGACGGATTGTTTGCGTACGGGGAGCGCACGGCCTACGATCTTTGTAAGAACAAAGTCGGTTCCCCTGATCGAAGAGGATCACCCTTGAGCCCTTCTCCGCACTCTGCGCCCATCGACGTCCTCGCCATCGGGAGGGTCGGCGTCGACCTGTATCCGTTGCAGGACGGGGTCGGCCTCGAAGACGTGACGACTTTCGGCAAGTACCTCGGCGGATCGGCGGCCAACGTCGCCGTCGCGGCTGCGAGGCACGGATCGACCGCCGCGCTCATCAGCCGCACCGGGGACGATCCGTTCGGGATCTTCGTGCGGCGGGAGCTGCAGCGATTGGGTGTCTCGAGCGAATTCGTAGGCGTCGTCGCGGAGCTGCACACCCCCATCACGTTCTGCGAGATCTTCCCGCCCGATGACTTCCCCCTGTACTTCTACCGCGACCCGATCGCCCCCGACCTCATCATCCACCCCGACGAGATCGACGTCGAGGCCGTGATCGGCGCGCGGCTCTACTGGTCGACCGTGACCGGATTGAGTCGCGAACCGAGCCGCGCCGCCCATCATGCCGCCTGGCAGGCCCGGGGGCGCCGACCGCTGACGGTGCTCGACCTCGACTACCGCGCGATGTTCTGGGAGAGTCCGGATGCGGCGCGCGAACAGGTGGCGCAAGCGCTCGACCACGTCACCGTGGCCGTCGGCAATCGCGAGGAGTGCGAGATCGCCGTGGGCGAGACAGACCCGGACCGAGCGGCCGACGCACTCCTGGAGCGGGGAGTGGAGATCGCCATCGTGAAGCAGGGGCCGAAGGGCGTGCTCGCGAAGACGCGGGACGACCGCGTCGAGGTCGCGCCGTTCGCCGTCGACGTCGTGAACGGGCTCGGTGCCGGCGACGCGTTCGGCGGAGCCCTGTGCCACGGCCTCATCGAGGGGTGGGACCTGCACAAGACCATGCTGTGGGCCAACGCGGCCGGCGCCATCGTCGCGGGGAAGCGCGAGTGCTCCACAGCGATGCCCGACTCCGCCGAGGTCGAGTCCTTCCTCGGACGGGCGGTCGTGCATGCCTGACATCGATCGCATCCGCCGGATCAGGGCGGAGGATCCCGCACTCATCGGAGAGGCGCTGCGCACCCGCCGTCGCCGCCCCCTGCTCGGTGGTGACGGCCGCCTGTTCATCATCGCGGCCGACCATCCGGCCAGGGGCTCGCTGGGCGTCGGTGCGCGTGGTTTCGCAATGGGCAGCCGCGTCTCACTGCTCGAGCGCCTCGCCGCCGCGCTCGAGCGCCCCGGTGTCGACGGCGTGCTCGGCACACCCGACATCATCGAGGACCTGGCGCTGATGGGCGTGCTCGACGACAAGGTCGTCGTGGGGTCGATGAACCGGGGCGGTCTGCAGGGCGCGAGCTTTGAGATGGACGACCGGTTCACCGCGTACACGGTGCCGTCGATGGTGCGCGATGGGATCGACCTCGGCAAGCTCCTCGTGCGGGTCAATCTGCAGGACGCCGGCACCGCATCGGTGCTCGAGAGCTCCGCTGCGGCCGTGTCGGCCGCGGCGGCCGAGCGCCTGCCCGTGATGCTCGAGCCGTTCATGAGCTGCTGGCACGACGGTCGGATCGTGAACGATCTCTCGACGGATGCCGTGGTGCGATCGGTCGCCATCGCCGCGGGACTGGGCGATTCGTCCGCCTACACCTGGCTCAAGCTGCCGGTGGTCGCCGACATGGCGCGCGTCGCGGAGGCCGCGACCATGCCGACCCTGCTGCTCGGAGGCGACCCCACCTCGGCGCAGGACGAGGTGTTCGCTTCGTGGCAGAACGCGCTGGCGCTGCCCGGGATGCGCGGGCTCGTCGTCGGCCGCACGCTGCTCTACCCTCACGACGACGACGTCGTCGCCGCGGTCGACATCGCGGCCTCGCTCGTGCACGGCACGGTGGGTGCCGCCGCTGCGGCGAGAGCGCGATGAGCATGAACGACTGGCTGTTCCCGCGGGGCTCGTTGGCGGTGGATCGCTGGGAGAGCGTGGTCGATTCAGGGCTTCCCGGATGGGCGCACACCGGACTGCGCATCGCCGAGTTCGACGGCGAGATCGCTCTGCCCTCGTCGCCGGTCGAGCGGATGATCGTCCCGCTGCACGGATCCTTCGCCGTCGCGGCATCCGACGATCGCTGGGTGCTCAGGGGGCGCCGCTCGGTCTTCGACGGGCCGACCGACGTGCTCTACGTCGGCGCCATGACCGGACCGCGGATCGAGGGCGCCGGACGCCTCGCGATCGCCGAGTCCCCGACGCGCACGCTCCTGCCTCCCGCGCTGCTGCACCGGGACGGGGTTCCGGTCGAGATCCGCGGGGCGGGGCGCTCGACGCGCCAGGTGCACAACTTCGGCGTGCCGGGCGCGCTCGCAGCCGACCGCTTGATCGTCTGCGAGGTCATCACCCCCGCGGAGAACTGGTCGTCGTACCCGCCGCACAAACACGACCGCGCCGGCGAGACGGAGAGCGAGCTGGAGGAGATCTACTACTTCGAAGCGGCGGTGACCCGCGGGGCTGAGCCACCGGCGGACGCCCGACCGTTCGGGCTGTTCACCGCCTACCCCTCCGACGAACGCGAGATCGACATCGCCGCGCGGGTCGGCACGGGCGACATCGCCCTCGTGCCGCACGGCTATCACGGGCCCGCGGTCGCGGCGCCTGGCTACGACCTCTACTACCTCAACGTCATGGCCGGCCCCGGCTCCGAACGCGCCTGGCGCATCACCGACGACCCGACCCAGGCGTGGATCCGGCGACACTGGTCGGAGCAGCATCCCGATCCCCGTCTGCCCTACACGGCGAAGGAGCACGCATCGTGACCGACCAGGACGACCGGCTCGACCCCGCCGCCTCATCGGCCGCGACCACACGTCGGATGACGGTGGCACAGGCGCTGATGACCTTCCTCGCGAACCAATGGACGGTCGACGGCGACATCCGCGAACGCACGATCGCCGGCACGTTCGGCATCTTCGGACACGGCAACGTCGCCGGCATCGGGCAGGCGCTGCTGCAGCTGCACACCGATGACCCCGGCCTCATGCCGTATCACCAGGCGCGCAACGAACAGGCGATGGTTCATCAGGCCGCCGGCTACGCCCGGATGCGCCGGAGGCGCGCGACGTACGCGGCGACGGCCTCGGTGGGTCCCGGCGCGGCCAACATGGTCACCGGCGCGGCTCTCGCGACCGCCAACCGTCTACCCGTGCTGCTGCTGCCCTCCGACACGTTCGCGACCCGCGTCGCCGATCCGGTGCTGCAGCAGCTGGAGCATCCGCACGATCCGGGGATGCAGGTGACCGACGCGTTCCGGCCCGTGTCGCGCTTCTTCGATCGCGTGCAGCGCCCCGAGCAGCTGTTCTCGATCGCGCTCGCCGCGATGCGCGTGCTCACCGATCCCGCCGAGACCGGGGCGGTGACGATCGCCCTGCCGGAAGACGTGCAGGCGGAAGCCTTCGATGTGCCGCTCGAGTTCCTGCAGCCCCGGGACTGGCATGTGCGACGGACCGTTCCCGAACCGGAGGAGCTCGCGCGGGCCGTCGAGGCGATCCGATCGGCGCGTACCCCGCTGATCGTCGCGGGTGGCGGCGTGCTCTACTCGGGCGCGGAGGATGCGCTCCGCGCCCTCGTCGAATCGACAGGAGTGCCGGTCGGGGCGACGCAGGCCGGTGTCGGGAGCCTCGTCTGGGACCACGCGCAGTACGTCGGCGCGATCGGCGCCACGGGGACGACCGCGGCGAACGCCCTCGCCGCCGAGGCGGATGTGATCATCGGAGTCGGCACTCGCTACAGCGACTTCACCACGGCCAGTCGCAGCGCGTTCCAGCACCCCGGTGTGCGCTTCGTCAACGTCAACATCGCGCCGTTCGACGCGTACAAGCACGGGACGCAGCTGCCGGTCGTCGGCGACGCCCGGCGCACGGTCGACGCGCTTCGCGAGGCGCTCGACGGGTGGCGGGTCGAGTCGGCGTACGTGCGGCGCATCGCCGACGAGAAGGCGCGGTGGGATGCCGTCGTCGACCGCGCCCTCGCGCCCGCCGGAGGCGATCTGCTCGGCCAGCCCGAGATCATCGGAGCCGTGCACGCGGCGAGCGACGCGACCGACGTGCTCGTGCAGGCCGCGGGATCGCTGCCGGGCGACCTGCACAAGCTCTGGCGCGTGCGTGACCCGCTCGGCTACCACGTCGAGTACGCGTTCTCCACCATGGGGTACGAGATCGCCGGCGGGCTCGGCGTGCGGCGGGCCGCCCCGGATCGCGACGTGCTCGTGCTCGTCGGAGACGGGTCGTACCTCATGCTGCACACCGAGCTCGTGACAGCGGTGGCCGAGGGCCTGAAGATCGTCGTGGTGCTGGTGCAGAACCACGGATACGCCTCGATCGGACACCTCTCCGAGACCGTCGGGTCGGCCCGCTTCGGCACGAAGTACCGCGCGCAGGATCCGCAGACGCTCGACTTCGTCGACGAGCGCTTCGTGCCCGTCGATCTCGCGGCCAACGCGCGCTCGTACGGGGTCGACGTGATCGAGGTCGCCCCCGGGCCCGATGCGGCGCGCGATCTGCAGGATGCTGTGCGACGGGCGAAGGCCTCGGCCACGACCACCCTCATCCACGTCGACGCCGATCCGCTGCGCTACGGGCCTGACGGTGGTGGCTGGTGGGATGTGCCGGTGGCCGAGACCTCGACGCTCGAGAGTACACGCGAAGCTCGTGGGCAGTACGAAGATCTGCGCACCGCCCAGCGGCCGTTGCTCGGCTGACAGAGAGAAGCGGGCGGCGCCCAGGGATGCCGCCCGCTCCGCTGGTGGTCAGGGCTTCGAGTGCGATTCGGCCGCCACGATCGAGTGGATGACCTCGATCGGCAGCTTCGGCACGCGGTTCTCGTCGGCGAGTCCGTTCGCCTCCTGCATGGTGTCGGTGATCTGCGTGTAGCAGAAGCCCGACAGCACCGTGCTCTGGAGCAGCGCTCCGAAGACACCCCGTAGGTGGGCCTCCAGCTCCTCGACCGTGCTGCTCGTCGAATACCCCCACGCGGGCTCGGCCGGCACCGTCTCGTACTTGATGCCGCCGAATTCGGTGACCATCACCGGCAGGCCCCGGGTATCGGCCTCGCCCTCCGCCATCAGCATCCGGTGCGAGGGTCCGTAGCCCGCGAAGAGGGCAGCCAGCGCCTCGTGGTCGGCGTATCGCCGCGCGAACGTCTCGGGGTCGCCGTCGTAGTCGTGCACCGTGAGGATGTCGGACTTCGTGTGCTCCCACCCGTCGTTCGAGATGACGGGTCGGGTCGGGTCGAGCGCGCGGGTGAGGTCGGCGAGTCCGCGGGAGAACGCGCGATGCGGAGCGTCCGTCAGCACGTCGCGGATGCCCCAGCTCTCGTTGAACGGCACCCAGGTGACCACGGAGGGGTGGGAGCGGTCTCGGCGCACGAGTTCGATCCATTCGCGGGTGAGGTCGACGACGGCGCTGGTGGTGAATTCGAAGGCCGCGGGCGCCTCGCCCCACAGCAGCAGACCGAGGCGGTCGGCCCAGTAGAGGAATCTCGGGTCCTCGGCCTTCTGGTGGATGCGGGCGGTGTTGAAGCCCATGTCTTTGATGAGCTGCACCTCGGCGCGCAGGGCGTCGGCGCTCGGCGCGGCGAGGTGCGACTCGGGCCAGTAGCCCTGTTCGAGCACGGCGCGCACGAAGTAGGGGCGGTCGTTGAGCAGGAAGCGCCCTCCCGCGGTGCCGACCGTGCGCAGGCCGAGGTACGAGGCGACGGTGTCGACGGAGTCGCCGTCGGTGACCACCACGGTCGCGTCGATGAGGCGGGGGTTCTCGGGCGACCAGGTCAGCTTCTCGTAGTGCTGGCCGTTGCGCTGGTCGCGCAGGGGGATCTCGATGACGGGCGCGCCGGTGCTGTGCACGGTCGTGGAGACGCGGGCGAGGGGGCTGCCCTCGTAGCTCAGCTCGACCTCCACCGTGGAGCCGGGCGCGAGGGGTCGGTTGGTCTGCATCTCGAGCTCGACGCTGTCGGTGCTGCGACCCACGCGCCAGGAGAGCTCGGTGAGGTGCGTCGCCGCGACTTCCTCGATCCACACCGGCTGCCAGATTCCCGTCGTGCGGCGGTACCAGATCTCGTGCGGCTCGGGCAGCCATTCCTGCTTGCCACGAGGCTGACTCACGTCGAGCGGGCGGTCGACGGCGCGCACCACGACGAGGTCGTCGCCGTCGAGGTAGTCGGTGATGTCGGCGGAGAAGGGCGACTGCCCTCCCGCGTGTGCAGCGACCTGACAGCCGTTCACCCACACGGTGGCGGCGTAGTCGACCGCGCCGAAGTGGAGGACGACCCGCGCGTCGTCGTCGTGGGCCGTCTCGGCGGCGGTCAGGGTGCGCGAATACCAGACGACCGGGTGGTACGAGGGGTCTCCGATGCCGGAGGCCGGCGACTCCGGCGGGTAAGGCACCGCGATCGTCTGCTCGAAGTCGCCGTGGCGGAACCACCTCTGCGACATGCCGACCTCGTCGTCGTCGTAGGCGAAGCCCCACGCACCGTCGAGGCTGTGCCAGGCGGGCCTGCGCAGTTGCGGGCGTGGGTACGTGCCGAGGAGATCGGATGCGGATGACGTCATTGTGTCCATGCGCATACTGTGGCGCATATTTTCCAGCGCTGCAAATTTACGTGGCGGTACTCCCGCGCACCACGAGGTCGAATCCGACGAGCGCGTGGCGTCCTTCGCCGCGCTCGCCGCCCATCCGATCGCGGAGGAAAGAGAAGGCGGTCTGCACAAGTGTCGCCTTGTCGGGCCTGATGGTCGTGAGCGCCGGAGAGGTGAACTGCGTCATCAGGATGTCGTCCCACCCGACGACGGCGACGTCGTCCGGGACCGCGCGACCGCTCAGGGAGAGCGCCTTCATGGCGCCGATCGCGGAGAGGTCATCGAAGCAGATCAGGCCGTCGAACCGTGCGCCGGCCTTGAGCGCGTCGGTGACCGCTGCTTCGGCGGCGAACGCGCCGAACTGGGTCATCGGGATCAGCAGGTCGTCGCTGCGGACGCCGCCGAACTCGTCGACCGCAGCGCGATAGCCCTCCAGGCGGAGGGTCGCGGTGACGTGTCCGACGTCGTGATTGCGGCCGAGGAAAGCCACCCTGGTACGCCCCGACTGCAGCAGATGCATGGTCGCTGTCCGTGCCGCGGCGAGGTTGTCGACCATCACATGATCGACCGTCGCAGGCGGCGGGATCTCGCCCAGCAGCACCAGCGGGGTCGTGCCCCGCAGCGTCTCGATGTCGGGGGCCGACAGCAGGGTCGGCTGGAAGACCAGCCCGTCGATGAGTCCCTGCTCGCGACCGCGCAGGACCGCGCGCTCCTCTTCGACGCCGCTCGCGGTCTGCTCGATCAGCAGGCGGTAGTCGAAGCCGTCGACCTCCGTCGACATGAGGGCGGCCATCTCGGCGAAGTACGGCGCCTCGATCGCCGGCAGCGCGAACGCGACCATGCCCGTCCGGCCGGTCGCCAGGCGTCGGGCCCCGCTGTGGGGCACGTACCCGAGATGATCGATCGCCTGCTGTACCTTCGCCCGCGTCGACGGGCTCACGTGGCGATAGCCGCGCACCACGTTCGACACGGTCTTCATCGACACGCCGGCCACTGCGGCCACGTCCTGCAGCGTCACGGTCACGGCAGCGGGCCCCGGTCGACGAGCGTCATCTCGAAGCCGTACAGGTCGGGGCGGTAGCAGTGGTGACCGTATTCGACGGCGGCGCCGTCGGCGTCGTACGCAGTGCGGTCCATCGTGAGCACGGGTGCCCCGCGACCGATGTCGAGGAGCTGTCCCTCGTCGACCGTTGCCCGACGGGCCCCGATGCGCTGACGGGCCACACGCAGCGTCACTCCGCGATCGCGGAGCGCGTGATACAGCCCTCCGTCGCGGAGGGTCTCGGCGGTGATGTCGGCGAACGTGTCGGGCAAGTAGTTCTCGAGTACGGCGATCGGGGCCGCGTCGGCGAAACGGACGCGGCGGATCTTGAGGACCCTGGCATCGGGGGAGACCCCGAGCTGGGCGGCGATCTCGGGCGCCGCGTGGGCCAGGGTGACGTCGAGCACCCGGGTGGACGGCACCCGACCGGAGCGCTCGAGGTCGTCGTGCAGACTCGTGAGGTCGATCTGGCGCGCCACGGATCCGTGCACCACCTGCGTGCCGATGCCGCGACGGCGCACCAGGAGCCCTTTGTCGACGAGCTCCTGGATCGCCCTCCGCACGGTCGGCCGCGAGAGCGAGAGGCGCTCGCTGATCGACACCTCGTTCTCGAGGCGGGCCCCCGGCGGCAGGGCGCCGGTCGCGATCGCCTTCTCGAGTCCGGCGGACAGCCGCACCCAGAGCGGAGACGGTTGCGCGGTCTCGGGCAGCAGCTGCTCGACCGGGAGCACCACGGTCTGTCCTCCGTCGCTCATGCGGCCTCCTTCCTCATTTCATCTGACATGACGGGGTGTATGTCATGTTAGTACAAAGTCGGGAGAAATCGTTGACGACAATTCCCGTATGTCCTAACATGAAGGGGGGGATCAGCTGACGGATCGGCAAAGCAGCCGGCGGGGTGGGCCCTGGAGAGGCATCGCAATGAAGCGTAAGTATCTTGTCGCTGCGTTCACGGCCACCGCAGTCGCCGCGACCGGTCTGGCCGGCTGCTCCGCGGGCGGAGGCGACGACAGCGACGGGCCCGTGACCATCACGATCATGGAGACCAAGCAGACCAACATCGACGCGATCGGCAAGGAGATCCCCGGCTTCGAGGCCGCGATGGCCGAGCAGGGCAAGGACATCAAGGTCGAGCTGATCGCCGACAAGCTGACCGACGAGCAGTTCATGACGAAGATGACCCAGCAGCTCGCCGCCGGCCAGGCGCCCGACGTGCTCGACATCGGTGAGAACATGGCGATCTCGTGGTCCGCCGCCGGTTATCTGGCGCCCCTCGACGAGCAGCTCGAGGCGTGGGACGGGTTCGAGCACTACTACCCGGCGGTCAAAGAGGCGATGACCCGCCAAGACGGCCAGATCTACAGCATCCCCTCCGGCGCCGGAGTCCTGAACCTGTTCTACCGCAAGGACATCCTGACCGAGCTCGGCATCGACACGTCGCAGCCGGCGACGTGGGACGATCTGATCGAGCGGCTCGTCGCCGTGAAGGACGCGACCGGTGGCACTCCGCTCGTCGTTCCGGCCGGGACCGCGTGGGGCGGTGGCACGTGGGGCGAGGGCTTCCAGCCGCTGCTCGGCGGCACCGACAGGGGCTACTACGATTCGGAGACGGCCACGTGGGATCTGCAGAGCCCCGGGTGGCTGGCCGTGTTCAACCTCTACGCCGAGCTCGTGGAGAAGGACCTGCTGCCCATCCAAGACCTGCAGAACCCGAACCCGTGGGAGCCGACCAAGTACACGAAGTTCCCCGAGGGCGACATCCAGGTCGCCGCGCAGGGCACGTGGGGTTGGAAGTTCGACTGGGGCCCCGAGGGCGCGGCTCCCATCGACGGCCTCACCGAGCGCGTCGCCACGTGGCAGTGGCCGGGCCTGCGTGAGGGTGACGAGCCCTACGGCTGGAGCAGCACCGGTGGCGGGTACGCCATCAACGCCGACTCCGAGAACAAGGACGCCGCGTTCGAGTTCATCAAGTACCTCTCGAGCGGCAAGCCGCTCGCCGAGCAGCTCGTGGCGTCGGGTGCGGCCTCCGCCCGCGATGACCTCGACGACGTCGCTCCGTACTCGGAGGAGCCGCAGCTGCTGCAGGCGGGCGAGGACCTCGCGGACAGCGTCTTCGTGGTGACCGGCGACGGCGCCTCGCAGATCGCGCAGGCCGTGTCGACCGCGACCGAGATGATCCTCAGCGGCGCGAGCGGCCAGGAGGCGTACGACGCGTTCGTCGCCGATGCGACGGACCTCCTGGGGCCCAACCTGGTGAAGAAGTGACCTCCACGCTTCCCGCGTCCATGTCGGCGGCGGCCTCCGGGCCGTCGCCGACACGGCGTCGCGCCCGCAACTGGCCACTGATCCTGCTCCTGCTCGGGCCCTCGTTCGCGCTGATCTTCCTGTTCATCCTCGTCCCCGCCGGATACAGCATCTATCTGGCGTTCACCAACACGCAGCTCACCGGCTTCGCGGCTCGGGATCCGCAGTTCGTCGGCATCGACAACTTCGTCTACCTGCTGAACAACGCCGACTTCCTCGGATCGCTCGGACAGACGGCGACCTTCACGCTGTGGAGCGCGATCATCGGCCAGACCGTGCTCGGCATGGTCGCTGCGATCCTCCTCAGCCGCCCGTGGCTGCGGGGCAAGGGCTTCTTCGGCGCGGCCGTGTTGATGCCGATGGTCGTGCCCGAGGTCGTCGCCTCGCTGGCCTGGGCGAGCGTGCTCTCGAACAGCGTCGAGGGAACGCTGAACCGGCTGACCGGCCTGTTCGGCGCGGAGCCGACCTCGTGGCTGCAGGTCGTGCCGCTGACCTCGATCATCATCGTCAACATCTGGCGAGGCGTGGCGTTCGCGATGATCATGTTCCAAGCCGCGCTGGAAGACGTGCCAGCCGAGCTCATCGAGGCGGCACGCATCGACGGTGCGAGCGCCACCCAGGTGTTCCGCCACGTCACTCTCCCGCTCATCCGCGGCCCGGTCTTCCTCTATCTCCTCCTGACGACCATCAGCACGATCGGCGTCTTCGGCCTCGTCTACTTCCTCACGCAGGGCGGACCGGGAGGCCAGACGCGGCTCGCCGCGATCTACATCTACGAGCGCGCTCTGCAGTTCTCGCAGATCGGGATCGGCAGCGCGGCATCCATCATCCTGCTCGTCATCGTTCTCGTCCTCGGCGTCGTCTACGTGCGCCTGGCGAAAGTGGAGGTCTGACATGACATCCGTGATCTCCACCGCGCCCGTCGCGGTCGCCGAGGCACCAGCGCAGAAGATGCGGCGGCGCCCCCTGACGCCGATCGCGGCCGTGCAGCGGACGCTCGGCTACATCCTCATCTCGCTGATGGCGCTTTTCTGCCTCGTGCCGTTCGCCTGGGTGGTGCTGAGCGCAGTCGACTCCGAGGCGGGGCCGACAGTGCAGTGGCCGACCTTCGCGATGGAGAACTTCGTGAAGTTCTTCACGGATGCCGCGACGCCGCAGCTGCTCGTGAACAGCCTCATCATCGGCGTCAGCGCCACCGTGCTCAACCTCGCGCTCGGTCTCGCCGGTGGGTACGCGCTCGCACGCTACCGGTTCAAGGGCCGCCGATTCTTCATGTTCGGCATCCTCCTCATCCGGGTGATCCCGGCGCCGGCCACGATCGTCGCGCTGTACCTCATCATGGTGAACATCGGACTCTCGAACAGCCTGTTCGGCCTCATCATCGTCGAGGCGGCGTTCCAGCTGCCGGTCACGCTCTGGCTGCTCGCCGGCACGATCGCCGCCGTGCCGATCGAGCTCGAAGAGGCCGCCTGGATCGACGGCAACTCCCGCCTCCAGGCCATCTGGCGAGTCGTGCTCCCTCTGGTCGGACCGGGGCTGGGCGCTGCGGCGATGCTGAGCTTCATGGGCGTGTGGGGCGACTTCCTGACGCCGCTCGTGCTGCTGCAGAACGCGGATCTGTACCCGCTTTCCATCGGACTCTTCCGAGCCTTCAGCGAGTACAACCAGGTCGACTGGGGCCTGCTCGCCGCGAGTGCGATCGTGTACCTCGTACCACCCGCCGTTCTCTACGTGTTCGTGCGCAAACACCTGCTGCGCACGAGCCTCGGCGGCGCGATCAAGGGATGACCGGGATGAGCGGATCAGAGTCGCCGGACGAGAGGCTGCGCGTCGTCGTCGTGGGCGCCGGCGCCATGGGCGGCGAGTGGCTGCGGATGCTGGCGCGCTCCGCGCATGCGGAGCCCGTGGGCGTCGTCGACCTCGACGTCGATCTCGCGACGCGCACCGTGTCGTCGATCGGACTGGCGGACGCGGTTGTCGGCTCGTCGCTCGCCGACGTCGTGAAACGGTCAGGGGCCAGGGCGGTGATCAACGTGACGGTGCCGCAGGCGCACCGCGTGGTCAACGAGGAGGCGATGCGTTCCGGCCTCCCCGTGCTGTGCGAGAAGCCGCTGGCTCCGACCGTCTCGGAGGCGCTCCGCCAGGTCGCGCTGGCCGATCTCACCGGCGGACTGCTCATGGCGAGCCAGTCCCGTCGGTACTTCCGCCACCTCGCCGCGTTCCGCGATGCCGCCGCGCAGCTCGGCGCCCTCGGCGCGGTGCACGCCCAGTTCTTCCATGAAGACCACGAGCCCGGCTTCCGCGAGCAGATGGCGCATCCGCTCCTGGTCGACATGTCGGTCCACCACTTCGACATGCTGCGCTACCTCACGGTCGACGAGCCCGTGTCGGTGCGCTGCGACTCCTGGAACCCGCCGTGGAGCTGGTTCGCCGGCGACGCCGCGGCGACCGCGACCTTCGACCTCGCCTCGGGTGCGCGCTTCGTCTACTCCGGCAGCCGCTGCACCCCGGGTCTGCAGACCTCGTGGAACGCCGACTGGCACGTCTACGGCGAGGCGGGGGCCGCTCACTGGGACGGCGATCATCTCGTGCAGGCGGATGCCGCCGGCGTCGCCGTCGAGGTCGGCGAGTCCAGCGAAGGCATCGAGGGGGCGCTGGAGGAGTTCGTCGGCGCCCTCGCGACCGGCAACACGCCGCAGAACGAGGTGCGCACGAACGTCATGACCCTCGCGATGGTCGAGGGCGCCATCCGCAGCAGCGAACGCGGGGGCGACCGGGTCGTGCTCGCGGACCTGCTGGAGGAGTCCCTCGCCCAGGCCATCGCCGACGAGCGGAGCGGCGACGTCGTCGAGGTGCTGCGCTCGTGGCCGAGTGCAGCCGAAGCCATCGCCACCCCGCCCTGGGGAACGTCCCCGCAGTCCGTCCCACACGCGTCAGGAGGCGCCCGATGACCCCCACCGCAAGTACTTCCGAGCCGATCCGCGTCGTCGTCTGGGGTGAGAACCGTCACGAGCAGGTGAATCCCGTCGTGCAGGGGATCTACCCCGACGGCATGCATTCGACGATCGCCGAGGGCATCACCCGCCTGCTCGGCGAAGACGTGACGGTGTCGACCCGGGTGCTCGACGAGCCGGAGCACGGCATGACCGAAGAGACCCTCTCGGCGACCGACGTGCTGCTGTGGTGGGGTCACACCGCGCACGAGGAGGTCTCCGACGAGGTCGTCGAGCGCATCCAGCGCCACGTCCTCGAGGGTATGGGCATCATCGTTCTGCACTCCGGCCACCACTCGAAGATCTTCCGTCGGCTCATGGGCACGACGTGCAGTCTGCGCTGGCGCAACGACAACGACCGCGAGCTGGTGTGGACCGTCGACCCCCGGCATCCGATCGCCGAAGGCGTGCCGCAGCCGCTGATCATCCCCGGCCAGGAGATGTACGGCGAGTATTTCGACATCCCCGAACCGGATGAGCTGATCTTCATCAGCAGCTTCTCGGGCGGCGAGGTGTTCCGCAGCGGCATCACCTACCGGCGCGGACACGGTCGGGTCTTCTACTTCAGCCCCGGCGACGAGATCTATCCGGTCTACCATCATCCCGACGTGCAGCGCGTGATCGCCAACGGCGTGCGCTGGGCGCGGCCGACGCACCCGCGCGAGTCGTATCTCGTGACGCCGATGTACCTGTCAGGCGACTTCGATCGTCCGGTGCTGACCGGCCCGGACGGGTTGATCGACTACTACACGCGCGAGCTCATCGAGCCGCGGGACGCGGGAGCATGACGCCGGCCGACGGCGTCGTGGCCGATACGTTCATCCACCTCTCCGCCGCCGGCGTGAGCCTGGTGCTGGATGTGACGGAGCAGCGTCTGCCCTCGATCGTGCACTGGGGCGCAGACCTCGGAGCACAGACCATCGACGACGTCGCCGCCCTCGCGCTCGCCGGCGTCGAACCGTCGAGCGGCAACGTCGTCGACGGCGCCGTGCGCGTGGCCGTCGTGCCCGAACATCATGCCGGATGGGAGGGCAAGCCGGGCATCGTCGGCCATCGCGACGGTACGGCGTGGTCGCCGCGATTCGCCGTTCACCGCATCGAGCTCGACGGCGCGACCGTCGGCGGCGGACTGATCGAGGCGGGTGCGGCGCTCGTCGCCGTCCACGCGCACGACCCGGTCGCGGGACTGAGTCTCACCCTGGAACTGGAGCTGCTCGAGAGCGGTCTGCTCCGAGCGCGGGCGGACCTGCGCAACGACGTCGCGCGCGTCTACACGGTCGGCGACGTGAACCTCGCGTTCCCCGTGCCCGTCCGAGCCCGCGAGGTACTCGACTTCGCCGGCCGCTGGAGTCGCGAGCGGGTGCCGCAGCGTCATGACCTCGTGGTCGGCATCCACGAGCGCGAGGGTCGCAAGGGGCGCACCGGTCCGGATGCCGCGACGGTCCTGAGCGTCGGCACCCGCGGCTTCGAGTTCTCCTCCGGTGAGGTGTGGGGGGTGCACGTCGGCTTCAGCGGCAACCACCGCCACTACGTGGAACAGCTCTCCACGGGGTCGCCGGTCATCGGCGGGGGAGAGCTCCTGCTGCCCGGCGAAGTGCGTCTCGCGCAGGGCGAGAGCTACCGTTCGCCGTGGGTGTACGCCGCCTACGGTGACGGCCTCGACGCCCAGGCGCACCGCTTCCATCGCTTCCTCCGCGCCCGGGCGAGTCACCCGACGAGGCCGCGTCCGGTGACGTTGAACGTCTGGGAAGCGGTGTACTTCGACCACGACGTGCTGCGTCTGCTCGACCTCGCCGACCGTGCCGCGGCACTCGGGGTCGAGCGATTCGTGCTCGACGACGGCTGGTTCCTCGGGCGGCGCGACGACACGATCGGTCTCGGCGACTGGACGGTCGACCGCGACGTCTGGCCCGACGGTCTCGGGCCCCTCGTCGAGCGGGTGACAGCGCTCGGCATGGAGTTCGGGCTCTGGTTCGAGCCGGAGATGGTGAACGAGGAGAGCGAGCTCGCGCGGGCTCACCCCGAGTGGATGATGCAGACCGGAGGGCGGCTCCCGATCCGGGGTCGGAACCAGCAGGTGCTGAACCTCGGCATTCCGGCGGCGTTCGAGCACGTGCTCGCCGACATGACGGCGATCCTGGAAGCGCACGACATCGCGTACATCAAGTGGGATCACAACCGCGATCTCATCGACGCGGGGACTGCGCCCTCCGGAGCCGCCGGGGTGCATGAGCAGACGCTCGCCGCCTACCGGCTGATGGACGAGCTGAAGCGCCGGTTCCCCGACCTCGAGATCGAATCGTGCTCGTCCGGCGGCGCGCGGGTCGACCTCGGCGTCATTGAGCGCACCGACCGCGTGTGGGTCAGCGATTGCATCGACCCGCTCGAGCGTCAGCAGATGATGCGGTGGACGATGCAGTTGATGCCCGCCGAGCTGCTCGGCTCGCACATCGGCGCGACCGTGAACCACACCACCGGTCGCACGCATGAGCTGTCGTTCCGCGCCGCCACGGCGCTGTTCGGCCACTTCGGCATAGAGTGGGACCTCGCGAAGGCCACCGCGCGCGAGAGCGCCGACCTGGCTGCCTGGATCGACGTCTACAAGGCGCATCGCGGGCTGCTGCACTCGGGCGACATGATGCGGGCCGACACGATCGACCCTGCCGTTCAGGTCACCGGCGCGATCGCGCAGGACCGGTCGGAGGCGCTCGTGTTCCTCGCGTTCCTCGACCGTCCGACGGTGTCGCCGCGCGGCAGGTTCACCATCCCCGGGCTCGACCCCGACCGACGGTACCGCGTCGCGCCCGTCAGTGTGGGGACGCCCGACGACGGTCGCGCCGACCCCGCGTGGTACGGCGACGACGGATCGGGAGTGGTGCTCAGCGGTCGCGCGCTCGCCTCCGCCGGGGTGCACCTGCCTGGATCGTTCCCGGAACATGTGGTGATCTACCGGATCACCACCGAGTAGGACTCGGCTCTCGCGCACCCTCGGGCCCCGAGCAACGACAACATCCTTGACACCCCCTTCACCCGGGTCTAACGTACAACCAAATGGTTGCACAACGAGAACTGAGCGAAGCGGAGGTCGACCGTGTATTCCACGCATTGGCGACGTCGACCCGGCGCGACATCCTGCGTCGGACGATCGAGCGGGAGCAGTCCGTCTCGACCCTCGCCTCCGAATACGAGATGTCGTTCGCCGCGGTCCAGAAGCACGTGTCCGTGCTCGAAGCGGCGAACCTCATCGTCAAGCGCGCCGAGGGACGCGAGCGGCTCGTCCGCGCGAACCCCGAGATGATCGCCCGCGCCAGGGCGCTCCTCGCCCGATACGAAGAGCTGTGGCGGTCGCGCATCGCCCGCCTCGACGACCTGCTGGCCGAGCCGTCGCGCCCGACCGCATCCGACACCATCGACAACAGCAGCACCTCACGAACCGAAGAAGGGAACTGATCATGCCTGTCACCGACATCACCACCGATGCCGACAACCTCACCATGACCGTCGTCGCGGACTTCGCGGCGCCGATCGAGCGGGTCTGGAGCGCGTACAGCGATCCGCGCCAGCTCGAGCGCTTCTGGGGACCTCCCGGATGGCCGGCGACGTTCACCGCCTGGGACCACACGGTCGGCGGACGCGCGAACTACACGATGAACGGACCTCGCGGCGAGTCGTCCTCCGGCTCGTGGGAGTTCCTGTCGATCGACGAGCCGCGCGGCTTCGAGGTGCTCGACTCGTTCGCGGATGCCGATGGCAAGCCGCTCGAGGGCTTCCCCGCGCAGCGCATGTCGTTCGCGTTCGAGTCCACGGCCGACGGCACCCGCATGGTCACGACGAGCCACTTCGATTCGGTCGAGGCGCTCGAGCAGGTGGTCGAGATGGGCCAGGTCGAGGGCATCCGCATGGCGATGAGCCAGCTCGACGCGGTGCTGCAGGATCTCCGCGACTACGCGCAGGGCAAGGGCACCGTCGTCGACATCCTCGACGACACGCACGTGCGCATCACCCGGCTTGTGAACGGACCGCGCGACCTGGTCTGGCGGGCGCACAACGAGCCCGAGCTCATGAAGAAGTGGCTGCTCGGACCCGACGGGTGGGAGATGACCGAGTGCGTGGTCGCGACCGAGGTCGGCCAGACGTATCGCAACTCGTGGGCTCCGGTCGGCGACACCGAGGGCGAGCCGTTCGGCTTCGAGGGCGAGGCGCTCGTGATCGACGCCCCGCGCAGGTCGGTGCAGACCGAGCGGATGATCGGGATGCCGGTCGAGACGCTGAACGACCTCAACCTCTACGAGGAGGACGGCGCGACCCTCATCACGCTCTTCATCGAGTACCCCGACAAGGAGACGCGCGACATGATCCTCGCCACCGGCATGGCCGACGGCATGGAGGCGTCGTACGACCGCCTCGAGCGGGAACTGCTGACGGTCTGAGGTTCACGACTCCGACTCGAACCGGCCGGCTCCCTCGGGGCTGGCCGGTTCGTCGTCAGCGCCGTGGCTCGCGCGTCGACCAGAGGGCGAGCGCGACGAGCGCGGGCTGGAAGAACAGCCGTGCGAACCGCTTGATCTCGGTGTCGAGTCCGAAACCGTCGCGGTGGTGGACCCACTGGGCGAGGTTGCCGGGAAAGACCGCGATGAAGAACAGTGCGGCGATCACTCCGACCAGGCCGCGTCGCTTCTTGGCGAACAGCAGCGCGGTGCCGAGCCCGACCTCGACGACACCCGAGGCGAGCACGGTCGTGTCCGGGTCGAGCGGCAGCGATTCCGGCACCTGCGCCTGGAACTCGTCTCGCGCGAACGTCAGGTGCGAGACGCCCGCGAAGACGAGGGAGGATCCGAGGAACAGGCGGCCGATCGTGCGCGCAGGTGTCGACATGGCGCGAGTCTACGCCGCAGTGCTCTCGGTCCCGCTCAGATGAGGCGGCGAAGGGCCTCCTCGAGCGAGACGCCCTGCGCGTCGGCGCGGTCGGCGAGACGCGCGTGCTCCTCGCCCGACAACTGCACGCGCAGCTCGATCGGATCGGTTGAGGGCTCGTCGTCGAAACCGTCGAACAGGTCGGGAGCCTCGGCCCACAGCGGCTCGGCGAGCGATGCCGCGGCGGCGGGAGACGGAGCGGATGCCGCGGCGGCGGCGAGCGGCGCACTCGCGCCGTCCTCTGTCCCGACCCGCGCGGTGTCGGCTTCGACCGCATCCGCCCGGGCGGCGTCATCGTCGGAGGATGTCCAGGTGCCGGCGTTCGCCGCGATCGGTGCGGATGCGGCGACGGCCGCCCCGGCATCCGTCGCCATCGTGAAACCCGGGCCGCGGCGCGGATCCTGCTTCTGCTGGTACGCCTTCGCGGCGGCGTTCGCCCGCTCGTCAGCGGCCTCGTTGAGGGGGTGCCCGGCGTGGCCTTTGACCCACGAGAATTCGACGTCACGGCCGCGGATCGCCTCGTCGATGCCTTCGAGCAGGTCGCGGTTGAGCACCGGGCCGCCGTCGGACTTGCGCCAGCCCTTGCGCTTCCACCCCGGCATCCACTTGGTCACCGAGTCGATCACGTAGCGGCTGTCGCACTCGATGAGGAGCTTCTCGTTCGTGCCCGCCGTCGCGCGCAGCAGCTCGAGCACCGCTTGCAGCTCGCCCTGGTTGTTGGTGCCGTGCGGGGATCCGCCGGCTGCCCAGTTCGCGTCGTCGATGTACCAGGCCCAGCCGTTGGGGCCGGGATTGCCCAGGGCGGAACCGTCTGCCGCGGCGGTGATCGTCATCCCTCCACCGTAGCCGCGGCGGGCGACAGTGCCCGCTGCAGCCGTGTCGCAGAATCGCAGCGGCGTCGCAGGTCGGCCGCGCGAACGTGCGACGACGACGCGAAACTGCGACGTCGGGGTCAGTCCTCGGGCTCGGGCTCGGGCTCGCGGCCCTCGGTCGACTCGGCCGACGGCGCCGGCGGCGCGACCGGGAAGACGATCGAACTCACACTCCCGCCGGTCTCGGCGCCGAGGCCGATCGACAGCGGGTCGATCTCAGGCGCCGTGTCGAGCACCTCCGACTCACCGCGCTCGAGCGGCTCGGAGGGCAGCGCCCACTGCTTCTCTTCTTCTTCGGGTCGTTGCTGGAACAGTCCCATGCGTCCATTCTCGCCCCGCGGCGCATGGTCCCGTTCGGTCGGCCCGCGATGCATGCGGTGTGCCGGGGCGCCGCCCAGCCGCCGGTCAGAGCGCCGCGCCTAGGGTGGGGTGATGGCCGGAATCGTATGGGAATCCTGGATTGGTACTGTCGCGGCGATCGGCATCGCACTCGTCATCGCCGCCGCTGCCCTCGGGCTGACAGCACTCGTCACAGCGCTGATCAGTCGCAAGGTCGCCTGGGTGCGCGACATCGCTCGCCGCTCGCGCAGCGCGCTTCTCACGACGGTGGCGGTGGTGGCCGTCTGGATTGCCTGCGCGGTGTCAGAGCCGGCGACAGCGCAGTGGTGGCCGTCGCTCTCGCGCGTGTTCCTGATCGCGACGATCCTCGCGGGGTCCTGGTTGCTCGGAGCCGTGGTCTCCTTCGGGTTCGAGAGGCTCATGGCTCGCGAGGAGACGCACCTTGTCGGTCCTGACGCGCGCCGCCGCCGTACGCAACTGCTCGTGATCCATCGCCTGCTCCTCGTGGCCATCGCGGTGCTGGCGTTGGGTACGGTGCTGGCCACGTTCCCCGAGATGCGCGCGGTCGGCACGAGTCTTCTCGCGTCGGCCGGGATCGTCAGCATCATCGCCGGCCTGGCGGCGCAGTCGATCCTCGGCAATCTCATCGCGGGCGTGCAGGTCGCCTTCACCGACGCGATCCGAGTCGGAGACGTCGTCGTGGTCGAGGGAGAGTGGGGGCGGATCGGAGAGATCAACCTCTCGTACGTCGTCGTCTACATCTGGGATGAGCGGCGGCTGGTCGTGCCGTGCAACTACTTCACGACCACGCCGATCGAGACCTGGACACGAAAGTCCGATGCGATCCTCGGCACGGTCTACATGGATCTCGATTGGCGCGTGCCGATGGCGGAGGTGCGTGCCGAGTTCCAGCGGATCATCGAGGCTTCTCCGGCATGGGACGGCCGCTCGTCGAGCGCGCTGGTGACCGACTCGCAGGGAGGGTACGTGACCGTGCGTTTCGTGATGTCGTCGAAAGACTCCTCGGACCAGTGGGATCTGCGCTGCGAGGTGCGCGAGCAGATGATGACGTGGCTGCAGCGCGAGCACCCCGAAGCGCTGCCGCGCACGCGCGTCAGCATCGGCGCGGGGGACGCCGCCGACTGATCGGATCGCGAGGGGTCAGCGGGATGCTTCGCGTACGGCGTCGACCAGCTCGCGCCACGGGCCGTCGAGAGCCGAGTCGGGGAGTTCGCGTTCGCGGCGCTCCGACGGCGTCCGCACGCGGATCAGCCAGACGAAGCGGTCGGCGCCGCGCCCGGCATCCGTGTCGTCGTCCCAGGGCAGGCGCTCGACCATGGTGATCCACCGGGGCGCCTCGTCGGGCTCGGGTTCGACCTGCCACTGACGACGGATGCCGGCGATTCCGCCGGTGCGCACCACCGCGATGACGACGGGACCGTCAGTCTGTCGAGGGGACTCGCTCATCTCCATAGACTCCCACGGTCGTCCACGCGCGTCGAGCGGCAGCCTCCGTGGCCTCGTCGATCTCGGCGGCGGCGGCGACTGTCGCGTCGGCGAACTCCGTGAAGTCCGCGGTGCTCGACAGGCCGCCCGTGAGCGCGCGATACCAGACCGTGCCAGCGGTCTCCCAGGCATTGCCGCCGAGGTCGGTCGCGAAGACGGCGAACGCCCGATTGGGGATGCCGGAGTTGATGTGCACGCCTCCGTTGTCTTCCGTGGTGCGCACGAAGCCGCTCATGTGGTCGGGCTGCGGGTCCTTGCCGAGCTCGTCGTCGTCGTAGGCCGTGCCGGGAGCGATCATCGACCGCAGCGCCACGCCCTCGACGGCATCCGTGAAGATCTCGGCGCCGACGAGCCAGGTCGCCTCGTCGGCGGTCTGGCCGAGGAGGTACTGCTCGGTCAGCACACCGAACACGTCGGCGATCGATTCGTTCAGTGCGCCCGGCTGCCCCTGGTACTCGAGGTTCGCGGTGAACTGCACGACGCCGTGCGCGAGCTCGTGGCCGATCACGGTGGTCGATCGCGTGAACCCGGTGAACACCTCGCCGTCGCCGTCGCCGAACACCATGCGCTGACCGTCCCAGAACGCGTTGTCGTAGTCGACCCCGTAGTGCACGGTCGCGTCGAGCGGCGCACCGGCGTCGTCGAGGGAGTTGCGCGCGAACGCCGCGAGCAGCATCTCGAAAGTCGCCCCGAGCCCGTCGTGGGCCTCGTTCACCGAGGAGTCGTCGACCGGCGGCTCGTCTTCGCTTCGGACCACCGCGCCCGGCAGGTTCTGCGTGTTGCCGGCGTCGCTGATCGTGCGGTTCGGCGCGTCGGAGAGCTGCGCCACGAGGTCGCCGTTCTCGTCGATCGACAGGTCGATGCGGGCGCGGAACGGCGGTCGCCCGGCCGTGAGGGTCTGCCGCGCGGCGGCGGCCGCGCGCGGGTAGCGACCCGACTCGGCCAGGCGCGCGAGCAGGTAGGACGGGACGACTCCGGGGGATGCGACGTGGCTGCTCATGCTCCGACCCTACGCCGGGGGTCGGACGTCGGGTCGCGGGCCGTGGGTGTTCGGCATCCTCGCGCGCGATTCGGTTGGCACCTCCCGCGGGAATTCCGCGCGGATTCCCGCAAGAAGTGCCAAGCGAACGGGGCGGGGGTGCCTCTCAAGCGGGGCAGGATGCCGTGCGAACGGGGCGGACGTGCGAAGCGAACGGGGCGGGGGTGCCACTCAAACGGGGCAGGGATGCCGTGCGAACGGGGCGGACGTGCCCGACGGACGCGCCGCGGGCGGATGCCCAGGTCGCTCGCGTAAAATCGGCCCAATGACCGATGCCACCTCCGACGCCTCACCCGACCTCGGATCCGGCATCGACCCCGCAGACCTCGCCACGACGCTGCGCGTGCTGCGCGAGCTGCACACGATCGACAACGAGCATCCCGACTTCATCGCCGTGCGCCAGGCGACCGCCGCGATGTTCAAAGACGTCAAGCGCGTGCGTCGCAAGCAGATCCGCGACGCGATCGCCGAGGCCGACAAGGCCGTCGTCGCGCGCACCGCGACCGGTGCCCCGGATCGCATCGATGACGAGACCCGTGGCAACGACCTCGCCTCGAGCGTCGTCGACGCCCCGATCGCGGGCGAGCTGCTCAAGCCGCGCAACTGCTACATCTGCAAGCAGCCGTACACGCTCGTCGACGCCTTCTACCACCAGCTCTGCCCCGACTGCGCCCGGTTCAGCCACGGCAAGCGCAACGCTCGGACCGACCTCACCGGCAAGCGCGCGCTGCTCACCGGTGGCCGCGCGAAGATCGGCATGCACATCGCGCTGCGGCTGCTCCGTGACGGTGCGCACACCACGATCACGACGCGCTTCCCGCGTGATGCCGTACGGCGCTTCTCGGCGCTGCCGGATGCCGCCGACTGGCTGCACCGCTTGCGCGTCGTCGGCATCGATCTGCGCGATCCCGCCCAGGTCATCGGGCTCGCCGACTCGGTCGCCGCTCAAGGTCCCCTCGACATCCTCATCAACAACGCCGCCCAGACCGTGCGGCGCTCGCCGGGTGCGTATTCGCTGCTGGCGGATGCCGAGCTGCAGCCGCTCCCCGACGGTCCGCTGCCCGAGATGGAGACCTTCGGGCACACCGCCGACCCGCATCCCCAGGCGCTGCAGGCGTCGGTCGACGCGCATCCGCTCCTCTCGGTCGCCGCTCTCGGCGGCACCGTCGCCGAGCAGGGCGGGCAGGCGCTCACCGCCGAGGACCTCGCCCGTCTCGCCATGGCCCCCGGGTCGTCGTCGCTGGAGAAGCACGCCGACGGCACTGCCATCGACGCCGGGGGACTCGTGCCCGACGTGAACCGTGTGAACAGCTGGGTGCAGTCGGTCGATCAGGTCGATCCGCTCGAGATGCTCGAGGTGCAGCTCGCCAACACGACGGCGCCGTTCCTGCTCATCAGCCGCCTGCGCGCGTCGATGGCGGCGTCGCCCGCCCGCCGCAAATACGTCGTGAACGTGTCGGCGATGGAGGGGCAGTTCTCCCGCCGCTACAAGGGTCCCGGCCACCCGCACACGAACATGGCGAAGGCCGCGCTCAACATGCTCACTCGCACGAGCGCGGGGGAGATGCTCGAGACCGACGGCATTCTCATGACCGCCGTCGACACCGGCTGGATCACCGACGAGCGACCGCACTACACGAAGGTGCGCCTCGCGGAGGAGGGATTCCACGCCCCGCTCGACCTCGTCGACGGAGCCGCCCGCGTGTACGACCCGATCGTGCGCGGTGAGGCCGGCGAAGACATCCAGGGCGTGTTCCTCAAGGACTACGAGCCCAGCCCCTGGTGACGGCCGGGGCGGGTCAGATGGCTGACCATTCCCCGGATGGCTGGTAATTCCGCGGCGTGTCGACGGCCCAACGGGCTTCGGCCAGCCGGATGAGACCTCCGGCGGATGAGACGGCGGGCGAATGCCGCGGGCAGCGGATGCCCGGGGGGGGGGCTAGTGCGCCCGCACCGCGAGGTTCGCGGAGGCCCACTCGCCGAGCTGGTCGAGGATCGGGAGCAGTCCTCGTCCGCCGTCGGTGAGCGCGTAGGAGACCGTGACGGGTGGGCCGGCGTCGACCGACCGTTCGACGAGGCCGGCGTCGGCCAGTTCGCCGAGACGATCGGAGAGCACGGTGTCGCTGATGCCCGCGACCGCGCGGCGCAGGGCGACGAACGTCGACGGCCCCCCGCCGAGGGTCGACACGATCATGCCGTTCCACCGCTTGCCGAGCACGCTGAACGCGAGGGTCACGGCGGCGTCGCACCGCTGGATCTCGTGAGCTGTCTCGGACACCACGCCATTCTACCTGTGCTACGTTAACGCGAGTCGCTAAGAAAAACAGAGCGACTACGAAAAACGAAAGGTCCCACATGTCTCTGTTCCGCCTGGATGCCAGCATCCTTCCCGCGTCGTCCGCCAGCCGATCGCTCGCCGACCTCGTCGAGGCCGAGTGGACGGCATCCCACCCCGACTCCACCGTGACCCGCCGCGACCTGGCCGCCGATCCCGTGCCCGCCACCGCCTGGGCGGATGCCGTCACCGGCGGCTTCGTCGACGAGGCACAGCGCACCCCCGCGCAGGTCGAGGCCCGCGCTCTCGCGACCGCATTCGCCGACGAGCTCATCGGCGCCGACGCGCTGCTCTTCGCCGTGCCGCTCTACAACTACGGCGTCTCGCAGCACTTCAAGACCTGGTTCGACCTGGCCTACACCGACCCGCGCATCGACCCGCAGGGCACCGCGCTGCGCGGCAAGCCCGCCACACTCGTGACGGTGCTCGGCGGCAACTACGCTTCCGGCACCCCCAAGGAGGGCTGGGACCACTCCACCGGATGGCTGCGCCGCGTGCTCGAGGACGTCTGGGGCCTCGACCTGCGGGTCGTGCAGCGTCCGTTCACGCTCGTGGGCGTGAACCCGGCGCTCGACGCCTTCACAGACACCGCGCGCGAGCTCAAGGAGAACGCCGAGTCCGACGCGCGCACCTACGGCCGCGAACTCGCGGCGCTGCGGGGGTCGGAGGTCGCCTGACGGGCTGCGTCCGTTCGGACAGCGACTTCTGCGGCCCATCGCAACTTCTGCGGCCTCGAGGGGGGATCGAGGCCGCAGAAGTTCGTCATGGCCGCAGAAGTTGCCGGCGAGGACGCGCCCAGGGGGCCGACACACCGGGGGCCGACACGCCAGAAGCGGGCGGTGCGACGGGGGTGCGTCCGTCATGTGGCGTGTCGGCCCCCGAAGTGGCCGAACTCCGGCCGCGACGGAGGATACGGATGCGGCAGCCATACCGTCACGTTCAGGCCGCCGCCCTGTCGCGGGGTGAGCACCAGGCTCCCGTCGTGGGCCTCGGCGATGCGCTGCACGATGGCCAGTCCCAAGCCGACTCCGACGTGATCGCCGGCCCGGCCATCACCGCGAACGCGCTCCGATCCGCGCTGGAACGGCTCGGCCAAAGTCGACACCACGTGCGGCGCGAGTTCCCCGCCCGTGTTCTCGACGACGAGCGCGACGGCCTCGGGCAGCGCGTGCGTGCGCACGACGACGGTGCCTCCCGCCGGCAGGTTGTGCACGATCGCGTTGTGCACGAGGTTCGTGATCAGCTGCTGCAGCAGCGCGGGGGAGCCGAGGACGTTCGCGGTCTCGCCTCCCTCGTCGATCGTCACGCCGCGGCGCTCGGCGAGCGGGAGCAGCGTCTCCACCGACTCCTCGGCCAGCAGCGACAGGTCGACCGGCTCACGCGTGAACACGCGGCGCTCGGCGCGACTGAGCAGCAGCAGCGCTTCGGTCAGATCGATCGCGCGCGAGTTCACCTCGTGCAACCGGTCGATGAGGCCGTCGACGTCGCGATGCGGGTCGTCGCGCGCGACCTCGAGCATGGTCTGCGAGATCGCGAGCGGGGTGCGCAGCTCGTGCGACGCGTTCGCCGCGAATCGCTGCTGCTCGGCCACGTGGGCCTCGAGCTTCTCGAGCATGGTGTCGAACACGTCGGCGAGGTCGCGGAACTCGTCGCGGGGTCCCTCCAGATCGACGCGGTGCGAGAGCGACCCCTGCGCGGCGAGCTGGGCCGCGCGGCCGATGCGGTGGAGCGGCGCCAGCATCCGTCCCGCCAGCAGCCAGCCGCCGCCGATGCCGATCGCCAGCAGCACCATCATCACCACCACGGCCGCGGGCACGAATGCGCGGATGAGATCCGAGCGGTTCGGCACCCACTGGTCGAGCTGCGTGACGATGTTGGTGTCGGGGATGTAGCGAAGCAGCCACAGGGCCACGGCGGCCAGCAGCAGCACACCGGATACGACGACGACCCCCGCGTAGCTGAGGGTGAGCTTCCAGCGGGCGCTGATGCCGCGCCGTCTACGCCTCGGCGCCGGCATCCGCCGTCTCCTCCGCTCCGATGCGATACCCGACGCCGGGCACCGTGCGGATGAGCCACGGCTCGCCGAGGCGCTTGCGCAGCGACGACACCGTGATGCGCACGGCGTTGGTGAACGGGTCGGCGTTCTCGTCCCAGGCGCGCTCGAGCAGCTCCTCGGCGCTGACGACGCCGCCCGCCGCATCGACGAGCACTTCCAGCACCGCGAACTGCTTGCGGGTCAGGGCGACGTAGCGTCCGTCGCGATAGACCTCGCGGCGGAACGGGTCGAGCCGCAGCCCCGCGATCTCGAGCACCGGCGGGCGCGCACGCTGACGACGCCGGTCGAGAGCACGCAGCCGCAGCACCAGCTCACGCAGCTCGAACGGTTTGGTGAGGTAGTCGTCGGCGCCGATCTCGAACCCGGTCGCCTTGTCGTCGAGGCGGTCGGCGGCCGTCAGCATGAGGATCGGGATGCCGCTGCCCGACGCCACGATCCAGCGGGCCACGTCGTCGCCGGAGGGACCGGGGATGTCGCGGTCGAGCACGGCGATGTCGTATGCGTTCACGCCGAGCAGCTCGAGCGCGGTGTCGCCGTCCCCGGCGATGTCGGCGGCGATCGCCTCGAGGCGGAGTCCGTCTCGCACGGCCTCGGCCAGATACGGCTCGTCCTCGACGATCAGCACGCGCACGACAGGACTCCCATGTGCTGAGAGCTTACGCACCCCGGCATATCGCGGGCGTATGCAAAATCGCATACGACCTCGCAACAGCCGCGCTCGTTGACTGAGTGGCATGAACACTCCCCTCCCTCTCAGACAGCGCCGCCGCGTGACGGCGATCGGCGCCGTGCTGCTCGCCGCCGTGATCGCCGGCTCGGCGGCGCTGATCGGACAGCAGTCGCTCGCCGCGGCATCCACCTCCCTCGCCTCCGGACCCGTGACCGAGGCCGACGGTCTGATCCGCGAAGAGGGGGCCGTGTCGGTGTTCGACGACGTGCCGGCGGTGTCGAACCTCGACGCCGACCTGCTGACGGCCGTCCGCGCAGCGGCGACGGCTGCCGCCGAGCGAGACGGCGTGACGATGCACGTCAACAGCGGGTGGCGCTCGGCCGCCTACCAACAGCAGCTGCGCCA
Organism: Microbacterium hydrocarbonoxydans; assembly: GCF_023715885.1. Taxonomy (GTDB): domain Bacteria; phylum Actinomycetota; class Actinomycetes; order Actinomycetales; family Microbacteriaceae; genus Microbacterium; species Microbacterium hydrocarbonoxydans_C. The sequence goes on along the minus strand of NZ_JAMBOY010000001.1, from coordinate 310,848 downwards.
CGATGCCGTCGCGCAGTACGGCTCCGAGCAGGAGGCCGCGCGCTGGGTGGCGACGCCCGAGAACTCCGAGCACGTGTCGGGAGATGCCGTCGACCTGGGCCCCGTGGCCGCGCAGGACTGGCTGTCGCAGCACGGTGCGGAGTTCGGCCTCTGCCAGATCTACGCCAACGAGCGCTGGCACTTCGAACTGCGGCCGGGCGCCGTCGCGAACGGCTGTCCGCTCATGTACGCCGACCCGACCGCTGACCCGCGGGTGCAGCGATGACGCTGGCCGCGCCGGTCGCGCGCCTCACGCTCTCTCGCCTGCACGCTCCGACGCTCGAGACGATCCCGGCGGCGGTCGCGGCGAACGTCACCCGGATGCGCACCTCGACGCGCTCCCGCATCATGGCCGTCGTGAAGGCGGACGGCTACGGACTCGGCGCCCTGACCGTGGCGAGGGCAGCGCTCGCGGCCGGGGCCGACTGGCTCGGAGTGACGGATGCCCTGGACGGCGGCGCTCTGCGCGCGGCCGGGATCGAGGCGCCGATCCTCGCCTGGCTGAACCCTGCGGGGGTGGATGCCGCGCAGGCCGCCGCCGACCGCATCGACATCGCCGTCGGATCGTTGGACGAGCTCCGTCAGCTGGTCGCCGACACGGTGCCGGGGGCGCCCCTGCTGCGTGTGCACCTGCATCTGGACACCGGCATGACGCGCGGCGGGGTGCCGCTCGATGACTGGGCGGAGCTGCTGCGCGCGGCACGCGCGGCGAGCGACCGCATCCGGGTCGTGGGAGTGATGGGGCATCTGCCGCGCGCCGACGACGCCGATCCCGTGGCCAATGCTGCGGCGGTGCTGCGGATGCGGCACGGACGCGACGCCGTGCTGCGGGCGGGGTTCGGCCCGCTGCTCGTGCATCTCACCGCGACCTCGGGCACGCTCAGCGACCCGACCACGCACTTCGACCTGGTGCGGGTGGGGGCGGGACTCGTCGGCATCGACCCGTCCGAGACCGTGGAGCTGCACGGAGCGGCGCGGCTCACGGCATCCGTCGTGCACAGCAGCGCCGTCGCGGCGGGCACCTCCGTCGGGTACGGCGGCGCGTTCGTGACGGAACGGCCGACGCACCTCGCGGTGATCGGCGTCGGGTACGCCGACGGCATCCCCCGTGAACTGGGGCCGGGCGCGGCGGTCGCGATCGACGGCATCCGCTGTCCGCTCGTCGGGCGGGTGTCGATGGACCAGATCATCGTCGACACCGGAGACCGTCGCGTACCGCGGGGTGCGAGCGCGGTGGTGTTCGGACCCGAGGGCGGAGCGGTGCCGAGCGTGCAGGAGTGGGCGCGATGGGCGGGCACCATTCCGCACACCATCGTCACGGGGGTCGGGGCGCGGGTGCGGCGCGCGATCGCGGGCGATCTCGCGTATCGAAGGACGGATGCGCCCCTTCCCTCCTTCGAAGCAGGAGAACTCCTGCGTTGCGCACGCGAGCAGGAGGGCCTCGCATGAGGGTACTGGTGATCGGAGGGGGACAGAACGCCGAGCACGCGGTGTCGCTCGCCTCGGCGGCGGCGGTCGCCGAGGCGCTGCGGTCTCGAGGGCACGCGGTCACAGAGGTGACGATCTCGCCGGAGGGGGTGTGGCGGGTGCCAGGGCTCGCGGCGGGGGCGGATGCGGCGGTCTCGCTGTCCGCCGCACTGCCGCTGATCGGCGACGCCGACGCGGTGTTCCCCGCGGTTCACGGTCCGCTCGGGGAAGACGGAGCGCTCGCCGCGTTGTGCGCCCTCGCGGGGGTGCGGGTCGTCGGTTCGGGGCCGCGCGCGGGGGCGATCGGCATGGACAAGTGGGCGACGAAGCTGGTCGCCCAGGCGGCCGGTCTGCGGATTGCGCGCGGCCGGGTCGTCGACGCCGCGGCGCTGGGGGATGTCGAGTTCGACGGGCCCGTCGTCGTGAAGCCCGTGTCGAGCGGATCGAGCTACGGCGTCGGACTCGTCCGCGAGGAGGGGGACCTCGCGACGGCGCTGCGCGAGGCGGCGCACTACGACCGGCGGGTGCTCGTCGAGGAGGTCGTGCGGGGGCGCGAGATCGATGTAGCCGTGATCCGGGAGGCGGGCGGAGTGCGCTGGGCGGCTCCGCCGCTCGAGATCGAGACCACCGGCCTGTTCGACACCGCGACGAAGTACGACGGCACGGCGCGGTTCACGGTGCCCGCCGCCCTCACGACGCCCGAGCACGCGAGTCTCACCAGGGCGGCGCTGACGGTGTTCGACGCCCTGGGCTGCGCCGGCGTCGCGCGGATGGACTTCTTCCTCACCGCCGACGGGCCGGTGCTGAACGAGGTCAACACCATGCCGGGCCTCACCGCCGCATCTCAGGTCCCGCGGATGTTCGCCGCCGCCGACGTCGCCTACCCCGACCTGGTGGAACGCCTCGTGCGCGCCGCCGAGGTGCCGAGCCGGTGAGCGCGCGGGTCGGCTGGCCCGACGTCGCGAAGGGCGTGTGCATCATCCTCGTCGTGCTGTGGCACGTCGTCACCAAGCACGCGGTCGAGATGCCGGGCGCCGGCACCGTGACCGACGTGTGGGCCACGGTGAACGCCCAGCTGCTGCCATTGCGCATGCCGCTGTTCTTCCTGATCTCCGGGATGTTCGCGGGGCGGGCCGTGCTGGCCGCCGACGGGTCGTCGTGGCGACGCCGAGCGGGGCGGCTGCTGGCGGTGTACGTGATCTGGGTGCTCATCCAGACCGCTGTGCTCGCGCTCACGCCCGACTTCGACACGGCCAGGGCCGAGAGCGGAGGGGAGCTGCTCGCGCAGCTGACGATCAGCCCGACGAACCTCTGGTACCTGCTCGCGCTCGCCGCCTACCTCGCCGTGGCGCGACTCACACGCGACGTGCCGACGACGGTCGTGCTGCCGGTGGCGTTCGCGGTGTCGGCGGTCGCCGCGGCCGGCGCCATCCCGGATCTCGGCAACCTGTGGCAGGTCGTGCAGAACCTGTTCTTCTTCCTCGCCGGGCTGCGGCTTCGCGATGGGGTCGAGCGGTTCGCCGCGGCATCCGATCCCGTGCGCGCAGTCGGTCTCGGCCTGCTGTACCTCGGAGCGGCGGCAGTGGTCGGTGTGCTGGGGATGCGGCAGTGGCCGGGGGTGTGGCCGCTGCTCGGCATCGTGGCGGTGGCGTGCGGGGTCGCGGTCTGCGCGCTCGTCGACCGGACTGCGGCGCCGCTCGCCCAACCGCTGCGCTGGATCGGCCGCAGGACGCTGCCGATCTATGTGCTGCACATGATCCCGCTCGCATTCATCGACGCGGGCCTGCGGGCCGCGGGGTGGCGGGTGAACCCGGTGATCGAGGCGGTCGGTCCCATCGTGCTCACCGCGGTCGTCATCGGGATCTGCCTCGCGCTGCACACCCTGCTCGTGCGGTGTGGATTGGGGATGCTGTTCGACCCGCTGCTGCTCGCCGACCGCGTCCGATCCCGTCGTCTGCCTTCGTCAGGCCGCAGCGAGCCGGAGAGTCCGAGACCCCATTCGTGAGATCGTCGTCAGACCGCGGTGCGGCGGTACCCGCCCGCGTGCTCCTCGATGGCGCCCGCGGCGACGAACTCGTCGATCCAGCCGCCCATCGGCCACTCGCCCCAGCGCTCGGCGAACAGGGCGCCGTTGCGGAGGATGTCGTCGAGATGACGCCACGGCGGAGTGCCGGCGGGATGCCACTGGTGGTACGCGTGGGCTCCTCCGACCCAGTGCAGAGGGACGCCGAGCGACCGCGCGCGGCGCCCGAGATCCGTGTCCTCCGCCCCGTACCCCTGGAACCGTTCGTCGAATCCGCCCAGGCGAGCCCAGGTGGCGGGGGTCACGGCGAAGGAGAGCGACCAGAACAGGTCGTAGTCGCCGAAGCCCGCCGTCTCGATCGCACCGGCTGCAGGCTGCGGACGCACCGGGTGCGGATTCGTCGCCGCCGCGAGCTCGTCGGGCGAGGACGGGCGCTGCACGCTCTCGAGGTAGGTGACCGGCCCACAGAGCAGTCCGTCGGGGTACGTCAGCGAGGCAGAGGCGTAACGGCCGATGAGATCCGGCCCCGGCAGGCAGTCGACGTCGAGGAACACGAGGAGGTCGGCGCCGCCGGCGAGTGCGACCTCGGCCGCGGCGTTGCGCGCCGCCCCGACCCGCATGCCGTCGCGCCCCGGCGGAACGTGCACGTGCACGGCCCCGTCGAACGCGGGGGGCTCTGACTCGTCGAGCCAGGCCTCGATGCGCACGACCTCGTGCTCCGGCGTCGAGACCTCCCGGAGGAACCGGCGCTGGCGGTGCAGATGGGCGAGCCTGTTCTCGGATGCCGGGGTGATCACGGCGATACGAGCCGTCATGACGCGACCTCCTCGATCTCTCTGGCGGCGCGCGCGGCGGCGCCCGCGACGCCCCAGCCCGTCCAATCCGGCGTCGAGGCGGCGGCCCGCTCGACGAGCTCGACGATCTGCGCCGGCGTCGAGTCCGCCGAGCCGGTCCACGCGTAGCCATCGGACTGCAGCACCCGCCCGGTGTGCTCCTGCTCTCCGAACGGCCGGTCCTGCGGGAGGATCACGGCACGGGCTCCGACGGCCGCGAGGTCGGCCACGCCGTTCTGCCCGGCCGCGCTCACCACCACGGTCGCGCGACACAGCATCGGCCAGACGTCATCGACCCGATCGTCGCCCCGCGCGCCCGCCGTCTCGACCACCCAGCCCTGCGCGGTCAGGAGGTCGATCGTCTCCGCGAGCTCCGGCTGGTCGAGCGTGCGGCTGAGGAAGAGCACTCGCCGCGCCTGATCGTCCTCACTGCGGTCGCGGTCGCGTCCGTCGTACCGCGAGATCGCTCCGACATGACGGACGCGATCGACGCGGCCCGCCAGCTCTGCCGCGTCGATGGTCCCGGGCGCCCACGGCGCCACGATCCGATCCGCGACGTCGTAGCCGAGGCGGTGCGGGGAGTCCGTGCGGTCGCCGGGTTGCGCGAACACCACGGTCGGCACACCGAGCAGGCGCACGAACGCGGTGACCTCGACGCTGACGTCGACGACGAACGCCGACACCGGGTTCCGGGCGATCCAGTCCGCGATGATCGCGAGGCGCTCCTGATGGCCGGGGTGTCCGATGGGAGCCCAGTGCAGGGCGCCGCCCGCCGTGACATCGCCGAGCTCGTGCGCCTCACGGCTCACACCGTCTGGTCCGACCACGGCATCGGCGTCGGCCGGGAGGTGCACCCAGGTCGTGCCGTCGTCGAGGGACTCGGGAGCGGGGAGGCTCGAGAAGACCGTCACCTCCTCGTCGAGATGGCGGCGGATCGCTCGCATCCGCGTCAGGTGTCCCCACCCGTGATGATGCACATACCAGCCGATCATGCGCCGACCGCCTCCACTTCTTCGACGGGTCGGATCTCCTCGGCGACCATTGCAGGGCTCTGTGCGGCTACGGCCAGCACGCGTTCGACCTCGCGGTGGCGGCGGGCGAGCGAATGACGGGCGATCGCGGCAGCCCGCACCCGATCGCGGAGCTCGCTCGCCGACGAGCCGTGGGCGAGCGCAACGGCCGCCTGCGCGAGCGCGGCGACGTCGCCGGCGGCGACGACGGAGCATCCGGGAAGGTCGGCCAGCACCTCGCTCGCGCCGCCTTCGTCGAAAGCGACGACTGGTGTGCCCGTCATCAGGGCTTCGGCCAGCACCAGCCCGAAGGGCTCCGACCACACAGGGGTCACGAGCGCGACCGACGAGGCGCCGACGAGCGCGCACAGCTCGGGCTGACGCAGCGCACCGACGTACTCGACCCCGTCGCCGAGGAGCGGTTCGACCTCGCGGGCGAAGTACTCCGCGTCGCCGATGCGACCGGCGAGCCGGATCCGCGCTCCGGCCAGACGGGCGGCGCGGATCGCGAGGTGCGGGGCCTTCTCGGGGACGATGCGGCCGAACCACACCCAGTGGTCCCCGCCCGGTCCACGCTGCCACTGCGCGCTGTCGACCCCGTTGGGGAAGACGAACGCGTCGACCCCCTCCGCCGACCAGGCGCGCGCCGTGTACTGGCTCACCGCGAGGAAACGGTGCGGGGCCGTCGGCGGGAGAGCGCGGGCGGCCTCCACCATGTCGGGGAGCGGTGGGGTGTGCAGGGTCGTCACGACCGGCACGCCCCCATCCCTGCTCCACAGGATCGGGTCGCTGTGGAGGCTGTGGTTGTCGACGACGTCCACGCGGTCGAGCGGATCGGTCAGCCGTGCGCCGACGCGGGCGAACGCATCCGACATCCGGGCTCGATGCCCCGCGGGGTTCTCGGTGTCCGACCTATCCCGCGCGTGATGCCAGCGGGGGCTCGGCAGATGCAGATCGACCGCGGAGTCGAGGAAGTCCGAGCCCTCGGCAGCGCACAGATCGACGTGGTGTCCGCGGCGCCGCAGCCATCGCACGCGGTTCCATACGACCGCCTCGAGGCCGCCGGCATGCGGTTGGCGGAGCGGGTGCCGTTCGGGCGCGACCACGAGCACCCGCAACCTCTGTCCGGCGCTCACGCCGAAACCTCCGCGATCGCGTCGGAGTAGAGACGGGCGTGCGCCTCGCGGACAGCACGCCGCTCTTCGCTCCGCTCGAGCCGGCGGGTCGCGAGGCGGTCGTCGGCTGGCGAGGACGGATGCCGTGCATCGCCCGCCCACGTCGCGGCATCTGCCAGCGTGCGCGCGTCGTCGAGGTCGACGACCCGGAACTCGGACGGATGCTGCGACCGAATGTGTCCGACGTCGGTCCCGGCCACGCGCACCCCCAGGTCATAGCAGAGCTCCACCCACCCGGAATGGGTTCCGTGGCGATAGGGCAGCACGAACAGGTCCAGACCGCCGAGCCAGGCCTCGATCTCGGCATCGTCGAGATACGGGGTGCGTCGCACCCGCACGGCGGTCTGCCCGTTCGCCGCGGCGACCACGCGGTCGGCGAGGCGGTCGTCGCGCACCCGCTCGTTGAGCAGCACCTCGACCTCGATTGCTCGACCGGTCTCCTCGAGGCTCCTCGCCGCCTCCGTCGCCGCGCGCACCGCGCCCTCGGCGTCGATGTTCGGTCGAAGATCTCGCAGGTGGATGCCGACGCGCACCGTGCCATCGGCCTCGCGCTTCGGCGTCGCCGCCTCGTCGAGCAGCGTCGGGTGGGCGAGCACCATGCTCTGGCGACCCCATCGACGCTCGATCTCCGCTGCGGCGGACGGCGTGAGGGTCACGAGCCGATCGGCGGCGGGCACGATCACGTCGAGCAGAGCGCGGTACGGCTCCTGGTCGACGATCTGCGGATTGTCGAGGTCGTGCACCGTGAAGATCACCGGCCGACCGGCCCGCCGAGCCGCATCGAGGCCCGCTCGCAGCTCGTCGGTCGAGAACGACTCCAGACCGAAGTGCACATGCAGCAGGTCGTATCCGGCGGCGTTCTCGGTCAGCCACGGCGCCGTCATGGCGACGGGCGGCCACCACTGCTCGGGCGGGGCGCCCGGTACAGGTGGGTCGGGCAACAGCGAGACCCGCTGCGGATCGGTGATCGCGTGGATGTAGGGATGGGCGGACGGGATGGATGCGACCCGAATGGGCGCTGAGGCTGTAGCGATGGGAGTCTTCCTTGCATGTCTGAGCGCTCTGAATTCACAAATCGCAGGGGCGGAAGCGCCGAAATGCAACGGGGTTAAGGAGGGAAAGGGGGAGGTATACGTTCGAAGCATGAACCACCCTTCCCCCGACGTCACGACCGTTGCGCCCGCAGTGTCGGCGGTGCTAGGACGCCGTCGGCACTACGGGGAGTTCTACGGTCTCGCCGCTCTCCCTGAGACTTTCGGCGTCGTTCTGGGCAACTGCCAGGCCGAATCGCTGCGGCTCGTGATGGACACCCCCGAGCGACGGTTCATCCGCGTTCCCCCGGTGCACGAGATGACCGAGGAGGACGCCCGGCGTCTGCACGAGCTCGTCCCCGTCGCGCACACCGTCGTCACGCAGCCCGTGCGCGACGACTACCACGACCTCCCCCTCGGCACGAGGCAGGTCGCCGCCGCGACACCGGCGCGGGTGCTCACGGTGCCACCCGTCCGTTTCGCCGGCCTGCATCCGTTCCAGGCGGCCATCCGCGTTCCCGGTGTCGAGGAGGAGCCCCCCGTCGTGGCGTATCACGACATCCGCACCCTCGCGGCGGCCGCCGGCATCCCGGTGTCCTCGTCGATCACGCCGGAGGCGGTGCGGGCGATCGGTCGGTCCTCGGTCGACACCCTCCGCGCTCGTGAAGCGACCGCCGACGTTCGGGTATCCGACCTCTTCGACACCGTCACCGCCGATCACGCGCGCACGGTGAACCACCCCGGGAACGCGGTCTGGCTCCCGCTCGCGGCCCGCGTGCTCGATGTGCTGGGCGACACGGACGGGCCCGTCGACCCAGGGCGGCCGTTGCTCGACGCGGTGCGGGCGCCGCTCGCTGCCGAGGTCGTCGAGGCGTGGGACCTGCCCGACGAGCCGCGCGCGGAGTGGATCGTCGAGGGGGAGGCGCTCGCCGACACGGAGGTGCGCGAGGCTCACACCGCCTGGTACGCCGCCCATCCCGAGTTCGTCGCGGCGGCGGTCGACCGCCTCGCTCCGCTGCTGGCGATCTGGCGCGCCGCATGAGCCGCGCGCCTCTGCTGCTCATCCACCCCGGCGAGCACGGCGTCGCCGTCTACGGTCGCGACCTGGCGTCAGTGATCGGCGGCCTCGCCGATGTGCGGACGGTCGATCCGGCGGGTCTCGCTCACGTGCCAGACGGAACCGCCGTGCACGCGCACTTCACCGACCGGCTCTGGGGCGATTCCCCGGAAGAGGCGTCGCGGACGTTCGCCGAGCTCGCCACGCGGCTGCGGCTGAGCGTCACCCTGCACGATGTGCCGCAGAAATCCGACGGCGAGCAGAACCGTCCGCGGCGTCGCGCCGCGTACGCCCTCGTCGCGGCTGCCGCTCAGGCGATCGTCGTGAACAGCGCGCACGAGCAGGCACTGCTCCGCGAGGAGGACGTGTGGTCGGGGCCGGCATCCGCCATCCCGCTGCCGGTCGAACTCGGAACGGATGCCGAGCGGCCGCGTCCCGACGGATCGGTCGGCGTCCTCGGCTACTTCTACCCGGGCAAGGGACACGACGAGGCGGCGGCTGCCGCGGCCGCGGCCGGCATGCGGAGGCTCACCGTGCTCGGGCGAGCCTCCGACGGTCACGCCGGCGAGCTCGAGACGTTCGTCCGACGCGCCGCCGATCTCGGTGTCGAGGTCGAGGTCACCGGGTGGCTGGACGACGAGGAGATCGCCCGTCGCGGACGCGCCGTGTCGGTGCCGGTGATCGCGCATCGGCACATCTCGGCATCCGGTTCCCTGGCCTCGTGGATCGGCTGGGGTCGACGTCCGGTCGCCGTTCGCAACCGCTACATCGACGAGATGGCCGCCCTGCGCCCGGGGACCCTGACCGCGGTCGACGAGACAGGGCTCGCCGGTGCCCTTCGGGATGCCGCGGCCGACCTGCGCACCACATGGCACGGACTCGCAGAGCTGCCGCATTCGCAGGCGGATGCCGCGGACGCGTACCTGCGCCTGTGGGGCGGACAGGGCTCGTGACGGCATCGTGGGTCGTCGGCAACGGGTGGGATGCCGTGGACGGCGTCGTGCCCGAACCGCTGCCGCGCGTCTCGGTGATCATCTCGCACTACGACCAGCGCGGCGAGCTCGCCCGCACTCTGCAGGCGCTCGCCGCCCAGGACTATCCGCGCGAGCTGCTCGAGATCGTGGTGGCGGATGACGGCTCGCCCGGCGATGTCGACGTGCCCGATGGCGTGACCCTCGTCCGGCAGGAGGATCGCGGATTCCGGCTCGCCGCCGTGCGCAATCTCGGCGTCCGGGCCAGCAGCGGGGATGTGCTGTGCTTCCTCGATGCCGACACGTCGCCGGAACCCGGATACGTGCGCGCGCTCACGCGGCTGCCGGCTCTGCTGCCCGAGGCGGTCGTGGTCGGGCGTCGTCGTCACGCAGACTTCACGGGTATCGCGCCGGATACCCCGGTCGTGAAAGCCGCCGCAGGCCGCGAGCTGGCAGAACCAGGGTGGCTGGCCGAGGAGTATGCGCGGAGCCGCGACCTGCTGGATGCCGACGACCGCTCGTACCGATTCGTGATCGGCGCGGTCATGGGCTGCTCGCGGCGCATGTTCGACGAGGTCGGGGGATTCGACGAGACGTTCACGACGTACGGCGGCGAGGACTGGGAGTGGGCGCACCGCATGTGGCAGGCGGGCGCGGTGCTCGCGCACGTGCCGGACGCCGTGGCCTGGCACGACGGTCCCGAGTGGGCCGACCGCGACGGGTCGGGGATGGACCGCGCCAACGCCCAGACCCTGCGGCTGCAGTCGTCGATCCCCGTGCCCGGCTCCGCGCCGCGCGCGCTGTGGCCGGGAGACGCCGATCTCGTCGTACGCCTGCCCGGCGAGCACTCGGCCGCCGCGCTGTTCATCACCGCGGATTCGCTGTTCGCGGCGTTCCCTCGCGCGAGGCTGGTGGTGGAACAGGTGCCCGCCGAGCTCGTCGAGGATCCTCGCGTGACCGTGTCGGCGGGAGACGTCGACGCCCGTGTCGTCTGGGAGATGCCTCGCCCCGTCGTCGTCCTGGACCCCGCGTGGGTCGTGGATCTCGTCACGCGTCTGGGCTCGGGGCGCGTCGGCTCGGTCGACCTCCTCGACGAGGACGGCTCGTCGCTCGGGTCTCTGCGCTCCCGTCGCGCGACGCGGCGCGCAGCGCGCTGGGGTGCCGAGGGCGGGTTCGAGACCGAGAAGATGCCGGTCGACGGCATCCTCGCGCTGCGACCCGATCCGCGGGTCGAGGCCTGGCTCGGCGGATGGGGCGGCGTCGAGTCCTTCTGCTGAGCGTCGTCACCCTGGCGGGGTGACGACGCTCAGCGTGGTCGCGTCGGTCGGCGGGGGAGGCATGACCCGGATCCCGGCCACCGCGCAGGCATCGCGACCCCCGATCGTCGCGCCCGTCGGATACGCCTTCGCTCCTGCGTCGTCGAACAGCGCCCAGCAGCACACCCCGTACGAATGCGACAGTCGCCCGCGGTAGTGGATCGCGTCGAATCCCGCCTCGTCGAACGCCGCGGCCCACGCTTGAGGGATGCCGTAATCGGACATGGTCGTGAGCTCGCCGGTCACGGGGTAGTCAGCGACATCCGGATGCTCGAGCTCAGCCGCGCGACCCGCTCGCGGAGTGACCTCCGTCACGACGGTGTCATCGACGAGGCCGGCGGGCGCGACTCCCCCGCCGGCGTAGTGGCGGCCGAGTCTCTCGCGGACGGCCACGGCGGTGCCGTCCGCGGCGTAGCAGGTCCCGCGAGGCGCGGACAGATCGAATCTTCCCGAACCCGCGCTCGTGAACCACCACGGATCGTTGCGGACGCCGTGCGCGCGGTACAGTGCCCCGGTCCCGGAGAGAGTGCTCTCGGGGAAGCCGCTCAGATCGATGTCGGGACCGGGCGCGCGCTGAGCGAGTCGAGCGCGATCGTCGAGCGGGTCGTCGGATGCCGCCGTCACAGCGACCACCGGGCAACGTCCTCCTGCGCCATACGGACGACATCGTCGACGCGCCCCGCCCGCAGCTCCGTCGCCGCTGTCGACCCGTCGCCGCCGTCGACCGGAGAATTCAGCCAGAGCGCCTGGTCCCACGGGTCCGTGATGTACTGCCCGAGCACAGCGAGCACCCGAGGGAGGCCGGGGAGAGGCTGTCCGGACGGATCGAACTGAAAGGTCGGGTACAGGAGCGTACGGCCGCTCTTCACCGCGAGGATCTCCCTGCGGTCGATCTGATGCTGAACGTTCATCCGGTGCTTCTTCTTCAACCATCGCACCAGAGCACCGGTCTCGTAGAACGGGCCGATCGTTTCGTCCCACTCATTGCGCACGCGTCTGGACGCGATGAAACGGTCCGCTGCCTCCTCTGCCGACTCCTCCGAGTCGCGGCGGAGCTGATCGTCCGGAACGGCCAGGAGCGCACCGCTGATCTGCGCGATCAGGTCGGCTTTGAAGGGAGATACGGCGAACCCGTCGACTTCCACCTCGATGTCGTTCCCGGACCCGCTCGTGCCGCCGAGGCGCGCGCGCCGGATGATCACTCTGGCAGCCGCTTCTGCGGGTGATGCCGTGCTCGGCACGACACGACGGGCATCCGCGGACCGAGGCTCGGTAGCCATAGATCCTCCGTAAAAGTTGTCACATGAGCCTACGGCGATTCGTCAAAGTTGTAAAGCGAAATCACAGGCGGTCGACGGCCGTCACGGTGACGACGGCCGCGCCCTCCTGGTCGGAGGCGGCGAGGTCGACGGTCGCCGAGATGCCCCAGTCGTGATCGCCCGCCGGGTCGTCGACGATCTGACGCACGGTCCACTCGGTCGCGCCCTCGGTGAGGAGGAGCAGCTGAGAGCTGCGCGCGTTCGGCCCGGTGAGGATCTCGTCGTGATCGGCGAAGTACCCGTCGAGGGCGTCCGACCACGCGTCGGCGCCGAAGCCGGGGTCGAGCTCGCCGAGTGCGGCGACGTCCTCGCGGGCCGCGAGCTGCACTCGACGGAACAGCTCGTTGCGCACGAGGATGCGGAAGGCGCGCACATTCGCGGTCAGGCGCTTCGGCGCGGGCGGTACGATGGGCTCGTCGTCGTGGTCCTGCGGCACACCGGCCACGAGCTCCTCCCACTCGTCGAGCAGGCTGGAGTCGACCTGGCGCACCAGCTCGCCCAGCCATTCGATCAGGTCGCGCAGATCCTCGTCTTTGAGCTCCTCGGGAATGGTCTGCGAGGCGGCGCGGTAGGCGTCGGAGAGGTAGCGCAGCACGACTCCCTCGGACCGGGCGATCTTGTACTCGGCGACGTACTCGCCGAACGACATGGCTCGCTCGTACATGTCGCGCACGACGGACTTCGGATGCAGTTCGAAGTCGCGGATCCACGGCTGCGCGGAGCTGTACGTCTCGAAAGCCGCCGTCAGGAGTTCGTCCAACGGCTTCGGATACGTGATCTCTTCCAGCAGCTCCATCCGCTCCTCGTACTCGATGCCCTCGCGCTTCATCGCGGCCACTGCGTCGCCGCGGGCGAGGAACTCCTGCTGGCTCAACACGGCCCGCGGGTCGTCGAGGGTCGCCTCGACGATCGAGATCATGTCGAGTGCGTACGAGCCGGTCCCCGTGCCCGCGGCGGGGTCGGGGTCGAGCAGTTCGAACGCCGCGAGGGCGAACGGGGAGAGCGGCTGGTTGAGGGCGAAGTTCGGCTGCAGGTCGACCGTGAGGCGGATGTCGCCGGCATCCGTCCGCTCCACGACCCCGGACTCGAGGAGGGTGCGATAGATGCCGATCGCGCGCCGAGCGAGCTCGCGCTGCCTCGTCCGCGGTTCGTGGTTGTCGTACACCAGCGCGCGCATGTTCTCGAAGACGTCGCCGCCGCGGGCGATCACGTTCAGCATCATGGCGCTCGTGATCTGCATGTGCGAGGTCAGCGTCTCGGGCTCCGCATCGATCAGCTTGCGGAACGACGGCTCGCCCCACGACACGAATCCGTCCGGTGCCTTCTTGCGGATGATCTTGCGCTTCTTCTTGGGGTCGTCGCCGGCCTTCTTGACGGCTGCGATGTTCTCGGTCTCGTGCTCGGGTGCCTGAGCGACGACGGTGCCGGCCGTGTCGTATCCGGCGCGACCGGCGCGCCCCGCGATCTGGTGGAACTCGCGCGCGTTGAGCTGCCGCATCCGAGTGCCGTCGAACTTCGTCAAGGCCGTGAGCAGCACGGTGCGGATCGGCACGTTGATGCCGACGCCGAGGGTGTCGGTGCCGCAGATCACGCGCAGCAGACCGCGCTGCGCGAGCTGTTCCACGAGGCGGCGGTACTTCGGCAGCATCCCGGCGTGGTGTACGCCGATGCCCGCCCTGAGGAATCTCGAGAGCGTCTTGCCGAACGCCGTCGTGAAGCGGAATCCCCCGATGAGCGCGGCGATCTCGTCGCGCTGCTCGCGGGTGGCGACCTTCGTGCTCGACAGCGCCTGCGCGCGCTCCATCGCCGAGGCCTGCGAGAAGTGGACGACGTAGATCGGGGCCTGCCCGGTGCCCAGCAGGTCGTCGATCGTCTCGTGGATCGGCGTCGTCTCATAGAAGAAGTGCAGCGGAACCGGTCGTTCGACGCCGGTGACGGATGCCGTCTCGCGGCCGGTGCGCCGGGTGAGGTCGGACGCGAGCTGCGTGACGTCGCCGAGGGTCGCCGACATGAGGATGAACTGCGCCTGCGGCAGCTCGAGCAGCGGCACCTGCCACGCCCAGCCGCGGTCGGGGTCGGCGTAGAAGTGGAACTCGTCCATCACGACCTGCTGCACCGCGGCATCCGGCCCCTGGCGAAGGGCGAGGTTCGCCAGGATCTCGGCCGTGCAGCAGATGATCGGCGCGTCGGGGTTCACCGACGAGTCGCCGGTGATCATGCCGACGTTCGCCGCGCCGAAGACGTCGACGAGCGCGAAGAACTTCTCGCTCACGAGTGCCTTGATCGGCGCCGTGTAATAGGAGCGCCGCCCGGTGACCAGGGCGGCGAAGTGCGCGCCGACCGCGACGAGCGACTTGCCGGTGCCGGTGGGCGTCGAGAGGATCAGGTTGTTGCCCGAGACGATCTCGATCAGCGCTTCGTCTTGCGCCGGGTAGAGGCTGATGCCGGTCGACTCGACCCAGTCGACGAACGCCGTGTAGACGGCGTCCGCGTCGGAGCCGTCGGTCAAGGTCGTCGGATCGAGGAGCATCCTCCGATCCTTTCATCCCCCTGCGGACGCGCGCGCCGACCGTTTCGAAGGAGATCTCACGCAACGAAGGAGAGGATGCCGGAACTGGTCCTTCATATCGAGAGATCTCCTGCGCAGAGGAGGGGAGGTCAGACCGACGTCGCGGCGCGCAGCGCGATGCGGATCATGTCGCCGAACGTCTGCTCGCGCTCCTGCGCGGTGGTCTCCTCGCCCGTGACGATGTGGTCCGAGACCGTGCAGATCGCGAGAGCGCGGCGCTCGTAGTATGCGGCGAGCGTGTACAGGCCGGCGGCCTCCATCTCGACGCCGAGCACCCCGTGCTTCACGAAGGGCTCCGTGAGCTCGGGGCGGGTGCTGTAGAACTGGTCGCTCGAGAAGAGCAGTCCCACATGCACGGCCGAGTCGATCTGCTCGGACTCGCTCGCCTCGACCGCCGCGCGCAGCAGGCCGAAGTCGGCGACGGGCGCGTAGACCAGGCCGTGGAAACGCACCCGGTTGATCCCGGAGTCCGTGCAGGCGCCGTTGGCGATGATGATGTCGCGCACCGCGAGCTTCTCGGTCAGCGCCCCGCACGACCCGACGCGCACGATCGTCTGCACGTCGTAATCCGAGAACAGCTCGTTCGCGTAGATCGCCATCGACGGCTGGCCCATGCCCGACCCCTGCACCGAGACGCGGTGCCCCTCCCAGGTGCCGGTGAATCCCAGCATCCCGCGGGTCTCGGAGTACAGCTCGGCGTCCTCGAGGAACGTCTCCGCGATCCACTTCGCCCGCAGCGGGTCGCCGGGAAAGAGGACGACGGGGGCGATCTGACCGGGCTCTGCGGCGATGTGCGTGCTCATCAGTCCAGCGTATTCGCGCCGACCCACCCCTTTCCGCGCCACCCACCCCTTCACGGCCACACAGAAGAGGGGTGGCTCGCGCGAAACGGGGTGGCTCGGCAGGGGAGGGTGCTCAGCCCTCGCGCCTCCGCACGATCTCGTCTATCCAGATCGGCGCGAAGGGAGACGTGCACCCCGGAGCGGTCGGATAGTCGGCGAGCACCCGGAGTCGCTCGCCGATGTCACGCGCCCTGGCGCGCAGCTCCGGATGGAAGATGCCGATGTTCGCGAGCGTCTCGTTCATAGACCACTGCAAGCGCGCGGGGGCGTCGCGCAGATCGCGTTCGATCACGTCGAGCAGGTGAGGCAGGTCGAGCCCTGCGGCATCCTTCTGCACGCGCACGGTCGTCAGCGCCCACGCCGCCGCGGCCACCGTCGGGTCGGCGTCGTCGAACCACCGCATCCGCATCTCCTCGGCAAGCGGCGTCTTCTTCGCGACGTAGTTGACGAACCAATCGTTGACCTTCGGGGGCTGCGTCTGGCGCAGCATCGCGTCGAGCTCGTCGGGCGTGAAAGACCGCGGCGTGCAGATCAGCAGCGCCAGCAAGCGCGCCGCCGTGTCCCCCGTCGACCAGAGCTTCAGGGCGAGCGGATGATCGGTCTTGATGCGTTTCGCGAGTGCGCGCATCCGACTGAGATTGATCCCGTGGTCGTCGCCGCGCTTCTCGTTCGCTGCGCGCATCTTGGGGTCTTCGAGTGCCGCGAGCTCAGCCAGCGCGGCGTCGACGGTCATCTCCGACATGCTTCCAGGGTAGGGCGTGAGGTCGCGCAGGAGGGCGCGAGGCCGCGCAGCAGGGCTTGTCAAGACCGCTGCCCTCTCGCGGCGGTACCGATAATGTCTCACGAACATCGACCCGACCGAGAGGACCGATCATGGGCACCGAGAACGACGGCATCGACACCGACCGCACCGACATCAGCTCCGAGCCGTCACCCGGGGCGGAGGAGAACGACAACCTCGGCACCGAGGACAACAAGAGCGACCCGCCCCGAGAGCTTCCCTCGGACGGCGACGACGACGGTCGGCACAGCAGCGACGTCGAGGCCGAGCGGGACTGAACCGCGCTCAGTCCTCGTCGACGAGCTCGCCGCGGATGCGGCGCAGGTCCTCCATCAGCGAGCCGATGAGGATCCAGTGCGCCGACGACGGCGGGCGGATGACGAGGGGTGACGTGAGCGCCGGGATCGTCGAGGTCAGAGCCTCGGGCTCCCGTGCGACGTCGGCGATCTGCACCGCGAGGCGGACGTCGTGCCCTGCCCGCCGCAGCTGATCGGCGATCGCGGCGACCGCCGGCTCTTCGCCGATCGAGTCGTCGTAGTGGTCGAAGTACGCCCGGGTCATGCCGATGGTCTGCGTGACGATCGGGGTGAGCCTGTCGAGCAGCGCCCGCATCTCGGCGAGGTCGGCCCGGTGCGTCGAACGGCGCGGGTTGAGGGTCAGCGATTCCTCGCCGGCGGCGATCGATGCCTCGGCCGCATCGCGCATCGGTCGCAGCAGTCGGACCTCGAGCATGAGCTCCTGCAGCTGAGCGGGTGACTGCGGCTCGGGCAGGGCGTCGGCGAGGCGGTCGAGGCTCGCGGCGAGTTCCCCGCCGAGCAGTCCGAGGTCTCGCTTGGCGGGGGCGACGAGCACCGGCGGAACGATGAGCGCGTTCACGACGATGCCGATGGCCACGCCGATGAGGGTCTCGAAGATCCGCGCGAGGGCGTAGTCGGGAGTCGACCCGAGAGCCAGCACGAGCATCGCCGAGATCGCGACCTGATTGCCGGTGCCCGGCGTCGCGCGGAAGACCCACGCCACGAGCATGGCGACGACGATCGCGAGCAGCACGATCCAGCTGGGGGAGCCCAGCAGCAGACCGAGGGCGACCGCGATCACGACGCCGACGATCACCCCGATGCTGCGTTCGAGGGCCTTCGACAGCGACTGGTTGATGCTCGGCTGCACGACGAGCAGGGCGGCGATCGCGGCGAAGACGGGCAGCTGCCCGGGCACGACCCATCCCGCGAGCAGCCAGGCCGCGATCGTCGCGGCGGCGGACTTGACCACCTGCAGCAGCGGGGAGCGCTTCGAGGCGCGGATCGCGGCGGGGATGCGCATGCTCCCACGCTACTCGCGGCAGCAGCGGCATCCGGCCCCTTGCGCTCTTCCCCCGCACCCTGTCAACCCCTTCGCATCCGAGGGCGTGAGGGCGTCGAATAGAGCAACGGAACTCAAGTCGAATCAGTGAGGAGCATCACATGGCGCAGATCATCGAGACCATCGACGTCCACGTCCCCGTCGACGTCGCCTACAACCAGTGGACCCAGTTCGAGAGCTTCCCGGAGTTCCTCGACGAGGTCGAGTCGATCGTGCAGATCGACGACACGCACAATCGCTGGAAGGTGAACGTCGGCGGCGCGACGCGCGAGTTCGACGCCGAGATCACCGAGCAGCACCCCGACGAGCGCGTCGCGTGGAAGAGCACGGGCGGCGACACCGAGCACGCGGGCGTCGTGACGTTCCACAAGCTCGAGGACCTGACGACGCGCGTCACCGTGCAGATCGACTGGGAGCCGGAAGGCCTGCTCGAGAAGGTCGGCTCCCTCGTCGGCGCCGGATCGCACGCCGTGAAGAAGGACCTCAAGAACTTCAAGGAGTTCATCGAGAAGCGCGGCGCCGAGACCGGCGCCTGGCGCGGCGACGTGGACGCCTGACACACCCCAGGTGACGAGGCCCGGACGGCAGCATCGGCTGCCTCCGGGCTTCGTCGCGTGCGGGCGCTCGCGGCCTCTGCGGCCTCCGCCGACGCCTAGGGATCGGTCGCCGCGAAGATAGGGCATCCTCCCGATGTCGAGGGGGCGCCTCAGAGCGGAGTGTAGGGACATCCCGACAGAGGAGATGTCATGTACGAGCACCCGTACCTCAGCTACCAGGTCACCGAGTTCGACCGGCGCGAGTTGGAACGCGCCGCCGAGCGTCGCCGCTTCCTCGCCGAGCACGCCGACCAGATCGTCCCCCGGCCTGCGGGTCCGCTGCGCCGGTTGATGGGGCGGGTGCTGCGCGGCTCCGCAGCATCGAACCAGGGCGCGAAGGATGCGGTCGCCGGCCGCCGCGCGACGCCCTGCGAGCCCGCGCCCGCGCGGTGACGCCGACCGAGCCTCTGCCGACGGCAGCGGCCCTGCCGGATGTCGGAGGGCAGTGGCACGATGAGTCCATGCCCCCGTCCGCTCCGAGCACCGCGATGGTCGGCCGTGAGGCCGAATCGCAGGTCGTGCGCGCGGTCTTCGAACGCTCGCTCGAGGG
This sequence comes from Microbacterium hydrocarbonoxydans, assembly GCF_023715885.1. Taxonomy (GTDB): domain Bacteria; phylum Actinomycetota; class Actinomycetes; order Actinomycetales; family Microbacteriaceae; genus Microbacterium; species Microbacterium hydrocarbonoxydans_C. Next base: position 291,910 of record NZ_JAMBOY010000001.1, on the reverse strand, counting down.
CGCCCCGGTGGCTCTGCTCGTGGAGGGCGAAGCGGGCATCGGCAAGTCGCGTCTGCTGCGCGAGTTCGCCTCCGACGTCGCGAACCGCGCCGATGTGCACGTCGGATGGTGCCTCGACCTCGGGGCGTCGCGCACGCCGTTCGGGCCGCTCGTCGGCATGCTGCGCTCGATCGTGTCGCAGCTGGGGTCCGAGAGCGTTCGCGAGCAGCTGGGCGTCGGCGCCGAGGCCCTCGGCATGCTGCTGCCCGAGCTGAATCCCACCGAGCGCAGCCAGACGAGCCCCGACCGGGTGCGCGATGCGATCGCCGCGCTCATCGAGATCGCGGCCGAGCGCACCCCGCAGGTGCTGATCGTCGAAGACCTGCACTGGGCCGACGATTCGACGCTCGCGATCCTCGCCTTCCTGCTGCGCACGCTGTCGCGCGGACGCATCATGCTGCTGCTGTCGTGCCGCAGCGACGACGTCCGTCGTGGGGATGCGGTGAGCTCCTTCATCGGCGAGTCGACGCGGGCGCGCCTGCTCGACCGCGTTCAGGTCGACCGTCTCGACACCGATGCGGCGCGCGAGCTCGCCGAGGCGATCACGGGTCAGCCGCTGAGCGATGCCGCGATCGAGCGCATCCAATCGCGGGCCGAGGGAGTGCCCTTCTTCATCGAAGAGATCGCGGGATGCTCGGCCGGCCCGCTCCCCGGCACTCTGCGCGACCTGCTGCTCGCCCGCTTCGACCGTCTCGGCCCCGAGGCGCGGCGCGTGGTGCAGGTGGCCTCGGGTGCCGATCGCGCGCTGAGTGATCCTGCCATCGCCGCGCTCGCCGGGCTCGCCGACGGCAGGCTCGACGACGCGATCCGCGAGGCGACGCAGAGCGGCATCCTGATCGTGGCCGACGACGAGTACCGCTTCCGTCACGCACTGCTGCGCGAGGCCGTTCATGACGACCTGTTGCCGGGAGAGCGCGCCCGGCTGCACCGTGCGTACGCGGAACTCATGGAGCAGCAGGGTGCCGGGGCGGCGAGCGGCGAAGCCGCTGCTCTCGCCTACCATTGGCAGCTCGCGCAGGATCCGCGACGGGCGCTGGCGGCGGCCATCACCGCGATGAGCGATGCCAAGGCTCGGTTCGCGTTCGCGAGTGCGGCGCGGTTCGGCGAGCTCGTGCTCGACCTGTGGGCACAGGTCCCCGACGCCGAGGCGGTCGTCGATGTGCCGCGCCTGGAGTTCCTCCGTTCGCTGGGTTCGGTGCTGCGCAACGCCGGCGACGGGGAGCGAGCGCTCACCGTGGTCGATCTCGCGCTGTCCGAGATCGACCCCGCGGCCGTCGACCCGCGCACACACGCGCGCCTTCTGCGCGACAAGGCGTATTACACGATGAACCTCGGGCGGAACGGGTCGGTGCCGCTGCTGCAGGACTCGCTCGCGGTGCTCGACGGCCGCGTCGACGACGATCGGCTGCACGCCTCGATCCTCAATCAGCTCGGCAGCCGGTACATGGTCGCAGGGCGTCTCGACGATGCGATCGAGATCGCGACCGACGCGGAGGGCCGTGGTCGGGCGGCGGGATCCGACGAGGAGATGTCGATCGCGGCGAACATCCGTGCGGCCTCCCTCGCTCATCTGGGCAGGGTGGCCGCGTCGCATGAGCAGTACGCCCTCGCGCTCGCACGCGCGAACACGACGAACGCCGAGCTGAGGTACCGCGTCAACTACTCCGACCTGCTGGGTCTGCTCGGGCGCTACCGCGACGCGGTTCGTGTGGCCGAGGAGGGGATGGAGCGGGCCCGCGAGTACGGCGTCGAGCGCACCACCGGGGCGATCATGACGCAGAACATGGCGGTGCCCTTGCTCGAGATGGGTGAGATCGAGCGCGTCGAGGGGATGCTGGCGCGCGAGCTCGCTCAGGCGACGCTGCGCATCTTCCACGCCTACTCCACCATGACGCGGGTGCGAGTGCTCTCGTGGCGCGGCCGCCACATCGAGGCTGGCGAGATCGTGCGCGAGTGGCATCCGGTGTTCGCCGAGGCCGGGGTCGACGAACGACAGATCTGGTATGACGAGATCATGATGCGGCTCTCGGTCGCCGAGAGCGGGGGAGACCTGCGGACCGCGCTCGACGAGGTCCGTGCCATGATCCGCGACGACGGCCCGAGGCTGCTGCACGAACGTCGCCTGATGCTCGAAGCGGGGTGGCTCATCGCCGAGCTCCGGGCGGTGGGCGAGGCGGTCGACGACGCGGTGTCCGAGGTGCGCGACGCCTGGCTCGGCCAGCCCGAGCAGCTCCTCGGCGACGCCTGGTGGGGCATCCTCTCGGCGTTCCTCGATCCGTCGATCCCCGCCCTGCAGGTCGCCGTCGATCTCGCCGACGGCGACGACGTGCCGGTGACGTTCCGTGTCATGACCCGTCTCGAACTCGCCCGAATGCTGGTCGACACCGGAGACCGGGTGGCCGCGGCATCCGTCCTCGACGAGGCGCGACGGTCGGCCGAAAGCCTCGGACACGTGCCCCTCGGGCGCGCGGTCGCCGAGTTCGGGCGTGCCGCCGGGCTCCGCATGGCCGGCGGCCCACACGCCGCCACCATCGAGTCCGACGACCCCGACCCGCTCACCGCGCGCGAGCTTCAGGTGCTCGGCCTGATCGCCGAGGGGCTCAGCAACCGGCAGATCGGGGAGCGGCTGTTCATCAGCGTGAAGACCGTGAGCGTGCACGTGTCGGCTGTTCTCCGCAAGCTCGGGGTGGCGAGTCGCACGGAGGCGGCTGTACTGCACCGTGAGAACACCCCGACCGTCGGTCATCCCGCCGTGATACGTTGACCAGGTGTGCGCGCCGGATGATCCGGAGCGGCACAGGTCGCTTCAGCGGCCGTATCAACAGAAAGTAGAAAACACATGGCCACTGGCACTGTGAAATGGTTCAACGCGGAGAAGGGCTTCGGCTTCATCGCACCTGATGACGGTTCGGAAGATCTCTTCGCTCACTACTCGGCTATCGCCGGCTCCGGTTTCAAGGAGCTCCGCGAGAACCAGAAGGTCGAATTCGACGCTGAGCGTGGCCCCAAGGGCATGCAGGCGGCGAACATCCGCGCTCTCTGAGCACGCGCTGACTTCCTGAAGCCGGTCGGATCCGCACGGATCCGGCCGGCTTTCTGCATTCCTCCGTCGACGCTCGAGATGAGGGTCGCCTTACTTTCTGTTAGATTAGGCCAGGCTTACCAAAGCCCTGGCGCCCCTTCGTGCGCCGCACCCTCCATCTCCAACCGAAGGGAACGCCTGTGCGCACCTCCCGTCTCCTCGCCGCCGGTGTCGCCGCGGCTCTCGCCGTGGGCCTCGCTGCCTGCTCGACCCCGTCCGGTGGCGACTCCGACTCCGCCGGGAGCAACCCGGCCGACGACGGTGCCTTCCCGGTCACCATCGAGCACGTCTACGGCGAGACCACGATCACCGAGAAGCCCGAGCGCGTCGCGACGGTGGCCTGGGCGAACCACGAGGTGCCGCTGGCACTCGGCATCGTGCCGGTCGGCATGAGCAAGGCGACGTGGGGCGACGACGACGACAACGGCATCCTGCCCTGGGTCGAGGAGAAGCTCGACGAGCTGGGCGGAGAGGCTCCCGTGCTGTTCGACGAGTCCGACGGCATCGATTTCGAAGCCGTGGCCGACACGCAGCCCGACCTCATCCTCGCCTCGTACTCCGCGCTGACCCAGGAGGAGTACGACACCCTCTCCAAGATCGCGCCCGTGGTCGCCTACCCCGACATCCCCTGGGGCACGACCGTCGACGAGATGATCGAGATGAACTCGAAGGCCCTCGGCCTCGAGGACGAGGGCGAGGCGCTCGTCGAAGAGCTGAACTCCGAGGCGACGACCGCCCTCGAGGCGCAGGGCGACCTCAAGGACAAGAAGGCGATGTTCTTCTTCGTCGACCCGACCGACCTCAGCCAGATCGGGTACTACACCCCGATCGACCCCCGCGTCGGCTACCTGAACGAGCTCGGGATGCCGCTCTCGTCCCTGCTCGAGGCGGACGCCGACACCGACCAGTTCTACCTGCAGGTCAGCGCCGAGGACGCCGCGAAGTTCGATGACGTCGACCTCATCATCACGTACGGCGACGACTCCACGCTCGCCCTTCTGCAGGGCGACCCGCTCCTGTCGAAGATCCCCGCGATCGCCGAGGGCCGCGTGGCCGTGCTGCCGGATTCCACCCCGCTCGCCGCATCGGCGAACCCGACGCCGCTCTCCATCCCGTGGGGCATCGAGAAGTACTTCGAGGCCCTGGCTGCGCCGCTCGCGCAGTGATCGCCGGTACCACCCCGCTCTGACTCGTGACCGCTGTCACCGCTCCCGCGCCGGGCATCGCAGACCTGCGACGCCCGGCGTGGGTGCGTACCCTCTGGCTTCTCGTCGGAGTGGGGGTGCTGCTCGTGCTGTGCGCGCTGTCAGTCAGCTTCGGGGTGAAAGCCGTCACGCTCGACGACATCGGCGCAGCGTTCTCGGGGCACGCCGACACGATCGCCGAGGCGGCCGTCGTCAAGCGCATCCCGCGCACGGTGCTCGCCGTGCTGGTCGGCGCCGCGCTCGCGCTCTCGGGAGCCACCATGCAGGCCGTCACCCGCAACCCCGTCGCCGACCCCGGCATTCTCGGAGTCTCCAACGGCGCGTCCTTCGCCGTGGTGCTCGGCCTCGCCTTCCTCGGCATGACGAACCCGTACGGACAGATGGCGCTCGCCATCACCGGCGCCGCGCTGGCAGCCGCCTTCGTGTACACGGTGGGCTCGCTCGGCCGCGGTGGAGCGACCCCGCTCAAGCTCGCCCTCGCCGGAGCGGCTACCTCGGCGGCTTTCGCCTCTCTCATCAGCGCCGTCATGCTGCCGCGCGTCGACCTCCTGCAGGCCTTCCAGTCGTGGCAGATCGGCGGGGTCGGCGGTGCGGAGTGGCCGCGCATCGCGCTCACGGCCCCGGTGCTCGCGCTCGGCGCACTCATCTGCCTGGCGAGCGCGCGCGGCATGAACTCGCTCGCGCTCGGCGACGACATGGCCAAGGGGCTCGGCGAGCACGTCTTCCGCACCCGGCTCGTGTCGGCGCTCGGCGCCGTGATCCTCGCCGGCGCGGCGACCGCGATCGCCGGTCCGATCGGATTCATCGGACTCGTCATCCCGCACGTGTGCCGGATGCTCGTCGGCACCGACCACCGCTGGCTGCTGCCGTTCTCGGCGATGGCGGGTGCCGCGCTGCTGCTCGCGAGCGACATCGTCGGTCGGGTCATCTCGCCGTCGTCGGAGGAGATCCAGGTGGGCATCATCACCGCGGTCATCGGCGCGCCGTTCTTCATCTGGATCGTCCGCCGTCAGAAGGTGCGTGAGCTGTGAGCACCATGGATCGCACCGCTCCCGCCCAGACCACGTCACGCGACCGCGTCACCGCGATCATCGCCGGCCGTCGCGCCCGGCACCGCCGCCACGCCGTCGCGACGATCGTCCTCGGCGCGCTGCTGCTCGCGCTGTTCGCGCTCGCGCTCATGGTCGGCAACACGTTCTATCCGCTCGACGCCGTCGTGCGCGTCATCCTCGGCGAGACCGTGCCCGGCGCCTCGTTCACGGTCGGGGAGCTCCGCCTGCCTCGGGCCGTGCTGGCGATCCTCGCCGGCATCGCATTCGGCATGGCCGGCGTCTCGTTCCAGACGCTGCTGCGCAACCCGCTCGCCTCCCCCGACATCATCGGCATCTCGAACGGCGCCGGCGCCGCCGCCGTGATCGGCATCATCGTGCTGTCCCTCGATGGTCCGCTCGTCTCGCTCATGGCGCTCGGCGGAGCGCTGCTCACCGCCGGAGCCATCTACCTGCTGTCGATCCGCGGCGGATTCGCCGGAACGCGGCTGATACTCATCGGTATCGGCGTCTCGCTGATGCTGCAGAGCGTCATCTCGTACGTGCTGTCGCGCGCCGCGTCGTGGGACATCCAGACGGCGATGCAGTGGCTCACCGGCAGTCTGAACAACGCCTCGTGGGAGCGCGTCGCCCCGCTCGCGATCGCGGCGCTCGTGCTCGTGCCGCTGCTGCTGGCGCAGGGCCGTGCGCTCGGCGCGATGCAGCTCGGCGACGACTCGGCGTCCGGTCTCGGGGTGCGGGTGAACACGACCCGCGTGCTCTGCATCCTCGGCGCCGTGGCCCTGCTCGCGTTCGCCACCGCCGCCACCGGACCCATCGCCTTCGTCGCGTTCATGGCGGGGCCGATCGCGGCCCGACTCACAGGCCCCGGGGCGAACCTGCTGCTGCCCAGCGCGTTCGTCGGTGCCGTGCTCGTTCTCGGCAGCGACCTGCTCGGCCAGTTCGCGTTCGGCGAGCGCTACCCCGTGGGTGTCATCACCGGCGTGCTCGGCGCCCCGTACCTCATCTACCTGCTCGTTCGCACCAATCGCTCGGGAGGCTCTCTGTGACCGAGTCGCACACCCTGACGGCGGAGTCCGTCACGCTCGCCTACGGCGACCGCACCATCATCGAGAGGCTCGATCTCGCCATCACCCCGGGCAGGATCACGACGATCGTCGGCGCGAACGGATGCGGCAAGTCGACGCTGCTCCGGTCGCTCGCGAGACTGCTCTCGCCCACTGACGGTCAGATCGTGCTCGACGGAAAGTCGGTGCACGCCCGACCGACCAAGGAGGTCGCGCGCATCCTTGGTCTGCTGCCCCAGTCGCCCGTCGCGCCCGAGGGCATCGCGGTGGCCGACCTGGTGGGTCGCGGTCGGCATCCGCATCAGAAGATGCTGTCGCGGTGGAGCACACACGACTACGAGGTCGTGGCGGATGCCCTCGCGGCCACCGGCACCACCGAGCTCGCCGACCGCAGCGTCGACGAGCTGTCGGGCGGGCAGCGTCAGCGCGTGTGGATCGCGATGGCCCTCGCCCAGGAGACCGACATCCTGCTGCTCGACGAGCCGACCACGTTCCTCGACGTCGCGCACCAGGTCGAGGTGCTCGACCTGCTCACCGACCTCAGCGTCTCGCGCGGCACGACCATCGTGATGGTGCTGCACGACCTGAACCTCGCCGCCCGCTACTCCGACGAGCTCGTGGCGATGAAGGACGGCCGCGTGCACGTCACGGGCACGCCGCAGGAGGTCGTCACGGCCGAGCACGTCGAAGAGGTCTTCGGCCTCGCGAATCAGATCACCACAGACCCGGTATCAGGAAAGCCGATGGTCACGCCGATCGGGAGGCACCATGTCCGCTGAGACCACCACCGAGCGTCCCACCTACGTGCTGGCGCGCGCCGAGGTGCGTGCGGTCGACCGCGTCTCGCCGAACTTCGTGCGCGTGACCTTCGGCGGTCACGAGCTGTTCGAGTTCGGAACCCCGGGGGACGTGTTCGACTCGCGCATCAAGATCGTCTTCCCCCCGGCATCCGGTGTCCTGCCCGACCTCGACCGCGACACCGACAACTGGTGGGCCTCGTACCTGGCCGTACCTGAGGACGAGCGCGGCTCGATGCGCACGTACTCGGTGCGCGAGCTGCGGGTGACGGATGCCGGCACCGAGCTCGACGTCGATTTCGTACTGCACCTCGCGCCCGGGCTCTCCGGACCCGCGTCGCGGTGGGCCGACGCGGCCGCAGTCGGACAGGAGCTGTTCATCGTCGGGCCGCGGCGCGGCATCCCCGCCTCCGCGCACGGGGGAGCGGAGTTCGAGCCGGGCACCGCAGCATCCGTCGTGCTCGCGGGCGATGAGACGGCCGCGCCGGCCATCGCGCGGATCCTCGAAGACGCTCCGCGTGACCTTCGTGGCTGTGCGTTCATCGAGGTGCCGTCCGAGCACGACGTGCTCGCCATCGACGCGCCAGCGGGCTTCGAGGTGCGGTGGCTGCCCCGCACGGACGAGCAGGCCCACGGTCTGCAGTTGATCCCGGCGGTGCTCGAGTACCTCGGCGACGCCGATGCCGGCGACGACGTCGACGTGACCGACATCGAGTCCGAGGATCTGCTGTGGGAGACCCCCGACTACTCCGGACTCGGGGAGGAGATCGCGGTGGCGGAGGCCCCGGCCGAGCGGTACTTCTGGATCGCCGGGGAGAGCGGCGTCGTGACCACCCTGCGCCGCCACCTCGTGAAGGACCTCGGGATCGACCGCGGGCAGGTGGCCTTCATGGGCTACTGGCGCCGCGGCGTCGCCATGCGCGGCTGAGTCCGGCGGCGGATGCCTGGCCCGAGATCAGGAACAACGCCCGAGATCAGGTGAATTCTGCGCGAATCCTCCTGATCTCGGGCGTATGTCCTGTTCTCGGCGCGGTATTACTTGGTGAGGAAGCCCTTCAGGGCGGCGTTGACCTCGTCGGCGTGGGTCCAGAGGAGGCCGTGGGGCGCGCCCTCGACCTCGACGTACTCGGCCTCCGGCACCGCCTGGTGGAACCGGCGAGCGGTCGCGTCGATCGGCAGGATGTTGTCCTTCGTGCCGTGCAGGATCAGGGTGGGCTTGCCGGCGGCGGCCACGGCCTCGACGTCACCGCGGAAGTCCTCGATCCAGGCGGGCACGACGGCGTAGGCGGCGACCGGCGCGCTGCCGACGGCGACGTTCCAGCTGCCGGTCACGGCCTCCTGGCTGATGCGAGAGCCGAGGTTCTCGTCGAGGTTGTAGAAATCGTTGTAGAACTGGGTGAACCACGCGAAGCGGTCGCCCTTCGCGGCGGCGGCGATCCCGTCGAACACATCCTGCGGCACGCCCTCGGGGTTGTCGTCACGCTGCACGAGGAACGGCTCGAGCGAGGCGAGGAATGCGAGCTTCGCGACGCGCTCGTGACCGTACTTGGCGACGTAACGGGCGAGCTCGCCCGTGCCCATCGAGAAACCGACGAGCACGACGTCGCGCAGGTCGAGCGTCTCGAGCACCGTGTTGAGGTCGGCGGCGAAGGTGTCGTAGTCGTAGCCGGCGTTCACCTTCGACGAGCCGCCGAAGCCGCGGCGGTCGTACGTGATGACGCGGTAACCCTGGTCGAGCAGTTCGCGGGTCTGGCGCTCCCAGCTGTGGCCGTCGAGCGGATAGCCGTGGATCAGGACGACCGGCTGACCCGATCCCTGGTCCTCGTAGTAGAGCTCGATCGGGGTGCTGTTCTCGTTTCCGACGGTGATGTAACCCATGATCCTGATCCTTTCGGTTCTGGTGAGAACGATCGTTCTCGCTCGATGTGTTCAATCTAGAGAACGTTCGTTCTCATGTCAAGTAAACTCTTGGACATGACCGAAGAAGAGGCTCGGGAGCGCATCCTCTCCGCCGCGGAGGAGCTCTACTACCGCAAGGGATACGCGGCCGTGGGCATGGACGAGCTGCGCGCGGCGTCCGGCGTGTCGTTGCGCCGGCTGTACGCCCTCTTCCCGGCGAAAGCCGACATCGTCACCGCCGTGCTCGCCCGTAAGCACGGGGAGTGGGAGTCCGGACTGACCGGTGCGGTGGTGGATGCCGGAGCTGATCCGCGCGACCGCCTGCTCGCCGTCTACGGTTACCTCGAGGACTGGTTCTGCTCCGACGGCTTCCGCGGCTGTGCGTTCATCAACGCCTTCGGCGAGCTCGGCGGCACGAATCCCGAGGTCGCCGAGATCGTGCGCGAGCACAAGGCGTCGTTCCAGCGTTACATGACGGGACTGGTGACGGATGCCGGGGCGCCGGCCTCCCTCGCCGCGCAACTGTCGATCCTCGCGGAGGGCGCGCAGAGCACGGCTGCGATCTCCGGTGACTCGTCCGTCGCGGTGCAGGCGCGGGATGCCGCCGAGGTGCTGATCGACACCGCGGTGCGTCAACCACCCGCATTTAGCTAGCCAGGCTAGACGTTAGCCAAGCGAGAGTCAAGGCTCTGGCTGACGGCTCGGCTGGCGCGTACCGTGCCCAGCATGGAATCCCGCTCGAAGGACATCATCCGTCAGGCCGTGACCATAGCCGCGGCCGTCTTCATGTTGATCGCCGCCACCGTCGGGTCGGGTGCAGTCGGGGGCACGTCCGTCGACGAGCTGCAGAACGGCGCGCTCTCCGCATCCGGCTCGTACCTCGCGCCGGCCGGCCCGGCGTTCTCGATCTGGTCGCTCATCTACCTCGGACTCATCGCGTACACCGTGTGGCAGGCGCTGCCCGCGCAGCGCGACAACGAGCGTCAGCGCACGGCGGGATGGTGGATCGCCGCGACCATGGTTCTCAACGGTCTGTGGCTCGTGACGGCGCAGTTCCTCACCCTGCCGCTGACTGTGCTCGTCATCGCGCTGCTGCTCGCCGCTCTCGCCCGGGTCATGGTGCTTCTCAACCGCCACAGCCCGCGCACCTGGCCTGAGCGGATCGTCGTCGACGGCGCCAACGGCCTGCACTTCGGCTGGGTCACGATCGCGACCGTCGCGAACGCCGCGGCCTGGCTCACGCAGACCGCCCCGGCGGACTGGGCGGATCAGGCCGAGGTCTGGGCCGTCGCCGTGCTCGCCGTCGTCCTCGTGATCGGGGTCGCCAGCGCGCTCGTGCTGAAGCGGATCGCCCCGTCGCTCGCCACCGCCTGGGGACTCTCGTGGCTCGCGGTCGGACGCCTCACCGGCGAACCCGACAGCACGGTCACCGCGATCGCGGGAATCGTCGTCGCCGCCGCGCTCGTCCTCGCCGGTGTCGTCGGCGTGCTGCGGCGCCGCCGCGCGGCATCCGTCTCCCGCTGACCCGCACGCGCGTCGGCTGACCCCCGCGCCCGCGGCGCCCCTCCGGCGCGTGACGTTTTCGGCCCGAGTCAACTTCTGCGGCCGCTGCGGCGCTTTACGGCCGCCAAAGTCACCCAAGGCCGCAGAAGTTGTCGGCGCGTCAGCGCTCCGCAGCCGCAGCAGCGCGCTCCCCCCTCAGAGAACGAGTCGGTAGCCCATCCCCGACTCGGTCAGCAGGTGCTCGGGCGACCCGGGCTCGCGCTCGAGCTTCTTGCGCAGCTGCGACATGTACAGCCGCAGGTATCCCGAGTCGGCGACCTGCTCGCTGCCCCAGATCTCCTTCAGCAGGTCCTGCCGGGTGACGAGGGCGCCGGGATGCCGGGCGAGATGCTCCAGCATCCGCCACTCGGTGGGCGTGAGGTGAACGCGCGCGCCCGAGCGTGTGACGGTCTTCGTGGCGAGGTCGACGACGACGTCTCCGAAACCGACGGTGGATTCCCCGGCCGGCGTCGCTCGTCGCGACAGCGCGCGCAGCCGGGCGAGCAGCTCGTCGACCTGGAACGGCTTGGTCACGAAGTCGTCGGCGCCGGCGTCCAGCGCCTCGACCTTGTCGGCGGAGCCGGTGCGCCCGGAGACGACGATGATGGGCACGCTCGTCCATCCGCGCAGGGCCTGGATGACCTCGATGCCGTCGAGCTGCGGCATCCCGAGATCGAGCATGATCAGGTCGGGGTGCGATGCCGCGGCCGTCGCCACAGCCGCGGCTCCATCGGCTGCGACCACCACCTCGTAGCCGTGCGCCGCCAGCGTGATGCGCAGCGCCCGCACCATCTGCGGGTCGTCGTCGGCGATGAGCAGCTTCACTCCGTGCCCTCCGTGTCGGCGCCGACGAGCGGCAGCGAGATCACCATCGTGAGTCCACCGCCCGGGGTGTCCTCCGGTGTCAGGCTACCGCCCATGCCCTCGGCGAATCCGCGCGACAGAGCGAGCCCGAGCCCGAGCCCGGTGGTGTTGTCGGTGTCGCCGAGCCGCTGGAACGGCTGGAAGATCGCATCCCGATTCTCGGTCGGGATCCCCGCGCCGCGGTCGATGACCCGGATCTCGGCTCGGTCGTCGATCGCGCTGGTCGACACGAGCACGCGGCTGCCGTCCGGCGCGTGGCGGCGGGCGTTCGCGACCACGTTCACGAGCACGCGCTGCAGCAGCACCGGGTCGGCGGTCACCGCGGGGAGGTCGGGGTCGAGTGCCAGCTCGACGTCGCTCGGACCGAGGCCGAGCTCGTCGACCGCCGCGAGCACGGGGTCCGCCACGTCGATCGGCATCGCCGACACCGCGAGTACCCCGGCCTGCACCCGGCTGACGTCGAGCAGATCGGTGACCAGGGCCGTCAGCGTCGCGAGACTCTCGTCGGCGGTCGCCAGCAGCTCCTCGCGATCGGATGCCGACAGCGCGTGCGCCCCACGGAGCCCGCCGATCGCGGCGACGGCCGAGGCGAGCGGTCGCCGCAGATCGTGGCTCACGGCCGACAGCAGCGCCGTGCGCACCTGATCGGTCTCGGCGAGGGCCACGGCCTCCCGCGCCGTCGCCCGCAGGTCGGTGTGCTCGATCGCCGCCGCGAGCTGCGCGACGATCGCGTCGAGCAGTCGCCGGGCCGGGCTGTCGAGGGGTTCTCCGCTGAGCTCGAGGACCGCGGGTGATGCGCCGCCCACCGCGACGCGGGTGACTCGGCCGTCGGGCACGGGTTCGCCGTCGCTCGCGAGCACCTCGCCGTCGGGTGTCAGGAGTCGCACGCCCGCCAGTCCGAAAGCCTCTCGCGTGCGGCTGACGAGGGCGAGCACCGCGTTGTCTCCGCGCAGCACGTTCCCCGCGACGGCGGCGAGCAGCTCGGCCTCCGCGGCGGCGCGCTGCGCGGTGCGGGCACGTCGGGCGGCCTGATCGACGATGATGCTCACGAGCACGGCGATCAGCACGTACAGTGCCAGCGCGAGCACGTGCAGGGGGTGCGCGATCGTGATGGTGAACAGCGGCGCGACGAAGAGCAGATCGAGGGTGATGCCCGAGAGCACGGCGGCGAAGACGGCCGGCCCCAGGCCGCCCACGAGCGCCACGACCACGACGAGCAGCTGGTAGGCGAGCACCTCGGCCGTGATCGACTCGGGGCTGCGGAACGTGAACATCACCCACGACAGAATCGGCCCGACGACGAGCGCGACCGCGAATCCGAGCACCTGTCGGCGCCAGCCCAGCGCGCCGCCGGTGATGCGCGGCAGACGCACGCGGTTGCCGGCCGCGGCGTGCGTGACGATGTGCACGTCGATGTCGCCGGAGCGGCGGATGACCTCGGCGCCGATACCCGGTCCGGTCAGCGCGGCGGCGATGCGACCGCGTCGGCTGACCCCGATCACGAGCTGCGTCGCGTCGACGCTCTGTGCGAACTCGACGAGGGTGCCAGGGATGTCGTCGCCGACCATCTGGTGGAACGTCCCGCCGAGCGACTCGACGAGCGACCGCTGCGCCGCGAGAGCACCCGGCGTCGCGTCACGCAGTCCGTCCTGCGCGGCGACGTGCACCGCGAGCAGTTCGCCGCCGGCGGCGCGCGCCGCGATCCGCGCACCTCGGCGCAGCAGCGTCTCGCCCTCGGGGCCGCCGGTGAGCGCCACGACCACGCGCTCCCGCGCCTGCCAGGTGCTCTCGATGCCCTGATCGGCGCGGTAGCTGCGCAGTGCCGAGTCGACCTCGTCGGCGAGCCACAGCAGTGCGAGCTCGCGGAGCGCCGTGAGGTTGCCGAGGCGGAAGTAGTTCGACAGCGCCGCATCGACGCGCTCGGCCGGGTAGACCAGACCGGCGGAGAGACGGTCGCGCAGCGACTCCGGGGCGAGGTCGACGACCTCGATCTCGTCCGCAGCCCGCACCACGGCATCCGGCACCGTCTCCTGCTGAGCGACCCCGGTGATCTTCTGCACGACGGCGCCGAGGGACTCGATGTGCTGCACGTTCAGCGTCGTGACGACGTCGATGCCGGCATCCAGCAGCACCTCGACGTCCTGCCACCGCTTCGCATTAGTCGACCCCGGGGCGTTGGTGTGGGCGAGCTCGTCGACGAGCGCGATCTCGGGATGCCGCGCGAGCACCGCCTCCACATCCATCTCCGTCACCGGCATCCCGCGATGCAGGGCGGCGCGAAGGGGTACCTCGGGGATGCCGGCGGTCAGCGCCCTGGTCGCTGCGCGCTCGTGGGTCTCGACGAGCGCGACCACGACGTCGCGGCCCTCGTCGAGCATCCGTCGTCCCTCGGAGAGCATCTCGAACGTCTTGCCCACCCCGGGGGCTGCGCCGAGCAGGACGCGGAGCCTGCCGCGCGTGCCGGATGCCGCCATTCGCCCTCCCGCTCATCGGCGCGGATCGGGCTCGGTCGTGCGCGTTCGCTCCTCGCCGAGGAATCCCCGGTCCCGCCCTTGAATCCTAGACTCCGCGCCGTCGGCTCTCGGCCGGTGACGCGATCCGCCCCTCCGGGCCGTACACTCACGAAGTGAGCGCGACGCGACGACGGCTGGGACCGGGCATCATCATCGTCCTGGTGCTCGTCGCGGTCGCCGCGATCTGCCTCGTCTTCGGCATCCTCCCCGCGTCGGACGCCGGGGCGCTCGGCGCGCGGATCGCACCCGTTCTCGGATTCGTCGTGGCGATCACCATCGTCGCCGAGCTGGCGCGCGATGCGGCGGTGTTCGACGTCGTCGCGCAGCGTCTCGCTCGCTGGGGACGCGGACGCGTCATCGCACTCTGGGCCTCGGTCGTGCTGCTCGCTGTCGTGAGCACGGTGTTCCTGTCGCTCGACACGACCGCGGTCATCGTCACGCCGGTGGTCGTCGTGCTCGCGCAGAGCATCGGCGTCTCACCGATCCCGTTCGCCCTCGCGACCGTGTGGCTCGCGAACACGGCATCCCTCGCACTGCCCGTCTCGAACCTGACGAACCTGCTGGCGGCTCCGGCGATCGGCGCGTCACCGGCATCCTTCCTCGCGCTCAGCTGGGCGCCGACGCTCGTCGGCATCATCGTGCCGGTCGCCCTGCTCACGATCGTGCACCGCCGCACGCTGTTCAGCGGATATCGGATGCCGTCGGCTGCCGCCGCGTCCGACCGCGTCCTGTTCTGGGGAGCCGCGGGAATCCTCGTCCTCCTCATGCCCCTGCTGGCGCTCACGCACGACGTGTGGATCCCGGCGACCGTCGCCGCGGTGCTGCTCGTGACGCTGTTCGCCGTGCGCCGACGCCACGTGCTGCGCCTGTCTCTCGTGCCGTGGCAGGCGATCGGACTCGCGACCTCCCTGTTCGTGCTCGTCGAGACGGCGCACGCGAACGGCATCCTCGATGCCCTCTCCGCCCTTGCGACCGACGGCCACGGCGTGGGCCAACTGCTCGGACTCGCCTCGGTCGGAGCGCTCGCCGCCAACGGGGTGAACAACCTGCCCGCGTACCTGATCCTCGAGCCGGCGGCATCCGATCCTGTCGCCCTGATGGCGTTGCTGATCGGCGTGAATCTCGGGCCGCTGATCACGCCGTGGGCGTCGCTCGCGACACTCCTGTGGCATCACCGGGTCGTGTCGCTGGGTGTCGAGATCCGCTGGCGGGACCTGATGCTCTGGGGCGCGGCCGTGGCCGTGCCGACCGTGTCGGTCGCGACTCTCGTGCTCGCGCTCGTCGCCGGCTGACCTCGATCAGCGCGCCGATCCGTCATTCGGGTCGCACTTCGTGCCGTGTTGCGCCGCCCGTCGGTCATTCGGGTCGCACTTCGTGCCGTGTTGCGCCGCCCGTCGGTCATTCGGGTCGCACGTCGTGCCGCGCAGATCCCCTACGAACGGCACCTTCTGCGACCGGAGCGGAGGCGGGCGATCGCGACCTGGCCGCAACTGCGCCCGGAAGGTGGGCTCGGCCCGGAAGGTGGGCCTGCGTCGCGGAAGCCCGGCCACGTCGCGGATGCCGGCCACGGCCACGGCCCCGGCCACGGCGGCGGCGCGGGCGACGGCGCAGGCGCGGCCCACGCACGGCCCTCAGGCCTCGGGCGGACCCTCCGGCCGGTGCGCGCGGCGCCCGTTCACGACGACCGGTCGACCGGCGCGCTCCTGTCCGGGAAGCGGACGCGACCGGCGCCCGTAGATGAGCTCCGACGAATCGAGCAGCCAGGGCACGAGCGTGATCGTCACCCCGTGCACGAGCATGAGCTGGTTGGCCATGCGGCGGGCGCGGCGGTTGTGCAGGAACGTCTCCCACCAGTGCCCGACGATGTACTGCGGCAGGTACACCGTCACGACCGAGGCGCCGTGCTTCGCCCGGTACTGCTTGATGAACTGCGCCACCGGCTGCGCGAACGCGCGATACGGCGACTCCACGATCACCAGCGGGATCGGCACGAGGTGGTCGCGCCACTCCCTCTGCAGCTCGGCGACGTCGTCGGATGCCACGGCGACGTGCAGACCGATCGTCTTGTCGTGCTTCGCGGCGACCGCATAGTCCACGGCCTTCGCGACCGGCTTCTGCAGCCGGTTGACCAGCACGATCGCCAAGTCGCCCGTCGCCCCGAACTTCGTCGTGTCGTCGATCGCGATCTCGTGCTCGACGTCGCGGTAGTACCGCTTCACCCCCATCATGAGGAACGCCAGGATCGGGATGGCGAAGAACACCAGGTATGCGCCGTGCGTGAACTTGGTGATCGTCACGATCACCAGCACGAGCACCGTCAGGGTCGCGCCCGCGGAGTTGATGACCAGCCCGACCCTCGCCGAGCGGCGGTCGGATGCCGAGGCGCCGTCGACTCCGGCATCCTTCGACGTCTCCGCAGGCCCTCGCAGCACGCGCCGCCAATGCCGGACCATGCCGATCTGTCCGAGCGAGAACGACACGAACACGCCGATGATGTACAGCTGGATGAGGGTCGTGAGCCGCGCCTGGAAGACCACGAGCACGGCGATCGCGGCGATACCGAGCACGATCATGCCGTTCGAGAACACGAGCCGGTCGCCGCGGGTGTTCAGCGACTTCGGCGCGTAGCCGTCGCGGGCCAGCACCGACCCGAGCAGCGGGAAGCCGTTGAAAGCGGTATTGGCCGCGAGGAGCAGCACGCAGGCGGTCGCCGCCTGGATGATGAAGAACAGGATGCTGCCGCCGCCGAACGTCGCCGAGGCGATCTGCGCCATGAGGCTCGGCTGGGGATTGGAGCAGTCGAAGCCGACCAGGTCGCAGGGGTTCTCGGCGTAGTGCACGCCGGCGATCAGCGCGAGGGCGGTGAGCCCGGCGAACAGGCACGCGGCGATCGACCCCATGAGCACGAGGGTGGTCTGGGCGTTGCGGATCTTCGGCGTGCGGAAGGCGGGCACGCCGTTCGACACGGCCTCGACGCCGGTGAGGGCGGAGCATCCGCTCGAGAAGGCCCGGAGGATCAGGAGGATCACGGCCGCCTGCCCGAGGTCCTCCGAGTGCACGGCGAACTCGGCGCTCGACGCCACCGGCGCATCTCCGAGGACCGTTCGGATCAGCCCGGTCACGATCATGAAGCCGACCGAGCCGATGAAGACGTAGGTGGGGATTGCGAACACGAGCGACGCCTCGCGCACCCCGCGCAGGTTCACGATGATGATGAGGATCACGAACCCGACGGCGAGCTCGACGCGCAGCGGGTCGAGACCGGGAACGGCGGAGATGATGTTGTCGACGCCCGATGAGACCGAGACCGCGACCGTCAGCACGTAGTCGACCAGCAGCGCGGCCGCGACGACGACGCCCGGGATCTCGCCGAGGTTCTTCGACGCGACCTCGTAGTCGCCTCCGCCCGACGGGTAGGCCTTGATGAGCTGCCGGTAGCTCAGCACCACGACGATGAGCAGCACGACGACCGCCGTCGCGACCAGCGGCGTGAAGGAGAGGAAGGTCAGACCGCCGATGAGCAGGATCATCACGAGTTCCTGCGGCGCGTAGGCCACGGAGCTCAGCGCGTCCGACGCGAAGATCGGCAGCGCCATCTTCTTGGGCAGCAGCTGATCGTCGACCTGCTGGCTCGTCAGCGGTTCGCCGATGAGGATGCGTTTGGCGAGCGGAGGAGCGTCCGTGGTCTCGCGTGATTCATCTGACACGTCGGGCGACTCTACGCCCGCTGACGCTTCGCTTACGTCATCCTCACGGAATCCCTACGGCGCGCCGTGCCGCCCTAACGGAATCCTCACGCCCGCGGCGCCCTCAGTCCTCGTGCGGACGCGGCATGTACCACTCCGTGAACTCGGTCGCCCGGCCGTCGGCATCCAATCGCACGATCCACAGGTTGAGGTAGTGGCGCTCGGAGGGGTACTTCGTGCGGCCCTCGACGGCGACGAACCCGGCATCCTCCCGGACGATCCACCACTCGAACGACCAGGTGCCCGGGTCGTCGAGGTCGTCGAGCCAGCCGGTCACGATCGCCTCGCGTCCGACCCGAGGCTCCGCGTCCGGACTGGTCAGGTACCGCGCGTCGTCGGTGAAGAGCGCGCCGATCTGGTCGGGGTCGTTCGACCGCCACGCCTCGACGTACGCGTGCGTCCACTTCTCGCCTGGGCTCGTCATGTGCTCCGTTCTAGACCGGTCGGCCGATGCGGTCAAGGGTGCGCGATGGTGTCAGGTGCGCGACACGCGACATCGGAGATCCACAGCCCTTTCCGATCACGAACGCGTAACGTCGGAGCCATGACGTCCCTCCAGGTCACCGATGACGCGATCCAGCAGACTCGGGAGCTCCGCGACGAATTCCAGCGCTTCCTGAGGGAGTACGAGTTCGGGATGCGGGAGGTCGAGACGAAGATCGGCATCCTCCGCGACGAGTTCACGCATCACCACTCGTACAACCCGATCGAGCACGTCAAGAGCCGCCTGAAGACGCCCGACAGCATCGTCGAGAAGATCGCCCGCAAGGGGATCGAGGAACCCGACTTCGAGCGAATCCGGGCGGAGATCACCGACATCGCCGGCGTGCGCGTCACCTGCAGCTTCGTCGCCGACGTGTACCGTCTGTTCGATCTGCTCACCGCGCAGGACGACGTGACCGTCCGCACCGTCAAGGACTACATCGCCCAGCCCAAGGACAACGGATACAAGAGCCTGCACGCGATCATCGAGGTGCCGGTCTTCCTCTCGACCGGAGCGCTGTCGGTGCCGGTCGAGGTGCAGTTCCGCACCATCGCCATGGACTTCTGGGCCAGTCTCGAGCACAAGATCTACTACAAGTTCTCGAACCAGGTGCCCTCGCACCTCGTCGAGAGCCTGACGGATGCCGCGGAGGCCGCTGCCGAGCTCGACAGCCGCATGGAGCGCCTGCACCGCGAGGCGCACGGCGTGCCCCGGCGCGAACTGCCGCCGCCCCCGCCGCCCCACGTCGTGCAGGTCTGAGGCTCGCCCCGGCCGGGTTGCCCGGGCGGGCAACTTCTGCGGCCTGGGGTCGCTTCTGCGGCCAGTAGATCCGGCCATGGCCGCAGAACGCGACCATGGCCGCAGAAGTTGCCTCGGCATCCGATCCTCCATCTGCTCCGAACAGGGTGAGACACACGGTGGAGGAGTGCATCATGGCGCAGCGCAGCACGCAGGGAGGCAAGCGGTTCTTCGCCTGGGCCGCTCTGGCCGGACTCGTCAGCGGGGCGGTGTTCCTCGCGGTGGCCGAGCTGTTCGCCCTGATCCTCGCGCGGTCGGCGAGTCCCGTCCTCGCGGTCGGCGGATTCGTCATCGACATCGTGCCGCAGCCGTTCAAAGAGTTCGCGATCGCGACGTTCGGCGAATACGACAAGATCGCCCTGCTCGCGGGCCTCGGTCTGGCCGTCGTGATCGCATCGGCGGTGGGCGGCATCCTCGAGTACGTGCGTCCGCCGCTCGGCGTGGTCGTCATCGTGATCGCCGGTGCCCTTTCGACCGCCGCGGTCGTGACCCGCGCCGGCGTCAGCCCCCTCGGCTTCCTCCCCCCGCTGCTCGGAGCCGCCGCCGGAGCCGTCATCCTCGTGATGCTGTCGCGACGTCTGCGCGCCTGGAAGGCCGCTGTCATCCCGGCCGACGGCCAGGAGGCGCCGAAGGCGATGGGCCGTCGTCAGTTCTTCCTGCTCGCCGGCATAGCCGGAGCGTCCGCCGTCATCGTCGGCGTCGCGTCTCGCGCCGTGAGCATGGCCGTGACCTCGGTCGAGGCGATCCGCGACAACCTCACGCTGCCGAAGCCGAAATCGACCGTCACGATCCCGAACGGCGCCGAGCTCGACATCGAAGGGATCAGCCCGCTGTTCACCCCGAACAAGGACTTCTACCGCGTCGACACCGCGCTGACGGTGCCGACCGTCGACCCCGAGACATGGCGACTCGTGATCGACGGCATGGTCGACGAGCGCGTGGAGATGAGCTTCCAGGACCTGCTCGACATGGGACTCGACGAGTACGTCATCACCCTCACCTGCGTCTCGAACGAGGTCGGCGGCGAGCTCGTCGGCAACGCGAAGTGGCTCGGCGTGCCGGTACGGGACGTGCTGAAGAAAGCCGGCGTGAAGGGGGATGCCGACATGGTGCTCTCGAAGAGCGTCGACGGGTACACGGCCAGTACCCCGCTGTCGGCCCTGACCGACGACAACCTCGACGCCATCTTCGCGGTGGCCATGAACGGAGAGCCGTTGCCCCCGGAGCACGGCTTCCCGGTGCGTATGGTCGTGCCGGGCCTGTACGGCTACGTCTCGGCGACGAAGTGGGTCACCGAGCTCAAGGTCACGACGTTCGAGAAGGACGAGGCGTACTGGACCCCGCGCGGGTACAGCGCAGAGGCCCCGATCAAGTTCTCGTCGCGTATCGACACCCCGAAGCTCGGCGCGGCGGTCGACGCAGGCAGGATCGCGATCGCCGGAGTCGCGTGGGCGCAGACGGTCGGCATCGAGCGCGTCGAGGTCAGCATCGACAACGGCGACTGGACGCCGGCCACCCTCTCGGCCCCCGTCAACGAGAACACCTGGGTGCAGTGGTTCCTCGAGTGGGACGCGACACCCGGGACCCACTACGTGGCCGTGCGCGCCGTGAACAAGAACGGCGACCTGCAGATCGAGGACCGCGCGCCCATCGCCCCTGACGGATCGACCGGCTGGCAGCGTTCGCTGATCCGGGTCGCCTGAGCCGTGCGCGGCGGGTGGCCTGCGCCTAGGGTGGAGCCATGACGTCGCTCCCCGCGTGTGTGATCACGGTCTCGGATCGCTCGTTCGCGGGGGAGCGCGAGGACCGCGGCGGTCCGATCGCCGTCGGTCTGCTGCGGGATGCCGGGTGGCACTGCCCGGATGCCGAGATCGTGGCCGACGGCATCGATTCCGTGGCCGACGCGCTGCGCCGCGCTGTCGCGCGAGGGGTGCGCCTCATCGTCACGACCGGCGGCACCGGAGTCGCCCCGCGCGACCTGACGCCCGAGGGGACCCGACAGGTCATCACGCGCGAGGTGCCCGGCCTCGCGGAGGAGTTGCGGCGCAGCGGCCTCGCCGACACCCCGCTCTCGGTGCTGTCGCGCGGGCTCGCGGGCGTCGTGGACCCGGCCGGGGCGCTGATCGTCAATCTTCCCGGGTCGACGCGTGCCGTCGCCTCGGGTGTGCCGGTCGTGCTGGGCGTCGCTCGGCACATCGTGGAGCAGCTCGACGGAGGGGACCACTGATGAACACAGTCCGATTGGCAGCCATCTCGGAGCAGCAGCTCGACCTCGACGCGCACCTGCGGGCTGTGGAGGACCCGGCGCTCGGCGGCGTCACGACCTTCATCGGCCGCGTGCGCGACAACGACCCCGACGCGGAGACGCCCGTCGTCGGCCTCGAGTACAGCGCGCATCCCGATGCCGAAGCCGTGCTGCGCTCGATCGCAGAGAAGGCGGGGGCGGATGCCGTGGGCGCGGCGCGCGTCGACGTCGCCGTGAGCCACCGGATCGGCCGGCTCGCAGTCGGGGACGCCGCGGTGATCATCGCCGTCGCCGCCGAGCACCGCGCCGAGGCGTTCGAGGTGTGCCGTGCGGTGATCGAGGACATCAAGCGGGACCTTCCCGTGTGGAAGCGTCAGCTCGAATCCGACGGCTCGACGCTGTGGAAGGGCATCGGCGGCTGACGCGCGCCCGCGCCGGCATCCCGCGCGCCCCTCACCGTCCCGTCGCCCCCGCGCCCCGTCACCGTTCTGCGCGAGCCACCCCCTTCTGTGCGAGCCACCCCTCTGTGTACCGCGCGGAAAGGGGTGGCTCGCGCAGAAAGGGGTGGCTCGGCGTGGAGTGAGGGGGCGCGGCAGGGCGGGGGCGGCAGGGCGTGGGTACGGTACGAGAGGGTGTGGGGGAAGGGGGTCAGCCGCCGGCGAAGGGCGGCAGCACGTCGACGAGCTCGACGCCGTCGAGCGGTCGGTCATCGTCGCTCCTCACGCCGTCGACCATCACGGCGCACCGCGGCAGGATGGCGGCGAGTGCCGGATGCTGCGCGACCACCGCTGCACGAAGCGCGGTCAGCGTGCTCTCCGAGCGCTCCTCGGCATCCGTGCCCGCGGCCTCGGCCGCCGCGGCGAAGTAGCGCACGCGCGTCATCGCGTCTCACCCTCGCGCACCCAGTCGCCCGAGCGTCCGCCCGACTTCGCCACGATCCGCACGTCTTCGATCACGACGGAGCGGTCGAGGCCCTTGATCATGTCGACGACGGCGAGGGCGGCGACCGACACCGCGGTGAGCGCCTCCATCTCCACGCCGGTGCGGTCGGCGGTGCCGACGGTGGCCTCGATGTGCACGCCGTCGGCGACGATGTCGAGCTCGACGCTCGCGCGGTGCACGCCGATCACGTGGGCGAGGGGCAGGAGCGAGGGCGTCGACTTCGCAGCCTGGATGCCGGCGATGCGGGCGACCGCGAGCACGTCGCCCTTCGGTGCGGTGCCGTCGCGCAGCGCGGTGACGACCTCGGCGCTGCACCGCACGAAGCCGCGGGCGGTGGCGGTGCGGACTGTCGGCTGCTTGCCGGTCACGTCGACCATGTGCGCGCGCCCTGACGCGTCGAGATGCGGGAAGCTCATCCGACCAGCATGACATCGATCGGGTCGCCCACGGCGACGCGCTCGACCTCGGCCGGCACGATCGCGAAGGCGTGCGCGCGGGCGAGGCCGCCGGCGAGGTGCGAGCCGGATCCGCCTGCGGTCGCCGGTCGCACGGTGCGAGCCGCGAGGTCGACCACGGCGGGGAGGTACTGACGGCGTCCCGGCGGCGTCGTCCAGTCGGCGTCGGCGGTGAACGAGGCACGCGGACGGTGGATCTCGGCGCGACCCTGCAGCGCGAGCAGCGCCGGTCGCACGAAGACCTCGAACGACACGGCCACGCTGACGGGGTTGCCCGGCAGGCCGAAGACGAGGGTGTCCCCGCCCAGAGCCCCGAACGCCTGAGGTTTGCCCGGCTGCATGGCGACGCTCGCGAACTCCACTTCCCCGCGGCCGTCGAACGCGCCGCGCACCGGCTCGTACGCGCCCGCGCTCACGCCGCCCGTGAAGACGATCACGTCGGCGCCGCGCGAGACCGCGTCGGCCGTGACGGCGGCGACGGCATCCGCTTCGTCGGGCACCCGGGCGACGAGCACGACCTCGGCGCCGGCATCCGCCACGAGCTGTTGCAGGAGCGGGCCGTTGGAGTCGGGGATGCGGCCTCGCGTGGGAGTCTCACCGGGAGAGAGCAGCTCGCTGCCCGTCGAGACGACGGCCACGCGCGGAGCGCGGGTGACGGTGACCCGGTCGATGCCGGCTGCGACGGCCGCGGCGAGCTGGAAGGCACCGACGCGCTCGCCCGCGCGCACCACGGTGTCGCCCGCGCGCAGGTCGGCGCCGCGGCGCCGCACGAACGCCCCGGGTGTCGGAGCCCGCAGCACACGCACCTCGCCCAGCGAATCGGCGAGACCGCCCGCCGTGTCCTCGAACGGCACGATCGCGTCGGCGGCGGTCGGCGCCGGAGACCCCGTCATGATCCGCGCGGCCTCGCCCGCGCCGAGCGCCGGATCGTCCGACACCCCCGCCGGCAGATCGGCGACGACGCGCAGCGTCACCGGACTCGCGGCCGACGCCGCGGCGACGTCGGCCGCGCGCACGGCGAACCCGTCCATCGCGGAGTTGTCGAACAGCGGGATGTCGTGGGCGGCGGTCGCATCCGCCGCGAGGGTGCGGCCGGCGGCATCCTGGATCCGCACCTGCTCGGCGGGGAGCCTCCGCACCGCGTCGAGCACGCGTGCGAGCTGTTCCTCGACCGTGCGGCGGGCGCTCACGCCGTCACCGCCGGACGGATCGCGATCTCGTGCTGTCGCGCCGTGAGCGCGTCGATCACGGCGAGGCGACCGAGCAGCGGTTCGCCCGCTCCGGTGACGAGCTTCACGACTTCGCCCGCCAGCATCCCGCCGATCTGTACGCACAGCGCGCCGAGCACGCCGACCTGCGCGCAGCTGGGTGGTTCGCCCTCGGTCCCTGGTGGGAAGAGGTCGGCCAGCACGACGGCATCGTGACCGGCGGGCGGCGCCGACCAGAACACGGTCGCCTGCGCGTGCCATTCCTGCACAGCACCCCACACGAGGGGGATGCCGAGCGCCTCCGTCGCCGCGGCGACATCGCGTCGAGTCGCGAAGGAGTCGCTCGTGTCGACCACCACGTCGGCGCCCTCGAACAGACCGGTCGCGTTCGCGGCGTCGAGCCGCACGGGCATCGGCACCACCGTCGCCCCAGGGGAGAGCGCCGTGATCGCCCGCACGGCCGAGGCCGTCTTCGCGGTGCCCACGTCTTCCGCCCGGTGCGCGAGCTGACGCTGCAGGTTCGTGAGCTCGACGACGTCGTCGTCGATCACGGTGATCGTGCCGACCCCGGCGGCCGCGAGCGCGAGCAGCACGGGAGAGCCGATGCCGCCGGCTCCGACGACGGCGACGTGGGATGCCGCGAGTCGCCGCTGCCCCTCCTCGCCGATGCCCGCTAGCACCGCGTGACGCGCGGTGCGCACGAGCTCCGCGGGGTCGAGGGCGGGTGCGGGGCTGACGAGCGGCTGCATGGCACCAGGCTATGTCGTGATGACCGGCGACGAGCGCGATCGCGAGAACTGGCCGAGTGTTCGAGACGTGCGACTACGGCCGGCCCCCTGCGCGTCGGCGGCCGAGCGGGATCGCCCGCGGCACGACTCCGTGCCTACGGGCGCGTCGCACGTGCGTCGCCCTGTCTTGTGGCGATGTCGATGGCGGAGGTGATGCCTGAGAGGTAGGCGTCGGGCTGTTCCCAGGCCGCGAAATGTCCTCCGCGTTCGTACTCCGTCCATTGCTCGACGGCGAAGAAGCGCTCGGCGAAGTCTCGGGGCGCGTTGACGAGGTCTTTCGCGAATACGGTGAACACCGTCGGTGTGGTGATCTTCGGCCACGACTTCGCTCCTGCCGCCGCGTAGGGCGTGAAGGAGGTGCCGATGCAGCGCCCGAACCAGTAGACGGAGACCCATGTCAAGAGCTCGTCACGAGTGAAGACCGACTCCACGTCGCCGTTGCAGTCCGTCCACGCGCGCAGCTTCTCGAGGATCCATGCTGCAAGGCCCGCGGGCGAGTCGCCCAGCCCGACGGCGACGGTGTGCGGTTTCGTCGACTGCTCGTGCATGTATCCGCCCTCTGCGGCCTGCCAGCGATGGCCGTACCGGACGTACTCTCGTTCCTGGGGCGAAAGGTCCTCGGGCGGATCGACGAGGAAGTGGTACTGCGAGACATCCGTCAAGTGCAGGGCCGCGACCGCATCAGGATGAGCTGCGGCGAGCGCCTCCGCGACGTCGCACCCCACGTCGCCGGCCGAGACGATGTAACGCGCGTATCCCAGATCCGACATGGCGTCGGCGACCGCTGCCGCCATCTCGACGGAGGACATGCCTCCCTCGGGCACGGGGGCCGCGAAGGGGAAGCCGGGCAGTGCCGGTGCGACCACGTTCACGTCGTCGAGGCGCGGGAGGATCTTCTCGAAACGGAGCACCGAGTCGGGCCAACCGTGGAGGAGAAGCACGGTGGCTCGCGCTTCCCTGGCGGGCCGGTGGACGACCCGCAGCGAAGGGGAGGCGCCGGCGAACTCCCATCCGAGGCCGCGGATCCTCTCCTCCTGGGCGCGCCAGTCGTATTCGGACGCCCAGTAGTCCATCAGCGATTCCACGTATCCGCTCTCCACGCCACGGTTCCATCCGTGACCGTCGGGCACGGGCACCGCCCGGAAGGCGCGGAGACGACGGATGAGGTCGTCGATGTCGTCCGGAACCACCGGGGGCGGTGCAGCCTGCTCTCCCATGGCACTCCCTCGTGATGCTCGTCGCTCCGATCATTGTGCCCCCTCGGGCCGCTGGCGGGCTCGGCGGCGACGGCGACGTCACGACGACTGCCGATCGGCTCCCGCGCATGCGGAAAAAAACGACATATTCATCCGCAAACGCGGTAATCTTTGAGCATGCAGAGCTTCCGCATCGCCCGCGCGGCCCAGCTGCTCGGGGTCAGCGACGACACCGTGCGCCGCTGGATCGATCAGGGGCTGCTCCCGATCACCGATGCGGTGCCCGCCGAGATCCCCGGTGACGCGCTCGCCGCCCGGGCGCTCGCCCTCGCCGACGAGGCGACCGATCCCGGCGGGACGCTGTCGAGTGCCCGGAACCGCTTCGTCGGCATCGTGACCCGCGTGCAGATCGACGGGCTGATGGCGCAGATCGATCTGCAGTCCGGGCCGCATCGCGTCGTCTCGCTCATGTCCGCCGAGGCGGCCCGGGAACTGCACCTCGAGGTCGGCTCCCTCGCCACCGCATCCGTGAAGGCGACCCACGTCGTCGTCGACGTGCCGAAGGGCTGACATGACGCGCTCGCTGCTCCGATCCGCCGCGGTGCTCGCGCTCGCCGTGCTCGCCCTCACCGGGTGCTCGTCCTCGTCCGGATCGACGGCCGACGAGCCCGCGGCCGAGGGCAGCGCACTGTCCGGAGACCTCACGGTCTATGCGGCCGCGTCGCTGCAGTCCGCGTTCGACGAGATCGGCGCCGCCTTCACCGACGAGAACCCCGCCGTGACCTTCAGCCCCGTCTACGACGGCTCGTCCACGCTCGTGACCCAACTGCAGGAGGGGGCACCCGGCGACGTGTTCGCGTCGGCGGATGAGGAGAACATGGAGAAGCTCGCCGATCTCGCGACGGATCCGACGCTGTTCGCCTCGAACACGCTCGTGATCGCCGTTCCCGCGGGGAACCCGGGCGGCGTCGAGAGCCTCGCCGACCTCGTCGACGTCACGACGGTGCTCTGCGCTCCCGAGGTGCCGTGCGGCGCGGCATCCACCACCCTGCTGTCGAATGCCGACGTCGCGGTCGAGGCAGCGAGTCTCGAGCAGAACGTCACGGCCGTGCTGACGAAGGTCGCGACCGGCGAGGCGGATGCAGGACTCGTCTATGCGACCGACGTGGTCGACCGCGAGGACGTGGAAGCGATCGTGCCCGACGGCGCCGACGATGTCGTGAACCGCTACCCGATCGCCACGCTCGACGGTGCTCCGAATGCCGCCGCCGCCGAGGCGTTCGTCGCCTTCGTGCTGTCGGGCGCCGGCCAGAAGATCCTCGCGGGCCACGGCTTCGGAGCGCCGTGAGCACGGACGCGCGCGGATACGCGCCGCGTGCGATCGTGGCGCCGGCGCTCGTAGGCCTCGCCTTCCTGATCTTGCCGCTCGCGGCGCTCGTCGCGCGCGTGCAGTGGTCGACGTTCCTCGCCGATGTGACGTCGGAGGCCGCGCGGTCGGCGCTGCTCCTCTCGCTCGGCACCGGACTCCTCGCGACCCTCCTCTGCGTCGTCGTGGGCGTGCCCCTCGCGCTGATGATCGCCCGTTCGGGGCCCGGTCTCGCCGCCGTGCTCCGCGCAGCCGTCACCGTGCCACTCGTGCTTCCGCCGATGGTCGGCGGCGTCGCGCTGCTCTACCTTTTCGGTCGGGCAGGGTGGCTCGGCGGACTCGGGATCTCGTTCAGCACCCCGGCCGTCGTGCTCGCGCAGACGTTCGTGGCGCTGCCGTTCCTCGTGCTCGCGGTCGAAGGCGCCGTGCGCTCCTCGGGGGTCGATTACGAGCGCACCGCCGCAGCGCTCGGGGCGAGCCGCTGGACGATCCTGCGTCGCGTCACGCTCCCGCTCGCCGCACCGGGCATCGTCGCCGGTGTGGTGCTCTGCTTCGCGAGGGCGATCGGGGAGTTCGGCGCGACCGCGCTGTTCGCCGGCAACCGGCCCGGCGTGACCCAGACGATGCCGCTCGCGATCTACACGGCCTTCAACGGCGCCGGCGTCTCGCAGGGCACCGCGGTCGCCCTCGCACTGCTGCTGCTCGCGGCGGCGATCGCCGTGCTGCTGCTCGTGCGCGGCTGGCGGCCGGGAGCAGCGCGGTGAGCGCCCTCGGTGCACGGGTGGTCGTGCCGCGCGAGCACTTCGTCGTCGACGTCGCGCTGCGGGTCGGCGCGGGAGAGACCGTCGCGATCATGGGCCCGAGCGGTGCGGGCAAGTCGACGCTGCTGCAGGCGCTCGCGGGTTTCGTTCCGATCGGAGAGGGCGAGATCGAGGTCGGCGGCCGGGTCGTCGACCGAGCGACGCAGCCGCGTGTCCGCACCGAGCCTATGCGACGCGGCATCGTGCTGCTGGGGCAGAACCCGCGCCTGTTTCCGCACCTGACCGCGCGCGAGAACGTGGCGTTCGGGCCCCGTGCTGCGGGCATCCCTGCGAGCGAGGCGCGACGGGACGCGGACGACTGGCTGGCGCGCGTCGGGCTCCCGGGCTCCGGGGACCGCCGCCCGCAGGAGCTCTCGGGGGGCGAAGCCCAGCGCGTCGCCGTGGCTCGAGCGCTCGCCGCTTCGCCGCGGGTCGTGCTGCTGGACGAGCCGCTCGTGGCGCTCGATCCCGACACCGCCGGCGACATCAGACGGATGCTGCGCGAGCAACTCGCGGATACGACCACCGTCGCGGTGACGCACGACGCCGCGGATGCGGTGGCCCTCGCCGACCGGCTGGTCGTGATCGAGGCCGGGCGGGTCACTCAGGAGGGCGCCGTGCGCGACGTGCTCGCCGCGCCGGTGTCCGCCTTCGTCGCGTCCATCGCCGGCGTGAACCGCATCGAGGGAGCCGCGAGTGGCGGCGGATGGCGGAGCGGTGAGGTGGGGCTGCTCGCCGCGGATGCCGCATCGAAGGCGCTCGCCGCCGTGGACGGGACCGCGCTGGCCGCCGTCTTCCGGCCAGGGAACGTGCTCGTGGTGGATGAGGGCGATGCCGTGAACTCGTGGCGGGCTGTGGCGAGGCGAATCGAACCGACGCTGGCGGGCGTGCGCGTGCTGACCGATCTCGGCGCCGTCGACATGTCGCTGTCGGATGCCGGCGCCCTGCGCCCCGGTGACGCGCTGACCCTGCACGTCGCCCCGGAGCACGTGCGGTTCGTCGCAGCATCCTGACCCCGCTCGCCGACCCACCCCTTTGCGCCCGAGCCACCCCTTTGCGGCGGGCGTGGAAGAGGGTGGCTCGCGCAGAGAGGGGTGGGTCGGCGCAGGTGGCGGTGCGAGGAGGAAGCGGGTCAGGATGCCGGAACGGGCCCCGACCCCTCCGGCCCGAGTTAGTGTCGAACCATGGCGGGGAACGGGGTGAGGCGATGACCGCGGTTCCGGTCGCGATCGGGCGGCGGACGACCGCTTCCGATGCTGCTCTCGCGACCATGGGCGACCGGCTCGTCGACACCCACGGGCGGGTGCACCGAGACCTGCGCATCTCGCTCACCGATCGCTGCTCACTGCGCTGCACCTACTGCATGCCCGAGCAGGGCAACGAGTGGCTCGCGCGCTCCAGCATCCTCTCGACCGACGAGATCGTTGAGGTGGCCGAGGCCGCCGCGCACCTCGGCATCCGTACTTTCCGCCTCACCGGGGGCGAGCCCCTGCTCCGCCGCGACATCGTCGACGTGGTGCACCGCATCGCCCGGATCGAGGGTCCCGACGGCCGGGTCGAGGTCGCGATGACGACGAACGGCATCAGTCTCGCCGACAAGCTCCCCGCGCTCATCGAAGCGGGCCTCACGCGGCTCAACATCAGCATCGACACGATCGACCGGCAGAAGTTCGCCGACCTGACCCGCCGCGACCGCTTCGACGATGTGCTCGAGGGAATCGCCGCGGCCGCGGCATCCGAGCTCCGCCCGCTCAAGCTCAACGCCGTCGCGATGCGCGGCGTCAACGACGACGAGCTCGCCGATCTGGTGCAGTTCGCGATGGACGTCGGCGCACAGCTGCGCTTCATCGAGCAGATGCCGCTGGATGCCGGCCACACGTGGGACCGCACCACGATGGTCACCCGCGAGGAGATCCTGGAGAAGCTCGGCGAACGCTGGCAGCTCGATCCGGTGCCTGGCCGTGGCGGGGCGCCTGCCGAGAAGTGGCGCATCGACGGCGGCCCGCACGAGGTCGGCGTGATCGCCTCGGTCACCGCGCCGTTCTGCGGGGCGTGCGACCGGCTGCGCCTGACTGCCGACGGACAGTTCCGCAATTGCCTCTTCTCGAACGCCGAATACGACCTCACGGGCGTGCTGCGCGACACCGCGGCGTCGGTCGCGCCGATCGAGCGTGCTGCTGCGATCGAGGCGCTCTTGCGCTCGTGCGTGCACGGCAAGCTGCCAGGTCACGCGATCAACGACCCCTCCTTCCTCCAGCCCGCTCGTGGCATGAACGCCATCGGCGGCTGAGCGCTCCCGCTCGACCTCGGCTTGCGACGCCCGCAGAGTCCTGGGAGCATCGCCTGGTGACGACTGCCGCCCCAGACACCGAGAGCGTCGTCGACGTGGACGAGCTCCCCGGCCTCGACCGCGGGCGGCAGCGCTGCGAATGCGACCACGGGGACGACAGCGGCTATGCGCCATGCGGACGCCGCGCGAAGTGGCGCGTGTCGATCGACTGCCTCTGCGGGGAGGGACATCCGCGGCAGGTCGAGATCCTCTGCTCCCGGTGTCTGCGCATCCTGCGTCAGTCGCACGGCGACGAGGGGATCACCGCCCGCAGGCTCTAATCCCCGCTCTCACGGCATGACGGCGGTGCGTGCGGCGAGTGCTGTCGCCGCCTCCCAGTCGGGCTGTGCCCCCACCCCGCCGCTGCCGCGGGTCGACGCCGTGCCGCAGGCCACCGCGAGGCGCAGTGAATCCTCGACCGGCATCCCGTGCAGCATCCCGGCGATGAACCCGGCGGCGAGCGTGTCGCCGGCGCCGACGGTATCCACGAGTTCGCCGTCGAGGGGCGGCACGGCGACGCGCACGCGCTCGACCTCTCCGTCCGAGAGGCGGGCCGCATACGCTCCGTCGGCACCGAGTTTCGCCACCACCACGGCACCCCGGGGCATGATCCCGAGCAGTTCCCTGACGGCGTCGTCCATGCCTGCGACACCTGCGATCCCCGTCAACTCCTCCTCGTTGCCGAAGAAGGCGTCGACGTGAGGCAGCAGCGCCCGGATGCCGGAGTCCCACCGCTCGGCCGGGTCGAAGTTGCCGTCGAGCGAGGTCCGCACCCCGGCGGCGCGCGCCGCCGCGAACATCGCCGGGGCGTTGTCCTGCAGCGCGTGCTGCAGGAAGTAGCTGCCGATGTGCAGGTGCGATGCATCCGTCAGGTCCGCCGTCGTGACGTCTGCGGCGCGCACCGTGCCGATCGACCCCATCGAGGTGAGGATGGCGCGGTCGCCGTCCGGGCGCGTGAGGTGGGTGGACGCTCCGGTGGGCAGGGAGCCGTCGATTCGCACACCCGACGTGTCGACCGCTCGTCGCCGCAGCTCCTCGTCGAGGAACCGTCCGAACGTGTCATCACCGCGGACGCTGATCAGGCGCGTGTCGATGCCGAGGGCTGCGGCGCCGCATGCGGTGATCGCCGAGGAGCTGCCCATCGTGAGCGTCGTGCGCGGCACGATCTGCTCGTGCTGCCCGAACCGGATCTCGTCGCCCGTCTCGATGATCAGATCGACGCAGAGCTCGCCGATGACCAGCAGGCGGCCTACGGATGCTGCGGCAGCACCCATTCGCTCTCCCTCTCTTCGCCCGCCGCGACGGGGCAACTTCTGCGGCCATCGTCACCTTCTGCGGCCATCGCGGCCGCGCCTGCCCGCGGAAATTGCTCGTGGCCGCAGAAGTCACTCCTGGCCGCAGGAGTAACCTCCGCCGTCAGTCCAGGAACTCCCGTGCCGCGGCGCTCAGTGCGGTAACGCCGACCTCGATGGTCGGGTGGATCTCAGGTGCGAAGAACGGCGAGTGGTTGGTGGGGATGTCCTTGTCGAGCGTGCCCGCCGCCATCGCCGCCTGGAACTTCGCGGGGTCGACGCCGCCCCAGAACCAGAACACGAGCGGCGCGCCCGAGTCGCGGGCGAACCACGACACGTCTTCGCTGCCGGTGAACATGCCGGGGTCGATGACCGCCGTCTCGCCGAGCGCCTTCTGCAGCGCGGTGGTCACCCGCGCGGTCGCCTCGGCGTCGTTGATGGTCGGTGGCAGGGTGTGGTCGGTGCGGATCTCGGGCTCGCGCTCCGCTCCGGATGCCGCGGCCTCGGCGCGCACGATGCGCTCGACGCTCGCGAGCACCTTGTCGCGCATCTCGTCGGTGGGGTAGCGCAGGCTCAGCTCGAGCTTCGCCTCGGCCGGGATGATGTTGTTCTTGAGTCCCGCGTGGATCGATCCGACCGTCACGACGGCGACGTCGCGCGGATCGACCTCGCGCGACGCGATCGTCTGCAGCCGCATGACCGTCGCCGCCGCCATGACGACGGGGTCGATGGTCGAGTGGGGGCGCGAGCCGTGCCCGCCACGCCCGTGCAGCGTGACGGTGAGTCCGTCGGATGCCGCCATCTGCGTGCCCGGGCGCACGCCGATCGTGCCGGCCGGCAGCGGCGTGACGTGCTGGCCGAGCACCACGTCGGGGCGGGGGAGACGGTCGAGGATGCCGTCGTCGAGCATCGCGCGCGCTCCGGCGCCGTACTCCTCTGCGGGTTGGATGATCACGACGAGCGTGCCGGACCAGTCGGCGCGGTCGGCGACGAGACGTTCGACCGCTCCGATCATGGCGGTCACGTGCATGTCGTGGCCGCACGCATGCATGACGGGCACGGTGTTGCCGGCAGGGTCGATCCCGGTCGCGGTGCTGGCGTACGCGAGCCCGGTCTCCTCGCCGACGGGCAGGGCATCCATGTCGGCCCGCACCCACACGACGGGGCCGTCGCCGTTCTCGAGCACACCGATCACTCCGGTGACCCCCACGCCCTCCTGCACGTCGAGTCCGAGGTCGCGCAGGTGTGCGGCGGCGATGCCGGCGGTGCGGGTCTCCTGGAACGAGAGCTCGGGATGCTGGTGCAGGTCGATGTAGAGCGCTTCGAGGTCGATCGTCATGGCCCCGAGCCTACTCGCGCAGCCGTGCGCTGACTCGTCGCGGCATCCCTTCCCTCCGTGCCGCGAGACCGCCGCCGGCGTCGAACCACCCCACTGTGGCCGAGCCACCCCTCAAAGACCGGCCCCAGAGGGGTGGCTCGAGCAGAAGTGGGTGGGTCGGCGCGGTGTCAGGGAGGGGGTGCGGCCCCGCTCAGTCCTGCAGGCGCTGCGGGCCCGCGCCGCGCGTGCCGAGCGCGTCGTCGGGGTTGAGCAGCCCGCAGGCCTTCATCGATAGGCAGCCGCAGCCGATGCATCCGGTCAGTTCGCGCTCGAGGCGCTCAAGGCCCTCTCGACGTTTCTCGAGTTCGCGTTTCCACCGGCGCGATGCGCGCTGCCAGTCGTCGTGGCTGGGGGTCTGCGTGAGAGGGACGTCGGCGAAGGCCTCCTGCACGTCGGAGAGCGGGATGCCGAGGCGCTTCGCGACCGTGATGAGCGACACCCGTCGCAGCATGTGCCGCGCATAGCGGCGCTGATTTCCCGGCGACCGCGTCGAGGCGATCAGGCCCAGGCTCTCGTAGAAGTGCAGGGCCGAGGGAGCGACGCCGGTGCGCCGGCTCATCTCGCCGATCGTCAGCGGCTCGTCGGGGGCGTGCGGGGTGCGGTCGGAATCGCTGCGCGCTGTCAAGGGGTCTCCATGATTTGACCTCAAGTGTACTTGAGGTCTTACGGTGGAACCGTGACTCGAAGGAAGCCCACTCGATGACCTATGTGATCGCGCTGCCCTGCGTCGACGTCAAGGACCGCGCCTGCATCGACGAGTGCCCGGTCGACTGCATCTACGAGGGCGAGCGTACGCTGTACATCCACCCCGATGAGTGCGTCGACTGCGGCGCGTGCGAACCGGTCTGTCCGGTCGAGGCGATCTACTACGAGGACGATCTGCCGCCAGAATGGCAGGACTACTACAAGGCGAACGTCTTCGACGACATCGGCTCCCCCGGCGGCGCCGCCAAGGTCGGCATGATCGAGCACGACCACCCGATCGTCGCCGCACTCCCGCCGCAGGAGGCACACGAATGACCACTACCCCGCCGCCCGCACCGGTCCCGTCGCCCGTCGGCGAAGGACTCAAGGCCGCGTTCCGCCAGCATCCGGCGGGCGTCGCCATCATCACGGCGACGACTCCCGACGGACCAGTGGGGCTCACGGCATCCAGCGTCGCGTCCGTCGCGGTCGACCCGGCGGCGATCGTGTTCTCGGTCACCCGCGCCACCGGCAGCGCCGGGGCGATCCTGTCGTCCGACAGCTTCGTCGTGCACCTGATCGACGACGAGCACTCCGCACTCGCCCAGAGCTTCGCGATCAGTGGAGCCGAGCGCTTCACCGACGCGCAGGGCTGGAGCGCGCTGCCCACCGGCGAGCCGTACCTGCGCGAGGCGCGCGTCGCGATGCGGTGTCACCCCATGACGACGGTCGCTGTCGGATCGTCGACCGTCGTGATCGCCGAGGTCGACGAGGTGCTGCTCGGCCAGCCGGGACGCCCGCTCGTCTACATCGACCGCCGGTTCCACTCGCTGCCCACCCAGCAGGACTGACGGGCTCCCGTCCCCGACCATCGAAGGAAGGAATCACCATGTCCACTCCGTACACCCTCCCCGAGCTCCCGTACGACTACTCGGCGCTCGCACCGCACATCTCCGGCAAGATCATGGAGCTGCACCACTCGAAGCATCACCAGGCGTACGTCACCGGCGCGAACACGGCGCTCGAGCAGCTCGCGTCCGCGCGCGACGCGGGCGACCTCACCGCCGTGAACAAGCTCGAGAAGGACCTCGCGTTCAACCTCGGCGGCCACATCAACCACTCGGTGTTCTGGCAGAACCTGTCGCCGGAGGGCGGCGGCAACCCCGAGGGCGAGCTGTCGGCGGCGCTCGACGACGCGTTCGGCTCGATCGACGCGTTCCGCGCGCACTTCACCGCGACGGCGCTCGGCGTGCAGGGCTCGGGTTGGGCGGTGCTCGCCTGGGACTCGGTCGGCGCCCGCCCGGTGATCTTCCAGCTGTTCGACCAGCAGGGCAACGCTCCCCTCGGCGTCACCCCGCTGCTGCAGCTCGACGTGTGGGAGCACGCCTACTACCTCGACTACCTGAACGTGCGCGCCGACTATGTGAAGGCGTTCTGGGAGATCGTGAACTGGCAGGACGTACAGCGTCGCTTCCAGCTGGCGCAGGAGAAGACCGCGGGTCTGATCGTCCCCTGACCCGGCTCGGCGAAAGGAAGCGGGCGCGCGTCAGGTCAGGAGGTCGGCGGCGAGAGCGCGGATGCGGCGGCGGATGTCGTCGCGGATCGGCCGCACCGCCTCGATCCCCTGACCGGCCGGGTCGTCGAGCGCCCAGTCCTCGTAGCGCTTCCCCGGGAAGAACGGGCACGCGTCGCCGCATCCCATCGTGATCACAACGTCGGACGCCTGCACGGCATCCGTCGTCAGCACCTTCGGCGACTCGGCGGTGATGTCGATGCCGAGCTCCGCCATCGCCTCGACCGCGACCGGATTGATGTGCTCGGCGGGCAGCGATCCGGCCGAGCGCACCTCGATGCGGTCGCCGGCGATGTCGCGCAGGAACCCCGCGGCCATCTGCGAGCGGCCGGCGTTGTGCACGCACACGAACAGGACGGAGGGGATGCCGGTGGCCATGCCCTCAGCATCCCACACCTCCCTCGCCCTCATCCCCTCCCGCTTCCGCTCCCGCCTTCCTTGCGCCGAGACCCACCTCCCGCGTCCAGGCCCACCACCCCGCACGGGGCTGCTGGCGGGTTTCGACGCGCGTGGTGGGTCTCGACGCGAGTGGAAGGACGGGTGGATGCCGGGTCAGGCCGTCGTGTACCAGACGGCCGTGTCGACGGGCAGCGCGTCGCCCTCGAAGGGCTGGCTCGCGACGAGCACCGTCGCACCGGCCGGAAGGTCGAGCGGCTCGGTGCCGAGGTTCGCGACGACGTGCACCGCGCCGCGGCGGAAGGCGACGGCATCCGCACCCGCGTCCTCCCAGACGAGCGAGCCCGATCCGAAGCCGTGCTCCTTGCGCACGGCGAGCAGCCGCTTGTAGAGCGCGAGAGTCGAGGTCTCGTCCTTCTCCTCGACGTCGCGCGCGTAGGTCGACCAGTCCGCGGGCTGCGGCAACCACGACGCCCCGCTCTCGTTGAATCCGAATGCCGGGGCGTCGGCCTCCCACGGGATCGGCACACGGCATCCGTCGCGACCGTAGCGCTCGCCGTTGGTGCGGAACCAGGTCGGATCCTGGCGGAACGCGTCGGGGATCTCCATCGCCTCCGGCAGCCCGAGCTCCTCGCCCTGGTAGAGGTACGCCGAACCGGGCAGGGCGAGCATGACGGTCGTCGCCGCGCGTCCGCGAGCGAGACCGATCGCCGTGTCGGGCTTGTTCGGGGTGAGCGGTCCGATGCCGTCGCCCTGCGGGTTCTCCTCGGTGAGTGCGAGGCGCGAGGCGTGCCGCACGACGTCGTGGTTCGACAGCACCCAGGTGCTGGGGGCGCCGACGGCGCCGAACTCGTCGAGCGATTCGCGGATGACGTCGCGCAGCGCCTCGGCATCCCATTCGGTCATGAGGTACGGGAAGTTGAACGTCTGGTGCATCTCGTCCGGTCGCACCCACAGCGCGGTCTGCTTCAGCGTCGGCATCCACGCCTCGCCGCACAGCGCGCGATCGCCGTCGTACTCGGCGAGCACGCGGTGCCAGTCGCGGTAGATGTCGTGCACGCCGTCCTGGCCCCAGTACGGCACGTTCGCCTCACCGCCGCCCATCGAGTCGGCGTCGGCCGGCGGGGTGTAGTCGGGCAGACCGTCGGCCTTGATCATGCCGTGCGCCACGTCGACACGGAATCCGTCGACCCCGCGGTCGAGCCAGAAGCGGAGGATCGAGCGGAACTCCTCGCGGACCTCCTCGTTCGTCCAGTCGAAGTCGGGCTGCGTGGGGTCGAAGATGTGCAGGTACCACTGACCAGGAGTGCCGTCGGCCTCGGTCACGCGTTCCCACATGCCGCCGCCGAAGACCGACTCCCAGTTGTTCGGCGGGAGTTCGCCGTTCTCGCCCTTGCCGTCGCGGAAGATGTAGCGAGCGCGTTCCGGGCTGCCGGGCGCGGCCTTGAGAGCGGCCTGGAACCACGCGTGCTGGGCCGAGGAGTGGTTCGGCACGAGGTCGACGATGACGCGGATGCCGCGGCGGTGCGCCTCGTTCAGCATGGTGTCGAAGTCGTCGAGCGTGCCGAAGAGAGGATCGACGTCGCGGTAGTCGGCGACGTCGTAGCCGGCGTCGCGCTGCGGACTGGTCATGAACGGGCTCAGCCAGATCGCGTCGACGCCGAGCTCCTCGAGCGAGTCGAGGCGGCTCGTGATGCCGGGCAGGTCGCCGATGCCGTCGCCCGAGGCGTCGGCGAACGAGCGGGGGTAGATCTGGTAGATGACGGCGCTGCGCCACCACTCTGAACCGGGGGCTGCGATCTGCTCAAGCTGTGCCATGGCATCAGGCTAACGGAAAGGGAGAGCGGGGATCGAATCGTTTCGGGACAGACGCGTTCCGCGCTCTCACGTGCCCAGGCCCACCCCGCGTGCCCAGACCCACCACTCATGACGTCGGCCAGGGTGGGCCTCGGCGCGGGGGATGGGCCTCGGCGCCGCGAGGGCCCGGACGAATGGATGCAGGAACATAGACCTTCGCCTCTACTGCTTCCGCCGTTCGGCTGTCACCATGCTGAGGTGACCTGTAGGTCGCCCGCGCTGTCGCATCGCGCGGTTCCGACCGAGGGGGTCATGATGTCCGGTATCGCGCGCCGTCCGATGAGGCGGATGGTCGCTGCGATGGTGGTCGCCACGACCGTGCTCGCGGGTGCCGCCTCCGTCATCTCCAGCGCGGTCGCCTCGGCCGACGATCCGGCTTCGGAGGCGAACGTGCCCGACCCCAGCCTCTCCGTCTCGCTCGCCTACGAGTTCCTCGACGGGCGCGTCGACGAGTTCTGCGACGGAGCCGGGATGTGTCTTCCGCGCAGCTACCAGGGCGGATTCTTCACCGACCTTCCGACCTGGGACTTCACCCCGTCGTTCGTCTACGACGACGCCCTCGTGATCATCGCCTACACGGCGCGCGGACTGCCCGACGATCTGCGGCGCGCGCAGGCGATCGGCGACACCCTCCTCTTCGTGCAGGAGAACGACCCGATCGGCGACGGCCGGGTGCGCACCTCGTACGAGCCGCACGGCATCCGCCAGGGACGCATGGAGATCACCGGCCCCGGCACGTTCACCGGCAACCAGGCCTGGGTCGGGATGGCGCTCGCGCGGCTGTTCCACGCGACCGGCGAGCAGAAGTACCTCGACGGGGCCCTCGACATCGCGCAGTGGATTCAGTCGAACACCGCTGACATGGCCCGCGCCCCGCACGGCTACACGGGCGGGCAGCTCGAGGACGGCACCTCCCTCGTGTGGAAGTCCACCGAGCACAACAGCGACATCGCGGGATTCTTCGGGCAGCTCGCGGCGCTCACGGGCGACCCGGTGTGGGCCCAGCGCTCGACCGTTGCGGCCGATTTCGTCGCGGCCATGCAGTCCGCCGACGGACACGTCGACACCGGTACCCTGCTCGACGGCAGCACCGTCAACACGCACCCCAAGCCGCTCGATGCACAGACCTGGAGCTACCTCGGCACGGGCGACGCCCGCTTCGGCACCGCCCTCGACTGGACCCTTTCGAACCTCATCGCCACCGACGGCCCGTACAGCGGTCCGTCGATCAGCGACGTGGACGTGTCGAAGGTCTGGTTCGAGGGCAGCGGGCACCTGGCGCTGGCGCTGCGACTGCGCGACGGACTCGGCGATGCGGATGCCGCGGAGTCGCTGCTCGACAGCATCCGCCTCGCGCAGCGCGATGCACCGAACGGCGACGGCAAGGGGATCGTCGCGACCTCGGCCGACGGCCTCGATTCCGGGTTCGGCGACCTGTACTACGCGAGCCTGCACACCGGGACGACCGCCTGGTACCTGCTCGCCGCCGCCGGCGACAACCCCTTCACACTCCCCGCGCCCTGATCCCGCGCGCTCGCGCCCGCCCGCTCCCGAGTGCCGAGCCACCCCTTTCGCGCCGAACCACCCCCGTGCGGGCCGTACCCACGGGGGTGGCTCGACGCTAACGGGGTGGCTCGACGCTGCAAGCGGTGGTTCGGCGGTAAGGCGGTGGCTCGACGCGAAGGCGGCGGTGCCGGCGCCGCTCAGCCGATATTGGCGGTGATGCGGGCGAGGTGCGCGGCTGCCTCCTCGACCGACCGCGTCCGTCCGCTGACGCCCGGCCGCTCCTGCCACGGACGCGGGCCGTCAGCATGCCGGTACTCGACGCCCGCGGCATCCAGACGCGCGAGGTGCTCGGCGAGCCGCGGTGCGAACTCCTCGTAGTCGCGGTCGCCGGTGGTCCACAGCGCCTCGGCGACGGCCGCCAGGCGCGGGAACGCGCGGTAGTCGAGGCCGCGCATCGAGTCGATGTGCTCGGTCCAGAGGTTGGCCTGTCCGCCCAGCACGTGCGTCGCCTGCTCGGCGTCGAGCTCGGCGGGCACGGGGTCGAACGAGTAGGCCTTCTCGACGGTCGTGACGGTGCCGGTGGGGATCGGCTCCGACGGCAGGTCGGACTCACGGTAGTCGAGGTACACCGTGTCCTCAGGGCAGGCCACGACGTCGTTGCCCGACCGGGCAGCGGTCAGCGCGCCCACGCGTCCGCGCCACGACAGCACGGTCGCCCCGTCGGCGAGGCCGCCCTCGAGGATCTCGTCCCACCCGAGCAGCTTGCGGCCGCGGGACGCCAGGTGCTGGCCGATGCGGCTGACGAACCAGCTCTGCAGCTCCTCCTCGTCGTGCAGGCCGAGCTCCCGCATCCGCTCCTGGGTGCGAGCGTCCTCCACCCACTGGATCTTCGGGCACTCGTCGCCGCCGATGCAGATGTACTCGGAGGGGAAGAGGTCGATCACCTCGTCGAGCACGTCGCAGAGGAACCCGATGGTCGACTCCTCGACGTTGAAGATCACCGGGTTGATGCCCCACAGCGTCCACGGCGTGGTCGGCGCGCTGTCGCCGACCCCGAGCTCGGGGTACGCGGCGACCGCGGCCTGCGCGTGCCCCGGAAGCTCGATCTCGGGGACGACGGTGATGCCGCGCGCGCCCGCGTAGGCGACGATCTCGCGGATGTCGTCCTGCGTGTAGAAGCCGCCGTGCGGTCGTCCGTCGGTGTCGGAGCCGTGCGCGGCGCCGAGCTGCGTCTCGGGGCGCCATCCGCCGACCTCGGTGAGGCGCGGGTAGCGGGCGATCTCGACGCGCCAGCCCTGGTCGTCGGTCAGGTGCAGGTGCAGCGTGTTGAGGCGGTGCATCGCGAGCAGGTCGATGAACCGCAGCACGTCGCGGGTCGGGGCGAAGTGGCGCACCACGTCGAGCATCGCACCGCGCCAGGGGAACTTCGGTGCGTCGGCGACGCGGGTGGCGGGGGCGGTCCAGCGGATGCCGGGGGCCGGCGACCGGCGGTGGACCGCGGCGGGGAACAGCTGCAGCAGCGCCTGCACGGCCCAGTGCGCGCCGCGATCGGTCGCGGCGGCGATGCGGACCGCCCGGGGCATGGTCTCGAGCGCGAAGCCCTCGACCGCGAGGGCCGCGTCGAGGTCGAGCCGGATGGCCGCGGGCGTGTCGGATACCCCGGCCGTCACTTCGAGCGGCAGCAGGAAGCCGGTCGCCGCACGCAGTCGCTCCTGGAGCCGCTGCGCCGGCTGGACGAGGTCGGGGTGGGTCGACAGAGCGCTGTCGTGGGTGAGTTCGAACTCTCCGTCGGCGAATTCCTGATCGGCGGGACGGGGTAGAAGGGTGGGCATTTCTCGGCGACTCCCTGGTGATTTCGCGGTGGCATGAATTAGTTGGTTACATGCCCTAATAGTTAGTAAATAAAGTGACCTAATTCACGCGGCGACTGCAGGGCCCGAAGGCGAAACATCGCCGTCATATGGCGGAAACGTCACGGTTCAACTAATACCAACATAATGATTGACAAAGGATATGCAACAGATGTGTACTAACTTTCACCGCTCGACACATCGACGTATCCGAATGCGGTATCCCACCTACCAAGGAGATTCACGTGACAATCAAGAAAATGGCGGCTGTCGGTGCATTGGGCATCGCCTCCGTCCTCGCGCTCAGCGCGTGCTCGGGTTCCGCCGGCACCGGCAACGCCGGCGCCCCCAGCGACGGCAAGGTCCCCGAGGTCGACGGCAAGGGCGAGACCCTCACCGTCTGGGTCATGCAGAACGACTACACCGAAGAGACGCTCGCGGCGATCAACGAGGAGTTCACGAAGCAGACCGGAGCCGAGGTCACCATCCAGTCGCAGACCTGGGACGGCATCACCACCAAGCTGACCACGGCCCTCGCCACCGACACCCCGCCCGACGTCGTCGATGTGGGAAACACGCAGATCGCGAGCTACGCGGCGACCGGCGGTCTGCTCGACCTCACCCCGTACAAGGACGACCTCGCGCAGGGCCAGACCTGGCTCGACGGACTCGTCGACCCCGCGACGATCGACGGCGACCTGTACGGCGTTCCGGGCTTCGCCGGCGCCCGTGCCGTCATCTACAACAAGGCGATGTGGGCGGCAGCCGGGGTCACCGAGGTGCCCACGACGTTCGACGAGCTCACGGCCGCCCTTGACAAGGTGAAGGCCGCCAACGCCCAGACCTCCGACTTCTCGGCGTTCTACCTCCCCGGCCAGTACTTCTACGCGGGCATGCAGTTCGTGTGGGACGCCGGAGGCGACATCGCAACCGACGACGACGGCGAGTGGAAGTCAGGCTTCTCGTCCGATGAGGCGATCGAGGGTCTGACGGCCTTCAAGGAGTTCCAGAACGAGTACTCGACCGCAGCATCCGCGACCCTGGACACGTTCGAGCCGAACCAGAGCCAGCTCTTCGCCGACGGCAAGACCTCTGCGATCCTCAACACGAACACCGGCGCGATCCTCAAGATCAACCCCGACCTCGAGGCCGACCTCGGCACGTTCCCGCTGCCCGGCATCTCGGGCGAGGCGCAGCCGGTCATGCTCGGCGGCTCCGACTGGGCCGTGCCGGTGAAGTCGAAGAACTCCGACCTCGCGCTGAACTGGGTGAAGATCGCGACGAGCCCCGACATCCAGAAGGACTACGTGTACGGCGTCGACGGGTGGATCCCGAACAGCGTCGAGGGCATCGAGTTCGCTCAGGAGTCGGTCGACGAGGTGCGGTCGAGCTTCTTCACCGCCGCCCTGCGGTCGAAGGCCACACCGGCGAACGCGAACTGGACGACGATCGAGAGCAACAAGGCCATCAACGGCCTGTTCTCCGCCATCGCCTCCGGTTCGAAGAGCGTCGAGGACGCGGCGAAGGACTTCGACGCCGACGCCGACAAGACGCTCAACATCGAGTGATCCCCGGGATGCCGCGCGCTCGCGCCGAGCGCGAGGCATCCCTCCCCTCGACCTCCCGGCCGCCTCTCCGACGGCCCGTCCGCTCCGACGAAAGGCGAGCCCTTGGCCACCACCGCAGTCGAGTCCCCGCCGGCTCCCGCATCCTCCCCACGCCGCGCTGCTCCCGCGCGAGGCTCCGGCGGCACCACCCGGTCGTCCGCGCCGTTCTGGCTGCTGACCCCCGCGGGTCTCATGATCGTGTTCGTGACGCTGCTGCCCATCGGGTTCCTCGTCTTCACGTCGTTCACGAACTACAACCAGCGCACCCTGTTCACGGGCGCCTTCGACGTCGTCGGGCTCGACCAGTACGCCGCCGTGCTGGCCGACGAGGGCTTCTGGCTCTCGCTCCTCCGAACGATCGTCTTCACCGCGGCGCTCGTCGTCGGCAGCGTCGCGATCGGCGCCGGCATGTCGCATCTGATGACCCGCCTACCCACGCCTCTCCGGCACGTCACGACGGTCGTGCTGATCCTCGCCTGGGCGATGCCCAACGTCGCCTCGTCGATCGTGTGGTCGTGGCTGTTCCAGCCGCAGTACGGCGTCATCAACTGGATGCTGACGCAGCTGCGCGTCTTCGGCGACATGACCAGCCGCGACTGGGCGTCCGATCCCGTGCTCGCTTGGATCTGCATCTGGCTGCTCGTCGTCTGGGGCGCGGTGCCCTTCATCGCCCTCACGCTGTACGCCGCCGAGACTCAGGTCGCGGTCGAGCTGAAGGAGGCCGCCCGCCTCGACGGCGCCTCGGAGTGGACGGTCTACCGCGTGGTGGTGCTCCCCTCGATCGCTCCCACGCTTCTGCTCGTGACGATGCTCTCGATCATCTGGGACTTCAACGTCTTCAACCAGATCTGGCTGATCTCGGAGGGCGGACCGAACGGCGCGACCTCGACCCTCGGGGTCTTCACTTACACGACGGCGTTCTCGGGCAACCTGCAGATCGGCACCGGGTCGGCGATCGCGGTCGCCTCGACGATCATCCTCGCGGCGCTCAGCGCCCTGTACATCCGGAACCTCGTGCGCTCGGGAGAGGACCTCTGATGACCACCCGTACCCGCCGCCTGCGTCGGCGCCCCTGGATCAGCAGCACCATCGCGATCGTCTTCTGCGTCGTGTGGGCGTTCCCCGTCTACTGGATGGTGAACACCGCGTTCAAGCCGCGGTCGGAGATGCTCAGCACCACGCCGCACTTCATCCCCGAGTCGCCCACGCTCGACAACTTCTTCACGGCGATCGGCAAGGGGCAATTCCTCGTCTACCTGCAGAACTCCGTGATCGTGGTGGCCGGAGCGGTGATCTTCGCGATCGTGCTCGGCATCTTCGCGGCTGCCGCGCTGTCGCGGTTCCGCTTCCGCGGGCGCCGCCCGATCCTCGTGCTCATCCTCATCGTGCAGATGCTCCCCGGCACCGCGCTGCTCATCCCGCAGTTCCTCATCTTCAACTCGATGGGG
Organism: Microbacterium hydrocarbonoxydans; assembly: GCF_023715885.1. Classification (GTDB taxonomy): domain Bacteria; phylum Actinomycetota; class Actinomycetes; order Actinomycetales; family Microbacteriaceae; genus Microbacterium; species Microbacterium hydrocarbonoxydans_C. Next base: position 247,905 of record NZ_JAMBOY010000001.1, on the reverse strand, counting down.
CTCCTCGGCACCTACTGGGGACTGATCTTCGCGTACGTCGCGAGCGTGCTGCCGTTCTCGATCTGGGTCATGCGGGGCTTCTTCCTCGCCATCCCGATCGAGATCGACGAGGCGGCGCGCATCGACGGCGCCTCGACCTGGCAGGTGCTCACCCGCGTGCTGTTCCCTCTGGTCATGCCGGGCATCGTGTCGAGCAGCGTGTTCGCGTTCATCGCGGCGTGGAACGACTACATCGTCGCGTTCACGTTCATGAAGGATCAGGCGAGCTACACGCTGCCGGTGTGGTTGAACTCCTTCACCGTGTCGGTAGGCGGCGACATGGGCACCGACTACGGCGGGCAGATGGCCGCGGCCACCCTGTTCTCGCTGCCCGTCGTGGTGTTCTTCATGATCATTCAGCGCAACCTCGTCACCGGCATGTCGGCCGGCGCCGTCAAGGGCTGAGCGCGGGGGATGGATTCCGATCACGACCCCGATCCGTCCGTCGCACCGCACGCCGATCCGTCCGTCGTTCCGGCTGCTCGGGAGCCGGGCTGGACGGATCGGCGTGTCGGGAGACAATGGGCTGTGGCCGATCTCCGCATCACGACCAAGGCGCTCCCCGAGCACAACCGCCTGCGCAATCGCGCCCTGCTGCTGCAGAGCCTCTTCCACGACGGGCCGCGCAGTCGCGCCGACATCGCGCGTGGATCGGGGCTGAACAAGGTCACCGTCTCGTCGATCGTCGCCGACCTCATCGAGCAGGGCATCCTCGCCGAGCTCGGACACTCGACCGACGTGCGCGTCGGCAAGCCGGCCACCCTCGTGGCGATCGACGACGACTCGCGCTCCATCATCAGCCTCGATCTGTCCGACACCCTGTCGTTCCGCGGTGCGGTGATGAACCTGCGGGGTCGAGTCGTGCACCAGAAGCGCGTCGACATCATGACCGAGCGGGGAGCCGACGCGGTCGCGAAGGCCATCGCGCTCGCCGAGGAGCTCCTCGCCCTCGCTCCCGCCCCGGTGCTCGGCATCGGCGTCGGAAGCCCCGGCGTCGTCGACCGGGAGGGCGTCGTGCGCTTCGCCCCGCACCTCGGACTCTTCGACACGGATCTGCGCAGGGCGCTCGGCGACCGGTTCGATCTGCCGGTGCACGTGGTCAACGACGCGAACGGGATGGCGCTGGCCGTGCACACGTTCCGCGAGAACGACGGCCGCAGCATCCTCATCGTCACGATCCAGCGCGGAGCGGGTGCCGGGCTCATCGTGGGGGAGAACCTCATCGACGGCATGGACTTCACGGCCGGCGAGATCGGGCACGTGGTCGTCGACCCCCGTCGCGAGACCGAGTGCCTCTGCGGACGCGCCGGCTGCCTCGACGCGATCGTCGCGGTGCCGGCCCTGCGGCGCCGGCTCGACGCGGGCGAGGAGCGGATGCACGTGATCGACGACGCGGCGGATGCTCTCGCCGCCGCCGTCGCGCCCATCATCTCGCTGCTCGGAGCGACCCACGTCGTGATCGTCGGGCCGGAGGACGTGTACGACGAGGACTTCGCGCAGCGCACCCGTGTGCACCTGGCCGAGCGCACGCTGCCCTCCACGACGAGCTCGATCGGCGTCGACATCGCGTCGGACGGCGCGCTGCTCGCGCTGCAGGGACCGCTGGTCGCGGTGCTGTCGGCCGAACTGGGCATCTCGTGAGGGCCGGAGGGGAGAAAGCCCTGCCGGAGCACACCCGGCGGGCCAACCGCTCCCTCATCCTGCGCACACTGTTCCGCAGCGACCCGATGAGTCGCGCCGACCTCGCGCGGGCGACCGACCTCACCAGGGTGAGCGTGTCGCGCATCGTCGACGATCTCGCCGCGGAGGGCATCGTGCGCGAGAGCGGCCCGAGTCCCGAGGGCCGCGTCGGCAAGCCGAGCACCCTCATCGCGCTGAACCCCGACGCGTACCACGTCGTCACCCTCGACCTTTCCGCCTACGCCGAGCTGACGGGCGCGATCATGAACCTCGTCGGCGACGTCGTGCACACCATGAGCGTGCCGACCGACGGTGCACGCGGCGAGGAATTGCTCGCGAAGGTGTGCGCGCTGGCATCCGCCCTCGTGAAGCGGTCGACCGTGCGCGTGCTGGGCGTCGGCATCGGGTCACCCGGCGTCGTGAACGCCGACGGCGTCGTGCGAGAAGCCGTCGCCTTCGGCTGGCGCGACCTCGACGTCGGCGCGGCCGTGTCGGCCGTCGTGCCCGTGCCGGTGCACGTGGCGAACGATGCGAACGCCGCCGCGCTCGCCGCCCGCACCTACGGGCAGCCGGTCGTCGACAACCTCGCCCTCGTGCGCATCGGCCAGGGCATCGGAAGCGGCGTGATCGTCGCCGGGGCGCTCGTGACCGGCGAGCGCTTCACCGCGGGAGAGATCGGGCACGTGCTCGTCGACGAGGGCGGCGAGGTGTGCCGCTGCGGTCGGCGCGGATGCCTAGAGGTCGTCGCCGCGACCCCGTTCCTGCGCCGCCGACTGGCGGATGCCGAAGGCGACACCGACGCCGTGCTCGCCGCAGCCGGTCAGGCGCTCGGACGGGTGCTCACGCCGGTCGTCGCCGCCCTCGGATTGGAGCAGGTCGTGCTGTCGGGGCCGCCGGACGTGGTCGGCGACGTCTTCCTCCAGGCGGCGAAGGCGGCGATCGAGCACGAGGCGCTGGCGATCGTCACCGACGACTTCGAGATCCGCGTGGCCGTGCGCGGCGACGACATCGTGCTGCTCGGCGGCACCGCCCTCGTGGTCGCCGAGGAGCTCGGCATCCGCTGAGGTGTCAGGTTCGCCCCGCGCCCCCACTCGCGCGCCGAGCCACCCCTCTTGCGCCGAGCCACCCCCGCGCGTGCCGTACGCACAGGGGAGGCTCGCGTGAAAAGGGGTGGCTCGGGCAGGGGAAGGGTGGAGCGCGTCAGGCGGCGACGCGGGCGACCGCGGCCACCGCGCTCGTGAAGAAGTCGAGGCCGTCGACACCGCTGCGCATCGCGGCGGTCGTGTCGGGGCCGAAGCCCGGCTCGGTAGCGTGCTCGGGGTGGGGCATCAGACCCACGACGTTGCCCGCCTCGTTCGTCAGACCCGCGATGTCGCGCAGCGACCCGTTGGGGTTGACGCCCGCGTAGCGGAACGCCACGAGGCCCTCGCCCTCGATGCGGTCGAGCGTCTCGTCGTCGGCGATGTAGCCGCCGTCGGCGTTCTTCAGCGGGATGACGATCTCCTGGCCGGTGCGGAACCGGTTGGTCCATGCGGTGTCGGAGTTCTCGACGACGAGCTTCTGGTCGCGCCGCACGAAGTGCTGGTGGTCGTTGCGGATCAGGCCGCCGGGCAGCAGGTGCGCCTCGACGAGCATCTGAAAGCCGTTGCAGATGCCGAGCACGGGCATCCCCTTCGCCGCGGCATCCTTCACCTCGGCCATGATCGGCGACAGAGCGGCGATCGCGCCCGCGCGCAGGTAGTCGCCGTAGCTGAATCCGCCCGGCAGTACGAGGGCGTCGACGCCCTCGAGGTCGTGCGATCCGTGCCACAGTGCGACGGGCTCGGCTCCGGCGATGCGCACGGCGCGCTGCGCGTCGCGGTCGTCGAGCGAACCCGGGAACGTGATGACCCCGATGCGCGTGGTCACTCCGCCACCTCGACGCCCACGACGTCCTCGATCACGGAGTTCGACAGCACCTCGTCGGCGATGCGGCGGGCCTCGGCGAGCACCTCTTCGGTGACCTCGCCCTCGACCGTGAGCTCGAAGCGCTTGCCGATGCGGACGTCGGTGAAGCCCTCGACGCCGAGGCGCGCGAACGCTCCGGAGACGGCCTTCCCCTGCGGGTCGAGCAGTTCGGGCTTGGGCATGACGTCGACGACGATGGTGGGCATGACGGCTCCAGGAGTCGCGGGCGGACGGGCCACTCCAGTCTACTGTCCCGGGGCTGCGGCCACCTCCGGCGTCTCGGATGCGGAGGAGGAGGCGGATGCCGAGCGCTTCCGCGCGGCGCGAGCGCGGGCGCGGCCGTCGAGGAACCGGCGTCCCTGCGGAGAGAGCACGGCGAGCACCCAGAGCGTCGCGGCGATGACGATCGCCGCCACGATCGCCCAGAACAGGGCGGGGTCGCCGACGGCCAGGGTCGGAATGGCGCGACCCGGTACCAGTGCGGCAAAGGCGCCTGCGGCGACGGTCCCCGCCCAGGAGCCGATCATGTTGCCGCGGTGCGCCTTCACGTCGCCGCGCATGATCGCCCGGATGCCGAGGGTCGTCGTGATCAGCGTGAAGACGGCGAGGCCATGGAAGATCGTGAATCCACCACCTTCGTAGATGAAGAGCCCCGAGACGCAGACGAAGTACATCATCACCGCGAAGGTGCGGCCGAGGAACCGGTGGGCGGCATCCTTCCGTCGACGCAAGAAGTTGACCGGACCGAGCAGGATGACGAACGAGGCCGCCACCGCGTGGATCGGGATGAGGATGTGGAGGAGGTCCATGCTGGCAGGATAGGGTCGCTATCCGATGGCCGCATCCTGGATAGCACGATCACGGAGGACGATCCGATGAAGCTCGCGCAGCTGGCTGAGCGCACGGGCGCGAGCAGCGCTTCGCTCAAATTCTGGATGCGTGAGGGCATCCTGCCGCCCGGCGAGCTGCGCAATCAGACCACGGCGGTCTACGGTGAGAGGCACTGCGAGCGCGTGGCCCTCATTCAGACGCTCCGCACTGAATTCGACGTCTCCATCCGGCAGATCCGCGATCTGACCGATCTGATCGATCGGCCGGATGCTGCGCCGCTCGACGTGATGCAGGCGTGCCAGGTCCTCGCCACAGGCATGAGCACCACGGAGGAGTCCGACCCCGAGCAGGAGGCGCTGCTGGCGCAGCTGCACGCGAAGATGGGCTGGGTGCCGTTCGGGAGCGTCGCCGGCTCGGCGCTGGTGCGGGCGCTCGCCCAGTCGGCGCGCGTGGGGTACGCGTACGACCTCGGGGATCTCGTGCACTATGCGCAGGCACTCGAGCCGATCGCCGTGGCCGACCTCGACTCGATCCATCCCGAGGGCACGCTCGATACGGTCGCGCGGAACCTGCTCGTCGCGGCGGCCGCCCAGCATCGTGTGCTGGTCGCGATGAACCAACTGGCGCATACGGCCGCCGCGGTGCGGACGGCCTTGGGCTGACGGCGCTCGGCCTGTGCGTCAGGCGGAGTGGAAGACCGTGTGCAGGTCGCCGATGGCCTCGCGTCCGCCGAGGCCGTCGATCTCGAACAGCACCGAGATCCCGGCGACGTGGCTGCCGAGGCGCTCGACGAGCTGGCGTCCGGCGGCGAGGGTTCCCCCGGTCGCGAGCACGTCGTCGATCAGCAGCACGCGGGACCCTGCGGGGAGGTCGTCGTGCATCTCGATCGTCGCCGTGCCGTATTCGAGGGCGTAGTCCACGGATGCTGCGGGGCGGGGCAGCTTGCCGGCCTTGCGGATCGGGATGAGACCGACACCCGCCGCGATCGCCGCGGCGCCGGCGAGGATGAACCCGCGCGCCTCGATGCCGGCGACCACGTCTAACTGCCCGGCGAACGGCTCGATGATGGCCTCGGTCGTGACGCGCAGCGCCTCGGCATCCGCCAGCAGCGGCGTGATGTCGCGGAAGACGATGCCCGGTTCCGGGTAGTCCGGGATGCTGCGGATCAGCGAGGCGGCGCGGACGAGGGCGGGGGAGAGTTCGGTGTCGGGCACCGGACAAGGGTACGCCGTCTGCTCCCGGTCAAGAATTTCGGGCGAATGCCGCTTCTGCGGCCTCATACGCGGATCATGGCCGCAGAAGTTGCCGGAGGCCGCAGAGGTTCACCAGATCGCGGCGCTTGACATCCGTGGGAGCGCTCCCATAGAGTCGCTCCAACGTCGTGGGAGCGCTCCCACGAGATCCCGACCTTGCACTACCACCGCACGACCCACCACAAAGGAGTGACCTGTGAACACACGTGCCCGCACCCGGATCCTGACGGCGACAGCCGCGGCATCCGTTTCCGCTCTCGCCCTCGCCGGCTGCGCAGCGACCGGCTCCGGTGACGCCGAAGGAGGCGACGGCGACATCACGCTCACCGTCACCACGTTCGGCACCTTCGGCTACGACGACCTCTACGACGAGTACGAGAAGGCGCACCCGAACATCACGATCGAGGCGACCAACATCGATACCGGCGGGAACGCCCGCACCGACGCCTTCACGAAGATCGCCGCGGGCTCCGGGCTCAGTGACATCGTCGCGATCGAGGAAGGCTGGCTCGGCGCCGTCATGGACGTCTCCGACACCTTCGTCGACCTCCGCGACTACGGCATCGAGGACCGCAAGGGCGACTGGGTCGACTGGAAGTACGGACAGGCGACGGATGCCGAGGGCCGCGTGATCGGCTACGGCACCGACATCGGTCCGAGCGGTATCTGCTACAACGGCGCCGCGTTCGAGGCAGCCGGGCTGCCGAGCGATCGCGAGTCCGTCGCCCAGCTGCTCGACGGCGACTGGGAGAACTACTTCCAGGTCGGCGCCGATTACACCGCCAAGACCGGCAAGGCCTGGTACGACCACTCCGGCTTCGTCTGGAACGCCATGGTCAATCAACTCGAGGAGGGGTACTACACCGCCGACGGCAAGCTGAACGTCGAGGACAATGCCGAGCTCAAGGAGCGCTTCGAGCTGCTGGGCGCGGCGACCGAGGGAGGCCAGTCCGCGGCACAGACCGCGTGGGACTGGAACGGCGGAAAGTCGTTCGTCGACGGAACTTTCGCCACGTTCGTCTGCCCCGGCTGGATGCTGGGCGTCGTGCAGGGTCAGGTCGAGGCCGGCGGCGGCGACGCCACGACCGGCTGGGACTTCGCCGACGTCTTCCCCGGCGGCGCGGCCAACTGGGGTGGCGCGTTCCTCTCGATCCCCGAGACCTCGCAGCACAAGGAGGCGGCCGCCGAGCTCGCCGACTGGCTGACGCAGCCCGAGCAGCAGGTCAAGCAGTCGGCGGCTGCCGGCAACTTCCCGTCGACCGTGAAGGCCCAGGAGACGCTGTCGGCGGATGCCACGCCCAACGCGTTCTTCAACGACGCGCCGACCGGGGCGATCCTCGCCGAGCGCGCCAAGGGCGTGGTGGCGCAGTTCAAGGGCGCTGACGACTCCGTCATCCAGGAGAACGTCTTCGGCCCGGCGCTCAGCGCGCTCGACCGCGGCGAGACCGACACCCAGGGTGCGTGGGAGCAGGCCATCGACCTGCTGAACGAGCTGGTCGGCTGACCGCGAGACCGCCCGTCGACGGGCTCAGGGCCACAGCGGCCCTGAGCCTGTCGAAGCACCTCGACAAGGAATCCTCATGACTCTCACCCAAGAGCGTCCGGCGACGGCATCCGCAGCGTCGAAGACGGATGCCACGCCGCCGCGTTCCTGGCGGCACCGTCTCTCGCGGTTCGACCAGAACGCCTCGCCGTACTTCTACATCTCGCCCTTCTTCCTGCTGTTCGGGCTCGTGGGGCTCTTCCCTCTGCTGTACACGGTGTGGGTCGCGGTGCATGAGTGGGACCTGCTGAAGGGCCAGGGCGAGTTCGTCGGCGTGGGCAACTTCGCCGAGATCCTCGCCGATGGGATGTTCTGGAACTCGATCGGCAACACCCTGAGCATCTTCGTGCTCTCCGCGATCCCGCAGCTCGCGATCGCACTCCTCATCGCCTATCTGCTCGATCGCGGCCTGCGGGCGCCGACGTTCTGGCGTATGAGCGTGCTCATCCCGTTCGTGGTGACGCCGGTCGCGGTGGCGATCATCTTCTCGAGCATCTTCAACGAGGCCGACGGCCTCGCCAACAATCTCCTCAACCTCATCGGCATCGCCGACCAGCAGTGGAAGCACGACACGTTCCTGTCGCACATCGCCATCGCGGTGATGGTGAACTTCCGCTGGACCGGTTACAACGCGCTGATCCTGCTCGCGGCGATGCAGGCCGTGCCGCGCGACCTGTACGAGTCGGCTGCGCTCGACGGCGCGGGCGCGGCGCGGCGGTTCTTCTCCATCACGATCCCCACGATCCGGCCGACGTTGATCTTCGTGATCATCACCGCCACGATCGGCGGCCTGCAGATCTTCGCCGAGCCCCGGCTTTTCGACGTGTCGACAGCGGGCGGTATCGGCGGCAGTGACCGGCAGTTCCAGACGACGGTGCTGTTCCTCTGGGAGATGGCGTTCTTCCGTCGAGACCTCGGCGAGGCGTCGGCCGTCGCGATCCTGCTCTTCCTGCTCATCGTCGGCATCGGCGTCATCAACTTCCTCATCTCGCGACGCATCTCGACGGGAGACGGCCCTCGCAGCCGTTCCGTCCGGCGCCGCACCCGCACCACCAGCAAGGAGAGCGCGCGATGACCGCCACGATGGCACTCAGCGTCCCCGAGAGGATCCGTCGGCGCCGAGGTGCGTCCAGCGGGACCGCCGGCATCGGCAGCCGCCCCGGATTCCTCACCTACGGGCTGCTCGCAGCGTTCATCATCGGCAGCGTCTACCCGCTGTGGTGGTCGATCGTCGTCGCCAGCGGCACCAATGCGACGCGCGGCGAGACGCTTCCGCTCGTCCCCGGCGGCAACTTCTTCGCCAACGCCGCGAAGGTGCTCGACGCCATTCCGTTCTGGCTCGCGCTCGGCAACTCGTTCCTCATCTCGGCCATCATCACGGTCTCGGTCGTCACGTTCTCGACGCTCTCCGGATACGCCTTCGCCAAGCTGCGCTTCCGCGGACGCGACGGCCTGCTCGTGTTCGTGATCGCGACCATGGCGATCCCCACGCAGCTCGGCATCATCCCGCTGTTCATGCTCATGCGGGAGCTGGGATGGACCGGGTCGATCGGGGCCGTGATCGTGCCGACCCTCGTCACCGCGTTCGGCGTCTTCTTCATGCGGCAGTATCTCGTCGACGTGATCCCCGACGAGCTGATCGAGGCTGCCCGCGTCGACGGCGCGAACCAGTTCCGTACCTTCCTCACCGTGGGGGTGCCCGCCGCGCGCCCGGCCATGGCCATCCTCGGGCTCTTCACGTTCATGACCGCGTGGACCGACTACCTGTGGCCGCTCATCGTGCTCTCGCCGCAGAATCCGACCCTGCAGACGGCTCTCAGCCAGCTGCAGTCGGGTTACTACATCGACTACTCGATCGTGCTCGCCGGCGCCGTGCTCGCGACGCTGCCGCTGCTCGCGCTCTTCGTCGTCGCCGGACGTCAGCTCGTGAGTGGCATCATGGCGGGCGCGGTGAAAGGATGACGTCCATGACGCGTGCCTTCCCCGACGACTTCCTGTTCGGAGCCGCCACGGCGGCCTATCAGATCGAAGGGGCGGCGTTCGAGGACGGCCGCACGGCGTCGATCTGGGACGCGTTCAGCAGGGAGCCCGGTGCGGTGGTGCGCGGCGAGAACGGCGACGTCGCATGCGATCACTACCATCGCTACCCGCAGGACGTCGCGCTCATGAAGGACCTGGGTCTGCAGACATACCGTTTCTCGACCTCGTGGTCCCGGGTCCGACCCGACGGTGGCGCCGTGAACGCGAAGGGCGTCGACTTCTACAGCCGACTCGTCGACGAACTCCTCGATGCCGGCATCCTGCCCTGGCTGACGCTGTACCACTGGGACATGCCGCAGGCGCTGCAGGAGTCGGGCGGCTGGACGAACCGCGACACCGTCGGGCGCTTCCTCGAGTACGCGGGCAGCGTGCATGACGCGCTCGGCGACCGCGTGAACGTGTGGACGACGCTCAACGAGCCGTGGTGCTCGTCATTCCTGTCGTACACGGGAGGGGAGCACGCGCCCGGCCACACGAGCATCGCCGAGGGGCTGCTCGCCTCGCATCACCTGCTGCTCGCACACGGCGAGACGGTGCGCGAACTGCGCAGGCGCGATGCGGGCCTCAACCTCGGCATCACGCTGAATCACACGGTCGCCGATCCGGCCGACCCCGAGAACCCGGCCGACGTCGACGCCGCGCGGCGGGTCGACGGCCAGTTCAACCGCTGGTTCCTCGACCCGATCTACCGCGCGCAGTATCCGGGCGACATCGTCGAGGACATCCGTGCGGTCGACGCCGAGGCCGTGACACGGTTCGAGGATGCCGTGCACGACGGCGACCTCGAGACGATCGCGCAGCGCATCGACACGCAGGGAGTGAACTACTACCACGGCGACCTCGTCGCGGGCGAGGCGTCGGCGGAACCGCCGCACGTGAGCGTGCCGGTGACCGACCGACCCGCCCGCAGCCCGTACCCGTCGAGCGCCGGCATCCATCCGGTGGAGCGCGGCCTGCCGCGCACAGCGCAGGACTGGGAGGTGCAGCCCGAGGGCCTCACCCGGCTGCTGCAGCGCGTGTGGACGGAGTACGCCGAGCCCGCGGGCACCGTGCTCTACGTCACCGAGAACGGTGCCGCCTACGACGACGTCGCCGTGGTCGAAGACGGCGAGACCCGCGTGCACGACGAGGACCGCACCGAGTTCGTGCGACTGCACTTGACGGCGGTGCTCGACGCGGCGGAGGCGGGGGTCGACGTGCGCGGCTTCTTCTACTGGTCGCTGTTCGACAACTTCGAGTGGGCCTGGGGATACGACAAGCGCTTCGGCATCGTACGCGTCGACTACGACACGCAGGAGCGCAGCGTGAAGGATTCGGGCCGGGAGTACGCTCGGATCATCGCCGCCCGGGCGCTCTGACGCCGGGTCGGCGGATCTGCGAAGACCCGACCGTCGGCCGGGTGGAGGGGAGAGCCGTGGCGACTCGCGCGACCATCGAAGAGGTGGCATCGGCGGCCGGGGTGTCCCGGTCGACGGTGTCACGCGTGGTGAACGGCTCGACCGCGGTGAGCCCGGAGGCGTTGGACGCCGTGCAGCGCGCGATCGCCGAGCTCAACTACGTGCCCAACAGGGCGGCGCGGTCGCTCGCCTCCCGCCAGACGCACGCGATCGCACTGATCGTGCCGGAGGACACGACGACGTTCTTCGGCGATCCGTTCTTCGCGGCGATCGTCGCGGGCATCACGGGCGCCCTGCGCGGTTCGGACTACCTCCTCAACCTGCTCATCGCGACAGACGACCCGGGCGACAAGATGGCGAGCTTCGTGCGCAACGGCGGAGTCGACGGCGCGCTGATCGTCTCGCACCACACGATCGACGCGTTCATCGAGCGTGTGGCCGACGCGGTGCCCGTCGTGTGGGGCGGTCGGCCGATGCATCGCCGCGAGGGCGATTACGTCGTCGACGTCGACAACGTGGCCGGCGCGCGGACTGCGACGCAGCACCTGCTGAGCACCGGCCGCCGCCGCATCGCAACGATCACCGGACCGCTCACGATGGCGTCGTCGGGCGACCGGCTGCAGGGCTTCCGCGATGCGCTGGCGGACGCGGGGCTGGTTCCCTTCGCCGAGGAGGCCGGCGACTACAGCGAGGCGAGCGGGGCGGATGCCGCACGCCGCATCCTCGCGAGCGGTACCCCCGACGCGATCTTCGTGGCGAGCGACCTCATGGCGAGGGGGGCGCTCACGGCTCTCCGGGCCACCGGCATCCGCGTCCCCGATGACGTGGCGCTGGTGGGGTACGACGATTCCTCGGTCGCGCTCACGACCGATCCGCAGCTGACGACCGTGCGTCAGCCGATGTACGCGCAAGGCGAGGCGATGGCGGGCGTGCTGCTCCGCAATCTCGCCGGTGAAGCGCCCGAGACCACGACGATCCTGCCGACCGAGCTGGTCGTGCGCGGCTCCGCCTGACCCGAGCGAGAGATACACGGGTGCGGACCCGACGCCCCTCCAAGGGGGCCCGCACCCGTGTGGTGTGCGCGAGCAGTCGGTCATGTGACCGATCCCGAAACATTGAATGCGCGTTCAAGGATTAGTGTAGTGGTTTGGCATCATCTCGATGTCGTCCGATCCTGGGGAAGTGGACACCATGGCCCGTTCCGACGAGCAGAACAGGCAGGCCCGTGAACGGGCTCGCGAGAAGATCCTCCTCGCGGCGATCGAACTCTTCGGGGAGAAGGGTGTCGCGGGAGCGAGCATCTCCGACATCACCCGCCGTGCCGGCGTCGCGCAGGGACTCGCGAACTACCACTTCGGCGGCAAGGACCAGCTCATCTCCGCGGTCATCGACCGATGGTTCGAGATGCTGTTCGGCATTCCGCAGGTGCCTGGCACCCCCGACGAGCGGCTCGCCGGCATCATCGACGGCGTCTTCATGGCGACCGGGTTCGCGATGCCCGTGCAGCGTGCCGTGCTCTCGATGCAGCAGCAGCCGGTCACGCACCGACTCTTCGCCGAGTCGGAGGAGCGCTTCGGCCGGCAGGCCACCGAGTCCGAGAACATCGTGCGCGAGCTCTTCCGCGAGCGAGGAGCCGTCGACCCGGCGCTCGAAGAGGTCATGCTGCGCAGCACCCTCGAGGGCGCGATCATCAAGTACGCGGTATACGGCGAATCCTTCCCGCTCGAAGACGCCCGCCGCTGGATGCACCGGCTCTACGGACTTCCGGAGCCCGCGGCGCCGCTGCCTCTCGACCTTCCGCCGCGCGACGCGGACCTGCGGATCCGAGCGATCCGCGCCGTGCGCAGCTGCTGAGAGACGGACGGCGGCTCGGATCTCGGATGCCGCTCCGCGCAGCATCCGAGATCCGAACCGTCGGCCGGATCTCGCCCGGTCAGGCGGGGTCGCCCCCGAGCGGACCGACCGCCTCGAGCGGCCTCGGGTCGTCGGCGCCCGTCTTGCGCGCACGCGCGATGAGGTTGCCGAGGTGGTAGATCAGCAGCGCAGCGACCGTTCCCAGCACGATGCCGCCGAACGCGAAGTCGCCGAGGTTCATCGAGAAGCCGGCGATGCCGATCACGAGCGACACCGCAGCCGTGTACTGGTTGACGGGACGGGAGAAGTCGACCCTGCTGTCGACCCAGATCTTGATGCCGATGATGCCGATCAGGCCGTACAGCGCGGTGGTCGCGCCGCCGAGCACGCCGGCGGGGATCGAGTTGAACACCTCGCCGACCTTCGGCGAGAACGCCAGCAGGATCGCGAACAGTCCGGCCACCCAGTACACGGCTGTCGAGTAGACGCGGGTCGCGGCCATGACGCCGATGTTCTCGCCGTAGGTCGTGGTGCCGGAGCCGCCGAAGCCACCAGCGATCGTCGTGGCCACGCCGTCGGCGATGAGTGCACGTCCGGTGTGCTTGTTGATCGACGCATCCTCGGTCATGGTCGCCACGCCGCGCACGTGGCCGACGTTCTCGGCGATGAGCACGAGCACGACGGGGAGGAACATCGCGATGGTCGACCAGGTGCCCGGCTCGACGAAGTCGGGGAGTTGGAACTGCGGCAGGCCGATCCAGGGTGCGTCGGCGATGAGCTCGGCGGGCGTCTTGTCGCCGCGCAGCGCGTTCGGCACGTCGAACGAGCCGTTGAACGCGGCCCAGATGAAGCCGACCGCGACGCCGAGGAAGATCGAGATGCGGCCGAGGAACCCGCGGAACAGCACCGCGAACAGGATGATGGCGACGAGCGTGATGGTCGCGGTCACCGGGTCGAGCTGGAAGTTGTTCCACGCCGTCGGCGCCAGGTTGAAGCCGATCAGTGCGACGATCGCGCCGGCGACGACCGGGGGCATCAGCGCGTCGACCCAGCGCAGGCCGGCGAACTGCACCACGAGGCCGACAACCGCGAGGAGGATGCCGACGGCGACCACGCCCGCGAGGGCCGAACCCGTGCCGCCCGCGGCGACCGCGGCGGTGATCGGCGCGATGAACGCGAACGACGAGCCGAGGTAGCTGGGCAGCTGGTTCTTCGTGATCAGCAGGAAGATCAGGGTGCCGAGACCGCTGAAGAGCAGGGTCGTCGAGACGGGGAAGCCGGTCAGCGTCGGCACGAGGAACGTCGCGCCGAACATCGCGACGACGTGCTGTGCGCCGATGGTGATCGTGGCCGGCCAGTTCAGGCGCTCGGCGGGAGTGACGACGGCGCCGGGTTCGACCGTGCGGCCGTTTCCGTGGATCTTCCACAGGGGCATGCGGGCTCCTCAGGTATCGGGGGAGGGAGGGAGTGCTGGAGCAACACTACCGATTCCTGAGTTTTCCCTGGGTGCGGTGGCCGCTCGACCGCGCACACGGAACGAAGGAGATCTCCCGTATCGAAGTACCGAAACCGGGGGTGGGTCCTTCGTTGCGTGAGATCTCCTTCGCGGCCTGTGAGTGAAGATGGGCGCGCGTCAAGCTCTTAGACGCTCGATCAGCTCGCGGTAACGGTCGGCGGTGCGCTCGACGACATCGTCGGGCAGCACCGGCGGCTCGCCCTGCTTGTCCCAGTTCGCGGCGAGCCAGTCGCGCACGATCTGCTTGTCGAAGCTGGCCATGCGGGCGCTCGGCGTCGTCCCGGTCTGCCATGCCTCGGCATCCCAATACCGTGACGAGTCGCTCGTGAGCACTTCGTCGGCCAGGCGCAGCACGCCGTCGACATCGGTGCCGAACTCGAACTTCGTGTCGGCGAGGATGAGCCCGTGCTCTTCGGCGATCGCGGCGGCGCGACCGTAGATCGCGAGCGACGCGTCGCGCAGCTCGGCGGCGCGCTCGGGGCCGACGAGCTCCTCGACCTTCTCGAACGTGATGTTCTCGTCGTGCTCGCCCATCGGCGCCTTGTACGCCGGGGTGAACAGCGGCTCGGGCAGACGGTCGCCGTTCTGCAGGCCTGCGGGCAGCGGGATGCCGCACACGGTGCCGCTCTCGGTGTACTCCGCCCATCCGGAGCCGGTGAGGTATCCGCGCACGACGCACTCGATCGGCAGCATCTCGAGCGACTGGGCGAGCATGGCGCGGTCGGCGACCGAGGCCGGCACGTCGCCCTCGGCGAGGTGGTTCGGCACCTCGAGGCGGTCGAACCACCAGCGGCTCAGCCGCGTCAGCAGGGCGCCCTTCTGTGGAATCCCGGGCGACAGCACGAAGTCGAACGCGCTGACACGGTCGGACGCCACGACGAGGATGCGTGTGTCTCCGGGGTCGGCGGACGCGTACAGGTCGCGGACCTTGCCCGAGTACAGGTGACGCCAGCCGGGGATCGTCTGCGCGGTGCTGGCGGGACTGCTGCTGACGGAACCAGTGCTGTCGGAAGGTGTGCTCACCCGCCCATTATCGCGGGTCGTCGAGCGGCCTTCCGCCCCGTGTCAAGGGCTGGTATCGGCATCCGCTGTCCGCGACGCTCGAAGGAACGAGCGGAGGAATCATGTCGAAGGACCTGTCCAAGGGCGACCGGGTGAGCTGGAACACCTCGCAGGGGCGCACCCGCGGAACCGTGCAGCAGAAGAAGACCGCCGACTTCGAGTTCGCGGGGCAGAAGTTCACGGCATCCGCCGACGAGCCGGCGTTCATCGTGAAGTCGGAGAAGAGCGGAGACGAGGCGGCGCACAAGGGGTCGGCGCTGCGCAAGCTCAAGAGCTGAGTCGGTTGTGAGGGCAAGTCGCCGGGAGGTCGGATGGGCGACGAGAATGGCTCCATGCGAGGAAACCGTTCATGACCACCCCTGATCGCGCCAAGGCTTCGCGCTCGCCGGGGCCGGACATGCAGGACGTCGCCCGTCTCGCCGGTGTATCGCCCCAGACCGTTTCGCGTACGCTGCGGGGCTATCCGCACGTGTCGGCGTCGGCCAGGGAGAAGGTTCTCGCGGCAGTGAGGGAGCTCGGCTACCGGCGCAACACGGCAGCGGCGGCGCTCGCTTCGGGTCGGTCGCGATCGATCGGAGTCGTCGCTCTCGGGCAGGGGTCATTCCGTTTCGAGGTCATGACCGGCATCTCCGCGGTCGCGGAACAGGCGCGATACACGCTCAACATGGTCACCGCCGCGTCCGAGGCGCCCGAGCATATCGCCGCCGCGGTGTCGCGGCTCCTCGATCAATCCGTCGCAGGGGTCGTCCTCGCCCTCACCCTCGACGAGACCTCTCCGGAGCTGGAGGCGGTTCTCGCGGAGGTCCCGTCGATCGCGGTGGACGGCCACCGTCCGGAATGGGCGGATGCGATCGCCGTGGACAGTGAGACCGCGACGCGCAACGCCGTGCGCTACCTCCTCGATCTCGGCCACTCGACCGTGCACTACATGTCCGGCTCCGGAGGAGCACGCCTGACCGAGGCCTGGCGGTCCTCGCTCGAGGAATCGGGCAAGGAGATCCCGCCGGTCCTCGCCGGAGACTGGACTCCCGAGTCCGGATACGCCCTCGCCGAGCGACTGCTCGACTCCCGTGCCACGGCTGTCCTGGTCGCCGGCGACGAGATGGCATTCGGCGTGCTGCGACGGTTGTCGGTCGCCGGCGTGAGTGTTCCGGACGCGATGTCCGTCATGGGCGCTGCGGCCAGCCGCTTCTCCGAATGGATGTCGCCGCCGCTGTCTTCGATCGATGAGCCGTTGGCCGAGCGCGGGGCCCGCGCGGCCCGCTACCTGCTGCGGAGGATCGGCGAAGCGGACGAGCCCCTCGCCGAGCAGGTCATCGTTCCCGAACTCCTGCTGCGCTCGACGACGGCACCGCCGCCCCGCGGCGCGCGCTGACAAGCCGCCGCGTCGCGATCACCCCTCAGCAGTATTCTGCCTGTTCATTGTTAGCGCTGCCAATTCGGTGCTACGGTGACTCATCGCAACCGCTGGGGGAGCCGACGCACGCGCTGACCCGAGAACGCTCCAGGAGGATCGAAGATGATCGCACGCAATCGCAAGGTCACTCGCACGGCTGGCATCGTCGCGGCACTGGCGGCCGTCAGCGCCGGCGGGCTCGCCGGCTGCGCGCCGCAACAGGGTGACGACGGCGAGCCCGGTGGGACGCTCACCTATTGGTCGATGTGGAAAGAGGGCGAGCCGCAGCAGGTCGTCCTGGCCGCTGCCATCGAGGAATTCGAGAGCTCGACGGACATCGAGGTCGATGTGCAGTGGAGTGGCCGCGAGGTCATCCAGCAGATCACGCCGCGCCTGGCCGCCGGAAACCCGCCCGACCTGTTCGATCAGGCGGGATCCGCGATCCAGTCGAGCTTCGCCGCGACCGACGGCGTCCTCGGACTCGATGACGTGTACGACTCGAACCCCGTCGGTGAGGAGAAGAAGATCCGTGAGGTCATCCCTGAGGCCGTGGCGGAGCTCTACACGAACGACGACGGCGAGCCGATCCTCGTCCCCTACGAGGTCACGGGTGTGACCCTCTGGTACAACGGGCTGAAGGTGCCCGACCTCACTGCCGCGACCTGGGCGGACTTCACCGCGGAGCTGGGCGAGCTCAAGGCCGCGGGCGGATCGCCCATCGCCGTCGACGGGGATCAGCCGTACTACGAGAACTACTGGTTCACGTATGCCGCGATCCGTCACGGCGGTGCAGAGGCCGTCGTCGCCATCTCCACGGACGAGACCGGCGAGAGTGCGAAGGATCCTGCGATCGTCGCGGCGGCCGATGAGGTGATCGCGCTCATCGAGGCCGGCTACCTCCCCGAGGACTTCGCCGGAACGAAATGGCCCGCCCAGCAGACCGCCTGGGCCGACGGCTCGAACGACTCGACATTCCTCGCGATGGGAACGTGGGCGCCGAGTGAGACCGGGTCCGCTCTCGAGAAGTCCGGGATCGATGTGGAATCCGTCATCGACTACCGGTCCATCCCCTTTCCGGCGGCCGAAGGCGGCGCCGGCAACGATGTCGTGTGGGTGGATGACTTCGGCTTCGCGATCCCGTCGAAGGCGCGGAACGCCGAGGCTGCCAAGGAGTTCATCCGGTTCTTCACGGCGAAGGATCAGATGGCGGGAATCGCCTCCGACGCGGACAATCTCACGCCGCGCGCGGACATCGAGCCGCCCGCGGTGCTCGCGGACTTCGCGGCGGAGTATGCCGCAGGGGTCGAAGCGGATTCGCTGGTGACCGCGCCCGACGCGACGATCTCGAACCCGAACTGGGCCAATCAGGTGCTCTTCCCCATCGTCGGCGAGCTCTTCAACGGCAAGTTCGACGACGGCGACGCTTTCGCCGAGGCGCTGAAGCAGCGCACGGTCGAGACTCTGGCGGCGCAGGACTGACATGACCGCCACCTCGGCACCCGCGGCCCGGGCGGCCCGGCACCCGGGCCGCAGGTCCACCCTGGAGGGACAGCGACGGCGCATGTTCTGGCCGTTCGCGCTTCCGGCGGTCGTCCTCTACCTCGCCTTCTTCATCGCGCCGGCGCTCTTCTCAGTCGTGGCCGGCTTCACACGCTGGGCAGGCGCAGGATCCGACATGGAGTTCATCGGGATCGGCAATTACGCCCGCCTCTTGCGGGACCCGTACTTCCGAGTCGCGTTCGTCAACACCCTGGTGATCGCGGTCGTCTGCGGGGTGGTCGTGTTCACCATCGCGTTCGCGTTCTCCGTCGCGCTTCGAGAGCTGCGGCACCGTGAGGCCCTCCGGTCGCTGCTGTTCCTCCCTTACCTGATCTCGCCGATCGTCATGGGCATCGCCTTCGGGCTGCTGCTCGCGCCCAAGGGCGCGGTGAACACCATCCTCCGAGCGGTGGGACTGAGCGCTCTCGCGATCGACTGGCTGGGGCCGGACAACCAGTTCCGCACCATCATGGCTGCCGTCGTCTGGATCAACATCGGCTTCTTCGTGGTGCTCCTGATGTCGGGGATCGATCGCATCCCGCCCTATTTCTACGAGGATGCCGACCTCGCGGGAGTGAACGCCTGGCAGAAGTTCATCCATGTCACCCTGCCGCTGAGCTGGGACATCGTCACCATCGCGGTGGTGCTCTGGCTCATCGGCGCGATCCGCGTCTTCGATCTGGTCGTCGCCTTCACCGGTGTCGCCGGAGTTCCCGCCGCGTCGTCGAGCACGATCGCCGTCGCTCAGTGGGCCGCGACGACGGGCGGGCCGTTCCCCGCGTACGAGATGGGGTACGGGAGCGCGATGGGAGTGTTCATGGTTCTGCTGATCGGCATGCTGGTGGTCGCGGTGAGAAGGGCGATGCGCCGTGACGCGCTCGAGTTCTGAAGCGGTGCTCCCGCTCCCGCTGCTGCAGGTGCAGCGTGCGGGCCGTGCTCGAACGCGGCGCAGAAAGGGCACCCGCCGGTCCGGATGGTTCGGACGGGCGATCGCTCCGCTGATCTGGATCGCCGGGGGCTTCAACGTCCTCCTGTTCCTCTGGGTCCTGCTGCAGTCGTTCCGCAACGGCGCGGAGATCTTCACCCGCCCGTTCGCCCTCCCGCGATCGTTCAACCTCGACAACTACGTCAGCGCTCTGACGGTGGGGCAGCTCGGCTACGGCTTCCTCAACACGATCGTCGTCTGTCTGGCGGCGACGCTCACGATCCTCGTCGTGGCGGCCTTGGCAGGCCAGGCGCTCAGCCGCACGCGGCATCGCTTCGCGAGCCCGCTGACCAGTGCCTTCGTCGTCGGGATGGGCATTCCGGTCCAGGCGGTCCTCATACCCGTATTCGTGATGATGCAGAACATCTCGAGCTTCATGTACGGCACGGTGGGCTGGTGGGACGACCGGATCAGCGTCTACCTGGTCTACGTGGCGACGGGCTTGCCGTTCGCCGTGTTCCTCCTCTCGGGGTTCTTCCGCTCCCTGCCGTCCGAGGTCGAGGAGGCCGCAGCCCTCGACGGCGCCGGACCGGTCCGCACCTTCTTCCAGGTGATGCTCCCCATGGCGAGGCCGGGGGTCACGACGGCGTTCATCCTGACACTGCTCGGTGTGTGGAACGAGACGCTCGTCGCGTTGGTGTTCATCACCGAGAACGACAAACAGACGTTGCCCGTCTCCCTTCTCGGGCTCTACGGAACCATGCAGTACACCTCCAACTGGGGCGGGCTCTTCGCCGGGGTGATCCTCGTCACGCTGCCCATCCTGATCGCCTATCTGGCGCTCGGTCGGCGGATCGTCGAGGGCATGACGCTGGGATCCGGAAAATGACCTCTCCAGGAAAGGCATCGCTTCGATGAGCACCCTCCGCACCGATCGCATCCGCATACTCACAGCACCCGTCGGGGAAGAGAACCCGTTGCCGCCGCTGTTCGGCACCGGGAACAGCGGTTACAGCGTCGACATGTCCGATGCGCCGGACGAGATCCGTCGGAACGCCGAGTACGGGCGGGTCGAGTCCATCGCGCCGTACCTCTTTCAGGACGGCTACGGTCGTATCCGCGCTGAGGCCGAGCATCCCGTGGCGATCCTCGAGAATGCGCATCTCCGCGCCACGTTCCTTCTCGGTGTCGGTGGGCGACTGTGGTCTCTCGTGCACGTCCCCACCGGTCGAGAGCTGCTGTTCCGCAATGCTGTACTGCAGCCGGCCAACCTCGCGCTGCGCAACGCATGGTTCTCGGGCGGCATCGAATGGAACGTCGGGACGATCGGGCACAGCCCCGGAACATTCAGCCCCGTGCACGCGGCAGCCGTCGACCTCGACGACGGCTCGCGAGCCCTGCGCCTCTGGGAGTTCGATCGCATCCGGCGGATGACCTACCAGATCGACGCCCATCTCCCTCAGGATTCGCAGGCGCTCTACGTCCACGGTCGCATCGTCAACGGGTCGACGGAAGACCGGCCGAGCTACTGGTGGAGCAACATCGCGGTGCCCCAGACCGACCGGACGCGCGTCATCGTACCGGCGGAGAGCGCGTGGGCGTATGCGTACTCTCAGCGGTTGGAGGCCGTTCCGATCATCGACGAAGGAGCGCGCGTCGATGTCTCCTACCCTGGTCGCTCGCTCGACGCCGCAGACTACTTCTTCGACGTCGCCGACGAGCCCACACCCTGGATCGTGGCGGTCGATGATGACGGGGTCGGACTCGCACAGCGCTCGTCCGGGGAACTCCGGGGCCGGAAGCTCTTCCTCTGGGGCAGAGGAGTGGGGGGCGAGCGTTGGCAGGAGTGGTTGAACGGTCCCGGCCAGTCGTACATCGAGATCCAGGCCGGCCTCGCCCGCACGCAGTTCGAGCACCTTCCGGTTCCGGCGCGCGGCGAGCGTCGATGGGTCGAGGCATACGGTCGCGCGGATCTCGCTCCGGAGAACGCGCATGGTGCGTGGACCGATGCCCGGGACGCCGCCGCACGCGCCGTGGAGCGGATGGCGCCTCGCGACGATCTGGCGGCGGCGCGGGCTTCGGATCTGCCCTCCCGTCCCGTGAGCGAGACGCTGCACCAGGGGTCCGGATGGGGAGCGCTCGATCGGTTCCTGCGCGGGGGCGGGTCGTGGGACGCACCGCTGGACCCGGCGACGCCGTATCCGAACAGCTCCGTCGCCGAGGAGCAGGAGGAGTGGATCGCACTCCATCGCAGTGGGACGTTCCCGCACACCGATCCGACGTCTTTCCCGCGATCCCTGGAGATCGCAGAAGAGTGGGAGGACGTGCTCGCCGAGGGAAAGGGGTGGGTCGAGCCCGCGCTCCTCGGAAACCTTCTCGCGGCGCGCGGTGACCGGGACGGAGCCAAAGCCAGCTGGCTCCTCTCCGTGCGAAGGGCTCCCAACGTGCTCGCGTTGCGGAACCTCGCCGCCCTGGCGGCGCATCTCGGCCACCTGGATGAGGCGGTCGACCGATACGAGCAGGCACTCGCACTGAATCCCACGATGCGGCAGCTCGTCGTCGAAGCCCTCGGAGTGCTCCTCGACGCCAGCCGGGCAGAGCGGGCTCTCGAGATCGTGCGCGCGCTTCCGGAGCCGACGCGCTCCGACCCGCGAGTGCTGTACGCCGAGGCTCGGGCATGCATCAGCACCGGCGACCTCTCGAGAGCGGCCTCGATTCTCGAGGGCGGACTCGAGATCGCGGACCTGCGCGAGGGTGAGGTGAGCCTGCATGAGACATGGTGGGACCTTCGCACAGCGATGGTCGCGCGATCCGGCGACATCGGGCAGGAAGAGGCCCTTCGCGACCACATCGTGCGCACCGAGGCGGTTCCGCGTGATCTCGACTTCCGGATGACTCGCGACCGTCGCATCAGGACGTCTCCTGGGAGGTGCAACCGTCATGACGCATGACGACTCGGTGACCGATCACTTCCCTCGATCCGCGTGGTTCAGACATGACCGCTTCGGACTGTTCATCCATTTCGGAGCCTTCTCCGCCAGCGGGCGCGACGCCTGGTATCAGTCGGAGGCGCGGCTCACCCCCGATGAGTATCAGACCTTCGTCGACGGATTCCGGCCGGATCTGTACGACGCGGAGGAATGGGCGGACCATGCGGTGGACGCGGGGGTGCGCTACGCCGTCCTCACGACGCGCCACCACGAGGGCTTTGCGCTGTGGGACACCGCGGTGTCCGACTTCGGCGTGATGCATCACGGCGTCGACCGTGATCTGGTCCGCGAGTTCCTCGACGCCTTCCGCAGCCGCGGAATCAAGGTGGGCCTGTACTACTCGCTCATCGACTGGCATCACCCGGACTACATCGCCTATCGCGACTGGACGCACCCGCGGCGTGATGACGAAGCGATGCGTGGCTATCCGCACGAGTGGAGTGCCTACGTCGACATGATGCACGCCCAGGTGCGGGAGCTGTGCTCGGGATACGGTCCGCTCGATCTCTTCTGGTTCGACATGACCTACCCGGGCGATGAGCGGTACCACGGTCGGCGGCCCGAAGACTGGCGGGCGGAGGAGCTGATCGGGATCGTCCGATCGCTGCAGCCGGGGATCGTCGTCAACAACCGTCTCGAGACGAGTGGCGCCGGGTTCGGCAGTCTCGTGTCAGCGGAGCCCACGCCGTGGTCGGGCGACTTCGTCAGCCCGGAGATGATCATCCCCGCCGACGGCATCCGGGATGCGCGGGGGCGCGCGGTGCCGTGGGAAGCATGCATCACCCACAACAACCACTGGGGCTACTACCCGCTCGATGTCGACTTCAAGACTCCGACCCAGCTGGTGCGCAAGCTCGTCGAATGCGTCAGCAAAGGCGGGAATCTGCTGGTGAACGTTGGCCCGACGGGTCGAGGCGAGTGGCCCCGACGCAGCATCGAGGACCTTGCAGCCGTCGGATCCTGGCTCGAACGGAACGGTCGCAGTATTCATGGCGCCGGTCCTGCCGGACTCCCCAAGCCCGAATGGGGTTACTACACCCGGCGAGGCGACGTGATCTACGCGCACGTGCTCGAGCCCCCACTGGGACCGTTGCCTCTCCCCGGTCTCGCGCCCGACGAGATCGTGTCGCTTCGCTGGCTCCACGACGGCAGCGTGGTGCAGCTCGCACACACCTGGGTCGTGCACGCGTACCCCGGCGGGGCATTCGCGGCGTTCGGGCCCGACGACTCGTTCACCTATCCGGTGCCCGATCCGATCGATTCCGTGCTGGAGATCCGTGTGCGATCCATCAGCGAAGAGCCGCCGTCGCGCCGCGACGAGTCGGAATGAGAGAACGAAGCAGAGGAACGACGATGCAACGAAGCATGAAGGTCCGGCGGTTCAGGCACGCGCTGGTGGCGGTGATCGCCACCTCGGCGCTGGCAGCGGGTTCGATGGCTCCAGCGGTGGCAGCGGACATCCCTACGTATGTGAACGGCTTCGCCACCGATACCACCGCACAGTTCACGAAGATCATGCCCGACGATGTCGGCACCCTCTCGTGGGACTCGGCGAACCAACGCGCGAGCATAGTGGGCTCGAGCGTCGGACAGGCGTTCCGCACCGATTCCCAGAGCCCGGTGACGCTCGACGGCACCGTCTCGGTGAAGCTCACCGTCTCGGCTCAGTATCGGGCGGGCGTTGTCTACCGTGGCGTCGACGCCACCAACTACTCCTTCGCAGCGATCGATTCCGCCGACACGATCCGCATCCGTGAGATGATCGGCGGCCGGTTCTCGGATGTGATCGTCGGCAACCCCGCGCACGGGGCCACCATCCCGGCGACCATCTCGGTCTCCGCGGGTACTCACGCCCTTTCCGTGACGTACCGCGGCGACAGCATCCGAGTGTCGTTGGACGGAGCGACCGTGTACGACGGCAACCGTCCCCGCCTGGGGGCGGCCCCCGTCGCGGGACGAGCGGGCATCGCGGCGTGGTCCAACACCGACTCGCAGTACGACGACCTGACCTCGACGCCGCGAGACACGTATGCCTATAAGAACGACTTCACGAGCGGGCTCGGCGGATTCACGAAGATCTCATCGACCGGCTCGACCTCCGCGCTGACCGGGAGCAACGGGACGGCGCGTCTGAGCAGTACTGCGGCGGGCGGAGGCGACCTGCTGTTCCGCGAGGACACGGTGCAGAGCCGGACGAACGGTCACGCGGCTGCGAAGTTCACGGTCGCCAGCGCGAGCGCATTCCGAGTGGGGCTGGGATTCCGGATGGCAGATGCCGGCAACTACTCGTGGGTCGCCATGGAGTCGAGCTCACAGGTCCGAATCCGCGAGACGATCGCGGGCGCGACGAAGGACATCATCCTCGCGCCCAGCGGAGGCGACGTCGCCGCCAACATCAACCTCGGCGCCGGGCTGCACTTGCTCGCGGTCTCGTACTTCGGCGACGACCTCGCAGTGACACTGGACGGTGCGGTGGTCTACAGCGGCAAGCGCCCCCACGTGCGCGCGTCGACAGGGCAGCCGGCCACTCTCGGGCGGATCGGCATCGTCGGATGGAGCATCGTGGATGCGACGATCGACGACCTGAGCTACGCCGCCGAGGCCCCTGCGGCGGTCTTGCAGAAGGATGCAGTCGCGTCGTCGTCGCTCTCCGTCGAGGTCGACAAGGCGTTCCCGCAGGTGCTCGGCTACACGCTCACCCCTGGTGGGCAGAAGCTCGGCGGGGGTGCTGCCGAGCCCCGCGTCATCATCAACGACGTCTCGTATGCATCGACGGCGACCTTCTCGAAGACAGCCACGAACGCGGCGCGCTGGGTGCTCACCGTTCCCGGCGTGGACCCGGACGGAACGGGAGGCCTCGGCGCCAGGACGGTGACGCTGACCTACGATCTGTCCGTGGTCGGCAGCGTGGCGACGACCCGGCTGTCGGCGGTGTCCGGGGACGCGGAGACACATCGCTTCGCGGTCCGCCTCAGCACACCCGCACTGTCCGTGAGCAGCGGGCAGACCGGGGCAACCGTGGCCGGTGCCCGTGGCGGTGATGAGACCTTCACACCGGTTGCCGCGTCGACGTCGCTGAGCAAGCCCGAGATGGCCAACGCGTTCGCCTACACCTCCGGTGTGGTCGGGGCGATCTACATGCCCAACTCCTATTCGAACCCGTACACGATCGCGGTCGGTGCGGACGGTGCCGGGTCGACCGTCGGCACGATCTCCTCTCCCGCCTTCGATTGGCGATTCTTCAACGGCATGCGCTCCACGCG
Source organism: Microbacterium hydrocarbonoxydans (assembly GCF_023715885.1). Taxonomy (GTDB): domain Bacteria; phylum Actinomycetota; class Actinomycetes; order Actinomycetales; family Microbacteriaceae; genus Microbacterium; species Microbacterium hydrocarbonoxydans_C. The sequence goes on along the minus strand of NZ_JAMBOY010000001.1, from coordinate 222,630 downwards.
CGAGACGGCGCTCGGAACCCACACCCCGCAGATCCCGGAGAGCCGGGTGTACCTCGGCGTGGACGCCAACGCCGATGCCAAGGTCGACTGGCAGGACGGTGCGCTCTGGGTGAAGACCCAGCTCCCGCAACTCCCGACCGATGTGCGCGACTTCTTCGACGGAGGCAACTGGTCCCAGGTGCACGGCGCGTTCCCGGGCCCGGGGTTCAACGCGGGGAGCAATCAGGGCTTCACCGTCCCCTACACCACGCTGGACCAGTTGACGCAGATCCAACGCGAGGTCAAGGGGCTGACCGACGGCATCGGTCGCCAGTCCTACGAGTACGTCGGGTGGCAGGGCCGAGGTCACGACTACGGATGGCCGAGCTTCAACGAGGTGCCCTTCAACCCTGCTATCGGAACCGACGCCGACATGATTGCCGCGAAGCAGCAGATCGACGCCCTGGGCGGAGACCTGTCTTTCCACGTGAACATGACGGACATGACAGACATCAGCCCGGCCTATCTCCGCAACACGGGGGCCAGTCCCTTCGGCAACCGGAGCTCGTCGACAGGTGAGATCCAGTACGGGTCCGGCGTCTTCGGCTGGAACGCGTACAAGATGGATTCGTTCGCGGACCTCGAGTCGGGTGCGCCGGCGAACCGCCAGAACGCCTTCGTTCAGCGGTTCTACACCCCGAAGTTCATCTATCAGGATGTGATGCTCGCCTACCCGTGCTGCGGTCGGACGGTGCTCGATCAGAACTACGCCATGGCACAGGAGATCGACCACTGGAAGGTCCTCGGCACGACCGCGGCCACGGAGTACTTCCAGATACAGAAGTACACCGCCGGAGGATTCCTCTTCAAGAACAATCAGTCGCCGGGGATCATCGAAGGATTCCTGACGGCGGGGAACGCCATCCTCAGCGGCACGAGGAACTACGCGACCCCGCCGGTCGACTTCCTGTGGGGCACGGTCTACAGCGACAACGTGAACACGAGCAACGTCAACGCGAGCATCACCACGAATCTCAACGGCGGTGGCAACCTCGCGTCTGAGCGGCTGCAGCGGATGACCTTCTTGTACAGCTACTTGAACGGATACCTGGCTGACAAGGGGATCCTGGGTTATCAGGACGACGCCGCGAACAATCGATGGGTCACGCGGTGGGGCGGCGACACCACCTTCGCCATCGACAAGTCCAGCGGTGCGTTCACCGTGACGTCGGCCGGTCTGAGGATCGCCGACGGGACCGACCGCTTCATCCCCGCTTACGACGGTACGAACCGCGTTCTGCTGTACAGCGGTGGCGGTTCCACCAAGAGCTGGAAGCTGCCCGCGGCGCTGGCCTCCGCGTCGTCGGTCGACCTGTACGAACTCACCACCGAAGGACGCAGTTTCGTGCAGACGCTCCCTGTATCGGCGGGCTCCGTGAACGTCGCTATGGCGGCGGGGACCGGCTACGTCCTCACGCCCACCGGTGGTTCGCGGGCCGTGCCGAACCGCGACCTCGTCCTCGGTGCGACGATGAGTGCTTCCAGCAGCGTCTCGGCCGATTACAACGGGTCGACGAATCTCTGGTCCGGCCGCGAGTTCGCGACCATCCCGGCGAGCCAGTCTCCGACCGGGGATTGGCGCAACGAACTCAAGGCGCTCAACTCTGTCATGGTCGACGCCAACGGCAACCTGCGATACGAGAAGGCGATCATCGCTGCATACGCGGCGGATTCGACGGCGTCGACATACTGGTCGCCGAACCACGAGTCGGCGCGCGGCGCGGTGGATCTGGCGGATGGGGATGCCTGGCTCCAGGCAACCCTCCCCTCGGCGCGAAGCATCTCGAAGGTCAAGGTCGGCGAGGCGAGTACCGCGGCGAACAAGGTGACGTCGTACAAGGTGCAGGTTCTGTCCGGGTCGACGTGGGTCGACGTGGCCTCGGGCTCGGCCATTCCGACGGGCGACATCACGTTCGCTCCGACGGCGACGACGGCGGTGCGATTGCTGATCCAGGGAGCCGCCGGTACGGCACCGCGGATCGCGAGTCTCTCCGCGTACACCTCCTGAACGTCCGCACGACCCAAGGACCGTCGCCGCTTTCCGCGGCGGCGGTTCTTTTCGCGGTCGGGGCGGTGCCGAGCTTGTGACCGGTCCTGGATCAGGCGTATAGTCCACGTGGACTAGTCGAGATGGAGGATGTCGTGAAGAGCCCGGTCGACACACTCACGCCCATGGGGGTGATGGTGCTCGCGCTGCTGCGCGAGAGCGACATGCACCCCTATGAGATGGTGCGTCTGCTGCGAGCCCGCCACGACGACCGCCTCATCGCCATCACCAACGGGACGCTGTACCACACCGTCTCCCGGCTGCAGAAGACCGGGCTGATCGACGAGGTCGGCATCGACCGCGACGGCAATCGTCCCGAGCGCACGACCTACACGCTGACGGATGCCGGTCGAGACACCGTCATCGCGTGGGTGCGCCGAGAGCTGCCGCGTGTGGACCGCGAGACCGACTTCCGCATCGCGCTCGCCGAATCCCACAACCTCGAACGAGACGACGTGCGCACCCTGCTGCAGGAGCGTCGCGCCGCACTCGTCGAGACCCACGACCTGCACCGCCACGGCCTCGACAAGGCCAGGGCGAAGGGCGTCCCCGCCCAGGTGCTCGTCGAGATCGAGAGGGAAGAGGTCCTGCTCGGCGCGGAACTGGGCTGGCTCGACTCGCTCCTCGCTCGACTCGACGGCGACGACCTCCCCTGGGGGCCGACCGCCTTCACCGACACAGATCGCTATCTCGCTCAGCGAAAGGCTGCACAGCAATGACCGAATCCCGTCAGGCGACCGGACCCGACACCGGGACCTTCGCCGCCGGACAGCGCCCCGCGAGCCCCTGGCCCGCCCTCTGGGCGCTCGTCATCGGCTTCTTCATGATCCTCGTCGACACGACCATCGTCTCGGTCGCGAACCCGGCGATCAAGGCCGCACTCGACCCGAACACCAACAACCTCGACAACGTCGTGTGGGTCACGAGCGCCTACCTGCTCACCTATGCCGTGCCGCTGCTCATCACCGGACGCCTCGGCGACCGCTTCGGCCCGAAGAACATCTACCTCATCGGACTCGCGATCTTCACGCTCGCCTCGCTCTGGTGCGGTCTGTCGACCTCGCTCGAGGGGCTGATCGTGGCGCGCGCCGCGCAGGGACTCGGCGCGGCGTTCATGACGCCGCAGACCATGGCGGTCATCACGCGCACGTTCCCGCCGAACCGCCGCGGCGCTGCCATGGGTCTGTGGGGTGCGACCGCCGGTGTCGCGACGCTCGTCGGCCCGCTGCTCGGCGGCGTCCTCGTCGACGGCCTCGGATGGGAGTGGATCTTCTTCGTGAACCTCCCCGTCGGGGTCATCGCGTTCATCGCCGCGTGGATCCTCGTGCCCAAGCTGCAGACGCACCCGCACCGCTTCGACATCCTCGGCGTGCTGCTCAGCGCACTAGCGATCTTCCTTGTCGTCTTCGGACTGCAGGAGGGCGAGAAGTACGACTGGGGCGTCATCTGGGGCCCGATCTCGGTGTGGGGTCTGATCATCGCGGGCGTCGTCGTGATGGGGCTGTTCATCCTGCAGCAGTGGAAGACGAAGAGCGAGGCGCTCGTGCCGCTCGAGCTCTTCCGCGATCGCAACTTCTCGGGGGCCAACGTCGCGATCGCGACCGTCGGCTTCGCGGTGACGAGCATGTCGCTGCCGCTGATGTTCTTCCTGCAGATCGCGCGCGGACTCGCCCCGACCCAGGCGGCGCTGCTGATGATCCCCATGGCCGTGTTCTCGGGCGTGCTCGCCCCGCTGGCCGGGAAGATCCTCGACCGCACCGACCCGCGGTTCATCCTCATCCCCGGCCTCGTCATCTTCGCCTCGGCGCTCGCCTGGTACTCGTCGCTCGTGCGCATGGACACCGAGATCTGGATGTTCCTGTTCCCGTCGGCGCTGCTCGGGATCGGCAGCGCGGGCATGTGGGGGCCGCTCGCCACCACGGCCACGCGTCGCCTTCCGATGCGTCAAGCAGGTGCCGGCGCCGGCATCTACAACACGACCCGCACGATCGGCTCCGTCATCGGATCCGCCGCGATCGCGACGTTCATGCAGGCACGCCTCGAGGCGAACCTGCCCGGCATGGGAGACTCCGCCGGATCGATCAGCTCGGGCGGCTCTCTGCCCCCGCAGGTGGCCGACGGGTTCGCGGCTGCCATGTCGCAGGCGATCCTGCTGCCGGCGAGCGTGATCGTCATCGGACTGATCGCGGCGTTCTTCCTCCGCGGAGCGCCCAAGGCGACGGATGCCGGTGCGCCCGCCGCATCCGCTCCCGCCGCCGACCCCGCGCCCTCCGCCTGAGCGCGGCTGGCGCGTTTCGTCTCGCTTCGCTCGCTCAACGACCCGGAAGGGAAAGCTCTGCGGTCGTTGAGCGAGGAGCGCAGCGACGAGACGAAACGCGGTGCGTCCGCCGCCAGCCGACGCGGCGCGCGGTTTGGCGGGCGGGACGGGGTGTGATTGCATCAGGCGATGACCGTAGAGCTCGTCCGCCCGACGTCCGCCCTCTTCGACAGCTGGGCTTCGGCCGTCGCCGAGTTCGGCGACGGCCATGTGGACGGATCCGGGCTCCAGGCCCCTGTCACGCCCGACCGTGAGACGCTCGACGCCCTCGTCGCGAAGTCCGAGTTGCTCGCCGACACCTCGGCCGAGCTCCCCGACGACTCCGTGCACAACGACCTGTACTGGATCGTCGACGACGGCGAGGTCGTCGGATTCGTCTCGTTCCGGCACGAGCTCAACGACTACCTGCGCGAGGTGGGCGGTCACATCGGATACTCGGTACGTGCGTCACGGCGTCGGCTCGGATACGCCTCGGCGGGCCTCGCGCTCGCGCTGGATCGCGCCCGCGAACTCGGTCTCGATCGGGTGCTCGTCACCTGCGACGACGACAACGTCGGCTCCTACCGCACGATCGAGCGAGCGGGCGGAGTGCTGCAGGATGTCCGCGATCAGAGCGCGCGAGGGCACGCGATGCTCCGGCGCTACTGGATCGACCTCGCGGGCACGGAAGCGCGCGCCAAGTAGGGTTGAACCTCGGCGGCTGTCCGGTCGCATCATCCGATCCGAGGAGCATCCGTCGTGATCCCGAATCCCTTCCCCGCGACCGCGCGCCTGCGCCGCTTCGGCCGCACCGTCGGCGCGATGGCGCTGACGGCGTTCGTCGCCGCGGGCGCTCTGCTCGGCGGGGCCACCGCAGCCAACGCCGACACCACCGGCGAGGCCTACGTCATCGGCACCGACACCACCTTCGCGCCGTTCGAGTTCACCGACCCGAACGGCGACCTCGTCGGCATCGACATGGACCTGCTCCGCGCGATCGCGGAGGACCAGGGTTTCGAGGTCGAGATCCGCCAGCTCGGTTTCGACGCGGCCGTGCAGGCGCTGCAGGCCAACCAGGTCGACGCGGTGATGGCCGGCATGTCGATCACCGACGAGCGCAAGCAGACCTTCGATTTCAGCGACCCGTACTTCACCAGCGGCATCCAGCTCGGTGTGCTCGACTCCAGCGACATCCAGTCGCTCGACGACCTCGACGGCGAGGCCGTGGCGGTCAAGACCGGAACACAGGGGCAGACCTTCGCCGAGGAGAACCAGGACGAGTACGGCTTCCGCATCACGCCGTACCAGGACACGACCGACATGGTGGATGCCGTGAAGGCAGGCCAGGCCGTCGGCTACTTCGAGGACTTCCCCGTGCTCGCGTACGGCATCCAGCAGGGGTCGGGCTTCCGTCTCGTCGGCGAGCCCGAGCTCGGCGGCGAGTACGGCTTCGCGGTCAACAAGGGACAGAACCCCGAGCTCATCGAGATGTTCAATGCGGGACTCAAGAACCTGCAGGACTCGGGTGAGTACGACGAGATCGTCGACCGCTATCTCGCCGAAGGCGATGGCGGGGAGGGCGGGTCAGCGCAGGCCACCGACATCATCTCCGTCGCGATCAAGTACTGGCCGGCCCTCATGCAGGGTCTGTGGCTCACGATCCTCGCGACCCTCGTCGCGATCGTGGCGGCGTTCATCCTCGGACTCGTGTTCGGCTTCGGCCGTATCTCGCGCATCGCGCCGTTCCGCTGGATCGCCACCGCCTACGTGTTCGTCTTCCGCGGCACCCCGATCCTCGTGCAGGCGTTCTTCGTCTTCTTCGCCGTGCCGCAGCTGTTCCCCGGCCTGACGTTCGACCCGTTCGTCGCCGGAGCGATCACGCTCTCGCTGAACACCGGTGCCTACATGACCGAGATCATCCGCGGCGGCATCCAGGCCGTCGACCCCGGTCAGAACGAGGCGTCGCGCTCGCTGGGTCTCAGCCACTGGAAGACCATGCGCAAGGTCGTGCTGCCGCAGGCGTTCCGCATCATGATCCCGTCATTCGTGAACCAGGGCATCATCACCCTGAAGGACACGTCGCTCATCAGCGTCATCGGCCTGGCAGAGCTCACGTTCCAGTCGCGGCAGATCATCGCCTCGACGTACCTGTCGGCCCAGGTGCTGACGATCGTCGCCATCATCTACTTCGTCGTGATCACGCTGCTGACGCTGCTCGCGAACCGCCTGGAGAGGACGTTCAACGCATGAGCAAGATCGAGGTCACGGACCTGCACAAGTCCTTCGGCGACAACGAGGTGCTCAAGGGCATCGACCTCACCGTCGAAGACGGCGAGGTCATCGCGGTCATCGGCCCGTCGGGATCCGGCAAATCGACGCTGCTGCGCTGCCTCAACAAGCTGGAGGAGCCTACGTCGGGACACGTCGTCATCGACGGTGTCGACCTCACCGACAAGAGCGTCAAGCTCGACGACGTGCGCCAGCGCATCGGGATGGTGTTCCAGCACTTCAACCTGTTCCCGCACATGACGGTGCTCGAGAACATCACGCTCGCTCCGGTCGAGACGGGCAAGCTGTCGAAGGCCGAGGCCCGCGAGCGCGCCCTCGCACTGCTCGACCGGGTGGGTCTCTCGGAGAAGGCAGGAGCGAAGCCCGCATCCCTCTCTGGAGGTCAGAAGCAGCGCGTGGCGATCGCCCGCGCGCTCGCGATGGATCCCGAGATCATGCTCTTCGACGAGGCGACCAGCGCACTCGACCCCGAGATGGTCGGCGAAGTGCTGCAGGTCATCCGCGACCTCGCGTCGGGCGGCATGACAATGGTGCTCGTGACCCACGAGATGGGTTTCGCGCGCGAGGTCTCGGGCCGCACGGTGTTCATGGACGGCGGAGTGGTCGTCGAGCAGGCCCCGCCTGCCGAGCTGTTCGGCGACCCCAAGAACGAGCGTCTGAAGGACTTCCTCTCGAAGGTGCTCTGACCCGCCCCTTCTCCCCGCGAACCACCCCTTTCGCACCGAACCACCCCTTCGCACACCGTTTGCGAGGGGGTGGTTCGGCAAAAAGGGGGTGGTTCGGCGGTCGTGAGAGGGCGTGCGAGGGGGAGAGAGGGCGTCAGGACAGCGGGGTGGGCGCGGGATGCCGACGGATCGTCGCGCTGACCAGCGCAGCCACCGCGCACAGCCCCGCCGCGGCGAACCAGGCGATCGTGTACTGGCCGGTCTGGTCGCGCACGATGCCCGCGAGCACCGAGGCGATGCCGGCGCCGATCTGGTGCGCGGCGAACACCCAGCCGAAGACGAGCGGTCCGCGGTCTCCGAACACCTCGCGGCACAGGGCGATCGTCGGCGGCACGGTCGCCACCCAGTCGAGGCCGTAGATCACGATGAACACGATGATGCTCGGTTGCACCTCCGCCGACAGCAGGTTCGGCAGGAACAGCAGGCTCACCCCGCGCAGCGCATAGTACGCCGCGAGCAGGATGCGGGGATTCACCCGGTCGGTGAGCCAGCCCGAGAACACGGTGCCGACGATGTCGAAGATCCCGACGACGGCGAGGAGGCCCGCGGCAGTGGTCGTCGGCATCCCGTGGTCGTGGGCGCTGGGGATGAAGTGCGTGCCGATCAGTCCGTTGGTCGAGGCGCCGCAGATCGCGAAGCCGATCGCGACGGCCCAGAACGTCTTCGTGCGTGAGGCGTCGCGCAGCGTCGTGATCGCGAGTCGCGCGGCACCCCAGGCATTGCCACGCGGGCGTGGGGCAGGCGGCACGGTCGGGGCGGGCTCGCCGTAGCGTCCGACGCCGAGGTCGCTCGGCCGGTTGCGCAGGAAGATCCACACCAGCGGCACGACTGCGAGAGCGCCGCCGGCGATGACCAGCGATGCTCCGCGCCATCCGATCTGCTCGGCCGAGGTCGCGATCACGGGCAGGAAGATGAGCTGACCGGTCGCGCTGCCCGCGGTGAGCACACCCGACACGAGTCCGCGGCGGGTCGCGAACCACGTGTCGGTGATGGTCGCGGCGAACACGAGGGCCATCGACCCGGTGCCGAGTCCGATCAGCACGCCCCAGGTGAGGATCAGCTGCGCGGGCGTCGCGACGAACACGCTCAGCGCCGCGCCCGCGCCGATCACGAACAGCGCCGTCACGGTGACCGCTCGGATGCCGAAGCGCTGCATGAGCGCTGCCGCGAACGGAGCGGTGAGCCCGAACAGCAGCAGGTTGACGGTGACGGCGAGCGACAGCTCGGCGGTGGTCCAGCCGAACTCGTCCTGCAGCGGCAGCATGAGCACGCCCGGGGCGGCGCGGAAGCCGGCGGCGCCGATCAGGGCGATGAGGGCGACGAGCGCGACGATCCACGCCGGATGCACACGACGCGGGCGGGATGCCGAGGTGCCGGTGGGCTCCTCGACCGATTCGGCGGTCACGCGGGGACTCCCGTGACCAGCGCGAACGGCTCGCCGCCCAAGCTGCGCCGCGCCCACAGGGTCGACTCCGCGTCGAGCGGGGCCTCGCAGTGCGTGCACCAGTCGACGGATGCCGCGGCCTCGCCGCACCTCGCGCACGATGTCTGCAGGCCCCAGGGACCATCGGGGTCGGTCACGCGGGAGAACCGCGCGAGCGCGTGGAGGATCGGCAGCGTCTCGCGCCCGGCATCCGTCAGCGCGTAGCCGCGCTCGGTGTCGCGGGCGAGGAGTCCGGCACCCGTCATGGCGCTGAGGCGGCGGGCGAGCACGGAGTCGGCGGCGCCGGTGGCGTCGCGCAGTTCGTCGAAACGGGAACGCCCGGAGAAGAGCTCGCGCAGGATCAGCAAGACCCACGGGTCGGCGAGCACATCGGCGGAGCGGGCGATCGGACACGTGGCGGTCGACCAGTCGGAGCGGAGTGGCATCCTCCTACTTTCTTGAAGAAAGTGGATGCTGTCAAGCGCACGTCCTCGTCATCTCGCCGAACCACCCCTTTCTGCGCGAGCCACCCCCGTGCGAACGGGTCGCAGAGGGGTGGCTCGGCCGAAGAGGGGTGGTTCGCGGGGCGAAGAGAGGCGGCGTTACTCCGCGACGCGGGCGGCGATGTCGGTGCGGTGGTGCGAGCCTTCGAGGCGGATGCGCCCGATCGCCTCGTACGCGCGGTCTCGCGCGGTGCGGAAGTCGGATGCCGTCGCCACGACGTTCAGCACGCGTCCGCCGGTCGCGACGAGCGATCCGCCAGGGGCGTCGGGGCTCGCGGTCGCCGCGTGCACGAGGCGGACACCCTCGACCGACGCAGCCTCGGCCAGACCCTCGATCGGGCGGCCGGTCTGCGGCGCCTCGGGGTAGCCCTCGCTCGCCACGACGACCGTGATCGCGACGTCGTCGCGGAACTCCGGGGCGGGCTGGTCCTCGAGGGTGCCGGATGCCGCGGCCAGCAGGAGCTCCGACAGCGGCGTCACGAGGCGCGGGAGCACGACCTGCGTCTCGGGGTCGCCGAAGCGGGCGTTGAACTCGATCACGCGCACGCCGGCCTGCGTGAGGATGAGCCCCGCGTAGAGCAGTCCGATGAACGGGGTGCCCTCGCTGTCGAGCTGGCGGATGACGGGCAGCGCCACGTCACGCGTGACCTCATCGACGAAGGCTCGCTCGCTGCCGAACTGCTCGGCGAGCCAGGGAAGGGGTGAATACGCGCCCATGCCGCCGGTGTTGGGACCTTCGTCGCCGTCGAGCGCCCGCTTGAAGTCCTGTGCGGGGCTCAGCGCGCGCACCGTGTCGCCGTCGCTGAGGAAGAAGAGCGAGACCTCGGGGCCCGACAGGAATTCCTCGACCAGCACCGGACCCGACGGCAGATACTGCTCGGCGTGGGCGAGCGCCTCGGCGCGGTCGGAGGTCACGATGACGCCCTTGCCTGCCGCGAGGCCGTCGGCCTTCACCACGTGCGGAGCGCCGAGGTCGTCGAACGCGGCCTCGACCTCGGCGGTCGTCGCGGCGCGCACGGCGCGGCCGGTAGGCACGCCCGCGGCATCCATGATCCGCTTCGCGAACGACTTCGATCCTTCGAGCTGGGCGGCCGCCCTGCCCGGGCCGAACACCGGGATGCCGCGCTCGCGCAGAACGTCGGCGACCCCCGCGACGAGCGGCGCCTCGGGACCGACGACCACGAGGTCGACGGCGTTCTCGTTGGCGAACTCGGTGATCGCCGCGCCGTCGAGCGGGTCGAGTCTCACCGGGGTGGCATCCTGCGCGATACCCGCGTTGCCGGGGGCGACGAAGATCTCGTGATCCGTCTGCTCCGCTCGCAGGCCGAGGATGATCGCGTGCTCACGGGCACCGGAACCGAGGACGAGGATCTTCACCCGACCAGCCTACCGACGCGCACGGCGGGGTTTCCGACTGCGGCGTGGTGCCGATACCGACGGCGGTTCTCGGTACCGACGGCGGCCGCGTGCGACACCTCGGCGGCGATCGTGGAGGCTCGGGTCGCACTTCGTGCCGCCGCAGGATCGATCGGACGGCACGAACTGCGACGGCAACGGACGGGTCCAGCCCGCGGACGGCACGGACTGCGACGGGAACGGTGGGTTCGCGAGAACCGCGGGCGCCTCAGAGCTCGATCGGGCGCTCGGCGGAGCGGTCCCAGTCCTGCGTCCACCCCGTCGCGTCGAACAGGGCGTCGAGCACCATGGCCGTGAACCCCCACACGATCGTGCCGTCGACGTCGAACGCGGGTCCGCGCCAGGTGCGGCCGAACCGGTGCAGGCGGGACGTGAAGCGCGTCGCCGGGTCGAGCAGCTGCGCGACGGGCACCCGGAACACCTCGACCGTCTCGGCGTGATCGACAGCCGCGACGCGCGACGGAGAACGCCACCAGGCCAGCACGGGCGTCACGACGTGGTTGCTCGCGGCGAGGGGCAGCTCGCCGAGCGTGGCGAGCACCTCGACGCCCGCGGGATCGAGGCCGGTCTCCTCCTGCGCCTCGCGCAGCGCGGTGGCGACGGCGTCGGCATCCTGCTCCTCCCGACGTCCGCCCGGGAACGACACCTGCCCGGGGTGCGACGACAGGGTCGCCGCCCGCCGCTGCAGCAGCACGTCGAGGTCGGCGGCGACCGTGGCCTCGTCGGTCTGCGCCGGCGTGCTGTCGAGCCGCCCGAACAGCACGAGAACGGATGCCGGGTGCGCGTCGCCGACCAGGGGCGGGAACGGCTTCGCCCACCCGTCCGCGCGCTGCGCCGCGGCGATCAGCTCGGCCCGCGCGCCGTGCAGGGTCTCGGGATTCTCGGTCATCGCCTCGAGCCTATGCCTGTCGGGACCCCCGACGGCGGGCGACGCGGGCGCGAATCCACGACGGGAGAGGGATGCCGACGCCCGGCGTACCCTGGATCCCATGCCCCCTCGCAGGATCGACATCATCGACGGACGCGCCGCGCTCGACGCCGTGCGTGCCGCCGGCGACGCCGGGACGAAGCCGGTCAGGAACGACCTCGCCACCGCCGTGCGCTACCTGCTGCAGCTGCTCGACGAGAAGGCGCCGGGCAACAGCGTCGAGGTGCGCGTCCCGCCGTTCGGGGCGGTGCAGGTCATCCAGGGTCCGCGCCACACCCGCGGCACCCCTCCGAACGTCGTCGAGATGGATGCCGCGACCTGGATCGCCGTCGCCACGGGCGTCGAGCACTGGACGGATGCAGAGACCGCCGGCCGCATCCGCGCCTCCGGCACGCGGGCCGACCTGCTCGACGTGCTGCCCCTGCGTCCCTGACCCGGTCGTCGGCCGATGCAGAATGAACGGATGAGCTACGTCGTGGACGACTCGCCCGACCGCATCGACATCGACGCGGTGTGGGCCGCGCTCCGCGAGGTGTACTGGGGCAAGTGGCGCAGCCGCGACGACATCGTGGCGCAGATCCGCGATGCGTGGCGGGTCATCGGCGTCTACGAGGAGCGGACCGGCGCGCAGGTGGGCTTCGCCCGAGCGGTGTCGGACGGCTCCGGGTTCGCCTACCTCGCCGACGTCATCGTGCTGGAGGCGCATCGAGGTCGCGGCCTCGGCAAGCGGATCGTGCAGGCCATGATCGACGACGGACCGGGTGCCCACTTCCGCTGGACTCTCTTCACCAGCGATGCGCACGGCCTCTACGAGCAGTTCGGCTTCGCGGAACCAGACCGCACCGCCCTGGTACGCCCGGCGGCGGCGCGCCCCATGCACCCGACCCAGGCGCCCTAGCGTCGCGCGACGACGAGCGGCACGCCCGTGACGGGATGCGGGAAGACGTCGACGGGCTGCCCGTAGACGGCTTCGATGCGCTCGGCGGTCAGCACCTCGGCCGGCGTGCCGGTCGCCGCAACGTTCCCCGCGACGAGCAGGGTCACCCGGTCGGCGTGTGCGAGTGCGGCGTTGAGGTCGTGCAGCACGATCGCGACGGCCGCCCCGGCATGCGCCTGTCTGCGCACGAGCCGCATGACGTCCTCGTGATGCTTGAGATCGAGTGCGGCGGTCGGCTCGTCGAGCAGCAGGATGTCGGTGCTCTGCGCAATCACGCGCGCCAGGGCGACGCGGGCGCGTTCGCCCCCCGAGAGTGAGGTCACCGGGCGCGAAGCGAGCTCCGTGACCTCGGTCGCCGCCATCGCCGCCGCGACGAGCGCGTCGTCGTCGTTCGCGGCGTCGGTGCGCGCCCAGGGCGCCCGTCCCATGCGCACGACCTGCTCCACAGTGAACGGGAACGAGACCGCGTTCTCCTGCAGCAGCACCGCGCGGGCGCGGGCGAGGTCGGGCGGGCGGATGCCGGCGAGCGGCGTCTCGTCGTGCAGCACGTCTCCCGCGAGCGGCAGGATGTCGCCGGCGAGCACACCGAACAGCGTCGATTTTCCGGCTCCGTTGGGGCCGACGAGAGCGTGGATCTCGCCCGCCCTGACGTCGATCGAGGCGTCGTCGAGGATGGCGCGGCCGGCGCCGATGCGCACGGTCACGGCGCGGGCCTGCAGTCGCACGGCGCCCTCCGTCGCGTTCACGCCCAGCCTCCCGAGCGACGACGCGTTCGTACGAGTAGCCAGAGGAAGAACGGCCCGCCGACGAGCGAGGTGATCATGCCGATCGGCAGGTCGGCGAGCGGCACCGCGGTGCGGGCGACGAGGTCGGCGAGGGCGATCAGCAGTGCCCCGCCGAGCGCCGACGAGATCACGAGCGGCAGGTGGGCTGGACCGATCAGCATCCGCATCAGGTGGGGGACGACGAGCCCCGCGAAGCCGATGATGCCCGCGAAGGCGACCGCCGCGCACACGAGCACCGCCACCGTCACGATGACCACCATCCGCAGAGCCTCGACGTTCACGCCGAGGTGCCGGGCGGTGCGCTCGCCGAGGGCGAAGAGGTCGAGGCGCGACGACACGATCACGGCGACGAGCACCCCGACCGCGACCAACGGTGCGACGAGCGCGGTGTTCGACCACAGCGCGCCGTTGAGCGACCCGAGCTGCCAGAACACGATCTGCTCCCGTGTCGATGTGGTGCCGAGGAACGTCAGGAAGGCCATGCCGGCGCCGGCGATCGCGTTGATGGCGATGCCGGTGAGCAGCAGCGTGACGACCTCGGTGCGTCCGCCTGACCGGCTGATGAAGTAGACCGCGAGCACCGCGGCGAGCCCGCCGAGGAAGGCGAACACGGGTGTCGTCCACATGCCGAACGACGCGAGTCCGAGCGTGATGCTCGCGGCCGCGCCGAGCGCCGCGCCGGAGGAGACTCCGACCACTCCGGCATCCGCCAGCGGGTTGCCGAAGATCGCCTGCATGAGCACGCCGGACACGGCGAGGGCGGCGCCGACGAGGATGCCGAGCACGAGCCGCGGCAGTCGGAGGTTGTAGATCACTCCGTAGTCGGCGGCCGACGTCGGCGCCCAGGCGGTGTCGATCCCCACGCCCTTCAGGAGCACGCCGACGAGGTCGGCGGGGGAGAGGGCGTATTGGCCGCTCGTGATCGAGGCGATACAGGTGACGACGAGGGCGGCGACGAGCCCGATGACCACGACGGTGAAGCGAAGGCCCCGGTGGGTGCCCGGGGTGCGCGTGACGACCTCGCCGGTCACTTCGGGGACTCTGCGGTGGCCGTGTCGGGGGCGTAGAGGGCGCGCGCGATCGCGCCGACCACCTCGGCCGAGCGAGGCCCGAAGCTGAGGATCTCGCTGTCGGCCATGTCGATCACGCGACGGTTCGCACCCGCCGGAGTCTGTGCGATGGCGGGGATGCGCTCCAGGAGCCCGTCGACGCCGCCGACGGATTCGAGCCCGTCGGTCATCATCACCAGCACGTCGGGCTGGGCGGCGACGAGCGCCTCGGCGGTCATGGGCTTCATGCCCTGCCAGCCGATCTCGCCCGCCACGTCCACTCCACCGACCGCGTCGATCAGGGAGTCGGCGCCGGAGTCCTCGCCGAAGATGTAATACACGTTCGCGCTCCCGCGCACGTAGAGGAACAGCATCCGCGCGCGGTCGTCGACCGATGCGGGGACCACCCCGGCGATCTCGGCGAGGGACGCCTCGAGATCGGCATCCAGCCGTTCGATGAGCGCCTTGCCGCGCGACGGCACTCCGAGGGCTGCGGCGATCTCGGTGACGAGCTCGTCGGTGGTGTCGAGGCGTCGATCGCTGGAGACGACGACGACCGCGATGCCCGCGTCGCGCAGCTGCTGGCGGATCTCCTTGGGGCCGATCGTGGTGTCGGTGAGGATGACGGTGGGGGCGAGCTCGAGGATGGCCTCGGCGTTCAGCGTGTGGCCGCTCTTGGTCACGACCGGCAGGTCTTCCGTCCCGGCGAACTGCGTCGACGAGTCGCGTCCGACGACCTGGTCGCCGAGTCCGAGGGCGAAGACGGTCGACGCGACCGTGCCCGAGATGTCGATGGGCAGGATGCGGTCGACGTCGCTGATCTCGACCTCGCGCCCCTCGGCGTCCGTGACCGTGACCGGCAGGGCAGGAGCGGCGTCGTCGGTCACCGGCTCGATCGCGTGGCTGGAGAGGCAGGCGGTCGAGACGCCGGTGGCGGCACGCACATCGTCGACGAGGTCGAGGGATGCGAGCGGCTCGGATGCCTGAGGGCAGGTATCGAGATCCGCGGCCTGCTGCGTCGTGGGCCCGGGCGTCGCGCAGGAGGCGAGACCGAGGGCGAGCGCGGCAGCGAGGAGAACGGCAGGGACGCGGCGCATTAGGCAAGGCTATCCTAAAACTTGACGGGATCTCGCCGCCGCCTCTAGTCTCGGGACCAGTGCTTACTTAGCTAAGCCTAACCAACAATCACCCTTCGCTCGACTGCACAGCGGCACCGCTGGCGCGCACCCTCTTCGCGTGCCCGGCGCCTGGAGAACCGTGAACGACACAGCCATCGAATCCCCGGGGAGCAGCCGCATCCGCGTGCTTCTCGCCGCCCTCGTCTCCTTCCTCCTGATAGCCGCCGGCGCGGTGATCGTGCCTCCGGCGCATGCCGCGAGCGGGTCGGTCGCGGCCTCCGTCACATCGGCCGGCGCGAGCGGCGTGACCGTCGGGGTCGACGCGAGCGGACTCCCCGATGTCGCCAGCGTCTACGCCGCCCTGATCGTGAAAGGCACGGAGAGTGGACTCTCCGGCCCCGGCGGCGGCTACGCCGCCTTCGCGATTCCGTTCCCCGCCGTGAGCGGCGGTGCGAGCTCCTTCTCGCTGACCGCTCCGGCCGACAAGCTCGACCGCTCGCAGGTCTATGAGGTCCTCATCTGGCAGCAGCACTCCGTGCCGAACGCCGACACCATCTACGCCCGGGGAGACGTCGCGATCTCGGCCGCGCAGTGGGATGCCGTGTTCCCGCCCGCGACGACCGATCCCGGCACTGACCCGGGTACCGATCCCGGCACTGACCCGGGTACCGATCCCGGCACTGACCCGGGCACCGATCCCGGCACTGACCCGGGCACGGACCCCGGCACGACGCCCGGGCCCGCCGCTCCCTCGATCGCGGTGTTCCTCGCCGACGGCATCACGCCCGCGGGCACCACCGCGCTGAAGGCCGGTGACACGGTCGTCGTGAAGGGGTCGGGTTACGACCCGACGGCGAACGTCGGCGGCCGCGGCGTGCCGATTCCCTCGAACCTCCCGCAGGGCACCTACGTCGTGTTCGGCAACTTCGCGTCGCAGTGGCAGCCCTCGACCGGCGCCGCCTCCTCGGCGCGTTCCGTCGGCGCGCAGAAGTGGGCGCTCGCCGAGTCGGTACTGAACCAGGTTCCGGCGCAGTACCAGGCCGCGATCCGCGGGCAGTGGGTCGACATCGCGGCGGACGGCACCTTCCAGGCCACTCTGACGCTCCAGGACACGAAGGCCACCCCGGGCTCGTACGGCGTGTACACCTACGGTGCGGGCGGCGTCTCGAACGCCGCGCAGGAGCGCAGCGTCGCCCTGAACTACTCGGTCGCACCCCCGGAGCCTTCCCTCGAGGTGTTCCTCGCCGACGGCACGACGCCCGCAGGAACGACCGCGCTGGAGGCCGGTGACACGGTCGTCGTGAAGGGCACCGGCTACGACCCGACGGCGAACGTCGGCGGCCGCGGCGTTCCGATCCCCTCGAACCTCCCGCAGGGCACCTACGTCGTGTTCGGCAACTTCGCGTCGCAGTGGCAGCCCTCGACCGGCGCCGCGTCCTCGACGCGTTCCGTCGGCGCGCAGAAGTGGGCTCTTGCGGAGTCCGTGCTGAATCAGGTTCCGGCGCAGTACCAGGCCGCGATCCGCGGGCAGTGGGTCGACATCGCGGCGGACGGCACCTTCCAGGCCACTCTGACGCTGAAGGATGCCGCGGCGACGCCCGGCGCCTACGGCGTGTACACGTACGGCGCAGGCGGCGTGGTCAACGCGGCGCAGGAGCGCAGTGTCCCGCTGAACTACGGGAACGTCCCGGTCGTCTCTACGACCGTCACGGCGGCGACCGCTGCCGACGGTCTCACCGTTTCGGCATCCGCTTCGAAGCTCGGCGACATCGCCGGCGCCTACGTCGCACTGATCGAGACCGGCACCGAGGCCGACGTGACGGCCGGCGGCGGTTTCGCTGCCATGCAGTACGTGCGCCCGATCGCCGGCGGCGAGTTCTCGGTCGACCTCACGGCCGCCGCGAAGCTGCTCGACCGCACCAAGACCTACGAGGTCATCGTGTGGCAGCAGCACACCATGCCGACCGCGCAGACCATCTACGGACGCGGCGCGGTGACCATCACGCCGCAGCAGTGGGACGCACTGCTCGGACCGATCGTCGAGGTACCGCCGACGACCCCGCCGACGACGCAGCCCACGACGCCCGGCGTGCCCGTTCCGGGCGGCTCGCTGCGGTGGGCGATCTCGTCGTCGTTCACGAGCTACGTGACGAGCGGGATCGCCAAGGGCGCGATCGAGGTCTCCGGCGGCGCGACCCGTTCCGGCGGCATGTTCCAGTTCGGGCAGACGGTCGGCGGCGACTACAGTGCGGCCAGCGGGCTCGGCAGCGTCGTCTACCAGGGCGCCGTGCGCTTCACCGGTCACGGCGGCGTGCTCGACGTCACGGTCTCCAACCCGCAGATCACCGTCACATCGGCGAACGCGGCGACCCTGTCGGTGACGCACGCCGGCGCTCAGGTGCCGTTCGCGACGCTCGACCTGTCGCGCGCTGTCGTCGTGACCGCGAACGGTGCGGTCACCTACTCCGGTGCTCCCGCTGCGCTCACCGCTCAGGGGCGCGACCGGGTGCTCGCCGGCTTCTCGACGACACTCGACCCGGTGACGTTCACCGTCGGCTCGGTCGCGGCTGCTCCGGCGGGGACCACCGGCACCGTCGCGGCGGCTGCGGTGAAGGCGAAGACGACGATCCCCGCCACGCCTCCGGCGACCACCGGCATCCAAATCGACGAGACGAATCTCGTGGCGCTCCAGTCCGGCGGATCGGCGACGATCTCGGCATCCGGATTCCGGCCGAACGAGACCGGCATCCAGGTCGTCGTCTACTCGACGCCCGTGCTGCTGGGCACCGTCGACGCCGACGCATCGGGCGTCGCGAGCTGGTCGGGCTCCCTGCCCGCCACCCTCGAGGACGGCGCCCACACACTGACCCTGCAGGGCTCGGTCTCGCGCGGCCTCGAGTTCACTCTGACCCGTGCAGCAGCAGCGATCGGGCAGTGCACGGTCGAGGGTGCGACGCTGCAGTGGGGCTTCAAGGAGTCGTTCCGCACCTACATCGAGGGCATCGCGGCCGGCGGCTGGACCCTCTCCGATGTGGAGTACCGCTATCCCGAGTACGTCTGGCAGAACGGCACCGGCTCGTTCGACGACGAGAGCCTGACCGGACTCGTCGCCTTCGGCGGCAGCATCGCGTTCTCGGGCCACGGCGGTGCGCTGAACACGACCCTGTCGAACGCGCGTCTCGAACTCGCCGGCGACGCGGGGTATCTCGTGTTCGACGTGCTGGGCACCACGCAGGACGGGCAGGGCGTCGACCAGCAGGGCGTGCGCTTCGCGGAGTTCGCGATGGGAGATGCAGCCATCGTCGACGGGATGCTGTCGCTCGACGCGCTGCCGGCGACCCTCACCGAGGCAGGGGCGGCGGCGTTCGGCACCTATGGCGCAGGCGAGGAACTCGACCCGGTCACGGCGTCGGTCCCGGTGACGACCGAGTGCGGGGTCGCGGTCGAGGAGGAACCGGCGCAGGAGAGCGAGGGCACGACTGCTGCGGCATCCGTCACCGCCGTCGCCGACGCTGAGAGCGCGCCGATCTGGCCGTGGATCGTCGGCGGTCTCGTGATCGTCGCGCTCGGCGCGGGAGCCGGTGTGCTCATCGCTCGGCGCAACCGGGCGAACGCGGAGGGTGCAGACGTCACGACCGGCGTCTGATCCCCGGGGGCCGCACCGCCCTCCCCGCAGCGGACGCGGGGAGGGCGGTGCACTGCATCCGGTGCCCGCGTCTCGTCCAACGGTGGGACAATGGACACATGTCCTCCCACGAAGCCCCCGAGACGGTCGAGGCGACCGTGCGCCGCGTGCCGCGCTACGGCGTGTTCATGGGGATCGGCGTCGTGCTCGGCATCATCGTCGCCGGCATCCTCACCATGGTGGGCAGCTACGAGCCCTCCGAGGCGATCGACGTCGTCTACCCGCCGGGACAGGTGTTCGGGTTCCTGCTGCTGTGGACGGTTCCCGTCGGCCTCGCGCTGGGCGGCGTCGTCGGCCTGATCCTCGAGCGGGTCTCCCGGCGCCATGATCGCACGGTGCGCGTCGAGCACGAGACGATCGTCACCAACGACTGACGGCCCGCGTCAGGCGAGTTCGGCGATGATCGGACGGATCGCCGAGTCGAACGACACGACGTCGCGACGCAGACCGTCGGTCACCGCGACGGTCAGGGTGCCGATCCACCAGATGCCGCGCTGCGAGAACGGCAGCACCTGCACGTTCAGCTCGAACGAGTGCGCGCGGCGACCGATGTCGCGCTCGAACTCCGCGATCGCGCTGGCGTACGCGCGGTAGGACTCCCCGTTCGTCGTGCCCGCGCCGGATCGGGTGCCCATCGAGCTGCGGATCGACGTCAGATAGCGGTCATGCGCGACGCGCGCATAGTGCAGGACGGATGCTGCGTGCGGCGCGACGGCCTCGCGCAGCTCCTCCGCCCCGGAGGCCGGCAGGGCGACGAGCGTGTCGAACCCCTCGACGAGTTCGAGCGGCACCCCCGACGGGTGCGCACGAGGCTCGACCGTCATGTCCCAGTACTCGCGCCACTGCTTCTCGAGCGCCGGGGTCACCTCGGTCGCGTCCGGCGGCCTGACCGGCAGGTCGCGGAGGCCGGGCAGGTCGTCGGGAGCGCGGATGCCGATGGCCTGACGCAGCGCCAGCGCGACGAGCACGGAGACGCTCGCGTCCTCGCGGATCAGCCACTGCGGCTTGTCGGCCATGGCCCCATCGTAGGCGGCGCTCGCCGCCGCGTGGCAGTCCCGACGCGATCCGCGACGCCGATTCCGAGCCGGATCCGGCTCCGGTCGCGCGCGCGGCACAGTAACCCTCGCAGGGCGCGCACGTCAACCCTCGCGACCCGCCTCGGACGCGGGCGTAGACCCGTTCCCACGCCGGTGAGCACCGGCCGCAGCGAGAGGAACAACATGTCACAGAGTTATGGCGAAGGGGCTCCGGCCTCCGGCACAGGCTCCTCGGAGTCCTCCGGAGTCGTGCAGACCGCGAAGGATGAGGCGATCGGCCTGACCGGCACTGCGTCGGAGCAGGCGGCCGGCGTGGTCGAGACCGCGAAGGCCGAGGCCGGTGCCGTCGCGCATGAGGCGAAGGATCAGGTGAAGGACCTGTACCGGCAGACGCGAGACGAGCTGCGCGACCAGGCGGCCGTGCAGCAGCGGCGCGTCGCCGAGGGGCTGCAGTCGGTGGGTGGCGAGCTGAAGACCATGGCCGACGGCGCGGAGGGTGGCGTGGCGGCCGACCTCGTGCGTCAGGTGTCAACCAGGGTGCAGGGCATCGCGGGCTGGATCGGGGATCGCGATCCGGAGTCGCTCCTGTCGGAGGTGACCTCCTACGCCCGCCGCAAGCCCGGCACGTTCATCGCCGTCGCGGCGGCAGCGGGACTGGTCGTCGGGCGGCTGACGAGGGCGCTGTCCGAGAGCGCGGCTGAGAGCAGCTCGGGGAGCGGATCCTCGGGATCGAAGGCTTCCGATGCTCCCGGTTCTGCTGCGGCGGGCCCGGGCACCGCCGCTCCCGCCTCGGCTGCGGGCACGGGCGAGACCGGTGCCGTTCCGCCGCCGGTGCCGCCGGTGCCGGTGGGCGAGCCGACCGGGCTGCCGGGGTCGCCGGGAGGCGCGCGGTATGACACCGGCGTGACCCCGCCCCTCGAAGGCAGCGACACCCCGCTCTATGACCGTGCCGGCGCCGCGCACGATGCGCCCGGAGAGGAGCGACCATGACAGACCCGACGCCCTCCGAGCGCAAGGCCGAGACGACGTCGCTCGGCGATCTGCTGGGAGAGGTCACATCCGACCTGTCGACGCTGATGCGCCAGGAGCTCGAACTGGCCAAGGCCGAGCTCAAGCAGTCGGCGGCGAGGGCGGGTCGAGGAGCGGGGATGCTGGGCGGTGCGGGATACGCGGCGCTCATGGCGGTCTTCTTCCTCTCCGTCGCCCTGTGGTGGGCGCTCGGGTATCTGACCGGCCTCGGCTGGTCGGCGGTGATCGTCGCCGTCATCTGGGCGCTGATCGCGCTCGTCCTGTTCCTGATGGGACGCACACAGCTGAAGAGCGTCGAGGGGGCGCCGCGCACGGTCGAGACCGTCAAGCGCATCCCGGACGCCGTGAAGAGAAACGAGGAGAACCGATGAGTGATTCACCAGACGCCATCCGCGCCGACATCGAGCGCACCAGGCAGGAATTCGGCCGCGACGTCGACGCCCTGGCCGACAAGGTCACGCCGTCGAAGGTCGTGCACCGGCAGACGAAGAAGATGAAGGGTGCCGTCCGGTCGGTCGTCGATCGCGTCATGGGCGCGGCCGACGATGCGGGCGACGCCGTGTCGGACGCCGGCTCGACGGCGGCCTCGGCTGTCGGCGGCGTCGGGCACAGCGCCGTGCGCAAGGCGCAGGGCAATCCGCTCGCGGTGGGGCTGATGGCGTTCGCGGCCGGGCTCGTCGCGGCGGCGCTGATCCCGGCCTCGCAGAAGGAGAAGGAACTCGCCGAAGAGGTCAAGGACAAGGCACAGCCGCTGGTCGACGAGGCGACGTCGGTCGCGAAGACGGTCGGGGAGCACCTCAAGGAACCGGCGCAGGACGCGGCGACGGCCGTCAAGGACGAGGTGACGGATGCCGCGTCCCACGTGAAGGACGAGGCCGTCTCAGCCGCCGACACCGTCAAGGAAGAGGCGGAGCAGGCGCGCGACGCGGTCGCAGATCAGCGCTGACGCGCGTCGGATGCGGTGCGGGGCCGTCGCGGTCCCGCACCGCATCCGTCATGTCAGGTGTGGATGAGCTCGCGCCAGTTCGCCGGCACGCGTCCGGCCGGGCCGGGGGAGGGCTGATCCTGCGGCCTGCTGGTCGGAGCCGCGAGCTCCGGTCCCTCGAGGACGGTCTCGTCGACATAGTCCCAGAACCAGTCCTCACCCGGCTCGAAGCTCTGGATCAGGCGGTGCCCGGTCTCCTGGAAGTGCGCCGTCGCGTGCTGGCCCGGCGACGAGTCGCAGCATCCCACGTGCCCGCAGGCGGCGCAGCGGCGCAGATGCACCCAGAAGCCGTCCCGCTCGTCGCACTCGACGCATCCGGTGCCGGACGGCGCGACGTTCACATCG
This sequence comes from Microbacterium hydrocarbonoxydans, assembly GCF_023715885.1. Lineage (GTDB taxonomy): Bacteria > Actinomycetota > Actinomycetes > Actinomycetales > Microbacteriaceae > Microbacterium > Microbacterium hydrocarbonoxydans_C. Next base: position 199,994 of record NZ_JAMBOY010000001.1, on the reverse strand, counting down.
ATGTCGGTACTCATCTCTCTCCCTTGCGGACTCGGTCTCAGTAGGCCAGCGCGCGGTGGACGGACGCCACCGCACTCGATCCCTCGCCGACGGCGGCGGCGACCCGCTTCATCGATCCACGGCGCACATCACCCGCCGCGAACACGCGCGGTGCCGACGTCTCGAACGGGAGCGGCTCGCGGCCCAGGCCCTGCCACTGGTCGAGGGTCTGCACGGCGACGTCGGTGCCGGTGCGGATGAATCCCTCAGGGTCGCGATCGAGCGTCGGCAGCCACGAGGTCGCCGGCGTCGCGCCGATGAAGCAGAACAGGCCGCGGGCGTCGACGTCGCCCACGGTGTCGATGCGCACCGATTCGAGTGTGCCGTCGCCGTCGAGGCCGACGACGTTCGACGAGGTGTGCACGCGCACCCGCGGGTCGTCGGCGAGCCGATCGGCGAGATAGCTCGACATGCGGGTGCCCAGCTCGTCGCCACGGACGACAAGATGCACGGGGGATCCGTGGGCGGACAGGTACAGCGCCGCCTGCCCCGCGGAGTTCGCGCCGCCCACGACGACGACCGGCTTGCCCTGCACCTGGCGCAGCTCGAGCGGGGTCGCGGCGTAGTACACGCCCGACCGCTCGAAGTCCTGCCAGCGTTCGAGGTCGAGGCGTCGGTACGCGGCGCCCGACGTGACGATCACGCTGCTCGCTCGGATGAGGCGACCGTCCGAGAGGGCGACGTCGAGCAGGTCGGGAGCGATCCGCGTCAGGCCGGTCGCCTCGCACGGAGCGTAGACCCGCACGCCGAACTTCAGCGCCTGCAGGATCGCCTGGCCGATGAGATCCCCGCCGCTCACGCCGAACGGGAAGCCGAGGAAGTTCTCGATGCGCGAGGTCGCCGCCGCTTGACCACCCGGGGCGACGGCGTCGAGCAGCACCGTGCTGAGCCCCTCCGAGGCGCCGTAGATGGCGGCGGCGAGTCCGGCCGGACCCCCGCCGACGACCACGAGGTCGACGATCTCGTCGGCCTGCGCCTGGTAGCTCAGTCCGAGGTGCTCGGCCACGAGACCGGGGGTCGCACGGAGCAGCGGCTCACCCTGGATGAACGCGACGGGCAGGTCGTCGACCGTGATCTCGTGCGTGTCGAGCGTGCCGAGGTCGCCGGGTGGCAGGGCCACGGCCTTGTGCACGAGGTCGAGGCGCTCGGCGAAGCGGCGCAGGGCGAGGAAGTCGTTCGAGGAACCCGTGCCGACGAACTTCAGCGTCATGGCCGCGGGTCCCGTGCGCAGGGATTCGCGCCGTGCCCAGAGCGCGTGCAGGATCAGATCGCATAGCTCGTCGTCCTCGTTCATGAGGGCGCGCAGCTGCGCTCGGCTCACGCGATGCACGCGGCCCGCCTTCGTGACCCGAGCGGACAGGAAGGCGCCCTGGCCGTTGAGCAGACCGAGCTCCCCGGCGAAGGTCCGCGGTCCCATGGTCGTGATGACCGCCTCTCCCACCCAGCGGAGCGCGTCGCGGACGATCTCGACCTCCCCGGACTCGATGACGATCAGGTCGTACCCCGACTCCCCGGTGCGGAACACGTAGTCGCCCACCGCGACGTCTTCCGCTGTGCCGGCGGCGACAAGCCGCTCCCACTGCTCGTCGCTCAGGGGCGGCGACATGACGGCATCCATCTCCACGGGGTCGACCTGCTCCTCCGCTGCTCCCACCTGGGCTCCCTTCCGGGCTCATCGGATGCCAGTCTCGCCCGCAGCGCCCCTTCTGTCCATGGTTGATCCGTCGGTCCCGCGGATGCCGCGCTGACGAGCGTCGGCACCGGCGAGCCGGTGCCCCGGCGGGCGGTAGTCTGGACGGGTGGCTGCCTCCCCCACCAATCCCTATTCCGAAGCCGGCGTCGACACCGCCGCCGGTGATCTCGCGGTCGAACTCATGAAGTCGTCGGTTCGTGCGACGCACGGACCGGAAGTGCTCGGAGGAGTCGGCGGATTCGCCGGACTCTTCGACGCCAGCGCCCTGCGCGACTTCCGTCGTCCGCTGCTCGCGACCAGCACCGACGGCGTCGGCACGAAGGTCGCGATCGCGCAGGCGATCGACAAGCACGACACGATTGGTCAGGACCTCGTCGGCATGGTCGTCGACGACATCGTGGTGATGGGCGCGAAGCCGCTCTTCATGACCGACTACATCGCCTGTGGCAAGGTCCTCCCAGAGCGCATCGCCGACATCGTCCGAGGCATCGCGGAGGCCTGCTCCGCCACCGGCACCGCTCTGGTCGGCGGCGAGACCGCCGAGCACCCCGGGCTCCTCGGCCCGCGCGACTACGACGTCGCGGGCGCGGCCACCGGTGTCGTCGAGGCGGATGAGATCCTCGGCGCCGAGCGCGTGCAGGACGGCGATGCCGTGCTCGCAATCGCCTCCAGCGGACTGCACTCCAACGGCTACTCGCTCGTGCGACACATCGTCACCAACGCCGGCATCGGCTACGGCGACAACGCCGCCGATTTCGGCACGACGTGGGGCGAGGCACTGCTCGAGCCCACCCGCCTGTACACCCTCCCTCTCCTGCGTCTCATCGCGGCGCTCGACGGCGGAGTGCACTCCCTCAGCCACGTCACCGGCGGCGGCATCGCCGCGAACCTCGCCCGTGTGCTGCCCCAGGGCAGCTGGGCGGAGGTCGACCGCGGCACCTGGTCGCCCAGCCCCGTGTTCCGGGTGCTCAGCGACATCGCCGGGTCGACTCTGGAGTCCGCGGAGGGGACCTGGAACCTCGGGATCGGCTTCCTCGCGGTCGTCGCGGCGGACAAGAAGGATGCCGCGATCGCGGCCCTCGACGCGGAGGGCATGCGCGCGTGGCAGGTCGGCACCGTCGGCTTCGGCGCCCGACCCTCGGGGGAGTTCGAGCAGGGCGCCAAGGGCGTCGACGGCGGAGCAGTGCGCCTCGTGGGCGCCTACGCGGACGGAGCGAAGTAAACCCCCATGTGCGGCATCGTCGGAATGGTCGGGACGGCCCCGGTCAATCAGGACATCTACGACGCCCTTCTCCTGCTGCAGCACCGCGGTCAGGATGCGACGGGCATCGCGACGGCAGAGGCCAACGGCGTCATGCACAACGCGAAGGCGCAGGGCATGGTTCGTGAGGCGTTCCGCACCCGCGACATGCGCGGACTGCTCGGCAACGTGGGTCTCGGACACGTCCGCTACGCGACCAAGGGCACCGCGTCGAGCGAGGAGGAGATGCAGCCGTTCTACGTGAACGCGCCCTACGGCATCATCCTCATCCACAACGGCAACCTCACCAACACGCGCGAGCTCACCGCCGACATGGCGAAGCGCGATCGTCGTCACCTCAACTCCTCGAGCGACACCGAGCTGCTGCTCAACGTGCTCGCGGGAGAGCTGCAGAACACCACGTCGACGGTCGACCTCGACCCCGAGCGCATCTTCGAGGCTGTCGCCCGCACGCACGAGCGCATCGAGGGCGCGTACGCGGTGATCGCGGTGATCGCCGGATACGGTCTGCTCGCATTCCGCGACCCCTTCGGCATCCGTCCGCTCATCCTCGGACGTCGTCCGTCGACAGTCGAGGGCGCGAAGGGCAAGGACGAGTGGGTCGTGGCGAGCGAGTCGCTGGTGCTCGAGAACGGCGACTACGAGGTCGTCCGCGAGGTCGAGCCCGGCGAGGCCGTGTTCATCACCAACGACGGCGAGCTGCACACCAAGCAGTGCGCGACGGACGCGACCCTCGCGCCGTGCGCGTTCGAGTACGTCTACCTCGCGCGGCCGGACTCGGTCATGAACGGCATCTCCGTCTACGAGTCGCGCCTGCGCATGGGTGAGCGCCTTGCCGACACCATCGCGAAGCATGTGCCGATGGACAAGATCGACGTCGTGATGCCGATTCCCGACTCCGCACGGCCGGCCGCGATGGAGGTCGCCCGCAAGCTGGGCATCGAGTACCGTGAGGGCTTCTACAAGAACCGCTACGTCGGCCGCACCTTCATCATGCCGGGGCAGGCGGTGCGCAAGAAGAGCGTGCGACAGAAGCTGAACGCGATGTCGACCGAGTTCCAGGGCAAGAACGTGCTTCTCATCGACGACTCGATCGTGCGCGGCACGACCTCGAAGCAGATCATCCAGATGGCTCGGGATGCCGGTGCCACGTCGGTGACGTTCGCTTCCGCGGCGCCGCCCGTACGGCATCCGCACGTCTACGGCATCAACATGCCGTCGCGCCACGAGCTCATCGCGCACGGTCGCACCATCCCGGAGATCGCCGAGGAGCTGGGCTGCGACCACCTGGTCTACCAGGAGGTCGACGACCTCAAGGCCGCGATCACGGAGGGGTCGGTGCTCTCCGACCTCGACATGAGCTGCTTCGACGGCCGGTACGTGACCGGCACCGTCTCCGACGAGTACCTCGCGTGGGTGGAGGGGTCGCAGACCTCGTGACGACGGCCGCGCAACCGCTCTGGCGGGGCCGTGCTCTCGCGCTGATCGGTATCGTGCTGGTCGCGTTCTCGTTGCGCTCCGCCGTGGCATCGCTGTCGCCGGTCATCGATCACATCGCGGAGGACTTCCCCGTGTCGCCCGTCGTGGTCGGACTCATCGGCGCCGCGCCTCCGGTGTGCTTCGCCGTCTTCGGGCTCGTGACCCCGCTCGTCGAGCGACGGTTCGGACTCGAACGGGTCGCGGTCGCGGCGCTGACGCTCATGTCGATCGGCCTGCTGCTGCGAGGTTTCGCCGCAGATTCGACGAGCCTGCTCGCCGCCACCGTCGTCGTGTTCGCGGGGGTCGGCGCGGGCAACGTGCTGCTGCCGCCGCTGGTCAAGAAGTACTTCGCCGACCGCCTCGGCGTGATGATGACACTGTATTCGACGACCCTGTCGATCTCGACGTTCGTGCCGCCGCTCGTGGCCGTTCCGCTCGCCGACTCCCTGGGCTGGCGGATCTCGCTCGGTCTGTGGGGCCTGTTCTCGGTGCTCGCGCTGCTGCCGTGGATCGCCGTGCTGGTCGGCGATCGACGACGCCCTGCCGCTCCGGCCGTCGCCGCGCCTGCGCTGCCCGACAACGACCCGGTCGACGAGCGCCTCGATGCGGCAGTCGTCGCCACCGGTCCGATCGCGACCGTGCCCGCGAACCCCCGTGTGTTCGGACGGCTCTGGCGGCTGCCTCTCGCCTGGGCGCTCGCCCTCGTGTTCGGCACCTCCTCGACCGTGGCCTATGTCGCGTTCGCCTGGCTGCCGACCCTGCTCGTCGACGTCGCCGGAGTCTCACCGGCGTCAGGCGGCTTCCTGCTGTCGCTCTTCGCACTCGCCGGTCTGCCGTGCGGACTGCTCGTACCCGTGCTCGTCGTGCGATTCCAGGCGACTCGGCCGCTGTACCTGTTCGCGGTGGCGGCGGGCGTCGCCGGCCTCCTCGGACTGCTCTTCGCACCGGCCGCGGCCCCGGTGCTCTGGGTGCTGATCTACGGCCTGACGGCCATCCTGTTCCCGCTCAGTCTCGTGCTTCTCAGCGTCCGCGCCCGCACTCCGGAGAGCGCTGTCGCGCTCAGCGGCTTCGTGCAGAGCGTCGGGTACGCCATCGCCGCGGTCTTCCCGCTGCTCATCGGCCTCCTGCACGAGACCACCGGCGGCTGGACGGTGCCGATCATCGTCGTGATCGCCGTGCTCGTGCTGTCGATCCCCGCCGGCCTCGTCGCCGGTCGCCGCCGGACGATCGAAGAGGACTGGGAACGCCGCTACGGGCGCTGGTGATCCCTTCCTCCCGACGATCAGCGGACGCTGTCACGATCGGCGGACCGAATGCCCGCATCCGTCAGCGGATCGGGACCGAATCCGCGGATCGGGGCATTCGTGCCCGGACACGACGAAACCCCCGTGCGGTGCACGGGGGAGACGACGAGACGAGAGGGCGGTCAGGCCTTCTCTAGTTCGTCCTCGTCTTCGTCGGCGTACTCGTCTGCCCACTTGTCGACGTACTCGTCTTCCGAGTCGCTCGGGTGACCGAGCTCTCGTTCGAGTGCCGAGTAGTTGACGGACGGACTGAATGACTTCAGTTCGCGGGCGATTTTGGTGTGCTTCGCCTTCTGACGGCCACGGCCCATGCCAGAGACCCCCTCACGAGTTGAGCTGCGGGCTAGCTGGGGCCCGATGCATTCACGACACCGGCTCGAGGCCGGTAAGAGTAGCATTCAGAATAGCACGCGGGTAGACCGCACTGCCTGATAGCAAGCCTGGCGAAGGGAGCGATCTCGATGACCGACAACACCTCTTCTCCCTCGGACGAGGCCGTCCAGAACGCGACACTGCAGAAGGCGGTGATCGTCGGCATCCAGCCGGGACAGAGTCCTCGTGTGATCCAGGAGGCGTCGCGTTTCGCGCGCCTGCTGCGGGTGCCGCTCGTCGTCGTGCACGTCGATGTCACGCGTTTCGTGACATACGAGGATCCGGACGGATACGTGCACTCGGCTCCGATCGACATCAACTTCGACGCGGGAACGGCGGAGTTCGAAGCCGTGCAATCCGAGGCCGCGAAGGCCCTCGAAGGGACAGGGCTGACCTGGACCGCCCGGCAGCTCGTCGGCGATCCGGCGCTCGCGATCAAGGCGCTCGCGAACAAGCTCGACGCGCAGCTGATCGTGGTGGGTACCCGCAAGCGCGGCATCGGAGAGTCGATCAGAGAGTTCTTCACCGGATCCGTGGCGGCGCGTCTCGCTCACCGGCAGCATCGGTCGGTGCTCGTGGTTCCACTCGAAGAGCCGGTGCCGGACTCGCAGCCGGAGATCTGGACGGAATAGCCCCGACCTTCGGTACGGATGGCTGACGATTCCCCGTCTGGCGGGCGATACGAGACGCATAGGCCAGCCAGCCGGGGGATCGTCAGCCGCACGGACGGCTTCCGAGAGGTTCGTCAGCGTGACAGCGCGGCGAGGGCGGTCGTGATGCCGCGGGCCGCGGCATCCAATCCGTCCTCGAGCTCCGAGACGACGGATGCCGGGAGTGCGCCGCCCTTCGCCACGTGCGTGCGGAGGTCGGTGCGGATCCGGGCGCGGAACGCGTTGATCACGGCATCCGCGCGGTGGAGTTCCTCGCGGCTGACGATGCGTTCGTCGTCTCCCGCGGTGCGCGGGCGCGACTTGGATGCTGCGCGGTCGTCCTTCTCGGCGGTGGCGAAGTCTGCCCGCAGGCTCTTCATCGCCTCCTTGACGCTCTGACGCACCTCGTTGGCGATCAGGCGCACCGAGTCGGTGAGCCCGGCCTCGATCCCGGCCAGGTCGCCCTCGCGCGCTGCGAGCTCGGCGCGTCCGGCATCCGTGATCGCGTAGATGGTGGTGCGGCCGTCGACCGTCTTCGATACCAGTCCCTCTTCCTCGAGCTTCGCGAGTCGTGGGTAGATGGTGCCGGCGCTCGGCGTGTAGGTGCCGCCGGTGCGGTCGGTGAGCGCCTGGATGATGCCGTACCCGTGCTGCGGGGCTTCGGCGAGCAGCGACAGCAGGTACAGGCGCAGGTCTCCGTGGGAGAAGACGGCGGGACTCATGCTTCCTCCCATTCGGCGTCGTTCTCGATCTTTGCGGGGGTGCGGCGCAGCACGGTCACTCCGCCCGAGACGGAGTTCGCGCGCAGGTCGACGAATCGCCCCGCAAGCTCCCCCGTGGAGCCGGTGTAGTTGTTGATGCCGGAGGATCCGCGCTCGACGCCGTCGATGAGCAGTCGTCCGCTGAGCGAGCGGATGACGTAGTTGGCGGCGAGTGACTCGTCGAGTCGCACAGTGGTGCCGCCCGAGACGGAGTTGATGTTGATGGTGTTGACGTCGCCCGCGGCGTCGACGAGCGTCGAGCCCGACACGATGTCGACCGTGGCCTTGCGCACGGTGCCGGTGACGGCGACGTCGCCCGAGACGCTGTTCGCCGTGATCGAGCCGGTCAGTCCACGCACCTGCACGTCGCCCGACACCGAGTTCACGGTGAGGTCGCCGATGAGGGTGTCGACGATGATGTCGCCCGACACGGTGTTCAGACGGGCGTCGTTGCGGATGCCGGAGACGAGCGCGCCGGCGCTGACGACGCCGAGCGTGAGGGCGATCGCGCGGGGAACGGCGATGCTGACCTCTGCCTTGGGTCCGCCGGAGCCGAAGTTGCGGAAGACCTCGAGGAAGTTGTCCCAGCCCAGCTGCGGGTGGTCGATCTCGACCTGGCCGTCGTGGGATTCGATACGCAGGTCCTTGATGGTGACACCGTGCACCTCGATGCGGATGCCGGGTTCGTCGTGAGCGATCACGTCGACCTGTCCGCCGACCAGACCGACCTTCAGCCGGCTGACGTTCTCGATGTCGATGACGCGTTCCTCGCCCGGGGCGATGAGCCACTTCTCGGTCATGTCTGCTTCTCCTGTGTTGAGAGGGGTCACGATATATCGTGTTTGGACAGCGTAACACGATATATCTCGATGCTGTCAAGCATTATCGCGATGTTCCCGGTTGCGTTTGGGGTTGACCTTGACGCAACGTCAACTTCTACGGTGGAGTCATCGAACGGATCGAGGAGAGGACATGGCAGGCACGGACTGGTCGATCCAGGAGATCGCACGCCTCGCTGGCACTACCAGCAGGACCCTTCGGCACTACGACGACATCGGCCTGCTGCCGCCCACGCGGATCGCACCGAACGGTTATCGGCACTACGACGAGTCCGCGCTCGTGCGCTTGCAGCGGATCCTGCTTCTGCGGGAGCTCGGGCTGGGGCTGCCGCAGATCGCCGAGGTGCTCGACACCGGTTCGCGCACGACGACGGAGGCCTCGGCACTCGAGACCCACCTCGCGCTGCTGCGCGAGGAGCAGAACAGGCTGGCGCGCCAGATCGCGTCGGTCGAGAACACCATCACCGCACTGAGAGGAGGTGAACAACTCATGGCAGAGAACATGTTCGACGGCTTCGACCACACGCAGTACAAACAGGAGGTCGAGCAGCGCTGGGGTCCGCAGGCATACGCCGACGGCGACCGCTGGTGGCGCGGGATGACGGATGCCGAGCGCGCCGACTGGCAGCAGCGCGTGTCCGATCTCGGACGCGACTGGATCGCCGCCGCCGAGAGCGGTGTCGACCCGGCATCCGTCGAGACTCAGGGCCTCGCCCGCCGTCACGTGGAGTGGCTCACGGGCATCCCGGGCACTCCGGCGTCGGTGCCAGGCGGCGACGTCAAGGCGTACGTGATCGGTCTCGGCGAGATGTACGTCGCAGATCCGCGCTTCGGCGCGAACTACGCGACGTCGTCCGGCGGCGCGCACGGCGCCGAGTTCGTCCGCGACGCGCTCCGCGTGTATGCGGAGACGAACCTGTAGAACCCGCCGACACACCCCTTTGTGTACGAGCCACCCCCGTGCGGCCCGTATCCAAAGGGGTGTTTCGCGCGCAAGGGGGTGGCTCGGCGGAGGGGGACCGGGCGTAGTGTCGTGCCATGGCCCACCGTCGCACGCGCACGAATGCGGCTCCGCTGTTCGTCGCGGCGACGGTCGCCTACGCCGCCAACGCCGCCCTCGGCACCGCAGTGGCCGCGCGGATCATCGACACGCGAGGATTCCGCTGGGTGCACCACGCGCTCTACGTCACGACGTCCGTCGCGACGGGCGCCGCCGTCAGCGCCGCGTTCTGGGCGCGCCCGCGGGCCGCGAGCCGCCGCGCCGCGGCATCCCTCGCTCCGGCGATCGTGCCGCTCGCTGCGATCCCGTATCTCGGCACGCACACGCGTCGGCATCCGCTGGTCGCGCTCGCGGCGGCCCCCTTCATCGTCGCGGGCCTGGTGTGCTCGCGCATCCCCTCCGACCGGAAGTGAACGCATGGAACTGCTCGATGTCATCCGCCGCCGCAAGACCACGAACGGGCCGTTCCTGCCCGATCCCGTGACGGAGGAGCATCAGCGCATCCTGCTCGAGGCGGCCGGCCGCGCGCCCTCGCAGCTGAACAGCCAGCCGTGGCGCTTCGTCGTGATCGAGAACCGCGACACGATCGACAAGATCGCACGCATCTCGGGGGAGAGCATGACGGAGGCGATGTCGAACGGCACGTTCTTCGAGCGCTACAAGCCGTACTTCCGCTTCAGCCAGGCGGAGATGGAGGAGAAGCGCAGCGGGATGCTCTTCGACAAGCTCCCTGCGGCCCTTCGGCCGTTCACGAGTCAGGTCTTCACGAAGCGCGGGCAGAAGCTCATGAACACCTTCGGGGTTCCCAAGACCCTCGGCGAGGAGAATCACAAGCTCGTCGCGGGGTCTCCGCTGCTCCTGGGCGTCATGCTCGACCGCAGCGAATACCGACCGGGGCAGCTGTCGTCGTTCTATTCGGTGTTCAGCATGGGCGCCGCGATGGAGAACGTGTGGCTCACGACGGTCGAGCTCGGGATGGGTATCCAGTTCATCTCGTTCCCGATGGAGGTGCCCGGCAAGTGGGAGGAGATCATCGATCTGCTGCACGTACCGGACGACCTCGAGCTCATGGCCGTCTACCGCCTCGGCTACCTGCCGCACGACCAGCGCCGCCCGGCGATCGATTGGTCGAGCCACCAGCGCAAGCTCGTGTCGCAGTACGTGTTCCGAGAGACGTGCGAGCAGCCTCAGCAGGGGTGGGATGCGCCGCCCGCGGAGGCTAGCGCCCGCGACTGACGGATTCAGTCCTCCGGGGCGCGGGGCAGCTTCTTCAGATCGCTCAGCGCGGGACCCTCGATGCGGGTGCCGTCGGCGGCGAAGCGGGAGGCGTGCAGAGGGCAGTCCCACGTGCACTCGGCGTCGTTCCAATCGAGCACGCCGCCGAGGTGCGGGCACACCGCGTCGACCGCCCTGGTGACACCGTCGACCGTCGAGATGCCGACGGGAAGACCGCCGCGGTTCGCCACGACGCCCTCGCCCTCGACGGGCCGAGGCACGGGCACGGGGGTCTTCTCGGCATCCACCCAGCCCTTGGTGGCGGCGGCCGCGACCTTCACACCCTCGACGGCGCCGCGGGCGAGGTCAGCCGGCACGGTCAGGCGCGTGCCGATTTTGACCATCCAGCCGGGCCGGTCGTGCCAGCTGGCGCCGAGGATCTCCGTGGTGAGGCGAAGTGCCGCTGCCGGTGCGTTGGAGAGTCCCCATTTGGCGTAGCCGGTGGCGAAGCGGATGCGGCCGAGGCCCCGCGGCATCGCACCCACGAACGGGATCTGGTTGTGCGACTCGTAGTCCTGCGCCGACCAGCGATGGGTCTCCTCGGCCCCTGGGAAGAACTTCTGCGTCCACTCGACGAGCTCATCGACCGCGGCGCGCTCGCCGTCGGAGCGTCCGACCGGGTGGCCGTTGCCGCCGACGACCAGCTGCGCCGCGGCTCCCGGTCCGTCGGATGCCGAGACGGGCCGGATGGACCGCGTCGGCTGGTCGGTCGAGATGAAGGTGGAGTCGGGAATACCCCCGGGCACGCGGAACGACACGCAGTACGAACGGAACGCCCGCATCTTCGCGAAGTACAGGCCGCGGTCGAGGATCGGATATCCGGTGGCGATGACGATGTGCTGCGCGAACATCGGTCCGACGGTGGTCTCGACCCGGGGCTCAGGGAGGGCGTGCGTCGCCGTGACGCGAACTCCGGTGTGCAGTATGCCGCCGGCGGACAGGAGCTCCGACGCCAGGGCCTCGCTCACCTGCATCGGGTCGATCGTCACCTGGTCGTCGAGCGCCACGGCGCCGACGGCGGGGAAGTCGACGTTCAGTTCGCCGCGCGTGAGCATTCGCGTCGGGAGCCCGGCCTCTTGTGCTGCGGCGTGCTGCGCGCGCACCGATTCGAGTCCGTCGGCCGTCTGCGCGTAGGTGTGGTCGATGCGTCGCTCGTACGGCACACCGGCGTGGTCGGCGAAGCCGGTGAGCCAGTCCATGCCCGCCCGATTGCCGTCGACATAGGCCTGCAGCAGCTCCGCGGAGTGGTGGCGACGGATCTCGGCGAGCCGCTGCGCCTGAAGCAGGGAGAGCTTCCCGGTGTTGCCGCCGGAGGCGAGCTCTCCCACCGACCCGGACTCCAGTACCGCGACGTCGAGCCCCGCGCGCGTCAGCATCACGGCGGTCGAGAGGCCGGTGAGGCCCGCGCCGACGACGATGACGTCGTGTCGAGCGCCGGGGTCGAACGGGGTGCCTGTGGGCGGAGTGCGGTCGAGCTTCCACAGCGGCTTCATGTGATCAGTGTTCGCCTCGACCCTGCGAACCGCACAGCGGGTTGACATTCGCCGGTCGCCCTGCGACGGTGCGCTCCGGGGCGGATCGACACCGGGGCTAGAGTTGCCGGGTGACTCCCCGCCGCGTGCTCCTCGTCTTCGTCGGGGGCGCCGTGGGCACGGCCGGCCGACTCGCGCTGGGCCTCTGGATCGCGGATGCCGGTGGCTTCCCGATCGCCACGTTCGTCGTCAACGTCGTCGGCGCTCTCCTGATCGGAGTCCTCGCTGCCCGGATGCCGCAGAGCACCGATCTGCGCGTGCTGCTCGGCACCGGGGTGCTCGGCGGCTTCACGACCTACAGCGCCTTCATGACGGGCACCGTGGAGCTGTGGTCCGCCACGCCCGCGCTCGCCGCGGTGTACGCGGTGGGCAGCCTCGTGCTGGGACTCGCCGCCGCCGCGTTGGGGCTGCGGCTCGGGCGACCGCGCGGCACCGCACGACCGGCGGAGGCTGCGTCGTGAGCGCGCTGCTTTTCCTTGGCGCTGCGCTCGCCGGGGGAGCGGGCGCGGTGCTGCGATACCTTCTCGACCTGGCCGTCGGATCGATCGCGGGACGACGGTTCCCCTGGGGCATCCTCGTGGTGAACCTCACCGGCTCGTTCGCCCTCGGCGTCGTGACGACGGCGCTGCCCGATGTCGCCTTCATCATCGGCGCCGGGCTGCTCGGCGGGTACACGACGTTCAGCACGGCCATGCTCGACGCCGTCGCCCTGTGGAGCGACGGCGAGCGAGCGGCGTCCGTCTTCGACGCCGTCGGAATGCTGGTGCTCGGCGTCGCGGCCGCTGCGGCCGGACTGCTGCTCGGCGCGCAGCTCTGACGACTCTTGCGCAGATGCTCGCTTGCGGGCTACTCTCTTGCTAATCGTTTAACTGCTAAACGTTTAACACGCGATCGCACCCGTCGAAGGAGACACCGATGCCCCGCACCTCCCGCCGCGCCCTGGGCGCCCTCGCCGCCGCCACCGCGGCCGTCGTCTCGCTCACCGCCTGCTCCTCGGGGACCGGAGGCGGCGAGTCTTCCGGTGGTGACATCACCCTCAGCTACGCGATCTGGGACGAGAATCAGAAGCCCGCGATGGAGGAGATCGCCGCCGCGTTCGAGAAGGAGAACCCGAACGTCACGATCGACATCCAGGTCACGCCGTACAAGGAGTACTTCACGAAGCTGCAGACGGCCGCGACCGGCGGTTCGGCGGCAGACGTGTTCTGGATGAACGGTCCGAACTTCCAGCTGTACGCCTCCAACGGCCAGCTCGCCCCGCTCGACGACGCGGGGGTGGATGCCGCGGACTACCCCGAGGGACTCGTCGACCTCTACACCTTCGACGGCACGCTCTACGGCGCCCCGAAGGATTTCGACACCGTCGCGCTCTGGTACAACAAGGCGCTGTTCGACGCCGCCGGCGTCGCCTACCCGGCCGCAGGCTGGACGTGGGACGACTTCACCGCCGCGGCCGCCGCTCTCACCGATCCCGCGACCGGTCAGTACGGCGTCGCGGCGAGTCAGTACGGACAGGAGAACTACTACAACTCGATCGCGCAGGCAGGCGGCGAGGTGATCTCCGCCGACGGCACGACCACGGGCTACGACAGCCCCGAGGCACTCGAGGGCGTCGAGCTGTGGACCGACCTCATCGAGGCGGGGGCGTCGCCGACCGCGCAGCAGATGACCGACACCAATCCCGAAGACCTCTTCCTCTCCGGCAAGGTCGCGATGTTCCAGAACGGCTCCTGGGCTGCGATCGCCTACGGCGAGAACGCCGACATCTCCGACAAGGTCGACGTCGCGCCACTGCCCGAGGGACCGACCGGCAACCAGAGCGTCATCCACGGCGTCGGCAACGTCGCGAACGCCAAGAGCCCGCACCTCGCCGAGGCGAAGGCGTTCGCCGCGTTCGCGAGCGCCGAGGAGGCCGCGACCATCCAGGCCGAGACAGGCACCGTGATCCCCGCGTTCCGCGACACCCAGCAGGCCTGGGTCGACGCGCAGCCGCAGTTCGACCTGCAGGTCTACATCGACGCGCTCGACACCGCCGTGCCCTACCCCGTCTCGAAGAACACCTCGGCGTGGACGAGCATCGAGAGCGAGGTGCTGTCGCAGGTCTGGTCGGGGGCCGTCACGCCTGAAGCCGGGCTGCAGGACCTCGCCGAGCAGATGCAGACGGCTCTGGACGCCGAGCAGGAGTGACCTCATGACCGTCGTCGCCTCGCGCGAGGCCGTGCGGGCCGAGCGGATGCCGGAGGCGCAGCGCCCCGGCACCCGCCGCCGACGCACCCCCGGCGCCTCGCCCTGGTGGGCGCTCGTGTTCCTCGGCCCCACCGCGCTCGGCATCGCCGTGTTCTACCTGTGGCCGACCGTGCGGACGCTCATCATCTCGTTCACGAAGTCCGGACCGTTCGGCGGCTCGGAGTGGGTGGGGCTCGAGAACTACGCGCGCCTTCTCCAGGACCCCGAGCTGATCGGCGCGCTGCGCAACACCGCGATCTACACGGTGATCGCCCTCATCGGCATCCCGCTCGCGGTCGCGATCGCGGCGCTGCTGAACACCACCGGGCTCAAGGGACGCAGCGCCTACCGCACGTTGTACTTCATCCCCGTGGTGACGATGCCGGCGGCCATCGCGCTCGTCTGGCGCATGATCTACAACGGCGACTACGGTGTGCTCAACGCCGTGCTCGGCGCCGCGGGCATCGACGGCCGCAGCTGGCTGACCGACCCGAACACCGCGCTCGTCGCGATCGCCGTCGTCGGCATCTGGGCGGGGCTCGGCACGAACATCGTGATCTTCCTCGCCGGCCTCCAGGGCATCCCCGACACGATCATGGAAGCGGCGGATCTCGACGGCGCCGGCCCCGTGCGCAAGTTCTTCTCCATCACGATCCCCCTGCTGTCGCCGTCGATCTTCTTCGTCAGCGTGATCAGCGTGATCGGCGCGCTACAGGTGTTCGACCTCGTCTACATGATGCTGGGGCGCAGCAACCCGGCCATGCCTAACACCCGCACGGTCGTCTACCTCTTCTACGAAGCGGGGTTCCTCGACAACGATCGCGGCTACGCGGCCGCCGTCGCCTTCCTGCTGCTGCTCATCATCCTCGCGTTGACGATCGTGCAGTTCCGTCTGCAGAAGAAGTGGGTGCACTATGAGTGACCTCTCCCTCGACACCCGAGCGATCGTGGGCGCCGATGCCTCCCGTCGACGCCGCGCGGCCGGAACGCCGAAGAACCGCGGCCTGTGGATCGTGCACCTCGTGCTGATCGTCGGCGCGGTGCTCATGGTGTTCCCGTTCATCTGGCAGCTGCTGACGTCGTTCAAGACGCTGTCCGACTCGGTGCAGGTGCCGCCGAGCCTGCTTCCGCGCGAGTGGGTGTTCACGAACTTCGCCGAGGTGTTCGACTCGATGCCCTTCGCGCAGATGTTCGCGAACTCGGTGCTGCTCACGGTCGGGCGCACGGTCGGTCAGGTCGTGCTCTGCACCATGGCGGGATACGCGTTCGCCCGCATCCCGTTCCCCGGCCGCAACGCGCTGTTCGTCGTGTTCCTCTCGGTGCTCATGGTGCCGTCGCAGCTCTACCTGTTGCCGCAGTACGAGATCATCCAGTCGCTCGGGTGGCTCAACACGCTGCAGGCGCTGATCGTCCCCGGCATCTTCAGTGCGTTCGGCACGTTCCTCATGCGGCAGTTCTTCCTGTCGATGCCCGCCGAGCTCGAGGAGGCGGCGCGCATCGACGGCGCGAATCCGTGGCAGACCTTCTGGCGGATCATGGTTCCGCTCGCGAAGCCTGGCATCATCGCACTTGTGGTGTTCACCGTGCTGTGGTCCTGGAACGATCTGCTCTGGCCGCTGATCGTGACGACCGACCCTGCCCGCATGCCGCTGTCGGTCGGGCTGTCGCAGCTCGTCGGCATCCACGGCACCGACTACCCGGTGCTCATGGCCGGTGCGCTGCTCGCGACCCTGCCGATGCTGGTGACCTTCATGATCCTGCAGCGTCAGTTCATCCAGGGCATCGCGTTCAGCGGATCGAAGGGCTGACCCGTGGCGGAGCGCAGAACGCACGCACCCCGACGACCGACGCTGCGGATGGTGGCCGAGCGAGCCGGTGTGTCGACGGCGACCGTGTCGTACGTGTTCTCCGGACGTGCTGGCTCCGCATCCGGCGCCGGTGTCGCCGAGGCGACGGCTGCGAAGGTCCTGGCCGCCGCCGACGAGCTGAACTACCGTCCGAACAGCGCGGCACGCGCGATCAGGACCGGCCGCACCGGCATGGTGCAGCTCTCGTTGCACATGCTCAGCGACCCGTGGTCGCTCGCGGTCGCCGACGCCGTCAACGTCGAGGCGAATAGGCACGGGCTGACGACGCTGATCCTCGCTGACGGCGACTGGCACGCGGCCCTCGACCGGGTCGAGAGCGACGTGGCGTATCTCGACGGCATCGGACTCGACGAAGACGCCGTGGGCAAGCTCGGCGACCTCGTGCGCCGGGGGCAGCGCCTCGTCGTGTTCACCGAACGACCGCTCGACCCGGACGGCTTCGACGTCGTGCGCTCCGATGCGATCCCCGGCTGCGAGATCGCGATGGACCACCTGCTGGAACGGCACACGAGGATCGGCGCTCTCACGGCGGAGGGCGCGGTGCGCCTGGCGCCGACGCAGATCACGCGGTACACGCCCTACCTCGACCGCATGGCCGCAGCCGGCCTCGACGTCGATCCCGCGTGGACGGCGACGTACGGCGACTCGCAGTCGAGCGCGTTCGAGGCCGCCGTCGGACTGCTGTCTCGTGAGGACCGCCCGGAGGCGATCTACGCCACGACCGACTTCGCCGCGATCGCCGCGATCAACGCGGCGCACATGCTTGGCCTGCGGGTGCCGCACGACGTGGCGGTGATCGGCATCGGCAACACGCCCGACGCGCAGCGCGTCGCCCCGACGCTCACCACCGTCGGCCCGACCGACTTCTTCGCGAGTCAGGCGCGCATCATCATCGATCGCGCGCTCGCCCCCGACGACGCTCCGACCCTCGCCCACGAGTTCCCGTGGTCACTCTTCCCCGGGGCGTCGACGGATCTCGACGCCCCGGCATCCCGCACGCGCTGACGCAGACGTCTCGCACACTCTCTCGACCCCAGAAGGACCATCGTGGATCTCTCCATCGGAATCATCGGCTTCGGCGCGCGCGCCACTCTCCGCGACGAAGTGCACCGCCCGGGCGCCGGCTCGCGCATCACCGCTGTCTGCGACCCCTCGGAGCGGGCGCGCGACGACGCGCGCCGCGTGCTGCCCGACGCGCTCGTCACCGACTCGCTCGACGAGCTGCTCGCCTCGGGAGTGGACGCCGTCATGGTGCTCACGCCGGACGACACCCACGCCGCACTCAGCATCCGCGCCCTCGAGGCCGGCGTCGCGGTGTTCTGCGAGAAGCCCCTCGCGATCGACCTCGCCGACGCCGACGCCATGCTGCGCACTGCGCGCCGCACCGGCAGCCGTCTCTACATCGGCCACAACATGCGGCACATGCCCGTGATCACGCTCATGCGCGGCCTGATCCAGGACGGACGCATCGGCGACGTCAAGGCCGTCTGGGTGCGTCACTTCGTCGGGCACGGCGGTGACTACTACTTCAAGGACTGGCACGCCGACCGCCGCCGCACCACCGGTCTGCTGCTGCAGAAGGGCGCGCACGACATCGACATCATCCACTGGCTCGCCGGCGCCTACACCGAGCGGGTCTCAGCGATGGGCGAGCTCAGCGTGTACGGCACGATCACCGATCGGCGGGAGCGGCCGGGGGAGCGGATGCCGGACTGGTTCAGCGTCGACAACTGGCCGCCCGCCTCCCTCACCGGACTCAATCCCGTGGTCGATGTCGAGGACATCTCGATGGTGAACATGCGGCTGTCCGGCGGCATCCTCGCCTCGTACCAGCAGTGCCACTTCACCCCCGACTACTGGCGCAACTACACCGTGATCGGCACCGAGGGGCGCATCGAGAACGTCGGTGACACCGCCGGCAGCGAGGTGCGCCTGTGGAACCGTCGGCATCGTGGTGCCGCCGCTGCCGACGAGACGTTCCTCGTGCCCGAGGTCGTCGACGCCGGTCACGAGGGTGCCGACGCGCTGCTCGTCGCGGAGTTCCTGCGGTTCGTCCGCGACGGGGGGCTCACCGAGACGTCGCCGATCGCCGCTCGCGAGGCGGTGGCCGCCGGCATCCTCGCGACCGAGTCGCTGCGCGGCGACGGCTCGGCGATCGAGATCCCTGAGCTGGATGCCGACCTCGTCGCCTACTTCGAGCGCGGCCAGGTCGAGGCATCCGCCGCCTGACTCACTCCGGCACGGCGATCCGGTCACGCGCCGCCTGGGCGATCAGCGTCGGCGCGACGGTCGCGACGATGTTGAGCAGGAGCAGCGTCGCCGCGATGCCGGCGAAGTACTCTCCCGCGACGTGCAGGGACCCGTCGCCGGTGACGGCGAGCCGGGTCGGGATGGTCAGGCCGAGCATGACGACACTGAGCGCGAGGCCGATCGCAGCGCCGGTGACGACGACGATCACCGCTTCGAAGACGGCCTGGCGAGTCTGCTGAGCGGGGGTCGCGCCCGCGAGCTCGGCCAGGTGGATCTCCCGTTCGCGCTGCTGGCCCGCCATGAAGACGGCCACGATCGAGCCCGCGATCGAGATCGCCAGCGGGAAGCCGGCGATGAGCACGAAGTCCGCTGCCTGGGCCTCGCCACCGCCGGCGGTCTGCTGAGAGAACATGGCGACGAAGAGGAAGACGGCCGTCGAGACGGATCCGACGGTCGATACGAGGCGGGCCGTCGCCGCGAGCAGGGTCTTGCGGGCGAGGAACCACGATGCCGAGACATGCTCGGGTACGAGCCTCGTCCAGCCGTTCACGAGACCGCCGATCAGCACGGGGCCGCCCACGTTGACCACCACGACGCCCATGAGGGCGGCCAGGAGAGAGGCGTCGCTGGCGCCCGACAGGGTCTTCGCCGAGAGAGCCGCGACCGCGGCCGCGATGCCGACGACGCCCCAGACGCCGACGGAGATCCAGCGACGGCGGGTCATCGGGATCTCCCGGACGCCCTCCGAGCGGATCGCTTCGAGCGGACTGAGCGACTTCAGCTCCTTGCTCGCGCCGCGCACGGCGAGGACGCAGATGAGGACGCCGAGGGCCGCGCCGATCGCATAGCCTCCGAACACGTACCGAGTCGTCATCGGAGGGGCGAAGAGCAGGTCGGTGGCGCGCAGCAGATCGAGGACGGACGGAGTGAGCAGCACCGCCACGGGCGCTGCGATCAGGATCGCGGCTCCGGAGAGCAGTGCGACCTGGACGCGCAGGATGCCCAGGAGCTGCCGGTCGGTCATCCCTGCCAGCTGCCACAACGCCATGACACGGCGGCGCTGGTACACGATCGAGTTGATCACGTTGCGAACCGTCAGCGAAGCGACCACCGCGAGGATGACGAAACTGACCGACGTCGCGCTCACGATCCCGCCCGGGGTGAACGCGACCGCCTCAGGCGGGATCTCGGTGCCGTCGGCGTCGACGACGCGGGGGAGGGACGCGGGGTCGGCGTCCAGCATCCACATGTTCTCGACGCCGACCATGAGGAGTCCGAGGACGACCATCGAGCAGATCTGCGCGACGGCGAGCACGAAGAGCGATCCGGCCCAGATGCGCAGCGAGTGCCGGAGATCGGAGATCACGAGGTGGCGCACGATCACGCGCCTTCGCGCAGTTCGACGAGCTTCTCGGCGACGCTCTCCGCGGTGGGTGAGGCCATCTGCGACACCAGTGATCCGTCGCGCAGGAACACCACGCGGTCGCACTGCGCGGCGACGGAGGGGTCGTGGGTGGCCATCACGACGCACTGACCGTACTGGGTCGCCGACCGCCGGAGGAGGGCGAGCACGGCGGCCCCGGTGGCGGTGTCGAGCGCCCCGGTCGGTTCGTCGGCGAAGACGATCTCGGGACGTGCGGCCATGACGCGAGCGACAGCCACACGCTGCTGCTGCCCACCGGAGAGCTGGCTCGGCATGCGGTTCTCCCGCCCCTGCAGCCCGACCTCTGCGATCACGCGACGGATGTGCTCCGCATCCACCGGCCGCTTCGCGAGCCGAGCCGGGAGCGCGACGTTTTCGAACACCGTGATCGAGGGGATGAGGTTGTACTGCTGGAACACGAAGCCGACGTGGTCGCGACGGAACTCCGCGAGCTGGGGCCGAGACAGGGCCGCGATGTCGACGCCCTGCAGCAGCGACCGACCCGCCGTCGGGGTGTCGAGTCCGGCGAGGTTGTACAGGAGAGTCGACTTGCCGGAGCCGGACGGGCCCATGAGGGCGGTGATGGTGGCCGGATCGAACGCGATGTCGATGCCCCGGAGGGCGTGGGTGATCTCGTCGCCGGTGCCGAACGTCTTCACCAGACCTTCGGCGCGGATGATGGATGAGGCGGACATATGTGACTCTCGACAGGCGGTGCGGGGACTCCGACACGGTAGAGGGTGCGCGTTCACAACTCCCGGAGGGCAGACGTCAACGGCGCCGACCGGTCGACGCCGAGCGAACACCCAGCTTCGCGGGCCAAAATGTACAAACGTACATGTACGCCCGTACAGGAGGTCGGATGAGCGAGGTCACCCGGCGCCGCCGCGACCCCGAGGCGCGCCGCCGCGCGATCGTCACAGCCGCCGCGGAACTCATCGTCGAGGCGGGCGTCGATGCGCTCACCCACCGCAAGGTCGCCAGCCGCGCAGACGTGCCGCTGGGAGCCACGACGCAGTACTTCGCCACGCTCGACGACCTCCGCGAAGCCGCCCTCGGTGCGCTCGCCGCAGAGATCCAGGAGCGCATCGAGGAGACCCGGCAGGCGGTCGTCGCCCAGGGCGTCACGCCCACCGGGATCGCCCGTCTCGTCCGGCAGGCGCTCGACGACGCCCGCGCCGTGCATGCCGATCGCGCGGTGGTCACCGCCGCCGTCCACGACCCTCGCGTGCGGGCGTTCGCGCGTCAGTGGTCCGATGAGATCGTCGGCTTCATGGCACCCGTGCACGGCCGCGACCGGGCCAGGGCGGCAGCCGTCTTCATCGACGGCGTACTCTGGCATTCGCAGATCCACGACGAGCCGCTCGACGAAGAGCTGATCCGAGACGCCCTCGCCGGGATCCTCTGTCCCGCACCGGCGTCCGCACCCGCATCCACCGCCGCCGCAACCGCCTGACCGACAGAGAGAGAATCCGTGTCGAAACTCGCCGTCCTGAGCCTGAAGAACCGCGCCCTGATCGCTCTCATCACGATCGTCACCGCGGTGTTCGGCGGACTCGCTCTCACCAACCTGAAGCAAGAACTCATCCCTTCACTCGAGCTTCCGAACCTCGTCGTCACGACGACCTATCCCGGTGCCTCTCCCGAGGTCGTCGAGAACGACGTGTCGACACCGATCGAAGCGGCGATCCAGGGCGTGCCGGGACTCGAGAGCACCACCGCGACGAGCACCACCAATGCGTCGGTCGTGCAGGCGACGTTCTCCTACGGCACCGACCTCGCCACCGCCGAGCAGAAGATGCAGCAGGCGATCAACCGCATCTCGGCGCAGCTGCCGGAAGACGTCAGCCCCCAGGTGCTCGCGGTGTCGGTCGACGACTTCCCGGTCATCCAGGTCGCCGTGACCGGCTTCGAGAACGCCGACGACGCACAGACCCAGCTCGAGAACGTCGCGATCCCCGACCTCGAGGACGTCGACGGGGTCAATGCGGCGCAGATCATCGGCGGCGTCGGCCAGCGGATCACCATCACGCCCGACGTCGCCGCACTCGCCGCGCAGGGAGAGAGCGCGCAGGCGATCAGCGACGCGCTCGAGCAGAACGGCACCCTGTTCCCGGGCGGAGACATCACCGAGAACGGGCAGACGCTCACGGTGCAGACGGGCGCGAAGATCACCTCGGTCGAGGAGATCGCCGCATTGCCCCTCGTCGGGACCGATGTGACGATCGGCGACGTCGCGACCGTCGTGCAGGAGAGCGATCCGGTGTCGTCGATCTCGCGGGTCGACGGTGAGGACGCCCTCTCGATCTCGATCACGAAGCTCCCCGCCGCGAACACGGTCG
This sequence comes from Microbacterium hydrocarbonoxydans, assembly GCF_023715885.1. GTDB lineage: Bacteria > Actinomycetota > Actinomycetes > Actinomycetales > Microbacteriaceae > Microbacterium > Microbacterium hydrocarbonoxydans_C. The sequence continues at coordinate 177,680 of NZ_JAMBOY010000001.1, read as the reverse complement.
AGGTCTCGCAGGGCATCATCGCCGCGCTCGACGAGATCGGCGAGGCGCTGCCGGATGCCGAGTTCACGATCATCTTCGATCAGGCGCCGTTCATCGTGCAGTCCATCGAGACCCTCGCCACCGAAGGACTCCTCGGCCTCGTGATGGCCGTCCTCGTCATCCTCGTGTTCCTGCTGTCGGTGCGGTCGACGCTCGTCACCGCCATCTCGATCCCGACGAGCGTGCTCATCACCTTCATCGGACTCCAGGCGTTCGGCTACTCGCTCAACATCCTCACCCTCGGCGCGCTGACCATCGCGATCGGACGTGTGGTCGACGACTCCATCGTGGTGATCGAGAACATCAAGAGGCACTACGTCGGCGACGCCGACAAGGGTGACGCGATCCGCCTCGCGGTGCGCGAGGTGGCGATGGCCGTGACCTCGTCGACCATCACGACCGTCGCGGTGTTCCTGCCGCTCGTGTTCGTCGGCGACGCGGTCGGCGAGCTGTTCCGGCCGTTCGCCATGACCGTGTCGATCGCGATGATCGCCTCGCTGCTCGTGTCGCTCACGATCGTGCCGGTGCTCGCCTACTGGTTCCTCCGCCCGGGCAAGCCGCTGCTCGACGACAGCGGCACGCGGATCGACCCGGAGCACCCGGATGCTCCGCCGACCCGTCTGCAGCGTGGCTATCGCCCGATCCTGGGGTGGACGCTCAAGCACTCGTGGATCACCGTGCTCCTCGCCATCGTGGTGCTCGGTGGCACGATCGCAGCCGCACCGCTCATGAAGGTCAACTTCCTCAGCGACTCCGGCCAGAACACCATGACCGTCACGCAGGATCTCGGCCCCACCGCGAGCCTGGAGACCAAGTCGGAGGCCGCGATCGCGGTCGAGGACGCCCTGCTCGACATCGACGGCGTCGAGCATGTGCAGGCGTCGATCGGCTCCAGCGGCTCCGCGCTCCGTGACGCGTTCTCGGGCGGCGCCGGGGTCACCTACTCCGTGCTCACCGACAGCGACGCCGATCAGGAGGCGCTTCGTGCCGAGGTGCAGGACGCGATCGAGAAACTCACCGACGTCGGAGAGGTGTCGGTCGCGGCATCCACCGGCTTCGGATCGAGCGACATCGAGATCACCGTCAGCGCATCGAGCAGCGACGACGTGAACACCGCCACCGAGGCCGTCGTCGACGAGCTCGAGGGACGCGACGGCATCGGCCAGGTCACCGACAACCTCGCCGCAGCCCTGCCCTACCTCGCCGTGGTCGTCGACCGTGACGCCGCCGCGGCCCGCGGTCTGTCGGAGGTCGCCGTCGGCGCGATCGTGTCGAACACCATGCGTCCGCAGCAGCTCGGATCGGTCGAGATCGACGATTCCTCGCTGACCGTCTACCTCGCGAACGCCACACCGCCCACGACCGCGCAGGCGCTGCGGGAGCTCACGATCCCCACCCCCACGGGCATCGTGCAGCTGCAGGACCTCGCGACCGTCGAGGAGCGCAACGGCCCCACCTCGATCACCACCGAGCAGGGTCGCCGCACCGCGACGATCACCGTGCCCCCGGCATCCGACAACCTCGCCGTGGCGACCCAGTCGGTGAACGAGGCGCTCGCCGCGGTCGATCTGCCCGCCGGCGCCTCGGCCGAGGTCGGCGGCGTCGCCTCGCAGCAGTCAGACTCGTTCTCGCAGCTCGGACTCGCGATGCTCGCGGCGATCCTCATCGTGTACGTCGTGATGGTCGCGACCTTCAAGTCGCTGCGTCAGCCGCTGCTGCTGCTGATCTCGGTGCCGTTCGCGGCGACCGGGGCGATCCTGCTGCAGGTCGTGACGGGCGTGCCCCTCGGCGTCGCCTCGCTGATCGGTGTGCTGATGCTCATCGGCATCGTGGTGACGAACGCGATCGTGCTCATCGATCTCGTGAACCAGTATCGGGAGAAGGGGCTGTCGACCGCCGAGGCGGTGATGGCGGGTGGTGAGAAGCGTCTGCGGCCGATCCTCATGACCGCGCTCGCGACGATCCTGGCGCTCACCCCGATGGCGCTCGGCATCACCGGTCACGGCGGTTTCATCTCGCAGCCGCTCGCGATCGTCGTGATCGGCGGACTGCTCTCGTCGACCGTGCTCACGCTGATCGTGCTCCCGACGCTGTACAACCTCGTCGAGGGCGCGAAGGAGCGGCGACAGGCCCGCAAGCGCGGCGACTCGGCACCGCCGGATGCCGCAGACGCCACCCCCGATGGGACGGACGGCCCCGCGCTCGCTGGTGCCACGGCATCCGGAGCCTCGTCGGCTCCGGCATCCGGCCTCCCGCACGCGCCGCAGCTCACGCGACGGGAGCTGCGCGAGCGCGCCGAGTAGCGGGTTCAGTCGAGTGTGATGCCCCAGCGCAGGGTCCAGGTCTCGCCCGGCGCGAGTCGGCGCAGTCCCGTGCCGCTGTTGAACGCGTCGGCCGGAGCCGTCATCGGCTCCATCGCGACGGCGAGCGGGCGTCCGGGGTACTTGTCGGTCGTGAAGACCTGCACGACCTCATAGCCCTCACCCTGCCACAGCGTCAGGCGGCGGCCGTCGGGCGCGGTGAGGGAGTGGCGCGCGAGGCCGTCGGCATCCCGCTCGAGATCGATGAATCCCGTGTCGAGCGACACGTCGCCGACGCGCACCCCGTCGCGCACGGCGGGGTCGATCGGGTGGGTGCCGACGGGCAGCATCCGCTCGTCGGTCTCGATCGCCGTGTCCGCCGAGACCCGCAGCACGAGGTCCGCCTCGGCGACATCGCCGATCGTGAGGAACGGATGCGACCCGACCGCGACCGGCGCAGGCGTCTCGGACCGGTTCGTGATGACGTGCTCGACGTCGATGCCGTCGGCGCGCAGCGTGTAGGTGACGCTCGTCTCCAGGAGGTACGGGTATCCGGTCTGCGGCACGACCCATGCGCGCAGAGTGGCGGCCGACGCGCCCTCGGTGATCTCGTACGCGGTGAACCGCAGTAGGCCGTGGCTGGCGTTGCCGAACTTCGGCTCGGTGATGGCCAGCTGTCGTTCGATGCCGTCGTCGTCCCACCGGCCGTCGCGGACCCGGTTGGGCCACGGCACGAGCACCACGCCGGAGCCCGACGGCGTCGGAGCATCTTCGGGATACGGCGCGACCAGATCGACCGACCCGATGCGCAGCGAGCGGAGCGACGCGCCCACCTGCGCGATCTGCGCCGACACCTCGCCGAGTTGGAGATGGACCTGGTTGCCGGTGGGGGATGCGGAGTTCACACCGCCATCGTAGAGCGGCCAGGCGGACTCCCAGGCGGGACCGGTACGCTGGGAGTGTCGGCTTCGGGCACCCGCGTGTGGACGCGGACGTTTTTGTGCAAGAAGTGTGAGCCCAGGGGCCGATGGTGAGCGTCGATCGACGTGAATCAACCATCACATGAATGGCCCCGGCCGCTGACAGTCCGGACCCGCAGTTCGATTCCTCGATCGGATGCCGGGTGCTCGCGCGTGTGCGCGGCAGCGCTGTTCTCGTGCGAGAACTCGAAGGACATCCCATGCCCAAGAACAAGAAGCCCCGCGGCGGACGCCCCGCCGCCAACTTCGAACCGCGCTACGGCGCCAAGAAGACCTCGTTCCACGACCGTCACGCCGGCGGACGCGACGGAGCCCGCGACACCCGCGACGCCCGTGGCGGACGAGCGGATGCCGGAGAGCGGCGTCCTGCGGCGGCCGGCTTCGACCGCCGTCCCGGCAGCCGCAGCCCCGGCCACCGCGGTTACCGCGCAGCCGATGAGGGCGGGGCTCCGAAGCAGCGCTGGTCTTCGCAGGAGCGCGCCGGTCGCGACGAGGCGCGCGGCATCCGCAACCGCGCCGAGTCCGGACGCCGCGAGGCTCCGCATCGTCGCGACGAGAACCCTCGTTTCGGCGAGCGGCCCGAGCGTCCCCGCTACGGCAACGACGGTCCGTCCGGCGGCCGTCGCTTCGACGAGCGCGCCCCGCGCCGCGACGACCGTGGCGAGCGTCCGCGCTTCGACCGCGATGACCGCGGGAGCCGCCGCTTCGACCGCGACGCACGCCCGCAGCGCGACGACCGTGGCTACGGTGACCGTGCCCCGCGTCGTGATGACCGTGGCGAGCGTCTCCGGTACTCCGACCGTGGAGCCGAGCGTCCTCGCTTCGATCGCGATGCGCGCCCGCAGCGCGACGACCGCGCAGCATCCGATCGCCCTGCACGCTCCTACGACGCCGACCGTGCCCGTCGCGCCTTCGACCGTGACCGCACGCAGCGTGCGATCGAGGGTGGACGCGACGAGCGCTCGCGCCCCTCGACCGGCGGCGCGTACCGCACCGAGCGTCCTCGCCGTGAGGACCGCGCCGGCCGCGACGCGCGTCCGAGCCGCAGCGACTGGAACGCGACGCCGAAGGCATCCTTCGAGCCGACCGAAGACGTCGTGCACGAGCGTCTCGAGGCGAAGGCCGTGCAGGCCGTCGAGGTGAACGACGTGACGTTCGCCGACCTCGGCCTCGGGTCGAACATCGTCGAGACGCTCGCGAACATGGGCGCGGAGACGCCGTTCCCGATCCAGGCCGCCAGCATCCCCGCCGTGCTCGAGGGTCGTGACGTGCTCGCCCGCGGACGCACCGGCTCGGGCAAGACCATCGCCTTCGGCGCACCGCTCGTCGAGAAGGTGCTGCAGTCGCAGGCCGGTAAGCGTCGCGAGTTCGGACGCTCGCCGCGCGCGATCATCCTCGCGCCGACGCGTGAGCTCGCGCTGCAGATCGACCGTACGATCCAGCCGATCGCCCGCAGCGTCGGACTGTTCACGACCCAGATCTACGGCGGCGTGCCGCAGGGTCGCCAGGTGGGCGCCCTCAAGAAGGGCGTCGACATCGTGATCGGCACGCCCGGTCGCGTCGAGGACCTCATCAACCAGGGCAAGCTCGACCTCTCCGACTGCCGCATCGCGGTGCTCGACGAGGCCGACCACATGTGCGAGCTCGGATTCGTCGAGCCGGTGCAGCGCATCCTGCGCCACACGGCCGAAGGCAGCCAGAAGCTCCTGTTCTCGGCGACGCTCGACCGTGAGGTCGCAGCCCTCGTCGACGAGTTCCTCGTCGACCCGGCCGTGTACGAGGTCGCCGGCGAGGACCAGGAGTCCAGCACGATCGAGCACCGCGTGCTCGTGATCGAGCACCGCGACAAAGCCGACATCCTCACGTCGCTCGTCGACCGCGAGGGCAAGACCCTCGTGTTCGCCCGCACTCGGGCCTACGCAGAGATGCTCGCCGAGCAGTTCGACGACGCCGGCATCCCGGCGGTCTCGCTGCACGGCGACCTGAACCAGGGCAAGCGCACGCGCAACCTCGAGCGCCTCACCTCGGGTCGCGTGAACGTGCTCGTCGCGACGGATGTCGCCGCCCGCGGCATCCACGTCGACGACATCGACCTCGTGATCCAGGCCGACGCGCCGGATGAGTACAAGACGTACCTGCACCGCTCGGGCCGCACGGGCCGCGCCGGCCGCTCGGGTCGCGTCGTCACGCTCATCACGCGTCAGCGTCAGCGCCGCATGAGCGAGCTGCTGAGCCGGGCCGAGATCGAGGCGCCGTTCGAGAACGCGCGCGTCGACGACGACCTGATCGAGGAGATCGCCGGTCGGATGCCGTCGGCGGCCGACCTCACCAGCTGACCGTTCCGTCGTGAAGGCCCCGTCCCGCGTTACTGCGGGCGGGGCCTTTCGTGCCCCTCGCGGGTCGTTGAGCGAGGAGCGCAGCGACGAGACGAAACGCGGTGACGCCGCGCAGACCGTCAGCCGATCGAGTGTTCGTGCACCGCGGTCGTCAGGCTCGTGCCGTTGAGTGTCAGGTACAGCGTCTGCTCGGTGACGGTCATGGTCACGGTGTTCCGGCGCTCGAGCGGGGACGCGGCCGAATCGATGAATCCCGCATCGAAGCTGAACACGCGCACGTCATCGGCGCGGTGGATGCGCTTGTCAGCCCACGGCGCCATGACCTTGGCCGGATCGCGGTGCGTGTAGACCACGACGCGGTCGGCGAGACGCGTGGCGTGGTGCAGGCGTTCGGCATCTGGCGCTCCGACCTCGACCCACGCGGTGATGCGGCCGGTGAGATCGCGCACCACGACAGCCGGCTCCTCGGTGTCGGAGACGCTGCCGCCGAAGGCAACACCCTCGGCGTACTCGAGTCCGTGTGCGAGCAGGCGCGTGAGCAGATAGGCGTCGGTCTCGGACGGATGCCGTGCCGCACGGAGGGAGTAGTCCTCGTAGACGCCGCGATCCGTGTCTGCGAGCTGCACGTCGAACGTGTGGATTGTCGAGCCGATCGCCATAGTCCTCGAGCCTACGGGCTGCGACGCGGCGTGCCGGACGGACGGATACCGACCGCGACCGTCAGAACAGCATCGGCTGCGCGGGTGCCTCCCTGCTCGGTCCTGTCGTCCGGAACCCGACGGTTGTCGTCGCCCGAGCCCCACCCTGCGGCTCGTTCTGACGCCAGATCGAGCCGACGTGGCCCTCGCCCGACCGCGAGCCCCGCTGCGGGTAGTCGTTCTCGTCGCGACCGTCGAGCCCGTGCATCCGGATCAGCGGTCGAGCGCGCTTGGCGAGCCACTGCCTGTACCCCTTCGGCGCCTCGGCCGCGACCCCGGGATAGAGCCCGAGGTACGACGACACGAGATCCGGCCGTGCCTCGCCGAGCCACTGCATGAACCAGGGCTTCACGCCGGACCTCAGATGCAGTGCCCCGTATATGACGCGCCGCGCTCCGGCATCCTTGATCCGCTTCAGAGCGATGTCGATTGCTTCGACCGAATCGGTCATGTGCGGCATGATCGGCATGAGGAACACGGTGACCGGGAACCCGGCGTCCGACAGGGCCTTCACGGTGTCGAGTCGCGCCTGCGTCGTCGGCGCTCCGGGTTCGATCGCCTTCTGCAACTCGTCGTCGTACATCGCGATCGACATCTGCACGTCGACCGGAACGCGCTGCGCGGCTTTCACGAGCAGGGGGATGTCGCGGCGGATCAAGGTGCCCTTGGTGAGGATCGAGATCGGAGTACCCGATTCCGCCAACGCCTCGATGATTCCGGGCATCAGCTTGTACCGACCCTCCGCGCGCTGGTACGGGTCGGTGTTCGTGCCGAGTGCGACGGTCTCGTGCTGCCAGCTCCCTTTGCGGAGCTCCCGCCGCAGCACCTCGACGACGTTGGTCTTCACGACGATCTGCGAGTCGAAGTCCGCACCGCCGTCGAGGTCGAGGTACTCGTGCGTGCCCCGGGCGAAACAGTACACGCAGGCATGGCTGCATCCGCGGTAGGGGTTGATCGTCCAGGCGAAGGGCATGCGCGACGCGCCGGGCACGTGATTGAGCGCCGACTTCGACAGCACCTCGTGGAACGTCATGCCGGCGAACTCGGGCGTCGTCACCGATCGCAGCACGCTCGATCGATCTTCGAGCCCGGGGAGCGCAGCGGCATCCGTCTCGCCGACCTTCTGTCCCTGCCACCGCATAGTCTCATTCGAACATGAAGACGAATGAATGGCAAGTGAGATTCGAAGAAAGAGACGAACATCATCCGGGTGGTTCGGTCGCCCGGATCACCCCGCACTCCACGCACGACCACACCACGAGGAAGCGCTCGTCGTCGAGGATCTCGAACGCGAGCGATTCGCCGCAGGTCGGGCAGAGCCGGGGATCGACCGCGCGCGCGTGCATGCCCTCAGCCTACGGAATCACGGCGGCGCAGGGTCGAGACCGATCGAGTCACGGCATGCGGCGTCCAGCCATGCGCGGCACAATGGAGGGATGACCTCCACGCCGCAGCCTCGGCATGCGGCGCCGCGCTCCCCGATTCGCGGACCAGCACTGCCCATCGGCCTCGCGGTGACCGCCGTCGGCATCCTCCTGTCGATCGCCGGCGCGCCCGTCGAGGACTCCGCGGAGCCGCAGACGCCGATGCCCGAGCCGGTGGTCGTCGCCGAGGTACCGGCGGTGCAGGTCGGCGCGACCACGGCGGCCGATCCGTGCTCGGAGCCGTCGGTGCTCGAGGCCATCGCCGTCGCCGACGACGCCGCGATCATCGCCGGCTTCGGCGGAGGAGCGAGCTTCCGCAACGCGGTCGTGGCGGGCAATGCGCCGTGCATCGCTCTCGACGACCCGGCGCACGTGTGGGTCGTCGTGAACAAGACGCGACCGCTGAATCCGGTCACCTTCGCGCCGACGTCGCTCGCCGACATGCCCCTCGAGATGACGACACCGTCGGGTCAGGCCCGCACGGATGTGTCCGCCGCGGTGGGTGAGATGGCCGCCGCGGCGGTCGCGGAGGGCGCGGGGCAGATCGGCGCGAACAACGGGTACCGCTCGTACGACCTGCAGGTGTCGACGCATGCCTCGCACGTGCGCAACAGCGGCCAGGCGGGGGCGGATGCCGCGTCGGCTCGCGCGGGGCACAGCGAGCACCAGACCGGACTCGCGCTCGACGTCGTCGCGTGCAGCCCCGGGTGCGGTGAGATCGACGCGTTCGGCGGCACACCGCAGGGCGCGTGGGTGGCCGAGAACGCCTGGGAGTACGGCTTCATCGTGCGCTACGAGCAGGTGGGCTCCGGCATCACCGGCTACAAGCCCGAGCCATGGCATCTGCGCTATCTGGGGCGCGAGCTCGCGGCGGCCTATCATCACGGCGGCTATCACACGCTCGAGGAGTTCTTCGGCCTCCCGGCGGCGCCCGAGTACCCGCATTGACCCCACGCGGGGCCGCCTGGCGGCATCCGACAATCGCGGTACCCAGTCTCACCGGAAGTGGGATGCATTCTCACAACGCACTGTGTTCTCCCCGTCCTACCGGCATATGATCGCCGGAGCAACGACGCACGAGACGTTCGGGAGGACGGCATGGAACGCGACATCTACGAAGAGGATCACGAGGCATTCCGCGACCTCGTCAAGGATTTCGTCAAGCGCCACGTCACGCACGAGGCGATCGAGAAGTGGGACGCCGACGGCGAGGTCGACCGCGCGACCATGCTCGCCGCCGGAGAGGCCGGCATCATCGGACTATCGGTGCCCGAGGAGTTCGGCGGAGCGGGCATGCTGCAGGACTACCGCTTCCGCGCGATCGTCAACGAGGAGGTCATCGCCGCCGGAGCGGGCTCGCTCGCGGGAGCCTTCGGCATTCAGGATGACCTGGCCGTCCCGTACCTCGTGCACATGGGTACGCAGGAGCAGAAGGAGAAGTGGCTGCCGCGCATGGCCACGGGTGAGGTGATCGGCGCTCTCGCGATGACCGAGCCGGGTGCGGGCTCGGACCTCCGCGGCATCAAGACGACCGCGAAGAAGACCGACGGCGGCTACATCGTCAACGGTGCGAAGACGTTCATCTCCTCGGGCGCGACCGCTGACCTCGTCGTGACCTTCGTGAAGACCGGCGAGGGCAACCGCCCCGACGCGTTCAGCCTGGTGCTCATCGAGAACGGCATGGAGGGCTTCGACCACGGCAAGAAGCTGCACAAGATGGGCTTCCAGGGTCACGACACCGCGGAGCTGTCATTCAGCGACGTGTTCGTACCCGACGAGAACCTCATCGGCGGCGAAGAGGGCAAGGGATTCATCCAGCTGATGATGAACCTGCCGCTCGAGCGCCTGTCGATCGGCGTCGCCGGTGCGGCGGCCGCGCAGGCAGCTCTGGACTGGACCGTCGCCTACACGAAGGACCGCGAGGCGTTCGGCGAGCGGATCATCGACTTCCAGAACAGCCGCTTCCAGATCGCCGACATGGCGACCACCGTCGATGCCCTCTGGGCCTACATCGACCGCGCGCTGCTCGCCTACTCGAAGGGCAAGCTCTCGGCGGAAGAGGCCGCGAAGGTCAAGTTCTGGGCGACGGAGCGAGAGTGGGAGGTGCTCGACGCCGGGGTGCAGCTGCACGGCGGCTACGGCTACATCACCGAGTACCCGATCGCCCGCGCGTTCCTCGACGCCCGCGTGCACCGCATCTACGGCGGCACGAACGAGATCATGCGCGAGATCGTCGGGCGGCAGATCGCCGGCAAGCGCTGAGCCGTACGCCGAAGGGCCCCGGGTTCGCCCGGGGCTTTCGCGTGCACCTGCTGCATACCGGTCGGCCCGGTGCGGCGATCGGTAGCAAGAGTATTGCTACCGGAGTAGCATCGACGGCATGGGTAATACCAAGATCAGCCTCAGTCTCAGCACAGCGGACGTGGCGTTCCTCGATCTGGAGGCGCTGAGTGGACGGTACTCCTCGCGCTCAGCGGCGGTGCAGGATGCCGTGCGATTGCTCCGGGAGAGCCGACTGGCTGACGCTTACGCCGAGGCATATGCCGAGGACTACGACGACGCCTGGGATGCGGCCGACGAGGACGGACTCGCCAGCGCATGAGCGCAGATGCGCTGCCGCTTCTGCGCCGAGGGCAGATTCTGCTCGTTTCCCTCGATCCCGCGGTGGGGTCGGAGGCGAGCAAGACGCGACCTGCGGTCCTCGTGAGTAACAACACCGCCAATGGTGCGGCTGCGCGGTCGGCCCGGGCGACGGTGACGATAGTGCCGCTGACGTCGAACGTAGCGCGGGTGCGCCCGTTTCAGGTGCTGCTCCCCGCAGAGGCCACCGGTCTTGACCGCGATTCGAAGGCGCAAGCGGAGCAGATACGAACGATCGCTGTCGACCGGATCGTCAGACCCGTGGGGTGGGTTCCTGTCGAACTCGTCGCGGAGATCGACGAGGCCTTGCGCCTGCATCTGGCTCTGTGACGGGGTCTGCACTCGCCGGCGCGTCGGGGCGCCGGCGTCTACGCGAGCGGCTCGGCCGCGGCATCCCGAGCGGCCTTGGATGCCGGCGACGCGGCGCCGACCTTCCAGTAGCCGCAGAAGCTCACGGCGTTCTTGTCGACGCCGCGCTCGCCGACGAGGTGCTTGCGCGCACCCGAGGCGAGGGACTGCTCTCCGGCGGCGTACACGTGGAACGGAGCCTCCGGCAGTGCCAAGTCGTGCAGCTGGGACAGCGCGCGCGATCCCGGCGGGAACTCGTGCGGACGCGTGAGCCAGACGATGTCGACGCCTGCAGGATGCGGGAAGTCGAGGGCATCCTCGTCGGAGGGGACCTCGATGATCGCCGTGCCCGTCGCGCCCTCGGGGAGCGATGCGCAGATCGACGCGATGGCCGGCAGCGCCGTCTCGTCGCCGATGAGCACGACCCGGTCCGTCCCGCGCTGCGGGTTGAAGGTCAGTCCCTCGTCGATGATCAGCACGTTCTCGCCCGGCGTGCAGGTCTCCGCCCAGCGCGACGCCGGTCCGGCCGTCCCGTCGGCCGCGGAGCCGTGCAGGACGAAGTCCACGTCGATCTCGGCGCCGCCCTCAGCGGTCGCGGGCCGGTACGCACTCACCGTGTAGTTGCGCATCACGGGTCGCTCGCCGTCGGGGATCCGCAGGAACTTCAGGTACCCGAACATCTTGTTCGCCTTGGCGGGGACGCGGTCGAGACCGGCATCCCCTCCGATCGGCAGGAACAGACGGAACCACTGGTCGAAGCCCATCGGGCGGAACTTCGCGATCTCGCCGCCGCCGAGCGTCACCCTGATCCAATGTGGGGCGAGACGCTCCGTGCGCAGCACGGTGAGGTGCAGGAGCTCGGACGACTCGGGCTTCACGAGTTTGCTGTATGCCATGGGGACGCCTTTCAGGGCAGCTGCCAGGGGAAGAACGCCGCGAGCACCGCGGCGGAGACGAGGAGGCACAGGACCACGAACACGGCGTCGCGTGCGCGGAAGGGCACCGGGTGTCGTTCGGTGCGGGTCGGGTGGGCGCCGAAGGCGCGGGAATCCATCGCGAGGGCGACGCGCTCGGCATGGCGGATCGCTCCGGCGAGCAGTGGCACGATGTAGCCCCACCCGCGAGCGATCCGCGCGAACGGTCCGCGTCCGCCGTGGTGGCCGCGCACCCGATGGGCGGCGCGGATGACCGACAGCTCGTATCCGAAGCGGGGCACGAACCGGAACGCCGCGAGCGCTGTGTATCCGACGCGATACGGGACCCGCAGCTGCTGCACGCTCGCGCGCACGAGGTCGGGGCCGGTCGTCGTGAGCCCGCCGATCAGCGCGAGGGCGATGATCGCGCCCAGCCGCAGTCCGGTCGCGAAGCCGATCGCGAGAGCGCCCTGGTGAAGGGTCCATCCCCCGATCTGCACCACGGCGGGGGTGTCGGCGACGAGAGAGGCATCCACCCACAGCGAGAAGCCGACGCCGATCGCGAGGATGCCGAGCGGCAGCGCTCCGAAGAGCAGCGCCGCCGTGCGGGCCGTGAGGCGCGCGCCGACCGCGATCATCGCCAGCGCGAGCACGAGAAAGGCGGCGGGTGTCGCGAGATCGCGCACGAAGATCAGCAGCACCATCGCCGGCACGACGCCCACGATCTTCGCGAGCGGATTGAGCGCGTACAGGAACTGGCGACGTGAGGTCGGCGCCAGGGCTGCATACGGGTCGACGATCAGGGTCATGCGATCGCCCATCCGGATGCCGCGAGCACGCGCTGCAGGGGAGGGAGCCGCAGCCCGGCCTCCGTGAACGTCCGCTCGCTGCGGAACAGGTCGGCGGTGGTGCCGGCCGCGTGCATGCGTCCGTCGCGCAGAACGATCGTGTGCGTCGAGTGCTCGGCCACGAGCTGCAGGTCGTGGGTCACGATGAGGATCGTGGTGCCCTCAGCGCGGAGATCGTGGAGGAGCGTCAGCAGCTCGGCGGCCCTCGCGCGGTCCTGCCCGAACGTCGGCTCGTCGAGAGCCAGCACTCCGGGTCGGGTGATCAACGCCGTTCCGACCGAGAGACGGCGCTTCTCGCCGCCGGAGAGCAGGAAGGGGTGCACGTCGGCCTTCGCCTCGAGGCCGAATCGCGCGAGCATCGATTGCACGCGCTCGGTGATCTCGGCATCCGACAGGTGCCGCAGCCGCAGGCCGTGCGCGAGCTCGTCGAACACGGTGTGGGCGATGAACTGGTGCTCGGGGTTCTGGAAGACGAAGCCGATCCGGCTCGCGAGGTCGCGCGGCGATGCCGCAGCGGGGTCGACGCCGTCGACGACCACCTGACGCTTCGGGGGAGGAACGACACCCGCGAGCGCCTGCAGGAGGGTCGTCTTGCCCGCGCCGTTGGTGCCGACGATCGCCGTGAAGGTGCCGGGTGCGATGTCGAGGTCGATTCCGTGCAGGATCTCGGTCCTCCCGCGCCGGACGGTCAGCCCGTGTGCGCGGACGATCGGCTGCGCCGCCGCGGTCGTCGCCCTCTCCTCGGTCGTTGAGCGAGCGGAGCGAGACGAAACGCGGTGAGGTATTCCGCGAGTCTCGCCGCGTTTCGTCTCGTCGCTGCGCTCCTCGCTCAACGACCGGGAGGAGGCGTCGCTGCGCTCCTCGCGGGGCGGCCCAGGAGAGGACCCGCCCGCGGCGAGGGCCGCGGCGAGTTCGTCCGGTGTCAGGGGCAGCGGATCCAGCGTGGCGCCGGCATCCCGCATCCGGAGCGCAGCGATCGTGGCCGCCGGAAGCCAGACGCCCATCGTGACCAGCTCGTCGACATGCTCGCGGATGACGTCGGCGGGCGCTCCGTCGAATGCGATGCGTCCCGAGCGGTCGAGCACGATGGTGCGGGTGACGAACGACATGGCAGCGTCGAGGTTGTGCTCGACGAGCAGGATCGCCCGGTCACCCGCGGCGATGACATCGGCGAGTGCGGCGTACACGTCGTCGATGCCCTGCGGGTCGAGGTTCGCGGTGGGTTCGTCGAGCACGATGAGCGGCGACCCCATCGCGAGGGCGCAGCCGATCGCGAGGCGCTGGCGCCCGCCACCCGACAGTCGATCGGGGTTCTCGGCACGCCGTTCCCACAGGCCGACGCGTCGCAGCGCCCCCTCCGTCCGCGCACGCACCTCGTCGAGCGGCAGTCGCAGGTTCTCCGGTCCGAAGGCGACCTCGTCGTACACGGTGCCGGTCACGATCTGCGCATCGGGATCCTGGAACACCATCGCGACGCGGGTGCTCAGTGTCGCTGTCAGCGCCTCGGTCGTGTCGAGGCCGCCCGCGACGACCTGGCCGGTCATGGTCGCCGGCACCGCATGGGGTATCAGGCCGTTGAGGGCGAGGGTGAGCGTGGACTTGCCCGATCCCGATGGGCCGAGCAGCAGCACGACCTCGCCGGGACGGATGTCGAAGGTCACGTCGGCGGGGGAGGGGCGCGCCGCATCGGCGTGCGTGATCGAGAGGTCGCGCACGCGGAGCAGAGGTGCGGAAGAGCGCACGGCATCCCTCGGATCGCGGGTCGGTACCTCTCCAACTTAGCCCAGCCTTACCTGACTCGCGATGCCCGCTCGGTCCGGCCCCCTGACGCCGAAACCCACCGGGCGCGTCGAAACCCACCGCCACCGCCGTCGCGGGTGATGGGTCTGGACGCGGGTGGTGGGTCTCGGCGCAGAGACGGGGCAGCCGCGCGAGGTCAGCGCCGCGCGACGCCCGCGCGACTGAGCGCCGTGCCGATCGCGAGCCCGACCGCGGTCCAGGCCACCGGGCCGAGCACCGACACCACGAGGTACGCGATCTGCGCCCACAGCGGCAGGGCTCCGAGGTGCGCGGCGAAGAACACGACCACGGCGACGAGGATGCCGATCACACCCGCCGACAGGAAGAACCGCCACGCGCCCCAGGTCCGGTAGCGCGTCAGCGCGGCGATGCCCTCCTGGATCGCGCCGAACAGCAGCGCCGTGCCGATGAAGCGCAGCGCCCACGCGGGGTTGAAGGCGCTCGAGATGAGCGCGGCGATCACGTGCGTGACGAGCGCGACGAGCGGTCGGCGCAGCACCTCCTGCGCGATGATCCCCGGCAGCACGTGCGAGCCGAGCACGAGGCCGTAGAGGTACGGCGTGAGGATCAGAACGCCCGGCGTGATGAGGCCGGCGATGCCGCCCAGCATGCCGGTCGCGACGCCGATCGCGGCGCAGACGAGCAGCACGCGCGTCGACAGGAGAGGGGTGCGGGCCACCTCTCCAGACTACTTGCGGAGGGATGCCGCGGCGGTCGCGAGCGGCCGTGGAAAAGCGCGTGAGAATGCCCCTCGGCATCCGTTCGTCGCACGGTCGGCGCCGCTCGTCGCACGGTCCGGCCGACCGCCGTGTTCCGGCCATCGACGACCTCTACCGTGGATGAACGCAATGACGCGCATCCCGAGGAGAACCCCATGACCGCATCCTCGCCGCACAGCCGCGGCGCCGCGACCACCGACGATGACCCCGTGATCGTCACCGACCCGACGCTGCCGCCGGTCGCCCTGACCGACGAGCACCACGAGCGCTCGAACCGCTGGACCCTGCCGAAGATCCTGCTCTGGACCGCCATCGCCCTGCTCGGCGGTGTCGCCTGGGTGATGCTCGCCATCGTCCGCGGCGAGACCGTGAACGCGATCTGGTTCGTGTTCGCCGCCGTGTGCACCTACCTGATCGGCTACCGCTTCTACTCGAAGGTCATCGAGCGCTACATCACCCGCCCCGACGACCGTCGTGCCACCCCGGCCGAGGTCAAGCAGGACGGCAAGGACTACGTCCCCACCGACCGCCGCGTGCTCTACGGCCACCACTTCGCCGCGATCGCCGGTGCCGGTCCGCTCGTCGGTCCGGTGCTCGCCGCGCAGATGGGCTACCTGCCCGGCACGATCTGGATCATCGTCGGCGTCGTGCTCGCCGGCGCCGTGCAGGACTACACGGTCCTCTTCTTCTCGATGCGCCGCGGCGGCCGCACGATCGGCCAGATGGCGCGCCAGGAGCTGGGCCGCATCGGCGGCACGGCCGCGATCGTGGCATCCCTCCTCATCATGCTCATCATCGTCGCGATCCTCGCGCTGGTCGTGGTGAACGCGCTCGGCGAAAGCCCGTGGGGTGTGTTCTCGGTCGCGATGACCATCCCGATCGCCCTGTTCATGGGTGTGTACCTGCGCTACCTGCGTCCGGGCAAGGTCACCGAGGTCTCGATCATCGGCTTCGTGCTGCTCATGGCCGCGATCATCGCGGGCGGCTGGGTCGCCGGCACCGAGTGGGGTCAGGCGATCTTCCACCTCGACCGTACGACGATCGCCTGGGGCATCATCATCTACGGCTTCATCGCCGCGGTGCTGCCGGTCTGGCTGCTGCTCGCTCCGCGCGACTACCTGTCGACGTTCATGAAGATCGGCGTGATCGTCATGCTCGCCGGAGCGATCGTGCTCGTGCGTCCGGAGATCTCGGTCCCCGCCGTCAGCATCTTCGGCGAGAACGGCATGGGTCCGGTGTTCGCCGGTCCGCTCTTCCCCTTCCTGTTCGTGACGATCGCCTGCGGGGCCCTGTCGGGGTTCCACGCGCTCATCGCCTCGGGCACGACACCGAAGCTCGTGGAGAAGGAGCGCCAGACACGCTTCATCGGCTACGGCGGCATGCTCATGGAGTCGTTCGTCGCGATCATGGCGCTCGTCGCCGCGATCTCGATCGACCAGGGCATCTACTTCGCGATGAACGCGCCGACGGCCGCCACCGGCGGCACCGTCGAGGGAGCCGTCGCCTTCGTGAACTCCCTGGGCCTGACGGGGGTGAATTTCACACCCGACATGCTCACGGGCACCGCCGCGGCGGTGGGAGAGGAGTCGATCGTGTCGCGCACCGGTGGCGCCCCGACCCTCGCGCTCGGCTTGGCGCACATCATGCAGCAGGCCCTCGGCGGTCAGGCGCTCATGGCGTTCTGGTACCACTTCGCGATCATGTTCGAGGCGCTGTTCATCCTCACCGCGGTGGATGCCGGAACACGCGTCGCCCGTTTCATGCTGCAGGACTCGATCGGCGCCTGGTTCCCGAAGTTCCGCGACGTCTCGTGGCGGCCGGGCGTGTGGATCTGCACCGCGATCATGGTGGCCGGCTGGGGAGCGATCCTCATCCTGGGCGTCACCGACCCGCTCGGCGGCATCAACACGTTCTTCCCGCTGTTCGGCATCGCGAACCAGCTGCTCGCCGCCATCGCGCTCGCCGTGGTGCTCGCGATCGTCGCGAAGCGCGGGCGCAGCTACGTCAAGTGGCTGTGGATCATCGGTCTGCCGCTCGCGTTCACGGCCGTCGTCACCATCACGGCGTCGCTGTACAAGATCCTGTCGCCGGTCCCCGCGATCGGATACTGGGCGAACCACTTCCGCTACCGCGAGGCCCTGAGCTCGGGCGACACGTCGCTCGGCGAGGCGAAGGTGCTGGAGGCCGTCATCCGCAACACCGCGGTGCAGGGCACGCTGTCGATCATCTTCGTCACCCTCGCGATCGTCGTGATGATCGCCGCGGTCATCGCCACCGTCAAGGCGATCCGCAACGGCGGCGGCGAGAAGAGCGAGGACGAGCCGGTCGCGTCACGTCGGTACGCTCCCGCGGGCTTCCTCCCGACGGCTGATGAGCGCGAGCTCGAGAAGCAGTGGGAGCCGATCCTCGCCGACGAGCGCAAGGCATCGACGCACTGAGATGACGGACGCGATGAATCGGACGGATGCCGCGACCACCGCCCTACGGGCACTCTGGTGCGCCACGGGGCGGGTGGGCCGCGGCATCCGCTGGTACATGACGACGCTGATGGGCGACACCGCGTACGCGACCTATGTCGCCCATCACCGTCGCCATCACCCCGACGAGGAGCCGCTGAGCGAGCGGCAGTTCTGGCGGCAGCGCATGGACGACCAGGACCGCAACCCCGGTGCCCGCTGCTGCTGAGGAGTCGACGAGCCGGGCTCACGTTCTGCGGCCTTGTGCGACTTCTGCGGCCAGAGTCGGTCCCGCGGGCCGCAGAACGTGACGATGGCCGCAGAAGTTGACGAGTGGGAAGCGTCACGATGAAGACCGGATGCCGGATGCCTAGGCTGAGGGCATGAACGACGTCGTCCTCGCCGCGGTCCTGGGCGCGGTCGGCGGCGTCGTGCTCACGGTGCTGCTCCTGCTCGCGAGACGCCTGGCGCGAGGATCGGCCGACCTCGGCAGCGATGCCGAGCGGGCCGCGCTGCAGGCCCTGCATCAGGCGAGCCTCGCGGCGCCGCACCTGCGCGCGGGGCTGACCGGTCCCGACGTGGTCAAGGCGGCCCGGCACCTCCGGGTGCTGCTCGGCAGCGCGGCGGTCGCGATCGTCGGCGACGACGACGCGCTGTCCTTCGACGGACCGTCCGACGGGCTGGAGTCGTCAGCCGTGCGCATCGCCCAGCACGTGCGGTCCTCGGGGCGCCGACAGGTCTTCCGGTCGCCCCATGGGCACACCGACGCCCTCGAAGCGGTGGGCGCGCCGATCGTCGTCGACGGGCAGGTCATCGGCGCCGTCGTCGCGTTCGCTGCTCCCGTCGGTGCGGCGCTCGTCCGCGCTGCGGAGGAGGTCGCGGACTGGTGCGCCGCGCAGGTCGAGCTCGGCAGCCTCGATGCCTCGCGCACGCAGTTGGCCGAGGCCGAGCTGCGGTCTCTGCGCGCGCAGATCTCGCCGCACTTCATCTACAACGCCCTCACCGCGATCGCGTCGTTCATCCTCACCGACCCGGTACGCGCGCGCGATCTCGTGCTCGAGTTCGCCGACTTCACGCGGTACTCCTTCCGGCGGCAGGGGGAGTTCACGACGCTCGCGGAGGAGCTCGACAGCATCCGCTCCTTCCTCGAACTGGAGCGCGCGCGGTTCGGAGAGCGTCTGCGCATCACCCTGCAGATCGCGCCGGAGACGCTGTCGACCGTCATCCCCTTCCTCTCTGTGCAGCCACTGGTCGAGAACGCCGTGCGCCACGGCGTCGAACCCGGGGAGGGTGGGGGCGAGATCCGCATCGTCTCGCGCGACGACGGCACGCACACCGAGGTCACCGTCGAGGACGACGGCGTCGGGATGGACCCGGACGCGCTCCGCGCCACCCTCACGGCCGCCGACGACGGGTCGCACGTGGGCCTGCGCAACGTCGACACCCGGCTGCGTCAGCTCTACGGCGCGGACGGCGGACTCGTGGTCGAGACCAACACCGGCGCGGGTACCCTGGTGCGCATGCGGGTGCCGAAGTCGCAGCCGCAGCACGACCCCGAAGGCGACTGAATCGATGACCGACCCAGGCACGATCGACGTCCTCGTCGCCGACGACGAGAAGCCGGCGCTCGACGAGCTCGTGCACCTGCTGCGGCTGGACCCACGGATCGGCGAGGTGCTCACCGCGTCCTCAGGAGGCGACGCGCTCCGGGTGCTGTCGCAGCACGCCGTGCGTATCGCGTTCCTCGACATTCACATGCCGGGTCTGCTCGGCACCGATCTCGCCCGGTCGCTGCTCACGCTCGCGGCGCCGCCGGCGGTCGTGTTCGTCACCGCCGACGAGGCCCGCGCGGTCGAGGCGTTCGAGCTGCGGGCGGCGGACTATCTGCTGAAGCCGGTGCGCGTCGAGCGGCTGCGGCAGGCCGTCGATCGCGTGATCGAGCGGGGCGAGGTCGCCGTGCCGGGCGACGACGAGACGCTGCCGGTGACGATCGGATCGACCGTACGGTTCGTGCGGCGCAGTGACGTGCGCTGGGTGCAGGCCCAGGGCGACTACTCGCGACTGCACACCGCAGACGGCGGGCATCTCGTCCGCATCCCGATCTCCGAGCTCGAGACCCGATGGGCGGATGCAGGGTTCCTGCGCATCCATCGCTCCACCCTCGTCCGCACGGCGGCGGTGACGGAGGCGCGTCTGTCGGGTGCTGAGCCAGCGGTCGTCGTGGATGCCGCGGTGCTGCCCGTGAGCAGGCGCCTCGTCCCCGCGGTGCGCGACGCCCTTCTGCGCGTCGAGGAGGCGCCGTGACCGAGACGCCGAAGCGCGTGCGCGTCACCGCCGATGCGCCGCCGCGAGGCCCAGCGCCGCTGACGCGCGGCATCGGCCTGCCCGGCTCGCCGGTCGACGAAGCGGATGCCGTCTTCACGCGCGCGCTCATGCGCAGCCAGCTGCGGCTCGCCCTCGGCACGGTCGCGGGGTTCGTGCTCGTGGTGATCGCTCTGACGCTCGCGATCGCCCTGATCCCGGAGATCGATCAGCTCGTGGTGTGGGGGCTGCCGCTGTCGTGGCTGCTGCAGGCCTACGCGTTCTATCCGATCATCGTCGTCTTCGCGGTGCTATACGTGCGCACGGCCGCCCGCAACGAACGCCGGTTCCGCGCCTTGCGGGACCGCGAGTGAACGCCGTCCTCGACCTCGTTGGCATCGCGCTCGTCGTGGTCGCGACGCTGCTCATCGGCGTCTACGGACTGCGTATCTCGCGCACCACGGGCGATTTCTTCGTGGCCTCGCGCACGGTGCGCCCGGTGTGGAACGCCTCGGCGATCAGCGGGGAGTATCTCTCGGCTGGCACGTTCCTCGGACTCTCCGGACTCGTGCTGCTCGACGGCGCGCGGGGGTTCTGGTTCCCGATCGGATACGCAGCGGGATACCTGCTCGTGCTCGTGTTCGTCGCGTCTCCGCTCCGTCGCAGCGGCGCGTACACGATCCCCGACTTCCTGGAAGCTCGGCTGGAGTCGAGAGCGGCCCGACGCGTGACGAGCGTCGCGGTGCTCGTGATCGGTTGGCTGTACATCGTGCCGCAACTGCACGGCGCCGGCATCACCCTGCTGGTCGTCGCCGGATTGCCCGAGTGGGTGGGCGCGGTGCTCGTTGCGGTGCTCGTCGCGGCGGCGGTCGCGGCCGGAGGCATGCGTGCCATCACCTACGTGCAGGCGTTCCAGTACTGGCTCAAGCTCACCGCGTTGCTCGTGCCCGTCGTCTGCATCGCGTTCGCGCTCAGCGGCGGGCCGCATGACGTCGACCCGGCACTCGTGTTCCCCGCCGAGGCCGGACCGTCGGGGTTCGACGCGTATGAGACGGCATCCCTGCTCCTCGCCCTCCTGCTCGGGACCATGGGTCTGCCACACGTGCTCGTTCGCTTCTACACGAGTCCGACCGGGGTCTCGGCGCGCCGAACCACCGTGATCGTCATCGGTATGGTGAGCGCGTTCTACGCGGTGTCGAGCACGATGGGCCTGCTCGCCCGCATCGCTGCCCCCGACCTCGCGGTGCCGGGGGTGGCCGACACGGTCGTGCTGCTTCTGCCCTCGCGGGTGTTCCCCGGCATCGCGGGCGAGCTGCTCACGGCACTCATCGTCGCCGGTGCGTTCGCGGCGTTCCTCGCGACCTCGGCCGGACTCGTGGTCTCGCTCGCGGGGGTCGTGAGCCAGGACGTCTTCTCCGGATCCGTGCGCTCCTTCCGTCTGTCGGCCGTGCTGTGCGCACTCGTCCCGCTCGCGGTCGCGCTTCTCACCGCGCCGGCGGGACTCGGATCGAGCGTCGGAGTCGTGTTCGTGATCGCCGCGTCGACGCTCTCTCCGGTGATCCTCCTCGGCGTGTGGTGGCGCGGCCTCACGGCCCGCGGGGCGGTCGCGGGGATGCTGTCCGGCGGCCTCGCGGCGGGCCTGGCTCTGCTGGTGCATGCGGCGATCGGCGGAGTGGGCGTCTCCGCTCCGTACCTCGCTCAGCCCGCCGCCTGGACGATCCCGCTGGCGGCCGCGGTCACGGTCGTCGTGTCGCTGCTCGACCCGCGCGGCCCGACGCCGCGCACGGCGAAGTTCCTCGCGCGCGTGCACTCGCCGGAGCGGATCTGACGGGCGAGTGAGCAGTATCCCGGAACTCAATGCCAGGCAACCTCCGGAATCTCGGGAAGGTAGAGACGCCGTTACCGAGACGTGACTCGCCTTCAGTGCTATCCATCCGCTATCTCTGAGCTATGCGGCGATGAGGTCCGCAGGTCCCTTCCGAAAGGAACTGCGGTGCGTCGTGTCTCTGCTGCTGTGCTTGCCTGCGTCTTGGCGGCGGTTCTCGCCGTCGTCACCCCGGAGGCGTCGGCGGTCGCCGACGTCCTCGTGCGCGCGGCCACTCCGGTCACCGCGGTGCCCGCCACACGCGACATTCCCGAAAACGGCGAACTCACCGCGGAAGACGTCGAGCGGCTCGGCGGTGAGCCCGAGGCCCCAGCCGAGCAGCTGGCGGAGATGCCCCAGGGCGACTTCTCGTCGCTCGCCGACGAGCAGAAGATCCCCGACGCCCTGCCTGCGGCGGATGGCCGTCGATCAGGTCTCGTGTACTCGTCTCCAGTGAGACCCTCGGATCAGGACTTGGCGGAGGCTACCGACGACCTGCCGGTTGTTGCGCGGGAGGAATTCGTGACGACCTATGCGACGGAGTCCGGTTCGTTGGTCACCGAACAGTCGGACCAGCCGCTGAACGTGCTCGATGACGGCACGTGGGAGGAGATCTCGACCGAACTGACGAGGCGACGCGATCGGTGGTCCGTAGACCGTCATCCGTTGGCCCCGACCTTTTCCGAGACCTCGGGAGGAGCAGAGGGCGTGTCGGTGACGCGTGACGACGCCACCGTGTCTTTCACGTTGCAGGGAGTCGATGCGGTCGAGGCCGTTGCGGTGCAGTCCGAGGGTTCGGAGGTCGACGACACGTTGCGGATGGAAGGCGTGGCGCCCGGGATCGACCTCGAATACGAGGTGCTGCGCGGAGGTGTGAAGGAGACTCTGGTGCTTCACCGAGCTCCGCGTGTGGCACCGACATTCGCGTGGACGATGAATGCGGGCGGACTCCAACCGACACTGGCGGAAGGCGGCATGGTCGAGCTTCGCGACGACGCGGGCGAGGTCGTCATGCACATCCCCGCCCCCGTGGCCTGGGACTCGTCCGGATCCACGGGGGAGCGGTCGGATTCTCTCGTCAATCCCCGGGTGGGTCTGGAGCCGGCCGAAGGGGGAGCGTGGAGGTACACACTGCAGGTGGACCCGACGTGGCTGAAGGCGTCTGAGCGCGCGTACCCCGTTTACGTCGACCCGACGGTTCTCACGGGTGCGTCCTACTCGCGATCGTTCAAGTCCGACGGTGCCGTGATGAACGGTCAGCTGCACATCGGCAACACTCGGCAGAGCAACCAGAACGTGTTCTGGCGCGCGGTGGCCGGGTTCGACGCCAGTGCGGCGGCCGGTCAGTTCGTCGGTACGGCCCAGATCAACGTCGCTTACGGCGGCGAGGGGACGACGACCACTCAACCGGGCAACGTGTATTCGGCGACGGGCGAGTGCTTCACCTGCAGCGGTGTCTGGCTGGCTGATTTCTCCATGGGCAACAACAGTGCCTGGACCGCCGGCGATGGGGTCGCCGCGAACACCGTCGGTTACCTGCAGTCCAATCTCTCGACCGCGTATTTCATGTTGACCGGCAACGAGACAGCGGTCTACAGCCACAAACGCCTGGGCCTTTCGTACCTCATGGAGTACTGGCCCTACCCCACGGTCTCGCAGGTGTCGCCGGCCAACGGCGCGACGAATCAGTCCACGAGGCCCACCCTCGCGCTCAGCGCCACGAATTCCTCTCCGCACTCGCCGGCCATGGCGTACGCGTTCACCGTGTCTGCCAACGCCGACATGAGTGCTCCGGTCTGGGATTCCGGGTGGATCAGCAACACCCAGGCCACCGTTCCCGAGGGGAAGTTGCAACCCGGGGTGACGTACTACTGGCGGGGGAAGGTCCACGATGCTCATCACGGGTGGGCGGGGCAGTCGACAGAGCGGACGACCGCGATCCGCACGCTGACCACGCAGCTCGTTCCGCCGACCCCGCCGGAGGCGACGGCGAGCCCCGGCAACACGACGGGCGTTCCCGAGACGATCGTGACGGTCACACCGACGCTGCAGGTCGATGCGGTCGCCGCGCCCGCGGGACTCCCCGCGGGCGGGGAGGTGAAGTACGAGTTCAAGATCGCGACGGGCGCAGACGCGAAATCCGGAGCGGTGTTCACGTCGGGGCTGGTCTCCGCCGACCCGGACGGCAAGGTGCGGTGGACCGTGCCGCCGGGGACGCTTCGTGACGGAAACATCTACTCGTGGATCGTGCAGCCCGCATACGGGGCCAGCAAGAACACGAACCCGGCGTGGGTGAAGCGGCTCAAAGTGGATCTGCGTCTGGGGTCGTCGGGCCCCTCGCCGTTCGACACGTCGGGGCCGGTCACGGTGAATCTTGCCAACGGCAATGCGAATCTCTCCTTCTCCTCGCCGCTCGTCAGCACACTCGGCGGGCCCATGGGCATGTCGTTCAGCTACAACTCCCGCTCGGAGGGAGTCGTCAACCGCGGACTCACCGGTTCGTACTATGACGCCAAGGATTCGCTGGGCAACGTGCCGACCTCTGCGGCCGGATTCACCTTCGCAGGCAAAACACCCCTCATGGTCCGGACCGACTCGGCCGTCTCGTTCGACTGGTCCGCTTCGTCGCCGGGACCGGCTCTTGCGAACGACTACTTCATGGCGCAATGGACAGGCTTCATCCGTGTCCCTCACGCATCCTCGCAGTGGCGATTCGGGGTTCGACACGACGACGGCGTACGCCTTCGCGTGAACAACACCTCGGTTCTCGACCGATGGGGAACGCTGGCAGGGGTCGTCGCGTGGTCGGGGAACCAGAACCTGTCGACCGCCGAGGTCCCGATCCAGTTCGACTATCTCGAGGCTACGGGCGCCGCGTACGTCGAGCTATGGGCCGACGACCTCGCTGACGACGAAGGCCCCGTCATCGTTCCTGCGTCCTGGTTCACGACGCAGCGCTCGCCGCTGCGCCAGGGGTGGACGGCGTCGACGCCCATCGCGGGGGACGCGACAGCGTGGTCGCGCGCGACGATCGAGCCGCAGGCGGTCGTGCTCACCGATGTCACGGGCGGCGCGCACACCTACTCGAGAACGTCGTCGGGCGGATACACTCCGCCGGCGGGGGAGTACGGCGTGGTGTCGCTCGACAATTCCGGTCGCGTCGTGTTCACCGATGAGGGCGGCACGGTCTATCAGTTCGCCGCGAACGGCACCGTCGAGTCCGCGACCTCGGTCGCGGACGGGCAGAAGCCCGCTGCGCCGATCATGATCTACAACGGCGACGGCACCGTGAAGGAGATCGTCGATCCGCTGTCGAAGGACGGTTCGACGTACCACCGCAAGCTGTCGTTCGTCTATCAGAATGCGGCGCAGAACGCGTGCCCGACGCTGCCGCCGAATCACCTGCCGGCGCGCGCGGGGTCGCTCTGCCAGATCGTCTATCCGGCGCTCGGATCGGAGCCGGCGCCGGTGACCAACCTGTACTACGCGGGAGATCAGCTGTGGATCATCGAAGACCCGGGCAACGAGCGCACCGTCTTCGGGTACGACAGCGCGAACGTGCTCACGTCGGTGCGGGACTCCGTTGCGAACGACTATCTGCTCGCCCAGCCGGTGTCGAGCGACTATGACCCGCCGGAGACCACGGTCACTTACTCCGACGGGCGGGTCTCGGCCGTCGAGCTCCCGTCACCGGACGGCGGCCCTGCGCCGCGGATGAAGAAGACCTACGCCTACGACCTTGCGGCCCGCACGTCCGCGGTGTCGGTCGCAGGGGTCGCGAATTCGACGAGCACCGTTGCCTACGACGCGGTGTGGCGGCAGACCTCGGCGACGAGTCCGCTGGGGGTCACGACGACACAGGAGTGGCACCCCACGAAGGACCTGGTGCTGTCGGCGACGAACTCGCTCGGCATGAGATCGACGACCGTCTACGACGCCGCGACCGACCGTGCGACGGACACGTACGGCGCGGCACCGGCAGCGTGCTTCCAATCGAACGGGCGGCCAGTGACCGACCCGGTCGGAACGAACGGATGCGGGATTCTCCCGGCGCACACCTCCACGACTTACGACGGTGGGATGCAGGGGCTTCAGGCGACGTACTACGCCAATCCGCATCTCGCGGGTAAGCCGTCGCTGATCGGTCATGGCGTCGGTGGTGCGGCGGCAACGATCGACAGGGCATGGAGCACGGCGTCACCGGGCGCCGGCATCCCGGTCGACAACTGGTCGCTTCGATTGACCGGTCTTGTCACCTTCCCCGAGGCAGGGCAGTACACGTTCGTCGCGAACAGCGATGACGGAGCTCGTGTCTGGGTGGGAGATGTCATCGTCGTCGACAGATGGGAGACCGGTTCGATCGAACGCGTGGGCACGCCGATCACGGTCGCTGCGGGTGAGACCCGACGCATCCGAGTCGAGTACCGCGAAGATACCGGAGCGGCGACTCTTCAGCTGAAGTGGCGCACCCCGTCGTCGGGCACGACGGCATCGGTCGTGCCGGGGAGCGCTTTGCGTCCGGACTACGGTCTCGTGACGAAGACGGTGGCGGATGACTCGACGGCCGTGTCGGGTGCGGTGGCTCCCACGACGACGGCGACAATGACGTATCAGCATCCGTGGTTGGGGCAGGCGACGGCATCCACCGTCGACCCCGACGGTCTTGCGTTGAAGACGGCGACGACGTTCGAGCAGCCGGGTGGGTCGGGGTGGTTGCGGCGTCTCACGCGTGCTCTGCCGGGGGCGACGGTGGCGGGGGCTCCGGCGTCGGCGCAGACGACCTCGGCGTACTACGGGGATCTGGAGAACGCGCCGGCGGTGTGTGGGATTCCTGCGGGAACGAAGCAGGCCGGGATGGTGAAGTCGACCACGGGCCCGACGCCTGCGGCCGGGTCGGCGATCACGACACAGTTCGCGTATGACGCGTGGGGTCGCACGGTGGGGACGAAGTCGTCGGCGGATGCGGACTGGTCCTGCACGACGTTCGACGCGCGCGGAGAGGTCGTGGCGTCGTCGGTGGTGGGTCCGTCGGGGGTGGCGTCGATCTCGACGACGACCACGCGGAGCGTCCGGGCGGTCGGCGGCGGGTACACGGTCGTGACGTCGGGGGTGGCGGTGGCGGGTTCGCCGAACGGGTCGACGATCACCACGGTGACGGATCTGTTGGGGCGGACGGTGAGTTACACGGATGTGTGGGGCACGGTCACCACCCCGACGTATGACCCGGCGTCGGGTCGGGTGATGCAGGTGTCGACGACGCCGGCGGGCGGGGCGGCTTCGGTGACGGCGTACACCTATGACGCGGACGGGAAGGTGTTGACGGTCACGGTCGACGGGACCCCGTTGGCGGGGGTGACGTATGACGCGGTGCAGCGCCTGGCGCAGGTGACGTATCCGGACGGATCGGCGCTGACCCAGGTCGGCCGTGACCGGGCTGAGCGGGTGGTGTCGCAGGAGTGGTCTGTGGGCGGGCAGGTCGTGACTGACAGTGTGGTGAGGTCGCAGTCGGGGCGGGTGGTGCAGCAGACGTCCGCGACAGGCTCCACGTCGTATTCGTCGACGTACGGTTATGACGGTGCGGGCCGGTTGGTGACGGCACGGATCCCCGGGCACGAGTTGACGTATGCGTTCGCGGGGTCGGGTGGGTGCGGTCCGAACACGTCGGCCGGTGCCTCGGGGAACCGGACTGGGCTTGTGGATGTGTGGACGGCTCCGGGGCATGCTCCGGTGACGACGTCGACGGCGTACTGCTACGACTGGGCCGACCGGCTCCTGTCCTCGACCGTGACCGGCGCGATCCCCGGGGCGTCGAGCATGACCGACGGTGTCGCGGCATCGGAGATCATGTATGACGGCCGAGGGAACACGACCCGGCTGGGGGATATGCGGTTCGTCTATGACGCGGCGGATCGGCACGTGGGAACCACGTACGACGACGGCACGACCGTGTCCATCGTCCGGGATGCGTCGGGGCGGATCGTGTCCCGCACGACCGACCCGGCAGGTTCTGCTCCGGCATCCACCGTGCAGTACCTGTTCGCGGCGGGCGGGGACGCGGCGTGGGGCCAGATGACCGGCACTGACCTCACCCGCAGCATCGGACTCCCCGGTGGGGTGTCCTGGACGAACCAGGCCGGGACCGTCACGTGGGCATTCCCCGGACTCGGCGGCCACGGGCTCATGACGCGGAGTGGTGGCACGAATGGTGCGTTGTTGTTGTGGGATCCGTTCGGGCAGCCCGTCGACCCCGCCACGTTCGCGATCGGCACCACGGCTGCGGATGACACGAACCAGGTCGCCGGGAACACCCTCTGGCACCAGGGTGCGTTGAAGCCTGCGGAGTCCGCCGGGTCGACGCTCGTGGTCGAGATGGGGGCGCGACTGTATGTCCCCGCCCTCGGTCGCTTCCTCCAGGTCGATCCCATCGAGGGTGGCGTCGACAACGACTACGTCTGGCCGCCCGATCCCGTAAACTCCGCCGACCTCTCGGGAGAGTTTGACTGGCTCCTCGCGCTCGACGTGGTCTCGACCGCCGTCATGTTCATCCCGGGCGTCGGCACGGGTGTGGGACTCGCCATCAAGGGAACGTTGCTCGCCGCGCGTCTCGTGTTGGGGGCGGCGAGAGTGGGCGCACAAGCCGTGAAGCTGACCAGGGCAGCTGCCGCGATAGGTCGAGCAGAGACTCGAGTCCTGCGCGAGTATGGTTACCAATCAGTGATCAGGGCGAGACCTGTGGGAAGTGCTTTGAAGAACGACAAGTGGCACAGCGCGGGCAAGTCCCCGCTTGTCCGCGGATCGATTCGAACAAGTGCAACTGTCACGCGAGGTCGGGGCGGTGATGGCGTGCGAACGACGTTCGTGCGTGTACCGATGTCGGTCAACGGCAGACCAGGAACTCAGGAGTGGTTCGTACGAGGTGGCAACCTCACACACTCGTTCTGGAGAGGGCGATGAGTAGGCACGTTCTTGACGGCATCAGTCCCTTTCTTCGAACATCAGGGCTGGTGTTCGAGCTCTATCGTCGGGGCTCTATCGACTCTTCTGACGTTGTCGAAAGCGAGCTCGCGCGGTTGCGGATCGGTGACGACCTCTCACGCACGGAAGAGAGAATCGCACTCCTTCTTTCGCACGAGCTTGATCAGGTCGAAGAAATTCTCAGCGAACTACCTGATCCCTACCCGCTAAACGATGTCGAACGGGAGACCTTACTGCTCCTTCGGCTGAGCCAGATTCGCACTGAGTGGTTGTCCGAAGCCGATCCACCATCTCTCGTCGAGGACGCGCTTGAGGACTACGGGCTCGATGAGAAATATGGCATGCTAAGGCTCTTCGCCCCGCTTCCACGGTCCGAAAAGTCTCCCGAGAAGTATGCGAGACGCCTTGATGAAGCCATCGAGGCTGGATGGAGTGATCTCCGAGCGGTGGCAGCGTCGCGAGCCGCGCGCCGACCACCGGGAAAAGACGTCATGAAGCACGACTGACGTGGTGGCGGCGTTATGGTGCGATCGCTGAAGGTAATTCGAAGTGTGCCGGGAGCGGTAACGTTCCCGCAAGTTCTCAAACGGGCTCCGGCGTCGGCGCAGACGACGTCGGCGTATTACGGGGATCTGGAGAATGCGCCGGCGGTGTGCGGGATTCCTGCGGGGACGAAGCAGGCCGGGATGGTGAAGTCAACCACGGGCCCGACGCCGGCGGGTGGCTCGGCGATCACGACGCAGTTCGCGTATGACGCGTGGGTCGCACGGTCGGGACGAAGACGTCGGCGGATACGGACTGGTCCTGCACGACGTTCGATGAGCGGGGAGAGGCCGTGGCGTCGTCGGTGGTAGGTCCGTCGGGGGTGGCGACGATCTCGACCACGACCACGCGGAGCGTCCGGGCAGTCGGCGGCGGGTACACGGTCGTGACGTCGGGGGTGGCGGTCGCGGGGTCGCCGAACGGGTCGACCATCACCACCCAGACGGACCTGTTGGGTCGGACGGTGAGTTACACGGATGTGTGGGGCACCGTAACCACCCCGACGTATGACCCCGCGTCGGGTCGGGTGACACAGATCTCGACGACGCCGGCGGGTGGGGTGGCGTCGGTGACGGCGTACTCGTATGACGCGGACGGGAAGGTCCTCAGGGTCACGGTCGATGGGACCCCGTTGGCGGGGGTGACGTATGACGCGGTGCAGAGGCTGGCGCAGGTGACGTATCCGGACGGGTCCGCGCTGACCCAGGTCGGCCGTGACCGGGCTGAGCGGGTGGTGTCGCAGGAGTGGTCTGTCGGCGGGCAGACCGTATCGGATGCGGTTGTCAGGTCGCAGTCGGGGCGGGTGGTGCAGCAGACCTCGGCGTCCGGGTCGGCGTCGTATTCGTCGACGTACGGGTATGACACGGCCGGACGGTTGGTCTCGGCGAAGATTCCCGGGCACGAGTTGACGTATGCGTTCGCGTCTTCCGGTGGGTGCGGGCCGAACACGTCCGCCGGGTTGTCGGGGAACCGGACCGGGTTGACGGATGTGTGGACCGCACCTGGGCAGGCGCCGGTGACGACGTCGACGGCGTACTGCTACGACTGGGCCGACCGGCTGTTGTCCTCGACGGTGACGGGGGCGATCCCGGGGGCGTCGAGTGTGACCGACGGGGTCGCGGCGTCGGAGGTCGTGTACGACGCCCGGGGCAACACGATCCGTCTCGCGGATATGCAGTTCAGCTATGACGCGGCGAACCGGCATGTGGGAACCACGTACGACGACGGCACCACCGTGGCGATCGTGCGGGATGCGTCGGGGCGGATCGTGTCCCGCACCACCGACCCCGCAGGCACTGCCCCGGCATCCACCGTCCGGTACTTGTTTGCGGCGGGTGGGGATGCCGCGTGGGGGCAGATGACCGGTACCGACCTGACCCGCAGCATCGGGTTGCCGGGTGGGGTGTCGTGGACGAACCTGGCCGGGACGGTGACGTGGTCGTTCCCCGGGCTCGGTGGGCACGGGCTCATCACCCGCACCAGCGGCACCACCGGGGCTCTGCTCCTGTGGGACCCGTTCGGGCAGCCCGTCGACCCTGCCACGTTCGCGATCGGCACGACCGCGGCGGATGACACGAACCAGGTCGCCGGCAACACCCTCTGGCACCAGGGCGCGCTCAAACCCGCCGAGTCGGCCGGATCGACGCTCATCGTTGAGATGGGCGCGCGACTGTATGCGCCCGCCCTCGGCAGGTTCCTGCAAGTCGACCCGGTCGAGGGTGGTGGGGCGAATGACTATTCCTGGCCGAACGACCCCATCAACGGACACGATCTCACAGGCGAAGAATGGGACTGGGGCCTGACCCTCGACATTGGACTCGCAGTTCTCTCAGTTGCTCTAATTGCGACCGGGGTCGGCGCGCCGGTCGCTGGGGCGATTATGGTTGCGAGGACCGCGTCCTTGGCGGCTCGCGCTGTGAAGCTCGTTGCTGACGTGGTGAAGGCCGGACAGATCCTTGTGAAAGCATCCCGTTATACTCGCGGTGTTCGTGGCGCGGTGGGCGAGATAACGGCATCCCCTCGAGCTGCGAATTGGGCTGGCCGTGTGTGGTCGCAAGGGAGCAGAGCAAGTGAGCGTCTTTCGAGTCATGGAACTCGGATGCGTACCGGGCCCAGCGGTCGATGGGTTCGTGGGCCCGGAGTATCACAGAGTGGACGTCCAAAGGTGAACTTCGGTCGAAACCACGTACGACAGAATTTTCATGTCTGGCTGGAGTAGTAAATGCGTCACGAGTCAAACTCTACGAACATCCGAATGATCCTGAATGATGGGGCGGTCGGTTTTGTTGACCGCGGTCGCGACGCATCGTTTTATGTTTTGTTCGATACCATTCACAGATCTAGCGACCTCCTGATCGAGATGACGTTCAACCCGGAGTATGTTGATCTGGGAGGCATTGACCCCACGGATGTTGTCCTTCATTGGGGAAAAGTATCCGAAGTTGAGCGATGGATCGAGGAGTTTTTGATCGAGTTTCGCGTCGAGCTCTGCCCAGTGAGTCTTCGTTCGACGGCGGAGGAGCGGCTTTTCGGTGCCGGAGCGCGCGATATTCGGATCTTCGATCCGTCGATGCCGTGGCAATTCCTGTATAGAACCTGACGCGAAGGCCCGGGAGCGCCGGAAAGGTGATCAAGGCACGTGGCGTGATGGCGCAAATGCCTACAGTGGCGCAAAGTACGCCAGGGGCGGTGACGTCGAGGGCCAACCCAAGCAGGGACCGTCGCGTGGTCGTTCGCGCGGCTCGGCGGCCACGGGCTCAGCACCAGGTCCGGTGCCAGCAACGGTGCGCTGCTCCAGTGGGACCCGTTCAGGTAGCTTCGGACTACTTCTATGCGCAATTTTGACCAGCGACATTGCCGGGTCTGCGGCTATGACGCAGGAGACCCACCATGGGGCGAGTCCGGGAGTCTCCCATCATTCGATATTTGTCCTTGCTGCGGCGTCCAATGGGGATACGAGGACACGGGGTTCGAATCGACTGCGAAGTATCGTGCTCGGTGGATCGCGAGCGGAGCGCCATGGTCTGTTCGTAGCGTCTCGCGTGACGGTCTATCCCTCGAAGACCGTTTGAAGCGATCATGGTTGGAAGAGTAGTAACCCGCTTGTGTTGATGGCGATGACGCGGCCGAACGGTTGGTGGCGGCGAAGATTCCCGGCCTCGAGTTGACGTATGCGTTCGCGGGGTCGGGTGGGTGCGGGCAGCACACGTCCGCCGGCATGTCGGGGAACCGGACCGGGCTCACGGATGTCTGGAACGATCCGGGGCAGGCGCCGGTGGCGACGTCGACGGCGTACTGCTACGACTGGGCCGACCGGTTGTTGTCGTCGACGGTGACCGGGGCGATTCCGGGGGCGTCGAGTGTGACCGATGGTGCGGCGGCGTCGGAGATCACATATGACGGCCGCGGGAACATAACCCGGTTGGGCGACATGTGGTTCGTCTACGACGCGGCGGATCGGCATGTGGGGACCACGTACGACGACGGCACCACCGTGAGCATCCTTCGGGATGCGTCGGGGCGGAATGTGTCCCGCACGACCGACCCGGCAGGGTCTGCTCCGGCATCCACGGTGAAGTACCTGTTTGCGGCGGGTGGGGATGCGGCGTGGGGGCAGATGACCGGTACCGACCTCACTCGCAGCGTCGGGTTGCCGGGTGGGGTGTCGTGGACGGACCAGGCCGGGACCGTCACGTGGGCATTCCCCGGTCTCGGTGGGCACGGGCTCATGACGCGGAGTGGTGGCACGAATGGTGCGCTGTTGTTGTGGGATCCGTTCGGGCAGCCCGTCGACCCCGCCACGTTCGCGATCGGCACCGCGGCGGCGGATGACACGAACCAGGTCGCAGGGAACACCCTCTGGCACCAGGGTGCGTTGAAGCCTGCGGAGTCCGCCGGATCGACGCTCGTGGTCGAGATGGGGGTGCGGTTGTATGTCCCCGCCCTCGGTCGCTTCCTACAAGTGGATCCCGTGGAAGGCGGTGTCGACAACGACTACGTGTGGCCCACCGACCCCATCAACAGCAACGACCTGACCGGCGAGTTCGATTGGCTCCTCGCGCTCGACGTGGTCTCCACTGCCATCATGTTCATTCCGGGTGTCGGCACCGCAGCGGGACTGGCGATCAAGGGCGTCACCATCGGCGCTCGTTTGCTTGTGAGTGCGCCGAAGGTGATCAAGGCTGCGATAAACGTTGAGAGGGAAGCGTCGAAGTTGGTTCAAATGGCGAGGGTCGTCCAACGAACGGGGAAGAGTCCAGGGTTCCAAAGCACTAGCATGAAGGTGGCGGTTCGTGCCACTAACAAGTGGGTCGGGCGAAATCCCACTCGCAGTGCTACAACGCATCATGGACATATGCTGACGGGTCGAAACGGAAATACTGCTCGATGGCATCCTCAGGCGGACGGACGTACGAAGGTCAATCTTGGCATGAGGGGGAAAAGACCCTCTCTTCACCTATGGGCGGAGTGATCAAATGGAATTCATAGAACTCATGCACAGCTGCCGCCGAGAAATCATCGGATACTGCCGTTCAGGACCAGCCGAAGGGCTATACCTAAGAGCAACCCCCATCGCGACCGGCGGGGTGGATAGTGAGTACTGGGACCTTGCGTTTGCAGGAATCATTGAGTCCGAGGATATCTTTCCGGAAGACATCGTCTCAATAAGTATGGATTCTCCTGGTGACAGGGAATTCCTCAGCCTACTAAATGCTGAGAGAGTTCCGGAGCCCTGGGCCTCCAGAGTTCGGATCTCGCTGTTCCCTCCACATCCTCCAATTGACCGAACGCCATCCGTTTGGGATGGCACAGGTCGTTTTTACGGTTCGATGTCGCTCGAGTATCGTCTCGCGATGCTCGAGAGAATGGCGACCGAGAGCCATAAGACGTTTGCCTCCGGCTCAAGATTCACCATTTCCGAGATGCGTAGTTTGGTCCATGAGCATGCTGGGTTGTTAGACTCGCTGTCGTTCTATCTCGCCGCATTTGGTCTATCATTCTCTATCGTTCCTGCTTCGGCAACGGTGCCCGAACACTCGGCCGAGCCGTGGCGAGAATACGGTGGACTGTAACCATGCGTGCACGTTCATCGCTCTGCAGGCTACGGTGGCTCCGGTCGTCTGCGATCAGAGCGGGTAGAGGTAGTACGCGCACTCCGCGAGCGCCATAAGATCAGGTCGTTCAGCGGTTGAATCCGGAGAGGATCGCATGCGACGCATCCGGGGGATGTCGGCGTTCGTACTCTTCGTTATCCGCGCAATTTTCCTCTGGTTGCTTATGGCGTTCGCTTTCGTTGCGTGGGTGCTCGCGCATAGTGGGCTCAACGAGCGTCCGTGGGCGAGTCCATCTGCTGGTACGGCCAAAACTTCTTCGCGTTCTTGTTGCTCGTGTCATTTCGTTATCTCCAGATTCGGTGGCCGGAACTGCGAGTTGCGAAATACTCCGGCGCTCCGAAGTGCGCGGCATGAAAACGTATCTCATTAGCATCCTGAATGAGCTGGCCTAAGGGTAGGCGCGAGGATGGTCGGCAGTGTCCGGTGGGTCCGGTCCGAACACCTCCGCTGGCGCCGCGGGGAACCGGACCGGGCTCACGGATGTGTGGACCGCGCCCGGGCAGGCTCCGGTGACGACGTCGACGGCGTACTGCTATGACTGGGCCGACCGGTTGTTGTCTTCCACGGTGACGGGGGCGATCCCGGGGGCGTCGAGCGTGACCGACGGTGTCGCGGCATCGGAGATCGTCCACGACGCCCGGGGCAACACGACCCGTCTCGCGGCTATGCGGTTCAGCTATGACGCGGCGAACAGGCATGTGGGGACCACGTACGACGACGGCACGACGGTAACGATCGTGCGGGATGCGACGGGGCGGATCGTGTCGCGAACTACCGACCCGGCAGGTGCCGCTCCGGCATCCACGACGCGGTATCTATTCGCGGCGGGTGGGGATGTGGCGTGGGGGCAGAAGGCCGGCACTGACCTCACCCGCAGCATCGGACTTCCCGGTGGGGTGTCGTGGACGAACCAAGCAGGTACCCTCACCTGGTCGTTCCCCGGCCTCGGCGGCCACGGCCTCATCAAAGGTCTGGTGGGACGACGGGTGCGTTGTTGTTGTGGGACCCGTTCGGGCAGCCCGTGGACCCTGCCACGTTCGCGATCGGGACCACCGCGGCGGATGACACGAACCAGGTCGCCGGGAACACGCTCTGGCACCAGGGAGCGTTGAAACCTGCCGAGTCGGCCGGGTCGACGCTCGTGATCGAGATGGGGGTGCGGTTGTATGTCCCCGCCCTGGGGAGATTCCTGCAGGTCGACCCGATCGAGGGTGGTGTCGACAACGACTACGTGTGGCCACCCGACCCCATCAACGGTGACGACCTCAGCGGGAAAGCTCGAAGTTTCGCGCCAGCAGCAGACCTCGGAGGCCCGGTCAAAGTCACCGCAAAGAAGGCTGTAGTCGTGGAACGGAAATCCGTTCGCACGTCTGCGGGTAAGCCGAAGCCAGTTCGATGGGGGTACACCATCTTTTCGGGCTTGGGCGATGCGATGAACAAAGCCTCTTTCGTCGCAGGGCTGGTGAGCACCGGACTAGCTCTCGGTGCGTTCACCGCGAAGGTTCCGCATGTCTCCGCGCCGCTTGCGGCTCTCTCCACTCTCACAGGCTGGGCCTCGGCTGCGTTTGGAACCATTGGGATAGCGGCCGATTGCGTCGCGCACAAGTTTGGTGCACTCTGCGGCCTCGGGTTCGCCGGGATGGTCGCGGGCAACGTCATCGGAGTCCTTGCAGGCCCCGTTGGCGGCACCCTGGCAGGCGGCATCTTTGGCACACTTACAGGTAGCGTCATTCTTGACTTCTATGCCGGGCGCCGCACGGCGGCCGGAAATCGATTGGTGAAGTGAGAGTGCTCGTGTATAGCGTTTTGCACGCACCGTATGGACCCACGACGATAGTTGCGCGTAACGTCGCGACGACTGTCGCGGCTCTAGCGGGGGTTGTCTTCTTGGTTGTGCCAGCGTCACAGGGCGTGGCACTTCCCAGCGTCGTGTTTTTCGCGGTCGGGGGTGCGGTACTCATCGCGACATTCGTTTTCAACGCGTTTCGTTGGCGGTGGAACGTCGCCCGCGCTGAGAGAGAAGTCCGGGACCGCGCGTCGATCGGCGCGTTCGTCTTCATACAAGGGCAATCAGGTGGCACCGAGGGGCGACCGATGAAACACTTCGGGTCCGGATGGGGGTTGTTATATGCGGATCGCGTCGAGCTACGCTGCAACCCATCGCCCTCCGGTCTCGGCGGTTCTGTCCACCGCAGGGAAATCCCGTCCGAGCTCATACTGAACATCTACGCAAGAGAGACCACAAGCACGTCTTACGGAGGCCCAGTCATCGTGCTTTCCTCCGGCGAGGAGCTTTCGTTCACATCGTCGCCGCAGACCGGCTCCGGTTTGCGCGGACCGACGGATGCCGAGATCGCCGATGCCGTGGCGAAGGTCAGGTCATCGTTGGGACGTTGACGGTCTCCAACGCGACAAGGCGCCTGGCGATGCGAGCTCGTAGTCGATAGCACCGCGCGCGGCGCGAGCTTGTCCGACTGCCACCGTAGGCTCGTTTCCTCTCGGCCGGAAGAAGGCCACCCCGGCCATGACCCGCCTCTAACGCGACACGCTCCTCCCGAAAAAGGCTGACTGCAGCAAAGCGAGCAACGGGCTCATCATCTGTGGAAACTTCGTCAGCCCCGGCGGGGGCGGAACGACATTCAGGGACATGTTCCTTGTTATTTGCGGCGAGGTCGCGAATGATCATTTTCGTGTGGGAGTCGGGCCGAAAGCCTCAATTGAAGGGTCATTCTCGTCGGGAGCTTCCTTCAATGGACCGTGAGCATTGCCCGGGACGCGACGGGGCGGATCGTGTCCCGCACCACCGACCCCGCGGGTGCTGCTCCGGCATCCACCGTCAGGTACTTGTTCTCCGCGGACGGGGATGCCGCGCCGGCGCCGACCACAGCTTAACCCGCAGGTCACGGATATAGATACGTACCGGATCAGTATTCTGAACGACATGGCTTAGACCGGCACGAGACCGATGGAGGAGTAATGCGGTGATAGATCCAGGAATCATCATCCCTGGGTTCATCGTTGGCCCGCTGATCATCGTCATCGGAGTATGGGTCGCCGTGAACTCCCGGCGGGCCAGGGATGCGATCTACAACCAACAGCGGATGCTCTTGGGGAAGCGGATCGCGGATCTTTCCGCGGGAAAGTCGTCGCCGCGCGCGCTTCGCGTCGTCGGGGCATTGCTCGTCATGTTCGGATTGTGGTTCATGTTCGGCGCAGGCGTAGCTCTCGTGCAGCTCGCGGCCCGTGCGTGACCACAACGGCGGACTTCGTCGAACTCCGAAACCGGTCTCCCGCACCTGACCATCGGCACGGTCCCGCACTGGCCATTCGTCTAGGGTTCGGCCCCGAACCTGGCAATCCCGTGTGAGTCCGGGTTACTTTGATCGGCATTGCGGCACGAGGCCGCAGGTGATCATCGGAGAGTCACATGGGTCGAACACCCCCTGGATGGCGGCGGCCACAAGCCTGGCCGTGCTGTTCGTCGCGTCGACGGCAACCGCAGGATACGCAGGCGTCGAGGAGGTGAACGCACCCACCCCGATCGAGGGGACGCCCGGTCAGTACATCGTCGTGATGAAGGCCGATCCGCTCGCCAGCTACGAGGGCGGAGTCGACGGCATCCAGGCCACGAAGCCCGCGGAAGGCGAGCAGCTCGAGCCCGAGTCGCAGGACTCGCTGCGCTACGTGAAGCATCTCGAGGCCGAGCAGCAGACCGTCGCGCAGGAGGCCGGCGTGACACCCGACACGACCTATCAGGTCGTGCTCAACGGGTTCAGCGCCCAGCTCTCGGGCGAGCAGGTCGACAAGCTTCGCGCGTCGAAGGACGTCTACGGCGTGTACCCGGACTTCATCCGCCACCCCGACGCGCAGTCCTCCACCAGCTTCCTCGGACTCGGCGACGACAAGAAGGGCAAGGGCGGCGTCTGGCAGCAGACCGGCGGCGTCGACAAGGCCGGCGAAGGCGTCGTGGTCGGTGTGATCGACACCGGCATCGCGCCCGAGCACCCCTCGTTCGAGGGCAAGAAGCTGAAGCAGCAGAAGAAGGACAAGAACCGCCACAAGGGCAGCCAGCCCTACACCGACGGCACGACCGTCTACTTCGACAAGTCCGACGGCGGGCGCTTCCAGGCCACGATGGTCGAAGGTCAGGGGTGGGACAAGAGCGACTACAACAGCAAGCTGATCGGCGCTCAGTACTTCTCCTCGGGCGCCGCCGCCGCCGGATTCGACTTTCAGTACGACTACCTCTCGCCGCGCGACGGCGACGGACACGGCTCGCACACGGCGAGCACAGCGGCCGGCAACTTCAAGGTGAAGGCGACCGTCGAGGGCGTCGACCTCGGCACCATCTCGGGTGTCGCACCCGGGGCGAAGGTCTCCGCCTATAAGGCCTGCTACGTCGGCCCCGATCCCGCGGTCACGACCGACGACATCTGTGCCGGCAGCGATCTCATCGCCGCGATCGACCAGGCCGTCGCCGACGGCGTCGACGTCATCAATTACTCGATCGGCGGCGGCGCGGCATCCACCGTCCTCGCCCCCGAGGACATCGCGTTCTTCAACGCGGCCGCCGCCGGCGTCTTCGTCGCGACGAGCGCGGGCAACGACGGACCCGACCCGGTGACCGCCGACCACGCCTCGCCCTGGTACACGACCGTCGCCGCGTCGACCATCCCGACGTGGGAGGGCACGGTGCAGTTCGACGGCTTCGCCCAGGCGGGAGCCTCGGTCAGCGTGCCGTTCGGCCAGACCGTGACCGGCCCGTCGGTGTACGCCGGCGACATCGCGGCATCCGGTGCCTCCGGTGCGGATGCCGCGCTCTGCCTTCCCGGCACGCTCGACGCCGCGAAGGCCGCCGGACACATCGTCGTCTGCGATCGAGGGAACAACGCGCGCGCCGAGAAGTCGCAGGTCGTGAAGGATGCCGGGGGCATCGGCATGGTGCTCGTCAACGTGCCGGGCGGATCCGACTCGCTCGACAACGATTTCCACGCCGTGCCGACCGTGCACCTCGCCTCCGCGTACCGCGCGGCCGTGCTCGCCTACGTGCAGGGCGGCGCCGATCGCCCGATCTCGCTCGTGGGTGAGAACACGACGGGCGTCACCACCCCGGTGCCGCAGATCGCCGGATTCTCGAGCCGCGGACCGATGCTGGCCGACGGCAGCGACATCATGAAGCCCGACATCGCCGCCCCCGGTGTGGCGATCCTCGCCGCGACGAACAACGACCCCGACGAGGCGCCGACCTTCGGCATCCTCTCCGGAACCTCGATGGCGTCTCCGCACATCGCCGGCCTCGCAGCCCTCTACCTCGGCGAGCGGCCGAACGCCAAGCCCGCTGAGATCAAGTCGGCCATGATGACCACGGCGTACGACACCGTGAACGCCGACGGATCGCCCAACCGCGACCCGTTCCAGCAGGGTGCGGGACAGGTCGACCCGAAGCGGTACTTCAACCCAGGTCTGCTGTACCTGAACGACGTCGCCGACTGGACGGCCTACCTCGAGGGCAAGGGCCTCGCCGACTTCCCGGGCGACCCCATCGACGGCAGCGACCTGAACGTCGCGTCGATCTCGATCGGATCGCTCGCGAGCGCGCAGACCGTCACCCGCACGGTGACCTCCACGGAGAAGGGCACGTTCACGGCATCCGTCGATGTGCCCGGTGTGAACGTCACGGTGTCGCCCTCGACGCTGAAATTCGACCGTGCGGGCCAGACCGCGAGCTACACCGTCACGTTCGACAACGCGAGCGCGCCGGTCGAGCAGTGGGCGACCGGTTCGTTGACCTGGACGAGCAAGAAGAACACGGTGCGGTCGCCGATCGCGGTGTTCCCGGTCACGGCCGATGCTCCGGCCGAGGTGTCGGGTACGGGTGTCGACGGATCGACCACGGTGGAGATCACGCCGGGCATCGACGGCGACCTCGCGCTGCGCCTCTCGGGTCTCACGCCGTTCACGCTGCTGGAAGACCCCGACGGGCGTGTCACCGGTCACTCGGGCGATGAGTCCTCGGGAGACGAGAACAAGGACGTGTCGTGGATCGTCGACGTGCCCGAGGGCACGACGCTCGCCCGGTTCGACCTCGACTCGTCGGACGACACCGGAAGCGACCTCGACCTCACCGTGTACCGGGTGGTGAGCCCCGACGACCTGCGGTACTACGAGCAGTGGCAGTCGGCCACCGGATCGGCTGACGAGCAGGTCACGGTCGCGGCTCCGACCGCGGGCACCTACCTGGTCGTGGCGAACGTGTATGCGACCTCGGCGCCGATGACGTGGGATATGACCTACGCCGCGGTGCAGCCCGAGGGCGAGGGCGCGTTCACCGCGAACCCGAACCCGGTTCCCGCCGCGCGCGGCGAGAAGACGAGCTACGACCTCAGCTGGAGCGGCCTCGAGGCCGGCACCCGCTATCTCGGGCTCGTGCAGTACGGCGATTCGGCGGTGCGGACGATCGTCACGGTCGAGACCGGGGCCGCGGCGGACGTGCCGGATGCCGACGCGCCGGAGACGGATGCGCCGGAGACGGAGGCTCCGCCGACGGAAGCCCCGCCGACGGAGGCTCCGCCGACCGACCAGCCCGAGTAGACGCGCCCGGTCGTTGAGCGAGGAGCGCAGCGACGAGCCGAAACGCGGTGGGAGTCGGACGGACCTCACCGCGTTTCGTCTCGCTGCGGTCGCTCAACGACCGGTCGCTCGACGACCGCTCGATCGAGTACCGGTCGATCGAGGACCGGTGAGCGCGGGCGTCAGATCCTGCGACCGCGAGACATGAGCCGCACGTCGGGCAGCGGCGGCGCGGGGATGCGCACGTCGTGGCCCTCGACGGTTCCGAAGCGGTCGGATGCCGCCTCCCAGTCCTCCCGCGCCTCGACGATCTCCTCGTGCGTGCGGCCGGCGAAATTCCACCACATGACGATGTCGCTCTCGAACGGCTCACCGCCGAGGAGGAAAAGCAGCGCCCCGTTCGCGCTCGACACCTCGACGGCATCCCGTTCGTCGCCGAGGTAGAGCATGTCGTTCAGCTCCATCGGATGCTGCGAGACGACGGCATCCCCGTCGACGAGCATGACTCCGTGCTCCCAGCCGGTGTGCAGCGGCAGCCGCACGGTGCTCCCGGCGGCGACGACGATCTCGGCACCGACGATGGGCGTGTGCACGGAGGCCGGGGAGGTGATGCCGGCGAACTCACCCAGCACGACCGTGGCCGCGGCATCCGCTCCCTCGAGGGCCGGCAGCCGCACGCCGGGAAGCTCGGTGTGCTGCTCGAACCCACCGGCGCCGTGTCGGGCGCTCTCCGGCAGCACGACCCAGAACTGCAGGGCGTCGAGCGGCACCGGATCGTCGCCGACCGAGTACTCCGAGTGAGAGATGCCGTTGCCGGCGGTCATGAGATTGAGCTGGCCGCGACGCAGG
Organism: Microbacterium hydrocarbonoxydans; assembly: GCF_023715885.1. Taxonomy (GTDB): domain Bacteria; phylum Actinomycetota; class Actinomycetes; order Actinomycetales; family Microbacteriaceae; genus Microbacterium; species Microbacterium hydrocarbonoxydans_C. The sequence continues at coordinate 135,962 of NZ_JAMBOY010000001.1, read as the reverse complement.
TCGACGTCGCTGCCGAGGGCGTCGCGGTGGCGGATCTCGCCGACCAGCGGCCAGGTGACGGTCTGCAGACCGATGTGCGGATGCGGTTCGACGCGCATGCGCGTCTCGGCCGGGCCGAACCGGTCGAGGAAGCACCACGCGCCGATGGTCGGCAGGTTGCGGTGCGGCAGCAGGCGCAGCACGTTCATGCCGCGCACCCCGCCGAGCGGCACGTCGCGGGGCTCCAGGACGATGCGGCGCTCGCCGATCATCACGCCTCCGTGGCGTCGGTGCCCGCGATCGGGGACGGCCGCTGCGGCCAGCGGATCTCGGCGCCCTCGATGTCGTGCGTCGTCAGGTACTTCGCGATGTAGGGGCACAGCGGCACGATGGCGTCTCCGGTGGCCGCGGCATCCGTCAGCGCGTTCTTCGCGAGGACGCTCGCGAGCCCCTGCCCCTGGAACGCCGGGTCGATCTCGGTGTGGATGAAGCGGATCGCACCGGGGCGCAGTTGGAACTCGGCGAACCCGGCGAGCGTGTCGCCGGAGTGGATCTCGTAGCGCGAGGCGTCGTCGTTGCGGGTCACGGTGAAGTCGGTCATCGGATGCTCCTTCGGGCGTCTGCGTCCAACCTAACCCCGCCTGGCGTCGGGAGGGCGGTGAGGAGATGATGAACAGTCGCCGATTAACGTCATACATCAATCACATGGACGAGAAGGAGACCATCGACGGAGTGCCCGTCTCCGACGAGCAGATCGCAGCCTGGTCCGCGGAAGCGGAGGCGGGTTTTGACGTCACCGCTCTGCGCAAGCGAGGGCGCGGTCGTCCCGGACGAGGTGCAGAGCCGTCGCAAGTCGTCGCACTGCGGTTGACCGCCGATGAGCTGGCGCAGGTCGACGAGCGCGCAGCCCGCGAAGGCAAGTCGCGTTCCGATGTGATCCGGGAAGCTCTCGCCGCGGCTGCCGCGTGAAGGTCCGTGTAGCCGCGCTCAAGCACGGCATTGACGAGGCCGACGCTATCCAGGCGGCGAGTTGGCCGCGACGGTGGTGCTCACTTTCGACAGCGGCAACGAGCTGGTCATCCATGCGATGAAGGCGCGACCGGGCATAGTGGACCTGTTGCCCTGACGTCAGACCGACGCTCGGCGTTTCCGGCGTCACCGACATGGAAAACGGAGACCAGCGGGGTGGTGAGCGGCGCGTCGGGGCGGGACTCGCCGGCCGGGGCTTCGTAACTCTGGGTTTCCCGACGGGGGCACCGGATGCCGGGGCCGCACACGCACCCGGGTGTCGGCGGGGGTCGTTACGCTGGAGGGATGCCGCAGACTCCCCGTGACCCGTACGAGGATCTGCCGTTCGCAGACGAGCCGCCTCGCGACGACTGGGAGGGTGGCTGGGAGCCCGCAGAGCCGCCGGAGCCCCTCGACTGGGAGCCGCAGGGCGCCGGCTTCGAGCCGCCGCTCGACTGGGGTCCAGGGCCCGCGACTCCGGTGGCGACGGCATCCGCCCCGCCGCTCCGTCGAGCGACGCCGAGCCGCTTCGCGACCGCGCGTGAGGCGCTGCACACGGTGTTCGGGTACGAGGAGTTCCGCGGCGACCAGGCGGCGATCGTCGAGCAGGTCATCGCCGGCGGCGATGCCGTCGTGCTCATGCCGACCGGCGGCGGCAAGAGCATCACGTACCAGGTGCCCGCGCTCGTGCGCGAGGGGACGGGCCTCGTGATCAGTCCCCTCATCGCTCTCATGCACGACCAGGTCGACGCGCTGCGCGCGAACGGCGTGCGGGCCGCGTACCTCAACTCGACGCAGTCGATCGACGAGCGCCGCGAGGTCGAGCGCGCCTACGTCGCCGGCGAGCTCGATCTCGTTTATGTCGCGCCCGAGCGTCTGTCCAGCCCCGCGACGACCGCACTGCTGCAGCGTGGCACCCTCAGCGTCATCGCGATCGACGAGGCGCACTGCGTGTCGCAGTGGGGCCACGACTTCCGGCCCGACTACCTGGCGCTCGGCGATCTCGGCGAGCGGTTCCCCGGTGTCCCGCGCATGGCGCTCACGGCGACCGCGACCCGTGCCACCCATCAGGAGCTGACCGAGCGGCTGCACCTCGACGGCACCGGCGGCGCACCGGCGGCGAAGCACTTCGTCGCGAGCTTCGACCGTCCCAACATCCAGTACCGCATCGTGCCGAAGGTCGATCCCCGCAAGCAGCTCGTCGCGTTCATTCGCGAGCAACCCGAAGGGGCGGTCGGTATCGTCTATGCGCTGAGCCGCAAGTCGGTCGAGCAGACCGCGACCTATCTCTCGGGGCAGGGCTTCGACGCTCTGCCGTATCACGCGGGGCTGCCACCCGAGGTCCGCGCGGCGAACCAATCGCGGTTCCTCCGGGAGGACGGCGTCGTCATGGTCGCGACGATCGCGTTCGGCATGGGCATCGACAAACCCGACGTGCGCTTCGTCGCGCACATCGACCTGCCCAAGTCGGTCGAGGGGTATTACCAGGAGACGGGCCGCGCCGGACGCGACGGTCTGCCCTCGATCGCGTGGATGGCCTATGGCCTGGGCGACGTCGTGCAGCAGCGTCGGCTCATCGACCAGAGCCCCGGCGACCGCACGTTCAAGATGCGCATGGGGCAGCACCTCGACGCCATGCTCGCGCTGTGCGAGACGGTGCAGTGCCGGAGGCAGAACCTGCTCGGGTACTTCGGGCAGGACTCCCAGCCGTGCGGCAACTGCGACACCTGCCTCGAGAAGGCCGACACGTTCGACGGGCTGATCCCGGCGCAGAAGCTGCTCTCGACGATCGTGCGGCTCAAGCGCGAGCGCAATCAGGCATTCGGTGCGGGGCACCTCATCGACATCCTGCGCGGAGCGTCGACCGAGCGCATCCGCCAGCAGGGCCACGAGAAGATCGCGACATACGGCATCGGCTCCGACCTCAGCGAGCAGGACTGGCGCAGCGTGATCCGCCAGCTCCTCGCCCGCGGCATCCTCGCTGCTCAGGGGGAGTACGGCACGCTCGCCCCCGGTGCCGAGGCGCCCGGCGTGCTGAAGGGCGAGACGGCTGTGCCGCTCCGGAAGGACACGATCGGACGGCCGTCGTCGTCGACTCGCGCCCGCAAAGCGAGCGCGGCGGATGCGCTGGATGCCGGAGACCGCGGCCTCTTCGAGGCGCTCCGCGCCTGGCGCGCCGGTGTCGCCCGTGAGCAGGGCAAGCCCGCCTACGTCGTCTTCGGCGACGCCACCCTCCGCGCGCTCGCCGAGCACCGCCCGACCTCGCTCGCCGACCTCGAAGGCATCACCGGGATCGGCGAGAAGAAGCGCGAGGCCTACGGCGAGGACGTGATCGCCGTGATCGCGAACGCCTGACCCGATAGCCGTCGCCTCAGCCGTGAGGCGGCAGCTCGTCGTCGAGGTGCGCCCGCAGGTGCGCCGCCATGTCCACCGCATCCCGGTCGTGCAGCCATTGATACTGCAGACCGTCCCACAGGGCGACGAGCCAGACGGCCTCGTGCTCGGGATGGCGGTGGCGGGAGACCCTGGGTCTCGCAGCCACTCGCGACCCCGAGCTGGTTGACCGGTTCGCGGACATCGCCCGCAGGGAATACACCGGCGTCGGTCTGCGCGTTGCCCTGCACCCGCAGGTGGATCCCGGGACGGAACCCCGCTGGGCGCGGCAGACCGCGACCTTCGGCGAGGCCGCTGAACGGGCGGGTATTCTTGGAGCGGCATATATCCCCGCGGCTTCCATGGCTCGTCGTCCGGTCCCGGCTCGGTGGCGACCGTGACCGAGCACTTTCCCGGCGGCGAGGACTGCGCGGAGCTGCTGCTCGAGCTGGTCGCCGACGGATCCGTCTGAAGGGGCGGCTCGACGTGTCTCCCTCGGAGGGACGTCTGCCTTTCAACCTGCCGCGGTCGATGGCGGCGGTCGAGATAACGCTCGCCCGGATGTGTCGTTCGACATCGCCGACCCGCTCTTCCGCTTCGGGCACCCTCTCGCTCTAGCCGCTCACGCGCACAGCGAACACCCCGCAGGCCACTCGGTCGCGGGGCGTCAGCCATGCCGTCCGGTGCGCCGCGCAGAACGACCGGTCGGCGTGTTGCGCAGATTGTTGACTGAATCGTCATTCAATTGAGCGTATGGATCACCCAAAATATCGGTGCCCGAACAGAATGTCTCGCCGTGGGCTGCGAGCCGCGCGAAAGCTGGACAAAACCTGGACATGAATCCGTTCTCACCGGAATACTGTCTTCCAAACATGCGCTCGGCCGTTGATGTCTTCGGCACCTGGGGAGGGCCCATGACGCGGAGAATCTGCATCACGGGAGAGGCGAATGGACATTTCGGAGGGGAGGACTCTGCGGCGACGCAGGGTCATCGGAGGGGGAATCGCAGGCGGAACAGTCGCCGCGGTCATCCTCGCGAGTGCACTGGTACCGACGGCGGCGAACGCCCTCGACGCGGCGGATCCCACGGATCCGTCGGCTGCGCAGGGGCAGATCATCCAGCTGCCGGCGGACCTGCTCGGGGGGTTGGACATCGCGACGCTCGGGCACACGCTGACGAGCAATCCGTCGGCGCCTGGGCCCGAGCTCGGAGGTCTCGACCTCACCGCGCTGGACGCCCTGAGCATCGATGTGGGTTCTCTCAACGTCCCGCTGCTGACCGACGGCACGACGCCGGGTCTGCTTCAGCTGGGAGACCTCGGCAGCGCGCAGAGCTTCAGCTCCTCGCCGACCCAGACCCAGTCGATCGCGTCGTCCGGCACCATCACCTCGGGCGGTGCCATCGACGCCGGCGCGATCGACGGCAGCGTCACCCCCGGCACCCTCGATCTCACAGGCCTGTTCGACCAGCTCGATGTGGCCGGTCTCACCGACGCGGTCCTCGACGAGGCCTCGGTCGGCATCGGCGCGCTCGCGTCCCGGGCCGAGTCGAACACCGATGCGGCGACGTCCGAGTACCGGATCGCCGACCTGGGCCTCGACCTGCACAGCGACCTCGTCGCCGGACTGTCCACCACTCTGGGCGCGGCCATCCAGGGCACGCTCACGCCGGTCAGCAACCTCGTCGGACCGAGCGGCGCGCTGACCGCCCTCGCGACGACCCTCGTCGGTACCGTGAACGCCATTCCCGACGTGCCGCTGGTCGCGAACTTCGCGGCGACCGGAGGCACCGCCTCGATCACCGGCCTCGCCACCGTCGGTCAGACGGTTGTGACCGAGCTGCTGGAGGAGCCGCTGGAGAACACCACCGGATCGGTGCTCGTCGACCTCGCCGACGGCACGATCTCCGTGAACCTCGCGCAGCTGCTCGTCGAGACGGGTGCCGGAGCAGACCTCAACACGCTTCCGGCGAACACTCCCGTGCTCTCGGCGACGATGATCTCGGCCATTCAGCAGGGAATCACCTCGGCCCTCACGGGGACGCACCCCGAGAGCCTCAACGGCAAGGTCACCTCCGTGCTCGCCGCGACGTTGAACGACCTGCAGGCCACGGTGAACGTCGGTGTCACCCTCACCAACCCGCTCACCGGCATCACGCTCACGTCCGGCACCATCACGGTCGCCGGAACGCTCGCGCAGTTCGCGGGCACGGCGACGCCGGCGCCGACGACGACGACCGACATCACGCTCGCCGGGCTCGACCTCAGTGTGCTGCTCAACCCGGTGATCGGGGCCGTGACCTCCGCGGTCGCGACGACCACGGGACCGCTCGTCAACACGGCGCTCACGAGCGTCATCCCGCTCGTGCAGCCGGCACTCGCCGCGCTGACCACGCCGCTGCTCGCAACGCTCGACCCGGTTCTGCAGGGTGTGCTGTCGCAGATCGCGACCATCACGATCAACGAGCAGCCGACCACGGGCGACCTCGGCGCCGACAGCTTCACGGTGCGCGCGCTCGCAGTCGACCTGCTCCCCGCGGTCGGGGGAGGAGTGTCGCTCGACCTCGGCTCGTCGACCGTGAAGTCGGCTGTGGCCGCCGTTGCTACGATCGACGCGGCAGACACCGTGCAGGCGGGTACCGATCTGGCCGTGACCGGTTCCGGGTACCCCGCGAACACCGAGGTGTCGGTGCAGCTCACGGCCCCCGGTGGCGCGAACGTCGGCGGCCCCGAGACCGTGACCACCGACGCGACCGGCGCCTTCACGCTGGCCTACCCGGTTCCCGCATCAGCCGAGCCCGCTGCCGGCTACACGGTGACGGCGACCGCGGGAGCGGTCAGCGCCACCGACACGACCGAGGTGACGGCGGCTGCCGCCGTGGATGCCGCGCCGGCCGTTCAGGCCGGCACCGATCTGGCGGTCACCGGCACCGGTTGGCCCGCGAGCTCACAGGTATCGGTGCAGCTGACCGCCCCTGACGACACTCCCATCGGCGGCCCGGTGCTCGCGAACACCGACCCCACCGGATTCTTCTCCATCGCCTACCCCGTCCCGGCCGGCACCCCCGCTGCGACCGGATACACCGTGACGGCCACGGCAGGAACCCAGATCGCGACCGACACGACAGAGGTGACCGATGCGCCGGTGCCGACGGTGGACGCCGCGGCGACCGTGCAGGCCGGCACCGACCTCCCGGTGGCCGGTGCAGGGTGGCCCGCGAACACGGTGGTCTCGGTGCAGCTGACGGCGCCGGGCGGCCTGAACGTGGGTGGTCCGGAGACTGCGACCACGAACACAGACGGCGGCTTCACGCTCGCGTACCCGGTGCCTGCCTCCGCGACGCCCGGTACCGGTTACACCGTGACGGCGACCGCCGGCGCGGCGACCGCGACCGACACCACCGAGGTGACGGCCGCAGCGTCCGTCGACGCGGCCGACACCGCGCAGGCGGGAACCGACCTCGCGGTCACCGGTGCGAACTGGCCGGCGAACACGCAGGTGTCGGTGCAGCTGACAGCGCCGGGCGGTGCCGTCGTCGGCGGTCCGGAACTCGTGACGACCGATCCCAGCGGTGGCTTCACGCTCGCTTACCCCGTTCCCGCCTCGGCGACGCCCGGCACGGGCTATACGGTCACCGCGACGGCGGGCGCGCAGAGCGCGACGGATACCACCGAGATCACGGCGGCTGCTGCGGTCGACGCGGCTGACACCGCACAGGCAGGGACCGACCTCCCCGTGACGGGCACCGGCTGGCCTGCCAGCTCGCAGGTCTCGGTGCAGCTCACCGCCCCCGGCGGCACCCCCGTTTCGGATCCAGTGCTCGTGACCACGGACCCCGCGGGTGCGTTCACGCTCGGCTACCCCGTGCCCGCCACCGCGGCGCCCGGTACCGGCTACACGGTGACCGCGACGGCCGGAGCGCAGTCCGCGACCGACACCACCGAGATCACGGCGGCGGCGACGGTGGATGCCGACGCGACCGTCGAGGCGGGATCCGACCTCGGGGTGACGGGCGCGAACTGGCCGGCCGACACGGAGGTGTCCGTGCAGCTCACCGCCCCGGGCGGAGCCGCGGTCGGTGCCCCGGTGACCACGACGACGGGACCGCTCGGTGGCTTCAGCCTGGCGTACCCGGTCCCGGCGGGTACTCCGGCGGGCACGGGCTACACCGTCACCGCGACGGCGGGCACCCAGACCGCGACCGACACGACCGAGGTCACGGCGGCTCCGGTCGTCGTCGATGCGGCACCCACCGTCCCGGCCGGGACGAACCTCGCGGTGACCGGCAGCGGCTGGCCCGTGAGCTCCTCCGTGTCGCTGCAGCTGACAGCACCGGGCGGCGGGGCGAACGTGGGCGGTCCGGTGACCGCGACCACCGATGCGTTCGGCGCGTTCACCGCGAACTACCCGGTCCCCGCCGGCACCACCCCCGGCACCGGCTATACGCTGACCGCGACGGCCGGCGCGATCACGGCGACCGACACCACCGAGGTCACGGCCGGCGATCCGGGCGACGTGAACACGAACGCCGCGGCATCCGCGTCCGCATCCGCCGACGCGACCGCAGACGGCGACCCGTCGGCGCAGGCGGCGGCCGAGGCGGCTGCCCTGGCGGACGCGACGTCGTCGGCATCCGCGGCAGCGACGGCTGACGCGACGGCAGCGGCCGTGGCGGCGGCGACCACTGACGCGTCGACGACGGCTTCGGCCGATTCGACCGCGACCGCGAACGCGGCGGCGGCGGTCGCCGCACAGGCGGCGGCTCAGGCCGACGCCTCCGACGACGTGAACGCGGCGGCTTCGACCGCCGCGGACGCCAACTCGGCGGCCTCGTCGGAGTCGGCGGCCACGAGCGACTCGTCCACCGACGCCTCGTCGGAGGCGTCGACGAACGCGAATGCGGCGGCCTCGGCATCCGCATCCGCGAACGCCGACGCGTCGAGCGCCGCAGTGGCGGAGACGGCGGCCCAGGCTGCGGCCTACGCCGACGCGACCGCCGAGGGATCCGCTGCGGCCGACCCCGCGGCGGAGGCGGCATCGGAGGCGGCGGCGACCGCCACCGCATCGACCGCGGCCACGGCCGACGCGACCTCGTCGGCCAACGCCGGTGCGGCGATCGCCGCGCAGGCGGCGGCCCTCGCGGATGCCTCGTCGAACACGGCGGCCGACACCTCGGCCACGTCCGATGCCAGCACGAGCGCGGCGGCCAACGCCAGCGCGGCGGCGATCGCCACCGCGTCGACGGACGCCTCGTCGGATGCCGTGGCCTCGGCCGACGCCTCGGCCGAGATCAACACCAACGCCTCGGCGTCGGCGGCGGCCTCGGCTCAGGCCGACGACGACAGCAACGCGGCGGCGGAGGCCGCAGCGGTGGCGGCGGCTCTGGCAGACGCCACCAGCAGCGCCTCGGCGGCGGCTGATGCGACGGCGGCGGCAGCGGCCCAGGCCGCGGCGACCACCGACGCCTCGTCGGACGCCTCGACGACCGCGACCTCGACCGCCAACGCCTCGGCGGCGGCAGCGGCCCAGGCGGCGGCGCAGAACGACGCGACCTCGACGAGTGCGGCGGACGCCTCGGCCTCGGCCGACGCGGACCCGAACGCCTCGGCGGCCGCGGCGGCGAACGCCTCGTCCTCGGCCACGGCCTCTGCCACGGCGGCGGCCGACGCCTCGGCATCCGCCACCGCGCAAGCCTCGGCATCCGCCACCGCGCAGGCGTCGGCCTCGGCCGATGCGGCAGCCGATCCCGGTGCGAAGCTCGGCATCACGCTCAGCGCCCCGGTGCTCGAGCGCGGTGATCGGCAGACCGCCGTCGGCACCGGCTTCGCCCCCGGCGAGACGGTCACGGGCGTCATGACGTCCGCGCCGCTCGCACTGGGCACGCAGGTGGCGAACGCGCAGGGCACCGTCACCTTCACCTGGACGATCCCGGCCGGCTACGACCTGGGCACTCACACGGTGACGCTCACCGGCGCGAGCTCCGGCAGCGTGGCGGCGACGTTCCAGGTGGTGGCCTCCGGCCTCGCCACCACGGGCGGCCAGGTGCAGGGCGGCTGGATCGCTCTCGCAGCGCTGATGCTGGTTCTCGGTCTCGGAGCCGTCAGGTTCGGCCGGCGCCGAGCGCAGACCGTCGCGAACGACCGCATGGTCGAGTAGCGACACCCTCGTCGGGGGCCCCCCCCCCCGCCGCCCCCGACACCTCTCGGCGGTCAGGAAGGTGCGCACAATGACCACGACATCACAGACGTCATCCGAATCCGACATCACGGACGAGCCCGCGGGCGCGGCGAGACCGCGGCCCGCGTGGTGGGTGAAGCTGATCGCCTTCGGCGCGTGCCTTCTCACCCTCTGGCACGTCGGAGCGTCGTTCCTCTGGATCGCCCCGTACTCCGCGCTCCGGGAGATCCCCACGCAGGAGGTGCTCGCGGGGTACATGCTGCCGATGTTCGGTCAGTCCTGGAGCGTCTTCGCTCCAGAGCCGATCAACGGCGACTACCACTTCAACGTGCGCGCCGTCATCGAGAAGGACGGCGAGCAGATCGAGACCGGGTGGGTCAGCGCGACCGACGTCGAGCTGTCGATGATCCGCTATAACCTCTTCCCGCCGCGCGCCGGCATCCAGTCGAGCGAGGTCGCGAGCGGTCAGATGAATGCCTACAACAAGCTGAACGAGCAGCAGCAGGCGGTCGTGGCTCTCGACTACACCGAGGACGGGTGGGAGGAGTGGATGGTGCGCTCCTTCGACGAGCTCGAAGGCGACAATCCGTCGACCGCCGCATACATGGCCGAGGAGCATTTGTCGACCGCGTACGCCACCCAGGTCGCCTACGCGATCTGGGGAGCGGATGCCGTCGTCGAGGTGCAGTACCGGGTGAGCAGGCAGAACGTCGTGCCCTACGCCGAGCGGAACGATCCCGGCGCCCAGCGTCCGGATCCCACGTTCTCGACGACGGGATGGCGTCTCCCTATAGAAGAGGAAGGGCAGAGTCGCGAGAACTTCGCGAACACCTTCCGCAGCCAGTTCGAGAGGACCCAGAAGTGAGCGCCCCCGCGAAGACCCGCGGACGGCGCCCGGCCGCGACGGCCACCGCTCCCGCACCGGTCAAATCGCCGGCACCGCCGAAGCCTGCGCCGTCATCCGCTCCGGCATCCGCTCCGCCGTTCACGCCCGGGCCGCGATCAGGGGAGACACAGGTGTCGTTCCCGGTGCGGCTCTTGACGTTCGCGTCGTCGATGGTCGCGGGGTTCTGGGCCATGGTCGTGTCGGCGATCGACCGCATCTCGGCGTTCGTCGGCGACTGGCTCTTCCACGGCAAGAAGGCGCTGTACGGGCTGGCGGTCACTCGCATCCTGTTCGGAGTCACGGCGATCGGACTCCTCGCCTCGAACTTCAGCACCCGCCTCTACACGTTCGGATCGGGGTCGGCGTGGAACGGTGAGCTCGCGCAGCCGGTCAGCGACTTCCCGACCATCTGGGTCTTCAGCGCGTTCCACACGGCGATGGGCAATGACGCGCTGTACACGGCGCTGTACCTCTTCCTCGGTGTGCTCGCCGTGCTGTTCGTGCTCGGCTGGCGCTTCCGCATCGTGCTGCCCGTCTTCTTCTGCCTGTGGGTCGGATTCATCGAAGCCAACGACATGGTGGGCGACCAGGGCGACAACATGTTCCGCATCGCGCTGCTGCTGCTGTTCTTCGCCGACCCCGCTGCGCGGTGGTCGCTCGATGCGCGTCGGCGGGCGAAGAGTGGGGAGTGGTTCCCGCCGGGCAGCCAACCGGCGCTGCTGGGCACGGTCTTCCACAACCTCGCGCTGGTGGCGCTCACCGCGCAGGTGTGCTTCGTCTACGCGTCCGGTGCGCTGTTCAAGGCCGGCGGCGATCCGTGGAAAGAGGGGTACGCGGTCTACAACCCGCTGCAGACCGCGAGGTTCGGCACGTGGCCGGTGCTGAGCGATCTCGTCACGACCTGGGGTCCGATGGTCGTCGCCGCGAGCTGGGGATCGATCATCCTGCAGGTGGCCTTCCCGCTCATGCTGCTCACCCGGCCCACGCGGTTGATCGGACTCATCGGCATCCTGTCGTTCCACATCGGAATCGCGGTGCTGATGGGGCTGCCCTGGTTCTCCCTCACGATGATCGCGATCGACTCCATCTTCATCCGAGACCGCACCTGGTCGCGGATGAGCGCCGGCGTGATGCGCCGGTGGAACGACGCGAAGTCTGCACCGCCTCCGCGCACGCCGGCCGCGGCGTGACCGGAAGGGTGCCGCGAGCCCGGCCGGCCTCGCCTGACTACGGTCTGACTGTGGCTTGACGACAATCCGCTCCGGCGACGAGGTCGAGACAGGTTGGCGAAACCATACAGGCGACTTCGTGGTGGGTTGTGGCACACCTACCATTGACACATTCCCGATCTTCTCCTGAGAGGAACGCGCCATGGTCGACGCCGCCGTCCGTCCGAACACGACCCCCGCCGAGTCGAACGAGTCCTCCGCGAACGTGCGGCTCGACGTCGACGCGGTCACCGAGCTGCTGCTAGGGACCTGGGCCGACACCCGGCGCGAGGCCCGCGAGATGATCAAGGACTCGGCGTTCTGGCGCAAGGACGAGCTCGGCAAGGACGAGCACCGGGAGCGCGTGCTCAGCCAGCTGCACCTGCTCGTCGACAACAAGGCGGTGCACCGCGCGTTCCCGAAGCGCCTCGGCGGCGAGGAGAACAACGGGGCGAACATCGCCGGGTTCGAGGAGCTCGTCACCGCCGATCCGAGCCTGCAGATCAAGTCGGGCGTGCAGTGGGGGCTCTTCGGCTCCGCCGTGCTGCAGCTCGGCACCGCCGAGCACCACGACAGGTGGCTGCCCGGCATCATGAGCCTCGAGATCCCCGGCGCGTTCGCGATGACCGAGATCGGTCACGGATCCGACGTCGCCGCCGTCGGCACGACCGCCACCTACGACCCGGACACCGAGGAGTTCGTCATCAACACCCCGTTCCGCGGGGCGACGAAGGAGTACCTCGGAAATGCGGCCCTGCACGGCATCGCCGCCACCGTCTTCGCGCAGCTGATCACGAACGGCGTGAACCACGGCGTGCATTGCTTCTACGTGCCGCTGCGCGGCGAGGACGGCGTCGACCTTCCCGGCATCGGCCGCGAGGACGACGGACTCAAGGGCGGACTCAACGGCATCGACAACGGTCGCCTGTCATTCGATCACGTGCGGATCCCACGCACGAACCTGCTGAACCGCTACGGCGACGTCGCCCCCGACGGCACCTACTCGAGCGCTATCGACAGCCCCGGGCGCCGCTTCTTCACGATGCTCGGCACCCTGGTGCAGGGGCGCGTCTCTCTCGACGGAGCGGCGTCGTGGGCGTCGGCCCTCGGGCTCAAGATCGCGATCACGTACGCCACGCAGCGCCGTCAGTTCGACGGCATCGACGGCCAGGAGGTCGTGCTTCTCGACTATGGCAAGCACCAGCGTCGCCTGCTGCCCCGTCTCGCGACGACGTACGCGCAGATCTTCGCGCACGACGAGTTCCTGCAGAAGTTCGACGGCGTCTTCTCGGGCCGCACCGACACTCCGGCCGACCGCGAAGACCTCGAGACCCTCGCGGCCGCACTCAAGCCGCTGTCGACCTGGCACGCGCTCGACACGCTGCAGGAGGCTCGCGAAGCGTGCGGCGGCGCCGGTTTCATGTTCGAGAACCGTCTCGTAGGACTCCGTGCCGATCTCGACATCTACGTCACGTTCGAGGGCGACAACAACGTGCTGCTGCAGCTCGTCGGCAAGCGCCTGCTCACGGACTACGCCAAGCAGTTCACAGGCAAGGATGCCGCGGCCCTCGCCAAGTTCGCCGTCGGCCAGACCGCGGGCAAGCTGTTCCACGGCGCCGGCCTGCGGCAGTTCGGCCAGTCGGTCGCGGACTTCGGCCAGGTCGCGCGGTCAGTCGAGAACGGCCTGCGCGAGGAGCAGCAGCACCTCCTGCTCGCGGAGCGCGTGCAGCAGATGGTCGCCGACATCGCGGCTCGTCTGCGCCCCGGTGCGAAGGACAAGGCGCTCGGCTCGCGGCTGTTCAACGAGAACCAGGCCGAGCTCATCGAGGCGGCCCGCGCGCATGGCGAGCTGCTGCAATGGGAGGCGTTCACCGACGCCGTGCACCGGGTTGAGGACGCCGACACCAAGAAGGTGCTGACCTGGCTGCGCGACCTGTTCGGACTGCAGCTCATCGAGAAGCACCTCGCCTGGCACCTCATCAACGGTCGGCTGTCGATGCAGCGTGCCGCGGCGGTCTCGAGCTACATCGATCGCCTGTGTGCCCGGCTTCGTCCGCACGCGCTCGACCTCGTCGACGCGTTCGGCTACGAGGCGGAGCATGTGCGCGCCCCCATCGCGTCAGGCGCGGAGAAGGAGCGTCAAGACGAGGCCCGTGCGTACTACGCTGCGCTCGCGGCATCCGGTGAGGCGCCCGTTCAGGAGAAGGCGCTCAAGGCGAAGAAGCGCTGAGCACCGCTGTTCACCGATGCCCTCCGAGGTGCGAACACCGCGGCGGTACCGTGGCCGCGTTCAATCAACGCGCTGGGGCGCCAAAGAAGGGAATCATCGTGAAGCGAATGCATCGCATCGTCGCGACCGCCGCGGTTATCGGGGCCATGACAGTGGGCAGCATCGCGCTCGCCGCACCGGCCAGTGCCGATCCTTTGGGAGACGGTGACTACATCGGGCACGAGACGTACTCGAACATCGAGGGGACCGACAGGATCGGTATCTTCCGATGGATGGGAGCCGGTGGCGGTGGGTGGGTCCTCTGGTCCTGCACGCCGTTCACCACCGTGGTCATGTAGCGCGGCGGGCGGCGTAGGCGGGGCCGCGCATGGGTATTCTCAAGGGGCCGTTCTATTCGAGGAGTCCCGATGACCCGCGTCCACGCCTACGCCGCCCCCAGCGAAGCCGCTCCTCTTGAGAAGACCGTCATCGACCGACGCGAGCTCGGTCCGCACGACGTCCTGATCGACATCGCGTTCGCCGGCATCTGCCACTCCGACATCCACACGGTGCGGGGAGACTGGGGTCCGCAGAAGTACCCGCTCGCACCCGGCCACGAGATCGCCGGAACCGTCTCGGCCGTCGGATCGGACGTCACGCGTCACTCCGTCGGCGACCGGGTCGGCGTGGGATGCATGGTGAACTCGTGCGGCGAGTGCCGCAACTGTCAGCGAGGCGACGAGCAGTTCTGCACGAACGGGACGATTCTGACCTATGGGAGCGTCGACAGGGACGGCTCGGTCACGCAGGGCGGGTACTCCGAGCAGGTCGTCGTGACGGAGTCGTTCGTCGTTCGCATCCCCGAGGGCATCGAACTGGATGCCGCGGCCCCGCTGCTCTGCGCCGGCATCACGACGTACTCGCCGCTGCGGCACTGGAACGTCGGACCGGGCAGCCGGGTCGCCGTCGTCGGACTCGGCGGGCTCGGCCACATGGCCGTGCAGATCGCGCACGCGCTCGGTGCCGAGGTCACGGTGCTGTCGCAGACGCTCACCAAGAGGGACGACGGGCTGCGCCTCGGGGCCGACCACTACTACGCGACGAGCGACCGCGAGACGTTCCGCAACCTCCGTTCGTCGTTCGACGTGATCCTCAACACCGTGAGCGCGGTCGTGGACCTGCGGTCGTACCTGAGCCTGCTCGACGTGGGCGGATCGATGGTGTGCGTTGGTGCTCCGGCGGAGCCCCTGCCGGTGCAGGTGATGTCGCTGATCGGCGGGCGCCGGTCGCTCGCCGGATCGAACATCGGCGGCATCCAGGAGACCCAGGAGATGCTCGACTTCGGTGCCGAGCACGGCATCGCGGCGGAGGTCGAGGTCATCCCGGCGTCGCAGATCAACGAGGCCTATGAGCGCGTACTCGCGTCGGACGTGCGCTACCGGTTCGTGATCGACGGATCGACCTTCGCGGACTGAGCGCGGGCTCGCTCGGCGTGCGTCGGAGCTCTGCTCCGGTGCGCAGGACAGAGATCGCATGAGCAGTGTGCAGTGAGCAGAGTGTCGGTGCCGGGCGATAGCGTCATCCCATGTCCTCCCTCCTCATCGGTCCCGACGAACGTGCGCGCTGCGCCTGGGTCGGAGACGACGCCGAGTACCGCCGCTATCACGACGAGGAGTGGGGCACCCCGCTGCACGGCAACCGGGCGCTGTTCGAGAAGATGGCACTCGAGGGATTCCAGGCCGGCCTGTCGTGGATCACGATCCTCCGCAAGCGCCCTCGCTTCCGCGAGGTGTTCGCCGGATTCGACCCCGACGCGGTCGCTGCGTTCGATGAGACCGACGTCGAGCGTCTCATGGGCGACGCGGGCATCATCCGCAACCGGGCCAAGATCGAGGCGACCATCGGCAACGCCCGCATCGTCAGAACGATGGCCGAGGGCGAGCTCGACGAGCTCATGTGGTCGTTCGCCCCTCCTGCCACCGATGCCCGCCCGGCGAGCTTCGCTGACGTCCCCGCCGTCACCCCCGAATCCACCGCCCTCAGCAAGGAGCTTCGGCGCCGCGGATTCCGCTTCGTCGGAGCCACCACGATGTACGCCCTCATGCAGTCCGCAGGCATGGTCGACGACCACATCGAGGGCTGCTGGCGCGCCGCCGATCTGCGGTGAATTGATCACCCGTCCGGATCTGGACAATTCTCCCCATCGTGCGCGGTATTCCGGCCGGTTAGGATGATCGGGTGTATCGTGCCCGGCCAGGTGCGCGATAGGGAGAGTCTTGTTCAGCGAGACCCTGGGGGGAACCGGGTATGAAGGCGTTGTCGTGGATGCGGTCACGACCGAAGACATTGGCGTCCGCCGCCGGAGTGACGGTGGGCGTGATCGCCCTGACCACGATGGCGATCAACTATCAGGGCTTCCCGACCACGAAGGTCGATCTCAACGACGGCGGCGTCTGGATCACCAAGGCCTCGAGCCTGCTCGTCGGCCACTTCAACCACGAGTCCACCGTGCTCGACGGCGGGCTCCGCACCACCGGCGAGAACTTCGACATCCTGCAGGATGAGACCACGATCCTCGTCGTCGACGAGAGCGCCGCCACCGTCACGGCGGTCGACCCCGCCCGCGTCTCGCTCGGCGACTCCGCCCGCATCCCCTCGTCGTCGAAGGTCGCGCTCGGTCACCAGACCACCGCCATCCTCGACAAGAAGTCCGGCAACCTCTTCGTCGTCCCCGTGCGGGGCATCCCGACGTTCAAGATGGACGGCGCTGAGCCCGCCGCCAAACTCGGAGCCAACGCCGACGTCGTCGTCGCCGATGACGGCACGGTGTTCGGCCTCTCCGCCGACCGCGGCGAGGTCGTCACGATCCCCGTCGACAACGAGGGCGAGCCCCTCGAACCGTCCGCGGCGTCGCTCGGAGAGATCGACGACACAGGAGCGCCGAGCATCACCGCCGTCGGCCGCACCCCCGTCGTACTCGACGCGGCCGCCGGCGTCGTCACCACACCCGGTGGCTTCCGCACCGAGGTCGCCGACGTCGCGGATGCCGTGCTGCAGCCCGCCTCCGCCGAGACGACGTCCGTCGCGCTCGCCACCAAATCCGCACTCGTCAGCGTCCCCCTCGACGGCAGCGAGCCCGTCGTCACCGACGTCGGCGGCAACGGCACGCCCGCCGCGCCCATCTCGCTGCGCGGCTGCACGTACGCCGCATGGGCGGGCTCCGCGAAGTTCCTGCGCGAATGCCCCGGCGACGCCAACGACGTCAACGAGCGCATCGAAGGCGCCGAGCAGTCGAAGACCCTCACATTCCGCGTGAACCGCGACGTCATCATCCTCAACGACGCCGTCGGCGGTGCCGCCTGGATGGCGAACGAGTCGCTGCAGCGCGTCGACAACTGGAACGACCTCACCCCGCCCGAGGGGGAGACGCAGGACGAGGACAACACCACGGAGGAGACGGTCGAGACGACGCTCCCCGATCGCAAGGAGGAGAACACGCCTCCGGTCGCCGAGGACGACGACTTCGGTGTCCGCCCCGGTGCCACCACCCTGCTCCCGGTGCTCGACAACGACAACGATCCCGACGGCGACGTGCTCGTCGCAACGCTCGCCGAAGCACAGCCGTCGCTCGGAACCGTGCAGCCCGTGCAGAACGGCGGGTCGCTCCAGATCGCCGTCGATGAAGAGGCGACGGGTTCGACGACCTTCGTCTATGAGGCGAACGACGGCCGCAACGGCAAGGACACCGCGAACGTCACCCTCACGGTGCACCCCTGGGACCAGAACGCCGCCCCGACCCCGAAGCGCAAGACCTCCCTGGTCGTCGAGTCCGGGGGAACGGTGTCGTACAACATCCTCCCGGACTTCATCGACCCCGACGGCGACGACATCTACCTCAAGGGCGTCGAGCCGGCTCCCGGCGACGAGGTCGACTTCACCACCGACGGCCAGATCACCTACAAGGCCACCGCGAGCCTGCAGGGTCGCAAGGAGGTGCAGGTCACGGTCGCCGACGGATTCGGCGAGACCTACGTCGGTACGATCTCGCTCGACGTGCGCCCCGAAGGATCCACCGACCCCAAGACGAATGCCGACCACGTCGTCACCCGCGTGGGAGAGCAGGTCGCCGTCGCGCCGCTCGCGAACGACACGAGCTCGGGACGAGAGCCGTTGAGGCTCGGCCGGGTCGACGAGTCTCCGGGCGCGACGATCCTGCCCGATTACCCCAACAAGACCTTCACGTTCTCCGCCGCGGCTCCGGGCACGTACTACGTGCAATACCTTGCGACCGCCGGCCCGAAGAACGCGCAGGGACTGGTCCGCGTCGATGTGCAGGACGAGAGCGACAACGACCTGCCGCCCATCGCGGTGCGCGACGTCGCCCTCCTCCCCAGCGGCGGCGACGTGCTCGTCGGCGTGCTGGCGAACGATATGGACCCCGCCGGCGGCATCCTCGTCGTGCAGTCCGTGTCGGTCGAGCCGAGCTCCGGCATCTCGGTGTCCGTCATCAACCACGAGACGCTGCGTATCACCGACCAGGGCGCGCTGACCGACCAGGTGCGCGTCAAGTACCGCATCTCGAACGGTTCGAAGTCCGCGGAGGGTGAAGTCGTCGTCATCCCGATCCCGGCCCCGGACGAGATCCTGCAGCCGGTCGCCAACCCCGACACCGCGACCGTGCGCGCGGGCGACGTCGTCACGATCCCCGTGCTCGACAACGACACCCACCCGAACGACGACGTCATGCATGTCTCGCCCGAGCTCATCGAGTCGCCCGAGCCGGAGGACGGTGAGGCGTTCGTCTCGCAGGACGCCGTGCGGTTCAAGGCAGGCCCGGAGGCGAAGACGGTCTACCTCACGTACGAGGCCGTCGACTCGCGACAGCAGAAGGCCGCCGCGCTCGTGACGATCCAGATCCTGCCGATCGACGAGGAGACCAACGCGGCGCCCCGTCCGCAGGACATCGTGTCGCGCGCGCTCGCCGGCACCGAGGTCAGCATCGCGGTGCCGCTCGACGGCATCGACGCCGACGGCGACTCCGTCGAGCTGCTCGACATCACCTCGAGCCCCACCAAGGGCCGCATCGTCGAGACGGGTGCGAACTACTTCACCTACGAGGCCTTCGACGACTCAGCAGGCGTCGACACCTTCAAGTACCGCGTGCGCGACCGCCTCGGCAAAGAGGGTGTCGCCACCATCCGCGTCGGCATCGCCCCCGCCGAGGACGTCAATCAGTCTCCGTACGCGGTGAAGGATGCCGTCGTCGTGCGCCCAGGCCGTGAGATCGCCGTGCCGGTGCTGGCGAACGACTCCGACCCCGAGGGCGACAAGATCACCCTCGTCAGCGAGAAGAACGGCGGCCTCGAGGTCCCGAAGATCGAGGGACTCTCCGCTCGGGTCTCCGGCGACCGCGTGCTCGTGCAGGCGCCGAACCGGTCGCTCGAGACGTCGCTGCAGTACACGATCCGCGACTCCCGCGGCGCGACCGCCTCGGCCGTGCTGCAGATCACGGTCGACGAGGACGTGCCGCTGCAGGCACCCGTCGCGCGTGACGACCGCGTGCGCCCCGAGGACCTCAAGGACGACAGCCTCACCGCCGAGGTCGACATCCTCAAGAACGACGAGGACCCCGACGGAACGACCGATGCGCTCGACGTCACGCTCGGCGCCGGTGCGACACAGCTCGACAACGGTCTCGTGCGGGTGACGGTGCAGGAGGAGCAGCAGCTCATCCGCTACACGCTCACCGACCGAGACGGCCTCGAGGCCTCCGCCTTCATCTTCGTTCCCGGAGAATCGGGCCTCCGCCCGACGGTCGACGTCACCAAGCCCGTCGAGGTCATCAGCGGCGAGACCAAGGCGCTGCCTCTGTCGGAGTACGTGACGGTGGCGGGTGGAGGCACCGCCCGCATCACCGAGCACGCCAAGGTGACCGCCGTGCACGCGGACGGCTCCGACCTCGTCAAGGACGAGACGTCGCTCGTCTACACCTCGGCCGCCGGCTACTTCGGCCCGGACGCGATCACGTTCGAGGTCACCGACGGCGACGGCCCCGACGACCCCGAGGGGCGCAAGGCGACTCTGACCATCCCGATCGACGTGCTGCCTCCCGACAATCAGCAGCCCGTGTTCGTGAACAGCCAGATGCAGGTCGCACCCGGCGAGGACGCGACAGCACTCGATCTCGCCGCGCTCACCACCGACCCCGACCCCGAGGACGAGGGCAAGCACAAGTACACGTTCGTCGGCGGCGACGGCAAGGGCGTCACCGCGAAGGTCGACGGCCCGCAGCTGCTCGTGCAGGCGTCGTCGAGCGCGAAGAAGGGCACGGCCCTCACGCTCAAGATCCGCATCACCGACGGGCAGACGGAACCGGTCGAAGGTACCGTGACGGTGCTCGTCGCGGCATCCACCCGGGCGATGCCGGCCGCCAACACCGACACGGTGTCGGAGGCCGATCAGGGCAAGCCGGTCACGGTCGACGTGCTCGCGAACGACTTCAACCCGTTCCCGGAGACGCCGCTCAAGGTCGTCTCGGCCGTGGTCGAGGCCGGAATGGGCAGTGTCTCGCAGAAGGGCGATCAGCTGACGGTCACGCCGGCGGCGACGTTCGTCGGCACGCTCGTCGTGCGCTACCGGATCCAGGATGCGACCGAGGACCCCGACCGCGAGGTCAACGGCCAGGTCGTGGTGACCGTGCAGGGCGTGCCCGAGGCTCCCGGCGCGCCGATCGTCACGAGCGTGCAGGACCGCACGGTCGTCGTGTCGTATGGCGCTCCGTCGAACAACGGCGCCGAGATCACCAAGTACACCGTGAAGTCGGTGAGCGGCGGCGCCTACTCGAAGGAGTGCCGCTCGACCACGTGCACGCTCGACGGACTCACCAACAACGTCGAGTACACGTTCCAAGTCACTGCGACGAACCGCGTCGGCGAGGGCAAGCCCTCCGGCACGTCGGCCGTCGCCCGGCCCGACGCGCGCCCCGACACCCCGAACCCGCCCACGCTGAAGTTCGGCGACAAGTCGCTCGCCGTCAGCTGGACGACCCCCTCGACCCCCGGTTCGCCGGTCGAGAGCTACACGCTCGAGATCTCGCCCGCCCCGCCATCGGGCGTCGCGCAGAAGCAGGTCACCGGCAACTCGCTCACCTGGGAGGGCCTCGAGAACGGCGGCAACTACCAGGTGCGGGTGCAGGCGCACAACAAGGCGCCGGATCCGTCGAGCTGGAGCAACTGGTCGGCATCCGAGGTTCCGGCGGGACCCCCGCTGAAGCCCGGCGCGCCGACGACGACACAGCTCGCATCGGTCGGCACCGAAGCGCAGATGCAGGTCAACTGGAGTGCGCCGAACTCGAACGGCGATGCCATCGCCAGCTACCAGCTCGAGGTGCGCAACGGCGGCACGGTCGTCAACACGCTCACTCCCGGCGCCGGGGCGACCTCGCAGGCCGTCAAGGTCCCGACGTCGGAGACGCCCTACACCTACCGCATCCGCGCGCAGAACAAGGCCGGGTGGGGAGAGTGGTCCGATCTGTCGGCGCCGCGCCGCGGCGTGAACGCGCCCGGTGCGCCCACCGGGCTGCGCGGCCAGGCGGCCGACCGGTCGATCGTGAACATCTCGTACAACGAGGGCGCCCGCAACGGTGCGAAGTCGAGCGAGCTCAGCTACCAGTACACCTTCAACGGCGGCGGCAGCTGGCAGGCGCTGAACGGCAACTCGATCGGCGGGCTGACGAACGGCCAGACTTACAACCTGCAGATTCGTGCGGTCGCGACCGTCGACGGGACGACCTATGCGGGTGCCGCGTCGAACGTTGCACAGGTCGTGCCTTTCGGACAGCCCAAGCCACCCGTGGCCAGAGCCGAGAATCTCGGTCAGTCGGTGAGAGTGTCGTGGGACGCGAGGAACTCCGACAACGGCAGACCGATCGACCAGGTCCAGATCAGCATCGACGGTGGAGGGTGGCGTAACGTCTCGGCGAACGGGTCCGAGACCGTCGGAAACGGCTACGAGCAGACGCACAGCATCAAGGTGCGCGCTCACGCATCAGAGGGCGGATGGTCGCCGGAGGCGTCCGACTCCGCGCGCACGAACGACCGTCCGGCCGAGGTCCTCAAGACCGGCAAGGGCGCCTCGGGCAACTGGCCGGGCGAGTGCACGCACTCGTCGTGCGCGTACGTCACCCTCACGGTGCAGAACTTCCGGAGCCCGGGCAACTACACCCTGCGGTGCGATGACGGCGGCCAGTTCGGCAACTCGGCGCGTTACGTGCCCGAGAACGGCACCGTGCAGCTCGGCTGCTTCTACGGAAACCCCGGCCGCTCCATCCGCGTCTACATCGTCGAGCTCAACCGCTACGCCGACGCGATCAGCTGGTACTAGCGCGACCCGCCCCGAGTCGCGCCGCACGACCCTTCACAGAACGAGGAACCGACACACTCATGACCATGACCCCCGAACAGGCCGCCTGGTTCCAGGGCACCTTCCAGCGCCTCGTCGACAACGTGGACCGGGCCGTGCAGGGCAAGCGCGAGATCGTCAGCCTCGTGCTCGCGTCGATGCTCGCCGAGGGCCACGTGCTTCTCGAAGACGCACCGGGCACGGGCAAGACGAGCCTCGCGAAGGCGCTCGCCGCGACCGTGCAGGGCACGAGCACGCGCATCCAGTTCACGCCCGATCTGCTGCCCTCCGACGTGACGGGTGTGACGATCTACGACCAGCAGCAGCACCGGTTCGAGTTCCACAAGGGTCCGATCTTCGCGTCGATCGTGCTCGCCGACGAGATCAACCGCGCCTCGCCGAAGACGCAGTCCGCCCTCCTCGAGGTCATGGAGGAGTCTCGCGTGACGGTCGACGGCGTCACGCACGAGACCGGCCGCCCGTTCCTCGTGATCGCGACGCAGAACCCCATCGAGCAGGCGGGAACCTACAAGCTCCCCGAGGCGCAGCTCGACCGGTTCCTCATCAAGACCTCGATCGGATACCCCGACATCTCGGTGACCGAGAGCATCCTCGCGGGTGCCTCGGACCGCAACCCGTCGGCCGGCCTCTCGGCGATCATCACGACCAGCGCCGTCGCCGACATGGCCGACCTCGGCGCCTCCGTGCATGTCGAGCCCGCCGTGCTGCGGTACGTCGCCGAGATCGCGGAGGCCACCCGCGAGGACTCGGCGATCCGTCTCGGCGTCTCGGTACGAGGCGCGATCGCGATGATCCGCATCGCGAAGGTGTGGGCGGCATCGCAGGGCCGGCACTTCGTGCTCCCCGACGACATCAAGGCGCTCGCCCGTCCCGTGTGGCAGCACCGCCTGCTGCTGGATGCCGAGGCGGAGTTCGCGGGAACCTCCAGCGACGCCGTGATCGCGCGCGTCCTGGATGCCGTCGCGGCACCGCAGGCACGAGCGGCGGCCTGATGACGACGGAGGCACTCCCGGCTGCGACCGCGCCGACCGACCGAGACGCCGGCTGGCGCGACGTCGCGGCGGTCATCGGCGCGCGCATCCTGAGTCGCCTCCGCCTCGTCGCCGGCGCGATCCGTCCGCTGGCGTGGGTGCTGATGGCGCTCGCGGTCGGGTTCTGGATCGTCGGTCAGATCGCGGGGTGGGCCGAGTTCACGGTCGCCGCCGTAGTGATCGCCATCACTGTCGGACTGTGCGCGCTGTTCCTCATCGGTCGCACCGCCTACGACGTCTCACTCGACCTCGCGCGCACCCGCGTCGTCGTCGGGGAGCGAGCAGTGGGCGCCCTCACCCTTGCGAACCGCGGCGCCAGGGCGATCCTGCCCTCCCGGGTCGTGCTGCCCGTCGGATCGGGTCGCGGCGAGTTCAGCATCCAGCGACTCGCTCCCGGCGAGGAGGCGGAGGAGCTGTTCGCGATCCCGACGCAGAAGCGCGCGGTCGTGAAGGTCGGCCCCGTCAGCGTGGTGCGCGGCGATCCGCTCGGCCTGTTCGAGCGCGCGCACCGTCGCGACGAGCCCGTCGATCTGTACGTGCACCCGCGCACCGTGCTCTTCGACGGCCAGTCGCTGGGTTACCTCCGCGACCTGGAGGGTCTCCCGGCGGCCGATCTCTCGCGCGACGACGTCTCGTTCCACGCCCTGCTCGAGTACCAGCCCGGCGACGACCTGCGCCACGTGCACTGGCGCTCGACCGCCCGCACCGGCACGATGATGGTCCGCCAGTACGAGGAGACCCGTCGGTCGCACTTCGTGATCGGCCTCTCCCGCTCGGCCGGGGACTACGCCACGGACGACGATTTCGAGCTGGCGATCTCGGCCGCCGGATCCATCGGGCTCCGCGCGATCCGCGACTCGCAGCGCGTCGACGTGCGCGTGCAGGGGCGCGAGCTCGCCGCAGGCACCGGCAAGCAGCTGCTCGACTCGCTGTCGGGCGTCGAGTACTCCAAGCCCCGAGACGGCGGCATCGACCAGCTCGCCGGTGTGCTCTCGCGCACCATGCCGCTCGCGAGCGTCGTGGTGCTCGTGTGCGGTTCGAAGGTCGACACCGACGACCTGCGCGTCGCGTGCGCTCGGCTCCCGTTCGGCGCCAAGGTCCTCGCGGTCGTCGCCGATCGCAGCGTGGCCGCGCCCGCTCTCCGCCGCATCGGCGAGGCCGACGTCGTGACGATCGGCGCCCTCGAACAGGTCCCCCTCGCGCTGCAGAAGGTACTCGCATGACCGCCGTGTCGACCGCTCTCGCGAAGGAGTTCGCCGGGATGCCGGTGCGCCGCTGGATTCTGGACCTCGCCGCCTCAGCGCTGCTGATCGCGGTGTCGATCGTCGGTTTCTGGCCCACGTTCGCCGGACCGTCGTACCTCCCCGCTGCGGTCGGCGCGCTGCTCCTCGGCCTCGCGATCGCGGTCGTTTCGACGTGGCAGCGCTGGGGCATCCTCATCGTCGCCGGGCTCACGGTCGCCGTGTACTTCGTCTTCGGCGGTGCGCTCGCGCTGCCGCACACGACCATCCTGGGCGTGATCCCGTCGCTGGAGACGCTGGAGAAGCTCGCGGTCGGCACCGTCACGGCGTGGAAGCAGCTGCTCACGACGGTCGCCCCGGTGTCGGGGACCGACGGGCACTTTCTCGTGCCGTTCCTGCTGACCCTCGTCATCACGGTGCTGACGACGTCGTTCGCGCTGCGATTGCCGAACGTGGCGTGGGCGCTGCTGCCCGCCGGTGTCATGCTCATGCTGGTGATCGCGCTCGGCACCCCGGAGCCGGCCTTCCCGGTGGTGCAGGGTCTCGTGTTCGCGGTGCTCGCGACCGCGTGGCTCGCGCTCCGCCAGCTGTGGGCGCCGCAGAACGCTGCCGTCTCGGTGAGCGAGGTCGATCCGTCGAGGGCCGCGCACATGCGGCTGCGCCGCCTGCTCGCGGGGGTGGCGGTGCTCGCCGTCGCCGGGGGTGCTGGCGTCGCGACGAGCGCGATCGCCGCCCCCGTGCAGCCGCGGCACGTGTTCCGTGACGTGATCATCCCTCCCTTCAACATCCGCGACTATCCGAGCCCGCTGCAGGCGTTTCGCAAGAACGTCCGCGACGAGGCCGGCGACACGCTCTTCACCGTCAACGGCCTGCCGAAGGGCGCTCGGATGCGCATCGCGGTCATGGATCAGTACGACGGCATGGTCTACAACGTCACCGACGGCGGCGCAGACTCGTCGAGCGCGTTCACCCCGGTCCGCGCGAACATGTCGCCGGACGCCGAGGGCATCCCTGTGACGCTGCAGGTCGAGATAGAGGAGTATCGCGGGGTGTGGGTGCCCGACGCCGGTCAGGTGTCGCAGATCGACTTCGCGGGCGCGCGCGCCGATGAGCTGCGCCGGTCGACCTACTACAACACCGGGACCGGCACCGCCGTAGCGACGTCGAGGCTCACGGAGGGTGACAGCTACACCGTCGACACCGTCATCCCGAACGAGTTCGACGACACGCAGCTCGCCGACGTCGGCTTCGGAAAGGTGCCGCTGCCGAAGCAGAGCAACGTGCCGGAGGAGTTGACCTCGCTCGCCGCCGAGACGGTATCCGGCGCCGAGTCTCCCATCGAGCAGGTCAGGGCGCTCGAGACCTTCCTCGCCGATGGAGGATTCTTCAGCCATGGCCTTGAGGGCGAGGTGCTGTCGCGGGCCGGTCACACCGCCGAGCGCATCACGACGCTCATCGGCGGCGACCAGATGATCGGCGATGACGAGCAGTACTCGGTCGCCATGGCTCTGCTCGCCCGCGAGGTCGGCATCCCCGCCCGCGTCGTCATGGGGTTCTATCCGGACGAGGAGAATGCCGGCGACGCGGTCTTCGAGGCGACCGGCGACAACGTGCACGCGTGGGTCGAGGTGAACTTCGAGGGGCTCGGGTGGCTCACCTTCAACCCGACGCCTCCCGAGGACAAGGTCCCCAACGACCAGAACACGAAGCCGAAGGTCGACCCCAAGCCGCAGGTGCTGCAGCCGCCGCCGCCGCCGCAGGAGCCGGTCGACCTGCCGCCGACCCTGCCTGACGACCGCAAGGGCGACGACGAGTCGCTCAATCTCCTCGGCATCATCGGCACGATCCTCGTGATCGGCGGAATCTCGCTGTCGATCCTCGCGCTGGTCGCCTCCCCGTTCATCGTGATCGGCGCGTGGAAGGCCGCGAAGCGCCGGTCGCGGCGCTCCGCCGCCCGAACCTCCGACCGCATCAGCGGCGGATGGGACGAGCTCACCGACAGAGCGGTCGACTATGGCGCGCGGATCCCGCCGGGCGGAACCCGGTCGGAGGAAGCCGCGACCGTGGCCGCGACTCTGACGCTCCCGCAGGTCACGACGCTGGCACGGCGGGCCGATGCCGAGGTGTTCGGGCCGACCGATCCGACCCCGGAGGACGTCGAGGCCTTCTGGAGCGAGGTCGACACGATCGTGGGAGGTCTCGGCGCCGAGGCGGGCTTCTGGAAGCGGATCAAAGCCCGACTCAGCCTGCGCTCACTGCTGGGAGGGTCGGCGATCTCGAACGGCCTGCAGGGGCTCCGCGACGCCGCCGTCGCGCGGGTCCGGCGTGAACCTGGCACTATCGAGAGCAGCACATCGACACCGTCCGCACCCGAGAGCGAGACCTCATGACGCAGCCCGCGTTCGCGCCGATCGCGCCGATCAACCGCCGCGCGATCGGCTACCTCATCGATGCGGCCATCGCCGCCGGTATCGCCGTGGTCCTCTACGGTGTGCTCATCGCAGCCGTCAGCCTTTCGGGCGGCATCGAGGCCGGACTCACCACCCTCCTCATCGGCGGCCCGATCGTATCGCTCCTGTTGCTCGGCTGGTTCGTCGTCTACACGCTGATGCAGGCGGGCAAGGGATCGATCGGGATGCGGGCTCAGGGTCTGCGCCTCGTGTCGGCGGTCGACGGCTCGAACCTCGGGTTCGGCCGAGCGCTGTTGCGCAACGTGATCTTCGGTCTGGCCGCGGGGATCGTCGTCGGATACTTCACGCCGCTGTTCGACGGATCAGGGCGCTTCCAGGGCTGGCACGACAAGGTCGCGAACGCGCTCATCCTCGACGCCCGGGTATCGCCCGCGTCCGTTCCCACGACGACGGATCCGGAGGTCACGATCGCCGGCGGTGCCCTCCACGGTTCCGCCGGCGGGATCGCGCCCGCGATCCCCGGTCTGCCCGCAGCGCAGGCCTCGGGCGGCTTCACCCCGCCGCCCGCGCCTTCCGCGCCGGAACCGTTCCCCGCGCCCGCGCGGAGTGCATTCACGGTGCCCGGGGAGTCGGCGCCCGCTCCGGCGCCCGCTGCCCCGGCGGCGCCCGCCCCGGCGCCTGCTGCTCCGGCGGCGTCTGCTGCTCCGACCGCGTTCGGCACTCCCGCGGCGCCGCCCCGGCCGCCGGTGCCGTTCGAGCCCCCCGTGCCCGAGGCCGGGGAGTCATCGCTGATCGCCTTCGTCCCCGGGGTCACCCAGCCCGGTCCGCCCTCCAGGGTCGATCCGACGCCGCCGAGTCCCGCGCCGGAACCGGTCTCCGATCTCGACCCCGGACTCGACGAGACCATCGTCCAGCGCCCGAGCGCTCCCGAGCCCGCCGCGTCCGACACCTCCGCATCCGGTCCCATCGCGCCTGACCCCGTCACGCCCTCTGCGCCGGCGGATCCGCTCGCATCGTCGATCCCGCCGGTTCCCGCGATGCCGCCCGTTCCCGCGCTGCCCGTCTCGGCTCCGGCGGTGCCTCCGCCCGCCGCGTCTGCACCGGAGGCGCCCTCGTCCGCCGCTTCCACATCCGCCGGGCCCGGGCCGGACGCCCGCCAGCCCACGACGACACCCGCGTTCGACGCCGACTACGACGAGGAGGCCGAGCTCGAGCAGACCCGCATCAGCGTGCCCGGCCACCGCCTGATCTTCACGTGGGACGACGGCACCAGGGTCCCCGTCTCCCGCCGCACGATCTTCGGCCGCAATCCCGCCCCCGAGGACGGTGCGGTCCTCGTTCCGGTGCGCGATGAGACGCTCTCGCTGTCGAAGACGCATTTCGAGGCGGCATCCGAAGCGTCCGGCGGCTGGGTGCTCGACCGTCACTCCACGAACGGCATGACGATCGTGCGCGACGGGCAGCGGTTCGCGTGCCCGGCGGGCCAGCGGGTTCCGGTGCGACTCGGCGACGCGATCGAGATCGGCGACCGCATCGTCACCGTGGGCGGATACGCATGAGGCCGGGTCTTGTCGTCCACACCGGTTCCGCGACGCATCCCGGGCTGCGTCGGGCCCTGAACGAAGACTCCTACCTCGCGAGCTCGCCGGTGTTCGTCGTCGCCGACGGCATGGGCGGCCACGAGGCCGGCGAACGCGCGAGCGCCACCGTCATCGACGAGTTCGCGCTGTTCATCGGCCGCACCTCGCTCGCGTTGGACGACGTCCGCTTCGCGCTGGAGCGAGCACGCGAGGGTGTCGAGCACCTGTCGACGTCTGGCAACGGTCGTGCGGGAACCACGCTGAGCGGTGTCGTGATCGCCTCGGTCGACGGCATGGGGTACTGGCTCGCGGTGAACATCGGCGACTCGCGCACCTACCGGTTCGCCGACGCCGAACTCGAGCAGATCACAGTCGACCACTC
The DNA here is from genome assembly GCF_023715885.1 of Microbacterium hydrocarbonoxydans. Lineage (GTDB taxonomy): Bacteria > Actinomycetota > Actinomycetes > Actinomycetales > Microbacteriaceae > Microbacterium > Microbacterium hydrocarbonoxydans_C. The sequence goes on along the minus strand of NZ_JAMBOY010000001.1, from coordinate 107,056 downwards.
TGTCGTGCAGGAGCTCATCGAGGCGGGGGAGCTCACCCCCGAGGACGCGTCGACCGATCGACGGCGCAACATCATCACCAGGGCGATCGGCGCGAGCAGCACCGGGGACGCCGACTATTGGCTGTTCCCCGCAGAGCTCGGCGACCGCATCGTCGTGTGCTCGGACGGACTGACCTCCGAGCTGTCCGACTGGCGGATCCGAGAGATCCTCTTGACGACGAGCGATCCTCAAGAGGCCGCCGAGGCCCTCGTCGCCGAGGCGCTCCAGGCCGGCGGGCGCGACAACATCACGGTCGTCATCGCGGATGCGGTATCGGTGGCGTCGCGCCCCGGCACTCTGCTCGAGACCGATATCGACATGGACACTCGCCCACGCGAGACAGCAGGAGGGGTTCGCTGATGCAGACGATCTATCGACCGGGTCAGTGGTATCTGATCGTCGTTCCCGGCGCGCTCGTCGCGCTGCCGCCCGACGTGTCGAGCCAGGTCGTCGCGCGCCTCTGGGATCGCCTGCCGGCCGAGAAGACGCTGTCGTGCGTCGTGGATGTGCTCACCTCGGGCGAGGTCGGCTCGTTCGCCTCGCTCCCGCCCTTCGCGGCGGCGGTCGCCGAGGGTAAGGACGTGCGCATCGCTCTGCGCGGCGGTGTGGTCGCACGTGTCAGCAGCGGCGCCGACGATGCGCAGGAGTTCACCGGAGCCGAAGTGACCACGTGGAGCGAGCGCTTCGTCGGCGGCGCCACCCGCATCGAGATCACGGTGGAGGAGACCGATGCCGCGTCCGGCCTCCCCGTGCAGAGCGGCGTCGTCCGTGCGGCGGCCGTCAGCGCCGAACTCGAGGCCTCAGACGCCGAGCCCATCGTGGCGGTGCTCGGTCCCGTGCCGATGATCGACTCCGCGCCTGCGGGAGCGTCAGCGGCCGCGCTGGGTGCCGTTCCCGCTCCGCCTCTGGCGTTCTTCGGCGCGGGCACCGCAGGGGCGGCCGCTCAGGTCGCCGAGGCAGCATCCGCCGAGTCGGAAGCAGAGCCTGCCGCCGACACGGAGGCAGAGCTCGAGCCTGCTGCGGACTCCGAGCAGGGCGTCGGTGTTTCACCGGAGCCGGAGCCGGAGCCCGAGCCGGAGCCGGAGCCGGAGCCGGAGCCCGAGCCCGAGCCCGAGCCGGAGCCGGAGACCCAGCCCGAGCCCGAGCCCGAGCCCGAGCCCGAGGACGATGCCGCGGTCGATGGGAACACCCTGGTGCCGGGCGAGGTCATGGGGTCGAGTGGGATCGAGGACACGATCGCCCCGCCGAGCGCGTCCGACGACACGATCGCGCCGAGCGAGATCGACGAGTTCGAGCAGCTGTTCGCACCGACAGTGCACACCGCTCCCGTGCCTGTGGACGCGAAACCGCAGCCCCCGATTCCGCCCGTCGTGGAAGGCGACCACGACGGCGCGACCATCTCGGCCGCCGAGATGCGCGCGCTCCGGCAGCAGGCGCCGGCGGGGAACGATGCACCCACGCAGGTGATCCCCGTGACGCCGGCCGGATCCGGGCGGATCCGTGTCTCCACCGGCCAGGTGGTCGAACTGGACCGCACCGTGATCATCGGCCGCCGTCCACGCTCTCAGCGCGCGAGCGGTGAGAACCTTCCTCATCTCGTCGCCGTCGAGAGCCCGCAGCAGGACATCTCGCGCAGCCATCTCGAGGTCCGCCCGGATGCCGACACCGTGGTGGTCGTCGACCTCCACACGACCAATGGCTCCACCCTGCTGCGCCCTGGCGCCGATCCCGTTCGTCTGCACCCGGGCGAGCAGACGCTCGTCCTGTCCGGCGATGTCGTCGATCTGGGCGACGGAGTGACCGTCGCATTCGAGGATCTTCCGTGAGTCGTCGACCTTCGCCGCCTCCTCAGCTGCCGGGGTTCACCTACGTCGAGCCCCTCGGGACCGGCGGCTTCGCCGACGTGTTCCTCTACGAGCAGCAGATGCCTCGGCGTCGCGTCGCGGTGAAGGTCCTGCTCGCCGACCGGCTGTCGAGCAACGCGGCTCAGGAGTTCGCCGACGAGGCGAACGTCATGGCCATGCTCTCGACCCATCCCGCGATCGTCACCATCTATCAGGCGGGGGTCGCGGGCGACGGGCGTCCGTACCTCGTCATGGAGTACTGCCCGAGGCCGAATCTGCAGGTGCGCACGCGCAAGGAGCAGTTCTCGGTCGCCGAGGCGCTGCGCGTCGGCATCCAGGTCGCCGGAGCCGTGGAGACCGCGCATCGCGCGGGTGTCCTGCATCGCGACATCAAGCCCGCGAACATCCTCGTCACCGAATACAACCGGCCGGCTCTCACCGACTTCGGCATCGCCTCGACCACGGGCGCGACCAGCGAGGCCAGCGGTATGTCGGTCCCGTGGTCGCCGCCGGAGTCGTTCGCCGACCCACCGCGCAGCGGCCCGCGGACGGATGTGTGGGCCCTCGGAGCGACGCTGTACACGCTGCTCGCCGGACGCTCGCCGTTCGAGCGGGCCGGCCAACGCAACTCGAGTGCGGATCTCATCGAGCGCATCGAGCGCGCGGCGCTGCCGCCGCTCGGTCGACCCGACTCCCCGGAGAGCCTGCAGCGGCTGCTCGAGCGGGCGATGGCCAAGAACCCCGACGACCGCTTCCCGAGTGCGGTCGCGTTCGCACGCGCGCTGCAGAAGGTGCAGATCGAGCTGTCGCACTCGGTGACACCCATCGACATCGTCGACGACCACGCCCCGGCGGAAGAGCTCGACGACGACGGCGACGGCCTGACGAGGGTCCGCGAGATCGTCAGCATCGATCCGGATGTCGCGGCGTTCACCCGTCCGTCGGCGACGACCGAGCGCAAGGGTCCAGCCGTTCCCGTCCCCGACGTGCCGCGCTTCGATTCCCCGCCGCCCTCGTCAGTCGAGCAGACTCAGATCCGCGTTCCCTCCTCGCCGGCATCCGCTCCCGATCCGGGAGCCGACGACGACCGGACGATCGTGCGAGGGCCCCGGGTGGTGACGCCCGACGCCCCCGCATCCGCCCCGTCGCCGGCACCCGCCTTCGCGCCGGGCGTGGCATCCCCCGTCGAGACGCCGGGGAAGCCGCGCAGTCGCCGTGGTCTGTGGATCGTCCTCTCCGCCGCGGCCGCGGTCGTGGTGGTCGGGGGGATCGTGCTCCTGAACCTGTTCGTCTCCGGCGTCGAGACGACGCCGGAGACGACGGACACCCCGAGCCCGCAGGACGTCCTGTCGGACGTCGTGCCGAAGGTCGGCGATCTCACAGGCACGCGGAACGGCGATCAGGTCTCGTTCACCTGGACCAACGCGGATCCTCTCGAGGGCGACTCCTACATCTGGAACGTGGTCAAGGTGTCGGGAGAGGTGGATCCGCAGCAGACCGATCAGACCAGCGCGCAGTTCGCCGCCGATCCGGGCGCGGTCTGCATCGACGTGATGCTGCGTCGCGACGACGGTCGGGCCTCGGAGCCGGTGCGAGGGTGCGTCGAATGAGCGATCCGATCAGGGGGGAAGTGGGATCGATGGACATCACGGTCGAGTTCGCAGGAGAGTACTTCACGCCGAAACCGGACGAGCCGTTCTATGTCGGGCGTCAGGGCGATCTGGAGCTGGACGACGACAACCTCTTCCTCCACCGGCACTTCCTCGAGATCTCGCGCATCGACGGGCTGTGGTGGCTCTCGAACATCGGGGCGCGGCTGACGGCGACGGTGACCGACTCCACCGGCGGCGTCAACGCCTGGCTGGCGCCGGGCGCGCGGCTGCCGCTCGTCTTCGAGATGACCACCGTGGTGTTCACCGCGGGGCCGACGACGTACGAGTTCACGATCCACTCGCAGGGCCCTGCCCTCCGCATCGATTCGACAGGCGGTGCGGACGGTGGGCAGTCGACGATCGGGCACGTGCCGCTGACCTCGCGGCAGAAGCTCCTCATCCTCGCGCTCGCCGAGCCGGCCCTCCGGCGCGAGGGCGCCGGCATCAGTGAGATTCCCAGTTCGTCCGAGGCCGCTGCGCGACTCGGGTGGACGAGCACGCGCTTCAACCGCAAGCTCGACAACGTGTGCGAGAAGTTCGACCGCATCGGGGTGCAGGGCATGCGCGGAGGGCAGGGGCGGAACGCCGTCAATCGCAAGGCGCGCCTGGTCGAGTACGCCGTGTCGAGCCGCCTGGTGACGAAGGACGACCTCGCCCTGCTCGACGCGCCGCAGGGGGATGCGGAAGACGACGACGAGGTGTAGCGCCCCGCTGCGCGGCACCGAGATCCGGTGGCCCGCGCGATAGTGTGAACGCGCGTATTCATCGAAAGCAGGGGGTTCCATGTCGCCTCAGACGACAGCCGTCGCATCATCGCAACTGATACGCCTCTCGGTGCAGTGGGAGTCGGAGCGGATCGACGTCGGCGTCCCCGGAGGTGTGCCGGTCGCCGAGGTGCTCCCGTCGCTCACACGCCGCCTGCGGATGCTCGACAGCCACTCCGCGTCCTCCGGCTTCCGCCTCGTCCACGCCGACGGCACGCCCCTCGACGGTGATCGCACCCTCGCTGCGCAAGGGGTGCAGGACGGCGACTTCCTCGTGCTGGAGCAGGGCGCTTCCGCGGCGCTGGCCAAGCGCTACGACGATCTGGTCGAAGCGGTCGCCGACGCGGTCGAGACGAACGCACCTAGGTGGTCGACGCAGAGCTCGGTCACGACGGCGACGGTGGTGGCCGCCGTGCTGCTGCTGCTCGCGATCGTCCCGGCCGTGTGGGCCTGGGTCGGCAGCGGGACGATCGTCACCGCCGCGGGTACGGGCGCGGCAGCGGTGGTGCTTCTGATCTGCGCACTCGTGATGGCCCGCACCGGTGCTCCTTCGCAGGCGACCATGGCTCTGGCGCTCGTGTCGTCGGTGTACGCCGGCGTCGCCGGGTACACGTTCCTCCCCGGCGGGCCGGCATGGGGTCTGCCTCTGGTCATCGGCGGCGCGGCCACGCTCGTGTTCGGAGTGGTCTCCCTCCTCGCCCTGCGGGCACTGCGCGAGTACGGTGTCATCCCGATCGCCGTCGGCGGAGCCCTTTTGGTGATCGGGGCCATCGTCGCCCTCATCGATGCTCCGGTCGCGGGAACGCTCGCGGCCGCCATGGCGATCGCCGGCATCGCCGGACTCGGTGCGCCGTGGGTGGCGCTCGCATCCGTGCCTCTGCGCGTCGTCTCCGCGCGCGAGGAGTCCGAGGTGTACGACGCGCCCTCCCACATCTCCCCGGAGGAGGTCGCGAAGCTCTACAGCCGCGCTCACCGCTATCAGGTGTCGCTGCGCATCTCGCTCTGCGTGATCGTCCTGGTCGCGACGGTGCCGGTGGTGGCCTCCGGCTTCTGGGGTCTGCTGCTGTGCACGGTCGCGTACCTCGGCATGTTCCTCGGAACCCGTCAGGTGTACTCCCGCTATGACATCGTGGCGGTCGCCGCCGGCGTGCTCTCCGGCGTCGCCCTGGGCGTCGTCACCGCCATCCTCACCCACCCCGATTGGATCGCGGGTCTGGTGATCGGCCTCGCCGCCGCAGCCGTCTGCATCATCGTCGTGGTGCTGTTGAACCCGCGGACGAGACTGGGCCTCACGCGTCTCGCCGACTTCGCCGAGTGGGCGACGATCGCTCTGCTGCTGCCCCTGGCCATCATCGCGGGCGGCTGGTTCTGATCCATGGCGTCCAAATCCGAGCTCCTGCAGGCGCAGGCCTTCAATCGCCGCCGCCTTCAGCGCGCCTTCGTCAGCGGCGCCCCCGGTGGACGCGAACTGCCTCCGGGAAAGCCGCTGCGAGGCGTAGTGGTGAGCGTTGCGCTGGGCGTGCTGACCGTCATCGTCTCGCTGCTGATCGGCACGTTCACCGGGAGCCTGCCGAAGGACTGGCGCGACGGCGCGATCATCGTCGTTCAGGGAGAGGGATCGCGCTACGTGGCCCTCGACGGCACGCTGTACCCGGTCAAGAACCTCGCCAGCGCCCGGCTGCTGGTCGGCTCGGTCAAGATCACCTCGGTACCTGCGAGCAAGCTCGACGGCATCAGCCGTGATCCCTCGCCGGTCGGCATCGACGGGGCGCCCGACTACCTTCCGTCTCCCGATCGCCAGTACGAGGACCCCTGGCTCAGCTGCGTGGTCGCCGAGAACCCTCTCGAGATCTCGACCCGTCTGCTGGACGACGAGATCGGGGCTGCCGACCAGGGCGCTCTCGTGCGCGACGACAGCGATCGGTACTGGTTCGTCCAGGGCGATCGGCGGTACGCGGTCGGCGACGACAACGTCGCGGTCGTGGCCAGCGTCTTCCTCGGGATCGACGACGTGGAGTCGGTCCCGACGGTCTCGGGGCTGTGGCTGAACCTCGTCTCGCCCGGCTCGCCCCTGGCGGTCGACCTGGGCGGCGAACTGGGGGAGGATGCCGACACCGCCGGCCTCCGGATCGGCCAGGTCGTGCAGACGCAGTCCGACGGGAACGTCGTGGCGGAGTACGTCGTGGACGGAGACGGACGGCTCGTGCCGGCCACGCCTTTCGCGCGCCAGCTGTTCACGGCGTACGTCGGCGTGGATCCCGTCGTCATGACCGTGGCCGAGGCGACCGATCTGGTCGACGTCAACTCGGAGGCCATCCCCGCTGACTGGCCGGAGAACGTGCCGACCGGCTCGACGGATCCGGCCGCAGCCTGCCTGCAGATGACGCCCACCGCCGACGGACCCGTGGTCTCGGTGGCAGCCGCTCCGGACGACCTGGAACCGGGGACGCGGGTCACTCCCGGTGCCGGGGCGTCGATCACGTCGCGGTCGACCGGTCAGGGCTCCACCTACGGCTTCGTCTCCGAGGCGGGGGTCTACTTCCCGGTGGAGTCCGCCGATGACCTCGCGCTGCTCGGGTACACCACCGAGCAGTCGGTGACCGTTCCTGCCACCTGGACGCAGCTGCTCGAGCAGGGTCCGACCCTCAGTCGTTCGATCGCCCGCACCACCGCATCGGGGCAGGGGGAGGACTGATGCGGATGCGCATCGCGCGCACGGTCGCGGCCGCTCTCGGGAGCGCCGCGCTGCTGGGCGCTGCGGGTCTCGCCGTACCCTCCGCTGCCGCGGAAGGTGGAGCGTCGGCGTCGAGTCCTGTCGTGGATGCGCGCCAGCAGTGCACCCCGGACGACAGGGCGTTCGTGTCGTCGTCGAGCTATCTCGTCGAGCGGCTCGGCCTCGAGGCGGCCTGGGAGTTCAGCCGGGGGCAGGGCGTGACCGTCGCCGTCGTGGACTCGGGCATCGACGCGGACAACGTGCACTTCGCCGACGCGCTGGTGTCGGGCGGCAGCACGTTCGGCGACGGATCCGCGCGACCCGACGACGATCTCTTCGGTCACGGAACCGCGGTGGCCGGCATCATCGCAGCGCGGATGGTCGACGGATCCGGCGTCGTCGGGATCGCACCGGCCGCGAAGATCATGCCGGTGCGCGCCTTCGAGTCAGCGCCGGAGGATGGACAGTCCTCGAGGGACGTCGTCGGCCCGAGCGCGCAGTCGGTCGCGGCCGGCATCCGGTTCGCCGCCGACAACGGCGCCCAGATCATCAACGTCTCGCTGTCGGACGACGGATCCGTCGATCTCTACGCGGATGCCGTGAATTACGCGCATGCGCGCGGCTCGCTGGTGATCGCGAGTGCGGGCAACCGCAACACCGCCGATTCCAACCTCCCGGACCCCGTGAACTTCTACCCGGGCGAGCTGGCGGGTGCGCTCGCGGTCGCAGCGGTGCTGAAGGACGGCAGCTGGAGCGCTGACTCGTCGTATGCCGGAGCGCACGTCGACATCGCGGCGCCCGGCCAGTCCATGCCGTCGGCGTACATCTCCGGCGGCGACTGCGTCTTCAACGGCGACTCCGCGTCGTCGAGCTACGCGACCGCAGTCGTCTCGGGTGCCGCGGCGCTCGTCGCAGCGCGCTACCCCGACGAGACGCCCGACCAGTGGGCGTTCCGCCTCACGCAGTCGGCGATGCGGGTCGCTCCGTCGGAAGCGTCCGACACCGTCGGGTGGGGCGAGGTGCGCCCCGCCGAGGCGCTCGCGCTCGTCGACGACGGAACGCTTCCCGGCCCTCCGTCGCCGGCGTTCGCGGCGCCGGAACCGAAGCCGGAGGAACCCAGAACGGTCTCCGTCGAACCCGGTGCCGACCCGCTCGGCCCGGCGAGGGAGATCGTCGGGTGGGGATTCGGCGCGGCCGCGACGATCTCCGTCGTCGTGCTGCTCCTGGCGCGCGGGCGGACGCGGCGCCTGCGCGCCTGACGGGACGGATGGGCACTTCTCCCCCTATGGCCCTCGGACGGCACTTCGTAGGATTGCGTCAACGGTCTACGGAAGAGGGAGCCCATGGTCAGCTTGGATATGGCGGACGCGAACCGTCTGATGGCAGAGCTGCAGCAGACGGCAGGGGAGCTGCAGCGCGAACTGCGTGCGCTCGCCTACGCGTCGGAGCAGCTGGCGCCCATCAGCGTGAAGGACGAGGAGGGCGCAGTCGAGCTCACCCTCGCCGCCAACGGCGCCGTGCAGTCGCTCGCCCTCGACGAGGACTGGCGCGACACCATCGGTGAGGAGTCGCTCGGTCTCGCCGTGAGCGCGTGCTACCAGTCCGCCATCGAGCAGCGCGCCGCGCAGTGGCTGAAGGCGTACTCCGAGACGACCGACCACGAGGGCGCATCGCCGGTGGCGGCGCCGGAGCCGGTGGAGCTGGGCGACCCGAGCTCGACCTGGGGCATCGAAGGACGCGAGCGGCTGCGCGAGATGTATGCGGCCGCCGACGCCGAGCAGGCGGACTTCCTCGCACACCGCGCGCAGCGTGCTCGTGAGCCTCGCGACGGTGTGAATTCCGCCAGGACCATCACCGTCACGCGCGAGGGCGACACGATCACCGCGGTGAAGCTCGACGAGCGCTGGGTCAGGAACACCAATGACGGTGTGATCGAGAAGGAGATCGTGCGAGCGCTGAACAACGTGATGGCGATGTCGGCCCGCGAGCGAGAGAACAAGTACGAGGGTTTTCCCGCGATCGAGCAGCTGCGCAAGATCGCCCACAACCCGAACGAGCTGATGCGCCGCATGGGCGCCATCCGCTGAGCCAGGGAGAGACGCAATGGGACTTGGAGATGCGTTCGGCGATGTCGTCGACGCCGTGAACCCGATCGACGAGATCGTCGACTTCGGTCAGAACGTCGCGCAGGGGGACCTCCTCGGCGCAGCGGGCAACGTGCTCGACGCGGCCACCCCGCTGGACGAGGTCGTGAGCGCGGGCAGTCATCTGCTCGGCGGTGGGGGAGGGGTGAGCAGCTCGGGCGGCATCCAGCCGGCGAACCCGGCCCCGATGAACGTCGCACCCGGCGAGTCGGTCCTGCCTGATCCGACGCCGCAGCCCTCCGCCTCGACCTTCGGACCCGAGGGCGAGGTTGACGTCGAGACCCAGTACCTGCGCAAGGACGCGTCCGCATTCGACGCCGCCGCAGGCTCATACGGAGACATCACCTCGGCGGCCCAGGGCCTGACGATCGACGCGGCGGCCTTCTCGTTCATCGGAGGACAGGCTGCGAGCGCGTACAACACGTTCCAGGCGACCATGGTCGCGCTCCTGGGCACCGCCCCCGCCGCTCTCACGGGCTTCGCGGATTCGCTCCGACTGACCGCCGACGCGTACGACGCGACCGACGTCGAGTCGGCCGGCAACCAGACGCGCGACGTCGATTCGGACTACAACGAGCCCGGTGGCGGGAGTGGCGGTGGAAGCGGCGGCGGCAGCGGCGGAGGTTCGTCGGGCGGCGGCGGGTCCGTCGGCGGTGGCGCGGGCGGCGGCACCCCCTCGGTCGACGACCCTCGCGTCGACGGCTCGCTCGACGGCGAGACCGGCGACGACGAGGCGCGTGCCGAGGCCGACGCGAAAGCCGACCGGCTCGATGCGCGAGCGGATGCGCTCGACAGGCAGGCCGATCAGGCCGACCAGCACGCCGACAAGGCCCAGGAGCAGGTCGAGGCGCTCGACAAGCAGATCGACGAGCTGGAGGAGCAGGCGGCCGCACTCGACCGCAGCGCGACGGACGGTGAGCGCCGCGCGACCGAACTCGACCTGAAGGCGACCCAGCAGGAGGCGGCGGGCGACGACGCCGGTGCGCTGCAGACCCGCACGGAATCGGCCGCGCTGCGCGCGGACGCCTCCGCCCAGCGTGCGGAGGCCGCGGAGATCCGCGAGCGGATCGAGCAGCTGACGGAGAGTCGTGACGACGCCGCCGAAGAGATGACGGACGCCAGGGAGGATGCTGCGGAGCTGCGTGACAAGGCGGCCGAACTGCGCGACAAGGCGGCCGATCTGCATCACGAGGCAACCGGCCTCGACCACGGAGACCGTGGCGGTGTCGCAGAGATCCGCGACGAGGCGAACATCGACGGAGCGGTCGACGGCGGCGTCGACGGCGATCATGACTCCGGTGACGCCGGCGTCATCGCTGACGAGCCGGCGGAGAACCCGTCAGACGTCCCGGCGGACGCGACCGACGGTGCGGCCGGCGAGGCACCCGACCCCGTTGCCGACGACGGCACGGATGTCGAGGGCGGCGCGGACGGCGCTGCCGGCACGGAGGGCGACGACCGGACTTCGAATGACGACGGCGCCGGCACCGTTGACCCCACGCCCGACGACCTGCTCGGCACACCGCTGTCACCCCAGCCGCAACCCGCGGCGACCGCCTGGCAAGCCCGCCTGAACAGCTGATCGCAGACTTTCACGACTGGAAGAAGACGTCATCATGGTTAGAATCCCTTCGCCTCCGCGTCCGCGTCCGGACGGTCCCGATGCGCCGGTCGGGCGCACCACCCCGCACGGGGACGGTCCTGACGCACCCTCCGGCCGCAGCACCCCGCACGGCGGTGGTGACAACGCCGGAGACGTCGACCGCTCGCGATCCAAGTTCAACGAATTCGTCGACGGTGCGAGCTCGGTCGTCGATCTCATCAACGGCATCCTCGAACTCGCCGGTCACATCCCGCTCATCGGCGACCTGATCGATCGGATCAACGACCTGATCCGCCGGATGTTCGAGAAGGTCAACGAGGCGATCTCGAAGACCGCGGAGATCTTCGCGTACGTCGGCAGCCCGACCACGCTCCGTCAGGCGGGGATCAGCTGGGTCCAGAACGTCGGCACGCCGGCGACCGTCGCGACCTCCTCGGTCGTCCTGTCGTCGCTTCCGAGCACCGGTCACTGGTCCGGTGCGGCGTACAACGCCTACTCGGCCCGGGTGGAGCTGCAGCAGCCGGCATCCGACAGCATCTACGCCAAGTGCACGATGATCGACGAGCAGCTGAACACGTTCGCGGATGCGATCGTGGACTTCTGGGTCGCGTTCTCGATCGCGGCGCTGACCACCGCGGTCGGTGTCGGACTCGGCATCGCGGAGATCGTCTCGGTCTGGGGTGCGCCGGGCGGTGTGGCCACGATCATCCTGGAGGTCGTGTCGTTCATCGCCGACGTGGTGAACCTCGTCAACATCATCCTGACCGCCAACCAGGCCGCGGCGGACTTCATGACCCAGGTCACGAACGAGCTCGGTGCGGTCAGCGCCTTCCCTGGCGGGGCGTGGCCCCGGCACACGGCGTGACCATGGAGGACCTCGGACGCGCGGAGAGCGGGACGGGCCCGGTCGGCGCGGCGATCGACCTCGACTTCGGAGGTCGGCGGCAGCGCATCCCGGCCGGATCGACGTTCGTCATCGGGCGCGGCGCGGATCTCGCGATGGACGACAACCAGTACGTGCATCGGCGCTTTCTCGAGCTCGAGCAGCGCGAGGGCGTCTGGTGGCTGTCGAACGTCGGATCGCGGCTGACGGCCTCGGTTGCGTCGGCCGACGGGATGGCGCAGTCCCTCCTCGCTCCGGGGGAGTCGACGCCGCTGGTGTTCCCGGCGACCACGGTGATGTTCACGGCAGGCCCGACGACATACGAGATCGAGCTGTCGACGGAGTCGCCGTTCTATCAGGTGTCGACCCCCTGGGCATCTGCGTCCGACGAGGCCGATGTCATCGGCCTGCTCTCGCCGGTGCAGAAGATCGTGCTGACCGCGCTCTCCGAGCCGATGCTCCGACAGGCAGCGCAGGGGGCAGTGCGCCTTCCTCCGATGGACGATGTGGCGATTCGGCTCGGCTGGCCGCTGGCCAAACTCGAGCGCAGGGCCGGAAGCCTGTGCGACAAGTTCGCGCGGCACGGTGTCCGCGGCCTGCATCGCGATGCCGAGGGGCGGATGCCGGATGCCGTGCGCTCGCGCCTCGTCGAGCACGCCGTCGGTGCACGCATCGTGACGCCGGATGATCTCGAACTGCTCGAGGCGTTCGATCCCCAGGGTGCCGTCGTCAGCTGACGCTCCGCCGTAGGATGGGTGTTCGCGTGATGCGGACCGCAGCGACGAGGAGGGTGAGCGCATGAGCATGCCGGCTGGGTGGTACGACGACGGTTCCGGGCGACAGCGCTGGTGGGACGGCACACGGTGGACCGACGACTACGCGCCCGTTCACGACGCAGGCTCCCCGCAGCCCGGTGCGAGCGCGCAGGCGCACGCTCCCTCGGCTCCGGTCGCCGGAGCGCGCCGATCGCCGGTCCTCGGGTTCGTCGGATTGGGTCTGGCCGCGCTCGGCACGATCCTGGCGTGCATCCCTGTCGTGTTCGGGATCGGCGTGGTCCTTCTGCTCGCCGGCTTCGTGGTGTCGCTGATCGGTCTGTTCACGAAGGGCGCGGCGAAGTGGCCGTCGATCGTCGGCATGATCCTGTCCGTCGTCGGTGGCGTGATCGGGGTCGTCGTCCTCGTCGTGACTCTGCTGGCGAACGCGCCGGCGCCGATCGATACGGCTCCGGCCACGAGCGCCCCGTCGCCCTCCGCCACGCCGTCGGCCGATGCGAGCGACAGCCGTCCGTCGCCGGAGGAGATCGCCGAGGAATTCGCCGCGACGCTGAGGGCCGGTGGTATCACGACATACGACGACATGCCCGAGTTCTATCCGTGCGTGGGACAGTTCCTGTACGACTCCGACCTGTCGGACGAGGCTCTGCGGCTCGTCATCGTCGGCGATGACCCGCCCGAGTCCGAGCGCGCGGCTGCGGAGAAGGCGATCGCCGATTCGGTGCTCACGTGCGACCCTCAGCCGTAGAGTGCGGCCTTCGGCCGCTGAGGGCATGATTGCCCAGCGCTGATGCGCGTTCTCCATGGGGAGCTCTCCCCATGGAGAACGAGCGACGACCCGGGCTATCATCGTGATGCTCAGGATCGTCGGAGGGGGAGCGCAATGATCATGATGGTTCCAGACTTCGGTATGGACGAGGAGACGGCCCAGACTCAGATCGACCTCATCAAAGAGGCTTGGGATGTGCTGGTGCAGTCACGCTCCACCCTCGAGCACCTCTCGGAAGGTCAGACGACGTCCCTCTGGACCGCAGACGGCAAATCGGTCGACCTCGTCGCCGCACTGGGCGAGAGGTATCAGTCCGCGCTCAAGTGGCTCGACGCGATCCAGCTGGAGCTGAACGACGCCTTCGTGAACCTCGACAAGGCGATCCAGGAGACGAATCAGCTCGATGCCGATCAGAAGGTCGCGTATCAGACGCTGCTCCACAAGGCCGTGGGCGGGCCGAACAAGCCGATCGCGGTCTGAGGGGAGAGATCATGGGAAAGAACGTCGAGCGACTCGACCGTCTGCAGAACAATCGAGCGGACTTCGCCGTCGTGGTCACGCGGAGCACTCAGTCCGTGCAGCGCGCCGCTGCCACCGAGGCCGTCGACACGGTGGCAGCGAACGTGCAGAAGGCCGCGAGGACGGAGGCCTTCGAGGGCAAGTTCGGGATGACCGTCGCCGAGGCCCTCACCAAGATCCGCAAGGATCTGGTCAGCTTCGGTGAATATCAGGCGGCCCTCAACAATGCCATCGCGGAAGCCGACGAGGCTCTTCAGCAGACGGCGAGCGGGTCGCACGGCCTTCCGCCGGGGAGCCTGTCGGCGGAGCAGCAGAACACGATCGACATGGCAGCCAAGACCGACAGCCCGGTGCAGGTCTCTCCCGGGGTGACGATGACGCCCGCCCAGGCCCAGCAGTACTACCTGGATCAGGCGGCCGCGGCCCAGGAGGAGGAAGCGCGGAAGCTCGCCGACGCCCTCGACCAGCGTCTGCAGGAGATCATCGACGGAATGCCGACGAGCGACTACGACGAGCACAAGCCGACCGACGAGCCCGAGGACGGCGACGGTCCCGGTGGGCGAGCTCCGATCGATTACCCCGGTGTGAACGGCGGTGGTGGCGCCGGCGGAGGCGGCACCGGCGGCGTCGACGGCGGTGCGGGGATCGACGGCGGCGGCAATGGCACCGGCGGACGGGACGACGACGGCGGTGGCAAGGACCACATCGTGCGTCCGCCGATCATTCGGGAGCCGCCGGTCGACCCGCCTGTCATCGAGGAGCCGCCTTTCCCCCGACCGAGGGACGAGGACCCCCGCATCGACGGCGGTATCGGCGGTGAGATCCCCGGCGCGGGTCCCGGCGGCAGCGGTGCATTCCCCGGTGGCGTCACCGGTGGCGGCACGGGTTCGGTCGGCGCGGGTGTCGGCGGTGTCGTCGGCGGAGCGGGCCTTGCCGGGGGTGCGGCTCTCGCGAACCGCCTCAGTGGTGGCGCGGGTCTTCTCGCCGGCGGTGTAGGAGGTGTCGGCGGTGTCGGTGCCGCCGGAGGCCCGGGAGCGACCGGCGTCGTCGCGCAGTCCGGTGCCGCGGCCGGCGGGCGCGGTGGCGCCATGGCCGGCGGAGCCATGGCCGGCGGAGCGGGCGGTGCGGAGAAGCGCAAGCGTCGTCGTGGACAGGATCTGATGGCGTTCGAGGTCGAGCAGGACGATGACGAGGCGCTGCCCGACATCGGCTCGGCCGGAGCCGCGGGGCGGTCGACCTCAGAGGGACGCGAAGAGCTCGGCTGGTAACCCGTCCAGACGCAGAAGCCGCTCACCCGCCGTGCGGGTGAGCGGCTTCTCGCTGTCCTCCGGTCGGATGCCGTGGTCCGCCGTCACACGGCGATGACCCGGATGACGCATTCGCCGAGCTGCAGCACGGTGCCCGGAGTCAGGCCGAACCGCTGATGGGGGGTCATCGGCCCGGTGCGGCCGTCTTCCGTGCGCAGCGATGAGCCGTTTCCCGAGCCCAGATCCTCGAACCACGTCTGCCCGTCGACGATGCCGAAACGTCCGTGCGTGCGCGAGACGGAGCGATCCCCGTCCGGCACGGCGACCAGAGCGGCATCCGTACGCTCGCCATCGGGCAGACGAGGCGCACGTCCGATGTAGCCGAGGCCATGGATGGGCACCGTGGTTCCGTCCTGGAACTGCAGAGCGATGACCGCTGGCGCTGACGCCGGTGCGGGTGCTGACGCCGCTGCTGCCTGTGCCACCGGTGCCGCGGGCGGCGTCGGGGCCGGCGCTGGCGGTGCGGGCGGCGCTCCCTCTGCGAGCCGGTCGGACAGAGCCTGGCCCGCCGAGGGCTGCGGATCGGCGACCCGTCCCGGTGACGCGTCGGGTGCGCCCCCGGTGGCTCTGCCCCCGCGCGCCGCAACGCGGCGGAATGCCAGCTCGGCGTCGCTGTCGAGCACGAGGACATCTCCGGGCGCGAGGAAGCTGGGAACGTGGGGAGCGAGCGCGGCGACCGTCCCATCGGGCCGGCGCACGGATGCGCCGTTGGCCGAACCGAGATCCTGCACCCACAGCTGACCGTCTTCGATGCCGAACGCGGCATGGGTGCGAGACAGCGATCGAGTGCTGTCGGGCACCCGGATGAGAATCGCGTCGGGGATCGACTCCGGGGCGCGCGGCGCGCGGCCGATGAATCCCAGACCGGTCGCCTGGATGACCGTGCCGTCCGAGAGGACGAAAGCGGGGACGGTTCCCGCGTCGCTGTGCGGTGCGGGCGCGGCCGTGGGCGTCGGGGCGACGATGGCGGCCGGTGCCGCCGTGAGAGGGGTCTGGGTGATGACACCCGGCTGATCGGCGATGGTGGCGGTGGACGAGTCGGCACCGGTCACCCGCGCCGTCAGATCCAGCGTGCGCCCCGCGCCGCTCGCCGCGCTCACCCTGGTCCTGCGGATGTCGATGACCCGCGCGCCGGCGAGACCGTCGAGCAGACCGGAGGCGCTCAGACCGACGGGGAGCAGAACGGGGACGATGTGCGCGAGACCCATCACGAGACTGCGGGGGAGCAGCCGAAGCGCTCCGACGCTGACGTCCGTGTCGCGCTGCACGCTCCGGATGCCGCAGACGAGGTTGCCCGGTGTCGCTCCGGTGTGCCCCTCCCAGATCCATCCGATGGCCCACAGCTCGATCACGGTGACCGCCACCAGGGCGAGCGATCCCGTGGTGAACCAGATCGCGGTCGCCGCGGCTGCCACGATCGCGATGTCGATCAGGTACGCACCAGCGCGCTGGCCGGCCGTGGCGGGGGTCGCGAGCGTCTTCGTCACGGGTGCCTGGGTCGTCTGTGTCCGCGTCCGTGATCGCAGCGGCGCGGCGGGAGGGGAGACTGTCACGAGAAGACCTCCAGAATCTGTCCGGCTATCCCGGAGCCGTACAGCAGGGCAGCCGGAGCGAGCGCGAGCAGCAGGCCCTCGACGATGTCCCCGGTGCGCGACCATCCCAGCGACCGCCAGTCGCGTGCGAGCGGCACGGTGAGGCAGCCGACCACGACTCCTGCGAGCAGAAGCCCGAGCGCGACCAGCAGTCCGCTGGGCTGCAGGGAGAGGATGAGTGCCGCCGCGGAGACCGCCGAGACGATCGCTCCGGTGACGAGGGTGGCCGCGCGGGAGAGCCCGTTGCGCACCGTTCGCGACGTCAGCAGGAAGTAGAACCCGGCCCCGAGCGACCCGCCCAGGACGCACCACGACTCGATCGAACGGTCGACGGCCGTCGGCACGGCGAAGAGGGTCGACAGCAGCGCCAGCGTGCAGGCCGCCACGATGCCAGCCTCCGAGCGGCGACGAGCGATGAAGTACTGTCGTGCGGCCGCTTCGGCGTGCACAGGGGACGGGGGAACCGGGGTTCCGGATCTCAATCCCTGCGCGTCTCGGATCACGAACGGGGTATCGATCAGCTCGTTCGGATCGACGTCGAGCGCCGCCGCGCGCATGTAGTGGACGATCGGGATCGCGCACGCGATGTGCACGGCCGTCATCGCCGCCGCCGGGATCTCGGCGAGGAAGGCTGCCGTGTCGACGACCGCGAACACCGACCAGATCACGGCGATGACCGCCGTCGTCGCACGGGGGACGGTCCCCGCCACCTGCGCCTGGGCGTGGCGGATGCAGGCGATCGTGGCACCGGCCACCAGCCCCGCCGCGATCATCGCCCCCGGGTCGTGGAACCCGGCGAGCAGGACCGCACCCGCTGCACCGCCGAGCAGCGGGGCGATGTACGCCGCCGACAGCGTGGAGTCGCTCACCGGCCGGGCAAGCATGCCCACGGCGCTGCCCAGCAGCGTGACGGCGGAGAGCCCCACGACCAGCGGCGTCGGGGTGAGCACCGCGCAGAGCAGCAGAACGGCGGTGATGAGGAGCAGCAGTGCGAGCAGCAACGGGTCTCGATGGGAGCGCGCGAGCGGAGCGTCCTTCCGCGCGGTGCGACCCGACGTCGGGCCGACCTCGGTCTGCGTCCGGTCGAACAGCCAGATCACCCCGCCGTCGCCGGGCGTCACCGAGACGGTGCTGTCGAGATCGATCGCCGCTCCGGAGGTGGTGGTGCCGACATAGCGGCGGAGATCGACCCCGCCGACGGCGAGCAGCTCGGACACCGTGGAGTCAGCGGCGACGACGAGGTCGTGTCGACCGTTCGCGTCGGCGACGGTGAGGCGAATCGTCTTCGCTGACATCCCCGCCCCTCGAAGTTCTCGCGCGATACCGGTCCATCTCGGCGTCCTGCCACAATAGTAGGTGACGCGAGGAGGGCCAGTCGTGAGCACCACCAGCAATCGCCGTGCGCCGAAACCCCCGGCCGGCGGGCAACTCACCCTGCAGCAGGCGCCGGAGCTCCCCAAGCCCGAAGGCGCCTCGAACACCCTCATGATGGCGCTGCCGATGGTGGGCAGTCTGGGGTCGGTCGCGGTGCTCTCGCTGACTCAGGGCGGCGACGCCACACGCACCTACATCATGGGCGGCCTGTTCCTCTTCATGGCGCTGTCGATGGTGGGCGGTCAGATGTGGCGGCAGAAGGCGCAGCACTCCACGAATGTCGAGAACACCCGTCGCGAGTACCTCGCCTACCTCGCCGAGACGCGCGACGCCGTTCGCGAAGTGGCGTCACGGCAGCGACGGTACGAGGAATGGATGCTGCCGGCCCCCGACACGCTGCCCTTCATCGTGGAGGAGGGATCCCGCGTGTGGGAACGGCCGGTCGGTGACCCGCAGTTCCTGGTCACGCGAGTGGGCACGGCGACGCAGCCGCTCGTCATGACCCTCGACGAGGCCCCTATCCCGCCGCTCGCCCAGCTCGACCCGGTGAGCGCCTCGGCCGCCCACCGCTTCGTCCTCACCCACGACCAGGTTCCCGACCTGCCGTTCGGCCTGAACATCGCCACCTGCGCGCGCATCGAGCTGGTCGGCGACACCGTGCGCGGTCGAGGACTCGCGAGAGCGATGATCGCGCAGCTGGTGACCTTCGCCGCTCCCGAAGACCTGCAGGTCGCGGTCATCGCGTCCGGCGTCGACCTGCCCTACTGGGAGTGGGTCAAGTGGCTGCCGCACGCCCAGTCCGAGAGCAGGACGGATGCCGTCGGCGGCGCTCGCCGGATCGGCTCCTCCTGGGCGGACATCGAGCCCCTGATCGCCGACATCCGCGCTCGCGGCCCGGTGAGCGGTCGAGGTGGCGGAGCCGTGCCGCACGTCCTGGTGGTCACCGACGGCGTCGAGCTGCCCCCGGGCAACCTGCTGAACGAGGAGGGCGGTGTCGACGGCGTGACCGTCCTGGACATCCCTCGGGAGTGGGATCAGCTGACCGATCCGCTGACGATCCGACTCATCCTCGAGGGCGAGACGGGCACGGCGCTGACGGTCGCGCGGCGCGGTGTCGGCGCGGTCGCGGCATCCGCTGACTTCCTCGGCATCGCTTCGGCGGAGGCCGTCGCCCGTCGCCTCACGGGCCTCGGTGAGGCAGCGCAGGACGAGGATGCGGGAGGCGCCCGCACGATCAGCGCCGAGCTGACCGACCTCCTGGCGCTGCCCGACGTGCGCGACTTCGATCCCGAGGTGGCCTGGAAGCCGCGCTCTGCTCGGGACCGACTGAGGGTGCCGATCGGACTCACCTCCACGGGTCAGCCGATGGTGCTCGACCTCAAGGAATCGGCCCAGCAGGGCATGGGCCCGCACGGCATGCTCATCGGCGCGACCGGATCGGGGAAGTCCGAAGTGCTGCGCACGCTGGTGCTGTCGCTGGCGATGACGCATTCGTCCGAGGCGCTCAACTTCGTCCTCATCGACTTCAAGGGTGGAGCGACGTTCGCAGGCATGGCCGACATGCCGCACGTGTCCGCGGTCATCACGAACCTCGGCGATGACCTCACGCTCGTCGACCGCATGCAGGATGCCATTCAGGGTGAGATGACGCGTCGGCAGGAGCTGCTCCGCGACGCCGGCAACTTCGCGAACGTCACCGACTACGAGACCGCGCGCAAGGGCGGTCGCACCGATCTCAAGCCCCTGCCGGCGCTGCTCATCGTCGCGGACGAGTTCTCCGAGCTGCTCGCGGCGAAGCCGGACTTCACCGAGCTGTTCGTCGCGATCGGCCGCCTCGGCCGGTCGTTGCAGGTGCACCTGCTGCTGTCGACGCAGCGACTCGAGGAGGGCAAGCTGCGGGGTCTCGACTCGCACCTGTCCTACCGGATCGGCCTGAAGACCTTCTCCGGCGCGGACTCGCGCGCAGTGATCGGGGTGCCCGACGCCTTCACCCTCCCCGGCGGCGGTGGGCACGGGATCCTGAAGTCGGATGCCGAGACCCTCACCCAGTTCCGCGCGGCGTACGTCTCCGCGCCGCCGAAGACGCGGCGGCGCAGACCGGGCGCCGCGGACGCCCCGGGGAGCGACCTCCCGGTTCGCGCGATCGAGGCCCGTTCCTTCACCGCCGCCCCCGTCGTGGTGCAGGAGGACGCCGAAGAGCCGCAGCTCGCTCTCGGTGCGGCGAGCGTCGAGGCCCCTGAGAAGCGCGTGACCTTCGACATCGCCGTGTCGCTCATGAAGGGGCGGAGCGTGCCGGCTCACCAGGTGTGGCTGCCTCCGCTGGATGTGCCGCCCACGTTCGACGAGATGCTCGGCGATCTGGTCGAGGATCCGCAGCTCGGTCTGATCTCGCCGCGCTGGCGCCAGCAGGGGCCGCTGACCATTCCACTGGGCATCGTCGACCGCCCGCTCGAGCAGCGTCGCGACAGCCTCGTCATGAACCTGACGGGCGCAGGCGGGCACCTCGCCATCGTGGGCGGTGCGCGCAGCGGCAAGAGCACGCTCGCACGCAGTGTGGTCACCGGTATCGCTCTGACCCACACCCCGCAGGAGGTGCAGTTCTACGTCATGGACTTCGGCGGCGGCACGTTCGTGCCGTTCGCCAAGATGGCGCACGTCGCGGGCGTCGCAGGGAGGAACCAGCCGGACGTGCTGCGGCGCATGTTCCAGGAGGTCGTGGGCATCGTCAACGCCCGCGAGCGCTACTTCACCGCCAACTCGATCGACTCCATCGAGACCTACCGGCGCCTGCGTGCCCGGGGCCAGGCGGACGACGGGTACGGCGACGTGTTCCTCGTCATCGACGGCTGGCCGACGATCCGCGCGGAGTTCGACGAGATGGAGTTCGCGATCCAGGCGCTCGCCGGTCGGGCCCTGACCTTCGGCGTCCACCTGATCGTGACGACGACACGCTGGATGGACTTCCGCACCGCGATCCGCGACACGTTCGGGTCGAAGCTCGAGCTGCGCCTCGGTGACACCACCGACTCCGAGATCGATCGCAAGGTGGCCGCCAACGTGCCGCTCGGACGACCCGGGCGCGGCCTCGCACCCTCGAAGCACCACATGCTGACGGCCCTGCCTCGCGTAGACGGATCCGGCGACCCGGAGACCCTCGGCGAGGGCGTGGAGCACCTGATCGCGCGCGTGAACGCGGCGTGGAAGGGACCGCAGGCGCCCAAGCTGCGTCTGCTGCCCGAGATGCTCGAACTGCCGCGACTGCAGCAGCTCGCCGCCGGCACACCCCTCGAGAACCAGGTCCTCCTGGGCGTCGACGAGGCGGAGCTGGCACCGACGGCGTTCGATGTCCGTCGCAACCCGCACCTGTACCTGTTCGGCGACAGCCAGTCCGGCAAATCGAGCTTCCTGCGCGCTTTCGCACGCGAGGTCATGCGCACGACCACTCCGAAGACCGCGCAGCTGTTCGTCGTCGACTATCGCCGGGCGCTGCTCTCGGAGATCCCGGACGAGTACCTCGCGGGGTACTACACGACCGCTCAGCAGGCGTCTGAGGAGCTCGCTGGGCTCGCGGAGTATCTGCGCGGTCGGCTGCCGGGCCCGGACGTGACGCCGCAGCAGCTGCGCGACCGCTCCTGGTGGTCGGGGGCGGAGGTCTACGTGCTGGTCGACGACTACGATCTCGTGAACACGCAGTCGGGGAATCCGATCGCGGTCCTGCAGCCGCTGCTCGCGCAGGCGACCGACGTGGGCCTGCATCTCATCCTCGCGCGCCGCTCCGGCGGTGCGTCCCGTGCGACGTTCGAACCCGTGATGCAGACGCTGCGCGACCTGGCGTCCCCCGGCATCCTGCTGTCGGGCAGCCCCGACGAAGGGCCGCTCATCGGCAACGTCAAGGCGACGCCGGCCGTGCCGGGACGGGCGAAGGTGATCACGCGCGACCGCGGGGTGCAGACGATGCAGCTCGCGTACGCGCCCTCGTCCCACGTCTGAGCGGGTGTTCCGACGTTCGGACGTCAGGTGGGCAGAGCTACCCATGGGCAGCGCCGCACCGGACCCGTAAGGTGATATCTGTCGCCGGGCATCGGCGTCACGGCCCCAACCGGGGCCGACCAATCGGGGCCCAAGAGCCCTTATGACCAGGAGGTGACCGTGGCAGGAGAAGTCTCTGCAGCGGATGGTGCCCTGCAGCAAGGTGCCAGCATCGTCAGCAGTTCGAAAACGGACATCATCGGTGAGCTGAACTCGATTCAGAGCCAGCTCTCCGGCATCGGTGCGTCTTGGGCCGGCTCGGGCGCCGCTGCGTTCCAGCAGACCTTCCAGGCGTGGCAGGAGAAGTCGCGGAAGATCACGAACGCGCTCGACACGTTCGAGCAGAACCTGCGCGACTCGCAGTCTGCCTACACCCAGACCGACGACGCGTCGGCGCAGGCTCAGAACAAGTTCATGGGCCGTCTCGGCTGAGATCGGAGGGGAAGACACTATGGGTAACGACGGTTACAAGATGCAGTTCGGCGCTGTCGACACGGCGGGTACCGACCTGGTCCGCGGCGCCAACAACATCGAGAGCAAGCTCAACGACATGGAAGACGCGCTGAAGCCGCTCCAGGCCAACTGGACGGGTTCGGCCTCGGAGGCCTACCTCCAGGCGAAGGCGCAGTGGAACTCGGCGCTGAGCGAGATGAAGGCGCTTCTGACCGACATCGGACGCCAGGTCTCGCAGGACTCGGCCGACGGCCAGGCCAACGAGAACCGGAACATGAACCGCTGGTGACGATGTCGCCACCTTCGCGGTGAGTTCCTCAGCCGGCTGTCACCCTCGGGTGGCGGCCGGCTTTCTCGTGCCGGCGCGCCCCGACTCAGCGGGTGGCGGCGGCGTCGGCCAGATGCCGCGCGTTGTGGCTGAGCACCTTGACGATGATGCCGTGGCGGCGCAGCTCGGCGACCGTGCGGGCTCCCTCGTCGGCATCACGACCGAGCGCTCGGATGTTCGCGACGACCAGCACGTCGCCCTTGTTGAGCGTCGCGATGAGACGCGTGAGCCGGTCGTTCCAGCTCTCCAGGATGTCGGGCGCGGGGTGGCGGAAGCCCTCGATCGGCACACCGAAGCGGGTGAGATCGTCGCGCTGCTCGACCACCGACGGCATGTCGTCGCGCGAGACGACGAGCCCGACCAGGCGCGAGCCGTCGGGACGCGCGAGCCAGAAATTCCGGTTCTGCTGGAGCTCTGTGAAGCACTTCGGGCACTCGGCCGCGGCATGCGGCAGGTGCAGCGGGCTGGTCAGCGGCTCCTCGACGGATGCCGCCGCCCTCGTGGGATCGATCGTCTCGCTCATCGCGCACCTCCGGCATCCATTCTGCCCTGAATGCGACGCGAACGGTGACCCGTCAGAGCAGTCCGAGCGCCGTCACCGCGTCGCGTTCCTCGACGAGCTCGGCGACCGATGCCTCGATGCGCTGCCGCGCCCAGTCGCTCACCTCGAGTCCCTCCACGACCTGCCATTCTCCGTCGATCGACTGCACCGGGAACGAGCAGACGAGGCCCTCGGGTACGCCGTACTGGCCCTGCGAGACGACCCCCGCCGACGTCCAGTCGTCGGTGCCGTGCACCCAGTCGCGAACGTGGTCGAGCGTCGCGCTGGCGGCCGAAGCGACCGACGACGACCCCCGCACCTCGATGATCTCGGCGCCGCGCTTGGCGACGCGCGGGATGAACGTCGAGTCGAGCCAGGCGGGCACGTCGCCGACGATGGCCTCGAGTGCCTCGCTCGCCGGCCTGCCGGCCACGGTCGCGTGCGAGACGTCGGGGAACTGCGTGGCCGAGTGGTTGCCCCAGATGGGCACGCGACGCACGGTGTCGACGGGCACCGCGAGGGTCTGGGCGAGCTGAGCGCGGGCGCGGTTCTCGTCAAGGCGGGTGAGAGCCGTGAAGCGGCTCGAAGGCACGCCGTCGGCGGATGCCGCGGCGATGAGCGCGTTGGTGTTCGCCGGGTTGCCGACCACCGTGACACGGACGTCCGGGGAGGCGTTCGCGGCGATCGCCGCGCCCTGCGGACCGAAGATGCCGCCGTTGGCCGCGAGCAGGTCACCGCGCTCCATGCCCGGTCCCCGGGGGCGCGCGCCGACGAGCAGCGCGAGGTCGCACCCGTCGAACCCGACCGCCGCGTCGTCGCTGACCTCGACGTGCTCGAGCAGCCCGAAGGCACCGTCCTGCAGCTCGAGTGCCGCGCCTTCGGCCGCGCCGATCCCCTGCGGGATCTCCAGCAGCCGCAGCCGCACCTTCTCGTCGGGGCCGAGCAGGTCTCCGGCGGCGATGCGGAACAGCAGCGCGTAGCCGATCTGCCCGCCCGCGCCCGTGATCGTGATCGTGGTGCTCATGTCCCGAGCCTACGACGGGCGCCGGTGATGCGGGAGGGCGCCGGTCGGGCGGAGTACCCTCGTGGCATGACCTTCAACCCCGAGGCCGACGTCTCCGGCAACACCGCCCGTCGCAAGGGCCGCGGCGCGGTCGTGGCCGGTGCGGGAGGTGTGGGCCTGCTCGGCATCATCGCGCTCATCGCCGGTCCGCTGCTCGGAATCGACCTCACCGGACTCCTCGGCGGGTCCGGAGGCGGCACCGGTGCCGAGCCCTCCGAGGGCAGCGTGATCGAGAACTGCGAGACCGGGCAGGATGCGAACGAGAACGTCGACTGCCGGGTCGCCAGCTCGCAGCTCGCCCTCGACGGCTACTGGGAGGACCACGTCGAGAACTACCGGCCGCCGCAGCTGATCATCGTCGACGGGGCGACGGCCAGCTCGTGCGGAACGGCGTCGAACGCGGTAGGGCCGTTCTACTGCCCGCCCGACGAGACGGTGTACATCGATCCGACGTTCTTCCAGCTCCTGCAGCAGCAGTTCGGCGCGTCGGCGGGCAACCTCGCTCAGCTGTACATCGTGGGGCACGAGTGGGGCCACCACATCCAGTACATCACCGGCGACATGGA
This sequence comes from Microbacterium hydrocarbonoxydans, assembly GCF_023715885.1. Taxonomy (GTDB): domain Bacteria; phylum Actinomycetota; class Actinomycetes; order Actinomycetales; family Microbacteriaceae; genus Microbacterium; species Microbacterium hydrocarbonoxydans_C. Next base: position 82,099 of record NZ_JAMBOY010000001.1, on the reverse strand, counting down.
GCGCTACCCGAACAACGGCACAGGTCCCGACAGCAACGGCGTGCGCATCGAGCTGCAGGCGGACTGCTACGCCGGTGCGTGGATCGGGCAGATGGAGGGGGAGAAGGACAAGAACGGCGTGCCCTACCTGCAGCCCAGCACCGAGGCGGAGCGCGAGGATGCTCTGAACGCGGCGTTCACGGTCGGCGATGACAACATCCAGGAGCAGTCGAGCGGCACGGTGAACCCGGAGAGCTTCACGCACGGCACGGGCGACCAGCGCCAGTACTGGTTCGCGAGCGGCTACCGGAACGGCCTCGACAGCTGCGCCGACCCCCTCACGATCCCCGGCGACCAGCTCTGATCCTCGGGCGTCACGACAAATCGCGCGCTATCGCGGTCAGGCGCGCAGCGCCGCCGTCAGCGTCTTCAGAAGTCCGAGCAGGCCGCCGCCGGCGCGGAACCGCGTGAGGCCCTCGCTCACCCGCGCGCCCGTGCGCGCGGAGACGAACCACGGCGGCGTCGGGAGGATCGTGAAGCGGCCGCCGCCGTTGACCACCGGCAGGGAGCGCGGGAAGGGACGGAACGGGCCGCGGATGACGGAGCGCTCGACGCCGTCGAGCAGCAGCGCGTTGTGCACGATGCCGAGGCCGCTGCCCACGTCGTCGATCGTGTTGCCGGGGAAGGCTCCCCAGGTCAGCGTCGGGATGATGAATCCGAACGCCGTCCAGCCGTTGATCGCGATCGAGCCGTAGCGCAGCGCGGCGATCGCTCGCTCGAAACCGGCGCCGAGCGACTTCTCCGTCACCGGGTCGATGAGCAGGTTCGCGCCGAGCGTGCCCTGCAGACTCTCGTTCGCGTATGCGACGGCGGCGTCGAGGAACGTCTGCCCGGAGCCGGGCAGCGCGACGACGCCGAGCACCGGGGCGAAATACTCGGTGGTCTGCAGAGCTGCGGCATCCTGGTGCTCGTCGATCTCGACGAGCAGTCGATCGCCGAGGACGAGCGCGTCGGGGTAGTCCGCCGTCGCGACGTCCATGCGGGAGTCGGATCCGGGGTACCAGATCGGCCGCTCGGGCGCCTTGGCGTATGCGCGGCGCAGCGCCGCCCGGAAGGCGTCTGCCTGAGCCCAGTCAGCCGAGAGGATCACGACCTGTCCGGCGATGCAGTTGTGCCCGCCGTTCTGCAGGCGCATCGTCGCGATGTGCTCTGCCTGGTACGCGAGATCGGCGTCGGTCCACTCGCCCGGGACGACGATGATGGGCGAGACCCCGCCGAGCTCCGCGGTGATCGGCTTCTTCAGCTGCGGGCGGTTCTCGCGGCGGCGACGCGCTGCAGCCGGTCCGGTTCCCCAGACGATCGCGTCGAAGGTCGCGGCGGACCCGGTGATGTGCACGTGCGCGAGGTCGCGGTGACCGGTGAGGTAGGCGCCGACGGCGGGGCCCCCTCGGACGACCCGCAGGAACCCCGGGCCGATCAGGGGAGCGAGCGCGCGCTTGAACACTGGCACCAGGGCATCCTGGGTGGGATTCACCTTGAGCAGCGCGGTGCGGTTGTGGGCCAGCAGCTCGTACAGCACGTCGAGAACCGGAATCGACGTGACATTGCCGGCGCCGAGCACCAGACCCACACCCCCGGATGCCGCGGGCGTGCGCTGCGCGAGCCCGGCTCCGGCCCGCGCGCCGTTCGGCGTGATGCCCGGCTCGAGCCACACCTCGCCGGCGAAGCCCGACAGCAGGAACCGATCGATGCCGGTGAGGGGGAAGGCGTGCACGCGCGTGCGACCGCCCGGCGCGCGGCTCATGCGCACGCCGTCGAGAGCGTTGCGACCCTCAGCGAGGCGGGTGAGTGTATCGATGTACGCATCGAGCGCTCCCAGCACGCTGTATGGGCCGCTCAACCACTCCTCGCCACGCAGCGGATGGCGTCCGTCGAGGCGCTTCGACGCGGCCGCCGTGACGGCCCAGTCCTCCGCCGCTGCGGCGACGCTCGTCCGCACCTGGCGCAGCAGGGTGACCCGCTGCGACAGGGTGAGCGCCGACCACGTGGCGGCACCCGTGTGCAGCTCGCCGATCGCGGTGTCGAGGCGGGCGCGGTCGGTGTCGTCGAGGTCGGGGGCCTTCGCGTCGGCGCCGGGCGAGGCGGACGTGGTCGCAGAAGTCATCGGCGTCTCCTTCGGACGGGACTCCAGCCTAAGCCGCCGCACCCGCCGCGCGAGTGGTCACGTCGCGATCAGATCAGCGAGAGCTCGCGGAGCTTCGTCTCGACATCGGCGTTCGAGGGCTCGACCTGGTGAGAGGAATCGGGGTAGAGCACCACCGGGATGTTCGTGCGACCCGAGATATCCTTCGCGACGTCGGCGGCGGAGGGGTCGGCCACGAGATCGACGTAGGTGTACTCGACACCCAGCTCGTCGAGCTGCTTCTTGGTGCGGATGCAGTCGCGGCACCAGTCGGCACCGAACATCGTGATCGTGGATGCTGCAGGAGAGGTCATGCATCAAGCGTACGTCCGCGTGGGGGAGCGGGCGCCGCTGGTGTACGCAGGGCGACGGAAGCCGTCCTTGTGAGGTTAGGCAAGCCTTACTTAGAATGATTGCATGACGACAGCGAGCGAGCACCTCGAGGATCCGGACTGGGAGCGCATCGACGGAGCGGTGCTCATCGCGGGAGATGCCGCCGATGCAGGACTTATCGCAGCGATCGCTGCACGCATGCCCTGGCACGCCGAGGGTGTGATCCTCATCGAAGCAGCCGCCCGCATCCAGTACCGCCATATCGACGTCCCCGAAGGGGTCTCCGTGCGGTGGCTGCTGCGTGGCGACGGCATCCGGCAGCACGCGAAGGGCGAGCGCCTTGCGAATGCGGTGCACTCCTGGTGCGTGGAGTGGACGTGCTCCGAGCCGCCGGCGCAGTGGACCGTCTGGCTGGGACCGCACACCCCACCGCACGTCGCGCGCATGGCGCGAAGCCTGCTCGGCGTCGCGAACTAGGGGAGCGCGGCGCTCAGACGGTCGCGAGCGCCGGGGCCAGCGCGGAGGCGCCGGCCGTGATCGCGTCGAGTGCCCGGCGCAGCGACGAGCTTGACGTGTGCGCGGTGTACGGGAAGTACACGACCTCGACGCCGACCTCGGCGAACTCCCGCTCGAGGCGCAGGCCCTTGTCGGTGCCCCGCCAGTCGTCGCCCTTGAAGAAGTGCGTGAAGTGCACGTCGCGCCAAGAGTCCATCTTCGACGGGCTGGTCTCGACGTACACGTCGTCGACGAACGAGATGTGCTTGACGATCTCGGCGCGCTCCGCGGTCGGGATGACGGGCTCGATGCCCTTCACCTGACGCAGCATCTCGTCGCTGACCACCCCCGCGATCAGGATGTCGCAGTGCTGCTTGGCGTGACGAAGAAGGTTCAGATGCCCGACGTGAAACAGGTCGAAGGCACCAACGGCATAGCCGATGCGCGTCTGCATGATCTCCCCAGATCAAGTAGTTCCCCAGAGGGCGGATCCCCATCCGCCCAGCGACTCCCACAGCCGCATTCGTGCAGTGTAGCAGGTGGCCGTTTCACTGTGCACAGGAAGCCGTGGAACGATGGATGCCGCAGAGCGACGCCGTCGCGTCGAAGGGGGAGCCGGTGCATACAGCGGTCACAGTGATCGTGCCGACGTTCAACGAGCGCGACAACGTCGCGGAGCTCGTGGCACGCACCGCTGGCGCGCTCGCCGGGTGCGACGCCGAGATCGTGTTCGTCGACGACAGCTCCGACGACACCGCCGCCGAGGTCGCCCGGGTCGCCGCCGACGCCCCTCTGCCGGTGCGGGTCATCCACCGCGACGACAACACCGGTGGTCTGGGCGGGGCCGTGGTCGTGGGGCTCGGGGCCGCGGCACACGACCTGTGCATCGTGATGGACGGCGACCTGCAGCATCCGCCCGAGCTGCTCCCGGTGCTCCTGGCGCGGCATGCGGAGGGCGGGGCGGACGTCGTCGCGGCGTCACGATACGTCGGCGGCGGCGATACGAGCGGGCTGGGGACCGCGGTGCGCTTCGGCGTCTCGCGTGCCGCGACCTGGCTCACGCGCGCGATGTTCCCGATCCGTCTCTCGCGCAGCACCGACCCGATGACCGGGTTCTTCCTCGTCGACCGCAGCCGCCTCGACCTCTCGACGCTGAAGCCGCAGGGGTTCAAGATCCTGCTGGAGATCCTCGCTCGCACGGACCTGCGCATCGCCGAGGTGCCGATGGAGTTCGGCGAGCGTCGGCACGGCACGTCCAAGGCCAGCCTGCGCCAGGGCACCACCTTCATCGCGCACCTCGCCCGGCTGCGGTTCGGCAAGATGTCGCTGTTCGCCCTGATCGGCGCTATCGGAGCCGTCGCGAACCTCGGGATCATGTGGCTGCTGACCATCCTCGGCGTGCCCTACATCTGGGCCGCGATCATCGGGGCCGAGGCGACCATCATCGGCAACTTCCTGCTGCAGGAGCGCTTCGTCTTCGCCGACATGCGCACCGACGCCCGGGCGCTCGGACTCCGGTTCGCCGCGTCGTTCGGATTCAACAACGTCGAAGCGGCGCTGCGCATCCCGCTCATGGCGCTCATGGTGGAGACCTGGCACATCTCGAGCGTGCTCGCGACGGGGCTCTCGCTCATCGTCGCCTTCTTCGCGCGGTTCCTGTTCCACTCGCTCGTCGTCTACGCGCCGAGGCGGGCGAGGGGTGCCGACGCGGCATCCGAGCCGAAGCCGGATACCGCAACGCTGCGGGTGATCAGGGCGATCGACGCGGAGGCGATGAAGCCGGGCGAGCTCTAAGCGTTCACGGGCGTCCCATCCCGACGTAGGTCCACCCTGCGGCGCGCCACGCCGCGGCGTCGAGGCCGTTGCGGCCGTCGATCATAATCCTGCCCGTGGTGAGTGTCGCCGCGTGCTCGGGTGACAGGTTGCGGCGGTACTCGTCCCATTCCGTGACGAGGATCACCGCGTCTGCGTTGCGCAGCGCCTCGTCACGGTCCGCGACGTAGGTGAGTTGCGGATGCTGTCTGCGCGCGTTCTCGATGGCTTGCGGATCGGTCACTGTGACCTCGGCGCCGAGCCCGCGCAGGCGCACGGCGACATCGAGTGCCGGCGAGTCCCTGATGTCGTCACTGTGCGGCTTGAAGGCAGCTCCCAGCACAGTGACCCGTTTCCCCACGATGTCGTGATCGAGCGCGTCGAGAACGAGGGTCACCGCGCGTTCGCGACGCCGCAGGTTGATCGCGTCGACTTCACGCAGGAATCCGACGGATTCTCCTCGTCCGAGCTCCTCGGCGCGGGCGGCGAACGCCCGGATGTCTTTGGGCAGACAGCCGCCGCCGAACCCGATTCCGGCACCCAGAAATCGGCGTCCGATGCGCACGTCGTGTCCGATCGCGTCGGCGAGCTGGGTGACGTCCGCTCCCGTTGCCTCGGCGATCTCGGCCATCGCGTTGATGAACGAGATCTTCGTCGCGAGGAAAGCATTCGCCGCGACCTTCACGAGCTCCGCGGTGGCGAGGTCCGTCACGAGGAACGGCGTGCCCTTCGCCACCGCGGGGTGGTAGACCTCCCGGAGCACGTCTGCTGCGATCTCGCCCGACTCGTCCTGGGGGACCCCGACGACCAAACGGTCGGGGTCGATCGTGTCCTTCACCGCGAATCCCTCGCGCAGGAACTCCGGGTTCCACACGAGTGTCGCCCCCGTGCGCTCGACGAGCGGGGCGAGGTCGGCGGCAGTGCCCACGGGAACGGTGGACTTCCCGGCCACCACATCACCGGGGGACAGATAGGGCGCTAGCGCTTCGAATGCGCCGTTCACGTAGGTGAGATCGGCCGCGTAGCCGTCCTTCTGCTGCGGGGTGCCGACGCCGACGAAGTGAACCTTGGCGCCGCGTGCCTCGGACATGTCCGTGGTGAATCGGAGGTTTCCCGAGGCGATGCCCTGCTGGAGGATCTCAGGAAGGCCCGGTTCGAAGAACGGCGCCTCGCCGACCGAGAGCGCGGCGATCTTTCGTTCGTCGACGTCGATGCCCACGACCTCGTGGCCGATCGACGCCATGGCCGCGGCATGAACCGCTCCCAGATAGCCGCAGCCGATGACGGAAAGCTTCACGATGCTCCTTGGTGTTGGGCCGCCGTCTCTGCGGGGGCCGAGGTCGTGCCCTCGCCGGCGATGCGGAGGACGGTCTTGTTTGCGCGACGGGTTCGGCGACCGGATGGGCGCGCGATCGCGATAGCGCGCTGGAATGCAGCGAGGTGCCTGTCGCGCGATACCGACCATTCGCGCTCTGAGAGGTCGGGCCGACCCGCGCGCGCTGCCGATTCGTCGAGCGCTCGCCGCAACGTGTCAGCTGTCAGGTCGCCGTCGAACAGCAGCACCCAGCCGCGGCCGACCTCCTCGGCGAGCGCTCGGTTCACTTCGTTGTCCGGCACGAGCACCGGACGGTCCACCGACAGAGCCGCGAGCGCAGTGCCGCTATTGTGCATGTGCCGGTAGGGCAGCACGATGAGCTCCGCCTCGGTCATCGCGTGCACGAGCTCCTCGTCATCGAGGAAGCGGGGGTCGATGGTGACTCTAGGGTCGCCGTTCGACGCGTCGTGGAGCACAGCGACGAGCTCGGATGTCGACGGTTTGCCCGAGATGTGCAGCGACGCCGTCGGGTCATCGAGGCGCACGAATGCAGCGACGAGGTCCTCCACGCCCTTGTACCGCCGGATGAGGCCGACGTAGCCGAGCCGTCCCGACACCGCTGACCCTCCCGCGTGCGGAGCGAACCAGTCACGGTAGTGGCCGTGCGGGATCGTGACCCCGTCGATGCCGGCACGTGGCGGCGTCTGATCGTTGAGCCGGATGTCGAGTGTTGTCATCCGATCGATCCGATCCAGGACGCGGTTGTCGAAAGCGTTGATGTTCGTGGGGCGTTCGAGATTGTGCACGGTCCGAACGATCGGCACTCGGGTGAGGCGCCAGCGCAGGACGAGAAGTGACGTGACGGCTCTCCGCACGGAGCGTCCTCGCCAGTTATGACCGCCGACGAGAAGCTCCGGCCAGTGCAAGTGCACCGCGTCGTACCTGCCGAAAAGGGCGGCCGCCGGCCGGTAGGCGATCACATCGGCAACCTCGTTCAGCGAGTCGAACAACTGCGTGATGTACGGGTTCGTCGTGCTCTTGGGTTGCCGGAAGGACTCTAGGATGCGCAGACGGCGCGCGGCCCGAGCGGTCATGGATGCGTCCCCTGCGTCTGGATCGCGCGGTCGTACCATGCGGACACCAGGCCCGGGAGGCGTGCGATCGACCAGCGGTCGGTCGGGTGTCCGCCGATTTCGGCGGCCTCGTGAAGCTTCTCCACGAGGCTGGCGACGATGTCGCCGTCGAGGGCTGCGACGTGCCCGTTCGAGCCGGCAAGGGCGGGCGGACCTCCGAGCGGCAGGCACACCACCGGGCAGCCGATCGTGCTGGCCTCTGCCACGACCCAGCCCGCCTGGTCCCGCATCGAGGGGAACAGGAACACCTCGGCGCTCGCGATCGCCGACAGCACACGGTCGCGCGGCTGATGGCCGAGGAACCGCACGCGGCCGTCGAGTCCGAGCCTGCGGACCCTGGACTGTAGGCGTCTCTCCTCATAGCCTGCACCGTAGAGGTCGAGAGTCCAGTCGTCGGTGCGCGCGATCGCGTCGATGGCGAGGGAGGCGCCCTTGAGCGCGATGAGCCGCCCCGCGAACACTGCGCGGCGGGGGATGATCTCGTCTGACCGTGCCGGCAGCCTGTCTAGCGTCGCATTCGGTTCGACGACCACTGCGGCGTTCTTGCGACTGAAGTGGTCGGCCCCCTGCTGATTCTGCGCGACGACGAGTGCGGCGCGACGGGCGATGCGGTCACCTACGGCGGATCGCACCAAAGCGGTGAGCGAGCCCCTCAGCATCTCGGTGAGGGTGCCGCGGACGCCGAGCCAGCGCGACATCTTGAAGACGGGAGGCGTGCTGGCGCCGCCGACAGGACCCCACACGAGGGGGGCGTCGGCGAGTGCGGTGAGACCGCACGGCATCCAGTCGTTGGCGAAGGACACGTGGTGCAGCACATCGAAGTGGTGCTTCGCGTGGAGCTCAGTGGCCCGGCGGCCGAGTGCGCGCTGCCACAGCGCGTAGTACCAGTAGAGGTCCCAGGAGTGACGCTTCCGGTTGAGAAGTCGCGGTGCCAGGTCGAGGTAATGCACGTGCAACCGTGAGGCGAGGATAGGATCGGCCGCGAGTGCCGCGTCGATCGCATCGCGGAAGCGGTGGCGCGTGATGACCCGGACGTCGTGGTCGCGGGTCGCGGCGACCGCGAGTTCCCATCCCGCTCGCGCCTCCGGCTCGGCGACGGGCCCGCACGCATATCCGCCGATCAGCACACGTCTGCGTCTCGGCCCCTCAGGACGGACTCCCGAATCCATCAAGCTCCCCTACCTTGTTGGTCCCCATGGCTCGCGGCCTCCCCAGGCACCTGAACCTGTTGAATACTACTAAGTCATACCCGTCGACGCGGAAGAGCTTTCGGCTCTCCCGGTCACAGCCGGAGGGAAACGGATGCCGACGCGCCGCGAGAGGGCGATGGATGCCGTGTCTGTCGCGATCTGCATACCGACGTTCCGCAGGCCGGGCGACCTCTCGAGGCTGCTGGCGACGCTGCCTGAGGTCGTCGCATCCGCTCGGCTCGAGGAGCGGGCGGATGAGGTCGCGATCATCGTGATCGACAACGACGATGCAGAGAGCGCCCGCGCCGTCGTCGCGGCGTCGGGGCTAGACATCCGCTACGTCGTGGAGCGCGAGCGCGGGGTCGTCGCGGTGCGCAACCGCGCTCTCGACGAGGCATCGGGCAGCGATGTCATCGTCTTCATCGACGACGACGAGACCCCGGCCGAGCCTCGATGGCTGGCACGGCTACTCGCTGCGCGCTCTGAATTCGATGCCGACGTCGTCGCGGGCCCGGTGCGCACCATCACGGATGAGCCGCTGGATCCCTGGGTGGTGGCGGGCGGCTTCTTCGACCGCGCTCACCGCGCGGGACTGTCGACGGGGTCGTCCGTGACTCGCGCGGCCACCAACAATCTCCTCCTCGACCGTCGGTTCGTCGAGATGTCGGGCGTCCGCTTCGACCCGCGGTTCGCTCGCACCGGCGGAGAGGACTCGCTCTTCACCTCGCAGTTGCACAGTCGAGGAGCACGCATGGTGTGGTGCGCAGAGGCTACCGTGCTCGACCACCTCCCCGTCGAGCGGCGCACGCGTCTTCACGCCGTGGAGCGCACGGCAGGCATGGCGAACGCCGGGGTCAGGGTCGAGCTCGCGCTCGCCGATACCTCCGCGGGACGACTGATCGTTCGTGCCAGGGGCTTCGCTGCCGGTGCGGCGCACTGGCTCGCCGGAGCGGTCCGCGGTCTCGCGGGGGAGATCTTGCGAGCCGACGGCCTGAGGGCGACAGGTGCCAAGGCCCGCGCACGGGGACGCGGAAGTATCGCCGGGGCGGGCAACCGTACCCGGGAGCTATACGGTGGTGGCGGGATCCGTTAGCCGTCTGCGGCGCGGGGGTGGGCGTGGACAAGTCCGCGGACAGAGGGAGTGTGGGGCGGATGCAGGGGCAGTCGACGAGTTTCCGCGAGGCTTTCGCGAGCCTCAAGGCGGCGCAGAAGGGGCATGCGCGAGGCGCACCGGCTTACTCGGTGTACGTCAATCGGCGCATCGGGCGGGTGCTCGCCGCGTTCGCGCATACGCGCGGGTGGAGCCCGAATCAGGTCACGGCGATCAGCGCGGCGCACACGTTCGTCGGGATCGCGCTCATCGTCGCGCTACCGCCGTCGTGGTGGTCCGGCCTGCTGATCGGTGTGCTCCTCGCCCTCGGTTACGCCTGGGACTCCGCCGACGGCCAAGTCGCGCGGCTCCGTGGAGGCGGCAGCGTCGCCGGCGAATGGCTCGATCACTTCGTCGACGCCGCCAAGCTCTCTCTTCTGCACCTCGCGGTTCTCGTGGGGCTCTGGCTGCACACGCCGTTGCGGGACAACGCATGGCTTCTGGTTCCGCTGGTGTTCTCAGCCACCTCGACGGTCACCTTCTTCGGGATGCTCTTGAACGACCTTCTCAAGGCGTCGCGGAGCGTGGCATCCACGCACTCGCGCGGTGGCGGCACGCTGCTCAGGTCGACAGTCCTGCTGCCGACGGATTTCGGCGTGGTGTGTCTGATCTTCCTGCTCTGGGGCTGGACCGAGGGCTTCATCGTCCTGTACGCGCTGCTGGCGTTCGCGGCGCTCGCGTTCCTCGCGCTCGCGTCGGTGAAGTGGTTCCGCGAGATGAAGAGTCTCTGACGTGCGGATGCGTCTCGCCGTCGTCGTCGTCAACTACGCCTCGTCCGCGCTGTTGCGCCAGAATCTCGTGCGCACCTGCGCCTCCGTTGATCCCGATATCGTCGTGGTCGTCGACAACCTCTCCTCTGACGAAGAGCGCTCATCGGTTCGACTACTCGCCGAGTCAGCGCGCTGGCACCTGGTCGAGCCGTCCACGAACCTCGGGTTCGGCGGCGGGATGAATGCGGGTGTCGAGCGCGCGCTGGATCTCGGGGCGCAGGACCTGCTCCTGCTGAACCCCGATGCGACGATCACCCACGATGCCGTTCGCGCACTCCAGGACATCGTCGCCGAGTCGCGGTTCACGGTGGTGGCTCCGCGCATCGTCGACAGCGCCGGCGACGTTTGGTTCGACGGCGCGGACCTGTACCTCTCCGACGGCCGGACCATGGGCGCGAGCAAACGTGACCGGCGCCCGGACGAGGAGCGCTGGGAATGGTTGTCGGGCGCATGCCTTCTGATCCCGGCCGAGATCTGGCGCCGGACAGGAGGTTTCGACGACGAGTACTTCCTCTACTGGGAAGACGTCGATTTCTCACGTCGAGTGGTGGCGGCGGGAGGGACGCTGGTCGTCGCCCATGAGGCGACGGCGGTGCACGACGAGGGAGGGACTCAGGGACGCGATCCCTCCGATCGCGCGAAATCGTTCGGCTACTACTATTTCAACATCCGTAATCGGTTACTGTTCGCTGCCAAGCAGCTCGACGACGAAGGCGTCCGCCGGTGGCGGCGCGGAGCATGGAGATCCGCAAGGGAGGTTCTCCTGCGCGGAGGGCGTCGCCAGTTCCTTCGCCCGTGGGCGGCGCTTGTAGCCGCCTACCGCGGCGTCCGCGACGGTCGTCGCTTGTCGTTAGCGACGCGGGGGCGTAGGCGACAGCCTCAGTGACGAACCGTTCGGGCGACGGTAAGGTTCCGGAAGGGACGTCCCGCGTGGGATGACCGGCAGGGAGAGACGTGACGAGCGAAGAGACGACCGGTGGGGATCCTTCGAAGAACCGGAAGGTGTGGTGGCTCGTCGGCGCTGTGATAGTGGTCGTCGCCCTCGTCGTGGCGATCGGCCTGGCCACGGGTTGGGGCGCGAACTCCGACGGGGACTCCGAGCGAGGCGGTCGCCCGACGCCGCTTGCGAGCGATTCGAGCGCTGCAACTCCTGACCCCTCCGAGAGTGAGGCGTCGAACTCCGAGGACGGGGCACCAGCCCCCTCAGAACCCCGGCAGACCTCTGCGCCTGTGCCCTTGGACGGGACCGCCGAGCCTGCAGCGGGTATCCGGGTGACACTCGCGTCGATCACCGCGATCGAAGGACAGGCGTCCGTTCCTGGCGAAGTCGACGGGCCAGCCCTGCAGGTCACCGTGAACGTCGAGAACACCAACCACGAGGATGCGCTGACCGACACTCTCATCGTGAACGTGTACTACGGTCCCGATCGGACCCCCGCGAACATCCTCGTCAAACCGCGTAGAGACCTTCCGTTGTCCGTCGCTCCCCGCGAGACGGCGGAGGGCGTGTACGCCTTCAGTGTTCCAGCGGATGCTCACGGTCAGATCCTCGTCGAACTCGACTTGTCCCTCGATCTCCCGGTGATCCTGTTCGAGGGTGCCGTCGCCTGATCCGAACCTCGGAGTCCTGGCACGCGAACCCGAGCTTTACAAGAGGAAGTTCTGGCTCTAGAGTCAGTCCTGCACCGTTGGGGAATGGTGCATTCTTACTGGGGATTGGCCGCTCAGCGGCTATATGGCATTTGGGGATACGTCCATGCGCGCGAACAAGCCGTTCTGGAAGTCATTGGCAACCGTCGTCGTCGCGACATTCGTCGGAACGCTGCTTGCAGTCGTGCCGGTCACCGCGAATGCCGCGACCTGGGTGGATCAGCTCCCCCGGGAGGACTGGCCGGAGCCGGTCTCCGCTGACGCGCTGCCCACTGTCCAGATCGGCAACGGCGTGATCTGGGGCGTCAAGGTCTCAGGTAACGTCGCGTACGCGGTCGGCGAGTTCAGCACCGCCCGGCCCGCCGGTGCCGCTCCCGGCGTCAACGAGGTGCCCCGCAGCAACTTCCTGACCTTCGACGTCACGACCGGCGAGTTGCTGCCGTTCGCACCGACCTTCAATGCGGTCGTCAAAGACGTCGCTGTTACTCCCGACGGCACGAAGCTCGTCGCCGTGGGCAACTTCACGCAGGTCAACGGCCAGACCCGCAACCGCATCGCGGTGTTCGATCTGGCGACGGGGCAACTCGCCAGCCTTTCCAAGACACCGGAGCTCAACGGCCCTGCGAGTACCGTCGCGCTCACGAACACGGTTGCGTACGTCGGCGGCTACTTCAGTGCCGTGAACGGTGAGAGCAGCGCCCGGCTCGGGGCGATCCGTCTCACGAACGGAAACATCGTCGCAGCCTTCCGCACCCGATTCAACGACGCCGACGGCGTCCGCCAGCCGACCATCCCCGACAACCAGGTGCTCGCTCTCACGGTGAACAACGACGGTACGAAGGTTATGGCCGCCGGCAACTTCACCCGCGCCGCGTTCGCGAGCGGAACCGGCACCGCATACAGCGTCGCTAATGGTCGTGACGGCAATTCACAGGGCTACGGCATCGCGATGTTCGACGCGGCCGACGGCTCCCGTGCGATCACTCTCCCTGCGAACAGCGCCGTGCGCAACGCCGGCGGCAACGCGTGGATTTTCTCCCTGACCTCCGACAGCACCTCCGCCTACGGCACGGGTGGGCACTGGGGCAGCAACGGCACGATCGAGGGCGCCTTCTCCATCGACTGGACGAGCGGCAATCTCAACTGGATCGAGGACTGCCACGGTGACAACTACGACATCGCGTCCGTCGGCAATCTCGTGTACTCGGCGTCCCACCACCACTACTGCGGCAATTCCGGCGGATTCTCTCAGGTCGATCAAGGGGGCTGGACGTTCTATCACTCCACGGCCTGGACCAAGGCGGTATCCGGCACCAACACCTCCGATCCGTACGGCTACCCGGACCACCCCGGTACCCCTCACCCGCAGCTGACGTATTGGTTCCCGTACACACCGTCCGGCACCTACACCGGCAAGAACCAGGCTGTCTGGACGGTGGACGGCAATGAGCAGTATGTGGTCTACGGCGGCGAGTTCACGTCGGTGAACGGCGGGAATCAGCAGGGACTCGTCCGCTACACGGTCAAGTCCAACGCGCCGAACAAACAGGGCCCTCGCCCCTCTCAGGAGCAGGAACGAGAGGCGCACGACGCGAACCTGTCGTTCAGTGCATGGTGGGCGCCGAAGGTGAGTGCTGCCCTCCCTGGCGCTCTTCGCGCGTCCTTCCCCACGGTGTTCGATCGGGACGACACCGACCTCACGTACCGCCTGTACCTCGACACCGAGAACGCTTCGGGGCTCGTGAAGGAGTTCAAGCTCGACACGCCGTTCTGGCAATACAAGACATTGTCCGCGACGATCACGGGCCTCGCCGCAGGATCGTCCCATCAGGTCAGAGCCGTAGTGAGTGACCCGTACGGCAACACGTTCAAGTCGGACTGGGTCAGTGCGACCGTGGCGAGCGGGACGGCGTCGCCCTATCTGCAGAACGTCGCCACGGACGACATCGCCCACCTCTGGCGTCTCGGCGAGGCATCCGGCGCATCCGCCGATCTCATCGGCGGCTCCAATCTGAACCTCGATGGACGCATGACTCGGGGGCAGTCCGGTGCGGTCGCCAACGACGCGGACAAGGCGATCACTTTCAACACCAGCAGCAACGCGAGCCAGAACGACGGCAATGGCTACTCCACGGTGCGGGAGCAGGGTGCCAACACCTTCACGGTGGAGAGCTGGATCAAGACCACCACGACTAGCGGCGGCAAGATCATCGGCTTCGGCAGTTCGCAGACCGGAAACTCCGGATCGTACGACCGTCAGGTGTACATGTCCAACTCGGGGCAGATCTACTTCGGCGTGTACCCCGGCGAGGTGCGCACGATCAACACATCGCAGTCCTACCGTGATGGGCAATGGCACCACGTCGTCGCGACGCTGGGGGCTGACGGGATGAAGTTGTATGTCGATGGCGACCTGAAGGCGCAGCGCACCGACACGACGACCGCTCAGGGTTACCAAGGCTACTGGCGGATCGGGAACGACAACCTCGGGGGCTGGCCGAACGGTCCATCGAGCGTGCAGTTCGAAGGGTCGATCGACGAGGTCGCCGTGTACAACGAGGCTCTCTCGGCGCAACGTGTGAGCTCGCACTACGACGTGGGCACGACCGGCGCCATGCCGAATGTCGCGCCGACGGCGAGCATCGGTGCTCCGAGCGTCAACGGACTCGACGTCGCGTTTGCGGGAACGGGCGCAGACAGCGACGGCACGATCGGTTCCTACGCGTGGGACTTCGGGGACGGCACGACCGGTTCGGGCGCTTCGGTGTCGAAGTCGTACACCGCGGCCGGCACCTACACGGTGACCCTGACCGTGACCGACGACGACGGAGCGACGGGGTCCACCACGGCCCAGGTCACAGTGGCGCCTATTCCGAATCAGGCTCCGACCGCGCAGTTCGCCGCTCCCGCGTCGCAGGGTCTGACCGTGTCGGTCGATGGCTCCGCGTCGACCGACCCTGACGGCACCGTCGCATCGTACGCATGGGAGTTCGGCGACGGCGGCACTGCCACGACGGCTGCGGCGACGCATACGTACGGTGCGCCAGGGACCTACACGGTGAAGCTGACGGTGACCGATGATGACGGTGCGACGGCGACGAAGAACGCCCAGGTGACGGTGGCGCAGACCGTGGTGGGCCTCATCGCTTCCGACGCCTTCGACCGCACGGTCGCGAACGGCTGGGGAACGGCGGACCTCGGCGGCGCGTGGACGCTTCGGGGAACCGCGAGCCGCTTCTCGGTGAACGGAGGACTCGGCAAGATCGCTCTGCCGGCGTCCGCGGCGAACACGGTGTACGCCGACTTGAACGGAGTGTCGAGTACCAACACGCGCATCGATTCGGTCTTCAGCGTCGACTCGCTCGTCGAGGGACAGTACGTCGCGCTCGTTGGTCGTCGCGTTGGCACGACCAACTACATCGCTCGCCTGCGCATGCAGGCCGACGGCGGGGTCAAGCTCTATCTCCTACAAGACGGAGCGACTTCGATCGCACCGGCGCTGCAGGTTCCCGTGACGATCGTGCCCGGCGAGAAGTACGTCTTGAGCATGGAAGTCACAGGCACCAACCCGACGACAGTGAAGGCGAAGCTGTGGAAGCAGTCTGACGCAGAACCTGCGACGTGGCAGCGCGAAGGAACGAACTCGCTCGCCGCGCTGCAGGCCCCCGGTGCGATCTCGGTGTTCACCTACGTGCCCAGCACCACTGCCGGAGGTGGGGTATCGTTCGATTCAATCACCGTCAAGGACCCGACCGCCGGACAGTGACGGGGGAAGGACTCGAGAAGCAGGCCATGCGTCGCGTCAGACATGTGCAACTGTACGACGTGGCACGCACGGCCCACTTCGAACGGATAGTCCGATCGGGCGAGAGCACCATCATCCTGTATTCTCAGCACCGCTACGACTTCGACGCGGCGCTGGCGTCCGAGGTCGGAGCCCGCAAGGTGGGGACGGTCGGCGCATTCTGGTACGCGCTGACGCACGACATTGATGTTCTCGAGATCGCGGAGCCCCTGCTCGTGAGAGCGGCTCCGCGATCATTCGCGGCAATCGTCGGAGCCAGGATCCGTGCCCGCTTCCGTCGCACCAAGACGGCCGTCGTCTCGTATGCGATCGAGAACAAGGACCCGCGCGAAGGCCTCTTGCGCCTGCCGCTCAGGGCACAGCTGAAGCTCTCGGCTCAACGGTTGTTCATACGCGGCGTGTGGACGCGGCTGGATCGCGTCGCGTTCGGCACGTCGCAGGCGCAGGCGCTCTATCGACGGCTACTCGGTGAGACGCGTGCCGTCCAACGCCTCATTCCTGCCCTACCGGTGGCTGAGAACACCGCCTTCGGCTCCATGCCCCGCAACCCTGTGCTGACTTTTCTCGGCGAGTTCTCGGAACGCAAAGGGTTCCCGCTCGTCGTCGAGGCGTGGCCCGTCGTCGCAAGGGCCGTGCCGGAGGCGCGTCTGGTGCTGATCGGAAAGGGCGAGGGCGCCGAAGTCGCACGAGCACTCGGGGCGAGCGACTGCAGGGTGCGGGTAGAGATCGACCCGCCGCGTTCGACCATCTTCGAGACTCTGCGGGAGAGCAAAGTCGTCACCCTCCCCTCGCGACCTCGTCCGCGCTGGCGCGAGCAGGTCGGGCTCCCGATCGTCGAGGCACTGGGGAACGGATGCCTCATCGTGACCTCGGACGAGACAGGCCTCGCCGAGTGGCTCGGCGAGCACGGACACCATGTCGTTCCTGCGTCGGCTGACGTGAATGACCTCGCCGCCGCGATGGTGAGGGCGTTGCACAGCGACCGCTCGCCGTCGCAGGTGCTCGCCGATCTGCCGAAGGACGATGGCAGAGCTGAGGCAGAACGCTGGATCGTTCGTCCGGGGACGCCCGCGTGAGCATGTGGCGCAACGTCGGGTCGGCGGCGGTCGTGAAGGTCGCCGTGATGGGCATCACCGGGCTCATCGGACTCGTGACCAGCCGCATGATCATTCAGAGCTATGGCATCGAGGCCTACGCGCAGTACGGTCTGCTCGCCAGTCTGCCGACGCTCCTCCCGTTCGCCGACCTCGGTCTCGCGGCTGTCGTCATCAACGCGGTGGCTGAGTCGGATGATCCTCGGCGGGATCCCAAGATGCGGCGCGCGCTAGTGAGCACCGTTCGGCTATTGCTGACGGCCAGCGCGGTGGTCGTCGCAGTCGCTTTTCTCCTGACGCTGCTCGATGCCTGGCCGGTGATACTCGGCGATGGCCTACTCCCAGGCGGCAATGTGGTCGCCGGGATCTGTCTGGCCCTCTTCGGAATCAGTCTCCCCCTCACGCTTGGGCCGAGGATCCTGATCGGACTAGGGCGGAACACCACTCAGATCGCGACTCAGGTCATCACGGCCCCCCTGATCTTCGTCCTCATCGGCGCCTGCGTGCTGTTTGGGGTGCCGGCCGATCAGTACCTCGCCGTCAGTGCCTACCTGGCCTCCACGGTCGTGGCTGCGATCGCTCTGGCCATCGCCGCTCGACTCATCTCGCCGCAGCTCGGAATCCTGGTCCGTGAGGTCGTGCAGCCGCGCAAGGCCCCCGGCGTGCCCGTGGTGAACATGGCGTGGCCGATGCTCGTGCAGCTGTTGGCCCTACCCGTGGCGATGCAGACGGGGCGCATCCTCGTCAGTCATCTCGGCGGGGTGTCCGAGCTCGCGGCGTACAACCTCGGCTACCAGATCTTCGGCATCGCTCTGCAGACCATCTCGGCTGCAGGTGTCGCCCTGTGGCCGATCTTCGCCCGAGCCCGGGCGGCGGGGCGAGTCGAGAGCCCGTGGGTGCCCACATTCTGGTTCCTCGGAGGAGGACTCGTCATCGCCGGCGGCATGGCCGTCATCTCCCCCTGGCTCGCCTCGGTCATCTCCGACGGCCAGATCGATCTGCCCTGGGCGTTGATCACCGCCTTCGTCGTGTTCGTGGCTCTGCAGTCCGCCAAATACCCCGTCGGCATGTACATGACGGATCTGGCGGGTCTGCGCTTCCAGGTGCTTCCGACGATCGTCATGATCCCGATCGCTCTGGGCGGCTCATGGTTGCTCATCCCCGTGCTCGGGGCGGCCGGCAACCTCATCGCGGTCTCGTTCGCGGTTGCGATCTGCCAGGTGGTGCCGAACCTGGTCTACGTGCGACTCGACGTACGTCGCCGTCGCCTCGACATGGCTGATTCTGAGCCCGTCGTTCAGTGACGCGCGGTCGACTCCGCGTCGCTCGGCCGCCGCGCGAACCACGCCGGCTGCACGTACATGTACCGCAGCACGCGATCACGCGAGACCAGGCGACTGAGTCCCAGCGAGGCCGCGATTGCGACCGCGGCGAGGATCGGTGGCAGGACCGCGCCGAGGAGCGCCAATTCGGGCATCGGAAGCGTGCGCGCCAGGATCCACACTACGACGAGAATGATCGTCGTGTGTGTGAGATACACCGGCAGCGTGCGGGTGCCCAGGTACCGCGGTCCCGGGATTCGCGCGAGCATCCGGCTGACCGCGACACCGGCGAAGACGCCTACGACGCAGCACACGAAGTAGTAGCCGGGAAACGCGCGCAGGCCAAGGGCCGTACCGCCGAGCGCCAGGGCGACCCAGAGGGCGAACACTGCTGTCAGCGGTATCGGCCCAGACGAGTTGCTCCAGCGGATGATGCGATCGCGAAGCAGGATCCCGCAGAGGAAAAAGAAGAAGTACTTCGCACTCCCCGTCACGCCGGCGTTACCGACGAACGCGTCCGAGAGTGCCACGATCGAGAGCACACCCGTGAGGCTTAGCTGTATCGCAAGAGGGAGCCGGGTCATGAGCTTGGCCACGACGAAGAACAGCGCCAGAGCCCAGATGAACCATAGTTCGAATCGCGGGAGGAACGGGGCCCACAGCAAATTCTTCAGCTGGCCCAGATAATTGCCCTCGGCCCCCTGCACATTGAGCCCCAGCATGAACGAGAATGTCGCGATCACGCTCCACACCGCGAAGACCCACACGAAGAGGGAGACTTTCGAGCGCCACAGATCGGCCCAGCTCGCACGCATCCACTTCACGGCGAACAGCCCGGACATCGTGAAGAAGAGCGGCAGACGGATCGACGCGATTGTCTCGTCGAAGAATTCCCAGCCGGCTACGCCGAATCCTGCCTCGCCGAGCCAGTTCGTGGAGTGGAAGAGCACCACCAGCGCGATGGCTGATCCGCGGCCTGCGTCGACCCAGTCGATTCGCGGCTTGGCTTGCGCGTTCACGGGCTCATCACCGCTTGTGACCGGACCCCTCTCGTCGGGGCGATCACGTCGAGGTCGGCGCGCTGGTGACTGAAAGAGTAGGTCGCGTAAGCGATCGCGATCGAAATGGTGAGGGGCCACAAGCGCAGCGCCGAGTCGAACGGGCTGAATGCGAGGTCCCAGAAGGCGCGCGCTGCGAGGTACACGAGCAGAGGGGTCAGTGCGCCGGCGACGTAGCCGCGTTTGATGGCCGAGACGAGCAGGATGAGCACGGCCAACACGACGGCGACTCCCGCGAGTCCGTACCAGATCCAGTAGTCGCCGATGACGGAATGCACCTCGATCCCGCTACCGAACATGAAACGCTCGACGTAGCCGTTGTTGGGGTCGTAGCCGATGCCGGCCATCGCTGACTTGGCGGCCTGGATGTCGTCGTAGCTCGCTTTGATTCCCGAGCCGAGCCCGAACGGATAGCGGGCGATCAGGGCGAGACTCGCCGCGAGCTCGGGCCGACCGCCCACCACGACGCTACCACCCCGCTGGATCTGCTCGGCCGTGCGCGCCTGTGTCACCTCACCGAAGTAGCCTTCGAGGATCGCGCTCTGGAGCAGCATCGCGATCAGCCCGCCCGCTGCCGCGATCGAGAGCACGCCACCCCACCCACGTGTCCGTTTCGAACCGACAACCGATAGGCGCTGCCAGATCAGCACAACGCCCGTGAGGAGAAGGAATGCGGAGTTCGATCGCGAGTCGTTCAGAAGACCGATCACAGCAAGGCCGGCGATCACGCCGAGCGTGAGCATCAATCGATCGGTGAGCGAGCACAGCGCGAGCACGAATACGCCGAGCGGCACCGAGAGCGTGAAACGCCAAAGGTTCGGGTCGTCGCTGACGTGCAAGGGGATGGAGATTGCGAGGCCCAAGGCGAACGCGACCGAGGTCTTGGCCAGGGAGGTCACGTGGTGAGCCCAGACGAGGAAGCCGATGACCGCGGCCAGCTGGAGGATCGACACCGCACGCGCGGCGAGGTCGAATGCGACTTGCGTGTGATTCGCCGCATTGATCATGGTCAGCAGCACGCCCGATGCGGTGGCGGTCACCGCGAGGACCGCGATGAGCCGCACCCATCGGTTGCGGACGGCGGTGCCGAACCAGAGAGGGAGGAGCACGAGCGCGGCGGCTCCGCCGACTGTCAGCGAGAACTGCAGATCGACGCGGATCGCGATGATGACGGTGACGGCGAGGGCGACGGCCTGGGCAACGGGCGATCGAACCTCATTTCGAGGCAGGAACGGAGGCGCTGAGGAGAAGACGGGCGCAGACGCCACCGGTCATCACCTCCCACCGCCCCAGCAGTCCCACGCTTCGTGCGTGGCGATTGAAGCCTACCAATGACGGCTCTCCGTCGGGCAGGGGTCATCAGCCGCCTATCACTATCCTCCCGATCGGCATCCCGAGGACCCCGCCGATCCGAGAGGCGATGGCGGAGGGGAGCGGGCTCGCGACCTGCGCCGCCAAGTCGGCGGTGGCGCCAGTGAGCTGGAATGTCGCCGTCAGCGGGCTCGTTCCCTGCAGCAACGTGGATTTCGCGTCTCCGCCTGTATGCGAGCGGAACTCGTCGAGCGTCTTGAAGCTCTTCGTCCCGGCGGATCCATTCGCCCAGCAGGCGAAGTTGCTCGGCGACGTCGAACTCGCCCGATGGTAGATGTTCGAGTCCATCGTGATGCCGAAGTCGTTCCCGTCCCACTTGCGCTCGAGATCCTGCGTGAGGATCGGGCACGAGCCGGAGCCGTACGAGATGACGTTGTTCTTTACGGTGACGTTCCGCACTACCCAGGGAATACGCGAGACGAGCGACGAATCAGTCTGCCGACGCTCATCCTGCATGAACCACACACTTCGTGCGTTGCCGGTGAAGGTGTTGTTCCACACCTGTACGTTGCCGGAGTTGTAGATCATCAGCGCCGTGTGGCCGGCGTTCGCGAAGACATTGTCCGCGACAACCGCCTTGTCGCTCGCCTCGTACTCGAGGCCGTAGTGGCCGTTGCCGTCGAAAGTGTTCCCGATGATCGTCGAGTTGTAGGCCGACATGTCGAACCAGAGACCCGCCGTCGTGTTGCGCGAAAACGAGTTGTCCTCGATGATCACGTCGGCAGACGCCGTGATCTTCATGCCGCCCGAGACGGGCGCGGGCTTGAAGTGCTCGACGTTGTTGTGATCGACGCGCGAGTTCGTCAGCGACAGCCGATCTGCTTTGTTCGCTCCGATGCCCATGAGGCCGTTCTCCGTCACCGTGAGGTTGCGGAACCTGTGGTCGGCCGCCCAGGCGTAGAGGCCGATCGTTGCGTTCTCGGTGATCACGAGGTTCTCGAGGGTGATCCTCGGCACCTCCGCCGTGACCGCGCCCATCTGGTTCACGGTCGTCGCGTAGTGACGGATCCCGAGACCCCGCACGGTCGTACCGCTGCCGGCGATCGTCAGGGCCTTCTGCAAGGTGCTCGCCTCCACGGTCTTGCCGGTCGGGTCGGACCCTAGTACGAGTCTCCTCTGAGCGGTGTCGACGAAGAAGGTACCCGCCTGCACTTGCGAGGCGCTGCCCACCTGGCGCTGGGCGACCCCGTCTATCCAGACCTGGTCCGGATATCCCGCGTACGGATTGGTGGAGTCGGTCCAGCGTGAGGTGTCATCCCGGCCTTTGCTGAATGAGACGCTCCGGTCGAAGGCGTGCTTCCAGCCGCTGACCGCCCAGGTCGCGCCGGACTTCTGCCAACCCGTGACGGTCGTGCCGCCGTCGAGCCATACTGCTTCGCCCGGGTAGGACTGGATCGTCAGCTTCTTGCCGAGAGGGATCGTGACGCTCTCGCGATAGGTGCCGGCGCGGATCACGAGCGTCGACCCGGACGGCGCCTTCGCCACCGCTTGCGCGAGCGTGGCGTACGGCGCTGATGAGGAGCCGGAGCCGGTCGGCGCCGCTCCGGCCTTGACGAACAAGGCGTCGGACGGCACGGCGTAAGTCGTCGACCCGACCGCCGCCGATCCCGCAGAGGATGCCGGGGGAGCGGTGGGGGTCGGCTCCCCCGGCTGGGGGCCCGGGTTCGGCTGGGGATTCGGGTTCGGCTGGGGGTTCGGGTTCGGCTGGGGGTTCGGCTGAGGCTCGGGCTCGGGCGTCGGTGCCGGTTCTTTGACGTGGCGCGCCGTGAAGTCGTCGACGCGGAGGTCGAGGGCGGACGTGCCAGAGGAGAGGTACGCGCCGACTCCTACGGCACCCGCTCCGGACAGACGTTGGGCCGAGCTGTCGGTGTGGGTGAGCTGCCAGTCCGGCGCAGCCGTCCCGGTCTTCCAGACCCGCGCCGCAAGCAGAACCCGGGAGTCGCCGGTCGCGGAGAACTCGAGCGAGAAACGGTCGGAGGCGGTGACGGAGGAGATGACCACGGTGTCCCTGACGAGGACGGACTCCTTCGAGGTGCTTCCGTCGTAGCGGCTGATCGTCATGGTGACCCGACCGGACGGCGCGATTCTCGCGCGGGCCTGATACGAGTGTCCGTCGGCGGCACGGAGCACGGCGGACGTGGTCACGCCGTTCCCCTTCGTGGGAAGGGTGGACGGCCAGAACGTGAATTCCACGGCGGAGTCCCGTTCCGGGAACGAGGCGAGGGTGTTGACCGCGAATGACGACGGAAGCAGGCGGAACGCCGCCGACCCGGCATCCGCTCCGAGCGCCGACGAGTTGCTGCTGGACCACGCGCCGCCGGTCGTGGAGGTTCCCCAGCCTCCGCTCGTCGACCGATCGAAATGATCCTCGGCGAAGGCGTCGGAGCCGGTTTCGGCGCGCGCCGGCGTGGCCAGCACTGCGGTGCTGAGAATGACCGCGATCGCCAGGGCTAGGACGGTCGGGATTCGGGTGAGGCGTCGAAAAAAGGGATACGTATGGGTGTGAGAGAGCATGAAATTCCTGAGCAGTTCCGCATATCGGGTCCCCCTGCCACCGCCGAACCTAGCACCATCGCGCGGGGACACACCTGAACATCGGCTCCACAAACGCTGTGCGTCCCCTGGGGGGAGGGGGTCAGGAGGTGGTGCGGGAGCGCTCGCGCGGGTCCAGTCTGCGCCGCAGCCGCTCGACTTCCGAGGGTGTGCGAGCACCATAGCTGCCGACCCCGTAGCGGCTCACTCCGCGGCGGGGCACTCGCGTCAGCACAGCCCCGAGGAGATTCAGACCGCCCACGCTCGCGGCGTTCACGACCTTCTCGAGATTGTGTGTCCTGGTCTTGTCGTAGAGCACGGTCAGCAGCGCGCCATCCGTTTGGTTTCCCAGCCACGTGGCATCGGTCACAGCGAGCAACGGCGCGCAATCCACCACGATGAAATCGAACTCGGCTCGAGCCTCTTCGAGCAGATCCGTCATGCGCTGGCTAGTGAGGAGCTGGCTCGGATTGGGGGCGTCGGCTCCGCTGGTGAGGACGCAAAGGCCCTCGGCGCCCCACTCCTGCACGGCCTCCGCGAGGGAGGCCTCTCCGATTAGAACGTTGGTGAGCCCGACGCCGCCGTCGAGCTGTGTGTAGTCGGCGAGCGATGGGCTGCGCAGATCAGCGTCGATGAGCAGAACGCGACGGGAGGACTCGGCCACCATCAAGCCGAGCGCGATCACGAGAGAGCTTTTCGCCTCGCCGGAGGCGGCCGAGGTCACGACGAGAGACTTCAGACCGCCGTCGACCTTGAGGAAGTTGAGGTTCGCGGCAACCGCTCGCACGGATTCGGCCTCGATGCCCAATCGGTCCTTCAACACGGCTGCGGGGAGCCGAGTACCGCGACGGGTCTCGACGACCTCTCCGAGCACCGGAACACTCGTCAGGCGTCCGATGTCCGCGCGGCTGCGGACCGTCTGCCATGCGAAAGCCCGGAGCACCGCGAAGGCGATCCCGAGCCCGAGGCCGATCAGGCCGCCGAAGAGAGCGTAGTTACGCGTACTGGGCGCGAACGGGAACCGCGGCTGATCGGCGTTCTGAATGACCGTGAGCCGCACCGTGGGCTGGCCGTCGGTCTGAGGGGCGACGTCGTTCGAGACGACGGTCGCGAGACTCTCGATCGCGGCTTCGGTGATCTTCTGCGCGAGCCTGGGCGATCCGCTCGTCGCACTGACTTCGATCACGACCGAGTTCAGCGGGGAGGACGCGGTGATCGTCGACGCGAGTGCCCGAGGGGTGGTGTCGAGGTCGAGCTCGTCGATGACCGGCTGAAGGACAAGTTCCGATCGCGCCAGCAGGACGTAGGTGGCAACCAGGTTCTGTACATAGGCGCTGCCCTGCACGAGCTCTGAGGTGCTGTCGCCGCGATCGCTCGTCACGAGCACCGCCCCGGTCGACCGGTAGGTGTCCGGTGTGAACTTCGCGAAGCCGTAGCCGCCTGCGACTCCGAGAATCGCCAGGATGACGACGACGAGCCAACTGCGGACGATGGCTCGCAGATAGTCCCCGACCGTCATATCCCCCTCCAAAACGGGCCTGTTAAGATGGCCCCGTATCCCCTGTCGATACTCTAGCCGAGTTGGAGTCTCCGCTGTGTCTGAAGCAACCGACGGCTCCCTGTTGATCGTTTGCGCCGCCAATGTCTGCCGGTCGCCGTTCGCCGCCTTTCTGTTCAGCCAGGCGCTCCCCGATATGTCCGTCAGCAGTCTCGGCGCAACAGCTCGAGACGGCGATCCACTGTGCCGCTTCACAGAAGAGCGTATCTCGGCGCTGCCGGACGGGGAGGCGTTCGCCTCTGAACACCGGGCGGCTCGTCTCGATGCGGAGAGCGTCGCCTCGGCCGATCTGATTCTCACCGCCTCGGCGGCAGAGCGTTCGGCGGTCGCTGGCCTCGACCCATACGCGCGTCCCCGCGTCTTCACACTCGTCGAGGCGGCGCACAGCGCTCGAACACTCGGAGCGGACGCGAGAGGCATCTCGCTCGCTGAGCTCGCAGCGCGCATGCACGCGCAACGCGGGATGGTCGACCTCCCGCCGGTCCGCCGCCGTCGCCGATTCTCCCCTCTCCGCGCGCAGTACGGAATCGCGATCCCGGACGCCCACATCGGGGACACCGGCACGCACGACGAGGTCTATCGGACCCTGTCGGACGCCGTGTCGATGTTCGCCGACGCGTACAGCGGACCTGAGGCGCATGTTGCCTCGATCGAGCAGCCTCAGCGCCGGGGCTGACCCTCGCCGAGGACCGCGGAGACGATGGACGCGCGGTAAGTCGAAGGTGCATGCCGACGCAGCGCCTCCGCTCGGTCCTCCTGAGTGCTTGCGCCTGCCTCTCCCCAGGTGTCGACGATAGCGACGAGTGCATCCGCGATCGCTTCCGCGTCTCCGGCGGGGACCAGGCGCGACGAGATGTAGCCGCCAGCTGCTTCGCGCAGCCCGCTGCTGTCGCTGGCGATCACGGGGCGGCGAGCGAGTACCCCCTCCACGGCGGTGTTACCGAAGGGCTCATCGACGCGCGAGGGGACGACGAGGACGTCGGACTCCGCGAGGAAGGGCCAGATGTCGGGATGAAATCCGGCGAACTCGACCCTGACTCCGCTCGTGCGAGACTGCTCGCGCAGCTGATCCTCGAACCATTCGTACCCGCGGAACACTGCGCCGAGGAGAGTCACGGTCACCTCTCGCCTCCGTGTTCGAAGGAGGCGTGCTGCTTCGATCACCAAATCAGGCCCCTTTCGGGGCGACAGCCGTCCGACGTAGAGAACACGTACCGGGTCGTTGATGCGCTCCCGCGGCGGCGGTGGATCCTCGGGAGAGGCGACACCGTTGTACACCACGACGGAACGCTCGGCGAGCGATGGCAGCGCCGAGCGGATTGTCTCGAGACTGAAACGGCTGTTGACCAGGGTGCGCTGCGAGGCGAGATGGGGGAGGTACAGGATGCGGTTGATGAGCCTGCTTCCCGACGCCTCGGCCTCGTGTATGTGACTGACGGACCGTACGCGACGCAACCTCGCGACGAGGGGCCACAGCGGCGCGATGATCGTGGACACGTACACGGCATCGGGGCGAAGCTGTCCGATCAGACGCCACGCCGCGCCCAGGCCCCTGAAGGCGTCTCGAACGAGGATCGGCAACCCCTGTGGCGAGAGCAACGATTTGCGCAGCACGAGCATGGGAACGACGACGACCTCCGCCCCCGCAGAGCGCAGCGCCTCGTCGAGTAGGCCGCGGCCGGGAAGCGCGACAACCACCCTCATGCCGTCATCGACCAGGCCGATCACACTCTCGAGCAGCATGCGGTCGGAGCCGAACATCTCGGCACCGGGGTGTGCGAGTAGCACGGTGCGTAGTGGTCGAGCGCTCATGGCGTATGTGGCTCCGAGCGAGACGCACCCGTCCAGTCATGGACGGCTCGCCGGGCTCTGCGTGCGAGCCGGTGGATCGAATTGCCCAGCGTAAGCGAGTGCGCCAATCGCTCGTACGCGTCGGCGACGTCTTCCCAGCGGAAGGCAGAACGGGCGCGTTCTCGTGCGCGCGCGCCGATCGCACGAGTCGCCTCGGGATCGGATTCCGCTGCGACCACGTGCGCGGCGACATCGCCGGCGTCGGCGAAGAACCAGCCGTCATCGTCGAGCACCTCGCGGTTGAAGGGCACATCGAAGGCGATCACCGCGGTGCCGGCACCCATCGCGCGCAGGAGCGAGGGGTTCGTGCCTCCGACGGAATGGCCGTGCACGTACGTGAGAGCGTTCGCGTAGAGGGCGTCGAGGAGTTCCTGGTCGTACACTCCGCCGATGAGTCGGATGCGGTCGTCGCCGTCGGCCAGCCGCTGGATCTCCTGCGTGTACTCCGCGCTGTACGGCGCGGAGCCCACGACGACGAGGGGCAGCGTCGCATCGCTGTCGCGGTACCCCTGCACGATCTCGCGCACGTGGTTCTCCGGCTCGAACCGCGCGACGACGAGGTGGTAGCCGTCGGGTTCGAGGTCGAGTTCGCCCACCCCTCGTGCGGGCGGCTCGTCGAGGATCGGTGCGCCGTAGCGGATGAGCTCCGTCGGCACAGCGAACTGGTGCATGTAGTAGTCGGCGATCCCGGGAGCGTCGGCGATCAGCGCATCTGCGGTGCGCACGCCGAACTGCTCGGCCCAGCGGTAGTAGGCCTTGCCTCGGGGGCCCCATTTCGACCGGCGCCACTCGAGGCCGTCCATGTGCAGGGCGACGCGAGCACGGCGCAGCCGCAGAAGCGGGAGGAACGGCGAGTTCGCCGCGTTGAACACGAAGGTCGCATCCGGCCGTCGGCGGAACATCAGATGCAGCGTCGACAGGCCGGTGTGGCTCAGCGTCTCCACCTGCTTCACGGGTACCGCGGGAAGGTGCACGACGCGCATGCCGAGGTATTCCTTCTCTCGGCGCTCCGACCCTCGCGTGTACACGACGACGTCGTGACCGCGCTCAGCGAGACGGCGACCGACTTCCTCGATCGCCGTCTCGAAACCGCCGTATGCTGCGGGCACCCCCCGCGTCCCCACCATCGCGATGGTGAGGGCGTTCCCCTTGCTCATGGATTCAGTATGCCCCGCTGGGCTGCACCATGACCTTGGCGGTGCGCCACATGATCTGCAGATCGTTCATGACCGACCAGTTCTCGACGTACCGCAGGTCGAGGCGCACGCTCTCATCCCAGGAGAGATCGCTGCGGCCGGAGACCTGCCACAGGCCCGTTATGCCGGGCTTGATGTACAGGCGGCGGTACACGGTGCCGTCGTACGCGGTCACCTCGGAGGGCAGCGGAGGGCGTGGGCCGACGACGCTCATGTCGCCGACGAGGACGTTCCAGAACTGCGGCAGCTCGTCGAGTGAGAGCTTGCGCAGGATACGTCCGACCCGGGTGACGCGGGGGTCGTCCTTCATCTTGAACAGCAGGCCGGCGCCCTCGTTCTGCTCCTTGAGCGCGGCGAGCTGCTGCTCGGCATCCGTCTTCATCGAGCGGAACTTGACGATCCTGAACGTCCGGCCGTCGCGTCCGACCCGCTCCTGGAAGAAGAACAGCGGACCCGGCGAGTCGAGCTTCACGAGCAGCGCGAGGAGCGGCGTGATCAGCGCGATCGGGATGAGTGCGATCGTCGCGACGGCGATGTCGAGGGCGCGCTTGAGGATGTGCTGCCCACCCTCATAGGAAGGGATCTGCACCTGGATCAGCGGCAGACCCTCGACCGGGGCGAACGAGATGCGGGGGCCCGCCACGTCGGTCAGACGGCTGGACAGCACGAGCTCGGCGGCGGTGCCCTCGAGCTGCCAGCTGAGCTTCTTCACGAAGTCCGGCTCGCCGTCGGGTCGACTCGCCACGATGATCGTGTCGGCGCCCAGCTCCGCCGCCACCGTCGACACGGTGTTCACGTTGCCGATGACCGGGAAATGCGTGCCGGCGACCTCGACATCCCGCGCATTGCCGTCGAGCAGCGTGGCGCCCACGACCTGATGCCCGGATGCGCCGATCGGGTGGAGTGTGCGGACGACGTACTCCACGTCGTCGCGGTTGCCGACGACGAGCGTGCGCGAGGCGAATCGCCCCTGCGCACGCTGCGCCGTCAGCCAGTGCCGCCACGTCCATCGGGTGACGAGCAGCGTGAGCACGCCGAACGGGAGGCCGACGAGCAGCACGAGCTGCATCGACTCCCAGCCGAGCACGACAGCGACCATGGCGATGATCCCGAACGCCAGTCCGCTGGCGTGCGCGACGCCGCGATACTCGGTGGCGCTGGCGCGGAACAGCGCTGCATCACGCGTATGCAGAGCGCTGAGCATCAGATACCAGAGCGAACCCAGCAGGATGCCGTTGCGCAGGGCCTCTTCCCCCGCGGCACCGGTCATCAGCTGGATCGCTGCGGTGAGCGCGACCGCGAAGAGGATGATCCCCGCATCCGAGATTCGCAGTCGCATCCGATAACGCCGCTCCCATTGGCGGCGTCGCTCCAGCGTTGCGGACACGCGCGGTGTGACCACCGTGTGCGTGACCGGCTTGATGGCCCGTGGGGCCGCGACCGGGGCGAAGACCGAACCCGTGCGAGTGATGCTCAGAGCATCCTCGACGGAAGTCATGCCGAGGCCTCGTGAGCCGTGAATGTACGCAGATATCCCCAGTGCGACATGTTTTCCCCAGTGTTCCCCAGACCGGGGACCCCACGTCCCCAGCATCGTCTGCACACCCGACCCCTCGGGTCCTGCCGCGAACCGTGATCCCACATCACGGGAGTGCTCGCACCGTCCCACACGGTGCAGGCGTACAGCAGGAGCTGCAGACTTCGATCACTCTAGCGGATCGGTCGCCCTCAGTGGAAGATATTTCCGCCGATTGGATGAATGAATTTTCAGTCATCTCGTAACGCCGACGCGGGCGGGGATATCCTGACCGGCGTGACGACCGCCTCCACGCACCGCTTCCGACTGAATCCGATGCAGCCGCGCGACCCCGCACAGCCGCACCGGACGGCGAGCAGCCTCGAGCTGTTCTTCGATCTCGTCTTCGTCGTGGCGGTGAGCATCACATCGGCGCAACTGCATCACGCGCTCAGCCACGGCGACTTCGTGCACGGCATCACGTCGTACGCGATGCTGTTCTTCGCGATCTGGTGGGCGTGGATGAACTTCACCTGGTTCGCCACCTCCTTCGACACCGATGACTGGCTGTACCGCGTGACGACGATCGTGCAGATGGGCGGGGTGCTGGTTCTCGCTGCCGGTGTGCCCGCCGCGTTCGAGCACGGCGACTTCACCGTCCCCGTGATCGGGTACGTGGTGATGCGCGCCGCGATGATCGCGCAGTGGCTCCGCGCCTCTCGAGGAGCCGGCGATCTCCGCGGGGCGACCCGTCGCTATGCGGTCGGTATCGCGGCGGTGCAGGTGCTCTGGGTGCTGTTCCTGCTCATCCCGTCCGGCACGCTGCAACTGGTCGCGTTCGTCGTGTTCGCGCTTCTCGAGGTCAGCATCCCGGTCTTCGCGGAGTATCGGCGTCAGACTCCGTGGCATCCGCACCACATCACCGAACGCTACGGCCTGTTCACGCTGATCGTTCTGGGCGAGAGCCTGCTCGCCTCCGCGAACGCGATCATCGA
Organism: Microbacterium hydrocarbonoxydans; assembly: GCF_023715885.1. Lineage (GTDB taxonomy): Bacteria > Actinomycetota > Actinomycetes > Actinomycetales > Microbacteriaceae > Microbacterium > Microbacterium hydrocarbonoxydans_C. The sequence goes on along the minus strand of NZ_JAMBOY010000001.1, from coordinate 51,792 downwards.
TGCGAGCCGCGAGCTGGAATCCTTCGTCCCGCTCATCTCGATCTCCGTGCTCACGCTCGTCGTGACGGCCTCGCTGTGGTGGATCTACTTCTGGCCGCCGCACCACCGGGCTATCACCACCTTCGGTCGGTCGCTGCGGTACGGCTACACCCACTACTTCGTGTTCGCTGCGGCCGCCGCCTTCTCGGCGGGCATCGAGGTCGAGCTCGACGTGCTGACGGGCGAGAGTCATCTGTCGACCGTCGAGGCGTCCCTGACCGTGACGATCCCGATCGCGCTCTTCCTGATCGCGATCTGGTGGGTCGCGATCCGCGACAACGCCGACCGCGTCGTGAACACGGTCGTCCCGCTCGGCGCGGTGCTGGTGCTGCTCGATCCGGTGCTGCCGATCCCCGTCGCGATCACCGCGGCGGTCATGGCGTCGATCGTCGTGGTGCTCGTCTTGCGCCCGCCGGTCATCCATCGGGGCGGGGAGCGCTCTTCATAGTCGCGCCACAGGTGCACCATAGCCTCCTGATCGACTCCTCCGTGAGCATGGATCCATCGCCGACCCATCCCCTTACAGGAGCCCGACATGAGCCGCATCCCCGAACCCGTCCAGACGCCTGAGGGCCCCGCCTACGAGGGGCGACTGCTCGACCGCGTCGACGAGGAGGTCGTCGACCAGGGCGCCGCGTTCGATCTGCGCACCCTCGTGAGCCGTCGCCGCGTCCTGGGCCTCGCAGGCCTCGGCGTCGGCGCCGTCATCCTCGCCGCCTGCGCGCCAGCCACAGGCGGCTCGTCCACCCCGACGGCCACGACAGGGTCCAGCGGCTCCAGTGCCGGGACCGCCGACGGGGTGATCCCCGACGAGACGGCGGGGCCGTATCCGGGCGACGGCTCGAACGGACCGGACGTGCTCGAGGAGTCGGGCATCGTCCGCCAGGACATCAGATCCTCGATCGACGGATCGGCGACGGCCGACGGCATCCCGCTGACCGTTCGGTTCCAGATCCTCGACCGGGCGAACGGCGGAGTCCCCTTCGCGGGCGTCGCGGTCTACGCGTGGCACTGCACCGCCCAGGGCGAGTACTCGATGTACTCGTCGGGCCTCGAGGACGTCGACTACCTGCGCGGAGTCCAGGTGACGGATGCCGACGGGTGGGTGTCGTTCTCGTCGATCTTCCCGGGGTGCTACTCGGGCCGCTGGCCGCACATCCACTTCGAGGTGTATCCCGACGTCGACTCCATCACCGACTCCGCGAACGCCATCGCGACCTCCCAGATGGCCTTGCCGGAGGAGACATGCTCCACGGTCTACGCGGACGCGCGGTACGACGGCTCCGCGCAGAACCTGGCGCAGACGAGCCTCGCGAGCGACAACGTCTTCGGCGACGATTCCGCCGCGCTGCAGCTCGCGACGATCACCGGAGACGCGGATGCCGGGTACACCGCCGCGCTCGTCGTCTCGGTCGACACGACCACCGCTCCGAGTGCCGGATCGGCGCCGTCCGGCGGGCCGGGCGGCGGCGACGGAGGACCGGGCGGCGGAGGCGAGCCCCCGGCGCGGTGACTCTATCTGCTAGACTGGCGGACGCACCGTGTGACATGGCCACCCTCTGGGCCGCTGCGGCGCCACTGGTCAGGGCCATTACGGACCACGCACATCGACGCGCGCGGCATCCGCCCTCGATCGCACGACTTGCGGAGCGCTGACGCGCGCCCGCCACACAGCAATGAGTATCACCATGAGCACGACCGCCATCTCCTCCTCCTCCGATCCCCTGACCTGGAAGCAGGCCGACATCGACGTGCACGTCGCCACCCGTGGCGGCGAGTTCGCCGGCTTCGTCGAATTCGACGGCTCGGCGCACGTCACGCACGATCACCGCGGCACCGCGCTCGGCGCGTTCGACTCGCTCGACGCAGCTCGGCACGCGCTCGAGCGCGTCAACGCACCCCAGCGCCGTCCGTCGACCTTCCCTTTCGCTCTGCCCCGAGTGCTGCGTCGGAGGCCGCGCCGCGCCCGGGCCTGACCGCCCTCTGACCGTGCGCTGGGAGACGGTCTGGCAGTGCCCTGGGAAAGCCCGTCGTATGCCGACCACCGCATGCGGGCCGGGTTAGCCTGAGGACAGCGATCGGCATCCGCCCTTGGCTTCCACAGCTCAAGGGCTCCCGATCGTTAGGAGACAGCATCTCCCTCGCACAGGTCGACACGACCAGCACCCTCGGACCGATCCGTCAGACGTACTCCGGAAACGCCGAGTTCCCACCCATGGCACAGGCCTACAAGCAGGTGTCGCAGGTCGTCAAAGAGACCGGGCTGCTGCAGCGTACGCCGTGGTTCTACGGACTCGTGGCGGCGGGCATCGCGACGGCGCTCGGCGGCGCGATCACCGGGTTCATCCTCCTCGGCGACAGCTGGTTCCAGCTGCTCATCGCGGCGGCGCTCGGTGTCATCCTCACGCAGGTCGCCTTCCTCGCGCACGAGGCTGCGCACCGGCAGATCCTCTCGTCGGGCCCGGCGAACTTCCGCCTGGCCCGCATCCTCGCGGCCGGCATCGTCGGCATCAGCTACGCATGGTGGGATTCGAAGCACACGCGCCACCACGGCAATCCGAACCAGGTGGGTAAGGACCCCGACATCGAGGTCGACACGATCTCGTTCCTCGAGACGGATGCCGCGAAGTCGCGGGGGCTCGTACGCCTGATCACCCGCAAGCAGGGGTGGCTCTTCTTCCCCCTGCTCACCCTCGAGGGACTCAACCTCCACTACCTCGGTATCAAGCACCTCGCCACCGGCCGCAAGGTCAAGGGGCGCTGGACCGAGATCGCTCTCATCGCGGTGCGCTTCGCCGCGGTGCTCGTGCCCGTCTTCCTGCTGCTCCCGCTCGGTATGGCTTTCGCCTTCATGGGCGTGCAGCTGGCGGTGTTCGGCGTCTACATGGGCGCGTCCTTCGCGCCCAACCACAAGGGCATGCCGATCATCGACCCGAACGCCCGCCTCGACTTCTTCTCTAAGCAGGTGCGCACGTCCCGCAACATCCGCGGCGGTCGCTGGGTGACCTGGCTCATGGGCGGCCTGAACCACCAGGTGGAGCACCACCTGTTCCCGAGCATGCCGCGGCCGCACCTGTCGAAGGCGCGGGAGATCGTGCGCGACTACTGCGCGGCGAACGACGTCGACTACACCGAGACGAGCCTGGGACGCTCGTACGCGATCGTGATCGAGTACCTCAACCGCGTCGGCCTCGCCGCCCGCGATCCCTTCGACTGCCCCGCGGCCGCGCAGTTCGGTCGCGCGTAGCGGAGGCGGTCCACCGGCGTCACCCGTTCCGACGGATCCAGCGGAAGGTCGCCCGGCTCAGCACGAGGCCGACCGCCAGCCAGATCGCGAGTGCGAGAGCGATCGCGCCGAGCTGCCAGTCGCCCGCCGGCTCCGCCGACGCGAACGAGTCCGGCAGGATCGCTGCGCGCATCCCCTGGGCGATCCATTTCAGCGGGAATGCGGCGGCGACGTTCTGCAGCCACTCCGGCAGCGTCGAGAAGGCGATGTACACGCCCGAGACGAACTGCAGCAGAAGCACGACCGGGATGACGACGGCGGATGCCGTCTTGCCGGAGCGCGGAACCGCCGACAGCGCGATGCCGAGCAGCGCGCAGGTGAGCAGGCCGAAGATGAACACCCAGACGAAACGGCCCCAGGACTCGGCATCCGAGGGCAGATCGACGTCGTACAGCACAACCGCGACGATCATCAGCAATCCGATCTGCAGGACCGCGGTGACGAAGACCTCGCCGAGCTTGCCGATGAAGTAGGTGACCGGGGAGATCGGCGTGCTGCCGAGCCGTTTCAGCGTCCCGTCGCTCTTCTCCACTGCGATCTCGATCGACAGTCCCTGCACACCGGAGAGCAGTATGCCGCCCGCGATGAGTCCGGGCAGGTAGTAGGTCGCCATGCTCACCGTATCGGCGCCCTGGCCGATGTCCCCGGTGAAGACCGTTGCGAAGATGAGGTACATCACGGTCGGGAACAGGAAGGTGAAGAACACCTGGTCTCCGGCGCGGAAGTACTGACGCAGCTCGAACCCGATGCGGCGGATGCCGAGTCGGACTGTTCGGGCGACCCCGAATCGAGCGGACGTAATGGACGTGGTCATGACTGCTCCTTCGCGTCGAGCAGCGCCCGTTCATCCACGGCGCCGTGCTCGAGGATGAGGTCGAGGTAGACGTCCTCGAGCGTCGGTCGCACCACCTCGAGGTCGCGCGGCTCCCCGCCGTCGCGCATCAGATCGGCGACGAGCGCGCCGGGGGAGTGCGTGCGCTCCTCGCGACGGATGCCGTCGTCGTCGATCCAGCGGACGGCGGGGATGCGCGCCTCCGCTCCGCCGATCTCGTCGATCGGCCCGATGTCGGCGATGCGGCCGTTCGCGATGACGGCGGCGCGGTCGCCGAGCTGCGCGGCCTCGTCGAGGTAATGGGTCGTGAGCAGGATGCTGGTGCCCTCGGCCTTGAGCGAGCGGATGAGCTCCCAGAACTGCCGCCGCGCCTCCGGATCGAATCCGGTCGTGGGCTCATCGAGGAAGAGAAGCTCAGGGCGCCCGATGATGCCCAGGGCCACGTCGAGGCGCCGCCGCTGGCCGCCCGACAGGCGACCCGCTCTCGTGCGCTGCTTCTGTTCGAGGCCGACCGCCGCGACCACCTCGTCCACCGAACGCGGATCGGGGTAGTAGCCGGCGAACTCGGTGAGGAGTTCGCGAACGGTGAAGTTGCCTGCCTCGCCGGATGACTGCAGCACGATGCCGAGGCGGGCCTTCCAGCTCAGGCCGCCGCGCTGCGGATCGACACCGAGCACCCGCACCTCGCCGGAGGTGCGGTGCCGGTAGCCCTCGAGGATCTCGATCGTCGTCGACTTGCCCGCGCCGTTCGGCCCGAGGAGCGCGAACGTCTCCCCGCGGTCTATGTCGAAGGTGATTCCGTCGACCGCCGTGAACGCGCCATAGGCCTTGCGGAGGTCGCGAACCTCGACCACGCTGTCTGTCATCCGTCCAGACTGCCGCTACAGACGGCTCCGCGATAGTGCCCGATGCGTCGGAAGATCAGCGCGGGGCGTTCTCGTCGGCCTCGACGACCTCGATCGTGATCTTGCCGTCGATCGTCGCGTCGTCCTCGTCGAGGATCTCGTCGTCCAGCGCCTCATCGCCGCGGAACTCCTCGACGGGCTCCGGCGCCTCGGCGACGAGCTCAGCCGCGACGACGTCGTCGGACGTGTCGTCCGCCTCGTCGTCTGCGAGAGCCGTCCCCGCGCTGGGTGTCGCCGGGGCGGACTGCTCGTCGCTGAAGATGCCGTCCGGGCGGATGAGCTCGCGCACCTCGGCCATGAAGCTGGCGAGCTGCTGCTGCTGCCACCGCAGCTGGCGCGCGTGGTCTTCGGCGTCGCGCAGGACGGTCGAGGTGTGCTGGGTGACCGAGTCGACGATCTTCTGCGACTTGGCGCGGGCGCGATCCAGGGTGTCGCGGGCGCGGACCTGGGCATCGGCCTCGATGGTCTGGGCCTGCGAGCGCATGAGCCGCTCGTAGTCGTCTGCCTTGGCCGAGATGCGCTGCGCGTGCTCGAGCGACGCGGTGACCTGCTCGTTGGCGTCGGTCGTGATGCGCTCGGCGTGCGAGACGGCCTGGTTGTGCAGGACGAGGAACTCCTGCTGGGCGTCGTCCTGACGGCGCGTGAGGGTCTCCTCGAACTCGAGGACGCGGGCGTTCATCTCGCGCACCTCGCGCTCGGCGTCCGCGCGCAACTGCGTGGTCTCCCGCGTCACGAGCGAGCGCAGGGCAGCCGCGCCCTTCTCGGCCTCGGTCCGGATGGCCGTGGCCTCCTGCGATGCCTGGTGCACCTTCTCCGCGGCGTGCGCGGCCTCGCGCTCGAGCGTCGCCTGGTGGGCCGTGTACTCGGTGTCGATCTTCAGGCGCACCTGGTCGGCGTCGTGCTGGGCCTGCGCGATGATGCGGGCCACGTCGGCGTCCGCCTCGGCGCGCTGCTGTGTGACCTCCTCGCGGGCCGCGGCCATGAGGCGGTCGGCCTGCACGGCGGCGTTCTGGATCAGCACGTTGGCCTGCTCCTCGGCGACGCGGAGGATCGCCTCGAACTGCTCGCGGGACGGGGCTTCGACGCCCTCGGGGCGCGGGGCGTCGACGAGCTCGTTGGTGAGGGTGGTGATCTGCTGCTCGGCGTCGGCGGCCTGCGCCTTGGCGGCGGCGAGCTCGGCCTCGAGGGCTTCGCGCGCGTCGCGCTCCTCGCCCTTCAGTGCCTCGACGGCGTCCTCGTGCCGCGCCTCGGCGTCGGCCAAGTCGGCCTTGGCCTGCTGCAACTGGTTGCGCAGCGCGCTGAGCGCAGCATCCACCTCCGCCTTGTCGTAGCCGCGGAACGAGGCGGTGAAGCCGCCGGTCTGCTCGCGAGGTGCGTCTTCGATGAGCTTGTCGAAGAAATCGGGAGTGCGGTCGTTCTGGGGGGAGTCACTCATGGTCAGCCTTTCTGGCGCATGTCGCAGTCCGGAGGTCTGCGATGTGGCGAGCTGTCGGATGCCGAGGGCCGAGCGGGCGCATCGACGACGTACCACAGCCTAGTTGCGTCGGCCCGGATTCACCCACCCGTTTCCGGAGCTCAGCCGCTCAGCCGCCACACCGGCTCAGGGCCACCGCGGCGCTCGAACGTCGAGGGGGATGACGGTGCCGTGGTCGGGATGCCGTGCGCCTCGGCCTCGGCGATGACGCCGCTGCGCAGGTCGTTCCAGAACCCGGCCGTGTTCGGGCGGCCGAGGTACTCCCGGAACTCCTCGACCCGCAGACGTGTGCCCATGTCGCTGGCGGTGAGCCGCACGATCGCGTCATCCGGTTCCACGAAGCGGATGCCGTAGACGCCGTTTCCGAGCATCGTGTACTTGCGCGGCTCTCGCTGCACCATCCGGTCGACGAGTCGTCGAGCGGCCTCCGGATCGGTGCCCAGGTCGAGGGCGGTGCCGAGGGAGTCCAGGATCACGAGCAGCTGGCCCTCCTCGAAGCGTCGACCCGCGCGTCGGGCCCGGGTGTTCGATGACCGCCGAATCCACCCGGGCAGCAGCATCGCGAGCACCACGATGACGGCGATCGGCGCGAAGAGGAGGATCGGGTTGTCCACGGTCACCAACCTACGACCCGTCGGTGTTCCGCATCGGCGTGGTCATCCGAGCAGCGCCATGATCAGCACGAGCACGGGAAGGCATCCGACTGTCGTGAGGAACACCGTGTCGCGTGAGATCGATTCACCCACGTCGTATCGCTGCGAGTAGTTGAAGACGTTCTGTGCCGTCGGGAGGGCTGCGAGGATGACGACGATCAGCACCTCGTGCGGCGAGAGCCCGAAGACGAACTCCGCCACGACCCAGGCGATGACCGGCATCGCGAGGAGCTTCAGCACCGAGGCGAGGACCACGTCACGGCGGTGCCCCCGCGCCCCCAGCACGCGCTGACCGTGCAGGGAGATGCCGTAGCTGATGAGCAGGACGGGGACTGCGGCGTCGGCGATGAGCTGCGCCGGCTGCGTCACGATCGGCGGCAGCGAGATGTCGAACACCGACACGAGGGTGCCCAGCAGCGAGCCGATGATGATGGGGTTCGTCGCCGTGCGGCGCAGGGTCTTGGCAAACGAGACCGCATCGCTGGTGACCGCGTCGAGGGTCGACAGCGAGATCGGCGTGAAGACGAGCAGCTGCATGAGCACCACCGGCGCCGGATACGCGGCGCTGCCCAACAGGTAGAGGGAGAGGGGGATGCCGATGTTGTTCGAGTTGACCTGTCCGGCCGCCAGGGCGCCGATCAAGGTCTCGCCCACCGGACGCCGCCACCACAGGCGCGCGACGAGCGCGTAGACGGCGATGACCGCGACGGCCGCGATCGCGGAGACGGGGAGGAGCGACGAGAACAGCATCGTCGCGTCGGCCTGGGCCAGCACGGTGAAGAGCAGGAACGGCGAGAGCACGAAGAAGATCAGCCGGCCGAGCACGTGCCGAGCGTGCGGGCCGAGCAGATCGATGCGTCCGATGATCCACCCGAGGGCGATTGCGACACCCACCACGGCGAATCCGGTGAGCGTATCGAGCATCCTCCGAGCGTAGCGAGGGTCGAGCGTGCGGGAGGACGCCTATCAGGGGCCGAGGCCCGCGTCAATGGTGAGGCCCTTACGAGCGGGGATCCGGCGGCATCCGTACGCTGGCAGTACAACGAGCCGCACCCGTGCCGCTCCGCGTCGGTCGGCCCAGTCGGCGTCTTCGGGTTTCTCTCGGTCTCGAGCGCACTGCGGGGGTGGGTGCGCTTGCGGACCTTCTCATCGACTGCTCCGGTCCTCCGTAATCGGGTACGGGGGACCGGAACCTCTTCCTCCCCGTGGGTCCGCTCGGATGCGTCAGCGGAACGCTCGCGTGATCCCGCTGGCTATCTGGGTCAGCTGCGTGTACATCAGCACGCGGAACACCGGTCGGAGCAGGAAGGATCGCACCCTGTTCGGGCGCCGCGTCGCGGCGCGCTCCCACGCGAGGGTGATGCGCAGCTGGGTGCCGCCGGCCGCCGGCTCGCAGCGGAAGCCCACGACGCGTGTGTTCGAGTGCGCAGCGTCGGGGTAGGAGAAGCGCCACGTGGTGCCGACCTCGGACTCGGCTGGCTCGACGAGCTGGCGGTGGAAGCCGTCCCTGATCTCCACCGGTCTCCCGTCCGGATGCTCCGAGGTCGATCGACCCTCCCAGCGCCCGTCCGTCAGAGCGATGGACTCGATGCTCGGTTCCCACTCCGGGATCCTCGTCGGATTCGCGACGAACGCCTCGACCTCGGCGGGTGGTGCGGGCACGAACGCGTCATGCATCCTCCGAAGGATCTCGGATGCTCCGGTGACGTCTGTGTCGGGGAGGTGCTCGACCCGGTCGAGGGCGGCGGTGACCTCCGGCTTCGTGACACCGAGCTGAGCGAGCAGCGCGTCGATGGTGCCGCTCGGTTCGTCGAGCAGCGACCGGAGCACGGCGATCGAGCTGCCGTCGCGTCCTCGTGTGTTCGCGCGGTTGAGCACCGCGAGGGCCTGCGGGGTCCAGTCGTACCCGGCCGTCTCGTGGAAGACGATGCGCGACGGCTCGTGACTGACGTCGACGCCGAGTGCGGCGAGCTGAGTCGCACGCTCCTCGTCGATGGCGGCGCGCACCGGGTCGAGGCCGAGTCCGAGGCTGCGCAAGACCTGCCCGCCCAGGTCGGCGTCGAGGGTGAGCGCGAGCAGGAGGTGCTCGATCCCGGCATCGCGCGTGCCGTATCGCGAGGCTTCTTCCATCGCGGCGAGTGACAGCGTGTGAGCGGTGGCGGCGGCGCGCGTCAGCTTGCTCAAGAGTTCCTCCGGGGGACGGGGATGGTGGGATCGATGCGCCGCGCGTGCTTCTTGTGCACGGCCTGACGCGTGACGCCGAGGGCGTCGGCGACGTCCTGCCACGTCATCCCGGCGCGCAGACCCGCCTCGACCTGCGCGAGCTCCCAGGTGTCGGTGAGGCGCCGTAGCGTCGCGATGGCGCGCAGGCCGGCGCGGGGATCGCTGGTGCTGGCGGCGATGGTCGCCACGTCGGAGGAGTCGGAGTCCATGCCGTCAACCTACGTTGCTTAGTGATCGCTTGTCAACCCGAGTTGCTCGGGCGGTGCTGGCTCAGCCTGCGCTGGTGGCCCCGCGCTCTTCGGGCGAGTTCGGGGTCCACCCGAACCACACGCCGTCGCCTGCGATCACGCTCCAGTCATCGCAGGCGAAGACGGTCTCGGCCTCGTACGGATCGGGGGCGCCGTCGAGCACCCACGAGGGAGCGGAGTAGCGATCGACCTCGCGGCAGTCATCCGAGAGCGGAGAGTCGCTCGTGAGCAGGATGACGGCGTCCGCAGCATCCTCCAGCGTCGACGTCCTCACAGTGATGCCGGTCGCATCGGTGGGAATCCACGAGGCGTCGACCTCTGCATCCGCCTCGAAGGCACTCCTGTCGTCGAACGCCGTCGTCGCGTACTTGTGGACGAGGCTGTCGTACGCGGAGCATCCGGTGAGAGCCAGCAGCCCGGCGGCGATCAGGGCGGGGGCGGCGAGGGCAGTTCGTGCGTTCATGCATCCAGCCTCGCCGCGGGCGCGGGGCCGGGTCATCCGGCGGGCGAGGTATCGGCGTCCACCTCGAGGATGACGTCGCTTCGTCACCGGGGCAAAGCAAAACCCCCGCCATGTAGAAGCTAGGCGAGGGTTTCTGGGACCGTTGTAATGACGGTCCTTGTGGCTCCGACGGGCGTCGATCCCGTGACCTCACGATTTTCAGTCGTGCGCTCTACCAACTGAGCTACAGAGCCGTGCGACCGGCGAACCTGTCGCATCTAGACGAAAGGCCCTCTCCGAGAAAAGGACCAATCGCACAGAGCGACCCTGACGGGACTTGAACCCGCGACCTCCGCCGTGACAGGGCGGCACGCTAACCAACTGCGCTACAGGGCCATACTTGTTTTCAATTGTATCGGATGGAGTGACCCCAACGGGATTCGAACCCGTGCTACCGCCGTGAAAGGGCGGCGTCCTAGGCCGCTAAACGATGGGGCCGAAGTCTGTCCCGGGGGACTTCCTTGCCGACGCTCAAGCATAAGGGATCGCTCAGGCAAATTGCGAATCGAGGGCGCGCCGCCCACGTCCCGGGCGTGTTCGGTAGGACGATGGGGGACGCTGAACTGCGCCCGCGTTCCGATCCGGCTCTGTTGCTGGTGTGAAAGTTGTTGTTAGTGTGGCATCTGTGAAACCGGCGGAAGGGGCCGCGTGAACGACAAGCATCTCCCCCAGGATGCGGGCCTTTTGGCGTCCGACGACTGCGGCTGCGCGCCCACGTCCGCTGAGAGCCGCGCCTTCTGGTCGAAGGATTCCGTCAGCCGCCGCGGCGCGCTCGGCCTCGGGCTCGGTGCTCTCGGCGTCGTCGCGCTCAGCGCGTTCGGCATCGGCGCGACGACATCCGCCGCCTATGCCGCGACGTATCCGAGCTGGGACGACGTGCAGCGGGCCATGAGCAACCAGAACGCGAAGGCGGCCGAGGTCACCCGCATCGAGGGACTGATCCAGTCGCTCACGCAGAAGGTCGCTGACACGCAGGCCGCCGCCGAGCTGGCGGGAAACGAGTACTACGCCGCCCAGCAGGCGTATTTCGAGGCGATCGCCGCAGCGGACGCTCTGCAGGCTCAGGCCGACGCGCAGGCGCTCGTCGCCGACGAGGCAACGCACAAGGCGGCCCAGCTCGCCGCACAGCTGTACCGCAACGGCGGCGACGACACCGCCCTGCAGCTCTTCTTCTCCGAGTCGGCGGATGACGTCGACGACCTGCTGTCCCGACTCGGGTCGATGGACAAGGTCTACCAGTACAACCAGACGATGTACGACAACGCCGTCGCCGCTCGCAACTCGGCCCAGTCGCTCAGCGATCAGGCCAAGGTGGCGCGCGACGAGCGTGATCGGCTGCAGCAGATCGCCGAGCAGAAGATGATCGCGGCGCAGGAAGCGGCTGCGGCGGCTCAGGCGGCACTCGACGAGCAGACGGCCAACCTCGCCACGATGCAGGCGCAGCTGGCCGCGCTCAAGGACCAGACAGCCACGACCGTCGCCGGCTACCAGGAGGGCGTGCGGGTCGCCGAGGAGGAGCGCAAGCGGCGCGAAGCAGCCGAAGCAGCGGCCGCGGCCGCTGCGGCGGCGAACTCCGGCGGAGGCGGCGGCGGAGGCGGAGGCACCGGCGGGTCCCCGGGCTCCGGCGGTTGGGTCCGTCCGCACGGCGGGCATCGCAGCGCCGGCTTCGGCCCCCGCCCCCGCCCGTGCCCCACGTGCTCGGCAAACCACTTCGGCGTCGACCTCGCTAACGGCTGCGGTGCAGCCATCTACGCCGCTCAGTCCGGCACGGTGGATTACGCCGGGCCGAACGGCAACTACGGCAACTACATCCGCATTCAGCACGGTGGGGGAATCGCCACCGGCTACGCGCACATCCGCAACGGCGGCTTCGCGGTACGCAGCGGCCAGTGGGTGAACTCCGGACAGGTCATCGCCTACGCCGGCAACACCGGGGCATCCGTCGGCTGCCACCTGCACTTCGAGGTCTATCACAACGGCGGCTACGTCAACCCGACGGCGTTCATGGCCGACCGCGGCATCTCCGTCTGACCCGCACGCGCTGAACGAAGAAGACCCCCGGCCGCGGAGCGGACCGGGGGTCTTCACGTCGTGACCGACGATGCGGCGTCAGTGACCCTGCTCGCCGAAACGGGCGATCGCCTCGTCGAGGATGCGCTGCGCCTCGGCGGCATTGCCCCACTCGTCGACCTTGACCCACTTGTTGGGCTCGAGGTCCTTGTAGTGCTCGAAGAAGTGCGCGATCTCCTTCTTCGTGTACTCGGCGATGTCGTCGATGTCCTGGATGTGCGCCCAGCGCGGGTCCTTCGACAGCACAGCGACCAGCTTGTCGTCGCCGCCGGCCTCGTCGCTCATCTTGAGCACGGCCACGGGACGCACCTCGACGACGACGCCCGGATAGATGGCGTGGTCGAGGAGCACGAGCACGTCGAGCGGGTCGCCGTCCTCGCCGAGCGTGTTGTCGAAGTAGCCGTAGTCGGCCGGGTAGCCGAAGGTCGTGTAGAGAACGCGGTCGAGGTGCACTCGCCCGGTCTCGTGGTCGACTTCGTACTTCACGCGGCTGCCGCGCGGGATCTCGATGACGGCGTCGTGTGCGCCCATGCGTGTGCTCCTTGGAAAAGACGGGTGGATGCCGCGTACCAGCCTACCCGCGCGCCTCCATCAGCACCCGTCAGGACTTCCTGGCGAAGGCCCGGTGCAGGAGGCGCGCCAGGGGTGACGTCAGCAGGAGCAGGAACAGCGCCACATAGCCGATGCCGGGGAAGAGGATCGAGATCGCCAGCGCGATGAGGAACAGCGTGGCGGATGCCGCATCGCCGGCGACACCGCTCTGCAGCCATGTGCTCGAGAAGTCGCTGAGGTGCGGATGCCGGAGGAAGTACCACTTGGCCGCGAGCGTCGTGAGCTGCGTAGCGATCAGAGTGCCGATGTAGACGACCCTCTGCAGCGCATCCGCCGGCATCTGTCCGATCATGGCTGTCGCGACCGGCAGCCACACGATCGTGAACAGCCAGACGATGTTGATCCAGATCAGCGGGGTCGTGATGCGGAGCACGCGGCTGTACACGCGGTGATGCTCCGTCCAGAACGAGGCGATCAGAAGGAAGCTCAGCGCGAAACTCGCGAGCTGCCCGTGGTGCTCGTGGAAGAAGTCTGCGGTGGTGAGCTTCCCGCTCGCCGCGTCGGACACGGATTCCATCAGAGGCAGGATGAGGAGCGTCATGGCGATCGCGACGACGGCGTCGACGAAGGCGGTGAAGCGCTCGGGATTCAGGCGGACGACGGCGGGCTCTGAGGACACGGCAACAGGCTATGGCCGACGCGGGCGGGGCGGAAGGGCGGAGCATCCGTCGTCTACCGTGGGACCGTGCCGTCGCTCCCTGCCTCCATCGCTCAGACCCGCCTTGCTGTGCGCACCGCGCTCGTCGATCTGCCCGAGGGATCGACGGTGGTCGTCGCCCTGTCCGGCGGAGCCGACTCCCTCGCGCTCGCGGCTGCGACCGCATTCGAAGCCCCGAAGCTCGGTCTGCGAGCAGGAACGCTCACGGTCGACCACGGACTCCAGGACGGGTCGGATGCCGTCGCTCGCCGCGCGGCGGAGGCAGCGGACGCGCTCGGCCTCGGCGCCCTGGTCGTGCGCGTCGAGGTCGGTGGGGAGGGCGGACCGGAAGCCGCGGCCCGTGACGCCCGCTATCGGGTCCTCGCGGATGCGGCGGCGGATGCCGGTGCGGCGGCCGTACTGCTCGGGCACACGCTCGACGATCAGGCGGAGACCGTGCTGCTCGGACTGGCCAGGGGGTCGGGCGCGGCGAGTCTGCAGGGCATGGCTCCGGTCCGTGTGGATGACGAAGGACTCCGCTGGATCCGGCCGCTGCTGGGCGTGCGCCGCGAGACGACGCGCGCGTTCTGCGCGGCATCCGCGCTCGAGGCGTGGGACGACCCGCACAATGCCGATGTGCGGTTCGCCCGGGTGCGGGTACGCGACCGGGTGCTGCCGGTCCTCGAAGCCGAACTCGGACCCGGTGTCGCCGAGGCGCTCGCCCGCACCGCCGAGCAGCTGCGGGAGGACGCGGAGGCGTTCGACGAGATGATCCACGAGACGATCGAGGACATCGTCGAGCACGCCGAGGCGGGCATCTCGGTCAGCGCCGCCGCGCTCGCCGCGAACCCCGCCGCGCTGCGCAACCGCATCATCCGCCTCGTCGTCGACAGCGAGTTCGGTGCCAGCCTCAGCCGTGTGCAGACAGTCGAGGTCGCGCGGCTCGCGACCGACTGGGCGGGTCAGGGACCGATCGATCTGCCCGGATGCTCCGCGCGGCGCGTCGGCGGGCGGATCGTGTTCACGGCCCGCTGACGCGTTTCGTCTCGCTCCGCTCGCTCAACGACCGTCGGTCCTCGGGTCGTTGAGGCGTTTCGTCTCGCTCCACCGTCGTTCCACGGGTCGTTGAGCGAGGGAGCGCAGCGACCGAGACGAAACGCGCTACGACCCGCGGGCTCGCGCCGCCACGGGGTTCCGCGTCCTACTTCTTGCCGAAGAGGCCGCCCAGCACGCCGCCGAGCAGGTCGCCGACGCCGCCCGAGCCGCCGGAGCTCGAGCCGCCGCCGAGCAGTCCGCCGATCACATCGCCGAGACCCCCGCCGCCCGTCTGCGTCTGACTGCCTGCGGTGGTGTCCTTGCTCTTCGTCGCGTTCGCGATGAGTCCCATGACGATGGGCGCGAGGATCGGTAGCAGCTTCCCGAAATCGATGCCCGCGGTCTCCTTCGAGTCGTTGAGCTTCTTCGTGACCTTCTTCTCGTCCGCGCCGAGGATGTGCGACACGATCTTCCCGCCGTCGTTCTGATCGATGTCGTCGACCCTCTTCGCCGGGGCTTTGCCCTTGTGCCGCTCCAGCGCGTTCTCGATCGCCGATGACCCCTCCGACGTCGAGGCGTTCTTGGCGAGCCCGCTGAGCAGCACCGCTCCGCCCTGCTCGACCGCGACCTTCGCCTCGTCGTGCGAGACGCCGAGCTTCGCGGCGACGTCGTCGATCGGGACCTGCTTCAGGATGTCGTCGAGGGCCATGAGGATTCCTTCCATCAGGGGCGCACGCCCGTGTCACCGCCCAGGGTAGTGCGCGCCGAGGCACAGAGGGGAGGGTGTGGAGGACGCCGTCGGTCGGAGCATCCGATCGCGTCGCCTAAAATCGATCCATGCGCGCCGCGGAGATCCAGGACGACCTTGCACAGATCCTCGTCACCGAGGAGGAGATCGTCGCGAAGCTGGACGAGCTCGCCGCACAAGTGGCGGAGGACTACGCGGGCAAGGATCTCATCCTCGTCGGAGTACTCAAGGGCGCCGTGATGGTGATGGCCGACTTCGCCAGGGCGCTGCCGTTCCACGCCCCGATGGACTGGATGGCCGTGTCGAGCTACGGCGCGAGCACGAAGTCGAGCGGCGTCGTGCAGATCCGCAAAGACCTCGACACCGACCTCAACGGCAAGCACGTGCTCATCGTCGAGGACATCATCGACTCCGGCCTGACGCTGAGCTGGCTGCTCGAGAACTTCGGATCGCGCGGCGCCGCGTCGATCGAGGTGCTCGCCCTGCTGCGCAAGCCGGAGGCGGCCAAGGTCGAGATCGACTGCAAGTACGTCGGCTTCGACATCCCCACCGACTTCGTCGTCGGCTACGGACTCGACTACGACGAGCGCTACCGGAACCTCCGCGACGTCGCCGTGCTGGCGCCGCACGTCTACTCCTGAGCGGGCGGTACGCCGTGGGTGAACGCACAGCGGTCACCTAGGGCTCGCGCGATACGCTGATCCGACCATGGATGTCAAGAAGCTCACGCGGAACCCGCTGATCTACGTCGCCCTGATCGGTCTGCTGCTGTTCGGCGGATTCCTGCTGATCTCGAACCTCGGCGCCCCCAAGCAGATCACCACGCAACAGGGTCTGGAGCTGCTGGGCGGCGACACCGTGACCGAGGTCGTGACGACCGACGGAGACCAGCGCGTCGACATGACGCTGTCGAAGGCGTTCGAGGGCTCCGAGAAGGTCCAGTTCTACTACGTCGAGGCGCGCGCCGACGAGGTCGTCACCGCCATCAACGCCGCCGACCCGAAGGACGGCTTCAACGACAGCGTGCCGCGTGCGACGTGGTTCGACGGCATCCTGTCTCTGCTGCTCCCGCTCGTGCTGCTCGGCCTCCTGTTCTGGTGGCTGCTGTCGTCGATGCAGGGCGGCGGGGGCAAGGTCATGCAGTTCGGCAAGTCGAAGGCGAAGCTCGTCAACAAGGAGACCCCGACGGTCACCTTCGCCGACGTCGCCGGTGCAGACGAGGCCATCGAGGAGCTGCACGAGATCAAGGAGTTCCTGCAGGACCCCGCCAAGTTCCAGGCCATCGGCGCCCGCATCCCGAAGGGTGTGCTCCTGTACGGCCCTCCGGGAACGGGTAAGACGTTGCTCGCCCGCGCGGTCGCCGGCGAGGCGGGCGCACCGTTCTACTCGATCTCCGGATCGGACTTCGTCGAGATGTTCGTCGGCGTCGGTGCCTCGCGAGTCCGCGACCTGTTCAACCAGGCCAAGGAGAACGCGCCGGCCATCATCTTCATCGACGAGATCGACGCGGTCGGCCGTCATCGCGGTGCTGGCATGGGCGGCGGCAACGACGAGCGCGAACAGACGCTCAACCAGATGCTGGTCGAGATGGACGGCTTCGACCCGAACGCGAACGTGATCGTGATCGCGGCGACGAACCGTCCGGACATCCTCGACCCCGCGCTGCTGCGTCCCGGTCGCTTCGACCGTCAGATCGGCGTCGACGCGCCCGACCTCAAGGGTCGTCAGAAGATCCTCGAGGTGCACAGCAAGGGCAAGCCGCTGTCGAAGAGCGTCGACCTCGAGGTGGTCGCCCGCAAGACCCCCGGCTTCACCGGCGCCGACCTCGCGAACGTGCTCAACGAGGCCGCGCTGCTCACGGCCCGCTCGAACGCCCAGCTGATCGACAACCGTGCGCTCGACGAGGCGATCGACCGCGTCATCGCCGGTCCGCAGCGACGCACCCGCGTCATGAAGGACCGCGAGCGTCTCATCACGGCGTACCACGAGGGCGGTCACGCGCTCGCCGCGGCCGCGATGAACTACACCGACCCGGTGACGAAGATCACGATCCTGCCCCGCGGCAAGGCGCTCGGCTACACGATGGTGCTGCCGCTCGACGACAAGTACTCCGTGACGCGCAACGAGCTGCAGGACCAGCTCACCTACGCGATGGGTGGGCGCGTCGCCGAAGAGATCGTCTTCCATGACCCGACGACCGGCGCATCGAACGACATCGAGAAGGCGACGTCGATCGCCCGAAAGATGGTCATCGAGTACGGCATGACGACCGAGGTCGGCCCGGTCAAGCTCGGATCCGAGGGGGGCGACATGTTCGTGGCCCGCGACATGGGTCGCGGGCGCGAGTACTCGGAGAAGGTCGCCGAGCGAGTCGACACCGAGGTGCGCGCGCTCATCGAGCAGGCGCATGACGAGGCCTACCAGGTGATCAGCGACAACCGCGACATCCTCGACCGTCTCGCGCTCGCGCTGCTCGAGGAGGAGACCCTCGATCACAATCAGATCGCGGAGATCTTCACCGAGGTGCGCAAGCTGCCCGAGCGTCCGCTCTGGCTGTCGAGCGAAGACCGTCCGGTGTCGGACGTGCCGCCCATCGAGGTGCCGAAGAAGGTCGTGCCGGTCGCCGCCTCCGTCGAGGAGCCGTCCGTCGCGCCGCGCACGCAGCAGGGCCCCTCGACCGCGACCAACCCGCGCCCCGCGACGGCCTGACCGTGAGCGTCGACAGGACGCGGATCGAGCGGCTCACGCGTGAGCTCCTCGAGGCGATCGGAGAAGACCCCGACCGCCCGGGGCTCCGGCAGACGCCCGCGCGTATGGCCGACCTGTACTCGGAGTTCTTCGCCGGCGTCGGCGAGGATGCCGCGGCGCCCCTCGCGCGAACCATCAGCGTCTCGCGCGGCCCGGCCCCCGACACTCTTCCCTCGGGTGCCGTGCTGCTGCGCGACATCCGCTTCCGGTCGGTGTGCGAGCACCACCTGCTGCCCTTCGCCGGGCACGCGCACATCGCCTATCTCCCCGGTGAGCAGGTCGTCGGGCTCGGGGCGCTCGTGCGCGTCGTCGAGATCCTCGCGACGCGACCCCAGGTGCAGGAGCGCCTCGGCGAGCAGATCGCCGACGTGATCGCCGAGAACCTCGACGCCCGCGGCGTGCTCGTCGTGCTCGACGCCAGCCACGGCTGCGTGACGATGCGCGGCGGACGACAGCCCGAGGCGTCGACCCTCACGATCGCGGCGCGCGGCGAGTACGCCGACGCCGTCGCCCGTGCCGAGCTCATCGCCCTGATCGGCGCGTCGACCGGAGCATCGCGCGCATGACAGGCATCTGGGGCATCGTCAACGTCACGCCGGACTCGTTCAGCGACGGCGGACGCTACCTCGAGGTGGATCGGGCCGTCGAGCACGGTCTCCGGCTGCGCGCCGAGGGAGCCACGGTGCTCGACGTCGGCGGCGAGTCGACCAGACCGGGCGCCGAGCGCGTCGGTGCCGAGGTCGAGCAGCAGCGGGTGATCCCCGTGATCGAGCGCCTCGTCGATGCCGGAGTGCCCGTGAGCATCGATACGATCAACGCCGCCACGGCCGACGCCGCGGTGCGGGCAGGAGCGCGGATCGTCAACGACGTGTCGGGCGGCCTGGCCGATCCCGACATGCGCGGCGTCGTCGCGGCATCCGGAGCCGACTACGCGATCGGCCACTGGCGCGGCTTCTCCGACGACATGTACGCACGGGCCGAATATCACCGTGTCGCCCGCGAGGTCGCCGGCGAACTGCAGGAGCGGATGGGTGAGGCCGCCGCCGCGGGCATCGCGCCGTCGCGGATCATCCTCGACCCCGGCATCGGCTTCGCGAAGGCAGGCGCGCAGAACTGGGAGGTGCTGCGCGGACTCGACGAGATCGTCGCGCTGGGTCCCCGCGTGCTCGTCGGCACGTCGCGCAAGCGGTTCCTCGCCGACACCCTCCAAGCCGACGACGAAGGCTCGGTCAGCGAGCGCCGGCGCGACCTCGCGACGGCCGTGACGAGCGCACTCGCCATGCGCGCCGGCGCATGGGCCGTGCGCGTGCACCACGTCGAAGCCACCCGCGACGCCCTCGCCGTCGCCCGCGCCTGGGAGGGCTGAGCCATGACCGAGCTCGACGAGATCGCCCTCACGGGACTCACGGTCTTCGGCCGACACGGCGTCTACGACCACGAGCGCCGCGACGGACAGGAGTTCACGATCGACGTGCGCCTCCGGATGCCGTTGGGCGACGCCGCCGCATCCGACGACGTCGCAGACACCGTGCACTACGGCGAGTTGGCGGAGCGGATCGCCGCGGTGGTCGCCGGAGATCCGGTGAATCTCATCGAGACACTGGCCGAGCGCATCGCCGAGGTCGCGCTCGACGACCAGCGCGTGCACACTGTGACGGTGACCGTGCACAAGCCGCATGCTCCCATCCCGCTGACGTTCGCCGACGTCTCCGTGACCGTGCATCGCGCACGTCGGCATCCCGCCGAGGAGGTCACGCCGTGAGCCGCAACCTGACCATCCCGCCGAACCTGCCCGGACCCCGCGCGCCGCGCTCCGAGACCGTCGCCGTCGTCGCGCTCGGGGCGAACCTCGGAGATCGTGAGGAGACGATCCGCGCCGCCGCTGCGCGCATCGCCCGCCTTCCGCTCGTGTCGGAGGTGCAGCTGTCGCCGCTTCACGAAACCGTCGCGGTGCGACTCGACGGCCCGCACCCCGAGGCTCCCGCGTACGTGAACGCGGTCGCTCTGGTGACGACGCGCCTCGCGCCATCGGTGCTGCTCGGCATGCTGCATGCGATCGAGGACGAGAACGGACGCGAGCGTCACGTGCGCTGGGGCGACCGCACTCTCGACCTCGACCTGATCGCCTACGGCGATGAGACATCGGATGCCGAGGCGATGCAGCTGCCGCATCCGCGCGCCGCCGAGCGGCTCTTCGTGCTCGACCCGTGGCTCGACCTCGACGCCGACGCGGTGCTCCCCGGCCATGGTCGCGTGGCCGACCTCGCCGCGGCTCTCCGCGACCGGGGTGACGGATGAAGCGCACGTCGATCGGCGTGCTCGTCGTCCTCGCGCTGCTGGCGACCGGCGCGGGCTTCCTGCTCGACCATGTGCTCACCGTGATGGGACGCCTGACCTTCACGCCGTCGCTCCTGCTCCCGCTGCTGCTTCTGCTGATCGCAGCAGCCGCGCTGTCGCTCGCCTGGCCGGTGCGCGCGAGTGTGCGCAAGGGGATCCGCATCGACCCGTTCCGCGCGACGAGGGCCGTGACCCTCGCGCGGGCGTCGAGTCTGCTCGGGGCGATCATGGCCGGCTTCGGCGCCGGGCTGCTCGTGTTCCTCCTGTCGCGGCCGGTTGATCCCCCGGTAGGGTCGACTGTGGCGATGCTGGCGCTGATCGGGAGTGCGGTCGTGCTCGCTGTCGCCGCGCTCGTCGCCGAACAGTTCTGCACACTGCCGAAGGATCCTGATGACTCAGAACCCAGAGACCGAGCCGGGGACCCCGGCCCCGCTGAACTCGGCGGAGGTCACTGACCTCGCGGCCCTCGACGCCGGCACCTACACGGCGCTGCGCACGGTGCGCAGCGAGGCGCGTCTCGAACTCGACGGCGTCTGGCACCAGATCTCGCCGAGGTACGTCGTGTCGCAGATCGTGCAGAACGTCATCTTCATCGCGATCGTCGCGATCGCGGCGGCGGTGCTCGCGCTCGTCCTGGACCAGACATGGGCGTGGATCCCCGCCGGCGTGGTCGTGCTGATCACCCTGATCACCCTGATCATCCTCCCTCGCCAGGCGAAGGCGATCGGCTACATGCTGCGCGATGACGACATCGTCTTCCGCAAGGGCATCCTGTGGCAGCGCATGATCGCCGTGCCCTACGGACGCATGCAGCTCGTCGACATCACGCAGGGTCCGCTCGACCGGGCGTTCGGAGTGACGCAGCTGAAGATGGTGACGGCTGCGGCGACCACCGGGGTGCAGATCCCCGGTCTCACGCAGGCCGCAGCGGAGGCGCTGCGCGACACGCTCATCGAGGTCGCCGAGACCCGCCGGACCGGCCTGTGAGCGAGCCGCAGCTCCCGCCGCCCGCCGCGCCCACCGCGTCCACGCCCCCTCGTGCGACGGGTGCGACGACCCTCGCCGACGGCGAGTGGCACCGGATGCATCCGCTCACCCCGCTCTTCAAAGGCGGGCTGGCGCTGATCGTGGTCGCCGGCATCGCGATCGCGAACCTGCGCGACCGCCTCATCGCGTGGTTCGTCGACCTGTTCACTCCCGAGGAAGCCCACTACGACCAGTACGGCGGCGGGGACCCGGTCGAGTGGGTGCTCGCCAACAACCTGATCCTCGTGGTGCTGCTCGGCGTGCTCGGACTCGCCGTCGTGCTGGTGGCGATCTTCTGGTTCGTCTGGCGCTTCCACCAGTTCCGCATCACGGGTGACCACGTCGAGGTGCGCAAGGGCATCGTCTTCCGCTCGCATCGCCGCGCGCCACTCGATCGGGTGCAGGGCGTGAACCTCACCCGTCCGTTCCCCGCGCGCATCATCGGGCTCGCGAAGCTCGAGGTGGTCGGAGCCGGCACCGACTCCAACGTCGAACTCGAATACCTCGCCACGACTCGCGCGGAGTCGGTGCGCGCCGACATCCTCCGTCTCGCGTCCGGTGCGCGCGCTGCTCGCCGGTCGGCGGTCACCGGCGCGTCGAACCCGGCTGAGGATGCCGCGGGCTCGGCCCCCGCCACGGCTCGTGCCCAGCTCGTCGGATCGATGAACGAGGGCGTCAACGGTCTCATCAGCGGCGTGGATCTCGCCGATGTCGAACCGGAGAGCGTGGTCAAGATCCCGGCAGGACGCCTCGTCGGCTCGCAGCTCATCTCGAGCGTGCTCTGGCTGGTGTTCTTCGGGGTGATCTTCCTCGTGGCCTTCGGCGGAATCCTGATCGGTTCGGTGCTCGACGGCGAGCCGCTCGGCGGCTTCATCGGGCTCGGGCTCGGGCTCGGCATCGGCATTCCGCTCGTGGTCGCCGTGGTCGGTATCACCTGGGCGCAGATCTCGAAGTCGCTGCGCTACTCGATCGCGCCGACGCCCGACGGCGTTCGCATCACATACGGTCTGCTGACGACCGTCACCGAGACGCTTCCGCCCGGGCGGATCTTCGCGGTCGAGGTGTCGCAATCGCTGCTGTGGCGGCCGTTCGGGTGGTGGACGGTCCGGATCAACCGCATGAGCGGCAAGAGCGCTGCGCAGCAGCAGTCCGGCAGCGCTCAGCAGTTCAACGTGGTCCTCCCGGTGGGCAAGCGCGCCGACGTCGAGCGGGTGCTCTCCCTGGTGCTGCCCGATGCGCCGGTCTCCGACATCCCGCTCGTCTGGGAGCACGGCATCCTCGGCCCGACGGAGGGCGATCCGTACCGCACCATGCCACGCCGCGCGTGGTGGCGCCGTCCGATCTCGTGGAAGCGCCAGGGCTACTTCCTCACCGACTTCGGTCTGCTGCTGCGTCGCGGTGTCATCTGGCGGAAGCTCGCGATCTTCCCCCTCGCTCGTCTGCAGGGCGTCTCGCTGTCGCAGGGTCCCATCGATCGCGCGCAGCGGGTCTCCGGCGCGCAGATCCACTCCGTGCAGGGCATCATCACCGGGTACATCTCGGCGCTCGAGATGCCCGACGCCCTGTTCCTGATCGACGGCGTGAGCACAGCTGCGGCCCAGGCGGCGGCGATGGACCACACCCACCGCTGGGGTGCGTACGAAGCCGCGGATGCCGCGGCCGTGGCGGATCTCGACGGAACCGGTCGCACGGCGGCCGAGACGCCGCCTCCGGGGGGACAGCCGCCGGCCCCGCCGGTCGCTCCCTCTGCCGCGGGGCAGCCTCCGGTTCCGTCGGTCGCGCCGCCTCCCGTGGGACAGCCTCCGGTTCCGCCGGTCGCGCCGCCTCCGGTCGCGCAGCCTCCGGTGCCGCCGGTCGCGCCGCCTGCGGTAAGCCCTTCGGTCGTGCCCCCGCCCGCCCCGCCGGTCATGCCGCCACCGGTACCTCCGGTCGCGCCGCCGCCGGTCCCACCCGCACGCCCGGCGTCGAACGGTGAGTGATCCGGCGAACCGCGACGGTCGACTCGGCGTCGGCATCATCGGTGCCGGCCGCGTCGGTCCGGTGATCGGGGCGGCTCTCGCGGGCGCCGGTCACGCGGTCACGGGTATCACGACTGGATCGGACGACGACCGTGCGTCAGCGGTGCTCCCCGACGTGCCGGTGCTCGACGCGCTCGAGGTGGTGCGGCGCAGCGAGCTGGTCGTGGTAGCCGTTCCGCACGAGCAACTGCCATCGCTCGTCGCCGGCATCGCCGAGGTGGGCGGCTGGCAGGTCGGGCAGCTCGTCCTCCATACCGACCCCGGGTACGGGATCGAGGTGCTGCGCCCCGCCGCGGAGCGAGGAGCGATCCCGCTGGCCGTGCATCCGGCCATCACGTTCACGGGCTCGTCCATCGATCTGCGTCGGCTGCAGGCCGGCTATGCGGCGGTGACCGCGCCGGCTGCGGTGCTGCCGATCGCACAGGCCCTCGCGGTGGAGATGGGATGCGAACCGGTGGTGATCGCCGAGGCCGACCGGGCCGCGTACGCGGATGCGATCCAGACGGCGACCGAGTTCTCTCGCTCGATCATCGCGCAGTCGACGTCGCGCCTCAGTGCGATCGGGGTCGAGAACGCCGGAGGGTTCCTTTCGGCGCTCGTGCAGTCGACCGTCGAGCGTGCGTTGCGCGACGCCTCCGGGCCGTCTCCGCTGCTCTGAGGCGCATCGATCAGCGGCCGCCCGAGAACCCGCCCCCTCCACCGCCGCCCGAGAACCCGCCGCCGAACGACCCGCCGGCGCTCGACGAGATGCTCGCGCTCGGTGCCGAATACGTCGCCGCCGCATGCGAGGTGACTGCGAACGCGGCGAGCTGCGAGCGGAGGAACGGCGAGGTCGGGTCGCCGATCCATCCGGCCCCGCGCTGGGCCGAGGCGTATGCCTTCTCGAGCACCGCGCCCCACTCGTCCTCCATGCCGAAGAGCATCGCGTACGGAAGCAGCCGCTCGTAGACGACGATCACGTCTGCGCCACCGTCCTGACGCCGATCGGCGCCCGAGTACGACTGCAGCATCTGCAGACGGTCGGCATCGGCGACGCGGATGAACTCTCGAACGCCCTCGAGGTATTCGTACTCGCGTGCGCCCTCCGGTGTGAGGACGGTGTGCTTCGAGAAGGCGTAGAAGCTCGAGATCAGCACGAGCACGACGCCGAACGCGACGGCGACGAACGCCGGGATCGCGGAGACCCTGCCAGTGATGATCCCGAACAGCCCGATTCCGAATCCGACGAGCACCACGGCGATGGCGATCCCCTGCAGGATCATCGCCCCACGACTCCGCGCCTTCGTCGTCAGTCCGCGGGCGGCGGCCTCCGCCGTGCCCCGCTGCGTGAGGGCGGTCATGCGTGCGGCGAAGGTCTCGCTCGACGAGGGCAGGTCGGCCACACCGTCGGAGTCGGCCTCGGCGAACAGGGCGTCGAGTGCCTCGACGTCGAGCTGGTCGGGGATGCGCGAGCCGGGCAGCCGGCGCAGACGGGGCTGCCCGGCATCCGCTCCTTCTTCGATCCGCAGTGTGCCGCGGACGGCGAGATGCACGATCTCGGCGGGAATCGTATCTTTGGCGCCCGGGACGATCGCCGCCGCCAGCAGGGGAGGCAGGGAGTCGGGGACGTCGTACTGAGCGACGACGATGTCCGTCGCACGCCGTCGTGCGCGACGGAACGACCCCACGGCGAACCAGCCGGCGACGGAGATGCCCAGCGCGGCGAGTCCGGCGATCGCGGGCCCGACGTCCGTCACGGGGTCCGGCTGTCGTGCCGTGGGCTGCGTCACGGTGCCGGCCTCGAATCCGATCGCGACGGTGACGCCTTCGCCCGGAGCGAGCGAATCCTGATTCACCCGGAACGACGACCTGTCGGAGCCGGGAAGGATCGGGCATTCTTCCCTGGAGCCCGAATACCCGATGTAGCAGCGGGCGTTCCCGGTGAGGTCTTCGGTCAGTGTGCGGTCGAAGACGATCTCGGCCTGGAACGACTCGATCGGCTGTGTGCTGTCGAGCGGCAGGAGGTCCCAGTAGAACTCGTCGGCGCCGTTCCCTGCGGCGAGCATGACGTCCCGCATCTCGTACTCGATGACGTAAGTCGTGAGACCCCGCACGTAGTCGTCGTCGCCCGTCAGGACGTACAGCACGCCGTCGTCCTCGTCCGTCTCGTAGGGCACGGCCGCGCCCTGCTCGTCGGTGACGGAGAGGACCCGCGGATCGACCCAGGCGTTCTCGTAGCTCGTCGGCAGGCCCCGCACGATGCCGCGGTTCTGGTCGGCGTCGGGAAAGCGCGCGGTCAACGTCTCGGTGACGTGCATGTGCGATCGCCCCTCGGCGTCCAGACCGACCTCGTAGCGGGCGTCCCACGACGCGTACGAGAAGTCGTCGACGTCGGCCCCGACTGCGGCGAGGGCCGCTTCGGACGAGTGCGGTGCAACGGCCGCCGATGCTGCGGACGCCGGTGCGAGAGCGACCGCGCCGCCCAACGCGATCGCGGCGAGGGCGGAGGCGTAGCGGATGGCTGCCATGCTTCGAGGCTACCCCTGCGCTCTTTCCGATGCCGCGATCGGGCGGCCCCGGAGCGCTCCGCCTGCCTCGGTAGACTGGAACCGACTTTCCGAGGAGCCCCGAATGACTGACGCGTCCGCCGCGCCCGAGCAGACCACCGAAGCCGCCGACGAGGACGTGCACGAGCAGAAGGCCGTGCGACTCGCCAAGCGCGAACGACTCATCGCGAAGCGCGCGGATGCCGGCGGCGGGGCGTTCCCGGTCGGCGTGCCCGTGACGCACACGATCCCCGCGCTTCGCGCCGAGTACGGCGACCTCGAGGCAGGAGCCGAGACCGGAGTGAGCGCCGGAGTCGCCGGCCGCGTGGTGTTCAGCCGCAACACCGGCAAGCTGTGCTTCGCGACGCTGCAGGCCGGCGACGGATCGCGCATCCAGGCGATGATCTCGCTCGCCAACGTCGGCGAGGAATCGCTCGCCGACTGGAAGGAGTACGTCGACCTGGGCGACCACGTCTTCGTGCACGGCGAGGTCATCTCCAGCCGCCGCGGCGAGCTGTCGATCATGGCCGACGGTTGGGCGATCGCCTCGAAAGCCATACTCCCGCTCCCGAACGCCTACGCCGAGCTGAGCGAGGAGGGCCGCGTGCGCAGCCGCTACCTCGACCTGATCGTGCGCGAGCAGGCGAGGACCACCGTGCGCGCCCGCGCCGCGGTCAACGCCAGTCTGCGTGCGACGTTCGCCGGGCACGACTACCTCGAGGTCGAGACCCCCATGCTGCAGGTCCAGCACGGTGGTGCCTCCGCCCGTCCATTCGTCACGCACTCGAATGCGTTCGACACCGAGCTCTATCTGCGCATCGCGCCCGAGCTCTACCTCAAGCGCGCCGTCGTCGGCGGCATCGAGCGGGTCTTCGAGATCAACCGCAACTTCCGGAACGAGGGCGCCGACTCCACGCACAGTCCGGAGTTCGCGATGCTCGAGGCGTACCAGGCGTACGGTGACTACCGGCAGATGGCCGAGCTGACCCAGGAGTTGGTGCAGCGGGCGGCTATCGCCGTCGCAGGCTCGACGACCGTGACGTGGGCCGACGGCACCGAGTACGACCTGGGCGGCGAGTGGGACCGCATCTCGATGTACGACTCGCTCTCGGCGGCCTCCGGTCGCACCGTGACTCCGCAGGACTCGGTCGACGACCTCATCGCCTTCGCCGAGGAGAACGGCGTCGACCTGCCGGCGCAGGCCACGCACGGCAAGCTCGTCGAGGAGCTGTGGGAGCACTTCGTGAAGCCCGATCTCGTGCGCCCGACCTTCGTGATGGACTTCCCCGTCGACACGTCTCCACTCGTGCGTGAGCACCGCTCGATCGAGGGCGTCGTCGAGAAGTGGGACCTCTACATCCGCGGCTTCGAGCTCGCGACGGGATACTCCGAGCTCGTCGATCCCGTCATCCAGCGGGAGCGCTTCGTCGAGCAGGCGAAGCTCGCGGCCCGCGGTGACGTCGAGGCCATGCCGGTCGACGAGGAGTTCCTGCGTGCCCTCGAGCACGGCATGCCACCGTCCGGCGGTATGGGCATGGGTATCGACCGTCTGCTCATGGCGATCACGGGCCTCGGGATCCGCGAGACGATCCTGTTCCCGCTCGTCAAGTAGAACGCGCACTCAGGCCGCCGACTCGCCGCGACGGAACGCCCACTCGGGCAGCACCGCCGCGCCGATCATGGTCGCGAGGAGCTGCGCGAGGCTGTACTCGGGATCGATCTCACCGACCATGTCGAGGTACCGACCGGCATGGCTGGACCGGCCGAGCGCCCACGACAGCCATGCCGCTGCGGTGAGGGGCCCCGGTCGGGACGCGCGTGGCGCGCGGGTCGCCGCCGCACGGACGACTGTCAGCGCCTGCTCCAGGCGATCGGGATCGGGGCGAGGACCGCGCCCGAGGAACACCTCGCCGAGATCGTCGGGCACGGCCGTGCGGTCGTCGGCGAACTCCAGCTGCGCGTCGAGCGTGCGCACGCCGCCGACGACGTCGGTCGCCCACTGCGTGATGGCGACATCGCGAAGCAGTGGCCTGTCGAGGCACCAGAGCAGCGCGGCCGTGGCGAAGGTCGGCAGCTCCTCGCGCATCGCGAGCACGGCTTCGAAGAACACCGGGACGTCGTCGAGCAGCAGGACTGCCGCGAGTGCCTGCGGGTCGTCGCGGGCGGTGGGCGCCGTGTCGCGGTCGAGCAGCTCGCTGATCCGGAGCAGTGCGCGCCCGACTCGCTCGCGCTCCGCGAAGTCCGTCGCAGGGAGGTCGGCACCCGCGCACTGGTCGCCCGACACGTCGCCGATCCCGAGCACTGGCGGGGGAGACTCGTGGTCGAACTCCTCGAGCTCCGGCTCGTCGACGAGATAGCTCGACCACCCCGACGGAATCACGCACAGGGCGTCGACGATGTCGAGCCCCGCATCCGCCGCGCACCCCAACACCACGTCGACCTCGACCGCGAAGGGCAGCACGACACCGTCCCGCGTGACCTGGGCGTCGTCGTCCGTGTAGACGACGACGGCCACGGCATCCGTCCTCTCCACCCTGGCGACGAGGGCGACGGCGGTGTCGGCGTACTCGGAGAGGTCGACCTCGCCGCGGGGGAGATCGAGCCGCATGGCTCCCGTGGTGCGGGTCGCATGGAAAGGCACCAGCACGAGGCTCTCGCGCGGCGTGAAGCCGGCGAGCGACGGGACGATGCGGAGAAAATCGGCGGAGCTGGAGGCGTGGAGCACGGTGGTCATGCGCCGAGTGTGGTCGAGCGTCCGCCGGCTGCGGGGCGATTCCACAGGCGGCGGGCCGGATCTCCCAGACTCGTCGAATGTGCAGGAACGGTGGCTCGCGTACCATGGAGGGATGGAGAACTTCTGGCTCGCGGTCGCCTGGTCGATCCTCCCGACCATCGGGGTGAGCGTCGTGTTCTTCTTCGTGCTCCGCGGGATCCTCCGGTTCGACCGCACCGAGCGCAAGGTGCATGCGCGCATCGAGGCCGAGGAGCGCGCCGCACGTGGACTGCCCCCGCGCCCCTGAGCGACGTCCGACCCATCGGCTACTGTGTAGCGAAGACACCGGGTCGAGCATCCGCTCCCCGCGATCCCCGCTGCGGGCCGAGAGGGAGCGATGACGACCGAGAGCTGGGGCTGGTGGATCACCGGCTTCCTCCTGCTACTCGATCTGGCGATCCGCATCACCGCGATCATCGTCATCCCGCGCAATCGCCGCCCGACCGCCGCCATGGCGTGGCTGCTGGCGGTGTTCTTCATCCCGTTCGTCGGCGTCTTCCTCTTCATCCTGATCGGCAACCCCCGGCTGCCGCGTGCGCGCCGCCGCAAGCAGGATCAGATCAACGAGTACATCGCCGAGACCAGTGAGCACCTGCACTTCGGCACCCTGCGTCCCGATGCGCCGAGCTGGTTCCCACCGCTCGTCGAGATGAACCACCGACTCGGTGCCCTCCCGATCTCCGGTGACAACGGCGCGCACCTGATCGGCGGGTATCAGGAATCGCTCGACGCGATGGCCGACGCGATCCGCACGGCACAGGACTACGTGCACGTCGAGTTCTACATCCTCCAGTCCGACGCATCGACCGACAACTTCTTCCGCGCGCTGGAAGAGGTCGCGGAGAGGGGCGTGCACGTACGCGTCCTGCTCGATCACTGGGCGAACAGGTGGAAGCCCCGCTACAAGGCCACGATCAAGCGCCTCAACCGCATGGGCGCCGACTGGCACCTCATGCTGCCGGTGCAGCCGTTCAAGGGGAGGATGCAGCGGCCTGATCTGCGCAATCACCGCAAGCTCCTCGTCGTCGACGGCAAGGTCGCGTTCCTCGGCTCCCAGAACGTCACCGACTCGACGTACAACCTGCCCAAGAACATCAAGCGCGGGCTGCACTGGGTCGACCTCATGGTGCGCATCGACGGGCCGGTCGTGCTGAGCGTCAACGCGATCTTCCTCAGCGACTGGTACAGCGAGACCGACGAGGTGCTGCAGGAGATCGACATCTCGCATGCCGAGCCGGGATCGGGAGACCTCGACTGCCAGGTGGTGCCGTCGGGACCCGGGTTCGAGGTCGAGAACAACCTGCGTCTCTTCCTCGGCCTGCTGTACGCGGCCAAGCAGAAGATCATGATCGTCAGCCCCTACTTCGTGCCCGACGAAGCGCTGCTCCTGGCGGTCACAGCCGCGGTCGACCGCGGCGTCGAGGTGGAGCTGTTCGTCTCCGAGGAGGGCGACCAGGCCATGGTCTACCACGCCCAGCGCAGCTACTACGAGGCGCTGCTGCGGGCGGGCGTGCGCATCTGGATGTACCGCAAGCCGTTCATCCTGCACACCAAGAGCCTCACGATCGACGACCAGGTCGCCGTCATCGGCTCCAGCAACATGGACATGCGGTCGTTCGGCCTCAACCTCGAGGTGTCGATGCTCGTGCGCGGCGAGGAGTTCGTAGCCGAGATGCGCGAGGTCGAGGACGAGTACCGGGCGCTCAGCCGCGAGCTCACCCTCGACGAGTGGATGCAGCAGCCGCTGCGCTCCACGGTGCTCGACAACCTCGCGCGACTCACGTCGGCGCTGCAGTAACGGCTCGGCCGCACTTCGTCAACGGTCCTTTCCGGCCACTTTCTCCGTGGCTAGCCTGAGAGCATGACCTCCCCCAGGCTCGTCACCGCCACAGTGTCCGCCCTCGCCGCCGTGCTGCTTCTCGCCGGGTGCACAACCGGGCCGGGTGCGGGGGCCGGGCAGACCACGTCCGATCCGTCCTCGGGTCCCGGCACCTCCGAGGAGTTCGACGAGATGGAGGGCACGATCCTCGATGAGGGGCGGTCCTTCGCGGTCGTGACCTGGGGGTCGTCCACCTGCATCCCACAGGTCGACGAGGTGAGCGCCGACGGGCAGACCGTCACGGTGTCGCTCGTCGACTCGGATGCCGATGAGGTCTGCACCGCCGACATGACGCAGCGTGCCAGCCTCGGCACCCTTCCCGAGGGCGTCGACCCCACGCAGGACATCACGCTGAACGTGACCTACGGCGAACTTCGGGACGACGTCGACCTGGCGGGCGACGCGGCCTTCACCGCGACGCCCGGGTCACCCACCGAGTACACACCTTCGGCTGGCTGGTTCGACGACTCCTCGCTCGTGCTCCTCACCTGGGGCTCGTCGGGCTGCCCGCCCGTGGTCGACAGCATCGAGGGGTCGGGGAACACCGGAACGGTGACGTTCGCGACCGACCCCGAGCGGATGTGCACGATGGACATGGCGCCTCGCGGAACCATTCTCGCCTTCGACGACGACGCGATCGACGACGAGGACTTCACGCTCACGCTCGTGGGTGACTCGCTCGACGGCACCGTGCAGGTCCGCGGCTGACGCACAGCGCGGCACCGGCTGCGTCAGAGCGACGAGACCGGATGCCCCGCCGGGAGGGCGAGCAGCAGGGCTCCCGGATCGACCCGGCACGTGATGCGCACGGCTGAGCCGAACTCATCGCCGTCGAGCTCGATGGGCGTCGGCCGGTTCGCCGCTGCTTCGGCTATCGTGCCTCGGAAGTAGTGCACAGAGGCGTCCTTGCCACGGCGGTCGAGCACGCGGCGCCCGGCTCGGAAACGCCGCAGCACCGAGTTGTCCCACCAGATCTTGCGCCACACGCCCAGCCAGCCCAGCACGCCAGTCGGCTGGATCACCGCGAGGTCGAGCGTGGCATCCGTGATCGACGCGTCGGGGATCAACGCGATCCCGGCGGGCAACGTGCCGCAGTTCGCGAAGAGGATGCTGTGCACTTTGGTGGTGTGCAGGCGTCCGTCGTCGATCTGGAACACCGCCCGGAAGGGCTCCGCCGTCACGAGCGAGCGCGCCGCGCCGTCGACGTAGGCGATCCACCCGACCGAGCGCTTGAGATCGGGGCGGGTGTTCGCGATCATGTCGGCGTCGAGGCCGATGCCGGCGAGCACGACGTACGCATGCTCCTCCTCGTCGCCGTTCTCGCGCGTGAGTCGCGCCCAGCCGATGTCGATCGGATGCCGGAAATCGCCCAGCGCAGCCCTGATCATGTCGTCAGGACCGGCGAGAGGGAGCCCGAGGTTGCGGGCGAGGAGGTTGCCGGTGCCGCTCGGCAGGATCGCCAGCGGCACGCCGGTGCCGGCGATGGTCTCTGCGACGGCCCGCACGGTGCCGTCCCCGCCGGCGACGAGGACGACGTCGACCCCGCGCTCGATCGCCTGAGCGGTCGCGCGCTGCCCGGCATCCTGGATCGTCGTCGGATAGAACGCGGGGTGCTCCCACCCTGCCTCTTTCGAGAGTTCACGCACCCGCGCGCGCAGATCCCTCTCGGCGACCTTGATGGGGTTGTAGACGAGAGCGGCCTGTCGCCGGGCCGGGGAGCTCTTCGTCATGGCGCTACTCTAACGCCGCGCGGAGCGGCCTCCCGCCGCACTGACGCGCCCGGGACTCGCCATAGACTTGGTGGATGATCGACCTCGCACTCCTCCGCGAAAACCCGGAGATCGTCCGCCGTTCTCAGGCCGCCCGTGGCAACGACCAGGGCACCGTCGACGCCGCACTCGAGGCCGACCGATCGCGCCGAGCGGCGCTCGCCGCCTTCGAGGATCTCCGAGCCGAGCAGAATGCGTTCGGCAAGCAGGTCGCGAAGGCTCCGAAGGAGGAGAAGGCCGCACTCGTCGCTCAGGTCAAGGACCTCGCCGACCGCGTCAAGCAGGCCCAGCAGACTTCGAACGAGGCGTCCGAGAAGGCGGCCGAAGCGCTCGCGCGCATCGAGAACGTCGTGATCGACGGCGTGCCGGCCGGCGGTGAGGCCGACTTCGTCGAACTGCGCCGCGTGGGCGAGGTGCCCGCGTTCGACTTCGAACCGCGCGATCACCTCGAGCTCGGCGAGATCCTCGGAGCGATCGACATGGAGCGCGGCGCGAAGGTCTCCGGCGCGCGGTTCTACTTCCTGCGCGGGATCGGCGCGCGTCTCGAGATCGCCCTCATGAACCTCGCCCTCGACAAGGCGCTGCAGAACGGCTTCGTGCCGCTGATCACGCCCACACTCGTCCGCCCCGAGATCATGCAGGGCACCGGCTTCCTCGGCGAGCACGCCGACGAGGTCTACCACCTCGACAAGGACGACGACCTGTACCTCGTCGGCACCAGCGAGGTCGCGCTCGCCGGGTACCACAAGGACGAGATCGTCGACCTCGGCGGCGGACCGCTCCGCTACGCGGGCTGGTCCACCTGCTACCGGCGCGAGGCGGGGTCGCACGGCAAGGACACTCGCGGCATCATCCGCGTGCACCAGTTCAACAAGCTCGAGATGTTCGTCTACACAAGCCCCGAGGAGGCAGAGGCGGAGCACCTGCGCCTCGTCGCGCTGCAGGAAGAGATGCTGACCTCGCTCGGCCTCGCGTACCGGGTCATCGACGTGGCGGCGGGCGATCTCGGATCCAGCGCGGCGCGCAAATACGACATCGAGGCGTGGGTCCCCACCCAGGGCGCGTTCCGCGAGCTCACGTCGACCTCGAACTGCACGACCTATCAGGCTCGACGCCTCGACGTGCGGTACCGCCCGGCTGCGGAGGAAGGGCAGCAGGCGAAGACCCACCCCGTCGCGACCCTCAACGGCACGCTGGCGACCACACGGTGGATCGTCGCGCTGCTCGAGACGCACCAGCAGGCCGACGGATCCGTCCGCGTGCCCGAGGTGCTGCGCCCGTACCTGGGCGGGCTCGAGGTGCTGGAGCCGACCGCATGACCTCCTGGTTCGTCGGTCTCGACGTCGACGGCACGATCCTGCTGCAAGACGAGTCGATGAGTCCGGGCGTGCCCGAGGCCGTCGCGCGCCTGCGCGACGCCGGGCATGAGGTCACCATCGCGACCGGCCGCAGCTGGAACGCCACCGAGCGGTACGTCGACCTGTTGGGTCTCACCCCCGAGTACGTGGTGTGCTCGAACGGCGCTGTCACGATGCGCCGCGTCGGAGAAGAGTGGGAGCGCTGGCACATCGAGACGTTCGACGCGTCGCCCGTGCTGGCGCTGCTGCGGGCGCGTCTGCCCGAGGCGCGATACATGGTGGAGCTCGCCTCGGGTCAGCGGCTCTACACCGAGCACCTCGACGACTGGACCCTCGACGGCGGTCGTCAGGTCGGGTTCGAAGAGCTCGTCGCCGAACCGGTCTCGCGTGTCGTGGTGGTCTCTCCCGGCCACGATGAGGAGGACTTCCACCGTCTCGTCGCCGACGCGGGCCTGAACGAGGTGTCGTACGCGATCGGCTGGACGGCATGGCTCGACATCGCGCCGCAGGGCGTGGACAAGGGGACCGCGCTCGAGCGCGTGCGCGCCCGGCTCGGTTTCGGCGGAGACCGGGTGCTCGTCGCGGGAGACGGCCGCAACGACATCGGCATGTTCACGTGGGCGCAGGAGATCGGCGGACGCGCCGTCGCCATGGGTCAGGCGCCCCACGAGGTGAAGGCCGCGGCGGGGGAGACGACGGCCGATGTCGAGGACGGTGGACTCGCCGACGCGCTGAACACGCTTCCAGCGGCCGCCCAGGTCAGCGCGGGAGAATAGAACTCGGCTAGACTCACGGCTTGTCGGCGGATTCGTCTGTCGGGAGGGTTGTCCGAGCGGCCGATGGAGCTGGTCTTGAAAACCAGTGGGCAGAGATGTCTCGTGGGTTCGAATCCCACACCCTCCGCTTCGAAGCACGGTGTCGCCGCACCGAGACGCTGAACCGAAAGGCCCCGAGTGAGTCCCCACACCCGCCGCCGCCGTACCCTCGCACGGCACGGACAGCAGCGCACCCCGGGTGCGGTCAGCCAGCTCCTCAAGTTCATCGCCATCGGCCTCGCGGTCGTCCTCGTGAGCGGTCTCGGCGTCGCGGCGTACGTCGCGTACGACCTGACGAGCACTGTGAGCGCGAATGCCGTCGAGCTGGAGGGCACGGAGGAGCTTCCCCCCGACATCGGCGAGTACAAGGGCGGGTTCAACCTGCTTCTCACCGGCGTCGACACCTGCGAAGAGGCCTACGCGCAGTACTTCGGCGCGCGGTGCGACGGCCCGGACTCCGAGGGCACGCTCAACGACGTCAACCTGCTCGTCCATGTCTCGGAGGAGCCGCGCCGCATCACCGTGGTGAGCTTTCCGCGCGACCTCATGCTCGGCATCCCCGCCTGCGAGGACGACGAGGGCAATATGCACTCGGCGATGAGCAAGCAGCCGCTCAACACCGCGTACACCGACGGCGGCCTGAACTGCGTCGCGAAGACGATCACGCAGCTCACCGGGCAGGAGATCCAGTTCGCGGCCTCTGTCACGTTCGGCGGCGTGATCGAGATCACCAACGCGATCGGCGGCGTCGACGTCTGCCTCGCCAACCCCATCAAGGACAAGTACACGGGCCTCGACATGGCCGCGGGGACCCACACGGTCCAGGGTCTCGAAGCCTTGCAGTTCCTGCGCACCCGGCACGGCGTGGGCGACGGCAGCGACCTCGGCCGGATCGGCAACCAGCAGCAGTACATGTCGAGCCTCGTGCGCAAGCTGATCAGCAGCGACACGCTCGGCAACTTCCCGATGATGCTCAAGCTCGCGAACACCGGCCTCAGCAACATGGAGACCAGCACCTCGCTCGCCAACCCCACGATGATCGCGCAGATCGCCCTGGCCGTGAAGTCGGTGCCGTTCGAGGACATCGTGTTCCTGCAGTACCCGACCGGGACGGACGCCGACAACCCGAACAAGGTCGTCCCCAACAAGTCCGCCGCCCAGGCCATGTGGGATGCGATCAATCAGAACGCGCAGCTGCAGGTGACGCACGAGAACACCGCGAACGACGGTGTCGTCGTGACGGACCCGGCACCGCAGGATCCGGCGGTGCCCGACCCCGCCGCGACCGCCCCGGCGACCGAGGAGCCGACGAACGTCGTCGCGCTCCCGAACTCGATCAAGGGCAACTCCGCCGCGCAGCAGACCTGCTCCAACGGCAACGTCCGCTGACCCGCGCCGGCGGCCCTCGCGGGTCCGAGGTCAGCGCTCGACCGTCGGCGGGTACAGCACGTCCATGAGTGCTTCGAGGATGCCGGGCATGTCGACGGACGGATCGATCAGCCACTGCAGCTGCAGGCCGTCGGCGACGGCTTGGACGATGCGCGCGGTGGTGTCCGCGTCGAGCGCCGCCCGTGTTGCCGCGTCCCCATGGAATGCCGCGGCGATGCTACCCCGCAGTCGTTCGCTGCGCTGCAGGAAGTATGCGTGCGCGGGGTGATCGGGATCGGCGGCATCCACCGCCAGGCGTGAGAACAGCTCGACGACGCCGGGGACCTCGGTGTTGTGGCGGATGACGTCGAGGAAAGCCGCCTTCGCGTCGACGGACTCATGGATGCGCGGGGACCGTTCGTCCTGGTCGTCGCGCGTGCGGAGCACCTCGGTGAAGAGCTCTTCCTTCGATCCGAAGTAGTGCAGCAGCGCGGCGGGCGTGACTCCGACCGCCTCGGCGATCTGCTTGAGGGACGCGTTGCGGTAGCCGGTGCGTCCGATGACGTCCAGGGTGCTCTCCAGGATCTCCTGCCGCCGGGCGACGCCCTTCGCGTATGAACCTCGTCGTGCCATCCCTCGACCCTAATCCTGAATGTTGTTTGAATTCCAATACTGACTGTCGTATGGTTTTCGGAGGACAGCGCCGTCGCCGCGAAAGGACGACCATGACCGACACCTCGGCATCAGACCTCACCCTCGAGGAGAAGGCCTCGCTCACGAGCGGCGCGGACTTCTGGACCACGAAGGGCGTCGACCGCGTAGGCCTGCCGTCGATCATGATGACCGACGGTCCGCACGGACTCCGCAAGCAGGCGGACGCCACCGACCACCTCGGTCTCGCCAGCAGCGTGCCGGCCACGTGCTTCCCGCCGGCGGTCGGCATCGGTTCCTCCTTCGATCCCGAACTCGTCGAGCGCGTCGGCGCCGCGATCGGCGTGGAGGCCGCGATCGAGAACGTCGCGGTCGTGCTCGGCCCCGGCATCAACATCAAGCGCTCTCCGCTCTGCGGCCGCAACTTCGAGTACTTCTCAGAGGATCCACTGGTCTCCGGAGTCCTCGGTGCCGTGTCGGTGCGCGGCATCCAGTCGCAGGGTGTCGGCTCGTCGCTCAAGCACTTCGCCGCGAACAATCAGGAGTTCGACCGGATGCGCGCGAGCTCCGACGTCGACCCGCGGCCTCTGCGGGAGATCTACCTGCGCGGCTTCGAGCGGGTCGTGCGCGACGCGCAGCCGTGGACCGTCATGTGCTCGTACAACCGCATCAACGGCGTCTACGCCTCGGAGGACCCGTGGCTGCTGACGCAGGTGCTCCGTGACGACTGGGGTTTCGACGGCCTCGTCGTCTCGGACTGGGGCGCCGTCAACGACCGCGTCGCCGGCGTCGCGGCGGGCCTCGATCTCGAGATGCCCTCGTCGGGAGGGCGGACGGATGATCAGCTCGTCGCCGCCGTGCGGGGTGGCGAGCTCGACGAGAGCGTGCTCGACGTGGCCGCCGACCGGGCGATCGCTCTCGTGAACAAGGCGCAGGCGCGGGATGCCGTGCAGGGGCCGCTCGACGTGGACGCCCACCACGCCCTCGCCCGCGAGGCGGCCGGACGGTCGATCGTGCTGCTCAAGAACGAGGATGCCGTGCTGCCGCTCGCCCCCGAGCAGAGCGTGGCCGTGATCGGAGCGTTCGCGACCGAGTCCCGGTTCCAGGGTGCAGGCTCCTCGCTGATCAACCCGACGCGCGTCGACACTGCCCTCGACGGACTGCGCGCCGTCGGCGGGGACCGCGTCTCGTACGCCGCGGGGTTCGCGGTCGAGGGCGGCGCGATCGCGGCATCCGGGCGTTCCGACGACGAGCTGCGGTCCGAAGCCGTCGCCGCCGCGCAGGCCGCCGAGGTGGCCGTCGTGTTCCTCGGACTGCCCGCCGCGGAGGAGTCCGAGGGCTTCGACCGTGACCATATCGACCTTCCCGCCGTCCAGCTCGCGCTGCTGGATGCCGTGGTCGAGGCGAATCCGCGCACGGTCGTCGTGCTGTCGAACGGCGGCGTCGTCGCGCTCCCGTTCGCCGACCGGGTGCCCGCGATCGTCGAGAGCTGGCTGCTGGGTCAGGCCGGCGGCGGAGCGGTCGCAGACGTGCTCTACGGCGCGGTGAACCCGTCGGGCAAGCTCACCGAGACCGTTCCCGTGCGACTGGAGGACAACCCGTCGTACGGCAATTTCCCCGGAGAGTTCGGGCACGTGCGCTACGGCGAGGGCATCCTCGTCGGCTACCGCTGGTACGACTCGAAGGGGCTCGACGTGACGTTCCCGTTCGGGCACGGACTCTCGTACACGACCTTCTCGTACGGCGCCGCGACGGCATCCGTCGCAGATGACGGCAATGTGACCGTGCGCGTCGACGTGACGAACGGCGGGGACCGCGACGGGCGCGAGGTCGTCCAGGTGTACGTCGCTCCGGTGCGGTCGGCCGTGCAGCGAGCGCCGCGTGAGCTGAAGGCGTTCTCGTCGGTGCCGCTCGCCGCGGGGGAGACGCGCACGGTGGAGCTCGTCGTGCGCCGCGAGGACCTCGCCTACTGGGACGTCCGGGTCGACCGCTGGGTCGTCGAGGGCGGTGACTATACCGTCGAGGTGGCCGCGTCGAGCCGCGACATCCGTTGCCTCGCGATCGTCGAGGTCGAGGGCGACGAGGTGTCGTTGCCGTTGTCCATGAACTCGTCGATCGGCGACGTGGTGTCGCATCCGGTGGCTGGGCCGATCGTCATGCAGGCGCTCGGCGGGCTGATGGGCGGCCTCACCGGAGCAGACTCCTCGGCGGCATCCATGATGCCCAACCACGAGGCCATGCAGAAGATGATGGCGTCGTTCCCGATCGGGCGGCTGATCGGCTTCCCCGGTGTCGACGTGACGCATGAGCAGATCGAGCAGCTGCTCGCCGGCGCGAACGCCGGCTCGCTGCCGCGGGGCTGACGCTCTCCTTCGCGCCGAGGCCCACCACGCGCGTCGAAACCCACCGTCCGCGACGTCGCTCGAGGTGGGTTTCGACGCGCGAGGTGGGTTTCGGTGGTAGGGAAGGTCAGAGGCGCGGGGTGTACCGCGTCGGGGGGTGAGTTGCGGCGACGAGCTCGCGCAGCTCCTCGAGCATCGCGGGAGCGGCGCCGAGAGAGCGCGCCTGCACGAGGACATTGCCGAGCGCCGTCGCCTCCACCGGTCCGGCGAGGACCGGTAGGCCGGTGCGATCCGCCGTCGCCTGGCACAGCAGGCGGTTGAGCGAGCCCCCGCCGACGAGGTGGATGCTGTCGACCTCACGACCCGTGAGCCCCTCCGCGGTGCGGACCGCGTCGGCGAACGCGGCGGCGATCGACTCCACGATCGACCGCGCGAAGGCCGGGCGGGTGAGAGGCGCAGCGTCACCGAGAAGGGTGGCGATGCGCGCGGGCATGTCGCCCGGAGCGCTCAGCGAGGAGTCGTTCGCGTTGAAGAGTGGCACGTCGCTCCCGACCCGCGATGCCGCATCGAGCAGCGACTGCAGGTCGATCGCTGCGCCGTCCTCGGCCTCCCACGCGCGCACCGTCTCGCTGAGCAGCCACAGGCCGGTGACGTTGTGCAGGAATCGATATCGCCCGTCGACGCCGAGCTCGTGCGTGAAGTTGGCCTCGCGGGCGGCATCCGTCAGCACGGCCTCCGTGAGCTCCACCCCGACGAGGCCCCAGGTGCCGCACGAGATGTACGCCGAGTTCGGCGACGCGAGCGGCACCGCGACGACGGCGGATGCGGTGTCGTGCGAACCCACCGCGATCACCGGCAGCGCCGCGCCGATGCGCTCCGCGACCTCCGGGCGCAGGGCGCCGATCACGGTGCCGGGGTCGACGAGAGGAGGCAGGATGCTCGAGGGGATGCCGAGCCGATCAGCCAGCTTCTCGTCCCACTCGTCCGTCTCCACCCCGAGGAGCCCCGTCGTCGAGGCGTTCGTGCGCTCGGCCACCGCGGAACCCGTGAGGAGGTACGCGATGAGGTCGGGGATGAGGAGAGCCAGGTCCGCCTCGCGCAGTCGTGCGTCGACCCGGTACTGGTACAGCGTATTGAACGGAAGGAACTGCAGACCGTTGCGCTGATAGAGCTCCGCGAAGGGCGCGACCGCGTGCACCTCATCGACTCCGGTAGCCGTGCGGTCGTCGCGGTAGTGGAACGGCTCCGCGAGCAGCTCACCGGCGGAGATCAGACCGTAGTCGACCGCCCAGGAGTCGATGCCGATGCTCTCGATCGCGGGCTCGCGGCGGACCGCTTCCGCCAGACCCTCCACGACGTGCTCATAGAGGCGGCCGAAGTCCCAGTGCAGGCCGTCCTCACGCTCCACCGGGCCGTTCGGGAACCGCGACACGAGCTCGAGGTCGAGCCGTCCGTCGCCGATGCGACCGATCACGACGCGTCCGCTCGTCGCCCCGAGGTCGACGGCCGCGACCGCGCGGACAGTCATGGGCATACCCCATCAGTGCTGAGCCACCCTCTCGCGCGCGAGCGACCCCCGTATCTGCGGTTCAGAGAAGGGTGGCTCGCACAGAGAGGGGTGGGTCGGCGAAGGGAGACGCTCATCGCAGGAACGCGGCCGCGACGCCGGAGTCGACGGGGATGTGGAGCCCCGTCGTGCGGGACAGCTCGGGGCCGGTGAGCACGTACACGGCGTCGGCGACGTTCTCGGGCACGACCTCGCGCTTGAGGATCGTGCGGTTGGCGTAGAACTGGCCGAGGTCCTCTTCGGCGACGCCGTAGGTGGCGGCGCGGTTCGCTCCCCAGCCGGAGGCGAAGATGCCGGAGCCGCGCACGACGCCGTCGGGGTTGATGCCGTTGACGCGGATGCCGAACTCGCCGAGCTCGACGGCGAGCAGTCGCACCTGGTGCGCCTGGTCGGCTTTGGTCGCGGAGTAGGCGATGTTGTTCGGGCCGGCGAACACGGAGTTCTTCGACGAGATGTAGATGATGTCGCCGCCGAGCTTCTGGTCGATCAGCACGCGGGCTGCGGCCTTCGACACGAGGAACGAGCCCTTGGCCATGACGTCGTGCTGCAGGTCCCAGTCCTTCTCGGTGGTCTCCAGCAGCGGCTTCGACAGCGACAGTCCTGCGTTGTTGACGACGAGGTCGACGCCGCCGAACGCGAGCACCGCCTCGTTCAGAGCGGCCTGCACGGCATCCGCATCCGCGACGTTCGCCGCCACCCCGATCGCGACGTCGGGGGTGCCGAGCTCTGCCGCCGCGGCCTGCGCCTTCTCCAGGTCGAGGTCGGCGACGACGACGCACGCGCCTTCGGCGGCGAGGCGTGCGGCGATGGCCTTGCCGATGCCGGACGCCGCGCCCGTGACGAACGCGATGCGGCCCTGGTGCGTCTTCGGCTTCGGCATCCGCTGCAGCTTGGCCTCCTCCAGCGCCCAATACTCGATGCGGAACTTCTCGGCGTCGGAGATGGGGGAGTACGTCGACACCGCTTCGGCGCCGCGCATCACGTTGATCGCGTTGACGTAGAACTCGCCGGCGACGCGCGCGGTCTGCTTGTTCGCGCCGTACGAGAACATGCCCACGCCGGGGATCAGCACGATGAGCGGGTCCGCACCGCGGATCGCGGGTGATTCGGCAGTCGCATGTGCGTCGTAGTACGCCTGGTAGTCGGCGCGGTACTCGGCGTGCAGCTCGTGCAGGCGCGTGACCTGCTCCTCGACCGACGCGGTGGCCGGCAGATCCAGGATTAGCGGCTTGACCTTCGTGCGCAGGAAGTGATCGGGGCAGCTCGTGCCCAGGGCCGCCAGCGCGGGCGCCTTCTCGGACGCGAGGAAGTCGAGCACGACGTCGGAATCGGTGAAGTGGCCGACCATGGGCTTGTCGGTCGACGCGATCCCACGGATCGTTCCGGCGAGGGCCGCAGCACGCTCGCGACGCTCGCCCTCGGCCAGCGCCTCGAAGCCGGCGCGCACCCCGCCGAAGGGCTCCGACGCTCCGTGCTCGGCGATGTACGCGGCCGCGGTGTCGATGATCCACAGCGAGTTCCTCTCGGACTCCTCCGAGGTGTCGCCCCAGGCCGTGATGCCGTGACCGCCGAGGATGCAGCCGACCGCCTGCGGGTTCTGCGCCTTGATCTCGGCGATGTCGAAGCCGAGCTGGAAGCCGGGACGGCGCCACGGAACCCACACGACCCTGTCGCCGAAGATGGTCGACGTCAGCGTCTCCCCG
The DNA here is from genome assembly GCF_023715885.1 of Microbacterium hydrocarbonoxydans. Classification (GTDB taxonomy): domain Bacteria; phylum Actinomycetota; class Actinomycetes; order Actinomycetales; family Microbacteriaceae; genus Microbacterium; species Microbacterium hydrocarbonoxydans_C. The sequence goes on along the minus strand of NZ_JAMBOY010000001.1, from coordinate 9,649 downwards.
TCCGCAGCGGTCGCGATCGCGATGCCCGCGTCGGGGTGGAGGTGGTCGACGTGCGCGGCGTCCACCAGCCCGTGCATAGCGGTGTCGATCGACGGCGCAGCGCCGCCCTTGCCGTGCAGGCAGTAGTCGAACGCGGCGACCATCTCGTCTTCGCGCTCCACGCCCGGGTACACGTCGACGAGCGCGCGCATGCGGTCGAGGCGCAGCACCGCGAGGCCCTGCTCGGTCAGGGTGCCCAGGTCGCCGCCCGAGCCCTTGACCCACAGCAGCTCCACCGGCTGTCCGGTGACCGGGTCGGTCTCGGTGCCCTTCGCCGAGGTGTTGCCCCCGGCGTAGTTCGTGTTCTTCGGGTCGGCGCCCAGGCGGTTCGACCGCTCGATCAGAGCGGCGGCGGTGGGGTTCGTCATGCGTTGTCCTCCAGGCCGGATGCGGACGGCGTCGTGTACGGCCGTGCGGGGTCGTCGGTGGGCAGGGCGTCCAGCTGTTGCTCGAGGTGAAAGACGGAGGGCAGGAACGTCGGACCCGTGCCGGAACCGTCGTCCACGAAGAACGGGGCCATGTCGGCCTGCCAGCGGGTGTTGACGTCGGTCTCGCCCATGGCGGCGATGGCTGCATCGACGTCCTCTGACTCGAAGTATCCGACGAGCAGCCCATCCGGAGCGAGGAACAGCGAGTAGTTGGTCCATCCGGAACGAGTCAGCGCGCGCAGCATGTCGGGCCATACTGCGGCATGCCGTTCTCGGTACTCGTCCATGCGCTCGGGGCGAACGCGGAGGAGGAAGCAGGCGCGCTGCATCACACCTCCCGAAAGTCGATGCCGAGCAGCGACGCTGCCGCGCGGTAGTCCTCGACCCGCGCTCCGATGGAGAGCGACCAGTGGTGGCCGATGCCGGTGGCCGACCAGGCGTCGACCCACTCTCCCGGATCCCTGCCGAAGTCAACCCGGCTCGTCGTGTTACCGATCTCCAGCAGCGGGCCGGATACGACGGTGCCGGTCGAGGCGACGAACGACAGCGATCCGTCGCGGTCCTGCCCGAGGCCGAGCAGCGTCACGGGGCCGGGCTGCACGTCGAACTCGACGGACACCCCCCAACCGCGCTTGCCGTGATATACCCCGAGGCCGCGGAGGAGCGGATCGCGGCTCGACACGGCAAGGTGTGCCGGGCCGTCGTGTCCCATCTCCACCACGCCGTCGTCGAAGTTCAGGGCCTGGATCTCGCAGAACGATCCTCCGGCGCCGATGACCTGCGTGGCGAGCTGCGCGACCGTGGTGCGGAGTTCGTACTCGCCGGTCGCGGGGATGCCGCGCGCGGTGAGGAGGGAGGCGCCGAGGATCATGCCTGCGCCGAGCCGCTCGTGCAGCTCACCGCCCCACCCGCGGTGGTAGTACGCGAGCGAATCGAGTTCAAGATCGTCGACCAGTCGGTCGAGGCCGACCGAGACCCGTGCGCCCCAGGCGAAGTCCTCGTCCTTGACCGACTCGTCGAGGGTGAAGATCTCCGTGGCCAGTTGCATCCGCTCCCGCACCTCGGTCTCGGTGACCTCATCGACCCGCACGCGCAGGTCGTCGAACTCGAGTACCTCGACGTGCGAGCCGAATGTCGTCGGCAGGAGGGTGAGGTCGGTCGACACGTCGAGCATCCCCGGGTACAGGTGTCCCATCAGCCCGTGGCGGGCGTGCCGCAGTGCGGCGCGGATGTGCGCTGCGTTGATCCATCTCTCGATGCGCGCCCACGCGGATTCTTGACGCAGCCACCCGGACACGGATCGGAACTCGATCCCCGCGCGGCGGAATACGTTGCCGACCTCGGGGACGGGGCACTGCCCGCAATACGCGAGCCACGCTCCGGTGTCGAACGAGGCATGATCCATCTTCTCGGTCGGCTGCAGGTCGATCACGAGCACGGGGGAGCCCGCGCGCTGAGCGATCGGGAGCACCATGGAGGATGTCAGATACGTCGTGAGGAACAGGACGATGAGGTCGCAGTCTGCGGCGCGCAGCGTCTCACCCGCCGCCGCGCCCTCCTGAGCATCGGAGATGAAGCCGACGTCGACCACATCGGCATCCATCGCCTGGAATCGCTCCGAGACGTAGCGGGAAGACTCCTGCAGCTGGGGGAGGAGCCCGGGGAACTGCGGCCAGTACGTGCCGAGGCCCCCGGCGACCAGGCCGATGCGAGGCCGGCGGCGCTGTTTCGCCGGCAGGAGATCGGCGAGCGCCGATGACGGGGACTGCGACATGGGTTCTTCCTTCGGTCAGGCGCGTCGCGCGCCGCGAGAAAATCGGACGGGACCGCTGCGGCTCTCGACGGAGAGCCGCAGCGGGTGACGACTAGAAGTCGTAGTCGTCGATGTTGTCGGCGTTGAAGACCGTCGGAGGACCGACGATGACTGTGCCGTCCGCGCCGACCTCGCGCTCGCCGAGGTCGCCTGCCTCGAACGTGTCGCCCTCGGCACCGGTGATGTCGCCGTCGGCGAGAGCCTTGCCGGCGAAGGCGGCGACGTAGCCCAGCTGAGCCGGGTCCCACAGCGCGAACTCGGACACCGTGCCGTCCTTGACGAACGGACGCATCTCGTTCGGCAGGCCGAGACCCGTCAGCGCGACCTTGCCTTTGTACTCCGAGGTCGAGAGATAGCGGGCCGTCGCCGCGATGCCGACCGTGGTCGGCGAGATGATGCCCTTGAGGTTCGGATGCGCCTGCAGCAGACCCTGCGCCTCCTGGAAGGACTTCGTGTCGTCGTCGTCGCCGTACACTTTCGCCACGAGCGTGATGTCGGCGTAGTCGGGGTTCGACTCGAGCTCCTCCTCGATGTACTTGATCCACTCGTTCTGGTTCGTGGCGTTGGCGGTCGCGGAGAGGATCGCGATCTCACCCGAGCCGCCGATCTGCTCTGCGATCAGTTCGACCTGGATCAGTGCGACGTCCTTCGCGACGACCTGGCTGATGAAGAGGTCGCGGCAATCGGGGTTCGTGTCGGAGTCGAAGGCGACGATCTTCGCTCCGCCCGTTCGCGCCTCTTCGAGGGCGGGGCAGACGGCATCGGGGTCGTTCGCGGCGATCACGATGACGTTCGTCCCGGCCTGGGTCTCGGCGTTGATGAACGACACCTGGCTGGAGGCGCTCGCGTCGAGAGGGCCGACCACCTGGCTGTCGGCGAACCCCGCAGCCGTCGCGCCGTCCTCGCCGCCGCCGAGCACGACGTCGGTGTACGGGTTGTTGAGCTGCTTCGGGATGAAGGTGATGGTCTGTTCACCGTCGGCACCAGAGCCTCCATCACCGCCGTCCGACGCGCCGGCGGCGCATCCGGTGGCGATCAGCGCGATGCCGGTGAGAGCTGCGATGCCCGAGAGACAACGTCGTCCTGAGCGGGTGCGGATCCACTGCATGTTTCTTCCTTTCCTGGTGCGCCCACTACGAGGCGCGCACATGCCCCGTGCCGGCGGCGCGGGGAAGCTGTCGGCGTACGCGCCGGTCATGGCGCGCGGTGCTGAGGTACTGGCCGATGCTCGGTGCGACCACCGAGGCGATCAGCAGCGAGCCGGTGACGATGATGAGCACGACCTCCGAGACGCGGCCGAGGCGGAGCGCGTAGTTGACCACGCCGATCAGCAGCACGCCGGCGACGACACCGGGGATGGTGCCGCGGCCGCCGAAGATCGATACCCCGCCGAGGAGGACGGCTGCGATCACTGCGAGCTCGAGTCCGCTGGCGTTGTCGGAGCGCGCGCTGGAGTAGCGCAGAGTCCAATAGATGCCGGCGAGCGCGGACACGGAGCCCGTGCCGACGAAGAGCCAGAACTTCGCCTGCGCGACCTTGATGCCCACGAAGCGCGCGGCCTCCTTGCTGAAGCCGATGGCAGGGAGCGCCCGGCCGAACGGCGTGAGGTGGAGCAGGACCGCGAAGAACACCACTACCAGCGCCACCCCGATCATCACGGTGGGGATGCCGGTGACACCGAGCTTGGACGTGAAGAACGCGGTGAGCTCCGACGGGAAGTCGGCCACGGCGTTGTCGCCGATCACGACGAGGGCGAGGCCGCGGAACAGCGCGAGTGTGCCGATCGTGACGGCGAGAGACGGCAGCCCCGCGAACGCGACGAGCGCGCCGTTCACGGCGCCTGCGACGGTGCCGACGACGAGCCCGAGCAGGAGGACGAGCGAGATGTCGAGACCCGCCTGCCACAGCACGCCGATCACGGCGCTGGTGAGCCCGGCCGTGCTTGCGACCGACAGATCGATCTCGCCGGTCAGGATGACGAGCGTCATCGGCATCGCGATCAGCAGCACAGGGATGACGTCGAGGAGGAGGAACCCCGTCGTCACCGGTGACGCGAAGCGGGGAATCGAGACCATCGCCACGACGACGGTCACGAGCAGCGCATAGATCATGATAGCGGGGCGCCCCAGCAACAGGCGGGTCAGACCCGTGCGCCCGTGCGGTTCTGTCTCGAGCACGCCGGCGGCGATCACGGCGGTGGTGGGTGCGGACTCAGACATCTCGGGCCTCACTCAGTCGGAGCTTGCGTGCGGTGCGGACGGCGGCGATGCGATCGATGAGGATCGCCGCGAGGATCAGGATGCCGACCACGGCCTGCTGCCAGAACTTGTCGACGCGCAGAGCGGTCAGGGCGCTTGTGATCGTCGTGAGTAGCACCGCGCCGATCGCGGCACCGGCCACAGAGCCGCTGCCACCGAAGATCGCGACGCCACCGACCACGGCCGCCGCCACCACGTCGAGCTCCATGCCGGTGCCGGTCGTGGCGCCCACGGAGTTGAAGCGAGCCGCGTACAGGACGCCGGCGAGGCCCGCGAGCAGACCGTTCACGATGAACGCTGTCATGACGCGACGCGATACCGGGATGCCGAAGACCCGGGCGGCGTCGGGGTCGGAGCCGATCGCATAGAGGTCCCTGCCCGAGCGGGTCCCTGACAGGTAGATGCCAACAGCGATCACGACAGCGAGTGCGAGGAGAGTGATGAGAGGGAACCCGAGCAGCGTGTCGACAGCCAGCGCGCCGAAGGCATCCGGGCGATCTCCCGCGAAGTACTGCGTACCGCCGGCCCAGGCGTTGTTGATCCCGCGGTACACGTACAGAGTGCCGAGGGTGATCACCAGGGCAGGCACCCCGGCGACGGTGACCAGAAGGCCGTTGATCGCGCCGAGCACCGCGCCGAGTACCAGGCCCGCGAGGAACACCACCGGGATCGGGATGCCGTCGACCTGCGCGAACAGCGTCCCGGTGAGGAACGCGACGAGGCCGAGGATCGATCCGACGGAGAGGTCGACGTTGCGGGTGAAGATCACCATCGCTTGGCCGACGGCGAGGATCACCATGATCGTGGCGTTCAGCAGCAGGTCCTTCACGCCCTGCTGACTCAGGAACAACGGGTTGGCGGCGTATGTAACGAGCACGAGCACGACGAGAGCGGCAGCGACAGGCGTCTCGCGGCGACGCAGGGCGGTGACGATCGGCGAGCGACGGGTGGGTCGTGCGTCATCGCGGACGGCTACGGCGGTCATTCGGCCATCTCCAGAGTGTCGGCGGTCGCCGCATGCATGACGCGTTCAGGGGTCGCGTCGGCGCGGGCGATCTGGGCGGTGATGCGGCCTTCGCGCATGACGACGACGCGGTCCGCCATGCCGAGCACCTCGGGCAGCTCGGAAGAGATCATCAGGATCCCGATGCCTCGTCCGGCGAGATCGGAGATGAGGCGATGCACCTCGGCCTTGGTGCCGACGTCGATGCCCCTCGTCGGTTCGTCGACGATGAGCAGGCGGGGGGCCGTCGCCAGCCATTTGGCGAGGACGACCTTCTGCTGATTGCCCCCGGAGAGGGTCGAGACCGCGAACTCCGGCGAGCCGGTCTTCACCTGCAGTCTCGTCGACCATTCCTCGACGGCTCGTCTCTCCGCCCGGCGATCGATCAGACCGCCGCGACTGAGAGCGTGACGGAGCGTGAGGGTCAGATTGCGTCCGACCGACAGGTCCATGACGAGGCCCTGTCTGCGACGGTCCTCCGGGACGAACCCGATGCCGGCGTCGATAGCGGCCTGGGGGTCTCCGCCCCGCAATCGCGCGCCGTTCACGCTGACGGAGCCCGCATCGTAGGGGTCGATGCCGAACACCGCACGAGCGACCTCGGTGCGTCCGGCTCCCACGAGTCCGGCAAGACCGACGATCTCTCCCGCCCGCACCTGGAGATCGATGCCGTGGAAGACGCCTGTGCGCGACAGGCCGGACACGTCGAGCACGACCCCGCCGATCTGCGCCTCTTCCTTCGGGAACAGCTGATCGATGTCGCGCCCGACCATCTCGCGGACGATCTGGGGCACCGTGGCGTCGGCCGTGTCGTGGGTGCGGATGTACCGGCCGTCGCGCATGACCGTGATGCGGTCCGTGAGCGCGAAGATCTCGTCGAAGCGGTGGGAGATGAAGAGGATGCCGGCTCCGTTGTCGCGCAGTGCACGAGCCACCCCGAAGAGACGATCGACCTCGGTGCCCGACAGGGCCGCTGTCGGTTCGTCCATGATGAGGACACGGGCATCGATCGAGATGGCTTTCGCGATCTCGATGAGCTGCTGGTCCGCGATGGACAGTCCCTCGGCGGGGCGGTCGGGGTCGATCGATACCCCGAGCCGGTCGAAGAGCCGCTCGGCCGCGCGACGCATGGCCGACCGGTTGATGAGTCCCAGGCGGCCGCGGGGCTGGCGCCCGATGAAGATGTTCTCCGCGACCGTGAGGTCGGGGAAGAGCGTGGGCTCCTGGTAGATCACCGAGATGCCCGCCGCCTTGCTGTCGGCCACCGTGCGGAACGAGACCGGCGTACCGTCGACGAGGAACTCGCCCGCGTCGGGATGGTGCAGGCCGGCGAGGATCTTCACCAGAGTGGACTTGCCGGCGCCGTTCTCGCCGACGAGGGCGTGAATCTCGCCGCGGCGCAGCTCGACGGTGCCGTCCGCCAGGGCAACGACGGGGCCGAAGGTCTTCGCCGCGCCGCGCAGTGAGAGGAGCGGCTGCTGATCAGACGTCGATGCCGCGCTCATGCGCCCCACCCCGCCTGCACCCCGCCGACGCGGTCGGCGGCGATCTTCTGCTGGTATCCCGACTCGGCGTAGGCCTTCATCGGGTCGGCGGGAAGGCCACGGCCCTCGCGCCACTCGGCGAGGGCCGAACGCACGTCCGTGTAGAACGCGTCCATGAAGATGGCGTTCGCGGCGAGGACGTCGCCGGACTTCTGCGCGGCGGTCAGCGCCTCGCGGTCGACGAGAAGCGCGCGCGCCGTCATCTCCTGCACGTTCAGCACTGACCGGATCTGACCGGGGATCTTGTCTTCGATGTTGTGGCACTGGTCGAGCATGAACGCCACGTCGGGGTTGTTCAGGCCGCCGCCGCGCACGACCTCGAAGAGGATGCGGAACAGCTGGAACGGGTCCGCTGCGCCCACGATGAGGTCGTCGTCGGCGTAGAAGCGAGAGTTGAAGTCGAACGATCCGAGTTTTCCGAGGCGCAGCAGCTGCATCACGATGAACTCGATGTTGGTGCCGGGTGCATGGTGCCCGGTGTCGAGGCAGACCATGGCCTTGTCGCCGAGTGCACTGACCTGCGCGTAGGAGGTTCCCCAGTCGGGGACGTCGGTGTGGTAGAACGCCGGCTCGAAGAACTTGTACTCGAGCACCAGGCGCTGATCGTCGCCGAGCTGCGCGTAGATCTCCTGGAGCGACTCATGCAGGCGGTCCTGACGTCCGCGCATGTCGGCCTGGCCGGGATAGTTCGAGCCTTCGGCCAGCCAGATCTTGAGGTCGCGGCTGCCCGTGGCATCCATGACGTCGATGCAGGCGAGGTGGTGGTCGATCGCCTTGCGGCGGATCGCGGCGTCTTCGTGGGTGAGAGCCCCGAACTTGTAGTCGTCGTCCTGGAAGGTGTTGGAGTTGATGGTGCCGAGCTCCACCCCGTGGTCCTCGGCGTGTTTGCGCAGGTCGGAGAAGGAGTCGACGAGGTCCCAGGGGATGTGCAGGGCGACCCTGGGTGCCAGAGCCGTGTGCTTGTGCACCTGCGCGGCGTCGGCGATCTTCTCCCACGGGTCGCGCGGCGTTCCGGGGGTGCCGAACACCTTGAAGCGCGTCCCAGAGTTCCCGAACGCCCAGCTCGGGAGTTCGATGCTCTGCGCCTCCAGGGTGTTGAAGTGCGCTGAGGAGAGGATGCTCATGATGACTACCTTGTCGTCGCGGTGCAGAATGAATCGATTCAATTCGACTCTGAGACGAAGCTAAGGCATGGGTTGACCGCTGTCAAGCATGCATGAAAACCTGAGGGTGCGATGTTGAGTCGTTTCATCCAATCCGGGAGGGTCATGGCGGTCAGTATCCGCGAGGTCGCCGAACGAGCGGGCGTCTCGGTCGGGACGGTCTCGAACGTCCTGAACCGTCCAGAGAAGGTGTCAGCCGAGACCGTCCAGCGCGTGCATTCGGCGATCGACCTCCTGGGTTTCGTCCGCAATGACGCGGCTCGCCAGCTGCGGGCAGGTCGCAGCCGCACCATCGGCCTCGTTGTACTCGACATCCGCAACCCGTTCTTCGCTGAGATCGCGCGTGGTGCGGAGGAGCGGGCCGATGCTCACGGACTCGCGGTACTCGTGGCGAACAGCGACGAGAAGGCCGAGCGTGAAGCGCGCCACCTGGACCTCTTCGAGGAGCAGCGGGTCGCTGGAGTGCTGGTGACGCCCGTCGGCGAATCAGTGCCGCGCCTCGAGCGGATACAGGAGCGCGGCACACCGGTCGTGCTTGTCGACCGCGAATCGCAGGACGCCCGATTCGCCGCAGTCGCCGTCGACGACAACGAGGGCGGGCGGGTGGCGATGCAGCACCTGCTCGAGATGGGGCGTCGGCGCGTCGCATTCGTGGGAGGACCCGTGACGCTGCGCCAGGTGTCGGATCGGCTCCGCGGCGCGCAGTCTGTGGCTGGGGAGGCGGGTCTGGGTCTTGAGTTCATCGCGACCGGCGCGCTCACAGTCGAAGAAGGGCGGCGCGCGGGTAGGCAGATCCTGGATCGGACTTCCGACCGGCGACCCGATGCGGTCTTCGCCGCCAACGACCTGCTCGCTCTCGGCGTGCTGCAGAGCCTCGTCATGACGGGTGATGCCCGTGTGCCGCAGGACATCGCCCTGATCGGCTACGACGACATCGACTTCGCAGCGGCAGCCGTCATCCCGCTGAGTTCCGTGCGTCAACCCGCGGCTCTCATCGGGTCGACCGCGGTGGACCTCCTGCTCTCCGGTGCGCGGGGGAGTGGGCTCGGTGCGGCCAAGTCGATCTTCCGACCCGAACTCGTCGCGAGGGCCTCGTCCCTGGGGTCGTGAGCGCGGTTCGTGCGCCCGCCCGGAATCCGTTACGATGGCTAGGTGCATCCGGTCTTCACGGAGCGGATGCCTGGAGACGTCGCATAGTCCGGCCTAGTGCACCACCCTGCTAAGGTGGAGTCCCCTTACGGGGACCAGGGGTTCAAATCCCCTCGTCTCCGCAGTGTGATGTCTCAGGACATCGTGAACGGCTGAACCCCCGGTTTCGGGGGTTCAGCCGTTTTTTCGTTGGTAGTTCTTGGTGGGGTCGAGGGTGTATTCGGCGAGGAGCTCGCCGGTGCCGAGGCTGAT
>NZ_JAMBOY010000019.1 GCF_023715885.1 Microbacterium hydrocarbonoxydans | reverse complement strand
GGATCGTGCAATCGTCGTTCACGTCGCGGCGCGCGATGGCTTCGTCGAGATACATGCTGTGAAACGCGACGCAATCGCGCGTCGACACCGCGTGTGGCACGTGCGGCGGAATCCACATCGCGTAGTGCGGCGGCAGCAGTTGCCGGCCCGACGGCGTCGTCACCTCGAGCACGCCGCTCGTCGCATACATCAGCTGGGCCCACGGATGACTGTGCGCATCGACGCTCGCGTTGCCGGGAATGCCGAACGCCCGCACGTACAGCGGCCGCGGCAGGCGCGCCATCGGCGGCACCGCGTAAGGGTCGCCGGGTTGTCCCGCCAGCAACATAAGACGTCCTCCGAAGGTCATTGCACGAACGAGCGCGATGCTACCGTGGCGGCTCCTTTTTCACACGGCTTCCGCTCATGAGCGCTCATACCCGCATCACCCGCAAGAC
>NZ_JAMBOY010000018.1 GCF_023715885.1 Microbacterium hydrocarbonoxydans | reverse complement strand
CCGATGCAGTGCGAGTACTTCGCGCTGGAAGGGCTGTCGGACCTCGTCAATACGATCAAGCAGGTCCACGCGAACATGAATCGCGACCTGAAGATCATCGGCCTGCTGCGCGTGATGTTCGATCCGCGCATCACGCTGCAGCAGCAAGTCTCCGATCAACTGAAAGCGCACTTCGGCGACAAGGTGTTCGACGCGGTGATTCCGCGCAACGTGCGTCTGGCGGAAGCGCCGAGTTACGGGTTGCCGGGCGTCGTGTTCGATCGCAGCTCGCGCGGTGCGCAGGCGTATATCCAGTTCGGTGCCGAGATGATCGAACGCGTGCGCGCGTTCGAGGTGTCGTGATCCGGACATGAGCGAAGCGAGGAAGAAAGACATGAACGCGGTACCAAAGAAGAAGGGCTTGGGACGTGGCCTCGAAGCGCTGCTCGGCGGCAGTGCCGATA
>NZ_JAMBOY010000017.1 GCF_023715885.1 Microbacterium hydrocarbonoxydans | reverse complement strand
ATCACACGCTCTGCTGGGCGGCGGTCGGTTGTCTGACGTGTTTGTATTTGAACAGCGCCACGAAGGCAAAGGCCAGCACCAGCGAATAGCCGGCGAAAATCAGCCACACGCTCTGCCAGTCAGTGATCCCCTCGACGGTAAAGTGTTCGACGACTTTGCCGCTCACCATCCCGCCGAGAATACAGCCGAAGCCGTTGGTCATCATCAGGAACATCCCCTGAGCGCTGGCACGGATTTCCGGGCGCACCTCTTTCTCAACGAACACCGAACCGGAGATGTTAAAGAAGTCGAAGGCGCAGCCGTAGACGATCATCGACAGCACCAGCAGTACAGTGCCGAACGGCGTCGGGTCGCCAAAGGCGAACAGGCCAAAGCGCAGCATCCACGCCACAATACTGATAAGCATCACGTTCTTAATGCCGTAGCGGCTAAGGAAGAATGGGATGGTC
>NZ_JAMBOY010000016.1 GCF_023715885.1 Microbacterium hydrocarbonoxydans | reverse complement strand
GAACGGATGACGATGCAGGTGTCGAGGTCGCCGTGGGCGGTGAAATAGCCCACCGCGCCGCCGTAGCTGCCGCGGCGTTTACCTTCGGCGGCGGCAATCAGCTGCATGGCGCGGACCTTCGGCGCGCCGCTGAGGGTGCCCATATTCATGCAGGCGCGATAGGCGTGGAGGACGTCGAGATCCTGACGCAATTCGCCTACTACACGGGAGACCAGATGCATCACGAAGGAGTAGCGGTCAACCTTGGTTAAATCAGCGACATAGCGGCTGCCCGGGGTGCAGATGCGCGCCAGGTCATTACGCGCCAGGTCCACCAGCATCAGGTGTTCGGAAAGCTCTTTATGATCGGTGCGCATTTCCAGCTCGATGCGGCTGTCGAGGTCGCGATCCAGCGAGCCGTCGGCGCGGCGGCCGCGTGGCCGGGTGCCGGCGATGGGGTAGATCTCAATC
>NZ_JAMBOY010000015.1 GCF_023715885.1 Microbacterium hydrocarbonoxydans | reverse complement strand
CTGCCGTGATGTTCTTCATTCTGGCGGGCGTCTTTATGGGCGTGCAGCTGGAGCTGAACGGCACCAAACTGGTGGTCGATACCGCCGCCGATATTCGCTGGCAGTGGATCTTCATCGGTACCGCGGTGGTCTTTTTCTTCCAGCTGCTGCGGCCGCTGTTCCAGAAAGCGGTTAAGAACGTCTCCGGGCCGAAGTTTATTATGCCGGCGATTGACGGGTCGACGGTGAAGCAGAAGCTGTTCCTGATAGCCCTGCTGGTGATTGCCGTGGCCTGGCCGTTTATGGTGTCGCGCGGCACGGTGGATATCGCCACCCTGACGATGATCTATATCATCCTCGGCCTCGGGTTGAACGTGGTGGTCGGCCTTTCCGGCCTGCTGGTGCTGGGCTACGGCGGGTTCTATGCCATCGGCGCGTATACCTTTGCGCTGCTGAACCACTATTACGGTCTCGGCTTCTGGAC
>NZ_JAMBOY010000014.1 GCF_023715885.1 Microbacterium hydrocarbonoxydans | reverse complement strand
GAAGGGCGGCGATCTCGGCTTCAAGTCGCCGAGCGCGCTGCCGGCCGACGTCGTCGAGGCCGCGTCGAAGCTGCGCCCGGGCCAGGTCAACCCGACGCTGATCCGCGTGCCGGACGGCTTCGAGATCGTGCGCCTCGTCGATCGCCGCCAGAGCCAGGGCGCGAGCGCCGCGGCGCCGAAGATCGTCCAGACGCACGTGCGCCACATCCTGCTGCGCGTCGGCGAAGGCAAGTCGGAAGGCCAGGCGCGTCAGCAACTCGTTGACATCCGCAACCAGGTCGAGGCCGGCGGCGATTTCGCGAAGTTCGCGCGCACCTACTCGCAGGACGGGTCGGCGTCGCAGGGCGGCGATCTCGGCTGGATCAGCCCGGGCGAGACCGTGCCGGAATTCGAGCGTGCGATGAACAACCTGCAGGACGGCCAGATCAGCCAGCCGATTCGTACCGAGTACGGCTACCACCTGATCCAGGTGC
>NZ_JAMBOY010000013.1 GCF_023715885.1 Microbacterium hydrocarbonoxydans | reverse complement strand
AGGCGCTCGCCGACCGTTTCGCCGAAGCGTTCGCCTAAGCGATGCACGCGCGCGTGCGGCGCGAGCTGTGGGGCTATGCGAGCGGCGAGACGCTCGACAACGACGCGCTGATCGCCGAGAAGTACGCGGGCATCCGCCCGGCGCCCGGCTACCCGGCCTGCCCGGACCACCTCGTGAAGCGCGACATGTTCGACGTGCTGCACGCGGACGAGATCGGCATGAGCGTGACCGACTCGCTGGCGATGCTGCCGGCGGCGAGCGTGTCGGGCTTCTACCTCGCGCATCCGGACAGCCGCTACTTCTCGGTCGGCAAAATCGGGCAGGATCAGCTCGAGGACTATGCGCGGCGCATGGCGCTGTCGCTCGACGACGCACGTCGCGCGCTCGCGCCGCAACTGTAACCGCGTCGACCTGCCGCTTCCATCGCCACGCGCCCCGATCAAGGGGCGCGTCGCACAACAGCTCAATTCATC
>NZ_JAMBOY010000012.1 GCF_023715885.1 Microbacterium hydrocarbonoxydans | reverse complement strand
GGTGTCTGGGTTCAGGACATAGGCGACACGTGATCGGCGACACGTGAGTCGCGTCATAGGCGACAGTGGGGCATGTCGTCGAAGCATCGGGTCGTGGTGTTGAAGATCATCGCTGGAGAACTCTCGATCACGGCCGCAGCGGCCGAGTACGGGGTCTCCCGGCAGTACCTGCACAAACTCCTGGCCCGATACCGAACCGAGGGTCTGGACGGGCTCGACGCTCGATCACGGGCACCGCTGACCCGCCCGCACGCGGTCACCGACCGCGTCCGCGATCGCGTGATTGAGCTGCGGCGCGCGTTGACCGCGGCCGGGACGGACGCCGGACCGGTAACGATCGCCTGGCATCTGCGGCAGGAAGGACTCACCGCCCCCTCCACGTCCACCATCCGCCGCATCCTGCACACCGCAGGGCTGATCATCCCCGAACCCCGCAAACGCCCGAAATCCTCCTACACCCGCTTCGAAGCCGCGCAACCGAACGAGACATGGCAGTCAGACTTCACCCACTGGCGCCTCGCCGACGACACCGACGTCGAGATCCTGAACTGGCTCGACGACCACTCCCGCATACTCCTCAGCTGCACCGTCCACCACCCCGTCACCGGCAAGAACGTCGTGGACACGTTCCTGAACTGCGTCGATACCTATGGGCCGCCCGCGTCCACGCTGACCGACAACGGCCGCGTCTACACCGCCCGCCACTCCGGCGCTCGCAATGAGTTCGAATACGTCATCGCCGCCCTCGGCATCCGGCAGAAGAACGGCGCCCCCAACCACCCCCAAACCCAGGGCAAGATCGAGAGATTCCACCAGACCCTCAAACGCTGGCTGGCCGCACGCCCCCGAGCCGTGACGATCATCGAGCTGCAGACCCAGCTCGACACGTTCCAGGAGCACTACAACACCGCCCGACCACACCGCGCCCACGGCACAACCCCGGCCATCGCCTACGCGGCATCACCCAAAGCGCTCCCCGCCGGCACCCGGCCCGACGCCGTCCACTACCGCGTCCGACACGACCATGTCGGCACGAACGGGAAGATCAGCTTCCGCCGCGCCGCCCGCATGCACCACCTCGGCGTCGGCGTCGCCCACCGCGGCGCACCCGTGCTCCTGATCGCCGACGAGACCACCGTCACCGTCGTCCACCAACACACCGGAGAGATCCTCGCCACCAACACCATCGACCCCACCAAAACCTACTGGCGCAACACGCAGAAAGAGCCCGGCCGATGGCCGAGCTCTTCCTCCAACTAGTCGCCTATGTCGCGACTCACACGTCGCCTATGTCGCGACTCAACACA
>NZ_JAMBOY010000011.1 GCF_023715885.1 Microbacterium hydrocarbonoxydans | reverse complement strand
TGTGATGTCTCAGGACATCGTGAACGGCTGAACCCCCGGTTTCGGGGGTTCAGCCGTTTTTTCGTTGGTAGTTCTTGGTGGGGTCGAGGGTGTATTCGGCGAGGAGCTCGCCGGTGCCGAGGCTGATGATCGTGGCGTCGTCGTTGTGGACGAGGCAGATGATCTCAGTGCGGGTGTGGGCGCGTCCGATCCCGAGATGGAGGAGTCTGCCGTGGTGGCGGAGGGTGATTTTTCCGTCGTTGTCGATGGTGTCGTAGCGGACGCGCCAGACGTTCGGGTCGTCGGGTGGTGCGGGGGCCGCTTTGGGAATGAGCGTGTAGGCGAACGCGGGGGTTTTGCGGCCGAGGGCGCGGTGGGGGCGGACGGTGTTGTAGTAGTCGCGGAACGTGTCGAGGCTGTGCTGCAGTTGGGGGAGAGAAGCGGTGGGGTGTGCGCGGAGGTGGGCTTTCAGCGTCTGCCAGAAGCGTTCGATCTTGCCTTGAGTGGTGGGTTTGAAGGGTTTGCCGTTCTTCTGGGTGATGCCCTGGACGGCGAGGAGCGTCTCGAACGCGTTCCCGGCTCCGTCGCCGCGCCCGCGCCCGCCGCGGGCCAGGCGGGTGGTGTAGACCATGCCGTTATCGGTGAGCGTCGCGGCGGGATATCCGTGCTGGTGGGCGGCGACGGTGAAGGTGTCTGTCACGACTCGTCCGGTGACGCGGGGGTGGGCGGTGAGGTGGAGCAGGTAGCGGGAGTGGTCATCGATCCAGCCGATCACTTCGATGTCAGCGCCGGTGGTGAGGGTGACATGGGTGAAGTCGGATTGCCAGAGCTCGTTGGGGCGGTCGGCGGTGAAGCGGTGCCAGGACGAGCGGGGACGTTTTTGTGGCTGTCGGGTGACTTTCCCGGCTGCGGTCAGGATCCGCCAGATCGTCGCCCGGGACAGGGTGATGTGTTCTCGGTGGAGGTGCTCGCTGATCGTGTCCGCGCCGGCATCGACACCGAGGGCAATGAGTTCATCACGCAACGCGAGGACGCGTTCACGGATCTGGGCCGGCGTCCGTGTCGGTGACGAGTGGGGCCGTCGCGAGCGGGGTGTGAACGCGGCGTCCCCCTCGTCCAGCCAGCGGTGGTGGAGCTTGTGGACCAGTGTTTTCGAGACTCCGTAACGGGCGGCGACTTCGCCGTAGGAGAGGTGTTGCACGGTCACGGCTTTGATCAGGATCTCGTACTTGGCCACCGTTCACGATGTCCTGAGACATCCCCGCGACACCAGATGAACTGTTCACGATGTCCCGAGACACCCGTTCACGATGTCCTGAAACCAGACACC
>NZ_JAMBOY010000010.1 GCF_023715885.1 Microbacterium hydrocarbonoxydans | reverse complement strand
TCAATCGTTGCATAACGACATAAGTCTTAGTTATGCGGTTCTCGACCGTACATCGAGAACCACTCAGTGGACGCAAGCACCAACGAACGGTGTGTTATCAAGTCATCGGCTTATTAGTACCAGTCAGCTGCACACGTTACCGTGCTTCCACATCTGGCCTATCAACCCAGTAGTCTGGCTGGGAGCCTCTCACCCGAAGGTATGGAAGTCTCATCTTGAGGCCGGCTTCCCGCTTAGATGCTTTCAGCGGTTATCCATCCCGAACGTAGCTAATCAGCGGTGCTCCTGGCGGAACAACTGACACACCAGAGGTTCGTCCAACCCGGTCCTCTCGTACTAGGGTCAGATCCTCTCAAACTTCCTACGCGCGCAGCGGATAGGGACCGAACTGTCTCACGACGTTCTAAACCCAGCTCGCGTACCGCTTTAATGGGCGAACAGCCCAACCCTTGGGACCTACTCCAGCCCCAGGATGCGACGAGCCGACATCGAGGTGCCAAACCATGCCGTCGATATGGACTCTTGGGCAAGATCAGCCTGTTATCCCCGAGGTACCTTTTATCCGTTGAGCGACAGCGCTTCCACAAGCCACTGCCGGATCACTAGTCCCGACTTTCGTCCCTGCTCGACCTGTCAGTCTCACAGTCAAGCTCCCTTGTGCACTTACACTCGACACCTGATTGCCAACCAGGTTGAGGGAACCTTTGGGCGCCTCCGTTACTTTTTGGGAGGCAACCGCCCCAGTTAAACTACCCACCAGGCACTGTCCCTGAACCGGATTACGGTTCGAAGTTAGATATCCAGAGTGACCAGAGTGGTATTTCAACAATGACTCCACATGAACTGGCGTCCATGCTTCACAGTCTCCCACCTATCCTACACAAGCCACACCGAACACCAATACCAAGCTGTAGTAAAGGTCACGGGGTCTTTCCGTCCTGCTGCGCGTAACGAGCATCTTTACTCGTAATGCAATTTCGCCGAGTTCGCGGTTGAGACAGTTGGGAAGTCGTTACGCCATTCGTGCAGGTCGGAACTTACCCGACAAGGAATTTCGCTACCTTAGGATGGTTATAGTTACCACCGCCGTTTACTGGGGCTTAAATTCTCAGCTTCGCCTTGCGGCTAACCGGTCCTCTTAACCTTCCAGCACCGGGCAGGCGTCAGTCCGTATACATCGTCTTGCGACTTGGCACGGACCTGTGTTTTTAGTAAACAGTCGCTACCCACTAGTCTCTGCGGCCACCACACCCTTTTCCCAGCACGTGGGTATAAGTGGATGGCCCCCCTTCTCCCGAAGTTACGGGGGCATTTTGCCGAGTTCCTTAACCACGATTCTCTCGATCTCCTTGGTATTCTCTACCTGACCACCTGAGTCGGTTTGGGGTACGGGCAGCTAGAACCTCGCGTCGATGCTTTTCTCGGCAGCATAGGATCATCCACTTTTTATCCGCATCGTGTCTCAGCCTGCATGAGTCACGGATTTGCCTATGACTCGGCCTACGCACTTGCACCAGGACAACCATCGCCTGGCTTGGACTACCTTCCTGCGTCACACCTGTTAATACGCTAACCGCACCAGCATGGGGTCGTGCGCTAGGCCCACAGCGTCACCCCGAAGGGATCAGTCAGTGGGATTCAGACACTTAGCACTACTGGATTGATTTGGGCGGTTCTTCGCCGGTACGGGAATATCAACCCGTTGTCCATCGACTACGCCTGTCGGCCTCGCCTTAGGTCCCGACTTACCCAGGGAAGATTAGCTTGACCCTGGAACCCTTGGTCTTTCGGAGGACGTGTTTCTCACACGTCTTTCGCTACTCATGCCTGCATTCTCACTCGTGTAGCCTCCACGGCTGGGTTACCCCGCCGCTTCGCTGGCCACACGACGCTCTCCTACCCATCAACACGGCTGGACCACGAAGGCCTACCAATAATGTCAATGCCACAACTTCGGTGGCGTGCTTGAGCCCCGTTACATTGTCGGCGCGGAATCACTTGACCAGTGAGCTATTACGCACTCTTTCAAGGGTGGCTGCTTCTAAGCCAACCTCCTGGTTGTCAGAGCAACTCCACATCCTTTCCCACTTAGCACGCGCTTTGGGACCTTAGTTGGTGGTCTGGGTTGTTTCCCTCTCGACTATGAAGCTTATCCCCCACAGTCTCACTGCTGCGCTCTCACTTACCGGCATTCGGAGTTTGGCTGACGTCAGTAACCTTGTAGGGCCCATCGGCCATCCAGTAGCTCTACCTCCGGCAAGAAACACGCAACGCTGCACCTAAATGCATTTCGGAGAGAACCAGCTATCACGAAGTTTGATTGGCCTTTCACCCCTATCCACAGCTCATCCCCTCAGTTTTCAACCTAAGTGGGTTCGGCCCTCCACGACGTCTTACCGTCGCTTCAGCCTGGCCATGGATAGATCACTTCGCTTCGGGTCTAGGACATGCGACTGAATCGCCCTATTCAGACTCGCTTTCGCTACGGCTACCCCACACGGGTTAACCTCGCCACATATCGCTAACTCGCAGGCTCATTCTTCAAAAGGCACGCTGTCACACCTACCAGGGGTGCTCCAACGGTTTGTAAGCAAACGGTTTCAGGTACTATTTCACTCCCCTCCCGGGGTACTTTTCACCTTTCCCTCACGGTACTTGTCCGCTATCGGTCATCTGGGAGTATTTAGGCTTATCAGGTGGTCCTGACAGATTCACACGGGATTTCACGGGCCCCGTGCTACTTGGGATACTCTTCGCGCCAAGCAAGGCATTTCGACTACGGGGTTGGCACCCTCTATGACCGGCCTTTCAAGACCGTTCGTCTATACCTTCTTGTAACGCCGCCATCTCGGCAGAAATGACTGAAAAGTCCCACAACCCCGAACGTGCAACGCCTGCCGGCTATCACACACGCTCGGTTTAGCCTGATCCGGTTTCGCTCGCCACTACTAACGGAATCGCGGTTGCTTTCTCTTCCTGTGGGTACTGAGATGTTTCACTTCCCCACGTTCCCTCTACCCGCCCTATATATTCAGGCGGGAGTCACTAGGTCGGCACGCCGCCCAGCGGGGTTTCCCCATTCGGACACCCTCGGATCAAAACTTGCTTATCAGTTCCCCGAGGCTTATCGCAGATTGCTACGTCCTTCTTCGGCTCCAGATGCCAAGGCATCCACCGTTTGCTCTTAAAGACTTGAAATCACATGAGTTCGAATCGATCGCCACACCCCGAAAGGCATGGAGATTGACTAATGATCTTTAAGATCATCTTGCGCAACAACCCGAAAGTTGTTGCAAGATGCTCGCGTCCACTGTGTAGTTCTCAAAGTACGGGCGGTACCCCTCACCACCTCCCACCACGGGGAGACGACGAAAGGCCCAGAGGTACAGACCCACAACCCGAAGGCTGCGACGTCCGGTCCCTCAGGACCCAACAGCGTGCAGCCGCCTGCTTGCATCCCCCACCGTTCCTGATCCGAAGACCGTACTAACTGGAGTCAGCTGCGCTGACGGCATGTCAAATGTTCCACCCATGAGCTCCCAGCGAAGAACGCATGCCTTCGATCTGGGTTCTGGACGCCGAAGCGTCAGATGCTCCTTAGAAAGGAGGTGATCCAGCCGCACCTTCCGGTACGGCTACCTTGTTACGACTTAGTCCTAATTACCGATCCCACCTTCGACGGCTCCCTCCACAAGGGTTAGGCCACCGGCTTCAGGTGTTACCGACTTTCATGACTTGACGGGCGGTGTGTACAAGACCCGGGAACGTATTCACCGCAGCGTTGCTGATCTGCGATTACTAGCGACTCCGACTTCATGAGGTCGAGTTGCAGACCTCAATCCGAACTGGGACCGGCTTTTTGGGATTCGCTCCACCTCGCGGTATTGCAGCCCTTTGTACCGGCCATTGTAGCATGCGTGAAGCCCAAGACATAAGGGGCATGATGATTTGACGTCATCCCCACCTTCCTCCGAGTTGACCCCGGCAGTATCCCATGAGTTCCCACCATTACGTGCTGGCAACATAGAACGAGGGTTGCGCTCGTTGCGGGACTTAACCCAACATCTCACGACACGAGCTGACGACAACCATGCACCACCTGTTTACGAGTGTCCAAAGAGTTGACCATTTCTGGCCCGTTCTCGTATATGTCAAGCCTTGGTAAGGTTCTTCGCGTTGCATCGAATTAATCCGCATGCTCCGCCGCTTGTGCGGGTCCCCGTCAATTCCTTTGAGTTTTAGCCTTGCGGCCGTACTCCCCAGGCGGGGAACTTAATGCGTTAGCTGCGTCACGGAATCCGTGGAATGGACCCCACAACTAGTTCCCAACGTTTACGGGGTGGACTACCAGGGTATCTAAGCCTGTTTGCTCCCCACCCTTTCGCTCCTCAGCGTCAGTTACGGCCCAGAGATCTGCCTTCGCCATCGGTGTTCCTCCTGATATCTGCGCATTCCACCGCTACACCAGGAATTCCAATCTCCCCTACCGCACTCTAGTCTGCCCGTACCCACTGCAGGCCCGAGGTTGAGCCTCGGGATTTCACAGCAGACGCGACAAACCGCCTACGAGCTCTTTACGCCCAATAATTCCGGATAACGCTTGCGCCCTACGTATTACCGCGGCTGCTGGCACGTAGTTAGCCGGCGCTTTTTCTGCAGGTACCGTCACTTTCGCTTCTTCCCTGCTAAAAGAGGTTTACAACCCGAAGGCCGTCATCCCTCACGCGGCGTTGCTGCATCAGGCTTCCGCCCATTGTGCAATATTCCCCACTGCTGCCTCCCGTAGGAGTCTGGGCCGTGTCTCAGTCCCAGTGTGGCCGGTCACCCTCTCAGGCCGGCTACCCGTCGACGCCTTGGTGAGCCATTACCTCACCAACAAGCTGATAGGCCGCGAGCCCATCCCCAACCAAAAAATC